>NZ_CP177043.1:0-4059395 GCF_046619465.1 Plantibacter sp. MPB07
GTGCCGCACCGAGGCGGTCCATGTCCCTGAACCACTTGACCGAGGCGAGCAGCAGGTGGCCGGCGTTCGCGACGAACATCAGCGTGTACGCGGCGAAGAAGAGGACGGGCGCGCCGATGAGCAGGAACACCAGGCACAGGAACCCGTAGTCCGTGGGGATCACGAGGAGCGAGCGGAGTGGTGAGCTCCTGCGCGCGTCCGCAGCGGGCTTGAAACCGTAGGCGGCCTTGAGCTGGTCGTTCAGGATCATCGCGAAGAACGACACCGCTGCGACGACCGTGTACCCCATCGGGATGAGGTAGAGCGCAGGATCCGTGAACTCGAAGTGACGGAACACCATGATGAGCACGGCGAGGTGCAGGGTCGAGATCTTCGTCGCATCGACGACGTGGTCGAGCCATTCGCCGCTGGCGGATCCGCCGCCGCGCAGACGCGCCACCTGTCCGTCAGCCGAGTCGAAGGCGTAGCCGATCGCCAGCGCGAGCCAGACGGCGACGCCGACCCACCACGCCGGCGGGAGGATGGCCAGCATCGCGATGCCTGAGAAGGTGAACACCGCGCTGATGGCCGTGACGACGTTCGGGGTGAGTCCGACCTTGTAGGCGCCGGCGGCCAGGTATCGGCCGGCTTTGCGGTTCACGTAGATCGAGTAGGCCGGGGCTCCGGCGGCGCGCTTCTTCTGCGCACCGGCCAGCCGGGCGACGATCTCGGTGTAGGACTCGGTGGTCGAACGGGTGTCGGCAGTGATTCGGGTCATGCCAATCCTCCGGTGCTCTCGGTGATGCGTGTCGGGTTGATGCCGCTGACCGGTTTCGGGTTCCAGTCGATGGGCAGGCGGGTGAAGCGTCCGGTGCCGTGGATCGTCGCGCCGTCCGCCAGACGGAGGGCGAGCGCCTCGTAGCCGTCGGCGATCGTGTCCCAGCGGTAGACATCCGCGGCGCGCACCTGCAGGGCTGCGCCGAGGGCGGCGGTGCCCGCCTCGTCCCCCTCCGCCTGCTCGACGAGGCGGGCGACCTCGTCGGCCGTCGCGAAGAACGAGCCGGCGCTGCCGACGACCTCGTGGTTGAACACGGAGTCGAAGCCGATCACGGCCGTACCGGCACCCATGGCGCGGAGGAGCGAGGGGTTGGTTCCCCCGACCGAGTGGCCGTGGACGTAGGTGAGTGCGCCGGCGTACAGCTGGTCGAGGAGCTCCTGGTCCCAGACGCCGCCCAGCAGGTGCACCCGGGGGTCGCTCGCGGCAAGGGCGGCGATGCGCTCGCTGTGCTCGGCGCCGTACGGTGCCGAGCCGACGACCACCAGCGGGTGCCGCGCGGCACTGCGGATGAAGCCTTCGACGATCAGGTCGACGTGGTTCTCCGGTTCGAAGCGGGCGACCACGAGGTGGAACGCACCGGCCTCGACGCCGGCGCCGGAGCCGAGCAGATCCGTCCGAGGCTGCTCGAGGATCTTGGCGCCGTAGGTGAGGAGTTCGGTCGGCACGCCGAACTGCTGCTCGTAGTAGTCGGCGATCCCCGCCGCGTCCGCGATGAGCGCGTCAGCGGTGCGCACGGACCGCTCCTCCGCCCACCGGTAGTAGCGCTTGCCGGAGCCGCTCCACTTGGCGCGCTTCCATTCGAGGCCGTCGACGTGTACGGCGGTCGGGACGCCCTTGGCACGGATGACGGGGACGAAGGGCGCATTCGCCGCGTTGAAGACGAAGGCGACGTCGTTGCGTCGGGTGACCGCCATGTGGAGGACGGACAGCGCGGTGTGGCTGAGGGTCTCCAAGACCTTCTTGCGGACCGCCGGCAGGTGCACGAGTCGCATCCCGAGGTGTTCGGCCGGTTGCTCGGCCGCGGTGCGGCGGCAGTAGACGGTGACCTCGTGGCCGCGCGCGGCGAGCCTGCTGCCGATCTCCTCGACGGCGGTCTCGAATCCGCCGTAGGCGGCCGGGACCCCACGGGTCCCGACCATCGCGATGCGAAGCGTGCCGTCGGGACGTCGGCCGTGGGCGACGGTCTTGCGTCTCGGGTCGCTCATCGGGTGGACGCGGACGTTGTTCGCAGGAAGGACTGCACGATGCTGTACATGGCTGAGTTCGGGTCTCTCATGGTCGTTCGACCGGCGCACGGGTTTCGGGTCGGTGCGGCGGTACTGCTGCCCGGCGCCTCAGGCGCCGGCGTTCGGGTATCGGGTGCTCGGTCGGGAACCGGGTTTACGTCGATGATGGTGCCGCTCACGAGCGTGCGAGCGAAGCGTCCGTCGTCGGGTGAGGACGGGCCGGAGGCGCGGTCGGCTCGGGTAAGCGTCGCGTGACTCGTCGCAGCTTCGGGTGCATGCGCGCGAATGGCTTCATTGACCGGGTGGGGCTCGGCGGGTTCGGGTGCCGGGAGACCCACCAGTTCGCGGTGGTGAAGACGACTGTATCGAAGTGTTGTCCCCTCTGGAAGGGGATTTGTCCTCTTTTCGCAGGACACCCCTCGCTTTGGGGGCAACACCGACAGTGGTCGTGCATCAGTAGGCGCCGACCGGTTTCAGCACGACTTTGACGGTCTGCCACATGATCATCAGGTCGCCCGTGATGGACCAGTTCTCGACGTAGTAGAGGTCCAGGCGGACGCTCTCCTCCCACGTCAGGTCGGAACGCCCGGAGACCTGCCACATGCCCGTGAGGCCCGGCTTGATGTGCAGGCGGCGGTGGACGTCCTTCTCGTATTCGGCGACCTCGCTCGCGAGCGGTGGCCGCGGGCCGACGAGACTCATGTCGCCGGTCAGGATGTTCCACAGCTGCGGGAACTCGTCGAGGGAGTACTTGCGGAGGATGCGGCCGACGCGGGTGACCCGCGGGTCGTTCTTCATCTTGAAGAGCACGCCGTTGCCCTCGCTCTGCGCCATGAGGGCGGGGAGTGCCGCCTCGGCGTCGGTGACCATCGATCGGAACTTGAACATCGTGAACCGTTCGCCGTTCCGTCCCACGCGCTCCTGCCGGAACAGGACCGGGCCGGGGCTGTCCAGCTTGACCGCGAGGGCGATGAGGGCCAGCAGCGGCGAGATGAACAGCATGCCGAGGCTCGTGAGGCCGACGTCGAGTGCGCGCTTCATGATGTGGTGACCGCCCTCGAACTGCGGGATCTCCACGTGGATGAGCGGCAACTCCTCGACGGGACGGAAGTGGATGCGGGGTCCGGCGACGTCGGTGAGCCGCGCGGCGAGCACCAGCTCGGTCGCGGTGCCCTCGAGGTCCCACCCGAGCCGGCGGATGTAATCGCTGCCGCCGTCGACGGGTCCGGCGATGATGACCGCGTCGGCGGTGAGGTTCGCGGCGGCCTGGGCGACGCCGTCGACGTGGGCGATGACCGGTACGGATCGTCCGCGGCTCGAGAACGGCTCGGCGGTCTCCTCGTCGACGATCGCCGCACCGACGACGGTGTAGCTCATGCTGTGCTGCTTCGCGACCTGTTCGAGGACGTAGTCGACGTCGTCGCGCCGACCGACGACCACGGTCCGTGCCGTGTACTCACCGACGCGACGGCGGCTGAGCAACCATTTGCGCCACATCCACCGTGAGGCGAGGAGAGCCAGCGTCCCCGCGGGGAGCGCGAGGATGAAGTACCCGCGCGCGATGTCGATCTTCAGGATGAGGAAGGCGATCGCGAGGATGCCGAAGGCGAAGGCGCTGGCGTTGACCACGCGCTTGTACTCGGTGACACCGGAACCGATGATGCGGCTGTCCCGTGTCCTCGTGAACCCGAGGAAGGCCAGCCACACGACGACGATGACGGCGGAGAGCAGGACGTAGAGCTGTTGGCCCTCCGGGCCGACCGGGGCGTCACCGAATCGCACGACGAACGCGGCGGAGACGGCGAAGAGCGCGATCGCGCTGTCCGTGAGGACGACCCGACGACGGTATCGCTTGGACCACTCGCGCTGCGTCAGCGAGGCGACCGCGGCGGGGGAGGAGGCCGTACCGAGTGCGGCGGCACGACGCCGGTGCAGCCCGATGGGGCTCGCGATCGGACCGGTGATCGGGAACGCATGCTCGTTGATGTCGGTGCTCACGCGGTGGTCCACCGTTCCGAGCGGTGCGGGAGGGTGGCCGCGGTCCGGGTGCGCGGGCAGGGGCGTCGGAAGGTCCGACGGCGGTTCGGGTACGTCGTCATGAGGGCTGCTATCCACTTGTGGGTTCGGGTGTGGTGCTGGTGCGCGGTGCGCACGGGCGGTTCGGGCCGCCCGCGGAGAACGCGACGTCGCTCGTGTGCCCACGACCGACCGGTGATACCGGTCGAGATGAGCGTCCCCCTTGGATATCCCTCAACTGTAGGAAGCGGGGGTCATCGGCGGATCCCCCACTCCAGGGGGGTAACGGCCCCCAATTCTGGGGGTGAGGGCGATCCTGGACGCGTGATTCCGTCGTCATTCATCAATTTGGCCACGGACCTCGTCGGTCGCTCTCGTCGCCACCTGGTGGGGGACAGCACCGTCCGCCGACGTCACACCGGTGGTGGGTGGCGGCTCGGCCGTACGCTCAGCGACTACATTGGTGCCATGGATGGAGCGCGCGCGACCGATGGCGTGATCGCCGACGCCGCCCGCGATCCCATGGCCGATTGGCCCACCGGGCGCCTCCTGTCCACGGCGTCACGACTGATCGAGCACACCTGGCAGCAGGCCCTCGACGGCATCGGTGTCACCCATGCCGGTCTCATCGTCCTGCACCTGCTCGACAGCGGCCCCGCCAGTCAGAAGGAGCTCGCCCGACGAGCCCGCGTGCAGAACCAGACGATGTCACGCACGCTCGACCGACTCGAGCGGGCCGGCCACATCGAGCGCATCGCCGCGGCCGACGACCGTCGTCGTCACGTGGTGAGCCGGACGCCCGCGGGCGATGAGGCCTGGCTGGCCGCGCATCGGCTCGAGGCCGACGTCTTCCCGGAACTACCCGACGAGTCGGCGTTGCGGTCCCAGCTGCTCGCGATCATCCGTTCGGGTGAGTCCGCCCGTTGGTCGCCCGAGGACGTCGAACCCGCCTGACCTGCCGGGCCGATCTTCCCCGGTCGGTGAGTGTGCCCCCGGTCACACTGAGCTCGCCCCGGTCACACTGAGCTCGCCCCCGGTCACTGAGCCTGTCGAAGTGCCCGGAGGAACCGTTGCGATGCGCACGTGTCCGGCCGGCGCAGCCCTTCGACAGGCTCAGGGACCGTTCCAGGTCCGGGTGCACCTCTCCCGGTCGCTGAGCTTGTCGAAGCGCCCACGAGGAACCTTCATGATGCGAGGGCGTCCGGCCGGGGCGGCACTTCGGGTGTCCGTTCAGGGGCACGCCCAGGCGCACCCGTGCCCCGTCCGGGGGGATTCGAGCTGGTGCTCCGGGACGAGAGTGGCTAGTGTGATCAAAGTTTCTATTGTGACTGTTGTGACAGGATGACGGCCGCGACCCGCCGAGGTCGCCGTGATCGTGTCGTCGGACTGGAGAATGATGACCCCCGCACGAACGCCCGGTGCGCAGTACGGCCGCCGCCGTCCCTGGCTGGCGATGGCCCTCTCGGTCGGCGTCGTCACGGCGTCACTCACCGTCGGTGCCTTGCCCGCCCACGCGGACGACTATCCGAGCTGGGCCGATGTCGAAGCGGCCAAGTCGAGCGAGTCCGCGAAGGCCGCCGAGATCACGAACATCACCGCACTCATCACCTCGCTGCAGGAGCAGTCCGACGCCGCGTTCCGCACGGCGCAGATCGCCGCCGAGGCCTATCGTCAGGCGCAGGACGCCGTGACCGAGGCGACCGCCCGCGAGTCGGCGCTGCGCGAGCAGGCCGAGGCCGCTGCGGCCGCCGCCAAGGTCTCGAAGCAGCGCGCCGGTGCGCTCATCGCGCAGCTGTCGCGTGGCGGCGGTGGCGACGTCTCGCTCGACCTCGTCCTCGGCGCTGGGAAGTCCGACGACCTGCTGTCCCGGCTGTCCGTCATGGACAAGCTGGGCGAACGGAACGCCGCGAGCTACGCCGAGGCGGTGACCGACCGCAACGCGGCGAGCGGCCTGACCGACCAGGCGGAGGTGGCGAAGACGGAACGCGAACGCCTCGAGGGCGAAGCACAGACGAAGTACGACGAGGCGGAGAGCGCCTCGGCGGCGGCATCCGCAGCGGTTGCGGCCCAGGAGCAGCAGGCCGACCAGCTCTACGCGCAGCTCGCCTCCTTGAAGAACACCACTGCCGAGACCGAGCGCGGGTACGCGGCCGGTGAGTCCGCTCGCCAGGCGGCGGAAGCGGCTGCAGCAGCGGCGGCGGCAGCCGCGGCCAACACCCCTCCTGCGTCGTCCGGCGGTTCGTCCGGCGGCGGTGGATCGAGCGGTGGCGGCGGCGCGTCCAGCGGTGGTGGCGGCGGCTCGGTCGCACCTCCGGACTCCGCCGGCGTCGAGTCGGCGATCGCCTTCGCGCTCGCCCAGGTCGGCAAGGGCTACCAGCTCGGCGGTTCCGGCCCGAACGTCTGGGACTGCTCGGGGCTCACCCGCGCGGCCTACGGCAGCGGCATCGGGACGCACTCCGCGACGAACCAGTACTACACGATGCAGTCGCAGGGACGCCTCGTGCCCTACAGCCAGAAGCAGCGCGGCGACCTCATCTTCTGGTCGAGCGGCTACGACTACTACCACGTGGCCATCTACCTCGGGAACGGCCAGATCGTCGAAGCGGCCAACGAGCGGGCCGGCACCCGGGTCGGCGGCATCTGGGGATCCGGCGACGTCGCACCCTACGTCGGTCGCCCGACGGGTTGATCCCATGAGCTCCGCCGAGGTCGACGCCTACCTCGTCTCCCTCACGCACCAGCTGAAGCCGGCGGTCGTGCGGCTGCGCGAGGCGATCATGGCCTCGGACGAGGGCATCTCGGAGCACCTCAAGTGGAAGTCGCCGAGCTTCGTCTACGACGGCGAGGACCGCGTCACCTTCGCTCTGCACCCGGCGAACCGCATCCGGATCATCCTGCACCGGGGCGCGCATCAGCGGGACGACACCGACGCCTTCCGGTTCGACGACCCCTCCGGACTCGTGGTGTGGGCGGCACCCGACCGCGGTGTCGTCACCTTCTCCAGCATCGAAGCGGCGGCGGATGCCGAGCCCGCCCTGCTCGAACTCATCGGGCGCTGGGTGCGGGCCTGACACCCGTCGACGAGCGCGGGAGCACGCGGTCGGCGAGCCGTCGTATGATCGACTGCCGAGCGGGCGACAGCGCACCGACGGACCGGCGGTGAAGGAGGCCTCGTGCGCAGTGCCGTGCTCGGCCTCGTGCTGCTCGTCATCGGGACGATCGCGATCCTCACCGGTGTCCTCCCCGCCCCGGAGGCCCTCGGCATCGCCGACCGCGTCTGGCCGATCCTCCTGTTCGTCGTCGCGATCACCGTCGTCGCCGAACTCGCTGCGGACGCCGGCCTGTTCACCCTCGTCGCCTCGCGGCTCGTGCGCTGGGGTCGGGGGAGCACCTGGTTGCTCTGGTTGCTCGTCGTCGCGCTCGCCACGCTCAGCACCGTCTTCCTCTCGCTCGACACCACGGCCGTCCTCCTGACGCCGGTCGTCATCACGCTCGCGAGGCACGCCGGGCTGTCGCCGGTGCCGTTCGCCCTGACCACCGTCTGGCTGGCATGCACGGCGTCGCTGCTGCTGCCGGTGTCGAACCTCACCAACCTGCTCGCGGAGCACGCGATCGACGAGGCCGCCACGGCCTCGGGTGGCGGTCCGCTCGGCCCTGGCGGATTCGCAGCGCTCATGGTCGTCCCCGCGATCATCGCGGTCGTGGTCCCGTGCGCGGTCCTCGCGATCGTGTACCGCCGTCAGCTCGCCGGTGCCTACACGGTGGACGTGGAAGCGCAGGACGACGACCGGGTGCTGCTGTGGACGTCCGGGCTCGTGGTGCTCGTGCTCCTGCCGCTGCTGGTGTCCGGTATCCCGGTGTGGATGTCGGCGGTCGGTGCGGCGGTGATCCTCGTCGTCGTCTTCCTCATCCGGCGTCCGGCGGCGCTGCGTCCGGCGCTCGTCCCGTGGCAGCTCGTCCTGCTCGCGTCAGGACTGTTCCTCGTGGTGGAGGCGGCTCACGCCCTCGGACTCGCGCGGGCGCTCGCGTCCATCGCGGGGACCGGCGACTCGCTCCTGGCGCTCCTGCAGCTGGCGGGGGTCGGCATGGCGAGCGCCAACCTCGTCGACAACCTCCCGGCGTACCTGGCCCTCGAGCCGGTCGCCGGCGACCCCGTGCGCTTCGCGGCACTGCTCATCGGCGTGAACGCGGGCGCGCTCATCACCCCGTGGGCGGCGCTCGCGACGCTGCTCTGGCACGCGCGGCTCACCGCGGCGGACGTCGAGTTCGGTTGGGGCCGGTTCATCGCGCTCGGGTTCGTGGTCGCCCCGCTGACGGTGGCCCTCGCCACCGTCGGGCTCTGGCTTGCCCACGGTGCCGGCGCGATGCTCCCGTGACTTCCCACGCCGCCCTCAATGCTCGTGGCGTGCGTCCGCCGCCCGACGCCGCTCCAACAGCTCCGTGACGATCCGGTCGATGAGCTCGAAGGGGATCGGCCGGCTGAACGGGAACTGCAGCGTGTCCTTCGCGGCCCGGTAGTCGGCGACGGCGTTCTGGAGGGGGCCGTCGAACGGCGGGATCGAGTACAGGGCGATGTGGTGCTTCCAGGCGCCGAGGTAGAGCAGGTAGCGGTCGTCGAGCATGAACGTCGGCATGCCGTAGCGAATGGCCTCGGTGACTCCAGGCACGATGCGGTGGACGCGGAGTCGGATCTCCTCGATGGCGTCCGCGGCGTCGGTGGGTTGCGCGGCGAGGTAGTCGTCGATCGTTGTGGGTGCACCCGGCATGTCTCTCCTCGTCGGAACGGAGACGGCACGGGAGCCCCTGCCCCCGTGCCGTCATCGTCCCATGTCCGCGTCTCGCGCGACAGTGGTGGTTCTACCGCTTCGCGAGGGCGCGGCGCACGTCCTCCTGGACGAGGTCGGCGTTCATGATCGCACCTGCCATCGATCCGGCGGCCGCCGCCTGCAGGACCTGGGTACGCAGGTTGGTGACGTCTCCGGCCGCCCAGACACCCGGCACCGAGGTGGCGCCCAGTTCGTCGACGCCGATCGCGTCGCCGAACTCGGCCCCACGCGGGTGCGGTCGCGTGTGGAGCCCGAGACCGGTGAACGCCTCGGCGCGCACTCGGTTGACCGGGGCGACGGCCAGCGCCTCGACGGGGACGGTGCGGCCGTCGTCCAGTCGCACGCCGACGAGCCGGTCGTCGGCGATCTCGAGCCGCTCCACGACGCCGTCGACCACCTCGATGCCCCGCGCCGCGAATGCCGCCTCCTGCTCCGCCGTGAAGGCGCCCGCGGTGTTGCGGAGTACGACGACCCGGTCGCTCAGCTGCCGGAACAGCTGCGCCTGATGGGCTGCGGCCTCCGCGTTCGTGCCGAGGACACCGATCACGCGGTCCTGGACCTCCCAGCCGTGGCAGTAGGGGCAGTGGAGGGCGTCGCGGCCGAACCGCTCCCAGAGGCCGGGGATGGACGGGAGCTCGTCGGCGGTGCCGGTGGCGATGAGGAGGCGGCGACCTCGGACGATCGCGCCGTCCGCCGTCGTCAGGGTGAATCCGTCATCGTCACGCCTCGCATCGACGACCTGACCGTCGACGACGCGGACGCCGTACGACGCCACCTCCGCGCGGCCGAGGCGCAGGAGCTCGCGAGGCGGGGTGCCCTCGCGGGTCAGGAAACCGTGGACGCCGTCGGCGGGCGCGTTCCGGGGCTCGCCGCCGTCGACGACGATCACGGACCGTCGTGATCGTCCGAGCATGATGGCTGCACTGAGCCCGGCGGCGCCCCCGCCGACGATGACGGCGTCGACGAGGTCGGTGGTGGGTGCTGGGGTGACGGGAGTGCTCATGGATCGTTCCGTTCGGTCGACGTGCTGGGAGGTGTCCAGGGTGCGCCGACCGGTGCCGAAGTGGCAAGAAGACTTGCCGAAGCGGCAACGTGGGAGCGAGAATCGACCCATGGCGCATGCACACGACGAGCAACGGTCCATCGACGGCGTCCTGGATGCCGTCGGGCCGAGGCTGCGAGCCATCCGGCAGCATCGCGGCACCACCCTCGCCGCCCTGTCGGCTGAGACGGGCATCTCGGTCTCCACGCTCTCCCGGCTCGAGTCGGGCCAGCGCCGACCGAACCTCGAGCTGCTCCTGCCACTCGCCAAGGCGCACCAGGTGCCCCTGGACGACCTCGTCGGTGCTCCGCAGACGGGTGATCCCCGCGTCCACCTGAAGCCCGTCCAGCGGTACGGCCAGACGATCGTGCCGCTGACGCGTCGATCGGGCGGCCTCCACGCGTTCAAGAGCATCATCCACGGCGGCGACGGCCCGCAGACGCCCGAGACGCAGAAGGTCCACGAGGGCTACGAGTGGCTCTACGTCCTCAACGGTCGGTTGCGGCTCCTCCTCGGCGACCACGACATCGTGCTCACCGCGGGAGAGGTCGCCGAGTTCGACACCCGCGTCCCGCACTGGTTCGGCCGGGCCGAGGCCGCAGCGGTGGAGTTCCTCAGCCTGTTCGGCAAGCAGGGTGAACGGATGCACGTCCGCGCGACGTCGACGAGGAGGAGCGCATGATCGGACACGATGACGAGGAGGGTGCCCGCCCACCCGAGGACGGCCGGCCGTTCGCGGAGCAGGTCCTCGAACGCCGCGGGTTCGCGATCACGGCAGCCCTGTTCGTGATGCTCGGAGGGCTCGTCGTGCCGTTCGTCGGCTGGGTCGCCGGCATGGTCATGCTGTGGCGGTCGCGCGCCTGGACGACCAGGCAGAAGGTCTGGGCCACCGGCGGACCGATCCTCGCGAGCGCCGCGGTGCTGCTCGTCCTGGCCCTCCTGACCGCGAACGGGAAGTCGACGGACGCCGGCGTCGGTGGCTCGCCAGTGATCCCCGTCGTCTACGACCTCGGGTCGACGGCCGTCGTGCTGCTACTGATCGGGTATGCGGCGGCGGGTGCCTGGTTGCTCTGGCTCACGCTCCGGACCGTGGGCCGGCGCGCCTGATTCGCGGTCGTCGCTCAGGTGGACCGGGCAGCATGGGGAGATGCCCGACTCCTCGCGATTCCGCCGCCCCCTGCCCGTCCAGCCCGGACCCGGTGAGGAGTCCGTCTGGGAGTACCCGCGTCCGCCGCGGGTCGAGCCGCGCGACGAGCGCGTCGTGATCCGGTTCGGCGGCACGGTCATCGCGGAGTCGACGGCCGCGGTCCGGGTCCTGGAGACGAGCCACCCGCCGGTGTACTACGTCCCGGCAGCGGACTTCTCGCCGGGGGTCCTGGTGCCGGTCGACGGGACGACCATGTGCGAGTTCAAGGGCGAGGCCCACTACCTCGACGTGCGGGTGGGCGACGCGGTCGCCGGTGCCGCCGCGTGGACCTACCCCGATCCGCGTCCGGGATACGCGCCGCTGTTCGGCATGATCGCCGTCTATCCGGGACGCATGGACGCCTGCGAGGTCGACGGCGTGCCGGTGCAGGCGCAGGAGGGCGACTTCTACGGCGGATGGATCACGCCGGGCATCGTCGGGCCGTTCAAGGGCGCCCCGGGGACGCGCGGCTGGTAGCAGACGCCGCAGCCTTACACCCGCTCCTCCTCCGCGCGCAACGCCCTGGGGCACCACGCACCGGCATGCCACGCTGAGCGCCAAGCGCCGTCGACGACGAGGCGCGCAGGAGGCGGTCGAGGCCATGGACGTGTTCGATGAAGCAGCGGACCCGGGTTGGTGCCTCCTCCGTGTCGTCCCGCTGTTCGGCCTCGCCGTCAGCGTCGGAGCGGTCGCCGGAGCGGCCCTCGCGGCCGGTGCAGAGCTCTTCGGGACGGTCGGGACCGTCTCGGTGCATCCGGCCGATCTCGGCGGGATCGCCGTCCTCGTCGGTGGACTCGTCGGAGGGATGCTCGCCGCCGTCGGGGCGGTCGGTGCGCTGCTGGCGCTCGGCATCCTCGACCACTGGGGCGAGCGGGGCCCGGTCCACCGGGCCTGGATCGCCGGTGGTGGTGCGGCCTTCCTCGTCCTGATCGTCGGCGGCCTCATCGCCGCACCCATCGGACTCGCCTCGACGATCGGGGTCGTCGTGTTCGCGGTGCTCGCCGCCGGGGTGGCGGCCGGCGGTGGGCTCTACGCCTTCGAACGGGCGCTGGCGCGTCGTCGATCCGGGTGGGCCGGCCTCAGCCGGTAGCGCGGACGGTCAGCCGGCGAGCTGTTGAAGGCGCGCCCGGTGCCAGTCGGTCTGCGTGAGGGCCGAGACGCGGAGGAGACCGGTCAGCGCGTCCCATCCGGCCGACCAGCCGATGCGGGAGGCGATGGTCCACACGCTCGCGTCGGGGTCGTCCGCGAGCACGGAGCGCACCTCGTCGGCTCGCCGCAGATGGTGGGCGGCCAGCTCATCGCAGCGGTCCGCGAGTCCCGTGAACCGGAAGCCGTGTCCGGGGACCACCTGGTCGCCGTCGTATCCGCGGACGCGGTCGAGTGATGACAGGTAGGCCGTCACCGGATTCTCCGAGGTGTGCGCCCCGAGGCCGAGGCCGGAGAAGATCGTCGGCAGCACGTGGTCGCCCGTGAACAGGTAGCCGCGGTCCTCGTCGCGCAGGGTGAGGTGGCCTGTCGTATGGCCGGGGGTGTGCAGGACCCTGATCGAGCGACCGGGGAGCGTCAGCAGGTCGCCGTCCTCGAGCGTCCGGTCCGCACGGGTGTCGCCGAGGTGCCCGGCGGGTGCCGTCGCACCAGTGGCCCAGGGGCGCACGGTCGTGTCGTCGGCCGGGACGCCCCACTCGTCCAATGCTGCGGCGAGGTCGGCCGGGCCCGGGGGCGTCGAGCCGGCCGCCTCGTCTTCGAGACGGTGCATGAGGACCGGTGCGGCGAGCTCGTCGCGGAGCATGCCGGCGAGCCCCAGGTGATCAGGGTGCAGGTGGGTCACGACGACGCCGGTGAGCGTCGTCACCCCGATGCCGCGGAGCTCCCGCAACAGGTGTTCGCGGCCCTCGGAGGTGTCGGTTCCGGGGTCGACGACGATCGCACGACCGTCGGTGCCGAAGAGCACCGAGCAGAGGGTGAAGGGATTGCCGGGGTCGCCGGTCGGGACGGCGATGACGACCGTGTCGGCGTCGAGGTGCTCCGTCGCAGGGATCCGGCCGTCGCGGAAGGCGGCAGCCTGGGACTCGCTCGATGAGGTGATCATGGTGCTGCTCCGGGTGGTGTCGGGGGACGGACCAACCCTAGTCGTGGGGCCCGTCGGGTTCAGTACGATGGGTGCATGACCGTCAACGACATCCTCATCGGCGTGATCGCCTTCATCACCGTCTTCGGCGGCATCGGCCTGGTCGGGGCGCTCGTCGCCATGGCCAAGTCGGGCTACCACGGCTGATCCTCCCCGCAGGAGGCTCGGCCGGTTCCGCGGCGGCTCAGCGGGCGACGGCCTCGTCCGTGGCCCGTTGGACGGCTGCCAGCGCTGCCGCGACGGCCGAACGCTGCAGTGAGCCCTTCCGCGCCGTCGCGACGATCTTCCGCTCGCTCATCCCGGCGATGGGCTTCCGCACGACGTCCGTCCGCGAGCCGATCGCGATGTCCGGGAGCACGGCGATCGACAGCCCGGCGGCCACGTGGTCGATGACGACCTCGTAGCTCGTGAACCGTCCGGCCACCCTCGGCTCGAACCCCGCGCGACGACAGATCAGCGGGACGAGTTCGCCGAGGTAGGTGCCCGGTGCGTCGAGGGCCCACGACTCCGTCTGCAGCTCACTGAAGGTGACCTGATCCTGCGCGGCCAGTCGGTGGTCGAGCGGCGCGATGAGCAGGAGCGGGTCGGTGGTGAGCGGCACGCTGTGCACTGAGGGGTCGAGGAGGAACCCGTCCTCCTGATCGACGGTGATCACGACGTCGCAGCTGCCCCGCTGGACGGCGGTGGTGCTCTCGTGCGGCTCGACCTCGATGAGTTCGACCTCGAGGCGCGGGTACTGCCGCGCGAGGGAGCGCGCGGCGGGGATGAGGATCGGGGCGATGACGCTCGCGAACCCGGCGATGCGGAACCGACCGGACGGCTCGGACTCGACCTCGGCCAGTTCGACCTCGATGGCGTCCATCTGCGCGAGCAGGGCCCGAGCGCGCTCGACGAGCAGCGCACCCGTCGGGGTCAGGGTGAGCGTCCGGCCGCGTCGTTCCAGGAGTGCGGCGCCGGTCTCGGCCTCGAGCACGGAGAGCTGCTGCGAGACGGTCGAGGGGCTGAGGTCGAGCTCACGGCCGACGGCGCGGATCGTACCGAGGCGGTCGAACGCCTCGAGCAGTCGCAGTCGCACGGGGTTCAGGGCCATGCTGCAACAGTATCGAGCGCGCCAGGGCGCCCTCCACACGGGTGGCAGTCCGATCCGGGTCCCGTGGCTCCCGGCGGGTGCCGACCGTCGCCGTCCTGGTCACTCCCAGACGAGCTCTTCCGGCAGATGGCCGGGCTCGGCGAGTCGGGCGTTCCGGAGCACCGCACCGTCGGGGCCGAGCGAGAGCGCCGTCACCGAGAGCGAGGCGAGACGCAGGCCGTCGTGGTCGTCGATGCGGACGATCGCCTCGTCGGCATCGGCGGGGACGGTCGTCGTGGAGCGCAACGTGCGCAACCACGGCTCCCAGGACGCGGCCGTCGCACCGTCCAACGGCCCGATGGGCGACGGGACGTCGAGGAAGGCCGGCCGCCACCGGTGGACCCGTGGGACGTCGAGGTGGTCGGGGCCCTCGTGCGTCACGAGGTGGAGACCGGGTTCGACGTCGATGGACCGGGGTGAGGTGCCGTCCCAGCTCGTGACGGTGACGCGGTCAGGATGCAGCTCCACGAGGTTCCAGGACCTGGCGCTGCGGGCGTCGTCCGGGTCGACGCCGGTCGTGACGGCTTCCAGCGGCAGCACGCCCCGCGAGGTCCACCCGGCGGCGGGCATGTCGAGGTCCTCGCGTCGGTTGAGGACCACCGCCGCCCGGGGGCCGCCCGGGGCGCCGTCGTTCGTCGCCAGCCACGCGCCGCCCGCTTCGCGGTCGTGGATGCCGCGGACGCTGTCACCGAGTCCGGGCCACCACGCGCCTGGTGGGTCCCAGGCACGCCCCGGCTGTTCGTCTCGCAGCCCGAGCACGGCGATCGGCCACGCGCGCCCCGGCTCGAAGTCGATGATGACGGTGCACACGCTGGTTCCTCCTCGGCCGGCCGGACTAGGACAGACTAGACGAGGACCCGGCGCGGGAGCGCCGGAAGCGAGGAGGCGGCATGGGCGTGCAGGACGCATCGCGGGAGGCGGCAGGGCGCACGGTCGTCGTCGGGATCACGGGCGGGATCGCCGCCTACAAGGCGGTCGGCGTCGTCCGCGGGTTCGTGCTCGCGGGATTCGACGTCCACGTGGTGCCGACTGAGAGCGCACTCCGGTTCGTCGGCCTGCCGACCCTCGAGGCGATCAGCCGGAACCCCGTCACGACCTCGCTGTACGACGGCGTCGCCGAAGTCCGGCACGTCGCCCTCGGGCAGCGCGCGGAGCTCATCGTCGTCGCGCCGACGACGGCCAACACCCTCGCGAAACTCGCGGCGGGACTCTCCGACGACCTCCTCGGCACCACCATCCTGGCCAGCCGGGCGCCGGTCCTGCTGGCACCGGCGATGCACACCGAGATGTGGCAGCACCCGGCGACGACCGCGAACGTCGCCCTCCTCCGATCGCGCGGGGTGGCCGTCATCGGGCCGGCGCACGGCGCGCTGACCGGCGGCGACACGGGGGCGGGACGCATGAGCGAACCCGACGACATCGTGGCCGCCGGCTTGGCGCTGCTCGCCGGACGCGCCGGTGGAGCGGACGCGCACCCGGACGACCTGCGGGCCGAGCGCATCGTCGTCTCGGCCGGCGGCACCCGTGAGCCGCTCGACCCGGTGCGGTTCCTCGGGAACCGGTCGAGCGGCCGGCAGGGGCTGGCCATCGCGCAGGCCGCCGCCGAGCGCGGAGCCGAGGTGGTGCTCGTCGCGGCGCACCTGGACTCCGATGTCGCGGCCGAAGCGGATGCGGTCGACGGTCTGCGGGTCGTCCCGGTCGGCACCGCAGCGGAACTCGCAGCGGCCATGGAAGACGCGGCGGCCCACGCGACGCTCGTGGTCATGGCGGCCGCCGTGGCGGACTACCGCGCCGCCGAGATCGCCGAACGGAAGATCAAGAAGGACGACACCGGCGACGAGCTCACCCTGCGACTCGTCCGCAACCCCGACGTGCTCGCCGGACTCTCCGCGGCCCGGGTGCCGGGACGGATGGTCGTCGGGTTCGCCGCGGAGACCGCCACCGACCGCGAGGAGTTGCTGGCCCTCGGCCGGGCCAAGGTGGCACGCAAGGGGGCCGACCTCCTCGTGCTCAATCGCGTGGGGTGGACGAACGGCTTCGGCACGCCCGACAACGAGGTCGTCGTGATCGACGGTGCCGGCGAGGTGGTCGGTGAGGCGACCGGATCGAAGCGCAGCATCGCTGACCGGCTCCTCGACCTCGTGCTCGCCCACCGGGCGGAGCCGGTTCGTTCCCAGGCGGGCGAGCCTCCCCCCGAACGGGGCTGACCACTGCCACGATGGCACCATGCCACGCCTCCGTCCCGCGCGCCGTCGCGCCTCCATCGCCGCGGCCCTCGCCGGAGTCATCGTCCTCTCGATGGGTCTCGCACAGCCGGCCGCAGCTGCGGAGTACCCCAGCTGGGAGGACGTCGAGGCCGCCCGCTCGAGCGAATCCTCGAAGCAGTCGACCATCGGTCAGATCGAAGGGCTCGTCCAGCAGCTGAAGACCGCTGCGGCGCTCGCCGAAGCTGAGGCCGTCCTCCGTGCCGATGAGTACGAGGCTGCTCAGCTGGCCGTCGACGAGGCGAGCTACCGTGCCGTCTCGCTCCGTGAGCAGGCCGTGGCCGCGACGACCGCGGCGCAGGCGTCCAAACGCCAGGCCGGCGCGCTCGTCGCCGCGTGGTTGCGGTCGGGGAACGTCGACCTCAGTACCGCCGCATTCCTCGACGGCCAGGAGCCGGAGTCGCTCCTCGGGCGCTTGAGCACGATCACGAAGCTCAGCGAGTCCACGGACGGCACCTACGACCGGGCGAGGACCGATGCGAACACAGCGTCGCTCCTCACCGAGCAGGCGACCATCGCCGAGGCTGCCCTCGGCGAGCTCGCCGCGGCGGCCGAGACCGCCCTCGGGGACGCGGTCGCAGCCCGTGCCGACGCCGAGACCGCCGTGTCCGAGCAGCAGGAGTACCTCGCGACGCTCGAGGCCCAGCTCGTGGTCCTCAAGGAGAACCGCGCAGCCACCGAGGCCGACTACCGCAAGGGCGAGGAAGTGAAGGCGGCTGCGGCCGCCGCTGCTGCAGCCGCGGCGGCTGCGGCTGAGGCTGCACGCGCGGCTGCCGAGGCCGCTGCGAACGCGGGCGGTGGCGGAGGTGGCGGCGGCGGAGGCGGCGGTGCTTCGGGTGCCGTCGGGAGCCAGGGGTGGGCCCTGCCGATCTCCGGCCGGATCACCGACAACTACGGACCGCGACCCGGTCGCCCCGTGCCCGGCGTCAACCCGTTCCACTCGGGCACGGACATCGGAGCGGGTTGCGGGCGAGCGGTCTACGCCGCGAACGCCGGCACCGTGGTCTACGCCGGCTGGCTCGGCACGTACGGCAACTGGGTCCTCGTCGACCACGGTGGCGGCGTCATGACCGGGTACGCGCACAACAGCAGCATCCTCGTCGGCGAGGGGCAGTGGGTGTCCGCCGGTCAGAACATCTCGCTCGTCGGGACGACGGGTGCCTCGACCGGATGCCACGTGCACTTCGAGGTCAGGATCGGCGGCTCGCGCGTCGATGCCGTCCCGTTCATGGCGGACCGGGGCATCCGCCTGGGCTGAGCGGCGACGGACACCGGGGCGTCAAAGGCCCAGCCGCTCGAGCTCGGCGTCCATCCGGCGGGCCATCTCGGCGTACCCCTCGTCGTTCGGGTGGAGGCCGTCCGCGGCCATCCACTCCGGGTGTCCCTCGATCCAGCGCGACGCCCCGGGGATGGTGTCGGCGTCGATCTCCTGCGCGGCCTCGGCCACCCAGCCGATGATCGTCTCGATCGACTGCGGTCGCTCGTCGGTGTACCAGAACGGTTCGACGACGATGAAGCGGGCCTCCGGGAGGGCGTCGCGGAGGCGCTGCAGGTCCGTCGTGATCTGCTCGTGGATCCGGTCGGCGGCATCGTCGAAGCTGAACGCGTCGTTGAGCCCCATCGTGACGAAGACGATGTCGGGCTGCTCGGCGATGATGAGGGAGGGCAGGTCGCCGCTGCCGTCGCCGAAGCGGTCGCGGTGGTTCACGAACCCGAGGCCGTTGACGCTGGGGTTGAACTCCCGCCAGCCGCGTTCCTCGCTGACGACGGTGGACCAGCGGTTGGCCGGGTCGCTCGCTCCGGTGCCGAGGGTGTACGAATCGCCGTAGAACGCGACGAGCGGTCCGTCGCCCGTGGCGCCGCCGGTCCCCGAGCCGGGGGACGCGCAGGCGGAGAGGCCGGTGGCGAGGGCGAGCAGGGTGACGGCGGCGAGCAGGCGTGATCTCATACGGATGGTTCGGAGCAGGGGGCGTCGTGGAGGGTCGAAGCGCCGGTCGGCCGCCGATGACCCGAAGCGCGAATGCGGTTACAGCTAGGTCGTGTCAACGCGAATGCGTGCACTAGCCTGACTCCATGCCGCAGATCCGTATCCGAGACGCCGCCCTGTTCCTCGGGGTCAGCGACGACACCGTCCGTCGCTGGATCGACCAGGGCGCGCTCGTCAGCGCGAAGGACGACGCAGGCCGTGGCGTCGTCGACGGCCTGTCGCTCGCTCGGCTGGCCCGGGAGAACGCCGTCCTCCCCGTCGACCCCTCGGAGATCGGACGCTCGGCACGCAACCGCTTCGTCGGCATCGTCACCGACATCACGATGGACACGGTCATGGCGCAGGTGGAACTGCAGTGCGGCCCGCATCGCGTGGTGTCGCTCATGAGCAGTGAGGCCGTGCGTGAACTCGGCCTCGAACTCGGCTCCACGGCCATCGCCGTCGTGAAGGCCACGACGGTCCTCATCGAGACTCCGAAGGCGAGCTCATGAACCGCACCGCACCCCGTCGATCCTTCCGACTGTTCAGCGCACTGGCCCTCGGCACCGGCGTCCTGCTCGCAGCGTCCGCGTGCGCCGCCCCCGCCGCGACGCCGACACCCACCGCCTCGGCCACGACGGACGAGCTCAGCGGCTCCATCACGGTCTACGCGGCGGCTTCGCTCAAGACGACCTTCACCGCGCTCGCGGAGGACTTCGAGGAGGCGCACCCCGGTACGACGGTCGAGCTGACCTTCGCCGGATCCTCCGACCTCGTCACGCAGCTCACGAACGGTGCTCCCGGCGACGTGTTCGCGTCCGCAGACGAGAAGAACATGGCGAAGCTGACCGATGCCGACCTCGTCGAGGGCGACCCGGTCGACTTCGCGACCAACGTCCTGCAGATCGCCGTGCCCCCGTCGAACCCCGCCGGCGTGGAGACCTTCTCCGACCTCGCCCGTCCGGGCGTCAAGACGGTCGTGTGCGCGCCGCAGGTCCCCTGTGGAGCGGCCACCGTCGCCGTCGAGGCCGCCTCGGGTGTCGCGCTGAGCCCGGTCAGCGAGGAGTCGTCGGTGACCGACGTCCTCGGCAAGGTGACCTCGGGCGAGGCCGATGCCGGGCTCGTCTACGTGACCGACGTCATCGCGGCCGGCGACGCCGTGCGGGGCATCACCTTCCCCGAGTCGTCGAAGGCCGTCAACACCTACCCGATCGCGCCGCTCGCAGGGAGCGCGAACCCCACCGTCGCGGCGGCCTTCGCGGCGTACGTCGTGAGCGCCGAGGGACAGCGGGTGCTCGCCGACGCCGGCTTCGGCGCACCGTGACCCCGTGAGAGGACTCGGCTCGGGGGTGCCCCGCTGGATCATCGTCGTCGCCGTGGTCGGCGCGGCGTTCGTCCTGCTGCCGCTCGTCGCGATCGTCCTGCGCGTGGACTGGGCGGACTTCGGTGCACTCGTCACCTCCGAGTCGTCGATCGCGGCGCTCGGGCTGAGTCTGCGGACGTCGTCACTCGCGACGGCCCTCTGCATCGTGTTCGGCGTGCCCCTCGCCCTCGTCCTCGCGCGCACCCGGTTCCCGGGGCAACGGCTGCTGCGGTCACTCGTCCTCCTCCCGCTCGTGCTCCCGCCCGTCGTCGGCGGGATCGCCCTGCTCTACACCTTCGGCCGGCTCGGCCTGCTCGGGCCGGCACTCGCGGACGCCGGGATCGACATCGCGTTCTCCACGACCGCCGTCGTCCTCGCCCAGACCTTCGTCGCCCTGCCGTTCCTCGTGCTGAGCCTGGAGGGGGCGATCCGCACGACCGGCTCGCGGTACGAAGCCGTCGCCGCGACACTCGGTGCTCGTCCCACCACCGTCTTCCGCACCGTCACGCTGCCGCTCCTCGCGCCCGCCGTCGTGTCGGGCGCGATCCTCTCGTTCGCGCGGGCCCTCGGCGAGTTCGGGGCGACCCTCACCTTCGCGGGCAGCCTCCAGGGGGTCACCCGGACGCTGCCGCTCGAGATCTACCTGCAGCGCGAGACGGATCCCGACGCCGCTGTCGCACTGTCGCTCGTCCTCGTCGTCGTGGCCGTGCTCGTCGTCGGCGTCGCTGGGGCGCAGGGGTCGATCCGCCGTGGACGGACCGTCGCCGGAGTGGTTCGATGACCGGAGCGGCCCTGGCGTTCCGAGCGACGCTGCGTGAACGCGACTGGGAGCTCGCCGTGGACCTCGCCGCGGGGGAGACCGTCGCCGTGCTCGGCCCGAACGGCGCCGGCAAGTCGACGATGCTCGCCGTCCTCGCCGGGCTCCTGCGTCCGGACACGGGTCACGCGACCCTCGCCGGTCGCGAGCTCTTCGCGGTCGGTGGACCGGGTCGGGACCAGTGGTCGCCGCCGCACCGGCGGGGGATCTCGCTCCTGGCCCAGGAAGCACTGCTCTTCCCCCACCGCTCCGTGCTCGACAACGTCGCCTATGGCCCGCTGGTCGCCGGTGCGTCACGCGGCGAGGCTCGGGACATCGCCCGACGACGGCTCGCGGAGGTCGAGGCGTCCGAGCTCGAAGGGCGCCGTCCTGCCGAGTTGTCCGGCGGCCAGGCGCAGCGGGTGGCGCTCGCCCGCGCGCTGGCCCCGGACCCCGCTCTGCTCCTCCTCGACGAACCGATGGCCGCGCTCGATGCGACGGTCGCGCCGCACCTGCGCCGTATGCTCCGCGAGCAGTTGCGTGGGCGGACGACCGTCCTCGTCACGCACGAGGTGCTCGACGCGTACACGCTCGCGGACCGGGTGATCGTCCTGGACGCCGGGCGCATCGTCGAGCAGGGGCCGACGGCGGAGGTGCTCGAGCGGCCGCGGACGGCGTTCACCGCGGACCTCGCGGGACTCGAACTGCTGACGGGCGTCCGCACGGCACGCGGGCTCCGTCTGCCGGACGGAACGGAGGTCGAGGTCGACTCCTCCGCGGAGGCCGACCCGATCCCGGCCGGGGTCGCCGTCGCCTGCGCGTTCCGACCGTCCCGCGTCGAGGTCCGCGAGGCTGACGGCTCTGGCGGCCCGAGTGCGTCAGGCGCCGTCCGCGCGACGATCACCGACGTCGAACCCCGCGGCGACGTCGTCCGGGTCCGCTCGGCGCTCATCACTGCCGACGTCGCCGTGCAGCAGCTCGCGGCCGCGGGCTGGTCGACGGGGGACGTCGTCGACTTCGTGGTCGACCCGCGGGCAGCCGTCCTCTACCCGCGCTGAGGCGTCCTGCATCGGGACACGGCCGAGACGTGACAGAGTGAGCCGATGAACCGATTCTGGAGACGCTGGTGGCCGATCGTCGTCGGGGCGGCCGGCACCCTCGCGATCGGCGGGATCTGCGCGGCGCTCGTCGCCATGGGGCTGGTGCGGCCGAACGCGATCCTGGCCGCCTCGTACGCGGTGCGCGGTGTCGACGTCTCCTCCTACCAGGGCGAGATCGACTGGGACGTGCTCGCGGCGCAGCCCATCGACTTCGCGATCATGAAGGCGACCGAGGGATCCGGCGATCAGGACGAACGGTTCGCCGCGAACTGGGCGGGCGCGCAACGAGCGGCCGACGAGACCGGCTTGCTGATCGGGGCGTACCACTTCCTGAGTTTCGACAGCCCTGCCGAGACGCAGGCGCAGAACATCTTCGACACCGTGCCGGTCACGGCGGGCGCTCTCCCGATCACCATCGACCTCGAGTGCTACGCCGATTACTGCCGGACGCCACCGAGTGCGGAGCGGGTCGCCGCCGTGCTCGATCCGCTCCTCGCGGCACTCGAGGAGCACTACGGTCGGCCGCCGATCATCTACGCCACCATGCGGTACTACGACGCGTTCCTCGCGGGCTCGTACGAGCGGAACCCGATCTGGATCCGCTCGGTCGTCACGCCGCCGGTCCTGTCGGACGGGCGGGCGTGGGACCTCTGGCAGTACACCAGCCGGGAACGGATGCCCGGGTACGTCGGCAAGGAGGAGTTCATCGACGTGAACGTCTTCGACGGCTCCCTGCGCGACCTCCAGGCACTCGTCGGCCCCTGATCCGCGGCCCCGGAGGCGCGTCGGGGTTACGGGGCGGGAGCAGGACCGGTGGTTGGCTCGGCGACGGGGAGGAACGTGTCCTCGCCGTCGACCTCCTGCTCGATGGAGTCCTCGGTGGTCTCGTGGTCCTCGGGGAGGTTGTCGTCGTTCGCTGCGTGCTTGCTCATACGACCACGATACGACGGGTGTCGCGCTGGGCAATGGGGTTGCGTGCCGATGCCGGGCGCTGGCCGACCACCATCGCTCTCAGGAGGCGAAGGCGAGTGAGCGGGCTGTGAGTTCTTCGGTCAGGACGTCGACGGCCTTCGGTCCGACGCCGTGGATGCGGAGCAGGGCGGCGGGGGAGACCCGCGTGAGCTGCTCGAAGCGGGTGAACCCGTGCGCGCCGAGCGCTTCGTGGGCGACCGAGCCGATGGTGGCCGGGAACTCGGACGCCTCGGCGGGCACGAGTTCGACGAAGAGCGCGGCGATCCGCTCCTCGATGTCGTCGCGGATGCGGCGGACGGCCTCGATGCCTTGGCCGGCCGGGTCCTCGAGTTCCCAGTCCTCGTAGCGCTTGCCGGGGAAGATCGGGCAGGCGTCGCCGCAGCCCATCGTGATGACCGCGTCGGACGCCCGGACGGCGTCGGTCGTGAGGATGCGGGGCACGGCTGCGGTGATGTCGATGCCGTGTTCGGCCATCGCCTCCACCGCCACGGTGTTGATCCGGTCCTTCGGTTCGCTCCCGGCCGACAGCACCTCGACCCGGTCGCCGGCGAGGGCGTCGAGGAAGCCGGCTGCGATCTGGGATCGACCGGCATTGTGCACGCAGACGAAGAGGACGGTCGGGGCGGTGGTGGTCGTGCTGGTCATGGCGTCTCCTGGAGGCGGCGTGAGCCGAGCGCGGACGAATGGTCGAGCAGGTCCACGAGGGCAGCGTAGCTGGTGGCGGGGTCGGCGCCGCGGGTGAAGCCGCCGACGAGCTCGAGGGACACGAAGCCGTGGAGGGCCGCCCGGACGATGCGTCCGGCGTCCGTCATCGCCACGCTGTCGAGACCGCGCCCCGCCAGTGCCCGTTCGACGAGCATCACGAGCTCGCGGTCGGCCGGCTCGCCGGTGTCGGCGCGGACGTCCTCGATCGAGAACGCGAGGGCGTACCGACCGGGATAGGCGAGGGCGAAGCGGCGGTACCCGTCGGCCAGCGCGGTGAGTGCAGGGGACCCGCTCAGACTGGTCGTCGCGATGTCGAGTCCGCTGGCCAGTTGGGCGAGGGCGAGCTGGGCGACGGCGGCGCGGAGGTCCTCGGTGCTGCGGACGTGCTTGAGGAGGGCCGGTGCCGAGGTGTCGAGCTCGCGGGCCAGAGCGGCGAGCGTGAGGGCGTCGGCGCCATACGTGTCGGCGAACTCGGCGGCTCCGACGATCACCCGTTGGCGGGAGAACTTCGTCCGGGAAACGGGTGCATCGGTCATCGGATCGAGCCTAACGGCACGCGGCCCTCATGCCGTGCGGCTTCAGACCGTCGGCGGTGTGGCTTCGTGGTGGGGCGCGCCGTGCGTGCGGCGGTCCTCCTTCATGGCGGCTTCCGCGAGGTGGCGTCGGCCGCCCGCCAGTTCGTTGCGGACCTCCGCCTCGAGCGTGCGGAACGGTTCCCAGTAGTTGCCGTCGTAGTCTTCGACGATCTGGAACGTCCAGCGTCCGTCGATGACGTTGCGTCCGACCAGCTCGGTGTCGATCCGGTCGGCGAGGGCGTCGTGTCCGGCTTCGCGCAGGGCGTCCGCGGCTTCGCCGAGCGCGAGGTCCGCTTTGCCGGTCAGGCGATGGAAGCCGTAGAGCATGCCGCGCGCCTGCTCGACCACTTCGAGCGCCTCGGTCACTTTGCCGACCGCTTCCACGGTCGCGTCGTCGACCCCTGCGGGGACTCGGTGGGCGTCGTCGGGGCCGTCGGTCGTGCGGTCGTCTGCAGAACTCATACGACCAGTCTGTCCGGATCGGCCCCGGATGTCTGGGGCTTGCGGACGGAGGTGCACGACGTGAGCCGGCGGACGTCCTCCCGCGCACCGAGCGAGCGCACCCCGACTGCCCTTCGACAGGCTCAGGGACCGAAACGTTCTGGGCACACCTCTGCCGGTCACTGAGCTTGTCGAAGTGCCCACGAGGACGCCTCACCGTTCCGGGCACACTTTTCCCGGTCACTGAGCTTGTCGAAGTGCCCACGAGGACGCCTCACCGTTCCGGGCACACTTTTCTCGGTCGCTGAGCTTGTCGAAGTGCCCACGGGGAACCCTTCGACACTTCGACAAGCTCAGTGCGGCGCAGCCCAGGGACCGGAAACGGTCAGAACGGTGCGGGGTCCGGTTCGGTCCGGTGGTGTTTGCCGTCGGGTGTCGTCCAGTCGAGGACCCCGCCGGGTCCGTGTTCGAGGTTCCACCCGGGCAGATGCTTCATCCGGTGATGATGTCGACAGAGACACGCGAGGTTCCCGACATCCGTCGTCCCGCCGTCCTCCCAAGCGACCGAATGATCGAGGTCGCAGGCCCGTGCTCGCCTGCCGCAGCCTGGTGCGCGACAGGTGCCGTCCCGGAGGCGCACCGCGCGTTGCAGGTCGGCGGGAACGCGGTACTGATTCCGCCCCACTGAGAGAACCGCGCCGGTTTCCGGCTGGACGAGGATCCGGGTGAAGCTGGGCGCGTTCACCGCGATGCGCGCGGCGGTCTCCGGGTCGATCGGGCCGAAGCCGTCGAGGGTGGCCGGTGCGTCGCTGACGCCGGCCATGCTCAATGCCGGGACGGTGATCTGCACGGTGGGCTTGATGTGCTCCTGGACCTCGATCGGGTGCGGGAGCACCAGGCTCGACATCACGTCCTCCGGGGTCACGCCGGTGAGCGCGAGGGCTGCCAGGGCGTCCGCTTGCAGCTGCGCGCACGTGCGGGTGTCGCCGGCAGCGCGCGACTCCGCCGCGGCTGCTTCGACGCGCTCGATGATGCCCTGGGCGATCGGTGCCGTGGTGAAGAGGTGCACCCAGGCCATGCCGTCGGCTGCGGGTTCGAACTCGACGCGGCGGTCGGCCTCTGAGCGGACCGCTCGGGCGGTGATGGATTCCGGGTGGAGGCGCTCGCGGAGGACGCGGGCGCGTCTGCGGAGGTTCGCGTTGGTGGACTCTTCCGCGACCGGCAGGACCTCAGCGAGGAACGCCGCCCGCCCTGCGGTCGGCACGTCACTGAGTTGGTCGATGATCGTCTGCGCGTGCCGGGCCGAGATGCGACCGGCCTCGAGGGACGCGAGCACGGCGGGCGCGTCGTTCACGAGGCGCTCGGCGTCGTTCGTCGCCCGCTGCACGGTCCGCTCGGGCATGCGGGTTGCCATCGCGAGGGCCGCGCAGGTCGACCGGCGCGAGAGCGCCTGCCGTTCCGCCGGCGGGAAGATCGCCGGGACCGTGGCGTCCGCGAAGGCGTCCGCGTAGGCGGCGGAACGGGCGAGGAGGCGCGCCTTCCGCGCGTCCAGGACGGCCTGTTGCCGGTGGATCTCAGTCCACTCGTCCGAGAACTCCGCGAGCTGCGCGGCGTACTCGTCGCCTGCGCGGGTCGCGGTTGGGGTGGTCTCCGTCATGGGACAAGTCCATCATGGACCACTGACATTCCAGATGCCGAGTCGTCTCGGATGTGGGAGTCTCCTCGTGTGCCCTTCGACAGGCTCAGGGACCGGAGGAGGCATGCCGGATTCGCGGGGTTCTCCCGGGCGCCCTTCGACAAGCTCAAGGACCGGGGAAGGTTGCGCGGAGACCGGAGTGAGTGCGGGTGCACCTCTTCCGGTCACTGAGCTTGTCGAAGTGCCTACGAGTACCCTTCGACAGGCTCAGGGACCGGATGGGTGTCGCTGGTCTTGGATGCTTCTCCGTGCGCCCTTCGACAGGCCGCAGGGAGCGGGGAAGGTTCAGGGATCGGACGGGTGAGACTCGTCTGCCCGGGCGGGCTAGTAGTTCAGGCAGCGATCCGGATCCTGGGTCTCCGGAGGATCACCCTGATACAGGGTGAAGAAGTTCTCGGCCGGGCCGGACAAGGATCCACGGGCGTGAATGCACAGGCGCGCGAGACCGTCGTCGCTCCGGACGTCGGAGGTGATCCGGGACGTCTCGCATGCGCCGTCGCCGGGATGCAGGACGAGGTCTCGATTGGTCCCCTCGTTGTCCACCATCCAGGTCCCGGAGAAGTCGATCGGGTCGTCCGCGCGGGGGTCGTCGTCAAGACTGCACTGGACATCCGAGGGCCAGGCGGTGGCTTCGAAGGTCCCGTCGTCGGCGAGCTCGAGCCGGGTGTCCCCGCTGCGCCAGGTGCCGACGGCCTCACCACGTGGCAGTCCGTACCGCGTGTCCGAGCAGGCGACGAGCGACGTGCCGAGCAGGACTGCGAGTACGGAGGCGGTCACCCAGCGTGACGGTTTCGATTCCACAGTGCGAGTCTGTCCGCCGTGGGCCAAGAGTGGCAACTCGGGTGGTGGCGTGGGTGTTCGCGGGCATCCGGGCAAAAAAAGAACCCCCACCATGTAGAAGCTAGGTGGGGGTTCCGTGGCTCCGACGGGCGTCGATCCCGTGACCTCACGATTTTCAGTCGTGCGCTCTACCAACTGAGCTACAGAGCCGAGTACATCAGCTGCACGAACGGCGACGATGTCTCAAAAGCAGAAGCCCTCCCTTGCGAGAGGGCTTCCGACCTTTTGCGACCCTGACGGGACTTGAACCCGCGACCTCCGCCGTGACAGGGCGGCACGCTAACCAACTGCGCTACAGGGCCATACATGTTGAATTGCTGGTGACGCGAACTGCGGTGATGCTGGTGTTACTCGGTGCTTCTCGCAGTCGCGCAGACTCACTATACCTGAATCCGAGCGGCTGTTTTTCCAGTAGTCGGTGGTGACCCCAACGGGATTCGAACCCGTGCTGCCGCCGTGAAAGGGCGGTGTCCTAGGCCGCTAAACGATAGGGCCGCGAAGCCCTGAAGCTTCATGACTACCGAGCGACAAGCATACGGATGAAACCCCCGAATCCAAAATCGGGTTCGCGGAGCAGCGATCGGCGCTCCATGCCGGATCTGACGACAGGCGCCGAATGACCGCTCCACGGCCCCCGGCCGGGGTTAGCCTCTGGCGTGGACCACTCCCGGATGCCGCGGCCGACGGGAGTGTCCACAGCCGGTCCCGACCCCCGTCGGGCTAGCGTGGACAGTGGTACCGATGTGACCGATGTGACTGCAGCGAACCGAGATGGGCCCCTACTTCATGAGCAAGAAGCTTGCCGGCGCTTGGCGCCGAAGCCGGACGACCAACGCCGGATCGGCGTCCTCCGTGCGGTGGCGAGGACGCCTCACCGCCGCCATCGTCATGTCGCTCGCGATCGTCGGCTCCTTCGGTGTCGCCGGCCCGGCGTCGGCAGCCGACTACCCCTCGTGGGACGACGTCCAGGCCGCGAAGGGCAATGAGGCCGCCAAGGCCGCCGAGGTCACGAACATCAAGAACTTCATCGTCCAGCTGCAGGACGAGCTGCAGGTCGCCCAGGACGAGGCCGAGAAGCGCGGTACGGAGTTCCAGGCCGCTGAGGAGGCCTTCTTCGAGGCCGACGCCAGAGCCACCGCGATCCAGTCGCAGGCCGACGCCAAGACGGCCGAGGCCGACACCGCGACGAAGCAGGCCGGTCGGGTCGCCTCGCAGCTCTACCGCTCCGGCGGCGCCGACCTCAGCCTGAGCCTCTTCCTCGACGGCGAGAGCAAGGGCGCGACCGACCTCCTGTCGAAGCTCGGCAACATGAACCAGGTCGCCGAGCACAGCAACGGCGTCTACGAGCAGGCGGTCGCCGCGCGCAACACCGCGGCTGCGCTCGGTGAACAGGCCGGTGTCGCCCGCGACGAGCGCGAGTCGCTCCGGCAGGCGGCGCAGGCGGCCATGGAAGCGGCCCAGGCGGCGGCGTCCGCGGCGGCGGCGAAGCTCGAGAAGAACCAGGAGCTGATCGTCACGCTCAACGCCCAGCTGACGGCGCTGCAGGACACGACCGCGAAGACGGTCAAGGACTTCGAAGCCGGCGAGGCCGCGCGGAAGGCCGCCGAGGCTGCGGCAGCGGCCGCGCGTGGCGAGAGCGCCGACGGCGGTCAGCTCAGCAGCCAGGGCTGGGCGATCCCGGCCTCCGGCAGCATCTCGGGCACCTACGGCTACCGAGATCCGATCTCCACGGGCGGCGGCAGCTCAGGCAGCTTCCACCGCGGCACCGACATCGCGGGCGGCTGCGGCATCCCGATCTACGCGGCGACCTCCGGCACCGTGACCTACGCCGGTTGGTACGGCACGTACGGCAACTTCATCCTCATCGACCACGGCTCCGGCGTCTCGACCGGCTACGCGCACATCGTGAACGGCGGCATCCAGGTCGGCGTCGGCTACCAGGTCTCCGCCGGACAGGTCATCGCCTACGTCGGGACGACCGGCGCCTCCACCGGCTGCCACCTGCACTTCGAGGTCCGCATCAACGGCAGTGCGATCGACGCGCAGCCGTTCATGGCCGACCGCGGGGCGCCGCTCGGCTGACCGAGCGCAGCGACCCGCACGACGAAGCGGCCGGCACCCGAGGGTGCCGGCCGCTTCGTCGTGCGGTGTGCGGAGGTCCGCAGTGGGTCAGTGACCCTCCGCCTTGAGCTTGTCGAAGCCCGCGAGGATGATCTTCTCGGCCGCTGCGGCGTCGCCCCAGCCGTCGATCCGCGCCCACTTGCCGGGCTCGGTGTCCTTGTAGTGGACGAAGAAGTGCTCGATCTCGTCGCGCGTCGCCTGCGGGATGTCGGTCAGGTCCTGGATGTGCGACCAGCGCGGGTCCTTGTACTGCACGGCGATGACCTTGTCGTCGCCGCCGCCGTCGTCCGTCATGTGCAGCACGCCGACGGGGCGGACCTTGATGCCGACGCCCGGGAAGGTCGGGAAGTCGAGCAGGACCAGGACGTCGACCGGGTCGCCGTCCTCGCCGAGGGTGTTCTCGAAGAAGCCGTAGTCGGCGGGGTAGACGAAGCTCGTGAACAGGACGCGGTCCAGGAAGACCCGACCGGTCTCGTGGTCGATCTCGTACTTGTTGCGGCTGCCCCGCGGGATCTCGATGACGGCGTCGTACTCGGCCATAAGCCTGCTCCTTGCGCGGTTGGATGACGTTGAGTCGGCGCGGTCGCCGACGAGGACCAACCATAACCGATGCGTCCCGGAGCGAACGGTGTGGGGAGGCGCTCGTCGCGGTGCAATAGCGTGGTCCGCGTGAACGACGTCCGCCCCCCGCTCCACCCGTCCGTCGCCGCCCTCCGGAAGGCTGTGCGCGATGCGATCGCGGGCACGGCGCCCACGGCCTCGCGTGACGTCGCCGGTGCCGACCTGCTCATCGCACTGAGCGGCGGTGCGGACTCGCTCGCGCTCGCCGCCGCGACCGCGTTCGAAGCCGGAAAGGTCGGTCTGCGGGCCGGCGCCGTGATCGTCGACCACGGACTGCAGCCGGGCTCGGCGGACGTCGCGGCGCGTGCCGCGGACCAGGCGCGTGCCCTCGGGCTCGACCCCGTCCTCGTCCGGGTCGTCGAGGTGGGCTCCGAGGGTGGACCGGAGGCCGCGGCACGGGCGGCCCGGTACACCGCACTCGACGCCGCGCGAGTCGAGTGCGGCGCGTCCCTGGTGCTGCTCGCGCACACCCTCGACGACCAGGCGGAGACCGTCCTCCTCGGCCTCGCTCGCGGGTCCGGAACCGGCAGCCTCCAGGGGATGGCGCCCGTCTCCGGTGCGCTCCTCCGACCCCTGCTCGGGATCCGGCGCTCCCAGACCCGCGAGGCGTGCGCTGCCGAAGGACTCGAACCGTGGCACGACCCGCACAACACCGACGACGCCTATGCGCGGGTCCGGGTCCGGGAACGGGTCCTGCCAGTGCTCGAGGCGGAGCTCGGGCCGGGGATCGCCGAGGCCCTCGCCCGCACCGCCGACGCCGCCCGGGAGGACGCGGACGCGTTCGAGGAGATGGTCGAGGAGACCATCGAGGAGCTCGTCGAGCACGCCGAGGCCGGGATCTCCGTCAGCGCCGGGGCACTCGCGGCCAACCCGGCAGCGCTCCGCCAGCGGATCATCCGGTACATCGTGCAGAGCGAGTTCGGCGTCTCGCTCACGCGGTCGCAGACGATCGAAGTCGCGCGGCTCGTCACCGATTGGGCGGGCCAGGGTCCGATCGACCTGCCCGGCCTGACGGCGTCCCGACACGCGGGACGCATCGTCTTCGCGGCCCGCTGACCGCCGGGCTCTCCGAGCAGGAGGCGCACGGGCCTCCGGGTCATCTCGCATACACTCGACGCATGGAGCAGAGCGACATTTCCGACGACCTCACGACCATCCTCGTCACCGAGCAGGAGATCCGCGACAAGCTCGCCGAACTCGCCCGGCAGATCGAGACCGACTACGCCGGGAAGGACGTCCTGCTCGTCGGCGTGCTGAAAGGTGCGGTCATGGTCATGGCCGACCTCGCGCGCGAACTCCGCATCCCGCTCTCGATGGACTGGATGGCCGTCAGCTCGTACGGCGCCGGCACGAAGTCGAGCGGTGTCGTCCAGATCCGCAAGGACCTCGACGCCGACCTCACGGGCCGCCACGTCCTGATCGTCGAGGACATCATCGACTCCGGCCTCACCCTCTCCTGGCTGCTCGAGAACTTCGCCTCGCGCGGAGCCGCGTCCATCGAGGTCTGCGCGCTCCTCCGCAAGCCCGAGGCCGCCAAGGTGCACGTCGAGTGCAAGTACGTCGGTTTCGACATCCCGAACGACTTCGTCGTCGGGTACGGTCTCGACTTCGACGAGAAGTACCGCAACCTCCGCGACGTCGGCGTCCTCGCCCCGCACGTCTACGCCTGAACCACTCCACCGACCTCACACCGCACCCCCGTTAAGCCCACGGCAAACACAGGGGAGGCATCCAGCGGCGAGGGGGTAGCCTGATTTCCGACGCGGCACCGCCCGTCGACCCCTCCTGCAGAAAGGGAACGGGCCAGCCCCGGCCTCTCAACTTATGAACGTCAAGCGTCTCTTCAAGGGTCCCATCCCGTACCTCATCATCGCCGCCCTGGTCTTCTGGATCGGCATCAGCCTGATGAGCATGAACGGCTTCCGTGAGGTCTCCACGCAAGAGGGGCTCGCCTTCCTCGAGAAGGGTCAGGTCAAGGAGGCCGTCATCACCGACGGCGACCAGCGAGTCGACCTCACGCTGACGAAGGCGGACGACGAGTTCGGCAAGCAGGTGCAGTTCTACTACGTCGGCGCCCGTGCGGCCGACGTGGTCGAGGCCGTCGACGCCGCAGACCCGTCCGGTGGCTACAACGACAAGGTGCCCCAGCCGAGCTGGCTCCTGTCGATGCTCGGACTCCTCCTCCCGCTGCTCCTCATCGGTGTCTTCTTCTGGCTCATGCTCTCCGGCATGCAGGGCGGCGGCAACAAGGTCATGCAGTTCGGCAAGTCGAAGGCGAAGCTCGTCTCGAAGGAGTCGCCGAAGGTGACCTTCGACGACGTCGCCGGTGCCGACGAGGCGATCGAGGAGCTCGAGGAGATCAAGGACTTCCTCAAGGAGCCCGCGAAGTTCCAGGCCGTCGGTGCGCGCATCCCGAAGGGCGTCCTGCTGTACGGCCCTCCCGGAACGGGCAAGACGCTCCTCGCCCGCGCCGTCGCCGGTGAAGCCGGCGTGCCGTTCTACTCGATCTCCGGTTCCGACTTCGTCGAGATGTTCGTCGGTGTCGGTGCGAGCCGCGTCCGCGACCTCTTCCAGCAGGCCAAGGAGAACTCGCCCGCGATCATCTTCGTCGACGAGATCGACGCCGTCGGTCGCCACCGTGGTGCCGGCATGGGCGGCGGACACGACGAGCGCGAGCAGACCCTCAACCAGCTCCTCGTCGAGATGGACGGCTTCGACGTCAAGACGAACGTCATCCTGATCGCCGCGACCAACCGCCCCGACATCCTCGACCCCGCGCTGCTGCGCCCGGGCCGCTTCGACCGCCAGATCGGCGTCGACGCCCCCGACCTCGCCGGCCGCAAGAAGATCCTCGAGGTGCACGGCAAGGGCAAGCCGCTCGCCGCGAGCGTCGACCTCGAGGTCGTCGCCCGCAAGTCGCCCGGCTTCACCGGTGCCGACCTCGCCAACGTCCTCAACGAGGCCGCGCTGCTCACGGCGCGCTCCAACGCCCAGCTGATCGACAACCGCGCTCTCGACGAGGCCATCGACCGCGTCATCGCCGGCCCGCAGCGCCGCACGCGCGTCATGCGCGAGCAGGAGAAGCTCATCACCGCCTACCACGAGGGCGGGCACGCGCTCGCTGCGGCGGCGATGAACAACACCGACCCGGTCACGAAGGTCACGATCCTCCCGCGCGGCCGTGCCCTCGGCTACACGATGGTCCTGCCCCTCGAAGACAAGTACTCCGTCACGCGCAACGAGCTGCTCGACCAGCTCGCCTACGCGATGGGCGGCCGCGTCGCCGAGGAGCTCGTGTTCCACGACCCGACCACGGGTGCGTCGAACGACATCGAGAAGGCCACGGGCATCGCTCGCAAGATGGTCACCGAGTACGGCATGACCACCGACGTCGGTGCCGTCAAGCTCGGGCAGTCCTCGGGCGAGATGTTCCTCGGCCGCGACATGGGCCACCAGCGCGACTACTCGGAGGAGATCGCGCAGCGGGTCGACGCCCAGGTCCGCGAGCTCATCGAGGCCGCACACGACGAAGCCTGGCAGGTCATCACGACCAACCGGGCCGTGCTCGACCGCCTCGCCGCCGAGCTGATGGAGAAGGAGACCCTCGACCACAACCAGCTGGCCGAGATCTTCAAGGACGTCAAGAAGCTCCCGCCGCGCCCCGTCTGGCTGTCCAGCAAGAAGCGTCCCGTCGGGTCGGGTTCGGCCGTCGGTTCCGCGTCCTTCACCGCACCCATCGACTCCGGTGCGGCAGACGGCGGTGTGAGCTCGGAGCCCGAGCCCGAGGCTCCCGTGAAGCCCAAGCGCACCCGCGCGACGAAGCCGCGACCGGCGACCGCCTAGCCCGCATGACCCACGGCGAGCACACCGCGGACGACGCGGTCGCAGCCGCGCAGGCCGAGCCCGATCAGGGCTCGGCCTCGCGGTCGTCCGTGGACCGCGAGCGGATCGCCGCAGCGGTCCTCGAGATCCTCGAGGCAATCGGCGAGGACCCCTCCCGCGACGGCCTCGCCGACACCCCGACGCGTGTCGCCGATGCGTACGCCGAGTTCTTCGGTGGCGTCGGTCAGGACGCCGGTGTGCACCTGGCGCGCCCCATCCCGATCGAGGAGGGCGCGACCAGCGACGTCGTGCTCGTCCGCGACATCGCCTTCCGTTCCGTCTGCGAGCACCACCTGCTCCCGTTCCTCGGCACGGCGCACATCGCCTACCTGCCCGACGAACTCGTCATCGGACTCGGTGCCCTGCCGAAGCTCGTCGACACACTCGCCTCGCGCCCGCAGGTCCAGGAGCGCCTCAGCGAGCAGATCGCCGACACCCTCGTCGAACGGCTCGCGCCCCGCGGCGTCCTCGTCGTGCTCCAGGCCGCACACGGCTGCGTCTCGATGCGCGGGTCACGCCAGCTGACGAGCACCACCGTCACCATCGCCAGCCGTGGAGCCCTGGCCGATCCGGCTGCACGGGCCGAGCTGATGGTCCTGATCGGCGCGTCCGCCGACCAGGCGGGGTGATCGCATGTTCCAGATCATGGGCGTCGTCAACGTCACCCCCGACTCGTTCAGCGACGGCGGCCGGTACCTGGACGTCGACGACGCCGTCGCCCACGGGCTCGAGCTCATCGCGGCCGGCGCGACCATCATCGACGTCGGCGGCGAATCGACCCGGCCCGGTGCCGCCCGGGTCGACACCCGCGAGGAGCAGCACCGGGTCGCACCCGTCATCGCCGCACTGGCCGCCGCTGGTGCGCGAGTGAGTATCGACACGATGAACGCGGAGACCGCCCGTGCCGCGGCCGACGCCGGTGCCTCGATCATCAACGACGTGTCCGGTGGCCTCGCCGACGATCGCATGCCGGGCGTCATGGCGGCGGCCGGTCTCGATTGCATCATCAGCCATTGGCGCGGGCACTCGGCCGACATGGCGAGCCGCGCCACCTACACCGACGCGGCGGTCGACGTCGCTCGGGAACTCGACGACCGGGTGACGACCCTCCGCGGTCAGGGCGTCGACCCCGGCCGGATCGTCGTCGATCCCGGCCTCGGGTTCTCGAAGCACGCCGAGCACAACTGGCGCATCCTCGCCCGACTCGACCTACTGCGCGAGCTCGGGTACCCCGTGCTGGTGGGCGCGTCCCGCAAGCGGTTCATCGGAGCGCTCCTCCCTGAGGACGCCCCGATGGAGGCGCGCGACCTGCCGAGCGCCGTGGTGAGTGTGCTGGCCGCGCAGGCCGGAGCCTGGGGTGTGCGCGTCCACGACGTCGCCGCAACCAGACTCGCTCTCGATACCCTCGATGCATGGCAAGGTGGAGCCGATGACTGATTCGATCACCCTCACGGGCCTGCGGGCGTTCGCGCACCACGGCGTCTTCGACTTCGAGCGCGAGGCCGGACAGGAGTTCGTCATCGACGTCACCGTGTCGCTGGACCTCCGCCCGGCCGCCGGCGGCGACGAGCTCGGCGCGACCATGCACTACGGCGAGCTCGCTGAGGCGGTCGTCGCAGCCGTGGAGCGCGACCCGGTCGACCTCATCGAGACCGTGGCCGAGCGCATCGCCGACGTGGTGCTCGCGAACGAACGCGCGGAAGCGGTCCGGGTCACCGTGCACAAGCCGAGCGCCCCCATCACGGTGCCCTTCGCTGACGTGGCGGTGACGATCGAGCGCACCCAGGCCGACCGCACCCAGGCCGGGCGGGCCGTCTGATGGTCTCGCGCACACCGATCCACGACCCCGCCCGTCGGCCCGAACCACCGAAGCCTCGCGCCGTCTGGGCCGTCGTGGCCATCGGGGCCAACCTGGGGGACCGCCGCGCGACGATCGCACAGGCGGTGGACGACCTCGCCGCCGTCGACGGGGTGCTCGAGGTACGGCCGTCGCCGCTCGTGTCGAGCGCGGCCGTCAAGTCGTCCGGTGTCGACGAGTCGGCTCCGGCCTACCTCAACGGTGTCGCTGCCGTCCGCACCCGCCTCCAGCCGCACGCGCTCCTCGACGAACTCCAGCGGATCGAACTCGCGCACGGCCGCGTCCGCGAGGAACGCTGGGGCGATCGGACGCTCGACCTCGACCTCGTCGCCTACGACGACGAGACGATCGACGACGAACGCCTCACAGTCCCGCACCCGCGAGCCGCCGAGCGCGGCTTCGTCGTCGTGCCCTGGCTGCTCCTCGACCCCGACGCGACGCTGCCCGGTGTCGGCCGCCTCGACACCCTCGCGGCCGCCAAGGACGGTTCCGTGGTCCCCGACGACGGCACGCACCCATGACCCGCACCACCGCGACACCGCTCATCGTCCTCGCCGGGGTGGGCGTCGTCTTCGGCTTCCTCGTCGAGGTCGCGATGGTCTCCGGCGGACGCGCGTCGATCATCCCGCCCGTCACCCTCGCGGTCTCGCTCGTGGCGGTCGCGATCATCCTCATCGCCCTGTCCTGGCCGATCCGCCGCAGCACGACCGGTCGCGCCACCCGTCGGATCGATCCGTTCCGCGCCATGCGGGTCGCCGCGCTCGCGAAGGCCTCGAGCCATGCGGGCTCCCTGGTGGCCGGGGCGACCGTCGGGATCCTGCTCTTCGTCCTGACCCGCCCGATCCTGCCCGCGATAGGCTCGTTGTGGCTGGTGATCGCGTCCATCGTGGGATCCGTCGCACTCGTCGCCGCCGCCTTGGTGGCCGAGTGGTTCTGCACCGTTCCGAAGGATGATGATGACGACGCCGCACCCGGGGGAGCCCCGTCCCACACCTGATCAGCCCGCCGAGCGGCCGCTGATCGAAACGCCGCTGGAGGAGCTGTCGTCGCCGGAGACGGTCCAGGCCGACCCTGCGGAGCAGAGCGGCAAGCGGCTGGAACTGCCTGATGCCGAGTGGCGACGCGTGAGTCGCAAGCTCATCGCCGTCGAGTTCATCTCCGAGGGCGCCGGCCTCGTGCTCGTCACGGCGGCCGTGGTCTTCGTCGCGCTCGTCTGGGACTGGACCTGGATCTGGTGGCCGTTCGCCGCCTTCGCCGTGATCTCCCTGACCGCCGCGGCGTTCATCCCTCGTCGCATCCGATCGATCGGGTACCAACTGCGCGCGGACGATCTGTTGTTCCGCCGAGGGATCATGTGGCAGCGCTTCGTCGCCGTGCCGTACGGGCGCATGCAGCTCGTCGACATCAACCGCGGGCCCCTCTCGCGGGCGTTCGGCCTCGCCGACCTCAAGTTCGTGACCGCCTCCGCCTCGACCGGAGTGGTGATCAACGGGTTGCCGGAAGCCGAGGCCGAGGGGCTGCGCGACCATCTGGTCGCCGTGGCGGAGAGCCGGCGGACCGGACTGTGAGCGAGCACCAGGCGGCAGGACCGCCGGAGCGGTTCCAGGCTCCGGCCGCGGGTCCTCGGGTGAAGCCGACAGCCGAGGCGATCGTCCCACGGGTGGCCGGACAGAGTCTCGTCGACGGGCAGTGGCACCGGCTGCACCCGGCGACGCCGTTGCTCCGAGGCGGGATCGCGTTCGTCGCCATCCTCGGCATCGTCATCGCGAACCTCCGCGAGCGCCTCATCGAGTTCTTCATCCCCGCCCCGGGGATGGAGCAGCCGACCGACCCGATCGACTACATCCTCAACCACGGCTTCGTCGGGTGGGTGCTCCTCGCGATCGCCGTCGGGCTCATCGTGGTCATCGCCGTGTTCTGGTTCTCATGGCGCATGCACACGTTCCGGGTGACCGACGAGGCGGTGGAGGTGCGCAGCGGGATCCTGTTCCGCACGAACCGCAAAGCCAAGCTCGACCGCATCCAGGGCGTCTCCATCGAGAAGCCGCTCCTCGCCAGGCTCATCGGGGCCTCCCGCATCAACGTGAGCGTCGCGGGCCAGGACGCGAACGTCAAACTCGAGTACCTGTACGGTGCCGACGCCGACGGCCTCCGCCGGGACGTCCTCACGCTCGCGAGCGGGGTGAAGCTCGCCGAACGCCGGCAGACCGCCGCAGCCGGCGACCCGGCCGACCCGACCCTGCCGCCGCAATCGGTGCCCGACGGCACCGGCGGGGTGTCCCGGTTCGTCACCGAGCGCGTCGACGACTTCATCTCGCCCGAGCTCGACCCGGAGGAGGCGGTGCCGGACTCCGTCGTGCGCTTGACGCTCGGACGCCTGGTCGGATCCACGCTGCTCAGCCCGTTCACCGTGATCGTCCTGATCTCGGTCGTGGCCGGCGTCGTGCTCCTCATCAACGGGCTGGACTGGGCCTGGTTCTGGCTCGTCCCGATGGTGCTGAGTCTCGGGGCCTTCGTCTGGTCGAGCGTGACGAAGTCGCTGCGCTACAGCATCGCCGCGACGCCCTCGGGCGTCCGCATCGGCTTCGGGCTCTTCTCGACGACGAACGACACCGTCCCGCCCGGACGGATCCACGCGATCGAGGTGTCACAGCCCATCATCTGGCGCCCGTTCGGCTGGTGGCGGGTCCGGATCAACAAGGCCGGCCTGTCACTGGAGCAGGCTGCCCGGGGTGCGACGAGCAACACGGTGTTGCCGGTCGGGTCGCTCGTGGACGCCGCCCAGGTCGTGGAGTTGATGCTCGCGGGCCGCATCGACGGCAGCGCCTGGGCGCCCCTGCAGTCGGCCCTCGCCACACGCGACGGCGTCGGTTTCGTGGGCTCGCCCCGCCGCTCGCGATGGATCAACTGGTTCTCCTGGCGTCGTACCGGCTACGCCCTGCGCGACGGGATGCTGCTGTTCCGGCAGGGGGTGGTCTGGCGCAAACTCCACATCCTCCCGCTCGCACGCCTGCAGAGCATCCGGATCGACCAGGGGCCGCTCCTGCGCGCGCTCGACCTCGCCTCCGCGACCGCGCACACGGTCCCTGGCCCGGTGATCGCCAAGCTCCCGGCCATGGCCCGCGACGAGGCGGTGCGGATGTTCGACGCGGCGTCGGCGGCGATCGTGGTCGCGCAGTCGAAGGACCGCAGCCACCGGTGGGCGAGCTTCGACCCCGAGCACCAGCCCGACGAGGCGCAGGCGACGGCGCCCTACCTCGATGAGCCGGTGGCGCAGTCCGGCACCGAACCGACGACGCGGGCGCACGCCGAGCCGTGGCAGGAGCACAGCCCGGCACCGTCCGTGCCGTTCCCGACGACCGACCAGGACCGGAGGACCACGTGAGCGCGGAACGACGGAGCGCCAGGCTCGGCGTCGGGATCATCGGGAGTGGTCGCGTCGGCCCGGTCATCGGAGCGGCGCTCGGGGGAGCCGGACATGCGATCGTCGGCATCACCGCGGTGTCGGAGGAGAGCCTCGAACGGGCGAACGCCCTGTTGCCGGATGTGCCGGTGCTCGATCCGACCGAGGTGGTCGAGCGGAGCGAACTCGTCGTCATCGCCGTACCCGATGCGCAACTCGCGTCGTTGGTCGAAGGGCTCGCGGCGGTCGGTGCGTGGCAGCCGGGTCAGCTCGTCGCGCACACCTCGGCTCGGTTCGGGACGGCGGTGCTCGCTCCGGCAGCGCGCGCCGGTGCCATCCCGTTGGCGTTGCACCCCGCGATGGTGTTCACCGGGACGAGCCTCGACCTCGCCCGGCTCCACGAGACGTCGTTCGCCGTGACCGCACCGGCCCCCGTCCAACCGATCGGGCAGGCGCTCGTGGTCGAGATGGGCGCGGAGCCCGTGATCATCGCCGAGGCCGATCGTGCGGCCTACGCCGAAGCGGTGGAGACGGCCGCGAGCTTCTCCCGCGCGGTCGTGCAGCAGTCGACGGCTCTGCTCCAGGAGATCGGCGTGGAGAACGCCGGCGGCTTCCTGTCGTCGCTCGTGCGGTCGTCGGTCGACGAGGCGCTGCGCGGGGCGACCACGCCCGACGTCGACGAGCTGCTCTAGCCGGGTGGACGAACCGCCGCCCGCCCACCCGAGTCCGGGCAGGCGGGCGGGCCCGTGTCAGCGGCTGCGGCGGCGACGGATCAGCGCGTCGATCGCGAATCGGCCCGGGCCGGCGAGGGTGAGCGCGAGCGACGCGAGCGCGAGCAGCATGACGTACTCGAAGCCACCGTCTGCGGCGAAGAACCCCGCCGGCAGGTGCACGAGCACCATCGCCACGGCCATCGTCACCGCGAGCAGGGCGCCCACGATGCGCGTGCCGAGGCCGACGATGAGCAGCAGGCCACCGACCACCTCGAGACCGGCGACGACGACCGCCGCGACCTCTGGAGCCGGGATGCCCATGCCCCCGAATCCGGAGGCGACGCCTGGAATGGAGTCGACGAGGAACTTCTGGAGGCCGTGGGCGATGAAGACCACGCCGAGGGCCAGGCGCAGGAGGAGGAGACCGGCGTCGATCCCCGCGCGTCCGCGCGGCGCGGCGGGGGAGGCCGGTACCGGTGGGACGGTGGTGGCTTCACGGTGGTCGGTGTGCTGGTGGTCGGAGAGCGTCGTCATGACGAGCCTTTCGAGTTCGTTTCCGGCGTCGGTGCCCCCGATCGGGACTCCTGTCCTTCGAGCCAAGCACGGCCCGGGCACCCGGCGATGTCCTCCGAATGGTTGTTCGCAGACCCTTGTCAGGGCGTCGATAGCCGGTTCATAGGAAACCGGCCGTGCGCGCGGCCAGCACGGTCCCCGGTAAACTCCAGTGACCGCACGAGGAGAATCCCACCGCATGACTGACACGACGCCAGAGCCGATCGACGACGCAGCAGAGCAGGCAGAGCTCTCCGAGCAGAAGGCCGTCCGGCTCGCGAAGCGCCAGCGCCTCATCGACGAGGCGACGTCGGGTGCCGGTGGCGCCTACCCCGTCACCCTCCCCATCACCGACACGATCCCGGCGGTGCGCGCCCGCTTCGGTGAGCTCCAGCCCGACGAGGCGACGGGCGTCACGGTCGGCGTCGCAGGCCGCGTCGTGCACCTGCGCAACACCGGCAAGCTCTGCTTCGCCAGCCTGCAGTCGGGCGACGGCAGCCGCATCCAGGCGATGGTGAGCCTCGCGAGCGTCGGCGACGAACAGCTCGCCGCTTGGAAGGAACTCGTCGACCTCGGCGACCACGTCTTCGTCTCCGGCGAGGTCATCTCCAGCCGCCGCGGCGAACTGTCGATCATGGTGGCCGAGTGGACCATCGCGGCGAAGGCGATCCTGCCCCTGCCGAACCTCCACAACGAGCTGAACGAGGAGACCCGGGTCCGGAGCCGGTACCTCGACCTCATCGCCCGCGACCAGGCGCGCAAGAACGTGCTCGACCGGGCCAAGACGGTGGCCAGCCTCCGCCAGACCTTCACCGAGCGCGACTTCGTCGAGGTCGAGACGCCGATGCTCCAGGTCATGCACGGTGGAGCCTCGGCCCGCCCCTTCGTCACCCACTCGAACGCGTTCGACACCGAGCTCTACCTGCGCATCGCGCCCGAGCTGTACCTGAAGCGCGCCGTCGTCGGCGGCATCGACCACGTCTACGAGATCAACCGCAACTTCCGCAACGAGGGCGCCGACTCCACGCACAGCCCCGAGTTCGCCATGCTCGAGGCGTACGAGGCGTACGGCGACTACGGCACCATGGCCGACCTCACGCAGACCCTCATCCAGAACGCCGCCCTCGCGACGAGCGGGAGCCACGTCGTCACCTGGGCCGACGGCACGGAGTTCGACCTCGGTGGCGAGTGGGACCGCATCTCGATGTTCGAGAGCCTCTCGGCCGCCGCTGGTGTCGAGATCACGCCGCAGACGCCGATCGAGGAACTCAAGGCGCTCGCCGAGCGTGAGGGCGTCGAGGTCCCGCACCCCATCCACGGCAAGTACGTCGAGGAGCTGTGGGAGCACTTCGTCAAGGGTGGCCTCGAGCGCCCGACCTTCGTCATGGACTTCCCGGTCGACACGAGCCCGCTCGTGCGCGCCCATCGCTCCATCGCTGGCGCGGTCGAGAAGTGGGACCTCTACGTCCGCGGCTTCGAGCTCGCCACCGGCTACTCCGAGCTCGTCGACCCGGTCGTGCAGCGCGAACGCTTCATCGAGCAGGCGAAGCTCGCCGCGCAGGGCGACGTCGAGGCCATGCGTCTCGACGAGGAGTTCCTGCGTGCGCTCGAGTTCGGGATGCCGCCGTCCGGAGGCATGGGGATGGGCATCGACCGACTCCTCATGGCGCTGACCGGTCTCGGCATCCGCGAGACGATCCTCTTCCCCCTGGTCAAGTAGCGGCCACCCGGCAGCACGACCACCGACAGTCAGGCGCGACGATGAGCATGATGGACCCCGGCGACCACCAGGACCCGAAGAAACAGGGGCCGACGACGGCGCGCATCACCATCTGGATCGTGGTCGGCGGGATCGGCCTGTACCTCGTCGTCAGCGGCTTGTGGGGCGCCCTCGCCGGAGGCTCCTGAGGCCGCTGCGCGCTCGTTCGGCATCGCGCGACCACGTCGTTCCGGTCCCTGAGCGAACCCTCCGGTCCCTGAGCGAACCCTCCGGTCCCTGAGCCTGTCGAAGGGCGGTACGATTGACGAGTGATCGAAGACTACTGGCTCAACGCGCTCTGGTCGCTGCTGCCCACCGTGGTCGTCGGCATCATCTTCTGGGTCGTCATGCGCGCCATCCTGCGGTCCGACCGCAACGAGCGCAAGGCGTACGCGCAGGTCGAGGCGGAGCAGCGCGCGAAGCTCGGTCTCCCGCCGGTCGAGCCCTCCGCCCCTCGCGAGGTCTGACCCGCCCGTATCACGTGGCGATGTCGCCCCACAGCTGTCCGGCATGGTCAGTAGGCTGGAGCCTCGGCAGCTGAGCGGATGGGCGACATGACGATCGAGTTCTCCTGGAACTGGCTGGGCATCACGGCCCTCGTCCTGGACTTCATCATCCGTGTCATCGCGGTGATCGTCGTCCCGCGCAACCGGCGCCCGACCGCGGGGATGGCCTGGCTGCTCGCGATCTTCCTCATCCCGTACGTCGGTGTCATCGCCTTCCTCCTCATCGGCAACCCGAAACTCCCACGGGTGCGCCGGCGGAAGCAGTACGACATCAACGTCTACATCCGCCAGACGACCCGCGACCTCGTCAAGGCGAACCTGACCTCGAACGCGCCGGCCTGGTTTCGGTCCGTCGTGACGCTCAACCGCAACCTCGGGTCGATGCCGCTGCAGGGCGGGAACACCGCGAGTCTCATCGGCGACTACGAGGCCTCGCTCCACGCCATGGCCGACGAGGTCGACCGTGCCGAGCAGTTCGTGCACGTCGAGTTCTACATCCTCACTTGCGACCGCACGACGAAGCCGTTCTTCGACGCGCTCGAGCGCGCGGTGGCCCGCGGCGTCACGGTCCGGGTGCTGCTCGACCACTTCGCGAGCTGGCGGACCCCCGACTACAAGCACACGCTGAAACGCCTCACCGCGATGGGTGCCCAGTGGGCGCTCATGCTGCCGCTCCAACCGTTCAAGGGCAAGTTCCAACGTCCCGACCTCCGGAACCACCGCAAGATGGTGATCGTCGACGGTGCGGTCGCGTTCATGGGCTCGCAGAACATGATCGACCGGAGTTACAACAAGCCGGGCAACATCAAGCGGGGTCTCCAGTGGCAGGAGCTCATGACGCGGGTGGAGGGCCCCGGGGTCGCGGGGATCAACACGATCTTCCTGAGCGACTGGTACAGCGAGACGGGCGACGTGCTCTCCCACGAGGTCGGCCTGCTCGAGGCCCGCCCGGTTGGCGACCTCGAGCTGCAGGTCGTGCCGAGCGGGCCGGGGTTCGACGGCGACAACAACCTCAAGCTGTTCCTCACCCTCATCTACGCGGCGCAGCGGCGCATCGTCATCACGAGTCCGTACTTCGTGCCTGACGAGTCGTTGCTCGCAGCGGTCACGACGGCGGTCCAGCGTGGTGTGCCGGTCGACCTGTTCGTCTCGGAGATCGGCGACCAGGCGATGGTCTGGCACGCGCAGCGCTCCTACTACGAGGCGCTCCTGCGAGCCGGCGTGCGGATCTTCCAGTACCCGGCGCCGTACATCCTCCACGCGAAGCACTTCACGATCGACGACGACGTCGCCGTCATCGGGTCGAGCAACATGGACATGCGTTCCTTCGGTCTCAACCTGGAGGTCTCGCTCATGGTCCGCGGGCGCGAGTTCGTTCAGGAGATGCGCGGCGTCGAGGACGGGTACCGGGAGATCAGCAAGGAACTGACGCTCGCGGAATGGTTGAAGCAGCCCCTCCGGTCGACGGTGCTCGACAACCTCGCCAGATTGACGTCCGCGCTGCAGTAACTGATATGTGCTGTTTTCAACAGATATATCTGTCTGATATTCTCGCAGGGTTCACCCCCTCGAGAAAGCGACTCCATGTCACTTCTGTTCTCCCCGCCACGCGCACTCGCGGCCTGCACCGCCGTTGCGGCAGCAGCGGTGATCGGCTTCGGCGCGATCGTGCCTGCGTCGGCCGCGACCGATCCGCCGACGACCGACGACACCTCGTCGGCGTCTCCCGAGGCGCCGACGGCGCCCGACCAGGCGCCCGCAGCTCCGACGGCGGTGACGCCTGACGCCGGTCCACTGACGCTGTTGACCAAGCTGCAGCGCACGGTCACGGGTACGGCTCCCTTCGACGACGATGCAGGGCCCGGTCGCGACAGCAGCGGCGAGGATCTCATCGTCCGCTCGCACGACACGGTGTCCTATCGCATCGAGGTCCAGGTGAACGGCACGGCCCAGGACGGTGTCGTGACGATCCGTCAGGAGCTCCCCGGCGGCATGACGTGGCCTGCCGTCGGGTCCCTACCCGGCTACTGCGGCGACGGTTCGGTCGTGAGCGATGATGCGCGCACCGTCGACTGCGTCGTGCACGACGTCGCGCCGAACTCCGTGTCGACCTACGACCTGATCGCCTCCGCCAGCACGGCACTGCCCGACGGAACCGTCCTGCCGGCTCCGGCGGACGCCATCCAGGTGTCGGCCGCCGACGCGACGAGTGGGCGGGCCGCGTCTTCGACGGTGACGCCGGACGACCTCGTCATGAGTACGGGTCCCCGCCTCAATCTCGGCGTCAAGCGGCACACCACCGACCAGGTCGCGGTCAACGCGGAGGGGGTCAGGGGGTACCACGTGTACTTCGACACGTTCCTCGACCTCGCCGACTACAACGCAGCGGGCGGACTCGGCGCACGGGGCCAGTCGGCCATCGTCGGCGACGTGACGTTCGACATCGACCTGTCCGACTTCAGTGACCATGCCGAAGCCGTCGATCTGGCCGGGCAGCGGTGCGCGCTGAACCCCTACGACGGCAGTGCGTTCCCCTGGAGCGCCGGCGGTGCGGAGAACAGCGTCACCGACTCGGGCACCTGGACGTGCACGCCCGATGCGGCGAATCCCCAGCTGATCCACGTGGTCGTCTCGGGTGCCGACCTCAGCGCGGATCACATCCCGACGAAGACTGCGGCCGGTGCCAATATCACCACTCGGGGCTACGTCGCGATCGGCAAGTTCGCGGTCTTCGTGCCGCACACCGACGTCCCGTCCGACGGGAGTATCGACTCGCTCGTCACCCTGCGCGACCTCGTGGCGTTCGGTGAGAATGCAGCCGGTGAGCCCATCGCGAACCGTGCGGAGCCGCTGACCGACAACACCGTGACGACGCGCCTCACCCGACGCGTGGGTGCGGGCCACAGCACGCGGTATCTCGACAGTGCGTCCAACCTCACCAAGGTCCCCGGCCAGAGCACGGTCGGTTCCGGAGACGGCCCGGTGACCAGCGGGCAGACCTTCGTCGCACACACGGCCGTCATCAACTCCTCGGTCGAGGCGCCGATGACGGGCGCGATCGTGTGCCAGGTCTTCGACCCCAAGACCCAGTTCATCGCGACCGCGGGTGCCAGCGCTCCTCCGGTCACCGTCCGCGCGAGCGGGGCTGCCGACGGGTTCAACCCGAGTCAGGTCATCGTCGAGTACGGCACGACGCCGGTCGTCGACGCCACCGCCGACGACGAGACCCGCTGGAGCGGCCTCGACGCCGCGACCTGCGACGATTCAGACGACACCTGGACCGCGAACTGGCAGTCGCTCGATCTCGAGGACGTCACGCGGGTGCGCTACCGTCCCGTCGGCGGCGAGTTGTCTGCGGGAGCGCAGTTCAACGGGTCGCTCACGCTGCAGCTCCGCGATGGTCTGCCGGTCGGCGAGACCATCATGGAGACCTACTCCGTGAAGTCGACCTCGATGTACAGCGACGACGCCGATGCGCCGACCCACTGGATCGAAGACGCCTGGTACCACGGGAAGTACAATCCGGTGCAGTCGACGAACAAGGACTTCCCCCGTGGAGACCGCCTCCTCGTCTCGGAGGGGTCCGTCGCCATCGCCAAGCGCGCGATCGCGCCCGCCGTCGATGCGGGATCGCCGGCGCACGTCGCCTCAGGAGAGCGCGTGCAGTTCGAACTGACCCCGCAGATCGCCAGCAAGTCCGGTCTCGCCGACGCCGCGCGCGACGTCGTCGTGGTCGACCGACTCCCGAAGGGGCTCGCCTTCGACCCTGCAGACGTCTCGTCCGCTCCGGACTCGGTGGTGACCGCGGAGGACGGCACGACCGAGCTCACCTGGTCGTTCGAGCGGATCGACCGCGGGAGCGAGCCTGTCATCACCTACTGGGCCAAGACCGACTCGACGATCGTCGGCGACCTCGTCAACCAGGTCATCGTCTCGAGCTCCGACGATCCGTCGTCCCTCGAGGAGATCCCGGCCTCCCCGACGATCTCCGATGCGCACTACTCTCGTCAGACGGTCTCGCTCAGTGCTCCCGGCGGGCTGCGCATCGAGAAGTCGGTGGCACAGCAGGTGGTCGAGTCCGGCGACGACCTCGATTACACGGTCGCGTTCGCGAACATGAACGCCGACACCCCGCAGCAGGGCGCCTCGTCGATCGACGTGCTGCCCTACGCCGGTGATGCACGCTCGTCGTCCGTCGAGGGTGTGCTGGCAGCAGCGGTCGAGGCACCGTCCGGTGTCACGGTCCGGTACACGGACGCCGATCCGGCGGCCGTCGCCGCGGCATCCGTCGTCGACGGCAGTGCCGGATACGGTGAGCTCCCGGCCGGTTCGGCCTGGTGCACCGCGTCCGAGCTCGGCGCCGAGGGCTGTGCCTCGTCCTTCGCCGACGTCACCGCGATCCGGATGGACGTCGATTCGCTCGCGGCCCTGGAACGCGTCGAGGTCCGGTACACCCTCGTCTCACAGGGTGCGCCGAGCGGTGCCACCTTCTCGAACGACGCGACCGTCCGTTCGGCGACCCAGACCCTGGGGGCCCGGTCGCCGCTCGTGAGCACCCGCGTGGTGTCCTCGTCGATCGGTCAGCGTCTGTGGTGGGACACGAACGAGGACGGTCTCGACAACGATGGCCCGGAGGGGGCGCCCGGTGAGGGCGTCGCCGACGTGCCCATCCACCTCTCCGGAGTCGACAAGTTCGGTGAGGTGGTCGAGGCCGAGACGGTGACCGACTCGACCGGCTCATACCGGTTCTCGGGTCTGGTGTCCGGTGAATACGCGATCGTCGTGGACGTCCCGGCGAACGCGGGTGTGACCACCTTCCGCGTCGGCGACGACGACCTGCTGAACTCCGCCGTGGACACCGCTGCGGGCGTGATGGAGGACATCACGATCGTCGATCCCTCACCCACCGGTGCGGACGGTGAGGACCTGACCTGGAACGGTGGGCTGGTCGTCGGAGCCGAGCCCCCGGTTGCGCCCGTGGATCCGCCCGGCATTCCGAAGGTCGACGAAGCTGCTGCGAAAGCAAACCGCGGCGGCCTTGCCGACACCGGCACGGCCTGGGTGTTCGCGGGGTCCGTGACGGCCGCGCTGCTCCTGGCGATCGGAGTCGGTCTCGTCCTCGCCCGCCGTCGTCGGATGGAGCCTGAGGCGACGGCCGAGTGATCCCATCGAAGGGGGTCGACCGCATCGCGGTCGGCCCCCTTCGTCGTGCTCCGGATGTCGCGCCCGTCCCCGACAGCCGTCCTGCATCGTAATGAAGGTTGAATATTCCACATATCAGTCGACCAATTTGTGTATCGTGTGACGGCCCCCTCTCCTCCAGAAGGTCGGACCCACGTGAACACCATCCTCTTCCGCAGGGCGCTCGGCGCCCTGTCCATCGTCGCCGTCACCGGCGGCGCCATGTTGCCGGTCACGGCACCGGACACCACCTCGACTCCCGCTTCCGCCGCGACCCAGGCGCTCGGCCTCAACACCTCACTGCAGCGCACCGCCACCGGGAGCGTTCCCTTCGATCCGGCGCCCGGTCCAGGGCTCGACGTCTCACCCGACGACGCGGTGCTGCGGTCCCACGACGCCGTGACGTACACGATCGAGGCGCAGCTGCGCGGTGCCGCCCGCGACAACCGGGTGGTCGTCCGACAGCGGTTGCCCGAAGGGTTGCAGTGGCCCACCGTCGATCAGTTGCCGGGGTACTGCGTCGCCGGATCCACGGTCAGTCCCGACCGCGCCGTCCTCGACTGCGTCCGCTCCGACGTCCTCCCGAACTCGGTGAGCGCCATCGAGCTCACCGCGATGCTCACCACCGCGCCGGCGAACGGCACCGTCATCAGCGCGCCGCAGGACGGCATCGAGATCATCGCCGCCGACGCCGCCGACGGGTCCGAGATCCGGGCCAGCACGACCGCACCGGATCTGGTGGTGAGCAGCGGCCCGCGCGTCAACGTCGGCGTCCGACGGGGCCCGGTCGTCGACGGCGTGCAGGAGCAGGACGGCACGGTGGGTTGGTACATCGCACACGACACCTACCTCTCGATCACCGATTTCGGCACCGATGAGGGACGTGGCGCCCGCGGATCCGGGAACGTCGTGGGCGACGTCACCTTCGTCATCGATCTCAACGGGTATCCAGCCGGCACGCGGCTCGCGACCGTGAACCCTGAGGGGAGGCCAGTGCCGCAGAGCTGTCTCACCGGGGCCTTCGACTCCGCGGTCTTCCCGAAGGCGGCGGGCGGAGGCGACGACGCGGTCTCGGATTCCGGGACCTGGACCTGCGAACCGGCAGCCGACGGCCGTTCCGTCCTCGTCACGGTCAGTGGGGCCGACCTGAGCGGCGACCACATCCCCTCGCGGTCCGCTTCCGGCTCCGCGATCACGGCGCAGGGCTACCTCGCCATTGGACGATTCGGCGTGTTCGTGCCCGAGGACGACGTCCCGGCGAACGGCGCCCTGCCCGTGCGGCTGGACCTCGCCGATCTCCGCGTGACCGGTGTCGCCGCCGACGGGGCGCCCCTGCCGAACGCTCCGGAGCCGCTGGCGGACAACGTCGCCACCGCGACGATCGCCCAGCGCACCGGCGGCGGAGACCACGCGAGCCGGTACTCGGACCGCCGGACCGACAACCGCATGGTGCCCGGACAGAGCACGGCCGGCTCCGGCGACGGGCCTGTCGCCGGCGGCCAGCGGTTCGAGCAGACCGTCGCCTGGAACAACACCACGACGAGTGCCCTGACCGGCGCCGTGCTCTGCGCGGTGTTCGACCCGGCCACCCAGCAGGTCGGTGAGCGTCCCGGCGGAGGAGACCCTGCAGAGTTCCGCTCAACCGCCGGGCCTGTGATCGTCGAGTACGGGACGACGCCCAGCGTCGACGCCGCGGCCGACGCCGAGACCCGGCAGGCGCAGATGGATGCGACCACCTGCGACGACGCCGACGACACCTGGATCGCCGACCCGTCACTCGTCGACACCGACGACATCACGAAGGTCCGTCTTCGTCCCGTCGACGGCGAGCTCCCTCCTCGCACGAGCGTGACCCTGTGGGTGCAACTGCAGGCCGAACAGGGCCTCGACGTGGGCACCATGATCACCGAGACCTACAGCATCAAGTCCTCCGGCAACGGTCCGGACCGGGAGTCGGCGACCGCCTGGGTGGAGGACGGATGGTGGCACGGCCGGTACCGCGCGTCCGAGGGCAACGCACAGTACCCCCGTGGCGATCAACTGGTCGCCGCGAACGCGGCGGTCACGCTCAACAAGCGGGCCACCTCACCGGAGGTCGCGCCTGGCGCTCCGGCACCGATCGCGGCTGGCTCACCCATCACCTTCGAGGTGCGTCCGCAGATCATCACCCCCGACGGGGTGGCCGATCGAGCCGACGCCGTGACGGTCACGGACTCCCTGCCGGCCGGATTCCTCTTCGACGAGGGTTCGGCGACCCCGGCGGCCACGACCGTGGTCCCGCAGGCGGACGGCAGCACGCTCCTCACCTGGGACCTCGGGCGGATCCGACAGGGAGCCGAGCCGGTGATCGCCTACACCGCGGTCTCGGACCGGTTCTCCGTCGGACAGTTCCTCAATCGTGCGATCGTCGCGAGTCCGGACGACCCGGGGTCCCTGACGGACTTCCCCGCGGAGCCAGGACGACTCGACTCCCACTACTCCTGGCAGTCGATGGTGGTCACCACCCCATCCGGACTGCAGATCGACAAGCACGTGGCCCGGTCCGTCGTCGAGTTCGGCGACGCGGTCGAGGTCGACGTCGTCTTCGGGAACATGAGCGCCGGGGCCGTGCAGCGCGAGGTGCGGATGATCGACGTCCTCCCGTACCCGGGCGACGAACGTGGCTCGACCGGGCAGGGCGTCCTGGCGGGTCCGGCCTCGTCGGACGGAGCCGACCTCCGCTACACGGCGGCCCCCGGTGATGCGGTCGCGAGCAACGTCGACCCCGTCGTCGACGACGGCTTCGGCACCCTGCCGGACGGAGCGCGGTGGTGCGCGGCGGACGAATTCGGCATGACCGGGTGCCCGGCGTCCATCGCAGAGGCGACCGCGATCGAGGCCACCGTCGCCGAGCTCGCGCCGTTCGCGCCGGTGGTCGTCGACTACGAGCTGACGACCACCGGTGCCGCGGTCGACGCCCGGTTCGTGAACGACGCCGTCGTGCACTCCGCGACGCAATCGCTCGGCGCACAATCGCCCCAGGTCGCGGCGCAGCTGGTGAGCTCGGCGCTCGGCGAACGCATCTGGTGGGATCTCGACGCGAACGGGCTCGACGACGACGGGCTCGACGGGACGCCGGGGCCTGGTGTCGCAGACGTCGAGCTCGAACTGACCGGCACCGACAAGCGCGGGGAGCCGGTCACCCGGACTGTCACGACCGACGCCGACGGGCAGTACCGGTTCGAGGCGCTCCGTTCCGGTGCCTACCGGATCGACGTGCGACTCCCGGACGACCTGATGGCCGACGCCACGTCGCCTCGGGTCGGCGACGACGATCTCCGGAACTCCGCGATCGACCCGGCGGCGTGGGTCATGGCGGACATCGTGATCGCGGACCCGTCGCCGAACGGAACCGACGGCGAGGACCTCCGTTGGAACGGCGGTCTCATCGCGACCGAGCCCGGGACCGGCCCGGATCCGGAGGGGCCGGGCGCGACGCCGGGTGCACCGGAGGCCACGAACGGCCGGGACACCGCGAGTCCGCTCGCCGTCACCGGCGCCGGGCTCACGACCGGCGCGCTCCTCGCGGCCGGCCTGCTCGTCGTCGCCGGTCTGCTCGTCCTCGCGCTGCGGCGGACGCGACGCCTCGTCGCACCGGAGCAGGCGACGGACGGACCGGTCACGACCGAGTGACGAGGCCGTGAGTCGGGCCGCGGGATCGAGGTCCCGCGGCCCGACCCGGCTCCGAATGTCCGCAGAATCGACCCCGGATCGAGGGGTGGGCGCTCCCTATACTGGGGTCAAGTCAGGCCCACGACGGCGTCGCCTGCTCCCGGTCGACCCTTCGCCTGACGCGATCGAAGGAGGCATCAGTGCACCACACCGATATTCCGACCCGCTCCGACATCGTCGAGCTCGCGACCGCCCGAGAAGCGTCGAGCGTGTCGATCTACCTCGAGACGAGCACCAACCCCGCGGACACGAGCCACATCCGGCTCGACCTGAAGAACCAGGTGAAACAGGCCGTCGAACAGTTGGCGTCGGCCGGGGCGGACCGCACCGACGTGAGCCGGTTCACCGATGAGATCGATCGGCTCCTCGAAGACCCCGACTTCCTGCGGTACCTGTCGTCGAGCCTCGCGATCTTCGTGAGCCCGTCGACGACCAGGTACTTCCGAGTGCCCAACGTCCTGCGCTCGTGCAACGAGGTCTCCGACCGCTTCTACATCAAGCCGCTCATGCGCGCCCTCACGTTCCCGCAATCCGCCTACGTGCTCGCCCTGGCGCAGAGCGGCGTGCGGCTCGTCGCCGTGGCACGGGACCTCCCGGCGACGAGCATCGAACTGGACATCCCCGACGACGTCGCGGCGGCCGCCCACGTGGACTCCATCCGTGGGCGTGGATCGAACGGTCGGGAGCAGCTCGGACGCATCCAGGGGTCGGAGGGCCAGAAGATCCGGATGCAGGAGTATGCGCAGGTGATCGACAAGGCGCTCGCCCCTATCCTCGCGAATTCGAAGGAGCCGTTGATCCTCGCCGGAGCCGAGCCGATGACCGGAATCTTCCGATCGGTGTGCACCTCGAAGCAGTTGGTGAAGCCCGAGATCGAGGGCAATCAGCAGGAGCGCTCGGACGAGCAGCTCGCCGCGGCGGCCCGCCCGATCCTCGACGAGCTGTACGCCGCCGAACTGCACGCACTGTGCGAGGAGTTCGGCACCCGCGCGTCGAACGGCCGTGCCGTGACCGACCTCGGCGACGTGGCACGCGCCGCGACGGCGAACGCGGTCGACACCCTGTTCGTCGACATCGACAGCAACCTGCCGGGCACGGTCGACGAGACCACCGGTGTCGTCACCCTCGCCGACGACGCCGACGCGACGAACTACGGCGTGATCGACGAGATCCTCCGCCGGGCGCTGCTGTCCGACGCCCGGATCCTCGCCGTCCGCGCCGACGACGTCCCCGGTGGGGGCGCCCTCGCGGCGACCGTCCGGTTCCCGGTCTGACCGAGCCGCGATCCTCCGACACCCGCAGCGCACGTGCCCGGTGCACGTGCGCTGCGGCGTTCCCGGTGGCCGCGCATCACGCCCACGGCGAACAGGGGCGAAGAGAGCTGCGGCGGTCGTTACGCTCCTACTAACGGCATCACCACCCTGCCCGGTGCCGGAGGAGAGTGATCATGTTCGAGAGATTCACCGACCGTGCGCGTCGTGTCGTCGTCCTGGCCCAGGAAGAGGCCAAGATGCTCAACCACAACTACATCGGGACCGAGCACATCCTGCTCGGCCTCATCCACGAGGGAGAAGGAGTCGCCGCCAAGGCACTCGAGTCCCTCGGGATCTCCCTCGATGCCGTGCGCGAGCAGGTCACCGACATCATCGGCACCGGCCAGCAGCAGCCGACGGGACACATCCCGTTCACGCCGCGCGCCAAGAAGGTGCTGGAGCTGAGCCTGCGCGAAGCGCTGCAGCTCGGCCACAACTACATCGGCACGGAGCACATCCTGCTCGGCCTCATCCGCGAGGGCGAGGGCGTCGCAGCCCAGGTCCTCGTGAAGCTGGGTGCCGACCTCAACCGCGTGCGCCAGCAGGTCATCCAGCTGCTGTCCGGCTACCAGGGCAAGGAAGCAGCCCCGGTCGGCGGCAACCAGAGTGAGCAGCAGGCACAGGGCGGGTCGCAGATCCTCGACCAGTTCGGCCGTAACCTCACGCAGGCCGCGCGCGACAACAAGCTCGACCCGGTCATCGGTCGCGACAAGGAGATGGAGCGGGTCATGCAGATCCTCTCCCGTCGCTCGAAGAACAACCCGGTCCTCATCGGTGAGCCCGGCGTCGGCAAGACCGCCGTCGTCGAGGGTCTCGCCCAGGCGATCGTCAAGGGCGATGTCCCGGAGACGCTGAAGGACAAGCAGCTGTACTCGCTCGACCTCGGCTCGCTCATCGCCGGCAGTCGCTACCGCGGTGACTTCGAGGAGCGCCTGAAGAAGGTCACCAAGGAGATCCGCACCCGCGGCGACATCATCGTCTTCATCGACGAGATCCACACCCTCGTGGGTGCCGGTGCCGCCGAAGGCGCGATCGACGCGGCCTCCATCCTCAAGCCGCTGCTCGCTCGCGGTGAGCTCCAGACCATCGGTGCCACCACGCTCGACGAGTACCGCAAGCACTTCGAGAAGGACGCCGCACTCGAGCGTCGCTTCCAGCCGATCCAGGTCATGGAGCCGTCGCTGCCCCACACGATCAACATCCTCAAGGGGCTGCGCGACCGGTACGAGGCACACCACAAGGTGTCCATCACCGACGGCGCGCTCGTCTCGGCGGCGAACCTCGCCGACCGGTACATCTCCGACCGCTTCCTGCCCGACAAGGCCATCGACTTGATCGACGAGGCCGGTGCACGCCTGCGTCTGTCGATCCTCTCGAGCCCCCCGGAGCTGCGCGAGTTCGACGACAAGATCGCCGGCGTCCGCGAGGCCAAGGAGACGGCCATCGAGGAGCAGGACTTCGAGAAGGCGGCGTCGCTCCGCGACGAGGAGAAGAACCTGCTCGGCGAGCGTCTTCGCCTCGAGAAGCAGTGGCGCTCGGGTGACGTCAAGACGACCGCCGAGGTCGACGAGGGTCTGATCGCCGAGGTCCTCGCCCAGGCGACCGGCATCCCCGTCTTCAAGCTCACGGAAGAGGAGTCCTCGCGACTCGTCTTCATGGAGAAGGCGCTGCACCAGCGGGTCATCGGTCAGGAGGAGGCCATCTCGGCGCTCTCCAAGACCATCCGCCGCACGCGTGCAGGCCTCAAGGACCCGAAGCGTCCCTCGGGCTCGTTCATCTTCGCCGGCCCCACGGGTGTCGGTAAGACCGAGCTCGCGAAGGCGCTCGCCGAGTTCCTGTTCGACGACGAAGGCGCGCTGATCTCCCTCGACATGTCGGAGTACGGCGAGAAGCACACGGTCTCGCGACTGTTCGGTGCTCCTCCCGGGTTCGTCGGCTTCGAAGAGGGCGGCCAGCTCACCGAGAAGGTGCGTCGCAAGCCGTTCAGCGTCGTGCTCTTCGACGAGATCGAGAAGGCCCACCCCGACATCTTCAACTCGCTCCTCCAGATCCTGGAAGAGGGTCGGTTGACGGATGGTCAGGGTCGCGTCGTCGACTTCAAGAACACCGTCATCATCATGACCACCAACCTCGGTGCTCGTGACATCGCCGGTGGTCCGGTCGGCTTCCAGATCGAGGGCAACGCCTCGACCGGGTACGACATCATGCGCGGCAAGGTGAACGAGGAGCTGAAGAAGCACTTCAAGCCCGAGTTCCTGAACCGTGTCGACGACATCATCGTGTTCCCGCAGCTGTCGAAGCCGGAGCTCCTGCAGATCGTGGACCTGTTCACGAAGCGTCTCTCGGAGCGTCTGCTCGACCGCGACATGACGATCGAGCTCACGCTGCCGGCGAAGGAGCGCCTCATCGAGGTCGGCTTCGACCCGACCCTCGGTGCTCGTCCGCTGCGTCGTGCGATGCAGCGCGAGGTCGAGGACCAGCTCAGCGAGCAGATCCTCCACGGCGAGCTCAACGCCGGCGACCACGTGCACGTCGACTTCGTGAACGGCGCGTTCGCCTTCACGACCTCGGCTCGCGGTGAGTCGGTCGGTGCCGGCGTCAACGCGCAGGCGTCGCTCGGTACGGGTTCGGCCACGCCGGACCTCGCCATCACGGGCGAGTAGTCCCGAGTCACCGAAGGCCCCCACTCCGCGGAGTGGGGGCCTTCGTCGTGTCAGGGGTGTTCGTTCGCCCATCTCCGGGCGCGCGAGCACTGGAGCGCCCGAACCTGGGCGAGCGAACGGTGGCGGTCAGCCGAGGCGGTCGAGGTACCGGAGGATGATGCCCTCGCGGAGCGCCCACGGGGAGACGTCGAGCTCGCGGACGCGGAAGGCGGCCATCGCCTCGGACAGGACGATGCCGCCGGCGACGATCTGGAAGGTCCGGTCGGCGGTGATCCCGGGGAGCGCGGGGCGGGCCTCAGCCGGAATGCGGGCGAGCCGGGGGATCCAGTCGTCGAGCTGGCTGCGCCGGAGCAGCGATCGTTCGGTGCCACCGATCCCATCCGCCACCGATCCTGCGAGGCGTGCGAGGGAGCGGATGGTCTTGGAAGACCCGACGACGTGATGGGCGTCGGGCTCCTCGGCGAACGCGGGGAGTGCCGCGGCGAGCACCTCGCGGGCGTGCAAGCGGAGCGCCTCCTGCTGTGCGGCGGTCGGTGGGTCGTCGTGGAGGAAGCCGACGGTGGAGCGTCCGGCGCCGAGCGGGAGGGAGATCGCGACATCGGGGTACTCGTCGCCGCCGGCCGCGATCTCGAGTGAGCCGCCGCCGATGTCGAGGAGGAGCATCTCGCCGGCCGACCAGCCGTACCAGCGGCGGACGGCGAGGAAGGTGAGCTTCGCCTCGTCGTCACCGGACAGGACCTGCAGGGCGATGCCGGTCCGCTCCTCGACGAGGGCGAGGACCTCCGGACCGTTCGTCGCCTCACGGATGGCCGAGGTCGCCATCGATAGGAGCTCATCGAGGCCGCTCTCGCGGGCGATCGCTGCCGCTGCACCGATCGACTCGAGGATGACCGCGACGCCCTCATCGCTGATCGATCCATCCGGCGTGAGGTATCGCATGAGTCGCAGCACCGACTTGTGCGACGACTGGGGGATCGGCCGTGCTCCCGGGTGGGCATCGACGATGAGCAGGTGGACGGTGTTCGATCCCACGTCGAGGACTCCGAGTCGCATGCGCTCACAGTACTGCCTGCCCGCCCGGGTGAGGGGGCCTCGGAGGGCGCAAGGCCGCGCGACCTCGTCGGCGCACCGCGTAGGATCGCCGCATGACCGCCGCCACCTCGGAATCCTCCGCCCCTCGAACTCTCGTGATCCTCGGTGCCGGGGGCGATCTCACGGCTCGACTCCTGTTGCCCGGACTCGCGTCGCTCCTCGCCTCTCCGCGTGGCGAGGCGGTGCGACTCATCGGGGTCGACCGCTCCGAGTCGAGCGACGAGGCCTGGCGGAAGCGCGTCGAGACCGCGTTCGCGGACGCCCCGTCGGAGCTCGCCGAGAAGATCGTCGCCGAGACCGCCTACGTGCAGGCCGACGTCTCCGATCCGGCGTCGCTCGAACGCGTCCTCGCGGCAGCCGGACCGAACGTCGCCCTCTACTTCGCCCTGCCGCCCGCCATCACCCTGCTCGCCTGTAAGGCGCTCCGGAAGCTGGAGCTCCCGAAGGGCATCATGCTCGCCCTCGAGAAGCCGTTCGGCACCGACTACGCCTCCGCCCGCTCGCTCAACCGTCTGCTCCAGCACCTGGTGCCGGAGGAGCAGGTGTTCCGCGTCGACCACTTCCTCGGCAAGTCGACGGTCCTCAACCTGCTCGGCCTGCGCTTCGCGAACCGCATCTTCGAGCCGCTCCTCTCCGCCGACAACGTCGAACGCGTCGACATCGTCTTCGACGAGCAGCTGGCGCTCGAGGGTCGCGCCGGATACTACGACCGTGCGGGCGCCCTGATCGACATGATCCAGAGTCACCTGCTCCTCGTCCTCGCGTTCGCGGCCATGGAGCCACCGGCGAGCGTCGACGCCGAAGATCTGCGCGGCGGCATGGCCCAGGTGCTGCGGGCGACCCGTCCGTGGAAGGCGAACGGCACGGAGAGTCGGCGGGCACGCTACGGCGCCGGGACGATCGGCGACCGCAAGCTGCCCGCCTACATCGACGAGCAGGGTGTGGACCCGTCGCACCACACGGAGACGCTCGCCGAGATGACCCTCGCGATCGACAACTGGCGTTGGGCCGGTGTCCCGTTCGTGCTGCGGTCCGGGAAGGCGCTGGCGGACACCCGTCAGGAGATCGTCTTCACCTTCAAGCCGGTGCCGCACCTCCCGTCCGGCCTGCACGGCATGAAGACCCCGGCGCGGCTCCGCATCGGCCTGAAGCCGGCGTCGCTCGACCTCGACCTGATGATCAACGGCGAGGACGACCCCTTCGAACTTGACCCGGTCGCCCTCCATGCCGAACTCCAGGCCGGGCAGCTCAGTGCCTACGGCGAGGTCCTGTCGAGCATCCTCGAGGGAGACCCGACCCTGTCGGTGCGCGGTGACGTGGCCGAGCAGTGCTGGCGGATCGTCGCGCCCGTCCTCAAGGCGTGGCGCAAGGACGAGGTGTCGATCGACACCTACCCGGCCGGTACCGCGGGTCCGAGGTCCTGGCACTGATCCGCCTCTCGTGATCCGGTGCCGTCACTCCGGTGTCCGGCGCCAGCGCGGTGCGCTGACGTGAGCGCGCCCCACCGGACCGAGCGCGCCCCTCTGGAGGCCCGCGCTCGCGCGGCTGGGTGGCGCTCACGCCGCTTCGGCAGCGCTCGCTCGAGCGCACCGCGCTGACGCCCATCGACCCGCGCCCGGTCGGGAGCACCGCGCTGCCGTCAGTAGACTTCTCGGAGGTTCTGACAGGAGGAGGCGGGATGGTCGAGCAGGCTCAGCAGGGGTATGTGGTCCGTCGCGCCCGCACGAGCGACGTCCGACGCATCCAGGCGCTCGTCGAACCACTCGTGCAGCAGCGCATCCTCCTCGGCAAGGACGACGTCGTCTTCTACGAAGCGGTCCAGGAGTTCCGCGTCGCCGAGACACCCGACGGCCAACTCATCGGCTGCGGCGCGCTGCACGTCATCTGGGAGGACCTCGGTGAGGTCCGCACGCTCGCCGTCTCCGCCGACCACCTCGGCACCGGGGTCGGCCACGCGCTCGTCGAGCGCCTCGAGCACGACGCGATCGAGCTCGGCCTGCGTCGCCTGTTCTGCCTGACCTTCGAAACCGGCTTCTTCACGAGGCACGGCTATCAGGAGATCGGCGAGGAGATCGTCCCACCCGAGGTCTACGCACAGCTCGTGCGCTCCTCGGACGAAGGTGTCGCGGAGTTCCTCGACCTCGCGCGGGTCAAGCCGAATACGCTCGGTAACACCCGCATGCTCAAGCTGCTCTGAACCACAGCTTGAAGGTTGGCGCTCGTCGGAGTGACCGATGAGACCGTTCACAATACCTCCCTGATCAGCGATTTCGCACATTTCCAACGCGAAGCCCGTGCTCAGATGAGCAGGCCCGGATTTACGTGCCGTTCACATTCGCGGTGGTCTTCCGTCACGCATGTCGGTTAGCTTGTGAGGCACTACCCATCGTCTGTGCCTCGAATGGGGGGTGCGTTTTCGCGCGCTCCGAACGAGGACGGCCCTCGATTCGGAGCCACATGTCGTTCAAACACCCGTGGAGGCTGTCCGCCTTCGCCGCCCTTGCCGGGCTCGTCGCCGCGCCCCTCGTGGCGACACCAGCCGTCGCCTCGACCGACGGCCTCGGCGTCGTCATCAACGAGGCCTACCTCTCGGGCGGGAGCGCGAACGCGCCCTACCTGAACAAGTTCGTCGAGCTCTACAACCCGAGCGACGCGGTGGTCGACGTCAGCGGCTGGTCGATCCAGTACCGCTCGGCGACCAGCACCGCGGCGTCGTCGACGACGGTTCCGCTCACCGGGAAGATCGCGGCCGGCGGCTACTTCCTCGTCTCGGGCGGCAGCAACGGCGCGACCGGTTCGGCCCTGCCCACACCCGACGTGACCAGTGAGCTGAACGCCTCGGGGACCAAGGGCACGCTCGCGCTCGTCGCCTCGACCACTGCGGTCACGCTCACGCCCGGCTCCGTCGTCGGCGACCCTGCTGTCGTCGACCTCCTCGGCTACGGCACGTCGAACACCTTCGAGACGGCCGCGTCGCCGTCCCCGTCGGGCAACACCGTTCCGCAGTCGATCGTGCGCACCAACTTCGCCGACACCGACAGCAACGCCGCCGACTTCACGGTCAGCGACACGGTCACGCCGCAGAACAGCGCCGGCGATACCCCGGTCGACCCCGAGCCCACACCGGAGCCGACCCCTGAACCCACGGACCCGACCACCCCGGTCGAGCCCGGCACGGCGACGATCGCGGAGATCCAGGGCACCGGCGCCGCGAGCACGATGGTCGGCCAGACGGTCACCACCACGGGCTTCGTCACCGCGAGCTTCCCGACCGGCGGCTTCAACGGCTACTACCTGCAGACCGCGGGCACCGGTGGAGCGATCGACCCCGCGACGCACCTCGCGTCCGACGGCGTCTTCGTCTACTCGCCGGCCACCGTCGGCTCCGTCGCCGTCGGCCAGTACCTGCAGGTCACCGGCGTCGTGGACGAGTACTACGGCCTCACGCAGCTGAAGGTCACCGACCCGGCCGCCGTCTCCGTGCTCGACGCCACCGGTGTCAGCGCTCCGACCGCCGCCAGTGTCGCCTTCCCGGCCACCGACGAAGAACGCGAGCGTCTCGAGGGCATGCTGCTCGACCCGGCCGGCGACTACACGGTCACCGACACTTACAGCACGAACCGCTACGGCGAGGTCGCGCTCGCGGCATCGACGACGCCGTTCGTCACGCCGACGGTCCTCGGCAAGCCCGGTTCTGCTGAGGCGCTCGCGGCCGCGGCCCGTGTGCCGGCGGAGAAGGTCGTCCTCGACGACGGCTCCACCGTGGACTTCTCGAAGGCTGAGAACACGGGCATCCCGCTCCCGTACGTCTCGACCACCGCGCCCGTCCGGGTCGGTGCCGCCGTCGACTTCACCGCACCGGTCGTCTTCGACTTCCGCAACAGCAACTGGAAGTTCCAGCCCACGCAGCACCTCACCGGCGCCAACGCCGCGGATGTGCAGCCGGCGTCCTTCGAGAACACCCGCTCCACCTCGCCTCGCGGGGTCGGCGGCGACGTGTCCCTCGCTACCTTCAACGTGCTCAACTACTTCGCCACCACCGGCGACTCGCGCACCGGCTGCACCTTCTTCACCGACCGTGAGGGCGGCAAGACGACCGTCGACGACTCCGACGCCGCCGGTTGCGGCGTCCGAGGAGCGGCGACGGCCGAGAGCCTGGCGCGTCAGCAGGCGAAGATCGTCTCGGCGATCAACGCCCTGGACGCGGACGTCGTCTCCCTCGAGGAGATTCAGAACTCCGCATCGATCGGCCTCGACCGCGACGACGCGCTGAAGACCCTGACCGCGGCGCTCAACGCCGATGCCGGTGCGGGCACCTGGACGTTCGTCCCGTCGCCCGCGAAGGTCCCCGCGGACGAGGACGTCATCCGGACGGCGTTCATCTACAAGTCGGCCGCCGTCGAGACCGTCGGCGAGTCGCGCATCCTGCTCGACGAGCCGGCCTTCGACAACGCCCGCGAGCCAGACGCGCAGGCGTTCAAGCCCAAGGGTGCGGACGACGCGGCGACGTTCCTCGTGATCGCGAACCACTTCAAGTCGAAGAGCACTTCCAAGGCCGCGACGGGCGACAACGCCAACACCGGCCAGGGCGCCTTCACCGGCGACCGCACGCGTCAGGCCAAGGCCCTCGTGACCTTCGCCGACACGGTCTCGAAGGACATCGGCACGAAGAAGGTCTTCCTCGTCGGCGACTTCAACTCCTACGACGCCGAGGACCCGCTGGACGTGCTCCGCGACGCCGGCTACATCAGCCAGGAGGCCAAGACCGGGGAATACACCTACGCGTTCGACGGTGCGGTCGGGTCCCTCGACCACATCTTCGCGTCGCCGGAAGCCGACCAGAGCGTCACCGGTGCCGACGTGTGGAACATCAACTCCGTCGAGTCGATCGCCCTCGAGTACTCCCGCTACAACGCGAACGTGACCGACTTCAACGTGCCGGACATGTTCCGCTCGAGCGACCACGACCCCGTGATCATCGGCATCAGCGCCGACGCGAGCGAGTCTGCGACCGTCAACCTGCTCAACATCAACGACTTCCACGGTCGGATCGACGCCAACACGACGAAGTTCGCGGGCACGATCGAGCAGCTCAAGGCGATGTTCGCACCCGACCAGACGGCGTTCATCTCCGCTGGTGACAACATCGGTGCCTCGCTCTTCGCTTCGTCGTCGCAGCAGGACCAGCCGACGATCGACGTGCTCAACGCACTCGGCCTGAAGGCCTCCGCGGTGGGCAACCACGAGTTCGACCAGGGCTACGGTGACCTCGTCGACCGTGTCATGGCCGACGGGAAGAACGCCGCCTGGCCGTACCTCGGGGCCAACGTGTACGAGAAGGGCACGAAGAAGCCCGCGCTCAAGGAGTACACGATCCTCGACATCGACGGAGTGAAGGTCGCCGTCGTCGGTGCCATCACCCAGGAGACGCCGACGCTCGTGTCGCCTGCAGGCATCGCCGACCTCGACTTCGGGGACCCGGTCGAGGCCGTGAACCGCGTCGCGGCGCAGCTCACCGACGGCGACGAGTCCAACGGTGAGGCGGACGTCATCGTCGCCGAGTACCACGAGGGTGCTGGAGCAGGCACGCCGGACGGCGCGACCCTCGAGCAGGAGCTCGCCGAACAGAGCGCCTTCACCGAGATCGTCACCACGACGAGCGCGGACGTCGACGCCATCTTCACCGGCCACACGCACAAGCAGTACGCGTGGGACGCTCCGATCCCCGGCGTGACCGGCAAGACCCGTCCGGTGCTCCAGACCGGCAGCTACGGCGAGTTCATCGGTCAGATCACGCTGACCGTCGACCGCGCGTCGGGTGACGTCACCGCCTACACGGCGAAGAACGTCGCACGCACCACCGTTGCCGAGGCCGACCTGGTCAAGCAGTTCCCCGCGGTCGCGACGGTCAAGACGATCACCGACAAGGCCCTCGCGGTCGCGGCGGAGATCGGCAACCAGAAGATCGGTGAGGCGAAGGCCGACATCACCCGCGCGTTCAACAACGGGGTGAAGGACGACCGCGGCGCCGAGTCGACGCTCGGTGCGCTCGTCGCCGACTCGCTCCGTGCCTCGCTCTCGAGTGCCGACCGGGGCGGAGCCGACATCGGCATCGTCAACCCGGGTGGCATGCGTGAGGAGATCCTCGCGGGCGACATCACGTACGCCGAGGCGAACGCGGTGCTGCCGTTCCTCAACAACCTGTGGACGACCTCGCTCACGGGTGCACAGTTCAAGACCGTGCTCGAGCAGCAGTGGCAGCTCGACGCGGCCGGGAACGTCCCGTCCCGTCCGTACCTGCAGCTCGGACTGTCGTCGAACGTGCAGTACACGTTCGACCCCACGAAGGCCCAGGGACAGCGGATCACGAGCATCACGGTGAACGGTGCGCCGATCGACCCGAGCAAGAGCTACCGGATCGGCTCCTTCAGCTTCCTGCTGCAGGGTGGCGACAACTTCCGTGAGTTCGCGAACGGCACGGACACGCGCGACTCCGGTCTCGTCGACCGCGACGCGTGGATCGCCTACCTGACGGCGAACAGCCCGGTGTCCCCGGACTTCGCCCGCCAGAGCGTGCAGGTCACGAACGCGCCGACCGCAGCGGTCGCCGCTGGGAAGACGGTCTCGTTCGACGTCGCGAAGCTCGACCTCACCTCGACCGGCAGCCCGGTGAACACCTCGCTGGCGATCGAACTCAACGGCTCGCCGATCGGGACGGTCCCGGTCACCGCGGGGGCCGCGACGGTGTCCTTCACCGTCCCGGCGGGTACCGCTGACGGCGCGGCGACGGTGCGCCTCACGGCACTCGAGTCGGGGACGACGCTGACGGTGCCGCTCACGGTCGCGACGCCGCCGGTGGTCACGCCGCCGACGCCCGCACCGGAGTCCGCGCTCATCCAGGCCCTCAAGGACCTGATCAAGGCGATCACCGACTTCATCATCGGCAAGCTCGCCACGATCCACGTCGGCAAGGAGTACGCCGGCACCTGGGTCAGCGTCTGGCTGCACTCCGACCCGATCCTCGTCAGCGACGGCCTCGTGCAGGTCGACGCTGACGGCAACGTGCAGGTCACGGTTCCTGAGGACGCGCCGGTCGGTGCCCACCGCCTCGTCGTCCAGGACGCCGACGGCAACGTCATCGGCTGGCAGGACATCGTCGTGCAGGCTGCGGCGGTCGACCCCGGCACCGACCCGGGCACCCAGCCCGGTGCGGGCGGCGGGACCGGTTCGGGAACGGCCGGCGGCAGCCAGGACGGCAGCCTGAGCAAGACCGGTGCCGAGCCGTGGGGGAACGCGGCGCTCGCCGCACTGCTCCTCGTCGGTGGCCTCGCGCTCGTGATCGCCCGTCGTCGCTCGGCGCAGCAGCTCTAGGCGCTCGCACCACTCAGCACCACCGAGCGCCACCCAGCACCATCCCGATGCCTCGTCATCGGTCGGACCACGGTCCGCACCGACGGCGGGGCATCGGGCGTTTCCGCGCCACTGCACTTAATCTGTGAGCATGTCGAGCCTCACGAATCCCCGCGGACCGGAGCGGCCCGCCGTCTACTGGCGACGCAGGTTGATCGTGTTCGGCGTCCTGCTCGCCGTCATCGTCCTGGTCATCGTGCTCATCGTCCGGCTCGCGTCGGGTCCGGGCACCGAGAACACCGCCGCGACGCCCACCCCGACGCCCACAGCGACCCCTGCGCCGACCCCGGCTCCTGAGGCGTCGACGACCGCACCGATCGATGAGGCCGCGACCACCGACCCCGGTTCGGCTGCCGCGTGCACGGCCGACCAGATCCGCGTCGAGGCCGTCGTGAACGGGACGAGTTTCGCGGCGGACGAACTCCCGCAGCTCTCGCTCAGTGTGACGAACACCGGTTCGGCCGCGTGCACGATGAACGCCGGCACGAGCCAGCAGGTGTTCACCGTTTCGAGCGGTGAGGAGCCGTACTGGACGTCGACCGACTGCCAGACCGCACCGAGTGACCAGCAGGTGCTCCTCGAGCCGGGGAAGACGGTCTCGTCGAACCCGCCGATCACCTGGGACCGCACGCGGTCGGCACCCGACACCTGCGATCAGCCGCGCGACCCGGTGCCCGCCGGCGGTGCCTCCTACCACCTGAACACGTCGATCGGTGGGTTCGCCTCCGCCGACAGCGCGCAGTTCCTGCTCAACTGAGTTCGCGCGTCGCCGAGAGTGCTCGTTCCGTCCGCTGACCGCGGATCAGGCGACGCTTCGTGCGCTCTCGGTGCCTGCGACAATGGACGCATGGCGAAGCAGAAGCGACCCGAGTTCCGTTCCGAGCCCCTGGCCGCGGCCCTCGCCGCCGGCGACATGGTGGCCGTGGCCCTCGCCCTGCGGAACGGGCGGTTCGTCGTCCCGCTCATGAAGCCGGGTAACCCCGACAAGCCGACGGAGACCGGCGAGGTCTGGATGTTCCGTCAGCCCGAGACCGCGAGGCTCGCGCTGCTCCTCTTCTCCGACGCGAAGAACAAGCCGGCCGCCCTGCCTCCCTATGTCGGCCTGCACGACGGCACCTGGCTCGCGAGCTTCCTCCGCACCTACGGCGACGACATCGAGACGGTGCTCTTCGACGTCGCCGGTCCGCACTCGCTGCAGGCCTCGCCGGAGGAACTGCTGCGGGTCCTCGAGCTCGAGGCGCCGGCCGCCGAATAGCCCGACCCCGACCGCAAGTCCCGCTCTCTGCGTCGTCCGCGGTTCACAACTCCTGCACGTCGTCCTCCGAACCCCGGCAGGTCCTGTTCTGTGGCCCTGCGGGACCTGTCCGCAGGAGTTGTGAGCAGCACGCCCCCGGGCCTGGTTCGTGGAGCAGGTGCGCGGGCGCGCTCAGAAGGCGGCGTCGAGCTCGCGTTCGCGTCGGGCGGGCCGTGCGGCCTCGGCTGCGGTCTTCGCGATGCCCAGCACCGACTTGAGGTCGTTGCTGACGTCGGAGTTGAGCAGCAGCTCGTAGCCGAGTCGGTTGCCCTCCGAGCCGCGCTGCTTCGCCACGCTCACCGGGCGCACTTCGCCGCTGAGGCTGATCTCGCCGTAGGCCGCGAGGTCGCGGGGGAGGGCGAGGTCGCGGATGACGGAGACGAGGGCGAGGGCGATCGCGAGGTCGGCTGCCGGTTCGCTGATCTTCACGCCGCCGACGGTGGAGATGTAGACGTCGTGGTCGGTGAGGTCGTAGGAGTAGCGGCCGTGCAGCACGGCGAGGATCATCGCGACACGTGAGGGGTCGACGCCGTTGGTGACCCGGCGGGGGTTCGGTGCCTGCGTCTTGTTGATGAGCGCCTGGACTTCAACGGGGAGCGCGCGGCGTCCCTCCATGACGATGGTGACGCAGGTGCCGGCCACGGGCTCGTTCTGGCTGAGGAAGAGGGCGCTCGGGTCGGGGACCTCGGCGATGCCGTCGCCGGCCATCTCGAAGCAGCCGACCTCGTCGGTGGCGCCGAAGCGGTTCTTCTGTGCGCGGAGGAAGCGGAGCGCGGTGTGGCGGTCGCCTTCGAACTGACACACGACGTCGACGAGGTGCTCGAGGAGCCGGGGGCCGGCGATCGAGCCGTCTTTCGTGACGTGGCCGACGAGGAGGATCGGGAGGTCGCGTTCCTTGGCGATGCGGGTGAGCACGGCGGAGACTTCGCGGACCTGGCCGGGTTGTCCGGCGAGGCCGTCGGACTGCGAGGAGGAGACGGTCTGGACGGAGTCGACGATGAGGAGCTTGGGCTGCACCTGGTCGATGTGGCCGAGGATGGTGGCGAGGTCGGTCTCGGAGGCGAGGTAGAGGTCGTCGTGGAGGGCCCCGGTGCGTTCGGCGCGGAGGCGGACCTGGCTGACCGACTCCTCGGCGCTGACGTAGAGGACGCGGGCGCCGGTCTTCGCCGCTCGGGACGCGACCTCGAGGAGCAGGGTCGACTTGCCGACGCCCGGCTCGCCGGAGAGGAGGATCGCGGCGCCGGGGACGATGCCGCCGCCGAGCACCCGGTCGAACTCGGCGATGCCGCTCGACCAGCGTGGTGCCTCGTCGGCGCTGGCCTGGGTGATGGGGCGTGCGGCGCGCTCGTCGGTGGCGCGGATCGGCGTCAGCTTGCCGAGGACGCCGGTGGGAGCCGACGCTTCGACGACCGTGCCCCACTGCTGGCACTCACCGCATCGGCCGGCCCACTTGGCGGTGGTCCAGCCGCATTCGGTGCAGCGGAATGCGGGGGAGGGTGCCTTGGCCATGCGGCCAGCCTAAGCGCGGCCGCCGACACCGCTGGCCCTCCGCGCCGCCTGTGGATGACCGGCATCGCTCAATTCGCGTCGGCGCTCGTCTTCTATTACACTCGACCCCGGTACCGTGTCCGAGCGGCCGAAGGTGCAACTCTCGAAAAGTTGTGTGCTTGAAAGAGCACCGTGGGTTCAAATCCCACCGGTACCGCCATAGAAAACCCCTGGTTGTCCAGGGGTTTTCTGTATTTCTGGCTGTGGCGTGGTGCGAGCGTCATGCAGGTCTTCGGACAAGTGTGCCGATCAAGGTTCATTCGGCGGGGTTCGAACGGGGTCAGATCCGACCTCGCATGACGGCTCAGGTGTCGAGGATGTACGAAGCTTGAGAAGCGCACTCGGGTGAGTCATCGACTCGCCTCCGCAGCAGCCTTCGTGAGCGCGTGCCCCGCGAGGAGCATGATGACGAGAGCGATCGCTGTCAGCGTCGATGCGATCCAGATCGGAGCGAGTAAGCCCGGCCCGGTCGCGAGCCCGAACGCGCCAAGCACGGGCCCCGCGGCAGCTCCGATGTTCAATGCTGCGGTTGCGTACGAACCGCCCATCGTTGGCGCACCCGACGCCGCATACAGCACACGAGTGATCACGGTGCTACCCACGCCGAACGACAGGAAGCCCTGAACGAAGACGAGGATGATCAGCGCGACGGGATGCGACGCGACCAATGCCAATGCGATCCAGCCTGTCAGCAGCAGCGGACTGCCGACCGCAAGCACGACGCCGGGGCGTCGATCCGACAGTCGCCCTGCAATCGTGACGCCAAGGAACGATCCCATGCCGAACATCACCAGCGCGACGGACACCCACCCACCAGCCATCCCCGCGGTCTCGGTCACGACGGGTGCGAGGAAAGTGAATGCCGCGAAGGTCCCTCCGTTGATCACCGCTCCAAGTGCCATGGCCAGGATGAGCCGCGGCTGTGCCAACTGGCTGAGCTCGGCATGAAGCCGTGGCGAGGAAGCGCTTGAATCGGTCTGACCGGCGTTATTCGTGATCCCTCGGATGACTCCGCAGACCGCCGGAATAGAGAAGATTGCGATCGCCCAGAACGTCGTTCGCCAGCCCAGCGCTGTGCCGAGCAAAGACCCCGCGGGGACACCCGCGACGGTTGCGATCGTCGTGCCGGAGAGCAGGATCGACAGTGCCCGCCCCTTCTGGTTCGCTGGCACGAGGGTAGTTGCCGTGCTCAGTGCTACGGCGAGGAATCCTGCGTTTGCAAGAGCGCTGAGCACCCGGGTGATGAGGAGGAGCGAGAACACGGGTGTCATCGCTCCGACCACGTGACTTCCCGCGAACACGAGAAGGCAGACGATCAACGTGAGCCGCGGTGGCCAGCGGCGAGCGAACGCCGCCATTACTGGCGCGCCGATGACCATACCGACCGCGAAGGCCGAGGTCAGCAGGCCGGCCGTGCCGACCGAGACGTCAAGCTCGGTCGCGATCGCGGGGAGCAATCCCGCGAGCATGAATTCTGAGGTGCCCATGACGAAAACCGCCAGAGCAAGCATGTAGAGAGCAAAAGGCATCGAGTACTCCGAGGTGAGAGATCAAGAAATGGTTCTTCTTGTCACCACGGCCAGTACCCCGGGCACGCCAGAAATACGCGCACACCGATCGTGGGCGTCGCAACTACTGGTTCACGGGGCTGGCGGTGTGACCGACAACCCCTGGCCTGTCTGACTCGGGACTCGACATGTCCCAAACTCTACAGCGCTCAACTGCGCGTGGCGTGGAGCGATCGGTCCCCCTCGGTCCGGCGTCATCCGACCGCGCGTGAGCTGATCTTGAGACGGCGACGCGTCAGCAAAGTCCAATCGGACCCGGGTCTTCACGGCAGCGGATCGCATGCGCCGTGGTGCATTTCTGGTGCAGATCGCCCCGTGGACGGGTGCGTGTACCTGTGAGGCGACGCCGGCATTTGCGCTGATCTGGCGGGGCTTTTCGCAAGGGCGCGATGGTTTCGTGACGGCGCAAATGGAACTGAATCCCATCGGTACCGCCACGATGAGGCCCCGTGCATCCCCGAGCGACACCGGGACGGAGGGGGCTTTTCGGTGCAGGCCCGGCGTCATCCGCTAGGGCGCGTCCCGCCGATAGTCGCCGCGCACGACCCAGACGTCGTCGCCGAACTCCTTTGCCGAGACGCTGATCGGCTGCGGGTCCCAGAGGGTCCCGGGCACTCGTCCGAACTCGACGAGGTAGGTGTCCTCGAACGCGACACGCGCTTCACCGATCGGTGGTCGCACGGTGAAGAGAGACCAGCAACCGCCGTTACCGGCGTTCGTGCATTCGTTCCGCACGCGAAGCAGTTCGGTGCCCTCCGGGAATTGCATAGCCTCACTCGGCGGCACCGCGGTGCCGCCGAACCGTTCGAAGTCGAGCGCCAGGAGGCGTAGCGGATAGACGTGCATGGCGACGTCCAGAACAAGAGCCATGGTGATGATGAGCGCCGTCGACCAGGCACGACGACGTGCCCTACCCTGCATAGTTCCCCCGCCCCCGGGTCCAGCCGAAGCTTCGACCGTACCAGGGGCCGGACCGGTGCTCGGTAGAGTCGAATATGGCTACCTTCGATGAGGAACGTGACCGAAGCGCGCATCTGCCGACGGGAGAAGCGGCGCCTCCGAGCCCACCAGGAGAGCCCGAGCCGCCGTTTCAGGCGATCTTCCCGAATCTGGACCGCGTGTCCCGAGACTCGTTGCGGAAGGGCACGTTCAGTCGCCGCCGAATCATCCGCGCAGCGATCGGGTTTCTGATCGTCGTCATCACGATTGTCGTCATCGTCTGGCTGACCCGGCCGAGCGGCTAGCCCAGTCTGAGGGTTCTCAGGCCTGCAGCCGGAACGGTTTCGTTGTTGTGGGCAAGGAATGCCTGCGTCCTCGCTACACCCTCCCAATGGTGTTCACGGCTATCCAGATGATCAAGGCGATGAGGATCAGGCCAGCGACACTGCCGATGATCTTCGTCGACAATGGACACTTGTTTGAAGGGGCATTCATGAGCGGATCTTAGCCACCGCCTCGCGAGCAGCGGCCTACCGTGCTCGGCGCGGACGGTTGGCGTGGGAAGCCGCGCAGATCCGATGAAACACCCGGAATGAAAGACCTCGCGGGGCGGTAACCGCCGTCGAACTGAAAGACACGGATTCCCAGCGAAGCCCAGGGACACCTCACCTGAGGTTCAGAACGCCGTCGCACAGTGATTCCATGACCAGATCACGTGCCTTCGTCGTCCCCCTCGTCCGCACCGCCGCCGTCCTCGCCGGCGTCTCCCTCCTTGCGGGGTGCCAGGCCACCTCGGCAGCCGTGCCCGATCCGTCGTCCTCGGTCTCGTCGGCGCGGAAGGGAAGTGCCGACGGCGGCTCGACGGGCGACCGCAGCGACTCGAAGGCCGAGCAGAAGAACCTCGCCGCCGTGCTCACGCTCTACACGGACGCCTTCCCCGACCCCGCCTCCTCGAAAGCGGTGGCCACGACCGACAAGCTCGTCGCGGCCGACGCCGTCGCGCACGGTTCCGGGCAGAAGTCCGGTCCGAGCGGCGTCCTCGCCGAGTTCACCGCCGACCGGACGCGGGTCCCCGGGGCGCAGGCGGTCGTCAAGCACACCGCGGCTGACGGCGACCTCGTCGCCGTGCACTACCAGGTCGCCTCCGACCCGGCCGATGAACGAACAGGCGAGGCCGCTGTCGACCTGTTCCGGGTGCGGGACGGCGCCGTCGTGGAGCGCTGGGCGTTCGACCAGCCCATCGCGACCGGGACGCCCGCGAGTGGGAACACCAACACGATGTTCAGCGACCTCTACAACCCGGCGAAGCCCGCGGTCGCGCCGTCGGAGTCGCAGGAGGAGCAGAACCGGACGTTCGCGGTGAGCGCGTACAACACGCTGTTCCGCGACCAGGACGTCTCGATCCTCGACAAGGCCTTCGACCCCGCCTACCTCCAGCACAACCCGGTCGCACCGAACGGCACGGCAGCGCTCAAGTCCTTCTTCTCGGGTTCCGCGACCTTCCCGCCGCAGGAGTCGGTCATCTCGCTGAGCGACGGCGACCTCGTGTGGACGTTCTCGCAGAGCGTGGGCGCGAAGGCGGACGACCCCGTTCTGGCAGCGGACATCTTCCGCGTCGACGACAAGCTCATCCGCGAGCACTGGGACGTCGTGCCGACCGCCGGGTGAGTGTCGGGCCTCCAAGCTGCGCGCTCACTAGGCTCTGGGGATGACTCAGGACTTCGCAACGCTGAATGCCCACGCGATGGAGGTCGCCGCCGCCTACGACGATCTCAGCACGAAGCGGATCGGACGCCCGTGGACGAACCAGGAGGTCGCCCTCGGCTTCGTCGGCGACGTCGGTGACCTCGCCAAGATCGTGATGACGCTCGACGGGACGCGTCGCATCGACGGCATCGGACTCGAACAGCTCGAGCACGAACTGTGTGATGCCATCTGGTCGTGTCTCGTGCTCGCCGACCGGTTCGGCATCGACATCGGCGAGGCGTTCCCCCGTCAGATGCAGGACTTGGTGCGGCACGTGTCCGAGCTCCGGGCCGACGAAGCGAGCACTGACTCCGCGACGCCCGCTGGCTAGAATCGCGACATGAGCGACGACAGCACGGCCAGCACCGACGACGGCGAGTCCTTCGGCGTCGAGCCTGGCACCTACCGGCACTTCAAGGGTGCGCGCTACGAGGTCATCGGCGTCGGACGCCACAGCGAGACCGAGGAGCCGTACGTCTTCTACCGGACGACCACGACCCCGCCGACGTCGTGGGTGCGACCGCTCGCGATGTTCGTCGAGCCCGTCTCGCGCGACGGCTACGAGGGACCGCGATTCGCCCGCGTCGAGGACGACGCCGACTGACCACGGAGGAGCACCGCATGACCGACACCGATCACACCCAACCCGAACCGGCCGACGAGCGCGACCTGTTGGTCGAGCGCATCATCCACGCGCCGCGATCGGCCGTCTGGGCGGCGTGGACCGACCCCGCGACGCTCGGTCAGTGGTGGGTGCCGGCACCGGCGGTGTGTCGGGTCGTCGAGTTCGAGTTGCGACCCGGCGGGTCCTTCCGCACCGAGTTCAGCGAGGACGGCGTCGACTTCGTGCCGCAGATCACCGGATGCGTGCTGGAGGTCGTTCCGGAGCAGCGTCTGGTCTGGACGACGGCGCTGACCGCAGGCTGGCGGCCAGCCGAGCAGCCGTTCATCACCGCCGTGATCGACCTCGCTGACCACCCCGACGGCACCCGCTACCGAGCGACCGCGCTCCACAGCGGGGTCGCCCAGCGCGACGAACACCTCGAACTCGGCTTCCACGCCGGCTGGGGGATCGTCACGGAGCAACTCACCGCGCTGGTGGAGCAGCGCTGAGCAAGCCCTCCACTCACGCCGTCTCCGGATCGGTCGCAGTGCTGGGTTCTGGCGTCAGCATCATGCCGCCCGGCGTGTAGGAGGAGTCGAGCAGGGCGCGCACCCACGCCTGGTTGACCGGCGGCTCCGGCTGCGCGAACCGGAACTGCAGCGGGACGTCGCTCGTGATCCAGAGGCTCACCCGTCCACCGCCGTCCACAGCCCCCTTCGTCCACTCGACGAAGAATGACTCCCGACGACGCAGCTTGTTGCCGATCGCCGCCCTGAGGTGGGCGAGCACGCGGTCGTCGAAGTCGTAGTGACTTCCGGCACCGTAGATGAGAACCCCCATGCAGTGATTGTGCCGCATCGGCCCCGCCGCACCGCTCGGCGACGCCCCGCCACTCCACGTAAACTCGTGGGATGCCGAGTCCGACCCCCGCACCCGCACCCTTCGCCCTTCGCCCGGCGCTCATCCCGGGCATCATGGGTGCGGTCGCGCTCATGCTCGGGCTCGCACTGCTCGAACTCGACGCCTTCACGATCGTGCTGTTCGTGGTGAGCATCCTCGCGCTCATCATGGCCGTGTTCGCCTGGCAGGCCAAGCAGCCGCTCTGGATGATCCCGACGCTGCTCGTCGCGATCGTGTGGAACCCGGTCCTCCCGCTCCCGTTCAGCGGCATCCCCTGGATCATCGCGCAGTTCCTCGGCGCGGTCGTGCTCGTCTCCGTCGGCATCCTGCTCGAGAACAAGCACGCCGCCCCGCCCGCCTGATCGGAAATGTTTCGGGAACGCCTGCGGGTCGTCCCGGCTCTGGCAAGCTTGCGCTCATGACGCTTGAACGCAACTGGGCCGGTACACACACCTTCGCAGCGCCGCGGATCGTGAACGCCACGTCGATCGACGAGGTCCGCGCACTCGTCGCGGAGGCTGCCAGGACGGGCACGCGCGTCCGCGCCCTCGGCACCCGACACTCGTTCACCGACCTCGCCGACTCCGAGGGCACGCTCATCACGGTGCTCGACATCCCCGCCGACCCGGTGTTCGACGAGGCCGCCGGCTCGGTGACGATCGGAGCCGGGACCCGCTACGGGATCGCCGCCGCCTGGCTCGCCGAACAGGGCCTCGCCTTCCACAACATGGGCTCGCTCCCGCACATCTCCATCGGCGGCGCGATCGCGACCGGCACCCACGGGTCCGGCAACGACAACGGCATCCTGTCCTCAGCCGTCAGCGGTCTCGAGTACGTCGACGCCACGGGCGAGCTCGTCCACGTCCGTCGTGGGGACCCCGGTTTCGACGGACTCGTCGTCGGGCTCGGCGCGTACGGCATCGTGGTGCGCGTGACGGTCGACGTGCAGCCCGCCTATCGTGTGCGCCAGGACGTCTACCGCGACGTCCCGTGGGACGCCGTCCTCGCCGACTTCGAGGGTGTCACCGGTGGTGCCTACAGCGTCAGCATCTTCACGAACTGGCTCGGCGACACCGTCGAGCAGATCTGGTGGAAGACCCGCCTGGTCGCCGGTGACGACGAGCTGCCCGTGGTCCCGGAGTCGTGGCTCGGCGTGCAGCGGGACTCCCTGACCGCCGGCAACCTCGTCGAGACGGACCCCGACAACCTCACCCTGCAGGGCGGTGTCCCCGGCGACTGGTGGGAACGGCTGCCGCACTTCCGGCTCGAGTCGACGCCGAGCAACGGTGACGAGATCCAGACCGAGTACTTCATCGACCGCGCCGACGGACCCGCCGCGATCACGGCCCTGCGTGCGCTCGGCGACCGCATCGCTCCGCTGCTGCTCGTGACCGAACTGCGCACGGCAGCGCCCGACAAGCTCTGGCTGAGCGGTGCGTACCACCGGGAGATGCTCGCCGTGCACTTCACGTGGCGCAACCTGCCCGAGGAGGTCCGGGCGGTGCTGCCCGCGATCGAGGAGGCCCTCGCGCCCTTCGGCGCCCGCCCGCACTGGGGCAAGCTCAACCTCCTGACGGCCGAGCGCATCGCCGAGGTCGTGCCGCGGCTCGCCGACGCACGGGACCTCTTCGAAGAGTTGGACCCGGCCGGCACCTTCTCGAACGCACACCTGGAGCGCATCGGGGTCCGTCTGCCCCGGTAGCGGGTGCCGATGGCTCGGGTGCCAGCGCGGTGCGCTGGCGCGAGCGCTGGGGAACCGGCGTGGGCGCGGGGCACACGCGTGAGCGCGGGCCTCCGGAGACCCGCGCCCACGCGTCAGACCTGCGGTGACGTCAGCGCACCGCGCTGGCGCAACCCGAGAGGTCAGTCCTCGACTCGTATGCCGAACTGCTCGGCGAACATCGCCGCGAGCTCGCCGACCTGGAACGGAGTCATCGTCGCGCCCCGCAGATGCTCGATGCCGGCGATGCGCCGGAGCTCGAGCGTCCGGAGGTCGACGTCGGTGAGCCTCGCCCGCGTGACGTCGAGACTGTTGAGGGTGCAGTCGACGAAGCGCACCCGGGTGGCCGTCGCATCGGCGAGGTCGAGTTCGTCGATCGTGCAGTCCTCGAACAGGACATCCTGCAGCACGGCCCCGCGCAGGTTGACGAACCCGAGCTTGCACCCGGTGACCCGCACCGACTGCCAGTTCGCGTCGTAGCAGTCGGCGGAACCGACCCGAGAGCCCTCCAGCTCGACGTCGCGCAGCCGAATCCGTGGGGCGAGGAGGATGGGCGCGTCCCACCGCTCGAGCCGGGAGTCGAGGAACGACGCCGCCCGGAAGTCGGTCTGGTCGGCTCGAATGCCGGTGAGCAAGGACTCGGAGATCGTGATGCCCGAGAGGTCACGGTGCGACAGGTCGAGGTCGGCGAACCGCAGGCCTTCGAGGCTGTCGTGCGCGTCGAGGGCGCCCTCGTCGCCGTCGGTCAATCCGAGGAGACGGACGGGGTCGAGCCGTGGTGCCGTCGTTCCGGTGCGTTTCGCCATGCCGTGTTCTCCCGATGCCCGTGCGTGATGGGGTGATCGGGCCAGCCTAGGGGCGGCCGCCGACGGGCTTCCGAGCCACCGCTCAGCTCGCTGTGAACCGACCGGGGAGGAACGGCAGGAGCGGGGCGCGGTAGACGAGCGACGTGTCGACGCCGGCGGTCAAGGTGGTCCGGGCTGCGCCGTACCGCCAGACCCGGTTGAAGAGGAAGACCTCGAAGGAGACGTCCGTCCCGCCGACCTGCCAGCTCCCCGTGCCCCACTGCGCCGGCTGGCCGCGCCCGTCGAACACCACCGTCGGACGCTGGAAAGCGCCGTACCAGGGACGTCGGAGTGTCACTTCGACGCGATGCTGCGTCGGCGACGGGTCCTGGGTGACTTCGCTGCTCATCGGCCCAGCCTAGGGCGAGCGGCGACGTTCCCGTGGTGCCGGTGCCGGCGGGACGGGCTTCGCCGCGATGACGTCGGCATCGGCGATCACGACCGGTCCGCGCTTGGTCTCGACCGTGCAGCCCGTCGCCGACCGCTCGACGAGCTCGCCGAGGGCGTCGGTCGCACCCGCCTCGGCGCCCTCGGGCAGTGCGAAGCGCACGACGACCCGCGAGCCGAGCGGTGCCTCCCGGAGGAAGCTGACGGCCGCCGGACCGATCATCGCCGGGTCCTCGACCACGACCGAGCCTGGAAGCTCACCAGGAGCTCGGGCGGTAGTCCTTGAGGAAGACGCCGAAGAGGTTCTCGCCGGCCTCGCCGCGGACGATCGGGTCGTACACCCGCGCCGCGCCGTCGACGAGGTCGAGCGGGGCGTGGAAGCCCTCCTCCGCCAGTCGCACCTTGGTCGGGTGCGGGCGCTCGTCGGTGATCCAGCCGGTGTCGACACTCGTCATGAGGATGCCGTCGGTCTCGAACATCTCCCGCGCGCTCGTCCGGGTGAGCATGTTCAGCGCGGCCTTCGCCATGTTCGTGTGCGGGTGGCCTGGACCCTTGTACCCGCGACCGAAGACGCCCTCCATCGCGGAGACGTTGACCACGTAGGTGCGCGGGAAGTCGGAGGCCGCCATCGAGGCACGCAGGCGGCTGATGAGGATGAACGGGGCGGTCGCGTTCGCCAGCTGGACCTCGAGCATCTCGATAGGCTCGACCTGGTCGACGTTCTGCACCCAGCTGTTGCTGTGGTCGACGTCGGGCACGAGTCCGCCGGCGTCGATCGCGGTGCCGGCGGCGAGGCGTTCGAGCGAGGACGACCCGGCCGTCATGGCCGCCTCGGTGAGGGCGTCGGCCTTGGCGGCCGCAGCGGCGAGGATCGGGTGGGCGGACACCGACGCCGCGAGCGACAGCGGGTGTGCGTCGTTCGTGTGGCCGAAGGTGACGAGCTCGGGCAGTGGGCCGTCGGGCAGCGGGGCGAGCTCCGCGTCGACGAGCGGCTGGTACGCGCCCTTCGTGCGGCGCACCGTCTGCGCGGCGTTGTTGATGAGGATGTCGAGCGGTCCCTGCTCGGCCACGGAGTCCGCGAGGGCGATGACCTGGGCCGGGTCGCGGAGGTCGATGCCGACCACGCGCAGGCGGTGCAGCCAGTCGGCGCTGTCGGGGAGCGCGCTGAAGCGTCGGACGGCGTCGCGTGGGAACCGCGTCGTGATGGTGGTGTGGGCGCCGTCGCGCAGGAGCCGCAGCGCGATGTACATGCCGATCTTCGCGCGGCCACCCGTGAGGAGGGCGCGCTTGCCGGTGAGGTCGGTGCGGGCGTCGCGCTTCGCGTGGCTCATCGCCGCGCACTGCGGGCAGAGCTGGTGGTAGAACGCGTCGACCGTCGTGTACGGCTGCTTGCAGATGTAGCAGTTGCGCGGCACCAGCAGCTCGCCGGCGGTCGGAGCCGTCGTGGTGGTGGCGAGCGGAATGCCCCGCGTCTCGTCGTCGATGCGGTCGGGGGCGCCCGTCGCGGTGGCGGCGATCACGGCGCGGTCGGCGTCGGCGATCCGGGCCCGACGGTCGAGTCGGCGCTCCTTCTTGACCGCCTTGAACATCTTGGCGGTGGCGCGGCGCACCTGGAGGTAGTCGGGGTGCTCCTCGTCCATCGTCGCCATGGTCTGGAGGACGCGCAGTGTGACCTCGAGATCGGTGGGATCGATGCCCGCGTCGTCGCCGGGAGCGTGGTTCGCAGGCTCGTCGTGGGGGAGAGAGGTCATTGCTTCATTCTACGAGCCGCCGGACGTGCCTCGGGCGGTGCTGTGGTCAGCGCGGGGCGCTGGACCGACCGCGACCCACAGGTGTGGAGGGGCGCGCTCACGTCGGAGACCCGCGCTCGCGTCAGCGCACCGCGCTGGCCCGAGGGAAGGGTGTCCGTCGTGCGTGAGACCATGGGGCGATGACTCCCGAGCCCGCACCACTGGTCGACGTGGCCGACCTCGTCCGGCTCGTCGGGCGGGTGGCGTTCGACCGCGGCCGGGTCTACGCGAGGGACGGCCGGGTCACCGCTGCCGACTGGGACCCCGACAAGCGTCGGCTCCACGGGATCGTCGAAGGCTCCACCGACGTCCCGTACGCCTGCATCATCGACCTCGGCGACGACACCGGCGGGTTCGCACGGATCGAAGGCAGCGCCTGTTCGTGCCCCTTGCGCGGTGACTGCAAGCACATCGTCGCCACCCTGCTGCACAGCAACGCGGCCCACCTCCGGGCCGAAGGTCGCTCCGACCGGTGGGTGGCCCCACAGCGGCCGCCGTCGGTGAAGGAGGCGTCCTGGCGTTCCGACCGGCGTTGGACCGCGCCCATCAACGACCCCGCGCTCGACGAACCGGCCGAGCACCAGCCGATGTACGCCCTCGACGAGCTCGACGACCTCCCTGACGCCTGGCGTCCGGAGGCGGAACGACGAGCAGCACAGTGGACCCCGAGTCCGCAAACGCCGCCGGCGCCGCCCAGCTGGCGGAACCGACTCGATTCCCTCGCCGGCGACGCCGGTCGCGCCACGGCACCGACGGCCATGGGCCTGCAGTTCGAGGTCCGCGAGAGCATCCCGCGCACCGCCGAACGCTGGCGCGGACCGACCTCCCGCACGGCCGACGGCCCGCCCGAGCCGCGGCACCCCCGCCGGATCGCTGTCCGACCCGTGGTCAGGAAGGCCGGCGGCGGCTTCGTGAAGTCGACGATCTCGTGGACCTCGTTCACGCACCAGGGCCACCGGCTGTCGCTCGATCCGGCGCACCAGCAGTGGTTCACGCAGTTCCAGGCGCTCCTGCGTGCCACCCGTCCGCCGGCCGGTGCCTACGCCGGCGCCGGTGACTCGGACTGGCTCGTCCTCGACGACTTCGGCAGCCCTGTCCTCTGGCATCTGTTCGATGAGGCGGCCCAACTCGGGATCGAACTCGTCGGCACGCGCAAGGGCAGGGTCACCCTCGGCACCGCAGCCGCCATCCGACTGGACGCCGCGCACGACGGCGAGGGCGTGGTCCTCCGATCGGTCGTGACGATCGACGGCACCGACGTCGATGCCGCCACGAGCGGAGCCCTCGGCGACCACGGGCTCTACCACTACACGCTCGAACCCCAGCAGGCGCTCGTGCTCGCACCCCTCGCCGAACCGCTGACGGACGAGGCCCGCGGACTCCTCGGGCCAGGCGAGCCCGTCGTGGTCCCCGAAGCCGAGGTGGCGGAGTTCCTCGAGCACTACGTCCCACGACTCCGCCGCAGCATCTCGCTGAGTTCGACGGACGGCACCGTCGCCCTCCCCGAGATCGTGCCACCGGTGCTCGTGCTCGCGGCCTCGTTCGAACCGAAGCAGACCCTTCGCCTCGCCTGGTTCTGGCAGTACGCCCCGGCGCAGCGCGTCCCGATCGGTGGCGGCACCCCGGCGCTCGCCGCAGGGCGACCACTCGTGTCCACGGTGCCGAACGGCGCGCCGACCGACGCCGCCACCGGCACTGCCGCAGCGGAGGTCCTCCGCGACGAACGCGCGGAACGGGCCATCCTCGACCGGGTCGGTGCCGCCATCGCCGCCGCAGCGGAACCGGAACGCCGCGCGCTCGCCGCCGGCTCGTTCGACGAGCTCACGACCCCGGGCGTCTGGCCGCCCAGGCCGCAGGTCCTGACGGAGTTCGACGCGGCACTCGTCACCGAGCGCACCCTGCCCGTCCTCGAATCGCTCGACGACGTCCTCGTCGAGGTGTCCGGCGACCGCCCCGAGTACCGGGAGCTCACCGGCACACCTCACATCTCGGTCACCACGGTGGAGACGGAGCAGCGCGACTGGTTCGACCTCGGGATCGTCATCCACATCGGCGAGTACAGCGTCCCCTTCGAGCCCCTCTTCAAAGCCCTCTCGAAGGGGCGCACGAAGCTGCTCATGGTCGACCACACCTACCTCTCGCTCGAGCACCCCGCCTTCGACCGCCTGCGCGAGCTGCTCACCGAGGCGGCCGCGCTCAAGGAGTGGGAGACGAAGCCGAGCATCAGCCGTTACCAGGCGAGCCTCTGGGCCGACTTCGAAGACCTCGCCGACGAGACCGAGCAGGCCGTCTCCTGGCGCGAGGCCGCAGCCGGACTCAACGCGATCGAAGCGGTCCCCGACACCCCGCTGCCGTCGGGACTCCACGCCGACCTCCGGCCCTACCAGGTCGAGGGCTTCCGCTGGCTCGCGTTCCTCTGGCAGCACGGACTCGGCGGCATCCTGGCCGACGACATGGGCCTCGGCAAGACGCTCCAGACGCTTGCCCTCGTCGCCCACGCGCGCGAGACCACCGGGTCCACGGCACCACCGTTCCTCGTGGTCGCCCCGACGTCGGTCGTCTCCAACTGGGTCGCCGAGGCCACGCGCTTCGTGCCCGGCCTCGTCGTCCGCAGCATCACGGCCACGCAGGCGAAAGGCAGCGCGTCGATCGCGGACCTCGCGGCAGGCGCCGACATCGTGGTCACGAGCTATGCGCTGTTCCGGCTCGACGCAGCGGCGTATCAGGCGGTCGAGTGGTCGGGGCTCATCCTCGACGAGGCGCAGTTCGTGAAGAACCACCGCGCCAAGCTGCACGAGTGCGCGGTCGACCTCCGGGCACCGTTCAAGCTCGCGATCACCGGCACGCCCATCGAGAACACCCTCATGGAGCTCTGGTCACTGCTGTCGATCGTCGCGCCGGGCCTGTTCGCGTCAGCGCCGCGCTTCACCGAGCACTACGTCAAGCCGATCGGCAAGGGGCTCGACTCGAGTCGGCTGCAGACCCTGCGCCGACGTATCCGACCGCTGCTCATGCGCCGGACGAAGGAGATGGTCGCGCCCGAACTGCCGCCGAAGCAGGAACAGGTGCTGCGCATCGAGCTCGCACCGGCCCACCGCAAGCTCTACGACCTCGTCCTCCAACGCGAACGGCAGAAACTCCTCGGACTCGTCGACGACCTCGACCGCAACCGGTTCATCGTGTTCCGATCGCTCACACTCCTCCGCATGCTCAGCCTCGACGCGAGCCTCATCGACCCTGAGGAGCACGCGGGCATCCCCTCGAGCAAGCTCGACGCACTCCTCGAACAGCTCGACGACGTCGTCGCCGAGGGCCACCGCGCGCTCATCTTCAGCCAGTTCACGAGCTTCCTCGGCACCGCCGCTCGTCGGCTCGAGGAGCAGGGCATCGCGTACGAGTACCTCGACGGGTCCACCCGTCGTCGGGGTGAGGTCATCGACCGTTTCCGCACCGGTGACGCCCCCGTGTTCCTCATCAGCCTGAAGGCCGGCGGGTTCGGCCTCAACCTCACCGAGGCTGACTACGTCTTCCTGCTCGACCCGTGGTGGAACCCGGCAGCAGAGGCGCAGGCCATCGACCGCACGCACCGCATCGGCCAGACGGAGAACGTCATGGTCTACCGACTGGTCGCCGCCGACACGATCGAGGAGAAGGTGATGGCGCTCCAGGCGAAGAAGTCGGAGCTCTTCGCCGCGGTCCTCGACGACGACGCGGTCTTCAGCCAGGCGCTCACCGCGGAGGACATCCGGGGCCTGCTCGAGTAGGCTCCGGCACCCACGACGCCCGTCGGGATGGGGTCGGTCGAGCGACCGATAGCCTGATCGCTATGGAACTCGGGGTGTATGCGGTCGTCGGCATCGCGGTGATCGTCGCCGTCGCGGCCTTCTCCCGCAAGCTCGGCGTCGCCGCACCGATCATCCTCGTGATCGTCGGTGTCGGGCTCTCGTACCTCCCGGGCGTCCCGGAGATCGAGGTCGAACCGGAACTCGTGCTCGACGTCGTCCTGCCGCCGATCCTCTACGCCGCGGCGATCAGCGTCCCGATCATGGACTTCCGCCGCAACCTCGCCACCATCACGAGTCTGTCCGTCGTGCTCGTCATCGTCACCGCGTTCGGTGTCGGCTTCCTCCTCTTCAGCCTCTTGCCCGACCTCAACCTCGCCGCCGCCATCGCCCTCGGCGCGATCATCAGCCCGCCCGACGCGGTCGCGGCGACCTCCATCGGACGCCGTCTCGGCCTCCCGCCCCGCCTCCTGACGGTGCTCGAGGGCGAGGGGCTCGTGAACGACGCGACCGCGCTCGTGCTCCTCCGATCGGCGAGCGCTGCGGCAGCCGGCGGCATGCTCACGCCGTGGGCGACGGTCGGCGACTTCGTCTACGCGGTCGTCCTGGCGATCATCGTCGGCTTCATCGCCGGATACGTCACCGTCTGGCTGCGGTCGAAGCTCAACGACTCCGTCCTCGACACCGCGATCTCCATCGCCGTCCCGTTCGTGGCGTTCATGCCGACCGAGGCGCTCGGTGGGTCCGGCGTGCTGGCCGTCGTCATCGCCGGCCTGTACACGGGGCACGCGAGCTCGGCCGCGTTCTCGGCCCAGGCGCGGATCAGCGACCGCATCAACTGGCGGACCATCCAGTTCCTGCTCGAGAACGCCGTGTTCCTCCTCATCGGACTCGAGATCCGGACGCTCATCGGCGCCGTCGACGCGGAGATCCTGTCCGTCGAGGAGTCCATCGGGATCGGTCTGGTCGCGACGGCCGCGCTCATCGCGCTGCGGTTCCTGTGGGTGGGCCCGCTGGTGCTCGGGCTCCGTGCACGAGAACGCTGGGCTGAGCGGCAGACCCTGCAACGGTGGCTGTCGATGGGGTACTCGGAACGGTTCCCGAGACAGAACCGCCGATGGCATCGACGGCGGCGTCGGGAGCGCGCCTACGAGCGGCAGCGCGCCGACCTCGAGCAGTTGCGGCTGGAGCAGATCGACTGGCGGGGTGGCGTCATCCTCAGCTGGTCGGGCATGCGCGGCGTCGTGACGCTCGCCGCGGCACAGTCACTGCCGCAGAGCACCCCGTACCGCGAGCAGCTCGTCCTCATCGCCTTCACGGTCGCCGTGGTGACGCTCGTCGTCCAGGGCGGCACGTTGCCGTGGCTCATCCGCCTGCTCAAGGTGCAGGGGATCGACGAGTCCGAGGACCGTCGACAGCTCGCGATCCTGCTCGACGAGATCAGCTACGCGGGCATCAGTGTGCTGGAGGACCCGGCATCGGCGGTCGGCATCGAGGAGGAGATCGACCCCGATCTGCTCGAACGCGTCCGGCAGTCGACGTTCCTGCGGGCGGAAGCCGCCTGGGAACGCTCGCGCGAGTCGGTCTCGCCGAGTGAGACGCACGCCGAGACACCGCACCGGCTCTACCGCCAGCTGCGCCTCGCCGTCGTGCAGGCCGAGCGTGAGCGGCTCCTCGACGCCCGGGCGCGCGGTGCGTACCCGTCGCGCATCCTCGCCGAGGCGCAGACGATGCTCGACATCGAGGAGACGCGCCTGCGGCCGCCTCGTGCCGACCACTAGAGCTGGGTGACCGTTCTCAGGAGTCCTCCGGTGCGCCGCCCGACAGACGGATCGACACGCCGACGAACTCCTGAGAAAGGGTCGGTGGGGTCAGGAACTTGGGCCGGGGTTGGTGATGTCGGCGACGCACTCCGCCTCGCGCCGACCGCTGAAGCTGCCTGACCGTTCTCAGGAGTCCTCCGGCGCGCCGCCCGGGAAACGGACCGACGCGCCGGCGAACTCCTGAGAAAGGGTCGGTGGGGTCAGGAACTTGGGCCGGGGTTGGTGATGTTCGCGACGCGCTCCGCCTCGCGCTCGGCCGCAGCGTCGCGTTCGGTCTCCGAGCCGGGGTTCGTGATGTCGGCCTCGCCGCTCGCCGCGGGGTCGTCGGCGGCGACGTGCGGGCCGGGGTTCGTCGTGGAGGCCACGCGCTCGGCCGCCGCGTCGTCGACGGCCTCGTCGTGTGGGCCCGGGTTGTTGATGTCGGCGTTCTGGTCACTCATGGGGTGCTCCTTCCGAGATCCGCCTGGGCGGTCTCCGTCTCGCGCATCGTCGCGCTGATCCGCTCTCACGGTAGGTCCGTGGGCGGGTGGCTGCAAGGGGTGGCGCCGGCCGATCAGTCGCGCGCGGCGAAGGCGTCGACCCCGGTGAGTTCGGCGGAGAGCGCCCAGAGGCGGGCCGCCTCCTCCGGATCGGTCGCGTGGTCGGCGACACCGGAGGCCGGGGAGACCGCGGTCTCCCCGGCCGGGCCGGCGATGTCGCAGTCCTCGCAGAACACCCCGCCGAGGCCGTCGAGCGACGGCGAGGTCGCGGCCCAGACCTCCGTCGCGGCACCCTGCTCGGGCGACTTGAACCCCGAGACGAGGAGGTTGCCGTCGGCGTCGACCCAGCCGAGCGCCATCATCTCCTCGCGGGGCAGGTGCCGCTGCAGCGGCGTGAGGATGCCACCGGGGTGGACGGAGAACGCGCGGACGCCCTCCTCGGCACCGAGCGTGTCGAGCTGGAGGGCGAAGAGCGCGTTGGCGGTCTTCGCCTGCCCGTAGGCCTCCCACTTGTCGTAGCCGTGCTCGAACTGGACGTCGTCCCAGCGGATCCCCGAGCGCTTGTGGCCGCTGGAGGACAACGCGACGACCCGCGAGGAACCGCCCTTGACGATGGCGGGCCAGAGGCGGTTGACGAGGGCGAAGTGGCCGAGGTGGTTCGTCGCGAACTGGAGTTCCCAGCCGGGACCGACACGCGTCTCGGGAGCCGCCATGACGCCCGCGTTCGTGATGACGAGGTCGATGCCCCGGCCCGTGGCGAGGAAGCGGTCGGCGAACGCCTCGACGCTCGCGAGGTCGGCCAGGTCGAGCTCGTCGACCTCCACGCCGTCGATGCCGGCGAGTTCCTCGCGAGCGGTCTCCGGGCGCCGTGCCGGGACGATGACCTGGGCACCCGCGCCGACCAGGGCACGGACGGCTTCACGGCCGATACCGGAGTAGCCGCCGGTGACGATGGCGAGCTTGCCGGTGAGGTCGATGCCCTCGAGCACCTCCGCCGCGGTGCTCGAGTGGCCGAAGCCGGAACCGATGGGGTGCTGCGGGGTGCGCGTGCGATTGGTCATGCCCTCACGCTACGACTCCGGGGAGGGCGGCGGAACCGGAAGGACCTGGGAAGATGTGCAGCCCTCGTCGGCCCGTGGTCGTCGTCGCCCGCACCACCTGGTCTCAGCGGGTGGACAGCACACGCACGGATGGGAGCGGGTGGCCGTGCAGCAGCGCACGGACCTCCTGCAGGCGGCGACGCACGCCCCACATCGTGACCTTCTTGAGCGACTCGGAGACGATGCCGCCGCTCATCTTCGACTCGCCAGACACCCGTTCGGTGAAGACGATGGGCGTCTCCACGACCCGGAGCCCGCGCTGCAGCGCCCGCCAGAGGAGGTCGACCTGGAAGCAGTACCCCTGCGACGCGACGTCGGCGAGGTCGATCCGGCGCAGCGCCTCGCTGCGGAACGCGCGGAACCCGCCGGTCGCGTCGGCGACACCGATCCCGAGGGCGAGTCTCGTGTAGAGGTTGCCGCCGCGACTCAGCGCGAGCCGATGCGCGGGCCAGTTCTCGACGACGCCACCCGGGACCCAGCGCGAGCCGAGCGCGAGGTCGTGGTCGTCGAGGAGTCCGATCAGGCGGGGCAGGTCCTCGGGGTGGTGGGAGCCGTCCGCGTCCATCTCGACGATGACCTCGTAGCCGCGCGCGAGCGCCCAGGCGAAGCCCGCGAGGTACGCCCCGCCGAGCCCGTCCTTCACGGCCCGGTGGAACACGTGCACCTGCGGGTGCTGCGCGGCGAGCTGCTCGGCGAGGAACCCGGTGCCGTCGGGGGAGGAGTCGTCGACGACGAGGATGTCTACCCCGGCGACGGCGAGCGTGCGGTTCACGATCGGCTGCAGGTTGTCGAGTTCGTTGTAGGTGGGGATGACGACGAGGGAGCGGTTCACGTCGGTTCCTTTCGGGTCGTTGGGAGTGGTTCGGAGGGGGCGGCCCCTCGACAGGAGCGAGGGGTGGGGAGCGGCGCTACGGGGTCGTCCCGACGAGCGACGCGAAGACGACGTAGTTGTTCGCGTAGGTGTTCGCGGCGTCGTCGAAGGGTCCGTTGCAGGTGATGAGCCGGAGCTGCGCGTCGGGCGTCGGTCCGTAGACCTCCTCGGTGGGGAAGGTCTTCTTCTCGACGTCGATGGCGCGGTCCACGGCGTAGGTGGCGGTCGAGCCGTCGGACATCGTGACCGTCACCTGGTCGCCCGCCACAAGCTGCTTGAGGTGGACGAACACCGCCTCGCGGAGGGTCGTGTCGAGGTGACCGGCGATGACCGCGGGCCCCACCTGGCCGGGCAGGACGCCGGCGCGATACCACCCGGCGTCCTCCCACTCGACCGGCGGCAGGAGGACACCGGACGCATCGCGCTCGAGCGGTTCGACCGCCGCGTCGACCCCGATCGACGGAATCTGTACCCGGCTCACGCTCAGCGCGCTGACATCGGCGGCCGGCGCCTGGGCGACCGGGTCCTGCTTCGCACCGGCGGCGCCACGGTCGGTCGCCTCCGAGGAGGTGATGGGCCCGTCGGCGGCGTTCGGCGAGGTCGGTGTCTGCCCGGCGTGCGTCGTGGCGCAGCCCGAGAGGGCGAGCGCCGTGAGGAGTGCTCCGGCCGCGGCGAGCGTGCCGATCGTCCGGCGGTGTGCGCGGATCATGAGGTGGCTCCTTCGGTGAGCGGCGGGCACCCGTCCAGCTCACCGGTGGTGAGCATCATGGGCGCGAGGGCTGCCCAGGCGGCGCCGAAGTAGCTCGGCACCTCCTGCGCGAGTTCGTCGGCGGCACGGAGGTCGTCCGCCGACTCCGGCAGGTTGCCCACGGCGGCACGCGCGGCCGCTCGGGCCTGGAGGGCGAGCGGGTGCACGTCCGAGGTCAGTGGTGATCCGCCGAGGTCGGTCTCCGCCCGCAGCTCCTTCGACCGCGCGAGGGTCGAGGCGAGGCGGGCGGCCGTCGCCTGGTCGGCGGTGTCGCAGGACTCGGCGTAGCGGATCGGGAGTCGGGCCGCGTCGTAGCCGTAGCGGACGCTCTGCCCGGTCCCTGCCGCGCCGGGCATGGCATCGACGGAGCCGTCGGCGTGCACCTGGGCCCAGTCCGGCGGCAGCGGGCTCTCGTCGAGCAGGGTGGTGGTGACCGCTGCGGAACCCGCCTGCAGTTCGGCCCACCGCGGGTCACCCGTCGCCGCACCCAGCACCGAGAAGGCGACGGGGGAGGCGTAGGACGGGTTGTACGCGTAGGGCTCGGTCGCTGCGGCCCAGACGCCGGGCAGGAGGATCCGGCCCGCGGCGGTCTCGGCGGTCATGCGGTCCGCGATCACACCGGCAAGCGTGACGCCGGCCTCGGTGAACCGCGGTTCGTCGAAGCGGGTACCGGCGATGACGAGCGCGCGGGCGGCGTCGAGGTCCGCATCGCTTGCGGGTTCGTCGTCGACGACCTCACCGTCGCTCCACCGCCAGGCGAGCAGCCCGTCGGGGCGCTGCAGGTGCTGCTCGGTCCAGTCCCAGATCTCGGTGAAGGACTGCTCGTCCCCGACCCCGGCCGCGACGAGTAGTCCGTAGGCCTGCCCTTCGCTGACCGTGTCGTCGCCCTGGTCCCGGCGCACGACGCGGCCATCGTCGACCCAGTCGGCGAGGAACGCGTCGGCGGCCTCCGTGGTGGTCCGGTCCGTGACCGTCGAGGTCGGGCCAGGCTGACCGTCGGCGTCGGCGGAGCCGGGGGACGCCGCGGTCGGACCCTGGAGGAGGTTCGCCGGGAACCCGGTCGCCAGCGAGGCGATCACGGCGGTCGCGGTGACCGCGGCGACCGCGGTCGCGGCGATGCCGATCGTCTTCTTGGCGCTCATGGTCAGCTCACCGCCGTCCCGAGGTCGCGCACGAGCCGGGCGAGCTTCGCGTCGAGGTCGTCGAGGACGGACCCGAGCGTCGACGACTCCTTGGCGAGTCCTCCGCCACCGGTCTCCACCGGACCCTCGGGAGCGTCACCCGCCGCTGAGCTGTCGAGGACGGGCATGAGGGTGACGCCACCTGCGGCGTTGTCGAGCACGAAGAGCGTGCTCACGGTGCCCGGCGCGAGGTTCACAGAGGCTTCCGCCGCCTGCTTGCCGCCGGTCAGCTCGAGATCCCACGGGCCGGCGGGGACGCTCGCGTAGTCGGTCGCCGTGCCGGTGGTGGCGCCCTTCGCGATGGGCATGCCGGTCGAGGTGCTGACGTCGACGCTCTTCACATCGGTCGACGCCTGGATCAGCCGGATGCGCGCCGCACCCTCGGCCGGACCGGTGAGGTCGTCCTCGAACACCTTCGTCTGCAGGTCCTTGTTGGGACCGTAGGCGGCGACGGTGGCCGCTTCCCCGGCCGTGATGGTCACGTTGGTGCTGATGACCGGCTTCGTGCTGTCGGGAGCCCCGGCGGGCACCATCGACACCACGTAGGTGCCGGCGGCGAGGTCGGTGTAGGGGGAGACCTGGCCGTAGGCGACGTCGTCGAGTTCGAACACGGTCGCGCCGCCGGAGAGTGCCGACAGCTTCACGTCGACGGTCTTGGTGTCGGCCGAGAGGTGGCCGACACGGATCCAGCCGGAGCCTGCGGCATCGGTGGTGGCGGCGCTCGCGGCGGTGGTGCCGAAGCCGATGAGTGCTGCCGTCGCGACGGCGGCGAGGCCGCTGAGGGCGAGTCGCCTCGTGGTGGTGGTTCGCATGGTGGAACTCCTGTTCTTCGGGTGGTTCGGGGGTTCGGATGGCCCGGGCGTCGGGCTCGAGCCGGTGCTCGGGACGGTGGTCAGCGGACGACGTCGGGTTCGACGACCGAGTAGGTGACCCGCACGCCGGCCGCCGTCTGCTCGACGCGGTCGGCCGCGTAGTCGCCCTGGATCGAGCGGATGGAGTCGGCCAGACGGCCGTCGCCCGCCTCGGTGCCGGTGCGGAGCACCATGGTCCGGCGCACGTCGCCCGTCTCACCGTCGAGCACCGGGGTGCTCTCGAGCCTGACCGGCGTCGTGGCGAGCACCTGTCCGAGGGCGAGCAGGGCGCGGGAGTCGAGCTGGCCGTCGCTCACGGTCTGCGCGGCCTCCGCCGAGACGCTGAGCGAGGGGTTCAGCAGGAGCTGCGCGCCGAGCGCTGCCCGAGCCGCCGTTCGTCCGGCAGCCTGCTCGGCTGCCGCGTCGAGACCGTCGGCGTCGATGCGGCGGACCTCGACGGCCTGCGTCCCGGAGCCGAAGGTCGCGACGAGCTCGGAGTTGTCGATCGCACCCTTCACCTCGGGGAAGGTGGTCGGGAAGGTCCGCATTGAGTCGGTCGTGACGATGTAGTCGGCGTCGCGCCAGCCGTTGGGCGACTGAGCCTGGACGGCGGAGTCGGTGTCCATCTTGTAGTACCAGATGACGTTGTCGCGATCGAAGCCGCTCTCGACGAGGTCGACCCACATCGCGTCGTCGACGATCACGCGGGACTCCTTCGGCACATTGGTCTGGACCCACTGCTGAGCCTGCCGGACCGGCTTGTCGAGGTCGGCGAGGAGGAAGCCGCGGAGCTGGGTCGCCGTGTTCGGGACGGCGACGACGGCTGCCGCGAGCACGGCGGCGACCCAGACGGCTCCGGCCGCGCGTCCGCCGAGAAGACGACGGCGCGGTGCACCGGCCTCGACGGTCGAGCGGCGACGGAACTGTCGGATGGCCGCGCCGGTCACGCCCATGATGAGGATCGTCATGAACGGCAGCAGCATGATGACGTACGGCACCGGCAGGTAGCCGCCTGGGCGCAGCATGAAGAGGCCGAGGAAGACGGTCATCGCGGCGATGACACGCAGTCGCGAGATGAAGAGCCCGGCGACGGCGGCCACCGCTCCGGCGACGAGGAGGGCCGCGTCCAACTGCCACCACATGCCGAGGGTCTTCGCCGACAGGCTCTCCGGGTCGAACAGCGACCCGCTCGCGACGCGGGATCCGAGCTGGAAGAAGACGCCGCCGAGGAGGCTCACCCGGTCAGGGCCGGGAATGAGCTCGCCCTTGATGGCGGCGAAGAGCACGTACGTGAAGCCGATGACGACGACGATCGTCGCGGCGACCGGCAGCGTGTACCGGCGGGTCTCCTTCCGAGCCGCGCGCCACATGGTCCAGGCGAGGAAGGGCAGGGCGAGCAGGAAGGTCTCCTTGCTCAGTACGGCGATGCCGAACGCGGCGGCGGAACCCGCGAAGCCGACGAGCTGGTGCTTGCGGCTCGTCGCGAGGATGAAGGCACCGAGGAGCCAGGGCACCGCGACGTTGTCGAGGTAGACGGTGCGGTGGAACTGCACGGCGAGCGGCGAGATCGCGAACACGAGTGCGGCGACGGCGGCCATGGTCCGGCTGAGGTGCAGGCGGCGGGCGAGGACCCACACGAGCACGACGGCGATGAGCGTCGCGACCAGCATGGCCTCACGTGCCGCGACCACGGCGATGTCGTAGCGGTCGAACGCGCCGGTCAGCCCCGTGTAGGCCGCGATCTGCAACCAGCCGAGCGGTGGGTGGTCGTACCAGTAGGTGTAGTGGGCGAGTTCGCCGAGCTTCAGCACGCTCCACGCCTGGGCGGTGTAGGTGCCCTCGTCGTCGATGCGTTGCGGGGATCCGCCCATGTTCATGGCCTGCACGACGGCGGCGATGGCCAGCACGGGCAGGAGGAAGGCCAGGGTGCGACCGTGGCGCGAGAGCCAGCGGCGCACGACGCCGGGGCCTCGCTGTGCCGGTGGCCCTGAGGTGAGCCAGCCGAGGCGGTCGCTCTCCAGGTGGAGCTCTGGTCGGCCGGGGGCGGCCGGTCGTTCGAGGATGCCGGTCATCGGGTTGCTCCGTTCTGGAGGACGAGCTCGGGTGCGCGGTCGGGCAGGTCGACGGAGACGGGAGCGGCCTCGGTGGCCTCGGCGACCTCCTCGCTGCGGTGGGCGCCGGTGTGCTCCGTCTTCTCCCAGGAGTGGTCGCCCTTCCACTCGCGGAAGACGGAACGGACGGCGGCCAGGCCGAGGAAGATCTGGTACGGGAAGGTGCCGAGGATCAGCCGGGCGTAGTCGCGGAGGCGGACCTTCTGGCCGTAGAGGCGGCCGAACTCGCCGAGCCCGGAGGCCTCCACCGCGAGGGTGACGATCGTCGGCGCGAGCGGGATGAAGGTGAGGAGCGCGATCGGCGCGGGGACCTTCGCGAACAGCACCAGCAGGACCGAGACGGGGATGAGGAGCCCGGTCGCCGCCTGGAGGAACGGCATCGACAGCAGGTAGCGGGCGAACATGCGCTGACGGAACGTCGGCAGCTTGCGCCATTCGCCCTTCTTCAGGACCTGCAGGAATCCCTGGTTCCAGCGCGTGCGCTGCTTGTAGAGCGACTGCAGGGTGCCTGGCGTCTCCTCGCGGGTGACGACCTCCGGGCTATAGGCCACGACGACCGTCGCGCCGGCGCTCGAGAGTCGGACGCCGAGCTCGCAGTCCTCAGCGAGGCAGCCGTCGTCCCAGCCTTCCGACCAGTCGAGCCAGGTCTTCTTCACGAACACCGTGTTGCCGCCGAGCGGGATGAAGCGGGAGTTCGCGTGGAAGTGCAGGCGCGACCGGAACCAGAAGTAGTACTCGAGCACGTTCCGGAGTGACCACCAGCTCGACTGGAAGTTCATGAGCTGCACGCCGCCCTGGACGACGTCGGCGCCGCTCTCGGTGAAGCGGGAGTCCACGAGCGTGAGCAGGCGCGGATGCACCTCGTCCTCGGCGTCGAACACGCCCACGACGTCGCCACGGGCGATCTGCAGCGCCCGGTTGAGGGCCTTGGGCTTGTTCTTCGGCACGCTGTCGTCGACGACCACTTTGATGAGGTCGGGGTGCCGGGCGGCGGCCTCGCGGACGACGCGCTCGGTCCCCGGGTCGTCGTGGCCCACGATCGCGATGATCTCGAAGTCGGGGTGGTCCTGTTCGGCGAGGCGGTCGAGGGTCTGACCCATGACCTCCTCCTCATGCCGACCGGGGACGAGCAGGGTGAAGGAGTGTTTGGCGGGCAGCGGGACCGCGGCGAACCCCGTGTTCTTCAGGTGGCCTGTCGACCGCCAGGCGTGGAGCATCCAGTAGAGCGTGGTGACGGCGATGATCGTCAGCGCGGCGGCGAACAGCAGCATGGTGCCGTAGCCGAGCCACTCACCGATGCTCCAGGAGCCGGGGTCGGCCGCCGACGCCGGGTCCACCAGGGTGCCGCGGTTCGGCAGCGGTTCCGTGGGTGCCGCGGGCTGCGGGGTCAGCAGGGGAGCGGGCTCGTCCGCGGCGGCGAACGGGCGGGAGGGGATGAGCGCGAGCGCTCCGAGCAGCGGTGCGAGTGCGGGTGCCATCAGGACAGGCCTCCAGAGGTCGGCAGTGCGTGGGTCGGTGCGGATCGACGAGGGGTCGTGGTGCGCGGTGCGGCGGCGGGTGCCGATGCGGCCGGGCTCGAAACAGTCGTCTCCTGCGTCGTCGTGCTGCGACGGCGATCGGTCGCCGACTCGGCGGGTCGGAAGACGACGAAGCGGTAGGCGAGGAAGCGGAACACCATGCCGAGGACGAGTCCGACGCCGTTGCCCGCGATGTTGTCGGCGAGCGGCGTGGTGTAGCCGAGGACGTAGTGCGAGACGAAGAGACACCCCGCCGCGATCCCGAGGCCGAGGACGTTCATGAGCGCGAAGAGGGCGCCCTCCTTCCATACCGCGCGGCGGTGCTCGGTCCGGAACGTCAGCGCCCGGTTGCCGAGCCACGCGACGATCGTGGCGACGGCGACGGAGATCACCTTCGCGCCGATCGGCTTGTCGTCGAGCACGGTGAACCGGAGGAGGTTGTACACGCCGACGTCCACGACGAACGCGGTGCCACCGACGAGGCCGAAGGTGACCAGCTGGGAGACGAGCTTGGGGAGACGCAACGGCTGGCGTGCACGGCGGGGACGCGTTCCCGGAGCGACGGATCGTTCGGGGACGGACGGCTGGCTCGGGTGCACGACGGAAGATTCGGGCTTCACGGTCATGCACGCCGTTCGGGGGCAGCGCGAACCGCGGTTTGGTCGATTCCGCCGCCGCCCAGGGCTTTGCCAGGTTCACGAAACAGGGCTGAAATCCCTTGATTTTCCGCGGAAGTTGACGTATTCGCGAGGGCATGGGGGACAACACCGAGGCCCCCTGAACTGGGCCTTCGCCCGCCCGTCAACCGGCACGACGGCGATCCTTCGGTCGCCTACGATGGGGGCAACGCCCGGTGTGCTCGGGCGTCGTGATGCCCTGATTCGAGGGTGCGCGAGACGACCGGCACAGAGGGAGACATCTGGTGGGAAAGCTGATCTACGGGAGTTCATCGCGAGAACTCGAACTCGACGACCGGATGCTCGCGCACGTGAAGTCGATCGCGGTCATGAAGCTGCGGCGCAACGAGTCCTTCACGATCTCCTGGCCGCGTTCGCTCGAGACCGGTGGCGGACGCGTGACGATCTGGGTGCACCCGTCGATCTCGTTGCAGTTCGAGTTCGACCAGGAGGAGCGTCCGGAGCTCAACCGCAGCTGGCTCGAGTCGATGATGCAGGATGCCAACAAGACCGGCGACCTCGCCATCGGACGTGAGGTCCCCGACATCGACCAGCGGGCGCGCCCGACCAACGTCAGCGAACCCCGCCCCCGGAAGTCCTCCGCGTGAGCGACCGGGTGATCGTCCTCACCGGCGCCAGCGACGGCATCGGTGCTGCGGCCGCGAAGGCGTTGACGGACGCGGGCGAGCAGGTCGTGGTGGTCGGGCGGTCCCCGGAGAAGACCGCGGCCGTCGCGCAGCGGATCGGGGCTGCCTCGTTCATCTCCGACTTCGCCGAACTGGCGCAGGTGCGGCTCCTCGCCGAACAGCTCCTCGAGCGGTACCCGCGGATCGACGTCCTCGCCAACAACGCCGGCGGGATCTTCGGCGCCGACCGCCGGGTCACGGCCGACGGCCACGAGCAGACGTTCCAGATCAACTACCTGGCACCCGCGCTCCTCACCCACCTCCTGCTGGACCGCCTCGTCGAGTCCGAGGCGACGGTGATCAACACCTCGAGCGTCGCCAACCGCCTGTTCGGGAAGCTCGACCTCGACGACCTGGACGCTGAACGCTCCTACTCGCCCACGCGTGCCTATGGCAACGCGAAGCTGGCGCAGATCCTCTTCACGAAGGAGCTCGACCGCCGGTACGGCCCGCGCGGACTGTCCGCCGCGGCGTTCCACCCGGGGGTCATCTCGACGAACTTCTCCAGCGCGCCCGACGGCGCGATGCGGTTCCTGTATGCGAACCCGCTCGGTCGTCGCCTGCTGAACACCCCCGAGGAGGGCGCCGACACCCTCTTCTGGCTCGCCGAGAGTCAGCCGGGCCTCGACTGGACCTCGGGCGGCTACTTCGTGAAGCGGAAGCCCGCACGCACGAACAAGCTCGCCGACGACGTCGCCCTGGCCCGCGGGCTCTGGGAACGGACCGCGGAGCTGCTCGCCGAGCACCGCTGAGCGGTCCCGTCGGCCCGTCTCAGTGGCTCCCGCGTCGCCGTTTCGTGGTGACGGGAGCCTAGGCTGGTGGAATGCGATGGAACGAGTGGACGACGGCGCTCGTCGTCGCCGGGGTCCTCGCGCTCGCCGCGCTGCTGATGCTCCTGGTCCTCGGACCCGAGGCACCGGTCGTGTGGGGACTCGTCTCCGGGGTGCTGCTCGCCCTCGTCGTCGGTGCCATGGCGTTCGTCAAGCGCGAGCGCTGACTGCGTCCACTCGCTGCCCTTCGACAGGCTCAGGGACCGGACAGCCCGGTCGCTGCCCTTCGACAGGCTCAGGACCGGAAGGGCCCGGTCACTGAGCTTGTCGAAGTGCCCACGACGAACCTTCCGGTCCGATCCCTGTCCAGGTCTGGGCGAGTCGGGCGGCGGTGCGCGAGGATGGACCAATGACGACGAAGCGCATCCTGTTCATCGGCGGCAGCGGCATCATCTCCTCGGCGTCGGTCGCCAGAGCGGTGTCGCTCGGCCATGACGTCACCGTCCTGAACCGCGGCCTGTCCCACGTCCGCCCCCTCCCCGAGGAGGTCGAGCTCCTCCGCGCGGACGTGCGCGACACCGACGCGGTGACCGAGACGCTCGGCTCGCGCGAGTTCGACGTCGTGGCGCAGTTCACCGCGTTCACGCCACCGCAGGTGCAGGCGGACATCGACCGCTTCGCCGGTCGGATCGGCCAGTACGTGTTCATCAGCTCCGCTTCTGCCTACCAGAAGCCGCCACAGCGCCTGCCCGTCGTGGAGTCGACGCCGCTCCGGAACCCGTTCTCCCAGTACGCGCGCGACAAGATCTCCTGCGAGGACGTCCTCGTCCACGCTTACCGCGAGCAGGGTTTCCCGGCGACGATCGTGCGCCCGTCACACACCTACGACCGGACGCTCATCCCCACGATGGGACGGCGCACCGACCTCGACCGCATGCGCGCGGGCAAGCCGGTGGTCGTCCACGGCGACGGGACGACCCGCTGGACCATCACCCACACCGAGGACTTCGCGGTCGGGTTCGTCGGCCTGCTGGGTCGCCGCGACGTGCTCGGGGAGGCCTTCCACATCACGGGCGATCACGCACCGAGCTGGAACGACATCACCCGGTGGATTGCGGAGGCGGCCGGCGTGGAGGCCGACATCGTGCACGTGCCGTCCGACGTCATCGCGGAGGTCCACCCGCCGCTCGGGCCGACGCTCCTCGGCGACAAGGCGTTCCCGATGGTCTTCGACAACACGCGCATCCGCAGTCTCGTGCCGGAGTTCCGGCCCACCATTCCGTTCTGGGACGGCGCGGCGGAGATGGTCGCGTTCCACGACGCGAACCCGCACTGGCAGCCGGCCGAGCCGGAGCTCGACGCCGCCTTCGACCGGATGGTCGCCGCCGTCGGTCGCTGAGCGGCAGTCGGTCCTGACCGGCCTTCGGTCCCTGAGCTTGTCGAAGGGCGCCCTTCGACACTTCGACAGGCTCAGTGCGGCGCAGCTCAGGAACCGGCGGGGGTGGCCTCCGCGGCCCGGAGGTCCTTGCGGAGGATCTTGCCTGACGCCGACTTCGGGATGGCGTCGACGAACGCCACGCGCCGGATCTTCTTGTGCGGGGCGACGCGCTCCGTGACCCACGCCATGAGCGCCTCGGCGGTGACGTCCTGGCCCGGTTGCAGGACCACGAACGCCTTCGGCACCTCTTGGCCCTCGTCGTCGAGCACCCCGATGACGGCCGCGTCGGCGACCGCCGGGTGGCCGAGCAGCAGCGCCTCGAGCTCCGCCGGGGCCACCTGATAGCCGTGGTACTTGATGAGCTCCTTCAACCGCTCGATGATGCGCACGGTGCCGTCGCCGCGGACGGTCGCGATGTCGCCGGTGTGGAGGAAGCCGTCGTCCTCGAGGGTCTCGCGAGTGGCCTCCTCGTTGCCGAGGTACCCGAGCATGACGTTCGGGCCGGCGCAGAGCAGCTCGCCCGCCGCGCTCTCCTCGTCCGAGCCCTCGGCCGGGTAGTCCACCTCGGCGCCGGTCTCCGGATCGACGATCCGGCACTGCATGTTCGGGAGGGTCGTGCCGACGCTGTCGAGGGACGCCCCCTCGGCCTGGAACGCGATCGCGTGGCTGACCGGGCTGAGTTCGGTCATGCCGTAGCCCTGTCGCATCCGACAGCCGAGACGCTCCTCGACCGCCCGCCCGAGCGTCGCGTCCAGGGGCGCGGCGCCGGAGAAGATCGTGTGGACGCTCGAGAGGTCGAACTCGTCGACGAGCGGGTGCTTCGCGAGCGCCACCGCGATCGGCGGGGCGATGAACACGTAGCTGCAGCGGAAGTCCTGGATGATCCGGAGGAACTCCGCCAGGTCGAACCGCGGCATGGTCACGAGCGAGGCACGCCGCGACAGCGCGAGGTTGAGCAGCACCGTCATGCCGTAGATGTGGAAGAACGGCAGGACCGCGAGGATCCGGTCGTCGGCGACCATGCCGAGCTGGGGGATCGACTGCTGCACGTTCGCGACGAGGTTCCGATGCGAGAGCATCACACCCTTCGGTCGACCCGTCGTGCCCGAGGAGTAGGGCAGCACCGCCACGTGTGTGGCCGGGTCGAACGAGACGTCCGGTGCGGGGAGGCGGCGCAGGAGGAGGTCGCTCAGCGACGCGTGCCCCTCCGCGCCGTCGAGGACGACGACGCGGTCGGAGGGGATGCCGCAGGCGCTCGCCGCAGCCCAGGCCTGGGGGAGCAGCGGGGAGACGGTGAACAGCATCGTCGCGCCCGCGTCCCGCAGCTGCGCCTCGATCTCCTCGGCGTTGTAGAGGCCGTTCACCGTCGTCGCCGTCGCGCCCGCGCGCAGGATGCCGTGGAACACGGTCGCGAAGGCGGGGACGTTCGGCGCGTGGAGGGCGACGACGTCGCCGACCCCGATGCCGGCCGCCGCGAGGGCGCCGGCGAGGGCGTTGATCTGGCCGATGAGCTGTCGGTAGCTCGTCTCGGCGCCGGTCGTGCCGTCACGGAGGGCGATGCGGTCGAGGTCGCTCGGGGCGATGCCGCCGAACAGGGTGTCGTAGACGCTCAGGTCGGGGATCTCGACGTCGGGATGCGGGCTGGTGAACACGAGTGATCTCCTTCGAACACCGGTGATGGTGGAGTGAGTCTATCCACGCCGGGTGCTCGTTAGGCTGAACCCGTGAACACGTCCCGCCCCATCCTCGGTCTCCTGCTCGACGTCGACGGCCCCATCGCCAGTCCGATCACCCGGACCATCAACCTCCCGAGCATCGCGCAGGACCTCGCGACGCTCGCGAACGCCGGGGTGCCGATCGCCTTCAACACCGGGCGGAGCGACGCGTTCCTCCGCGAGGTGGTGGTCCCACCGCTCCTGGCCGCCGGGCTCGCGGACGACGTCCGGCTCTACGGCATCTGCGAGAAGGGCGCCGTGTGGTTCGGGTTCTCGGCGGCCGGGGTCGACGAGCTGAGCCTCGATCAGGACGTCGCCATGCCGGAGGGCTACGGCGACGTCATCGAGCGCCTCGTCGACGAACGGTACGCCGAGACGGTGTTCTTCGACCACACCAAGCGCGCGATGGTCTCGGTCGAGCAGCACGTCGAGGTGCCGGCAGCGGACTACGCGGTCGTGCGGAAGCACTTCGACGACGACGCCCGGGCCGAGCTCGCCCGACGCGGATTCGGGGTCGAGCACGCGCCCGGCCGCTACCCGGACGACGCCGGCCTCGTGCAGTACCGCATCGATCCCACGATCATCTCCACCGACATCGAGTCGGTCCGGCTCGGCAAGGACCTCGGCGCCGAGCGCGCGCTCGAACTCCTCGAGGCCGACGGCGGTGCGCTCCCGGTCGCCTGGCGCACGGTCGGCGACTCCCGGAGCGACTACGCGATGGCCGACTGGTTGTTCGAGCACGGGTTCGAGGTCGCGCACGTTGACGTCCGCCCCGCCGACGGCGTGCCCGAGAAGCCCTACCCGGTGCTGACCCACCCGACGCTCATCCACGACGAGGCGGGCGCGGCCTTCCTGGCCCGCTGGGTCGCCATGGTGCAGGGGACCGCGACTGACGACGCCGACGTGAGCTGACGATGGCCGGCGAGGAGGGGCGTCCGACGGGCCGCCGTCGACCCGGTCCGACGACGGAGCGCGGGCTCGACCGCGTCGTCAACTTCAGCGACGCCGTCGTCGCCATCGCGATCACGCTGATCATCCTCCCGCTCGTCGACCTCGCCCAGGAGTACGGTGGCGGCCCGGTGTCGGTGTTCCTCGGTGAGAACGCCACCGGGCTCGCGGCAGCCGCCCTGAGCTTCGTCGTCATCGCCACCTTCTGGCGCGATCACCACCGGATCTTCGAGCGCACCGTCGGCTACTCCCGCCGACTCGTGTCGCTCAACTTCGTGTGGCTCGCCGGGATCGTGTTCCTGCCGCTGCCGACCGTGCTCCTCTTCGACGCGGCCGGGAACGATCGCGGTGCCTCCATGCTCTACATCGCGACGATGCTCGTGTCGATGGTTGCGATGCGACTTCAGCAGCTGGTGATCCAGCGAGACGGGCTGCTCAGCGAGGAGGCCGCGGCGATACCGCCCCGGTCCTGGGTGCTCGTTTGGGCACCGACCTGGCTCATGCTCCTCGCCTTCGTTCTGGCAGCGACGGTGCCCGGTCTCGGCACCCAGGCGTTGTTCCTGCTGCTGCTGTCGATCCCGCTCGGGTGGTTCGGCGCGCGGCGGCACCCGGTCGCCTCCGGTTCCTGAGGCCGTTCCGGTCCCTGAGCGTGTTCCGACCCCTGAGCCTTTCCGGTCCCTGAGCTTGTCGAAGGGCGGATCGACGTGCGTCCTTCGACAGGCTCAGGGACCAGCCCCGGCCGGGTCAGGTCTGGCAGTGGGGGGCCCTCGGGTGGTTCGGTGGCAGGAGTAGAGATTGAGGATACTGACCCGGCACCGTCGGTAGTAAGTGAGATGATGCGTAATCGAAGTATCTGAAGATCGTGTTGGCCAGGTGCAAACACTTTGTCCAGAGACACCGCAGTCCAGAACAGGCTTCCGTGCAGCCGGACTAGATAGATAGTCTTGCCTAGAAAGATGCAATCGACGTGCTGAAGTGGGACCACCACTTAGGCCGTCTTCCGGGCGTCACTGTGGCGGATCCGGTACGCGCAACCCAGAGAAATGGTTGGTTCCGGTATGAAGGTTACGTTCAAGATTGGCGCTAACCGACCGCCAGCAGTATCCGGAAAGGTGCTTATCTACTTGCGCCGAAGCTCATGGAACGATTATGGCTTCGGAACAACATTTGAGGCTAGTGTCTCGTATTCAGGCGACTGGCAGCCGCTCGGAGTGGTGAAAATTGGACAGCGGGGACTTCGCCCGTCCCACGAGTTATCCCCCGCGGTGCATACAAGCTATGTCGAATTACCTAGCGACTTCTCGGAAGTTTCCGAGGAGCATTTTTCGCTCGGGCAAGATGCGGACTACTACGAGGTGCTCGTTGAGACGCTTGGTGTAGATGTGGCGTTCAAAGTGTTGACGGCTCTGCGTGATGTTGCGGTGTTACCCGGCCTATTCGAAGAAGTTCGGGGCGAAGATGTGTTGCAGTCATCTCTGATGAGATCAGTGTCATCTCGATCTCTGCACCAATATAGGCTTATTATCTCTGGTCAACAGCCTAAAGAAGACTTCCACCTTCGGTACAAGTTTCGGCCCCGGAGTGTCTCGGGGCCCGAGGTTACATTCCGTGTGGAACGCGGCCGACCGCTTCCGAGCAATGTTCACGTGCTTATTGGCTCGAATGGCACCGGTAAGACTACCACTCTCTCGAATATACGCTGGGCATTCGAGGATCGGCTCACAGAGTCCGATCCCGATAGTCCAATAGACTTGTCAGATAAGAGCCAGATTACATCGCTTTTGTCCATAAGTTTCAGTGCGTTTGACACTTTTCCGAATCGCGCACGCATGAGACGTGAGCAGCTCGACTTCCGTATCACAAATGTTCGCCTACCGTGGCTGGCTGATAATTCTGAACCGGTCACATCGACTCAGGATGCGCGGGTGCCGCGCGAGATTGAGATGGGCAATTACGTCGCTAGTGAGACCATGGGCTGTCTTGCCGAGCGTTCCGAGCGCCTGTTAGCAGCGCTCAGGCTTCTAGCGGATGCTGATCCCGTACTTGACCGACATGGAGTCGCAACTGCTGCGGGTTTGGAGGCGCTCGACTTCTCGCTTCTGAGTTCGGGCCACAAGATCGCCATCCTCATGGTCGCAACACTCGTCCGTTATTGTGAGGAGAAAACACTCGTCCTGGTCGATGAGCCAGAATCGCATCTACATCCTCCATTGTTGGGAGCGGTTACTCGGGCTCTATCTGACCTTATGGTGACGATAAACGGCCTTGCTGTTGTGGCCACGCATTCACCAGTCGTGCTCCAGGAAGTGCCTCGTCGATGTGCGTGGATCATTTCGAGCGACGGAAATGGTATCAAGGTTGAGCAGCCGATTCTAGAGACGTTCGGTGCGAACTTGGGGGTCTTGACGCGAGAAGTGTTTGACCTTGAACTCAGTCGGTCCGGCTACCATGCTCTGCTCAGGCAGGTCGCAGATACGTCGGACTCGTTTGAAGGCGCGCTCTCCTCATTGGATGGTGAGATTGGAGATGAAGCAAAGCTGCTCCTGCGGTCGATGATTCGACGACGTGAGGGAACGGCATGGTGACTCACCTGACGCCACTGGCTGTGAGTGGACAGTCGGTGCGAGATCAGTGCATGCTCGGCATGTTGGAAAACGACCGAAAGCTCCGGCTGCTCGCCGACCTTCCCAACGTTGCTCGCGAGGAGATGGCCTTGAGGGATGCGCTCTCAAGCGGCAGACACCGTGACCTTGTTCCGGTCTTTCCAGTGACGGACGATGTCAAGTCGGATATGGCCTGGCTCTATTCGGAACGATTCCGAGATAGTCCTGCTGCCCGAGATATCTGGTTGCGGATTGTCGGATTGGCGGGACGGCGGTGTCCCTTTTGTCACATTTCCAAACCGAAGACGGTTGAGCACTCATTTCCGAAGTCGCGCTATCCCCGGATAGCAGTCGATCCGTGGAATATGGTGCCGGCGTGCCGTGACTGCAATTTCGAGCGTAACACCGGAAGTGGCTCTATCTCGATTAGCCCATATTTTGACACTTGGTTGGTCAGTAACTCATGGCTGGTCGCGCGAGTGCTCGATCCGGGAAGACCAGAGGATCTGCAGTTTTCGGCGGTGCGCCATCCGTCCTTCACTGATGACCAGTGGCATGCCTTGAACGAGTTTGTCGACGACGTTGATCTGTTTGATAGATACGTCGGGTTGGCGATTGAAGCCTTCTCTGAGTTCGCGGTGAACCTGCGAGAGGCGTATCGAGTGCCAACCGTTGCAGACGCGACAGTAAGCTTGAACGATAGAGTGTCCTCGCATCTATTGTCGTTCGGAATCAACCGTTGGCAGACCGTTGCATATCAGGCGTGGCAGACAGCGGTGCACTCGATCGATTGGATCACTGCCGGCCAGCCCTGATTGACAGCACTTCTAGGGTTCACGATCTACACCGGGTCAGGTCTGGCAGTGGGGACACCAGTAGGTGTCGCGGAGCGCGGTCGGGTCGGCGCCGAGTTTGCCCCGCTGGATCCGGGTGCCGCAGCGGAGGCAGCGCTGACCGTCGCGTGAGTACACCCAGGTCTTCCGGCCGGGCCTCGTGTCGCCCGTCGTGACGCGGTTGCGGCGGTCGCGATTGGCGTTGATGAGCCGGTAGCCGAGGCGTACGGCGCCCGGCAGGTCGACCTCCGCGGTGGGCCTCGTCGGGAGGACCCCGCGGATGAAGCAGAGTTCGTTGACGTACTCGTTGCCGAGCCCCGCGAGGTTGCGCTGGTCGAGCAGCGCGACGTGGATCTCGCGGCCGTCGGTCTCGAGGTTGTGGATGGCACGCTCCTCGTCCCAGTCCGGACCGAGGAGGTCGGGACCGAGCCAGCCGAAGCGCTCTTCGTCCTCGCGCGAGGGGAACACCTCGACGAGGCCGAGTTCGAACCCGACCGTCACCCAGTGCTGCGTCGACACGATCGCGCGCGCCTTCCAGGCCGGCCGCCGCCAGTGCTCGCCCGGTTGGTAGACGTGCCACAACCCCTCCATCTTGAGGTGCGTGTGGAGCGTGTGGTCGCCGATATGGTGCAGGAGGTGCTTGCCACGTGGGATGACGTCGTGGACGACGTCGCCCCGCAGGTCGATGGTCGCGAAGGCGGGCACCCGCAGGTCGAAGCCGGTGACGACCTCGCCGGCGAGCGCCTGCCGCAACCGGTGCGCGGCTTGGAAGACCGTGTCACCTTCTGGCATGAACCGCTCCGTCCGTTCCGGCTACGGTGCCACCGGCAGGGTGTCCGGCGCAACCCGTGGCGGGACGGCCGTGAGCCGGTTCACCCACGCCGGAGCCGCAATCCACGCGGCGTCTCGACGAATCCGGCGTCGCGGAGGGCGTGGCCCGTCGGGGTGCCGAGCACGAAGGCGCCGTTGACCTGCTCGATGCCGAGCTTCTCGATGCGACCAGCGCGCACCGTGGACGCCAGGGAACGCGCCCCGGCGCGGAGCTGGTCATCGTCCTCAGAGAACACGAGCGCCGTCTTGCCACCGCGTTCCAGGTAGTAGACCGGCGCTCCGTCGACGAGGACGACGAGCGCACCCGCCTTCCGCCCCGGCCGGTGCTTCACCCCGGTGACCTCCTGGCCCGGCCAACCGAGGGCGGCGCCGTAGGGGTTCGCCGGGTCGGTCGCGGCGAGGGTGACGGCGTCGAGCGGTGGCTCGTCGTCGGTCCGGATGAACCCGCGCAGGCGGTCGACGGTGCCGGAGGAGGCGAACTGCGCCCCGCCGAGGCGTTCCACGAAGTATCCGCGACGGCAGCGACCGTTCTCCTCGAACTGCTTCAGCACGCGGTAGGCGAGGGCGAAGCCGCCAGTCACGCCCTCCGCGACGACGGACCCGCGCGTCACGACGCCGTACCGCTCGAGCAGGGTCTCGCCCGTGGCGACGGCACGGATGGTGGCGTCCTGCTCGGCCAGCGGCAGGATCGACCACCGGCCGCCGAGGGTCTGGCTCGCCCGCGTCGACATCGAGGGGCGCTGCAGGTTGCGGCCACGGTACAGCTTCGATCGCGGGGTCTGCCGTTGCACCCGGTGCGCCGAGTTCCCCGAGCCGGAACCCACCAGGGTGCGGAGCGGTGAGAAGGTGTCGTTGGTGACGAGCCCGGCCCACACGAGCTCCCAGAGGGCGTCGACGAGGAGCTTGTCGTCCGTCGAGCCGACCGACTCCGCGAGCTGCCGGAAGAAGTACGCGCCGCCCCCGCCGAGCGTCGCGAGCAGTTCGGTCTGCAGGGCGTCCGGGGTGTGCGGCGTCGGAGCGAGGGGCAACGTGAGGGGCGCCGTGTCGGCGAGGTGGAGCGCGACCCAGCCGTCGTTGCCGGGGATCGAACCGCTACCCGACCACACGACCTCGCCCGTCGCGGTGAGTTCGTCGAGCATGGCGGGACTGTAGTCGGCGACGCGCGAGGGCAGGATGAGCGACTCCCAGGCCGACGCCGGGATGGGCGCGCCGGCGAGCTGGTCGATGACCGTCGCGACGCCGTCGACGCCGCGGAGCGTCCCGCCGAGGTGCTGCCACACCGGCAGGAACCGGGCGAACGCCTGCTGCTCGACCGGCTCGACCTCGTGCCGCAGCGCGGCGAGCGAACGGATGCGGAGCTTGCGCAGCACGCCGGCGTCGCACCACTCCGTCGCATCGGTGGGGCTGCGGTCGGCGTCGTCGTCCTCACCCACCTGCTGCCGGCCGGCGGGGAGGAACTCGCCCTTGACCACGCGGCCGGCGTCGGCCAGCCGGGCGAGCGTGTGCTGGACCACCGCGGTCCCGAGACCGAAGCGCCTGGCCGTCTGCCCGGTCGTGAACGGCCCGTGCGTGCGCGCGTGGCGGGCGAGGAGGTCGCCCAACGGATCGGCGACCGGCTCGGTGAACGCGACCGGGACGCCGATGGGCAGCGGGGTGCCCAACGCGTCGCGGAGTCGACCGGCGTCCTCGATCGCGGCGAAGCGCTCCTCGCCGGCGATCGGGACGCGGATGACGCGCTTCGAGCGTTCGAGTTCGGCGACGGCGGCAGCCGAGCGAGCCGGATCGGGGGACCAGCCTTGCGGGTCGTCGCCGCGACTCGCCTCGCCGTCGGCGGAGACGGTGACGCCGTCGAAGGTCGTCCGGGCCGCGATCTCGTCGATGGTGAGCGGGCCGAGCATCCGCAGCGCGTCGGCGACGCCCTCGACCCCCTTGAGTCGACGCTCGGGGTCGAGACGCTGCAGCTCGAGCGCGGTCTGCTCGATGACGCCGGGGTCGAGAAGCTCGCGGAGTTCCACCCGACCGAGGAGTTCGCCGAGCATGGTGCTGTCGACCGCGAGCGCCGCGGCCCGACGCTCGGCCAACGGGCTGTCGCCCTCGTACATGAACGCGCCGACGTAGCCGAACAGGAGCGAACGGGCGTAGGGCGAGGGCTGATCGGTCGTGGTCTCGACGATGCGGATCGCGCGCGACTGCAGCTCACGCGCGAGGTGGTCGAGGGCCGGGAGGTCGTAGACGTCCTGGAGACACTCGCGGAGCGTCTCGAGGATGATCGGGAACGTCGGGTACTGCTTCGCGACCTCGAGGAGCTGCGCCGACCGCTGGCGCTGCTGCCAGAGCGGCGAGCGTTTCTGCGGCGAGTAGTTCGGGAGCAGGAGGGCACGGGCGGCGCACTCGCGGAACCGCGAGGCGAACAATGCCGACCCGCCGACCTCCTGCGTGACGAGGGCGTCGAGCTCCTCCGGTTCGAAGACGAAGAGTTCGGCTCCCGGCGGCTCGCTCTCGGTGTCGGGCAGGCGGACGATGATGCCGTCGTCGCTCGCCACCGCCGAGCCGTCGACCCCGAGGCGCTCCTGCACCCGAGCGCCGACCGCGAGCGCCCAGGGGGCGTGCACACGGAGTCCGTAGGGGGAGTGGAGGATGACCCGCCAGTCGCCGAGTTCGTCGCGTGAACGTTCGACGACGAGGGTCGTGTCGTTGGGGACGACGCCCGTCGCCTCGCGCTGCTCGCGGACGTAGGCGACGAGGTTGCTGATGGCCCGCTCGTCGAGGCCGGCTGCTTCGAGACGTGGGGTGGAGCCCGTTCCGGTGGTGTCGAGCTCGCGCACGAAGGCGCCGATGGCGCGACCGAGCTCGGCCGGGCGACCGATGCCGTCGCCCTTCCAGAACGGCAGTCGCCCCGGCTGGCCGAACGCCGGCGTCACGAGCACGCGGTCGTGGGTGATCTCCTGGATGCGCCAGCTCGTGGCGCCGAGGGCGAAGACGTCGCCGACGCGGGACTCGTAGACCATCTCCTCGTCGAGCTCACCGACGCGCGCGCCGGCGCCCGACTCGCCGACCATGAACACGCCGAAGAGCCCGCGGTCGGGGATGGTGCCGCCGCTCGTCACGGCGAGGCGCTGCGCTCCCGGCCGACCGGTCAGGACCCCGGCATCGCGATCCCAGACGATCCGCGGGCGCAGCTCCGCGAAGGCGTCGGAGGGGTAGCGTCCGGCCAGGAGGTCGAGCGTCGCCTCGAAGGCCGAGCGGGGCAGGGAGGCGAACGGGGCACTGCGCTTGACCGTCTCGAACCAGTCCTCCACGCCGAGTTCGTCGAGCGCGACCGCAGCGACCGTCTGCTGCGCGAGGATGTCGAGCGGGTTCGAGGGGACCTCGATCGCCTCGATGAGCCCGGCCTCCATCCGCTCGGTCGCGACCGTGGTGCTGATGAGGTCGGCGCGGTGCTTCGGGAACAGGACGCCCCGGGAGACCTCGCCCACCTGGTGGCCGGCGCGGCCGACCCGCTGCAGGCCGCTCGCGACGCTCGGCGGGGACTCCACCTGGATGACGAGGTCGACCTCGCCCATGTCGATGCCGAGCTCGAGGCTCGAGGTCGCGACCACGCAGCGCAGGCGGCCGGACTTGAGGTCCTCCTCGATGCCCGCGCGCTGCTCCTTGGAGACGGATCCGTGGTGGGCGCGTGCGAGGAGGGGGATGTCGTCGTCGCTCTCCTCGGTGGCCGGCCGGGCGGCTGCGGCCGCGACGCTCGTCGATCCGCGGGTCTGGCCGCTCTGGGCCATGAGCTGCGCCGGTGGACGCCCGGCACCGGGGGTCGTGAGAGTGGCGTCGCTGAGTCGGGCCTCGTTGATCTCGTTGAGCCGGGCCGTGAGCCGCTCCGCCAACCGACGGGAGTTGGCGAACACGATGGTGGAGCGGTGCGCGAGCACGCGGTCGACGATCGCCTCCTCGACGTGGGGCCAGATGCTGCCGACGCGGTCTTCACCGCCGCCGTCGCTGTTCGGGGTGTAGCCGGCGAACCCGCCACCGCTGCCGTCGTCGTCGGCCTCGCCGGGCGTCCGCATGCCGGCGTCGGGGTCGGTCATGTCGTCGACCGGGACGACCACGTGCAGGTCGAAGGTCTTCGCGGCCGGCGGGGCCACGATCTCGACCGGTGCGCGGCCGCCGAGGAACCGCGCGACCTCCTCGGCGGGGCGCACCGTGGCGGAGAGCCCGATGCGCTGCACCGGCTTCTCGAGCATGGCGTCGAGCCGCTCGAGCGACACCGCGAGGTGCGCGCCGCGCTTCGTCGAGGCGACGGCGTGGATCTCGTCGATGATGACGGTGTCGACCGTGCGGAGTGTCTCCCGCGCCGCGCTCGTGAGCATGAGGAAGAGCGACTCGGGGGTGGTGATGAGGATGTCCGGTGGCTCTTTGGCCATCGCCCGGCGGTCGGCGGACGGGGTGTCGCCCGAGCGGACGCCGACACTGATGGTGGGTGGCTCGGTGCCGAGGCGGCGCGCCGCCTGGGCGATGCCGACGAGCGGGGTGCGGAGGTTGCGCTCGACGTCCACGCCGAGCGCCTTCAGTGGCGAGATGTAGAGGACGCGGGTGCCGCGGGAGCGCTCGCGCTGGGCGGCGGCGGCCTCCGCCTCGTCAGCCTCGAGGCCGGTGAGCGGGACACCCGTGCGCGGCCGCACGGCGTGCTCGGCGATGGCCTCGGAGAGCAGGCGGTCGATCGACCAGAGGAACGCGGACAGGGTCTTGCCCGAACCGGTCGGCGCGACGACGAGGGCGTTGGCGCCGCGGGAGATCGCATCCCAGGCACCCGCCTGCGCCGGCGTGGGCGCGACGAACGCCCCCTCGAACCAGTCGCGCGTCGCGGGGGAGAAGCGCTCGAGCACCTCGGTCATGGGTTCCATCATCCTGCACCCCACCGACACCGCGACCGGCGTCGCGCGCGGTCGCGTGGCCCCGTATGATCCCGTCGCGCGTCGGGCGCGGTGTCCGGTCGAACCGCCGCCCGCCTGGATCGCCGCTCGGCTCCATACGGTATGAAGGAGCTATGAGCGTTCGTACCCCTGATTCCAACCCGGAACCCGATCTCCCCGGCAATTCCAATCCGGGCTGGCTGTCGGACGTCGAGCTCGAGGAGATCCGCCGCCGGCTCCCGCTGCTGTACGTGGAGGCCGTGCCGGTCCGCGTCGACGGCTTCGGCGTCGTCACCGAGGTGGGCGTCCTGCTCCGGGCCACGGCGCTCGGCGAGATGACGCGCACGCTCGTCTCCGGTCGCGTCATGTACGGCGAGACGATCCGCGACGCGCTCTTCCGCCACCTGGAGAAGGACCTCGGTCCGATGGCGTTCCCGCTGCTCCCTGCGTCGCCCGTGCCGTTCCAAGTGGCCGAGTACTTCCCGTTGCCCGGATTGTCGCCGTACTCCGACGACCGGCAGCACGCCGTCGCGCTGGCGTACGTCGTCCCGGTGACCGGCACCTGCGAACCCCGCCAGGACGCGCTCGAACTCACATGGATGACACCTGAGGCGGCGTCCTCCGACGCGATCGCCGCCGAGATGGAGGGCGGCCGCGGCACGCTCCTCCGCGCGGCCCTCGCCTCCGTCGGCCGGCTGCGCTAGCCCTTCGACAGGCTCAGGGACCGGGGGAGTGGCTCAGGGACCGGGGGAGCGGCTCAGGGACCGGGGGAGCGGCTCAGGGCCCGGATAAGGGCTCAGGGACCGATGCGTCAGCGGGTGTAGCGGACCTCGTCGATCATCTCGCCGAGGAACGGCTCGGTCTTGGCTCCACCGTCGAGGACGAACCCGTTGCGCTGGTAGAAGCGGTGCGCACGCGGATTGTCCGCGGCGACCCACAGGAATGACGGCTGACCGTCGGGGATGGCGGCGTCGAACAGCTGCTGACCGATGCCGGTCCCGTGGAATGCGTCCAACAGGTAGATGAAGTACAGCTCGCGCTCACGGGGTGCGTCCTCGTCGCGGGCTGGGCCCGAACCCGAGAAGCCGACGATCTCGCCGTCGACGAGCGCTGCGAAGTGCGTGTACTCGGGACCCTGCGCGGCCCAGTGGGTCCACAGCTCGGCCATGCGGCGTGGTGACAGCTTCGCGAGGGTGGCCGAGCTGATGAGGTGGTCGTAGGTCTCGTGCCAGCACGTGGCGTGCACACGCCCCAGCGACTCAGCGTCGACGTCTCGGATGGGGCGGACGACTGCGGTGGCGTTCATGGTGGAACCGTATCCCGAGCGCCCCCGTCTCGCGAAATCGAGTGGGTCCGCCAACGGCGAAGCGCCGCCCACCCTGCGGTGGACGGCGCTTCGTTCGAGCGGTTCGCTGCTAGTTGCCGCTGGACGCGCGACGGTTGGTCCGGGGGCGCGAGGACTCGGCGGGAGCGCCCGAGTTCGCGGCGTAGCCGGTGCTGTAGTGCGTGCGGCTGCCACCGGTGGCGGCACCGGCGCCTGCACGGGCGCCGCCCGAGCGACCGGCGCCGGAGCGCTGACCGCCCTGACCGCCGTTACCGCCGGCGGGACGACCGCCACGACGACCGCCGCCGCCCTGGCCGCCCTCGCGAGGAGCGCTGTCGCGGCTCGCGCCGGCGCGGGCACCGTCGCGGTCGCGGTGACCGTTGCCGAGGCCGTTGCCGTCGCGGGCTGCACGCTTACGCTGCGCGTTCGCACCCTGCGAGCGACCACCACCGCCCTGCTGCTGCACGGCCGCGCGCGGCGCGGGCTTCACGTAGGCGGCGACGTCGCCGATGAGCTCGAGGACCGCCGGGGAGGTCGCGGTGACCGCCTGCGGGGTGACGTTGATCTCGGCCTTGCGGAGGAGCTTCTTGAGATCCTCCATCTGGCCGGGGATCGCGAGGGTGACGACGTCACCGGCGCTGCCTGCACGAGCCGTGCGGCCCGAGCGGTGCAGGTACGCCTTGTGCTCGGTCGGCGGGTCGACGTGGATGACGAGTTCGACGTCGTCGACGTGCACACCGCGGGCGGCGACGTCGGTGGCGACGAGCACCTTGGCGGTCCCGGCGCTGAAGGCAGCGAGGTTGCGGTCGCGGGCCACCTGCGAGAGGTTGCCGTGCAGGTCGACCGCGGGGATGCCGGAGTCGGTGAGCTGCTTCGCGAGCTTCTTGGCGTGGTGCTTCGTGCGCATGAAGAGGATGCGACGGCCGCTACCCGAGGCGAGGGCCTGGATGAGGTCCTTCTTCGACTCGACCGAGGGGGTCGTGAAGACGTGGTGGGTCATCGCGGCGACGGGCGAGTTCGCCTCGTCGACGGAGTGGAGCACCTCGTTCTGCAGGAACTTGCGGACGAGCTTGTCCACGCCGTTGTCGAGCGTCGCGGAGAACAGCAGACGCTGCCCGCCGCGAGGCGTCTTGTCGAGGATGCGCGTGACGACCGGCAGGAAGCCGAGGTCGGCCATGTGGTCGGCCTCGTCGAGGACGGTGATCTCCACGGCGTCGAGGTTCACGAAGCCCTGCTTCATGAGGTCCTCGAGGCGGCCGGGGCAGGCGATGACGATGTCGACGCCGGCGCGGAGCGCCTCTTCCTGACGCTTCTGCGAGACGCCGCCGAAGATCGTGGTGGTCTTCAGCGAATAGGCGTCGGCCAGCGGCTGCATGACCGCGGCGATCTGGGTGGCGAGCTCGCGCGTCGGTGCGAGGACGAGTCCGAGCGGGCGACCCGGGCGGCGCTTGCCACCGGCGAGGGCGCCGCCGAGACGGGCGACCATCGGGATGCTGAAGGCGAGGGTCTTGCCGGAGCCGGTCTTGCCGCGGCCGAGGACGTCGCGTCCGCCGAGGGTGTCGGGGAGCGTGTCGATCTGGATGGGGAACGCGCTCGTCTTGCCGTCCTTCGCGAGGGAGGCGACGAGCGGTGCCGGGACGCCGAGGGCGTCGAAGGTGATGGTTGCTTCGGTCATGGGTGTGTGTCTCTTTCAGGCACGGCCACGAGCTTCGATGACGGCTGCCGGCGCACTCGTGTGCGGTAGCGGGCACTGCCGGGATGACCACGCACGTGATGACTCACGTGGATGGTACGGCGTGCTTCCGTCGGCGTCGTCGCTGGTGGGAGGTGGCGAAGGCGCAGGTCGCGCATCCGTTCGCCGTATGAAGTGTCATCGACCCTGGCATGCACCGCTGGGTGCCGTGCAGGGGAGAGAGGGAGCGTTCTACGACGCAAGCGAGTACCGCACCGGATGGCGCGATCGCACGCAAGTTCCTCCAGCGTAGCGCATCCGGCGAGGAGTCTGCTGGGAGAGGCGCGTTACGGCTGTGTTTCCATCTCCTGGAATCGGTCGTCGGCGCTTGACACCTCGCTGGAGCAGGTGAGTAATGTGTCACCCACCACAAACCCGGATCCGTGTACTGTGTCACACGGTACAGAAAGGCCTGTCGCCCATGAGCTTCGACGAAGACGCCCGAGCAGCGAGCACCGCGGTGCACGCGGGAGGCCGTTACGCCGCCGTCGCACCGATCGCGGGAGTCCGCATCCCGCTGGGCGCCGGACAGGTCGCGCTGGGAGATGGCGAACTCGGTGCGTGGCAGCGTCGGAACCGCGACGCCACCGTCCCGCACTCGATCGAGCAGCTCCGCCTCGCCGGCAACCTCGACAACCTCGCCCGGATCGCCGACCAGGGGGACGGCACCTCACGCTTCCGCGGGCGCTACCCGTTCCTCGACACGGACGTCTTCAAGACCCTCGAAGGCCTCGCCTACCTGCTCGCCGAGGACGAGGTCGTCGGGGCGGCACCCGGCGATGTCCGCGACTTCTACGAGGAGGCCGTCGGTGTCATCGAAGCCGCGCAGCGCGAGGACGGGTACCTCAACTCCTACTTCCAGGCTCCGGAGATCGAGAAGGAACCCTGGGAGGACCTCGCCTGGGGCCACGAGCTGTACAACCTCGGGCATCTCATCCAGGCAGCGGTCGCCGCGAAGCGTCGTCTCGGCGACGACCGTCTGCTGATCGTCGCCCGGGCGTTCGCCGACCTCGCCGTCGAACGGTTCGGACCGGACGGCGACCCGCAGGTGTGCGGGCACCCCGAGGTCGAAATGGCCCTGGTCGAGCTGTTCCGTGAGACCGGCGTGCCGTCCTACCTCGAGCTCGCGACCGCGTTCGTCGACCGACGCGGCCACGGCACGGTCGAGCTCCGGGTCTTCCCCGCCGAGTACTTCCAGGACTCGGCCCCGCTGCGCGACCTCGACTCCGTGACCGGACACGCCGTCCGCATGGCGTACCTGGCCGCCGGAGCGACCGACGTCGCCCTCGAACGCGGCGACCAGGAGCTGCTCGCGTCGCTGCAGCGGCTCTGGGACGACATGGTGGAGACGAAGCTCTACCTCACGGGCGGCCTCGGGAGTCGACACTCCGACGAGGCGATCGGCGACCGCTACGAGCTGCCGTCCGAACGCTCCTACAGCGAGACGTGCGCGGCGATCGCCGTGATGCAGTGGGGCTGGCGCCTGTACCTCGCGACCGGGTCGGCGGCCGTCCTCGACACCGTCGAGACCGTCCTCTACAACGCGTACGCCGCCGGCCTCTCCGCGGACGGCATGGCCTTCTTCTACGACAACCCGCTGCAGCGTCGCCCTGACCACCTCCAGCGGTCGGGGGCGGAGGCGGACGGCGAACTCCTCCGGCGGGGCTGGTTCGGCTGCCCGTGTTGCCCGCCGAACATCGTGCGCTGGACCGCGGAGCTGCAGGATCACCTCGCGACGTCGACCCCCGCCGGTGTCGAAGTCGCCCACCTCACCGCGGCGTCGATCGCGACCGAGCGGCTCTCCTTCACCGTCGACACCGCGTATCCGTGGGACGGAGCGGTCACCGTGACGGTGGACACCGCCGCCGACGACGAGGTCGAGCTCGCGATCCGCATCCCCGCGTGGGTCGTGGGCGGCTCCATCCGCATGGGCGGATCGGCCGCGCCGCTCGAACCCGTCGACGGATGGGTCCGTGTCCGGCGCTGGTGGCGTGCGGGCGACACCGTGGAGCTCGACCTCCCGATGCCCGTCCGGGCGCACGGCGCGCACCCCTCCGTCGACGCCCTCCGCGGCTCGATCGCCTTCGCCCGCGGACCGATCGTCTCCTGCGCCGAGCAGCAGGACACGACGGCGGACCTCGACCTCCTGCGGTTCTCCGGAGCCGACGCGGATCGCGCGGTCGTCGAGCACCGTCGGATCCTGGACCGGGAGGGGATCGACGCCATCGCGCTCCTCGTCCCGGCGACCGTCGACGCCCCCGCTCCGGCCGTGCTCTACCCGATCCTGTCCGGGGCGCCCGACACCGAGCCCGCCACGGCACCGCTCGCCGCGGTCGCGACGACGGCCTCGGTGACACAGACCACCGCGACCCTCATCCCCTACGCCCTCTGGGGCAACCGCGAACCGGGTGCCATGCGCGTCTGGTTCCGCTCCCACTGACCTCCTCCCGTCCCCCGACCCCGCTCCACCCTCTCCACCCGCGGGCGACCCGCCCGATCGACACGAAAGCAGAGCGTCATGAAGCAACGATTCTCCATCCCCGCCCTCGCGGCGGCGGCCGTCCTCCTCCTCGCGGGGTGTACCTCCGCGGGTTCCGGCTCAGGAGGTGACGGACCGTCCAGTACCCCGGTGAAGGGCGGCACCGTCGACGTCCTCCTGAACGCGGACTTCTCGCATCTCGACCCGGTCCAGGGCTTCGACGGCGGCGTGAACAACTTCTACCGCCTCATCTACCGCACGTTGACGACGCAGTCCACGGGCGAGGGCGCCAAGGGCACCGAGATGGTCCCCGACCTCGCGACCGACCTCGGCACGGTGAGCGACGACGGCCTCCAGTGGACGTTCACGCTCAAGGACGACCTCAAGTTCGAGGACGGCACGCCGATCACGAGCAAGGACGTGAAGTTCGGCGTCGAGCGCTCCTTCGACCCGGCCATCGCCGTCGGATCGCCCTACGCCCGCCTCACGATCGCCGGCACGGACTCGTACGAGGGCCCGTACATCACGGGTGACCTGCCGTCCATCCAGACGCCGGACGACCAGACCATCGTCTTCACGCTCAAGGAGCCGTTCGCCGACTTCGCGAGCGTCGTCGGGCAGAACAGCTTCACGCCCTTCCCCGCCGACACCGAGCGGGTGACGACGACGAGCCTCGACAAGATGCCGATTGCCTCCGGCCCCTACAAGGTCGACAGCTACGAGCGCGGCTCGCAGCTGAAGCTCGTCCGCAACGACTCGTGGGACCCGAAGACGGACGACGTCCGCAAGGCCTACCCGGACGGCTTCGACTTCACCTTCGGCCTCGACGCCTCGACCATCGACGAGCGCATGATCGCCGGCCAGGGTGACGACGCGAACGCGATCGCCGGGTCCGTCCAGGCAGCCTCCATCTCCCGGATCCAGACGCCGGCACTCAAGGCACGCACCATCGCCGGCCTCCAGGGCTGCACCACGTACATGGGTCTGAACACGACCAAGCCGAACATGGACAACCCGCTGGTCCGCCAGGCCATCGCCTACGCCATCGACCGCGAGTCGGTGAAGGACGCCTCGGGCGGATCGCAGCTCGCGGACATCGCGACCACCATGCTGCCGCCCACCGTCGCCGGCCACACCGAATTCGACCTCTACCCGAGCAAGGACAACGCAGGCGACCCGGAGAAGGCCAAGGAACTCCTCGCCGAGGCGGGCCTCCCCGACGGCTTCTCCTTCACGCTCGACATCCGCAGCCAGCCCAAGATGCAGGCGCAGGCCGAGGCGGTGCAGCAGGCGCTCGCGAAGGCCGGCATCACGGTGAACTTCAACCTCATCGACACCTCGACCTACTACGAGGTCATCGGCACGACGTCGCAGCAGAACGACGCCGCCATCACCGGCTGGTGCCCGGACTGGGCCTCCGGCTCGACCTTCCTGCCGCCGCTCTTCGACGGTTCGCAGATCTTCCCGAAGGGCAACTCGAACATCGCGCAGCTGAACGACCCCGCCGTCAACGAGCGCATCGCCGAGATCCGCGCGATGACCGACACCGACGAGGCCAACGCCGCCTGGGGCGCGCTCGACGAGCAGATCCAGAAGCTCGTGCCGACGGTGCCGCTGCTGTTCGAGAAGACGGTCATGGTCGTCGGAGCCAACGTCGCCGGTGCGTACTCGCACGCCGGGTACTCGGGTGGCATCGACTACGTGTCCGTCGGCCTGTCCTCGGCCGGCAAGTAGTCGGAAAGCCGGTAGCCGCAGATGTCGTCGTCCGTTCCCAGTGAGCTGACCACCGTCGCCGAGGAGGTGGGTGCGCCGGTCGGCGCGCCCACCCCCGCGCGGCGGGTGATCGCCACCCTCCGTTCCAGCCCACCGGTGCTGCTCAGCGTCGCGTTCATCGTGCTCGTCGTGTTGCTCGCGATCCTCGCCCCGCTGATCACCGCGATCAGCGGCTGGGGTCCGTACACCTTCGACAAGTCGGCGGTGGACTCCGACCTCGGCGGCGTGCCGATCGGCAACCTCGGCGGGATCTCCGCCGAGCACTGGTTCGGGGTCGAACCCGGGAACGGACGCGACATCTTCGCGCGCATCGCCTTCGGTGCGCAGGTGTCGCTGTCGATCGCCGTCTCGGCGACGATCGTCACCACCGTGCTCGGCGTCGTGCTCGGCATGCTCGCCGGCTTCTACGGCGGGTGGGTCGACCAGGTCGTCTCCCGCGTCATGGACTTCCTCATGGCGTTCCCGTCGCTCATCTTCATGATCGCGCTCCTGTCGGCCCTGCCCGCCGGCAACCGACCGGTCCTGCTCGTCGTCGTGCTGAGCCTCTTCGGCTGGCCGTACACCGCTCGGGTGGTGCGCGGTCAGGCGATGTCGCTGCGGACGAGCGAGTTCGTCGAATCGGCGCGTGCGTCGGGCGCCGGGGGCATCCGCATCGTCTTCCGCGAGATCCTGCCGAACCTCCGCGGCACCATCATCGTCCTGGCCACCCTCGCCGTTCCCGGTTACATCGGCACGGAGGCGGGCCTCTCCTTCCTCGGTGTCGGCGTCACCCCGCCCACGCCGAGCTGGGGCCAGATGATCGCGACCGCGGTCGGCTGGTACGCGGTCGACCCGATGTACTTCCTGATCCCCGGCACCTTCCTGTTCCTCACGGTGCTTTCCTTCACCGTGCTCGGCGACCGCCTGCGCAAGGCCCTCGACTCGGGAGACGCCGCCTCATGACCCTCTACCTCCTGCGCCGGATCGCGTCGGCGATCGGCATCCTGCTGCTCATCAGCCTCTTCACCTACGTCATCTTCTTCCTGCTGTCGCCCGACCCGGCGGTGCAGATCTGCGGCAAGACCTGCACCCCCGACCGCATCGACCAGATCCGGGCACAGCTCGGGCTCGACCAGCCGTTCTGGCAGCAGTACCTCGAGTTCATCCGGGGGATCGTCATGGGTCGGAGCTACGGGAAAGGCACCTCGGCGGTCTCCTGCGCGGCGCCGTGCCTCGGCTTCAGCTTCCAGACCAACGAGTCCGTCCTGGACATGATCACCGCGCGCTTCCCCGTGACCGCGACGGTCGCGATCGGTGCGGCGGTCCTCTGGCTGCTCGTCGGCGTCAGCGGTGGCCTGCTCAGCGCCGTCAAGCAGGGGACCGGCTGGGACCGTGGGGCGATGATGGTCGCGCTCGCCGGCATCAGCCTGCCGAACTACTTCCTCGCGCTCCTCCTGCAGTACGTCCTCGTGGTGCAACTGCAGATCCTGCCGTTCCCGCAGGCCGTGCCCTTCGCCGAGGACCCGGTCCGCTGGTTCCAGAACTACCTCATGCCGTGGATCGTGCTCGCCCTCGGCTACGCGTCGATGTACGCGAGGCTCGTCCGGGCGAACGTCATCGACACCCTCGGTGAGAACTTCATGCGGACCGCCCGGGCGAAGGGCCTGCCCGCGCCGCTCATCCTGCGCCGCCATGCGCTGCGCCCGGCGCTCACGCCCGTCGTCACGCTCTTCGGCATGGACTTCGCGGGCCTCCTCGGGGGCGCCCTCATCACCGAGACGGTGTTCGGATTGAACGGCGTCGGCAAGCTCGCCGCCGACTCGATCGCGAAGAACGACCAGCCCGTCATCATGGGCGTCACCCTGCTGGCCGCGTTCTTCGTGGTCATCGGCAACGTCGTGGTCGACGTCGTGTACACGTTCCTCGACCCGAGAGTGAGAGTGAAGAGCGCATGAGCCCCACCGTCACCAGGACCATCTCCCTGCCCGTCCCCGGGGCGGCGCTGCTCGAGGTCGACGACCTCACGGTCACCTTCCCGACCACCTCCGGCGACATCGACGTGGTGCGGAAGGCGTCGTTCGCCGTCCAGCACGGCCAGACCCTCGGCATCGTGGGCGAGTCCGGCTCCGGCAAGTCCATGACCTCGCTCGCGATCATGGGACTGCTCCCGAACGGCGGGCGCACGACCGGCAGCGTCCGGCTGAGCGGACACGAGCTCGTCGGTCGCAGCGACCGCGAGATGCGGCGGGTGCGCGGCGATCGGATCGCGATGGTCTTCCAGGACCCGCTCTCCTCGCTCAACCCGTACTACACCGTCGGACTGCAGATCGAGGAGGCGTACCGCGCCCATCGCGGCGGCTCCCGGAAGGCCGCCAGGGCCGTCACGATCGAGGCCCTCGAACGGGTCCGCATCGCGGACGCCTCCCGGCGGGTCGACCACTACCCGCACCAGTTCTCTGGCGGCATGCGGCAGCGCATCATGATCGCCATGGCGCTCTGTCTGGAACCCGACCTGCTCATCGCGGACGAACCGACGACGGCGCTCGACGTCACCGTCCAGGCGCAGATCCTCGACCTCCTCTCCGAACTGCAACGGGAGACCGGTGCCGGCATGATCTTCATCACCCACGACCTCGCCGTCGTCAGTCAGGTCGCCGACGACGTGCTCGTCATGCGCGGCGGCGACCCCGTCGAGATGGGCACGGCCGAACAGATCTTCTCCCGACCACAGGCGGCGTACACCCGGGCGCTCCTCGACGCCCTCCCGCGGATCGACGACCCGTTCACCGAGCGACCGACGGCACCCGCCACGACCGGAGAGGGACAGGCATGAACGATGCACCAGTGCTCCTGCAGGCCACCGGGCTCACGAAGGACTTCACCACGAGGGGCGACGGCGCGTTCCGCGCACGCACCACGCAGTTCCGCGCCGTCGACGACGTCCGGTTCGCCGTCCGCGCCGGCGAGACGCTCGGCATCGTCGGGGAGTCGGGCAGCGGCAAGTCGACGACCGCGCGGATGATCGCGAAGCTCATCGAACCGACCGCCGGCACGATCACCTTCGACGGCGAGGACGTCACCACTGCGCGTGGGCCGGCGCTCGCCGCGTTCCGGGCGAAGGTGCAGGTCGTCTTCCAGGACCCGTTCTCCTCCCTCAACCCGAGGCACACCGTCGAGCGCATCGTGTCGGCACCGCTCGACTACCAGGGCATCACCCCGAAGCAGGGCAAGCGTGCCCTCGTGCGCGACCTGCTCGACCGCGTCGGCCTGAACCCCGACCACCTCCAGCGCTACCCGCGGCAGTTCTCCGGCGGCCAGGCCCAGCGCATCGGGATCGCCAGGGCGCTCGCCGTCTCCCCGAAGCTCGTGATCTGCGACGAGGCGGTGTCGGCGCTCGACGTGTCGGTGCAGGCACGTATCATCGACCTGCTGCGCGACCTGCAGGCCGAGCGCGGTCTGAGCTACCTGTTCATCGCGCACGACCTCGCCGTCGTGCGGCAGATCGCGCACGACGTCGCAGTCATGCACCGGGGCAAGGTGGTCGAGCAGGGTGACCGCGAGGCGATCTTCGACCACCCGCAGGACGAGTACACGAAGACCCTGCTCGCCGCCGTGCCCACGATCGACCCGAGCTGGGAGGCCGCGCGTGCCACCATGCTCGAACAGGAGCGGACGCACGGACCGGCCGCCGGAAGGACACAGGCATGACCCACCGCACCACCACCTCCCTGCTGCCGGGGATCCACGTGACCGACCACACGGTCGACGTCCCGCTCGACTGGCGACGGCCCGACGACGGCCGCACGATCAGCGTGTTCGCCCGCGAACTCGTCGACCCCCTGCGTCGCGACGAGCAGCTCCCGGTCCTCGTGTTCCTCCAGGGCGGACCGGGCGGCAAAGGCCCGCGTCCGGTGTCCAGGGACGGCTGGATCGCCGAGGCCCTCCGCACCTTCCGCCTCGTGCTGCTCGACCAGCGCGGCACGGGCCGGAGCACCAGGATCGACGGCCGGTCCATCGCGGCCGTCGGTGACGCTGCCGCACAGGCCGAGTACCTGGAACGCTTCCGGGCAGACTCGATCGTCGACGACGCCGAGTACCTGCGCCGCACCGTCTTCGGAGGCCGTCGCTGGTCGACGCTCGGTCAGAGCTACGGCGGGTTCCTCACCCTCACCTATCTCTCGCGAGCCCCGGAGGGACTGGCCGCCTGCTACGTCACCGGCGGTCTGGCGGGCATCCACCCGTCGGCGGCGGAGGTGTACCGCCGCACCTATCCGCGCACCGAGCGCAAGAACCTGGCCTTCGCCGAACGGTACCCTCAGGACATCGACACCGTCGCGCGGATCGCCGACCGCCTCGCCGCCGAGGAGGTGCTCCTGCCGGACGGCGACCGACTCACCGTGCGGCGCTTCCAGAACCTCGGGATCGACTTCGGGATGAAGCCCGGCTACGAGCGCCTCCACTGGCTGCTCGACGAGGCGTTCGACAGCGGCGACCACCTGAGCGACACCTTCCTGGCGCAGGTCTGGGGGAGGACGTCCTACGTCGACAACCCCCTCTTCATCGCCCTGCAGGAGAGCATCTACGGTGCCGCCGGCTCGGGGGCGACCGCGTGGGCGGCGCAGGCCGAGCGCGACGCACGGCCGGCGTTCGCCGAGACGGCCAGGCCGCTGCTGTTCACGGGGGAGATGGTCTACCCCTGGATGTTCGAGGAGATCCGCTCGCTCCGACCCTTCCAGGGCGCGGTGGAGCGACTGGCGGCCAAGACCGACTGGGACCCGCTGTACGACCCCGCGGTCCTGGAGGCGAGCACGGTGCCGCTCGCCGCGGCCGTGTACTTCGACGACATGTACGTGGACGCGCAGCTGCAGTTGGAGACGGTCGACGTGGTCGGCGGGGCGACCGCCTGGGTCACGAACGAGTACGAGCACGACGGGATCCAGGACGCCGCCGTGGTGCGCCGCCTGTTCTCGATGGTGGACGAGCGCGGCTGCCGTCGCGCGGATGAGGAGCAGGCATGACCGACACACAGCAGCAGGCACCCGAGCAGACGGCGGGCCTCGCGCCGGCCACCACGGAGGCACCCGCCACGTCCATGCCGCGCCCGGCGAACCCGGACCCGAAGCTGCCCCGCCTGGCCGAGGTGCCGGCGTTCCGCGAGTTCCTCGGCACCGGCTGGGGCACCCCCGACCGCACGCCGCCGGTCGAGCCCGGGATCGCCGCGGCCGCAGCCGAGCACCGTCGTCGGCTGGGCGAGGCCTTCGTCGGGCGGACACTCGTCGTCGCCGCCGGACGCGCGCCCGTCCGGGCCAACGACTCGAACTACGACTTCCGCCCCGACAGCGACTTCTTCTGGCTCACCGGCTGCTCCGCCGAGGACGCGGTCCTCGTGCTGCGTCCGAGCGGCGCCGGTCACGACGCGACGTTGTACATCCCGGCACCGGCGCACCCGGGCGAGACCGGGTTCTTCGCCGACGCCAACCACGGTGAGCTCTGGGTCGGCTCCGCGCCGGGGCCGGCCGACTGGTCGGCGGTCCTCGACCTCCGCGTCGAGGTGCTCGCCGCGCTGCCCGACGCGCTCCGAGGCGTCGACCGACCGCTCCTCGCGGGAACCTTGACCTCGCGGCATCGCGCGCTCGAGCCGCTGACGGTCGCGCCGGAACTCGGCCGCGTGCTCTCGGAACTGCGCATGATCAAGGACGAGTGGGAGATCGCGGAGCTGCGGCGAGCGGTCGACGCGACCGTCGGCGGGTTCTCCGCCGTGATCCGGGAGCTGCCGACGGCCGTCGCCGGCGGGGGTGAGCGTTGGCTGCAGGGGACCTTCGACCGGCACGCCCGCACCACGGGGAACGGCCCCGGCTACTCGACCATCGTCGGCAGCGGCGCGCACGCACCCACGCTCCACTGGGTGCGCTGCGACGGCCCGGTCCGCCCCGAGGACGCGATCCTGCTCGACATGGGCGTGGAGACGCGTGCGTTCTACACGGCGGACGTGACCCGCACCTTCCCCGTCTCGGGCACCTTCAGTCCGGAGCAGCGTCGCGTCCACGACCTCGTCGAGGCGTCCCACCGCGCCGGGATGGCCGCCGTACGCCCGGGCCGCGACTTCACCGACTTCCACCACGCCGCCATGGAGGTCATCGCGCAGGGACTCCACGACTGGGGCCTCCTGCCGGTGTCCGTCGACGAGGCTCTGAGCCCGGTCGGGCAACAGCACCGGCGGTACCTCGTGTGCGGCATCGGTCACCACCTCGGCCTCGATGTCCACGACTGCGCCAAGTCCTCCTACGAGGCCTACCAGGGCGGCTCGATGGCGCCCGGCATGGTGCTCACGGTCGAGCCGGGGCTGTACTTCCACGCCTTCGACGAGACGGTTCCGCCGGAACTGCGCGGCATCGGCGTCCGGCTCGAGGACGACCTGCTCGTGACGGCCGACGGCGCCGAGGTGCTGTCGGATGCGCTGCCCATCGACGCGTCGGGCATCGAAGCGTGGATGTGCGCCCAGTAACCTGAGCGGACCGTGGTGGGAGACGAAGGATGGGAGTCGCGATGAGCATGTCGGCGATCCGACCGGCCGAGGAACGGCTGAGCCTGCGCGCGCAGGTGGAGCGGGCGGTGTCCGCGGCGATCATCTCGGGCGAGCTCGCTCCGGGGACGATGATCTCGGTACCGACGCTGGCGGTGCAGTTCAACGTCTCGGCGACCCCGGTCCGCGAAGCGATGCTCGACCTCGAGAAGCGCGACTTCGTGGAGGCGGTCCGGAACAAGGGGTTCCGCGTCACCGTCGTGAGCGAGGCCTCGCTCCGCAACACGGCGCAGATCCGCCAGCTCCTCGAGCCGCCCGCGATGGCGGACCTGGCCGAGGTCTTCGACCACGGGTCGCTCCCCGAGCTCCGGCAACAGGCTGACGACATCGTGGCCGGTGCCCGTGACGGCGACCTGACCCGGTACCTCGAAGCCGACCAGGCGTTCCACCTCGCGCTCACCGCGAAACTCGGCAACCCGCTGCTCGTCGAGCTCGTCGCGGACCTCCGCGGACGCACCCGGCTCGTGGGGTTGGCCGCCATGCTCGATTCGCAGCAGCTCGACCGCTCCGCCGTGGAGCACCACGAGCTCCTCGACGCCCTCGAGCGGGGTGACGGGGTCGCCGCTCGCGAGCTCATGCACCGACACATCGGGCACACCACCGGCTGGTGGGCCGGCAAGCCCGAATCCGACGCCGAGTAGTCCCTGGCGTGCGTGCGCGGACCTCGACCAGGATCCGCGATCGTGCACGCTTGCCTGTTCAGTGAATGTGTGACACATTACTGAAAGCCCTTCCCCGCATCGACCGAGAGGACCGCACGTGACCCGCATCGTCATCGTCGGCGCCGGCATCGTCGGTGCGGCCTGCGCGCGGATCCTCGCCCGACGCGGTGCCGAGGTCGTCGTGCTCGACCGTTCGGCGGCCGCCGGCGGCACGAGCGGCTCGGGGGAGGGGAACCTCCTCGTCTCCGACAAGGGGCCCGGCCCCGAACTCGACCTCGCGCGGTACGCCTCACGCCTCTGGCCCGTCGTCACCGCCGAACTCAGCGCCGAACTGGGACCGACCTTCCCGAGCATCGAGTTCGAGCGCAAGGGCGGCATCGTGGTCGCCACCACCGAGGCCGGCGCGCAGCCCCTGCTCGACTTCGCCGCCGCCCAGCGCGCCGCCGGTGTCGACGCCAGACCCCTCACCGAGGACGAGCTGCTCGCGGCGGAGCCGTCGATCACCCGCTCGTCCACGGCGGCCGTCCACTATCCCGAGGACGCACAGGTCCAGCCCGTCATCGCCACGGAGGCCCTGCTCGCCTCGGCCCGGCGTGCGGGCGCGATCGTGCGCACCGGCGTCACCGTGACGGGCGGCGTCCGGAGCGCGACCGGTCGCCTCACGGGTGTCCAGACCTCCGTGGGCGATGTCTCGGGCGACGCGGTCCTCGTCTGCGCCGGACCGTGGTCGGCCGAGCTCGGCGACCTGCTCGGCGCACCCGTCCCGGTCCGTCCCCGTCGCGGCATGGTGCTCGTCACCACCCGCATGCCGCACCGCGTGCACCACAAGGTCTACGACGGCGACTACTTCGGTGCCACGCAGTCGAGCGACGCCTCGCTCCAGACCTCGAGCGTCGTCGAGTCCACCGCCGCGGGCACGGTCCTCATCGGCTCGAGCCGACAGCAGATCGGATTCGACGCGCGTCTCGATGTCGACGTGCTCCGCGAGGTCGCGGCGAAGTCCCTGCGCCTCTTCCCGTTCCTCCGCGACGCCTCGGTCATGCGCAGCTACGGCGGCTTCCGGCCGTACATGCCCGACCACCTCCCGGTCATCGGCCCCGACCACCGTGTCGACGGCCTGTGGCACGCGACGGGCCACGAGGGCGCCGGCATCGGACTGGCCCTCGCGACCGCTGAACTGATCGCCGCCCGCCTGCTCGGTGGATCCACCGACCTCGACGACGCCCCGTTCCAACTCGACCGCCCGGGGCTCGCCCCGCACCTGCGCGTCGACCGGCCGGCGGAGGTGGCCTGATGGTCTCGAGACGACTGCCCGCGACGAACGACCGGATCCTGCCCGGCACGGAGGACGCGCTGCGCATCGACCTCGACGGGACGCCCGTCGACGGACTCCGTGGACAGACGATCGCCGGGGTCCTGCTGGGCTCCGGCGTCCTCGCCTGGCGCCGCACCAGTGGGTCAGGGAAGCCACGCGGCGTCTTCTGCGGTATCGGGGTCTGCTTCGACTGCATCGTCACGGTGAACGGCCAGCGGGACGTCCGTGCCTGCCAGCGTCGCGCCGCGGACGGCGACCGCATCGAGACACAGCACGACGCCCTCCCGGAACCCACGACGGAGAACGACCCGTTCGGGGACCGGACATGAGCGCCCGGCAGCGCGAGGTCGTCGTCGTCGGCGCAGGGCCAGCCGGCCTCCAGGCCGCGCTCGCCGCCCGGGCGCTCGGCGCCGCCGTCACGCTGCTCGACGCCTCGGACGAGCTCGGCGGTCAGTACTGGCGGCACCTGCCGGCGAGCCGGCCGTCGGAAGCCGAGGCCTCGCTGCATCACGGGTTCGAGCGCTTCGTCGCCATGCGCGCGGCGCTCGACGCCGACGACGGCTGCACGGTGATCACCGAGGCGCAGGTGTGGGCGATCGACGTCGACCGCGCCGCCGCCGACCACGGCTCCGACGACACCTCCGGGGCGACCGGCCTGCGCCTGCACGTCCTCGTCGGACTGCCGGACGGCACCGACCGCACGCCCCTCACCCTCCGGCCGGACGCGCTCGTCCTCGCGACCGGCGCGCACGACCGCACGCTGCCGTTCCCCGGCTGGGACCTCCCCGGCGTCTTCTCGGCCGGTGCTGCCCAGGCCCTCGCGAAGGGCGAGCGGGTCACCGTCGGTCAGCGGGTGGTCGTGGCCGGTGCCGGACCGTTCCTGTTGCCGGTGGCCGCGTCCCTGACCGCGACCGGATCACGCGTGCTCGGGGTCTACGAGGCCACGACCGTCGGCGGCCTCGCGAGGGGCTGGCTCCCCAAGGCCTGGCAGCTGCTCGGCGTGACCGGGAAGGCCGGTGAACTGCTCGGCTACGTCGGCGGCCACCTCCGCCACCGGATCCCGTACCGCGTCGGTCACGCGGTGGTCGCCGCGCACGGCGCGGACCGGGTCGAGCGCGTGACCATCGCCGCCGTCGACGCCGACTGGTCGCCGATCCCCGGCACCGAGCGCACGGTCGAAGCGGACGCCGTGTGCGTCAGTCACGGGTTCACCCCGCGGCTCGAACTGCCCGTCGCGGTCGGCTGCGCGCTCACCGAAGCCCGGTTCGTCCAGGTCGACGCCGAGCAGCGCACGAGCGTCCCGACCGTCTTCGCGGCGGGGGAGATCACCGGGATCGGGGGTGTCGACGCCGCGCTCGCCGAGGGCGCGATCGCGGGACACGCTGCGGCCGGCGGCCTCCCCGGTGCCTCCGGGATCCGCGCCGCCGTGAGCCGACGCGACACGTTCCTCGCCTTCGCCGACCGGCTCGAACGTGCCCACGGCATCCGCGCCGGCTGGAGCGACTGGCTCGACGACGACACCACCATCTGCCGCTGCGAGGAGGTCGACTACGGCTCCCTGCGAGCGACGGCGACCGCCACCTGCGCGACCGGTCTGCGCTCCCTCAAACTCAGCACGCGTGCCGGGCTCGGGATCTGCCAGGGCCGCATGTGCGGTCGCACCGTCGAGGAGCTCCTCCACCGCGTCGCCTCCGAATCCGGCGGTGACGGCCTCATCGACGGCGTCTCGAGCGACCGTCGGCCCATCGCCTCCCCGCTGCGCATCGGCGAACTCGCCGCGCAGGCACCGGGACACCCTCCCCACGAACCGCCGTCGACCCCGACGGCCGAACACCCAGGATGACCGACCGGTCTCCGCACCACTCCCTCGGAAAGGAACCACCCATGGCCAAGCAGTTCGACCTCGGCGGCGTCATCGTCGCGACCACCCTCGCGTTCAAGGAGGATGCCTCGGCGCCCGCAGGCCTCGCCGTCGACTACGACCGCTTCGCCGAGCACTGCAACTGGCTCATCGAGAACGGTTGCCGCGGCGTCGGCCCGAACGGCTCGCTCGGCGAGTACTCGTCGCTGACGGACGCCGAGCGTCGCAAGGTCATCCAGGTCGCGGTCGACACCGTCGGCGACCGCGGCCTCGTCGTCGCCGGGGTACACGGGGTCGGCTGGCACCAGGCCCAGCAGTGGGCCGAGTACGCGAAGGAGGACGGCGCGGACGGCGTCCTGCTCCTGCCGCCCACCATCTACCGGGCGAACGACGACGAGGTCATCGAGCACTACAGCCGCGTGGACGAGGTCGGCCTGCCGATCATGGCCTACAACAACCCCATCGACACCAAGGTCGACCTCACGCCCGACCTGCTCGTCGAGCTCGCCAAGCTCGAGCACGTCGTCGCCGTGAAGGAGTTCTCGGCCGACATCCGTCGGGTGCTCGAGATCCAGGACAAGACCGACCTCGACGTCATCGCGGGGGCGGACGACCTCCTCTTCGAGTCCCTCGTCGCCGGCGCGGTCGGCTGGTTCGCCGGCTACCCGAACGCCTTCCCGCGCGAGGCCGTCGAGCTGTACACGCTCGTCACCTCCGGTCGCGTCGACGAGGCCCGCACCCTCTACCGCGAGCTCGTGCCCGTCTTCGGGTGGGACTCGAAGACGGAGTTCGTCCAGGCCATCAAGCTGTCGATCGACATCGCCGGCGAGAGCTACGGTGGTCCGACGCGTCCGCCGCGCGGTCCGCTGAACGCGCTCCAGACGGAGCAGGTCACGACGCAGACGCGTCGCGCGCTCGACTACCTCGCGGCACGCTGAGCCCGACGGCCGACGCGACACCCCGACCACGACCACCAGTCCTGAGAGGCACACCATGAAGTCCTCCCGCATGATCAGTGCGGTCGACTCGCACACCGAGGGCATGCCGACCCGCGTCGTCACCGGCGGGGTCGGCGTGATCCCCGGCGCGACCATGAACGAGAAGCGCCTGCACTTCATGGAGCACCTCGACGACCTGCGGCTCTTCCTCATGAACGAGCCTCGCGGTCACGCGGCGATGAGCGGGGCGATCCTGCAGCCGTCCACGCGCGCGGACTGCGACTGGGGCGTCGTGTACATCGAGGTGTCCGGTTGCCTGCCGATGTGCGGGCACGGAACCATCGGGGTCGCGACGGTCCTCGTGGAGACCGGCATGGTGGAGGTGGTCGAGCCGGTCACGACGATCCGGCTCGACACCCCCGCCGGACTGGTGATCGCGCGGGTCGACGTCAGTGACGGTCACGCCGACCGCGTGACCATCGAGAACGTCCCGAGCTACGTCGACCGCCTCGACGCCACGATCGAGGTGCCCGGCCTCGGCACCGTGCCCTACAGTCTCGCGTTCGGCGGCAACTTCTACGCGATGGTCGACCTCGACGACGTCGGCCTGCCCTTCGACCGCGACCGCCAGCAGGACATCCTCGACGCGGGCCTGCGGATCATGGCGGCGATCAACGAGCAGGCGCCGCCCGTGCACCCCGAGATCGCCGGGCTCGACCACTGCCACCACGTCGAGTTCATCGCGCCGGGATCCGACGCCGTGCTGTCCCGGCATGCCATGGCCATCTTCCCGGGGTGGTTCGACCGCTCGCCATGTGGCACCGGCACCTCGGCGCGCATGGCCGAGCTCTGGGCCCGCGGTGAGCTGCCGCTCGACCAGGACTTCGTCAACGAGTCCTTCATCGGCAGCCGGTTCACCGGCCGGCTGATCGCCGAGACGACGGTGGCGGGCCGGCCGGCCGTCATCCCGACCATCTCCGGTCGGGCCTGGGTCACCGGAATCGGCTCCTACCTCCTCGACCCCGCCGATCCGTTCCCGACCGGCTTCCAGTTCTGAACCGCACCACGATCCCGGAGGATCACATGACGACCACGCCAGCCCCCGACGCCACCATCGCCGATACCACCCCCGAGCAGCTCGAGGAGGTCCTCCGGGGAGCCGCCGCGGCGGCACCCGCGTGGGCCGCGACGCCGGCGGACGCCCGTGCGCGAGCGCTCGTCGCCGTCGCCGACGCCCTGCAGGCCCACGCGGACGAGCTCGTCCCGGTCGGCATGGTCGAGACGGGGCTCGCCGAGGCGCGGCTCCGAGGCGAGCTCCGTCGCACCGCCGTGCAACTGCGGCTCTTCGCGGAGACGATCGTCGACGGCTCCTACCTCGATGTCCGGATCGACGAGGCCGACCCGGACTTCGCACTCGGCGCACGCCCGGAACTCCGCCGCGTCCTCGTGCCGCTCGGCCCGGTCGTGAACTTCGCGGCGAGCAACTTCCCGTTCGCCTTCTCCGTCGCCGGTGGCGACACCGCGTCGATCCTCGCGGCCGGATGCCCGGTGATCCTCAAGGTGCACGACGGGCACCCGCGGCTCTCGCTCGCGACGGCGGCCGTCGTCGAGGCCGCGCTCCGGGCGTCCGGGGCTCCTGACGGCGTGTTCCAGACGATCATCGGCCAGGAAGCCGGCGTCGTCGCGCTGCAGGACGAGCGCGTCCGGGCCGGTTCGTTCACGGGCTCCCTCCGGGCCGGCCGGATCCTCGCGGACCTCGCGGCGGCGCGCCCCGTCCCGATCCCGTTCTTCGGCGAGCTCGGCAGCGTCAACCCCGTGTTCGTGACGCAGACCGCCCTCGACGAGTCCGCGACGGCCATCGCGACGGGATTCGTCACGAGTGTCGCGGGCTCGGCGGGTCAGCTGTGCACGAAGCCCGGCTTCGTCTACCTGCCGGACGGCGCGGGGCTCGACGAGTCGATCCGCGAGGCTGCTGCCGCGGTTCCCGAGCACCGACTCCTGAACGACCGCATCACGGCCGGGTACGAGGCGAGGCGAGACGCCATCCTCGGCACCGACGGCGTGCGGGTCATCGCCGAGGGTTCGCTCCGGGTCGACGAGGACGGCGACGGCTGGGCGACCCCCACGATCGTCGCGGTCTCACTCGACGCACTGCGGGCCGGTCGGGACGCCCTACTCAACGAGGCCTTCGGTCCGTTGTCGATCCTCGTCGAGGTCCCGGCCGGTACGGCGTTCGCGCCGCTCGTGCCGGAGTTCTGCGAGGGCAACCTGACGGCCACCCTGCACGCCGGTGCCGACGAGACGAGCGACGACCTCGTGGAACTCGTCCAGCAGCTCTCGGCGCACGCCGGCCGGGTGCTGTTCGGCGGTTGGCCCACCGGCGTCGCGGTCACGCCCGCCATGCAGCACGGCGGACCGTGGCCGGCGACGACGAACGACTCGAGCACCTCGGTGGGGACGGCTGCGATCACCCGTTTCCTGCGGCCGGTCGCGTTCCAGAACATGCCGGACCGGTTCCTGCCGGAGGTGCTGCGATCGTCGGCCACCGGTGTCCCACGCACGGTCGCGCCCGCGGGCGAGTCGACGCACTGGGGCGAGGCGGCTCAGCGCTGACGGACGGCTGGTCGGGCCTCCGGACGGCGAGGCGTCAGATGGCGCCTTCGACCGTCGCGCCGACCTCGTCGTCCTCCTCGTCGCCGGGGAGCGGCGGGTCGTAGGCCCAGCTCGGCGCGAGCGCCTTGATGCGGGCACCGCGCCACTGCCACGTCGCCCACAGCGGGTACCAGTAGAGCGGGGCGATCGCGCCGGTGATGACGAGTCGGTCGCGGTACAGGGTCTTCGTCGGGTCGTGCTTGTCGCGGGCGACCGCCATCTGGTGGTCCCACCCGGCGAGCTTGCTGAGCGGCCCGCTGACCGGGTCTCCCTGGTCGTGGAGGATGCGGGTGCCGTCGCGACGTTCGATGAACTCGAGGTCGATGATCTGGTCGCCGACCGGGATCGCGCCGGCGGCCTTCACTCGGACGCGGTGCGCCCCTGGCTCCCAGATGGTCGGGAACCCGTCGGCGTCGAGCGCCTCGAGTCCCATGACGGGGCTGTAGAGCTCCCGCAGGACGGCCGGGGAGCGGAGTGCCCGCCAGGCGACGTCGACATCACAGTCCAGGACGAGTTTCAGCATCACGCGCATGCCTCAGTGTCGCATGTGCGGCTCGGCGGCTGCAGGGGGTGCGCCGGTAGGGAAGACTGTGCCTATGGCGATCCGGTACTGGCTGGGCGTGATCCAGCGGGATCACGTCGTCCTCGGCGTCCGTCACGGCTTCGTGCAGATCAACCACGGGCAGCGCGGCGGTCTCGACCAGATGCGCGAGTCCGACGGCTTCGTGTACTACTCGCCGCGGGTCAGCACCCCGGACGGCGAGCCGCTCAAGGCGTTCACCGCGATCGGGCGGGTCTCCGACGACACCGTCTACCAAGCGGCCGTGCCGCGACCGGACGGTGCCGATTGGCGGCCCTGGCGGCGGAGTGTCGACTGGTACCCGGACGCGGTCGAGGCGCCCATCCGTCCGATGCTCGCGCTCCTCGACTTCACGAGCTTCACCCGGAACTGGGGCGTCCAGCTCCGCCGGGGGTTCCTCGAGCTCAGTCGTCACGATTTCGAGCTCATCCGGAACGAGATGCGTCCGCCCCACCCCGACGACCGTCGTTTCCCCACCGCCTCCCGCTGACCTCTGCCCGTGCGCCAGCGCGGTGCGCTGGCGTCACCGCGGGTCTGGCGCGTGAGCGCGCCCCTCCGGAGGCCCGCGCTCACGTCCGATGACCCGCGCTCGCGTCAGCGCACCGCGCTGGCGCCCCCCACGGAGGTCTTCGGACGCAACAGTCGTGGGGTGGGTGGGTGCACCTGGATACGATGAACGGGTGAGTACCGCAGCCGCCACACCGCCGCCCGTCCACCCGCCGTTCGCCCAGACCAAGTACCAGGTCAGGTTCGACTGGGGCGTCGCAGGAGCCGGGCGGGTCGAGGCGGCGGACGTCGCGGTCGTCGTGGACGTGCTCCACGCGACGACCTCCGTGGAGCAGCGCGTGAGCGGCGGGGAGGCCGTCGCCGTCGCCGAGCTGGACGACCGCGGTGAGACGGCGCAGATCGCCACGCTCCTCGCCGACGCGGGCGCGACGGTCGTCGCCGGGTGCCTGCGCAACCGGTCGGCGGTCGCGGACTGGATCATCGCGAAGCAGGCCGAGCTCGGACGGCGTACGAGCATCGTCGTCATCGCGGTCGGTGAACTCGACGACACGGCCGAGACCCGGTTCGCCGTCGAGGACTTCTTCGGGGCCGGTGCCGTGATCGAGGCGCTGGGACTCCGCGGTATCGACTTCACCTCACCGGAGGCCGCCGCCGCTGCCGCCGCGTACGAGGGCCTGCGCAACGGCGTCGGGCACCTGCTGTCCGCGTCCGCCACCGCCCAGCAGCTCGCGCAGGCGGGTGCCACACAGCACGTCCAGGCGGCACGCGAGGTCGACGTGTCAAGCGTCGTCCCGGTCCTGGACGGAGCCGTGTTCCGGGCGTAGTCTCAGCGCATGCGCGCACTCCTCGGAACCACCGTCCTCGCCGAAGCCCCCGAATCGGAGCTCATCAAGATCGAGGGCAACTGGTACTTCCCGCCGTCGAGCCTCAACCGCGAGCGCTTCGTCGAGACCGACACCCAGTACCACTGCCCGTGGAAGGGCGACGCCCAGTACTGGGGCATCACCGACGGCGGCGAGGTCAAGCCCGATGTGGCCTGGTCGTACCCGACCCCGTATCCGACCGCGTTCGACCGCGTCGGCAAGGACTTCTCCGGCTACGTCGCCTTCGGGAACGAGGTCGAGGTCGTCGACTGATGGCCGACTGGGGCGACCGCCCGCAGCCGCCTGAGCGCGGTGGCGAGCGCGAGACGATCGAGGGCTTCCTCGATCTGCAGCGCGCGAGCATCGTCTGGAAGGCACGCGGACTCACCGACGAGCTCGCGGCCAAGCGACTGTTGCCGAGCATCACGACCGTCTCGGGCATCATCCGACACCTCGCCGATGTCGAGCGCAGCTGGTTCAGAGAGGACATGGACGGGCAGTCGGACGTCCCGGCGCGGTGGACCGACGAGGACCCGGACGGCGAATGGCGCGTCACGGCCGACGACAGCCTGGCCGAGATCATCGCCGACTACGAGGCGGCCTGTGCGGAGTCCCGCGAGGTGGCGTCGCGGTATCAGCTCGACGATGTCTGCCTCGGCAACGACCAGCGGTTCACGCTGCGGTGGATCGAGCTCCACATGATCGAGGAGACGGCCCGGCACCTCGGGCACATCGACGTCCTCCGCGAACAGCTCGACGGACGCACCGGCGAGTAGCGCCGCGGCCGTGGAGCGTGCGGAGCGTCAGGCGCCGACGAGCGCCGCTCGGTCGCGTCCCCGCGAGACGCGGACGGCCACGGTGACGACGGCCACCACGACCGCGACGATCAGCGCCGTGACCCCGGCTTCGGTCGACAGCAGTTCGCCGGTGAAGCGGCCCACGGCCACCCACGCGAGCCCCCAGCAGAGCGACAGCATGGGGGCGATCCGTCCACGGCCGACGACTGCGAGCAGGATCCCGACCGCGCCGGCGACCGCGAGGACGATGATCGCCCAGACACCGGCGGCCGGACCGTCCGCGCTCCCGATCCCGGATCCGACGAGCGCAGCGGTGATGTTCGCCGCCGTCGCGACACACACCCACCCGAGGTAGAGGCCCATCGTGCCGTCCGTGATGATCGCGTCGACCACGCTGGACGGCTTGGTCCGGAGCACGATCACGAAGATGCGGGCCAGGACACCGAGGAGGGCGATGATCACGAACACGCTCAGGATCAGGAAGCCCGCCTGCACCACGAGGATCCACGCCGCGTTCAGCAGCAGGCTCGCCACGACCCAGTAGCCGAGACGACGGTGGCGCTCACGGGTCGTCTGCGAGGGCAGGAACTGCCAGACCGCGTAGGCGACGAGCCCGAGGTAGATGACGCTCCAGATGGAGAACGCGGGCCCGTCCGGTGCGATCGGCGTCGACGAGGCGCTCAACGCGCCGTTCGCCGCGTTCTGGACCTGCGTCCCCCCGGCTGCTCCCGACCCGATGTAGGAGCCGATGATTGCGAGGACCGCGCTGACGGCGACGGCGATCTGCCGGACGCGGTCCGCGGTGGTGGGTGAATCGGTGCCGGTCATGACGCATGCCTCCAGAATTGTGCAGCTGGCTGATCAATTCAGCGTACGCCACCGTGGAGCACCTCGCAGGGGCTTGCGCCGGTGCCGCGGAACAGCCTGCTCAGATGAGCTTGCGCAGCGTCCGCAGGTTGCGCGTGGTGACGTGCGGCTTGAACCGGGCCTTCGAGGACTCCTTCGCGAAGGCGGTGTCGGTGCTCGACCCCTTCGGAACCTCCCAGTAGAGGACGCCGTCGCCGGATGCGACGCGGTCGGGCTGCTCCCCGGTCTCCGTCGAGAACGCGAGCAGGGCGTCGAGTGAGCCCTGCTCGGAGGAGAACATGACGTACGGCTGGACCTGCTCGGCCTCCGGCCAAGGGTAGGCCTCGATGACGTCGGTGAGTGCGCGCTGATGCGTGAGCACGATCCACGCCTCGTAGCCGAAGGCCTCCGCGAGCGACCGCTCGATGCGCCGTTTCAGCGCACCACGTGCATCGTCCGCGGTCTCGCCAGGCTGGTGCTCGGGGTCGTCGAAGACGACGTTGCCGCTCGCGAGGACGGTGCGGACTCCCGAGAACCCGGCCGACCGGAACACCTCGGCGAGGTCGGCGGAGCGGATCGTGACGCCGCCGACGTTGACCCCGCGCAGGAGTGCGATCCAGCTGCCGGCGGGAACCGCGCCGCCGGTCATGACCCGATGCCTGGCTCAGGCGAGGTGGAGCCGTCGAACGCGGCCGCCCGACGCCGCATGGCCGGCGTGACCTCCCGGTGCACCCAGCTGAGGAGGAAGCGTTCGTCCCACGAGCGCGAGCACTTGCCGCAGGAGGTCGCCCGGCTCGGGCGCCGGTGCCGGTAGAGGACATGGCCCGAGGGGCAGGTGCCGACCCACGGGGCGAGTTCGTCGGCCGTCTGGCCCTCGTGGAGCCGCGAGCCCTCGTAGCCGATCTCCTCGGCGACCTTGCGCCACTTGGGTCCGTGCCCGGCGCGCGCGCCGGCGAGGGCGTGCGCGACCTCGTGGAGCAGGATCTGGTGGATCTCGTCGTCGTCGTAGCGTGCCGCGAGATAGCGCGAGACGGTGATCCGCTTCGTCGTGAAGTTGCACAGGCCGGCGCGTCGCTTGGCGTTGTCGAAGCCGAAGGTCCAGACCGTCGGGTCGAGGTGCAGCACGATGAGCGCCTGTGCCCACGCCGTGACCCGACTGAGTTCTGCCATGCCTGGATGGTACTCCCGGCGACCGACACCGGACCGCAGGAGCGGGATGACCCACAGGTGTGGCGGTGAGTCCTCAGCGGGCCGCGAGCGGGGCGAGGGGGAGTTCGACGATCCGGTCGTCCTGGGACCCGGGCGAACCGCGGCCGTCGGTGTTGTTCGTGAGGATCCAGGCGGTCCCCGGCGGGCCGGCCACGACGTCGCGGATCCGTCCGAACTCGCCGACGAGGTAGGGCACCGCGTCGATCACGCCCACGAGCGCGCTGCTCCCCGCCGGCACGTGCACGCCGTCGGTGATGCCGTACAGGCGCTCGCCGCGGAGCGAGGCCATGAAGATCGTGTCGTCGATGATCGCGAGACCGCTCGGGCTCGCGTCCTCCGTGGCCCACTGCGCGACCGGGTCGATCATGCCCTGGGCTCCGGCGACGCCCTCGGCGACCGGCCAGCCGTAGTTGCCGCCGGGGGTGATCCGGTTGAGCTCGTCCCAGGTGTTCTGCCCGAACTCGCTCGCCCACAGGCCGCCGTCGTGATCCCACGCGATGCCCTGCGGGTTGCGATGACCGAGGGAGTAGACGGGCGACCCCGGGAACGGGTTGTCACCTGGCACCGCACCGTCGGGTGTGAGCCGCAGGATCTTCCCGCCGAGGCTGTCCACGTCCTGAGCCAGGCTGCGGTCACCGGCGTCACCCGCGGTGGCGTAGAGCATGCCGTCCGGTCCGAACGCGATGCGTCCGCCGTTGTGGTTCCCGGCCCGGGGGATGCCGACGAGGACCTCCTCGACGCCGCCCAGCGCGTACGACCCGGCCGCTCCCGTGAGCGGGAACCGCACGATGCGGTTGTCGGACGACGTCGTCAGGTAGGCGTAGAGCCAGGTTCCCGCGGGCTCCGATCCCGCCGGCGTGAGGACGGCGAGCCCGAGCAGCCCGCCCTCGCCTCCCGCGGCCACCCCGGGGACCACACCGACCTGCCGCACCGCGCCGCCGCTGACGACCTCGAGGACGTCGCCCGCGTCGCGCTGGCTCACCAGCGTACTGCCCGAGGCGAGTCGGACCATCGACCAGGGCGCGTCGAGGCCGCCGACGACCGTGGAGGCCTCACCGGTCGGGGCGACCGGTCCGGTGGGGACCGCGGATGCGGGCGTCGACGCGGACGCGCTCGGCGCGGGGGAGGGCGAGAGGGAGGCCGTACCCGGTGATCGTGGCTCCCCGTCGGTGCAGGCCACGAGCGCCAGGGCGGTGGCGGCGAGCAGGGTGGCGAGCGAGGCGGGCGCACGCAGGCCCCGTCGTCGCGGCGTCTGCGTGGTGGCCATGGTCAGCCCTTCGTCTGGAAGATGCCCTGGGCGGGGTTCGGGGAGGGGACGGCGGTCGTGTCCGTGACGACCTGTGCCCCCGCGATGAAGGCGCGCAGCTCGGCGCCCGCCACCGCCTTGGCGGGGTGGGGTCCGGCCGCGAGGAGCCTCGGCAGGAAGTCGAGTGGGAGGGCGGTGTTCGAACCGACGAGGACGACGTTGCCGAAGCGGCGGCCTTTGAGGATCTGCGTCTCCGCGAGGGCGGCGACGTGCGACACGGAGTCGGCGAGCGTCGCGGCCTGTCCGCGGGCGAACGCCAGTCCGCGGCCGTCGGCGACGTTCACGACGATGACGCCGGTCGGCGACAGCAGCTCGACCGCCGAGGCGTAGAACTCCGTGCTCGTGACATGGGCCGGCGTGTTGGCGCCGCTGAAGATGTCGACGACCACGAGGTCGACAGTGCCCCGCAGGCCTGGCGGCAGCTTCGCGACGATCTCGCGGGCGTCGCCGTATCGGACGCGGATCTGGGCGCGCTTCGACCAGGGGAGGTGCTCGCGCACGAGATCGATGAGTTCGCGCTCGAGTTCGACGACCTGCTGCCGCGAGCCCGGCCTCGTCGCCTCCACGTAGCGGGGGAGGGTGAGCGCGCCGGCACCGAGGTGCACCGCCGTGATCGGCTGACCGGGGTCGGCGATCTCGTCGATGATGTGACCGATCCGCTGGATGTACTCGAAGAAGAGCTCCTCGGGCTGATCGAGGTTGACGTGCGACTGCGGCGTGCCGTCGACCACCAGCTGATAGGTGCCCGGCACGAAGCGGTCGGCCTCGATCCTGGCCAGGTATCCGCTGACGCCGAGTCGTACCTGTGCCTCGTCCATACCCCCACCCTAGACTTTCCCGCAGTGGCGGGAGGCGGAGCGGAAGGGGTACGGCCGTGGCGCAGGTGGACCTCAACAGCGACCTCGGCGAGGTCTGGCGCGGTGTCCCGACCGCCGACGACGACGCCATGTTCGCCCTGATCACGAGCGCGAACGTCGCTTGCGGCTTCCACGCCGGGGACGACGCGTCCATGCGCGACGCCGTCCGCCGCTCGACGGCCCACGGGGTGTCGCTGGGCGCCCATCCGTCCTACCGGGATGAGGCGGGCTTCGGGCGCCGCGACCAGGACGTACCGGCCGAGGTGCTCGAGGCCGAGGTCCTGGAGCAGCTCCGCGCCCTGCAGCGAGCGGTCGACGAGGTCGGCGAGGTCGGCGAGGCCGACGGGGTCGGCGCACGGCTCGCCTACGTGAAGCCGCACGGTGCCCTCTACAACCGGGTCGCACACGACCGGGTCCAGGCGCGGGCGGTCGTCCGGGCGGTGGTCACGGCCTCCGACGAGCTCGGGCGACCACTTCCCGTCCTCGGGATGCCCGGCTCCGTGATCGAACAGGAGCTCCTCGCCGCCGGACTCCGCTTCGTCGCGGAGGCCTTCATCGACCGCGGCTACCGCTCCGATGGTTCGCTCGTCCCGCGCGACGCGCCCGGGGCGCTGCTGACCGATGAGACGGCGGCCGTCCGCCGGGCCGTCTCCCTCGTCCTCGACCGACGCATCAGCAGCGTCGACGGTGCCGACGTCGAACTCGACGCGGTCTCGCTCTGCGTGCACGGCGACACCCCGGGGGCCGTGTCGCTCGCCACGGCGGTCAGGGCCGCCCTGCTGGACGCCGGCGTCGAACTGGTCGCGCCGTGGTGACCGCGGACACCTCCACCGGACCCGTGCTCCGAGCGATGGGGGAGGAGGCCGTGCTCCTCGAACTCGCATCGCTCGAGGAGGTCCTGCTCGTGCACCGGGCTCTGGCCGCCTCGCGCCCGGCGGGGCTGGTCGACCTCGTCCCGGCCGCCCGGACCGTGCTCGCCGTGACGGACGTGCGGGGCCCGGCGCTCGCCGCGGTGGGGGCCTGGTTGCTCGCCACCGCGGAACGGGCGCTCGCACCCGGCTCGGGAGGCTCGACCGGCGCTGTCGACGAGGCGCGGAGACGGTCGGACACCGTCATCCACGTCCGCTACGACGGCCAGGACCTCGCCGAGACCGCGGCGCTGCTCGGCATGGACGCCGACGGTCTCATCGCCTGGCACACCGCTCGAGCATGGACCGTCGCCTTCAGCGGCTTCGCGCCGGGGTTCGCCTACCTCGTGCCGGAGCGGGAGGACGAGACGATCGGCCCGCCGCTCGAGATCCCGCGCCTGAGCGTGCCCCGGACGACCGTCCCCGCCGGTTCGGTGGCGCTCGCCGGGACGTTCAGCGGCGTCTACCCGCGAGCCTCCCCGGGCGGGTGGCGCATCATCGGGACGACGGACGCCGTGCTGTGGGACGACGCAGCGGATCCACCAGCCCTCCTCGTCCCCGGCGGTCGGGTTCGGTTCGCACAGGTCCGCGCGTGATGGGCGGAACGCTGCTCGTGGAGGCTGCTGGACCGGCGACCACCGTGCAGGACCTGGGTCGACCGGGTGCCGCGGCCCTCGGGGTGAGCCCGTCCGGCGCGCTCGACCGCGGTGCCCTGCGCCTCGCCAACCGTCTCGTCGGCAACCCCGAGGGCCGTGCGGCGCTCGAGGTCGTCCTGGGCCCGTTCGTGGCCGTCCCCGACGTCGACCTCTGGATCGCCGTGACCGGCGCGTGGGGTGCGATCACCGTGGACGGCCGAGCGGTCGACGGACACCACGCCGTCCGCGTGGCGGCCGGCTCCCGGCTCGAACTCGGCGCTGCGACCCACGGGCTCCGGTACGTCCTCGCCGTCCGAGGCGGCTTCGACGGCCCGCAGCTCCTCGGCTCGCGGTCGACCGACACCCTGTCCGGCCTCGGCCCGGCACCGGTCGTCGGCGGCGATCGACTCGTCGTCCTCCCCACCCCGCGCCGCCGCATCCCTCCGCTCGACATCGCCCCGTGGACGCGGCCCGACGCCGGGGAGCGGCTCATACGGGTCTCGCCCGGACCCCGCCGGGACTGGTTCGACGCCGCCTCCCTGCAGCGTCTCGTCGAGCAGTCGTGGAGCGTGACGGCCGACGCCGACCGCATCGGGATGCGCCTCGACGGGACGCCGCTCGAGCGACTCGATCCCGGTCGTGAACTGCCGAGCGAGGGCATGGTCGCCGGGGCGGTCCAGGTGCCGCCGAGCGGTCTGCCGACGATCCTGTCGGCCGACCACCCCGTCACCGGCGGGTATCCGGTCATCGCGGTCGTGCGCGCCGCGGACCGCGACCTCCTGGCGCAACTCCGGCCCGGTCAGCGCCTGCGGTTCGGCGCGGGTTGACGGGAACACCGGGGGCGACGCGGCGGTTATACCGGAAAGTCGAAAACTCGTCAAGGAAAGAGTAGACACGCCGCAGATTCCGGCATATAGTTGTTCTTTGCGCTCCCAGAATCTCTATGCCTTCATATTGCGGTCGGCTGGTGTGCGGGTCCAACCCGCCACATGTTCCTTTCTGGTGAGTAACTCCACTGACGACCAGTAACTCGGCCCCCAACAGGCCTCCGGAGGTTATCCCCTTGGCTGCTGCGCGCAACGCAACCACCAACTCACCCAAGAACGGCCGCGGAGCATCCCGCCTCTCGTTCGCGAAGATCACCGACACGCTCACGGTTCCAGACCTCCTGGCTCTGCAGACCGAGAGCTTCGACTGGCTGGTCGGCAACGACGTGTGGAAGGCACGCGTCGAAGAAGCCACCCAGGCCGGCCGACAGGACCTGCCCACGAAGAGCGGCCTCGACGAGATCTTCGAGGAGATCTCGCCCATCGAGGACCTCGGCGAGACGATGCAGCTCTCCTTCGCCAACCCGTACCTCGAGCCCGAGAAGTACTCCATCGACGAGTGCAAGGAACGCGGCAAGACCTACGCGGCCCCGCTCTACGTCGAGGCCGAGTTCATGAACCACCTCACCGGTGAGATCAAGACCCAGACGGTCTTCATGGGCGACTTCCCGCTCATGACCGAGCGCGGTACCTTCATCATCAACGGCACCGAGCGTGTCGTCGTCTCGCAGCTCGTCCGCAGCCCGGGCGTGTACTTCGAGTCGGCTCAGGAGAAGACCTCCGACAAGGACATCTTCTCCGCTCGCGTCATCCCGAGCCGCGGTGCCTGGCTCGAGTTCGAGATCGACAAGCGCGACCAGGTCGGTGTCCGCATCGACCGCAAGCGCAAGCAGTCCGTCACCGTGTTCCTCAAGGCGCTCGGCATGACGAGCGAGGAGATCCTCGAGGAGTTCAAGGGCTACGAGTCGATCGAGCTCACCCTCGAGAAGGACACGATCCTCACCAAGGAGGACGCGCTCCGCGACATCTACCGCAAGCTCCGTCCGGGCGAGCAGGTCGCAGCCGAGGCCGCGCGTGCGCTCCTCGACAACTTCTACTTCAACTCGAAGCGCTACGACCTCGCGAAGGTCGGCCGGTACAAGATCAACAACAAGCTCGGTCTCGACAAGCCGCTCAGCGACTCCGTCCTGACGACCGACGACATCGTCGCCACGATCAAGTACCTCGTCGCCCTGCACCGCGGCACGGCCACCCTCCCGGGTGTCCGCAACGGCAAGCCCGTCGACCTCCGTCTCGACACGGACGACATCGACAACTTCGGCAACCGTCGCATCCGCGCCGTCGGCGAGCTCATCCAGAACCAGGTCCGCACCGGTCTGTCCCGCATGGAGCGCGTCGTCCGCGAGCGCATGACCACGCAGGACATCGAGGCGATCACGCCGCAGACCCTGATCAACGTGCGCCCCGTCGTCGCCGCGATCAAGGAGTTCTTCGGGACCTCGCAGCTGTCGCAGTTCATGGACCAGAACAACCCGCTCGCGGGCCTGACCCACAAGCGTCGCCTCTCGGCGCTCGGCCCCGGTGGTCTGTCGCGTGAGCGTGCAGGCGTCGAGGTGCGAGACGTCCACCCGTCGCACTACGGCCGCATGTGCCCGATCGAGACTCCGGAAGGCCCGAACATCGGCCTGATCGGTTCGCTCGCATCGTTCGCGCGGATCAACTCGTTCGGTTTCATCGAGACCCCGTACCGTCGCGTCGTCGACGGCCGGGTCACCGAAGACATCGACTACCTGACCGCGATGGAAGAGGACAACTACATCGTCGCGCAGGCCAACGCTCCGCTGAAGAGCGACGGCCACTTCCAGGAGGACCGCGTCCTCGCCCGGAAGAAGGGCGGCGAGGTCGACCTCATCCCGTCCGAGGAGATCGGCTACATGGACGTCTCCCCGCGCCAGATGGTGTCGGTCGCGACCTCCCTCATCCCGTTCCTCGAGCACGACGACGCGAACCGCGCACTCATGGGTGCCAACATGCAGCGTCAGGCCGTACCGCTCCTCATGTCGGACTCGCCGCTCGTCGGTACCGGTATGGAGGGCTACGCAGCCATCGACGCGGGTGACGTCGTCACCGCCGACAAGGCCGGCGTCGTCCAGGAGGTGTCGGCCGAGTCCGTCACCATCCAGCTCGACGAGGGTGGCACGCAGACCTACTACCTGCGCAAGTTCGACCGCTCCAACCAGGGCACGAGCTACAACAACCGCGTCATCGTCTCCGAGGGTGCACGCATCGAGGCCGGCGAGGTCATCGCCGACGGCCCCGCCACGGAGAACGGCGAGCTCGCGCTCGGCAAGAACCTCCTCGTCGCCTTCATGACGTGGGAGGGTCACAACTTCGAGGACGCGATCATCCTCAGCCAGAACCTGGTGAAGGACGACGTCCTCTCCTCGATCCACATCGAGGAGTACGAGGTCGACGCCCGCGACACCAAGCTCGGCAAGGAGGAGATCACCCGTGATCTCCCGAACGTCAGCCCGGAGCTGCTCAAGGACCTCGACGAGCGCGGCATCATCCGCATCGGTGCCGAGGTCCGCCCCGGCGACATCCTCGTCGGCAAGGTCACGCCGAAGGGTGAGACCGAGCTCTCCGCCGAGGAGCGCCTGCTCCGCGCCATCTTCAACGAGAAGAGCCGCGAAGTCCGCGACACCTCGCTGAAGGTTCCCCACGGTGAAGCCGGCACGATCATCGCCGTCAAGGTGTTCGACGCACAGGACGGCGACGACGAGCTCGGCTCGGGCGTCAACCAGCGTGTGGTCGTCTACATCGCCCAGAAGCGCAAGATCACCGAGGGCGACAAGCTCGCCGGCCGTCACGGCAACAAGGGTGTCATCGCGAAGATCCTGCCCGTCGAGGACATGCCGTTCCTCGAGGACGGTACGCCGGTCGACGTCATCCTCAACCCGCTCGGTATCCCCGGTCGAATGAACTTCGGTCAGGTCCTCGAGATCCACCTGGGGTGGATCGCGAAGCAGGGCTGGAACGTCGAGGGCAAGCCCAGCTGGGCCAAGAAGCTCCCGGCTGCCGCGCACTCGGCCGAGCCGAACACCAAGGTCGCGACCCCGGTGTTCGACGGCGCCTCCGAGGAGGAGATCGCCGGTCTGCTCGACTCGACCAACGTCACCCGCGACGGCGACCGCCTCATCGGTTCCTCCGGAAAGGCCCGTCTGTTCGACGGCCGCTCCGGCGAGCCGTTCCCGGCGCCGGTCTCGGTCGGCTACATGTACATCCTCAAGCTGCACCACCTCGTGGACGACAAGATCCACGCGCGTTCGACGGGTCCGTACTCGATGATCACGCAGCAGCCGCTCGGTGGTAAGGCTCAGTTCGGTGGACAGCGCTTCGGTGAGATGGAGGTCTGGGCCCTCGAGGCCTATGGAGCCGCGTACGCGCTCCAGGAGCTCCTGACCATCAAGTCCGACGACATCCTCGGCCGCGTCAAGGTGTACGAGGCCATCGTCAAGGGCGAGAACATCCAGGAGCCGGGTATCCCCGAGAGCTTCAAGGTGCTCATCAAGGAGATGCAGTCGCTGTGCTTGAACGTCGAGGTCCTCTCGGCCGACGGCACTGCGGTGAGCCTGCGCGACACCGACGACGACGCGTTCCGCGCCGCCGAGGAGCTCGGGATCAACATTTCCTCCAGGTTCGAGTCGTCGTCCATCGACGAGATCTAAGCCTGACCACTGTAGAGACTGACGAAACCTTTCATAGGAGATACATTGCTCGACGTCACAACTTTTGACGAGCTTCGCATTGGTCTGGCCACCGCAGACGACATCCGTGCCTGGTCGCACGGAGAGGTCAAGAAGCCCGAGACCATCAACTACCGCACCCTCAAGCCCGAGAAGGACGGTCTGTTCGGTGAGCAGATCTTCGGTCCTTCCCGCGACTGGGAGTGCGCCTGCGGCAAGTACAAGCGGGTCCGCTTCAAGGGCATCGTGTGCGAGCGCTGCGGTGTCGAGGTCACGAAGTCGTCGGTGCGCCGTGAGCGCATGGGCCACATCGAACTCGCCGCCCCGGTCACGCACATCTGGTACTTCAAGGGTGTCCCCTCGCGCCTCGGCTACCTGCTGGACATGGCGCCCAAGGACCTCGAGAAGGTCATCTACTTCGCGGCCTACATGGTCATCGATGTGGACGAGGACGCACGTCACCAGGACATGCCCGGCCTTGAGAACGAGCTCCGTCTCGAGATCAAGACGCTCGGCGACCAGCGCGACTCGCGCATCGCAGACCGCCTGAAGAAGCTCGAGGACGACCTCGTCGCCCTCGAGGAGGAAGGCGCCAAGAGCGAGCAGAAGCGTCGCACCAAGGACGCCGCTGAGAAGGAGATGAGCCAGACCCGCAAGTCCTACGACGAGCAGATCGCTCACCTCGAGCGCGTCTGGGAGGACTTCCGCAACCTCAAGGTCGGCGACCTCAAGCCCGAGGACTCCGTGTTCCACGAGCTGCAGGATCGCTTCGGCCTGTACTTCGAGGCCTACATGGGTGCCGAGGCGGTCAAGAAGCGCCTGCTGTCCTTCGACCTCGCGGCCGAGTCCGAGCTGCTCCACCACCAGATCGCGGAGGGCAAGGGTCAGAAGAAGATCCGCGCCATCAAGCGTCTGCGCGTGGTCAACTCGTTCCTCATCACCGGCAACTCGCCGGCCGCGATGGTCCTCGACGTGGTCCCGGTCATCCCGCCGGAGCTCCGCCCGATGGTGCAGCTCGACGGTGGCCGCTTCGCGACCTCCGACCTCAACGACCTCTACCGTCGTGTGATTAACCGCAACAACCGTCTGCGTCGTCTTCTCGACCTCGGGGCTCCCGAGATCATCGTCAACAACGAGAAGCGGATGCTGCAGGAGGCCGTCGACGCACTGTTCGACAACGGTCGTCGTGGTCGCCCCGTCACTGGTACCGGCAACCGTGCCCTGAAGTCCCTCAGCGACATGCTGAAGGGGAAGCAGGGTCGATTCCGCCAGAACCTGCTCGGCAAGCGCGTCGACTACTCGGGCCGTTCGGTCATCATCGTCGGCCCGCAGCTGAAGCTGCACCAGTGTGGTCTGCCCAAGCAGATGGCGCTGGAGCTCTTCAAGCCGTTCGTCATCAAGCGCCTGATCGACCTGAGCCACGCTCAGAACATCAAGGCCGCGAAGCGCATGGTCGAGCGCAGCCGTCCCGAGGTCTGGGACGTGCTGGAGGAGATCATCCGCGAGCGTCCCGTGCTGCTGAACCGTGCGCCAACGCTGCACCGTCTCGGCATCCAGGCGTTCGAGCCTCAGCTCGTCGAGGGCAAGGCCATCCAGCTGCACCCGCTCGTCTGCGCCGCGTTCAACGCGGACTTCGACGGTGACCAGATGGCTGTCCACCTCCCGCTCTCCGTCGAGGCCCAGGCCGAGGCGCGCATCCTGATGCTCGCGTCGAACAACATCCTGAAGCCGTCCGACGGCCGCCCGGTCACCCTGCCCACGCAGGACATGATCATCGGCCTCCACCACCTGACCACCCTCAAGGAGGGTGTCGAGGGTGAGGGCCGTGCCTTCTCGTCCGTCGCCGAGGCCATCCTCGCGAAGGACCAGGGCTCGCTCGACCTCAACGCCAAGGTGCGCATCCGTCTGACCGACGTGACGTTCGCCGAGGGCACGGGTCCCGAGGGCTACGAGGGCTCGGGTGTCGCACTCGTCGAGACGACCCTCGGTCGCGCACTCTTCAACGAGGCGCTGCCGGCGGACTACCCCTACGTGGAAGACGTGGCGGACAAGGGCAAGCTGTCCTCGATCGTCAACGACCTCGCGGAGCGGTACCCGAAGACGGTCGTCGCCGCCACGCTCGACAACATCAAGGACGCCGGTTTCCACTGGGCGACGCGTTCCGGTGTGACCGTTGCGCTCAGCGACGTCCTGACCCCGCCGAACAAGCGCGAGATCGTGCAGGGCTACGAGAAGCAGGCCGCCAAGGTCCAGAGCCAGTTCGACAAGGGTCTGACCACGGATGCCGAGCGTCGTCAGGAGCTCATCAAGATCTGGACGGAGGCCACCGAGAAGGTCGCCGAGGCCATGCGCGCGAACTTCCCGGCGGACAACACCATCAACCGCATGGTGTCGTCGGGTGCTCGTGGTAACTGGCTGCAGATCCGCAACATCGCGGGTATGCGAGGCCTGGTGAACAACCCGAAGGGTGAGATCATCCCTCGCCCGATCATCTCCTCCTACCGTGAGGGCCTGTCGGTCGCGGAGTACTTCATCGCGACCCACGGTGCTCGTAAGGGTCTGGCCGACACGGCGCTCCGTACCGCCGACTCGGGATACCTCACGCGTCGTCTCGTCGACGTCTCGCAGGATGTCATCATCCGCGAAGACGACTGCGGCACGACCAAGGGTCTCGAGCTCGCGATCGCGAACGCCGACAGCTCGGGTGAGCTCGTGCGCGACCCGAACGTGGAGAACTCCGTGTTCGCCCGTTCGCTGGCCGCTGCCGCGGTCAACCCGAAGGGTGAGGTCGTCGCCGAGGCCGGCGAGGACGTCGGTGACGTGCTCATCGACAAGCTCGTCTCCGCGGGTGTCGAGAACATCAAGGTGCGCTCGGTCCTGACCTGCGAGTCGACCGTCGGTGTGTGTGCAGCCTGCTACGGCCGCTCGCTCGCCACGGGCAAGCTCGTCGACATCGGCGAGGCCGTCGGCATCATCGCGGCCCAGTCGATCGGTGAGCCCGGTACCCAGCTGACGATGCGTACCTTCCACACGGGTGGTTCGGCATCGGCGGACGACATCACGCAGGGTCTGCCCCGCGTGCAGGAGCTGTTCGAGGCTCGTACCCCCAAGGGTGCGACCCCGATCGCCGAGGCCGCCGGTCGCATCACGATCGACGAGAACGACAAGGCTCGTAAGGTCATCCTGACGCCCGACAACGGCGACGAGCCGGTCGTCTACCCGGTGCTGAAGCGTGCGGTCCTCCTCGTCGAGGACGGACAGCACGTCGAGCTCGGTCAGAAGATCCACGTCGGTGCGGTCGACCCCAAGGAGGTCTTGCGCGTGCAGGGCGTCCGCGAGGTCCAGAAGCACCTCGTCGGTGGCGTCCAGGGCGTGTACCGCTCGCAGGGTGTCCCGATCCACGACAAGCACATCGAGGTCATCGTGCGCCAGATGCTGCGGAAGGTGACCGTCGTCGACCACGGCGACACCGACCTGCTGCCCGGCGAGCTCGTCGACCGCCTGCGCTACGCCGAGCTCAACCGCTCGGCCGTGTCGGAGGGTCGTCGCACCGCATCGGCTCGCCAGGAGGTCATGGGTATCACCAAGGCGTCCCTCGCGACCGAGTCGTGGCTGTCGGCCGCTTCCTTCCAGGAGACCACGCGTGTCCTCACGCAGGCCGCCATGGAAGGCAAGAGCGACCCGCTGGTCGGCCTCAAGGAGAACGTCATCATCGGTAAGCTCATCCCGGCCGGTACCGGCCTGGCGCGCTACCGCAACGTGACGGTCGAGGCGACCGAGGAGGCGAAGGCGGAGCGTTACCCGAACCGCATCTTCGGTGAGGACGGCGCGTTCAACGAGTCCGACCTGAGCTTCGTCGACTTCGACAGCTTCAGCTCCGACGACTTCACCCCCGGTAACTACAACTAGGGCTGAACGACTCACCCGGAGGGCCCGTCCCGATCGTTTCTCGATCGGGACGGGCCCTCCGTCGTTCGTTCGCCCATTCCTGGGCGAACGAATCGGGCATCGGTGAGTTGTGTGGCGGGTCTCTGCACGACATGCTGGTCCGATGAGTGATCAGCCCGAGCAGCCCACCGGCCAGTTCCAGCCGCTGGAGCCGGACGCGACCCCGGTGCAGCCAGACGTCCGCTACGGCGCTCCGGCACCCAAGCGGAAGCGCAATCCGGTCGTGATCGGCTTGAGCGTGCTCGCCGGCGTGCTGGCGATCGCGCTCATCGTCGTCATCGGGCTCCTGGTCGTCGGCCCGGGCGGCACCCCCGCCGCCGACTCGACCCGTACACCGAGTGCGACGGCGACCGCCGGCTCCACTCCTGCTCCGACCACGACGGACACCGCTGAGACCCCTGCCGCACCGGTGCGTCCGACCGAGTGCACCCAGCTCTTCCCCGCCGGATACATCGAGTCACTGACCGCAGACGGCTTCCTCGCCTTGAACCCGGAATGGTCACTGCCGGAACTCGCCACCGACTTCTTCGGTTCGAACGACAGCGCCCTCGTGGCCGTGATCTCGTCGAACACCGACCGTCTGAACTGTGCCCTGGTGAAGGCGAGCGGTGGCGGCGACGTCGGCATCACCACCAATCTCCTCTCCATCGACGCTGCGACCCAGGCGTCGGTGATCGCGCGGATGAACGAGGCTGGCTTCACCTGCTCCGAGGAGACCGGCGGAACGATGTGCTTCACCGAGGTCTCGGAGGACGCCGGCACGTACGGCGAACGTCACTTCGTGCGGGACGGTACCTGGATCGCCACGCGCTGGTCGAACACGAACATCAGCGGCTGGACCCAGGCGATCGTCTCCACGCTCTTCCCCGCCTGACCCCGGCGTCCCGTTCGCAGTTCAGGACGGGTCCGGCGCGTCCCGCTCGAACGAGTGTGAGCGGGGCCGACATGCCGATGACGTCCTGAGTTGTGATCCGAGCGGGCGGGCTAGGCGATGCTCCAGTAGTAGACGGAGGCGCCGGGGTGGATGACGGTGATCGCCTCGTCCACGGTGCGGTAGTCGGTGTCGTCGGTGTGCCCCGCGTAGTACACCTGGGTTCCGGCGTCCGTGGTCTCGACCTTCGACACGATGCCCGTGTGGTCGCGGTCGCCGCTGTTGTCCCAGTCGAACTGCACGATGTCGCCGACCTTGACCTGATCCCGCTGGGTGTCGTCCAGGGCGGTGGCGAGCTCGGGGTGCTCCTCGACGTAGTTCATGAAGAACGTCGAGCTGACCCAGGCCTTCGAGAAGTCGAAGTCATCGCCGGTCCCTTCGGCCCACCAGTCCTCGTCCATCGTCCACCCGCGTTCCAGCAGACTCTGGCTGGCGAAGTTCGCGCAGTCGGTGTCGACCAGTGAGCCGTATTCAGCCAGGTTGTAGTCGTTCCAGTGGGTGAACACGTAGGCCATCTGCGCGTCGACGGGGCTCGTGATGTCGTAGCTGTAGCTCAGCGCGTCACCGTCGACCCGGAGCTCGTCCGCGTAGACGGCGACACCGACGTCCGCGGGGGAGAAGCCGGTGGCTGCCGGTACCGCGACGGTCACCTCGGTGCTCGTCGCCGACAGGATCCGGGCCTCCTGCTCACCGAAGACGACGCGGGTCACGCCGTCCACGTCGACACCGCTCACGGTGAGGGTGCTGCCACCCGCGACGGAACCGGTCGTCGCGGAGATCGCGGTGACCGCCGTGGCGTTGACCGTGGAGGCCGGGACCGTGGACGTCGTGTCGTCCACCACCTGCGCGGCCGGCGCGGAGGCGGTCGTGTCGGACTGCTGCAGCGCGATCGGGGTGATGACCGCGGTGGCGAGGAGCAGGACGGCTCCGGCAGCGGTACCGGCGACCACGCGTCGCCCGCGCAGGGGGAGGGCGCGGTAGCGAGCGGAGAGCCGACCGAACGGGGAACGGGCGTCGGCGTGGCGGGCGTGGGGGAGTTGCTCGGGCATGGGGCCTTTCCGGGGGATGCGCCGTGGGGGGTCGGCGTCGCGGGATCGGCAGTGATCCGACAGATGTCTGTTAGAACTCCCACTCAACCGCGCGGAGCTGAGGAGACCGTTTCCTCCGGATATGAATCAGACCTGAATCGGGTCGACGGGAGTGAGCGAGTCCCGGCGAGGTTGCCGAGCATCCGTGCCCCGGCTTGCTACCGTGGCGAGCGGAGTGCCGTGAGGGCGCTCCTGAACTGGCTTCCGCCGAAGGAGTACGCGATGAGCACCCAGAACCCCGAGCCCGGATCGCCGACCGACCCGAGCACTCCGGCGGCTGCCCAGACCGCGTCTGGCTCCGCGCGTCCCACGACCGCGTCCGAGCAGCCCGCGGCCGAGCGGCCCGTGGCTGAGCGGGACATCCTCTCCGAGGACACCGTGCAGCAGGACACCATCACCACGGCGGACGGCGTCGGCGCGGACCCGGTCGTCGACGACCGTCGGGTCGCAGACCGCGCCGACACGGCCTCGGACGCCGGGGTGCGCGAGACACGTCCGTACCAGCCGCACACGCCGCAGCGCGCGTACTCGAACATCGACTTCGATGACGACGACACCGCCGGCACCCCGACGTCGACGGCGACCACCCGGCAGGCCGACACCGGTGCCCACCCGTACCCCGCCGCGGCCTACGAGCCGGTCGCCCGCTCCGGCGCGACCGAGACCGCCACCGCTGCCGAGACCGAACAGCAGCAGGCCTTCCCGCTGTACGTCCAGGCACCCTCCGAGCCGGAGGTCCGCGGCAACCGCGGCTTCGGCATCCTCATCGGTCTTCTCGGCACCATCATCTTCGCCGGCCTCTACGCGGCGGCCGTCGCGGGCCTCCAGCTGGTGCTGGAAGGCGACGGTACGTTCGTCGAGAACCTCATCCAGATCGCCACCAGCTGGCCGTTCCTCATGGCCGCCGCAGGCTTCTTCCTGGCCTGGGCGGTGACCGCGACCATCGTGAACCGCTCCGGCTGGGTGCACTGGGTGCTCGGTGGCTTCATCATCGGCCTGGTCGTCTTCCTCGCGTGGGTCGGTGGGTTCCTGATCCAGGAGCGCGCTTGGACGCTCAGCATCGACGAGATCCTCGCCGAGGTCACCGGAGTCGCCTTCACCTTCGGGCCGGTCCTCGCCTTCGTCGTCGCCCGCGAGATCCCCGTCTGGTTCGGTGGCTGGATCGCCGCCCGCGGCCGCAAGGTGCGCGAGGCGAACCTCGAGGCGCGTGCCGAGTACGAGCGCGTCCTCGAAGCCGGACCGACGACCGCCCGCTGAGCATGACCGGTGATGCGGACGGAGCACGCGGTCCCTGGTGGATCGCCCCGTTCGCAGCGGTCACCTACGTGGCACTCGTCGTCTGCGCCTTCGGGTTCATCAGCTTGCTGGCAGACCTCGACGTCGTGACCGACCCGGACGCCGGCCCACTGACCGGTCCGCTCATGGTCGTGGTCGCCACGATCGTGGTCCTCTGGGGGATCATCCGTGAGACGCGCCGCACCCCGCTGCGCGTCTCGGTTGGCTCCGCGGTCCTCGCAGGGCTCCTCGCCTGGCTCGCGTACGGCGTGAGCGGCGGCGTGTTCGACGCGATCGCCAGCCGGGACGGAGCGGACGCCGCCGCCTTCGCCGTGACGACACTGACCGGGCCGTTCTCGGTCACCGTCGGTGTGCTGGCGCTCGTCATCGTCCTCGCGGCCGCCGCCGTCGCCACGTCGTCGACCGGGCGGCGTCCGACCCCGCGCTGGCCGTGGGAGCACGACGCGCGGTGAGCCGATGCGACGTCCACCCCGGGCCCGCCCGCGCGGTGCGCTGCTCGACCCTCCCCACGAGGGCGACGGCGTAGGCGATAATCGATCCGTTGCCGTCGTCGGCCGACGGCGCTTGGGGAGGAACCACCGATGAGATCACCCGACCTGACCGACACCGGTCTGGATCTCGACCTCGCGGGGACCGCTGACGACGTCGTCGCGCTCGTCCAACGTGCGGTCGCCGCCTCCGGTGAGGATGCGCAGCAGACCAGGCATTACGTCGCGATCGACGGTGGGACGAGCGCGGACATCCGCCTGCGGGTCGTCTCGGTCGACGATCCGGCTCCGCTGCTCGCATTCGCGATCACGACCGCCCCGTCCGCACGGGGAACGGCCGCCGCGACGTTCATCATGCAGCACGGCGTCCAGAAGCGTCGGCGTCAGCGCTCGCTGCTCGGGCAGGAGCCGTTCCTGAGCTTCCTGCGCGCGCTCGCCGAGCTGGTGACCGAGTCCGACCCCGACGCCTCCGCCACCCTGCGGGTGCACGGCGCTCGGACCGTCCTCGCTCCGCGTCCAGCAGCGGCGCCGGGCAGCGCAGAAGTGTCTCCTACGGGTGCATCCGCACACGTCCCGGTCACGGACGGGTCGGTCGCCCCGGGCTGGGCTCCGGCGACGGCCGATGTGTCGACACCGTCCCCTGCCGTATCGACCCCGACGTCCGCCGAGCCGGCTCCGGTCTTCGAGGCTCCGGCTGCCCAGGTGACGGCTCCCGAACGTGGCGTGCCCGAGACTCCGGTCCCTGGGGCCCCGGGGACCGCAGCTCCGGCTCCCGAACCGATGTGGGCTCCCGGGGGGTCCGCGCCTGAACCGACGCCGCTCGTCGTCGAGCCACCCGCTCCTGAGCCGCAGTTCCGTGAGCCACCGGTCGCACCCGCTCAGACGCGCGCTCCGGCCACATCGACGTCCTCGGTCCCGCCGGAGCTGCAGATCACTGTTCCGCCGGGACTGTTCGCCGGTGCGCCGGTATCCCCGGGTGCGCCTGAGCCGAACGTGCCGGGACCGGTCCGGCCAGCAGCGGACACCGTCGTCCCGACACCGGGAGCGGATCTCGGTGCCACCGTCGTCTCAGCGTCGCTGCGAGCGGGGGACTTCGCGCTCGAGCTGCCCGACGGCGAGCGGATCCCGCTCCGCGGGCCGATCCTGCTCGGCCGCAACCCTGCGGCGCGTCCGGAACAGCCCGACGCCGAGCTGCGCTCACTCGTCGACCCGCGCATGTCCGTCTCGAAGACGCACACGGTCGTCGTACCCGGTCGGCGGTCGCTCCGCGTGACGGACCTGCACTCCACGAACGGCACGACGATCACGGACGCGTCCGGCGCCGTCACCGTGTGCCAGCCAGGCGAGGCCTACGTCGTCGAAGCCGGTTCGACGATCGGGATCGGGGAGTTCCCGATCCGCGTCGTGGTCGGCTGAGAACGCCGTCGGGCATGGGGAGCGCTCCCCATCGTCGCGCCCCGTGCTCTCGGATACGCTGGTGGCCGGCGGGGCGAAACCTGCTGTCGGTGACTGTCAGACGGTCGCCGGTTCCGTGACGACCCAAGGGGAACTATGGCCGGGGATCAGCTCTTCGTCGACGTCGAAGCCATTCGGACGATCGCGTCCGGACTGGAGACGAGCGGATACAGCCTTCCGACCGAGGTTGCCGTCGACCTGAGTGGCAGCTCCAGCTCGAGTGTCTCTGGTGCCGCCGAGAGCTTCGCCATGTGGGCGACGGTGCAGACCATGCTCGCGTCGGGTCAGATCACGAACGCCGCGCAGATCGCCAGGGACGCCGCAGCCACGTGGCAGGAGACCGAGGCATTGCTTGATGAAGGAGCCAGCTGATGGGTAACTGGACGAGGGAAGACCCGGGACTGTTCGACGCCGGATCGCTCGGAACGGCCGCGACCGGCCTGCAGACGGTGGAGACGACGCTCGGCGAGGCTCGCACGGTGACGACCAACTCGCAGGCGGGCATGACCGCGGAGGTCTGGAGCGGAGACGCGCCGGCCACCTGGACGGCCTCCCTCGACACTCCGGTGGCCACGATCGATGCGGTCACCACCGCCCTGAGCGCAGCTCGGACGGCCATCGGCGCGTACTCCGAGACCGTGTCCGGAATCGCCACACGTGCCGCGTCGGTGAAGCAGACCATGTTCGAGTCGAACCAGGTCATCAACCGCCAGTACGCGGACCCCGCAGGTGGCCCGACTCCGGAGCAGGCGCAGCACCGCCAGCTCCAGGAACAGGCGGCGATGGGCGATCTCACGCTGGCCCGCAGCGCGCTCGAAGGCTTGGCCGATGAGCGCACCCTGGCCGACAGCACCCTGGTCCTCGCGCTGACCCCGCCGAACGCGAGCGCGTGGGAGGCGCAGCGCCAGGCACTCGCAGCGATAGGCATCACCGACTCCGGCTCGCTGACGCCGACGGCCGTCGCGCAGGCCATGGCGGAGCTCGGGAACCAGATCGCCTCCGGCGACTACTCCGAGGCCGACGTCTCGAACCTGCAGACGCTCTACGACTTGTACGGCAAGAACCCGCAGGTCATGGCCCAGATGAACCTCGCCATGGGCGGCGAGAACGTCGTCAGCCTCATCGACGAGCTCGGCCGGGGGGTGGTGGATGGGAGCATCCCGGCTGCCGCGGCTCTCGCGTTGGCGCAGAGCGTGCGTGGCGGCTTGTCGGTCGGCTCGGAACGATGGTCCCCGCTGACAGGGCAGAACTTCGCCGAGGAGATGATGGCGAACGCCAGCACGGGGGTCGGCGGCGACCCTGCGGCGATCGGTTTCCTGTTCGGCGATCCGGCGAACGCCCCGATCGGTGTCACCACGACGCTCGCGCTCGCCGACATGATCGACCAGGAGGAGCGTGGGAACTACCACATCTGGCAGGACGGCTCCCCGATGCCCGGCGGCACGACGCTGGCCTTGCTCGAGGAGGAGCAGACCGGTCTCTCCGGACTGCGCGTCGTGGACCTCGCCGGCCGAGTTCTGGAGACCCTCGGGCAATACCCCGACGAGGCGCTCGAGTGGTTGACTGACGGCTCCGACGACAGCATTTCCGGAGAAGGCACGCTTGGTGATGCCCGAGTCGACTATTGGTATGGGGAGCGGGACTGGTCCACGTATGACGAGTTCGCAGGCCCGGCCGGACTGTGGGCTGGCACGCAGTACGCCACCGGGGGCCCCGGTGCCGCGACGGGCCTTCCCACCGACGGGACCTCGCCCGCTTGGAACAATGCGGCGGTCCTCACCGAGAAGATCATGCAGCAGCTCTCCGAGAACGACTCGTTCAAGGGTGAGAACGTCAGTAGTCTCGCGTCCGTGTCGATCGTCCGTGCACTGGCGCCGCAGGTGCCGGGATTTGTCGAGTCCCCGCTGTTCGCAGACACCAGCCAGGACCCGCCGACCCAGGAAGTCAGCTTCTTCGGGATCAGCGATGAGACCGGCATCTACGCGAATGTGCCGGTGGAGCTCCTTGCCGACATCCTCGGGGTCGCAGCAAGTGATCCGTCAGGCAATGCCGCACTCGGAACCGTGCTGACCCAGTACCAGGATGCACTCCTCGGTGCAGCGAGCCAGCTCGACGATGTGTCCGTGCACGGGACCGCTGAGCGGATCGCGGTTCTGCAGGGGATGATCGACGGCTCCGGGAAGGGCGAGCAGCTCGGCGAAGCGGCTCGGCATGATCAAGCGGTCGCCGACGCCATCGACGGGCTGGAGACCGTCGTCGGCATGATTCCCGTTCCAGGACTCGGGACCGTCGTCGGCGGAGTCGCCGGGCAGGTCATCGACACGGCGCAGGGCTATGCCGTCGGCGAACTCATCGGCTGGGGCGGCGACAGCCTCGAGGGTGGGTTCGGGAACACGCACGATGCGTTGGTTGAGGATCTGGCTTCGTCCGAGGACGCGAGTCTCGATGCGGTGCGGCTCCAGACCGCGCAGTTCGTCTGGCAGCTCGAGCACGACACGCCTGATGGCCCGCTCGCCGGTGTGCCGGACCCGTCCGGCCTTGACGGGCCGGAGCTGCAAGCGTGGTACGACGACCATCTCGACGATCTGCTCGAGACCCTCGATGAGCAGCGTGGTGGGTCGACGTTCGACTCCTTGGCTCGCGCGTACCGCGCAGGAGCGATGAACGCTCAAGACGAGAATGATTCGGCGGACGGGTGATCGCGCAATTCACAGTGGCCGGCACCGCCCGCCGCATGGCACTGGCCGTCTCCGGGCTCGCTATCGTGCTCATGATCGCAGGGTGTACGCCGCAGACCGAGCCGGCTCCGCAGCCGTTCCCTGAGGTCATCTGGCCCGATGGCGAACCGACCGGGCCACTCGAAGGCGACGCCGCCGTCGTCGCCACCCGCGCCGGTCTGGCCGCAATGGCCGTTGCGAGTAATCGCAACGACTTCAGGCTCCCGGAGCTGGTGGCGAGCGTCGAGTATGACGTGCGTTCGACGCTGTGGCGCACCGCCGTGGCGAGCCTGGACGATGGCGAGACGACTCTGCTGGCCCCGGGCCCGGTGCCGTTCGAGCCGTCCGAGGTCGTCCCCGATGGCGACGGTTGGCGTGTCCGTGGTTGTGTCCTGGATGAGTGGAGGACGGCCAGTGGGTCTCGTCCAACCGAGGACCCGGCTGCGACGGACTGGAGCGGTATCGAGTACCGATTGGCGCCGACAGATGGTGCGTTACGGATCAGCGCGATCATCGTGGTGCCAGGGCTCGATTGCACAGCGGCGCGCCCGGCGATCGCATTCTTCGATCCGGCACCGGTACCTTCGGGCGTGACGGACGCGGATGCTGTGGAGCGTCCTCTGACGGATAGCCAGACGACGCAGCGTGCGACACCGAAGTGACCTCCTGCCAGCCGTGCGGACGCTCGCTAGGCTGATCGAGGTCGCGTCGAGCGGCCCGCACTTCCAAGGGGATCCTGCATGCGCATCAAGCTGACGTTGACCAGGCCGTCCGGGTCGTCCGCCGACATCGTCGTGACGACGGACGCGGCGGCGAGCATCGCGGAGGTCGCGTCGACCATCGCGCGCGTCGACCCGCAGGGGCCGGACTCCGCGAACGCCGACTTCACGCTGCACGCGCGCCTGCCGGGCTCGACCGAGACCCTCCCGCTCCCGCCGGAAGCCCCCATCGGCGAGGCGTGGGTCGGTTCGGGTGCCGTCATCGAGCTCGCCGACGCGGGGGTGTACTACTCCGCGGCGCGCACCGGCCAGGCGCCCGCCGTCGCCGTCGTGCGGGTCCTCTCCGGCGACGAGGCCGGCCGTGAGTTCACCCTGCCGGCCGGCAGCTGGACCATCGGACGTGAGGCGAGCTGCGACATCGTCCTCGACGACCCGCTCGTCTCGAAGCGGCACGCACGCCTCGAGGTCGGCGGCGAGATCGAACTCGTCGACCTCGGCGCGGCCAACGGCATCGTCGTCGACGGCGGCATCGTGCCTCGACTCAAGGTCATCGAGCCGGAGCGCGTGCTCATCGGCGACACCGAGGTCGAGATCGGCTTCGCCGGGACCGTCGGTCGCGCGGGTGTCGTCCCGAAGGCCGGGCCGGTGTACTTCAACCGCTCGCCGCGCGTCGAACAGCGCTACGCGGGGGAGACCTTCCCCGCTCCCGAGCCGCCGACCGAGCGCGAGAACCAGCCGTTCCCGCTCCTCGGCATGCTCACGCCCATGCTCCTCGGTGGCGCGATGTACTTCTTCACGAAGAACCCGCTGTCACTGATCTTCATCGCCATGACGCCGCTCATGCTCATCGGCAACTACTTCACCGGTCGCGGGCGCAACAAGCGCAAGCTCAAGCAGCAGATCAAGATCTTCGACGAGCGGCTCGAGTCCCTCGGCAAGCAGCTCGCGGCCGAGCGGGAGATCGAGCACGACGTCCGCATGCGCGAGGCACCGTCCACCTCCGAGGCGCTCAAGCACGCGCTCACACGGGGGCCGCTGCTGTGGACCAGGCGCCCCGAGCACTGGTCCTTCCTGAACCTCCGGCTCGGCGTCGGCACGATGCCGTCGCGCAACGAGGTCTCGGCGAAGGCCCGCGACAGCTTCCTGCCGGAGTTCCAGGAACGACTCGAGAAGCTCAAGGACCAGTACGCGACCGTCGCCGACGTGCCGATCATCGACAACCTCTACGACGCCGGCGCGCTCGGCATCGCCGGTTCACCGCAGACGGCCGGGGGCGCAGTGAACGGCATCCTCGTCCAGCTCACCGCCCTCCACTCGCCGGCCGAGGTCGTCGTCTCGGCGATCGTCTCGCCCGCGTGGTCGAACGCCCTCTCGTGGGTCAAGTGGCTCCCGCACGCGTCCTCGCCGAACAGCCCGCTCGACGTCGGCCACCTCGCCGACAGCGTGTCGAGCGGCAACCTGCTGCTGGCCGCGATCGAGGAGCTCGTCCAGACCCGCCTGCAGGCGGCCCGGGCCGGCGACGCCCGACGCGGAGCCATCTCCGAGAAGCAGGCAGCCCAGGAGCGCGGCGCGGAGATCGGGACGAAGAGTTCCAACGACACCGGCACGAAGTCCCCGATCCCCGCGATCGTCCTGCTCATCTCCGACGACGTCGGCGTCGACCGCGCACGCCTCGTCCAGCTCGCCGAGATCGCGGCGGACGCGGGGGTCTTCCCGATCTGGATCGCCGACGATGTCGTCTCGCTCCCCGCCGCCTGCCGCACCTTCCTGCAGGTCCCGGAGGCCGGGGCCGGCGTCGACGCACCGGCGACGGTCGGCATGGTCCGCCTCGGGTACTCCGTCGACGACGCCCGCCCGGAGTTCGTCGACCCGGTGACGGCCCTCGACTACGCGCGACGTATGGCATCCGTGATCGACGCCGGCGCCCTCGTCGAGGACTCGAGCGACCTCCCGCGGTCGGTGTCGATGGTGACGCTGCTCGGGCCGGAGCTCACGACCTCGAGCGACGCCGTGGTCGACCGCTGGCGGCAGAACTCCTCGATCCACGACCGCACGCCCGGGCTCCCGCCGAAGCCCCGCCGGGCCGGCCAGCTGCGCGCGACCGTCGGATCGGGCGGTGTCGACGCCATGCATCTCGACCTCCGCGCCCAGGGCCCCCACGCCCTCGTGGGCGGGACGACGGGTGCCGGTAAGAGCGAGTTCCTGCAGGCCTGGGTGCTCGGGATGGCGGCCGAGTACAGCCCCGACCGCGTCTCGTTCCTCTTCGTCGACTACAAGGGCGGTTCGGCCTTCGCGGACTGTGTGACGCTCCCGCACTGCGTCGGACTCGTCACCGACCTCAGCCCGCACCTCGTCCGGCGGGCGCTCACGAGCCTCCGCGCCGAGCTGCACTTCCGCGAGCACCTGCTCAACCGGAAGAAGGCCAAGGACCTCCTCGAGCTCGAGAAGCGCGGCGACCCGGACTCGCCGCCCGCCCTCGTCCTCGTCATCGACGAGTTCGCGGCGCTCGTCGGCGAGGTCCCGGAGTTCGTCGACGGCGTCGTCGACATCGCCCAGCGCGGTCGTTCCCTCGGGATCCACCTCATCATGGCGACCCAGCGACCCGCCGGTGTCATCAAGGACAACCTGCGCGCGAACACCAACCTCCGCGTCGCGCTGCGCATGGCCGACGAGTCCGACAGCCAGGACGTGGTCGGCGTCAAGGACGCGGCGCACTTCGACCCGGGTGTCCCCGGCCGCGGCATCGCGAAGACGGGTCCAGGGCGCCTGAGCATCTTCCAGTCCGGCTATGCGGGCGGCTGGACGAGCGACGAGCCGAAGCGCTCAGACATCGAGGTCCGCGAGCTGCGGTTCGGCGGCGAGACGCGCTGGGAGGAGCCCCGCGCGGCCGACGCCGAGGAGGAGCGCGACCTCGGCCCCACCGACCAGCAGCGGCTCGTCGCGAGCATCATCGCCGCAGCCGACCGGGCGTCGATCCCGGCGCCGCGACGGCCCTGGCTCGACGAGCTGGCGCCCGTCTACGACCTCAGCAAGCTCCGTCAGCGGTCCGACGCCGAACTGCTCATCGGTGTCGCCGACCTCCCGGACTCGCAGGAGCAGCGCCCGGTCTACTTCCGGCCGGACGTCGACGGCCACATCGCCGTGTTCGGCACCGGCGGCTCGGGCAAGAGCACCGTCCTGCGGACCCTCGCCACCGCGGCGGGCATCACGCCGCGGGGCGGTCCGGTCGAGGTGTACGGCCTCGACTTCGGCGCGGGCAGCCTCCGCATGCTGGAGGCCTTGCCGCACGTCGGCTCGATCATCCCCGGCGACGACCAGGAGCGCGTCATCCGACTGCTCCGCCGGATCAAGGAGATCGTCGACGAGCGCAGCGTCCGGTACGCCGAGGCGAACGCGTCCTCCATCACCGACTACCGCCGCGTCTCGGGTCGCAACGACGAGCGCCGCATCCTGTTGCTCGTCGACGGCTTCCAGTCCTTCCGGCAGGAGTACGAGACGACGCTCGGCCTGTCCTCGTGGTACACGCTGTTCCAGCAGCTCATCACCGACGGCCGCCAGCTCGGCGTGAACATCGCGTTCTCGGCCGATCGCCCGGGCTCCGTCCCGACGAACATCAGCTCCGGTGTGCAGCGACGCGTGGTGCTGCGCCTCGCGGACGAGACCGGCTACCAGCTCCTCGGCGTGCCGAAGGACATCCTCGGCCCCGAGTCGCCCGCCGGCCGGGCGATCGTCGACGGTCTCGAGGTCCAGGTCGCGATCCTCGGTGGTTCGCCGGTGCTCTCGGACCAGTCGGTCGCGACGGTCCGGCTCGCGGAGGCGATGTCGCGCGCGGGAGCCACGATCACGGCCCCGCCGATCGGCGCGCTGCCGAAGGAGATCGAGGCGCGTGAGCTGCCCGAGCGCGTCGGCGACCGCCCCGTGCTCGGCATCGGCGACGCCGACCTCGCACCGATCGGGTTCGACCCGTCCGGCGCGTTCCTCGTCGGCGGCCCTCCCGGCAGCGGTCGGACGAACGCCGTCGCATCCCTGGTCGGCGCCATGCGACGCTTCGATCCGACGACGCGCTTCGTCTACTTCGGCTCCAAACGCTCGGAACTGCTGCGGGAGCTGCGTTTCGACGAGTCGGCCGTCACCCCCGAGACGATCGCCGAGCAGGCGAAGGCGCTGTCCGCGGCGATCGCGGCCGAGACGGTGACCGGCCGGACGGTCGTCGTCATCGAGACGCTGTCGGACTACCTCAACGGCATCGCCGACCCGCCGCTCGTGGAGCTCATCAAGGCCATCAAACGCAGCGACCATCTCGTGATCGCCGAGAACGAGGTGTCGGGCTGGTCGTCGTCCTGGCCGCTCATGGGCGAGATCAAGAGCGCCAGGCGGGGCATCCTGCTGCAGCCGGAGCAGATGGAGGGCGACCTCGTCCTCCGGACGACCTTCCCCAGGCTCGCGCGCAAGGACTTCCCGCAGGGGCGCGGAATCTACGCGAACCGCGGTGCGCTGTCGCGCGTGCAGCTGCCGATCGCGCCCGAGTTCCCCGTCTCCTGAGCGGCGTCGTCCCTGGGTGGGGACTGCATGGGGAGTGCTCCCCATGTGCTCCCGCGAGGCGTTGTGGTTACATGATGAAGGCACCGACGGTGCCGGTGACCACAACGAAGGAGCAAGACTCATGGCCAACATCAACGTCAACTACAGCGAGATCAAGCAGGCCGCCGTCAACCTGACGACGGGTAAGGGCGAGGTCGAGACCACGCTCAACCGCCTCCAGACCCTCATCAACAACCTCGTGTCCTCCGGGTTCCAGACCGACACCGCGTCCGGCACCTTCAACGAGACCTACACGGCCTTCACGCAGAGCGCGACGGTCACGATCCAGCACCTCGACAAGCTGTCGGGCTACCTCAACAACGCTGTGACCACGCTCGAGCAGACCGACGCAGCGCTCGCTGCCGGCGCCGGCCAGTAGTCACCACCGTCGGCTTCGCTCTGCGCGCCCTCCCGACCAGGTGTCGGTGAGGGCGCGCGGGTTTTCCGGCGAAGGCGACCCACGGCGACAGCGACGCAGCACCACGCGACGAGGAGCGAGCAGTGTACGGCGACACCCAACAGATCCGCCTCCGCGCGACGGAGCTACGAACCCTCGCGACCGAGGTCCGTAGCCGTGCCGGAGACCTCCGCTCGGCCGCCGAGCTCGCGTGGACCTCCATCGCGGCGGAGACCTTCATCGAGCAGCTCGGCACCCGGGCGGTCTCGCTCGAGAACTCGGCGACGCAGCTCGACGACGCGGCCGACAAGCTCGACGCGCACGCGACCGCCGTCGAACACGTGAAGCAGCTCATCGAAGATGCCGCGCGTTGGGTGGGCGACCGCTGGAACGACGCGGTGAACCTCGTCTCCGGCGCGGTCGAGACCGTCAAGGACGGTGCCGCGAAGGTGTTCGAGTTCTTCGGCCAGGAGGTCCCGGACTTCCTCGTGCACCAGGCCAAGGACATCGTCGCCTCCACGCCATCGCTTCCGACACCCGGTGACCGCAGCTGGCTGGACCTGGCAGACCTCTACCGCAGCCGAGGATGGACCCCCTGATGCCCATGACCCGTACCCGCCCGGCTCCGGCCGCGGCAGCCTTCCTGCTGACCGCGGACGAACTCCACGTCCTGGAGCACCGCACCCCGCACATCGTGCTGCCACCCGCCTTCCACACCGAATGGGGTTCGGACGTGCAGCCCGCCGAAGTCCGTGAGCGCGAGCAGCGAGCCGTCGCGCGGCTCCGGGAGCGGCGACTCCTCGCCCGTGGCGACGACACCCTCCCGGACGACCTCACCGCTGATGTCGATCCCGATTTCGCCGCCTTCCTGTCGATGCCGCAGTTCGCGACGGCGGCCGTCGACGCCTCCTGCTGGACCCTCGACCGGACGGCGATCCAGTCCGTCTCCGTGATCGGCGCGCACGCTCTGGCGCTGTTGCGGACGCAGCGGGTCGACCATTCGGACGCGTCCGTCGCCGAGCACGGCGCGGCCGCGCGCGACGAGGACGCCGTCGAGATCCGCGCCTTCGACACCGCCGGCCTGGCGCAGCAACTCCTGCGACCCCTCTCCGCGCTCCACGACGTCCCCGACACGCGCGGTCGTTCGACCGAGGTGGTCGTCCTCCCGCTCGCGGACGCCGAGGCGCTCGTCCTCGCGCTCCGACAGGACCGACCGGACGTCGTCGGCGCGGTCGTCGAACAGCTCCACAGCCCGCAGGCCGCAGTGCTCCTCGGCGGCGTCGCCCAGCGGATCGACGGCGGCTTCCGGCTCGACGCACTCTCCCGGAGCGGGGAGCCCATGAGACGGTGGACGGACACGTGGCTCCGTGGTGCCGACGGCTGGGTCGCCGTGTCGGTCGACACTCCGGACGTCGAAGCGGCGGGTATGGACCCGTCCACCGTCGCCGAGGGGACCCGGGTCTCGCTCCGGGCCGTCCGTCGCGCGGACATCGTCGCCGAGGTGTTGGCGATCGCCGCGACCATCCAGGGAGCACGGGCATGAGCGGCATCACGGTCTCCGGTGGAGCCGGAGGCGTCGGCGCGAAGCTCGACGACATGCGACTGCAGGCGCAGCAACTCGCCACGTTGTCGACCGAGCTGATCGGGCGTTCGGGCACGGCCGCTGCGAAAGCGGTCGACGGCGACCTGCTCGAATCCATGATCCTGTCGCCGGTGACGGGGGCGGCTGCGGAAGGCGCCATCGTCCTCGCCTCCGGTTCCCTGCTCCTCGTGGCGACCGAGACCGGCGTCTCGGCCGTCTTCCTCGAAGGCGCCGTGGTCGCCTACGAGACCGCCGACCAGCTGATCGCCGCAGCGACCGTCGCCCTCCACAACGGGGTCGCCTTCGTCATCGGCGTCCTCGCGGTGCCGGTCGGCCTCGTCGCAGCTGCGGGCGTGGCGGTGGTGGGCGGGGCGTGGATGCTCACCGTGGCAGGCGTCAACGTCGTCGTCGAGGGTGTCGACTCGCTGGTCGAGGGCGCCGAGCAGACGCTGGACCAGATCGGCGACAACCCCTGGCTGCTGCTCTCGCCGGCCGGCGTCGCGGGACTGTTCACCGCCAACTCGATCGCCGCCTACTCACCGCAGGAGGTCATCGACCGGACCGCCGCGACGTATGCGGACGCGCTCGCGAGACTGCAGGAACTCGCTCCGATCGCAGGTCAGGCGGCCAACGAATGGTTGGGCGACAACGCGTGGATCGAGGACATCCTCACGGACGGCGCTCCAGGCCTGCTGGCCGGCCTCACCTTCCTCCCCGGGTTGTTGCCCGGCTTCAACGGACTCATGTCGGTCGTGACCGGCCAGGGCTGGCCGCCGCTCACCTATGAGCAGGCGATCGACGCCATCGCCACCGGTGGCGGCCGGTTCGGCCTCTTCGAGGATGGCACCGCCGCTCTCGAGGTCGGTGCCGACGGGAAGCCGAAGCCTCATGCCGTCCCGGACACGGACGTGCGGGGGCTCGGCGATCTCATGAACGGTTCGAGCGAAATCGATCGGATCGGCGGCGACGACTTCAGCGACATCCGGATCGTGGAGAGCGCTGGCCCGCCGAAGTCGTACATCGTGCAGATACCCAGTACCCAGGTGTGGAATCCCGACGCGGGGCCCGCCGCGAACGACTCCACCTCCGACGTCGTCGCCATGCAGGGGGAGCAGACCGCATTGGCCTCCGCGGTGCTCGACGCCATGCGCGCCGCGGGCATCTCATCGACCGATCCGGTCATGCTGGAAGGGTTCAGCCTGGGCGGGATCACGGCCGGGTTGATCGCCTCGGACCCGTCGGTACCCTTCAACATCACCCATGTCGCCACCGCGGGCTCGCCGGTCGCGCGATACGACATCCCCGATGACGTCCAGGTGCTGTCACTCGAGTTCGAAGAGGACCCAGTGGCACGGTTGGACGGACGGGACAATCCGGACAGGGCCAATTGGACGACGGTGCAGGGCGACGCACCACGGTTGATCGACCCGGCGACGCAGGAGCTTGAGGAGGATGGCCCGGGAATCGCGTTCTCGCACAATTCGCATCGGTACGAGGAGTTCGCCGATCATGTGGCGAGCGCTGGCGACCCGAGTGTCGATGCCTTCGTCGATTCAGCGGACCCGTTCTTCAGCGGCGATCAGACCGTCGTCGACTACCGGGGGACCCGCCAGTGAGGCGCAGGACGACGGCATCGCTCATCGCATCGGTGCTGCTGAGCGGACTCCTCGCAGGGTGCACGTTCATGCCGAGCGCTCAGCGCCCACCGGTCGGCGATCCGTCCCCGTCCGGTCCGGTTCGGTCCATAGACGAGTCGGTGGAGGCCATCCAGGCCATCGACGGTGTGACTGCTCGCATCGCGCGAGCGAACGACGGATCCAGGGGGTACCTCTCGGTCAACGTGGAACTCGACGAAGCGTTCACCGCGGAGATCGCGGCGGGGGATGGCGAGACACGAGACGCGGCTCTCCTCGACTTCGTTCTGGGACAGGTGTGGTCGCAGGGTGAGGAGTCACCGGAGCAGTACGTGACGTTAGGCGTCACGGGTGCCGGTCGTGACCAGGCCGCCGTCACAGCGGCTCTCGCCCAGATCGGTGTCTCTGCCATCCCGTACTCGGGGCAGTCGGTCTCGCTGAAGCTCGCCGACCTCGAGTCGCGCTACGGTAGCTGGCCGGGAGCAGTCCCCGAACTGCCCGCGACGTTCGGAGGCACGGGATGACGACGATCGAGACCGCGCGGTCCACGCACACCCTGCGCAGCGAGGGCCGGACCGACACCGGGCTGGTCCGACGCCTGAACGAGGACGCGTTCTACGCCGGCGCGCCCGCCTTCGTGGTCGCCGACGGCATGGGCGGGCACGAACGCGGCGAGGTCGCGAGCCGTGAGGTCGCGGCGGCGCTCGAACGCGGCATCCCGATCGGCATGCCGACGACGACCGAGGCGGTCGTGACCATGATCGTCGCCGCCAACGCGGTCATCCGGAGTATCCGCACGCCGAACGGGGTCATCGGCACGACCGTCGCGGGTCTCGCGCTCGTGGCGCTGTCGCCGCAGACCGATCTGCACTGGATGGTGTTCAACGTGGGTGACTCCCGGGTCTACACCTGGGCCGATGGCGCACTCCGTCGGATCACCGTCGACCACTCGGCCGTGCAGGAACTCGTCGACGCTGGTTCCATCACGGAGGAGGAGGCGCGCGAACACCCCGACCGCAACATCGTGACGAAGGCGATCGGTGTCGAGGCCGGCATCGACCCGGACGTCTGGCTCCTCCCCGTCGCCGGGCGGCAGCGGTTCCTCCTCTGCTCCGACGGGCTCACCGGTGAGCTGTCCGACGAACGGATCGCCGAGGTCCTGTCGCAGGGCTTCGAGGGTGCCGCCGACCGCCTCGTGGAGCTCGCGCTGGCCGCCGGCGGACGGGACAACGTGACCGCGCTCGTCGTCGACGTCGTGTCGACCTCGCTGATGTCCAGCGGCCCCGGCTACGATGACGCGGGTGGTCTCGGGTATCTTGAAGAGACGATGCCGCGAGGCTAGAGGAGTGGCCGTGTACTCGTACGAAATGGAACCGGCCGAGGTCCGCCGTTGGCTCGCTGTGGCGGGGCCCGGCAGACTGGTGCTGGTCGACGCCCAGGGCGACGACACCGCCGCTGCCGCATTCGCCGCGGACCTCCCGGGCGACGCGTCGCTGTCGCTGATCGTCGACCGCCTCGCGGCCGGCGGTCTCTCGAACACGCCCGCGTTCGCCGCGGCCGTCTGGGACGAATCGGGCGCGACGGTCATCGTGCGCGGGCTCGCGGCCGCCGTCGTGACGAGCGCCGCCGGGACCGAGACGGTCCTGGGCGCCCGCGCGACCACCTGGGTCGAGGAACACCACGCCGACGCGGTGAGCGTCACGCTCCGGAGCGACCAGCCGAACCCGTCCGGCGTGCGCCTCCCGCTCGGGTCGGGAGCCGTCTGGACGACCTCCATCACGGCGACCCTCGACGAGGAGGCCACGGCTTCCCTCGCCACTCCGACCACCGACGAGCGCCGGCCGACCGAGTCGTCCACGAGCACGCCGACCGCGGCGGAGCAGCTCGCGGCCCCGCCCGTCCCGGCCCCCGCCGAGCCCGCTGCATCCGCGGCGACCTCGGACGACGCGGACGACGGGACGGACGGCGATGAGGCGCCCCCGGTTGCGCACGTCGAGCCCGTTCAACCGCTCCACGTCGTGCCGTCCGTCTCCGACACCCAGTTCTTCCACGACGAGGACGACCCGGACGAGACCCCGACGACCCCGGAGGAGCCCGTCGACGAGGGTTACGACTTCCTGTTCGGCCAGACCGTGCTCCGTCCGGTCGGTGCGGCGGCGGTCGACGAGGCCGGCGACGCCGAACGCGCGGCGGCCGAGGCGTCGGCGCACCAGCAGGCGGCCCCCACCGCAGTCGCCGCGCCGGAACCCGCAGCAGCCGGACCATCGGACCTCGGCGACCACGACGGCCACACGATCCTCGCCGAGGATCTCGCCGCATTGCGTGCGCGTCGCGCGGCCGAGACCCCGCCTGCTCGATCGACCACCCCGTCGGCCACGCCGCTCACCTACCTCGAGCTCCCCGGCGGCACTCGCCAGTCGCTGGCCTCACCCGTCGTGCTCGGCCGGGCGCCGAGCGTCTCGCAGGTCCCGGCGTCGGTCGTCCCGACGCTCGTCACGCTCACGGGAGACGACATCTCGCGGAGCCACGTGCGCGTCGCGGTCGAGGGCGGCACGGTCGTCGTCACCGACCTGCACTCGCGGAACGGCACGCAGGTCGTCCTGCCCGGTCAGGCGCCGCAGTCCCTGCGACCGGGGGAGCCGACACCGGTGATCGTCGGGACCGTCATCGACCTCGGCGGCGGCGTCGCGCTGCGCGTCCGAGAGGGCTGACGTGCGCCGCTCACCTTCGCAACCGCCGGCCATCCCCGGGCTGCGGTTCGAACGACAGCTCGGAGCCGGTGGGTTCTCCGACGTCTTCCTGTACGAGCAGCAGTTGCCGCGGCGTCAGGTCGCCGTCAAGGTGCTTCTCGCCGAGCACCTCAGTGAGCAGACCCGCGAGGCCTTCGTCGCCGAGGCGAACCTCATGGCGCAGCTCTCCGCGCACCCGTACATCGTCACGATCTACACGGCGGACGTCGCCCCGGACGGCCGACCGTACCTCGCGATGGAGTACTGCGCGGGGCCGAGCCTCGCCGAGCAGGCGAAGCTGCGGCGGTTCGCCGTCGCCGACGCGCTGCGGACCGGCGTCCGCCTGGCCAGTGCGGTGGCGACCGCACACGCCGCCGGCATCCTCCACCGCGACATCAAGCCGGCCAACGTGCTCACGAACGCGTACGGTTGGCCGGCGCTGACCGACTTCGGCATCTCGCAGGCCGTCGAACTCGAGGTGCCGTCGACGGCCGGCCCCGGGCGGCCGGGCGACGTCGGCTCGACAGGCGCCTCGGGTACCCAGACGGTGGGTCTCTCCATCCCCTGGTCACCGCCCGAGATGTTCGAGGACGAGCCGCATCCCGACGTCCGATCCGACGTCTTCTCCCTGGCCGCGACGGTCTATACCCTGCTCGCCGGACGCACGCCGTTCGAGATCCCCGGGCAGTCGAACGGTGCGGCCGACCTCATCAGCCGGATCGAGCGCGGGACCGTCACCCCGCTCGGGCGCGACGACGCACCGGCGTCCCTCGTCGCGACGCTGCAGAAGGGCCTCGCGAAGGACCGCGCCAACCGTTTCGAGAGCGCCGTCGACTTCGCGCGGGCGCTGCAGCGTGTCGAGATGGAGCTGGCCTACGCGCCGACGCCCATCGACATCCCGAACCTCGTACAGCCGCAGTCGCAGGCCCCCCGACCGGACACGTCCAGCAGTGCGTCGGACGAGACGCGGGTCCGGCAGGTCCCGACGGTCGAGGCCCAGCCCCGACCCGGCGTGCCGAATGTGCAGCCGTCCATCGGAGACGAGACGGTCGTGCGCTCGGCCGGACCGCTCGTCCAACCGATCCAGCCGTCGGCGCCGATCACCGTCGGAGCGGCCTCGGTGCCCTCCGAGACGATCCGCCGCGACCGCCTCGAGACCGCGGCTGCAGTTCCCACGGAGGATCCCGATGCCGACGCCGCCGGACGGGCCAGACGTCGCCGACTGACCCGCCTCCTCGTCGCGGGGGGCGTCGCGGTGCTCGCGGTCGGCGGTATCGCGGCCGGGATCATCTGGCAGGGCGCCGCCGCCGACCCGAAGCCGACGGCCGCGGCGACGGGGGCGCCCATCCAACTGAGCGACGTCCCCTCGCCGAAGCCGTTCGGGGTGAACATCAGCGAGGACGGCAGCGTCGTGACGTTCATCTGGGACAACCCGGATCCGCAGGACGGCGACTCGTACATCTACCAGGTGACGAGCAGCGGCAAGAACTCGCCGAAGGTACCGACCTCGACGTACGCGGTCGACCTGAAGCCGAGCGCTCCGGGTGCGCAGCTGTGCATCGAGGTGGTGATCGTCCGAGGCGGCGTCACCTCACCCGATCCACTCGAGATGTGCTCGCAGCAGTAGCTGGAGCGAGACGATGACCGACCACAGGGGGACCAGACGATGACCACGGACGAGGCGACGGACACGGCGACGACGAGGACGGCGGTGCGCGTCGAGTTCTGCGGCGAGGAGTACGCCGTGGACGCACGCAAGCCGTTCCTGATCGGGCGCGAGGGCGACCTCGTCGTCGACGAGAACCCCTTCCTGCATCGCACCTTCCTCAGTGTCACCTTCGATGCCGGGCTCTGGTGGCTCACGAACATCGGGAACACCCTCTCCGCGACGGTGACGGATACGACCGGCAACGTGCAGGCGTGGCTCGCGCCCGGTGCCCGGCTCCCGATCGTGTTCCCCGAGCTGCAGGTGTTGTTCAGTGCCGGGACGACGACCTACGACTTCACGATCACCTCGGACCTCGAGTACTTCAGTCCGTCGCAGCTCTCGACGACCACCGCCGGAACCACGACGGTCGGGCCGATCCACCTGACGAGCAGCCAGCGCCTCCTCATCGTCGCCCTGGCGGAGGACGTCCTGCGCCAGGCGTCGCCCGGTCGCGGCGAGATCCCGGCGTCGGCCGCCGCTGCCGCCCGCCTCGGCTGGAGCCAGACCACCTTCAACCGCAAGCTCGACAACGTCTGCGACAAGCTCGACAAGTTCGGGGTGCAGGGGCTCCGCGGTGGGCCGGGGAAGCTCGCGACCGGCCGTCGTGCACGGCTGGTCGAGTACGCGGTCTCGACCCGACTCGTGGACGCCAGTGACCTCCCGCTCCTCGACCACGCCGATCAGGCGGACGTCGGCGGGGGACAACCGGTTCATGGTTGACCCTCGCAACCGTTTTCCATGACGGACTTCTTTGTTAGAGTGACTCCGCGTTTGCAGCGTGGCGCATCGACCGATGCTTGACCGAACATCACCTGGGGGACCGTGAGCAACTGGAGTGCCTGGCTGCGCAAACGCAAGACGGCGGCGTCCATCACGGCCCTGTCGGTCCTCGTCGCCGTACCGGTGACCGCCGCACTCATCCACCAGGGCTTCCCGGTCACGGAGGTCGACCTCGAGTCCCGCGACGTCTGGGTCACCAACGGCGAGTCGCTCCTCGCGGGGCGTCTCAACGATCAGATCTCCGAACTCGACGGTGCGGTGTCGACGGCGTCGAACAACGCCGACGTGCTGCAGGACGGTGACGACGTCTTCCTCCAGGACAAGGCGCTGTCCTCGCTCGAGCGCATCGACCCGGCCTTCACGAGCCTCATCCAGCGTGTCTCGCTGCCGACCGGCGCGACGGTGCACTACGGCGGCGACCGACTCTCGGTCGTGGCGGGGGAGACCGGCAAGCTCTGGTCCGTCGACGCCGCGGGCGAGCTCCGCTTCGACCCCACGGAGACGAAGCCGATCGTGTCCATCGGCAAGGCCGGTCAAGCGGTCGTCACCTCGACGGGCACCATCCTCGCGGTCGCACCCGCGAAGGGGCGCCTCTACCGCATCCTGCCCGATGGCACGAAGACCGAGTCGAAGCTCCCGAAGCTCGACGACTACCAGTTGAGTGCGGCCGGTGAGCAGGCCGTCATCCTCGACGTGAAGTCCGGCGACCTCGTGAAGCAGGACGGCTCCGTCGTCGAGCTGCCGGGCAAACCGCTGAAGATCCAGGAGCCGTCGGCATCGGACGACGCCGCCGTCATCGCCACCGGTGACTCGCTCATCCGCGTCCCGCTCGGCGGCGGCGACCCCGAGGTGCTCGACGCCGATGTCGCGACGGCGGCGACGAGCGCTGCCGAGGTCACGGCACCGGTCAACCTCGACGGCTGCATGCACGGAGCCTGGGCCTCATCGAGCCGCTACGCAGCCGAGTGCGCCGACAAGAAGCCCGTCATCGAGGACATCAACCCGGAGACCATCGGCCAGCAGCTCGTCTTCCGGGTCAACCGCTCGGTCATCGCCCTCAACAACGTCCAGACCGGCAACTCCTGGCTCGTGCAGGCGAACATGCGTCTCGTCGACAACTGGGACGAGGTGACGCCCCCGCAGGAGGAGGACGGCGAGGACGGCGATGAGAAGGCCTCCGAGCAGTCCTTCGAGGACACGCTCGCCGAGCGCACCGAGGAGAACCGTCCGCCCATCGCCCGCGACGACGCGTTCGGCGTCCGCCCGGGTCGCGCGACCGTCCTGCCACTGCTCGACAACGATTCCGACGCCGACGGCGACGTCCTGACGATCCAGAACACGAGCGACGTCGCGGCCGAGACCGGCAAGCTGGAGTACATCGACGGCGGGCGCGCGCTCCAGTTCACCCCGGCCGAGGGCTTCGTGGCCGGGACGACGTCGTTCCGGTACTCCGTCAACGACGGCCGCCCAGGCGGCGTGGCCGAAGCGAACGTGAGCATCGCCATCAAGCCACCCGAGGTCAACGAGCCGCCGACGTCGCATCGCGAGGCCGCAGTGTCGGTCGAGGCCGGGCAGACGGTCACCTACAACGTGCTCGCCGACTGGCGTGATCCCGACGGCGACGACATCTTCCTCCAGTCGGCCTCACCGGCGTCCAGCGACCTCGTCCGGTTCACCCCGGACGGCTTCGTCACGTTCACGCACGCCTCGCCCGAAATGGGCCCGCGCGACGTCAAGTTCGTCGTGTCCGACGGGGTCAACTCGGCGGAGGGCACCCTCAAGGTCGATGTCCAGCCCGCCGGAGCCTTGAGCCCGATCGGCACACCCGACTTCGTCTCGACCTTCGTCGGCGAGTCCGCGCTCGTCCAGCCGTTGGCGAACGACCAGTCACCGAGTGGGGCCCCGCTCGGTCTCATCGGCGTCGAAGCGTTGCAGGGCGGTCTCGTGTCCTCGCCGAGCCTCGAGAAGCAGTCGGTCACCGTCTCCTCGAACGAGCCCGGCACCTACTACCTGAAGTACACGCTCGGCGCCGGTATCGCCTCGAGCATCGGGCTCATCCGCGTCGACGTCCTCGAGAAGCCGTCCGACGTGCGTCCGCCGGTCGCCGTGAAGGACGAAGGCTATCTGCGTCCGAACGAGACGATCACGATCCCGGTCCTCGCGAACGACGAGTCGCCGGGTGGGCAGGTGCTCGCCGTGCAGTCCGTCTCCGTTCCCGACGAGTCCACCTCGTTGTCCGTCGAGGTCCTCGACAGCGCGGTCATCCGCGTGTCCTCCTCCGCGCCGATCGAGCAGCAGCTGCAGTTCACCTACGTCGTGTCCGACGGCACCTCGTCGGCTCAGGCGGCCGTGACGGTCGTCCCGGTGCCACCGCTGCCGAAGCATCAGGCACCGGTCGCGACCGACGATGCCGTCGTCGTCCGCGCGGGCGACATCGCCAACGTCGCGGTGCTCGAGAACGACTACCACCCGGACGCGGCGGTCATGCTCGTCGACCGCCAGCTCGTCGACGATCCGACCGCCGGCCTCGCCTTCGTCGACGACGACGAGGTCCGCTTCCAGGCGCCGAGCGAACCGGGCACCTACACGACGACGTACCGTGTGTACGACACCTTCGGCGAGGCCGACACGGCGACGGTCACCTTCAACGTGGTCGGCGAGGACAAGAAGAACAACCAGCCGCCTGTGCCGCAGCTGCTCACCTCGCGCGTGTTCGCCGGTGCGACGGTCCGTGTGGACGTCCCGCTCGACGGCCTGGACCCGAACGGTGACTCCGTCGTCGTCGACGACATCGCCTCGGCACCGTTGCTCGGTCGCGTCATCGATCAGGGGAGCACCTGGTTCGTCTACGAGGCGGCTCCGGACTCCTCCGGCACCGACACCTTCCAGTACCGGGTCAAGGACACCTACGGCGCGGTCGCGGTCGGCACGATCAAGATCGGGGTCATCGGACGCCCGGAGGTCGACGGCCAGCCGAACGCGGTCGACGACTACATCGAGGTCCTGCCGGGCAAGGTGGCGTCCGTGCCGGTGCTCTCGAACGACTCCGACCCGAACGGGTACAAGCTCAAACTCGAACCGAAGCTGCTCTCGGTGGACGACGGCCTCACCGCCGAGGTCAGCAAGAGCCGTGTCGTCATCGAAGTGCCGGAGGAGGAGGCGTTCTTCACGGTCCGGTACCAGATCACCAACGGCAAGGGTGGCATCGACAGCGCCTACATCCAGGTCAAGGTCACGAAGGACGCGAAGCCGCAGTTCCCCGAGGCGGATGACCACGTCCTCGAGGACGCAGACATCGTCGGCAAGAAGACCATCGACATCGATGTGCTCGACGGCGCGCAGAACCCCGGCGGGCTCATCGACGATCTGCAGCCGAGCCTGGAGGGGGCGAACGCCGCCTCCGGCGAGGTCCGCGACGGTGGCACCATCCGCGTCACCCTCACCGATCGACGCCAGGCGATCGCGTACCGGCTGACGGACCCGGTCACGCAGTTGAGCGGGGCGGCGTTCCTCATCGTCCCGGCGGCGACCGACGGCGAGCCGCCGCGCATGAAGAACCCGTTACCGGAGCAGATCGTCAAGGTCAACGAGACGCGCACCTGGAAGCTCTCGGACATCACCGAGGCGCCCTCGGGCAAGCCCGTCACGATCGCCTCCGAGGGCAGTGTCGTCAACTTCCGGAGCAACGGCACCTCCAGCTACGTCGACGACGCCACGATCACCTTCACCCCGGCGAAGGACTACCGCGGACCCGCCTCGGTGAGCTTCGAAGCCACCGACGGCCGCGAGAGCAAGCTGCTCACACTGCCGATCACGGTGGGCGACCCGAACCTCGAGGACGTCCCGCCGACGTTCACCCCGCCGACGGTGACGATCGAGGCCGGTGAGGCGCCGATCACCGTCGACCTGCGGGCGTCGAGCGACCACCCGAACCCGAAGATCCTCGCGGCGCTCACCTACCAGGGCTTCGGCGGCACGACCGCGGGCGTCCAGGGCAGCCTCTCCGGTTCGCAGGTCTCGATCTCCGCTCCTCAGGGGACGCAACCCGGCACCTCGGCCACGCTGACGTTCACCGTGAACTACAAGGAGTACTCCGTCCCGGGGTCGATCAACGTCCGCGTCGTCTCCTCGACGAGGCCGCTCCCACGTGCCATCGACGACCGCGTCGAAGAGGGCCGCAAGAACAAGGCCGAGTCGATCAGCGTGCTCGCGAACGACTACAACCCGTTCCCCGACACCCCCCTCAAGATCGTCGACGCCACCGTGGAGAGCGCGCCGGCCGGCGGAGCGACGGCGACCTTCTCCGGGAGCACGGTGACGGTGACCCCCGGCTCGTCGAAGAGCGGGACCGTCAGCGTCATCTACACGGTCCAGGACGCGACGAACGACCCCAACCGAAAGGTCCAGGGTCGCATCACGGTGATCGTGAAGGACGTGCCCGATCCGCCGACGATCGCGGTCAAGAGCGCGAAGAGCGGCAAGATCGTCGTCGTGGTGGGCGGTTCGCCGGCGAGCAACGGTTCGCCGATCGAGTCGCACTGGGTGAAGTGGACGGGCGGCGGCGACCGGCAGTGCGCTCCTGGGAACGACTGCTCCTTCGACGTGACCAACGGGCAGAGCTACACCTTCAGCGCTTACGCGAAGAACGCGGTCGGGAACAGCGCTGATTCGGGAGCCGAGACGGCGACCGCATACGGCGTCCCGAGCGCGCCGCAGAACCCCTCGATCGACTCGTCGGGCGACGCCCCGTCGACGCTGACGATGCGGTGGTCGGCCCCGGCGGACACCGGCGGTCGCGTCGACAAGTACACCTGGCGGGTGATGAAGGGCTCGAGCGCGGTGTACTCCGGCGAATCCACGGGCAGCAAGGTCATGCAGGGCCAGGTCCCATCCGGCACCTACCAGCTCTACGTCTCCGCGACCGGGCCGGGCGGCACCGGGCCTGAGGCCGGCCCCGTCCAGGTGACGGTGAACGATCCGCCGCCGCCGAAGCCGAGCGGATCGCTGTTCAAGTCCACCGGGCCGCACGCCTGCCAGAGCGGCGGGAACGGGTGCTACGACGTCGGCGTCCGGTACGACAACGTGCCGACCGGCAACTACGACGTGCAGATCCAGCGGAACGGTTCCGCCGTCGGCTCGACCTCGAACGTCACCGTCGGTGGCTCCGGAAGTTTCACGCACAACAACCACCTCGGCGTGATCCCCGCGGGCGAGACCATCACGGCCTTCTTCCGCAACACCGCCACCGGCGACACGTTCACCATCGCGTCGACCTCAGCCGCCGCGTGGAACGCGATGTAGCTCCGCCTCCCCTTCGACTCCCCACGACCCGAAAGCACCCAACACACCCATGACTGTCACGCAGGAACAGGCCACCTGGTTCGCCGACGCGTTCGGCAAGCTCGTCGGCAACGTCGAGCAGGCCATCCTCGGCAAGGAGCACGTCATCAAGCTCGTCGTCACCGCCATGCTCTCGGAGGGCCACGTGCTCCTCGAGGACTACCCGGGCACGGGCAAGACCGTGCTCGCCAAGGCGCTCGCGAACACGCTCGACGGCACGAGCTCGCGGATCCAGTTCACGCCCGACCTCCTGCCGTCCGACGTCACCGGTGTGACGATCTACGACCAGGGCAAGGGGATCTTCGAGTTCCACAAGGGACCGATCTTCGCCTCCATCGTGCTCGCGGACGAGATCAACCGCGCCTCGCCGAAGACGCAGTCGGCGCTCCTCGAGGTGATGGAGGAGGGCATCGTCACGATCGACGGCACGAGTTACGAGGCCGGCAAGCCGTTCATGGTCATCGCGACGCAGAACCCGATCGAGCAGGCAGGGACGTACAAACTGCCCGAGGCGCAGCTCGACCGCTTCCTCATCAAGACCACGCTCGGCTACCCCGACCGCCAGACCTCGGTGAACCTGCTCCTCGACGCCTCGAACCGGGCGCGCGCGACCAAGGTCCAGCCGATCATCGCCTCCAGCGCGGTCATCACCATGGCGCAGCTCGCCACCGAGGTGCACGTCGACGGCAGCATCCTCGAGTACGTCGCCGACGTCGTCGCGGCGACGCGGGACGACCAGGACGTCGCGCTCGGCGTGAGCATGCGTGGTGCGCTCGCCCTCGTGCGCGCCGTCAAGACCTGGGCGATCTCGCAGGGACGCACCTATGTCACCCCCGACGACGTGAACGACCTCGCGCAGGCCGTCCTCGCGCACCGCATCATCATCGACCCCGAGTCCGACTTCGCCGGCGTGACCGCGCAGGACGTCGTCGCCCGGGTCCTCGTCAGCATCGCTCCGCCGGCGTACCGCGCAGCATGAGCGAGACCCTCGAGCAGCGCGCCGCCGCCGCGCCGGACGGATCCGATCCGGTCCGCACGGCGACGGTCGGCGCGCCTGCCGAGGCGGGGCCCGAGGGTCCCGATGCGCACACCGATGGCGCGCCGGCTCCCGCTCGACGGCCGAACCCGTTCCGCAGCGCGCTCGACGGCGTCGGTGCCGTCGTCGTGCCCTGGGCCAGGGTCGTCTGGTCGGCTGCGCAGCCCGTGCTCGCTGTCGTCAGCGGCCTCGGCTGGGTCGTGCTCGCGATCGGCGTCATCGCGACCGTCGCCGGCTTCATCCTGGGGTGGGCGGAGCTCGTCTTCCTCGGCTTCGTGCCGCTGGCCGCGTTGCTGGCCTCCGTCGCGTACCTCTTCGGGCGGTCGACCTTCCGCATCTCCATCCACTTGAACCCCAGCCGCGTCACCGTCGGGGAGCGCGCGATCGGGCAGGTCCTCATCGCCAACCCCGGCAACCGCGCCACGACGCCCACGCGCCTCGAGGTCCCCGTGGGCTACGGCCTCGCGGAGTTCGCGATCCCGGCGATCCCGAAGGACGGCGAGCACGAGGAGCTGTTCGCCGTCCCGACGAACCGGCGAGCCGTCATCCCGGCCGGGCCTGCCGTGTCGGTCCGCGGCGATCAGCTCGGTCTGCTGCGCCGCGAGGTGCGCTGGACGGAACCGGTCGAGCTCTTCGTGCACCCTGAGACCACGCGGCTCCACCCGACGGCCGCCGGTCTCATCCGCGACCTCGAGGGCCTCGTCACGAAGACCATCACGAACAACGACATCTCCTTCCACGCGCTCCGCGGGTACGTCCCCGGTGATGACCGCCGCTACATCCACTGGAAGTCCTCCGCGAAGACGGGCCAGCTCATGGTGCGGCAGTTCGAGGAGACTCGGCGGTCGCAGCTCACCATGGTGATGACGACCGACTCCCGCTACTACGCCGACGATGAGGACGAGTTCGAGTTGGCGGTGTCGCTCACCGCGTCGATCGCGACCCAGGTGATCCTCGACCAGGTGCCGATCAGCGTCGTGACCGACCGGCTCGCGCTGCGGACCCACACCGTGACCTCCTTCCTCGACGACAGCTGCAGGCTGCAGCTCGCCGAGGGCACCTTCGACACCCCACGCACCTTCGCCCGGGAGACCACGAAGCGTCTGCCTGCACCGAGTGTCGTCATCATCGTCGCCGGTTCGCGGCTCGAGGCACAGGAGTACCGGGGGATCCAACGCCTCTTCGGTCCCGACGTCAACGTGTTCGGCATCCGCGTCGAACGCGGTGCACGGGCCGGCATCAAGGACGTCGCCGGGATGAACGTCATGACGGTCGGGGCACTGAGCGACCTCGCCAAGGTCATGTCGAGGGCCCTGTGAGCGGGGTCGACGAGCGCACGACCGTGCGCCCCGGACGCGTTCCCGCCGGCTCGGCCGCGGACGTCGACGTCCAGGGCATCGTCCCGACCTTCGTCGCGCCGTGGCCGTTGCCCGGCCGCTCCTGGATCGACCTCGTGGTCGTCTTCGTCCTCGCGGCCCTCGGCCTGCTCGGCTTCGGTGCGGCGCTCAGCGGCACCGGCTTCCTCCTCGCCGGCCTCGGCGGTCTCGCGCTCGGCATGGGGGTCGGTGTCGCCTCCCACGCGCTCCGGCTGAACGCCCTCCTGACCGGTCTCTCGACCGTCCTCGTCTTCTACGTCTTCGGCAGTGCCCTGGCGATGCCGTCGGTCGCGACGTTCGCGATCCTCCCGAACCTGCGGACCCTCGGTGGGATCAGCATCGGGGCGGTGTTCGGGTGGAAGGACTTCGTCACCCTGCAGACCCCGCTGAGCGCGCCCGCCTACATCATGACCCTGCCCTACGTCGCGGGGATGCTCGTCGGGGTGGTCTCCGCCGTGCTCGCCGTCCGCTGGCTGCCGCGCCGTCCGCAGGTCGCCGTGCGCTGCGCCGTCCTGCTCGTCGGCCCGACCGTACTGTACGCGCTCGGCGTCCTCCTCGGCACGCAGACGCCCTTCCTGGCGGCCGTCCGCGGGATCGCGTTCGCGCTGATCGCCCTCCTCTGGCTCGGGTGGCGGCCGGGTGCCGGTCGTGGCGAGAACGCGGCGGCGTCGACCACCGCCGTCCTCCGTCGCAAGAAGATCATCGGCACGGCCGTCCTCGCCGCCGTCGCGGTCGTCGTCGGCGGCGGCGCGGCCGTGGTCGCCTCACCGCCCACGGACTCCCGGTTCGTCCTCCGCGAGGTCGTCACCCCGCCGTTCGACCCCCTGGAGTACCCGAGCCCACTCGCCGGGTTCCGCGAGTACACGAAGGACCTCGCCGAGACGAAGCTCTTCACCGCCACCGGCCTCAAGCCGGGGGATCGGATCCGTCTGGCGGCCATGGACAGCTACGACGGACGCCTGTGGACCGTCTCGGGACCGTCCACGGCGACCGACGGCTCCGGTGCCTTCGAACTCGTCGGCGACCAGCTGCCCGGACCGGAGCTCATCACGGCCGGTGGCGACCGCCGGGTGTCGATCGACATCACCGGCTACGACGACATCTGGGTGCCCAGCGTCGGATATCCGAGCGCGCTCACCCTCGACGGCAAGGCGGCGGAGCGATCCGAGGACATCCGCTACAACGCCGAGAGCGGCGCGGCCGTCGTCACCTCGGGGATCGGCACCGGCGACGACTACGAGGAGCGGACCACGACGCAGGCCGTCCCGAGCGACACGGCCCTCGCGACGACACCGACCGCAGCGGTCGAGCTGCCGCCCGTCACCAACATCCCCGACATCGTCGTCGCGAAGGCCTCGGAGTTCGTCGGCACCGAGACGACGCCCATGGCCCAGCTGCGGAGGATCGAGCAGACGCTCCGCACCACCGGGTTCCTCAGCCACGGACTCGCCTCGGACAGCTCTCCGTCGCGCGCCGGCCACGGCGCCGACCGGATGTCGGAGCTGTTCACCCGCACACCGATGGTCGGCGACGAGGAGCAGTACGCGTCGGCGTTCGCGCTCATGGCCCGCTCGCTCGGCTACCCCGCGCGGGTCGTCATGGGCTTCGCGCCCGAGGTGACCGAGGGCCAGGGTTCGGTGCAGGTCGTCGGAGACGACGTGACGGCGTGGGTCGAGGTGCCCTTCGAGGGCTACGGCTGGGTGGCGTTCTCACCGACCCCCGATGAGACCGAGATCCCGCAGGACCAGGACCCGAAGCCCAAGACCGAGCCGCAGCCGCAGGTGCGTCAGCCGCCGCGCAGCGACAACCTCGACGACAGCCTCCTCACCGAGGCCTCGATCGACGATGGCGACGACAAGGACAAGAACGACGGACTCGTGATCCCGGAGTGGGTCTGGTGGCTCGCGCTGATCGTGGGTGTCCCGGTGTCGCTGTACTTCATCCCGCTCCTCGCCATCTCCGGCGCGAAGCGTCGGCGGACGAAGCGTCGCCGCGCGGGCAGTGGTGACCGCAGCGCCGCCGGTGCGTGGGACGAGCTGATCGACCGCTACGCCGAACTCGGGTACATGGTGCCCCCGGCCGCCACGCGGTCGGCCACGGCGTCCATGCTCGGTGCCCAGGAACCGGAGGGCGCGACCACGCTCACCGCGCTCGCGGGGACGACCGACGATGTCGTCTTCTCCGGTCGTGACGTGGACGACACGACGGCCGACGAGCTGTGGCAGCGGTCGGAGGCCGAGGCCTCCCGGGCGCAGGGAGCGCTCGGCTGGTTCGCCCGCCAGCGGAGCCGCTTCCGCTACCGCGCGAAGCGCAGTCTCGTGAGTCGGCTGCAGCCGTCCGGTGCGCTCGCCCGTCGAGCAGCACGGGACCAGCGCGCCGCCGGGCGGCGCTGAGGCCGATGCGGCCGCCGAGGCGCTACCCTCGGTGAGTATGGAGCGCTCGCTCGAGACCAGCGTGAGCCAGGCCGTCGACGCCTGGCTCCGGTGGCTGCCGCGCTGGCACCCCGCCGCCCACCGTGGACGCACCCGGATCTGCCGCCGGTGCATCGGGTCGCCGATCCTGCGGGCGGCCGGCCTCGTGGACGACGTCCCGCACCAGGTGCAGCACGGCCTCGCCACCCGGATGAAGGCAATCGTCGACCACGCGGTGGCGGAGTACACCGAGCGGAACCTCCCCGTCCTCCGCGCCGAACTGCGCGCGGCGGACCTGCGCGAGGCGCAGCGCTCCTACCGCCCCGGGGAGGGGCTCGACCCGGAGTTCGACGGGTTGCAGCTCGACCCCGACCCGGATCCCGAGCAGCCCTACCTCTTCACCCTCGCGGAGCTCGGCGAATCCCAGGCGAGGACGGTCCCGCCACCTCCGCCGTTGTCGGACGACGCGAAGGAGGCGCTGCGCACCGAGATCGCCCTCGCCGACCAGTGCGCGAACGAGACCGGGCGCCGCATCTGCGAACTCCTCGTCGGGCACCGCCTCGCCATCCACGACGCCGTGGAGCGGTACGTCGAACCGCAGGTCACCGCGCTCCTCGACGACCTCGCGCTGGAGCTGGATTCCCCCACCTCGCCCTGGTAGCCGTCGGGGTTCACCCGGACGCAGGAGGGGAGATCTCCCCATCGTGCTGTCCGACACCCGTCACTATACTTTCGAGCACTTGTCATCAGCACGATCCATGCTCATTGGGGGCGCAACACCATGACCGATCCCGGAGATCAGAACCCGCAGCAGCCCCAGTGGCAGCGACCACCCGCTCAGCCCGACCCGCAGCAGGGGTGGCAGGGCAACGGCCCGCAGCAGTCGGGCTCAGGCCAGCAGCAGACGGGGCAGTACGGACAGCAGTCGCCGTACGGGCAGTCGCCGACGCAGCCGTCTGGGCAGTACGGGCAGCAGTCCGGCCAGTACGGTGAGCAGTCGTTCGGCCAGCAGGACCAGCAGACGGGCCAGTACGGGCAGCAGTCCGGTCAGTACAGCCAACAGACCGGTCAGTACGGTCAGACGGCGCAGTACGGCCAGCAGCCGACCGAGCAGTTCGGTCAGCAGGGAACCGGTCAGTACGGCCAGCAGCCCACGGGGCAGTACGGCCAGCAGCCCACCGAGCAGTACGGCCAGGCGCCCTACGCGCAGGGCGCCGGCGGGTACGGCGGCGGCCAGCAGCCGCCCAAGAAGAAGCTCTCGAAGAAGGGGCTCACCGGCATCATCGCCGGCGGGAGCGCCCTCCTCCTCATCATCGTCGGTGGCATCGTCGGCGTCAGCGTCGGCAACGCCCTCCACGCCCCGGAGGTGACGGTCAAGAGCTACCTCGACGCCCTCAAGTCGGGCGACGCCGAACAGGCGCTCAAGCTCTCCGGTACCGAGGTGTCGGCGGCCGACGTGCTGCTGACCGACGACGCGTACAAGGCGGCGTCCGGCAAGGTCTCCGGCTACACGATCGGGAAGACGACGACCAGCGGGAACACCGCGACCGTCGAGGCCCGTCTCACCCAGGGCGGCGAGAGCGTCGACCAGGAGTTCACGCTCACCAAGGTCGGCAAGGACGCCGTGCTCTTCGACAAGTGGAAGCTCGAGGCTCCCGAACTCAGCACGGTCCAGGTCGACGTGGTCGCCCCTGAGGACGCGGTGGCGACGGTCGGCGGCGTCGACCTCACCGACGTCGAACCGATCGCCGAGGGTTCGTACCAGCTGCGCGCCCTCCCGGGCACCTACGACGTCGCCCTCAGCGAGAGCGACTGGTACACCGCCGAGGCGACGACCACCACGGCCGTGGGCTTCGGTCAGGCCGCGGAACCCGCGACGCTCGCCGTCGCCCTCACCGACGCCGGGACGACCGCCGTCGAGGAGGCCGTCAACGCGTACATCGACGGCTGCGGTGCGGCGACGGAGCTCGCCCCGGAGGGGTGCCCCTTCGAGATCCGCAACGACACCGGCTTCACCCCCTCCGGTGTGACCTGGAAGTTCGACACGCGCCCGACCTTCACGATCGGTGACTTCGCGGGCGGCGGCTGGACCGTCGACTCCGAGACCGTCGGACGCATGTCGATGACCTGCACGCTGACCGACCCGGCCACCGGCCAGACCGGTCCGGGCTACAGCATCAACCCCGTCGACTTCGTCGTCGGCGGCACGATCGAGGGCTTCACCGACGAGGGCGCGACCTTCGTCCCGTCCCCGTAGACGCCGAGCTGTACGGCCCCTGGGAGCGATGCTCCCAGGGGCCGTCGTCGTTTGACCACAGCCTGTCGGCGGGCTAGTCTTGTTTGGGTGTGCGCGCTGTCGTGCGCTCTCGTGCTGTCCACGTTCTCCGGAGCCTGGCTCGGGGGAGTGGACAGCAGTCTTGCACCATCGGGTTGATCCCCGCCGGGCTGGTCCCGGTTGCCGATCGCCCCCACGGCATACCCACCACGAAAGCGACGCGCACTCGCGCGGCGCCGGTGGGTCCATACGACCTCGTGATCCGGGAGACCGGTCCACGAATGCTGCAGTACCACTGTCACCGTGCAGTCATCATCAAGGAGCAAGTAGTGCCAACCATTCAGCAGTTGGTTCGGAAGGGCCGCAGCCCCAAGGTCGTCAAGACCAAGGCGCCCGCCCTGAAGAGCAACCCCCAGCAGGCCGGCGTGTGCACCCGCGTGTACACCACCACCCCGAAGAAGCCGAACTCGGCGATGCGCAAGGTCGCCCGCGTGAAGCTGCGCAACGGCACCGAGGTCACCGCGTACATCCCCGGTGAGGGCCACAACCTCCAGGAGCACTCGCTGGTCCTGGTCCGTGGTGGTCGTGTGAAGGACCTCCCGGGTGTCCGTTACAAGATCGTCCGTGGCGCCCTCGACACGCAGGCCGTCAAGAACCGCAAGCAGGCTCGCAGCCGCTACGGCGCGAAGATGGAGAAGAAGTAATGCCTCGCAAGGGTCCAGCTCCGAAGCGTCCCGTCGTCGCCGATCCCGTCTACGGCGCCCCCATCGTCAGCCAGCTCGTCAACAAGATCCTGCTGGACGGCAAGAAGGGCCTCGCTGAGCGCATCGTCTACGACGCACTCGAAGGCGTCACCGCCAAGAACCAGGGCGACGCCGTCGTCACGCTCAAGAAGGCGCTCGACAACGTCCGCCCGACCCTCGAGGTGCGTTCGCGCCGCGTCGGTGGTTCCACCTACCAGGTGCCGGTCGAGGTCAAGCCTCACCGCGCCAACACCCTCGCCCTGCGCTGGCTCGTGAGCTACGCGAAGGGCCGCCGCGAGAAGACGATGACCGAGCGTCTCCAGAACGAGATCCTCGACGCATCGAACGGTCTCGGTGCAGCTGTCAAGCGTCGTGAAGACACGCACAAGATGGCCGAGTCGAACAAGGCGTTCGCGCACTACCGCTGGTAGTCGCCGCCCGATGCGAGGGCGGGCGATCCGCCCGCCCTCGCGTCACCGAGTGAATCAGCTCACCCCTACCTATCCCCGGAGGACCCCGTGGCACAAGACGTGCTCACCGACCTGAACAAGGTCCGCAACATCGGCATCATGGCCCACATCGATGCCGGCAAGACCACCACCACCGAGCGCATCCTGTTCTACACGGGCGTCAACCACAAGATCGGCGAGACCCACGACGGTGCGTCGACGATGGACTGGATGGCGCAGGAGCAGGAGCGCGGCATCACCATCACGTCCGCCGCGACGACCTGTTTCTGGAACAAGAACCAGATCAACATCATCGACACCCCCGGCCACGTCGACTTCACGGTCGAGGTCGAGCGTTCGCTCCGCGTGCTCGACGGCGCGGTCGCGGTGTTCGACGGCAAGGAGGGCGTCGAGCCCCAGTCCGAGACCGTCTGGCGTCAGGCCGACAAGTACGACGTCCCGCGCATCTGCTTCGTCAACAAGATGGACAAGCTCGGCGCCGACTTCTACTTCACCGTCGACACGATCATCAGCCGCCTCGGCGCGAAGCCGCTGGTCATCCAGCTGCCGATCGGTGCCGAGTCCAACTTCGAGGGCGTCGTCGACCTCGTCGAGATGCGTGCGCTCACCTGGCGCGGAGACGCCAAGGGTGACGTCGAGATGGGCGCCAAGTACGCCATCGAGGAGATCCCGGAAGACCTCAAGGAGAAGGCGGCCGAGTACCGCACCGCGCTCCTCGAGGCCGTCGCCGAGACCGACGACGCACTCATGGAGAAGTACTTCGGTGGCGAAGAGCTGACCGTCGCGGAGATCAAGGCCGCGATCCGTCACCTCACCATCACGAGCACCATGTACCCGGTCCTCTGTGGCTCCGCGTTCAAGAACCGCGGCGTCCAGCCGATGCTCGACGCCGTCATCGACTACCTCCCCTCCCCGCTCGACGTCCCGGCCATCGAGGCCCACGACGCGCGCGACGAGGAGAAGGTCGTGGAGCGTCACCCCGACTCGACCGAGCCCTTCACCGCGCTCGCGTTCAAGGTCGCGGTGCACCCGTTCTTCGGTCGCCTGACCTACGTCCGCGTCTACTCGGGTCGTCTCGACTCCGGTGCGCAGATCATCAACTCGACCAAGGGCAAGAAGGAGCGCATCGGGAAGATCTTCCAGATGCACGCCAACAAGGAGAACCCGGTCGACTTCGTCACCGCCGGTCACATCTACGCGGTCATCGGCCTGAAGGACACCACCACCGGTGACACCCTGTCCGACCCGCAGAACCAGGTCGTCCTCGAGTCGATGAGCTTCCCGGAGCCCGTCATCGAGGTCGCGATCGAGCCGAAGACCAAGGCCGACCAGGAGAAGCTGGGCACCGCGATCCAGAAGCTGGCCGAAGAGGACCCGACGTTCCGCACCGAGCAGAACACCGAGACCGGCCAGACGGTCATCAAGGGCATGGGCGAGCTCCACCTCGACATCCTCGTCGACCGCATGAAGCGCGAGTTCAACGTCGAGGCCAACGTCGGCAAGCCGCAGGTCGCGTACCGCGAGACCATCAAGCGGAAGGTCGAGAAGTACGGCTACACGCACAAGAAGCAGACCGGTGGTTCGGGTCAGTTCGCGAAGATCCAGTTCGATCTGGAGCCGATGGACGTCACTCCGGAGACGACCTACGAGTTCGTGAACGCCGTGACCGGTGGTCGCATCCCGCGCGAGTACATCCCGTCGATCGACGCCGGTTTCCAGGACGCCCTGCAGGTCGGTGGCCTCGCGGGTTACCCGGTCGTGGGTGTCAAGGCGATCATCACCGATGGTGCGGCGCACGACGTCGACTCCTCGGAGATGGCGTTCAAGATCGCCGGCTCGATGGGTCTCAAGGAGGCCTACTCGCGTGCCAACCCCGTCCTCCTCGAGCCGCTCATGGCGGTCGAGGTGCGTACTCCTGAGGAGTACATGGGCGACGTCATCGGAGACCTCAACTCGCGCCGTGGACAGATCCAGTCCATGGACGACGCCACCGGCGTCAAGGTCATCCGTGCCAACGTGCCGCTCTCCGAGATGTTCGGCTACATCGGCGACCTCCGGTCGAAGACCTCTGGTCGTGCCGTGTACTCGATGACGTTCGAGAGCTACGCGGAGGTCCCGAAGGCTGTCGCCGACGAGATCATCCAGAAGAACAAGGGCGAGTAGTCACTCACTCTCTCTTCACCGCGGTCCGGCCGGGTGTGCGAACACCCGGGCGGATCGCGTAACATGAATACACATCCCTGCAGTGCGTCGGGCATCGAATGGTGCCCGGCGTCCCGCACAACGTCCTGAGGAGGACTCACAGTGGCAAAGGCCAAGTTCGAGCGGACCAAGCCGCACGTCAACATCGGTACGATCGGTCACGTCGACCACGGCAAGACCACGCTCACCGCGGCGATCTCGAAGGTCCTGGCGGACAAGTTCCCGTCCGCGACCAACGTGCAGCGCGACTTCGCGTCGATCGACTCCGCGCCGGAAGAGCGTCAGCGTGGTATCACGATCAACATCTCGCACGTCGAGTACGAGACCCCGAAGCGCCACTACGCGCACGTCGACGCCCCCGGTCACGCTGACTACATCAAGAACATGATCACCGGTGCTGCGCAGATGGACGGCGCGATCCTGGTCGTCGCCGCCACTGACGGCCCGATGGCTCAGACGCGTGAGCACGTGCTGCTCGCCAAGCAGGTCGGCGTCCCCTACCTGCTCGTCGCGCTGAACAAGTCCGACATGGTCGACGACGAGGAGATCCTGGAGCTCGTCGAGCTCGAGGTCTCCGAGCTCCTCGCCTCGCAGGGCTTCGCTGAGGACGCACCGGTCGTCCGCGTCTCGGGCCTCAAGGCGCTCGAGGGCGACGAGAAGTGGGTGCAGAGCATCCTCGACCTCATGGACGCCGTGGACGCCAACGTCCCCGACCCCGTGCGCGACAAGGACAAGCCCTTCCTCATGCCGATCGAGGACGTCTTCACGATCACCGGTCGTGGAACCGTCGTCACGGGCCGCGCCGAGCGTGGCACGCTCGCGATCAACTCCGAGGTCGAGATCGTCGGCATCCGCCCGACGCAGAAGACGATCGTCACGGGTATCGAGATGTTCCACAAGCAGCTCGACGAGGCATGGGCCGGCGAGAACTGTGGTCTCCTGCTCCGCGGCACGAAGCGTGAAGACGTCGAGCGCGGCCAGGTCGTCGTGAAGCCGGGTTCGGTCACGCCGCACACGAACTTCGAGGGCACCGCGTACATCCTGTCCAAGGATGAGGGTGGGCGTCACAACCCGTTCTACGCGAACTACCGTCCGCAGTTCTACTTCCGCACCACCGACGTCACCGGCGTCATCACGCTGCCCGAGGGCACCGAGATGGTCATGCCCGGCGACACCACCGACATGACCGTTGAGCTGATCCAGCCCATCGCCATGGAGGTCGGCCTCGGCTACGCCATCCGCGAGGGTGGCCGCACCGTCGGCGCCGGCACCGTCACCAAGGTGCTCGCGTAAGCATCCGCTGACGCGAACCCCTGATCGACCTCAGGGTCGGCACGGTTCCACACGAAGGGCCCGGAGCATTTCGCTCCGGGCCCTTCGTCGTGCGCGCTGTCGGCCGATCGGCAATCCAGTGACTCATATGTAAGATATCGGTTGACCCATTCTGCATCGAGCCGCCCGAGGTGACCGTGTCCCGTTCGTCCATCCGCCCGCGTCGTCTGTCGCGCCCACGTGTCCTGATCCCGAGCGCCGTCGCCCTGTCCGTCCTGCTCGGCATCGCTGCAGCCTCCGTGTCGGCGGCGGTGGAGGCCATGTCCGTCCGGGAGGAGCTCGAGTCGGTCCTGCCGGAGCTCGAGACGATCCGGGCGGGCGGCGATGGCGGCGGCACCGACGCGATCGATCCTGCCGCCGTGGAGCGTGCAGGAGATGCGGTCGAGCGGGCACTCGCGTCGACGCAGCGGCCTGACTGGTGGCTTGCGGAACGCGTGCCCGTCTCCGGGGCGAACTTCGAGGCGGTGCGCACGGCCGTCGAGGCGGCGCACGTGGTCGTCGACGAGGTCGTCGAGCCGGTCCTCGCCCTGTCCCTCGACGGACTGGCGGTCGACGGGCGACTGGACACGGAGCGAGTGGGGAGACTTGCCCGGAGCTCGGCGCGTGCGCTCGAGCGACTCGAGGAGCAGGTGGCGCGCCTCGACCGTCTCGACCGTTCGGTGCTCCTGCCGCAGGTGGTGTCGGCGCTGGGTGGACTCGACGGACCGCTGCGCGAGGCCTCATCGCTCGCCGCGCGGCTCGCACCGGTGCTTCGGGCGCTGCCCGGGTTCCTGGGGGAGGAGGGTCCGCGAGACGTTGTCGTGCTGTTCCAGAACTCGGCGGAGAGCCGGGCCCTCGGCGGCATCGCAGGAGCTTCGGTGCTCGTGCACATCGAGGAGGGGGTGCTCAGCGTGACCAGGACCCTCGGCGGCGCGGACTTCGTGTCGCACGCCGATCCGGTGGTGCCCCTGCCGGCCGATGCCGACGCGCTCTACCGGACCGAGGGCTACGCTGCAGCAGGCACCTCCATCCATGAGGTGACGGCGCGGCCGGACTTCCCGTACGGTGCGCAGGTGGCCTCGCGGCTGTGGGAGGAGAGCCAGGGCGTCGTGCCGGACCTGGTGCTGGCCGTGGATCCGGTCGCGTTGTCCCACCTGCTGCGAGCGACCGGCCCCGTGGAGCTGGCCGACGGCACGGAGGTGTCGAGCGAGACGGTGGTCGACGAGCTCCTGAACAGCGTGTACCGAGACCACCCCGGTCTCAGCGACGAGGCGAACCGGGCCCAGGACGCGACCTTCACCGCCGTCGTGCAGGCGCTCACGTCGCAGCTGCAGGCGGGGTCCATGGAGGTGCCCCGGGCGATCGACGGCTGGGTCCAGGCGGTCGACGAGCGGCGTCTGCTCGCCTGGAGTCCCGACCGCGTCGAGGAGCGGGCGCTGGTGCTCGCCGGGGTCGGCGGCGCCCTGCCCGAGCGTTCATCTCGTTCGGTGCCGTTCGGGCTGTACCTCTCGGACGCGGTCGGGTCCAAGCTCGAGTACTACCTCCGACAGCAGGTCCGTGTCCGTGCGGGGTCGTGCGACGTCGACGGAGCCCGCACGGTGATGGTCACGTCGGAACTCTCCAACACGCTCGACACGGAGCCGGAGCTCGACACGGAGGCGTTCGACTACATCGCCGGGTTCCACGAGCGTGAGGGGCTCCCACGTGGTTGGATGCGCCTGCGGGTCATGGCCTACGCTCCCGACGGAGCCGACATCCGCTCGGTTCGCGTTGACGGCGCCGAGGTCCCGTACACGGCCGGATCGGACGACGGACGCCCGGTGGCCTACGTGGTGGTGACGATCGCGCCGGGCGCGACGGTGACGCTCGACGTCGATGCGGACGTGTCCGGCGCGACGGTCGACGCGGTGCGGTTCGCGGGCACACCAGGGGTGCGTCCGGTCGAGGTCGACAACGTCGTCGAGCCCTGCTGAGCAGCAGCGCCTCGGTGCTCTCGACGCCCGAGACTGGGCGGATCCTGACCATCCGCCGCGCGCGACACGCCCGGGTTGCACGCATGGTGGATCCGTGGCAAACTAGTCCAGTTCAGTATTTCGGACGAGCGTGCCCGTGCGCGCTCCGGCGGATCACTGCCAGGTAGTGCATAGGAGCTCCCAGACGCGGCAACGCGACAGGGATCGAGCCTAGGCCGCGGGTAGCAGAACACCAATCACTTCATCGCAATCCAGGTCGTAGCAGTGCTACGCCCAGCGCCGACCACGAGTCGGGGTGGATGCCGGTGGATGACCACGAGGGTCGCAAGACACGAGTGGTCGTTGACAGCAGAACAGTGGTGCGACACCAGTAGTGCCAATGGCGCGGAGCAACCGAACGTTGCAAAGCGCACGATATGCGTCCAATACGGAGCGATCCGCACGACGCGAGACAGAGAGTGAGTCACACATGGCGGGACAGAAGATCCGCATCCGACTGAAGTCGTATGACCATGAGGTCATCGATACTTCGGCGCGCAAGATCGTCGACACGGTCACCCGTGCAGGCGCAACCGTCGTCGGCCCCGTGCCGCTTCCGACGGAGAAGAACGTGGTCTGCGTGATCCGTTCGCCGCACAAGTACAAGGACAGCCGGGAGCACTTCGAAATGCGCACCCACAAGCGTCTGATCGACATCATCGACCCGACCCCGAAGGCCGTCGACTCGCTCATGCGTCTCGACCTGCCGGCGGACGTCAACATCGAGATCAAGCTCTGAGCTCGGTAGAGACGGAAGGAAGACATGTCTAACACGAAGACCAGCAAGGGTCTGCTCGGCACCAAGCTCGGCATGACCCAGGTGTGGGACGAGAACAACAAGCTCGTTCCCGTCACCGTCATCGAGATCACGCCCAACGTGGTCACGCAGGTTCGCACCCCCGAGGTCGACGGCTACGACGCCGTGCAGATCGCGTACGGCCAGATCGATCCCCGCAAGGTCAGCAAGCCTGACGCGGGTCACTTCGACAAGGCCGGCGTGACGCCGCGTCGTCACCTCACCGAGGTCCGCACCGCCGACGCATCCGAGTACTCGCTCGGCCAGGAGCTCACCGTCGACGGTGTCTTCGAGGCCGGCCAGAAGGTCGACGTCGTCGGCACTTCGAAGGGTAAGGGTTTCGCCGGTGTCATGAAGCGTCACAACTTCAAGGGAACGGGCGCATCTCACGGTGCTCACCGCAACCACCGCAAGCCGGGCTCCATCGGCGCCTCCTCGACCCCGAGCCGTGTCTTCAAGGGCATGCGCATGGCCGGTCGTATGGGTGGCGAGCGCGTCACCGTGCTGAACCTCCGCGTTCACGCCATCGACGCCGAGAAGGGCCTGCTGCTCGTCAAGGGTGCCGTTCCCGGCGCTCGTGGCCGCATCGTATTCGTCCGCACCGCAGTGAAGGGAGCGTAGTTCCATGGCTATCGCTACTCTCGACGTGCTCGACACCAAGCTCAAGAAGGCCGGCACCGTCGACCTTCCTGCCGAGGTGTTCGACGTTCAGACCAACATCCCGCTCATCCACCAGGTGGTCGTCGCGCAGCTCGCTGCCGCCCGCCAGGGGACGCACAAGACCAAGCGCCGCGGCGAAGTGTCCGGTGCCGGCCGCAAGCCGTTCAAGCAGAAGGGTACGGGTAACGCTCGTCAGGGCTCCATCCGTGCACCTCAGATGACCGGCGGTGGCATCGTCCACGGTCCAGTGCCCCGCAACTACGCACAGCGCACCCCCAAGAAGATGATCGCCGCGGCTCTCCTCGGCGCCATCTCCGACCGCGCACGCGGCAGCCGCCTGCACGTCGTCGACTCCCTCTCGATCGGTGAGAAGCCGTCGACGAAGGCCGTGTCCGAGTACCTGACGAACGTCGCTTCCTCGAAGCACGTCCTGATCGTCCTCCAGCGCGACGACGAGGTCAGCCTCCGGAGCGTCCGCAACCTGCAGAACGTGCACGTGCTGTCGTACGACCAGCTGAACGCATACGACGTGCTCGTCTCCGACGACATCGTCTTCACCAAGGCCGCCTTCGAGGCATTCGTCGCCAGCAAGACCGGCAACACGGCCGCAACCGAGGAGGTCTCGGCATGACCGCGATCAACAAGGACCCCCGCGACGTCATCTTCGCGCCGGTCGTCTCCGAGAAGAGCTACAGCCTGATCGACGAGGGCAAGTACACCTTCCTCGTCGACCCGCGCTCGAACAAGACCGAGATCAAGCTCGCCATCGAGAAGATCTTCGGTGTCGAGGTCGCTTCGATCAACACCCTCACCCGTCAGGGCAAGACCCGTCGCACCAAGTTCGGCACCGGCAAGCGCAAGGACACCAAGCGCGCCATCGTGTCGCTCAAGTCGGGTTCCATCGACATCTTCACGGCTGTTGGCTAAGACGGCCGGGAACGAAGAGGAATAAGAAATGGCTATTCGTAAGTACAAGCCCACGACTCCTGGTCGTCGCGGTTCGTCTGTCGCGGACTTCGCGGAGATCACCCGCACCACGCCGGAGAAGTCGCTGCTTCGTCCGTTGTCGAAGACCGGTGGTCGCAACAACCAGGGCCGCATCACGACGCGTCACATCGGTGGTGGCCACAAGCGCCAGTACCGTCTGATCGACTTCCGTCGCAACGACAAGGACGGCGTCAACGCCAAGGTCGCTCACATCGAGTACGACCCCAACCGCACCGCGCGTATCGCGCTGCTCCACTTCGTGGACGGCACCAAGCGGTACATCCTCGCTCCGAACAAGCTCAGCCAGGGCGACGTGGTCGAGTCGGGTGCCGGCGCGGACATCAAGCCCGGGAACAACCTGCCGCTGAAGAACATCCCCACCGGTACGGTCATCCACGCGATCGAGCTCCGTCCCGGCGGCGGCGCGAAGATGGCCCGCTCCGCGGGTGCATCGGTGCGTCTCGTCGCGAAGGACGGCCCGTACGCGCAGCTCCGTCTGCCGTCCGGTGAGATCCGCAACGTCGACCTGCGCTGCCGCGCCACCATCGGTGAAGTCGGCAACGCCGAGCAGTCGAACATCAACTGGGGTAAGGCCGGCCGTAAGCGCTGGCTGGGCGTCCGCCCGACCGTCCGTGGTGTCGCGATGAACCCGATCGACCACCCGCACGGTGGTGGTGAGGGCAAGACCTCCGGTGGACGTCACCCGGTCAGCCCGTGGGGCCAGAAGGAAGGCCGCACGCGCCACCCCAACAAGGAAAGCGACAAGCTCATCGTTCGTCGTCGTACCGCCGGCAAGAAGCGTAAGTAGGAGTAAGAGAAGATGCCACGCAGTCTCAAGAAGGGCCCCTTCGTCGACGACCACCTGCTCCGCAAGGTCGTCACGGCGAACGAGGCCAACAACAAGAACGTGATCAAGACCTGGTCGCGTCGATCGATGATCATCCCGGCGATGCTGGGTCACACCATCGCCGTCCACGACGGTCGCAAGCACATCCCGGTGTTCGTCACCGAGACGATGGTCGGGCACAAGCTCGGCGAGTTCGCGCCCACCCGCACCTTCCGTGGACACGTGAAGGACGACAAGAAGGGCCGTCGCCGCTAACGCGGTGACGTGAAGGAGGAAGAGAAATGGTGGAGTCGATCGCCCGCGTGCGACACATCCGCGTCACCCCCCAGAAGGCCCGTCGTGTCGTCGCGCTCATCCGTGGCAAGCAGGCTCAGGAGGCCTTGGCCATCCTGAAGTTCGCACCACAGAGCGCCAGCGAGCCCATCTACAAGCTCGTTGCCTCGGCCATCGCGAACGCTCGCGTCACGGCCGACAAGGACAACGTGTTCCTTGACGAGCAGGACCTGTACATCGCGAAGGCGTACGTCGATGAGGGTGCAACCCTCAAGCGTTTCCGTCCCCGCGCACAGGGCCGCGCGTTCCGCATCCTCAAGCGCACCAGCCACATCACCGTCGAGCTCTCGACGCCTGATGAGACTGCCGGCGCTGCCAAGGCCAAGAAGGTGAGCAAGTAATGGGTCAGAAAGTCAATCCATACGGCTTCCGTCTGGGAATCACGACCGACCACGTGTCGCGTTGGTTCTCCGACAGCACGAAGAAGGGTCAGCGTTACAGCGACTTCGTCGCGGAAGACGTCAAGATCCGCCGTCTGCTGGCGACCTCGCTCGACCGCGCTGGTGTCAGCCGCATCGAGATCGAGCGCACCCGTGACCGCGTCCGCGTCGACATCCACACCGCCCGTCCGGGCATCGTGATCGGTCGCCGTGGCGCCGAGGCCGAGCGCATCCGCGCCGACCTCGAGAAGCTCACGAAGAAGCAGATCCAGCTGAACATCCTCGAGGTCAAGAACCCCGAGGCCGACGCTCAGCTCGTCGCGCAGGGCATCGCCGAGCAGCTCTCCGCACGTGTGGCCTTCCGCCGCGCGATGCGTAAGGGCCTGCAGGGCGCTCAGCGCACGTCCACCGTCAAGGGTGTCCGCATCCAGGTGTCCGGCCGCCTCGGCGGCGCCGAGATGAGCCGTTCCGAGTTCTACCGCGAAGGCCGTGTGCCGCTGCACACGCTCCGCGCGAACATCGACTACGGCTTCTACGAGGCGAAGACCACGTTCGGCCGCATCGGCGTGAAGGTCTGGATCTACAAGGGCGACATCACCAACAAGGAGCTTGCTCGCGAGCAGGCCAACCAGAAGTCGACGCGTCCGGAACGTCGCGACGGTGGCGACCGCCCCCGTCGGAACGCCGGTCCGAGCAGCGCCCCCAAGGCAGCTGCTGAGGCGCCCGCCGCCGCAGGAGTTGAGGCATAACCATGTTGATCCCACGCAAAGTCAAGCACCGGAAGCAGCACCACCCCGGCCGTTCCGGCCAGGCGACCGGTGGCACCAAGGTGTCGTTCGGTGAGTACGGTATCCAGGCCCTGACGCCCGCTTACGTGACCAACCGTCAGATCGAGTCCGCTCGTATCGCCATGACGCGTCACATCAAGCGTGGCGGAAAGGTGTGGATCAACATCTACCCCGACCGTCCGCTGACCAAGAAGCCCGCCGAAACCCGCATGGGTTCCGGTAAGGGTTCGCCCGAGTGGTGGGTCGCGAACGTCAAGCCGGGTCGTGTGCTGTTCGAGGTCGCCGGAGTCGATGAGACCCTGGCCCGCGAGGCGCTCACCCGTGCAATCCACAAGCTGCCCCTCAAGGCACGCATCATCAAGCGCGAGGAGGGCGACGCATAATGGCGATCGGATCCAAGGAGCTCACCCCCGTCGAGCTCGACACCTTTGAAGACCAGCGCCTCCTCGAGGAGCTCCGCAAGGCCAAGGAAGAGCTGTTCAACCTGCGCTTCCAGTCGGCAACGGGTCAGCTCGAGAACCACGGCCGCCTGCGCGCCGTGAAGCGCGACATCGCTCGCATCTACACGGTCATCCGTGAGCGCGAGCTCGGCATCCGTGCCACGCCGACCGTCGAGGTCGTCGAGGCCAAGGCTGAGAAGAAGACCAAGAAGGCCAAGGCCGCACCGAAGTCCGAGGACACCGCTGCAGCCGACGCCGAGACCACGAAGGAGGCCTAGACATGGCTACCGCTACTGACAAGGCCCCCGAGGGTCACGAGTCGGCCGAGCACGACGTCAAGGACGCCGCTGCTCGTGGCTACCGCAAGACCCGCCGTGGTCTGGTGACCAGCGACAAGATGGAGAAGACCATCGTCGTCGAGGTCGAGGACCGCGTGAAGCACCCGCTCTACGGCAAGGTCATCCGCCGCACCTCCAAGGTCAAGGCTCACGACGAGGCGAACTCCGCCGGCATCGGCGACCTCGTCCTGATCAGCGAGACCCGCCCCACCAGCGCCACCAAGCGCTGGCGTCTGGTCGAGATTCTCGAGAAGGCCAAGTAGGCCTCGCGGCTTACTGAGAGGAAAGCGAACAATGCTTCAGCAAGAATCACGAGTCAAGGTCGCCGACAACACCGGCGCCAAGGAGCTCCTGACCATTCGCGTGCTCGGTGGCTCCGGCCGCCGCTACGCGGGCCTCGGTGACACCATCGTCGCGACCGTCAAGGACGCGATCCCCGGTGGCAACGTCAAGAAGGGCGACGTCGTCAAGGCGGTCATCGTCCGCACCCGCAAGCAGACCCGTCGTTCCGACGGTTCGTACATCAAGTTCGACGAGAACGCCGCTGTCATCCTGAAGGCTGACGGGGACCCCCGTGGTACCCGCATCTTCGGACCGGTCGGTCGCGAGCTTCGTGACAAGAAGTTCATGAAGATCGTCTCGTTGGCGCCGGAGGTTATCTAAGTCATGGCAAAGATCAAGAAGGGCGACCTGGTTCAGGTCGTCTCCGGCCCGAAGCAGGACCGCGGTGGTTACCGCGGCAAGCAGGGTCGCGTCATCGAGGTCCTGGCGGACAAGAACCGGGTGATCGTGGAGGGCGTCAACTACGTCACGAAGCACTCCCGTGTCGGCCAGACCCAGCGTGGAACCAAGACCGGCGGCATCGAGACCGTCGAGGCTTCGATCCACATCTCCAACGTCGCGCTCGTCGACCCGGAGACCAAGGGCCCGACCAAGGTCGGCCACCGCAACGAGGAAGTCACGAAGGACGGCGTCACCAAGACGGTCCGCGTTCGTTACGCCAAGAAGTCAGGTAAGGACCTGTAATGACCGACACAGAAGTGGCGACTGGCAAAATCCAGCCCCGTCTCAAGCAGAAGTACCGCGCTGAGATCCTTCCGCAGCTGCAGAAGGACTTCGGCTTCACGAACGTGCACCAGGTGCCCGGACTCGTGAAGGTCGTCGTCAACACCGGTGTGGGCGAGGCCGCTCGCGACAGCAAGGTCATCGACGGCGCTGTTTCGGACCTCACCAAGATCACCGGCCAGAAGCCGCAGGTCACCAAGGCACGCAAGTCCATCGCGCAGTTCAAGCTGCGCGAGGGTCAGCCCATCGGCGCCCACGTCACGCTTCGTGGCGACCGCGCTTGGGAGTTCCTCGACCGCCTGCTGAGCCTCGCTCTTCCGCGTATCCGCGACTTCCGCGGTCTCTCGGACAAGCAGTTCGACGGCAACGGCAACTACACCTTCGGTCTCCAGGAGCAGTCCATGTTCCACGAGATCGACCAGGACAAGATCGATCGTGTCCGCGGCTTCGACATCACTGTCGTGACCACGGCCAAGAACGACGACGAGGGTCGCGCGCTGCTCAAGGCGCTCGGCTTCCCGTTCAAGGCGGCTGAGTCCAAGTAGGCTGAGCTTCTGCCCGGTCCTCGGTGTATGTCGAGGACCGGGCTTCCGCCCGTTCGGGGCACTCCTGCCCAGAACGGTTCAACCACCACAGGTCGGCACCCTTGCACAGGATGTCGAAACCTGGTGAACAAAGGAAACACTCGATATGACCATGACAGATCCGGTCGCAGACATGCTGACCAGACTGCGCAATGCGAACTCGGCGCACCACGACACCGTGTCGATGCCGCACTCCAAGCTCAAGGTGAACATCGCCGAGATCCTCAAGTCCGAGGGCTACATCTCCGGCTGGGAGGTCGCTGACGCGGCCGTCGGACAGACGCTCTCGCTGAGCCTCAAGTTCGGCCCGAACCGCGAGCGATCCATCGCCGGCATCAAGCGCGTCTCGAAGCCCGGCCTCCGCGTCTACGCGAAGTCGAACGAGATCCCCAAGGTCCTCGGCGGCCTCGGCGTCGTCATCCTGTCCACCTCCAGCGGCCTCCTCACGGACCGCCAGGCCGAGAAGAAGGGCGTGGGTGGGGAAGTCCTCGCCTACGTGTGGTAGCCAGTCATGTCTCGTATTGGAAGACTCCCCATCGACATCCCGGCAGGCGTCACCATCGACGTCGCCGGTCAGAACGTCACCGTCAAGGGCCCGAAGGGTGAGCTTCAGCTCACCGTCGCGAGCCCCATCGAGGTCAAGCTCGAAGACGCACAGCTGCTCGTCACGCGTCCCGACGACGAGCGCAACTCGCGCTCGCTCCACGGCCTGACCCGCACGCTCATCGCGAACCAGATCATCGGCGTCACCCAGGGCTACACCAAGGGCCTCGAGGTCGTCGGTACCGGTTACCGCGTCGCTCAGAAGGGCAGCGCCGTCGAGTTCGCGCTCGGCTTCTCGCACCCCGTCACCGTCGAGCCGCCGGTCGGCATCACGCTGACCGTCGAGGGCAACAACAAGCTCACGGTCGCCGGTATCGACAAGCAGGCCGTCGGCGAGGTCGCCGCCAACATCCGTAAGATCCGCAAGCCCGAGCCGTACAAGGGCAAGGGTGTGCGCTACGCCGGCGAGATCGTGCGTCGCAAGGCCGGAAAGGCTGGTAAGTAACCATGGCTCGTCCAACGAAGACTGCCGCACGTGGCCGTCGCCACACGCGTCTGCGCAAGAAGGTCGAGGGTACCGCGGTCCGTCCGCGCCTCGTCGTCAACCGTTCAGCCCGTCACGTGTTCGTGCAGGTTGTCGATGACACGAAGGGTCACACCCTCGTCTCCGCCTCGACCATGGAGGACACCCTCCGGACGTTCGACGGCGACAAGACCGCCAAGTCGCGCAAGGTCGGCGAACTCATCGCCGAGCGTGCCAAGGCAGCCGGCATCGACGATGTCGTATTTGACCGTGGAGGCAACCGCTACGCAGGTCGCGTGGCAGCAATTGCCGATGGTGCTCGAGAGGGCGGATTGAACCTGTGAGCGAAGACAACAAGCAGCAGCAAGAGCCTGTGGCGACCGTGGCCGAGGCCCCGGTCGAGACCGCGGCATCGACGGCGCCCACCGGCGACCGCGAGCCGCGCGAGGCGCGCCGCGGAGGCCGCGAGCGCAACCCCAACCGCGACCGCGGTAGCCGCGACAGCGACAAGAGCCAGTTCCTGGAGCGCGTCGTGACCATCAACCGTGTCTCGAAGGTCGTGAAGGGTGGTCGTCGCTTCAGCTTCACCGCCCTCGTGGTCGTCGGTGACGGCAACGGCATGGTCGGCGTCGGCTACGGCAAGGCTCGCGAAGTCCCGCTCGCGATCGCGAAGGGCGTCGAAGAGGCGAAGAAGAACTTCTTCCGCGTCCCGCGCGTCGGCTCGACCATCCCGCACCCCACCCAGGGTGAGGCAGCAGCCGGTGTGGTGCTCCTGCGCCCCGCCGCCGCTGGTACCGGTGTCATCGCCGGTGGTCCCGTCCGCGCCGTCCTCGAGTGCGCCGGGATCCACGACGTGCTGAGCAAGTCGCTCGGTTCGTCCAACACGATCAACATCGTCCACGCGACCGTCACGGCGCTGAAGCAGCTCGAGGAACCTCGTGCCGTCGCAGCCCGTCGTGGTCTCGAGTTCGACCAGGTCGCTCCGGCCCGCCTGCTCCGTGCAGAGGCAGAGGCCGTTCAGGCGGCCGCTGCTGCGAAGGTAGGTGCCTGATGGCCCAGCTGAGGATCACCCAGATCAAGGGCAGAATTAGTGAGAAGCAGAACCAGCGCGACACGCTTCGCAGCCTGGGTCTCCGTCGCATCGGTGCTGTCGTCGTCCGTCCGGACAACGCGCAGAACCGCGGCTACGTGAACACTGTTGCTCACCTCGTACAGGTTGAGGAGATCGACTAATGGCTGAGAAGAACGAAACCACTGAGGAGAAGGCCCCCAAGGCAGCTCCGAAGACGGCTGCCGCGAAGGCCGAGCCCAAGGCGAAGGCGGCCCCCAAGGCCGCTGCAGCCAAGAAGCCCGCGAAGGACGAGCCCGCTGAGAAGCGCGAGCAGGTCCTGAAGGTGCACCACCTGCGTCCGGCCGCCGGGGCCAAGAAGTCCCGGATGCGCGTGGGCCGTGGTGAGGCGTCCAAGGGTAAGACCGCGGGTCGCGGTACCAAGGGTACGAAGGCGCGTTACAACGTCAAGGTCGGCTTCGAGGGTGGGCAGATGCCGCTGCACATGCGCACCCCGAAGCTCCGTGGCTTCAAGAACCCCTTCCGCGTCGAGTACCAGGTCGTGAACCTGGAGAAGCTCGCCGAGCTGTACCCGAAGGGTGGCGACGTGACCACGGTCGACCTCGTCGCCAAGGGTGCCGTCCGGAAGAACGAGAAGGTCAAGGTTCTCGGAAACGGTGACATCTCGGTTAAGCTGAATGTCGCGGTTGACAAGGTCTCCGGCTCAGCTGAGCAGAAGATCGTGGCAGCCGGGGGCAGCGTCAAGTAGCCCTCGGCCGGCTCCGCACAGGAGCTCACTCGGGTGGCCGGCATCATGCCGGTCACCCGGGCCGACCCCGCAACATCTCACAGGAGGCCCCTTTTGTTCAGCGCCATCGGCCGGATCTTCCGGACCCCGGATCTTCGTCGCAAGATCGGGTTCACGCTCGGGATCATCGCCATCTACCGGCTGGGGTCCTTCATCCCCGCTCCGTTCGTGAACTTCCCGAACGTGCAGCAGTGCCTCGCGAACCAGCAGGCCGCCGGCGCATCAGGCCTCTACGAGCTCGTCAACCTCTTCAGCGGTGGCGCGCTCCTCCAACTCTCCATCTTCGCGCTGGGCATCATGCCCTACATCACCGCGTCGATCATCGTCCAGCTCCTCCGCGTGGTCATCCCGCACTTCGAGACGCTGCACAAAGAAGGCCAGGCCGGCCAGGGCAAGCTGACGCAGTACACGCGTTACCTCACGATCTTCCTCGGCATCCTCCAGTCGACGACGCTCATCACGGTCGCCAAGAGCGGTGCACTGTTCGGCAACCAGGGCGGCGTCTGCGCCGACCTCATCACCGCCCAAGGCGGCACCTGGTACGGCATGCTCCTCATGGTCGTCACCATGACCGCGGGCACCGGCCTCGTCATGTGGATGGCCGAGCTCGTCACCGAGCGCGGCGTCGGCAACGGCATGTCGCTCCTCATCTTCACCTCGATCGCAGCCACCTTCCCGGGCTCGCTGGCCGCCATCTGGACCGCGAAGGGCCCAGAGGTCTTCCTTCTCGTGCTGGCCGTCGGCCTCGTGATCGTCGGACTCGTCGTCTTCGTCGAGCAGTCGCAACGTCGCATCCCGGTGCAGTACGCGAAGCGGATGGTCGGACGCAGGACGTACGGCGGCAACAACACGTACATCCCCATCAAGGTCAACATGGCCGGTGTGGTGCCCGTCATCTTCGCGTCGTCGATCCTGTACCTGCCGGCCCTCATCGCGCAGTTCAACCAGCCGACGACCGGCACCCCGGCGCCCTGGGTCCTGTGGATCCAGCAGTACCTCACCAAGGGTGACCACCCGCTGTACATGCTCATGTACTTCCTGCTCATCGTCGGCTTCACCTACTTCTACGTCGCGATCACCTTCAACCCCGAAGAGGTCGCCGACAACATGAAGAAGTACGGCGGGTTCATCCCCGGCATCCGTGCCGGCCGCCCGACGGCCGAATACCTCGACTACGTCCTGACCCGCGTGACCCTGCCCGGATCGATCTACCTGGGGTTGATCGCCCTCCTGCCGCTCATCGCCCTGGCGCTGGTGGGCGCGAACGCCAACTTCCCGTTCGGCGGCGCATCGATCCTCATCATCGTCGGTGTCGGGCTCGAGACGGTCAAGCAGATCGACTCGCAGCTCCAGCAGCGTCACTACGAAGGGCTCCTGCGTTGAGCGCGGCAGCCGGCAAGCCCCGTCTGCTCATCGTCGGTCCTCCGGGATCCGGCAAGGGCACCCAGGCGGCCTTCCTCGCGGAGCGCTTCGACATCCCCGCGATCTCGACGGGCGACATCTTCCGCGCGAACATCAAGGAGGGTACGGCGCTCGGGAAGCAGGTCCAGGCGATCGTGAGCGAGGGCGGGTACGTTCCCGACTCGTTGACGAACGAGATCGTCCGCGACCGGCTCCACCAGCCCGACGCCGTCGAGGGGTTCTTGCTCGACGGGTATCCGCGGACCACCGACCAGGTGGTCGCGCTCGACGCGCTGCTCGCGGAGAACGACGCGAGCCTCAACGCTGTCGTGCAGCTGCAGGCCGACACAGAAGAGGTCGTCGCTCGACTCCTCAAGCGTGCCGCCGAGCAGGGTCGCACCGACGACACGGAGGAGGTCATCCGCCACCGGCTCGACCTCTACGCACAGGAGACCGCGCCGCTGATCGAGGTCTTCACCGCTCGCGGGCTCGTCGTGGCGGTCGACGGCCTCGGTGAGGTCGACGAGGTCACCGCGCGGATCGACGCGGCCCTTGCTGCCCGCGGCATCATCGTCCCGGCCGTCTGACGCACCGACACGTCAACCACGGTGTTCCGGAAGTCGATCTACAAGACCCCTGACCAGATCCGCGCCATGATCGCGCCGGGGCTGGCCACCGCGGCCTCGCTCGATGCAGTGCGCGCTCTCGTCGCCCCCGGGGCGACGACGCTGCAACTCGACGCGGCTGCCGAGGCGGCCATCGTCGCGGCCGGCGGGCACTCCAACTTCAAGCTCGTCCCCGGCTATCGCCACACGGTCTGCGCCTCGGTCAACGAGGACGTGGTCCACGGCATCCCCGGGTCTCGCGTGCTGCAGGCGGGCGACATCGTGTCGATCGACAGCGGCGCCGAGATCGACGGCTGGAACGGCGACTCCGCGATGACCATCGTGCTGCCCGACCCCACGCGCCCGGAGCTCGTCACCGAGCGCGAGCGGCTCTCGGCGGTGACGGAGGGTTCGCTGTGGGCCGGAATCGCCGAGCTCGCGACCGCCCGACACCTCAACCAGGTCGGTGCAGCGATCGAGGAGTACGTCGAGGACCACTCACCCGAGGGGAAGCCCTACGGGATCCTCACCGACTACGTCGGGCACGGCATCGGACGCACGATGCACGAGGCGCCACCGGTGTTCAATTACCGTGTCCGCCAGCGTGGCCCCGAAGTGAAGCCCGGACTCGTGGTGGCCATCGAACCGATGGTGGTCGCCGGGAGCCCCGACACCTTCGTCCGCGACGACGAATGGACCGTCGCCACGCTCGACGGTGGTTCGGCTGCGCACTGGGAGCACAGCGTCGCCGTGCACCGCGACGGCATCTGGGTCCTGACCGCTCACGATGGCGGCGCCGCGGCTCTCGCCGCGTTCGGCGTCACCCCCGTCCGTCCCGCCTGACCGAGCGGCAGCCCGGTCGCCGTCCGGACCTCGTCCGTCCCGGTAGAGTTGCTCGGCATGAGCGTGCCGATCGTGTTCCTTCTCGACGTCCTCCCCGCGGACACCGTCATCGACGACGCCGACCTCGCGGCCACGATCACGCCGGCCGGCGACGGGTCCGGCGTCTTGAGCGTCTTCGATCTGGGCCCCGCGCGGGGGGACGGGATCTTCGAGACGATCGGTGTCGTCGACCGGCACCCGCAGTCGGTCGAGGCGCACCTCGATCGACTGACCGAGTCGGCGGCGATCCTCGATCTGCCCGCGCCGAACCACGCACAGTGGCGGCTCGCGATCTCGCGCGCGATCGCAGAACTCCCCGACGTCGATCAGAGCGCCGTCCGACTCGTCGTGACGCGGGGGAGTGGCGGACGCCCGACCGCGTGGATCTCGGCGACGCCGGCTGACGGGTTCCCCGAGCGCGAGAACGGCATCGAGGTCGTCCTGCTCGACCGCGGTCTCGCGAGCGACGTGCAGGAGCGTTCGCCGTGGCTGCTCGCCGGTGCCAAGACGCTGTCGTACGCGGTCAACATGGCCGCGCTCCGTGAGGCGCACCGACGTGGAGCGGACGACGTGCTCTTCCTCAGCAGCGACGGCTTCGTCCTCGAGGGCCCCACCTCCACCGTTGTCGTCCGGATCGGCGGAACATTCGTGACACCGCCTCCGTCGAGTGGCATCCTGCCCGGCACCACGCAGCTCGCGCTCTGGGCCCATCTCGTGGAGCAGGGGCTCCCGCACGAGTACCGGATGCTGACACCGGAGGACGTGCACGGCGCGGAAGCGGTGTGGTTGCTCTCCAGCGTCCGACTGGCCGCGCCGGTGCGTGCCGTGGACGGACGTCCGCTGCCGATGGACGCCGGTCTCACGGCGCAGATCAACGACGCGCTGCGCTCCCGCACCGACTGACGGGCCTTGGCCGACGTTGAGTTGGCGAAACCCGGAAACATAGCATAGAATCGATCTTTGGTGCTTTCTGCATGCCTTCGGCGAGCCGACATCCGCACCGCAATCCATCCGCACGACCAGTGCGACTCAACCTGAGCGACAGTGAGGCTATGGCCAAAAAAGACGGCGTCATCGAGATCGAGGGCCAAGTGGTCGAGGCTCTGCCCAACGCGATGTTCCGCGTTGAGCTGACCAACGGACACAAGGTACTTGCCCACATTTCGGGCAAAATGCGTCAGCACTACATCCGCATCCTCCCAGAGGACCGCGTGATCGTGGAACTGACCCCCTACGACCTGACCCGTGGTCGGATCGTCTACCGCTACAAGTAGGTCGCGCTGTAAGTAACGGCCGGACGCGCCGCCACCATCCGGTGGTGGGCCCGGCACGATGACAGCGAAAAGAGAGAACTATGAAGGTCAAGCCCAGCGTCAAGAAGATCTGCGACAAGTGCAAGGTCATCCGTCGCAACGGCCGCGTCATGGTCATCTGCGAGAACCCGCGCCACAAGCAGCGTCAGGGTTGATCTCAGAGGATCTGCAGCACGCAGCCCTGAGCAACACAGCACCACCCCTCTAACGGCAGTTCCAGATCCCGCAGCACATCGTGCGCCGCGGGTGACACCTCGGGTCGGAGGCCCGAGCACCGGAGCTGCTCCACACCTCCACAACTCCTAGGAGAAGCCACCATGGCACGTCTCGCCGGCGTAGACATCCCACGCGACAAGCGCGTGGAAGTTGCACTGACGTACATCTACGGTGTTGGCCGCACGCGGTCACTCAAGACCCTCGCCGACACCGGCATCAGCGGAGACATCCGCGTGAAGGATCTCACCGATGACCAGCTGATCGCCCTGCGCGATTACATCGAGGGCACCTTCAAGGTCGAGGGTGACCTCCGCCGTGAGGTCGCCGCCGACATCCGCCGCAAGGTGGAGATCGGGTCCTACCAGGGCATCCGTCACCGTCGTGGACTTCCGGTCCGCGGCCAGCGCACCAAGACCAACGCGCGCACCCGCAAGGGCCCGAAGCGCACCGTCGCCGGCAAGAAGAAGGCTCGCTAGGCCCCGCCTAGTCGCCTCGTCATAGGACTCAGGAGATATTCATGGCAGCACCAAAGTCGGCCGTTCGGAAGCCGCGTAAGAAGGAAAAGAAGAACATCGCCGTGGGCCAGGCCCACATCAAGTCGACGTTCAACAACACGATCGTCTCGATCACCGACCCCTCGGGCGCGGTCATCAGCTGGGCTTCGTCCGGTGGCGTCGGCTTCAAGGGTTCGCGCAAGTCGACCCCGTTCGCCGCACAGCTCGCCGCCGAGTCGGCTGCGCGTCAGGCGCAGGAGCACGGCATGAAGAAGGTCGACGTCTTCGTCAAGGGACCCGGCTCCGGCCGCGAGACCGCGATCCGTTCCCTCCAGGCCGCAGGCCTCGAGGTCGGCTCGATCAACGACGTCACGCCTCAGGCACACAACGGCTGCCGCCCCCCGAAGCGTCGCCGCGTCTAATTCCTTCGGTTCACCGGCCGTGATCCGTCCGTAGCGATCGTCTGATCGCCGCGGACGGATCACGGCATGGTCCTGGTGACCAGGGCCAGCGAACACCATTCACTACCTCGCCAACGCAAGTGTCATATAGCGGACACTTAGCCGAAAGGAATCCATAGTGCTCATCGCACAGCGCCCTACGCTCACCGAAGAATCCATCTCGGAGTTCCGCAGCCGGTTCATCATCGAGCCGCTCGAGCCAGGCTTCGGGTACACCCTCGGGAACTCGCTCCGTCGCACCCTGCTGTCGTCCATCCCGGGTGCAGCCGTCACCAGCATCCGCATCGACGGCGTGCTGCACGAGTTCAGCACGATCCCCGGTGTCAAGGAAGACGTCACCGAGATCATCCTGAACATCAAGGGCCTCGTCGTCTCCAGCGAGCACGACGAGCCGATCACGGCGTACCTCCGCAAGACCGGCGCAGGCCAGGTCACCGCAGCCGACATCTCGGCTCCGGCCGGCGTCGAGGTCCACAACCCGGACCTCGTCATCGCGACCCTCAACGACAAGGCGAAGTTCGAGCTCGAGCTCACGATCGAGCGTGGCCGCGGCTACGTGTCGGCCACGCAGAACCGCAACGAGTTCAGCGAAGCCGGTCAGATCCCCGTCGACTCGATCTACTCGCCCGTCCTCAAGGTGACCTACCGCGTCGAGGCGACTCGTGCCGGTGAGCGCACCGACTTCGACCGCCTGGTCGTCGACGTCGAGTCGAAGCCGGCCATCACGCCGCGCGACGCCATCGCGTCGGCCGGTCGTACGCTGACCGAGCTGTTCGGCCTGGCTCGCGAGCTCAACACCGCCGCAGAGGGCATCGAGATCGGCCCCGCGCCGGTCGACGCCGTGCTGCCGGGCGAGCTCTCGATCCCGATCGAGGACCTCGACCTCTCCGTGCGCTCGTACAACTGCCTCAAGCGCGAGGGCATCAACAACGTCAGCGAGCTCGTCGCGCTGTCGGAGACGCAGCTCATGAACATCCGCAACTTCGGACAGAAGTCGGTGGATGAAGTTCGCGACAAGCTCACCGAGATGGGCCTCTCCCTGAAGGACTCGGTTCCCGGGTTCGACGGCGCCCACTTCTACAGCGGCTACGACGACGAGACCGTCTCCTAGCACGCGATCCACCTGACGACTTTCCAACCTGAAGAGAGACAAGAATGCCTACTCCCACCAAGGGACCCCGCCTCGGAGGCGGACCTGCCCACGAGCGTCTCCTGCTCGCCAACCTCGCTGCTGCGCTGTTCACCCACAAGCGCATCCAGACCACCGAGACCAAGGCGAAGCGCCTGCGTCCGCTCGCTGAGCGCCTGATCACCTTCGCGAAGCGCGGCGACCTGCACGCCCGCCGTCGGGTGCTCGCGACGATCACCGACAAGAGCGTCGTCCACGAGCTCTTCACGGAGATCGCGCCCCTCGTCGCCGACCGTCAGGGTGGCTACACGCGCATCATCAAGACCGGTTACCGCAAGGGCGACAACGCTCCGATGGCCGTGATCGAGCTCGTCCTCGAGCCCGTCACGCCGAAGGCGAAGCCGGCCAAGCAGTCCGCGAAGCACGCCGCAGCGCCGGTCGACGAGGCTCCGGCCGAGGAGACCCCCGCCGAGGTCGAAGCCGACGCGGAGGCTACGGAAGCCGTCGAGGCGACCGAGACCGACGGCGAGTCCGTCGACGCCGGCGAGACCACCGACGAGGCTCCCGCGAAGGACGCCAAGTAGGTTCAGCGACACACGAACGGAACCCCGCTCTCCACGTGGAGGGCGGGGTTCCGTCGTTCCTGGCGGCGCTGCGACGGTGTCCTAGGCTGGAGACATGAGTACCACTCCCGCCGTTCCGGCCGGCCTGCCGGCCCTGCCACAGCACCCCGACGTCGATCACTGGCGTCCGGCGGTCCGCGCGGACATCGACGACATCGTGGCGCTGTGCCGTGCCATGGATCCGTTCGACAACCCCCACCGGGTGACGAGCCGCGACGAGATCGCGGACCAGTTCGACCACGCGTGGATCGACATGGCTGCGGACAGCCTGCTGGCGATCGCCGCCGACGGCACGCTGGTCGCCTACGCGATGGTGGTCCTGTCGCCCTCGCGAGACGTGTCCGTGTATTCGTACGTCTTCGGCGGCGTGCATCCCGCATGGCGTGAGCGGGGGATCGGCCGAGTGCTGCTCGCGTGGTCGCTGGAACGGTCCGAGCAGCAGCTGGCCTCCGTCGAGACGGGTGCTCCAGCTTCCTCCCGTGCCTACGTCGACGAACGGAACCCGGGGGCGGCGCGCCTGTTGGAGCGGTTCGGCTTCGGCGTGGCGCGGTACTTCACGATCATGGAACGCGATCTCTCCGCGCCCGTCGACGAGATCGACGTGCCCGACGGTGTCCGACTCGAGGCGTACCACCCGGACGTGGCCGAACGCACGAGGGAGGCTCGGAACGACTCGTTCCGGGACCACTGGGGCAGCCTGGAGACGGTCCCTGCGATGTGGGCGCAGTTCGTCGGCGGATCCCACTTCCGCGACGACCTCTCGGTGGTCGCGATCGACGACGATGGACGGGTCGTCGGCTTCACGCTGGCCGAGGTGGACGAGGACAGCTGGTCCGCGCAGGGGTTCACCAGCGCGTACATCGCGCTCGTCGGGACCGTGCGCGACTGGCGTGGCCGACGACTCGCACCGGCTCTGCTGGCCACCGCGCTTCGCCGGATCCAGGCAGCCGGCCTCGAGCGGGCGACCCTGGAGGTCGACACGGCCAGCCCCACGGGTGCACTCGGGCTGTACGAACGACAGGGCTTCGTCGCGACGACGCGTGATCTGGCGTACGTCCGTGAGCGCTGAGCAGGTCGCGGCAGCGGACGTCCTCCCGACCCAGCGGTTCCGGCTCGCCATCGCCTACGACGGCACGGACTTCGCCGGATGGGCGAAGCAACCGGGGCTCCGGACGGTCGAGGGGGTCCTGGAGGAGGCGCTCTATCGCGTGCTCGGCAAGACCGTCCCGCCCATGCCGCGGTTCGTGGTGGCCGGACGCACGGATGCCGGGGTGCACGCGGCAGGTCAGGTGGCGCACCTCGACCTCACCGAGCCGCAGCTCGCGAAGATCACGCGATTGCAGGGGCGCCACGCCGAGTTCCACGACGGTACGCCGCGGAACGAGACCGCGAGCTCGCTCCTCGTGCGTCGACTGAACGGCGTGCTCGGGATGGACCGCGACGTCGTGATCCACACGGCGGAACCGGCGGCGGAGGGCTTCGACGCGCGCTTCTCGGCGGTCTGGCGTCACTACCGTTACCGTCTCGCGGATGCCGACGTCCGCAAGGACCCGATCCTCCGGCGGACGACGAGCTGGACGACGGCGTCGCTCGACGTCGAGCTGCTCCACCGGGCGGCCACCTCGCTCGTCGGGCTCCACGACTTCCAGGCGTACTGCAAACCGCGACCACGCGCGACGACCATCCGGACCCTGCAGTCCTTCAGCTGGGCGCGGGACGAAGCGGGCGTGCTCGTGGCGAGCCTCACCGCCGACGCGTTCTGCCACAGCATGGTGCGGGCGCTCGTCGGCGCTTGCGTCGCCGTGGGGGAGGGGCGCATGTCGCTCGAGGAGGTCGTCCGGCTCCGCGACGGCGGGCGGCGGGAGATCGATTTCCGGGTGATGCCGGCGCGCGGACTCACCCTCGTCGAGATCGGTTACCCCGAGCCGGGGCTGCTGCACGCACGGGCCGCCGAGACCCGTCAGCGGCGGAGCCACGAGCAGGTGGAGGCGAGCGCCGAGTGAGGTTCCCGGTGGGAATTGACCGCCGGGACGTCGTCGCGTAGACTCTCCCGTTGGTGCCTGCGCCTTCTGCGGCGCGGTACCCGAAGTTGAGCCCTCCACCTCGGGCGTTCCGTTCGGAACACCCAACAGGAGCGGGATTCACGAACGACCAACTCCGACCAGAAAGCAGCACTATTGTGACGCGCACGTATTCCCCGAAGGCCAGTGAGATCACGCACGACTGGGTCGTCATCGACGCCACCGACGTGGTCCTCGGCCGCCTGGCCAGCCACGCTGCAGCGCTCCTGCGCGGCAAGCACAAGGCGACCTTCTCCCCTCACATGGACGGTGGCGACTTCGTCATCATCATCAACGCCGACAAGGTGGCCCTCACCGGCGCCAAGCTCCTGCAGAAGAAGGCCTACCGCCACTCCGGTTACCCGGGCGGGCTCTCGGCCGTCACCTACGCCGAGCTCCTCGAGAAGAACCCGATCCGCGCCGTCGAGAAGGCGATCCGCGGCATGCTGCCGAAGAACACGCTCGGCCGCGACCAGCTGAAGAAGCTCAAGGTCTACACGGGCAGCGAGCACCCGCACGCCGCTCAGCAGCCCAAGCCGTTCACGCTCGACCAGGTCGCCCAGTAAGCACCGGACAAGAAAAAAGGATTACACAGTGGCGAACATCGCAGATTCCATCGAAGAGACCCCGCAGAGCTACTCCACCGAGTCGGCTCCTGAAGCAGCAGTCACCGCGCCTCGCGCCGTGCTGAGCGTCCCCGGCGCAGCCGTCGGCCGTCGCAAGCAGGCCATCGCCCGCGTGCGTCTCGTCCCCGGCAGCGGCACCATCACGGTCAACGGCCGCACGCTCGAGGACTACTTCCCGAACAAGCTGCACCAGCAGCTCATCAACGACCCGTTCACCGTCCTCGACCTGGCCGGCGGCTACGACGTCATCGCACGCATCTCCGGTGGTGGCCCCTCGGGCCAGGCCGGCGCGCTGCGCCTCGGCATCGCTCGCTCGCTGAACCAGATCGACGAGGAGAACAACCGCGCCACCCTGAAGAAGGCCGGCTTCCTCTCCCGCGACGCTCGCGTCAAGGAGCGCAAGAAGGCCGGACTCAAGAAGGCCCGTAAGGCTCCGCAGTTCTCGAAGCGCTAAGCGCTCTCAAGACAAGCGAAGCTCGATGCCTCAGCTGTTTGGTACCGACGGCGTACGCGGACTCGCGAACGCCGACCTGACGGCAGACCTCGCTCTCGGCCTTGCCCAAGCCACCGCAGTGGTGCTTGGGCAAGGCCGTAGTGCTGAGGCCCGCCGTGCCGCCGGGAAGCGCCCGGTCGCCGTGCTCGCACGCGACCCACGTATCTCCGGCGAGTTCCTGTCCGCCGCCGTCGCGGCGGGCCTGGCGTCCTCGGGCGTCGACGTGCTCGAGGCAGGCGTGCTGCCCACGCCCGCGACGGCGTTCCTCATCGCCGACATCGACGCCGACTTCGGTGTGATGATCTCCGCCTCGCACAACCCCGCGCCCGACAACGGGATCAAGATCTTCGCCCGCGGCGGCACGAAGCTGCCCGACGCCGTGGAACGCCGGATCGAGGAGTACCTCGACCGCCCCAAGCTCAGCCCGACCGGCGCAGACGTCGGCCGGATCATCCGCTTCGCCGACGCCGAGGACCGCTACGTCCTCCACCTGCTCGGCAGCCTCCCGAATCGCCTGGACGGGATCCATGTCGTCCTCGACTGCGCGCACGGCGCGGCCGCGGGAGTGTCGCCGGAGACCTTCCGCGACGCCGGGGCCACGGTCACGATCATCGGCAACGACCCCGACGGCATGAACATCAACGACGGCGTCGGCTCCACGCACCTCGACCTCCTGTCCAAGGCGGTCCTCGAGCACGGTGCCGACCTCGGCATCGCACACGACGGCGACGCCGACCGTTGTCTCGCGGTCGACGCTGCGGGCAAGGTCGTCGACGGCGACCAGATCATGGCCATCCTCGCGGTGTCGATGCAGGAGCGCGGCAAGCTCAAGGACGACACGCTCGTCGCCACGGTGATGAGCAACCTCGGCCTGCACGTCGCGATGCGCGAGCACGGCATCAACGTCGTCCAGACCGGGGTCGGCGACCGCTACGTCCTCGAGGCGATGAACGCGAACGCCTATTCGCTCGGCGGTGAGCAGTCGGGCCACGTGATCATGGCCGACTACGCGACCACCGGCGACGGCATCCTCACCGGCCTGCACATCGTGGCCGAGATGGCGCGCACCGGGAAGACGCTGGCGGAGCTCGCCGCGGTGATGCAGGTGTACCCGCAGATCCTCGTCAACGTCACGGGTGTCGACCGCACGCGCCTCGTCGGCGACGAGGTCGTCGACGCTGCCGTACAGGCTGCCGAAGCCGAGCTCGGAGACGACGGACGCGTGCTGTTGCGGCCGTCCGGCACCGAGCAGCTCGTCCGGGTCATGGTCGAGGCGGCCGACCAGCCGACCGCCGATCGCCTGGCGCACCGCCTCGCCGACGTCGTCCGCGAGCGACTCGCCATCTGAGTCGTCCGGCGGCGGGTCGGCACCTCAGCTGTGGAAGAGTGATCGCATGACTTCGACGACGACGGGCGGTGCCTCCGGGCAGCCGACGCCCTACGTGGAGATCGACCGTGCCGAGTGGGCGCGACTCGCTCCGGAGACGGCCACACCGCTCAGCGAGACCGAGGTCGTGCAGATCCGTGGCCTCGGCGACCGTCTCGACATGCGGGAGGTCGAGGAGGTCTACGTGCCGCTCAGCCGGCTGCTGAGCCTGTACGCGAAGGGCACCCAGGACCTCGGGCGAGCGACGAGCCGGTTCCTCGGCGACCAGGCGCTCCGGACGCCGTTCGTGATCGGTGTGGCGGGTTCCGTGGCCGTGGGCAAGTCGACCATCGCGCGGCTGCTGCGCGAACTGCTGTCGCGCTGGCCGGACACCCCGCACGTCGAACTCGTGACGACCGATGGCTTCCTCTACCCGAACGAGGAGCTCCAGCGGCGCGGCATCATGGATCGCAAGGGCTTCCCCGAGTCGTACGACCGGCGCGCGCTCCTGCGGTTCATCACCGCGGTGAAGAGCGGTGCCGCCGAGGTGCGGGCACCGTTCTACTCGCACCTGCGTTACGACATCATCCCGACGGCGCAGGTCGTCGTCCGGCGCCCCGACGTCCTGATCGTCGAGGGCTTGAACGTGCTGCAGCCGGCTGCGACGGCGAGCGGACTCGCGATCAGCGACCTGTTCGACTTCAGCATCTACGTCGACGCACGGACGCGCGACATCGAGTCCTGGTACGTCGACCGCTTCATGGCGCTCAAGCGGGGCGCGTTCTCGAACCCGAACTCCTTCTTCAACGTGTTCGCCGAGCTCTCCGATGAGGAGGCGGCCGATCAGGCGCGTGGGTTCTGGCGCTCGATCAACGAGCCGAACCTCATCGACAACATCCGCCCGACCCGCTCACGCGCCAAGCTCGTGCTGCGGAAGGACTCCGATCACACGGTGTCCTCGGTGCTGCTCCGCAAGCTCTGAGCAGCGGCAGGGGAAGGGCCCGGGAACCGGTGGATCTCGGCAAGACCGTCCTGCTCCGAGGCTGAGCGCCGGCACCTCGAGGTTGGTGCAGGATCCTCGCAAAATCGCCCGATTATGCTGCTCTACATGTGTGGAATCGTAGGGTACGTCGGGAACGACAAGACGGTGGACGTCCTCATGGGCGGACTCAAGCGGCTCGAGTACCGGGGGTACGACTCAGCCGGGATCGCCGTGCTCGACGCGACGGGTTCGCTGAACACCCGGAAGCGCGCCGGGAAGCTGGCCGTCCTCACCGAGGACCTCGCCGCGAACCCCATCGCGCCGGGCTCGACCGGTATCGGTCACACCCGTTGGGCGACCCATGGTGGACCGACGGACCGCAACGCGCACCCGCACCTCGGGGACGAAGGACGCCTCGCGCTCATCCACAACGGCATCATCGAGAACTTCGCCGAGCTGCGCGCAGAGCTCCTCGCGGACGGCTTCACCTTCGAGAGCGACACCGACACCGAGATCGCCGCCGTGCTCATCGGCCGCGAGTACCGTTCCACCGGCGACCTCACCGAGGCCTTCCGTCGTGTCGTCGCTCGCCTGGACGGCGCCTTCACGCTGCTCGCCATGCACCAGGACCTGCCCGGCGTCGTCATCGGTGCGCGTCGGAACTCGCCGCTCGTCATCGGGCTCGGCGACGGCGAGAACTTCCTCGGGTCGGACGTCGCCGCGTTCGTGCAGTACACCCAGCGCGCGGTCGCGATCGGTCAGGACCAGATGGTCGTCATCACGCCTGACGACGTGACGGTCACCGACTTCTCCGGCAACCACGTCGTGACCGAGCCGTTCGAGATCCAGTGGGACGCTTCGGCGGCCGACAAGGGCGGCTGGTCGAGCTTCATGGCGAAGGAGATCAGCGAGGAGCCCGACGCGGTCGCGAACACGATCCGCGGACGGGTCGAGGGCGGCCAGGTCGTCATCCCCGAACTCGCCGGTCTCGACGAGCTCTTCCTCGACATCAACCGCATCGTGATCATCGCGTGTGGCACCGCCGCCTACGCGGGCACGGTCGGCACCTACGCGATCGAGCGCTGGGCCGGGATCCCGGTCACCGTCGAGCTGAGCCACGAGTTCCGCTACCGCGACCCGGTCATCGACGCGCGCACGCTCGTCATCTCGGTGAGCCAGTCGGGCGAGACCATGGACACGCTCATGGCGGTGCGTTTCGCGAGCGAGTCCGGCGCGAAGACGCTGTCGATCTGCAACACCCAGGGCGCCACGATCGCGCGCGAGTCGGACGCCGTGGTGTACACCCACGCGGGGCCCGAGGTCGCGGTCGCGTCCACGAAGGCGTTCACCGCTCAGATCACGGCGCTCTACCTGTTCGGGCTGCACCTCGCGCGGGTCCGCGGCACCCAGACTCCGCAGTTCCTGGCGTCGCAGGTCGAGGAGCTGCAGGCCGTGCCCGACAAGATCGCCAGCATCCTCGGCGCCTCCGAGAAGATCGCGCAGCTCGCCCACTGGATGGCCGACTCCCGCGCGGTGCTCTTCCTCGGTCGCCACGTCGGGTACCCGATCGCGCTCGAGGGTGCGCTGAAGCTCAAGGAGCTCGCGTACATCCACGCTGAAGGCTTCGCCGGTGGCGAGCTCAAGCACGGCCCGATCGCCCTGATCGAGCCGGGCCAGCCCGTCTTCGTCGTCGTCCCGAGCCCACGTGGCTCGGCGATCCTGCACCCGAAGGTCATCTCGACCATCGAGGAGATCCGCGCACGTGGTGCCCGGGTCATCGCGATCGCGGAGCAGGGCGACGCCGCCGTCCTGCCCTCGGCCGACGAGGTCATCCCGATCCCGCTCGCCGGCCCGCTGTTCGAGCCCCTGCTCGCCGTCATCCCGCTGCACATCTTCGCGATGGAGCTCGCGACGGCGAAGGGCCTCGACGTCGACCAGCCGCGCAACCTCGCGAAGTCCGTCACAGTCGAGTAGGAGCGGTCCGCGGGGTCCGAGGTGGCCCGTCGAGCGGGCCTCCGGGCCGCACACGACGGCCGTAGAGTAGAGGGATGATCATCGGCATCGGGGTGGACCTGGTCGACCTCGCACGGTTCGAACGGGCGATCACGCGCACCCCGAACCTGCTGGCCAGGCTCTTCGTCCCGTCGGAACGCGACCTCCCGCTGCGGTCCCTCGCCGGACGGTTCGCCGCCAAGGAGGCGCTCATCAAAGCACTGGGTTCCTCGGACGGTATCCGGTGGCAGGAGATGGCGATCGTGAACGGCCCGGAGGGGAAGCCCGACTTCGCGCTGTCCGGTGTCACGGCGGGTGTCGTGGCCGAGCGGGGGATCACGAGCATGCACCTGACCATGACGCACGACGCCGGGGTCGCCGTCGCGTTCGTCGTCGCGGAGCGGGAGGGATGACGCCCGTGTCCGAGCACGACGAGCGACCGACCCGCGAGGCGATCATCGACCTCGACGCCCTGCGCCACAACGTCCGTCGTCTGCGCGAGCTGACCGGCGTCGGTGAACTCATCGTCGTCGTCAAGGCCGACGCCTACGGGCACGGTGCCGAGGCGATCGCCCGCGCGGCGGTCGAGGCCGGGGCCGATCGCCTGGGCGTCGCCGACATCACGGAGGGCGTCGCGCTGCGCGCTGCCGGTGTCACGGCACCGATCCTCGCCTGGCTGCACGGCCCGCAGGCCGCTTTCGGCGCCGCACTCGACGCCGGGATCGACCTCGGTCTGTCGTCGGTCGCGCAGCTCGACCGCGTGATCGAGGCCGCTCGGGATCGGCTGTCCGTCGTGCCGGTCGTCCAGTTCAAACTCGAGACCGGGCTCAGCCGGAACGGCGCGGCCGAAGCCGACTGGCCGGAGCTCTTCCAAGCCGCCGCAGCCGCCGAGGCCGCCGGGCTCGTCCGGGTCGACGGGCTGTTCTCGCACGTCTCCAACACCTCCACCGTCGACGACCGGGCCGCCGCCGTCCGCTTCGAGCGCGGCGTGGCCCTCGCCACGGAAGCCGGTCTCGCCCCGCGGAGTCTGCACCTCGCCGCGTCGGCAGCAGCGCTCGGCGAGCCGTCCCTCCGCTACGACGCCGTCCGCCTCGGACTCGCCGTGTACGGTCTCTCGCCCTTCGAACCCACCGAGGACGCCGACCGCTCGGCCGCCGCCTTCGGCCTCCGGCCCGTCATGACCCTCCGGGCGACGGTCGCCGCCGTGCGTCGGGTCGAACCGGGTGCCGGGGTGTCCTACGACTACAGCTATCGGACCAGCACGCCGACGACGCTCGCCCTCATCCCGCTCGGATACGCCGACGGTGTGCCGCGAAGCGCCTCGAACGCCGGTCCGGTCGTGATCAACGGACGCCGCTACCGGGTGTGCGGGCGGATCGCGATGGACCAGTTCGTCGTCGACGTCGGTGACGACGCGGTCGCCGTGGGTGACGACGCCGTGCTCTTCGGCGATCCGGTGTCCGGCGCGCCGCGCGTCGAGGAGTGGGCGGAGGCCGCCGGCACCATCAACTACGAACTCGTCACCCGCATCGGGCCGCGCGTGGTCCGGACGACCGGGGAGCGGTCATGACCGATCACGTCCTCACCCCGGGCACCGTCGAGGTGGCGACGCCCGAAGAGATGCACGCGTACGGCGTCCGCCTCGGCAAGGAACTGCGTGCAGGGCAGCTCCTGGTCCTGACCGGGCCGCTCGGAGCGGGCAAGACGACCCTCACGCGAGGGATCGGCGAGGGACTCGGCGTCCGCGGCCCCGTCACCAGCCCCACCTTCGTGCTCGCCAGGACGCACCCGAGCCTCGTCGGCGGTCCGCCGCTCGTCCACGTGGACGCCTACCGGCTCGGCTCGGCGCTCGAACTCGACGACCTCGACATCGACTTCGCCCGGTCCGTCGTCGTCGTGGAGTGGGGAGCCGGGTTACTCGACGGCGTGGTCCCCACGTGGTTCGAGCTCGTCATCGAGCGTCCGACCGGAGCCGGCGACGAGCCCGCGACGGACGACACCGGTGAGGAGCCGATCGAGCGCCGGACCCTCACGCTCTCGCGGCACCCCGCCATCGACGCCGGGTAGGCTGGACGACGTGCTGTTGGCGATCGATACATCCGCGGGTTCGAGCGTCGCCGTCGTCACCCTGGGTGGCGAGGTGCTGGCCGAACGGTCCTCCGACGACCCGATGCGGCACGCCGAGGTCATCGGGACGCTCATCGCCGGATGCCTCGACGACGCCGGGATCGAGGTCGCCACGCTCACCGGGCTGGTCGCGGGTATGGGACCAGGGCCGTTCACCGGACTCCGGATCGGGATCGCCGCGGCCCGCAGCTTCGGGATCGGCGCAGGCCTCCCGGTGCACCCCGTGGTGAGCCACGACGCGATCGCGCTCGACGCCTACCGTTCCGGTTCCGCCGCAGCCGACGCCACGCTCCTCGTGGTCACGGATGCCCGCCGTCGCGAACGCTACTGGACCAGCTACGCCGGACTCGACGCAGCCGGCCTCCCGGTCCGCGTGCAAGGGCCGGCCCTGGCGAAACCCGACGAGCTGCCGACCTCCGAATCCGCGCGCCTCGACGCGCTGGTCGTCCCCGCCGGGGCACTGGGACAGGTCGCCGCCGCACTCCTCGCCACCGACGGCGCGTTCGCGGGGGAGGAGCCGTTGTACCTCCGCTCGCCCGACGTCACGATGTCAGCGGGCGCCAAGCGGGTGACGGCGTGAGCTGGTCGCTGCGCCGCGCCGGTGTCGCCGACCTCGACGCGATCATGGAGCTCGAGCACACCGTTTTCGTGAACGACGCGTGGTCGGCGGACATGATGCGCGCCGAGCTGTCGTCGCCGCACGGCTACTACCTCGTCGCGACGGAGGTCGACGCCGACGACGCGACACTCGCCGGCTACGGCGGTCTCTTCGCACCGTCCCGGTCCGACGACGCCGACATCCAGACCATCGCCGTCGCCGGGCACGCCAGAGGACGAGGGCTCGGACGACTCCTCATGCAGGCGCTCATCGAGCAGGCCCGGCAGCAGGACGTCACCCAGGTGTTCCTCGAGGTCAGGGCCGACAACCCCGTGGCGATCGCACTGTACCGGAGTCTCGGCTTCGAGGAACTCGGCGTCCGCCCCGGCTACTACCAGCCGGACGACGTCGACGCCATCGTCATGCGACTCACGGTCCAGCCGAGGCCACCCATGCCCGCCCACGGGCAGTCCCCGCTCGACCCGACCGACCAGCACCCCGGGAGCATCGCGTGAACCGTGCAGAACCGCTCGTCCTCGGCATCGAGACGAGCTGCGACGAGACCGGGATCGGCATCGTCCGCGGACACCACCTGCTGGCGAACACCATCGCCTCGAGCATGGACGAGCACGCACGGTACGGCGGCGTCGTCCCGGAGGTCGCCGCACGAGCCCACCTCGAGGCGCTCGAGCCCACGCTCACGGCGGCGCTCGCCGAGGCCGGCATCGCGTTGGCCGACCTCGACGCCGTCGCGGTGACGAGTGGCCCCGGCCTGTCCGGCGCACTCATGGTCGGCGTCGGCGCAGCGAAGGCGCTCGCCGTGTCCCTCGGTAAACCGCTGTACGCCGTGAATCACCTCGTCGGTCACGTCGGCGCGGACGTCCTCGATTCCGACGACGGGACGATCGAGTACCCGACGATCGCCCTGCTCGTGTCCGGTGGGCACACCTCGCTGCTCCTCGTGCGGGACCTCGTGTCGGATGTCGAACTGCTCGGCGAGACCATCGACGACGCGGCGGGCGAGGCCTTCGACAAGGTCGCGCGCATCCTGGGTCTGCCCTACCCGGGCGGGCCGCAGATCGACCGGGCGGCCGTCGGCGGCGACCCGAAGGCGATCCGCTTCCCCCGCGGACTCAGCCTGCCGAAGGACATGGAGCGGCATCGCTACGACTTCTCCTTCTCCGGCCTGAAGACGGCCGTGGCACGCTGGGTCGAGGCGAAGCAGGACGCGGCGGAGCCGGTCCCTGTCGCGGACGTCGCCGCCAGCTTCCGCGAGGCCGTCGTCGACGTGCTCGTCTCGAAGGCGGTCAAGGCGTGCACCGAGCTCGGCGTGCCCCGCCTGCTGCTGGGGGGCGGTGTCATCGCGAACGCACGGCTCCGCGAGGTGGCAGCCGAACGCACCGCCTCGGCCGGGATCGAACTCCGCATCCCGCCGTTGCAGCTGTGCACCGACAACGGCGCGATGATCGCCGCGCTCGCCGCGCAGCTCATCTCCGCCGGACACGAGCCGTCCTCGCTCGACTTCGGCGCCGACTCGACCCTGCCGGTCACCGAGATCCAGGTGCACTGACCGCTCGACGAGCCGTCTCGCGGCCGTCGACCGGGTGCGCAGACGTCGGCGCATAGGATGGGCCGGTACCCGGTCACGGATCGAAGGAGCGGCGATGGATCAGCACGAGCACCCCGACGGACGACCTCAGCACCAGGACGGTGCGGTGGACGGGCAGTCGCGCCCGCCGCAGGCCGAGCAGCCGAACGGGCAGCCGCAGCAGCCGTGGGGGCAGCAGCCCCAGCCCCAGCAGCCCTGGTCGCCGTACCAGCCGCCACAGCCCTCCCAGCAGGCCGGCGTCGCGCCGCAGGGCCAGCAGCAGCCGTATCAGCCTCAGCCCCAGGGCCGGCAGCCGTACCCGCCTCAGCCCCAGGCCCAGGCCCAGGCCCAGGCCCAACAGCCGTACCAGCCTCAGGGTCAGGCCTCCCCGCCGCCCACGGATTGGCAGCGCGGCTCCGGCGCGCCCGTCACACCGCCGACGCGCCCTGCCCAGCAGGGTTCGTCCCCCTCGGCGCCTCCGGCGGGTTGGCAGGGCGATCACGCGACCTATCTCCAGACGGTGCCGACGGCGGTCTACCAGGCGCCGAGTCAGGGTGGCTACGCCGCGTACCAGCAGTCGCAGACGCAGACCCCTGCCGCGTCGACCGGGACCTCGCGGAGCACCTGGTCGCTCATCACCGGTGTCGTCGGGCTCGTCGTGTCGGTCTTCGTCGGTTGGGGCTTCCCCCTGTCGATCGCCGCGATCGTGCTCGGGTTCGGAGCCAGGCGTCGCGAGCCGCAGGGCCGAGGTCGCGCCCTCACCGGCCTCGTGACCGGGTTCGTCGGCCTCGCCTGCTCGGTCGGCTGGCTCGTCTACAGCGTCGTCGTGATCATCGGGTACGTCTCGACCTGATCCTCTTCGGGGCGCCGCGGCCCGGTGGAGGCCGTCGGGTCAGGCGTCGGTGGCCGGCGTCACCCGTTCGACGAGCAGCGCACTGTGTTTGCCGGCGATCCTCGTGAGGATGATCGTGGCCGAGCCGTCGCCCTTCAGCGCGAGGCGCTTCCGGAACGCCGCGGGGTCGACGTCGACGCCGCGTTTCTTGATCTCGAGCACGCCGATCCCGCGATCCCGCATCGTGCGCTTGAGGACCTTCTCGTCCATCGGCAGCCGTTCGAGGACCCGGAAGGTCGTGGCGAACGGCGAGCTCGTCGCGGTGTCGGAGGTCAGGTAGGCGATGCCCTGGCCGAGCATGCCGGCCTCCAACCGGATGGCGAGGTCGCCGATGAGTCGGGCCCGGATCACGGATCCGTCGGGTTCGTGCACGTAGTCGCCGAGCTCCCGCACCGGGGCGTCGTCGGCGTCGGCCTCGGCGTGCAACTCGTGGTGGACGCCGTCCGAGAGGAGGAGCGCGGACCGTCGGACATCCGGACGGGCCAGCGGGCCGAACCAGAGCGCCATCTCGACGAGCTGTCCGTCGACCGACACCCACTGCGCCTCGGCGTCGTCGGGGATGAGGGAGCGGTCGAATCCAGGCCCGAGCTTGACGCCTGTGGGAAGGCGGGTCGCCGCACCGAAGACCAGGTCGAGGGACGGGGTGTAGTCGGCGGCACTCGACAGCCGCGCGGTGTCGGCGTGTCCTGCGGTGCGCCGCGCGGGATCGAACCAGACCGCGTCGAAGTCGTCGAGGGAGACGTCCTCGGCGGCGGCGTTCCGCACGGTCGCCGTGGGGAACGGAGCGAGATTGTAGCTGGCGATGGCCGCGGTGACCTCGTCGATGTCGACCGCCGTGACCTCCAGGTCGAGCGAGGCCATGGCCATCGAGTCGGCGCCGATGCCGCTGCCGAGGTCGGCGATGCGCGTGAGGCCGGCCCGGGCGAACCGCCCGGCGTGCAGCGCGGCGACGGGAAGGCGTGTGGCCTGTTCGAGCCCGGCCTCGGTGAACAGCATGCGGCCGGCGAACGGTCCGAACTTGCCGACAGCCTTCTGCCTCAATCGCGACTGCGTGAGGACCGCCGCGACCAGCTCGGGGGAGTGGCCCTCCTTGCGCAGGCGCCCGACCAGGCGGACGGCCTCGTCCTTCGTCGGGTAGGGCGGGAGGGAGTCGAGGAGCCTGAGGCCGTCGGCCGTGAGGAGTTCGACGAGTTCCGAACGGTCCATGGTCAGCGGGCCTCGGGCGGAGCTGGATGCATCCGGCAACGGTAGCAGTCGCTGATTGGCACTCGCATTGCATGAGTGCCAGAACATGCCTACACTGGAATCAGCACTCTCGCAGTGTGAGTGCTAACCACGTCTTCGTTTCAAGAAAGAGGTCAACCGTGTCGGTCTCCATCAAGCCGCTCGAGGATCGCATCGTCATCAAGCAGGTCGAGGCAGAGCAGACCACCGCTTCAGGTCTGGTCATCCCCGACACCGCCAAGGAGAAGCCCCAGGAGGGCGAGGTCGTGGCGGTCGGACCCGGTCGCATCGACGACAACGGCAACCGCGTGCCGCTCGACGTCGCCGTCGGCGACAAGGTGATCTACTCCAAGTACGGTGGCACCGAGGTCAAGTACGCCGGTGAGGACTACCTCGTCCTGTCCGCGCGCGACGTCCTCGCAGTCGTCGTCCGCTAGTCACCAGCGCACGGATCCGGCGGCTCAGGCCGCTCAACAGCCCGAATGGCATTCGCCGTTCGGGCTGTGTCCGTTTCCGGAGGGTGTCGCGGGGAGTCGCGGGTCTAGCCTGGACCAGTGCAGAACCCCAGCGATCCAGCCGACGTCGACATCCACCCCGTCACCGTCGACGGGGGAGGGGACCGACGTGCGAGCGTCGCCGTGCCCCAGCAGGGGAGCCGGTCCGGACTGCTCTCGGCGGTCGCCGCCTACTGCCTCTGGGGAGCGCTCCCGCTCTACTTCATCGCCCTCGCACCGGCCGGCGCCTTCGAGGTGGTGGCGTGGCGGATCCTGTTCTCCCTCGTCTTCTGTGCCGTCCTCATCCTGGCGACCCGCTCCTGGCGTCGGCTGTTCGGCATCCTCCGCCAGCGCCGAATCGTGCTCACGATGGGTCTCGCCGGGGCGCTCATCTACGTCAACTGGCAGACGTACGTCTACGGTGCGCTCAACGGCCAAGTGGTCGAGGCGTCGCTCGGGTACTTCATCAACCCGATCGTGACCGTCTTCCTCGGCGTCTTCTTCCTTCGCGAGCGGCTGCGTCCAGCCCAATGGGCTGCGGTGGTCGTGAGCGTGATCGCGGTCCTGGTCCTCGCGATCGGACACGGCAGCGTCCCCTGGATCGCCCTCATCCTGGCCTTCTCGTTCGGCCTCTACGGCTACATCAAGAAACTGGTGGGTGGCTCGGTCGACGCAGTGTCCGGGTTGACGCTCGAGACCGTGTGGCTGATGCCGGTCGCGATCGCCCAGCTCATCGCCGTCGGCGTGACCGGTGGGCTGACCATCGGCACCGCGGGCGTCGGGCACGCCCTGCTGCTCGTCGGCGCCGGCGTCATCACCGCCGTCCCGCTCCTGCTGTTCGCGGCGGCGGCCCGCCGCCTCCCGCTCACCTGGATGGGTTTCATCCAGTACTTCGCACCGATCATCCAGTTCGTCGTCGGTGTCGCGGTCCTGCACGAGGCGATGCCGCCGGAGCGCTGGTTGGGCTTCGGTCTCGTGTGGCTGGCGCTCGCGATCCTCACCGTCGACATGCTCGTCGCCTCCACCCGGGGTCGTCGGGCCGCCGGGGCCGAACGGCGCCGCTCGATGAGGGTCTGAACAGCGGATTCCAGCGCTGATCGCGCGACCACTGCAGGAAAAGCGCGAAACTGGCCCTCCTGAGGTAACGATTTGGTCGTGTTACACGCTTGTAACGTCAACGACATTGTCCAGCGCACGTGCAGCGGATAACTTGACTCAACGGCAGCCCCTGGAGCTGCCACTCTTCTGACAAGCAAGGAGTACCATGAGCGTCTTTTCGAAGGCCACGGCCGCTCGCTCCCGCCCACGTTCCATCGTTCTCGGTGGTATCGCACTGATCGGAGCCAGCGCGCTGGTTCTGAGCGGTTGCGCCTCAAGTGGTAGCGGCGACAGCGGCAGCAGCAGCAAGCCTGCTGGCGACCTGACCCTGAAGCTCGGCACGGCGTTGCCGCAGACCGGTAACCTCGCGTTCCTCGGCCCGCCCGAGGAGGCCGGTGTCGGTCTCGCGGTCAAGGAGGTCAACGACGCCGATCTCGGCATCAAGATCGACCTGACGCTCGGCGACTCGGGTGACTCCGACAACAAGGCGTACGCGACCGAGGTCCCCCGTCTGCTCTCCGAGGGCGTCACGGCCATCATCGGTGCAGCGTCCTCGGGTGTGTCGAAGCTCTTCATCGACGAAGTCACCGGCGCAGGCGTCATCCAGTTCTCCCCGGCGAACACCTCCGCGGACTTCACGACGTGGGACGACAACGGTCTCTACTGGCGGACGGCGCCGTCCGACGTGCTGCAGGGCGAGGTCCTCGGGAACCTGATCGCGGAGGACGGCAACGCCACCCTCGGCATCATCTACCTGAACGACTCCTACGGCACCGGCCTCGCGAAGTTCACCAAGGAGGCGTTCGAGAGCGCCGGCGGTGAAGTGGTCGCCGAGCAGTCGTACAACACCGGTGACACCTCGTTCGACGCGCAGATCAGCGCGGTCAAGGCGGAGAACCCCGACGCGATCGCGATCATCGCGTTCGAGGAGACCAAGACGATCGTCCCCGGTCTCGCCGGCTTCCCCTCGGACAAGCTCTACTTCGTCGACGGCAACCTCGCCGACTACAGCGCGGACTTCGCTCCGGGCACCCTGACGGGCGCCAAGGGCACGCTGCCCGGTCTCGACACCGCGAAGCTCGGTGACTTCACCGACCGCCTCCAGGCGTTCGTGAAGGACGAGGGCGGCGAGCCGCTGAAGGACTACAGCTACGCGGCTGAATCCTACGACGCCGTCATCCTGCTCGCCCTCGCGGCGCTGCAGGCCGGTTCGACCGAGGGTGCCGACATGGCGGCCCAGCTCCAGTCCGTGTCCGGTGGCAAGGACAAGGGCGAGAAGGTGACCACCTTCGAAGAGGGTGCCAAGGCCATCGCCGACGGCAAGAAGATCGACTACGACGGCAACTCCGGTCCGATCACGTTCGACGAGAACGGTGACCCGACCGAGGCGACCATCGGTATCTACCAGTACGGTGACGACAACAAGTACACCCGCACCAACTAGTCGCCCGCGCGACTGACGAAGGCCCCGGAGTGATCCGGGGCCTTCGTCGTGTCCGGCCGTAACTCTGCCCGCTGCCCTGAGTGTTGCGCCGTGTGTGGCGGCGCCAGCGCGGTGCGCTGACGCGAGCGCGGGTCCAGCGCGTGGGCGCGGGTCTCTGGAGACCCGCGCCCACGCGCCTGCGGCGCGCTCACGCCGATTCCGAGCCCATGCGGCACAGCGGGTCGCGCTCACGCCGACGCACCGCGCTGGCGACGGGTCGCCTGCCAGCGCACCGCGCTGACGGAGGGTGCGGCGCGGTCACGTCGGCGCACCGCGCTGACAGCGACCAGCTGGGCGCCCGAGTCAACGGAACGCGCGTTGCAGTCCCGCGCGTTCGAGCTTCGCGGCGAGCCGGCTCGGATGGACGAGGTCCTCCCAGGTGGCGCGGACGACCGTGTAGCCGAGCGCGCGCAGCCGATCCTCCCGATGCTTCTCCGCCAGGACGATGTCGGCCACGTCCCGTCCTTGCGTGAACTCCTCCCGCACATACTTCTGCCGGCCGTCGAGTTCGAGGATGATGCGCTCGTCCGGCCAGACCGCATCGACCACACCGACTGGTCCGTCCGCGTCGGAGAACGCCTGCTGGAGCACCGGCAGGGCGAAACCGAGCTGCGCGATCACGACCCGCATCTTCGATTCGCCACCGTTCGCGGCGAGGGGGTCCGCGAATTCGATCGCAAAGCGCACCTGCCGTCCTCCCCGACGGCCCGGCAGGTCTCGTGCGAGCGAGCGGAGCACCGTCTCGTCGGTGAGCTTGAGCCGGAGGGCAGCGTCGGCGACGGCGACGGCGTCCTCGAGGCGGGCGATCCGAGCGAGATCGACGACGGTCCGTGCCGGGTCCGTGACCGCGAGCCCGTACCGCATCCGTCGGGCGACGGAGCCCTGCGTCGTGTGACGGATGATGCCGGGGGCCGAACGCCCTCCGCGATCACCGCTCGTCAGCGTGTGCACCTCGGGAGGCCACGGACCCACGATCGGAAGTCCCCACAACCGCGCCGCCGAGTAGTGGCTGAACAGAGCGTCCTTGCGGAGCGCGACGGCCGCCGCATCGATCCGGACCCGGTAGCGGTCATCGGGGGACAGGGAACTCCATATCGGTTCAGGGACGTAGATGCCCTTCCGCAGACGCACCAGGTCGCCGTCGCGGTGGGCGGCGCTCACCAGGCGCTCGGCACCGACCCGACGTGCGTCGCGGACGAGGAGGAGTCCGTTCGGGCGGAGGAGCAGGTTGAGATCGAAGGATTCCATCGCCTCACCGTGCCCGTTCGCTTCCGCCGTCACCTCGTGTCGTGGAAGCGATGTGGAGAACTGCTCCCATCCAGCCTCCGGTGGAGCGAGGGTGGAGCGGCGCCCAGCGCGGTGCGCTGACGCCAGCGCGGGTCGTCGGCCTCAGCGCGGGTCGCTGTGCCGCGGGGGCGGGGATTCGGCGTGAGCGCGGGTCCAGCGCGTGAGCGCGCGCCTCCGGAGACCCGCGCTCACGCGCCAGGACCGCGCTCGCGTCAGCGCACCGCGCTGGCGAAAGGAGGAGGGAGAATGCACAACTCCTCCGTCCCCGTCTCAGGAGGCCGTCTTGGTACGACGGTGCCCCTCGGGGGAGGGAGGAGTTGTGGTTCGTTCACCGGTCGGGATCCGGTGGCTTCTGGCCCGTCGCTCGGCACGCGGCCGGGACGAGCATGTTCGAGGGTACCGAAGTACCCGCCGACCCGCGAGTGGGGATCGCCCTGATCAGTCTTCGTCCTGGCCGAGCGTGCCCAGGTAGAGGCCGATCACCTTGTCATCCGAGAGGAGCTCGCGGCCCGTCCCGGTGTAGGCGTCACGACCCTGGTCGAGCACGTACCCGCGGTCGCAGATCTGCAGACAGCGACGTGCGTTCTGCTCCACCATGATCGTGGTGACGCCGGCCTTGTTGATGTCCGAGACCCGGATGAACGCGTCGTCCTGGCGCACCGGCGACAATCCCGCGGACGGCTCGTCGAGGAGCAGCACGTGCGGATCCATCATGAGGGCCCGCGACATCGCGACCATCTGGCGCTCACCACCCGACAGTGAACCGGCGCGCTGCTTGAGCCGCTTGCCGAGTTCGCTGAAGATCCCGGTGACGAACTCGAGGCGTTCGTTGTACTGCTTCGGCTTCTGGAACAGCCCCATCTTGAGGTTGTCCTCGATGGTGAGGCTCGGGAACACGTTGTTCGTCTGCGGGACGAACCCGACGCCGCGGGCCACGAGCTTGTTCGCCCGGAGCCCCGTGATGTCCTCGCCGTTCAGCAGCACCTGTCCGCTGCGCACCTTCACCTGACCGAAGATCGCCTTCAACAGCGTCGACTTCCCCGCACCGTTCGGTCCGATGATGCCGATGAGCTCGCCCTTCCGGGCGGTCAGGTTGGCACTGTTCAGGATGTTCACGCCGGGGAGGTACCCGGCGGTCAGATCGGTGACCTCCACGACCATCTCGGCGGTCTTGACCGCAGTGCCGCCGACCGGAGCACCCTTCACGTCGCTCATTTCCGTTCCTCCTCCGGCTCGGCACCAGCCGCGAGCCGTTCGTCCTCGATCTCGGCGAGCAGCTCCTCGGCCGCAGCGCTGTCCTCTCCGGCGATCCTGCCGGTCACGACCCCGAGGTCGACGTCCTGGTGGCTCCCGAGGTAGGCGTCGATGACGGCGGGATCCTCCATGACGGTGTCTGGCGGGCCCTCGGCGACGACGCGACCCTCGGCCATGACGACCACCCAGTCGGCGATGTGCCGGACCATCTGCATGTCGTGCTCGACGAACAGCACGGTCATGCCCTCGTCCTTCAGCGCCAGGATGTGGTCGAGCAGGGACTGCGTGAGCGCCGGGTTGACGCCGGCCATCGGCTCGTCGAGCATGACGAGCTTCGGGTCGCTCATGAGCGCCCGCGCCATCTCGAGGAGCTTCCGCTGCCCACCGGAGAGGCTGGCGGCGTAGTCGTCACGCTTCGTGTCGAGCTTGAAGCGACGCAGGAGGTCCATCGCCTTGACCTCGAGGTGCTCCTCCTGCTTCCGCCAGAGCGGCTTCACGAGGCTGGAGAAGATGCCCTCCCCGGTCTGGCCGGTCGCGCCGAGCTTCATGTTCTCGAGCACCGTGAGCAGGCCGAGCGCCTTCGTCAGCTGGAAGGTCCGGACCTGACCCATGCGGGCGACCTTGAACGCCGGGACGCCCCCGAGGCTCTTGCCGTCGAAGTTCCACGTCCCGGTGTTCGGCTTGTCGAAGCCGGTCAGCAGGTTGAACAACGTGGTCTTACCGGCACCGTTCGGGCCGATGAGGGCGGTGATCGCGTTGCGGGGCACCTCGAGGTGCTCGACGTTCACCGCCTGCAGGCCGCCGAAGGTCCGGGTGACCTGGTCCGCGATGAGGATCGGGTCGACCTTCTTGACGCCCGGGACGATCTCGCCGACGTGGAGGCCGGTGGTCTTGACCGGTCGCGAGGTGGGTGAGCTGTTACTTGACAAAGGTCAGCTCCTTCTTGTTTCCGAGGATGCCTTGCGGCCTGAAGATGACGATCAGCATGAGCGCGACACCGACCAGCACGTAGCGGAGCGTCGACGCCTGCGTCGAGCTCATGAACGGCAGGACGTCCGCCTTCACGAGCGCCGGGAGGACGTTCGAGAGGAACGCCATGATCACCCAGAAGATCACCGAGCCGAGCAGCGGCCCGAAGACCGTCGCGGCTCCACCGAGGAGCAGGATCGTCCAGATGAAGAAGGTGAGACTCGTGACGTACACGCTCGGCACGACCGCGGAGGGGAGTGCCAGCACCACCCCGCCGAGTGCGCCGAAGACACCACCGACGACGAGCGCCTGCATCTTGTAGGCGAACACGTTCTTGCCGAGGGCGCGCACGGCGTCCTCATCCTCGCGGATGCCCTTCAGCACACGGCCCCACGGGCTGCGCATGAGGAGGAACACGAGGAGGGCGGCGACGGCGAGCAGCAGGATGCCGAAGATCCGAACCCACCACTGGTTCGCGTTGAGCTCCCACGGGCCGAAGCCGTAGATGCCCTCCGGGATCGGGTTCGCGGCCCGGAACCCTGCGTGGTAGTTACCGAGTCCGTCGGCCGAGTTCGTGAACTCGTCGAAGACCTGCGTGGTGAAGAGGAGTCGGACGATCTCGGCCGCCGCGATGGTGACGATGGCCAGATAGTCCGCCCGCAGTCGCAGGGTCGGGATGCCGAGGATGAAGGCGAAGACCACCGAGGCCAGACAGCCGACGATGATGCCCGCCCACCACGGGAGGTTGAAGCTCAGGATCGAGATGGCGTAGCCGTAGGCGCCGAGCGCCATGAACCCAGCCATACCGAAGTTCAACAGACCGCCGTAGCCGAAGTGCACGGCCAAGCCGAGTGCTGCGAGCGCGTACGCGATCGTCTCCGGGCTGATGACCCAAGCGAGCGTGTTCGAGAGAATGCTTCCCCAGTCCATGCGCGTGCCCCTAACCGATTCTCTCGCGACGTCCGAGGATGCCCTGCGGTCTCACGAGGAGCACCGCGATGAGCACCACGAGGGCGCCGACGTACTTGATGTCAGACGGGATCCAGAGCGTCGAGACCTCGACGAGGATGCCGATGATGAGGGCGCCGACCATGGCGCCGAAGGCGGTTCCGAGCCCGCCGAGGGTGATGGCCGCGAAGATGAGGAGGAGCAGCTGCGCTCCCATGTCCCACTTGATGCCCGGTCGGAAGTACGCCCACAGGATGCCGGAGAGGCCGGCGAGGGTCGCTGCGAGGATCCAGACGATGCGGACCACGCGGTCGACGTCGATGCCGCTGGCCGCTGCGAGGCTCGGGTTGTCCGAGATGGCTCGCGTCGCCTTGCCGGTCTTCGTCTTGATGAGCCACCAGGCCACGCCGAGGAGCACCACGACGCTGACCGCCATGCTGATCATGTCGGTGACGCTGAGCGAGACCGTGCCGAACAGCTTGATGTTCTCCTCTCCCGAACCGGGCAGCTGGAACGTGCCGCCGCCGACGAAGTAGAGGAAGACGTAGCGGAGCGCCAGCGACAGGCCGATCGAGACGATCATCACCTGCACGATGCCGACGCCCTTGCGTCTCAAGGGTCTCCAGATGCCGGCGTCGAGCGCGAAGCCGAACGCGGCACTCAACGCGAGGGCGATGATGATGGCCAACCAGATCGGCCATTGCAGGAACACCCCGAACACGAGCGCCATGATCGCGCCGAAGGTCACCATCTCCGCGTGGGCGAAGTTGCTGAGTCCGGTGGTGCCGAACACCAGGGAGGCTCCGATGGCAGCCAGGGCCAGCATGAGCCCGAAGTTCAGGCCGTTGACGAGTCGTTCTGCGAGTTGATCCCAGAAGCTGACGGTGACGCGGACGCCCTCGCCGAGGAAGAAGTTCACGGACTTCGATTGGGTGAGGCCGAACTCGGCCTCGATGGTCGAGCCGCCCTCGGCGACGATGACGCCCTTCGGGAGGGTCTCCTCGTCGAGCGTTACCTTGTACGTACCTTTCTCGGGGACGCCGATCTTCCACTTGCCGTCGGCGTCGGTGTCGACATCGGCCTTGTAGCCGTTGCCGTCGACCGTGATGTTCACGCCTTCGAGTGGTTTGTCGTCGTACTTGACGTTCCCAGCGAAGTAGAAGTCGTACTCCTCGCCCACCTCGTCAGCATGAGCCGGGACGGCGCTCATGACGGACGTGAGGGTGATGGCCCCGAACAACAGGGCGATGAGGAGCACGAATCTCCGTGCCAGTCTCGGGTTTCGGGTCGTTCCAGCGAACTTCACTGCACCTCCAGTGCCGGGCCACTTCCGTGGACCGTTCTCCTGCGTCGGACAACGCTGTTCGACGATAGAACCTGATTATTGCCTACATGTTTCGCCCGTGCGTATTTCTCCGCATCGATTTGTCGGGATCGTGGAATAGGGGTAGGCCCTGCTCGGTTACGATGGTGATACCGGCAGGTCTGCGTTTCTCCGGTGTGTTCGTGGCTATGAGAGGGATAAATGGACCAGCCTGATCCGTTCGGATTCGTAGGACTCACGTATGACGATGTGCTGCTGCTGCCCGGGCACACCGACGTCATCCCGAGCGAGGCGGAGACCTCGTCCCGCCTGACGAAGCGGATCACCGTGAACACGCCGCTGCTGTCGAGCGCGATGGACACCGTGACCGAGGCCCGCATGGCGATCGCGATGGCTCGCGAGGGCGGCATCGGCATCCTGCACCGCAACCTGTCGATCTCCGACCAGGCCGAACAGGTCGACCGCGTGAAGCGGAGCGAGTCGGGCATGATCACGAACCCGATCACCACCACGGCCGACGCCACCGTCGCCGAGGTCGACGAGCTGTGTGGCCAGTTCCGCATCTCGGGCCTCCCGGTCGTCGACGACAAGGGTGTGCTCGTCGGCATCATCACGAACCGCGACATGCGCTTCGTGTCGCCGTTCGAGAAGGCCACGACCCGCGTCAGCGAGGTCATGACGAGCACCGGTCTCGTGACCGCTCCCGTCGGCACCGACCGCAACGCGGTGATGGCGCTCCTCGCGCAGCACCGCATCGAGAAGCTGCCCCTCGTCGACGAGGCGGGCAAGCTCAAGGGCCTCATCACCGTCAAGGACTTCGACAAGAGCGAGAAGTACCCGCTGGCCACGAAGGACGACACGGGTCGTCTGCGGGTCGGTGCGGCCATCGGCTTCTTCGGCGACGCCTGGTCCCGTGCGGGCCAGCTGCTCGACGCCGGCGTCGACGTCATCGTGGTAGACACTGCCAACGGTGAGAGTGCCGGCGTGCTCGACATCATCCGCAAGCTCAAGGCCGACCCGGCGTTCGCCGGTGTCGACGTCATCGGCGGCAACGTCGCGACCCGCTCCGGCGCGCAGGCCCTCATCGAGGCCGGTGCTGACGCGATCAAGGTCGGCGTCGGTCCGGGTTCCATCTGCACCACGCGCGTCGTCGCCGGTGTCGGTGTCCCGCAGGTCACGGCCGTCTACGAGGCGTCGCTCGCGGCGCGCGAGGCGAACGTCCCGGTCATCGCCGACGGCGGTCTGCAGTACTCGGGCGACATCGCGAAGGCACTCGTCGCGGGTGCCGACACCGTCATGCTCGGCTCGCTCCTCGCCGGCACCGACGAGAGCCCCGGCGACCTCGTGTTCGTGGGCGGCAAGCAGTTCAAGAACTACCGCGGTATGGGATCGCTCGGAGCCATGCAGACGCGTGGCGAGAAGACCTCGTACTCGAAGGACCGCTACTTCCAGGCCGACGTGCCGAGCGACGACAAGCTGATCCCCGAGGGCATCGAGGGCCAGGTGCCCTACCGCGGCCCGGTGTCGGCCGTCGCGTACCAGCTCATCGGCGGGCTGCGTCAGTCCATGTTCTACGTCGGCGCGCGCAACATCGGCGAGCTGAAGGCCAAGGGCAAGTTCGTCCGCATCACCTCGGCGGGCCTCAAGGAGTCGCACCCGCACGACGTGCAGATCGTCGTCGAGGCGCCGAACTACCGCAAGTAGGCACCCGCACGAACACCGACGGTCCGGCAGGCTTCCGCCTGCCGGACCGTCGCGTATCAGGTCAGCGCTCCAGTCGGTGATCGATACGTCTCAGCACGGCCCACGCCGCGATGGTGACCAGCGCCAAGACGGTCGCGCCCAGGACAGCGGCCGCGACATCGAGACGGTTGATCACGGCGATGATCGCGAACGTCGCAGCTCCGAAGAAGATGCTCGTCCACATGATTCGAGGAATACGAGAGTGTCTCTCCCGACGTCCCTCCCGCCGAGTGAGGGGTCGCCGAACGCTTCCAGACCGATCACCCATGTGATCCTCTCTTCACCGTTCACATCCGCTCCAGGCAGCGAAGTGATCCTCATGTATATCACTCGGGCCACTGGGTGTGAGCCTTGGACACGGTCCACGTGCGACCTGACCGGTAGGCTGGTGCGGTGAGCATGGATATTGAGATCGGCCGGTCAAAGCGCGCACGGCGCGCCTACGCGTTCGACGACATCGCCGTCGTCCCGTCGCGGCGGACCCGCGACCCACAGGACGTCTCGGTGTCCTGGTCGATCGACGCCTACCAGTTCGAGATCCCGGTGCTCGCAGCACCGATGGACTCCGTCGTCTCGCCGACGACCGCGATCATGATGGGCCAGCTCGGCGGCGTCGGCGTCCTCGACCTCGAGGGCCTCTGGACGCGGTACGAAGACCCTGAGCCGCTGCTCGCCGAGATTCGGTCGTTGCCGGTCGGCCGCGCGACCGCGCGCATGCAGGAGATCTACTCGGAGCCCATCAAGCCCGAACTCGTCACGGCCCGGCTCGCCGAGATCCGCGCGGCCGGAGTAACCGTCGCCGCCGCCCTCTCGCCGCAGCGCACGCAGGAGCTCTACGAGACGGTCGTCGCCGCAGGGGTCGACCTCTTCGTCATCCGCGGCACCACCGTGTCCGCCGAGCACGTCTCCAAGAACCAGGAGCCGCTCAACCTCAAGAAGTTCATCTACGAGCTCGACGTCCCCGTGATCGTCGGCGGCGCGGCCACCTACACCGCGGCCCTGCACCTCATGCGGACCGGGGCGGCCGGTGTGCTCGTCGGCTTCGGCGGCGGTGCCGCCTCCACCACGAGGGCCTCGCTCGGCATCCACGCCCCGATGGCGACCGCCGTGGCCGACGTCGCCGGTGCGCGTCGCGACTACCTCGACGAGTCCGGCGGCCGCTACGTGCACGTCATCGCCGACGGCGGTCTCGGGACCTCGGGCGACATCGTCAAGGCCGTCGCGATGGGTGCCGACGCCGTCATGCTCGGGACCGCGTTGGCCCGCGCCACCGACGCACCAGGCGGGGGCTGGCACTGGGGTGCCGAGGCGCACCACCTGCACCTGCCGCGCGGTCGTCGGGTCGAGGTCGGCACCGTCGCGACCCTCGAGGAGATCCTCTACGGCCCGTCGCCGAAGTCGGACGGCACGGCGAACCTCATCGGCGCGCTCCGTCGCTCGATGGCGACGACCGGCTACTCCGACCTCAAGGAGTTCCAGCGGGTCGAGGTCGTCGTCGCGCCGTACCAGGGCGCTTAGCCCTGCCGGAAGCGAGTCGCTTCCGCAAGCGGTTGTCGGGTCGCATCGCGCCGACTAGCCTCTGAGGCAGAGCCTCGTGGACGAGCACCTGCCTCCGGCAGGATCATCGCGAGGGCGGTTCCAGCGAGCGGAGTTCGACGATGGCCACCACCCACAACAACGTGTCACGTTCCACCAAGCTGGGGATGGAGGAGCGCGACGCCGCGATCGAAGCGTTGAAGTCGAAAGAGCTCGACATCCTGGTCGTCGGTGGTGGCATCGTGGGCACCGGTGCTGCGCTCGACGCCGTCACGCGCGGTCTGAGCACCGGTCTGCTCGAGGCACGCGACTGGGCGAGCGGCACCTCGAGCCGGTCCTCGAAGCTCGTGCACGGGGGTATCCGCTACCTCGAACAACTCGACTTCCGACTCGTCCGGGAGGCGCTCATCGAGCGCGGGTTGCTGCTGCAGCGCATCGCGCCGCACCTCGTGAAGCCGGTCCGGTTCCTGTACCCGCTCAACAAGCCGGTCTTCGAACGCCTCTACATCGGCGCCGGCATGCTGCTCTACGACCTCTTCAGCTGGAGCGGTGGCCGTCCGCCCGGCGTCCCGCACCACCGGCACCTGTCCAAGCGTCAGGTCCTGACCTCGATCCCGAGCCTCAAGTCGGACGCGTTCGTCGGCGGACTCACCTACTACGACGCCCAGGTCGACGACGCCCGGTACGTCTCGTCACTCGCGCGGACGGCGTCGGCCTACGGCGCGCACGTCGCGAGCCGCGTGCGGGTCGAGGGGTTCGTCAAGGTCGGACAGCGCGTCGTGGGCGTCAAGGCGCACGACCTGCAGACCGACGAGCGCTTCGAGATCCGTGCCAAGCAGGTCGTCAACGCGACCGGGGTGTGGACCGACGACACGCAGTCGATGGTGGGGGAGCGGGGCCAGTTCAAGGTCCGCGCGTCGAAGGGCATCCACCTCGTCGTCCCGCGCGATCGCTTCCAGTCGAACATGGGTCTCCTGCTGCGCACGGAGAAGAGCGTCCTCTTCGTCATCCCCTGGGGCCGGCACTGGCTCATCGGCACGACGGACACGGACTGGCACCTCGACAAGGCGCACCCGGCGGCGACCGCGGCCGACATCGACTACCTGCTCGACCACGTCAACACGATCCTCGCCGTGCCGCTGACCCGAGAGGACGTCGAGGGCGTCTACGCCGGCCTCCGTCCGCTGCTGGCCGGCGAATCGGAGCAGACGTCGAAGCTCTCTCGCGAGCACCTGGTCGCGCACTCCGTGCCCGGTCTCGTGGTCATCGCCGGCGGCAAGTGGACCACCTACCGGGTCATGGCGAAGGACGCGATCGACGCCGCGGTGGACGCACTCGACGGCAAGATCCCGGCCAGTGCGACGGAGAACATCGCCCTCCTCGGAGCCGAGGGGTACCAGGCGGCCTGGAACAAGCGTGGCAAGATCGCGCGGGCCTTCGGGGTGCACACTGCTCGCATCGAGCACCTGCTGAATCGCTACGGCGTGCTGACGGACGAACTGCTCGACCTCATCAAGGAGGACCCGACGCTCGCCGAGGCGCTGCCGGGGGCGGACGACTACATCGGGGCGGAAGTCGTCTACGCGGCCTCCCACGAGGGTGCCCTCCACCTCGACGACGTCCTCGCCCGTCGGACGCGTATCTCCATCGAGGCCTGGGACCGCGGTGTCTCGGCGGCCCCGGTCGCGGCGAAGCTCATGGGTGGAGTCCTGGGGTGGGACGAGGAGCGCATCGAGAAGGAGGTCTCCTACTACCTCACGCGCGTCGCAGCGGAGCGGGCATCGCAGGAGCAGCCGAACGACGAGGCCGCCGACCGCGTGCGCCTGGAGGCACCGGACATCGTCCCAGGGGCCTGAACCGGCGGTGATCGCCCGCAGCGCAACGGCTGCGGGCGCCTCGGGCGAGCGGGCCAGGTGTGGCGGATAGACTAGGAGGACTGCCACAACAAGCCTGAGGAGTACAGCCATGGTGGATGTTCGGCGGGTCAAACTTCCCGGGGTCGGTGTGCTCCACACCTTCGTCACGGACGACGGCGGCAAGGTCGGCGTCATCGCCCACCGGTCCGGCCACAGCGACCTCATCACCTTCGCCGACCACGAGGACGGTGCCGATGCCGGCAAGGTGTCGCTCCGGCTCAACGAGGACGAGGCGCACACGCTGGCCGAACTCCTCGGTGGCACGCAGATCACCGAGTCGCTCAGCGCGCTCGACCAGATCCCCGGACTCAGCATCGACTGGTTCACCGTCGACTACGAAGACCACATCGCCGGGCAGCCGCTCGGCAACCCCGCCGAGAAGGGCATGGTCGGGCTGACCGTCGTCGCCGTCGTGCGCGGCGACTCCGCCAACCCGGCCCCTGCTGCGGACTTCCGGGTCTTCCCGGGAGACACCCTCGTCGTCGCGGGCAGTCCCGAGAAGGTCGCCAAGGCCTTCGCCTACTTCCGTTCGGGCGCCGTCAAGAAGGTCGCCGTCGACGCTCCGCCCGGAGGGTAGGCATGCTGCACGCCGCGACCGACAACCCCCACCTCGGCCAGGATCTGCTCATCCTCGGCGTCCTGTTCGTCATCGCCTACATCCTCGGCCGCCTCGGCAAGCTGATCGGCCTCCCGTCGATCCCCGTCTACATGCTCGTCGGCCTGCTCGCGAGTCCGTACACGGGCTGGTTCCCGCTCGACTTCGCCAGCGCGCAGATCGAACTCATCGCCGTCTTCGGCCTCGTGCTCCTGCTGTTCAACCTCGGCCTGGAGTTCGATCAGGACGAGTTCTTCGGCAACGCCGGAAAGCTCATCGTCTCCGGCGGCTCCTACATCCTCGTCAACATGGCCGCCGGGCTCGTGTTCGGGTTCCTGGTCGGGTGGGGCACACGGGAGGCGCTTATCATCGCCGGCATCACGGCGACGAGCTCGAGCGCGATCGTCACGAAGCTCCTCATCGAGCTCAAACGGCTGACGAACGACGAGACGCCCATGATCCTGGGCGTCACCGTGGTGGAGGACATCTTCATCGCCATCTACCTCGCGATCGTCGGTGTCGTGCTGAGCGGCGAGACGGAGGTCTGGCCCGTCATCGGGAAACTCGCGATCGCCTTCACGTTCATCCTCGTGATGTTCGCGATCGCCCGATTCGGCGGACGGTTCGTGTCGCGGCTGTTCCGCACCAAGGACGACGAGCTCTTCACGATCCTGTTCTTCGGCCTCGCGGTCGCGTTCGGCGGCATCGGCGAGCTCCTGGGAGTCACCGACGCGATCGGCGCGTTCCTCATCGGCCTGGTCCTCGGTGCCACCCGGTTCCGCAACAAGATCGAGCAGATCGCGATCCCGCTCCGCGACGTGTTCGGTGCGTTCTTCTTCCTGAACTTCGGGCTCGCGCTCGACGCGACGAAGTTCGGCAGCGTCCTCGTCCCGGTGCTCCTCGCCGTCCTCATGACGGTGGTCCTCAACGTCCTGGCCGGTCAGTTCGTCGCCTGGCTCAACGGACTCGGGCCGCAAGCTGGGATCAACGCCGCGGTCATCCTGCAGAATCGCGGCGAGTTCGCCCTCATCCTCGCGACGCTCTCGCTGAGCGCGGGGCTCAATCCGCTCATCCAGCCGTTCGCCGGGCTCTACGTGCTCATCATGGCCGTGATGGGCCCGATCGTCGCCGGTCGCTCCGAGCAGATCGGCGCCGTCATCCTGCGTCCGCGTCGCCGGAAGGCGCGCCGAGCTGAGCAGGTCGACACGACAGCGGAGGAGGCCATAGCGCTCGTCGAGGGTGCAGGCGACGACCAGGACACGACGCCCGCCGACACCGATCAGGCGGCCATCGACCGACTCGTCGAACAGGCGATGAACGACCAGGAACCACCAGCACGAAAGCGAGAGCCCGATTACTAGCACCGCCCCGTCGGCACCAGGCCCCGACAACCACGGACAGGTCCGTCCGACGCTCCGCTCCGTCATGCTGCGTCCCCGGTGGATCGGCGTCCTCGTCCTCTGTCTCGCCGTCGCGGGCGCGTTCGCCGCGCTCGGGCAGTGGCAGCTCGCACGCGCCATCGAATCCGGGCAGGTGGTGCCGACCGAGACCGAGTCGGTCAGGCCGCTCGCCGACGTCCTCGAACCGGGTGTGGGGATCCGAGAGGCAGACGCCGGTCAGCGGGTGAGCGTGTCGGGAACCTGGGTGCCGGAGGACTACCTCGTGGTGGGGAACCGGGTGAACGACGGCACGCTCGGGTACTGGGTGACGGGCCACCTCGCGACGGACCGCCCTGACCAGGCCGGCCTCGCGGTCGCGCTCGGCTGGACGAAGGACCGCGAGACCGCCGACCGCGTCGCCGAGGCGTTGAACGCTGACGCCCCCACCGGTGCCGTCGAGCTCGAAGGGCGGCTGAACCCGCCGGAGGGCCCGGAGGAGCCGGCAGCGGACGCCGCACCGACCGACCTCGACAACATGTCGGTCGCCGCACTGCTCAACCGCTGGAACGACGCCGACGGCCTGCGGGTGTTCAGCGCGTTCGTCGTGGACGACGTCGCCGCCGAGGGACTCGAGCCCATCTCGTCGCCCGCGCCCAGCCAGGAGATCCAGCTCAACTGGTTGAACATCTTCTACGCGGCCGAGTGGGTCGTCTTCGCGTGCTTCGCCGTGTTCCTCTGGTTCCGGCTCGCCAAGGACGCCTGGGAGCGCGAGATCGAGGAGCTCGAGGACGCCGAGGAGGAGGCCGCAGCGCTCCGTCCGTGATGTCCGGTCGCCTGGCGGCCACGGGTAAGATGGGGGCATGCCCCTCCAGCCGAAACCGTCGACGTTTCCCGCGATCCGAGGCGCGCTGAAGTTCTACCAGGTGGCCGCCCCCATCACCGGTGTGCTGCTCCTGTCGCTCTGCGCCGAGATGCTCATGAAGTACGCGTTCGGCCTCGAGCTCGAGCTCGGCGGTGCTTACGGCTTCCTCGCCTTCGTGCCCTCCGGCACCGCCACCGCGGTCAACCTCAGCACGGGCATCCTCATCATCCACGGCTGGTTCTACGTCGTGTACCTGTTCGCCGCGTTCCGGCTCTGGAGCCTCATGCGGTGGAACGTCCTGCGTCTGCTCTGGCTCGCGCTCGGCGGCATCATCCCGTTCCTGTCCTTCTTCTTCGAGAGCCGCATCCCGCGGGAAGTGAAGGGCTACCTCTCCGGCCGCGAAGCAGCAGCGGCCGCCGAACCCGTGGAGTCCATGCAGTGAGTGAAACCACCCCCGCCGCCGCAGCGGAGCAGACCGCCGCCCGACCGGTCCTCGTCGTCGACTTCGGTGCGCAGTACGCGCAGCTGATCGCGCGTCGCGTCCGCGAAGCCGGCGTGTACTCCGAGATCGTGCCGCACACCGTGTCCGCCGCCGAGGTCGCCGCCAAGAACCCCGTCGGGATCGTCTTGTCCGGTGGTCCGTCCAGCGTGTACGAGCCGGGCGCTCCGTCGCTCGACGAGGGCATCCTCGAGCTCGGCGTCCCGACCTTCGGCATCTGCTACGGCTTCCAGGTCATGGCCAAGCAGCTCGGTGGAGAGGTCGCGCACACCGGTCTCCGGGAGTACGGCGCCACCGACGCGACCAGCGTCGTCGACGTCCCTGGCACCCTCCTGCACGGCGTCCCGACCGAGCAGAACGTCTGGATGAGCCACGGCGATTCCGTCTCCAAGGCCCCCGAGGGCTTCGAGGTCCTCGCCTCGACCGCCTCGACCCCGGTCGCCGCCTTCGCGAACGCGGAACGTGGCCTCTACGGCGTCCAGTGGCACCCCGAGGTCAAGCACTCCGCTTACGGCCAGCAGGTGCTCGAGAACTTCCTCCACCGGGCGGCCGGCATCCCGGCCGACTGGAACAGCGGCAACGTCATCGCCGAACAGGTCGACCGCATCCGCGCCCAGGTGGGCGACGCCAAGGTCATCTGCGGACTTTCCGGCGGTGTCGACTCGGCCGTCGCCGCGGCGCTCGTGCACAAGGCAGTCGGCGACCAGCTCGTCTGCATCTTCGTCGACCACGGCCTGCTCCGGAAGGACGAGCGACGTCAGGTCGAGGAGGACTTCGTCGCCTCGACCGGTGTCCGGCTGGTCACGGTCGACGCCCGCGAGCAGTTCCTGTCGGCGCTCGCCGGCGTCAGCGACCCGGAGCAGAAGCGCAAGATCATCGGCCGCGAGTTCATCCGGTCCTTCGAACAGGCCGAGATCGACCTCGTCAAGGAGGCCCAGAGCGAGGGTGAGCCCATCCGCTTCCTCGTCCAGGGCACGCTGTACCCCGACGTCGTCGAGTCCGGCGGCGGATCCGGTACGGCCAACATCAAGAGCCACCACAACGTCGGCGGCCTGCCGGAAGACCTCCAGTTCGAACTCGTCGAGCCCCTGCGCACCCTGTTCAAGGACGAGGTCCGGGCGATCGGCCGCGAGCTGGGCCTCCCGGAGGAGATCGTCGGCCGTCAGCCGTTCCCCGGTCCCGGACTCGGTATCCGCATCGTCGGTGAGGTCACGGCCGAGCGTCTCGACCTCCTCCGCGACGCCGACGCGATCGTCCGCGAGGAACTGACCGCGGCCGGGCTCGACCAGGAGATCTGGCAGTGCCCCGTGGTCCTGCTGGCGGACGTCCGTTCCGTGGGCGTGCAGGGCGACGGCCGCACCTACGGTCACCCGATCGTGCTGCGACCGGTCTCGTCTGAAGACGCCATGACCGCCGACTGGACCCGCCTGCCGTACGACGTCCTCGCGCGCATCAGCAACCGCATCACCAACGAGGTGAAGGACGTCAACCGCGTCGTGCTCGACGTCACGTCCAAGCCACCGGGGACCATCGAGTGGGAGTGATCGCTCCCTGAGTCATCGGAAGGCCGTCCCGTTCGCGGGGCGGCCTTCCGTCGTCCGCGCCCTTCGACAGGCTCAGGGGGCGGGGTGGTTGGCTCAGGGACCGGGGTGGTTGGCTCAGCGACCGGGGATGGTGCCTCGGTCCGAGGGGTTCGGTCCCTGAGCCTGTCGAAGGGCAGTACCTCGACCGGCGGGTTCCTCGGACGACGAAGGCCCGCCCCGCGAACGGGACGGGCCTTGCAGTACGTGCGCTCCTAGTTGCGGGAGATGGCCAGCAGACGCAGGATCTCGACGTAGATCCAGATGACCGTGACCATGATGCCGAAGGCGCCGGTCCAGCCGTACTTGGCGGGAGCGCGGTTCTGCACGCCACGCTGGATGAAGTCGAAGTCGAGCACCAGCGAGTACGCACCCATCAGCACCGCGAAGATGCCGATGACGATCCCGAGCGGGATGCCGAAGATCGTCGCGCCGTAGAGGCCGAACGGGTTGTTCAGCACGCCCGTGAACATGAGCACGAGGTTGAGGAGCTGGAAGACGCCGTAGCCGATGATGGCGACGAGGAAGACCTTCGTCAGCTTCTTCGAGGCGCGGACCTTGCCGCTGGCGAAGAGGGCGAGGGTCACGCCGACGACGGCGAGGGTCGCGAGGACCGCCTGGACGACGACGCCGGACCAGGCCGGGTTCGCCTCGAAGACGCGCGAGATGCCGCCGACGAAGAGTCCCTGGAAGACCGCGTACCCGAGGATGAGCGCTGGGACCGGCTCCTTCTTGAAGGAGTTCACGAGACCGAGGCCGAGGCCACCGATCATGCCGATGATCATCGGGAGGGCGTAGCCGCTACCTGCCTGCAGGAGGGAGGTCGTCCACATCCAGGAGATGACGGCGAACACGACGAGGACGGCGAAGGAGCCGAGGGTCTTGACGAGCGTGTTCTCGATCGTCATGCGGTCGGCGGTGCCGACGCCCGCCGGTGCGGTGGGCTGCTCGTACATCTTGCGGAGCTGTTCGGCGGTCAGCGAGGGGTTCGCTGCTTGAGCTGCCTGCAGCGTCCCGCCTCCCTGCTTCGCGAATGCCGGGTTCTTCGAGAACGCGGGATTGTCGAGGGCCATGGCTGATTCCTACTCTCAGTCGTGGAGGCTGTGTCGCGCCAAGCGGCGCTGCTGACACCCAGAGTATCCGAGTTCCCTTTGAATCAGCCGGGTCGCGCGTGGAAAACCCCGAACGGACGCCGATGTTCGCGGCGGGCTGACAGCCGGCTCCCTGCGCGCACGCCGGAGCGTCGTCCTAGGCTGATGGCGTGCGCATCGACTCCCTGCCCAACCCGCTCGTCATCGGACACCGCGGGGCTCCCGGTTACCGCCCCGAGCACACCGCGTCCTCCTACCGCTTGGCTGTCGCGCTCGGTGCGGACGCCGTCGAGCCCGATCTCGTCGCGTCGAAGGACGGAGTCCTCGTGGTCCGACACGAGAACGAGATCTCCGGGACGACCGACGTCGCCGCCCGAGCGGAGTTCGCCGACCGGCGGACGACGAAGCGCGTCGACGGCCACGAGCTGACCGGGTGGTTCACCGAGGACTTCACCTGGGCCGAGCTGTCGACCCTGACCGCACGCGAGCGGATCCCCGAGGTACGGACGGTGAGCGCGGGATTCGACGGTACCGAGGGCATCCTGCGGTTCGTCGACCTCGTCGCGGTCGTGCGCAGCGCGGCCGAAGCGCACCGACGACCCGTCGGCATCGTGGCCGAGGTGAAGCACGCCGACTACTTCGCGTCGATCGGCCTCCCGCTCGATCGGCTCCTCGCCGAGGAGCTCGCCGCCCTGGAGTTCGGCACCGATCCCGATGCGGAGCCGCTCATCATCGAGTCGTTCGAGCAGTCGGTCCTCATGGCGTTGCAGGCCCGTCGGGTGCAGGCGGAGTTCGTGTACCTCATCGAGCGGTCGGGCAGACCGAGCGATCTCGTCGCCCGGCTGGGGGATTCGGCCCCGTCCTACGCCGACGCGATGACCGACGCCGGGCTCGCGGCGCTCGCCCTCGAGGTCGACGCCATCAGTGTCGACAAGGCCATGCTCATCGACTTGGGCGACGACGACGGCGCCCACCCGACGGACCTCGTGGAGCGTGCCCACGCGGCGGGCCTGCGCGTCTACACCTGGACCCTCCGCCCCGAGAACCGGTTCCTCGCGCCACCCTTCCGGGACGGGTCCGATCCGGCGGCGGTCGGCCGCTGGCTCGAGGAGTTCGTCCTGGTGCTCTCCTCGGGGGTCGACGGCTGCTTCGTGGACCAGGCCGACCTCGGCGTCGCCGCCCGGTCGGCGGCCGGCGACCGTGCGGATCACCGCGACGGTCATGCTCGGCCGAGCGATGTCGGGGGCAGCGCCTAGACTTGCAGGCGATATGGCGAGCTCTCCTTCTTCGAACGCCGACGCCGTGCAACCGGTGATCGTCGGCTGGCCCACGGCAACCGTCCCCGAGTCGTCCTCCGACGAGCGTGCCGGCGGGAGTCGGCTGCTGGAGGGGCTCAACCCGCAGCAACGGATCGCGGTGGAGTACCGGGGCCAGGCCCTGCTCATCGTCGCCGGTGCCGGGTCCGGCAAGACGAGTGTGCTCACCCGCCGCGTTGCGCTGCTGCTCGAGCAGCGGGAGGCCTGGCCGAGCCAGATCCTGGCGATCACGTTCACCAACAAGGCCGCCGCCGAGATGCGCGAGCGGGTGCAGGCGCTCGTCGGCCAGGCCGCGCAGGGCATGTGGATCTCCACCTTCCACTCCGCCTGCGTCCGCATCCTCCGCCGCGAGGCCGAGCACTTCGGCTTCACCAAGAACTTCACGATCTACGACAGCGGCGACCAACGTGCCCTCCTGAAGCGCATCATCAAGGAGCTCGAGGCCGACGCATACGGCTTCACGCCGTCGAACACCTCGGCGAAGATCTCGAAGCTCAAGAACGAGCTGTCGGACGTCGAGTCGTACTCCCGCACGATCAACACCAACGACCCGCAGGAACTCGTGTTCCTGCAGGTCTTCCGGAAGTACACGCGCGCGCTGGCCGACGCGAACGCCTTCGACTTCGACGACCTCATCAGCCAGACGGTGTTCCTCTTCCGGGCGTTCCCGCACGTCGCGGCGCAGTACCAGCAGCGGTTCCGCCACATCCTCGTCGACGAGTACCAGGACACCAACCACGCCCAGTACTCGCTCATCCGGGAGCTCACCCGCGCGCCTGAGGCCGGCACGGATCAGCTCGCCACCACCCGCACCGAGGGTGCCTCGCTCACCGTCGTCGGTGACTCGGACCAGTCGATCTACGCGTTCCGCGGGGCCGACATCCGGAACATCACCGAGTTCGAGCGCGACTTCCCGGGTGCCAAGGTGGTGCTGCTCGAGCAGAACTACCGCTCCACGCAGAACATCCTCTCGGCCGCGAACGCGGTCATCTCCAACAACTTCGACCGCAAGGACAAGAAGCTCTGGACGGCCGTCGGCGACGGGGAGAAGATCGTCGGCTTCACGGGGTACTCCGGCCACGACGAGGCGCAGTTCATCGCCGACGAGATCGAGAAGCTCCGGAACGCCGGCACGGCCTACAGCGACATCGCGGTGTTCTACCGGACGAACGCCCAAACGCGTGCGCTCGAGGAGATCTTCATCCGTGCGGCCCTCCCGTACCGGATCATGGGCGGCACCAAGTTCTATGAACGCGCCGAGATCAAGGACGCCCTCGCCTACCTCGTGTCGGTCGCGAACCCGGCCGACATCATGGCGCTGCGGCGCATCCTGAACACGCCCAAGCGTGGCATCGGGCCGGCCACGGAGACGGCGCTCGCGAGCTTCGCCGAGAACAACGGCGTCACCTTCCGCGAGGCCATGCGGCGCGCCGACGCCCTCGGGCTCGGGCCGAAGGTCACGAGCGCGATCCTGCAGCTGTCGGCGCTCCTCGACGAAGCGCAGGCCGCGCTCGACGACGCCGCCGCGGCCGACCGCCCGACGGCGTCCGCGACCGCCGTCGGCGACGTCCTGTCACTCCTCATGACGAAGAGCGGCTACCTCGACTCGCTGCGCAACAGTCGTGACCCGCAGGATGAGGCACGCGCCGAGAACGTCGACGAGCTCATCGCCGTCACCAAGGAGTTCGCCAAGAACAACCCCGACGGCGGCATCGTCGACTTCCTGACGGAGGTCTCGCTCGTCGCCGCGGCCGACGACCTCGACGACGCGACGGGCAGCGTGTCGCTCATGACCCTGCACACGGCGAAGGGCCTCGAGTACGACGCGGTCTTCCTGACGGGCATCGAGGAAGACCTCCTCCCGCACCGGATGTCGGCGAACGAGCCGGGCGGCCCGGCCGAGGAGCGACGCCTGTTCTACGTCGGCATCACCCGCGCCCGGAAGCGCCTGTACCTCTCGCTGGCGATGACGCGTGCCCAGTACGGCGAGACGGCCGTCGCCATGCCCAGCCGCTACCTGCAGGAGATCCCGGCCGAACTGATCGAGTGGCGTCAGTCGCCCGGCAACGTCAACGGTCGTGGTGGCACGCAGTCGCGCGCCCTGAACGCCCGCCGTGCGCCCTCGAGCGACCGCTGGTCGGTCCGCTCGCTCCCCGAGGGCACCTCCGCGGGCGACACCCGGTTCTCCGGCGGTTCGAGCAAGCCGGAGACGGCCTGGGCCAATCGCATCACCGCGAAGGTCCGCGACAACGGCGACCTCGAGCTCGTTCCCGGCGACCGCATCTCCCACGCCGACTTCGGACCGGGCCGGGTGAACGCGGTGACCGGTGAAGGCGCGAAGCGCATCGCCCATGTCCAGTTCGAGTCAGCCGGAGCGAAGAAGCTGCTGATCAAGATCGCGCCCATCGAGAAGCTCGACTGACTGCGCTGAGGCGCGCACCGTCGGTCCGGCCGGTTCCCTGAGCGGAATCCAGCATCTAGGCTGATGCATCATGGGTCTGTTCTCCAAGCGCAACGCGTCCGATGCCCGATCTGCAGCCGTGGAGGCCGAGACATCGGCACCTGAGGATGAGGTGGATCCGGCCGCGGAAGCCCCGGAGACCGTGCCGCAGGTGTCGATCTCGGTCACGACGGTCAACGCAGCCGCCCGGACACCGGAGGCGCCTGTCTCCGTGCCTGCTGCGGCCCCGGCGCCCGCTCCCGTCGAGCCTGACTCCAACGTCGACCTCGCGCAGGCGCTCACAGCGCTGGCGGAGGGTGGCGATGAACGGGCGATGATGCACGTGTTGCGGCAGAGCATCCAGGGCAAGCTGCTGTTGTCCACGAGCCTCGACGGTGTCTCGGAGGAGGACAAGGCTGCCGGGCGCATCCCGCTCGGCGTCCACCGCGACCCGGAGGGCGCCGTCTACCTCCTCGCCTTCACCTCGTCGCGTGAGCTCGAGAAGACGCGGACGGCGGACGGGCCGGTCACCGGGGTCGCGGTGGACGCCGTCTGGGCACTCCGTCAGGCGACCGGCGACGGGTACGCCGGCATCGTCCTGAACCCCGCCGACGGCAAGGCGAGTGCGGTCGTCCCGAAGACGCTGATCGTGCGTCTGTTCGGGGACGGCCGGAACAACGACCTCGCGAAGCAGGCGCTCGCCCAGCCGCGAGAACCCGATGCCCTCCAGCGGCTGGTCGCCGCACTCGCCGCGCACGGCGGGTTCGTAGCCGGTCGCGCCGAGGTCGACGAGGACGGTAACCGCAAGACCGTCGGCATCGCGGAGACCCGCCTCGGCGACCGTCGACTGCTGGAGGTCTTCACCTCGCCCATCGAGATCGCCGCACTGGGACGAGGGGATGACGCGTACCCGGTCACCGCAGCGGAACTCGCGGCCGCGCTCCGCAGCGACGAGGGCATCACCGGGATCATCGTGAACCCTGCGGCGCCGTGGCTGGACGTCGACCGCGCCCAGCTCGCACCCCTCCTCGACGTGCGCTGAGCGCCGCACCCGCTCCACTCGGAGTGATCCGCCGACGGAGAGCGAGCAGGATGCCGCCGAGCGCGAGCGCTCCGATCGCCGCGGTGCCGGCGAGGAGCAGGGAGCGGTCGTCGGCGCCGGTCTCGGCGAGGCGCGCTTCGGGCACGGTCGGCGTCGAGGCGAGGGTGGTCTCCGAGGCGACCCCGAAGGCGGATCGCCAGGGGCGGATCATCGTGCCGCCGTTCTCCGGCAGGGTGTCGCTCGGCTCGATGCGTTCGACCCAGACGTAGTAGCCGTCCTCGGGGAGGACGCAGGACGGCGTCGTGTACTCGCCGGGGCCTGCATCCACGAGCGTCTCGACCTCGCAGACCACCGGTGCTCCGAGCGGGACCTCCGGTGCCTCGACCGGGCGCTCCGCGAACGGACCGAGCAACTGGCTTCGGACGGTCACCGGGATCGGCGTGTACGGTCCGCCCTCCGGCCCGATGAGGCCCCACTCCGCTGCGAGGCCGGTGTCGGTAGCGATCCCGACCGACAGCCGGTCGGTGACCTCGGTTCCCGGTGTCGCCGTCGCGTGCGAGGTGGTGGTGACGACGACCGGCTGGAAGGGGAGTGGAGTGGGACGCTCGCGGTCGGCGCTCGCTCCGGCCGCGACCGTGATGGGGCGGGCGATGAGGACGCTCTGCACGTTGGCGGCGCTCCGAGCGATCGTGAGGCCGGCCCCGTAGGGCAGCTCACCGAACGTGGCGTTCGCTGAGAAGGCCACGACCGCGGCATCGGTGCTCGGCAGGATCCGCAGGCTCTCACCGTTCCCGACGGCCCGCTCGGACGTGCCGTCCTCGAAGGTCGCGCCGTCGAGGGTGACCGTCCCGGTGTGGGTGCCCGGTGGCAGGGTGGTGACGCCGGAGGAGATGAAGTCGACGGCGAGTTCGGTTCGGACGAGGTCGAATCCGTCGTCGCCGCGTTCGATGGACATGGTGGCGCTCGCTCCCCGACTCGCGCCGCCGGGACCGTCGGCCTCGGCGAGCATCTGATGGGCCCGGGAGAGCACGCGGTCGGCGCTCGCTCCTGCCCGAGCGGCGATCTGCGCCGGCGTCCACCCGTTCAGGCCGGTGATGATCCAGGTGGCGAGCTGGCCCGCAGCTGCCTCGTCGGCGTCCTGGCTGGCGCCCCAGTGCCGCGACAGGTAGGCCAGGCGGGCGGCGTCCTCGGGGGTGAACCATCCGAGCGATGATCCGTCGACGTGCTCGTAGGCGTGACCCGGCGGGATCGGGAGGTCGAGGTTGATGCAGAACCCGACCGTCCCGTCGTCGAAGGCCCACGAGCCGAGCCAGCGGCCGTTCGACGCGTCGCGGTGACCGTAGGCGGCGCCGGTGGCGGTCAGTGCGGAGGATGCGGTCGCGCCGCCGAGGACGATGCCGAGGACGAGCGTGAGCAGGATCGGGACGGCTGCCAGGAGCCGGAGGATCCGCGGTCTGCCGCCGAGGAGGCGGCCGGTCTGGGGGAGGTGGTGTGTTGTCATGCCCCCATCGTGCGAACCGCGGCACCTCGGTCAGCCGGGCGGGAATCCGAATGTGGACGGGACGGCTCCGCCAGCGGGCTGTGGAGGGCGGTGCTGGAACGTCGTCAGCCGCGGTGGCGCGCCGCCTCCGTGCGTTCGCGCTCTCGCATCGCATGGAGGTACCAGGCGGAGGGTGCCGCGCGCAGTCGCTGCGGAAGACGCGGCCAGACGGCTCGGGCGACGGCTACCCGACGTGCGAAGCGACGCTGCTGCCGCGGCGTCCAACGGAACCCGTAGGCGCTCCGCAGGCCGTCGGGCAGCAGTCCCGCCGTCACGAGCCGGACGAGCGGGAGCAGGCACCGGACGGGGAGCGGCGCCGCGCGAGCGGTCAGGAGCTCGATCGAGACGGCACGCGCCTCCGCGGTGACGTGGAGGCGCGCGACACGGGCTGCGAAGTACTCGTCGAACGCGGCCCGGGTCGGAGGCCAACGGTCGGGCGGGAGCTGCAGGCTCGTCCCCACGATCGCGTACTCACGGTGCAGGCGCTCCCGCGACTCCTCGTCGAGCGGGCCGAACACGAGCTCGTAGACCTGGACGGCGGTGTCGTACAGCGTGGCCGCGACCCAGAGCTGCGCGTCGTGGTCGAAGGCCGAGTACCCGGGAGCCGCCTCACCGGGTTGGCTGCGCACCGGTCCATGGGCGTGGTTCACCCGCCGGGCCGCGCTGCGCTGCTCGTCCGGTGTGCCGAGGGCGAGCGCGTAGACGAAGGTGAGGGTGGCGTGCAGCCGGTCGAGCGGACGGGAACCGAAGTCGCTGTGCCGGGCCACCCCGGCGGCGACCGAGGGGTCCGCGATCTGCAGCAGGATGGCCCGCCCGGCGCCGGCGACGAGGATGCCCTCGCGAGCGAGGTCCGCCATGCCGGTCATGGACCCGACCTTAGTCGTTCACTGTGAACGTCCGGTTGCGGCGCAGCGCTGGGGGTAGAGTCGTCACTGGCCCTTTTTCTCTCGCCGCCGAGATAACGCGCGGCCGAAAATCGCCACGACAATCACAGCAGAACGCGCGAAGCGCGGATGGGAATGACACGTGGATCTTTACGAGTATCAGGCACGAGACCTGTTCGAGCAGTACGAGGTGCCGGTCCTCGCCGGCATCATCGCCGACACCCCGGACGAGGTGCGTGCCGCGGCCGAGCGTCTCGGCGGCGTGGTCGTCGTCAAGGCCCAGGTGAAGGTCGGAGGCCGCGGCAAGGCCGGTGGCGTCAAGGTCGCCAAGACCCCCGACGAGGCCTACGAGGCGGCGAAGGCCATCCTCGGACTCGACATCAAGGGTCACGTCGTCAAGCGCGTGATGGTCGCGGCCGGCGCACGCATCGCCCAGGAGTTCTACTTCTCGGTGCTGCTCGACCGCGCCAACCGGTCCTACCTGTCGCTCACGAGCGTCGAGGGCGGCATGGAGATCGAGCAGCTCGCGGTCGAGAAGCCCGAGGCGCTCGCGCGCATCGAGGTGAACCCACTCACCGGTGTCGACAAGGCGGCCGCGGTCGAGATCGCGAAGGCTGCGAACTTCCCCGAGGACCTCGTCGACCAGGTCTCCGACGTCTTCGTGAAGCTCTACGACGTCTACAAGGGCGAGGACGCGACGCTCGTCGAGGTCAACCCGCTCGTCCTCACGGAGGAAGGGCGCATCGTCGCCCTCGACGGCAAGGTCTCGCTCGACGAGAACGCCGCCTTCCGTCACCCGAACCACGCCGAACTCGAAGACACCGCAGCCGAGGACCCCCTGGAGCTCAAGGCCAAGGAGAACGACCTCAACTACGTCAAGCTCGACGGCGAGGTCGGGATCATCGGCAACGGCGCGGGGCTCGTCATGTCCACGCTCGACGTCGTCGCCTACGCGGGCGAGCAGCACGGCGGCGTGAAGCCGGCCAACTTCCTCGACATCGGCGGCGGCGCCTCGGCCGAGGTCATGGCCGCAGGCCTCGACGTCATCCTCGGCGACGCCCAGGTGAAGAGCGTGTTCGTCAACGTCTTCGGTGGCATCACCGCCTGCGACGCCGTCGCGAACGGCATCGTGAAGGCGCTCGAGATCCTCGGTGACGCAGCGACGAAGCCGCTCGTGGTCCGCCTCGACGGCAACAAGGTCGCGGAGGGCCGCGAGATCCTCGCCGCCGCCGCGCACCCGCTCATCACGCTCGCCGCAACCATGGACGAAGGCGCCGACAAGGCCGCCGAGCTGGCTTCGAAGTAAGGGATCGCACAAGCATGTCAATCTTCCTCAACAAGGACTCCAAGGTCATCGTCCAGGGCATCACCGGCGGCGAGGGCACCAAGCACACGGCGCTCATGCTGAAGGCCGGCACCCAGGTCGTCGGTGGCGTCAACGCCCGCAAGGCCGGCACGACCGTGACCCACGACGGCGGCGTCGAGCTGCCCGTGTTCGGCACGGTCGCCGAGGCCATCAAGGAGACCGGCGCAGACGTGTCGATCGCCTTCGTGCCCCCGGCATTCACCAAGGACGCGGTCATCGAGGCCATCGACGCCGAGATCCCGCTGCTCGTCATCATCACCGAGGGTGTGCCGGTCGGCGACTCCGCCGAGTTCTGGGCCTACGCCCAGTCGAAGGGCTCGAAGACCCGCATCATCGGCCCGAACTGCCCCGGCATCATCACGCCGGGGGAGTCGCTCGTCGGCATCACGCCCGCGAACATCGCCGGCAAGGGACCGATCGGCCTCGTGTCGAAGTCGGGCACCCTCACGTACCAGATGATGTACGAGCTGCGCGAGATCGGCTTCTCGACGGCGATCGGCATCGGCGGCGACCCGATCATCGGCACGACGCACATCGACGCGCTCGCCGCGTTCGAGGCCGACCCCGAGACCAAGGCCATCGTCATGATCGGCGAGATCGGTGGCGACGCCGAGGAGCGCGCGGCCGACTTCATCAAGGCGAACGTCACGAAGCCGGTCGTCGGCTACGTCGCGGGCTTCACCGCGCCCGAGGGCAAGACGATGGGCCACGCCGGCGCGATCGTCTCGGGCTCCGCAGGCACCGCGCAGGCGAAGAAGGAGGCCCTCGAGGCCGCCGGCGTCAAGGTCGGCAAGACGCCGAGCGAGACCGCCGACCTCATGCGCGAGATCATCGCCTCGCTATAACACCCGCAGCTCGACTGCGACCACGACGCGGCGCCCGGTTCGGGCGTCGCGTCGTCGCGTTTCGGCCCACGCACGCCGTGTGCCTGACCGTCCGCACGCGCGGCTCCAGGTAGGGTCGAAGGCGCATGAACCGTCTGACCGTCGCCCTCCTCGCCGCCCTCGATGCCACCCTCGCCGTGGCCATCGGCATCGGTGTCGCACTCGTCCCACTCCTCGCCCTGTGGGCCCTGCACTTCCAGTTGGACGTCGACCCCGCCGCGCTCTGGCGGGGGGCCGTCGACATCTGGGCGCTCGGCAACGGCTCGAGCATGCGCATCACCCTCGACACGGCCCTCGTCACGCAGCTCGGCCTGCCTGCCGGGATGGAACCGTTCCTCGTCTCCCTGGCGCCCCTCGCCTTCACGATCGGCACGGTCCTGTTCGGCCTGCGCACCGGGGCGCGCGCGGCACGCAGCACTTGGTGGCAGGGTGCCGTCGTGCTGTCGGTGCTCGTGTTCGCCCTGCTCTCGTTCCTCGTGACCCTCACCGCCCTCCACCCGGCGGTGCGTCCCTCGATCGTCCAGGGGACCCTCGCGCCGACCGTGCGCTTCGCAGGCGGGGTCGTGGTCGCCGCGCTGTGGGTCCGGTTCCGAGAGCAGGACGCGGCTGATCCGATCCTCGACGGACTCCGCGCGATGCGGGACCGGATGCCGGACGGGACCTGGTCGATGGTCGTCGCGGCGCTGCGTGGTGGAGCACTCGCCGCCACCGGACTCGTGGCGGTCTCCGCGGTCCTGACCGCCATCCTCATCGCCGTCGGCTACGGCGCCATCATCTCCCTGCATGAGAGCGCGCAGTTCGGCGTCCTGGGCGGTGCCATCGTCACCGGCGCCGAACTCCTGTACCTGCCGAACCTCGTGATCTGGGCCATGAGCTGGATCACCGGCGCGGGCTTCGCCATCGGGAGCGGCACGGCGATCTCACCGATCGGCACGCTCGTCGGGCCCATGCCGGCCGTGCCGGTCCTCGGCGCCATCCCCACTGGGGAGAGCCCGCTCGGGTTCGCGGTCCTCGTGGTCCCGGTCGTCATCGGATTCGCCGCTGCCGTGGTGCTGCGCCGTCGTCTGCTCGTCGACCTCGACGGGCGTGGCGGGCTCGCACGGCTGGCGGTCGTCGGTCTCGGCGTCGGGGTCACAGCGGGCATCATCGTCGGTGTCCTCGCCGCCCTCTCGGCGGGCGCGGCAGGCCCAGGCCGCCTCATCGAGGTCGGCCCGAACGGTTGGGCAACGGGCCTGTGGACCACGCTGACGGTCGGGATCGCGGCCGTGGTCGGCATGGCGGCCGGTTCGACGCATCTCGCCGAGGAGGACCGCCTCCCGGAGCTGCACGCCCAGCCGGGCGGCCGGGGTGCCCGCGACCGATAGGATGCTCTGGTGCTGTCACTCGTCGTGCTGATCTCCGGTGGCGGATCCAATCTCCGCGCCCTCCTCGAAGCCTCACGCGACGCGGATTTCCCCGCTCGCGTCATCGCCGTCGGTGCCGATCGGGAGGCTGACGGACTCGCTCACGCCGAGGAGTTCGGCATCCCGTCGTTCACCGTCCCCTACTCGTCCTTCGACTCGCGGGCGGAATGGGGCGCGGCCCTCCTCGAACAGATCCGGGTCTGGAACCCGGACGTCCTCGTCCTCAGCGGCCTCATGCGCCTCCTGCCGCCCGTCGTCGTCGACGCCCTCTCGCCGCGCATCATCAACACGCACCCCGCGTACCTCCCCGAGTTCCCGGGTGCGCACGGCGTCCGGGACGCCCTGGCGGCAGGCGCCTCGCAGACCGGGGCATCGATCATCGTCGTCGACAACGGCGTCGACGCGGGACCGATCATCTCGCAGGAGCGCGTCCCCGTCCTGCCCGAAGACACGGAGCACAGCCTCCACGAGCGGATCAAGCCGGTGGAGCGTCGACTCCTCGTCCAGGCCGTCCGCGACCTCGCCACCGGAACCATCGACCTCGAGGCGCTCTCCACGGCGTCCCGCCCGCCAGCAGAAGGAGCACCCCAGTCATGAGCGGTCCCAGCCACGACCACAGCCTCTACCGCGAACGCGACCTCGTCCCCGTCCGCCGGGCGCTGATCTCGGTCAGCGACAAGACCGGGCTGCTCGAGCTCGCCGGCGCACTCGCCGCAGCGGGCGTCGAGATCGTCTCCACCGGGTCCACCGCGGCGACCATCCGCGGTGCGGGCCACACGGTGACCGATGTGTCCGAGGTCACCGGATTCCCCGAGTCGCTCGACGGTCGGGTCAAGACCTTGCACCCCTCGGTGCACGCCGGACTCCTCGCCGACCTGCGGCTCGAATCCCACGAGGCCCAGCTCGCCGAGCTCGGCATCGAGCCGTTCCAGCTCGTCGTCGTGAACCTGTACCCCTTCGTCGAGACGGTCGCGAGCGGCGCAGCCGGTGACGACGTCGTCGAGCAGATCGACATCGGTGGACCGGCGATGGTGCGCGCCTCGGCGAAGAACCACGCCAACGTCGCGATCGTGGTCTCTCCCGAGCGCTACGGGCTGATCACCGAGGCCGTCGCCGCCGGCGGCACCACGCTCGCTCAGCGTCGCTCGCTCGCCGCGCAGGCCTTCGACCACACCGCCTCCTACGACGCGGCTGTGTCCGCGTGGTTCGCGAGCACGGAGACGACCGCAGCCGAGGCCTTCCCCAGCACGCTGACCGTCACCGGTCGTCGCGAGGCGGTGCTGCGCTACGGCGAGAACTCGCACCAGGCCGCGGCGCTGTACGTCCGTCCGGGTGGTGCCGGGATCGCCCAGGCGACGCAGTTGCACGGCAAGGAGATGTCGTACAACAACTACGTCGACGCCGACGCGGCAGTCCGCGCGGCCTATGACTTCGCCAACCCCGCCGTCGCGATCATCAAGCACGCGAACCCGTGCGGTATCGCCTTCGCGAACCCGAAGGCACCCGATCCGATCGCCTCGGCCCACCGTCGGGCGCACGAGTGCGACCCGGTCTCCGCTTTCGGTGGCGTCATCGCCGCCAACCGCGTGGTGACCCTCGGCATGGCCGAGACGGTCAAGGAGATCTTCACCGAGGTGCTCGTCGCCCCGGGCTTCGAGGACGCCGCGCTCGAGGTGCTCAAGACGAAGAAGAACCTGCGGCTCCTGCAGCTGCCGGAGGACTTCGTGCGCGAGGACCGCGAGGTCCGGCAGATCTCCGGTGGCCTGCTCTACCAGGACGCGGACCGCTTCGCCGACGACCCGCAGGACACCGCCAAGGGCTGGACGCTCGTCACTGGCGAACCCGCCGACGACGACACCCTGCTCGACCTCATCTTCGCGTGGAAGGCGTGCCGCTCGGTGAAGTCCAACGGCATCCTGCTCGCCAAGGGGAGCGCGAGCGTGGGCGTCGGCATGGGGCAGGTCAACCGCGTCGACTCCTGCCACCTCGCCGTGAGCCGAGCCGGTGACCGTGCCGCGGGTTCCGTCGCGGCCTCGGACGCCTTCTTCCCGTTCGCCGACGGCCTGCAGGTCCTGCTCGACGCCGGCGTGCGCGCGGTCGTGCAGCCCGGTGGTTCCGTCCGCGACGAAGAGGTCGTCGCTGCGGCCGAAGCCGCCGGCGTGACCATGTACTTCACGGGGGAGCGTCACTTCTTCCACTAGGCCGTGCCGCCCGCCCCCGTGGGGGTTCTGGGCAGGCTCGTGGTGATCTCCCAGCGGCGTCGGGCCCTCGTGGCCCGACGCCGCTGTGTCGTTGAGCTACGGTTGTCGAATGACTGCCACCTGGAGCCGCAAGCTCATCGCATCCGCCGCCGCCGCCGTCGCGACCATCGTCGTGGGCTTCCTGGGGGTCATGTTCGTCACGTTCGTCGGCTACCAGTTCGCCGGGACGATCTTCGCCCAGGCGAGTCCGTACTTCTTCGAGAGCACGATCATCACCTTCGTGCTGCTGCTGATCGTGGGCGTCGTCGGCCTCTACCGGTACCGACTCCTCGCCCTGCTGGGCGGCGCCGCCCTCGCCGTCATCGGAGCGCTCCTCGGGCTCATCGTCCAGGTGGCGACGACGGGGCAGCCCATCGACAGCACCGTGCTCGGCAGCATCGTCGCGACGCTCATCAGCCTCAACCTCGTCTTCGTGGTCGTCGTCGCGCTCTCCGCGGCCTTCATCGGATACCCCGTGTACTGGATGGTCGTCCGCACGCAGGACGCCGTGCTCGACGACGGACGCCGCATCGCACTCGTGCGGATGCCCGCCTCCAACCTTGCTGAAGGCCTCGTGACGCACCTGGAGCGCACGCCGATCGACACCGAACTCGCCGACAAGCAGTGGGACGCGTACGTCGCAGCGTTCGACGCCGCCGGCTGGGACACCACCGAGGTCTCCTGGGCCGACCAGCTCGCCGACTCCGTCTTCATCGAGGACGCCGTCATCGTGATCGGCGACGTCGCCGTGGTGACCCGACCGGGCGCCGAGAGCCGTCGCCCCGAGGTCGTCGCAGCCGAGACCACCGCACGTGAGCTCGGCCTCCGGATCCACCGCATCGAGGGCGAAGGCACCCTCGAGGGCGGCGACGTCCTCCGGGTCGGCACGACCGTCTACGTCGGTCGCAGCGGCCGCACCAACGCCGAAGGCGTCCGGCAGCTCCGAGCCATCCTCGCGCCGCTCGGGTTCGACGTCGTGGCGGTCCCCGTCACGACCGCCCTCCACCTGAAGTCGACCGTCACCGCGCTCCCCGACGGGACCGTGCTCGTCCACCCCGACCTCGTCGAGGACCCGTCCTTCTTCGGTCGCCACCTCGTCGTGCCCGAGCGCGAGGGCGTCGCGGTGGTCGAACTCGCGGAGGACACCGTGCTCATCTCCGCAGCCGCTCCCAAGACGGCCGCGCTGCTCGAGGACCGCGGCTACACCGTGGTCCAGGTGGACATCAGCGAGTTCGAGAAGCTCGAGGGCTGCGTGACCTGCCTGTCCGTGCGGGTCAGCTGAGTCGATCGTGGAGCAGCAGGCTGGAGCGCGCGGGGGTCGGGATCTGAGCCGGAGGACCGTCGCGCAGCGACTGGACATCCCGCTCGAGATGGCCAGGCACCACGGGATCCCGCCGTTCTGGTCGACGGACCAGTTGGCGGCGTTCCTGGCCGACCCGCCGGCCTGGTACGTGCAGTCACGCGCGAACCGGACCGGGAAACGGCCGGTCTGGGTGGAGTTGCGGTGCACGATCTGCGGCACCATTGAGACGCTCCGCCCGAAGAAGTGGTGGCCGGAGTTCTCGATGGTGAGCTGCTCCTGGCACGGCGCCGACGAGCTGCCTCCGGTGCCTGAGGGCGCCCGTCGGCGCGAGGTCGACGGCATCGGAGCCTTCGTCGGCATCGTCGACGAACCGACCTCCTGACGACGAGCGCACCCGGTCCGGTGCGTGCAACCGCATGGATCCCTTGCAGCCCGACGGCCGATTCCCATAGTCTGGTCTGCTGCGCCGAACCTCGTTCACCGTGATCGGTCGCCGTCCGCGTTCGAGTGCGACCTGTGCACCCGGCCCGCGGCTCTCGCCCCACAGGATGAGGAGGATGCCATGACACTCTCGAACCACACCGCGCTCGCGCCGACGGTCGATCGTGCACGCTCCGCCTCGAGCCGCCGCCCGGTGGCCGTCCCGGCGCCAGCCGGACGCGACGCCGCAGCGGACGCCGACGCTTAGCACGAGCGCCAGGCAGTCCACCTCACCATCCGTCCGGCCTCGTCCGGGCCCGTCACCGGATGCTGCGACCTCGCACAGCGACCTCGCCGTCCGGCCGTTCCACGACCATCATTCCGTCGGTGATCGACGTCACCGACACTCTCGCAAGGAATCCTCGCAATGACTCCGCTCGGCGATGAACGCCGTCCTGTCCAACCGCGTCAGAGCACCTTCCGTGCCCTGATGCGGATCTACCCGTTCGCGAAGACGGCCATGCCGCGGATCGTGCTCGGCATGGTCGCCGCGCTCGTCGCCGGCCTGGTGGCGCTCGCGATCCCGCTCGTGCTGCAGGCCCTCGTCGACGGCCCGCTCTCGACCGGCGACTCCTCGCAGATCTGGCCGGCGGTGCTCGTGGTCCTCGCGCTCGGTGTCCTCGAGGCGGTCATGATCGCGCTGCGCCGCTGGTTCGTCCTGACTCCTGGGACGCACGTCGAGGCGCGGATGCGCAATGCGCTGTTCGCCAAGCTGCAGGACCTCCCCGTGACCTTCCACGACCGCTGGCAGAGCGGGCAGCTGCTCTCGCGCGCCGTCAGCGACCTCGGACTCATCCGCCGGTGGATCTCGTTCGGCTTCGTGCTCCTGATCGTCAACGGTGTCACGATCGTCATCGGTGCGGTCATCCTGTTCACCTGGAACTGGCTGCTCGGACTCATCTTCATCGCGCTCGCCATCCCCGTGTGGGTGTTCGGGTTCACCTTCGAGGGGCGGTACTCGGTGATCGCCCGGCGCAGCCAGGACCAGGCCGGTGACCTGGCGACCGCCGTCGAGGAGTCCGTCCACGGCATCCGGGTGCTCAAGGCGTTCGGTCGAGGCAAGCACGCCCTGCGGAGCTTCGCGTCGCGCGCCGAGGACCTGCGGGGCACCGAGATCGAGAAGGCGAAGGCCATCGCGGGGATCTGGTTCTGGCTGGTCCTGTTGCCCGACGTCGCCTTCGCGCTCTGCCTGTTGGCGGGGGTCTGGCTCGCGTCGATCGGCGAACTCACCGTCGGTCAGCTGTTCGCCTTCTTCGCGACGGCCACGATCCTGCGGTTCCCGATCGAGTCGATCGGCTTCCTGCTCGCGATGACCTTCGACACCCGTACGGCGACCGACCGGTATTTCGAGGTCATCGACTCGGTCAACACGATCACCGACCCCGAACACCCCGAGCGCATCCGTGAACCGCGTGGTGAGCTCGTGTTCGAGGACGTGCACTTCCGCTACCAGGACGCACCCGACCGCTACGCGGACGTGGTGAACGGCGTCGACCTCCGTCTCGAGCCGGGGGAGACCATGGCACTCGTCGGTCTCACGGGCTCCGGGAAGTCGACCATCACGGCACTGACCACCCGCCTGTACGACGTCACGGGCGGGCGGATCCTGCTCGACGGGGTCGACATCCGGGCGCTCACGCGGGAGGACCTGCGCCGGCACATCGCGATGGCGTTCGAGGATGCGACCCTCTTCTCCGCGAGCGTCAAGGAGAACGTCCTCCTCGGGCGGGACGACATCGACCTCGACTCCGCGGAGGCCGATCGGATCCTGCGCGAGGCGCTCGACATCGCCCAGGCCGGGTTCGTCGACGAACTGCCGAACGGCGTCGAGACGATGGTCGGTGAGGAGGGGCTCAGCCTGTCCGGTGGGCAGCGTCAGCGGCTCGCACTCGCGCGTGCGGTGGCCGCGCGGCCGGAGGTGCTCGTGCTGGACGATCCGTTGTCGGCGCTCGACGTCGACACCGAGGCGCTCGTCGAGGCGGCACTCCGCCGAGTGCTCGCCTCCACCACGGCCCTGATCGTCGCCCACCGGCCGAGCACCGTCACCCTGGCGGACCGCGTCGCCCTCCTGGAGGACGGTCGCATCACCGCCGTGGGTCGCCACAGTGAGCTGTTGCAGCACAACGCCCATTACCGCTATGTGATCTCGAGTCTGGAAGACGACGAACGAGAGTCCAACCGCCAGGAGGTGAACCTGTGACCCCGCCGACGACCGTTCACGGAGTGGAGGGTGAGGAGCGCGACGACCTCACCCGTGACGAGTCCGTGCACATCCGGCGCCGTTCGCTGCGCCTGCTCGGATCGCTGCTCGCGCCCCTGCGCCTGCGCGTGATCGCCGCCATGACCATCGTCGTGGTGTCGACCGCCGCCCAGGTCGCCGGGCCCGCGCTGATCGCCCTCGGCATCGACCGCGCCCTCCCGGCCGTCCTGGAACGCGCCGACTGGATGCCGGCCTTCCTCGTGGTCGGCGCGTACCTGCTGACCGGCGCCGCCGGTGCGACGCTGATCTCCTGGTACACCGTGCTCGCCGCTCGGATCAGCCAGGCGATCCTGATCGACCTGCGGAAGCGCGTGTTTCTGCAGACACAGCGGCTCAGCCTCGACTTCCATGAGAGCTACACCTCGGGTCGCATCATCTCCCGGCAGACGAGCGACCTCGACTCCATCCGCGAGCTGCTCGACTCCGGCATCAACCAGCTCGTGTCCGGCGTGCTGTACATGGGGTTCACGGCCGTGGCCCTCGTCCTCGTGGACTGGGTCAGCGGGCTGGTGCTGCTCGGGTCGCTCATCCCGCTGTTCGTGCTCACGCGCTGGTTCCAGCTCCGCTCGCAGCGGATGTTCCGCGAGTCGCGAGTCCGGTCGGCGAAGCTCATCGTGTTCTTCGTGGAGGCGATGACCGGCATCCGCGCCGTGAAGGCGTTCCGGAAGGAGCGGCGGAACGAGCGCGCGTTCGGCGAGCTCGTGGAGCAGTACCGCGACACCAACGCCCGGGTCATCCAGCTGTTCGGGGTGTTCGATCCCGGACTGGTGTTCATCGGCAACGTCTCCGTCGCCGTGGTGCTCCTCGTCGGCGGGTTCCGCGTCGCGGACGGACAGCTCGCGATCGGAGCGCTGCTCGCGGCGCTCCTCTACACGCGCCGGTTCTTCGACCCGATGGAGGAGATGGCGATGTTCTACAACTCCTACCAGTCGGCCGCGGCGGCACTCGAGAAGATCTCCGGCGTGCTCGAGGAGCGTCCCGGGGTGCCCGACCCGGTCGCGCCGGTCGACCTGTGGACATCGCAGGGACGGATCACCTTCGACGACGTGACGTTCGCGTACGCCGCCGACCGGGTGGTGCTCCCGAAGTTCGACCTCGAGATCCCCGCAGGGCAGACCATCGCGCTCGTCGGCACGACCGGTGCGGGCAAATCGACGCTCGCGAAGCTCATCAGTCGGTTCTACGACCCGACCGACGGTGCGGTGCGCCTCGACGGCATCGACCTGCGCGACCTGCACCCGAAGGACCTCCGTCGGGCGATCGTCATGGTGACGCAGGAGGCGTACCTGTTCTCCGGCTCGGTCGCCGACAACATCGCGTTGGGCAAGCCCGACGCGACGATCGAGGAGATCACCGCCGCAGCGAAGGCCGTCGGCGCGCACACCTTCATCGAGGCGCTGCCGAACGGCTACGACACCGACGTGAACAAGCGCGGTGGTCGGGTCTCGGCCGGCCAGCGGCAGCTCCTGTCGTTCGCACGGGCGTTCCTCGCGGATCCGGCCGTGCTGATCCTCGATGAAGCGACCGCTTCGCTCGACATCCCGAGCGAGCGACTCGTCCAGGAGGCGCTGCAGACCCTGCTCGCGGACCGTACCGCGATCATCATCGCGCACCGGTTGTCGACCGTCGCGATCGCCGACCGGGTGCTCGTGATGGAGCATGGCCGGGTGATCGAGGACGGCGCGCCCGCGGAGCTCATCGGCGGGACGGGTCGGTTCGCCGCGATGCACGCCGCCTGGCGGTCTTCGGTCGGCTGACCCGGACCGCCCAGGCGTGTCCACGGGGTCCTCCGGTGACGGAGTGACCCCGTGGGCACTACACCTCGTCGCGTCGACCTGCCACAATGAGCGGATGACCAGTCTGGAACCGCGTTCGCTGCGTGTCGCCGTCGCGGACGACGCGGTGCTCCTCCGGGAGGGTGTCGCGCAGATCCTCAAGGCGGGTGGTCACGACGTGGTCGGCTCGTTCGGCTCGGCGGTCGACCTGGTCGATCGCATCGACGCGGGGCTGCAGCTCGACGCCGTCGTGCTCGACATCCGGATGCCGCCCACCCACACCGACGAGGGCATCGTCGCCCTCGAGCAGTTGCGGGCGTCGGGCTTCGCCGCCGGGGTGCTCCTGCTGAGCACCTACGCCGTGCCGTCCTACGCGGTCCGCGCGCTCGGCTCCGGTGGTGGCACCGGTTACCTGCTGAAGGATCGCGTCGCCGACTCCGGGACGCTCGTCGACGCCGTGGAGCGCGTGGCGGCGGGTGAGTCCGTCGTGGATCCCGAGGTCGTCTCCCTCCTCGTCGCGGAGCGGACCCGGTCGGACGGTCTTGACCACCTCACGGAGCGGGAACGTGAAGTCCTCACCCTCATGGCCGAGGGGCGGTCGAACTCCGGCATCGCGAAGGCGCTGGTCGTCAGTCTGAAGACCGTCGAAGCACACATCAGCCGCATCCTGGCCAAGCTCGGACTCGAGGACTCTCCGGCGGACCACCGCCGCGTCCTCGCGGTCGTGCGATGGCTGGAACACACGGATGGCTGACGGTCGCCCACACGGACGGGCGACATCGCTGCCGATCCCGGCGCCGGCCGGCCGCGGTCGACTGCCGTGGCCGCTGCGACTCGGCATCCTGCTCGCCGCCGCGCTCGTGTGCGTCCTGTCGGTCGTGTTCGGCGTCGTCCAGCCGGGCGTCGCCGACGGCAACGGTCTGCCCTGGTTGGTGGGCCACCTCGCGGCGCTGGTGGCGGCGGGGCTGATCTGGTGGCTGGCTCCGACGGCCACTCCGGGGTGGGTGATCGTCGGGTACGCACTGGCCGAGACGGCCTACATGTGGGCGTACGGCGTCGACGCGGGCTGGCTCTGGCCGCTCCTCATGTCGATCTCCGTGCTCCCGGGGGTCGCGCTGGTGTGGCTCGCGCTGGCCTTCCCCGCCGGGCGGCTGCGGCGCGGCTTCGATCAGCGGCTCGTCATCACCGCATCGGTCTACCTCGTCACCTATGCGATCGTGACGCTCCTGGTGACGCCGAACCACGTGCTCGACGCGAGCCACGAGCGGAGTCGGTACGCCGTCCTCGCCGCCGGAGACGTGGCCGACGTGCTCGGTCGGGTCCATGCGGGTGTCATGGGCGCCTTCGCGGTCGTCGTCGCGGGTGTCGTGCTGCTGCGATGGGCGCGGAGCAGCGGAGCGGCCAGACAGGTGGCCTTCATCATGCCGGTCGCGTTCGTGTTGTGGCTCGTCATCGGGGTGGCGTGGTCCCTCGTCCGCCTCGGGGGATGGCCGGAGCACCTCCGGCTTTTCGTCGAGGACCTCAACGCGTTCTCGGTGGTGCTCGTTCCCGCGGCGTACGCGACGGGTCTCATCCGGATGCGGACGATCCGCGCCAGGGCCGTCGACCTGGTGCAGACCGGACAGCTGAGCGAGACCGGCCACGACCGCTGGGACGGTGCGGTGAAGACCGTCCTCGGCGACCGCACCGCCCGGCTCGTCTGGCCGGGATCCCAGCGGACCACCGACCGGGACCCACGCGGTCGGGCGATGTCGAGCGTCGGCGATGCGGACGCGCCGCTCGTGTACATCGAGCACGACGCGGCACTGCTCGACAACCCGCAGTTGCTCCGGTCGGTGTCGGCGTCGCTGCGCATCATGATCGACAACGAACGACTCACCGCTGAACTCCGCCACTCGTTGCGGGAGGTGAGCCGATCGCGGTTGCGCATCGTGCAGGCGGCCGACGAAGCGCGACGGCGGGCGGAGCGAGACCTGCACGACGGCTCGCAGCAGCAGCTGTTCTCCGTCGCCCTGCGACTCCGGATGGCGAGCGACGCGGCACGCGCCGACGGCCAACTCGCCCTGGCCGACGGCCTCGAGACCACCATCGATCAACTCGCGAGCGCCATCAAGGAGCTCCGCGAGCTCGCCCGAGGACTGCATCCGGCGCTCCTGGCCGAGGGGGGACTGGTGCCGGCGATCGCCGAACTCGGGCGCCGGTGCACCGTCGTCACCAGGGTCACCGTCGAGCTGCGCGAGCGGCCCGGGCAACTCATCGAGGCGACCGTCTACTACGTCGTCTCGGAGTGCCTGGCCAACGTCACGAAGTACTCCGGGGCGTCCAGCTGCGAGGTGGTCGTCTCCGACGAGCCCGACGGCGGGCTCCGGGTCGTCGTTGCGGACGACGGGGTCGGCGGTGCCGATCCTGCGCGGGGGAGTGGGTTGCGCGGCCTCGCGGACCGGGTCGACGCCGTGGGCGGGACGATGCGCGTCGAGAGCCCGGTCGGTGCCGGGACGGTCGTCTCGATCCACCTTCCCGGCTGATCGGGCGCGAATCCGGTCAGTACAGTAGCGCCTCGCGGCCCAGGCGGTATCGCCCGCCGCTCATCGGGACGATCGGTGTGCCTTCGGCCTCGTAGTGCTCGAGCGCGCGATCCTCGTGCCCCGTCGGAGGGAGACCGCCCGACCGGACGACTCGCCACCAGGGCACGGCATGCCCGTACTGCGCCATCACGCGACCGACGCCACGAGCCGACTTCGACCCGATGATCGACGCGACCTGGCCGTAGCTCAGGGCGCAACCCTCGGGGATGTCGGCGACGACGGCCAGTACGGCCTCGGCGAACGCCTCAGCCGAGTCCGTCGGTGACGACCCGCTCACGGCCTCAGAGACTGATGCTGCCGATGGTCTCGCCGTACTGGGTCTCGCCGACGGGAGTGAACCCGACGCGGAGGAAGAACGCCTCGGGACCGAGATCACCGGGCTCGTAGATGACGTTGACGTGGTCGAAGTCACGCTGCTTGGCCTCCTCGATGAGCGAGGCCACCGCGAACCGGCCGACGCCCCGGCCCTGGTCGTCGGCGTCGACGTTGATGCGCCACAGGGCGGAGCGGAACTCCTCCTGCGTCGACTCGTGGTCGAAGTTGGCGGAGATGAAGCCGACGACCTCGTCGCCGTCGAGGATGACGCGCTGCCAGGAGGTGGCGGGGTTCACGACCGCGGCGGCGACCGCGTAGGACACCGGGGCGATGAACTGCTCCTGCCCGGGTTTCATGGTGAGCGCGTTGACCGCCACGATCGTCGATGCGGACAGTTCTTCCAGACGCAGCTCAGCCATGTCCTTAGGCTAACCGGTCGAGCCGACCGCGGATAGTCCGGCCCCCGGGCGACACGCGGTGACCGCCGACTTCCACGGCCGACCCACAGCTGGGGTCGTGGACGGAACCAGGCCATCCGCAACTGTCTCGATGTCAAGAGACCTGGCGGGTCTTGTAAGCTAGGGCGTGGCCGTGCCGTCCACCTTTCGGATGCGGTCTCCTCCATGCCATGCGGAGCACTCCACCGCGTGCGCACCTCCGTAGGCCGCTCGGCTCAGGGCGGCATCAGAAAGGACAACCAGTGTCGAAGATCAAGGTCGAAGGCACCGTCGTCGAACTCGACGGCGATGAGATGACTCGCATCATCTGGCAGTTCATCAAGGACTCGCTCATCCACCCCTACCTCGATGTGAACCTCGAGTACTACGACCTCGGCATCGAGAAGCGTGACGAGACGGACGACCAGATCACGATCGACGCCGCACACGCCATCCAGAAGCACGGCGTCGGCGTCAAGTGCGCGACCATCACCCCCGACGAGGCCCGTGTCGAGGAGTTCGGTCTCAAGAAGATGTGGCGGAGCCCGAACGGCACCATCCGCAACATCCTCGGCGGCGTCATCTTCCGCGAGCCCATCATCATCTCGAACATCCCGCGTCTCGTGCCCGGGTGGAACAAGCCGATCATCATCGGCCGCCACGCGTTCGGCGACCAGTACCGCGCGACCGACTTCCTGTTCAAGGGCGAGGGCAAGCTCACGGTCGAGTTCACGCCCGACGACGGTTCGGAGCCGCAGAAGTTTGAGGTCTTCCAGTCGCCCGGCGACGGCATCGCACAGGTGCAGTACAACCTCGACGCGTCGATCCGCGACTTCGCGCGTGCGAGCCTCAACTACGGCCTGAACCGCAACTACCCGGTGTACCTCTCCACGAAGAACACCATCCTCAAGGCCTACGACGGCCGGTTCAAGGACATCTTCCAGGAGATCTTCGACGCGGAGTTCAAGGAGCGGTTCGAGGCTGCCGGCATCACCTACGAGCACCGACTCATCGACGACATGGTCGCCTCGGCCATGAAGTGGGAGGGCGGTTACGTCTGGGCCTGCAAGAACTACGACGGCGACGTGCAGTCCGACACCGTGGCGCAGGGCTTCGGCTCGCTCGGTCTCATGACGAGCGTGCTGGCCACGCCCGACGGCAAGATCGTGGAGGCGGAGGCGGCACACGGCACCGTCACGCGCCACTACCGCCAGCACCAGCAGGGCAAGCCCACGTCGACGAACCCGATCGCCTCGATCTTCGCGTGGACCCGTGGCCTGCAGCACCGAGGCGTGCTCGACGGCAACCAGGAGCTCATCGAGTTCGCGGCGACCCTCGAGGACGTCGTCATCAAGACGGTCGAGTCCGGCGCCATGACGAAGGACCTCGCGCTCCTCGTCGGCCCCGACCAGGCCTACCAGACGACCGAGGAGTTCCTCGAGACCATCTCGGCGAACCTCAAGGCACGCCTGGCCTGATGACGTCGGCCTGACCGACACCAGCACCATACGGACGGGGTCCGGGAGCACACGCTCCCGGGCCCCGTCCGCCGTTCGGGTCTCGACGCCGGTGCCAACGGTCGTGTTAGCGTCGATGGACCACCTCGACGACGAAGTGAGGACCATCGATGTCACCGATGACGAGAAGACAGTTGCTCGCCTGGGCTGCAGCGGGTGGTGCGACCGCGCTCCTGGCGGGCTGTTCCACCCCGGGGACGGTGTCGCCGAACACCGGTCCGACGATCGCCCCGGCAGCCGCCGGCGAACGGATCACGCTCACGTACTGGGCCTGGTTGAAGGACCTCCAGAAGGTCGCGGACGTCTGGAACGCCGACCACCCGAACGTGCAGGTCGAGGCGGTCTGGATCCCCGGAGGCAACGACGGCGGGTATCAGAAGCTCTACTCGGCGCTCGCCGCGGGTGGTGGTCCGGACCTCGCGCAGGTCGAGATGCGGACGCTCCCCGAGTTCCTGCTCGTGAACGGGTTGGTCGACCTCCGGCGCTACGGCGCGGACGAGGTCGCGTCGCGGTACAACGAGACCCTCTGGAACCAGGTCTCCTACGTCGACGGGGTCTACGGGATCCCACAGGACTCCGGTCCGATGGCGCTCTATTACCGCCCGGACCTGCTCGACCGGGTGGGCGCGAAGCCCCCGGCCACCTGGGACGAGTGGTTGCAGGTGGCCGGGGCGGTGCGCGAGGCCGACATGTACCTGGATTGCTTCGCCCTCGACGACGCCTCGTGGTTCGCGGCCATGGCGACCCAGGCCGGCGCGTCCTGGTTCCGTGTCGACGGCGACCGGTGGATCGTGGACATGACGGACGACGCGACCCTGGAGACGGCCAGATTCTTCGACCGGGCCATCGACGAGGGCGTCATGACCACCTCCTACAGTCAATTCTCACCGGCCTGGTTCGCCGCTGCGGCGAAGGACTCGATCGCGTCGCTCGCCGGAGCCAGCTGGGGAGACGCCCTCCTGCAGGGCGTCTCGGGGGCCGAGGGCAAGTGGCGGGTCGCGCCGTTGCCCCGGTGGGGGAGTGAGGGGTACGGCTCGACCTTCCAGGGCGGGTCCACGGCTGCCGTCCTCGCGAACAGCGCCCACCCGAGGGAGGCGCTCGAGTTCGCCGTGTGGATGACCACGAGCGACGCCGGCATCGACGCCATGATCGAGCACTCAGGCATCGGGTGGTCGCCGAACGACGCCTACATCGGCGCGCGCCGGCAGCAACCGAGCGAGTTCTTCGGGGGCCAGAACTACAACGAGGAGGTCTTCGTGCCGGCGGCCAAGGAACAGAACAACGAGTGGCAGTGGTGGCCACTGACCCAGCAGACCTTCAACATCCTCGCCGACGGGTTCCGGGCCAAGGCCTCGGGCGGCACCCTCGTGGACGCCGTGGTCCAGGGACAGCGCGACGTCATCACCGCCTTCCGAAACAAGGGCCTCCGGATCGAGGCGGCGTCGTGAGCGCCGTCACGGAACGCCCGGCGCGCGGTGTGGCGGACGACCCGTCGCGGTCGGGAGCGCAACGACGACGCCGGACCTCGGTCGCGGCTCCGTGGGTGCTCCTCGGACCGTTCCTGGCGCTCTTCGTCCTCACCTTCATCCTGCCGATCATCGTCGCGATCGGCAGCAGCTTCCTCCGGGTCTCACGGAAGGGCGTCTTCGGCGAGGAAGGTGTCACGACCGAGTTCGCGTGGTTCTCCAACTACGCCCAGGCCCTGGAGAACGGCAACTTCATCGCCTCGATCGGCCGGATGCTCCTCTTCGGCGTCGTGCAGGTCACGGTCATGATCGCCCTGTGCACCCTGCTGGCGCTCCTCCTCGAGTCCGCCTCCGCGAAATGGCCGGGCTTCTTCCGGGCCGTGTACTTCCTGCCCTACGGCATCCCCGGCGTGATCGCGACGATCCTCTGGTCGTTCCTCTACGTCCCGGGACTCAGCCCGATCATCGACATCGCCGGGGCGATGGGGATCGAGCTCGACTTCCTCGGCGCAGGCACCGTGCTCTGGTCCATCGCCAACATCGTGACGTGGACCTACACCGGCTACAACATGATGATCATCGTCGCCCAGTTGAAGGCCATCCCCGGCGAGGTGTACGAAGCCGCGAAGGTCGACGGCGCCGGCCCGTTCCGCGTCGCGATGAGCATCCAGCTCCCGCTCATCCGGCCGGCGCTCATCCTCACGACCGTGTTCTCCATCATCGGCACGCTCCAGCTCTTCGCCGAGCCCCAGGTGCTGCAGACCGTGTCGCCCGCGATCGACAACGAGTACACGCCGAACCTCAGCGCCTACACGACCGCGTTCGCCTACAACGACTACAACGTCGCCGCAGCGCAGGCGGTGCTCATCGCCGTTGTCGCGTTCGCGCTGTCGTTCATCTTCCTGCGTCTGACGTCGAGGAGGGCATCATGAGCGAGACCCGGAGCATCACGACCGCGACCTCGTCGAAGCGAGCCCAGCGGCTGAGCGATCAGCAGGGTCGGCCGGGTGGATCCAGGGCGATGCGGGTGCTCGTGACGGGCATCCTCGTCGTCGTCGCGGTCTACTTCCTGGTGCCGGTGTACTGGGTGGTGATCGCTGCGACCAAGAGCACCGAGGATCTGTTCGGCAGCAACGGCTTCCTCCTCGGCTCCGAGTTCTCATTGTGGTCGAACCTCCACGAGGTGCTCACCTACGACGGCGGCATCTTCGTCCGCTGGTTCGGCAACTCGGTGCTGTACGCGGGCGTGGGAGCCCTCATCGCGACGTACCTCGCCGCCGCAGGGGGGTACGCGCTCGCCAAGTACCGGTTCCGCGGGCGCAACCTCGTCTTCGGCACCATCCTCGGCGGGGTCCTCGTGCCGGGGACGGCCACCGCGCTCCCGCTGTTCCTGCTCTTCAGCCAGATGGGGCTCGCGAACACGTACTGGTCGGTGCTCCTGCCGTCGCTCGTCTCGCCGTTCGGGTTGTTCCTCTGCCGGATCTACGCCGACGCGACGATCGACGACTCGCTCATCGAGGCGGCACGGATCGACGGCGCGAGCGAGCTGCGGATCTTCCACACCGTGGGGCTGAAGATCCTCACGCCCGCGCTCGTGACCGTCTTCCTCTTCCAGCTGGTCGGCATCTGGAACAACTACTTCCTGCCGCTCGTCATGCTGTCCGACAGCACGCTGTACCCGATCACCCTGGGCCTCAACAACTGGCGGAGCCAGGTCGACCGCCTGCCGGAGTTCTACGAGCTGACGACCGGCGGCGCGCTGTTGTCGATCATCCCGTTGGCGATCGCGATGATCGTGCTGCAACGCTTCTGGCGTGGCGGGCTCACCGAGGGATCCGTGAAGTAGCCGTCGGCCCGGAGACGGCGACGGGCCCCGGATCAGCCGATCCGGGGCCCGTCGTCAGTCGTGTCGAGCTAGAGGCTGCAGGTGTTGCCGAGCGTCGTGAACTCGTCCTGGAGCTTCGTGAGTGAATCGGTGAGCCCGGTCTGGTCGACGTTCTGCGGGTCGTCGACAGCCGTCTTCGCGACGTCGATGAAGTCGTTGAGCGCCTTCACCGAGTCGTTCGCCGCGGTCTTCACCTCGTCGTTGGTGACCTTGTCGGCCGCCGCCTTGAACGTTCCGGAGAAGTCGTCGAGCTGGGTGACGGCCGCCTCAGGGTCGGAGGACAGCGAGCTCAGGCCCGACTGCAGCTGCGAAGCCGACTCTGTCACCTCGGACTGGATGAGCTTGCACGCATCCTCTTTGCTCTGGGCGCCGCCGGCACAGCCGGTGAGGAGCAGGCCCGAGACGGCGATCGCGCCGAGGAATGCTGCTGCGTTCTTCTTCATGGTGGTGTGATTCCCCCGTGTTCGGTGCCCGTGGCGGGCCCGCCCGCGCGCTGCGGGTCGGCCTCCAGGCTACCCGGTGGAGCCCGCCACCCGCAGGCGTGCGCGGCCCGATCATCGTGTGCGGCCGTCGTCGGCATGGACGCGAGCCCCGTTTATTTGTAAGCTTGGCGAACAAACCGGTGGTGCGAGCGGGTCGCATCACGGATCGAAGGAACCACAGCATGCAGACGCGCCACGACGCCCTCCGGAGACGAACCGCGTGAGGGTGGGACTCGACATCGGCGGCACGAAGACCGATGCCGTCCTCGTGACGGATGACGGCGCGCTCCTGCACCGGCTCAGACTGGTCACCGGACGCGGTCCGGAAGCGGTCGTCGAAACCGCCGTCGAGGCCGTCAGCCGGCTCTCCGACGCCGTCGCGCGTCCGATCGACGCGTTCACGTCGGTCGGCGTCGGTATCCCCGGCCTCATCGTCCCGGGCACCGGCCGCGTGACCCACGCCGTCAACCTCGACGTGGAGGAACTCGAGCTCGGTGCGATCCTCGCCCAGCGCCTCGGGGTCCCCGTCGCCGTGGAGAACGATGTGAAGGCGGCGGCCCTCGGCGCCTGGCAGCTGCTCGACGGTTCCGGCACGATGGCCTACCTCAATCTGGGCACGGGCGTCGCCGCCGGCATCGTCACGGACGGCCGGCTCTGGCAGGGCTCGAGCGGGGTCGCCGGCGAGGTCGGGCATCTGTCGGTCGATCCGCTCGGTGACCGCTGCGGGTGCGGACAGCGCGGGTGCGTCGAGACCATGGCCGCCGGTGGTGCGGTCTCCGCCGCCTGGGGAGCCGACGTGGCGCTGCCGGTGCTCGACCTCTTCGACCATGCCGACGCCGGTGACCCGCGGGCCATCGCGCTCCGCGCACGCCTCGGTCACGGAGCGGCCGCGGCCGTCCGCATCCTGACCCTCACCGTCGACGCCGACGACATCGTCCTCGGAGGAGGACTCACCGCTCTCGGCGAGCGACTGCTCGCCGTCATCCGCGAGGCTCTGGCCGAATCCGCCGCCGGGTCTCGATTCGTCGCATCATTGCAACTGGAACAGCGCGTGCGCCTCGTGCCGACGGGATCCCCCGTCGCGGCGATCGGCGCAGCACTCGTGGGAAGAGGAGAATCGTCGCATGGCTGAAGTCGTGATCGTGGGGGACAGCGGTGCCGCGGGCGCCCTCGTCGCGGAGGCGATCGTCGCCCTGATTGAGGAGCGTCCAGACGCCGTCCTCGGACTGGCGACGGGTTCGACACCGCTCCCCGTCTATGAGGCGCTCGCCGCACGCTCGCAGGGCCTCGACCTCTCGCAGGTGCGCGGGTTCGCCCTCGACGAGTACGTCGGCCTGCCGGCCGGGCACCCCGAGTCGTACCGTTCCGTCATCACGCGTGAGGTCGTCGAGCCGCTCGGCCTCGCGCCCGAGCGCATCCAGGTGCCGAACGGTGCGGCCGAGACCATCCAGCACGCCGGCGCCGACTACGAAGCGGCGATCCAGGCCGCCGGTGGCGTCGACCTGCAGATCCTCGGCATCGGCACCGACGGCCACATCGGGTTCAACGAGCCGGGCTCGTCGTTCGCCTCGCTCACCCGCGTGAAGACCCTGACGGAGCAGACCCGCCGGGACAACGCACGGTTCTTCGACTCGATCGACGACGTACCCATGCACTGCATCACCCAGGGACTCGGCACCATCCTCCGCGCGAGACACCTCGTCCTCCTCGCCTTCGGTGCGGGGAAGGCCGCTGCGATCGCCGCCGCGCTCGAGGGACCGCTCTCCGCGAACCTCCCCGGTTCGGCCGTGCAGCTGCACCCGCGTGCCACGGTGGTTCTGGACGAAGCGGCGGCGTCCGAGCTGCAGCACGCCGACTACTACCGCTACGCGTACGCCAACAAGCCCGCCTGGCAGGGCATCTGACGGCTCAGGCGACGCCCGCCAGGCGGAGGAGCGCCGTGGTGAGGGCTGCCACGAGGACGATGACGACGAACGGCGCGTTCCTCCACGCGAGGACGCCGGCCACCAGGACGCCCGAGAGTCGTGCGAATCCCGCGAACTGCTGGTCCTGGGTCAGGGCCGTGGTCGTGAGCACCGCCATGAGCAGGACGATGGCGGCGTCCGCGAGCAGCGTCTCGACCCGTTCCGAGACCTCGGTGCGGGTCCGCAGGAGTGGCCCGGCCAGACGGAACGTGTAGGTGCCCACCGCGAGGATCACGATCCCGACCAGCACGAGCATCGACTGGTTCATGCGGTGACCTCCGGCTTGGGCTGCTTCCGGCCGAAGCCGAAGAGGAGACCGACGAGCGACAACAGGACGGGGATCCCCGCCGGGAGGAACGGCGTCGCGGCGACGGCGACGACCGCGCCGACGAGTGCGGCTCGGCGCGTCCGGCGCTCGCGGAGGGCGGGGAAGATGAGGGCGAGCAGGACGGCGGGGAACATCACGTCGAGTCCGAAGGCGTCCGTGTCCTCGAGCACGGTGCCGGCGAAGGCTCCGAGTGCCGCGCCCGCCGGCCAGCAGAGGAGGATGCCGAGGCCGCACGCCCAGAACGCGGCGCGCTTCCGCTCCAGGGTGTCCTGGTCGAGCGCGAAGACGACGGACTCGTCGTTGAGGAGGTGCGTCCCGAGCACGCGACGCCAGCCCGTACCGACGACCTCGTGGATCGCGAGGCCGAACGGCAGGTGACGGGCGTTCACGAGCAACCCTGCCAGGGCGGCGGTGAGCGGACTCCCGCCGGCCGCGACGATCCCGACGAACAGGATCTCCGATGCGCCGGCGAGGACGAGCAGGGCGAGCGCCAGCACGACCCAGGGCTGGATTCCCGAGTGCACGGCGACGGCTCCGTAGGAGATGCCGACCAGCCCGTCGGCGATGCAGACCAGCGCGATGGCCCGCGTGGTCGGCCGACCGAGGTGACTCCATATCGAACGCACGTACACTATATTGAACGTCGATCAAGCGTTCGTCAAATCGAACGCGTAACACTCTGGAGCGAACGTATGACGCAGGTCGAACCATCCGACGACGGAGCACCGCACGCCGCGGTCGCGGCGGCGCTGACCCGCGAGCGGCAGCGCACCGGCCTGTCACTCGCGGAGGTGGCCCGTCGAGCCGGGATCGCGAAGTCGACCCTCTCGCAGCTGGAGGCGGGGCTCGGGAACCCGAGTCTCGAGACCCTCTGGGCACTCAGCGTCACCCTCGACGTCCCGTTCGCCCGCCTGGTCGAGCCCGTGCGGCGACCGGTCCAGGTGATCCGTGCCGGTGAGGGGCCGACCCTCGCCGCGTCCGGGGCGGATTACGTCGCGACGGTGCTGTCCGCGTGCCCGCCGAACGCCCGACGCGACATCTACCGCATCGTCGTCGAACCGGGCGAGCCGAGGCGTTCGGAGCCGCACATGCCGGGCGTCGTCGAGCACTGGATCCTCAGCACCGGTCGCGCGTCCGTCGGACCCGTCGGCGAGGAGGTCGAGCTCGGCCCGGGGGACTACCTCGCCCACGCCGGGGACGTGCCGCACGTCTTCGAGGCACTCGAACCGGGTACGACCGCGGTGGTGGTCACCGAGCACGTCTGAGCACCTCGACAAACGCGGTGAGCGGGACGGAGCGACGGGTGTTCAGCCGTCGATGACGTGCACGAGCTCGTCGATGAAGCCGGCGAAGTCCTCGGAACGGCGGATGATCCGGGCGACGCTCGAGCGCTCCGAGAACACCTCGACGAACTGGTCGAACACCGTCTGGAACGCGGCACGACCCGATTCACTGAACGCCACGAGTGCAACGACGCTCACGCGGGCGCCGCCCCACTCCATCGGCGTCTCGTTCACGGCGATCGCGATGGCCGTCGAGTGCGCGGTCATCGCCATGGCGTGCGGCACGGCCAGGGTGTCGGTGAACGCCGTCGACGACATGCGCTCCCGCTCGATCGCCGCGGTGAGGTAGCTCTCGTCGATGATCCCCCGGGCGATCATGCGCTCGCCGAGCAGGCGGATCATGCCCTCCTCGTCCTCGGCATGCGCGTTCCGGAGGAAGAGGTCCGGGTGGAAGTACTGCAGCAGTTCGTCGGTGATCTCCGACAAGCGGGACGAACGACGGACGCGGCTGACCGCGGTGCGGACTCGCTCCACGTCGGCCGCGGTGAGGAACGGTTGGATGACGACGATGCCGTCGGCAGGGGCCGGTGGCTCGATCGTCGTGAGCACCAGGTCGGTGTCGATGGCGGCCCAGTCGACATCGGTGCGGGTGATGACGGATCGGACGTCGAGGACGTCGCCCAGCTGCGATTCGACGCGTCGACGCAGTACCTCGTGCATGTCGTAGTAGCCGGCGGAGACGATCGTGGAGCCGAGGAGGGCCTCCTTGCGGGCCTTCTGCTCGAGCTGGGCGCCGACGTGCATCGCGATGTAGGCGATCTCGTCGTCGTTGATGATGATCGAGCCGTGCCGCTGCAGTTGGCTGGCGATGAAGACCGCGAGCTCGTAGATCATCGGGTACGAGGTCTTGATCGAGCGGGTCAGCGGATTGCGGGAGTAGGACTGGTCCTGCGCACGACGGATGAGGTTCTGGACGTGGAGGGTGAGCCGGACGATGAAGTCCTCGTCGGAGAGGTCGACGAGGTACTCGCGGCCGGCACGGTCGACGGCCTGACGTACGGCGGCGAGGTCGTCCTGGTTGACGTAGTCGTCGACGAGGACCTCGGCGGGAGCCCCGCTGCCCGGCGTGACCACCCGCGTCACGAGCAGGTAGCTGAGGTAGACGAGGTCGCCCTCGCCGAGTGTGACGTGGAAGTGGGCGTCGACGAGCCGCGCCAGATCCTCCGCGACCGCCTCGACCTCCCGGGTGCGCGGAGCATGGTCGGCGGGCTCCGCCGGACGGTCCTTCGTGACCCGGTCGATGGCGATCGCGATGTGGAGCAGGACGTTCGCGATGCCGTACTCGTTGACGTAGTACCCGCGCGCGGTCAACGCCTCGAGCAGCTCGCCCTTGAACGGGCTGAACTCGTTCGGCGCGAACGCGCGTTGGAGCGCCTCGAGTTCGACGATGCCGCGATCGGTCTCGTCGCGGAACATCCGGCTGAGGAGACGTCTCCGCTCGGTCTCACCGCCCGCCATCGTCACCGTCGATCCGGAACGGTCGAGCGTGAGGGCGGTGTCGGCGAGCATGGCACGGACCCGGCCCAGGTCGCCCTCGACGGTCGACTCGCTGACGTGGAGCCGCTGTGCCGTCTCGTGCACGTCGATTCCCGAGGGGGCGCTGATGAGCAGCCGGACGAGCCCGTACAGCCGATCCCGGGGCGTCTCCGATTCGAACGCCGATGCGGCTCGTCGCCGGTAGACCGCATAGCCGTCGGCGTTCAGCCGATACCCGTTCGGCCCGGACTCGACGACGTCGTGCGGTGCCGTGCGGGTGTTGACCGCCGTGACGTAGCTGCGGACGCTGCGCGGCGTGACGCCGAGCACCTCCGCGACCTCCGTGGCCGTCGTCCAACCGTCCCGTCCCGCGAGGTAGCCGAGCATGCGGTCGTGTTTCTCGCGTGCCACGATGCCCTCTCCGTCGGTCGGCCGTCGCGCGGTCCGGGCGAACCGCTCCACCGAGTCAACCACCTTCCCGGCTGCTTCCGCGCGTTCGACGACCTTTCCGCCCCGGCGGAAGAGCTTCTGGTGGAGCCGCGAGGAGCGCGACGGAATGATGGATTGGTAGGCAATCGGCGGTTCTGGAGAAGGTTCGATGAAGATCCTGGTGATTTGCGGCGCGGGTGCGTCGAGCACGTTCACGGCCCAACGCCTGCGTCGCGCAGCAGCCGACCGATCGATCGACGTCTCCGTCGCGGCCGGTGCCGAATCACAGGTCCTCGGCGGCACGATCGCCCTCGACGGTGTCGACGTCCTGCTCGTCGGTGCCCACCTCGCCGACCACGAGGCCGCGCTGCGCGCAGCGGCCGAGCCCACCGGCACCGCGGTCGCCGTCCTCCCTGGCGACGTCTTCGGCGTCGAGGGTGGCGCGCGAGCCCTCGAACTCGTCCTCTCGATCCAATCACCAACCAGGAGGTAACCCCATGGCAACTCGAACCGTCCGCATCGGCTCGTCGCACGGCCTGCATGCCAGGCCCGCGAAGCTGTTCACGCAGGCTGCGAAGGACGCCGGGGTCCCGGTGACGATCGCGAAGGGCAGCGGCAAGCCCGTCAACGCGGCGAGCATCCTCGGCGTGATCGCGCTCGCCGTCGAGCACGGCGACTACGTGACCCTGTCCGTCGACGGCGAGGGCGCCGCAGCCGAGGGCACCCTCGACACGCTCTCCGAGCTCCTGGTGACCGACCATGACGAGCAGTAGTCCGATGACCGCGTTCCAGGGCATCGGTATCGGCCAGGGCGTCGCCGTCGGCCCGGTGGCCCGCATGGCCGACCCGCTCCCCGCGCCCGCCGACATCGCCAGCACCCTCGACCTCGCGACCGAGACCGAGCGCGCGAACACCTCCCTCGCCGCGGTCGCCCGCGAGCTCGAGGCCCGAGGCGCCGCCGCCGGTGGTGCCGCTCGTGACGTCCTCGAGGCCCAGGCGATGATGGCGGAGGACCCGACCCTCGCCGAGGAGATCGCCACGCGGCTCGCGGACGGCAAGACCGCCGAGTGGGCCGTCCACGCGGCCTTCGCCTCGTTCCGCGACCAGCTCGCCGCGATGGGCGGCTACCTCGGGGAGCGCGCCGCCGACCTCGACGACGTGTCGCAGCGGGTCATCGCCGACCTCATGGGCGTGCCGGCCCCCGGCGTCCCCTCGCCCGGCCACCCGTTCATCCTCGTCGCCCGCGACCTCGCGCCGGCCGACACCGCACTGCTCGACCTCGACCTGGTCCTCGGCCTCGTCACCAGCGACGGCGGCCCGACCTCGCACACGGCGATCCTCGCCCGCGAGAAGTCGATCGTCGCGATCGTCGGCGTCGTCGGAGCAGCCGAACTGACCGACGGCACGACCCTCGTCGTCGACGCGGCAGCCGGTGAGGTCACGGTCGATCCGACCCCCGAGCTCGTCGCCGCCACGGAGCAGCGCATCGCCGACCGACTCGCGCTCGTGAACGCACCGGTCGTCCCCGGTGCACTGGCCGACGGCACCCCCGTGCCGCTGCTCGCGAACCTGGGCTCGGCCGAGCACGCCGACGCCGCCGCGGAGCTCGGCGCCGAGGGCGTCGGCCTCTTCCGCACCGAGTTCCTCTTCCTCGACCAGGCGCTCGCACCGACGGTCGAGCAGCAGCGGGCGCACTACGAGAAGCTCCTGAACGCCTTTCCCGGCCAGAAGGTCGTCGTGCGCGTCCTCGACGCCGGTGCCGACAAGCCGTTGGCGTTCCTGAACGATGCGCACGAGGACAACCCGGCGCTCGGACTCCGCGGCCTCCGTGCGTTGCGGGCGAGCGAGGACATCCTGCGCGAGCAGCTCACGGCGCTCGCCCAGGCCGACGCGGCGACGAACGCCGACCTGTGGGTCATGGCCCCGATGGTGTCGACCGTCGAGGAGACGAAGTACTTCATGGCGATCGCCGCCGAGTACGGCCTGAAGACGCCCGGCGTCATGGTGGAGGTGCCGTCGAGCGCGCTCCTCGCCGACCGCGTCCTCGCCCACGCCGGATTCGCGTCGATCGGCACCAACGACCTCACGCAGTACACGCTCGCCGCGGACCGCCTGCTCGGTTCCGTCGGCGCGTTCCAGGACCCGTGGCACCCGGCGGTCCTCCGCCTCGTGCAGCTCGTCGGCGAAGCCGGCCAGCACCACGGCAAGCCGGTCGGCATCTGCGGCGAAGCAGCCGCCGACCCGCTCCTCGCCGTCGTCCTCGTCGGACTCGGCGCCACCACCCTGTCCATGTCACCGTCGGCGCTCGCCGACGTCCGTCACTCCCTCCAGCAGTACACGCTCGACGATGCCCGGCGCATCGCGGCAGCAGCACTGGCCGCCGACGGTGCGGCCGAAGCCAGGGCAGCGGCCACCGCTGCAACGACTCCCGAAATGAAAGAGGCAACATCATCATGACAACGACGTCTACTCCCAAGAAGCCGGGAGGTGCACGAGTCGGCGTTCAGCGATTCGGCACCTTCCTCTCCGGCATGGTCATGCCGAACATCGCGGCCTTCATCGCCTGGGGCCTCATCACCGCCTTCTTCATCGCGACCGGCTGGTTCCCGAACGGGATCCTCGGCGGCTTCGGCAACGCCGACCTCATCGGTTGGCAGGGTGCCGCGACGGCGCTCGCGCAGGCCGACGACGGCACGACCTTCCCGCAGTACGTCGGCCTCGTCGGCCCGATGATCACGTACCTGCTCCCGCTGCTCATCGCGAACACCGGTGGCCGCATGATCTACGGTGAGCGTGGCGGCGTCGTCGCGTCCATCGCGACCATGGGTGTCATCGTCGGCAGCGCGATCCCGATGTTCATCGGTGCGATGATCATGGGCCCGCTCGCCGCATGGCTCATGAAGCAGGTGGACCGGATCTGGGACGGCAAGATCAAGGCCGGCTTCGAGATGCTGGTCAACAACTTCTCCGCGGGTATCCTCGGAGCCATCCTCGCCATTGGCGGCTTCTTCGGTATCGCACCGATCGTCACCGCGCTCAGCAGCTTCCTCGAGGGCATCGTCGACTGGCTCGTCGACAACTCGCTCCTGCCGATCGCGAGCATCTTCATCGAGCCCGGCAAGATCCTCTTCCTCAACAACGCCATCAACCACGGTGTGCTGACCCCGCTCGGTGTCCAGCAGTCCGAAGAGACCGGCAAGTCGATCCTGTTCCTCCTCGAGGCGAACCCCGGCCCGGGCCTCGGCATCCTGCTCGCGTTCTGCTTCTTCGGAATCGGTCTCGCGAAGGCGTCGGCCCCCGGCGCGGTCATCATCCAGTTCTTTGGTGGCATCCACGAGATCTACTTCCCGTACGTGCTCATGAAGCCGATGCTGGTCCTGGCCGCGATCGGTGGCGGCATGGCCGGTGTGGCGACGAACGTCGCGTTCAACACGGGTCTCCGCGCCCCTGCCTCGCCCGGCAGCATCATCGCCGTGCTCATCCAGACCGCACCCGACAGCTACTTCGGCGTGATCCTGTCGGTCATCGTCGCAGCAGCCGTCTCGTTCGGGATCTCCGCGATCATCCTGCGGGCCAGCCGGAAGCGCGACCTCGAGAACGAGAACGCCGGTGACCTCTCGGCCGCCGTCGCCGCGACCGAAGCCGCCAAGGGCAAGAAGTCGAGCGTGCTCGGCAACCTCTCCGCCGGAAGCGCCGCAGCCGGTGCGGACGTCGTCGACGAGGGCGTCGTCACGACGCTCGAGCGCGGCCCGATCCGCAACATCGTCTTCGCCTGCGACGCCGGTATGGGTTCGAGTGCGATGGGCGCCTCGGTGCTCCGCAACAAGATCAAGAAGGCCGGCATCGACGAGATCACCGTCACCAACAAGGCGATCGCGAACCTCGCCGACGACGTCGACCTCGTCATCACCCAGCGCGAGCTGACGGAGCGCGCGAAGGAGAAGACCCCGAGTGCCGTGCACATGTCGGTCGACAACTTCATGAACTCTCCGAAGTACGACGAAGTGGTGGAGTTGCTCCGCGGAGAGGGAGCACACTAGCAACGGAACGATCCCGGGGCGCACGCGAAGGGCGTGCGCCCCGGGGCTCCATCCACCGCCCTTCATCCGGCTCCGGACCGCACCGGCGGAGCCCCGCACGACGAATGCAGAGGAAGACATGTCGCAGGTACTGACCCAGGATCGGATCACCATCGTCACCGGGACGGTGACGCAGGAGGAGGCCATCCGCCGCGCTGCCGACGCCCTCGAAGCGGCCGGCGCCGTGACCGACGAGTACTTCGAGGCCATGCTCGCCCGCGAGCAGTCCGTGTCGACCTACATGGGCAACCTCCTCGCCATCCCGCACGGGACGAACGACGCGAAGGAGGCGGTCCGCGATTCCGCCCTGTCGTTCACCCGCTACGAGACCCCCATCGACTGGGACGGCGACGAGGTCCGCTTCGTCGTCGGCATCGCCGGCAAGGACGGCGGGCACATGGAGATCCTCTCCAAGATCGCCATCATCTTCTCCGAGGACGACGAGGTCGCCAAGCTGCTCGCAGCCGAGACGCCTGAGGAGCTCTACGCGCTCCTGAGCGAGGTAAACGAGTGATGCGAGCCGTCCACTTCGGCGCCGGCAACATCGGGCGCGGCTTCGTCGGCCTGCTCCTCCACGAGGGTGGCTACGAGGTCGTCTTCGCGGACGTCAACGCCGAGCTCATCGATGCGATCGCCGCGGCCGACAGCTACACGGTGCACGAGGTGGGCGACGGCGCGAAGGACACGGTCGTCACCGGGTTCCGTGCGATCAACAGCGCCACCGACGAGGAGGCCCTCGTCCAGGAGATCGCCACCGCCGACGTGGTGACCACCGCCGTCGGGCCGACCATCCTGCGCTTCGTCGCTCCGGTCATCGCGCGTGGGATCGCCGCCCGTCCGGCCGACGCCGCTCCGCTCGCCGTCATGGCCTGCGAGAACGCGATCAACGCCACCGACCTCCTCGCCACCGAGGTGCGCCAGGCGGTCGGCGACGAGGCCTGGGCGTCGCTGTCGACCCGGGCCGTGTTCGCGAACACGGCCGTGGACCGCATCGTCCCGGGCCAGCCCGCCGGGCAGGGCATCGACGTGACCGTCGAGACCTTCTACGAGTGGGCGATCGAGACCCCGGCGTTCAACGGCTTGCTGCCGTCGATCCCCGGTGCCCACTTCGTCGAGGAGCTCGCGCCGTACATCGAGCGGAAGCTCTTCACCGTGAACACCGGCCACGCCTCCGTCGCCTACTTCGGTGCGCGCGCCGGTATCGGGACCATCGCCGAAGCACTCGCCGAGCCGTCCATCGCCGTCGCCGTCGGTGCGGTGCTGGAGGAGACCTCCGCGCTGCTCGTCGTCAAGCACGGGCTCGACGTCGACGCGCAACGCGAGTACCGCGAGACGATCCTCCGTCGCTTCGCGAACGTGCACCTGCCCGACACCGTGGAACGCGTCGGTCGGCAGCCGCTGCGCAAGCTGAGCCGGACCGAGCGGTTCATCGGACCCGCCGCAGAGCTGGCGGAGCGCGGCATGGCCCACGACGCCCTCGTCTCGGCCATCGGTGCCGCGCTCGAGTTCGACGTCGCCGACGACGAGCAGAGTGTCCACCTGCAGGCGAAGCTCCACGAGCTCGCGCCGGGCACCTTCGTCGAGGAGGTCACCGGCCTCGCTCCCGAGCACCCGCTGGCTCCCGCGGTGCTCGCGCAGGTCGTCGCCCGACAGGCATCGCTCGCGTAACACCCTCTGACAGGCTCAGGGACCGGATCCGTCCGGACCCTGAGCCTGTCGCCGTTCCCGGAGCCGGTTCCGGTCCCTGAGCCATCCTCTGGCCGCCCGTCGTCGGTCACTGAGCGCGCCCCATTCCGGTCCCTGAGCGCCCCTCATTCCGGTCCTTGAGCGCCCCTCATTCCGGTCCCGGAGCCTGTCGAAGGGTCTCAGAACATCTTGCCCGGGTTGAGGAGGTTCTCCGGGTCGAAGAGCCGCTTGATCCCGTGCTGGAGCGCGAGCTGATCTTCGCCGAGCTCGTCGCCGAGCCAGCGCTTCTTGAGCAGGCCGATGCCGTGCTCGCCGGTGAGGGTGCCGCCGAGCCGCAGCGCGGTGGTGAAGAGGTCGTCGGCGGCCTGCCAGATTAGGTCTGGTACCTCGACTCCCTCGAAGACGAAGTTCGGGTGGAGGTTGCCGTCGCCCGCGTGCGCGACCGTGGGGATGGAGATGCCGTACCGGCGCTCGATCTCGCCGATCGCGGTGAACATCGCCGCCAACTGACTGCGGGGGACCGACACGTCCTCGATGAGCGGGGTGCCGAACTGCTCGAGTGACGGATGCAGGGCGCGGCGGACGGCCAACAGGTGCTCACCCGTCGCGTGGTCGGTGGACATCTCGGCACGCCCGCCGCCGGCGTGGAGCACCTCGAGGATCGCGGCGGCCTCCGCCTCGGCGTTCGGGCCGTCGGTCTGGATCACGACGTGCGCCTCGCCGCTGGTCGGGGTCGGCAGCTGCAGGTAGCGGTGCACGGCGACGAGCGCGACGGGGTCGAGCAGTTCCATGATCGACGGCTGGACACCGGACGCGGTGACGGCGGCGGTGGCCTCTGCTGCCGAGACCACGCTCGGGAAGTACCCGGCGATGGTCGCGACGGTGCCCGGCGTCACGCGCCGGATGCGGACGGTCGCCTCGACGATGACGCCGAGGACGCCCTCGGAGCCGACCATGAGACTCGTGAGGTCGAGGCCGGTGACCCCCTTCACGCTCCGGTGCCCGACGCTGATGAGTCGTCCGTCGGCCAGGACCACTTTGAGGGCGAGGACGGCGTCGCGCGTCACGCCGTACTTGGCGCACAGCAGGCCGCCGGCACCGGTCGCGATGTTCCCACCCACGGTCGAGATCGCGCGGCTCGCCGGGTCGGGCGCGAACCAGAGTCCACGGGCGAGCAGGAGGTCGTTGAAGGCGCCGTTGATGATGCCCGGTTCGACCACCGCGAGGAGGTCGGGTTCGTTGATCTCCAGGACGCGCTGCATCTGGAGCGTCGACAGGACGATCTCGCCCGCGCCGCCGAGCGCGCCGCCCGCCAGTCCGGTACCGGCGCCGCGCGTCACGACCGGCGTCCCGGTCGCGGTGGCGATCCGCATGACCGTCTGGACGTCTTCGATGGAGCGCGCGGAGACCACGGCGATCGGTGGGGCGTCGGACACGTGACCCGACTTGTCGGACCGTGCGTCCGCGAGGACGGCGTCCGTCGTCGAGACCGCGTCGCCGAGGGCGTCACGGAGGGCGTCGAGGACGGTCTGCATCGTCATCGCGGCAGGGCTGATCCGTCGGCCCAGACCGCCTGGACGTTCCACTGGTGGTCGAGGAGGACGGCGTCCGCGGCGTATCCCGGGGCCAGCCGACCGAAGCGGTCGGCGAGGCCGAGGACACGGGCCGGGGTGCTCGTGAGGGCACCGACCGCCGCGTCCGCCGCCACACCGCTCGCGACGGCGAGTCGGAGCGCCCGGTCGAGCGTCAGCGTGGAGCCGGCGATCGAGTCGCCTTCCACGAGCCGCGCCAGACCGTCCGTCACCTGGACTTCGAGCGCGCCCAGGAGGTAACGGCCGTCGGAAGAGCCGGCTGCGGCCATCGCGTCGGTGATGAGTGCGACGCGGCCCGGGGCCTGCTCGAAGGCGAGCTTGGCGACGTCGGGGTGCACGTGTTCGCCGTCGAGGATGAGCTCGACCGTGACCCGCTCGTCGGCGAAGGAGGCGATGATCGGTCCGGGCGCACGGTGGTGGATCCCGTTCATCGCGTTGAACACGTGGGTGACGAGTCGGGCACCGAGATCGAACGCCGTCTTTGTCAGTGCCTCGTCGGCGTCGGTGTGACCCACGGCGACGATGACGCCGGCCTCGACGAGGACCTGGATCGCCTCGAGGGCGTTCGGCAGCTCAGGGGCGATCGTGATCTGCCGCAGCGTGCCGCGGCTCGCGTCGATGAGGCGTTCGACGACCGCCGGGCTCGGGTCGATGAGCGCCCCGGGGTCGTGCGCGCCCTTCTTGGCCGGTGAGAGGAACGGACCTTCGAGGTGGGCTCCGAGGACCAGGGGATCCTCCGCGACGAGGTCGGCGATCCCCTCGAGGCTCGCGACGAGGGCGTCGACCGGGTTCGACACGAGACTGATGAGCGTCCTCGTGGTCCCGTGTGCCCGGTGCACCGCGAGTGCGCGTCCGATGGCGTCGCGTCCGTCGTCGAAGGACGATCCGCCACCACCGTGGACGTGGAGGTCGATGAACCCCGGCGTGAGATGGCCGCCGTGTGCGTCGTGGACGGATGCGTCGTCGCCGACGGGGATGGACCGCCAGTCGTCGCCGGTGCCGGTGGAGCGGATGAGACCGTCGACCGCGTGCAGCCAGAAGGCGTCCTGGTGGCCGTCGACGTCGACCTTGGTGGCGGAGTGGATCAGGAGCTCGGTCATGCGAGCTGCTTCCGTCCGCGGACGACACCACTGGCGACGGCGACCACGGCGAAGACGGTCGCGATGATCGGCTGCCCGAGGTGCAACCAGGCGAGCGCCGCCGCCGCGAAGATGAGGAGCTCGACGACCGCCTGGCCGTAGAGGTCGATGCGGATCACGGCTCGCGGCGAGAGGAACAGCGCCCAGAGGATGATCGCCACGACCGGGGCGGCGATCCCGACGACCACGTTCAGCGGGAACGGCCACACCGCGACGCCCCAGAAGCCGAGCGAGAAGAAGGCGAAGAGTTCGAGGAAGAACCGCAGGATCTCGTTGGGGCCGATCTTCACGTCGGCGGGAGTTCGTTCAGACACCACACGATTCTACGGCGCGTGGCCGCGAGCCCGCTCCGGGTCAGCGGAAGATGATCGTCCGCGCACCGTCGAGGAGGACGCGGTCCTCGGCGAACCACTTCACCGCCTGGGTGAGGGTGCGGCTCTCCTCGTCCTGACCGATGGCGACGAGCTCCGAGGGGGAGCGGGAGTGGTCCACGCGGACGACGTTCTGCTCGATGATCGGTCCCTCGTCGAGGTCGCTCGTCACGAAGTGCGCCGTCGCACCGATGAGCTTGACGCCGCGCGCGTGCGCCTGCTTGTACGGGTTCGCGCCCTTGAAACCGGGCAGGAAGGAGTGGTGGATGTTGATGGCGCGACCGGCGAGGCGCTCGCAGAGCTCGGGGGAGAGGATCTGCATGTACCTGGCGAGGACGACGAGCTCGATGTCGTGTTCCTCGACGGCCTCGACGACCCTGGCCTCGAACGCCGCCTTCGATGCGGCGTCCGTCACGGGCAGCGCCTCGAAGGGCACGCCGTAGAAGGAGGCGAGATCGCGGAGCGAACCGTGGTTGCTGAGCACGAGGGGGATCTCGACCGGGAGCTGGCCGGCCCGCTGGCGGAAGAGGAGGTCGTTGACGCAGTGCGCCGCCGTCGAGGCCAGGACGAGCGTCCGGAGCGGACGACCGACGACGTCGAGCCGCCACTGGAGGGCGTATCGCTCGACGACGGGTGCGATGGCCGCCTCGAACCGCTCGCGCGAGACCGCCGCCTCGACCTGGAGCCGCATGAAGAACCGTCCGGTGTCATCGCTCGAGAACTGCTGGCTCTCGGTGATGTTGCCGGCGGCCTCGACGATCGCACCGCTGATGGCGTGCACGATGCCGGGCCGGTCCTCGCAGATGATCGAGAGCACCCAGTGGACGGAGCGCTCGTGCGTGGTCGAGGGCACAGCGGAGGGATCGGTCGAGTTCGTCACCGACTCAGGTTACCGGGACCCGACTGCTCAAGCCGCAGGGACGGACCGCTCGTCGACGAGGTCGGCGTGCGAGGACTGACGCAGGTACGACCGCACCGTCTCGCGGCTCTGCCGCAGGCAGTCGATGCGGGCGTCGATCGAGGCGATCTGCGCGTGGAGCGACTCGGCCGTCGCGCGGGAGCAGTCGGGCACGGCACGCGCGGTGCGTGCGTCGTCGAGATCGAGGACCACGCGCACGAGGCGGGTCGTGAGCCCCGCGTCGAACAGGTTGTCGACCGTGACGACGTGGTCGATGGCGGACGGTTCGTACTCGTCGGGCGCCTGCGACGCGCGCACGGGCGCCAGGAGTCCCTCCTCCTCGTAGGAGCGGAGCCGGGTGGCCGGGACACCCGTTCGTTCAGCGAGTTCTGCAATGCGCATGAGCGGCCTCTCTGTCACCTTCACGTCAGCTGCAACGTCGGATCGAGCCCTCCGCATTCCCGCCCTCGGGTAGACTCGTCCGCGGTCGCCGGATGTCGGTTGACCCTGGGCGCGCACATCAGCGCGTAGACGAACTCGTCCGCCACGTCAGCCGACGAGTGAACGCCATCGTTGGAGCAATCCGATGACCTCCTCTTCGCCCTCCTCGGCGCGCGCCGCCGAACCCTCCAAGCCGACGTCACCGCCGTTCCCCTGGGTCGGCCTGATCGCGCTCGCGGCGGGCACCTTCCTCTCCGTCACCGGCGAGATGATCCCGACCGGCCTCCTCCCGGAGATGAGCACCTCGCTCGGCGTCACCGAGTCGCAGATCGGGCTCCTCGTCAGCGTGTTCGCATTCACGGTGGTGCTGTCCAGCACCGTGCTCATCCACCTCACCAGGCGTGTCCCGCGACACGCGCTGCTCGTGGCCGTCATCGTCGTCCTCGGCGTGAGCACCGGTCTCGGCGCGCTCGCCCCGAACTACGAGCTCCTCGTCGCCACCCGGGTGCTCGGCGGGCTCGCCCATGGCGTCTTCTGGGCGGTCGTCGGCGCGTACGCCGGTCACCTGGTCCCGAAGGAGCAGCTCGCGCGTGCCGTGTCCGTGACGATCGCGGGAGGCACGCTCGCCTTCGTCCTCGGCGTCCCGCTCAGCACCGCGCTCGGGCACGCGCTGGGCTGGCGCCTCGCGTTCGGCGTCCTCGCCGCGGCCATGCTCCTCGGCGCCCTCGTCGTGTGGTGGAAGCTGCCGCCCGTCGGTCGGGAGGAGTCTCACGCGGCCGCCTCGGGTGCGACGGGCCGTGATCCGAGCATCGTCCCGGTCGCGATCGTCTGCATCGCGGTCGGCGTCATCATGGCGGGCCATTACGCGTTCTACACCTACATCGCACCGTTCCTCATCGGCGAGGTCGGCGTCCCGGCAGGGCAGCTCAGCATCCTCCTCCTCGTCTACGGCGTCGCGGGCGCGATCGGCCTCATCCTCACCGGCAGCGTCTTCGCGAGGCGTGCGACCACGGGCCTGTTCGTCGCCCTGACCGTGTCGGCGGCCATGGTGAGCGTCCTCGCCCTCTCGGCAGGGTGGCTTCCGGGCGCACTCGTCGCGTTCTTCCTCTGGGGGACGGCCTTCGGCATGCTGCCGCCGCTCATGCAGACGCGCCTCCTGCACGCGGCGAGCCCCCGCATCCGCGACACCGCGAACGCGTTCTACACGACGGCGTTCAACACGGGTATCGGTGGCGGCTCAGCGCTCGGCGCGTTGCTCCTCGCCGAGATCGGTCTCGGCGTGCTGCCGTGGGTGTACGTGTCCCTGGCCGTGGTCGCGACCTCGCTCCTCGCGGCGGACGTGCTGCGCACCCGCAGGCGCGAGTCCGTCTGATCGAGCACGACCCGTTGCGGACGCGTTGAGCGGACCGCTTACGGTACAGCCGGTTCGTCCGTCGTCGGCGCCGGTGAGGCGTCTGCGCCATCGGTCGGCGCGGTGACGTCTGGCGCGGTCTCCACCGGCGTCTCCGTCGCCGGATCCGGCTCGATCGTACTCGGCAGGTCCGGCTCCGTCGGGGGAGCCGCTTCCACCGGGGTCTGGTCCGCGATCGGGTCGACGACGTCCTGAGCCGGGACCGGAGCGGGAACCGCCTCCGGTGCGGTGTCCAGAACCGGTTCCGGGAGCGGGGCCGTCGCCGGATCGACGGCGGCGTCGGTACTCAGGAGTCCGGTCAGCGAGAGGTACTCGACGGAGGTCGCAGGTCCCACGCGCGATGGGGCGGACGGGTCGACGCTCCAGACGCTGAGCTCGTGGAACCCGACGGCGACGGCGGCGCCGGTGAGCGTCGCTCGACCGTCGGCGTCGAGCGCGACGCGTTGCTCGTCACCACCGTCGACCGTGTATCCGACCGCGCCGTTCGGAGCACCGACGACCACGAGCGGGCCGGTCGGATCGAGGAACTGCACCGACAGCACCGTCCGGAGCCCGGTGACGGCCGGCCCGCTGATCGACATGGTGGCCGGTTCGGCGGACACGGATACCTCGTCGCCCAGGGTCTGCCGGACGGTCAGGACGAAGGTGCCCGTGCGGCCGAGGTCGACCGGGCCGGTCGACCAGGTCCCGGTCTCGGGAAGGGCTGTCGCGGACGCCCGCCGAGCGGTGGCCGGCACGACTGTCGACGCGACGACCACGTCTCCGTCGAGGATGTCGACGGTGGCGCCGGCCGCTGCGGTGCCGCTGAAGGCAGGCCACAGGAAGCCGCCACCGGTGTCGGCGGCCATCGTCGGCGCCGGGAGCTCCTCGGGGTCAGTCGGATCCACGGGGTCCACCGGGTCGACGGGATCGACGGGAGGGGCGACGGGCGGAGCCGTCGGCGACGGGACCTGCGGCTCGGCGACCGGAGGCGGCGTTGGGCCCGTGCCGGGCGTCGGCCGGGGCGTGGGCGCCGGTCCCGAGGGTGTCGGGGTCGTCGGCGCGGACGGCGACGTCGTCGGACCCGTGGTCGGAGTCGCGCCCGGTGTCGGCGCGGCGACGGGGTCGCTGGTCTCGTCGGCGGAGACGGAGGTCGCCGAGTCTGCTCCGTGCGGGAACACCACCGGACCCAGGACGAGCGCGGCGGCGGTCACCGCCGCGACGACGCCGACGCCGATCGCGGCGATGATGCCACCGGAGAGACCTGCCGTCGCAGCACCCGCGACGCCCGCACCCGACGCGACGCCGACACCGGATGCGGCGCCACTGGAACCGGCTGCACCGGAAGCCGCTGCTCCGCCGGAGGTCGCCACCGAGGTGCTCAGGTGCGCCGTCAGTGCGACCCCGCCGGTGACGCCGGCCGGCATCGCGGCGACCGCGGTCGTCGACGCACCGTTCGTCTGCAACCACGCGGTGTAGCCGGCCGCACCGGCGGCGCCTGCGACGAGGGGGAGGAGGACGAGCGCCATGCGCGAGCCGACCTCCTTCGCCTCAGCGGCCACGATGGTGCACCGCTGACAGGCGTCCAGGTGCGACTCGACCTTGGCCGTGTCCCGCGCGGAGAGGTTCCCGCGCGCGTACGATCCGAGCCTGCTGATCGTGAAGGCGTGCTCCGAATCGTCGTCGACGGCCTGCAGGTGCGCCTGGATCCACGCTTCGCGCAGACCCTCGCGTGCTCGGTAGGCGAGGGCGGCCACCGAGTTGGCCTTCATCCCGAGGAGCGGTGCGACCTCCGCAGGCGTCATCGCCTCGATCTCCGTGTACCAGAGCACCTCCTGCCACCGGGTCGGCAGGCTTCGGAACGCTCGGGCACTCAGGCTGCGGTCGAGGGCCTCGATCGAGGACGCCTCGTTCGTGTCCGGGTCCTCGAAGGAGTCCAGGGTGTCGAGCGAGGTCTCCCGACGCGACCGGCCCCATGCGGCCGCCGTGTTCCGGATGGTGGTGAACAGGTACGGGCGGAAGGCGCCGGTGGGTCCCTTCCCGCGGCGGACCGCTTGATAGATGCGGGCGAAGGACTCCGAGACGAGGTCGTCGGGATCGAGGCTCGAGGTGACGGACCGAGCGACGGTCCGACCGGCGTTCGAGTGTCGTCGCCACAGCTCCGCGTAGGCGTCCTGCGAGCCCGTGCGGGTGTGCTCGATGAGCTCGGCATCCGATCGCTCGGCGAGCGATGAAGCCGGGGATGTGTCCAGGCTCATGATGCCTCCGTCTGCGAGCTGCGCACTACCGGGCACCGTGCCCGCTCAAGAGAGTCGGGTGAAGCGGGATCATGACGCCGATTCCTCATCTTGGCACGAGGTGTCTCGCGGACAACCGCTGGCGCCGAGGAAGATCCGTTTCGATTGTTCTGGGAAACCGCGTCATGACCTGCTCGGGAGGCACTCTCTCAGGATGAACAGCAGGATTCCCGGCGACGGGGACCCGGCTGGGTCGTCCTCGGACGGCCACGATGCGCGCCACGGCCGGTGTGCATCGGGCAACGGACCCGAAACGTTGCAGATCTCGACGGGAGGGGGCGCCTTCGTGCGTACCCGTCGACAGGCCGGGAGTGGTGCTCGGGGGCGAGCATCACTCCCGGCCGCCTTTCCGACCGTCGCTCGGATCAGTCGAGCCAGCTGACCTCGGGGGAGCGGTGGAAGGCGATCCCCGCGGCCGACCAGCCCTGGGCAAGCTCGGCAAGCCGGACCCGGAAGTCGCTCCAGTCCGGCGCGCGTCGCTCCGACCATCCGATCTCCGCGATGGACGCGACCCGGGGGAAGACGAGGAACTCGAGTGTCTGCACGTCGGCCACGGTCTCCGTCCAGAGCGGGGCCTCGACGCCGAGGATGTCCGGCTCACCGACGCCTTCGACGATCTCGGTCGGCTCCCAGACGGCGGAGCGTTCGACACTCGTGGGCCCGTCCGCCCACGTGAGGCCGGCCGTCGCGACGTCGGGGTACTGCATGTCGAGGTAGGCGGAGTCCGCCGGAGACATGATGACCTGCCCGCCCTGATCCACGAACGAGCGCAGCTTGTCGGCGTGACCGTCCTCGGGGGAGACATAGTTCCAGTACTGGCCGATGGTGCCGGGGGCGAGGTCGCGTGACGCGCCGAACTCGTGCCAGGCGATGGCGGTCTTCCCGGTCGCGGCGACCAACTCGGACACCCGACGGGCGAAGTAGAGGAAGTCCGCCTCAGTGGTGGCGAGCGCTTCATCGCCGCCCAGGTGGAGATAGGGGCCCGGGGTCATCGTGGCGAGCTGGGTGAACACGTCCTCGAGGAACGTGTAGGTGGATTCGGCATGGATGTCGAGGCTCGAGAAGCCGACCTCGGTGCCGGTGTAGGGCTCGCGGGCGACGCCGTCCGGGTTGAGCTCCGGATACGCCGCGAGGACCGCGTTCGTGTGTCCGGGGACGTCGATCTCGGGGACGATCGTGACGCGGCGATCGGCGGCGTACTCGATGATCGCCCGGTAGTCGTCGGCGCTGTACGAGCCGCCCGTGCCACCACCGACCGCGGTCGCCGCACCGATCCCGGTGAGCTCCGGCCACCCGACGATCTCGAGGCGCCACCCCTGGTCGTCGGTGAGATGCAGATGCAGGTGGTTGAGCTTGAGTGCGGCGATCTGGTCGATGAACCGCTGCACCTGTGTGACCGTGAAGAAGTGCCTCGCGACGTCGAGCATCGCTCCGCGGTAGGCGAAGCGCGGAGCGTCGTCGATGACGGTCGCGGAGACGATCCAGTCCTGTGCGACGGCCGTCGGTGCCCAGTTGGTCGGCGGGAGGAGCTGCCTGAACGTCTGCGTGCCGTGGTGGACCCCGTCGGCGTCCCTGCCGACGATCTCGACGCCGGAGGCCGCGGCGGTCAATCGGTAGGCCCCGGTCGTCGTCGACAGGCGGGGGTCGATCGACAGCGTGATGTCCGTGCCCGCGGAGTCCACGGTCTGCTCCATGCCGGTGGTCTCGACCGGGAGGGCGAACCCCGTCGAGGTGCGCAGGGCGTCGGCGAGGATCCGAGCCGAGGTCGCCACCGACGGGTCGGTACGGATCACCGACTCCGTCGTCAACCGGAACGGGGGAGCGGAGGTGTCCGTGGTCTGCGAGACGGGGCGGGGCAGCAGGCTCATGCGCGGTTCCTTCGGCGTCGGCGACGCGGGATCGTGGGGGCTGGAACGGGTTTGTTCGGAGGGTGAACAAGCGTCGGGCCATCCTGACACACCGGCCCCCACCGCTGCCCGACCTCTCCACAGGACGGTGCGCGTCAGGCGTCCCGTTGCTATGCTGCTAGCAGTCGCAACTGGCGTATAGACGGAGTTCCGCTCCGCCTCAGATGGTTCACCATCGGGGAGCGACCCTGCACCTTGAAGACAAGGGCGGATTCGGCCGCACGCCTGGGCCGAAACGGCACATCACCGACATCCGTTCTGTCACAAAAGGGAGCCAGTCTTGTCCGACACCTTCAACGCGCCACTCTCCGAGGTCGATCCCGAGATCGCAGCGGTCCTCGAGCAGGAGCTCGGTCGCCAGCGCAACACCCTCGAGATGATCGCGAGCGAGAACTTCGTGCCCGTCTCCGTCCTGCAGTCGCAGGGCAGTGTCCTCACCAACAAGTACGCCGAGGGCTACCCGGGTCGTCGCTACTACGGCGGCTGCGAGTTCGTCGACATCGCCGAGTCCCTCGCGATCGAGCGGGCCAAGAGCCTCTTCGGTGCCGAGTACGCGAACGTCCAGCCGCACTCGGGCGCCACGGCCAACGCCGCGGTCCTCTCGGCGATCGCCACCCCCGGCGACACCATCCTCGGTCTCGAGCTCGCCCACGGTGGTCACCTCACCCACGGCATGAAGCTCAACTTCTCCGGCAAGCTCTACAACGCCGTCTCCTACGGCGTCGACCCCGAGACCTTCCTCGTCGACATGGACGTCGTCCGCGACAAGGCGCTCGAGCACAAGCCGCAGGTCATCATCGCCGGTTGGTCCGCCTACCCGCGCCAGCTCGACTTCGCCGCGTTCCGCGCGATCGCCGACGAGGTCGGCGCGAAGCTCTGGGTCGACATGGCGCACTTCGCCGGCCTGGTCGCCGCAGGTGTCCACCCGTCGCCCGTGCCGTTCGCCGACGTCGTGTCCTCCACCGTGCACAAGACGATCGGCGGCCCGCGCTCCGGCTTCATCGTGAGCCGCGACATGGAACTCGCCAAGAAGCTCAACTCGAACGTGTTCCCCGGCCAGCAGGGCGGGCCGCTCATGCACGTCATCGCAGCCAAGGCGACGGCGTTCAAGCTCGCAGCCACGGCGGAGTTCAAGGACCGCCAGGAGCGCACGCTCCGCGGTGCCAAGCTCCTCGCCGAGGCGCTCACCTCCGAGGCGTCGAAGGCCGCCGGCATCGACGTCCTCACCGGCGGCACCGACGTGCACCTCGTGCTCGCCGACCTCCGCACCTCCGAGCTCGACGGCCAGCAGGCCGAAGACCTCCTCCACGAGGTCGGCATCACGGTCAACCGCAACTCGGTGCCGTTCGACCCGCGCCCGCCGATGGTCACCTCCGGTCTGCGGATCGGTACGCCGGCACTCGCGACGCGTGGCTTCGGCGACACCGAGTTCGCCGAGGTCGCCGACATCATCGCTCTCGCGCTGCGCAACGGTGCCGAGGCCGGAGCCCTCCGAGAGCGCGTCACGGCGCTCGCCGAGCGCTTCCCGCTCTACCCCGGCCTCCAGCAGTAGGACGCGGGCGCATGACCGCACAGATCCTCGACGGTAAGGCCACGGCCGCCGCCATCAAGTCCGAACTCGCGATCGAGGTGGCCGCGCTCAAGGAGCGCGGCATCTCGGTCGGGCTGGGCACCGTCCTCGTCGGGTCCGACCCGGGTTCGCAGTGGTACGTCGCCGGGAAGCACCGCGACTGTGCCGAGGTCGGCATGGAGTCGATCCGACGCGACCTGCCCGAGACGGTCTCGCAGGAGGAGCTCGAGGCCGTCCTCGACGAGCTCAACGCCGACGAGAGCTGCACCGGCTACATCGTGCAGCTGCCGCTGCCGAAGCACATCGACACCGACGCGATCCTCGAGCGCATCGATCCCGAGAAGGACGCCGACGGGCTCCACCCGACCAACCTCGGTCGTCTCGTGCTCAACGTGAACCGTCCGATCCACACGCCGCTGCCGTGCACGCCGAAGGGCGTCATCGAGCTGGTGGAACGTCACGGGATCAGCTGGGCGGGCAAGCACGTCGTCGTCGTGGGCCGCGGGGTCACCGTCGGTCGCGCGATCGGCCCGCTGCTCACCCGTCGCGAATACAACGCGACGGTCACGCTGACGCACACCGGGACGGTCGGACTCGACGACATCCTCCGCACCGCCGACGTGATCGTCGCCGCGGCAGGCGTCCCCGGGATCGTCACGCGCGATGCCGTGAAGCCGGGCGTCATCGTCCTCGACGTCGGTGTGAGCCGCGAGACCGACCCCGAGACCGGCAAGTCCCGGGTCGTCGGCGACGTCGCCCCTGACGTGGCCGAGGTCGCCTCGTGGATCAGTCCGAACCCCGGTGGTGTCGGCCCCATGACCCGCGTCGGTCTCCTCGCCAACGTCGTCCGCATGGCCACCCCCTAACCCAGCCCGCGAACTGTCACTCGACGCTAGTCCGAGCGGCCGGCACTAGCCGGAAGTGACAGTTCGCGAGCCAGGGCGGTGAGGATGGGCGACGGGTCCGTCAGGTGTGAGCGGTTCACCCGGATGACCCGCCAGCCCGCTGCCATGACTCGGTCGAGGCGATCGATGTCGTGGAAGATCTGCCGTTCATCCGTGAAGTGGGTGCCGCCGTCGTATTCGACGAGGACCCGCTGTTCGGGATACACCAGGTCGCCCAAGGCCAGAAACCGTCCGTGGGCGTCTGAGATGACCTCGTTGACGAGCGGTTCCGGAAGGCCCGCGCGGACGATCAGCAAGCGCAAGGCGGTCTCCATCGGCGAATCCGTCCGAGGCCGCATCATCGAGAACGCGAGCCGCAGCCGTTTCGCGCCGCGACGGCCGTTCATCCGTGCCAGCCCGCGGACGATCTGCTGCTCCGAGGCCAGTGGTCGCTTGCGGCGGAGCAGCACGTCGCCGGCGATCACCAGGTCGTCCAAGGGGAGCCGGGTTCCGAGCTGACACCAGGCGTCGACGGCGGTCAGTACCGGCAGTCCTTCGACGGCGACGACCTCCCAGTGGTCCCCGTCGAGTTGATGCCCGCGCACGCCCGCTCCTCGAGGCGCGCGTGCCGGCGCGATGGAGGCGACATCGAGTGGTGCCTCGTGTTCCCAGGTGGGCACGGGGAGGCCGTGCAGGGCCGCCGCGCTCACGTGGCTGAAGAACTGCCCGTCGTGCAGGAGCGGGGCATAGGCGTGACAGCGTCCGGCGATGTCCGTGGGCTGGTCGAGCGGTGCCCGGACGCCTCGGTGCGGCGTGGCGAGGTCGCCCGCTCGTAGCCGCGATCGAGGCACGCCGAGTTCGTCGGCGTCGGCCATGGAGAACGGCTGCTTGCTGAGTTCGAGGGGGAGGGGACGTCGGCGGACCATCCCACCACGGTGCCGACTGCGGCGCTTCGGCGTCGGAAGTTCTCCACACCCTGCCCGCGAACTGTCACTCGACGCTAGTCCGAGCGGCCGGGACTAGCCGGAAGTGACAGTTCGCGGGCAGGGGAGGGGAAGGTCAGGATTCTCGGGTGGCGCCGGCGGCCGGGCGGACGGGGAAGATGGTCGGGGCGGTGAAGGACGCCTCGGCGAAGGCCGCCGTGACCGCCTCGGCCACGGACGATGCCAGGGCGACGGGGACCAGGGCGATCGCCGCACCCCCGAAGCCACCACCGGTCATGCGCGAACCGATCGCACCCGCGGCCATCGACGTCTCGACGGCCAGGTCGAGTTCCGGAACCGAGATCTCGAAATCGTCCCGCATCGACGCGTGGGAGGCCACGAGCAGCTCGCCGATCGACGTCGGCCCGTGCTCGCGCAGGGTCCGGACGGTGTCGAGGACACGCTGGTTCTCCGTCACGACGTGACGGACGCGGCGGAAGGTCTCGTCGTCGAGCAGCTCACGAGCGCGCTCGAGGTCGCCGACCGTGACGTCGCGGAGCGAGTCGGCGCCGAGCGCTGCGGCACCCGCCTCGCAGGACGCCCGACGTGCGGCGTACCCGCCGGAGACGTGGGCGTGCTCGACGCGCGTGTCGATGACGAGCAGCTCGAGGTCGTGCTCCTCGAAGCCGAGCGGGATGACGTCGGTCTCGAGCGAGCGGCAGTCGAGGAAGACGCCGCAGTCACGTTGGCCGAGGAGCGACGCCGACTGGTCCATGATGCCGGTCGGCGCACCGACCGCTCGGTTCTCGGCGAGCTGGCAGATCTTCGCGAGCGTCCGGCGGTCGTGGTCGAGGTGCCAGATCTCGGTGAGTGCGACGGCGACCGAGGCTTCGATGGCCGCTGAGGAGGAGAGGCCTGCCCCGACCGGGACGTCGGAGTGGATGTAGATGTCGACCCCGGGCACCTCCTGCAAGGGTGCCCCGAACTGGCCGAGCGCCCACGCGACGCCGAGCGGGTAGGCGGACCAGCCGTGCAAGGCGTCGGGATCGAGCGCGCGCACTGAGACCTCGACGATCTCGGGTGAGAAGCTGCTCGACACGCGGATGCGGTCGTCGTCGCGACGCCGGACGGCTGCGACGGTGCGGCGGTCGATCGCCATCGGGAACACGAAGCCGTCGTTGTAGTCGGTGTGCTCGCCGATGATGTTCACGCGGCCCGGCGCGGTCCAGAGGCCGTGCGGCTCGCTGCCGAAGGCGTTCTCGAATCCGCTCGTGGCGGTGCGCTGCAGGTCGGTCATACGGGGTTCTCCTCGTCGGCTGCGGCGATCGCGGCGCGCAGGGCGGTGGCGGTGGTCTCCGGTGGGACGTCGCCGATCCAGGCGCCCATGGCGGCCTCGGAGCCGGCCAGGTACTTCAGTCGATCGGCTCCACGACGCGGGGAGGTGAGCTGCAGGTGGAGTCGGAGCTCGTCGCGGTGGACTCGGGTCGGGGCCTGGTGCCAGGCGGCGATGTACGGGGTCGGGGTGTCGTACAGGGCGTCGACGCCGCGCAGCAGCCGCAGGTAGAGGAGGGCGAGTTCGTCCCGTTCCTCGAGCGAGGTCGCGGCGAAGTCGGGCACGTGGCGGTGGGGGAGCAGGTGCACCTCGATTGGCCAGCGCGCCGCGAACGGGACGAACGCCGTCCAGTGCTCGCCGGCGAGGACGACGCGCTCGTCCGCCTGCTCCGCGGCGAGGATGTCGGCGAAGAGCCCGGGACCGTAGGCCTCGTTCGCGGCGATGAGCCGCTGCGTGCGCGGGGTCACGTAGGGGTAGGAGTAGATCTGTCCGTGCGGGTGGTGGAGCGTGACGCCGATCTGCTCCCCGCGGTTCTCGAAGGGGAACACCTGCTGGATCGAGTCGATCTGCGACAGCGCGTGCGTCCGGCGGGCCCACGCCTCGATCACCGTACGCGCCCGGGTGCGGGACAGCGAACCGAAGGAGCCGGTGCTCGACGGGCTGAAGCTCACGACCTCGCAGCGGCCGACCGAAGTGCGCGTCCGGCCGATCCCGATCGTCTCGAGGTCGGCGAGATCGACCGGTGCGTTCTCGTCTTCCAGGAGCGGCCCGAAGGACGGCGACTTGTTCTCGAAGACCGCGACGTCGTACTGGTCGGGGATCTCGGAGGGGTTCGAGGGACTCGCGGGTGCGAGCGGGTCGAGGTTCGCCGGGGGCAGCATCACCCGGTTCTGGCGTGCGGCGGCGATCGAGATCCACTCACCCGTCAGCGGGTCCTGGCGCATGGACGCGGTCGGCGGTCGTGGGGCGAGTTCGCGTGCGTCGGGCAGTCGCTCCGCGGGCAACGTCGAGTCGACGTCATCGAAGTAGATGAGTTCGCGACCGTCGGCGAGGCGCTGGGTCGAGCTCGCGATCGCCGGGTCGATGACGAAAGTGTCGTCGAGTGGGGGCATGGGGATCCTCAGAACGGGTTGTCGAAAGGAAACGTACAACGTTTCGCCTTGAAAAGTATAGGCAAGTCAGCGAAGATTCAAGCATGTCCGACGACGAGCCGATGCTGTTGCCCGCCCCGCTGCGACGCGACCGCATCCGCGAGCTCCTCGATGAGCGCGGCTTCGTGCGCGTGGCCGACATCTCCGACGACTTCGGCGTCTCCCGGGTGACCGCCCGGACGGACCTCGACACCCTCGTCGACCAGGGCGACGCCGTCCGCGTGCACGGAGGTGCGATGCCCGTGCAGGGACGCGGCGCCGTGGAGTCGCCGATCGAACTCGCGACCGCGACCTCGGCGCACGCGAAGCAGCGGATCGGTGAGGCCGCGGCCGCGATGGTGCGCTCCGGTCAGAGCGTGATCGTCGACGTCGGCAGCACCGGCCTCGCCCTCGCCCGCGCGCTCAAGGCTCGCCGCGACCTCGCCGACGTGGTGGTCGTCACGAACGGCTTGACCATCGCGCTCGAACTCGAGTCGGAGATCCCGAGGTTCTCGGTGATCGTCACGGGTGGGTCGCTTCGACCACTCCAGCATTCGCTCGTCGATCCGCTCGCCGGGTCGCTGCTCAGCCAGGTCCATGCCGATCTCGCGTTCATCGGGTGCAACGGTGTCGACGCCGGCCATGGCGTGACCAACGTCAACCTGCCCGAGGCCGAGGTGAAGGCCAGGATGGTTCGCGCCGCCGAGCGGGTGGTCGTGGTCGCCGACGCCTCGAAGCTCGGGGTGCGGCAGCTCGGCCGGATCGCCGGGCTGGAGGCCTTCGACGCCCTCCTGACCGACGACGGGGCCGCGCCCGAGACCATCGCGCTCCTCCGAGAAGCGGGACTTGCGGTGACGCTCGTCCCACTCGGCGACTGACCTCGCGCCGCGTCCTGCCGTCCCGCGCGGCGTCCCGGCACTCGCGCGCCGACGGCCCGATGCGGCAGCATGGTCGCATGAGTGATCGAGCGCATCCTGCCGTGTCAATCGTCGAGCAGACGCTGCGTGATCGTGGGGCTCAGGGCGAGGTCACCTGGCTCGACGATGCTGCTCGAACGGCAGCGCTCGCAGCGGAGGCCTTGGGGATCGAGGTCGGGGCGATCGCGAACTCCCTCGTGTTCACGCTCGACGGCGAGCCGACGCTGATCCTCACGAGCGGCGCCCACCGTGTCGACACCGCCTGGGTCGGCGAGCGGCTCGGTGGACGGCTGAAGCGTGCTGACGCCGAGGTCGTCAAGGCGGCGACGGGACAGGTGATCGGTGGCGTCGCGCCCGTCGGTCACCCGGAACCGATCCGCACCTACGTGGACGAGGCGCTCGCCGCCTACCCTGAGGTCTGGGCCGCAGCCGGCCATGCGCACACGGTGTTCCCGACGACCTTCGAGGAGCTCGTGCGGGTGACCGGCGGGCAGGTCATCGCGGTGGAGCCGCCGAAGGATCCTGCGGGGTCGTCGGCAGCTGCGTCGGTGTAGCCACCGGAGCAGCCATGGCGGCCGGCGGCATCCCCTGCTGCTTCGTCACCCGGCTCGGCGGCAGCGGAGCCGTCGCGGTCACGCTATTCTTGCGCCCCCACCAGGTGCTCACGACGGCTGCGGCCACGCAGAGCGCCATCGGGATGAGCATGAACGGTCCGCCGGCGCCCTCGCCTCGCTCGAAGACCTGGTCGGTCTGCGACATCAGGGCCGTGGGCACGAGGAGCAGGACGTTGTTCGTCGCATGGATGAGCACCGGAGCCTCGAGGCCACCGGTCCCGCGTGCGGCGAAGGACATCGAGGCGCCGAACACGAAGTAGTAGGCGATGAGCCAGGGATCGCCGGCGAAGTGCACCGAGGCGAAGACCGCGCCGGAGACCACCGTGCCGACGAGGAACGCCGTCATCGGTCGACTGAACCAGGATCCGACGGAACGCTGGATGAGGCCGCGCGCACCGTACTCCTCGCCGGCCGACTGCAGCGGCGTCGTGAGGATCACGACGGCGAGCATCGCGATCATGGTGCCGTCGACCACGATGGGATCGAGCGGGGAGAGCAGGACGGAGGCGCCGACGTACACGATCCACACCGGGACGATGATGAGCGCGAGACGCCCGAACCAGCGCCAGCGGAAGCGACCCTCCACCGAGGACAGCCACCGCGGCCGGACGCCGAAGAGCGCCCACTGGATGAGCATCGACACCGGGATGAGCGCGGCGAGCGACAGGTTGTTCGCGAGCATCGTCACCGGCGTCAGCGTCATGAGGCCGTTCGCGACGTCGTCGAGTGTGTAGGCCCCGGTGGCCACGTCCACGATGAGCGCGATGCCGCCGAGAACGATCGAGAGGATCAGGAACCCGACGACGAGGAGGAGGAGTGCGAGGGCGCCGCGCCACCAGGCCGGTGCGGCGCGGAGGGCGTGGTCGTAGGTCGCGAGCTGCCGCTGGGGCACGGCTGGATCGACGGGCGTCGAGGCTGGCGTCGAGGGTGATGGCGATGGCGAAGGCGTCTGCGGGTGCTGTCCAGGATTCGTCATGCTGCCAGGGTAGGCAACCGTCGCGACAGGACGCGTCCCCCGAGCGATGGACGACGAGCGACGGATAGCCCGCGATCGTCCTGGTCCCGAACGCTCGACGGTGGGAGACTGGCCGGTATGGCCGGACACCGCATCTTCACGACGAGCTTCGCCAGCGTGTACCCGCTCTACGTCGCGAAGGCGGAGCGGAAGGGCCACACGAAGGACGAGGTGGACCAGGTCATCACCTGGCTCACGGGCTACGACGACGCCGCGATCGAACGGGTGCTCGCCGACGATACCGACTTCGAGACCTTCTTCGCCGAAGCGCCGGCGATGCACCCCAACGCGTCGCTCATCACGGGGCTCATCTGCGGCATCCGCGTCGAGGAGATCGAGGATCCCCTGATGCAGCGCATCCGTCAGCTCGACAAGCTCGTGGACGAGGTCGCGAAGGGGAAGAAGATGACGTCGATCCTCCGCACCTCCGCCTGACGGCCGAACGCGAGCCCCTCCGATGACGCAGACGGCCGCCGCGCGAGTGCGCGACGGCCGTGTGCTCGGGACCCGCTTGGATCAGTGCGCGAGCACCGGTTCCGCGGACGCCTCCGGGGCGTGGTGCAGGGCGAGCCCCTGGTTGCGTCGGCGGAACAGCAGTGCCGCCGTCACGGCGCCGACCGCGAAGAACCCGGCGCCCCAGAAATAGGCGGTCTGGTAGCTCTGGATCGCAGCCTGCGCCAGCACCTCGGGGGTGGGCGGCGCGTTGTCGGTCACGTAGGCCGTGGCGGCGCTCGCCGCGAGGGTGTTGAGCAGCGCCACACCGATCGACCCGCCGACTTGCTGGCTCGTGTTGACCGTCGCCGACGCGACCCCGGCGAACGCCCGGTCGACACCGAGCGTCGCGGTCTGCATCGAGGCGGGCATGATCGATCCCATCGCGAAGCCGAGCACCATGAGCGCGGGCATGACGTTGCCGACATAGGAGCTGTCGAGGTCGAGTCGGGTGAGGAGGAGCATGCCGATCGCACCGAGCGTCATGCCGAACGGCACCATGACCTTCGGCCCGAAGCGGGGGACGAGGAGGTTGGTCCCCAGCTGCGCGGCGAGCACGAGCATCGCGATCATCGGGAGGAAGGCGAAGCCCGTCTGCTGTGGTGAGTACCCGAGCGAGGCCTGCAGGTAGTAGGTGACGAAGAGGAAGATGCCGAACATCCCGGCTCCGGCGATCATGACCGAGATGAACGCGGCACCGCGGTTGCGGTCGAGGATGATCGACAACGGGAGGAGCGGGTGCGCGGCCCGGCGCTGCCAGAGGACGAACACGACGAGGAGCACGGCTGCGGCGGTGAGGAAGGCCCAGCTGAGCGGCGAGTCCCACCCGTCGGTTTCGGCATTGGCGAAGCCGTAGACGAGGCTGAACAACGCACCCGAGACGAGGACGGTGCCCGGAACGTCGAGCTTGGGGCGGGGGCCGGTCGTCTTCGGGGTGGTGATGAAGAGGACCGCCCCGACGATGGCGATCACGGCGATCACGACGTTGATGTACAGGTTCCAGCGCCAGTCGAACTGCTCGGTGAGGAATCCGCCGAGGAGGAGACCGACCGCGCCACCTGCGCCGGCGATCGCACCGAAGACGCCGAACGCGCGGGCGCGCTCCTTCGGGATCGTGAAGGTGGTCGTGAGCATCGCGAGCGCGGTCGGTGCGAGGAGGGCGGCGAAGACGCCCTGGAGTGCCCGCGCGGCGACGAGGGTGCCGAACGAGTCCGCTGCGCCTCCGAGGGCCGAGGCGATCGCGAACCCGACGAGCCCGATGATGAAGGCCCGCTTCCGGCCCATGAGGTCGGACAGGCGTCCGCCGAGCAGCAGCAGGCTGCCGAAGGCGAGGGAGTAGGCGGTGACGATCCACTGGCGATCGCCGTCGGAGAACCCGAGGTCGGCCTGTGCGGCGGGCATCGCGATGTTCACGACGGTGGCGTCGAGCACGACCATGAGTTGCGCGAGGCCGACGGTGACGAGCGTCCACCAGCGGCGTGAGGAGACTGCCGGGGTTCCGGCGGCGAGATTCGAAGTCATGCTGAGGACTCTATACGGAACTGAGCAGTTTCGGAACCGAATAGTTCCAGAACGTTCGAGTTCCTGAACTATGCTGTTCCCGGAGACGAAAGGGAGGTGAGCCGCGATGACGCAGCTCGAGACCCCACCCGCAGCGCCGAAGCTCGGCCGGAAGCGCGACCACACGCGGGACGCTGAGATTCTCGACGCCGCGCTCGACGTCCTCGCCGACACGGGCTACGCCGGGATGACGGTCGACATGGTCGCCGCGCGGGCGAAGGCCGGCAAGGCGACGCTCTACCGCCGATGGGCGTCGAAGTCCGAACTCGTGATCGACGCGGTCGCCTGCATGAAGCAGATCGATCCCGACTTCTCGAAGCTGCCCGACACCGGCTCACTCCGCGGCGACCTCGTCGCGATGATCAAGGCGCCATCCATCGCCGAGGGCGAGCGCAAGATGCGCGTGTTCGCCGGCGTGATGTCGATGATCTCGGATGCGCCCGAGCTCACCGAGTCCATCCACGCGGCGATCGTGGAGCCGCGCATGGCGGTCAACCGCTTCCTGTTGCAGCGCGCGATCGACCGCGGTGAGATCCGCGCGGACGCCGATGTGGAGACCCTTGCGCTGATCAGCCAGGCGATGGTGAGCTATCGCGTGCTCATGCTGCGGGAGCCGGTGACGCGTGACTTCCTCGTGTCGGTGATCGACGGCGTCATCATCCCGGCCGTCCGGAAGTAGCTCGATGACCGACGGATCCGCCCGATCTCGAACCGGGCTGCTCGATCACGCGGCGCCGGCCCACCTCGGGACGCCCGACGCCGCACTGCGCTTCTCCGGCTTCCGTGAGCCGGGCGGACGCCACCTCATCGTCGATGGCGCGCAGGCGTTCGAGTTGAGCTTCCCGTGCGGAAGCTGCGCGCTGCTGTTCCGTCGTCTGGACGAGGGTGCTCGGGCGCTCGCCGCAGACGCACTGCACGATCATCTGGACGAGGGCGTGCCCGCGATCGACGATCCTTCGTTGCTCGACCTCGTGTCGACGTTCCTGCCCGAGGGGACCTACCTGCCGCTCCTGCTGTCCATCGAGCCCGTCCTCGTCGCGCCGGGTGACGATCACGACTACTTCTCGCGGGAGCAGGTCGCGCACCGCGGGATCGACCCCACGCTCGGGGCGCCGGAGGACCCGGCGACCGGCTATTACCGCGGCCCGACCCGGACGACCGGCGAGCACGAGACCCTCTTCGAGTTCCTGGTGCCGATGGTGCCGCCCGGTTGGAACGACCGCGAGCGCGTGGCCTCGTATGAGGAGCGGCTTCGCACCGGGGGAGCGGCGACCGTGCTCGCGGTCTCCGTGCTGGACCGGACACAGCCGTTCGACAGCGCCGACGCCCACGCGGGTCTCGTGCACTTCGTGCTCGACGGCCACCACAAGCTCGAAGCAGCCGCGCGTCTCGGGGTCGCGATCACGGTCCTGTCGTTCGTCTCGATCGACGCGAGCCTCGCGGACGAGGCGACGGTGACCGGCTTCCCGGAGCTGCTCGCGCGCTGATCACTTCGGGCGTGTGACCGGGTGGATCACGCAGCGCTGGATCCCCCGATCCCTGCGTGACCCACCGGTCGAGGCGGTGAGCGTCGCAAACCCCCGTCGCGACGACACAGTCCACTGAGGCGTGGACTGCGGCGGCATCACCTCCATCAGTGTGTCACGAATAAGTCGTTCGTACCAGTTATTGAAAAAAGGTCTGCTGTGCGAGCTCCGAGCCCTAGGCTGAGGCCCCGACCGGCCACGGTCGACGGATACGGCGCCGGTAGATCGGAGTCGGAACACAGGCTGCGCGAGGAGGTCAGGATGCCGGGGACGCGACGAACGCCCACCCAGGAGCGCGGACAGGTGACGCAGGACGCGATCGTCGAGGGTGCCGCGACCGTCTTCGACCGCATCGGCTACGGGAACGCCAGTCTGTCGATGATCGCGCAGGCGTCCGGGATCTCGCAGGGCTCCATGTACTTCCACTTCAAATCGAAGGAACAGATCGCCCTCGCGGTCATCCACGAGCAGCACGACCGGTCGATGCCGCTCATGGCACGGGTGTCGGAGCAGTACGACGGGGTCCTCGAACGGCTCATCCGGGTTTCGCGCGCCATCGTCGACCAACTCGAGAACGACCCGGTGGTCCGGGCCGGGATCAGACTGACGCTCGATGAGGGTTCGCTGAGCCAACCGGCCGGTGCGTTCTACGAGGATTGGATCTCGGGGACGGCCGCTCAGCTCGATGTGGCGCTGCAAGCCGGGGACCTGGTGAGTTCGATGTCGGCGCCGGACCTCGCCCGCACGTTGATCGGGTTCTTCACCGGTGTCCAGCTCACCGCCCAGGCGACGGTCGGGCGCTCGGACATCGCAGCGTCGGTGGACCGCATGTGGCGTCTCGCGATCGACGCCATCGTCCCCGAGCCGCGGCGGTCAGCGGCGACGCGGGTCCGGGAGGACGCCTTCGGCGCTGCGGGCGATATGCGCCCGACACGACCTGCCGCGTCGATGTAGCAATCCACGCTGGGCGATGGGCGCGCGACGACGGTGCATCCCGACGTGACGCGTTCGCTACCGCGTCTGTGGTGGGCCCGGTGGGGCTCGAACCCACGACCCGCGGATTAAAAGTCCGATGCTCTGCCAACTGAGCTACAGGCCCATACGGGCTCTACTCTACGAGATTTCGACGGCACCCGTTGACGCGCGGGTCGGGGCCACAGGGGAGGATCGCCCGCCGGGGCGAGTACCGTTGTCGGGTGCGCGAAGCGCGTCGCAGGGAGGAGCAGGCATGACCGAGGGATTCCATCGTCCGACGAAGCTTCCGCCGTCGATGCTCGAAGCGATCCAGGGCGGTCTCGACCCGGAAGCCGTCTCGAGGATCACCCATGAGACGGCCGTCGCACTCCTCACCCGGGTGCGGGCGGATCCGGATCCTGCCGTGGTCGATCGCCTCGTGACGTACACGGACGAGCACGGGATCGACGCGATCGCTGAACTCTGGTCGCACGCCAGCCCGCGGAGTCTCCCAGGGGCGCTCTGGCGGATCTACCTACTGCGCCTGCTCATCAGGCAGGACCCGGTGGGCACGAGCTTCAGCTTCCAGCGGGGCACCGAGCTCATCACCACCGTCGACCCCGTGATCGCCGGCGCGGCCGAGCCGACCGGGCCGGAGGAGATCATCGTCCTCGCCGACCAGATCCTCCGTGGGCTGTACACCGGCGACTTCGCGATCGCCCTCGAGCGGGCGGCGTCCTTCTGCCGGATCAACGCGGTCGGCTGCACCTCCCTCGCGAACGACCGGGACGCGCTCGACCCCGCAGACGCCGCGAGACTCACCACGAAGGCCGCACGGTTCAGCACCATCGCCGAGGAGCTCGCCGGCTGCGCCCGACTGTGGCGCACCGACTCCCTGGACTGATCCAGGCGCCTTGGTCAAGGCCTTCGGCCTGGGAATGCCCACAGGTGATCCCTTGCTACACTGTTCTAGCCGGGCCGCAGTAACCCCGGGCTCCAAAAATCGCCGCTTCGAGCGGCCTTGCGCCGAGAGGCGTTCCTGCGGCCTGGCACTTACTTTGTGCGGAGGTCTTCAGCCGCCTGCCGCCCGTTCCGTGATGACACCGGAACTGGGGTGTCGAATCGCGTCGATTCCTCCAATCGGATCCCGGGTCGGCACCGAACTCCGTGTATGACCGCCGCACTGTACACGCAGACCCGACCTCGGGTGGGCGTCGCGCAAACGGCCGGTGTCCGTGAGAAGCTAAGACTTGTGACCACGGGACCGGAAGCCGACGCTGCACCGCAGGTGTCTTTGGCGAACGTGCTCGACGCGCTGCTCATCCGCGTGGCTGGCGGCGACCAGGTCGCGTTCAGCGAGCTGTACGACCACATCGCGCCGCGGGTCCTCGGACTCGTCAAGCGTGTGCTCGTCGACCACGCGCAGTCCGAAGAGGTCACCCAGGAGGTGTTCCTCGAGGTCTGGCAGAACGCCCAGAAGTTCGAGGCGGGCAAGGGCACGGCCACGACCTGGGTGCTCACCATGGCCCACCGTCGTGCGATCGACCGCGTGCGCGCCTCACAGGCCGGACGCGACCGCGATCTCAAGATCGGCATCCGCGACTTCGATGAGCGTGTCGACAACGTGCAGGAGACGGTCGAGATCCGGATCGAGCACGAGCGCGTCAAGCGGGCCTTCGTCCGGTTGAGCGAGCTGCAACGCGAAGCTGTTTCTCTCGCCTACTACGGCGGCTACAGTCACAGCGAGATCTCGAACCTGCTCGGCGTGCCGATCGGTACGGTGAAGACCAGGTTGCGAGACGGAATGATCAGACTTCGAGACGAGTTGGGGGTGCGTACATGACCGAGCGAGACGATGCAACAGACCTGGCAGCCGGAAACGCGCTGCACACCCTGACCCCGCGCGAGCAGGAGCGGTTCGACCGCCTGCGCGCCGAACACGAGTCCGTCCGCGAGGAAGCGGCGGAATTCGAGGAGACCGTCGCCATGCTCGACCTCGCAGCACCTCCCGTGCAGCCGTCGGCAGCGCTCAAGAACTCGCTCATGGCTGCGATCCAGAACCTGCCGCAGCTGCCCGCTGACGCCCCCGTCGAGGCTCCTGTCGCCGAGGTGCGGGCGCTTCCGACCGCGGTCCCAGAGGTCGACGAGACGCCGGTGTCGACACCGACCGCCACGCCGGTCCCCGCAGCAGCGACCACCCCGGTGGCCGGTGCGGCTGAGCGCAAGGCCGCCTCACGGTGGCGTCGCAGCGCCGTCGGCATGGTGGTCGGCGCCGCAGCAGCGGTCGGCCTCATCTTCGGTGGTGTCGGACTCGCGAACACCTTCGGTGGCGGATCCCTCACGCAGACGGTCGCGCTCGCGGAGATCAACGCGGCGTCCGACGTCCAGCGCGCGAAGGTGTCCATGGACGATGCGACGGCGACCCTCGTCTGGTCGGGCGAGCTCGGCAAGTCAGCTCTGCTCGTCGACGGACTCGGCTCCCTGCCGTCAGACAAGGTCTACGAACTCTGGTACATCGGCGAGGGAGGCCCGGTCTCGGCCGGCACCTTCTCCGCAGCGAACGGCACCACCTGGCGGGTCCTCGACGGCGCCATGAGCGCGGGCGACAAGGTCGGCGTGACGGTTGAGCCGCAGGGTGGCTCCAAGCAGCCCACCACCGACCCGATCATGGTCATCGAGACGGCGTAGTCCGTTCCCTCCGGCCCGAGAGGGTGTGTCGGCAGGCCCTTCGCCTCGACAGACTCGCGGAGCCGCTGCAGACGACGACAGCCCCGCCCGGGATTCCCGGGCGGGGCTGTCGTGATGCCGGCGTCAGATCAACCGAAGCGACCAGAGACGTAGTCCTCGGTCGCCTGGACGGACGGCTTCGAGAACATCGTCGTGGTGTCGTCGTACTCGATGAGCTTGCCCGGCTTGCCGGTTCCCGCGATGTTGAAGAACGCGGTCTTGTCGCTGACGCGGCTCGCCTGCTGCATGTTGTGCGTCACGATCACGATCGTGTACTCCTGCTTGAGTTCCTCGATGAGGTCTTCGATGGCGAGCGTGGAGATCGGGTCGAGGGCCGAGCACGGCTCGTCCATCAGCACGACGTCGGGGGAGACGGCGATGGCGCGGGCGATGCAGAGACGCTGCTGCTGACCACCGGAGAGACCGGAGCCCGGCTTGTCGAGGCGGTCCTTCACCTCGTTCCAGAGGTTGGCGCCCTGAAGCGAGCGCTCGACGAGCGCGTCCTGGTCGGACTTCGACATCTTGCGGTTGTTGAGCTTGACGCCCGCGAGGACGTTCTCCTTGATGCTCATCGTCGGGAACGGGTTCGGGCGCTGGAAGACCATGCCGACCTGACGACGGACGAGGACCGGGTCGACACCCGGGCCGTAGAGGTTGTTGCCGTCGATCAGGACCTCGCCCTCGACTCGTGCGCCGGGGATGACCTCGTGCATGCGGTTCAGGGTGCGGAGGAAGGTGGACTTGCCGCAGCCGGAGGGGCCGATGAAGGCGGTGACCGTGCGGGGCTGGATCTGGAGGGAGACGCCCTCGACAGCCATGAAGCTGCCGTAGAAGACGTTGAGGTCGTTGACTTCGATGCTCTTGGACACGGGGTTCCTTTGCTCGCGGCCTAGCGGCCGAACTTGGGGGCGAAGATCTTGGCGATGAGTCGGGCGATGAGGTTCAGCGCCATGACGATGAGGATGAGGACGAGTGCGCCGGTCCAGGCGCGGTCCACGTAGGCGGCCCCGTCGGTGCCCTGGTTCGCGTACTGGGTGTACACGAAGACGGGGAGGGTCATCATCGGGCCGTCGAACAGGTTGTAGTTCATGCTCTGGGTGAAGCCGGCGATGATCAGGAGGGGCGCGGTCTCACCGATGACGCGGGCGACGGCGAGCGTCACGCCGGTGATGATGCCGGCGATCGAGGTGGGGAGGACGATCTTCAGGATGGTCAGCCACTTCGGCACACCGAGCGCGTAGGAGGCCTCACGCAGCTCGTTCGGCACGAGCTTCAGCATCTCCTCGCTGGAGCGGACCACGACGGGGATCATGAGCAGCGACAGCGCGATGGCGCCGCCGATGCCGAGCCGGACGCCCGGGCCGAAGAAGATCGCCAGCAGGGCGAAGGCGAACAGTCCGGCGACGATGGACGGGATACCGGTCATCACGTCGACGAGGAAGGTGATGCCCTGGGAGAGCTTGCCGCGACCGTACTCGACGAGGTAGATCGCCGTCAGGATCCCGATCGGGATGGAGATGACCGACGTGGCCAGCGTGATGAGCAGCGTGCCGGTGATGGCGTGCAGTGCTCCACCGCCCTCACCGACGACGTTCCGCATCGACAGGGAGAAGAACTCGATGTCGAAGCGGGCGGCGCCGGCCGAGATCACCGTGATGGCGACCGAGACGAGCGGCAGGAGGGCGACGACGAAGGCCGCGGTCACCAGGGTGGTGAGCAGACGGTCCTTGGCCTTCCGGCGTCCCTCCACCATGAGTGACGAGACGTACACCGTCACCGCGTAGAGCGCGGCGCCGAGCACGACGGCTCCGGGGACGTTGTAGCTCTTGTCGGCCGTCGACTGCTGCAACAGCAGGAAGATGACACCGCTGACGATGAGGCTGCCCGCGAGGATCGTGAGCGGCGCGAACTTCGGCAGCTTGCCCGCGGTGAGCGAGTTGGAGAACGGCGTGGCGATGGACGCCTGGCGGCGGTCGGTCGTGGCGGTCATCAGTTCGCTCCCGAGAATTCTTTACGACGGTTGACGATGAGTCTGGCGATGAAGTTCACCACGAAGGTGATGATGAACAGGATCAGGCCGGTGGCGATGAGCTTGTTCACGTCGATGCCGAAGGACTCGGGGAAGTTCAGGGCGATGTTCGCCGCGATGGTGTTCGGGTTGCTCGAGGTGAGCAGGAAGAACGAGTAGACGGCGGCGGGGGAGAGCACGAGCGCGACGGCCATCGTCTCACCGAGGGCGCGTCCGAGGCCGAGCATGGAGGCGGACACGATGCCTGGGCGTCCGAACGGCAGGACCGCCATCTGGATCATCTCCCAGCGCGTGGCGCCGAGCGCGAGTGCGGCCTCCTCGTGGAGCTTCGGGGTCTGGAGGAAGATCTCCCGGGAGATGGCCGTGATGATCGGGATGATCATGACCGCGAGCACGAGGGCGACGGTGAGGATCGTGCGACCGGTGCCGGACACCGTGCCGCCGAAGAGCGGGATCCAGCCGAGGTTCTCGGACAGCCAGGCGAAGAAGGGCTGGACGAACGGCGCGAGGACGAGCGCACCCCAGAGGCCGTAGACGACCGACGGCACGGCGGCCAGGAGGTCGATGACGTAGCCGAGGGCGACCGCGAGTCGGCGCGGCGCGTAGTGGGTGATGAAGAGGGCGATCCCGAGCGAGAGCGGCACGGCGATCGCGAGGGCGAGGATGGCCGCCCAGATGGTGCCGAAGACGAACGGGCCGACGTAGGCCCAGAAGCTCGTCGGAGCACCGGTGAACGACGAGGAGTCGGCCGTGAGGGCCGGGAACGCCTGGACGATGAGGAAGATCGCGACCGCCGCCAGGATGACGAGGATGAGTGATCCGGAGACGACGGAGAGCGTCGAGAAGACGCGGTCGCCGACTCGTTGCTTGGCTTTGGGTCTCGCAGCTAGGGCCTCGACAGCCATGGGTTCCCGTTCTCTCGATGCGATGGTGGTGCCCCTCGACAGACTCGGGGAGCGGGTACTGCGGGTGCTGGTGACGCAGGTCGAGCGTGCCGGGCAGGACCCGGCACGCTCGACCGTTGGATTACTTGATGGACGCGATCGCGTCCTGGACCTTCTTGGCGAGGTCTGCGGAGAGCGGCGCAGCACCGGCCGACTTCGCCGCCTCTTCCTGGCCGGCGTCGCTGGCGATGTAGCCGGCGTAGGCCTTGACGAGGTCGGCGACCTTCGGGTCGGCGTACTCCTGGCAGGCGATGAGGTAGCTCACGAGGACGATCGGGTAGTGGGTCGCGTCCGTGGTCTCGCGGTCGAGCTTGATCGCGATGTCGTTCGCCTCGCGGCCTTCGACGAGCGGCGAGCCCTCGACGACGGCGGCAGCACCCTCGGCGCTGTACTCGACGAACTCCTCGCCGACCTTGATCTTCGCGACACCGAGATCGCCGGCCTTCGACGCGTCGGCGTAGCCGATGGTGCCGGTGCCACCCTTGACGGTGTCGACGACGCCGGAGGTGCCCTTGGCACCCTCACCCGACTGGAACGGGAAGGTGTCGGCCGGCTCAGCGGTCCAGACGTCCGGAGCGTTCTTGTTCAGGTAGTCGGCGAAGTTCTTCGTCGTTCCCGAGTCGTCCGAGCGGTGGACGGCGGTGATGGGGGTCGAGGGGAGCTTGGCCTCGGGGTTCAGCGCGACGATCGCCGGGTCGTCCCAGCTGGTGATCTGACCGGCGAAGATCTTCGCGATGGTCGCTGCGTCGAGGTTGAGCTCGTCGACGCCCTCGACGTTGAAGATGACCGCGATCGGGGAGATGTAGACCGGGAGGTCGATCGCCTTGGTGTCGGCTGCACATGCGGCGAAGGTGCTCGAGAGCTCTTCGTCGGAGAGGGCCGAGTCCGAACCGGCGAACTGCACGCCGCCGGCGATGAACGCCTTGCGGCCGGCGCCGGAGCCGTCGGGGGAGTAGTTGATGGTGACGTCCGGGTTCGACGTCTGGAAGGCGGCGACCCAGGCTTCCTGGGCGCTGCCCTGCGACGATGCGCCGCTACCGGCCAGGCTGCCCTTGAGGTCGCTGGCGGCTGCGCTCGTGGCGGTGGCGCCGCCTTCGTTGGCCGCACAGGAGGTCAGTGCGACGGCTGCGACTGCTGCTACGACCGCGACGCGGCCGAAACGTGAGAACTTCACAGGGATGTCCATTCATTGGTGTGGGTGCGAGCCGGTGCTGGCTCGTCAGTGACGCTAACCACGTGGCATGACGAGCATCCCCCGTGATGGTAAACAACGGGTGAACGGATATCGACGGCTTCATGGCGGCCGACGTGGCGATGCCGCGAATGCGCGACGAACGCCCCCTGTTCAGGGGGTTCGCGCGGATGAGTCAGACGCGGGGTTCGTGCGTCTCGATGGCGATGATGCCGGAGCTCGGGTTGGTCCGGGAGAGGTGCACGATGGAGAACGCCCCGGTCTCGAGTGCGGCGGCGCTCCCGAGGTAGGAGCCTCGGGTGGACCCGGTGGCGAGCGCGATCTCGTGCAGGATCTCGGGGAGGACCGGTCCGTGGCTGCAGAGGATGGCCGTCTTGAGCGCCCTGACGCGGCGGCCGACGACCCGGCGGACATCCGATTCGCCCCGCTCGTAGGCGTCCTGGCTGATGAGCTCGGAGCGTTTCGGCTCGATGCCCGCGGCCGCGGCGATCGGGCTGACGGTGCTGACGCAGCGCACGGCCGTGCTCGTCACGATCTTGCGAGGACCGAAGGCGAGCAGGGTCGGGACGTTCCCCGCGGCCTGCTTGACACCGCGTGGCGCGAGCGGCCTGGTCGCGTCCTCGCCAGGCCATTCTGAGGGCGACGTGGCCTTCCCGTGACGCATCGCGATGAGGGCGAAGGTCGCTGTGACGCCTTCGTCGACCAGCGCGGCGAAGGCGTCGAGGATCTCCACGTCGCGCTCGTAGCTGAGGTAGCTCCGTGCCCGCTTGATGGTGACCCACTCCAGGGCGGCGACCTCGCCGTTCGGGATGAACGTGCTCTCGCGGACGGCCTGGTCGGTGACCTCGGCCGACCAGTAGTGGACGATCTTCTCGCGTCCGCTCGACAAGGGGTACGTGGAGACACCGAGCGGCACACCGAGGTGGACGCTCAGGCCGGTCTCCTCCTTGATCTCCCGCACGGCCGTCTGTGCGAGGGTCTCTCCGGGATCGACCTTGCCCTTGGGGATGGTGACGTCGCCGTAGACCGTCCGGTGGATGACGAGGAGGTGGACCTTGCCGTCGATGAGACGCCAGCACACGGCACCGGCTGCATAGATTGCCGTCGTCGTCATAGTCACTGCCTCGTCGTGTCGTGGTGCTCGGGTGGGTCGCGGTGCGAAGTCGTCAGCGACGGTTCCTCGGCCGGCGGCGCGCCGCGGTCTCGAGCATGAGGGAGTCTTGCAGATCCGTGAGCGGTCGTCCGTCAGCGTCGACCGCGTGGCGCGTCCAGACGCCGTCGGCGTCGAGCCACCAGGACGACGTCTGCTCGTCGAGAGCCTGCTCGAACATCGCGGCGGTCGCCTCGAGGTGCTTCGGGTCGGTGAGCCTGACGAGCGCCTCGACGCGGCGGTCGAGGTTGCGGTGCATCATGTCGGCGCTGCCGATGAACACGTGCGGGTCGCCGTCGTTGTGGAACGAGAAGATGCGCGAGTGCTCGAGGTACCGCCCGAGAATGGAGCGCACGCGGATCGTCTCGCTCATCCCCGGCTGGCCTGGCTTCAGCGCGCAGATCCCGCGAACCCACAGGTCGACCGGGACCCCCGCCTGGCTGGCCCGGTAGAGCGCGTCGATGATCGACTCGTCCACCATCGAGTTGACCTTGATGCGGATCCCGGAGGGCTTGCCCTCCTCGGCGTTCGTGCGCTCCTGCTCGATGTGCTTGAGGAGGCCCTTGCGCAGGTGGCGCGGCGCGACCAGGAGTCGCTTGAACTTCTTCTCGATCGCGTACCCGGACAGCTCGTTGAAGAGGCGGGTGAGGTCTTTGCCGACCTGGTCGTCGGCCGTGAACAGACCGAGGTCCTCGTAGATGCGGCTCGTCTTCGGGTTGTAGTTACCCGTGCCGATGTGGCTGTAGTGGCGCAGCACGCCGCGCTCCTGTCGGACGACGAGCGCGAGCTTGCAGTGCGTCTTCAGTCCGACGAGCCCGTAGACGACGTGGACGCCGGCCTTCTCGAGCTTCCTGGCCCAGGAGATGTTGTTCTGCTCGTCGAACCGGGCCTTGATCTCGACCAGCGCGAGGACCTGCTTGCCGGCCTCGGCCGCGTCGATGAGTGCTTCGACGATGGGGCTGTCGCCCGAGGTCCGGTAGAGGGTCTGCTTGATCGCGAGCACGTGCGGGTCGGCGGCGGCCTGCTCGATGAACGCCTGAACGCTCGTGGCGAAGGACTCGTAGGGGTGGTGGACAAGGACGTCCTCACGGGCGATCGACCGGAAGAGGTCGGGCTTGCCGTTGGGCTCGTCGGGCTGGAACTGAAGCGCCGTGGTCGGGACGCGTTTCGGGTACTGGAGATCCGGGCGGTCGATGCCGGCGAGGCTGAAGAGGCCACCGAGGTCGAGCGGCGAGGGTAGGCGGTAGACCTCCTGCTCGGTGATGTCGAGTTCGCGGACGAGGAGTCCGAGGGTGACATCGTCCATGTCGTCGGTGATCTCGAGCCGGATGGGCGGCCCGAACCGGCGGCGCAGCAGCTCCTTCTCGAGGGCCTGGATGAGGTTCTCGGTCTCGTCCTCCTCGATCACCATGTCCTCGTTGCGCGTGACGCGGAAGACGTGGTGGTCGACGATCTCCATGCCGGGGAAGAGGTGGCCGAGGTGGTTGGCGATGACCTCCTCGAGGGCGATGTAGCGCACGCTGGGAGCGGTGTCCAGTGACGCGGAACGGCGCTCCGCCGGACCGACGCGGACGAAGCGCGGCATCATCTGCGGGACCTTGAGCCGGGCGAACTCCTCGCGCCCGGTGCGGGTGTTCCGCACTCGGACCGCGAGGTTCAACGAGAGGCCGGAGATGTAGGGGAACGGGTGGGCCGGGTCGACTGCGAGCGGCATGAGCACCGGGAAGACCTGGTTGCTGAAGTACTCGCTGAGGTACTCGCGGTCGGCTGCGTCGAGTGAGCCCCAGGTGACGACCGTGACGCCGCGTTCGGCGAGGTCGGGACGGACGAGGTCGTGCCAGGCGCGGGCGTGCCGTTCCTGCAGGACGTGCGCCTGCTGGGAGATCTCGGACAGGACGTCGGCCGGAGCGTTGCCGACGTTCGTCGGGACAGCCAGGCCAGTGAGGATGCGGCGCTTCAGGCCGGCGACCCGCACCATGAAGAACTCGTCGAGGTTCGAGGCGAAGATCGCGAGGAAGTTGGCGCGTTCGAGGACGGGCAGCGCCGGGTCTTCGGCGAGCTCGAGGACACGCTGGTTGAAGGCGAGCCAGCTGAGTTCGCGGTCGAGGTAACGGTGTTCGGGCAGCGCGGGATCGTTCCGCTCGAAGGCGGGGTCGAAGTCCTCTTCGTCTCCATCGAGGCCGACATCGAGCACGGTTGGGTCTGCTGGCATGTCTTCATCATGACACCGTGGCGGGGGTGGTCGCGACGACTGCGGTGAACACTGTGTAAATGCCGCAGCGCCGCGCCGCTGTGGAGGGGATCAGGCGTCGGTTCTCGCGTACTGCACGTCGATCGTGTGGTCGGTGAATCCGAGCGAGCGGTACAGCGACACCGCAGGGAGGTTGTCGGCTTCGACGTAGAGCGTGACCGCCTCGACGCGTCGATCCCGCAGGCGGGCGAGGCCGGCCTCCATCAGGAGTCGCCCGAGCCCTCGGCCACTTGCCGCAGGGTGCACGCCGACCGCGTAGACCTCGCCGACCGTGTCCTCGACCTTCAACCAGATGAATCCGAGGAGGTCGCCGTCGGAGCCTCGTGCGAGCAGGAAGTCGTCGGCGTCGAACCAGGACTCGGCTTCCCGGGCGCGGAGATCGTCGAGGGTCATGCGTCCCTGCTCGGGGTGGTCGGCGAAGGCGAGCGCGTTGACCTCGAGCCACTCCTCCTCGTCGACTCCCGGCCGGAACGTGCCGACCGTGACATCCGCGTGCCCAGTGGTGGCCGGTCGTGCGCGGCTCGGCGGCGCCTTGGTCAGGCGGAGCTGCAGCAGCGTCCTGACCGGCGAGAAGCCGAACTCCTGTGCGAGCACCCGGGAGGCGGGGTGGTCGCCGTGTGCCCAGATGCGCACCTGCGGAGGACAGTTGGCGAGGACGCCGCGCAGTGCGGCGCGACCGTAGCCGTGACCCCGCCACTCGGGCTCGACGACGAACTCGAGTTCGCCATGGCCGAGGATGGCCGCGCCCACGACGGCGAAGTCGTCGGGGTCGACCGGCGGGTCCTGTGGTTCGACGGCGAGGATCAGTGTTCGGGCGCCGGACGCGGCGTCGATGAGCGACTGGTCGCTGAACGGCGGCTGGCCGTCGACGAGCGACGCCGTGCGCACGACGCGCTCGAGCGCACCCCTGGTGCGGGCGTCGTCGACGTTACGAACCGACAGCGTCAGCCGGGGCATGATCGTCCTCGTAGACGTTGAAGCGGTAGCCGACGTTGCGCACGGTGCCGATGAGCTGCTCGAGGTCGCCGAGCTTGGCGCGCAACCGGCGGACGTGGACGTCGACGGTTCGCGTGCCACCGAAGTAGTCGTAGCCCCACACCTCGCTCAGCAGCTGCTCGCGCGTGAACACGCGGGAGGGGTGGGTCGCGAAGAAGCGGAGCAGCTCGAACTCCTTGAAGGTGAGGTCCAGCGGCTTGCCGTGGACCTTCGCGGAGTAACTGGCCTCGTCGATGACGACGCCCGACGCCTGGATCTTGCTCGCCGAGTGCTCCTGGGAGGCGCGGCCGATCGCGAGCCGGATCCGAGCGTCGACCTCGGCCGGTCCGGCGGATTCGAGGATGACGTCGTTCACGCCCCAGTCGGCGCTGACGGCGGTGAGGCCACCCTCGGTCAGGATGAGGAGGAGTGGGACCGACAGCCCGGACGCACCGAGGATCTTGCAGAGCGACTTGGCGCTCGCGAGGTCCTGGCGGGCGTCGACGAGCACGAGGTCCGAACTCGGAGCGTTCACGAGTTGTGCGGGGTCGGCTGGGATCTGCCGGGTGCGGTGGCTCAGGAGCCCGAGGGATGGGAGGACCTCGGTGCCGACCATGGAGGTCAAGACCAAAATTTGCGCCACGCGCATCCTCCCGACTGAGTTTGGAACCATATTAGGCGAACGACCGCACCCCACGCCGCACCGGGCGCCCGCTGGTGGTCCGATGGCGTCCGCTCTGTGACAATGGGTCCGTGAGCGAAACCACTCTCTCCCCCCGGCTGCGCTGGATCAGTGTCGTCTCCATCTGGGCGCTCGCGCTCGTCGGCGTCGTCGTGTCCGGCTTGCTCTGGAGCCCGGGGGAGACCTTCTTCGGGCTGTCGGCCACGCTCGGCCTCTGCACCCTGGCCGCGTTCTCGGCACAGCTGTTGACGCGACAGAAGGTGGGATTCGTCGATCGGATGTCGACGAGCGTCACCGGCGCCGTCCTCATCCTCGCCATCGGCGGTGCCGTGTATGGCCTCATCGCCCTGGCCTCGGGGTAGACTCTCCCCATGCTGCTCGCTCTCGAAATCTTCTTCATCGGCTTGCTCGTCCTCGCCAGCCTCGCCATCGCGTTCACCGCGGTGGTCGTGCTGAAGAACCTGTACCGCGGTCAGCGCTAGTCCGGGTCCCTCGATGATCGAGATCCCGAGCGGCCTGCCGAGCGAACTGGTCCCGCTGTCGTGGCTCATCGGCGTCTGGGAGGGCACCGGCGTCATCGACTACCAGGTCGGCGACGAGACCGTGACCCGCGAGTTCGGCCAGCGCGTGAGCTTCAGCCACGACGGCCTGCCGTACTTGAACTACAACTCCTACACCTGGCTCCTGCCCGAGCAGCCCCCGCGCGACGCCGAGGGGGCCTCGTCCACGGACGAGGACGCCCTGTCGGACGACACCGCTGCGGGCGTCGCGCCTGAGGGAGCCTCGGCGGACGAGTCCGGTGTGCCCGAGCCGCTCGTCACCGAGACGGGCTACTGGCGCCTCGAACGCCCGCTGATCGAGGGCGACCCAGGCCCGGGCATGCTCCCAGGGCAGGGCCCCCGCCCGTTCGGCACCGCACAAGCGGTCGAGACCCTGCGCACGTCGACCGGCGCCTTCCCCCTGCAGGTCTCGATCGTCCACCCGAACGGTGTGAGCGAGCTCTACCTCGGCCAGATCGACGGCCCGCGGATCGACCTCGCGACCGATGCCGTCGTCCGGACCGCGGGAGCCAAGGAGTACGCCGCCGCGACCCGCCTCTACGGCCTCGTCGAGAACCACCTGCTCTGGGCCTGGGACATCGCCGCCCTGGGTCAGGACCTCCGGACGCACGCCTCGGCGCGCCTGGCCAAAGCCGACTGACGTGACCATTCCCAACGGAGCGGTCACACCGGACCCGATTCCGGGTTCGCCCTTCCTCACGCTGCCGGGTGCGGTCGAACAGGCGGATGCCGTCGACCACGGCGTCCCCTCCCATTACGGCAGCCCGAACATCGAACAGCGCCTCATCGCCAACGGTAAGGCGATCGTCGACCTGTCGAACCGTGGCATCGTGACGGTCACCGGCCCCGATCGGCTGAGCTGGCTCAACTCCATCACGAGCCAGGAGCTGCGCTCGCTGTCGGCCGGCGCTTCGACGGAGACACTCTTCCTCGACCAGAGCGGCCGGATCGAGCACGCGGTCAAGCTGCTCGACGACGGCACGACCACGTGGCTCGTCACCGAAGCCGACGATGCTGCGCCACTCCACGCCTGGCTCGACCGGATGCGGTTCATGCTGCGCGTCGAGGTGGCCGTCGCGACCGAGCAGTACGCCGTGATCGGTGCGGCGGCGGGTCTCGCGGTCGACGCTGCAGAGCCGAACGGCATGCCGCTCGTCTGGCACGATCCGTGGTCCGAGGTCGCGGTCGGCGGGCATCAGTACGCGACGGGCGAGCACCCGGGTGCAGCGTGGACATGGACCGAGACGATCGTCGCGCGCGAGCAGCTCGAGTCGCTCGTGCAGCAGGTCCGTGCGGGGACGTTCTCCGCCGCGGGTTCGCTGGCCGCCGAGGCCCTGCGGATCGCCGCCTGGCGCCCGCGGTTGCAGTCCGAGGTCGACGAGCGGAGCATCCCGCACGAGCTCGACTGGCTGCGCTCGGCCGTCCACTTGAACAAGGGCTGCTATCGCGGTCAGGAGACGGTCGCCAAGGTGCACAACCTCGGGCATCCGCCGCGTCGCCTCGTCATGCTCCTCCTCGACGGCTCCGATGCGGTCCTGCCGCCGGCCGGTTCGAACGTGGTGCTCGTCGGCGTCGGCGACGACGCGACCCGGAAACCCGTCGGACGCATCACCTCGAGCGGGATCCATCACGAGTTGGGCCCGGTGGCCTTGGCGATCGTCAAGCGCTCCGCGGATCCGGCGGCCGTGCTGACGGTGGAAGCCGACGGCATCGATGTCGCGGCATCGCAGGAGATCGTCGTGCCGGCGGATGCCGGGGCCACGGCGAACGTGCCGCGGCTGCCGCGACTCGGCGCCGTCCGGCGCTGACCTCGGTGGGGAAGGACGACGCCTCGGACCCGGGCGTACGGGTCGACCGATGGACCGCTGCGGTGCGTCGCCGCATCGCGCTCGGCGACGCCTGGCATCGTCTCGTCGGATCCGTGCCGGCGGTGCTGCAGGTCAGCGCCACGGCGATCGGCGCGTACGCGTTCGCCCACTACGTGCTCGGGCACGCCGTGCCACTCCTCGCCTTGACGGTGACGATCTCGAGTCTCGGGTTCGTTCGCGACGCCCGTCCGATCCGGGTCCTCGAGACGGCCGTGGGGATGAGCGTCGGGATCGCGCTGGCCGAGATCCTGCTCCTCGGCTTCGGGCAGGGGACGTGGCAGCTCGCGGTCGCGCTCGTGCTCACGCTGCTCGTCGCCCGGTTCCTGTCGCCGGCGGCATCGTTCGCGATCGCGGCGGCGGTGCAGTCCGTCCTCGTCATGCTCCTGCCCGTGCCCGACGGCGGCCCGTTCGTGCGCACCCTCGACGGTCTGATCGGCGGGGTCTTCGCCTTGCTCGCGACCGCGCTCATCCCGCGCGACCCACGCCGGAGCGCTCGCCGGGACGGCCAGCGGCTCATCGACGAACACGTCCGGACCCTCGCCTCGCTCGTCGCCGCCCTCCGTCTCGGCGACCTCGAGGAGGCTGACCGCGCGCTCGCACGGGCGAGGGCCACCCAGCCGGCCCTGGACGCGTGGCGCGGAACCCTCGACTCAGGGCTCGCCATCGCGCGCATCTCGCCGTTCCTCCGCAAGGCGGTGTTCGACCTCGAACGGCAGCGGACCATGCTCGACGGCATGGACCTCGCGACCCGCAACCTCCGGGTGATCGCCCGGCGCATCGACTACGTGTCGCGCGACGCCACGAGCCGCCCCGAGCTCGCGGACCTGCTCGCGCGCACCTCCGTCGCGCTCGGCATCCTGTCGCAGTCGATCGGCGACATCGCCCAGCAGCCGGTCGCGAGGCAGTCTCTGCTGGAGATCGCGAAGCACCTCGAGCCGGTCGCCGTCCTCCCCGACGCCTCGGTCTCCGAGCAGGCGCTCGTGCTCGTGCTCCGGCCGTACCTCGTCGACCTGCTCACGGCGACGGGGCTGCCGACGCAGGCGGCGCAGGCGGCGCTACCCTCGCTCTGACGGCAGCCTTCCCCGACACTCAGTCCGTCGAGGAGGGATTCGGGGCGACAGCCGACCACGGCAGTGTCAGCTCACCGAGGCGCCAGCGGCTGCGGCCGGCCAGCACCGGCCACCCGCTGTCCCGGAGCGTCCGGACGGTCGCCAACCAGCGCTGGACCGGGCTGTAGACCGCCAGGGGCGCATGCATCCGCCAGGCGCGGTCGAGGTCCGTCATGAGCGCATGGACACGCTCGCCCGGCACGTTGTGATGGATCAGCGCCTTCGGCAGCCGTTCGGCCACGATGGACGGCAGCTCGAGGTCGGCGAGCCGCAGACTGACGGAGAACGACTCAGCACGCCCCTGGTCGTCGACCGCGATCCAGCTGGACACCCGTCCGATCTCGTCGCACGTCCCCTCGACGAGCACACCGCCGGGTTGCAGCCGCGACGCCATGAGACGCCAGGCCGCCGTGACCTCGGCTTCGTCGTACTGCCGGAGCACGTTGAACGCCCGGATCACCGTGGGACGGTCGTCGCCGGTCGGCACCTCGAACCCTCCGCGTGCGAAGGAGACCGCAGCCGTCGGCGTGAACCGGGTCGTGCCCGCGCGCACCTGCTGCAGCTGCGCGTCGGCGGTGCGGACGCGCCCCGGCTCGATCTCGAATCCGATGACCCGTACGTCGGGCCGGACGGCGAGTAGTCGGTCGTGCAGTTCCAACGCCGTGACGCCGCTCGCGCCGTAGCCGAGGTCCACCACCAGCGGGTTCGTCGTCCGTCTGAGTGAGGGGTGGGTCGCGATCCAGCGGTCCACCCGCCGGAGCCGGTTCGTACCCGTCGTCCCGCGGGTGATCGATCCGACGGGCATGGACCCATTCTCCCGCACGGAGCGGGGTCATCGTCCACCTTGCGGTCATGCGCCGTCGGTATGCTGGGGACATGCCTGAGACTTACACCCTCGTCCTGCTGCGCCACGGCAACAGCGACTGGAATCAGAAGAACCTGTTCACCGGTTGGGTCGACGTCCGACTCAGCGAACTCGGCGTCACGGAGGCCAAGCGTGCGGGCGAGCTGCTCGCCGACTCCGGCATCACCCCGGACGTGCTGTACACCTCGGTGCTCTCCCGCGCGATCCAGACGGCGAACCTCGCCCTCGAGACCGCCGACCGCATGTGGATCCCGGTCAAGCGCAGCTGGCGCCTCAACGAGCGTCACTACGGCGCGCTGCAGGGCAAGGACAAGGCGCAGACGCTCGCCGAGTACGGCCCGGAGCAGTTCCAGACCTGGCGTCGTTCCTTCGACGTGCCGCCGCCGCCGATCGACGACGACAACGAGTGGTCGCAGGCCGATGACCCCCGGTATGTCGGGATCGACGGAGAACTGCCCCGCACCGAGTGCCTGAAGGACGTCATCGACCGGATGTTGCCCTACTGGGAGTCCGACATCACGGTCGACCTGGCCGCCGGCAAGACCGTCCTCGTGACGGCGCACGGCAACTCGCTCCGCGCACTCGTGAAGCACCTCGACGACATCTCGGATGACGAGATCGCCGAGCTGAACATCCCCACCGGCATCCCGCTCGTCTACGAGCTCGACGCGGACTTCCGTCCGGTCGCCCCGGCCCGGTACCTCGATCCCGAGGCCGCAGCAGCAGGCGCCGCCGCCGTCGCGGCGCAGGGGAAGAAGTAGCGGAAACCCCACCAAACCACCACCCCGGTCGGGAGCGCGGCGTGGCGACATCGTCGCCGAAAGTGCTCCTGGCCGGGGTTTTCCATATCGAAAAAAAGGGGTTGAACCGCTTCGGGGTTGGGCGTACAGTGACTGCACTGTAACCCGATTGGGGGGATACGCATGGAGCAGTCGACCGACGGCACCCGTTTCCCCCTGTGGCGCGCTCTGACGCTCGGTGGCTTCGCCGCCGCGGCGTTCACGGCGGTGGCCCTCTTCGGGTCCCCGTCCTCCGCGCATGCCGACGACGGCGCCACCGATCCGTCGCTCCTGGGCGCGGTGACCGAGGTCGTCGGCTCGCTCGAACAGCCCGTCAATGCTGTCGCCGACGTCGTCGACGTCGTCGACACCACCGTGCTCGAACCGGTGGTCGACGTCGTCGACGAGACCGTCGCGGCGGTACCGGTGGTGAACGACGTGGTCGAGGAGACCGTCGGCGCGGCACCGGTCGCCGCGATCGTCGATCCGGTCGTGCAAACGGTCGACCAGACGTTGACCGGCGTCGCCGATGTCGTCGCCGCGGTCCCGGTCCCCAGTACGCCGATCATCGATCCGGTCGTCCCAGCGCTCCCGCAGGGCCCGGCAGCGGACGTGTCGGCCACTGACTCGACCGCCGGCGGCGCGATCCTTCCGACCACGGTCCTCGGACCGCCGTCCGTCCAGCAGGGCGACCGGACGACCGTGTCGGGCGGCCAGGATCGCGAAGACACGTCGTCCACCGCGGCCGAGCCCGCCGTCGTCGTCGGATCGTCCAGCCTCCCCGCCACCCCTGCGAACCTTCCGCTGCTGCCGGACGCCGACGGCCGCTGGGCCGTCACGCCGAGCGGCTCCGGGTCCTCCGGCTCGGGTGGTGCCGTCGGTGGCGCCGCGGCGGCCGAACAGTCGATCTCCGTCATCCTCCCTGCGCCCGGCGACGACCGGCGCGGACCTGCGCGAGACGAAGACCTCCCGGCGTCACCCACGTTCCCCTCCGATACCTCTCCTGACTGACCCCGGACCGCTCTGCCGTTCGCGGCGGAGACCCGCCCCCTGGGCGGTTCAACGGTCCGAAGCCTCCCGACCACGGGAGCACATCAGTCACTCTGCAAGGAGCAGGAATCATGAATTCGTATGTCAAGAAAGGCCTCTACTGTGGCCTGTTCGTCGCGGGACTCACGTTCCTCGGCGCTACGGCGGCCAACGCCGACACGTCTGGGGACGACAGCATCCTCGGCGGAACCCTCGTCGACGTGGTCCTCGAGGCCCCCGTCGAGATCGTCGACACCGCGGTGAGCGTCGTCGGCGATTCAACGGCGACGTCCGCACCCGAGGCGGTACCGGCGCCTGAGCCGGCACCAGCACCGGAGCCGGCACCAGCACCGGAGCCGGCACCTGCGCCGGAGCCCGCACCGGTACCCGAGCCCGCGCCGGCCGCCACCACCGGTGGTGACGACAGTGTCGCGGGTGGGAATCAGATCCAGTTGCCCGTCTCCATCCCGGTGACGGTCGAGGACAACGCGATCTCGATCATCGGCGATGCCGAGCAGTCGGGTTCGACGTCCGGACCGGTGGCGGGGGAGTCCGCCTCGCCGGTCACCGACGAGGCGACGACGTCCGGTGACGACAGTGTCGCCGGTGGCAACCAGGTGTCACCGGTCGTGACCGTTCCGGTCACGGTCGGTGGGAACGCCATCTCGCTGTTCGGTGATTCGAGCAGCGAGCAGGCGGGTGCGCCTGCCACGTCGGGTGGTGCGGCTGTCCCGGTGGCGCCGTCGACGACGACCGGTGACGACAGTGTCGCCGGTGGCAACCAGGTGTCGCCGGTGGTGACCGTTCCGGTCACGGTCGGAGGGAACGCCATCTCGCTGTTCGGCGATTCGAGTAGCGAGGAGGCGGGTGCGCCTGCCACGTCGGGTGGTGCGGCTGTTCCGGCGGCGCCGTCGACCACGACCGGTGACGACAGTGTCGCCGGTGGCAACCAGGTCCTCGGCGACGTCGGGCTCCCGATCTCGGTGGTGGGCAACGCCGTCAGCGTGATCGGCGACTCCGAGTCGACGGGCACCTCGGCCTCCGCTCCGGCATCGTCCGGCGGCGCCACGTCGACCACGGATGGTGACGACAGCCTCGGCGGTGGGAACCAGATCGACCTCGGCCTGAAGCTGCCGGTCACGATCGGCGGCAACGCGATCTCCGTGATCGGGGACAGCGAGACCGGTGGTCCCGGGACGACCGATCCCACCACCCCGGTCGACCCGACGGACCCCACGGACCCGACCGACCCGACGGACCCCACCACCCCGGTGACCCCCGTCGTGCCGACGGTCCCCGCCACGGTGATCACCACCGCGACGGCGGCGTCCTCGACCGGCTCGAACACGACGGCCTCGGCCGCGCGTTCAGCTGAGCCGACGCTCGCCGACACCGGCAGCGCCGCGGGTCAGCTCCTGCCGCTCGCCGGTCTCGCCACGGTCCTCGGCCTCCTGCTCCTGGCAGGCGGCGCGATCACCCGTCGTCGGATGAGCTAGTCCCACGAACAGACGAGCGGTGCCGACCCGGTCTCGGGTCGACACCGCTCGTCGGGGTGTCCGGGATCAGCTGGTCAGTGGTGCACCGGCGTGGTCGCCTCGGGGATCCAGTCGCCCGTCGCGAGGTACTGGACCTTCTTGGCGATGGAGACGGCGTGGTCGGCGAAGCGCTCGTGGTACCGCGAGGCCAGGGTGGCGTCGACGGTCGCGACGGGCTCACCCTTCCAGGTGTCGCCGAGGACCTTCTCGAAGACGCTGGCGTGCAGCTCGTCGACGTCGTCGTCGTCGTTGCGGATCTCGTCGGCGATGCGCGGGTCCTGGGTGCGCAGCAGCTCCGTCAGCTTGCGAGCGATCGAGACGTCGAGTCGCCCCATCTCGGCGAAGGTGGTCCGCAGGCCCTTGGGCACGGCCTTGTCGGGGAAGCGGTACCGCGACAGCTGGGCGATGTGCTCGGCCATGTCACCCATCCGCTCGAGCGACGCGCTGATGCGCAGCGCGCTCACGACGATGCGGAGGTCGCGCGCGACCGGCTGCTGGCGGGCGAGGATGTCGATGGCGAGCTCGTCGAGTTCGATCGCGAGCTGGTCGATGCGGTTGTCGTTGGCGATGACCTCTTCAGCGACCGCGACGTCCGAGTTGCCGAAGGACTGCGTCGCCTTCTCGATGGAGATCGTGACGAGTTCGGCGATCTCGACCAGGCGATCCTGGACCTCTCGCAGTGACTGCTGGAATACCTCGCGCATGGCTCTGGGTGCCGTCCTTCCGTGACCTGGCGGTGGGCAGGCAGATGCCCGCTCCGCCGATGATGCCGAACCAAGGTTAACAGTTGGGGCACCAAGCGTGAACAGTCGTCGAAGTGGCGGGGTATTCGCGAGTTCGGCGTTCGGCGGACTGAGTAACGTAGTACCCATGGACACCATGTGGTTGGTGCTGATCGCCCTGGCACTCGGCCTCATCGTCGGGGGCGGTTTCGTCGCCCTCATCACCCTCGCCCTCAGACGGGGCGAGCGCGCTGCGACGGTCGTCAACCCGGTCGTGCCCGACGGGGTCGACCAGGTGCTCGAGGCCCTCGACAGCGCGGGCATCGTCGTCGATCCGTCCAACAACGTGCTGAAGGCCTCTCCTGGGGCCTTTGCGCTCGGGCTGGTGCGCGACCGCGTGCTCGACAACCAGGAGTTCATCGACCTCGCGCTCGAGGTCCGCCGCACCGGCGAGGCCGTCACGAGCGACCTGGAACTCGCACTCGGGCGCTTCGGTGAGGCAACCCGGCACCTGCGCGTGCGGGCGGCGCCGCTCGGGTCGCGGTTCATCCTGCTGCTCGCCGAGGACCACACGGAGGCGCGTCGACTCGACGAGGTCCGCCGGGACTTCATCGCGAACATCAGCCACGAGTTGAAGACGCCGATCGGCGCCATCGGGCTCCTCTCGGAAGCACTCGACACGGCGGCGGACGACCCGGAACGGGTGAAGCGGTTCGCCAGCCGGCTCTCGACCGAGTCGCAGCGACTCACCCGGATGACGGCGGAGATCATCGACCTCTCGCGGTTGCAGGCGGCCGACGCCCTCCATCAGCCGGAACTCGTCCGCCTCGATCGGGTCATCGCCGCGGCGGTGGACCAGAACCGCGTGCCGGCCGAGGCGACCGGGGTGGGGCTCTCCCTCAAAGGCGGCAAGAACCTCGAGGTGTACGGTGACGAGGCCATGCTCGTCGTCGCCGTGCACAACCTCATCTCGAACGCCATCCACTACTCGCCCACCGGCGCACACGTGGGTGTCGGCGTCCGGGCGGTCGACGACGTCGTCGAGATCGCCGTCACCGATCAGGGCGTCGGGATCGCCGAAGAGGACCGCGACCGGGTCTTCGAACGGTTCTTCCGCGTCGACCAGGCGCGTTCCCGCCACACGGGCGGCACCGGCCTCGGCCTCAGCATCGTCAAGCACACCGTCCAGAACCACGGCGGCGAAGTGAAGGTCTGGTCGCAGCTGGGCCGTGGCTCGACGTTCACCATCCGCCTTCCCAGAGCAACGACCCCGCCGGAGGACCTCTCCACCGGCACGGCAAGGAGTACCCCGTGACCCGCATCCTGCTCGTCGAAGACGAAGCGTCCCTGAGCGAACCATTGAGCTACCTGCTCGAACGGGAGGGGTACGAGGTCGAGGTGGCGGAGGACGGCCCCTCGGCGGTCCAGGCCTTCACGGCTCGCGGCGCGGACCTCGTGTTGCTCGACCTCATGCTCCCCGGCATCCCCGGGACGGAGGTCTGCCGTCAGATCAGCGCGGTCTCGAACACGCCGATCATCATGCTGACCGCGAAGGACTCCGAGGTCGACATCGTCGTCGGGCTCGAGCTGGGCGCCGACGACTACGTCACGAAGCCCTACTCGACCCGCGAGCTGCTCGCGCGGATCAGGGCGGTGCTGCGACGCCGTGTCGAGGCGGACCAGGCGCAGGAGGAGGTGCTGCTCGAGGCCGGCACGGTCCGGATGGACACCGAACGTCATGTCGTCGAGGTCAACGGGGCGCCGATCCCGATGCCGCTCAAGGAGTACGAGCTGCTCGAGCTGCTCCTGCGGAACGCCGGACGGGTCCTCACCCGTGGTCAGCTGATCGACCGGGTGTGGGGGAGCGACTACTACGGCGACACCAAGACGCTCGACGTCCACATCAAGCGCATCCGTTCCCGGATCGAGGCGAACCCCTCCGAACCCGTGATGCTCGTCACCGTGCGTGGGCTCGGCTACCGCTTCGAGGCCTGACGCAGGTCCAATACGGACACGAACGCCCCGCAACTCTGAAGAGGTGCGGGGCATTCGGTCGTGTTGGGCGACGGAGCGTTATTCGGTCGGCTCCGTGGTGGGCGTCGCGAGCGGCGTCGGCGTCTCGGTGGGCTCATCCGTCGGCAGCGGCGTCGGGACGAGCGTGGAGTACTCGAGCAGCTGGCCGGTGAGGACCGGCACGCTCGCCGTGGCGCCCGTCTCGTCGCCGTACTGGAAGAAGACGTCCAGGACGGCTCCGGGCTGCGTGCCGAGGGACTCGATGCGCAGCGGGTCGTTGGCTCCCGAGCCGTCGAACGTCGTCAGGCCGGGCTCCGCGAGGACCTGGAACTGCTCGTCCTTGCCCTCGATCTCGATCAGCACCGTGTGGGCGCGGTCGTCGCGGTTCGCGACGCTGAAGACGAGGTTGCCGGTCTCGCCGTCGTCGGACACGACGATGGCGTTGCGGACGGCCACCGAGCCGACGGTGACACCGACGCCGTCCGAGGCGTCGTACTGCTTCAGGGTCGCCTGCGGCGCGATGAGGTTGCAACCGCTCATGCCGAGTGCGACAGCACCCGCGACGACGATGGAAGCGATGAGACGCGCCTTCACAGAACCCTCCAAGATGTGGTGGCCCCGGGCGCAGACGAGTGACAGGTGTCCCGGGATCCGGATTCGAGTCTAGCCCACGGCTGCGAAGGGGTGTGGCCGGGTCGTCGACCCGTGATCGGCCGGTGCGCCACCCGGTCCGCGGGGCACCCGGTACCCGGCTCTGACCAGGGGTCCCGTGGTATTCTGGGAGACGCTGAAGGGACCGAGACCCATGATCTTCGAAGTTGGCGAGACCGTCGTCTACCCGCACCATGGCGCCGCGACCATCACCGAGGTGAAGACCCGGATCATCAAGGGCGAGGAGAAGCTCTACCTCAAGCTCCGCGTCACCCAGGGCGACCTCATGATCGAGGTCCCGGCCGAGAACGTCGACCTGGTCGGGGTGCGCGACGTCATCGGACGCGAGGGTGTCGACCGCGTGTTCGACGTGCTCCGTGCGCCGTTCACCGAGGAGCCGACGAACTGGTCCCGCCGCTACAAGGCGAACCTCGAGAAGCTGGCCTCGGGCGATGTCATCAAGGTCTCCGAGGTGGTCCGCGACCTGTGGCGTCGCGACCAGGACCGAGGCCTCTCAGCGGGAGAGAAGCGGATGCTCGCGAAGGCCCGCCAGATCCTGGTCTCCGAACTGGCGTTGGCGGAGCAGACCGACGAGGAGCAGGCGTCGTCCGTCCTCGACGAGGTCCTCGCCTCCTGAGCCGACCGTCCGTTCGGGCGGGGCGCCCGAGAAGTAGGCTCGTGGCATGACTGCGATCGACGAACCGGGTGCCGTTGCCGACCCATCCCTGGACGGCCCGGCTGTCGGCGTGATCGTCGTGGCGGCGGGCAGTGGGACGCGCCTCGGTGCCGGCATCCCGAAGGCGTTCGTGTCGCTCGCCGGCAGCACCGTGCTCGAACACGCGCTCGCCCCGGTCTTCCGCCTGCGGGACGCGGTCCAGGTCGTCGTCGTGGTCCCAGCGGATCGCGTCGGTGAGGCGGAGACGATCGGTCGTCGTGCGGCGGGGAAGGCGGCCGACCACCTCCGCGTCGTCGTCGGAGGCGACACGAGACAGTCCTCCGTCCTCGCCGGACTCGCCGCCCTGTGGCCGGGAGTCCGCACGGTGCTCGTCCACGACGCCGCACGAGCACTCACCCCGACCGAACAGTTCGAACGGGTGATCGACGCCGCCGCGCGAACGGGGTGGGGGGTCGTGCCGGGGCTCCCGGTGACCGACACGATCAAGCGCGTCGACGCGAGCGACCTCGTCGAGCAGAACGTTGATCGGGCCGCCCTCAGAGCCGTCCAGACACCGCAGGCGTTCCCGTGTGATGCCCTCATCGCGGCCTTCCGCGTCGCCGAGGACCGCCTCGCGGCGGCCACCGACGATGCGGCGCTCTACGCGGACGCCGGACATCCCGTCCTCACGGTCGCGGGATCGGAGGCGGCGTTCAAGATCACGACCCCGTGGGACGCCCAGCGTGCTGAGCGACTCCTGGCGGACCGAGGCCGAGAGCGCGAGGTGGGCGCACGGCCGACCTCCTCGATCAGGACCGGCATCGGCGTCGACGTCCACGCCTTCGCCGACGACGGCGAGCTGAGCCTCGCGGGCCTCAGCTGGCCGGGGGAACGGCCGCTGGCCGGACACAGCGACGGGGATGCGGTCGCCCATGCCATCGTCGACGCCCTGCTGTCCGCTGCCGGCCTCGGCGACATCGGCTCCATGTTCGGCACCGATGACCCCCGCTTCGCCGGGGCGAGCGGCGAGGTCTTCCTGCGGGCAGCTGTCGAACGGCTGCACGCCGCGGGCTTCGTCGTCGTCAACGTCGCGGTTCAGCTCGTCGGCAACCGCCCGCGGTTCGCGCCACGTCGGACGGAGGCGGAGGGCGTGTTGAGCGCGCTCGTCCACGGGCCGGTCAGCATCGCGGCGACGACCACGGATGCGCTCGGGTTCACCGGCCGTGGCGAGGGTGTCACAGCCATCGCCACCGCCCTCATCGAGCGCCGCTGACGGGTCGACCCTCAGGCGGCGGACGTGCCCTCGTCGACCGACGCACTGAGCCCGAGGAACCGGCCGTATTCGCCAGCGGCTCGTCGGAACCCCGCCTGCACCCGCTGCGACAGTGGTTGGAACGGCGTCGGGGTGACGACGACGCCGGTCGCGCTCGTCCGTCGGCGCCAGGTGCCGACGACGCGTCCGTCGACGGCGATCATCGGGAGGAAGATGCCGTTCGCGCCGGGCACGATGCGGTCTGCGAACGCCGCCGGGAGCGTCAACTCGCGGTCGCGGTAGCCGAGGAGCAGCTCGTCGAATCCGGGAAGCGCGAGTACCCGCGGTGGTCGTGGAGCAGCTGACGGCTCGATGCTCTCGGCCGTCGACCAGCGGGTGACCCCGTCGCTCGAATCGGAGACCAGCCGTCCGGCGGCCACGTCGACGCCGCGTTTCGCCTGTGCGACGGTGAGCTTCGACCACCAGGTGAGGTCGGCGATCGTCGACGGGCCGTGGCCGGTGAGATACCGGACGACGAACTCGCCGAGCGCCTCGTCCGCCTCGAGCACCCGCGGTGCACGGATCCACTCCTCAGTCAGGACGAGTGCCTGCTGTCTTCCTGCTGGAGGTCCCCAGCAGACCACGCCCGACATCGCGAGTTCCATGATGAGGTGGGAGCCCCGTTGTCCGTCGATCGGGATCCCGGCATCGGTGTGGGCCGTCAACAGCTCATCCCTCGTCACGCGCCGATGCCCGCTGAGCAGTCCCTCGGTGAGCGCACGGGAGCGCGAGAAGGTCTCGGCGTCGAGCTCGAGCTGACGGTGTCTGGCCGCGATCGTCGAGCGGACTCGCGGGACACCGAGTCCGAGCAGCCACCCGAGGTCCTCGGCGGCGACGAGATGCAGGGTGCCGCGCATCGGCCAGGACCGGACGATCGACCCGTCCTCGAGCGCTGCGAGCACCTCGTCCATCGTCGTCCCGCTCGACCTCACGCCGACCGCCCACAGCGACGAAGCGAGGTCTTGGGCCTGGACCGCGAGCAGCCGCGAGACGACACCCGTGGGGGAGCGGTGATCGGCTCCGGCGAGGAGCTGTGCCGCGAGTCGCGCGCGGAGAACCTGCTGGTCGTCGCGTCCCGTGGTCATGGGACCATCATGCCCGGACGACGGCGGCTAGTCTGGTCTCGTGGCCCTCCGACTCTACGATTCGAAAACGCAGTCCCTCCGGGACTTCGTGCCGCTCCGCGAAGCCGAGGCGGGGCTGTACGTCTGCGGACCGACCGTGCAGTCCTCCCCGCACATCGGACACCTCCGCAGCGCGCTCGTCTACGACCAGTTGCGACGCTGGCTGACGGCGTCCGGGGTCCGCGTCACGCTCGTCCGCAACGTCACCGACATCGACGACAAGATCCTCGCGAACGCCGCCTCCGGCGTCGAGGGCGGGTTCGCCCAGCCCGGTGAGGAGTGGTGGGCGCTCGCCTACCGGTACGAACTCGAGTTCACGGCCGCCTACCGTGCCCTGGGCATCCTGCCCCCGAGCTACGAACCACGCGCGACGGCGAGCATCCCGGAGATGCAGGAGCTCATCGAGCGGCTCATCGACGCCGGGCACGCGTACCCGGCTCCCGACGACTCCGGTGACGTCTACTTCGACACCGCCTCATGGAGCCGCTACGGCGAGCTCACCCGGCAGACCGCCGAGCACATGGAGGCCGCGACCGACGCCGACCCTCGCGGCAAACGCGATCCCCGCGACTTCGCGCTCTGGAAGGGCACCAAGCCTGGGGAGCCGCGCTCGGCAAGTTGGATGTCTCCGTGGGGCGAGGGACGGCCCGGCTGGCACATCGAGTGCTCGGCGATGTCGACCAAGTACCTCGGCGAGGAGTTCGACATCCACGGCGGCGGACTCGACCTCCGCTTCCCCCACCACGAGAACGAGCTCGCCCAATCGAGCGCAGCCGGCGACCCCTTCGCCCGGTACTGGTTGCACAACGGGCTGGTCGCCGTCACGGGCGGGCAGAAGATGTCGAAGTCCCTCGGCAACTCCGTCTACGCAGCCGACCTCCTGGCAGCAGCCCGGCCGCTCGTGGTCCGGTACTACCTCGGTGCAGCGCAGTACCGATCGACGCTCGAGTTCCATCCGGGCGCACTCGCCGAGGCCGAAGCCGCACTCGGACGCATCGAGGGCTTCCTCGATCGTGCCGCCCGCGCCGACCTGCTCACCGAGACGACCACGGCCGCCAGTCGAGCGACGCTCCCGGCCGCCTTCGTCGAGGCGATGGACGACGACCTGAACATCCCTCGCGCGCTCGCCGTGTTGCATGACGCCGTGCGCGTCGGCAACGCCGCCCTCGATGGCGGCGACGACCTGGCGACAGCCCGCGAGCGTGCGGTCGCCGTCCTCGACATGACCCGGGTGCTCGGCATCGACCCGACCGACCCTTCGTGGTCGTCGGGCACCGACCCCGTCACTCACCGATCCCTGTCCGCACTCGTCGAGCGTCTGCTCGTCGATCGCGCGGACGCCAGGGTCGCCAAGGACTTCGCAGCGGCCGACCGGATCCGCGACGAACTCACAGCGGCTGGGATCACCATCGAAGACACCCCGTCCGGAGCACATTGGAGTATCAGTGGCAAGTAAGCCTTCCCGCCCGACCGGGCCGAAGAAAGCGAAGAAGGGTCCCACCAAGGGCACCGGCGGCCTCGGCCGCAAGGCGCTCGAGGGTCGTGGACCGACCCCCAAGGCCGAGGACCGCGCCTGGCACCCGGCCGGCAAGCGGAAGGCCGCGCAGGAGCGCTACGCGGCCTCCGGCGGCACCGGCAAGCCAAGGCAGGCGGCCGGCCAGAACGGACGCCCGTCCACGAACGGCCGGACCAAGCAGAAGTCGAGCGACGAGTCCGAGGTCGTCACCGGCCGCAACTCCGTCCTCGAAGCGCTCCGCGCGAAGATCCCAGCCACCACGCTGTACGTCGCGACCCGCATCGAGATGGACGACCGGGTGAAAGAGGCGCTCAGCATCGCCACCCGACGCGGGATCCCGGTGCTCGAGGTCATGCGTCCGGAGCTCGACCGCATGGCCGGGTTCGACGGCGTGCACCAGGGCCTCGCCATCAAGGTGCCGCCCTACGAGTACGCGCACCCCATGGAGTTGCTCGACCAGGTCATCGCCCGTGGCGAGAACCCGCTGTTCATCGCCCTCGACGGCATCACCGACCCCCGGAACCTGGGTGCGATCATCCGATCGACCGCAGCCTTCGGTGGTCACGGCGTGATCCTGCCGCAGCGCCGGAGCGTGGGCCTCACCGCCTCCGCGTGGAAGACCTCGGCAGGAGCGGCGGCTCGGACGCCGGTCGCGATGGCCGCCAACCTCACCCAGACGCTCAAAGCGTTCAAGGAGCGCGGCGTCTTCGTGATCGGGCTCGACGGCGACGGCGACGTCTCCCTTCCCGGGCTCGAACTCGCCGACCAGCCGATCCTCGTGGTCGTCGGCAGCGAGGGCAAGGGTCTGTCCCGCCTCGTCACCGAGACCTGCGACGCGGTCGTGTCGATCCCGATCTCGGCCTCGACCGAATCGCTCAACGCCGGGATCGCGGCCAGCGTGACGCTGTACGAGATCGCGCGTCGCCGGAACGCCGAGTAGGCGACCGGCGCTCGCGCCGCACGAACGAGGACAGGCCCTCGGAACGGATCTCCGTTCCGAGGGCCTGTCTGTCATCAGTCGAGGAGACGGACGTGGTCAGACGAGGTCTCGCCAGTCGACCGGTCCGGTCATGGCGGCGGGGATGCTGATCGCCTCGGTCGGCGGCACGATCATGGTCGCCTCGTCGCGGCGGTGCCGCAGGACGGTGTTCACGTAGGAACCGACGGCTTCCGCCAGCGGGATGTCGCGACCCTCGTTCTGCGCGAGGAACCAGCGGTGCTCCAGGAGTTGGTGGAAGATCTCGGCGGGCTCGAGCTTGCCGCGGAGTTCGCGCGGGATCGCCTTCACCACCGGCTCGAACACGCGGATGAGCCACTCGTGCGCCGCCATCTCCTCGTCGAACCCGTCCTTCCCGAACGAGGCCGAGTAGGCGTCGAGATCGTTGAGCAGGCGCCTCGCCTGGTTCTCGCCCGCGTCGAGGCCGGTGAGCCGCAGGAGGCGGCGCTGGTGATGCCCGGCGTCGACGACCTTCGGCTGGATCCGCACGGTCGAGCCCTCGTCGGTCGTCTTGATCGCGAGTTCCTCGATGTCGAAGCCGAGTTCGTTCAGACGGTGGACGCGCTCGGTGATGCGCCAGCGCTCGGACGCGTCGAAGGACTCGGAGCCCGTGAGCTCCTTCCAGAGGGACCGGTACGCGGCGACGATGCCGTTGCTCACGGTGACGGGGTCGAGTTCGGCGTCGGCGCGTCCGCCGGCCTCGAGATCGAGGAGCTCGCCGGCGATGTTCACCCGGGCGATCTCGAGGTCGTTCTCACGCTGCCCGTTCGACAGCCCGCCCTCGTAGAGCTTGCCCGTCTCGGCGTCGACGAGGTAGGCGGCGAAAGCTCCCGCGTCACGCCGGAAGAGCGTGTTCGACAGCGACACGTCACCCCAGAAGAAGCCGACGATGTGGAGGCGGACGAGGAGGACGGCGAGCGCGTCGACGAGGCGGGTCGCGGTGTCGGGCCGGAGGGTGCCCTGGAAGAGCGCACGGTAGGGGAGTGAGAACTTCAGGTGCCGCGTCACGAGCACGCTCGGCAGCTCACGGCCCTTGCGATCGCTCCGGTTCGTGATGACCGCGAGCGGGTCGACGCAGGGGATGTCGAGCCGCTGCAGGGTGCGCAGCATGTCGTACTCGCCCTTCGCCATCTCCGCGGTCGTCTCCTTGACGGCGATGACGTAGCCGGACAGGTTCGCGAACCGGACCAGGTGGCGCGAGATGCCCTTCGGGAGCGAGGCGATGGCCTCATTCGGCCAGTTCTCGAGGGGGAGCTCCCAGGGGAGATCGAGCAGCGCCGGGTCGACGGTGGCAGCGGTGATGTTCAATGCGCCGGACATGGTGCGGAGCGCTCCTCGGGGATCGTCGTACTGAGACTGGACAAGCGAAAACGACGATGGCCGAGCGATCGGAGACCGACCGCTCGACCATCGTCGGCGGGAAACTAGATCGAGGAGGACACGACCGGCTTGTTGCCCAGACGCTCACCCGATGCCGAGTCGAACGCGTGCACGTGGTGCGGCGTCGGCGCGAGGAACACCGTGTCGCCGATGTGCGCGTGGTTGCGACCGTCGACGCGGGCGACGATGTCGGTGCGCTTGCCGGAGACGTCGGTGTGGCCGTAGAGGTAGCCGTCGGCGCCGAGCTCCTCGACGAGGTCGACGGTCACCTCGATGCCGGAGCCCGAGTTGCTGGACACGGTGATGTCCTCGGGGCGCACGCCGACCGTGACGTTCTTCGACGGAGCGGCGTCGGTGATCTCGCGCTCGACCGGGATGATGAATCCGCCGAGCTTGATGCCGCCGTCGGCGATCTCGCCCTCGAAGAGGTTCATGGCCGGGCTGCCGATGAAGCCGGCGACGAAGACGTTGTTCGGCTTCTCGTAGAGGTCGCGCGGGGTGCCGACCTGCTGCAGGATGCCGTCCTTGAGGACCGCGATGCGGTCGCCCATGGTGAGCGCCTCGGTCTGGTCGTGGGTGACGTAGACGGTGGTGACGCCGAGACGACGCTGCAGCGACGCGATCTGGGTGCGGGTCTGGACGCGGAGCTTGGCGTCGAGGTTCGACAGCGGCTCGTCCATGAGGAAGACCTGGGGCTGACGGACGATGGCTCGACCCATCGCGACGCGCTGACGCTGACCACCGGAGAGCGCCTTCGGCTTGCGGGTCAGGTAGTCCTCGAGGTCGAGGAGCTTGGCGGCTTCGAGCACGCGGGTGGCACGCTCTTCCTTGCCGACACCGGCGATCTTGAGCGCGAAGCCCATGTTCTCGGCGACGGTCATGTGCGGGTAGAGCGCGTAGTTCTGGAACACCATCGCGATGTCGCGGTCCTTCGGCGGCACGTCGGTGACGTCGCGGTCGCCGATGAAGATGTGGCCGTCGTTGACCTCTTCGAGACCGGCGAGCATGCGGAGGGAGGTGGACTTGCCGCAGCCGGACGGGCCGACGAGGACGAGGAATTCGCCGTCGGCGACCTCGAGGTTCAGCTTGTCGACCGCGGGGCGGGTGCCACCCGGGTAGAAACGGGTTGCGTTGTCGAACGTCACAGACGCCATGGTTGTTCTCCTTCACCGGCAGGTACGTGCCGGACGATCCGTTGTGAATGGACGCGAACCCGTCATCGATGGCCGGTTCGCCGTTCCAGTATGCCACGACCACCTGTGAATGGAAGGTCCAGCGGCCAGTGGATCTCTCGGTGGACGCACAGCCGGCTCCCGGCCTGGTTTGGGCCTCTCCCAGGCGGCAGGTCTACGATTACTCTGTTTGGCGCTGCCTCGTCTCCGCAGCGCGAGCCCCCCGAAACGAGGATCAATGTCTGGCGCTGGATCGCAGAACCGACCGACCAAGAACGAACGACGCGACGCGGCACGCGAGAAGGCGCGGGTGCTGCGCGAGCAGCAGAAGCGCCGCGACCGCCGCAACCGGGTGCTGCTCCAGGGCGGCATCGTGCTCGGTGCGCTCGCGATCGTGGCGGTGGTGGCGGTCATCATCGTGACGTCGATCAAGCCCGCCGGACCGGTCCCGACCGCGGCCAAGAACGACGGCTTCACCGTCTCCGCCGGGTTGCAGCTGGTCGGGGCCCCGGCCGGTGCGTCCACACCGACGCCGAGCGCGACCGATCCGGCCGCCCCCGCGGAGCCCGCTCCGGCCGAGACGCCGGCAGCCTCCGAGACCCCGGCCGCCGACGGCGTCGAGATCGCCGTCTACCAGGACTTCCTCTGCCCCTACTGCGGTCAGTTCGAGACCACGAACGCCGAGCAGGTCAAGGGTTGGCTCGAGGCCGGCGCCGCGACCTACACGGTCCACCCCCTCGCAACGCTGAGCAACCTCTCGCTCGGGACGCAGTACTCGCTGCGCGCCTCGAACGCGGCGGCCTGTGTCGCGGAGTACTCGCCGAACGACTTCTTCTCCTTCAACACCGCACTGTTCGAGAACCAGCCCAAGGAGAACACCGAGGGCCTGACCGACGCCGAGCTGAAGTCGATCGCCAAGGGCGTCATCTCCGGCGGCGAGAAGAAGATCAACGCCTGCATCGACGACGGCACCTACAAGTCGTGGGTGAAGGACTCGACCGACCGTGCGCGCAGCGGCCCGCTGCCCGGCACCGACGTCGCCAAGGTCGAGGGGACGCCGACCATCCTGGTGAACGGCAAGCAGTACACCGGTTCGCTCACCGACGCCGAGCAGTTCGCGGCCTTCGTCCTCGCCGTCTCGAGCGAGAGCTACTCCACCGGCACGCCGACGCCGGGAGCCAGCGAGTCGCCCATGACCAACGGCTGATCCGCCGTCATCGTAGGATGGATGGGACTGGGGCCAGCCCCTGTCGGCCGACGTGGCGCAATTGGTAGCGCAACGCTCTTGTAAAGCGTAGGTTACGGGTTCAAGTCCCGTCGTCGGCTCCAGCCGAGAACCGCCCGCTCAGCCTCGCTGAGTGGGCGGTTCCTCATTGGAAGGAACCCTCCCGTGACCCGTGTCCCAGCGCCGCTCGCGCTCCTCATCGCCGTCGTCAGCGGTGCCTTCATCGCGGTGCAGGCCCGGTTGAACGGCGAGCTCGGCGCGCGACTCGGCGATGGGTTCACCGCAGCTGCGATCTCGTTCGGCGGCGGCTTGATCATCCTCACCGTCGGACTGGCGCTGTCCCGTACCGGTCGTCGCGGTCTCTCCACGGTGGCCGGTGCCGTCCGACGCAGGGAGATGCCCTGGTGGACGGTGCTCGGTGGGTGTGCCGGCGCGTTCCTCGTGCTCTCGCAGGGGCTCACCGCCGCCACGCTCGGCGTCGCCCTCTTCACGGTCGCGGTCGTCGCCGGCCAGACCGCGAGCGGACTCGTGCTCGACCGGATCGGCTTCGGCCCGGGAGGCGTCGTCGGGTTCAGCGTCCAGCGCGTCCTCGGGGCGGTCGTCGCCCTCATCGCAGTCGGCGTCGCGGTCTCGGGCGAGCTCGGCGGGAGCATCCCACTCGGCCTGCTCGTCCTGCCGCTGCTCGCCGGGATCGGGATCGGCTGGCAGCAGGCGGTCAACGGCCGCGTGAAGATGCGGGCACAGAGCACGCTCGCCGCCACGTTCATCAACTTCGTCGTGGGGACGGTCGTGCTGGTCATCGCCGCCGCGCTGCACGCGGTCATCGTCGCGCCGCCCGGACCGCTCCCGGGGGAGTGGTGGCTCTACCTCGGCGGCCCGATCGGATGCGTGTTCATCGCCGTGGCGGCGTTCCTCGTGCAGCACACGGGCGTGCTCATCCTCGGGCTCGGCACGGTGGCCGGTCAGACCCTGAGTGCGCTCGCCCTCGACGTGCTCCTGCCCACCGACGACGGCGGCGTGCATGTCGCGACCGTCGTCGGGACACTCCTCGCGTTCGCCGCCGTGGCGATCGCATCGGCGCGGTTCAGGCGTCGTCCCACGGCATCGTCGTCCGCCGACTGAGTCGAGCCGTCGAGCCGTCGGATGCCGTGAGCGACTCCGTCCTCAGGGCATGGAGCTGAGGTGCGCCTTCGCGTTGATCGTCTTGCGGCGCCCTGTGCGAGCGTTACCCGGCTTCCCTCCGACGTACAGCCAGCCGAGGAGATCCTCGCCCTTCTTCAGGCCGTGTGCCTTCCGGACTGCTTTGGCGCGAGTCGCGCCGCCGGTGCGCCAGAACACGCCCCAACCGGCGTCGTCGAGCAGGAGACTGACCATGTGGGCCACTCCGGCCGCGACCGCCTCCTGCTCCCAGGCGGGCACCTTCGACTTCTTCACGCTCACGACGACGGCGAGCAACAGGGGCGCGCGGAGCGGCTTCGTCGAGGGCTTCGAGTCACCCTCCGCCTTCGCGAGCGCCCGGCCGAGCTTCACCCGGTCGTCGCCGCGGAGGGTGATGACCCGCCACGGACGCAGGGCGCTGTGGTCGGCCACCCGACCAGCCGCCGCGAGGACCTCGAGGAGTTCCGCGTCACTCGGAGCGACGTCGGTGACCTTGGACCACGAACGCCGCCCGGCGACGGCGGCGAGGACGGGGCGCTCGACCGGTTCGGTCACTCCGTCGGCTCGGTGGTGTCGGCCGCGGCGAAGTTGAGCGCGATCGAGTTCATGCAGTAGCGGTCGCCGGTGGGCGTGCCGAAGCCGTCGTCGAACACGTGGCCGAGGTGCGAGCCGCAGTTGGCGCACCGGACCTCGGTGCGCACCATGCCGAGGGTGCGGTCCTCGATGAGCTGCACCGCCTCGGGGTTCACGGACTCGTAGAAGCTCGGCCATCCGCAGCCGGAATCGAACTTGGTACCGCTCTTGAAGAGTTCGGCGTTGCAGGCGGCACAGGTGTAGAGGCCCGCGCGCGACTCGTCGAGGAGCTCACCGGTCCAGGCCCGCTCGGTCGCCGCTCCGCGGAGGACCTGATACTGCTCCGGCGTGAGTTCCTCGCGCCACTGCTCATCGGTCTTCGACACGTCGTACGTCATGCTGCTCCATTCGTCTCGGTCATCCTACGTGCGGGGCTGCCTCGTGCATGCGGCTCCCGACGTATTCCATAACACTGCACCGAGCCTGATCCTTCCCGGTGAACGTCGGCCCTCGCCGGGGTGGATGCGGCTCGGCGGCCATCGGCTGAATAGACTTGGACGGCGGCGGACCGGAGCATGACTCCACGGTCGCCGCATCGGCACCGATCGGCAGGAGATGAGCATGCAGCCAGCGTCGCGCACGCCTGCCGATGACGACGCGTCGACGCCGACGGGAGGCCTCGACCAGCGCGAGCTCGAGATCCTCGAGTTCGAGTCCCACTGGATGCAGCACGTCGGGGCCAAGGAGGCCGCCATCCGCGACCGCTTCGCCCTGTCCCCGGCCCGGTACTATCAACTGCTCGGCGCGCTCATCGACTCGCCGTCCGCCCTCGCCCACGACCCCATGCTGATCAAGCGGCTGCAGCGCACCCGCGACGCCCGACTCTCGGCGCGAGGAGCCTCGGCTCCCCGCACCGACGGCTGAGCAGCTCTCGGAGACCACACCATGGCTGAATCCTTCCCGCCCGACCGCTTCGACGAGGTCCCCGACCTCAAGCGCGTCGGCGCGCACCGTGCCCCTGCTCCCAAGGGACGCGGCTGGATCGCCTTCCTCGTCGCCGTCGTCGCCACGCTCGTCCTCGTGGGGGTCGGCATCTTCGCCCTCTTCGGGCTGAACGACCGGATCGACTTCTTCGGCGGCTCGCAGAGCCCGAGCGCCACACCAACGCCGACCCCCACCCCGACCGAGGTGGCCCCCGTCGTCGACCCCGCGGCCAGCATCCTCGTCCTGAACGGCACACCCACCGCCGGCCTGGCCGCATCGGCGGCGGCAGCGATCACGGCCGCCGGCTTCACGCAGCAGATCCCGACGAGCGACGCCAGCACGGAGGACGTCACGGCGAGCGGCGTCTACTACCAGGATCCGTCGCAGGAGGGCGTCGCCCGCGCCATCGCGAACGCGCTCGGCGGCATCCCGATCCAGATCACGGACACGTACGCGATCCCCGTCGAGGAGGGCGAGGCACCGGTCCTCCGCATCGTCGTCGTGGTCGGCGCGGACTACCAGCCAGCCGCCTGAGCGCAGCTGGAGCAGGTCGATCGAGCAGGTCGCAGGCACGCCGTGTTTCCGGAGTGTTTCCTCCATGTTGAGTTGTCGTATCACTCGGCCCCGTTTGTCGATTTGAGGGTGAATCCGCGCGGTGCTCCGGATTAGTATCTGGAACTGGCCGCTCATCCCGTCCCGTCTCGACTCGCCCCCGGGTCCGCTTCGGCGCAGGGTGGTCACCGGGGTCCCGATCCCGGATGGCAGGTCCGGGTTCGGCAACAGTCGATGCCTGCGAGCACGCAGCAATGGGAGTATGAAATGGCGAACGGAACCGTCAAGTGGTTCAACGCTGAGAAGGGCTTCGGCTTCATCACGGTCGACGACGGCGGACAGGATGTCTTCGTCCACTACTCGGCGATCGACATGAGCGGCTACAAGTCCTTGGAAGAGGGCCAGGCGGTCGTCTTCGAGGTCGGCACTGGAGCAAAGGGGCCTCAGGCCGAGGGTGTGCGCCTGGCGTAGCCGCTGATCAGGTACGCGATTCCTGCGACGCCGTCCACTTCGGTGGGCGGCGTCGTTCGTCGTTCCGGGGCTGTTTCCGGGAGTTCGCTCAGGGCGGCGGTGCTCACTTGCACTCCCACCCCCTGAGTGCCAGAATCGACTTAGCACTCGTACTCATTGAGTGCTAACAACGTTCATGACGTCCGGGAGGGACGAAAAACACACATGGCTAAGATCATTGCTTTCGACGAGGAGGCCCGTCGCGGCCTCGAGCGTGGACTGAACATTCTTGCTGACACGGTCAAGGTCACCCTTGGGCCGCGCGGTCGCAACGTTGTCCTCGAGAAGAAGTGGGGCGCCCCCACGATCACCAACGACGGCGTGTCCATCGCCAAGGAGATCGAACTCGACGACCCGTACGAGAAGATCGGCGCGGAGCTCGTCAAGGAGGTCGCCAAGAAGACCGATGACGTCGCCGGCGACGGCACCACCACGGCGACCGTGCTGGCACAGGCGCTCGTCCGCGAGGGCCTCCGCAACGTCGCCGCAGGCGCCGACCCCATCAGCCTCAAGCGCGGCATCGAGAAGGCCGTCGAGGCCGTCACGGTCGAGCTCATCGCCAACGCCAAGGAGGTGGAGACCAAGGAGGAGATCGCTGCGACCGCTTCCATCTCCGCCGGCGACACCACCATCGGTGAGATCATCGCCGAGGCGATCGACAAGGTCGGCAAGGAGGGCGTCGTCACCGTCGAGGAGTCGAACACCTTCGGCACCGAGCTCGAGCTCACCGAGGGCATGCGCTTCGACAAGGGCTACCTGTCGCAGTACTTCGTGACCGACCCCGACCGCCAGGAAGCGGTGTTCGAGGACCCCTACATCCTCATCGCCAACCAGAAGATCTCCGCGATCAAGGACCTCCTGCCGATCGTCGACCAGGTCATCCAGTCGGGCAAGCAGCTCCTCATCATCGCTGAGGACGTCGACGGCGAAGCTCTCGCGACGCTCGTCGTCAACAAGATCCGTGGCATCTTCAAGTCCGTCGCCGTCAAGGCTCCGGGCTTCGGCGACCGCCGCAAGGCTCAGCTGCAGGACATCGCCATCCTCACCGGTGGCCAGGTCATCTCCGAGGAGGTCGGCCTCAAGCTCGAGACCGTCACCCTCGACCTGCTCGGCCGTGCGCGCAAGGTCGTCATCACCAAGGATGAGACCACCATCGTCGAGGGTGCCGGCGACGCCGACGCCATCGCCGGTCGTGTCTCGCAGATCCGCAAGGAGATCGACAACACCGACAGCGACTACGACCGCGAGAAGCTCCAGGAGCGTCTTGCCAAGCTCGCGGGCGGTGTTGCGGTCATCAAGGCCGGTGCAGCGACCGAGGTCGAGCTCAAGGAGCGCAAGCACCGCATCGAGGACGCCGTTCGCAACGCCAAGGCTGCCGTCGAAGAGGGCATCGTCGCCGGGGGTGGCGTCGCCCTGATCCAGGCCGGCAAGACCGCGTTCGAGAAGCTCGAGCTCGTCGGCGACGAGGCGACCGGTGCGAACATCGTCAAGGTCGCCATCGACGCTCCGCTCAAGCAGATCGCGCTCAACGCAGGCCTCGAGCCTGGCGTCGTCGCCGACAAGGTCCGCAACCTGCCCGTCGGACACGGCCTCAACGCCGCGACCGGTGAGTACGTCGACATGCTCGCTGCCGGCATCAACGACCCGGTGAAGGTCACGCGCTCCGCGCTGCTCAACGCAGCGTCGATCGCCGGTCTGTTCCTTACCACCGAGGCCGTGGTCGCCGACAAGCCGGAGAAGAACCCGGCTCCGGCCGGCGACCCGACCGGTGGCATGGACTTCTAAGTCCGACAGCAACACCTGCGCAGGGCGTCTCCTTCGGGAGGCGCCCTGCGTCGTTTCCACCAGACGCATCGGGGACAACCCTCGATCTGTATGCCTGTTTCCGCATGGGTCCGACAGTCGTTGTAGAGACGTGACCGGAACGGCATATCGGCCCGCGCGCCAGTTCCTATGATCGAGCTATGAGACGTATCGGGGGAGCGGCGATCGCTGCAGTATTGGTTCTGGCGCTGGCTGCGTGCACGCCGAGTGAAGCGGCTCCGACCGCATCACCGACGGCGTCGTCATCGCCGACGCCCTCCGCGACGGCTAAGCCGACTGCGCCGGTGAGCTCATACGGTTTCGGGTGCGAGAATCTCGTCCCCCAGGACGTGGTGGCGACCGCGCTCGCCCCCACGGCGACCCTGGAGCCCGCTTTCGCTGACCCGTCCAGTGCGAACCCGCTGCTGTGGGCGGCGACCTCGCTCGGGGGCATGCACTGCACGTGGAGCAATGGTGAGCCGAGAGACCTGGCGGAGGGTGGGACGCCGGTCGGCACGGAACGGTGGGCCGAGTTGACCATCCTGCCCGGTTCGCACGCCGACTGGGACTTCTACTACGAACGCTGGGCGAACGGCGAATCAGGGCCGTGGCCGGACTCCACCAAGCTGTCCTGCTTCACCCAGAACGGAGCTGTGCCCGGCGTCTGCAGCATCAACTTCCTGGTCGGCGACAGCTGGGTCGACCTGATCATGTATGGCCCGGCCGACGATGCCGCAGCGTCGGACGAGGATGCCGTCGCCGCAGTCACACCCTTCATCGAGGCGATCCGCTCGGCGCTCGAACCGGTCGGCACGGCGCCACGGTACGCCTGGGGCGGGACGACGCCGGGGGCGAACGCGCTGCCGACGGAGTGCGAGGCGTTCGTGCCTGCGGCGGCGATGAGTGAGGCCTTCGGCCAGGAGCTCACCTACAACTCGGCACCGAAGAAGCGACTGTGGAACCGAGGCGTCGCCGCCGAGGACTTCGGAGCGCCGGACTGCATCTTCTCCCTCCCCGACAGTGACTCGTCGCGAGGCGTCCTGCGAGCGCTCCCGGGCGGACGCTGGGCGTACGAGCAGCTGGTCGAGACCCGCATGAGCGCGGGAGCGGACATCGAGTTCCTGACGATCGACGGGCTCGGAGTCCGGGACGCCTTCATCGAGTGCAAGACGAGCCCGTGGTCCACGTGCAGCGTGCAGATGGCGGTCGCCGGGCACTGGTTGGAAGTCGAGGCGAACAACGTGAGTTCCCTCGACGAGACCTACGACGTCGACGAGCTGCGTCAGCAGGCTCTCGCCTACGCAGCACTCGCCGCCGCCGGTATCGCCGCGCTTCCCTGATTCCCGCACCCCGCGCGGGAGGTCCCGCCACCGGGCATCCCGGTGGCGGGACCTCCCGCGCGCGGATCAGCCGCTGAACATACTCGCGTTCGCCCGCTCGATCTCGGCGTACTGGGTACCCGCGACGGCGAGCGCCCGGCTGATCTCGCCGAGGTTCTCCTCGACCTGACGCTGGGTGCCCCTCCAACGCTCGACGACACCGTGGAACGCGGCGGCCGCAGCGCCGGTCCATTGGCCGTCGAGTGCCGCCAGCTGCGTGTGCAGGCGGGCGACCTCGTTCTGGATCTGCTCGATCGTGACGCGTGCTGCCGTGGAGGCGCGCTCGACCGCGTCGCTGTCGACCTGGAAAGTGGCCATCGGGAACTCCGTTCGTCCGGGCGATGCCTGTCATCGCCGCTACCGAGACGGTAGGTGCTCGCCACCGGCCGGAACCGGCGAGGAGGGTTTCGTGCGCGCACTCCGAAGCAGGCCGGAGCCTGTGGAGGAGGGTCGAGCCAGCCCGCCGGCGGGTCAGGCCGGAGGGCCCGCGATGACGATGGGGCTCGTGGCCGCCGACGGGGCGAGCGGCAGGATGACGCGGAACGTCGCGCCGCCGCCGGGGGTCTCGGTCACGTCGACCGTGCCACCGTGCGCCGCGACGATGGAGGCGACGATGGCCAGTCCGAGGCCGCTGCCGCCCGTCTCGCGCGTTCGCGAGCTGTCGGCACGCCAGAAACGCTGGAAGATCTTCTCGCGGATCTGTGGCGGGATGCCCTCGCCGTGGTCGACGATGGCGATGCTGGCGGTCCCTGCGCGGGCGTCCGTGCCGACCGCGAGCTCGATCGGGCTGTCGGCGGGCGTGAAGCGCAGGGCGTTTCCGATGAGGTTCGTGACGACCTGCCGGATCTTGTTCTCCTCGCCGAGGACGATCGGTGGCACGGCCAGGGTCAGCGGTTCGGCGATGGGCTTCGTGTCGGGCGTGGTGGCGTCGCCGGAGGGCTTCGGCCGACGCCGGAAGCGGTTGAACGTCGCGCCGAAGATCGGCCCGGTCGAGCCCGTCTGTGCGGGTGTGTCGGTAGCAGTAGGGGATTCGCCCGTCGTCTCGGAGGCATCGTCGTCGACGGCTCGCGCCATGCGTTCGTCGCGGACCACCTGGACCGTGCGCCCGGGGGCCTGGGCGGTGGTGTCGAGCGCGGCGTCGCGCGCGATCGGGAGCAGGTCGACGGGCGCGACGTTCAGTGGTCGCGTCTCATCGAGGCGGGCGAGCTGGAGGAGGTCCTCGACGAGCGCACCCATGCGGATGGCCTCCTTCTCGATGCGCTCCATGGCCTGTGCCACGTCCTGCGGCGTCTGGAGAGCACCCATCCGGTAGAGCTCGGCGTAGCCGCGCACGGAGACGAGCGGGGTGCGGAGCTCGTGGCTCGCATCCCCGACGAAGTTCCGCATCTGCTCGATGGTCTTCCCGCGGTCCGAGTACGCGCGGTCGATGCGAGCCAGCATCGTGTTGAGTGATCGGCTGAGTCGCCCCACCTCGGTGTTCGGTGTCGAGCCGGCGAGTCGCTGGCTGAAGTCGCCGTCGGCGAACGCGGCCGCTGTCCGTTCCACCTGGCGGAGCGGTTCGAACGTGCCGGTCACCAGCCACCGGGTGAGGAGTGCTCCGACCACGATGATGAGCACGCCGAGGACGAAGAAGATCGTGAGGTAGGTCGCGATGGTGTTGTCGGTGCCCTGCATCGAGATGGCGACCCATGCCGCTCCCGTGCGGAACCCGTCGAGGGTGACCGGGACGGAGACCGCGTGGTACACGATCGTGCCGCTCGCGTTGGTGGTCGTGTAGATCTGGGTCCCGCTCGCGGCGACGTCGTTCGCGCTGAGGTGCGCCGGGTGTTCGGGAGCGATGCTCTCGTCCCACCCGGACGAGGCGCGGAGTTCGCCGTTCGTGTCGTACACGGCGACGAACAGCGTCGAGGGGGCGTCGAGCTGGAGTTGTCCGTCCTCGGAGATCTCACCGACGATCTTGCCCTTGGCGGCAGTGACCAGACTGTCGTTCGCCTGCTGGGTGAGGACCTCTTTGAGGAGCGGGGTCGTCCCCATGCCCGCGACGAGCAGGCCGAAGGCGAGGACGAGCACCGTCACCCCGGTGATCTTCGTCCGGAGTGAGACGCTGCTCCACCAGGTGGACAGGGAATCGGCCATCGGGTGGGGGCTACGCCTTTCCGGCCTTGAGCATGTAGCCGAATCCGCGCTTGGTCTGGATGAGCGGCTCGCTGGAGAACTGGTCGAGCTTCCTGCGCAGGTAGGAGATGTAGCTCTCGACGATGCCGGCGTCGCCGTTGAAGTCGTACTCCCAGACGTGGTCGAGGATCTGGGCCTTCGACAGGACACGGTTCGGGTTGAGCATGAGGTAGCGGAGTAGCTTGAACTCGGTCGGGCTGAGGTCGATCGGGGTGTCGCCGACGAGGACCTCGTGGGTGTCCTGGTCCATCGTCAGCTCGCCGGTGCGGATCACCGCATCCTCGTCGGCCTGCATGGTCCGGCGAAGGATGGCCTTGATGCGTGCCACGATCTCATCGAGGCTGAACGGCTTGGTGACGTAGTCGTCGCCGCCGACCGTGAGGCCCGTGATCTTGTCCTCGGTGTCGTCCTTCGCGGTGAGGAAGAGGATGGGCGCCGTGTAGCCGGCGCTGCGCAGACGCTTGGTGACGCCGAAGCCGTTCATGTCCGGCAGCATCACGTCGAGGATGATGAGGTCGGGCTCCTCCTCGAGGACCGCTGAGATGGCGGCTGCGCCGTTGCCCACGGCACGGACGGCGAAGCCGGCGAATCGCAGGCTCGTGGTGAGGAGGTCGCGGATGTTCGGTTCGTCGTCGACGATAAGGATGCGGGGTCCGGTCATGACACCATTATCTGCACGTTTCTTGAGACTTTTCTGAGAGCGTGGTTCACGCGGTCTGCAGGGCGTGGGCGTCGAGGATCGTGTAGCTGTAGCCCTGTTCGGCGAGGAAGCGTTGGCGGTTCTGCGCGAACTCCTGATCGACCGTGTCGCGCGACACCAGCGTGTAGAAGCTCGCGGTGAGTCCCGTGGACTTCGGGCGCAACAGGCGGCCGAGACGCTGCGCCTCCTCCTGTCGTGAACCGAACGATCCCGACACCTGGATGGCGACGGTCGCTTCGGGCAGGTCGACCGAGAAGTTCGCGACCTTCGAGACGACGAGCACCTGCTCGGTGCCGTCGCGGAAGGCCTGATAGAGCCGTTCGCGCTCGTCGACCGGCGTTGCGCCCGTCAACTGCGGGGCGCCCAGCGTCTCTGCCAGCTCCTCGATCTGATCGAGGTACTGCCCGATGACGAGGATCTGCTCGCCACGGTGCCGTTCGACGAGCTGCCGGACGACGTCGAGCTTCGCCGGGGCGGTCGCCGCGAGGCGGTATCGCTCGTCGTCGGCGGATGCGGCGTAGGTGAGTCGGTCCGCCTGGGGCAGGTCGACGCGCACCTCGAAGCACGCGGCGGGGGAGATGAAGCCCTGCGCCTCGATCTCCTTCCACGGGGCGTCGAACCGCTTCGGGCCGATGAGCGAGAAGACGTCGCCCTCGCGGCCGTCCTCCCGGATGAGCGTCGCCGTCAGGCCGAGGCGACGCCGCGCCTGCAGCTCGGCGGTGAGCTTGAAGACGGGTGCCGGGAGCAGGTGCACCTCGTCGTAGACCACGAGGCCCCAGTCCATGGCGTCGAGCAGCGCGAGGTGGGCGTACTCGCCCTTCCGCTTGGCCGTGAGGATCTGGTAGGTCGCGATCGTGACCGGCTTGACCTCCTTCACCTGCCCCGAGTACTCGCCGATCTCCTCGGCGGTGAGGGAGGTGCGCTTCAACAGCTCGTCGCGCCACTGCCGTGCCGACACCGTGTTCGTGACGAGGATCAGGGTGTTGGTGGACGCCGTCGCCATCGCCCCGGCGCCGACCAGGGTCTTGCCCGCACCACAGGGGAGCACCACGACGCCGGAACCGCCGGAGAAGAAGTTGTCGACCGCCTGCTGCTGATAGTCGCGGAGGTGCCAGCCGTCCTCGACCAGGTCGATCTGGTGCGGCGTGCCAGCGGTGTACCCGGCGAGGTCCTCGGCGGGCCAGCCCAGCTTCACGAGTTCCTGCTTGAGCGCACCGCGTGCCCACGGCTCGACGAGGAAGGTGTCCGGCGTCGGGTGCCCGATGAGGAGGGGCGCGATCCGCTTGGCGCCGGCCACCTCGGTCAGGATCGGGAGGTCCGTGGAGCGGAGGACGAGCTCGCCCTCCTCGGAGCGTTCGATCACGAGCCGGCCGTAGCGGTTGACGGTCTCGCGCATGTCGATCGTCACGGACGCGGGGATGGAGAACTTCGAGTACCGCTCCAGCGTCTCGATCATCTGGTCGGCATCGTGCCCGGCGGCCCGTGCGTTCCAGAGTCCGAGACGGGTGATCCGGTAGGTGTGGATGTGCTCCGGCGCGCGTTCGAGCTCGGCGAACACCGAGAGATCGTGGCGGGCGTCCTCGGCGAGCGGGTGGGCGACCTCGAGCAGCACGGTGCGGTCGCTTTGGACGATCAGTGGTCCATCAGACATAACGGTCGAGTCTACCGGCGGATCCGGTGCGCAACCCCCTGAGCGAGCGCTCAGCCGGCGATCCGGACCTCGGTGATCATCGCGAGCGGCAGGGTGCGTTCGACGTCGGCCGACCGGTCCAGACCGCGCAGGCGACCGCCGGCAATGCTCACCGGTTCGATCGTGAACGTGGATCGGCGCTCGCCGTGCTGCAGCTGCACGGTGACCGGCGTGTGGTCGCGGACGGCGATCTCCAGTTGCTTGGCCAACCATGCGCTGCTCGTGTCGCCGCTGTCGTCGGCGCGGAGCCGCGACACCAGATCCGGTTCCGTCGAGGCGGCCGGAGCGGAGAGGTTGGTGCGCATGACCGGCTGCCGGCGGATCCGGAGCGGTGCGCCGCCGTCGTCCTCCGCGACCACCGGGTAGCGCGCGTCGTGGAGCGCCCAGTAGACCGTCGCCGCCTCGATCCGGCTGGTGAGCCGGTGCTCGTCGCTCGGACGGAGACCGAGCGCCACGAGGCTCTGGTCGACCGAGATCGCCGCGATCAGGCCGGCGTCCTCGGAGCGGATGTAGCTGCTGCGTCCAGGGTCGGCCGAGGCGTCGGCCGACGCGCGGATCGTCCCGACGCGGACGAGGCCGAATCGGGAAGCGGCCTCGGACACGAGGTACCGCAGGGGTTGAGGGACGCCCGTCAGGGAGATCGACTCGAGGTACGCGAGCAGGTCCTCGGCCGTGTCTCCGTCGGCGAGGGCCCGGGTGACGCTCGCGGTCGTGATGCGGTACCTCGACGCCTGAGCGCGCCCCTCCGGCTCCGCGAGGGCCCGGAGTCGCACGTCGAGTTCCGCCGTCGGGGGACCGAGCGCGATGACCGTCAGGTCGTCCTGGAGGACGACCTGCGACACCTCGGCGGGGAGCATGGACGCGAGCGTCGAGGCCGCGTCGGCCGCGTGGTCGTCGACGAGGAGTCGTCCGAATCCGCTGGTCGCGCCGTCGACGGTGATCCCGAGCAGCTCGGCGACCGCGTCGACCGCCCGCGCCGGCGCCACGACGGCATCCTCCGCCAACGGGTACCACCAGCTGAGCTCTTCGACCAGGTCGACGGAACCGCGCCGGTACGCCGTCAGGATGCGATCGCGGATCGTGGCCGGGATCGCGTCGCGCCAGGCTGTCGCGAGACGGAGCCAGCGTTCCGCGGTGGCCGACGCCAGCCAGGCCTCGCCGACCTCGCTCAGGCGGATGGCGGAGCCGATCGCGTCCGTGAGCCCGGCAGCCGACGCCACGGACAGGGCGAGCTCGATCTGGTCGGGCGTGCTCGCCGCCGCGGCTGCGAGCCGTTTGAGGTCCGGCATGGACGGGGCTCCACGGCCGAGCAGGCGTGCGGGCTCGCGGTCGAGTTCATGGAGGCTCTCGCCGACGATGCCGACCGCGCCGGCCGCTCGCTCGCTCGCGAGGGCGTCCGTGTCGGGCGAGGGGCGGGTTGCGTGGGACGTCGGCGCCGCCGCCGGAAGTCGGAGTTCTGCTCGGCCTGGTCTGCCGCTCGCCGTCCACTCCTCGAACACCGCGGCCACCGCGCTCACCGGCCTGATCGGACCGGCTCCGTCGTCCAGCACGAGGATGTCCCGCTCCAGCCGCTCCAGGGCGGCATCCACCTCCGACTGCTCGCGTCCGAGCGCGGTCGCGAGCGAGTGGCGCTCGGTCCCGTCCAGCGCGGCGGCGAGCACTGCGAGGGTGTCCCGGTCGAGCAGTGCCATCCGGCGGGCGACGCTCGCATCGTCCAACAGGGCCTCGGCGAAGTCGAAGAAGTCCGCGATGCGGGCTGAGGAGGCCCTGCGGTCGGGCGTCAGCCGGCGGAGCGCGTCGTCCGGGAGCTCCCGGAGGCGGCGCGCGATCGCGAAGGCCTCGCCCATGGTCGTCAGCGCGGCGACTGACCGCGGGACTCGCGGGACCGTCGTACGGCACCCACGATGATGAGCGTGATCAGCATCAGGAAGGCGATCGGGAGTCCGACGAGCGGCAGGATCGTCACGACCGGCCAGAGGCCGACGGCGAAGTCGCCCTGCTCGAGGCCGGTGGCGGTGCCGACCATCACCGCGACGAATGCGGCGATCGACACGGCGACGATCGTCACGACCATGTAGGCCAGGATCCGTTCGGGCCGCGAGATGCTCGGCGTCTGCTCATCAGTCACGCTCCCAGGATAGAGGCACGCGGCTGCTGCACCGAATAGGCTGGGGGCCGAGGACCGATGGTCCTCTCGATCGCGCTTCCTGCGCGATCACCGCACGGCGCTGCATTTTCTGCGCACGACACACAGCGAGGTTCCCATGCCCACCGGCAAGGTCAAGTTCTACGACGAGGAGAAGGGCTTCGGCTTCATCAGCTCCGATGACGGCCAGGAGGTCTTCCTGCACGCTTCCGCACTGCCTGCGGGCACGGCCGGCGTGAAGCCGGGGACGCGGCTCGAGTTCGGCATCGCCGACGGCAAGCGCGGCGCCCAGGCGCTGTCCGTGCGCGTCCTCGAGGCTCCGCCCAGCCTCGTCAAGCTGAAGCGCAAGCCGGCCGACGACATGGCGATCATCGTCGAGGACCTCGTGAAGCTCCTCGACGGCATCGGCGGCGACCTGCGCCGCGGCAAGTACCCGAACAGCAGTCACAGCACGAAGATCGCTGCCGTGCTGCGCAAGGTCGCGGACGAGCTGGATGCCTGACGCCGATCAGGAGACGCCCGTCGAGGATCGCGACGTCCCGGCCGACACGGACACACGAGCCGAGTCGGACGAGCATCGCTCGGACGACGGCGCCGATCGCGAGTCGACCCCGGCACCCGTGCCGGACGAGACCCTGATCGCCGCCGTTGAGCTCGCGCGCGAAGCGCTGCAGGAGATCACGCCCGCGAGCACGGTCGGTGAGCCGGCCGGGCACGTCGTGGTCGATGATCACGTCGTCTCGCTGCTGTTCGCGAACACGATGGCGGGCTACCCCGGATGGTTCTGGACGGTGACGCTCTCGCGGACCGCCGACGACGCTGCGCCGAACGTGCTCGAGACGGAGCTGATGCCCGGCGACGGCGCGTTGCTGGCTCCGCAGTGGGTGCCGTGGTCGGAACGCCTCGCGGACTACCGCGCCGCGCAGGAGGCAGCGGCTGCGGCTGCGGCTGACGACGCGCTCGACGACGCGGACGACACCGACGAGTTCGACGACGACGATGTCGCGCTGTCCGGGGATCCCCGCGACCGCGACCGCGACGGCATCGAACTCGAGTACGACGAGGACGACGTCGATGCGGCGTCGGACGACTCGGATGACGACGACTCGGACGAGGACGAGGACGTCTCGGATGACGACGACTCGGACGAGGACGAGGACTCCGACGAGGACGACGACCGGTTCGAGGACGAGTAGCACTCGCACACCGCGAGATAGACGAACGGGCGGCCGAACCTCGAGAGGGTTCGACCGCCCGTTCGGCGTTCAGCGGGGGAGACGGATCAGAGCGCCCCGACGACGTGTTCGATGCTCGCGATGAGCTGACGGACGTCTGCGGGGTCGATCGCCGTGAAGGTCGCGACGCGCAGCTGGTTGCGGCCGAGCTTGCGGTAGGGCTCGGTGTCGACGATGCCGTTCGCCCGCAGGGTCTTCGCGACCAGCGCGGCGTCGATGGCGTCGTCGAAGTCGATCGTGACGACGACCTGCGAGCGGTGGTCGGGGTTCGTCACGAACGGCGTCGTGTAGGAGGTGCGCTCGGCCCACTCGTACAGGGCGCCGGAGGACTCGGCCGTCCGTGCCGATGCCCAGGCGAGGCCGCCGTTGCCGTTGATCCACGAGATCTGCTCCTCGAGGAGCACGAGCGTCGACAACGCGGGAGTGTTGAGGGTCTGCTCGAGTCGGGAGTTGTCGACCGCGTTCTTCAGGCTCAGGAACTCCGGGATGTAGCGGCCGCTCGCCGCGATCCGTTCGATGCGCTCGATCGCCGCGGGGGAGCAGAGCGCGAACCACAGGCCGCCGTCGGATGCGAAGTTCTTCTGCGGTGCGAAGTAGTAGACGTCCGCCTGGCTCGCGTCGAAGTCCACACCACCCGCGGCGCTCGTCGCGTCGATCACCGTGAGGGCGCCGGTGTCGCCGGACACGCGTCGCACCGGGGCCATGACGCCGGTCGAGGTCTCGTTGTGCGGCCAGGCGTACACGTCGACGCCCTCGACCACCTCGGGATCGATGCGGGATCCACCCGGCACCTCACGGACGTCCGGAGCGGTGAGCCACGGGGCACCCGCCGCCTTGGCGAACTTGCCGCCGAACTCGCCGAAGACGAGGTGCTGGCTGCGCTGCTCGATGAGGCCGAAGGCGGCCGCGTCCCAGAACGCGGTCGAGCCGCCGTTGCCGACGATGATCTCGTAGCCCTCGGGGGCGCGGAACAAGTCGGCCAGGCCGGCGCGCACGCGGCCGACGAGCTGCTTGACGGGAGCCTGACGGTGGGAGGTGCCGAGGAGGGACAGGCCGGCCTCGGAGAGCGCTGCGATCTGCTCAGGTCGGATCTTGGAGGGGCCGCAGCCGAATCGACCATCGGCGGGCAGAAGGGACGTGGGAATCGTGATCTCCGGCATACGGCGATTCTAGAGGCGGGGGCCTCATGACGTCGTGCCACGGTGCCCGGATGCGTCCACGCGGGGCGGAGTGGCTTGGCGCGGGAACGTCGCCGCCGCGCACTAGGCTTACTGGGAACGTGCAATCGGGCAGGGAGGGCGTCGATGACCGATTTGATTGACACCACAGAGATGTATCTCCGCACCATTCTGGAGCTCGAGGAGGAGAACATCATCCCGCTTCGTGCGCGGATCTCCGAGCGCCTCGGGCACTCCGGACCGACGGTCTCGCAGACGGTCGGTCGGATGGAGCGCGACGGACTCGTCGTCGTGTCGGGCGACCGGCACCTCGAGCTCACCGAACCGGGCCGACGCAAGGCGGTCCACGTCATGCGGAAGCACCGCCTGGCTGAGCGCCTCCTGAGCGACGTCATCGGGCTCGAGTGGGAGTTCGTCCACGAGGAAGCCTGTCGCTGGGAACACGTCATGAGTGAGCAGGTCGAGCGCAAGCTGCTCGACATGCTCAACCACCCCACCGAGTCGCCGTACGGCACCCCGATCCCCGGACTCGACGAGTTCGGCGACAGCCCCGCAGTCGCCTTCTCGCAAGGCGTCATCAACATCGTCGGCCTCGTCGAAGGACGCTCCGAGCCGGTCACGGCGACGGTCCGACGTCTCGGCGAACCGGCGCAGGTCGACCCCGAACTCCTCCTGCAGCTGAAGCAGGCCGGCGTCATGCCGGGTCGCTCGGGAACCTTCGCGGCAGCGGGCGGCTACGTGCTCGTCACCATCGACGGTGTCGAGGGCGGCCTCGAGCTGCCCAACGAGCTCGCGACGCACATCTTCGTGGAGACCCCTGCCGCGTGAGCATGAGACGTGTATGAGGATTCCCTCATGTGCCCGTTTTCCCGTGATCGAAACGTGACTTTCTGAGGGGTAACCCGTAGGCTGTCACTCGTCCTGAAGGCCATGATCTGGCCCCAGGAAGACGACCGAGGCACCCCCTAGCCCGTCCCTCGGCCACACGAACCGACATCAATCGTCGGATGGGGCTGCGCCATGCCGATCGCCACACCGCGATCGTCGTCGCTCATGCGGGGTGCCGGAGGAATCCACTTGACTGCAGCTGGCGAGAGCGGCCCCGAACAGGCCGAGACGACCCCGAACGTCCCCCTCACCCGGAAGCAGCTCCGACTCCAGGAGCAGGCCGCGAAGCAGGCGGAGCCGACCACCCCGTCCCAGTCGGCAACCGACGACGCGCTCGTCGCCGACGTCGCTCCGGACGCACCCGTCGAGCACCCCGAGATCATCCTCGACGATGCCGTGGTCGAGGAGGCCGACGCCGCCGTCACGACCGGCGAGGTCCGTCTCGACGAGCGGCCGCTGACGAAGCCCGCCGCGCCGGAGCCGACGACCCCGCAATCCTTCACCGTGACGTCCGCCACCGAGACCTCGTTCGCGACCGTCGCTCCGCTCCGCACCGGCGCGGACCGCGTCGCCCGCAGCAAGCCCCCGGTCAAGCCGACCGCGTCGACGGTCGCCGTGCGCAAGCCGAAGCCGTCCGGAGCCCGACCCGGATCCGTCCGCGGCGTCGCCACCATGGCCTTCCTCGTGCCGGCACTGGTCGCCACCGTCGCCCTCCCGGCGTATGCGGCGAGCAGCAGCGCGCAGACCACCTACGGGACGTCCGCCTCGGAGCAGTTGAAGACCTCCGGCGCCCAGAGCGTCGTCGCTTCCGACAAGGTGGCCGACGCACCGATCTCTCGCGATCTCTACAGTGCGACGACGCCGGACGAGCTCGCCGAGCGCCAGCGGCAGCTCGACGCCGCTGCAGCTGCCAGCAACGCCACCTACTCGATCACCGTCGGCGCACGCCAGGCCGGCGACGACTACCCCTGGTTCGACCAGGCGACCGACGACGAGGGCGGCGGGCTGTCACCACTGCGCTACTACTACCGTGAGTGCGTGGACTTCGTCGCCTGGCGACTCAACCGCGACGCGGGCACGCCGAGCGGGAACTGGGCCTTCACCTGGGGCAACGGCCTGCCGCCGAGCAGTGCCTACGGCTGGGCGGACTCGTGGCAGTACAACAAGGGGACCAACGCCATCGCCGGCTCCGTCGCCTGGTTCAACTACAACCACGTCGCCTACGTGCAGTCGGTCAACGCCGACGGGACGGTCACCCTGGAGGAATACAATTGGGGGTCCGCGCGTCACAGCTACAACACGCGCACCATCGCCGCCAGTGCCGTGGCGCTCTACCTCTACCCGCCGGGCGTCGGCTGATCCGACCCGCTCGACCTGGATCGCGTCCCTCCGTCGGAGGGGCGCGATTCGTCGTCGATGCGTGTTGACCGTTCGCGACCATGCGGTGTCCTTCGGCCAAAGCCGAGGTGGCGCGGAGGGGAATTCTCCTGCAACGTGCGGAAATCCGGTCGGTGTGGGTTAATCTGGTGCTCTGCAACTCGGAGAGGTTCAGGAGCTGATGCACGCTATACGTCGCCACGTGGTCGCGAATGGTCGCGGCCTCTACGTGCTGCGGCATTCCAGCCAAGCGTGCCGCGGCTCTGCCGTGGGTCAAGAGGGTGCTGTCGTCATGACAGTGCCCTTTTTTGTTCCCCGGAGACGACTCGATCCGGCGCGTCACGGACGCTGCAGGTGGTGATCGTCGACCGGTCGCGGCAGCCGTCGTGGCCCTTCGGAAGGGAACGTGCATGCGCACACTGGTGTTGAACGCGGGCTACGAGCCGCTCGCGATCGTCTCGTTCAAGCGGGCCCTCGTGCTCGTGATGCATCACAAGGCGACCGTCGTCGAGATCGACTCCTCGCATCCCGTGGTGGCGACGAGCGGATCGTTCGATCGGCCGTCGGTCATCCTGCTCACCAGATACGTCCGGATCCCGAACGCCCGCCGGGTGCCCGTGACCCGCCGCGGGGTGCTGCGCCGTGACGGCCACCGCTGCGCCTACTGCGGGAAGGCGGCGACGACGATCGACCACGTGCAGCCGCGCTCGCGCGGGGGTGTGGACAGCTGGGAGAACCTCGTGGCCTGCTGTCTGCGCTGCAACAACGTGAAGGGCGACCGCACGCCGATGGAGATGAACTGGAGCCTCCGGGTCTCACCGGGGACGCCGCACGGCTCGCAGTGGATGGTGCGGGGCGTCGAGCGCTCGGAGCCCGACTGGGAGCAGTACCTGGCGCCCGCCGCCTGAGCGACCGGCTAAACTCGACGGGTCAGCCTCTGTAGCTCAATGGAAGAGCAGTTCCGTCCTAAGGAAAGGGTTGGGGGTTCGAGTCCCTCCAGGGGCACTGTCGGAGGTACGGTCGTGCAGGCGAGCACGGCTTCGCCTGTCGGGTAGGGCTGCGAGCACGCCGTAGGCTCGAAGCATGACGCACGACCTCCACCGCCAACTCGAACGCGACGCCATCACCCTTCGTCAGCTGCGGTCGGCCGTGGTCGTCGCGGATGCTCGGACGCTCGGTGCCGCGGCGAACCTGCTCGGGGTCGCACAGCCGAGTCTCGCGCAGCAGCTGCGGCGGCTCGAGGCCGCGCTCGGGGTCGAGCTGTTCAGCGTCCTGGGGGAGGAGTACCGCCCGACGCGTGAGGGGCAGCGCTTCCTGTTGAAGGTCCGCACCTTCATCGATGTCGTCGCCGACATGGATCCCGCGTCACCGGCTCGGCACATCCGGGTCGGCCGTCCGCCGACGACGTGGGACGCGGTCGTCTCCGAGGCCGGTCGCCGCATCGACGTCCCGGCGGTCGCCGTCGCGATCGAACCGGTCGAGCAGCTGCACCTCGTCACCACCGGTCGTCTCGACGCCACCATCGTGCGTCTGCCGATGGAGCTGCCGGACGAGCTCGCCGCAGAGGAGATCGCTGCGCTGCCGCTCGGCGTCGTCATGCGCGCCGCGCACCCGCTGTCGGCGAAGGACGTCATCGAGTGGTCCGATCTCGCCGACCAGGAGCTGCTCCGTCCCGAGCCCGGCAAGGACCCGGCGTACTCGGCCTGGTTGGCCGGCGCGCTCGCGGCGCGCGGCTGGTACCCGCGCTCGCTGACGATCGACGCGGGGAACGACACCCTGTTCCTCGACGCCCTGCGCTTCGGTGAGCGACTCGTCGCCCTCCGTCCGGTAGCTGCGATGCGGGAGGACGACGGCCTGTGCTGGCGACCGTTCGCCGACGCACCTGAGCTCCGCGAACGGTTCGCCCTGGTCACCCGACGCGAGTGAGTCCGCTCGGTCGCGGTCGGTGATGACACCCTCGATGCGCCCTTTTGCGACCCGACCGGGATCTTCTCGCGATCAAGTCGGTCGACTTGTTCCGAATTTCTGCCGCGTTCGACACCGTCTTCTCAGCTCGGAGTGGGTACGCTTATCCCTGAATCGGGGGATGACAGAAGCAGGAAACGCACATGCCCGAACGACGACCACAGCAGCAACGAGGTCATGAACGACGCCAGACCGTCGTCGAAGGTGCCGCCCGCATGTTCGACCGGGTCGGCTACGGACAGGCGAGCCTGTCGGACATCGCCCGCGAGGCGGGGACGACGCAGGGCTCGCTCTACTTCTACTTCCCCTCGAAAGAGGAACTGGCGATCGCCGTCATCAACGAGCAGAGCACGCGCTCGATCGCTGCGTTGACCGCGCCGACCACCGCGCCCTCGCCGTTCGGTGGGCTGGTCCAGGCCTCCCGCCTCATCACCGAGCAGCTGCTCACCGACCCCATCACCCGCGCCGGCCTGCGGCTGTCCCTCGAGCAGGGCGTCATCCAGGCTCCGACGACCGCGTTCCACGAGCAGTGGATCGCGAGCGTCGAGGAGCGGGTGCAGGCCTCGATCGAGCTCGGTGAGCTGCAGTCTCCGCTCGAGCCGGCGGAACTGGCGAGGTCCTTCGTCGCGTTCTTCACCGGGACGCAGCTCATCTCGAACCTGCTGGCCGGCCGGACCGACCTCCTCAACGCGGTCGACACCATGTGGCGGATCCTCATCGCGGCGGTCATCGTCGCGGACCGCCAGGCCGAGGTGCTCGCCGTCCTCGACGCAGCCTTCGACGCGCAGGACGCCTGAGCGGTCGGGTGCACGTTAGGGGGTAGCCCTGACGCATGCGCCGTGAGGTCACCCTAAACTGAATCGGGTGATTAACTCACTTTGCTGATCGTCGTGCGACGACGGATGGATCACGGTGTGCGGGGGCATTCCGCGTTCCATCGGCGAAGAGTTGGTTCACGTGCCGGGCTGGGCGATGTCGTGGGGGGATCGCCCAGCCGACGGCGTGTGGACGCCTCAGCGGCCGATGGCTGGCGGTGCGTACCGGTGCTCTGGACGCCCGGTGGTCCCGTACCGCAGCTGCGTCGTCAAGAGACCTCGAGCGGCCAGCGCGGAGAGATACCGTTGCGCCGTCGCGCGTGAGACGCCGACCAGCTCGGCCACCTCGGCGGCCGAGCGCTCTCCGTCCGCCTCCGATACCGCTTCGAGGACTGCTGTCTCCGTCGCGGACCTCGACCGGGTCGTCGCCCCGGCGTCGCCGGAGTGCAGGATGCGCAGGGCGCGCTCGATCCTCTCCTGGTCGGCGTTCACCGCCTCGTCGAGGACGTTGCGGAAGCGGGCGTAGGCGGCGAGCCGGTCCTGGAGCACCTGGGGCGCGAACGGCTTCACCAGATACCCGAGGGCTCCCGCACGAAGCGCTCGGCGCACGGACGCACCGTCCGACGCTGCGGAGACGACGATGGTGTCGATCGGGAGGTCCACGAGGAGCTCGAGCCCGTTCCGATCGGGAAGGTAGCCGTCGAGGAGCACGAGGTCGGGTGGATCGGCGGCGATGGTCCGTGCGGCCTCGGCAGCAGACCCGACAGGACTGAGCGCACGGAACCCGTCGACCTCGTCGACGATCCGGCAGTGTAGGCGGGCGACGTGGAAGTCGTCGTCGACGACCAGCACGGTGAGATCGGCCGCCATCATCCGTCTCCCGCCATGGACGGCGCCGGTACGACCGTCCCGGGGAGCCGCGCGCAGAAGACCGCTCCGTGTTCGCCGCGGACGCCGGGAGACGCCAACCAGACGTCCCCGCCTCGACGACGGGCGATGTCTCGTGAGAGGGGCAGACCGAACCCGTGGCCGTGGACGTCGTCCAGATCGCCGTGGTCGCTGGTCGGGGAGGCGGGTGGAGCGTCGTCCTGGCCGGTCGCCACGACGCCGTCGCCCGAGTCCATCACGGAGCAGTGCAGCTCGGTGCCGTGGTCGAGGACCTCGACCTCCACCCAGGCCGGTCGGACCCGGCCCGCGACGGCCGCGTTCACCGCATTGTCGAGAAGGTTGCCGAGGACGGTGGTCACGTCCTCAGGATCGCACAGGGAGCCGGTGACGAGGGTCTCGGAGCCGATGGTCACGAGCACCCCGCGTTCCGCAGCTTCGACGCCCTTCGCGCCGAGGAAGGCCTGGAGGTAGGGCTCGGTGAGTCGGTCCGCGTGTTGCACCGGGTACTTCAGCGGTCCATGGTCGAGCACGTTGGCGAGATAGTCGCGGGCCTCGGCGTCCTGCCCGGTCTCGAGGAGTCCGGAGATCGCGTGCAACCGGTTCGCGAACTCGTGCCGCTGCGCGCGGAGGGCGGTCGTCATCGTCGCGACCGCGTCGAGCCGCCGGGTGAGCGCCTCGACGTCGGTACGGTCGCGGACGACGACCACCCGCCCGAGGTCGACGCCGTCCCGGGACACGGGCCGGACGTCGACGAACAGGACGCGGGACCCGACGACGAGCTGGGCCGAGGTCGGCGATGCGGCGTCGTCCACGACGAGGTCCACCAGTGGATCGGGCAGGTCGAGGTCGTCGAACCGGCGCCCGACGACCGACCCGATGTCGAGGAGCCTGGCCGCCTGATCGGTGCACACCGTCACGACGCCGTCCGGCGAGACACCGAGGACGCCTTCGCCGACCCCGCCGAGGACGGCAGCCTGGTTCTGCACGAGCGCGGCGAGTTCCTCCGGTCCGAGGCCGAGGGTCAGCCGCCGCAGCCGACGCCGGATGAGCATCGAAGCGACCAGGCCGATCGTCAGCGCGAGGAGCGCTGCGCCCGCGACCAGCATGGTCTCGCCCACGACGTCGGCGAACACGCGCTGCGGGGCGAACCCGACGCTGATCTCGCCGACGACCTCGCCGGCGCCGGACGAGACCACGGCCCCACCGGTGTCGGAGGACTCGGCGGCGAAGACGGGCACCTTGGCGCGCGCGGACGGGCCGAGGGTGCCGGTCTCCCACGAGACCGACTCCGTACCGGCCAAGGCCGCTTCCGCGCTGGTGCTCACCCGGAGCCCGAGCTGGTCGGGGTCGGGGTGCGCCAGACGGATCCCGCGCTCGTCGGTGATGACCACGAAGAGCGCCCCGGTCCGTGCGCCGACCTCACGGCCGAACTCCTGCAGGGGGCCGGCCCGGAGGCCGGCCGCCGTCGGCGTCCCCGGGGTACGTGCCTCGAGCGTCACGGCGGTGCGGACGTCGGGATCGCTCGCGACACTCTGGGCGATCGCGAGGGCGGTGGACTGGGCCTCCTGCACGAGGCGCTCGCTGCTCATCCAGGCGAACACGCCCGTGCACACGGCGACGACCGCGATGACGACGACCAGCTGCAGCACGAGCACCTGCGCCGCGAAGCTGGAGCGCCCGCCCCGTCGTCGACCTGGCCGCTCCGCTTCGTCGCCGATCATGGCTCCGATCGTACGTCGCCGGGGCGATGGGCGGCGTCGACCGCGTGATGAGCAGAATGCGCAGAAGGCCGTGTAACCCGCAGATCCGAGCCGAATGCCCACAAGCGAGACAGCTCCGTGCCGCTCCCGTACGGTTCCGGGAACGCCCGCCGCGCTCGGTCCATCGCCCGTGTCGCCGCGCGGCGTCCCGTCGTGCACACCGCGGTGCACGCAGACGAAGGAGTCGACATGCTGGTCATTCTCGGATTCGCGATGATCCTCACCTTCATGGTGCTGATCATGACGAAGCGCCTCACCCCGATGGTGGCGCTCATCATCGTCCCCACGGTCTTCGGGCTGTTCGCCGGCGCCGGACTCGGGCTCGGCGACATGGTCATCGAGGCGATCGGCAGCCTCGCTCCGACCGCCGCCCTGTTGATGTTCGCGATCATGTACTTCGGGATCATGATCGACGTCGGGCTCTTCGACCCGCTCGTCCGGTTCATCGTCCGTGCGCTGGGCAATGACCCGGCGAAGATCGTCGTCGGTACGGCGCTCCTGGCGGGCGCGGTGTCACTCGACGGCGACGGGTCGACGACCTTCATCGTGACGACCGCCGCGATGCTGCCGATCTACCTACGGCTCGGCATGAACCCGGTCGTCCTCACCTGCGTCGCCGGGCTCGCGAACGGCACGCTCAACATCGTCCCGTGGGGTGGGCCGACCGTCCGAGCCGCCTCGGCCCTGGGCGTCTCGCCGACCGAGATCTTCGTCCCGATGCTGCCGTCGCTCGCCGCCGGCCTCGTCCTCGTGTTCGCCTTCGCCTGGTTCCTGGGACTGGGGGAGCGCAAGCGCCTCGCGGGCGTCGACCTCCTCGGCGACGGCGCCTCCGGCGTCGCCGCACCGGGTTCGGGTTCCGGGCCCGCCGACCACCCGCTCACCGGCGGCATGTCGACGACCTTCTCGACCAGTGCCCGTGGGCGCCTCGCGACCCTCGTCCGCCCTGACGACACGGCCATGGCCGACACGATGCTCGACCCCGAGCGCGACACCCTGCGCCCGCGACTCATCTGGGTCAACCTCGTGCTCACGGTCGCGGTGATGACGCTGCTCGTGCTCGACCTCGTGCCGTTGCCCTACGTGTTCATGGTCGGCACCGCCATCGCCCTCCTGGTGAACTTCCCGCGGCTCGCGCAGCAGTCCAAGGAGATCGTCGCCCACGCCCCGAGCATCGTCGGCGTCGTCTCGATGGTGCTCGCGGCCGGTGTGCTGATCGGCGTCCTCAACGGGACCGGCATGGTCACCGCGATGGCCGATTGGATCGTCGACATCATCCCGACGGAGCTCGGTCCGTTCCTCGCGGTCATCACCGGGGTGCTCAGCATCCCGATGACGTTCTTCATGAGCAACGACGCGTTCTACTTCGGCATCCTGCCGGTGCTGGCCGAGAGCGCCTCGACCTTCGGCATCGAGCCGGTCGAGATGGCGCGGGCGTCGATCACCGGTCAGCCGGTCCACCTGCAGAGCCCGCTCGTGCCGGCCATCCTCCTGCTCGTCTCGCTCGCCAGCGTGAACCTCGGCGACCACCACAAGAAGGTCCTGTGGCGCGCCGCGATCGTCTCGCTCGTGATGCTCGTCGTCGGCGTGCTCGTGGGCACCATCCCGTTCGGCTGACACCGGCGGGCGCCGAGGCTCAACGCGTGGTCGTCCAGTCGAGGTTGACGATGTCGCCGATGTAGATGTCGAGTCCGAAGCCGGGGATCGACGGGTTCATGCGGAGCAACTGCTGCTGCGGCAGGTCGAAGCGCTGCGCGATGTCGAAGAACACGTCGCCGGCGACCACCGTGTAACTGATCGGATTGCCATCGGCGTCCGAGACGACCGGGCCGAGCGCACCGTCCCTCGGCCCGAGGTCGAACGCGGGGCCCTCCGGAATCGGTTCCGCCGGTTCCGCCGGCGCGTTCGGCACGATCGGCGCCGGTTCAGGAGGCAGCGCGTCGCGCGCGGTCGAGGTGGGCACCGGGGCGACCGAGGGCGACGGGTCCGGCTGCTGGGTGACGACGACCGTCACCGGAGGCGGGGCCGGCTCCGAGACGCAGCCGCTGAGGGCGAGGAGACCGACGACGCCGATCGCGAGGGTCCGGGCGTGCGACAGCGCACGTCGACGTCGGCTCGATTCCTTCGGCCCCACAACGCATCCCCCCAGGATGGACCGGGCCCTCAGCGCGGTCGGCGGGGCTCGGTCGAACCCTCAGCCTACGGCGAGGCGCCGCGAGTCCGAGCAGGGCTAACCCCGAAATCCCGAGCGCCGGAGGCCCTCCAGTAGGCTGCTGGAACGCGCATCGAAGGAGAGCCATGACGGAGCAGGACATCGACCGGACCGGAACGGGAACCCCAACGGCAGGCCCGTCCACCGGCTTGCGATGGGGCATCCTCGGCCCCGCCGGCGTCGCGAAGAGCTTCACCGCCGACCTCCGACGGCACGGCTTCGACGTCCGGGCCGTCGCCTCGCGATCCGCCGAGACCGCAGCCGCGTTCGCCGCCGAGTTCGACATCCCGAACGTCCACGTGGGGTACGAGGCACTCGCCGCCGACCCCGAGGTCGACGTGATCTACATCGCGACCCCGCACCCGTTCCACGCTGAGCAGGCGGTGCTGGCGCTCGACGCCGGGAAGCATGTCCTCATCGAGAAGCCCTTCACCCTCAACGCCGCCGAGGCGCAGGCAGTCGTGGCGCTCGCCGCGGAGCGCGGTCTGGTCGTCCTCGAGGCGATGTGGACCCGGTTCCTCCCGCACATGGTCCGGCTCCGCGAGCTGCTTGCCGACGGCGTCATCGGGCAGCCGCGCAGCCTCGTCGCCGATCACACTCAGCTGCTCTCGGACGACCCGGAGCACCGCATGAACAACCTCGAGCTGGGCGGCGGCGCGCTGCTCGACCTCGGCGTGTACCCGGTCTCCTTCGCGTCGTCCGTCTTCGGGACCCCGACGACGATCCAGGCCACGGCCGCGCTCCGCGACACGGGGGCGGACATGCAGGTCGCGACCCTCTTCGGCTACGCGGACGGCCAGGTGGCGAACACCCTGTCGGCGAGCAACACCGTCGGCCCGAACCGCGCGGCCATCGTCGGGACCGACGGCTGGATCGAGTTCGACCGCGTCTGGTACACGGCGACGACCTTCCGAGTGTTCGGCACCGACGGCGAGGTCGTCGAGACCTACCGTTCCGAGGTGGACGGCCGCGGCATGCACTTCCAGGCGTGGGAGCTCGAACGGCTCGCCTCCGAGGGCCGGCTCTCCGGCGACATCATGCCGCTCGCCGAGACGGTCGCGATCATGGAGACCCTCGACGAGGTCAGGCGTCAGATCGGCGTCCGGTACCCGGGCGAGTGACCCGAGGCACCTGAACGCGCGGGTCGAGACCGCTCCGCCGTGCCCGAGCGCCCTCGTGCAACTCGATGGCGTCACTGTAGTGCCCGATCAGCGCGCTGCTGACGCTCTTCCAGCTGCGCGGCAGGACGCCTGCCCGAGCCGCGGCACCGAACGCCGCCCGCTTCACCTCGTCGCCCACGAGGTCCTGGACGAACCCGCGCAGCTGGTCGAGCCTGCCGGGTTCGTAGAGCCACCCGGTGCGGCTGGAGTCCACGAGGTCGACCGGCCCACCTCGACCGGTCGCGACGACGGGTACGCCAGAGGCCATCGCCTCCTGGATGGTCTGGCAGAAGGTCTCCGACTCGCCGGGGTGGACGAACACGTCCAGTCCCGCCATCGCGACCGCCAGCTCCTCGCCGCCCAGGAATCCGGTGAAGACCGCGTTCGGCAGCCGCTGTTCGAGTGAGGCACGCAGTGGCCCCTCGCCGACGATGACGAGCTTGACGCCCGGAAGCCGACCGAGCACCGCGAGGTCCTCGACCTGCTTCTCGGCCGCGAGCCGACCGACGTAGCCCACGATCCGTTCGCCGCCGGGAGCGACGGAACGACGCCAGGCTTCGCTGCGCCGCTCCGGGGAGAACCGCACGGCGTCGACGCCGCGCACCCACAGGCGGACCCGCGGGATGGCGTGCGCCTCCAGCTGAGCGATCGACTGCCGTGACGGCGCAAGCGTGAGCGTCGACCGGCCGTGGAGGCGCTCGACGTGCTGCCACAGCAACGCTTCGGCGACCGGGAACCCGTACCGTCCGGCGTAGGCCGGGATGTCGGTCTGGTACACGGCGACGGTCGGGACGCCCAAGCGCTCGGCGGCCTGGACACCGCGCCAGCCGAGGACGAACGGCGAGGCCAGGTGCACCACGTCGGGGCGGAAGCCGCGGAGGAGCTCGGTGATCCGGCCGACTCCGCCGGCGGCGACCCGCACGTTCCGGTAGCGGGGGAGCGGGATCGACGGGACGCCGTCCACCCGGAAGCCCTCGTGGAGCCGTGGCGTCAAGGCTCCGGCGCCGGGGGCGATGACGAGCACCTCGTCCCCTCGGTCCGCGAAGTGCTCCATGATGCGGAGCAGGGAGTGGGTGACGCCGTTCATCTGCGGCAGGAACGACTCGGTCACGATTGCGATCCTCACACCCATGATGCTCCGCGTCGTACGGGTCGCAGCGGTGCCCGGCGGGCGACGTGTCGGTGACCATCGGGTGACATCGCGGTGCCGCACGATGAGGCGCAGCCTGCTTTACTTATCGCATGAGTGCTGGTGGATTCGGAAGCGGCGGCGGGATCGCGTCGGAGCGGATCGAATCCTTCTCGTACACCCCGGCGCGGCGGCTGCGGCCGAACGCGAAGGTCCTGCCGGAGCACGCCCGTGGTCACAACCGGGCGCTCGTCCTCCAGACCCTCTTCGCCAGCGGTGCCATGAGTCGGGCCGACATCGCCCGCGCCACCGGCCTGACCCGGGTGAGCATCTCCGACCTCGTCGCCTCGCTCATCGCGGACAACCTCATCGTCGAGGTCGGCCTCCGCGAGACCTCTCGCCCGGGCAAGCCCGCCACGCTCATCGACATCAACCGCGACGAGTTCCAGATCGTCGGCCTCGACCTCTCCGACACCGAGGTGTTCAGAGGTGCTGTGCTGACCCTCGACGGCGAGGTCGTGACGATGCTCGAGGTACCGCTCGACGGCGCCACGGGGACGGACGCGATCGCGAAGGCCGTCGCGCTCGCCGCAGACCTCGTCGAGGAGGCGACGGTCGAGGTGCTGGGCATCGGGGTCGGTTCGCCCGGCGTCGTTGACATGACCGGCACGGTCCGCAGCGCCCCGAACCTCGGCTGGACCGACGTCGACCTCCAGGGGGCGATCGAGCAGGTCGCCCAGGTGCCGGTCCTCGTCGCGAACGACGCCAACGCCGCGGTGCTCGCGGAGTACAGCTTCGGCGGGGCGGACGGCGACCTCATGCTCGTGAGCGTCGGGAACGGCGTCGGGGCAGGGCTGCTCGTGGGCGGCCATCCGCTCTTCGGGAGCCGGTTCGCCGCCGGTGAGATCGGCCACGTGGTCGTCGGCACCGACGGCGGGCCGCTGTGCGCCTGCGGGAAGCGGGGGTGTCTCGAGGCCTGGCTGGCCGTGCCGCACCTGCGCGAGCTCCTCGCGGCGGCCGAGGCGAGCGATCTTCCCGCCGCGGAGGTCGAGCAGCGTCGCGAGGAGATCCTGCGCGCGGCAGGGGAGCGCCTCGGTGTCTCGCTCGCCGCGATCGTCGGTGCGCTGAACCTGTCGGAGATCGTGGTGAGCGGCCCGGAGGAGTTGCTCGCCGGCGTGCTCCTCGACGCGGCGATCGAGACCGTGCGGGCGCGCACGATGACCGAGTTCCACGGCGGCGTGCAGATCCGGATGAGCGAGCAGGGCGCCGACATCGTCCTGCGCGGCACCGCGGTGATGGTGCTCTCCGGCCTCCTCGGCGTCTCCTGACCCTCGGACGACGCGCGCGTCGCACATTTCCTCGGCGGACTCGGCGAAAAACCGCACCGCTTCCCGGTGTTTCCACTACCGGGCACGTATGGTGCAAGTGTGTGGCGGCTAGAGAAGAGACGGGATGACGGCGACGTGACGTCCGGAGTCGAACGGGAAGCAGCGGAGGCGCAACTCCGCGAGGGTCCCGTGGCGGCATCGGCAGGCGTGGTCGACACGGCGCTGCACGCCTGGCGTCAGCAGCTCAGCACGGTCGGCGGCCCATCGCCGCTGCTCCACTTCGTGGACGCCCCGACGACCCGGGTGGAGCTCAGCTCGACGCATCCCGGTGGTCTGCCGCAGTTCATCTCGGGCAAATCGACGCTGCTGTCGAACCTCATCCGCGACGAGATCGCGCTCCGCGGTGCGAAGCGCGCCGCCGACCGCATCACGACGAAGGGCATCGAGCTCTCCACCGTCCGTGGCATCGACGCCGTCCACCTCGCCGTCGGCCTCGCCCAGTGGACGCATCAGGGTGAGGACTTCAGCGCGCCGGTCCTGCTCCGGCCGCTGGCCATCCGCCGGTACGGTCGCGACTACGAGGTCAAGCTGCGCGGCGCCACGACCGCGAACCCGGAGCTCGTCCGCGCCCTCCGCGAGCAGTTCGGCATCGTCCTCGATCCCGACGAGTTCGTCGCGCTGAGTGAATCGGGCGGGGTCTTCAAGCCGCAGCCCGTCATCGACCGCCTCCGCTCGCTCGCCGCCGGGCTCGAGTGGTTCACCGTCCAGCCGCGTCTGCTCGTCTCCTCGTTCGCCGCCGTCGGTCACTCCCTGCTCGACGACGCTGCCAAGCTCGACCACCCGATCCTCGACGCCGTCGCCGGCGACGACGGTGCGGTCGGCCTCGTGCGCAGCAGCTTCACGCCCGTCGACGCGCCGGGCCAGGACGACCGCCCGCCGTCGACCGACACCCTCCTGCTCGACGCGGACGTCGAGCAGGAGAACGTCATCGCGCAGATCGGTGCCGGCAACTCGCTCGTCGTCACGACGCTTCCGGGCACGGGCGGCACGCAGACCATCGTGAACGCGATCGGCGTGCTCGCGTCGCAGCACAAGCGCGTCCTCGTCGTCAGCCCCCGCCGCTCCACGCTCGAGGGCATCCGCCACCGCCTGACCAAGGTCGGTCTGCCCGGTCTGTGCGCGTCGCCGTCGACCCTCCGCCGCGACCTCATCCAGGCGATCACGCGCAACGAGCGCGCGATCCCGCCGCAGGTCGGCGAGGTCGACGACGCACTCGTCCGGCTGCGTCGGGTCCTCATCGACTACCGCACCTCGCTGCAGGCGAAGGACCCGGACCTGCGGGTCTCGGTCATCGAAGCGCTCGAAGCACTCTCGAAGCTCTCCAAGCTGCCGCACCCTCCGGGAACCCTGGTCCGGCTCGACCGCCAGACGCTCGTCGGGCTCGCCGCAGGCCGCTCCCGCGCCGCGGAGGCGCTCGAAGGCGCGGCCGCCCTCGGCGAGTTCCGCTACGGTCCGGGCGACTCGCCCTGGTACGGCGCGTCGTTCGACACGACCGCGGAAGCCCAGGAGACCCATGACCTCGCCAAGCGCCTGCACCGTAAGGACCTGCCGCAGCTCCTGGAGCGCGCGTACGGCCTCATCGGGCAGACGCAGATGCGGCCGTTCGAGTCCATCGACGAGCTGGGCATCTACCTGCGACTCCTCGCGGACGTCCGGGAGACGCTCGACCGCTTCCAGCCCGACGTCTTCGACCGGTCGCTCGCCGACCTGATCGTCGCGACGAGCCCGCGGAAGGACTCCGCCGCGATGTCGTCGGCGAGCCGCCGGCGACTCAAGGCCCTGGCCAAGGAGTACCTGCGGCCCGGCGCACACGTGCCCGACATGAACGCCGCCCTCCGTCGGATCCAGCAGCAGCGCACCCTGTGGCAGCGCTACGTGACGACCGGCGCGCCGCCCGAGGTGCCGCTCGGCATCGCGGACGTCGAGCAGGCGTACCAGACGGTCGCCGCGAAGCTCGAGCTGGTCGACCAGCCGCTCGGTATCGCCGACACTCCCGACCGCCTCGGACGCCTCGCGATCCCGAGTCTCGTCCGCACGATCTCCGAGCTCGCCGCCGAGTCCGAGGTCCTCCACAACCTCCAGGAGCGCACCGCGATCCTCGCCGGCCTGCGCGAGCAGGGTCTCGGCGAGCTCATCATCGACCTCTCACAGCGACACGTGCCGCGGACGCGCCTCGCCGACGAGCTCGAGCTCGCTTGGTGGCAGTCGATGCTCGAACTCGTGCTCACCGAGGACCGCGGTCTGCTCGGCGCGAACACGAGCGTCGTCGAACGTCTCGAGTCCGACTTCCGGCTGGTGGACGAGGCGCACGCCTCCGCCTCCGGGCAGCTCCTCGCCTCGCTGCTGGCCGACACCTGGAAGATCGGTCTCGTCGACCACGCCACCGAGGGCATGGCGCTCCGTTCGCTCCTCAAGCGCGATCGACCGCTCCGAGCGGCCGAGCTCGAGCAGGCGGCCCCCACGTTGTCCCGTGTCCTCGCGCCGGTCTGGCTCGTCTCGCCGTACGAGGTGCCGCGCATCCCCGAGAGCGCGTCCTTCGACGCCGTCTTCCTCGTCGACGCTGGGGCGACGCTCCTCGCCGAGAACGTGGACGCCATCCGTCGTGCGCGTCAGGTCGTCGCCTTCGGTGACCCCGTCACGCAGAGTCCGTCGCCCTTCGAGATCCGTCTGACGGATCAGGAGGCGACCCCCGAGCAGCACGCCGACATCGCCGAACTGCACCGTGAGTCGGCGCTCGAACAGCTGAGCTCCGTCCTGCCGACCCTCATGCTCACGCGCTCCTACCGCGCGGGAGGCGAAGACCTCGCAGAACTCGTCAACGAGCGGTTCTACGGTGGCCAGATCGACTCCCTGCCGTGGGCGGGTTCGTTCCTGGGCCACGGCAGCCTGAGCCTCGATTACGTGCCCGGCGGGCTCGGCATGCCCGACCCGGTCACCGGAGCGGTGGAGAGTGTCGACGTCGAGGTCGAACGAGTGGTGGAACTCGTCCTCGAGCACGCCTCGAACCGTCCGAAGGAATCCCTGATGGTCGTGACCGCGAGCGACAAGCACGCGGTCCGGGTCCAGCAGGCGGTCCTCGCAGCGTTCTCCCGTCGGGCTGACCTCTCCGACTTCCTCCTCCGCGAGCGGGCGGAACCGTTCACCGTGCTGACGCTCGAGCAGTCCGTGGCCGAGAGCCGCGACCGCGTCATCTTCTCGATCGGGTACGGCCTGACGCCGCACGGGCGGGTCCTGTCCGACTTCGGCGCGCTGGGTCAGCCCGGCGGCGACCGGCTGCTCGCGGTCGGTATGACGCGCGCGCGGCGGTCCATGGTGATCGTCTCGTGCGTCCGCCCCGAGGACCTCGACCAGAACCGGATCCAGCACGGCATCCTCGCGCTCGCACGCATCCTCACGGACACGTCGCGCCGCGCCTCCGAGGATCAGGCGACGCACGAGGCCGAGCCGATGCTCGTCGACCTCGCGACGCGCCTCGAGACGCTCGGGATGCGGGTCGACATGGGCTACCGCGGCAAGCTCGCCCTGGTCGCCTCGTGGGGTGGCCGAGCCGTGGTCGTCGAGTGCGACGAGGAACTGGGTGACGCGAGCCTCCGTGAATCGCTGCGGCTCCGCCCCGACGTCCTGCGCCGCCTCGGCTGGCACTACGTCCGCGTGCACAGCTTCGACCTCTTCGCCGATGCCGAGGCGGTCGCGCAGCGTGTGGCCGGTGTGCTCGGGCTCAACACGACCGAGCACCTCGACACCGCGCCGATCGCCGTGCAGGTCCCGCGCCACTGATGGTCGGACACTGATCATGCAGGACGATCAGGAGCCACGGATCGTCCGCCCCCGAGGATCGAGGCGGGCGATCCGCCCCGGTGCTCCCGGAACGGATCCCGCGCCGCAGCTGCCGGCCGATCCCGTCAAGGCGGCGGAGGACACCGACGCCGCCTGGGGCGGCACCGCCAAACCCGCCGGCGGCGGTGGCAACGACGACGAGCTGCAACGCAACGTCCCGCCCCACTGGTGAGCGGGACGGGACGTCGGTGCTGCTGGACGAGCCGGACTAGCGGCCGTCGGTCGTGTCGTCGCGTGCGGGCGGCAGCGGAGCGCTCGTGCCCGTCTTCAGCACGTCGCGGATCTCGGTGAGGAGCGACAGCTCGCTCGGTGCTGCCGGCTCATCGGCGACGGTCGGCTTCGTCGTGATGCGCTTGAAGTGGTTCATCGGCAGCACGATGACGAAGTAGACGACGGCGGCGACGAGCACGAACTGGATCGCCGCGCCGAGGAACGCACCGAACTGCAGATCGGCCGTCTTCCCATCGAGGGTCGGGATCGAGACGACGAAGGCTTCCTTCAAGCTCTCCGCCTTGAAGAGTGCCCCGAGCAGCGGGTTGAAGATGTTCTCGACGAGCGAGTTGACGATGGCGGTGAACGCGGCCCCGATCACGACGGCCACGGCCAGGTCGATCACGTTGCCGCGGAGGATGAACTCCTTGAAGCCTTTGAGCATGGGGTCTCCCTGAGGATCGGGATGGGCAGGACCCTGGCTACGCTACCGGCTCAGGACGCGGCGCTCCCGGCGGAGGCCGGTGTGGCGCTGGAGCCGGAGCCTGAGCTGGAGGAGCCACCCGAGGAGGAGGATCCGCCCTTGGGGTCCGAGGAGGACGAGCTCGACGACCCCTCCGAGGACTTCGAGGAGGCAGGGATGGAGCTCGAGCCCTTGCCGGCACCGGCGCGGGAGTCCGTGCGGTAGAAGCCGGAGCCGTTGAACGTGACACCGACCGCGCTGAACAGCTTGCGCAGCTTGCCGGAGCACGCCGGGCACTCGGTGAGGGAGTCGTCGGTGAAGGACTGCTGGACGTCGAAGGCGTTGCCGCACTCAGTGCAGCGGTAGGCGTAGGTGGGCACGGGGTCTCCTGGGATGTGGTGGGTCGGCGCGCTCAGCGGCGCGGTCTGACCTGGTCGAAGTCGAGGATGCGGCTCGGGGTCACGGCACCGCCGACGGGTTCGTCGTGGATCTCGCTCGGGACCTCGTCGAGGATCTCGGTGTCGTACAGCACGGCGTAGACGGGCGGGCAGCGCTCCATCGAGCCGAGCGTCTTGTCGAAGTACCCGCGACCCCAGCCCATGCGCATGCCGTGGGCGTCGACGGCGGCCGCGGGGACGAGGATGAGGTCGACGTCGTTGATCGCGATGGGACCGAGGGTGGTACCCACGACCTCGGGGGTGCCGGCGAAGCCCACCGTCTCGATGCCTTCCTCGCCGATCGTCCAGTCGAGGAGCCCGTCGGTGCGGGTGATGGGGAACAGGATGCGGATGCCCGCCTCCTGCGCCCACTGGAGGAAGGGACGGGTGTCGGGCTCGCTCGGGGAGGAGAGGTAGCAGGCGATGGAGGTCGCGCCGAAGCGGGAGACGAGGGCTCGGAGGTTGTCCGTCAGGCCGGTGGTCGACCGCTCCTTCTCCAGGGAGGTGAGCAGCTCCCGCCGCTCACGGAGCTCGGCGCGCAGCGCTCGTTTCTCGTGTTCGGCGGGGCTCGTCATGCGACCCATTCTAAACGGCTCGTCGTCGCGCCCGGCTCGTTGCCCGACCTCATAGCCGACATCCGTCGCCTCGTCCAGGGGTTCAGGGGATTTCACCCTCGATCGAGGGGGTATTCGGCGACTTCCCCGGCTCCACACGATAGGTTTTCCCTCATGACCACTCGTGTTACCAAAGCAGTCATCCCCGCAGCAGGTCTCGGCACCCGGTTCCTTCCGGCGACGAAGGCCCTGCCGAAGGAGATGCTCCCCGTCGTCGACAAGCCGGCCATCCAGTACGTCGTCGAGGAGGCCGTCAGCGCCGGGCTCGCCGATGTGCTCATGATCATCGGCCGCAACAAGAACGCCCTCGCCAACCACTTCGACCGCGTGACCGAGCTCGAGCTCAACCTCGCGAAGAAGGGCGACACCCAGCGCCTCGAGAAGGTCAACGAGTCGAGTGAGCTCGCCGACATCCACTTCCTGCGCCAGGGAGACCCGAAGGGCCTCGGCCACGCCGTCCTGCGGGCCAAGCGCCACGTCGGCCACGAGCCCTTCGCCGTGCTCCTCGGCGACGACCTCATCGACGCCCGCGACGTCCTCCTCGAGCGCATGCTCGACGAGCAGGACAACCGCAACGCGACGATCATCGCTCTCATGGAGGTCGACCCCGATTCGATCCACATGTACGGTGCAGCAGCCGTCGAGGCCACCGACGACCCCGACGTCGTCCGGGTGACCGGGCTCGTCGAGAAGCCCGCGAAGGAGGACGCCCCGTCCAACCTCGCCATCATCGGCCGCTACGTACTGAAGCCCGAGGTGTTCGAGATCCTCGAGCGCACCGAGCCGGGCAAGGGTGGCGAGATCCAGCTGACCGACGCGCTCCAGGAGATGGCCGCCGACGTCGAAGGCACGGGCGGCGTCTACGGCGTCATCTTCCGCGGCCGTCGTTACGACACGGGCGACCGCCTCGACTACATCAAGGCGATCGTGCAGCTCGCCGTCGACCGCGAGGACCTCGGTCCCGAGCTGCGTCCGTGGCTCAAGGGCTTCGCCGGGAACCTGGACTGAGTCCACCCGACGACACACGACGCGCCCCGGGTCCGCAGCTGCGGATCTCGGGGCGCGGTCGTGTCGATGCATCGGTGAGCGCTCCACTAGGCTCACCACAGAACGCGAGAGGGGTGGCACGGTGGCGCAGGTCGTACCCGTTCTGAGCAGTGGGCGAGTGAGCATCCGGCCGATCAAGGTCCGTGACGCGAGGCCGCTCGAGCGCGAGCTCGCGGAGAACCGAGCCTGGTTGCGCCGCTGGGAGGCGACGAGCCCCTACGGCCCGGTCCCGGCCGACAGCCGTGCGGCGATCCGGTCGCTGCAGAACCACGCACGCTCGGGCGCAGGCCTCCCGTTCGTCATCGAGGTCGACGGGGAGTTCGCCGGCCAGCTCAACGTCTCCGGCATCACCTACGGATCGCTGGCCTCGGCGTCGATCGGCTACTGGGTCTCCCAGCGGTTCGCGGGTCTCGGCGCCACACCGATCGCGACCGCCCTGGCCACCGATCACTGCTTCACCGCCCTGCAGCTCCATCGTCTGGAGATCTGCATCCGGCCCGAGAACGCTCCGAGCCTGCGGGTCGTCGAGAAGCTCGGGTTCCGGTACGAGGGACTGCGGCGCCGCTTCATCCACATCGACGGCGACTGGCGCGATCACTTCTGTTTCGGCCTCGTCCGCGAAGAAGTCCCGGGCGGCGTCCTGAACCGGTGGTTGGACGGCCAGGTCCCGAAGGACGCGTGCGTGATCCCCGAGGCCGACCGTCTCGCGGCCGCGTCGCCGTTCCCCACCCGCTGACCCGGTAGCCGTTTTCCCCCTCTATCCGGGGACACACCCGACGACTGCCCGTCTCCGGTCGTTGCACCCGCTACGGTCAGGGACATGGACGGCGGATTCCTGAGCGGTGGGGTGATCATTCTGGTCGCAGCGATGCTGTGGCTGGTGTACCTGGTGCCGTCGTGGGTGCGTGACAGTCAGTTCTCCGCCAGCGAGCGCAACGCGATCCGGCTGCAGCAGACGCTCCGTGTGCTCGCCGAGACGGCTGAGGTCCCGGAGGCCGTCCGGCTCGAGGCGACGTCGCGTGAGGTCGCCGCGCAGCGCAAGCTCCTCAAGCAGCTCGAGGCCAGGACGAAGGCGACGGCCGAGGCCGCGGCGCGCGTCGAACTCGCCGAAGCCGACCGGATCCGCCGCGAGGAGGAGGCCAGGGCCGTGCAGGCCGAAGCCGCCGCCCGTGCCGCGGAGGATGCTCGTCGTGCGGCCGCTGCTGCAGCCCGTGCCGTGCAGCGCAACGCCCGAGCGGCGAAGCTCGCGCGAAGCCGCCGTCGCTCCAGACTGCTCGCGACCACCGTGTTGGTCGCCTCCATCATCGGGTTCTGCTCCGGCGTGACCGCGTTCCTCGCGGGTGGCGGTCTCGTCCTCGGTATCTCGTCCACGGTCGTCGGTCTGCTCGCTCTCTCCGCGCTCTCCCGGATGTCGCGCATCGCCCACCGTGCCGTCGCGCCGGTACCGGCGGTCGCAGTCACGACCAGGCGTGTCGAGTCGGCGCTCTTCGAGTACAACGAGCCCGTCAAGGCGGCGTCGCAGGCGCAGACGTGGACCCCAACGTCCATCCCGAAGCCGCTCCACCTCTCCGAGGGCTCGTCGGCTGCCGCTGAGCTGGCGAAGGCCGACGCCTACGATCGCCTGCGCCAGGCGGCCATGCAGGAGGCCATCGCCTCCCGCGCCGAACGTCTCGCGCCGGTCGTACCGACGATCGTCCGTCGTCCGGAGCCCGTCGCCGCTCCGCAGCCCGAGCGCGTCGAACCGCAGCCGGCCCCGAGCCGTTTCGCCTCGATGGGTGTCATCGACGAGGGCGAGATCGCTGCCGGCGGCTCCACCCTGCTGCAGCGTCGCCGCGCCGCGGGCTGAGTCCCGACCGCGCCCGTCCGGTCGTTCGTGAACCGGTCACCGGCGACGGATAGACTCGTCGAGGGGGTTCGTCGCTCGGTTCTCGTCGACGCCCTGGAACGCGAAAGGTGACCATGGGCGTGTGGCGGAAGAGCCGGCGGAAGCCGATGAAGCCCTACGTCGCGCCCCCTGAGGTGGCTCCGCCGCCGGTCGAGCACGCGGTCGAGGAAGGCCTCCTCATCGCGCGGTCCTGGACCGTGGTCGAGGTCACGAACTGGATCATCGAGCGCGCACTCCGCGACGGCGCGTCCTACGACGCCGAGGCGACGCAGGCGGCTGTCCGGCGTGAGCTGGGGCGCATGGCCGACGAGCAGGAGGAGTACGCCGACCTCGCACGGGAGGCGCGCCAGACGGCGTTCCAGCGGCGGGGGAGTGCTCGTCATCAGCACGACTACCGTGCTGGCGACCTGAGTGCCCTGTCCCGTCGCCGCGAGGTGTATTCGGGGCTCGCCGCCGAACTCCGACGGGTGAGCAAGGACGAGGAGTTCGTCGCGGCGATCGCGGAATCCGCTCGTGAGCGTGCGTGGGGTGACCTGGAGCGCGCCATCCAGGCGAAGCTCGACCGGGTCCTCGACGAGCCGGTCGTCGACGAGCACTATCGGCGTGCCCGGAGCCAGCGGCTCCGCTGGTTCCGCGATCTCGACCTCGCTGCCCTCATCGCCGCCAATCCGAAGGACGGCAGCATGCCGGTCGACGACGGCCCGAACCCCTACGAGGACTAGCGCGGCCGGTTCGAAACGGCTCGCCGGTTCTGCTAGCCTGGACGAGTAGTTGGGCCCATGGCGCAGTCCGGTAGCGCACCTCGTTCGCATCGAGGGGGTCAGGGGTTCGAATCCCCTTGGGTCCACCAGCTGCAACGACAACCCCGCACCTCACGGTGCGGGGTTGTCGCGTTTCCGGGCGTCGGCGGCGCCCGCGTCCTGTACGGTCAGGGGCACGGCGCCGCTTGGGTTCCCGTGAACGGGACGAGCAGTCATGCCAGCAGCATCCGAACCGACCGTGCAGCGCGACGCCGTCCTCGGGGTGATCGGTACCTCGCTGAAACCCGACGAACGACGCGTGCCGATCCACCCGGCGCACTTCGAGCGCATCCCGGAGGAGTTCCGGTCTCGGATCGTCGTGGAGCACGGCTACGGTGCCCGGTTCGGCGTCTCCGACGAGGAGATCGCGCCCTACGTCCGCTCGTTCGCGACGCGCGCCGAGGTCATCGCGCAGGCGGACGTCGTCCTCCTGCCGAAACCGCAGCTCGAGGACGTCCAGGAGCTCCGGGACGGGCAGACGCTCTGGGGCTGGCCGCACTGCGTCCAGGACGCCGCGCTGACGCAGCTCGCGATCGACAAACGACTCACGCTGATCGCCTTCGAGGCGATGAACCATTGGGCCGCCGACGGCAGTTTCGGGTTGCACGTCTTCCACAAGAACAACGAGCTCGCCGGCTACAGCTCGGTGATCCACGCGTTGGAACTCTGCGGCTCCACCGGCAGCTACGGCCGTCGCCTGACCGCCGTGGTCATCGGGTTCGGCGCGACCGCCCGAGGTGCCGTGACCGCGCTCAACGCCCATGGGATCCACGACGTGCGCGTGCTCACCAACCGCCGGGTCGCGGCGGTCGCGGCGCCCATCCATTCCGCCCGCATGATCCAGTTCGACCACGACGACGGCCCGTACCTCAGCGAGGTCATCACCGACGAGGGCCGCGTCGCGCTCGCACCCTTCCTGGCCGAGAGCGACATCGTCGTCAACTGCACGCTGCAGGACCCCAACGCACCACTGCTCTACCTCCGTGAGGACGATCTCGGCGCGTTCCGGCCCGGGAGCCTCATCGTGGACGTCTCCTGCGACGAGGGCATGGCCTTCGAATGGGCGCGCACGACCGGGTTCGACGACCCGATGTTCACCGTCGGGCGCGGGGAGATCAACTACTACGCGGTCGACCACAGTCCGTCGCTCCTGTGGAACTCGTCGAGCTGGGAGAACAGCGAGGCGTTGCTGCCGTTCTTGCCCACCGTCCTGGCCGGACCGGCCGCCTGGGCCGACAGCCTGACCGTCCAGCGGGCCGTCGAGATCCAGGACGGCGTCATCCTCAACCCCGCGGTCACCGAGTTCCAGCACCGGTCGGCCGAGTACCCGCACGAGATCCTGCCGGGCTGATCGGTTCTCGGCCGACCGTTCAAGCAGTGGGGCCGCGGCGGGCCTCTCGGTGTACCGCTGACGGAGGCACCTCGCCCGGGAGGCCTCTCGTGGGCACTTCGACAGGCTCAGTGACCGGGAGAGGTGCACCCGGCTTCACCCCGGTCCCCGAGCAGCCCCCTCCGGTCCCCGAGCAACCCTCTCCGGTCCCTGAGCGGCCCCCTCCGGTCCCTGAGCCTGTCGAAGGGCATTCGTAGGCACTTCGACAAGCTCAGTGACCGGAAGAGGTGCACCCGTACTGAATCGGAACGATGAGGCCTGTTCGTGGGCACTTCGACAAGCTCAGTGACCGGGAAACGTCTGTCCGCACCGCTGCGGTCCCGGAGCTGTGCCGCCCTTCGACGGGCTCAGTGACCGGAAGAGGTTCGCCCGCCATGTGTCGGTCCCTGAGCCTGTCGAAGGGCAGCCCGGGCCGTGCCACCTCGGTGAACGGGGAGGTTCGCTCGGTTCACGTGGGACGCGCCAGCCACGTGAACTCGGCCTGAGAGGTTCGTGGCAGGCCGCGCAAGCGGTCGAGCACGGCAGGCACCCGCCCCTACGCTGGACGCTTGCCCCGTACGGCATCGGTCGGCGGAGGAACACACAGTGCACGACCGGCTCGAGGAGGCATGGATGTTCGTTTGGCAGAGCTGGTGGGGTGTCGCCGCAGCAGCCGGGATAGCGCTGATCGCAGCGCTCGTCGTCATCGTGATCGTGTCGGTCTCCTTCCGGATGGCGGCGCGGCGGAGCGACTGGCCGGGTGCGCTCGCCGGGAGTGCCAGGCACCCCTTTCGGGCCCTCGTGATCCTGGTCGCCGTGTGGCCGGCGGTGGCGGCGACGCTTCCCGATGAGGCCGCCCGTGGGTTCATCGACCAGGCCTTCCGGATCGCCGTCATCGCCGCAGCGACGTGGCTGGTCGCCGCGCTGCTCGCTTTCGTCATCGGGCTCGGCCAGGCCCGGTACCGCATCGACGTCCCGAACAACAAGGTCGCCCGCCGCATGCAGACGCAGCTCGCGCTCGTCCGTCGCCTGGCGATCGCGGTCGTCGTCATCGTCGGTGTCGCGTCGATCCTCCTGACGTTCCCCGGCGTCCAGGGCGTCGGGGCGAGCGTGCTGGCCTCCGCCGGTGTCGTGAGCATCGTCGCCGGCCTCGCGGCGCAGTCCGTCCTCGGGAACGTGTTCGCCGGGATCCAGCTCGCCTTCAGCGATGCGATCCGGGTCGACGACGTCGTCATCGTCGAGGGGGAGTGGGGCCGGATCGAGGAGATCACCCTCACCTACGTCGTCGTCGGCATCTGGGACGATCGCCGTATGGTGCTCCCGTCCACCTACTTCACCTCCACGCCCTTCCAGAACTGGACGCGGAACACGAGCGAGCTGCTCGGGTCGGTCGAGTTCGACCTCGACTGGTGGGTGAGCCCCGCGGTCATGCGGACCGAGCTGGAGCGCATCCTCGACCGCACCGACCTCTGGGACGGCCGGGCGCAGGTCCTGCAGGTCACGGACGCCGTGGGCGGCTACGTGCGCATCCGCATCCTCGTCACCGCGGTGGACGCACCGACCCTCTTCGACCTCCGGTGCCTCGTGCGCGAGCAGATGGTCGAGTGGATCCTCGCGCAGAACCCGTCGGCGATCCCGCGCAACCGCGTGCAGATGGTCGAGCAGGAGCCTCGTCCGGTGCCGAAGCGCGGCGGGCCGGTCACCGAGCCCGTCGGGCTGTTCAGCGGCAGCGCCGAGGCCGAACAGCGCGCGAGCCTCTTCACGTCCTCGATCACCCTGCCCGACCTGGACGACGAGCCCGAACGCTGACCGTCGCACGACTGGACGCGTGTGCACCGAATCGTTGTCGTTCCGGCGATCCTGTATGCGCTTCCCGTCGCTACCATCAAGGGAACCTCGCCGGGTGACCTGCCGGCGGGCCGTCGGTGTTGCTGCCGACACGAACGGACGGCGCCGGCCCGAACCCCGGCGACGGCATGCGAAGGAGACCGCGCGTGAACGACGACACCCTCTTCCTCACCGATGAGGACACCGCCGTCCCCGGCGAACGCCCGGAGCAGCGTCTCGAACGACGCTCCGCGTCCGTCCTGAAGCACCGACTCCTCGAGCAGGAACGCAAGCAGTTCGAGGAGTCCCTCGCCTCGGCCAAGGCGGACGGCGCCCTCGAACGCGCAGCGGCCCTCATCGTCTCCGCCCGGCGACGATTCCTCATCGGGGCGTCGAAGTCGTTCACCTACGCGTCCCTCCTCGCCGCGGACCTCAGCTACGGCCTCGCGAACGTCACGCTCATCGACGGCACCATCGTGCGTCCCCTCGACGTCCTGAGCGACGTGCGTACGAGCGACGTCATGATCGCCGTGTCGCTACAGCGGTACCGGAAGTACACGATCGACTCCGTCGTCCCGTTCGCCGAGGCGGGAGGCAGCCTCGTACTCATCACGGACGCGCCGGACGCCCCGCTGACCCCGTACGCCGACGAGACGATCGTGCTCGGCCGTGCCGAGGACGGCCACCCGAGTTCCTCGATCGGGATCGCGCTCACCCTGCACATCCTCGCCACGCTCACGACGGCCAGCGCCAAGGGCGCCGGCCGTCGGGCGGTGGAGCGGGAGCGCCTCGCCGAGACGCTCGGGGTCTACGTCTCCGACGAGCACTGAGCGCGGACCGGGATCAGCTTCCCGAGCCCTTCCCCTCGCGCACGATCGACAGGGGTTCCGTGATGTCCTCGAGGGACTTCCGCGCGGCGTCGACGCCGAAGATGAGGGCGATCAACCCGCCGAGGACCATCACGCCGGCACCCACGAAGTAGCCCACGGTGAGCGGCCCGCGGTCGGTGCCGTCACCGATCAGGATCCCGTAGAGCAGCGGCGCGACCGAACCCGCGATCTGTCCGATCGCGAAGAAGTAGCCGATCACCTGGCTGCGGAGCTCGAGCGGGAAGATCTCGCTCACGGTCAGGTAGGCGCTTGACGCACCGGCGGAGGCGAAGAAGAACGAGACGCACCAGAAGATCGTCTGGGTCGTCGCGTCGAGCGCACCGGCGTTGAAGAGCACCGCCGAAACCGCCAGGACCGCCCCGGAGACCCCGTAGGTGAGGAAGATCATCTGGCGACGACCCCAGGTGTCGAACAGTCTGCCGAGGAGGAGCGGGCCGAGCAGGTTGCCGATCGCGAAGGGGAAGAAGTAGTACTGCGTCGACGAGGGGCTCGTGCCGTAGAAGTTCTGCAGCACGAGCGCGTAGGTGAAGAAGATCGCGTTGTACAGGAATGACTGGGTGATCATCATCGCGAGGCCGACGAAGGTGCGCTTCGGGTACTTCGAGAAGAGGACGCCGAAGATGGTCCGGATCGGGATGTGGCCCTGGGCCTGGACCGTGAGCGCCTTCGACTCGTCGACCGGGTCGATCGTCCCGCCCTGCTTGCGGACGGTGGCCTCGATGTCGTCGACCGTGGCCTCCGCCTCCTGTTCCCGACCGTGCGTCATGAGCCACCGCGGACTCTCGGGGATGTGGCGGCGCAGGAAGATGATGGCGAGACCGAGGACCGGCCCGATGAAGAACCCGATGCGCCAGCCGACGTCCTCGGCGAAGTAGTCGGTGTTCAGCAGGAACAGGTTCGCCGCCGATCCGAGGGCGGCGCCACCCCAGTAGGTGCCGTTGATGGCGATGTCGACGTGCCCGCGGTACTTCGACGGGATGAGCTCGTCGATGGCCGAGTTGATCGCCGCGTACTCGCCGCCGATGCCCATGCCGGCGAAGAACCGGAAGATGGCGAGGAACCAGAACGTGGGGGACAGGCCGGCGATGCCGCTCGCGACGAGGTAGATCGCGAGGGTCAGGATGAAGAGCTTCTTGCGGCCGAGGCGGTCCGCCATGCGGCCGAAGACGAGAGCGCCCGTCACCTGGCCGAGGAGGTAGATCGTCCCGAGGAGGCCGACCTCCGCCGCCGACAGCCCCAGCGACTTCTGGAACCCGGCGGAGGCGACGATCTGGATCTCGAGGCCGTCCAGCACCCACGAGAAGCCGAGACCGACGACGATCATCCAGTGGAACCGGGTCCACGGCAATCGGTCCATCCTGGCGGGGACGAGGCTCCGGACCGGGGCAGGCTGCCCGGAGGTCGACGTGTTCGACATGGAATGACTCCTTCCACGGCCGTCCCGTCGACGGTCGATCCGGGAGATGACGCTACTCCCGCGGCGGGCATCGGACGTCGCTGATCGGTGCCCCTTGACTTCGTCCTGGCGGAGGAGCACCCTACGCCCGGCACCCCGTGCGATGGCGCCCGGTGGCGCGGAATGGTCGTACGCTCGAAGCGCGACGAGATCGCGGACGGCTGCCGAGGGCCGTCGAGGAGGAGGCGGCATGCACCTGGTCGAGGACAGCACCGAGACGGACATCACGCGGGTCTTCCAGGACCGGATCACCTCCGGCGTCGCCCCGGGATCGTACGTCGCCGTGTTCGACCGCGAGCGGGTCCGGTTCGAGCAGGGGTTCGGCGGGGTCGCCGTGGGTGGTCCGGTGCCCGACGCCGACACGCTGTTCCGCATCGCCTCCTGCACGAAGAGTTTCACCGCGGCCGTGCTCCTCATCCTCCGCGACGCCGGCCGCCTCGACCTGGACGCGCCAGTGGACGGGTTCGTGCCGGAGTTCGCGCCGGTGCTCCCTGACGGGATCGCCGTCCGGCCGACCGTGCGGATGCTCCTGACGATGTCGGGTGGGCTCGGAACGGACGATCCCTGGGGTGACCGCCAGGAGTCGATCACCGTGGACGAGTTCCGGCGGCTGCTCGTGCGCGGCGTCCGATGCGTCACGACACCCGGGACGGCGTTCTCCTACTCGAACCTCGGCTACGCGTTGCTCGGGCAGGTCATCGAGCGTGTGACCGGTGGCTCCTACATCGACGCGGTGACCTCGCTCCTGCTGGAGCCGCTCGGACTCGGCGCCGTGTTCGAGCGACCCGAGGGTGACGGGGCGGTCACGGCGACCGGTCATCGTGTCCGCCGCGAACGGGCCGTCGATGAAGACGGCCGATTCGTCGAGGTCCCGTTCTCCGGCCCCGGGGTCTTCTCCTCGATCGGCGGACTCTTCGCCTCGGCCTCCACCCTGATCGGATGGGTGCGCTGGCTCGACGGCGCCTGGACCGGGGACGAGACCGGACCACTGTCGAGCGCCAGCCGCCGCGAGATGCAGCAGCTGCACCGGCTGGCTCCGTCGCGGCCCACCCTCGACGGCGTGCCGCCGAGACTCGCGCTCGGCTACGGCTTCGGCCTCTTCGTCGAGGAGGACGCCGACCTCGGGACGCTCGTCTCGCACTCGGGCGGCTACCCCGGTTACAGCGCCCACATGCGCTGGCACCCGACATCGGGGTTCGGCGTCGTCGCCTTCGAGAACGCCGGCTACGCGGCCGTGGCGAAGCCCGCCGAACAGGCCCTGCGGCTGGCGATCGCGGGCGCCCAGGCTTCCGGTGAGCTGCCGGAACCGGCGATCCGCCCCTGGCCGGAGACGCTTGTGGCGTCGATGACCGCGACCGGGCTGCTGTCGCACTGGGACGACCGCGTCGCCGCCTCGCTGTTCGCCGAGAACGTCGCCCTCGACCGGCCATTGGACGAGCGACGCGAGGCGGTCGACGCCGCTGTCGCCGCCGTCGGTGGCATCGCCGAGGTGGCTTCAGGGCGCGCGACGCCGATCTGCGATTCGCCGGACCACCTGGTCTGGTTCGTCGAGGGGACCGAGGGGCGCCTCCGCCTGGAGGTCCGGATGACACCCGTGCTTCCGCTCCGGGTCCAGACCTTCACGGTGACGGTCGACGACGAGCGGGAGTGAACGCCGAACGCCGGCAGCTGAGGCTCAGCTACCGGCGTTCAGGTGGAACGGTGTGGCTCGGTTCAGCCGATCGAGTCGTCGTCGCCGTTGCCGTTGCGGTTCGTCGGGGAGATGTCCTCCGTCGACTCGACGTACTCGTAGTCGGTCGTCGTCGGGCCGTCGTGGTCGCCGGTGTTCGTCGCTTCGCCGACGGGACGGTAGATGAGCTGGCCTTCGCCGTAGGGCAGGACGAGCTCGCCGTCCTGACCGTCTTCGAGCGGGATGATCTCGCTGTCGAGCGGGCCGCCGGTGAGTTTCGCAAGAGTCTGTGACATGTCGCCAGCCTAGCCCCGACGACTGTCAGAGTGCTGCGATGGTCCAGGACACCCGGTGTGGTGTATTGGGAGCCAGGACGACGAGGTCGGTCCCGGTCGAGAAGGCGTCGGGTGGGCAGGTCATCGGTTCGACGGCGAGCCCCAGTCGGTTCAGCTCCGCGACGGGCTGATCGGCCGTGTGCACCTGGACCCAGGGCAGACCGTCACCCCAGTGCATGGCGACGCCGCTGCCGGATGGCGTCGTCACGCGCACCGTGACCCGGCCGTCGACGTCGCGATCGAGCGCCGTGTACGCGTGGTCGACGAAGGTGTCGCCGATGGCCCTGGGTGACCGGAAGTCGAAGTGCTCCGTCGCCTCCGTGTCGACCGGCTCCAGCGAGACCGGGATGAGCCGGTCCGGCGTGACGGTGAGCACCTCGGCAGCGGGCAGTTCAAGCGTCCAGTCGTCGACACGGCCCTCACCCGCGACGAGGTACGGGTGCGGTCCCGTGCCGTAGGGCGCGTCGACGTCACCGAGGTTCAGCGCCTCGACGTCGGTGCGGAGTCCGTCGTCGTCGAGCGTGTAGGTCGCGGTGACCTGGACACGGAACGGATAGCCCTCCTGTGCCTCGATGACCACGCGGAACGCCGCCGACGCCGCGCTCGACGACACGAGGTCCCACTCCGACCAGGCGGCGAGCCCGTGGAGGGCGTGACCACGAGCGGGTTCCGTGAGTGCGAGCTGGTGGTCGACGCCCGCGAAGGTGTACCGGCCGTCGACGACGCGGTTGGGCCACGGGGCGAGCATGGCGCCACGGAACGCCGGACGGACCTCATCTGCGTCGAACGGGACGACGAGGTCCCGGCCGTCGTGTCGCAGGAACCGCAATGAGGCACCGACCGAGGCGATCGACGCGGTGTACGCACCGTGCTCGAGATCGACACGACGTCCCGAGATCGGACGTCGGTCGACGGAGGCGGACGGGGACACGGCGCTGGTGGATTCGGTCACGGCCCCATTCTGTCGCATCGACGCCGACCGACCCGGCCGACTGGCGGTGCGGGTCGGGCGGTGGGACGCGGCTCAGTCGAGGGAGCGGCCGCGCATGTCCGAGAGGAACAGTGCGGCGACAGCGGCGACGACGAAGAAGGCGGCGAACACGGAGAAGAGCAGGGCCTGTCCTGCGAGGAGGAGCACCGGAACCGACAGCGGGGCGATGATCGAGGCGATGCGGCCGATGCCGGCGGCCCATCCCGCCCCCGTCGCACGGAGCGCTGTCGGATACAGTTCCGGGGTCGTCGCGTACAGGGCGCCCCAGGCGCCGAGGTTGCAGAAGGACAAGCACATCCCGAACACGATGATCGTCGGTTCGGTCGTCGCCGTGCCGAACAGGACCGCCGACACCGCGGAGCCCGCGAGGAAGGTCGCGAGGGTCTGCTTCCGCCCCCAGGCCTCGATCAACCACGCCGAGACGGCGTAGCCCGGGATCTGGGCGAGGGTGATGATCAGGGTGAAACCGAAGGACCGGACGAGGGAGAACCCGGAGGCGACGAGGATCGTCGGGATCCAGATGAACGCACCGTAGTAGGAGAAGTTGACGCAGAACCACACGATCCAGAGCGAACCGGTGTCGCGGCGGTGCGTGGACACCCACAGCCCACGGAGGCGCTCGCCGGCGGAGAGACCGGCGCTCACGGGGGTGTCGGTGGTGGTGTCGCCGGCTGGCTCCGGGTGGGCGACGCCGGCCGAGGCCTCGAACTCGCGGACGACGGTTTCCGCCTCGCGGTGGCGCCCACGCGACTCGAGGAAGCGCACCGACTCCGGCAGTCGCGTCCGCACGATGGCCGCGTAGACCGCGGGCAACGCGCCGATGGCGAGCGCCCAGCGCCACCCGTCGTCGCTCGTCGGCACGACCAGATAGCCGATGAGGGCGGCGGCGATCCACCCGATCGCCCAGAACGCCTCCAGGAACACGATGATCCGCCCGCGGATCCGTGGCGGGGCGAACTCACTCATGAGGGTCGAGGCGACGGGCAGCTCGGCGCCGAGTCCGAGGCCGACGATGAATCGCAGCACGATGAGCACGCCGAGTCCCCAGGCGAGGGCCGACGCGCCAGTCGCGATGCCGAACACGAGCAGGGTGATCGCGAAGACGTGGCGCCGTCCGACCCGGTCGGCGAGCAAGCCCCCGAGCGTCGCACCGATGGCCATGCCGAGGAACCCGGCTGAGGCGATCCAGGAGAGCTCCGTGTTCCCGAGCTGCCACTGCACGGCGAGCTGGGCGAGCACGAAGGACACGAGTCCCACGTCCATGGCGTCGAGGGCCCAGCCGACGCCGGAACCGACGAGCAGTCGCCCGTGTGCCTTGGTGAACGGGAGCGCGTCGAGGCGCTCGCTGCGGGTGCGGGGTGTGGTGGGGGCGGTGGACACGTCACCATTCTGGTGCAGGATGTGCCCACCGGCGCCGGTCCGTCGCAGATAGGCTGACGGCATCGAACTGCAGGCATGCGGCCGGGCAGTTCACCCGCTCCGCCCGCCGTTCCGTCGAAAGGCCACTCCCGTGACCGATGCACCGCCTCCCGACCCGCAGCAGCCTGACGCCCGCCCGCCGCAATGGCCGCCGGGTCAGCAGCCGCAGCACCCCTCCGGCCAGCAGCCGCAGGCGCCGTACGGGCAGGGGCCGCAGCAGCAGAACCCGTACGGCCAGCAGCAGCAGCAGGCGCCGTATGGACAGGGACCGCAGCAGCAGAACCCGCACGGACAGCAGCAGCCGCCGTACGGGCAGGGACCGCAGCAGCAGAACCCGTACCAGCAGAACCCGTATGGCGGGCAGCAGAACCCCTCCGGCGGACAGCCATACCAGCCGTACCAGCCGTACCAGCCGCAGCAGAACCCGTACCAGCAGCAGCCACCGCAAGGCCCTCCCGGGTACGGCCAGCAACCGCCGCCTCCCGGTGCCCCGAAGCGCAAGCGGACGGGGCTCATCATCGCCCTGGCCGTCGGTGTCCCGCTCGTGTTGGCGGCGATCATCACCGTCGTCGCCCTCGTGCTCACGCAGGGGGGCGCACCGGTCGCGGATCCGAGCCCCACCCGCTCGGCCACCCCGACGAAGACCGCTTCTCCGACGCCCACGGAGACGGACTCGACGCCGGAGCCGACGAAGACCTACGTCTCCATCCCGCCCGACCTCGACTTCGCGGCCGGGCAGGACGTCCCCACCGAATGGACGGCCTACCTGACGAACGACCTGGACTCGTCCTGGGCGGCGATCGGTCCGGACCGGAACGGCGTCGAGATCTACCGGAACGCGGCGACCTCCTGCGACGTCGGACTCGGCAACATCGCGCTGACGCCTGACGAGATCGCGGTCGGAGACGACGAGAAGTCGAGCGACGCCTACATGGCGAAGTACGTCGGGGCCGACTACGTCAAAGCGGACGGCACGACGGAACAACTGAACTACAACAGCGGTGGTGGCCTCATCGAGTTCCGGGTCCTGTCGTGGACCCAGCCCTCGGGGGAGCGCACGTACTGGGGCGTCCGGTCGCTCACGAAGATGGGGATCCTCGTCGTCTTCACCTTCACCTGCCGCGATCAGGCGTCGCTCGACCTGCTCGCGAACGACGTCGTGAACCTCATCTCCGTGGAGCTGCTGCCGAAGCGCTGACCGGTCCCGTCGTCAGAACGCGCGGAGGACCGCCTGCGCGACCGTGAAGATCGCGAGGCCGGCGAGCGCGCCGACGATGGTGCCGTTCAAGCGGATAAACTGCAGGTCGCGTCCCACGAGCAGCTCGATCTTCTGGGTCGTCTCCCGGGCGTCCCAACGCTCGACGGTCTCGGTGATGATGCTCGCGATGTCGTGCCGGTAGCGGGTGACGACGTAGGACAGGGCGTCCGCGACGCGGGTGTCGACGCGGGTGGAGAACGCCCGGTCGGTCGACAGTCGCCGGCCGAAGTCCGCGATGGTGCCGGCGATCCGCACGCGGAGGTCGCTGTCGGGGGCGTCGAGTGCCTCGAGGAACGCGCTCTTCGCGGCCGCCCAGGTCTTACCGGCGACCTCCCGGACACGAGGACTGTCGATGACCTCGTGCTTGGCGTTCTCGAAGCGGGTGATGGTCGCGTCGTCGTGCTGCAGTTGCTCCGCGAGCTCGCCGAGGTAGCCGTCGAGGGCATGACGGAGCTGGTGGTCGGGGTCCGCGCGGACGGCCTGGACGAAGGACACGGCCTCCCGGTAGAGCTTGTCGTCCACCAGCCGGTCGACGAAGGACGGCACCCAGGTCGGCAGACGGCTCGAGACCAGGCGTTCGAACGCCTTCGGATTCGTGCTCAGCCATTCACCCGTGCGGTCGAGGAGGAGGTCGACCGCGTCGTGGTGCGCGCCGACGCCGACGATGTGCTCGACCCAACGGCCGATGTTCGGGGCCCACTGCGGGTCGATGAGGTGTTTGGACGCCAACGCCTCGATGACTTCGCGGACGTCGTCGTCGGACAGCGTCTCCAGCAGACCCCGCACCGCGATGGACCCCTCGGCGGTGACCCGCTCGGCGTTCGCGGGCTCGGACAACCATCCGCCGAGCTTCTCCGAGACGGAGACGGACGCGAGCTTCTGCCGCACGACCTCCTCGGAGAGGAAGTTGGTCTCCACGAACTCGCCGAGGCTGACGCCGATCTCGTCCTTGCGCTTCGGGATGATCGCCGTGTGGGGGATCGGGATGCCGAGCGGGTGCCGGAAGAGGGCGGTGACGGCGAACCAGTCCGCGAGCGCCCCGACCATGCCGCCTTCCGCAGCGGCCCTGACGTACGCCAACCACGGGTAGCGTCCCTCGAGTGCGAACGCGACGGCGAAGATGACCGCCATGACGAGGAGCAGTCCGGTGGCCAGGCGCTTCATCGAGCGCAGGGCTCGCGCGCGGTCCGCGTCGGCAGCGGTGAGTTCGAGTGTGGGGGAGCTCGTCATCCGCCCATCCTAGGCTCGTCGCCCGTGTCCTCCGGTCCGATGGAGCAGGAGGACACCGTACCCCCTGGTGGTACCCTGAGCCGGTGATCGAAGACATCAAGAAGCGGGCCCTGCACCGGACGAAGATCCTCGAGGGCCAGATGCGTGGCCTCGAGAAGATGATCGAGAACGAGGACTACTGCATGGACATCATCACGCAGTCGCTCGCCATCCAGAAGTCGCTGGGGTCCCTCAACAAGCTGCTCGTCGAGAACCACCTGCTGACGCACGTCACGCAGATGTTCGAGGAGGGCGGGGACAGCAAGGACGCCGCGGTCGGCGAGCTCCTGCGGATCTTCGAGCTCAGCAACAACCGCGGCTGAGCCGGGCCGTCAGGCCGGCCCGAGCCGTCGCACGGGCCCGAGCAGAGCCGTCACGCGGGCCCGAGCCAGGCGTTCGCGACCGTTGCGTGGGCGGACTCGTCGTCGGAGGGATGGAACATCCCGGCGAGGACGTCGCGATACAGCCGGCCCAATTCGCTCGCGGCGAAGTAGCTGCCGCCGCCGGCGACCCGGATCGCCTGATCGACGACCTCGCGGGCGGTCTCCGTCGCGCGGACCTTGAGCCCGACGAGTTTCGGGAACCAGAGCGCGCCATGGTCGACCCCGTCGTCGAGGTCCCGGGCGATGCCGGCGAGCTGTGGCAGCATGCCGTCGTACGCGATGGCGGCCGAGGCTATCCGACGGCGGATGTCGGGGTCCGCCGCGTAGCTCGCACCTCCGGCCTTCTTCGACGTCTTCCGGTGGGCGGTCTCGACCGCGAGTCGGAGGGCGCGTTCGCCGATGCCCGTGTACACGGCGGCGATGAGGGTCTCGAAGCAGGCGAAGATCCCGAAGACGATGGGGTCCGGGTTGGGCCCCGGGTCGAGGCGTCGGACGATGTGCTCCGCCGTCGACTCGGCCCCCTGGAGCAGGGTCGTCCTGCTCTGGCTGGCGCGCATCCCGACGGTGTCCCAGTCGTCGAGGATCTCGAACCCGCCGCGTGAGCGATCGATGAAGCCGTAGACGACCTTCGGACCGTCGGCCGAGGTCGTGTCGAGCCCGGTCGTCCCCAGCCAGGTCCACGCGGGCGACAGCGAGGTGAAGATCTTCCGGCCGTGGAACCGATAGGAACCGTCGGGGCCCGGACGGGCTTCGGTGTCGGATCCGAAGAGCACGAGGTCGTTGCCCGCTTCGCTGACCCCGAACGCGTAGAGCTCGTCCCCGGCAGCTCCCTCGAGGACGAAGCGGAGCGAGTCGTCTCCTCGGGCGTGGAGCAGTCGCGCGACCCCCGTCCACACGAGATGCATGTTGATCGCGAGAGCGGTCGCCGGGGCGGCGGTCGCGAGCCGGGACTGGAGCAGCGTGACCTCGCTCAGGCCGAGGCCGAGGCCGCCGAACTCCCCGGGGACGAACGCCCGGAGATAGCCGCACGCTCGCAGCTCGGCGAGGTCCTCGTCGAAGAAGGCGTTCTCGCGGTCCGCCACGGCGGCACGTTCGCGGATGCGCTCGACGAGCCCGTCACTGAGGATCGAGGCGGGGTCGAACGATCGATCGGACGGGTGGTGCTGCGCTTGAGCGGTCACCGGTCCATTGTCGCATCGGGCCCGGCCGAGGTGGCAGGTGTCTGCGAGCGGCGAGCAGCGCGCCGACGGCCCGACCTGACGAGGAGCACCACGACCGCGGCGACGACTGCGAGGGGGAGCAGCCACGGCACCAGGACGCCGACCACGACGACCAGTCCCGAGGCGGCGGCGACGAGCGCGTTCCACCCGGCGACCACGCCGCCCCAGAAGTCGGTGGGCACACCCGGCGCGACCACGCCTGGGGCCACGAAGCTCACGAACACGGAGGAGAAGTCGACCTGATCGGCGAGCGCGTCGCGCTGGGCGACGAGCCCGTCCAGTTCCGCCTGCCGCTGGGACAGGCTGGTCTCGGCGGCGAGGAGGTCGGCCGTCGTGGTCGAAGCCGCCATGAGTCCGAGCAGTCGGTCGACCGAGGCCTGGAGGGCGGTGACCCGCGCGTCGAGGTCGGCGGCCTGTGCCGTGACGTCCACCGCGGACACGGAGAGGTTGTTCACCGTGCCGAGCGCCTGCAGCTGCGCGAGCACGTCGTCGAAGTCGTCGGCGGGGATGCGGACCATCAGGGTCGCCTGCGCGGCCTGGTCGGAGGTGCCCGGAGTCTCGTCGCGGCTGTCGACGCGCCCGCCCGCGTCGGTGACGATCCGGGTGGCGTCCGTCGCGGTGCTGATCGGGTCGTCAGCGGTGACGGTGAGTGAACCGGTCGTGACCACCTGCTGTTGCGTGAGGTCGGGGGAGGCGGCGCCGTCGACGCCGACCTGCGCGTCGCCGGCGACCTGGCCGGGCGCGGGCATCGCAGCTCGCGAGTCGCTGCCGGCCTCGGTGCTCGATCCGGCCGAGCAGCCCGAGAGGACGAGCCCGACGAGGACGGCGGAGACGAACACGGTGGTGGTGCGGGTCACTGCGGAGCGCTTCATGGCATCACCCTAGGGAGCCGCCGCACCGCGGAGGTGCAGGGACCCTGGGAAGCGGGTCACGATCAGGTCTCGCGACGCGCATCGCCCGAGGGAGCCGCTGCACCGCGGAGGTGCAGGGACCGTGGGAAGCGGGTCGTGATCAGGTCTCGCGACGCGATCGCTGTTCGAGTTGCAGCTCGGCCCAATCGCCGATGGCCTTCGTGGTCTCCGCCGGGCGGTCCCGGTGCACGTTGTGACCGGCGCCCTGGACGATCGTCAGGCTGACCTGGCGGTTGGCGAGGACCTCGGCGGCGAGCGCGCCGCGGAAGAGGCTGTACACCTCAGGGTCGGAGGCGATCACGAAGGTCGGGTTGCGCAGAGCGGCCGCCGCGGGGCGGACGTCCCACGGATGGTTCTGTTCGCTCGTCTGCTCGATCGCCCACCGGCTCGCCTCGGACACCGCCTGGACCTTGATGTCCACGTCGAGCGGGTGCCACTCGGGGTTCTTCGCGCGGACGGATGCGATCGTGTTGTCGGCGAAGGCGGCCTCCTGGCTGGCCCGGATGATCTCGGCGTCGTGGTCGTCGAGCGCGATGGCGGGGTCGAGCAGCACGACCGCCGCCGCCCATCGGGGATCGGCTGCGGCGGCGACCGCCGTGGCGGCGCCTCCGAGCGAGTGTCCGACGACGAGGTCCCACGCGGCGTGCCCGACGCCGGGCACGGGGGTCGGCCTGGTGGCCAGCAGATCGGCGGCGTAGGCCTCGACCCGGTAGTCCAACGCACGAGGGGCGACGCCGTGGCCGCGGAGGTCGACCGCCTCCACGAGCCAACCGCGATCGGCCAGGGCTGCGCAGATGCGCCAGGTGCTCGGACCGTTGCTGCCGAGTCCGTGGACCACGAGCGCCCGAGCCGGCGCGTCGTGGCGACCCCAGCGGTGACGTGGGAGCTCCACGGGCGTGATCGTGCGGGCGGCGAGGCTGGATGCGGTGTCGACGACGGGCTCGGTCATGCGTTCAGCCTACGGTCTCGCGTCAGTCGAGCCGGTCCGGGTCGGTGCCGGTGCGCTCGCCGTTCTCGAGCGCCGAGATGGCGGCCAGGTCGTCGGCGTCGAGGGTGAAGTCGAACACGGCGAAGTTCTCCGAGATCCGCGCCGGTGTGGCCGACTTGGGGATGACGATGTTGCCGAGCTGCAGGTGCCAGCGCAGCACGACCTGCGCGACCGTGCGCCCGTGCTTCTGTGCGATGGCCCCGAGGTCGGAGGTGGCGTCGGATCCGTCCGCGGCGGGCGTGAAGAAGCGGCCGCGGGCGAGTGGTGACCAGGCCTCGGTCGCGATGCCGTGTGCCGCGTTGACGGCGTGCAACTCCCGCTGGGGGAGGAACGGGTGGAGTTCGACCTGGTTGACGGCCGGGGTGACCTCCGCCGACTCCAGGAGCCGTTCGAGATGGCTGCGGTGGAAGTTCGAGACGCCGATGGAGCGGGTTCGTCCCTCGGCCCGCAACCGCTCGAGCGCGCGCCAGGTCTCGCGGTACCGGTCCTGGCGCGGGGCCGGCCAGTGGATGAGGTACAGGTCGACGTGGTCGAGGCCGAGGAGGTCGAGGCTCGTGTCGAACGCGCGCAGCGTCTCCTCGTACCCCTGATCGGTGTTCCAGACCTTCGTCGTGACGAAGAGCTCGTCGCGGGGGATGCCCGACTCGCGGATCGCGACGCCGGTGCCGCGCTCGTTGCCGTACAGCGAGGCGGTGTCGATGTGGCGGTACCCGACCTCCAGCGCCGTCTGCACGATCTCGGTGCTGGCCAGGTCCGGGACCTTGTAGACGCCGAAGCCGAGCTGGGGGATCGTGTGCCCGTCGTTGAGGAGGACGGTCGGGGTGCTGTCTGCCATGGCACCAGTATCCTCGACAGGGCCACCGTCACCGTCGAAAGGGAGCCCATGCCGCAACTCATGATCGTCACCGGGAGCGTCCGTCCCGAGCGGGTGGGCGGTGCCGTCGCCGACTGGGTCGAGGGTGTGGCCGAGGCGGACGAGCGGTTCACCGTCGATGCGGTCGATCTCCGGGAGCTGGCGTTGCCGTTCATGGACGAGCCCGCGCACCCGCGGAAGCGCGCCTACGTCCACCCGCACACGATCGCCTGGAGCGAGCGGGTCGATCGGACGGACGCCTTCGTGTTCGTGACGCCCGAGTACAACTACAGCTACGCGCCCGCCCTCAAGAACGCGCTCGACTACCTCATGCACGAGTGGGCGCGGAAGCCGGTCGGGATCGTCAGCTACGGCGGGCTGTCGGGCGGAACCCGCGGTGTCGTCGCGCTTCGACCTGTCCTGCAGGCACTCGGCCTCGTCAGTACCGGTGCGAACGTGGAGATCCCGTACGTCTCACGGCAGATCGCCGACGGGGTGTTGACGCCCAACGACCGCCAGACGACGATGCTCCCGATGCTGCTGGGCGAACTGGCCGCACTCGACGGGGCCCTCGCGCCGCTGCGCGCCGCCGACTGAAGCAGGGCGGCTCAGGACGGGTGGGTGTTGATCGGCTCGGTGTCGGGGATGGGGCTCGCATCGCGGCCGCGCAGGTCGGGGTGCCACCGGTGACCGATCCACGGGATGACGAAGCCGAACAGCGCGAACACGCCGGCGACCCAGAACGCGCCGACCGCTCCGGAGCCGTCGATGAGGAAGCCGGCCGCCGCCGACCCCATCGCGGCACCGATGAGCTGGCCGGTGCCGACCCAGCCGTAGGCCTCGGCCGTGTCGCTGAACTTCACGCTCGCCGAGACGATGGCGAACAGCACGGCGAGGGCCGGAGCGATGCCGATGCCGGCGACGAAGAGGGTGACCGACAGCCACCAGGCGTTGAGGAAGAGGCTCGCGATCGCGAGTCCGGCGAAGACGATGAAGATGCGTCGCGCCAGGGCGTACGGGCCGATCGGGGTGTGTCCGAGCGCGAGACCGCCGGCCAGGGAGCCGACGGAGAAGATCGCGAGGACGATGCCCGCCTCGAGGCCGTCGTGCCCGAAGGTCGCCACGACGCCCGCCTCGACCGCCGAGCACGCACCGATGAGGAGGAAGCCGACGACCGTGGCGAGGAGCACGGGAGGACGCTTGAGGACCTGGCCGAGCTTGCGACGACTCTTGGGGATGCGGACGCGCCCGACCTCCGGTGAGGAGATGAACCACAGACAGCCGACGACCATGATGACCGCGGCGAGTGCGATGCCCCAGACCGTGCCGACCTGAGTGGACACGAACGTCGTGACGACGGGGCCGAGCACCCAGATGATCTCCTGTGCCGAGGCGTCGAGGGAGAACAGCGGGGTCAGCTGCTGGGAGGTGACGAGTTTCGGGTAGATGGTGCGGACGGCCGGCTGCACCGGGGGTGTGCTCAGGCCGGCGACGAGACCGACGGCCATGTAGGCCGGGACCGACATCGGGACGACGGCGATGGTCGTGACGGAGGCGGCGCAGACGGCCAGGGTGAGCAGGAGGACCTTGCGGATACCCCAGACGCCCATCCACCGGCTGGTGAGGGGACCGGCGATGGCCTGGCCGATGCTCGTCGCGGCGAGGACCAGACCGGCCGCACCGTACGAGCCGGTGACCTGCTCGATGTGGAGGAGGAAGGCGAGCGAGAGCATGCCGAACGGGAACCGCGCGGTGAGCTGTGCGGCGATGATCCGTGCCACGCCGGGGGTTCGAAGGAGGTCACGATAGCTGCTCACAAGGAGACCAGTCTAGGGACCGGTACCGACGCGCGCGACACGCCCACGACACGCCCAAGCGCACATCCGATGTCGGTGGTGCGGACGAGAATTTCACCTGTGGATAGATATCCCTCAACCGGGGGAGAAAAGGGCGTGATTCCGGGATTTTCGCGTCGCCCGCGAGCGTTGCACCCAGTGGAGAACCGGTGGATAACTCGCCCGAAACGGTGGAGAACCCGGTGGAAAACTACAGGGCTGTAACTACTAGCCCTTGTGGTCGACCTGAAGGTCCCCATCTATATGTAGTATTGGAACCCCGGCGCAGGACGCCGCGGGAATCACCAGATTTTTGAGGGGAAGGCACGAAGAACCATGGCAATCACGGTCTACACGAAGCCCAGTTGCGTGCAGTGCACGGCGACCTACCGCGCACTCGACAACAAGGGCATCGAGTACAACATCCTGGACCTCTCGGTCGACGAGAACGCGCTCGAGCAGGTCAAGGCCCTCGGCTACCTGCAGGCACCGGTCGTCATCACCGAGGAAGACCACTGGTCGGGCTTCCGTCCCGACAAGATCGAAGAGCTCGCCGCACGTCTGGCTTGAGCCCACGGTCGCAGGCGTCATCATGAGCCGGCTCCAGCAGCACCGCACCATCCGACCGTCCGGACGTCGACGAGGAGGCCACCCGTGCAACCACGGCTGATCTACTTCTCCAGCATTTCCGGCAACACGCATCGCTTCATGCAGAAGCTCGACCTGCCCTCGTTGCAGATCCCGCTGTATGCGAAAGACGAAGCCGTGCACGCCACGGCACCCTACGTCCTCGTGACCCCCACCTACGGCGGGGGCAACGGCGACGGAGCGGTGCCCAAACAGGTGATCCGGTTCCTCAACGTTGAGGCCAACCGCTCCCTGATCCGCGGGGTCATCGCCGCCGGCAACACGAACTTCGGTGAAGCCTACGGGCTCGCCGGCGACGTGATCGCCAGCAAATGCAAGGTCCCGCACCTGTACCGCTTCGAACTCTTCGGAACCCAGGACGATGTCACCACCGTCCACAATGGATTGGAATCATTTTGGCAGCAGCGCCAGTTTCAGTGATCGACGCACCGTCGACGAGCCAGATGGACTACCACTCGCTCAACGCGATGCTCAACCTCTACGGCCCGAACGGCGAGATCCAGTTCGACAAGGACCGTGAGGCCGCGCGGGAGTACTTCCTCCAGCACGTCAACCAGAACACCGTCTTCTTCCACTCGCTGAAGGAACGGCTCGACTACCTCGTCGAGAAGGAGTACTACGAGCAGGCAGTGCTCGACAAGTACTCGTTCGACTTCATCCAGGAGCTCAACGACCTGGCCTACTCGAAGAAGTTCCGCTTCCAGACCTTCCTCGGCGCGTTCAAGTACTACACCTCGTACACGCTGAAGACCTTCGACGGCAAGCGGTACCTCGAGCGCTTCGAGGACCGCGTCGTCATGACCGCCCTCGGTCTCGCCGACGGCGACCAGCAGCTCGCGGTCGCGCTCGTCGAGGAGATCATCGCGGGTCGGTTCCAGCCGGCGACGCCCACCTTCCTCAACTCGGGCAAGGCCCAGCGAGGCGAGCTCGTCTCCTGCTTCCTCCTCCGCATCGAGGACAACATGGAGTCGATCGCCCGTGGCATCAACTCCGCGCTCCAGCTCTCGAAGCGTGGCGGCGGCGTGGCGCTCTCGCTGTCGAACATCCGTGAGTCCGGTGCACCGATCAAGCAGATCGAGAACCAGTCGAGCGGCATCATCCCCGTGATGAAGCTCCTCGAGGACTCCTTCAGCTACGCGAACCAGCTCGGTGCTCGTCAGGGCGCCGGCGCGGTGTACCTCAACGCACACCACCCCGACATCCTGCGCTTCCTCGACACCAAGCGTGAGAACGCCGACGAGAAGATCCGGATCAAGACGCTGTCCCTCGGCGTCGTCGTCCCCGACATCACCTTCGACCTCGCGAAGAAGGGCGAGGACATGTACCTGTTCTCCCCGTACGACGTCGAGCGCGTCTACGGTGTGCCCTTCGGCGACATCTCGGTGAGCGAGAAGTACCACGAGATGGTCGACGACTCCCGCATCAAGAAGACGAAGATCAACGCCCGCGAGTTCTTCCAGACCATCGCGGAGATCCAGTTCGAGTCCGGCTACCCGTACATCGTGTTCGAAGACACGGTGAACAAGGCGAACCCCATCAAGGGCCGCATCAACATGTCGAACCTCTGCTCGGAGATCCTCCAGGTCAACACGCCGACCACCTACAACGAGGACCTCTCGTACAAGGAGATCGGCAAGGACATCTCCTGCAACCTCGGCTCGCTGAACATCGCGCTCACGATGGACTCGCCCGACTTCGGTCGCACGGTCGAGACCGCCATCCGCGGCCTCACCTCCGTGTCCGACCAGAGCCACATCTCCTCGGTGCGTTCGATCGAGGACGGCAACGACAAGTCGCACGCCATCGGCCTCGGCCAGATGAACCTCCACGGCTACCTCGCCCGCGAGCGCGTGCACTACGGCAGCCCCGAGGGCATCGACTTCACGAACATCTACTTCTACACGGTGGTGTTCCACGCGCTGCGCGCCTCGAACCTCATCGCCAAGGAGCGCGGGGAGACCTTCGACGGTTTCGCCGACTCGCAGTACGCGTCGGGTGAGTTCTTCGACAAGTACATCGACCAGGTCTGGGAGCCTGAGACGGCTCGTGGCCGCGAGCTCTTCGAGCAGGCCGGCGTGCAGATCCCGACGCAGGCGGACTGGACGGCCCTCAAGGCGTCCATCCAGGAGTACGGCATCTACAACCAGAACCTCCAGGCCGTCCCGCCGACCGGTTCGATCTCCTACATCAACAACTCCACGTCGTCGATCCACCCGATCGCGTCGAAGATCGAGATCCGCAAGGAAGGCAAGCTCGGTCGCGTGTACTACCCGGCTCCGTTCATGACGAACGACAACCTGGAGTACTACGAGGACGCCTACGAGATCGGTGCCGAGAAGATCATCGACACGTACGCCGCCGCGACGCAGCACGTCGACCAGGGTCTGTCGCTGACGCTGTTCTTCAAGGACACCGCCACCACGCGCGACATCAACAAGGCGCAGATCTACGCGTGGAAGAAGGGCATCAAGACCATCTACTACATCCGTCTCCGCCAGCTCGCGCTCGAGGGCACGGAAGTCGACGGCTGCGTCAGCTGCATGCTCTAAGGAGCTTCGCGCTTCGTCATCCGCACTTCGACAGGCTCAGTGACCGGGATTCCGGTCCCGGTCACTGAGCCCGACCCCGGTCCCTGAGCCTGTCGAAGGGCATCAGCATCACCGGTCCGTCGAGGGCCACGAGTATCACCGGTCCGTCGAGGGCCATCAGCATCACCGGTCCCTGAGCCTGTCGAAGGGCCAACCCCACTTCCCGATAGAGGACACCAATTCATGTCAGAGAAGCTCAAGCTGGTCGACCGCGTCCAGGCGATCAACTGGAACAAGATCGAGGACGAGAAGGACGTCGAGGTCTGGAACCGCCTCGTCAACAACTTCTGGCTGCCCGAGAAGATCCCGCTGTCGAACGACGTCCAGTCGTGGAACACCCTGACGCCGCAGGAGCAGCAGCTCACCATGCGCGTGTTCACGGGCCTCACGCTCCTCGACACGATCCAGGGCACCGTCGGCGCCGTCGCCCTCATCCCCGATGCGATCACCCCGCACGAGGAGGCCGTCTACACGAACATCGCGTTCATGGAGTCGGTGCACGCGAAGAGCTACTCCTCGATCTTCTCCACGCTCAGCAGCACGAAGGAGATCGACGAGGCGTTCCGCTGGTCGGTCGAGAACCCGAACCTGCAGAAGAAGGCGTCCATCGTCCTCGACCGCTACCACGGTGACGACCCGCTGAAGCGGAAGGCCGCCTCGACCCTGCTCGAGTCGTTCCTCTTCTACTCGGGCTTCTACCTGCCCATGCACTGGTCGAGCCGCGCGAAGCTCACCAACACGGCCGACATGATCCGCCTGATCATCCGCGATGAGGCCGTGCACGGGTACTACATCGGCTACAAGTTCCAGAAGGGACTCGAGAAGCTGACGCAGGCCGAGCGCGACGACGTCAAGGACTACACGTTCTCGCTGCTCTACGAGCTCTACGACAACGAGGTGCAGTACACGCAGGACCTCTACGACGAGGTCGGCCTCACCGAGGACGTGAAGAAGTTCCTGCACTACAACGCCAACAAAGCGCTCATGAACCTCGGCTACGAGGCCATGTTCCCGAAGACGGTCACGGACGTGAACCCGGCGATCCTGTCGGCGCTCTCCCCGAACGCCGACGAGAACCACGACTTCTTCTCGGGCTCCGGCTCCTCCTACGTGATCGGCAAGGCCGTGGTCACGGAAGACGAGGACTGGGACTTCTAGTCACCGCGCAGTCGCTGCGCTGAACGCCTGAGGGCCGGATGGAATCCACGATTCCATCCGGCCCTCAGGCGTTGCGCGTATAGCGGCGTCAGCCGCCGAGGCCACCGAAGCCAGCCAGGAAGAAGTAGAAGAACGCCGTCGCGCCCTGGACGACCGGGAGGAAGAGCGCCGCGATCGCAGTGACCACGATCGTGAGGATGACGACGAGTGAGACGAGACTCACGACACCGTTGCGTCCGGCGCTCGGCGTCTCGACGGATTCGGCGACGAGCAGCTCGTCCATGGTCGCTTCGGTCGTCAGCATCGTTCTCCCTGTGGCTCTGGTGTCCTCGACCCTACCTGGCGATCCGCCGTGCGCCGCTGACTCGCCCGCGGATGTTCGAATCCGACGCGGAAACGCGCAGATTCGGGCGACTCAGCGACGGCTGGTGGTCAGCGGCGGGTGGACCAGAGGGCCCAGGCGATGAGCACGGGCTGGAAGAAGAGCCGGGTGAACCGCCGGCTGTCGGTGTCGAGACCGAAGGCGTCGCGGCGGTTGAGCCACTGGGAGAGGTTGCCCGGGAAGATCGCGGTGAAGAAGGCCGCGGCGAGGTTGCCGACGGCCGTCCGCTTCACGCCTGAGGCGAGTGCCGCACCAAGGGCGATCTCGACGACGCCCGAGGCGAGCACGGTGGTGTCCTCGTCGATCGGGACCCATTCCGGCACCTGCGCCTGGAAGTCCTTCCGAGCGAAGGTCAGGTGGCTGATGCCGGCGAACACGAGTGCGCCTCCGAGCAGCAGACGTGCGGCGGTGCGGGCTTTCGATCCAGCCATGAGGGTCCTCTCGACGATGGTGATGTCACCACGCTATCCGGAGATCGGTGGACCGACGGCGGGTTGGAGTGCACAGATGTCCAGCAGCAGGCCGCTCAGCCGTCGATCTGCGAGTTCGCGTCGAGACGGTGCCAGGTGCGGTTGTGGTAGACGAGCGGTGCGCCGTCGAAGCTGGGGCTGAACGTCGGGGCGGCGGGAGCGGGCGCCTCGGCAGCAGGCTCGGCCCGGACCGGCTCCTCGGCCGCTCGCGGCTGCGAGACGCTCGACTCCAGTGCGTGCACCGCGATGACCGTCGAGGTGCCCGCCTCCATGCGGTTCACGATGCGTCCGCGGATCCAGACGCCGTTGCCCGTGAAGTACGGCTCGCCCGTCGGCAGGCGGTCCCAGATGGAGGTGTCGGCGAAACGGTCGATCCCACTCGTCGCGCAGAGCTTCGCGATGTGCAGCTGCTCGGAACCCAGGAGGTGGACGACGACGGTGTCGGACGCGGTGATGGTCGGCGCGCTCGAGGACAGCGACGACACGGAGAAGACGAGGAGCGGCGGTTCCGCACTGACGGAGAAGACCGAGGTGGCGGTGAGTCCCACCGGCCCGCTGCCGTCGTCCGCGGTGATGACCGAGACGCCGGCCGGGTGCTGACGGAAGGCCGCTTTGAAGTCGTCGGGGGACAGGGAGGCGAAACCGGGGGCGGCCTCGCCACCGTCGACGGGGGACGGCAAGGTGGTCACGGAGGCGGCTGCCGGGTGGACTGAGCTCACGGGGGATCCTTCGAACGGCTGTGGACGACTGCTGCAACGCCGATTCGGTGGACGCTGCACAGGCTACGTTTCGCTCATCCGGCCGGAGCTGCAACTCTGTTACCCGGTGTGACGGCGACCGAGTGGTCGGGCGTGGGTCGCGTCGACCTCGCGTGCGTACGCTGGACGCATGCCCATCCTCATCGCCCCGGACGACCTCGCCGCTCTGATCGCCTCCGAGACGCCGGTGCGCGTCCTGGACGTGCGGTGGCGACTCGACGCACCGGACGGACGGCCCGCCTACCTCGAGGGTCACCTGCCCGGCGCGGTGTACGTCGACCTCGACCACGAGCTGGCTGACCACGTACCGACCGGAGAACCGGCCGTCCGAGGCCGTCACCCCCTGCCCGATCGCGAGGCGCTCCAGGCGTCCGCGCGATCGTGGGGCGTCGACGAGGGCGACGTGGTCGTGGTCTACGACGATCTCAAGAGCCTGTCGGCAGCACGAGCCTGGTGGGTGCTGCGGAACGCCGGCATCGCGGACGTCCGCATCCTCGACGGCGCGTTCCGGGCGTGGACGGACGCCGGACTGCCCGTGGAGCGCGGCGAGGTCGTCCCGGAACCCGGGACGGTCACGTTGACGACGGGTGTCCTGCCAACCATCGACATCGACACCGCCGCGACGTGGGCGGGCGAGGGACGGGTGCTGCTCGACGCGCGTGCGGGCGAACGGTACCGGGGCGAGGTCGAACCGATCGACCCTCGGGCCGGTCACATCCCCGGAGCGCTCAGCACACCGACGACCGCCAACGTCGGCGCAGACGGCCGATTCCTGTCGCCTGAGACTCTCCGCGAGCAGTTCCTCGCCGCGAGCGTGCCTGAGGACGCGACGGTCGCGACCTACTGCGGCAGCGGGGTGACCGCGGCGCACAACGCGGTCGCGCTCACCCTGGCCGGCTTCGAACCGGTGCTGTACCCGGGGTCATGGAGCGAGTGGGCGAACCACCCGGAGCGTCCGGTGGCGACGGGTTCCGAGGCCTGAATCGCTGACCCCGGTCATCGAGCCTGTCGAGATGCGCCCTTCGACAGGCTCAGGGACCGGGGCCCTTCGACAAGCTCAGGGACCGGGGATCGCTAGCCCGCGAGGACCTTCTGCAGGCGCTGCAACGACACCGACTCGGCCGTGCCCAGCTGCTGGGCGAACAGGCTGATCCGGAGCTCCTCGAGCATCCACCGGGCCTTCACGAGGTGCTCCGGAGCCTCGGCGGGCAGTGGGATCGTGCCGCCGGCGGCCTCGAACCGCGCCGACGCCGTCTGCGCCTCCGTCATCCACACCCGGTCGCGGTTCGGGTTGTCCGTCAGTCGCTCGGCGCGGTAACGGATGCCGGCGAGGTAGCGGGGCAGATGTTCGAGTCGTGCTGAGCCCGTCCGGGAGACGAAGCCCGGGAAGACCAGTCCGTCGAGCTGGCTCCGCATGTCGGTGAGCGCCGCGAGCAGCGTCATGCTCGTCGCCGCCTTCATGGCCTTCTCCGTGTCGCGCGCGGCCTGCAGGATGCGGGCGACGATGGCGACCGTCTGGAACATCCGGTCCATGACCGAGGCGGACACGCGGTCGCGCAGCGTTTCGTACTGCAGTCGGGAGAACACCTGTCCGTCGGGCACCACACGGAACAGGACATCGTCGATGCAGGCGGCGAGGCAGTCCTCGAACAACGCCGGCGTCGACCGGTAGGGGCTCGTCGCGAGCGCGAGCTTCTCGTTGGCCTTGAGGTGCTGCTGCACATACGCCGTCGGGGACGGGATCGCGAGCAGGAGGAGGCGGCGCACCCCCGCGGGCATGGCGCGGGCCTGGTCGGCCTCCGTGCTCATGATCCGGATCGACACGCTCGTGCCGTCGTCGACGATCGCGGGGTAGCCGCGGATCACGCCGTCCTCCTGGCGGATGTCGATGAAGCGGGGGAGGTCGTCGAAGTCCCACCTGGTGAACCCGGAGCGCTCGATGGCGTTGGGCACTCTGGCGGCCGCGACCTTGGCGACGCTCGCCCGCGTGCGCTGCTTGAGGCGCTGCTGCAGCTCGACGAGGTCCTTGCCGCTGGCGAGCGTCCGGCCGCGCTCGTCGATGACCCGGAAGGTCACGAGCAGGTGCTCGGGGACGCGTTCCATCTCGAAGTCCGAGGCGGTGATGTCCATGTAGGAGAGCCGCTTGATCGCGTTCGCGAGACGGGTGGCGAACGAGTCCTCGGCGGCCGGACTGCCGGGGGCCACCGCCGGGACGTCGGCGGGGAGCTCGGCGAGCAGCTTCGCCGCCCAGTCGGCCGCAGGCACGATGTTCCGACGCAGGGCTTTCGGGAGCGCTTTGATCATCGCCGTGATGAGGTCCCGACGGAGACCGGGGACCTGCCAGTCGAAGCCCGCGGGCGAGAGCCGGTCGAGCAGGGCGAGCGGGACGATGACCGTCACGCCGTCGTCGTCGCTTCCGGGCTCGAAACGGTAGCTGAGCTTCAACCGCTGGTCGGCCTGCACCCACTCGGCGGGGAAGCGGTCCTCATCCACCGCCGGAGCGTCCTCGGGGAGGAGGTCCTCCTGGCGCATCGTGAGCAGCTCGGGCTGGTCGACGCGCGTCTTGCGCCACCAGGACTCGAAGCCCCGCGTCGTCGAGATCTCGGCAGGGACGCGGGCGTCGTAGAAGTCGAAGACGGCTTCGTCGTCGAAGAGGATGTCGCGGCGTCGCGTCCGCTCTTCGAGCTCACTCAGCTCCTTGCGCAGTCGTCGGTTCGCGCGGTGGAAGTCGAACAGCTTGTCGCGACCGATGTCGTGGGTCCACTCGCCGTCGACGAGCGCGTGCCGCAGGAACAGTTCACGGGCCTGCTCCTGGTCGATGCGACCGAACTGCACCCGGCGGCGCGGCACGATCGGTACGCCGAAGAGGGTCACCTTCTCGAAGGCGACGGCGGAGCCCTGGTTCTTCTCCCAGTGCGGCTCGCTGTACGAGCGTTTGCAGAGGTCGCCGGCGATCTGCTCCGCCCACGCCGGGTCGATCGAGGCGTTGGTCCGGGCGAACAGCCGACTCGTCTCCACGAGCTCCGCGCTCATGACGGCGTTCGGCTGCTTCTTCGCGAGCGCGGACCCTGGGAAGAGGACGAAGCGCGTCTGGCGGGCACCGATGTAGTCGCCCTTCTTCGCGGTCTTCGTCACCGGTGGAGCGTTCCGGCCCTTCAGGACCGGAGCGACGGTCTGGTCCTTCAGCCCGATGTGCGAGAGGAGCCCCGCGAGGAGCGACTTGTGGATGCCGTCGGGGTTCACCGCCGGCTCGTTGATCGTCAGGCCGAGGGGCTTCGCGAGCTGGCGCAGCTGGCGGTAGACGTCGTGCCACTCGCGGACGCGGAGGTAGTTGAGGAACTCGTTCTTGCAGAGCCGACGGAACGCGCTCGACGACAGCTCGTCCTGTTTCTCCTCGAGGTAGTTCCAGAGGTTCAGGAGGGCGAGGAAGTCGCTCGTCGGGTCGACGAACCGGCGGTGCAGTTCGTCGGCCTTCTGCCGGTGCTCGAGCGGTCGTTCGCGTGGGTCCTGGATGGTAAGCGCCGCGACGATCGCGAGCACCTCCCGCGACACCCCGTGCTGCTTCGACTCCACGACCATGCGCGCGAACCGCGGATCGATCGGCAGGCGGCTGAGGTCGCGCCCAACCCGCGTGAGACGTGGACCGCCGCCGCGAGGTGAGCCGTCGGCGAAGGTGCGCGTCTCGATCGCGCCGAGTTCGGACAGCAGATCGACGCCGTCCTTGATGCCGCGGGCGTCCGGCGGTTGGAGGAAGGGGAAGGCGGCGATGTCGCCGAGGCCGAGGGAGATCATCTGGAGGATCACCGCGGCGAGGTTCGTGCGGAGGATCTCCGGTTCGGTGAACTCCGGGCGCTTCGCGAAGTCGTCCTCCGAGTAGAGGCGGATGGCGATGCCGTCGCTCGTGCGGCCGGACCGACCCGAACGCTGGTTCGCCGACGCCTGCGAGATCGCCTCGATGGGGAGTCGCTGCACCTTGGAGCGCACGCTGTAGCGCGAGATGCGGGCGGTTCCGGCGTCGATCACGTACTTGATGCCGGGCACCGTCAGGCTCGTCTCGGCCACGTTCGTCGCGAGGATGATGCGCCGGCGGAGGCCTGCCACGGTCGATGGCTGGAACACGCGGTGCTGGTCGGCGGAGGAGAGCCGGCCGTAGAGCGGCAGCACCTCGGTGCCGGGCAGGTTGCGGCCGCGGATGGCGTCGGCTGCGTCGCGGATCTCCGTCTCACCGGACAGGAAGACGAGGACGTCGCCCATCGACTCGTGCGCCAGCTCGTCGAGGGCGGTGTTGATGCCTTCGAGGTAGTCGCGGTCGGCGGCCTCGGACTCGGGGGCGTCCTCATCGTCGTCCGTGGGCTCGTCGGCCACGAGCGGCCGGTAGCGGATCTCGACCGGGTACGTGCGGCCGGAGACCTCGACGATGGGCGCTCCGTCGAAGTGCTTCGAGAAGCTCTCCGGGTCGATCGTCGCGGACGTGATGATGACCTTGAGGTCAGGGCGCTGGGGGAGGAGCTGCTTGAGGTAGCCGAGCAGGAAGTCGATGTTGAGGCTGCGCTCGTGTGCCTCGTCGATGATGATCGTGTCGTACTTGCGCAGCATCCGGTCGCGGTGGATCTCGTTCAGCAGGATGCCGTCGGTCATCAGCTTGATCTTCGTCGCCTTCGACGCCTGATCGGTGAACCGGACCTGGTAGCCGACGACGCCACCGAGCTCCTGGCCGAGTTCCTCCGAGATGCGTTCGGCGATCGTGCGCGCGGCCAGTCGTCGGGGCTGCGTGTGCCCGATGGATTCGCGACCGAGCTCGAGGCAGATCTTCGGCAGCTGAGTGGTCTTGCCGGAACCCGTCGCTCCCGCGACGATGACGACCTGGTGCTCGCTGATGGCACGCGCGATGTCCGCGCGAGCGGCACTGACCGGCAGCTCGGGCGGGTAGGAGATTCGGAGGTCGGACATCAGCCCTCCATCGTATCGGGCTGGACGCGGTGTGCTGCCGCTCCGGGCCTCCCGATCCGGCGAACCCTTCCTCCGGTCCCTGAGCAACCTCCTTCGGTCCCTGAGCTTGTCGGAGGGCCCACGAGGAACTTCCCCAACCAGCCCAACTCAGCATCTGGAATGTCAGTGGTCCATGGTGGACTTGTTCCATGACCGAGACCACCCGCACCGCGACCCGCGTCGGCGACGAATACGCCGCGCAACTCGCGCAATTCTCGGACGAGTGGACTGAGATCCACCGGCAACAAGCCGTCCTGGACGCACGCAAGGCGCGCCTCCTCGCCCGCTCCGCCGCCTACGCCGACGCCTTCGCGGACGCCACAGTCCCGGCCATCTTCCCGCCGGCCGAGCGTCAGGCCCTCTCCCGACGATCCACCTGCGCGGCCCTCGCGATGGCGACCCGGACGCCCGAGCGGACAGTCCAGCGTGCGACGAACGACGCCGAACGTCTCGTGAACGAGGCACCGGCGGTGCTGGCGTCACTCGAGGCCGGCCGCATCTCGGCCTGGCATGCAAAGGTGATCACCGACCAACTCAGCGACGTCCCGATCGCAGGCCGCGCAGCGTTCCTCGACCAGGTCCTGCCAGAGGCGGAGCGCATGACCGCCGCAGGCCTCAAGAGCCGCGCCCGCGTCCTACGGGAGCGGCTCCACCCGGAATCCATCACCACCCGCGCTGTCCGCTCCGAGGCAGACCGCCGCGTCGAGTTCGAACCTGCGGCTGACGGCATGGCGTGGGTGCACCTGTTCACCACGGCGCCGATCGCCCAGGGGCTCGTCGAGCGCGTCGAAGCAGCCGCGGCGGAGTCGCGCGCTACAGGCGACACCCGCACGTGCGCGCAGCTGCAAGCGGACGCCCTGGCAACCCTCGCCCTCACCGGCGTGACACCGGAAGACGTGATGTCGAGCCCGGTGCTCCCGCATCCGATCGAGGTGCAGGAGCACATCAAGCCCACGGTGCAGATCACGGTGCCGGCGCTCAGCATGGCGGGCGTGAGCGATGCCCCGGCGATGCTCGACGGGTACGGCCCGATCGACCCCGAGACCGCGGCTCGCATCGCGGTGAACGCACCAAGCTTCACCCGGATCCTCGTCCAGCCGGAAACCGGCGCCGTCCTCTCCGTCGGGCGGAATCAATACCGGGTCCCGGCCGACCTGCAACGCGCGGTCCGCTTGCGGGACGGCACCTGTCGCGCACCAGGCTGCGGCAGGCGAGCCCGGGCCTGCGACCTCGATCACTCGGTCGCGTGGGACGACGGCGGGACGACAGATGTCGGCAATCTCGCCTGTCTCTGCCGACATCACCATCGGATGAAGCATCTTCCCGGATCGAACCTCGACCACCAGCCCGGTGGGGTACTCGAGTGGACGACACCCGACGGGAAGCAGTATCGGACTGAACCGGACCCCGCCCCGTTCTGACCACCCGCCCGTCCCTGAGCCTGTCGAAGGGGTTCCTCGTGGGCACTTCGACAAGCTCAGTGACCGGGAGAGGTGTGCTCGGAACGATGAGGTGCCCTCGTGGGCACTTCGACAGGCTCAGTGACCGGGACCGGCGTGCCCGGGACGATGAGGCGTCCTCGTGGGCACTTCGACAAGCTCAGTGACCGGGAGGGGTGTGCCCGGGATGATGAGGCGTCCTCGTGGGCACTTCGACAAGCTCAGTGACCGGGAGAAGTCTGTCCGCACCGCTTCGGTCCCCGAGCTGTGCCGCACTTCGACAGGCTCAGTGACCGGGAGAGGTTCACTGAAGGTGATTCGGTCCCTGAGCTTGTCGAAGGGCGGGTGGGAGAGGGGCGGCCGGATGAACCCGGTCCCTGAGCCAGTCGAAGGGCAGTCGGGCTGTGGCACCTCGGCGTGAAGCGGGCAGGTCTGAACGCTGTATGGCAAACAGGGTTGCTTCGCAGAGTGGTTTGCGTTACAAAGTAGATATGACTTCACCGATGGAACCCACCGACGGCTCGGATGCGCTCGACCCGGCCGCCATGCTCGCTCTGCAGGAGCGACAGGCGAGCCGTGTCGACGACATCTTCACGAGGCCCACCATCGCGATCGTGTACATCTGGGGTGTCGCGTGGACCGTCGGGTTCCTCGCGCTCTGGTCCGCGAGCGACGAGAACCCCTGGTTCACCACCCCGCCGGCGGTCGCCGGGTGGCTCTTCGGGATCCTGATGGTTGGCGGCATCGTCTCGTCGTCGATCATCGGCTCCCGCGTGTCTCGCGGGATCCAGGGAGCACAGCAGGTGCAGGGGACCATGTACGGCATCGCCTGGGCGATCGGGTGCACGGCAGCGGCGGTGTTCGGCGGCGCTCTGTTCGCTGCCGGGATGGCGCCCGCACTCGCCGCCATCTTCTACCCGGCCATCTACAGCCTCGTGGTCGGTCTGCTGTACCTCGCAGGTGGAGCAGTCTGGCGCGACCGCCTCATGTACGGCATGGGCATCTGGATCATCGTGGTCGGCATGGCCGCGCCGTTCTTCGGCTCGCCGGGCAACGCGCTCATCATGGCCATCGCCGGCGGAGGCGGGTTCCTCGTGTACGCGACGTTCCTCGAGGCGACCCGCCGTCGGCGTGCCCACCGATCGGCGGCGTGACCGATGGACGAACTCGACCCCCTCATCCACGCTCAAGCCCGCCTGCGCATCATGTCGACGCTCGCGGCGATCGATGCGGACAGCAGCATGTCGTTCCCCCGCCTGCAGGAGATGCTCGACATGACCGCCGGGAACCTGTCCACACACCTGCGGAAACTCGAGGACGGCGCCTACGTCCTCGTCACGAAGACCCACCGGGGACGCACTCCGGTCACCTACCTGGAACTCACCACGCTCGGGCGCCGCGCGTTCGAGGACTACATGACCGGTCTCCGAGCGATGCTCGGCGGCGCGTCGGGAACGGGGACATCATGACGATCACACCACTGGCCACCCTCGAGGGCGTGACACGACGCTACGGCGAGGTGACCGCGCTGGACGACGTCGACCTCCGGATCGAGCCGGGTTCGCTCGTCGGGCTCCTCGGCCCCAACGGCGCCGGCAAGTCCACCGTGCTGTCCCTGCTGCAGGGCACCCGACGTCCGACGACCGGCACGGTGACGCTCTTCGGCGGCGATCCCGCCCAAGCGGTCAACCGCACGCGGCTTGGATCGACACCGCAGGAGACGGCACTGCCGCCCACGCTCCGGGTGGGAGAGGTCGTCGACTTCGTCGGACGGCACTTCGCGGACCGCGTGCCGACGGCCGCCCTGGCGGAGCAGTTCGGTTTCGGCGATCTCCTCCGACGCCAGACGGGCTCGCTCTCGGGCGGCCAGCAGCGCCGCCTCGCGGTCGCACTCGCGTTCGTCGGCAGACCGCGTCTCGTGCTCCTCGACGAGCCGACGACGGGCCTCGACGTCGACGCCCGCCGGACCCTCTGGGACGCGATCCGCCGGCAACACGAGCTCGGGGCGACGATCGTCCTCACCAGTCACTACCTCGAGGAGATCGAAGCGCTCGCCGAGCGCGTCGTGGTGCTGGGTGGTGGACGGGTCATCACCGATGCCTCACTGCGCGACGTGCTCGGGCTCGTCGGCATCCACCGGGTGCGGCTGCGGAGCACCGACCCCGGAGCGGTGGAGCGGCTCGCCGGGGTCGTCCAGGCGAGTCGGGACGGTGACGCCGTCGAACTGGACGTCCGCGACGCCGACGCGTTCGTGCGCGATCTCATCCGGTCCGAGGTCCCGTTCACCGATCTCGCCGTGCGCGGAGCGACCCTCGAGGAGGCGTTCCTGACCCTCACCGCGGGTGCCCGGGCGGACGTCGAACGGAGCGCCGCCTGATGGCCACCACACTCCAGCTCACCGCCCTGCATGCGCGTTACTCCCTGCTCGAGACAGTACGCGTCCCGATCGCGCTGATCGGCTCGCTCGTCTTCCCCGCGCTCTCGCTGCTGTTCTTCGTCGTCCCGCAGGCGCAGGTCGCCGGCGATCCGGTCATCGCGACCCAGGCGGTCATCTCCCTCATCGTCTTCGCGGTGCTCGCCAACTCCCTGTTCGGCTTCGGGCTGACCATCGCCCAGGCGAGGGAGCAGGCGTGGGATCCGTACCTCCGCACCCTTCCGGTGACGGGTGTCGCCCGTGTCCTCTCGCACCTGTGCTCGGTCGGTCTCCTCGGGTTCGCGGCCGTCATACCGGTCGTCGTGCTCGGTGCGCTCCTGACCGCCGCCACGACGACTCCGACAGGACTGCTCGGTGGCATCGTGGCGCTCCTGGTGGGTGCCCTGCCGTTCATGCTCCTGGGCACCGCGATCGGGTACGCCCTCCCCAGCAAGGCCGCGATCGCTGTGGTGCAGGTGGTCATGTTCTCGCTGGCCTTCGCCGGCGGACTGTTCATCCCACCGTTCCTCTTCGCCCCGTGGCTCGACCGGCTGTCGATGTTCCTCCCGAGCCGCCAGACCCGGGAGCTCGTCGTCTGGGCGGTCCAGGGTGGCGAGTTGCCGTGGTGGTCGTGGGTCGGCGTCCTGGTCTGGACGCTCGTCCTGACCGTCGTGGTCCTCGCTCTTTACCGCCGCGACGAGGGCCGCCGCTACCGCTGAGGTCGACGGACGACTCGCCGAGCACCGGCCGTTCCCGTGTTCTGTCACACGTCGACACACACCGTGCACCGGCCGCCAGGCGCTCGTACGCTGACGTCCATCCCGGCCGGACCACGGCCCATGACGAGCGGATGGAGCGACCCGTGTCCAACAGCGCAGACCAGACGAACGCCGCCGACCGATCGACGGGCGCGCACTGATGGGAGCCCCGGTCGTGTTCGGCATCGGCCCGATCTCGGTCGACGACCTCGTGGCCGTGTCCCGCGACGACGCCATCGTCGTCCTCGACACCCCGGCGCTCGACCGCATCGGCGCCGGCCGGGCCGTCGTCGACCGGCAGACGACGCCGATCGGAGTCGGTGCGCCGGGCCCTCGGTCCCAGGGTCCACGGATCCCTGGTCCCGCCGGGGGACGAGCGGCTCCGCGCACCGCGACGCTCGATGCCTCGGCGGTGGAGGAGCGTGTCGTCCATGACCGCCGTGGCGGCATCGGACTGCCGCTCTCGGTGGACCGTGCTCGGGCGGTGGTCGCCGCCCGGCTCGCCGGATGGACCCGTGGCGCATCCGGGATCCGCCTCGAGACGGCCGTGTTCGTCGCGGAGCTCCTCAACCGTGGGGTGACCCCGGTGATCCCGTCCGTCGGCTCCCTCGGCGACGGCGACGAGACCCACCTGGCGTCCGTCGCGACGCTCGTGATCGGGCAGGGGGAAGCGGTCCTCGCGGGTGAGCGGCTCTCCGCCCAGGTCGCTCTGTCGCGGGTCGGGCTCGCACCGCTCGACCTCGCTGTGCACGAGGGCTTGGCGTTCGTCCACCACAACGCCTACTCCCTCGGCGTCGGTGCGCTCGCACTCCACCGGCTCGGCGCGCTCAGCCGACTGGCGGACACCACGAGCGCGCTCTCGTCGCGGGCCGCTGCGCGGTCCGGGCTCGGCGGGCGAGGACCGGCGTTCGACGCGAGGGTCCTCGCCGGTAGCCCGTCGGCGGGTACCCGGGCCAGCGGCGAGCGGATCTCCGAGTTGTTGGCGACGCCGGTCGGCCCGCGGGGTGCGCGCGGCGGACGGGACCTGGACGGACTGCGGCTCCGCGCGACCCCGCAGATCAACGGTGCCCTCGCGGACGAGGTCACGGCGGCCGTCCAGCTCGTGGAAGCGACGCTCGGAACGGCCTCGGAGGATCCACTCGTCGATCAGGCATCGGGTGTCCTGAGGACCGGCGGGTTGCTGCATGGCGCCCGGCTCGCCCGCGCCTTCGACGGGCTGCGCGCGGCCATCGCGCACACCGCTGCTGCCGCCGAGCGACGGCTCGGACGCATCGCCGGAGGCGGGGTCGACCCGAGGGGGACCGGGCACGGGCTCGTACCGGGTCGGCTCGGTCAGTCGGCGGCGGACCTCGTCGCTGAACTGCGTGTGCTCGCGACCCCGGTCGTCACCGCCGGCGTGCCGGACGAGGACTCGGACGACCCGGCCTCCTTCGCCGGGACCTCGCTGCGACTGCTGGAACGCTCGACCGCCCTCCTCGCGGACGTGCTGGCGGTCGAGGCGGTCGTCGCGGCGGACGCGCTCGGCCCGGCGGAGCACGACGGATGGTCGGTCGGGTTCTCCGTCGCCCACGCCGGCCTCCGGTCGGCGATCGAGCAGGAGCTGCACGGTCAGCAGCTCGTCACGGCGGCGCTCGCCGCGTTGGGCGTCGACCGATCCTGAGCGACGGCGGCCGGCCGGCGAACGTGCGAGGGCGCACCCACGTCGTCGCATGCCATGTATTTCGACACGTGTCGAGGGGGTGGGCGATGTCAGTGCCCTCCGGTAGGTTCGGACCACCGACCGAGAGACGTTCAGCGAGCCACCGACCGCGGCGGCGACGACCCTTGGAAGACGACCTGTCACGAACAGCCGTGCAGAGAAGAGGCATCGGTCCAGCATGATCTCCTTCGAACACGTCTCCAAGCGCTTCGACGACGGCACCCTCGCGGTCGACGACTTCTCCCTCACGATCCCGTCGCGGTCCACCACGGTCTTCGTCGGGTCCTCAGGCTGCGGCAAGACCACGCTCCTGCGGATGATCAACCGCATGGTCGATCCGAGCGAGGGACGCATCGTCATCGACGACGAGGTCGTCTCCGCCGTCGACCCGGTCCGTCTCCGTCGCCGCATCGGCTATGTCATGCAGAACTCCGGTCTCCTCCCGCACCGCACCGTGATCGACAACGTGGCCACGGTGCCCATGCTCACCGGCGTCAACAAGAAGCAGGCCCGGGCGGACGCCCTCACCCTCCTCGACACCGTCGGACTCGACCGCGCGCTCGCCGACCGGTACCCGAGTCAGTTGTCCGGCGGCCAGCAGCAGCGCGTCGGCGTGGCACGAGGCCTCGCGATCGACCCGAACATCCTGCTGATGGACGAGCCGTTCGGCGCCGTCGACCCGCTCGTGCGTGCCGAGCTGCAGCGGGAGCTGCTCCGACTGCAGCGCGACATCGCGAAGACGATCGTGTTCGTCACCCACGACATCGACGAGGCCTTCCTCCTCGGCGACCAGGTCGTCATCCTGCAGAAGGGTGGCCACATCGCCCAGGTCGGCACGCCGGCCGAGATCGTCGCCAACCCTGCCGACGACTTCGTCGCCCAGTTCATCGGCGCCGATCGTGGCCAGCGGACGCTCCACGTCGAGCGCGTCGACGGACGCGACGTGGTCGTCGACGAGTCGGGCCGCCCCGCCGGCGTCCTCGGAGCCGGGCCCGGCGCAGGCGACCGCCCTGGCCTGGACGTCCGGAAGGACGGCGCATCCACATGAGCTGGGTCATCGCGAACTGGGACATGATCTGGGACCTCACCCTCACCCATGTCCAGCTGAGCCTGCCCCCGATCATCCTGGGGTTCCTCATCTCCCTCCCCCTCGGCTGGCTCGCACACCGGTACCGGTGGTCGCGTGGCGTGCTGCTCACACTGAGCGGCATCCTCTACGCGATCCCGTCCTTGCCGCTGTTCGTCCTCATGCCGTCCCTCATCGGCACGAAGATCCTCGATCCGGCGAACGTCGTGATCGCGCTCACCATCTACGCCGTGGCCCTGCTCGTCCGCACGGTCGCCGACGCGCTCGACGCCGTCGACGCCGGGGTGCGGCAGTCGGCACAGGCCGTGGGGTTCTCCACCGGCCAGCGGTTCTGGCGGGTCGAGTTCCCGCTTGCGGGTCCGCTCATGCTCGCCGGCATCCGGGTGGTCTCCGCGAGCACGATCAGCCTGCTGAGCGTCGGCGCCCTCATCGGCGTCACGAACCTCGGCTACCTCTTCACCGACGGCTACAACCGGCAGTTCCCGATCGAGATCCTGACCGGCATCGTCGGGACGGTCGTGATCGCGATCGTGTTCGACGTCCTGCTGGTGCTCCTCGGCCGACTCCTCATGCCGTGGACGCGGATCAGCTCGAAAGGCGCGATCCGTCGTCGTCGCGCGGCCACCGAAGCCCGTGAGCTGGCGACCGCCGGGGGAGGAGCAGCATGATCAACTTCCTCGCCGCCTTCGCCTGGATCTTCGACCCCGCGCACTGGGAGGGCCCAGGCGGCATCCCCGTGCGGGTGCTCCAGCACCTGGCCGTGACCGGCCTGACCGTCCTCATCGCCTGCGTCATCGCGATCCCGCTCGGGCTCCTCATCGGGCACACCGGGAAGGGACGGGAGATCGCGGTCGCGATCACCGGCGCGCTCCGGGCGCTGCCGACCCTCGGTCTGCTCTCACTCCTCGCGCTCATCACGCTCGGGTGGGGCTTCTCAAGCACGAGTCTCGTCCCCGCGATCACCGCACTCGTCGTGCTCGCCGTCCCGCCCGTCCTGGCCGGTGCGTACGGCGGGGTCGAGTCGATCGACCGCCAGACCATCGACGCCGCGCGCGCCGTCGGGATGAACGAGTGGCAGATCCTCGGCAAGGTGGAGATCCCGCTCGCCCTCCCGCTCATGATCGGTGGCGTCCGCTCGGCGGTCCTGCAGACGATCGCGACCGCCACCGTCGTCGCGTTCCTCACCAACGGCCCCGGTCTCGGTCGCTACATCCTCGACGGCCTCCCGGTACGCGACTACGCGCAGATGCTCGCCGGCTCGATCATCATCATCGTGCTCGCCCTCATCCTCGAGGGCGTCTTCTCGCTGCTGCAGCGCGCGGTCGTGCCGCGCGGTGTCCAGGCGACCCACACGCGGGTCGACGAGACCCGGGGTCACGCCACCACCGGCGACGACCGGTCCACCGCACCAGACCCCGTCGTCGCAGAAGCGGAGGCGAACATGCAGACCGCGGCATACCGCAACAACTGACGCGTCCCATCATCCCGGGTGACAGCACCGCCCGGCTCCCAGACCCACAACGGCACCACCGTTCTCGCCCATCACAGATAGGAAACACCATGTTCACAGTTCGACAGGGTCGACGCCTCGCCGTCGGCATCGCCGCGACCGCCGTCGCGGCCCTCGCGCTCAGCGCCTGCTCCGCCGGCGACCCGACCGCCGGGGAGACCGCGGCATCCGACACGATCACGGTCGGCTCCGCCGGATTCCCCGAGTCGGAGATCATCGCCCAGATCTACATCCAGGCGCTCGAGGCCAACGACATCAAGACGGCCGAGTCCCTCAACATCGGCGCGCGCGACGTCTACATCGCAGCGCTCGAAGACGGCTCGATCGACCTCGTCCCCGACTACAGCGGCAACCTGCTGCAGTTCTTCGACGACTCCGCCACGGCCACGTCGAGCGACGAGGTCTACTCCGCCCTCCAGGAGGCCACGCCGAAGGGCTACGAGGTCCTCGACCAGTCCAAGGCGGAGGACAAGGACTCCTACAACGTCACGAAGGAGTTCAGCGAGGCGAACAACGTCACGAGCCTCGCCGACCTCGCGGCCCTCACGATCCCGCTGGCCATCGGCGGCGCACCCGAGTTGGCTGAGCGCCCGTACGGCCCGAAGGGCCTGACCGAGGTGTACGGCGTCCCCGCCGACAAGCTCACCTTCGTCCCGATCAGCGACGGCGGCGGCGCACAGACCACCGCGGCCCTGCTCGACGGCACGGTCCAGCTCGCCGACATCTACACCACGACCCCGTCGATCACCGAGAACGACTTCGTCACGCTCGAGGACCCGGAGAACCTGATCCTCCCGCAGAACGTCCTGCCGCTGATCAACTCGGCCAAGGCCAGCGACAAGGTCAAGGAGGTCTTGAACGCCGTGTCCGCGGAGCTGACCACCGAGGACCTCATCGAGCTCAACGCCCGCAACCAGGGCGACGAGAAGGCCGCTCCGAAGACCCTCGCGGCCGACTGGCTGAAGGACAAGAAACTCTTCAGCTGAGCAGCAGCCACACGTCGATGGCGTCGTCCGGTTCTCCGGGCGGCGCCATCGCGCTGTTCGCGGGGAGCGCATCCGGCTGCAGCCGGATGTCCAGGGGGGTCTCCGACACCTGAGGAGTTGATAGCGTCAGGGTATGAGTTCCGAGACCCCCGCAGAGTTCATCGCGTCCTGGACCGCCTGGCACACCGCTCGCGAGCGTTCCGTCCGAGCACCCCACGGTATTGCCGCCCTCCGGTTCACCCACTGGCTGACCGAGGAGGCGACCGCTCTCGAGGGCGCGCCAGGCACCTGGCGTGCGGACGCGACCGGCATCGTCGGTGAGCGGCTCACGGGCACCGGACTGACCACGCCGAGTGGCGCGCAGATCATGACCGACCGCGTCGAGCTGGTCCACGGTGACGAACTGCACTTCGGCGACGCGCTCCTCCGAGGTATGGAGCGAGACGGCGTCTACGCCCTCCGCGTGCTCGACCCGGAGGCGCCGACGCGGACCTCGCTCGCGGGCATCAGCGCGTTCGCCCCCGACGTCGCCTGGATCCGGCCGGCGCGGTTCGTGCCGTCCCCGGACGTCACGGTCGAGACCGAGTCGATCGACGGCCACGTCACGACCGAGACCCCTGTCGGCCGGGTCGAGTTCGAGCTCGGTGATGAAGCGGTCTCGCTGACGGTCACGGGCGGCCCGAACGGACTCTGGGCGGTCTTCTCCGACGGCACGAGTGGCGACGAGAGCTACCGGTTCCGGTTCATCAGCATGCCGGCCCCGACCGCGGACGGCCACGTCCTCGTCGACTTCAACCGCGCGTACCTGCCGCCGTGCGCGTTCAGCGACCACTACGTGTGCCCGCTGCCTGCGCCGAACAACCGGCTCCGCACGCGGATCACGGCGGGCGAGCGACTGCCGCTCGGCCAGTAGGTCCCGGGCCACGGATCCCGCATGACGAACCGGCTCGCCGAGGCGATGAGCCCGTACCTCCGCTCGCACGCCGAGCAGCCGGTCGACTGGTACCCCTGGGGGCCGGAGGCCTTCGCCGAAGCGGCCCGTCGTGACGTCCCCCTGCTCGTCTCGATCGGCTACTCGACGTGTCACTGGTGTCACGTCATGGCACGCGAGTCGTTCTCGGACGAGCACATCGCCGAGCTCCTCCGCCGCGATTTCGTGGCGGTGAAGGTGGACCGCGAGGAGCATCCCGACGTCGACGCCAGGTACCTCGCCGCCGCCGGCGCGTTCACCCGTGACCTGGGCTGGCCGCTGAACGTGTTCGTGACGCCGCGCGGACACGTCTTCCACGCGGGGACCTACTCGCCTCCCGTCCCGCTCCGCGGGCATCCCTCGTTCCCGCAGGTGCTCGAGGCCGTCCGCGTCGCGTGGACCGAGCGACGGGAGCAGGTCGTCGCGAGCGCCGACGGACTCGCGCGCGCGATCGCCGAGACGATGTCGTCCACGGATGACGCCCCACTGCCGGAACCCGGAGACCTCGACGCGTCGATCGTGGCGGTCGAGGCGCTGGAGGACCAGGAGCTCGGCGGCTTCGGCACGGCTCCGAAGTTCCCGATGGCCCCGCTGTTCGACTTCCTGCTGACGCCGCGCGAGGGGGAGGTCGCCCGCCGCGGTGTCGACCTCGCGCAACGCACCCTCAGGACGATGGGGGCCTCGGCGCTCCGGGATCCGGTCGAAGGCGGGTTCTTCCGATACGCCGTCAATCGGGACTGGACCGAGCCGCACTACGAACGCATGCTGACCGACAATGCGCTCCTGCTCACCGCGTACACGCGGGCCTGGGCCGAGCGCCCGAGCTCGTGGGCGGCCAGTGTCGCCGCCGGGATCGCCGAGTTCCTCATCGGCACGCTGCAGCAGCCGAGCGGCGGCTTCGGGTCGGCGCAGGACTCCGAGAGCGTCGTCGACGGCATCGGATCCGAAGGTGGCTACTATCGACGCGATGCCGACGGCCGGGCGATGCTGACCCCGCCGGCCGTTGACCGCAAGGTGCTCACCGGTTGGAACGGGCTCGCGATCGGTGCGCTGGCGGAGGCCTCGACGGTCTTCGACCGCCCCGAATGGATCGAATCAGCGAGGTGGGCGGCGGACGCGGTGGTCGAGAACCACCTCGCCTCAGACGGCACGCTCGCCCGGGCTTCGCTCGACGAACGGCGGTCGGGTGCGGCTGCGGCCCTCGAGGACTACGGGATGCTCGCGGAGGGGCTCCTGCGCCTCGGCCTCGCGACGGGCGAGGTCCGCTACGCGGAGGTCGCCCGCGACCTCGTCGACCGGTGCTTGCCGGACGAGACCGTGACTGACGAGACCGTGACCGACGCCTCCGCCACGGTGGCCGGCTTCATCCTGCCCGGTGGTGGCGACCCGGTGCTGTCGGCCCAGGGCATGCGGATCGACGGCGACCCGTCGGAGGGCGCGTATCCCTCGGGGATCTCCTCGCTCGGACGCGCGTCGCTGCTGCTGTTCCAGCTGACAGCAGACGGCCGGTTCCGGGACGCCGCCGAGAGCGCGGTCCGGTTCGCCGCGTCGGCTGCGCTGTCGGCACCGACCGCGTTCGGCGCGAGTCTGGCCCTCGCGGCATCGCTCACCGGGCCGGCGTCGCAACTGATCGTCGTCGGGCCGGATCGGGCGGATCCGGATGAGGACGAGGCTCGCGCAACGGCGGACCGGGCGATGCGCGACGCGGTCAGGACGCGCCGGGACGACGTCGTGGCGGTGGTCTCCGAGCGGCAGGCGGTGGCCTGGGCGAGGAGCGGGTTCGACGTCTTCGCCGAGCGGACGAGTCGGGACGGCCGGTTGACCGCCTACCACTGCCGGGACTTCGTCTGCCGCCTCCCCGTGACGGATGTGGCGCAGCTCGACGCCCGCTGAACCAGCGCACCCGTCGACCCGACACCTGGGTGGGTCAGGCCCCGAAGGTGCCGTCCGGTCGGCCGAAGCGCAGCTCGCGGGCTTCGGAGCGCCAGCGCCCGAGGCCGCCGTCGAGGAGCGCGACGCGCTTGTATCCAGCTCCGGTCAGCGCCGCACGAAGGCGCTCGGCGGAGCGCCCGTCCAGCTGGTCGTACAGGACGACCGTGTGCTGCTCCGTGACGCCGATGGCCGCCGCCCCGCGTCGGACCTCGTCCGGTGAGGATGCTCCGAGCCCCTGACGCGCGTCTAACAGCTCGACGAACACGGCGCCGGGTACATGGCCGTCGAAGAGGTACAGGTCGTAGCCGCTCACCAGTCGCACCGGGCCGCCGTCCGGCGCAGGCAGCTCGACGACACTCGCGTCGAGGACGATGAGGCTCTCGCTGCCGAGATGGTCCGCGAGCCACTGGGTGGAGACGAGCGGGTCCACCAGGAACAGCGCGTGCGTGGAGGTCATGCGCCCACCGTAGGAGGCCGCGGCCCGGATGACCACGGTGGTCGGCAACACGCGGTCACACGACGCCGCGGTTCAGCACTCGATGACGTTGACCGCGAGACCGCCCTCGCTCGTCTCCTTGTACTTCGTCGACATGTCGACGCCGGTCTGGCGCATGGTCTCGATCACGGTGTCGAGCGACACCAGGTGCGTCCCGTCGCCGTGCAACGACAGGCGTGCGGCGCTGACGGCCGTCGAGGAGGCGATCGCGTTGCGTTCGATGCACGGGACCTGGACGAGCCCGCCCACCGGGTCGCATGTGAGGCCGAGGTGGTGCTCCATCGCGATCTCCGCGGCGTTCTCGACCTGACGCGGTGTGCCGCCGAGGACGGCGCACAGGGCACCGGCGGCCATGGCGCAGGCCGATCCGACCTCGGCCTGGCAGCCGCCCTCGGCGCCCGAGATGGACGCGTTGGCCTTGAAGAGCGAGCCGATGGCGGTCGCCGTGAGCAGGTACCGGCGGATGCCGTCGAGCGAGGCGCCCGGCACGAACCGCAGGTAGTAGCTCCCGACGGCCGGGATGATCCCCGCGGCCCCGTTCGTGGGTGCGGTCACGACCCGCCCGCCGGAGGCGTTCTGCTCGTTGACCGCCAGGGCGAACGCGTGCAGCCACTCCGTGGGGAGCTCGCGCCCGCTCTCGGCCTCGGCCACGTCGAGGCGCTCACGGACGGCACGCGCCCGGCGCTTGACGCCGAGACCGCCCGGGAGTGTGCCGGTGTCGGCGAGCCCGGCGGTCACGCACTCGTGCATGGCCGTCCAGATGGCGTCGAGGCCGGCGTCGACCTCGACCGCCGACCGCAGGGCCTCCTCGTTGCGTCTCGCGATCGCGTCGATCGGGAGCCCTGTCTCGTCGCAGAGGCCGATGAGCGTCTCAGCGGTCCGGAACGGCATCGGCACGGGTGTCGACGGCAGCACCGTGCTCGGGTCGTCGCCGTCACGACGGATGAAGCCGCCGCCGACCGAGTAGTACGTCTCGGAGCGCACCGGGAGGTCGCTCCGCTGATCCCAGGCGTGCAGCGTCATGGCGTTCGGGTGGCCCGGCAGCCTCGTCCTGGGCACGAACGAGACGTCGTCCTTCGAGAACGCGATGGCCCGCGTCCCGGCGAGCGTGAGCGGGGCGCCGTCGGGGTGGTCGCTCCAGGCCCGTCGGACCTCGGCGGGATCGCACCCTTCGGGAGTGAGCCCCTGGAGTCCCGCGACGACAGCGTCGGGGGTGCCGTGGCCGATGCCGGTCGCGCCGAGCGATCCGTACAACGAGCACGTGACGCGGTCGACCCGGTCGAGCAGGCCGTCGTCAGCGAGCCCGGTGGCGAAGGCCAGGGCCGCCCGCATCGGTCCGACCGTGTGCGAGCTGGACGGCCCGATCCCGATGGAGAAGAGGTCGAACGCGGACACGTATGCGGTCACTGGACGACCCCCTTCGGTGCGACTGGCTCCTCTCACTCTAAGCGTCTTCGGCGCCGGGTGCGGTGTCAGCGGCCGTCAGCGGGTGTCAGCGGCAGGTGAGCGATCCGTGAGTGCCCCCGCCCACACTGTTGTCCGGGTCGCCCACCGGCGGACCACACCTGATTTCGAAAGGCATCCGCATGAGCATCAGCTCCGACTGGGCGATCGAAGCCCACGGCCTCGTGAAGACCTTCGGCGACAACCGGGCGGTCGACGGCGTCGACCTCTCGGTCCGCACCGGCACCGTCTACGGCGTCCTCGGCCCGAACGGCGCCGGCAAGACCACCACCATCAGCATGCTGGCGACGCTCCTGCGTCCTGACGCCGGCACCGCCACCGTCTTCGGACACGACATCCAGCGGGAGTCGCAGGTCGTGCGCCAGCTCATCGGCGTGACCGCGCAGTTCGCGTCCGTCGACGAGAACCTCTCGGCCACCGAGAACCTCGTCATCTTCTCGCGACTGCTCGGACTCGGCCGCGCGGAGGCGAAGCGCAAGAGCGCGGAACTCCTCGAGGAGTTCGGCCTGAGCGACGCGGCGTCACGACCCCTGAAGAAGTTCTCCGGCGGCATGCGTCGTCGTCTCGACCTCGCGGCGAGCCTCATCGCCCAGCCGCCCCTCATCTTCCTCGACGAGCCGACCACGGGCCTCGACCCGCGGACCCGCGCGCAGATGTGGGACACGATCCGCCGCCTGGTCGCGACGGGCTCGACCGTCCTCCTGACCACCCAGTACCTCGACGAGGCGGACCAGCTCGCCGACCGGATCGCCGTCATCGACCGCGGTCTCGTGGTCGCCGAGGGCACCTCCGACGAGCTGAAGGCCTCCGTCGGCGAGTCGTCGCTGCAGCTGCGGCTCGCGGACCCCGCCGACCTGGAGGATGCGCGACGGGTCATCTCGAGCGTCCTCGGCGTCGACACCGTCGTCTCGCCGGAGGCCACCCGCATCACGGCCCCGATGCGCGACCCCGACGCCGTGACCGACTTGTTCATCACGCTCCGGGAAGCCGGGATCCGGCTCGCGGAGATGAGCGTCCAGAAGCCGACGCTCGACGAGGTCTTCCTCACCCTCACCGGGCACGGCGTCGAGGCGGACGACGCCGACGCCACGTCCGACACCGATTCCCTCGACACCGCAGAGCAGGTCCACGCATGAGCACGATCACCATCACCCCGGCCGCAGACCGGTCCCTCCGGAACCATGTCAGCCTCTCGCAGACGGTCCGCAACTCCTTCACCATGGCGTACCGCGGACTGCTCAAGATCAAGCGCACGCCCGAGCAGCTGATCGACGTGACGGTCCAGCCGATCATCTTCACGCTGATGTTCACATACATCTTCGGCGGCGCGATCGCCGGCGACGTCGCGAGCTATCTGCCGATCATCATCCCGGGCATCCTGGTCCAGACCGTCATCACGACCTCGGTCGTGACCGGCATCCAGCTCCGCGAGGACATGGACAAGGGCGTGTTCGACCGCTTCAAGTCGATGCCCATCGCCCGCATCGCACCGTTGGCCGGTGCCCTCCTCGCCGACACGGTGCGCTACACGATCGCCACGACGCTCACCTTCGCGATGGGCTTCGTCATGGGGTACCGGCCGGAGGGCGGCATCGGCTTCGTGGCCCTCGCCGGCCTCCTCGTGATCGTCTGCGCCTGGGCCATCAGCTGGATCTTCGCGTTCTTCGGGGTCATCGCCCGGAGCGCGAGCAGCGTGCAGGGCATCTCGTTCCTCGTCCTGTTCCCGCTGACGTTCCTGTCGAACGCCTTCGTGAACCCGGAGACGATGCCGAGCTTCCTCCAGGGTTTCGTGGACGTGAACCCGGTCTCGCACCTCGTGACCGCGGTCCGCGACCTCGCGAACACGGGTGTCTTCGGCGGCGACGCCTGGCTGGCGCTCCTCGGTGCCGCCGTCATCGTCGCGGTCTTCGCACCGCTCACCGTGCGGGCGTACATGCGCCGCGCCTGACGACGAGACGATCGCAGCGACCGATCAGCGCGCCGCCAGGGCAGGACTGCCGAGCAGTTCGAACGCCCTGGCGGCGCTCTCGTGCGCCTGCAGGGAGAGGGACCGCTCGGCGATGCGGTCGCGCTCGGTCGGCGTGAGTCGCGCCGCCGCTGCTGCCTCGTGTGGTGTGCGGACGAGCGAGGGGATGTCCTGACGGGAGGCGAGCGCACTGGCGAGCGCGATGAGCTCTGCGCCGATCAACCGCACCTCGTCGTCCTCCGAGCGGACGTACCAGGCGCCGAGCGCGATGACGGTGGAACCCAGCACCGGTCGGTCGAACCGGTTCGGGAGGAGGCGTCCCAGCGCGATGGTGCGGGTGCGGACCCGCCGCACGAGACGCTGGACCTCGGTGGCGTCCGGGACACCGTCCAGCACGGCGGCGGCGATCGCGGCGGAGCCGACGAGGGTGAACCACGGCGATCGGCGCGACTCACCCGGAGCGAACGCCACGAGCGCCTTCCCGTAGAGCTCGGCTCCCCGTGCGACGTCGCCCTGTGCCCGCGCGATCTCGGCGAGACCGGCCCAGCCGATCGACCGCCGCTCGGGGAGCGGGGCGAACGCGGAGAACGAGACGTCGTCCGAGAGGAACCGGTCGAGCACGGTGGTGGCGGCGGCGTGGTCACCGCGGGCGATGTCACCGATCGCGATCAGCCACTCGAGTTGACGGAGGTCCGCCTCGGCACCGATCGCGGTCAGCCCCTCGGCAGCGCGGGCCGCCCAGACGAGCGCCTCCTCCGGCTCGTCGTTCTGGCTGTGCAGTTGGGCGAGCATGTGCGCACTCATGGCGGCGCCCCAGACATCCCCGAGCGTGAGCGAGAGGTCGTTCGCGCGCAGGGCGGCCGCTTCGGCGGCGCGGGGGTCGCCGTCGTTCTCCGCCGCCTGGGCCGACATGAGGTTCCCGAGGTTCGCGACGTGCGGGTCGGTCGACCGGGAGTACTCGCGGAGGAGGGCCTCCGCGCGTTCGGGGCGACCCGCGACCAGCAACAGGTTGACCATCGCGCGCACCCGTGGGGCCTGTGTCGTCCGTACCCGTTCGAGTCGGCGGAGCACGCCGATCGCCCGCGCGGACGTCCGGGGATCGGTGGCGAGGAAAGTCACGGTGATGATGGCGACGGCGATGGCCGGGGTGTCGGTCGACACCGACTCCGGGTTCTGATGGCGGAGCACGTCGAGGACGGCCGTTCCGAAGACCAGGACCTCCTGATGCGCGCTGCGGATCGTCCAGAAGAGGGCGAGTCCTGCGAAGACCGGGGCGACGACGTCGGCGCGATCGTCGGCGACGGCCCCGCGGAGCACGTCCACCAGGGTGTCCTGTTCGAGGGCGAGGCGCGCGAACGCCGCCACCTGTCGCGGTCCCTGCATGGCGGGGAGGAGCGTCTCCGCGAGTGCGACCGCCCACGTCCGAGTGCGGTCGAGTACGAGGTCGTCCTCGTGCGCCTCGGCGGACTTGATCGCGCCGAACTCGCGGACCGTCTCGAGCATCCGAAATCGGACGGTCCCGGTGGCCGGGTCGTCCTGCACGGTGAGCAACGACTGGCCGACGAGCGCGTCGAGCGCTTCCACGACCTCGACCTCGGGGGCGAGCGCTGCAGCCGCCTCCAGATCGAAGCCGTCGGGGAACCTGGACATGCGACGGAGGACGACACGTTCGTGCTCGCCCAGGAGGTTCCAACTCCAGTCGATGACGGCGAGCAGGGTGCGGTGGCGCTCAGGAGCACTGCGATCACCGGCGGTCAGCAGGGTGAAGCGGTTCCCGAGTCGTCGCTCCACCTCCTCGACCGACATGGATCTGGTGCGCGCCGCCGCGAGTTCGATCGCCAGCGGCAGGCCGTCGAGTCTCGCGCAGAGACGTGCTGCGACGTCGAGTGGCACATGGAGTCCCGGACGGGCGGCGCGCGCACGCTCGACGAACAGCCGCACCGCAGGGCCCGCGTGTTCGAGGTCGGTGCCGTCCACGGCAGCGTCCAGCGGGTCGAGTTGGTAGACGTGCTCGGCGGCGATCGACAACGGGCTCCGACTCGTCGCGAGGACGCGGAGGTCGCCGGCCCAGGCCAGCGCATCGGCGATCCAGCGTGCCGCCGTATCCACGAGGTGCTCGCAGTTGTCCATCACGAGCAGCGTCGGCCGCTCCGAGAGTCTGTCGATGATTCGCTCGTGCAGCTCGACCGGTTGCACCATGATCGCTTCACTCAGCCGACGCGGGGTCGGGGCCTCGCGGATGCCGAGTGCGGTCGCGACCGCGAGTGGCAGATCCTCCGGGTCCCGCACGCTCGCCAGTTCCACCACGACGACGCCGGGCGTGGTCGTGGTGGCACGCCGGGCGACCTCCTGGGCGAGTCGGGTCTTCCCGAGGCCACCGGGGCCGAGGATCGTGGTCAGGCGGACCTCGGACACGAGCGTGCCGATCGCGTCGAGGTCGGCGTCGCGACCGAGGAGCTCGTTCGGCGCCGTCCGGAGTCCGAGCACCATGCTGGAGACCCGGGCGGCCAGGGGAGTGGCGGCCGGCGGAGACGGCTCGACGGCGTCCTGCAGGAGCGCCGCGTGTGCCGCGACCAGCGCCGACGTCGGGTCGGCACCGAGTTCGTCCCGGAGCCGGTGACGGTGGTCTGCGAAGAGCTGCATCGCGTCGGAGCGACGTCCGCTCTGCGCGTAGGCGTTGAAGAGCATCAGCTGGGTGGCGTCGTCGAGTGGATCGGTGGCGACGAGCGCCTCGAGATCGGTGATGACGGCCGCGCCGTCGCCGAGCTCGAGGCGGCTCTGAGCACGCACCCGGCGCAGGTCGTCGCGGAGCCGCGCCGCGCGGTGCGCCAGCTCGTCGCCGAGCGGGCCGTCCACTTCAGCGCCTGGATCACCGGTCCAGAGGAGGAGTGCGTCCCGGGCGAGCGTGCCCGCGGTGTGCGGGTCGGCGGCGCGGATGGCCGTCGACGCCGCATCGGCCGCCTGCGCGGCGACGTGGAGGTCGACCAGGGACTGGTCGATCGACAGTCGATAGCCGGCGGCCGAGGAGTCGATGAGGTCGGGCGCCGACACGGCGCGCACCCGTGAGACCAGGGTCTGCAGCGCGGCTTTGGCACCTGCGGGCGGTGCGTCGTCCCACAGCTCGTCGATGAGGGCGGCCGTCGACACGGCGCGCCCGTCCGCGAGCACCAGGATCGTCACCAGCGCTTTGGCGAGCCGGCCGCCGGGTTCGACGAGCCGACCGGTGCGTCCCTCGACGAGCACCGGCCCCAGGACGGTCACTCGGAGGTTCGACGCAGGCACGTCACGAGTGTATCCAGGGCTGTATCCCGTACTGTCCCGGTCACTGAGCCTGTCGAAGTGCGACCTGCCGACGAGTGCAGGGAACCGAGGCGTCAGCGCAGGGTCTTGCGGGCGGTGATCTGGCCGGTGTCGAAGCCGAGCAGATGGAGGCCACCGTGGAACCGGGCGTGCTCCACCTTGATGCAGCGGTCCATCACGACGTTCAGACCCTTCGACTCGCCGTACTCGGCCGCCTCCTGGTTCCAGATGCCGAGCTGCACCCACACCGTCGGTGCTCCGATGGCGACGACCTCGTCGATGACCTGGGGGATGTCGCTCGCCTTGCGGAAGACGTCGACGATGTCGGGTACCTCCGGCAGGGAGGCGAGGTCGGGGTAGGCGGGCTGACCGAGGATCTCCGTGGCGTTCGGGTTCACGAAATAGATCCGGAAATCGCTCGACTGCTGCAGGTAGGTGCCCACGAAGTACGAGGAACGCGCCGGGTTCGGGGAGGCGCCGACGATCGCGACGGACTTCGCCTCGCGGAGGAGCTTCAGGCGAGCCTTCGCGTCGGGGCCCGCCCAGGTGCGCTGCGAACGCAGCAGCTTCGCGAGCGGCGAATCGGCGGGCAGCGAGCAGGTGAGACCGTTGGTGAGCCGGACCGTCTCGGTCGCGTCCTGGTCGGTCACGGTCGCGGTCGCATCCACACCGGTCACGGTCGCGTCCACACCGGTCACTGTCGCGTCCACACCGGTCACTGAGCTTGTCGAAGTGCTCATGCCACTACTCCTTCACCGCTGCGGCGAGCGCCTGGTCGAGGTCGTAGATGATGTCGTCAGGGTCCTCGATACCGACGCTCAGCCGGACGATGCCCGGCAGCACACCGGCGTCGACGAGCTGCTGGTCGGAGAGCTGCGCGTGCGTCGTCGATGCGGGGTGGATGATGAGCGTCTTCGCGTCGCCGATGTTCGCCAGGTGGCTCGCGAGGTCGACGGATTCGATGAGCTTCTGGCCGACCTGACGGCCACCCTTCACCTCGAAGCTGAAGACCGAGCCCGGCCCCTTCGGCAGGTACTTGTTCGCGCGCTCGTGGTGCGGGTGGGCCGGGAGTCCGGCCCAGTTGACGGCGGCGATGCGCGGGTCGGCGTCGAGCCACTCGGCGACGATCCGCGCGTTGTCGACGTGGGCCTGGATCCGGAACGGCAGCGTCTCCACCCCCTGGGCGAGGAGGAATGCCGAGTGCGGAGCGAGCGCCGGACCGATGTCGCGGAGCTGCTCGGCGCGCAGCCGGGTGAGGAAGGCGTACTCGCCGAAGTTGCCCGACCACTGCAGGCCGCCGTAGCTCGGGACGGGCTGGCCGAACAGGGGGAACTTGTCGGTGTTCCAGTCGAAGCGCCCGCTCTCGACGACGACACCGCCGAGGGTCGTTCCGTGGCCGCCGAGGAACTTGGTGGCCGAGTGCGTGACGATGTCGGCACCCCACTCGATCGGGCGGTTGAGGTAGGGCGTCGCGATGGTCGAGTCGATGATGAGCGGAATGCCGTGCGCGTGCGCGACGTCGGCGAGGCCCTCGATGTCGGCGATCTCGCCCGAGGGGTTCGCGACCGTCTCGGCGAAGACGAGCTTCGTGTTCTCCTGGATGGCGGCGGCGTAGTCGGCGGCGTCGGAGGACTGCACGAAGGTGGTCTCGATGCCGAACCGGCGGAGGGTGACGTCGAGCTGCGTGATCGAGCCGCCGTAGAGGTTGGCCGAGGCGACGATGTGGTCGCCCTGTCCGGCCAGCGAGGCGAAGGTGATGTACTGCGCGGCGAGGCCGGAAGCGGTCGCGACGGCACCGAGGCCGCCCTCGAGGCTGGCGATGCGCTCCTCGAAGCTCGCGACCGTCGGGTTGGCGAGGCGGGAGTAGATGTTCCCGTACTTCTGCAGGGCGAAGCGCGCGGCGGCGTCGGCGGTGTCGTCGAAGACGAAGGCGCTCGACTGGTAGATGGGCAGCGCCCGTGCGCCGGTCACCTGGTCGGGGATGTTGCCCGCGTGGATCGCACGCGTGCGGAAGCCATACTCACGATCTGCCATGCGTTCACGCTACCGGAGCACCGTCGAGCGCTTCACCGTGCTGCAACATTGCGTCGCATTCGACCGCACTGCACAGGGCCTGCCCAGGGCGTCGGCGTATCGTCTGGGACACAGCCCTCATCGGGCTGCCGGACGAGGGCGCAGTACCCGGAACGCGACAAGACTGACCACTTGGGAGTGATCGTCATGTCTTGGATCGTACTCATCGCGTCCGGGGTCCTGGAAGCCGTCTGGGCCACCGCGCTCGGCAAGTCCGAGGGCTTCACGAAGCTCTGGCCGACCGTGACGTTCGCGGGGGCGCTCGTGCTCAGCATGGCCGGCCTCGCCTGGGCCATGCGCGACATCCCGGTGGGCACCGCCTACGCGGTCTGGGTCGGGATCGGCGCAGCGCTCACCGTCGGATACGCCATGACCTTCGGCGGCGAACAGCTGTCGGTCGTCAAGGTGCTGCTCATCCTCGGGCTCATCGGCTGCGTCATCGGCCTGAAGATCGTGGGCGGCGAGCACTAGCCGCGCTGGTCGGGCACGCACCCCTCCCTCAGGCCAGGTGCACCGCTCCGAGCGCGAGCACCGCGATGAGGAGCCAGGAGACGAGCCCGACGACGAGCGCGCGCCACCCGGTGGTGACGAGCGTGCGGACGCGGATCGCGGCGCCGAGTGCGAAGAGCGCCATCGCCAGCAGTGCGGTCTGCACGCCGTCGGCGACGTCGAGGACGAGCTCGGGCACCGGGAGCAGGGTGCGGACGAGGACCGCGGCGATGAAGCCCGCGACGAACAGCGGGACGATCGGCGGTCGGGCTGCGGTCGCGGTCCCGTCGGCATCGACCTGAGCACCGGCGCCGGCCGACACCGCCAGGAGTCGGCGGCGCTCGATCGTCGCGGCGGCGGCGACCATGGGGGCGAGGAGCACGACGCGGGTCAGCTTGACGACGACGGCGATCGCGAGTGCGCTCGTGCCGGCGATCTGGGCGGTCGCGACGACCTGACCCACGTCGTGCACGCTCGCCCCCACCCAGTGGCCGAACTGCTCGTCACTGAGCCCGAGTGGGCCGCGGAGTGCCGGGAGGATGAAGATCGCGAGGGTCCCGCAGAGGGTGACGAGCGCGACGGGCGTCGCCTGCTCCTCGTCCTTCGCCTTCACGACGCCGCTCATCGCGCCGATGGCGGAGGCGCCGCAGATGGAGAAGCCCGTGGCGATGAGGAGCGGTTCGGGGCCCGCGAGCCCGAGTCTCCGGCCGAGCCAGAGGGTGACGAAGAAGGTGACGACGACGATCGCGACCGTGGTGGCGAGCGTGACCCACCCGAGGCCGGCGATGTCGACGAGGCTCAGCTTCAGCCCCAGCAGGACGACACCGATCCGCATGAACCGTTTCGCGCTCATGCCGAGTCCCGGCTTCAGGACGCCCGCCGCGAGCCGCTGGAACGCGGGGAGCTGGCCCACCACCATGCCGAGCAGGACGCTCGCGGTCAGCAGCGGGACGACCGGCAGGAGGGTGTGGAGGCCCAGGGCGGCGAGCGCTGCTGCACCGGCGACGAGCACCCCTGGGAGCGCCTTCATCGTCGGCCTCCCGTCACACCCATGACGGCAACCAGGCGTGCAGGTGCCAGAACCAGTAGGGCACGGTGATGGCGGTCCAGAGCGGATACCAGAAGATGCTCAACAGCGTCGTGATGGTCACGAACACCCCGATGACGCCGACGCCGGCGAACCGTCGTTCCTCCGGGTCGTCGCGGGACCCGAGGATCTTCCCGATCGCGAAGACGAGCGCCAGGATGAGGTACGGCTCGAAGACGATCGTGTAGAACTGGAACACCGTCCGGTTCAGGTAGAGCAGCCAGGGCAGGTACCCCGCTGCGACCCCGAGGACGATGAGCCCGACCTGCCACTCGCGGTACCGGACGAGCCGGTAGACGCAGTACCCGAGCGCGACGGCGGCGCCCCACCAGATGAGCGGGTTGCCGATCGAGGTGATCGCGGAGGAGCAGGCGTCCCACGCGCAGCCGTCGGTCCCGGTGGCGGGGGACTGGTAGTACATGCTCGTCGGCCGGATCATGAGCAGCCAGCCGAGCGGGTTCGCGGCGTAGGGGTGCGGGGTGCTCAGGCCGACGTGGAAGCTGTAGGCGCTCTGGTGGTAGTGCAGGAGGCTCTGGAACCAGTGGGGGACCCACGCGAAGGTCCCGGTCCAGGCGTTCCCCACCGCGTCCGCCCACTGGCGGTCGTACCCGCCGGACGTCCTGATCCACCCGGTCCAGCTGGCGAGGTACACGACGGCGGCCACCGGGACGAGGGTCACGAAGGACACGGGGCCCTGCTTGAGGACCGCCGCGCTCGCCCACAGGCTGAGGCCCAGTCGGCGTCGGAGCAGGAGATCCGTGACGATCACGTACACGCCGAACGCGGCGAGGAAGTACAGTCCGTTCCACTTGACCGCGGTGGCCGCGCCGAGCGCGACCCCTGCGGCGAGCAGCCATGGCCGCCACCAGAGGACGGGACCCCAGGCCGGATCGGCGCCCCTCGCCCGGGCGGACGCGACCTTCGCCGCCAGGCGTGACGCGTGCCACGACCGGTCCAACAGGATCGCGCCGAATCCCGCGAGCACGAAGAACATCACGAAGTTGTCGAGCAGCGAGACCCGGGCCATGACGATCGCGTGCCCGTCGACCGCGAACAGGAACCCGGCCAGGACGGCGAGGATCGACGAGGTGAACAACCGCTTGGCGATGAGCGTGACGAGCAGGACCGCGAGCGTTCCGGCGATCACGGTGGAGATGCGCCACCCGGTGCTGTCGTCGATGCCGAACACGGCGATGCCGAGCGCGATCAGCCACTTGCCGAGTGGTGGGTGCACGACGTAGGAGGGATTCGTGCTCGGGCTGCCCGCGTCGCCGTTCGCGAAGCCCTCGTCGGCCCCGTCCGGCCAGGTGCTCTCGTAGCCGTTCAGCCACAGCGACCACGAGTCCTTCACGTAGAAGGTCTCGTCGAAGACGAGCGAGTGCGGGTGACCGAGGTTCCAGAACCGCAGCACGAACGCGAGGAGCGTCACCGCGGCCGGGCCGCCCCAGATCCAGAGCTTCCGGCGGCGCTCGGTGCGGAGCATCCGCTCCCACCAGCGGTCGAGGCGGGATCCCGTCACAGGGGCTTCCAGAAGATCGACCGACACCGTCTCATCTAACCACCCCGACCGGATGGGAGACTGGTCCGGTGATCATCCTCGGAGCGACCCCCATCGGCAACCTCGGCGATGCGTCGCCACGACTCCGGGAGGCGCTGGCCGCAGCGGAGGTCATCGTCGCCGAGGACACCCGGACGGCCATCCACCTGCTGCGCGCCCTGGGTGTGGAATCGCGGCCGCGGCTCATCGCCATGCACGACCACAACGAGCGCGAACGCGCGGCCGAGATCGTCGAACTGGCCCGCGAGACCGACGTCCTCGTGCTCAGCGACGCCGGCATGCCGACCGTGTCCGACCCCGGCTTCCACCTCGTCGACGCGGCGGCGGCCGCAGACGTCCAGGTCACCGCGATCCCCGGGCCGTCGGCGGTCGTGACGGCGCTCGCCGTGTCCGGCCTCGCGACCGACCGCTTCACCTTCGAGGGGTTCCTCCCACGGAAGCCGGGGGACCGACGCAGCAGCCTCCGAGCGCTCGCGACCGAGCCGCGGACGATGGTGTTCTTCGAATCGCCCAACCGACTCGCCTCCTCCCTCGAGGACATCGCCTCCGTGCTCGGAGCCGATCGTCGCGTGGCAGTGTGCCGGGAGCTGACCAAGCTGTTCGAGGAGGTCAAGCGGGGGACGGCCGCCGAACTGGCCGAATGGGCGTCCGGCGGTGTGAAGGGCGAGATCTGCATCGTCATCGCCGGTGCTGAGGCCGTCGAGGCCGATCCGGCCACCGCGCTCGAGCAGGTACTCGCGCTCGTGGCCTCGGGCACGCGCCTGAAGGACGCCTCCAACGAGGTCGCCGAGGCCACCGGCCTCTCGAAGCGCGACCTGTACCAGGCGGCCCTCGCAGCCCGGCCTCCGAAGGCGTCGCCGGACGCGCAGGTGCGTCCCGCGCCGTAACAGGCACGGTGGCGACGCCCGCTCGTCCTAGGATTGACCCCATGGCCGACGGCACCTCGTTCTACATCACCACGCCCATCTTCTACGTCAACGACGCCCCGCACATCGGGCACGCCTACACGGAGGTGGCCGCGGACGTCCTCGCGCGCTGGCACCGTCAGGCCGGCGACCGCACCTGGTTCCTGACCGGGACCGACGAGCACGGCCAGAAGATCCTGCGCACGGCGACCGCGAACGGCGTGACGCCGAAGGAGTGGGCCGACAAGCTCGTCAGCGAGTCCTGGTACCCGCTGCTCGACACGATCGACATCTCGAACGACGACTTCATCCGCACGACGGACGTGCGGCACGAACAGAACGTCCAGCTCTTCCTCCAGCGCCTGTACGACGCCGGCTTCATCTACACCGGTGAGTTCGAGGGGTACTACTGCGTCGGCTGTGAGGAGTACAAGCAGGAGAGCGACCTCGTGCAGGGCACCGGCGAGTACGTCGGGCAGCTCGTGTGCGCGATCCACTCGAAGCCGGTCGAACTGCTCCAGGAGAGCAACTACTTCTTCCGCATGAGCGACTTCGCCGAGCGCCTGCTGGCCCTCTACGAGGAACGACCGGAGTTCGTGCAGCCGGAGTCGGCGCGCAACGAGGTCATCCAGTTCGTGCGCCAGGGGCTCAAAGACCTGTCCATCTCGCGCTCGACCTTCGACTGGGGCATCAAGGTCCCGTGGGACGAGAGCCACGTCGTCTACGTGTGGTTCGACGCCCTGCTCAACTACATCACCGCCGCCGGGTACGGCTCCGACGAGGAGGCGTTCGCCGAGCGCTGGCCCGCCACGCAGATCGTCGGCAAGGACATCCTGCGGTTCCACGCGGTCATCTGGCCGGCCATGCTCATGGCCGCCGGGCTCGAGGTCCCGAAGCGGGTCTTCGGTCACGGCTGGCTGCTCGTCGGCGGCGAGAAGATGTCGAAGTCGAAGCTCACCGGTATCGCACCGAGTGAGATCACCGACACCTTCGGCTCCGACGCGTTCCGCTACTACTTCATGCGCGCCATCGCCTTCGGGCAGGACGGTTCGTTCAGCTGGGAGGACCTCTCCGCGCGGTACCAGGCGGAGCTCGCGAACGGCTTCGGCAACCTCGCGTCGCGCGTGCTCGCCATGGTGACGCGGTACTTCGACGGCGTCGTGCCGGCGAGCGGCCCTGCCGAACCGGCCGACGTGGCCATCCAGGAGACGGTCGCCCGGGCGGCTGCGGACGCCGACGCCGCGATCGAGCGCCTAGCCATCCAGGACGCGCTCGCGGCCATCTGGCGGATCGTCGACGAGCTGAACGGCTACATCACCGAGCAGGAGCCGTGGGCACTCGCGAAGGACGAGGCCAAGCGGGAGCGGCTCGGCACCGTGCTCGCCACGGCGGTCGAGGGCCTGCGCGCCCTGTCGGTCCTGCTCCACCCCTTCGTCCCGAAGGCGACCACCAAGCTGTGGTCCGCCCTCGGCGCTGAAGCCGCCCTCGGCGAGCTCGGCGCACAGCGCATCGGCGATGTCGGCACCTGGGGGCAGCTGCCCGCCGGCACCTCGGTGGCAGGGCTCGAGCCCCTGTTCCCGCGGATCGAGGCCGTCGCCGAATGAGCGGGGGCGTCGCGCCGGATCCGGCCGCCACACCGCACCTGCGGCAGCGCGAAGCGGGGGAGCGGAAGCAGCTGAGCTACCCCGAGGTTCCTGAGGCGCTGCCGGTCGCGGTCTACGACAACCACACGCACCTCGAGCATGCCGACGGCGACGCCCCGCTGACCCCGTCGGAGCACTTGGACCGCGCGGCCTCCGTCGGGGTCCGCGGCATCGTGCAGGTCGGCACCGACGTCGAGACCTCCCGTTGGTCGGCGGCGATCGCCGCTCGTGACCCCCGCGTGCTCGCGGCGGTCGCGATCCACCCCAACGACGCACCGGACCTCGACCGCGCGGGCACCCTGGACGAGGCGCTGGCCGAGATCGACCGTCTGGCGGCGGAGCCTCGCGTCCGCGCCGTCGGCGAGACCGGCCTCGACTTCTTCCGCACCGAGGAGGACGGCCGCGCGGCGCAGTTCGCATCGTTCGAAGCGCACATCGCCATCGCGAAGCGCCACGGTGTCGCACTGCAGATCCACGATCGCGACGCCCACGACGAGGTCGTCGAGACGCTCCTCCGAGTGGGCGCTCCGGAACGCACCGTCTTCCACTGTTTCTCGGGCGGCCCGGAGCTCGCCGAGCTGTGCGCCGAGCACGGCTGGTACGCCTCCTTCGCCGGGACGGTCACGTTCAAGAACGCCGCACCGCTGCGTGAGGCGCTCGCGATCATGCCCCGCGAGCTGATCATGGTCGAGACCGACGCGCCCTACCTCACGCCCGCCCCGTTCCGCGGTCGGCCGAACGCGCCGTACCTCCTCCCGTACACGGTGCGCGGCATGGCCGAGCACCTGGGTGAGGACGTCGCCGCGTTCGCGACGCAGCTCGCGACGAACACCGAGCGCGTCTACGGCTCCTGGGCCGGCTGAGACACTGAGCCCGTCACAGAGCCTCGCGCCTGTCGCCCGACGAGGACCGGCTCCCCGATCAGGGATACTGGAGGGATGACCGCCTCCGTCGCCCTGCTCGGCCCCGCCGAGATCCGAGATCTCGCCACCCTGCTGGACGTGACGCCGACGAAGAAGCTCGGTCAGAACTTCGTCATCGACGCGAACACCGTCCGCAAGATCGTGTCGGTCGCGCACGTCGCTCCGGGCGACGTCGTGGTCGAGATCGGCCCCGGCCTCGGCTCGTTGACGCTCGGACTGCTCGAGGCCGACGCGAGCGTCGTCGCCGTCGAGATCGACGGTCGGCTCGCCAAGCAGCTGCCGCTCACCGTGGGGGAGATGGCACCGGGCATGATCGACCGGTTGTCGGTCGTCCACGAGGACGCGATGCGCATCGAGGAACTCCCGGCGCAGCCCAACCGACTCGTCGCCAACCTGCCGTACAACATCTCCGTGCCCGTCCTCCTGCACTTCCTGGAGCACTTCACCTCGCTGACGGCCGGTGTCGTCATGGTGCAGGCCGAGGTCGGCTACCGACTCGCCGCCGGCCCGGGGAGCAAGGTCTACGGCGCACCGAGCGCGAAGGCCGCCTGGTACGGCGCGTGGCGCATCGCCGGCCAGGTGAGCCGCCAGGTGTTCTGGCCCATTCCGAACGTCGACTCCGTGCTCGTCGGATTCGAGCGACGCGCCGACGTCATCGGCACCGAGGAGGAGCGCATCAAAACCTTCGCGCTCATCGACGCGGCGTTCCAGCAGCGTCGCAAGATGCTCCGGCAGGCTCTCGGGAGCGTCCTCGGCAGCTCCCAGGCCGCGACGGAGCAGATGGAGGCCGCCGGAGTGAAACCGACGGCGCGCGGCGAGGAGCTCGCGGTCCACGACTTCCTGTCGATCGTGCGTGCGGGACGATAACGTTGGCGCATGACCGCTGATGCTCGATTCCCGCTGAACGTCCCCGACATCCACCGCCCGTACGCTGCGGCAGACGACCGCTACGCGCGGAACGACTACCGCCAGGTCGGCACCTCGGGGCTCTTCCTCCCGCCGATCTCGCTCGGCCTCTGGTACAACTTCGGCGACAACCGGCCGTTCGACGGGCAGCGCGCGCTCCTGCGCCACGCGTTCGACCACGGCATCACCCACTTCGACCTCGCGAACAACTACGGCCCGCCCTACGGTTCCGCCGAGACGAACTTCGGTCGCATGATGCGCGAGGACTTCGCTCCGTACCGCAACGAGCTCATCATCTCCTCGAAGGCCGGTTACGACTTCTGGCCAGGCCCGTACGGCAACTTCGGTTCGAAGAAGTACCTGACCGCGAGCCTCGACGAGTCGCTCGAACGGATGGGTCTCGACTACGTCGACGTCTTCTACTCGCACCGGGTCGACGAGGTCACGCCCATCGAGGAGACCGTGGCCGCGCTCGACGCGATCGTGCGCTCCGGCAAGGCCCTGTACGTCGGCATCTCGTCGTACTCGGCCGAGCGGACGGCCGCCGCACACGCCGTCGCTCGCGAGCTCGGCACGCCGCTCGTGATCCACCAGCCGTCGTACTCGATCCTCAACCGCTGGGTCGAGGACGGCCTCACCGAGGTGCTGACCGAGACCGGCCTCGGCGCGATCGCGTTCGTGCCGCTCGCGCAGGGCCTGCTCACCGACAAGTACCTCGGCGACGGCCCGGCCGAACGTGCGACGAACCGTCCCTCCCTGCCCGACCACCAGGTGAGCGAGGAGATGGCGACCCGCCTCCGGTCCCTCAACGACATCGCCGTGGAGCGCGGGCAGACCCTCGCGCAGATGTCGCTCGCCTGGGTCCTGAACAACCCCGCGATCACCTCCGCCCTCATCGGTGCCTCCCGCCCCGAGCAGCTCGACGAGAACCTGGCGGCGCTCGACGGCCCCGCGTTCACGACCGAGGAGCTCGAGGAGATCGACCGACTCGCGGAGGGCGCCGACGTCAACATCTGGGCGGACTCCTCCGACAAGTGACGCGGTCTGAGGCGCCTGCTCGATCGACTAACTTGGAACAATGACCACCGAGGCCATCCTCAAGCACGTCCACGTGCGAGCACCGGGGAAGATCAACGTCTTCCTCAAAGTCGGCGAAGTGATGGACGACGGCTACCACGACGTCGCGACCGCGTACCAGGCGATCTCGCTGTACGAGGAGGTGCACGCCTACCCGGCCGACGACTTCAGTGTGTCGTTCTCCGGCTCGGTGGACGTGTCGGGTGTGCCGACCGACACGAGCAACCTCGCCATCCGCGCCGCGAAGGCCCTCGCGAGACGGACCGGGTACCGCGGTGGTGTCCGGCTCGAGATCGAGAAGCACGTCCCGGTCGCCGGCGGGATGGGCGGCGGCTCAGCCGACGCCGCGGCCACGCTGCTCGCCTGTGACGCCCTGTGGGGGACCGAACGCAGCCGCGACGACCTCCTGGCGCTGGCGGCACGCCTCGGCGCCGACGTGCCCTTCGCCCTGCTCGGCGGCACCGCTGTCGGCACCGGCCGCGGCGACCAACTGAGCAGTGCGTTGGCCAAGGGGCAGTTCGAGTGGGTGCTCGCCCTCGCCGACTTCGGCATGTCCACCCCGCAGGTCTACCAGGAACTCGACGCCCACCGGGCGCGGCACATCCTCGACATCTCTCCGTCCGGTCGCCAGCCGACGGTCGACGCCGCGGTGCTCCAGGCGTTGCGGGCGGGCGACGCCCACCTCCTCGGAGAGGTCCTCTACAACGACCTGCAGGCCGCCGCGCTGCAGCTGCGCCCGGTGCTGGGCGAGGTGCTCGAGTTCGGCGACTCCCAGGGCGCCCTCGGCAGCCTCGTCTCCGGCTCCGGGCCGACGATCGCCTTCCTGGCTGCCGACACCGACGACGCCGTCGAACTGCAGGTGACGCTCGCCTCGTCCGGGCTGAAGGTCATCCGTGCCCACGGACCGGTCCACGGCGCCCGTATCGTCTCGCAGAGCTGAGACGCGGCCCGCACGACACGAAGCAGCCCCGGTCGGAGATCCGACCGGGGCTGCTGTGCGAGGTGGCGCGGTTCAGGCCGCGACGCCGCGCACGCGGAGCGAGTTCTCGATGATCGTGAGCCCCTCCATGCCGGGGAGCTTTGCGATGTGCCCGTCGATGCGGCGCACCTCGGCCAGGCCGTCCTCGTCGCCGAAGAGGTGGCCCATGACGTGCGTGACCTCGGAGTCGGGCATGACGCCCGAGCCGACGGGGCCCCACACCTTGCGGAGCAGGAAGCGGGTGAGTCGACGTGCGCTCTTCGACGACTCCAGGCGCGCCTTGGCCTGGCTCGCGTAGAACGCCACGTGACGCGTCTCCTGCTTCGCGATCCGCTTGAGGAGCACCGAGAGCACCGGGTGCCGCTCCAACTGCGCGAGGCGGGTGTACGCGGCGGTCGCGGACCACTCGTTCGCCGCGCCCCAGCTCATGTGCACCGCGATGAAGTCGGTGCCAACGAGGTTGCCGAGGATCGACTGCTTGATGGGGTCGAGGCGGTCCTTCCAGCCGAGCTTCAGGCGCGTCGCCTTGAGCTCGTCGAAGTCGACCGTGATGTCGTGGGCGGCGAGGACGGCGGCGAGCGCCTCCCCGTGCCAGAACTCCTCACGGTTCCACATCGTCATGAACGCGCCGACCTCGTCGTCCTCGTGGGACGGCGTCATGAGCATGTCGCGCAGATAGCAGACCGTGTGGTACTCGATGTCGCACATGTAGCGCAGGCTGCGCAGGGTGGAAGCGGGGAGCGGGTTCGTCTTGAACTCGTCGAAGTCGAGGTCGCTCCAGTTCACCGAGACACTCGTCTCGGTGAACTTGTCGATGTCAAACGCCATGTGCGGTGGGGCGGTCGGGGATCGTGTCCTCGGCCGTCCGCTCTCCTCTCGGCTGTGCGGGGCGCGGTGCGCGGGTCAGTTCGTCTTCGGAGCGGACGCCTCCGGTGGTTCGTGCCCATTCTCGCACCGTCCACCGGCCGGCCTGCGCCAGCTTGTACAGGGTGTGGTCGGGGTTGACGGCGACCGGGTTCCCGACCAGCTGCAGCCAGGCGGCGTCCGCATGGGAGTCGCCGTAGCCGTAGGAATGCGCGAGGTCCATGCCGTGCTGCTCGGCGTACTGCGTGAGCCAGGCGCCGCGCGCTTCGTCGACGAGCGGCGGGCTGTCGAGGTAGCCCGTGAGGCGTCCGTTCTCGGCGTGCATCGCCCCGGCCACGACCTCGTCGAAGAACGGCTCGAGCGGAGCCGTCATGAGGTCGATGGTGCCGGTGACGAGGATCGTCCGGTGACCGGCCGCCCGGTGCGCGGCGATCTGTTCGAGCGCCTGGGGGAGGAGGCGGGACCGGACGGCCTTGCCGAAGCCGCCCCGGACGATCTTCTCGAGCTGCGCCACGTCGACGCCCTCGTAGCGACGCATGAACGTGCGGATGAACTCACCGCGGTCGCGGAGTTCGGCACCGATGTACCCCGGCATGGACGCGCCGAGCGCGGCGATCTCGATGGGCCAGCGCGACCGCGAGGTCGCCGCGAGCCGCAGCCAGAGGTACTGCTCGATGAGGTTCCAAGCGAGCACCGTGCCCTCGAGGTCGAACACCGCGAGGACGTCGTCGCGCACGGGCAGGATCTTCTGCTGCTTCGCGGCGCCCGCCTTGCGGTTGGCGAAGGCGCGGGTCAGGGTCGTGACGGCGGGGAAGTGGATGCGCTGGAAGTAGTCGTCCCAGTCGATCGTGGTGACGTCGAACCCGCGGTCCGCCTGCTGCTCGGGCGTCAGCGAGGCGTGCAGGGCACGGGTGCGCTGGTCGTCGAACACGATCTCGCTCTGCACGTAGGAGCGGTAGAGCCCGGTGAAGTCGCGGAGCGAGCCGAGGTCGCTCGACGCCTTGCGGATCCGGTCCTGCCATCCGCGGGTGGTCGCGTTCGCCGGCAGGTGGGAGACGACCCGGCCGGCCGCCGTCGTCGCCTTCTGCCGCCGGTCGATGGAGCGCTCGATCGCGCGCCCGCCGGGGAAGTTCCAGGTCGGCACGCTGATGTCACCGGCGTCCGCCGGGATCGGGTGCTCCGTGAAGTAGCTGTGCACGTTCGCGTACATCTTGTGGAACGGCAGCGGGTTGCTGGCTCCGGAGCTCACGTGGAAGTAGCGCGCCGCAGCCGGCTCCGGCGGGGTCTGGGCCGCAGCGAGGATCGCGTTGACGACGAAGTCGACGGGGATGATGTCGAGCACGCTGTCGGGGAGCCCCGGGAAGTCGGGCAGCTGTCCGCGCCCGTAGGCGATGATCAGCGGGTCGGCGACCTTGTAGCCGTCGATCCAGCCGGGGAAGGGGTGCGCGAGCGCGCTCTCGATGATCGACGGACGCACGACGGAGAGTCGGTTGCCCTCGCCGGCCCAGCGCTCTTCGGCGACCCGCTCGGCCATGGCCTTCGTGAAGGTGTAGACGTCGGTCCAGCCGAGGCTCTCGGCGCGTGCGCGGCCGTGGGCGACGAGTCGGGCGTCGACCCAGGCGATGCGTGCGGCCTCGGCGGCGTTCGAGACGGCCTGGGGGCCGGCCTTGCCGTGCTCGCGACGGGCGGTCTGCATGAGCTTGCGCAAGACCTCCGGACGACGGGACGACTCCTCGGTGCGGACGCGCGCCGAGCGGGCTGCCTCGGCCTCGACGCGCCAGTCGACGTCGTGCGCGAGGCTGCGTTCCGGCTGGATGCCCTTCCGCGTGCCGCCGACGTAGGCGGTTGAGACGTGGACCACGTGCGGGGTCGCGCCGCTCTTCGCGAGCGCCGCGTACAGGGTGGTGGCGCCGCCGACGTTCGTGGCGAAGGCCTCGTCGATCGGCGGGTCGAAGGAGACGGTCGACGCGCTGTGGATGACGACGTCGAGGTCGGCCGGCAGCGCCATCTCGTCGAGGCCACCCTCGATCACACTGACGCGCTCGGCCACGATCGCCGCAGCGGCTTCGGCGCCGACGCGTTCGCGCCAGGCCTTGAACACCGGCTTGCGGAGCAGGGTCTGGAGACGGTCGCTCCCGCGGACCGACCCCTTCTTCCGGATGAGCAGGCTGACGCGGGTGGTCGGGTGATCGGCGAGCAGGCGCTCGAGCACCGCCTGCCCGAGGAAGCCGGTGCCGCCGGTGACGAGCACGTGCGCGCCGTCGAGGGCATCCGGGGCGGTGGTGGGCTGCTGAGCCTCCGGCTCCTGAGCGTCGGGCTGTTCGGCGTCTGGGGTGGGGTTGTCGGTCATCGGTTCTCCTCGAGGCTGCCGCGGCGTCCGCGGCGGGCAAGTCTGGCGGCGAGATGGAGGCCCGACTGACCGGGCAGCGCGTCGATCGACGCGTCGATGCCGAGGACGGCGGGGTCGCTCCAGGTGGCGGTGCTGCGGAACACGAGCGCGGCGAACCGCGCCGTCTGTCGGGGGCCGTTCGCATCGGAGCCTGTGGGCCACACGGCGTTCCGGATGCGGCGACGGGTGATGCCCTGCGCACGGGGCGATGTGGCGAGGCGGTCACTCGCCTGAGCGGTGAAGAACTCGAGGTGCCTGGCCTTCGTCTCGAGGATCTCGTCGACGAGGCGGTCGAGCACGGGGTGCGGCTCGCGCTCGCGCACCCCACGGTAGGCCGCGTGGGTGATGAGGTCGTCGATCGTCCCGATCGTCATGTGCCAGGCGATGATGTCCTCGCCGAGCACGTTCGCGATGAGGGCCTGGCCGATGGGCGCGAAGCGGTCGCGCACACCGTGGACGGTGCGCCGGAGACCTGTCGAACGCGTCTTGTCGCGCGGGGTCCCGTTCGCCTTGAGGACGGTGTCGAGGGTGTCGGTGATCCAGTATTTCTCGTACGCCCAGGTGATCAGGAACGCGGTGACTCTGGCGTCCTTATGGGTGGGGGTGACGAGCACCCCGCGGAGGTACTGCATGGTCGCGCGCTCGATGTCCGACAGGGCGCGGAGCAGTGCGACCGTCTCAGCACTCAGCGGCGTCTCGGCGAAGGCCGCGGCGTCGATCTCCTTGCGACGACTGCCGACGGCGGACTTCGCGTAGTCGCGGACGCTGAACCCGTGGGCAGGCCGCAGCATAGCGCTCTCCTGCTCCGCGTTCTCGAGGGCCGCGGGTGCTGTTCCGCGCGGCGAATCCCGGTTCACCATGGCGTCTCCGTTCCGTGACGATCCGACCTCATCACTGTAGCTTGCAACGATACGCAACGCGTAGCGTATTCTGATCCCCATGGCTACAGCTCTCGTCACCGGTGGGACGTCCGGCATCGGTGCCGCGTTCGCCACGGCGCTCGCCGGACGGGGCTTCGACCTGGTGCTCGTCGCCCGTGACGTCGGGCGGCTCGAGCGATCGGCCGAGCGGCTGCGCGGGACCGGTCGCACCGTCGAGGTGATCAGTGCCGACCTCTCGGACCGCGCCGACGTCGCGAGACTCGCCGCACGGATCGAGGATCAGGCGTCGCCGATCGAGGTCGTCGTGAACAACGCCGGGTTCGGTGTGCACGCCCGCCTCACCGATCCCGACACGAGCGAGCTCGACACCGCGATCGAGGTCATGTGCCGGAGCGTCGCCACGCTTTCGGGCGCCGCGGCCCGCGCCATGCGGGAACGCGGACGCGGCACCATCATCAACGTCTCGAGCACGGCGGGGTACATCACCACCGGCGGCTACTCGGCGGTGAAGGCGTTCGTCACCACCTACACCGAGGCGCTCGCGGTCGAGCTCGCCGGCTCGGGTGTCCGCGTCACGGCCCTGTGCCCCGGGTGGGTCCGTACCGAGTTCCACGATCGCGCCGGTATCAGCACCCGATCGATCCCGTCGGGTCTGTGGATCGATGTGGACCGGCTGGTCGCCGACGCCCTCCGCGACGCCGGGAGAGGGGTCGTCGTCTCCATCCCGAGCTTCCGCTTCAAGGCCCTCATGGCCCTCGTCAAGTTCGCGCCCCGTGCGTCCATCCGGTGGATCTCCGGCCGGATGTCCTCGAGCCGTCGAGCCGCCAACGCCGCCCAGTCAGGAGCCCACCGATGACCGCAGAGCCGCGGTTCACCTCCTCCCTCCACGCCAACGCGCGGTTCGTCGCCCAGCGTCTGCTGTTGAAGCCGCTCGTCTGGTCGCTGACCCGCGTGACGGTGACGGGTCGCGAACGCCTGTCGGGCGTGACCGGTCCGTACATCGTCGTCGCCAACCACCAGTCGCACCTCGATGCACCGCTCGTCGTCGGGGCGATGCCGCGTCGGCTCTCGCGCTACCTCGCCGCCGGTGTCGCCGCCGACTACTTCTTCGACGTCCCCGCCCGCCGCATCTTCGCCGCCCTCTTCTTCAACGCGTTCCCGGTCGACCGCTCGGGTGACCGCAAGCGTGCAGGCGTGTCACGGGAGCTGCTCGAGGCCGGCGTCCCGATCCTCATCTTCCCCGAGGGCGGCCGATCACGGACGGGTGAGCTCGGCCGGTTCAAGCCCGGTGCCGCGGCACTCGCCACGCGCCAGGGCATCCCCTGCCTCCCGGTGGCCGTCCTCGGCACCCACTCCGCCATGCCGAAGGGTCGCAACTGGCCCGTCCCCGGACGACCGCCGGTGCGCGTCGTCTTCGGGCAACCGATCCACCCGCAGCCGAACGAGACGCCCGTCCAGCTCATGGACCGCGTCGTCGCCGAGATCGTCGCGTTGCGCGCTTCGGTCGAGCCGGGAGCACACGTTTCGATCGACACACCACGAAAGGAAGCCGGATGACGTCTGTGGAGCACATGAAGTGGTGGGGCTGGGGAGTCGAAGGGGTCGCTTTCGAGCACAGCAACAAGCCGGACTTCGCGCCGTTCGTGAAGCAGGCCGTCGGTCTCGACCTGCGGAAGCCGGCGCAGGCACACCTCAGCTTCGACGAGCTCACCGTCCCAGCATCGCGCGCGTCCGACGAGTTCATCGCCGAGCTCTCGACGCTCGTCGGTCAGGGGCACGTGACCACGGACGACCAGGAACGCGTCGTCCACACCTACGGCAAGAGCATCCGCGACCTGCTCCGGATCCGCGCGAACGACCTGCCCCGCACGCCCGACCTCGTCGTCTACCCGGCTGATGAGGCCGAAGTCGCGTCGGTCGTCGCTGCAGCCGTCGCCGCAGACGCCGTGATCATCCCGTTCGGCGGTGGCACCAACATCGCCGGCTCGCTCGACCCGCAGCCGACGGAGGAGCGGGTCATCATCTCGCTCGACCTCGGCCGGCTCGACCGCGTCCTGTCGATCGACGAGGGCTCCGGTCTCGCCACCATCCAGGCCGGCGCGCAGGGCCCCTCGATCGAGGAGCAGCTGGGCGCCAAGGGGTGGACGATGGGCCACTTCCCCGACAGCTTCACGCACTCCACGCTCGGCGGATGGGTCGCGACCCGCTCCTCGGGCATGCAGTCCGACAAGTACGGCGACATCGCCGACATCACCAAGGGCCTGCGGATGGTGCGCCCGAACGGCATCGTGGCGATCCGCCCCGTCCCGAGTGCGTCGACCGGCCCGAGCGTCCGCGAGATGATCATCGGCAGCGAGGGTCGACTCGGCATCATCACCGAGGTCACCGTGCAGGTCCACCGGACGCCCGCCGTCCGCGAGGTCCTCGGCTACTTCTTCCCCACCTGGGAGGCCGGGCTCGCGGCGATGCACGAGATCGCGGAGAGCGACGCCAGCCCCTCGGTCACCCGGGTGTCGAACGCCCGGGAGAGCGGCTTCTCGCTCGCGACCCGCAAGGCCAGCACCGGTGTCTCGGCGCAGGTCACCAAGGGCCTCATGAAGGTGCTCACAGCCAGAGGCTGGGATCTCGAGCAGCTGTGCCTCTCCTTCATCGGCTACGAGGGCAGCGCGTCCCATGTGCGATACGAGAAGGGCCTCGTCGGCTCGATCGTCCGGAAGCACGGCGGCATCGGCGTCGGCAAGGGCCCCGGTGCCCTCTACGACCAGAAGAAGTTCGACACCCCGTACCTGCGCGACTTCCTCCTCGACCGCGGAGCCGCGGCCGACGTCTCGGAGACCGCAGCGCCCTGGTCTCGGCTGCAGGAGGTCTACGACGCCGCGAACGACGCCGCCAACGCCGCGTACGACAAGCTCGGGGTGCACGGGTGGATCATGTGCCACCTCTCGCACTCGTACCACTCCGGCGCGTGCCTGTACTTCACCTTCGCGTTCATCACCGGCGACGACCCGATCGGCGAGTACGAGCAGGTCAAGTCGGCGATCCAGCAGGCCTTCGTCGACCACGGTGGCACCCTCTCGCACCACCACGCGGTCGGTGTCGAGCACTCGCCGTGGATGGAGCAGGACATCTCGACCGAGGGCGTCGCGATCATGCGCGGCCTCTTCGACAGTGCTGACCCCGGCTCGAACTTCAACCCCGGCAAGATCCTCGCGGACTGAGTCGTTCCTCCGGTCCATGTGCGGTCTCCGGTCCCTGAGGCGCTCCTCCGGTCCCTGAGCCGTTCCTCCGGTCCCTGAGCCGTTCCTCCGGTCCCTGAGCCGTTCCTCCGGTCCCTGAGCCTGTCGAAGGGCGGGCTCAGGGCCGGAGCCGACCCGAGCGCGCCGCCGTCGCGGGTAGTCGGACGATGAGCGCACCGGGGTCGACGGTCAGCCTGGCCGCCGAGACCAGGCCGATGCCGTCGCCGTCTGCCTGGAACTCGGCGGGCGGTGAGACCGTCACGTCGATCCGTCGCACGCGCAGGTAGCGGAGCGCACCTCCGGCGGAGCCGGCCGTCTCGACGGCACTCGGCTGCACGCGGCTGCCCCGTGTCCGTCTGCCCTTGGAGAACCGGGCGACGGGATTGTTCGCGCGGTGCAGCCAGCGCGTGACCCGGACCCCGTCCCACCCCTCGAGGGACCGCACCATCAGGACGTCGAGTACACCGTCGTCGAGGAGTGCGTCGGGGAGGACGTCGAGGCCCGCCGAGACCGTGCCGCAGTTCCCGACGAACATCGTGTGCGTCCGTCCGCTCCGGATCGGTCCGCCGTCCTCCTTCCAGGAGACGCGAGGGCGGTCGCGGCGGAAGAGCCCGCGGATGATCGGGACGACGTAGGCGATCCAGCCGAAGCGGCGCTTGAGGACGGGGTCGGCGTAGGCCACCATGTCCGCGTCGACGCCGAAGCCCGACATGACGAGGAACGGGGTGCTGCGCCGGACGCCGTCGGGGTTCCGATATTCGATGACCCCGACGTCGACGCTCCGGTCCTCCCCGGTGAACGCGGCCCGCACCGCGGTGGCCGTGTCGATCGGGATCCCGGCGTTCCGGGCGAAGAGGTTCGCGGTGCCGACGGGGACGACGGCGAACGGCGTCCGGGTGTGACGCATCGCCCCTGCCACCTCGCGGACCGTCCCGTCGCCGCCGGCGGCGATCACGAGCGACGCGCCGTCTCCGAGCGCCTCCGCGACCTGCTCGACCGCGGTCGACCGCTCGCGGGTCGGGATCCAGCTCGTCGGGCCCCAGCCGGCCTCGGCGGCCGCGGCGTCGACGAGCCTCGTCACGCGCTCGAGCTGGATGCGCGTCGGGTTGTAGATCACCGCAGCGTGCGGCGAGGTGCTGCCTCGCGTCATGCGGCCAGTGCCGGCCAGAGGACGGACAGGACCTGGTCCGCCCAGTCGTCGTCCATGTCGGCGCCGCGGACGAGCTGTCCGAGGACCGCGCCGAGGAGGAGGGTCGCGACGAGGCGGCCATCGAGTCCGGGCTTCAGATCGCCGGTGGCGATGCGTTCGTCGACGAGGTTGGACAATGCGCGCGCCCGGTTCCTCGTGAGGTCGCGGAGCAGGGTCGAGAACTCCGGATCGTCCTGGAGCAGGATCGACGCGATCGTTCCGCGCCCTACCACATCCTCGATCATCGTCCGGGCCTCGTGGAGCAGCCAGGTGAAGGTCTCGTAGGTCGGGAGGTCCTCCGGAATCTGGACCGGCGTCTCCATGGCACGAGCCACCGCGGCGGTCAGCAGCTCGGAGCGGTTGCGGTAGCGCCGGTAGATCGTCGTCTTCGCGACACCGGTGGTCTCGGCGACCGCCTCGATGTTGACGGCGACGGAGCCGCGGGATCGCATCAGGTCGAGCGCGGCGTCGAGGATGCGGTCGCTCATCTGTTGAGCGCGGGAGACACGTCGGGAGACGGGCACCGACCAACCTCCTCCGTGCGCGGCAGGATCCGGTCGGGTCGGTCCGTCGCGCTACGCCCACCGTAGCGCAATCGTCGGGGCGCGCAAAGGGAGGACGCTCAGTCCCAGCGGGGGTCGTCCGGGTCGGGGGAGTCCTCGCCGTCGGCGTCGGTCATGATTGTCGCCCCGTCGATCCAGTGCGTGAGTGCGTCGCCGTGCAGCTGCACGGGCGCGGGTGCGCCGAAGAGCTGCGGGTGCGTCACGGCCGCGAGCGGTGCGTCGCTCGCGAAGACGACGACGTTGCCGAGCGGCCCTTCGTCGTCGACCGGATCGAAGTCGAGGACGACGGCGACATGCGCGAACACGGTTCGCAGGGTCGCGGCCTGGCGTCGCGAGTAGTCGAAGGGGCTGCCGTCGAGGAGGTTCACCGCGATCACGCCGTCGGCCGCGGACCGCGCCGCCACCCGGCGGTAGAACTCGAGGCTCGCGACCCGACGATGGATCACCGCGGCGTCCCAGAGGTCGACGACGGTCACCTTCGCGTCCCGCCACGCCGTGACGTCCGCGTCGGTGGTGGTGGCTTCGTCGATCGGCTCGTCCGCGACGGCCCTGGCATCACCGAAGCGGACCTCGACCCGGTGCCCGTCCGGGAGCGGCAGCGCGTCCAGCATCCCGGCGTACAGCTCCGGCTCGAACTCGACGACGAGCTGCGGCGACCCTGGGCGCGTCGCCTGGACATAGCGGGGGAGCGTCAACGCTCCGGCACCGAGGTGGACGACGAAGAGCGCCTCGCCCGCCGGCGCCTCGGCGTCGATCACGCGCGCGATGTGCCGGATGTACGGGTACTCCAGCAAGCGGGGATCCGCGAGGGAGACCACCGACTGCGGGATGTCGTCGACGCTGAGCTCGTAGCGCAGTGTCCGCTTGTCGAGGAGGGTGATCCGGGCGTCGCGACGGCCGAACGGGAGCCGGCGGGAACGGGAGAACAGAGGCACCCGTGCAGCCTACGGTGCACGGGCGGTGGTCGACGCCCAGGCCCGGTATCGTTGACCGGATATGGCACACCTTCTCGGCGCTGAAGCGCTCCACCTCGAGTACCCGACCAAGGTCGTCTTCGACGGCATCACGATCGGGGTGAACGAGGGCGACCGCATCGGCATCGTCGGCCGCAACGGCGACGGCAAGTCCACGCTCCTCGGCCTCCTCGCCGGCCGCAAGGAGCCCGACTCCGGACGCGTGACGGTGCGCAACGGCGTCACGGTCGGCGTGCTCGACCAGTCCGACACCCTCGACCACGACAAGACCGTCGGACAGACCATCGTCGGCGGCTTCGACGAGCACGAGTGGGCGGGCGACCCGAAGGTCCGCGACGTCATCTCCGGCCTCGCCTCCGACATCGCCTGGGACGCCCTCGTCGCCGACCTCAGCGGTGGTCAGCGCCGCCGGGTCGCGCTCGCGGCCCTGCTCGTGGGCGACCACGACATCCTCTTCCTCGACGAGCCGACGAACCACCTCGACGTCGAAGGCATCACCTGGCTCGCGCAGCACCTCAACCGCCGCTGGTCGAAGAACTCCGGCGGCCTGCTCGTCGTGACCCACGACCGGTGGTTCCTCGACGCCATCTGCACGGCCACGTGGGAGGTGCACGACCGCATCGTCGAGCCCTTCGAGGGTGGGTACGCGGCGTACGTCCTGCAGCGCGTCGAGCGCGACCGCTCCGCCGCGGTGTCCGAGGCCAAGCGCCAGAACCTCATGAAGAAAGAGCTCGCCTGGCTGCGCCGTGGCGCTCCCGCCCGCACAGCCAAGCCGAAGTTCCGCATCGAGGCCGCCAACGCGCTCATCGCCGACGAGCCGCCCGTGCGCAACACGGTCGAGCTGGCCGGCATGGCGACCGCCCGCCTGGGCAAGGACGTCGTCGACATCCTCGACGTCACCGTGTCCTACGGCGACCGGACGGTCATCAAGGATGTCGAGTGGCGCATCGCCCCGGGCGAGCGCACCGGCATCCTCGGCGTGAACGGCGCCGGCAAGTCCACCCTCCTCGGGCTGGTCACGGGCGAGGTCGAAGCGACCGAGGGTCGCGTCAAGCGCGGCAAGACCGTGCAGGTCGCGACACTCACGCAGCAGCTCGACGAGCTCGCCGAGTACGAGCAGGACCGCGTGAGCGACGTCATCGGGCGCAAGCGCACGAGCTACGTGGCCGGCGGCAAGGAGATGACCCCGGGGCAACTGCTCGAACGCCTCGGCTTCACGAGTGCGCAGCTGTCGACGCCGGTGAAGGACCTCTCGGGTGGCCAGCGCCGCCGCCTGCAGCTCCTGCTCATCCTGCTCGACGAGCCGAACGTCCTCGTGCTCGACGAACCGACCAACGACCTCGACACCGACATGCTCGCCGCCATGGAGGACCTCCTCGACTCGTGGCCGGGCACCCTGCTCGTCGTCTCGCACGACCGGTACTTCCTCGAGCGGGTGACCGACCAGCAGTACGCGATCATGGACGGCCACTTCCGGCACCTGCCCGGCGGCATCGACCAGTACCTGGAGCTCAACGCCGGGACGGCCGGCAGCCGCTCCCAGGAGCACGACCGCCCGACGGCCTCCGGCGGTGGCCCGACCAAGAAAACGCCGAAGCTGAGCGGTGCGGAGCTCCGGAACGCGCAGCAGGAGATCAAGGCGATCGACCGCAAGCTCCACAAGCTCAACGGTCAGATCGAGCAGGCCCACGAGAAGGTCGCGGTCCACGACCAGAGCGACTTCGCCGGGATCACCGCGCTCGGTGCCAAGATCCAGGCCATGTACGGCGAGATCGCCGACCTCGAGGTCCGCTGGCTGGAGCTCTCCGAGCTCGTCGAGTAGTCCACTCGCGGCGGCCGGATCACCTCGATCGTCGCTCTGTTCCGAAGTGTTACGCACCGGTTCGTCATCCCTGCTAGGCCGACGTACCGTCGAATCAGCGTCCACCGGCGCGCACCACCCGAAAGAGGAATCACAGCAATGACCTTCTCGAAGAAGCTTCTGGCCGGACTGGCCATCATCCCCGCCATCGCGCTCCTCGCCGGATGCGCCGGCGGCTCAGGCGCAGGCGCCGCCGCTGAAGACAAGGGCACCGAGGCGAACCCCGTCAAGATCGGCGTCGTCGGCGCGAGCGACCCCTACTGGGAGACGTACAAGGAGGCCGCCGAGAAGGAGGGCATCTTCGTCGACATCGTCGACTTCGGCGAGTACACGCAGCCGAACCCGGCGCTCACCGAGGGCGAGATCGACCTCAACCAGTTCCAGCACATCGTCTACCTCGCGCAGTACAACGAGGCCTCCGGTGAGGACCTCACGCCCATCGGCTCGACGGCGATCTACCCCCTCGGCCTGTACTCGACCAAGGTCGACAGCGTCAAGGACATCAAGAAGGGCGACACGATCGCCATCCCGAACGACGAGAGCAACCAGGCTCGTGCGCTCCTCGTCCTGCAGTCCGCAGGCCTGCTGGAGCTGAAGGACGGCGGCAACATCTTCTCGACGCCGGACGACATCATCGCCGACAAGTCGAAGGTCACCGTCACCTCGCTGGAGGCTTCGCTGACGCCGACCTCGCTGCCTGACGTCACCGGCGCGATCATCAACAACGACTTCATGAACGACTCCGGCCTGAAGGCGTCCGACGCGATCGCCGAGGACGACCCGTCCGACCCGAACGCGCTGCCGTACGTGAACATCTTCGCCGCGAAGGCCGCCGACGCCGACAACGAGACGTACGCGAAGCTCGTGAAGATCTACCAGGACACGAAGTCCGTCGTCGACGGCGTCGTGGAGAACTCCGGTGGAACCGCGGTTCCGCTGAAGACCCCGGTCAAGGACCTCGTGAAGTCGCTCGAGACCGTCCAGAAGGACATCAAGGCCAAGGGCTGATCCGACGTTCAGAGCGTTCCTGTGGGAGGCTGTCATCCGCTTCCACAGGAACGCTTCGTCGTTTCACCGCCTCCTGATCACCCGACACACCGAGGACACCCCCATGCCACTCGTCAGCCTCCGAGACGTCGCGAAGCGGTACCCGTCTCCGCAGAAGGGCGCCGCGCCGATCGCCGCGATCGACGGCGTCGACCTCGACATCGAGGCCGGTGACGTCTTCGGGATCATCGGCTACTCGGGAGCCGGCAAGTCGACGCTCGTCCGCCTCATCAACGCGCTCGAGCCCGCGACGTCGGGGAGCATCGTCGTCGACGGCACCGAGGTGACGACGCTCTCGGAGCGAGGTCTCCGCGACCTCCGCCTCGGCATCGGGATGATCTTCCAGCAGTTCAACCTCTTCAACTCCAAGTCGGTGCGGAAGAACATCGCCTACCCGCTCGAGGTCGCCGGACGTCCCCGCGCGGAGATCCGCACCCGGGTCGACGAGCTGCTGAAGTTCGTCGGGCTGTCCGACAAGGCCGACAACTACCCCGACCAGCTCTCCGGCGGCCAGAAGCAGCGCGTCGGCATCGCTCGCGCGCTCGCGACCTCGCCCCGGATCCTGCTCGCGGACGAGGCGACGAGCGCCCTCGACCCCGAGACCACGCAGGAGGTCCTCGCGCTGCTCAAGCAGGTGAACCGCGACCTCGGTGTGACCATCGTCGTGATCACCCACGAGATGGAGGTGATCCAGTCGCTCGCGACGAAGGTCGCCGTCATGGAGCGCGGCAAGGTCATCGAGCAGGGCGACGTCTTCGAGGTGTTCTCCGACCCGCAGCACGCCGCATCCAAGCGCTTCGTGTCGACGGTCATCAAGGGCGTCCCGTCGCCGGCCGAGCTGGCGGTGCTCAAGGAACGACACGTCGGGCGCATCGTCACCCTGTCCTTCCGCGACGGCGACGCGTCGCAGGCGGGCGTCTTCCTCACGCTCGCGCAGGCGGGCGTCGACTTCGAGCTCGTCTACGGCGGGATCAACGACATCCAGGGTCGCGCGTTCGGCCACCTGACCCTCGCCCTCCGCGGCGACGACCAGACGATCGACGGGGCGCTGACCGCCATCGGATCCCAGGCAACCGTGACGGAGGTGCGCTGACATGGATGCACTGATCGATCTGCTCCCGAAGCTCGGCGACGCGACCGTCGAGACCCTCTACCTCGTCTCCTTCAGCCTGCTCTTCGGTGGGATCGCTGGACTCGTCGTCGGCACCGGCCTCTACGTGACGCGGCCCGGCAACCTGTACTCGCACCCGATGCTCTACGGTGTGCTCAACGTGATCGTGAACATCTTCCGGCCGATCCCGTTCATCATCTTCCTGGCCGCCGCCCAGCCGCTCTCACGACTCGTGATCGGCACCGGCATCGGTGCGAACGCGTTCATCTTCATCATCTCCCTGGCGGCGACCTTCGGCATCAGCCGGATCGTCGAGCAGAACCTGCTGACGGTGTCGCCCGGCGTCATCGAGGCCTCGCGTGCCGCGGGTGCGAGCCGGCTCAGGACGTTGCTGAGCATCGTCCTCCCGGAGGCGCTCGGTCCGCTGATCCTCGGCTACACCTTCGTGTTCGTGGTCATCGTCGACATGTCGGCGGTCGCGGGCTTCATCGGCGGCGGTGGGCTCGGTGCCTTCGCGATCCAGTACGGCTTCCGGCAGTTCGAGCCGGTCGTCACGTGGGCCGCGGTGATCATCATCATCCTGCTCGTGCAGCTCATCCAGTTCTTCGGCAACTGGCTGGCCCGGAAGATCCTCCGCCGCTGACCGGTCCCTGAGCCCCCCCGGTCCGGTCCCTGAGCCACCCCACCCGGTCCCTGAGCCACCCCACCCGGTCCCTGAGCCACCCCACCCGGTCCCTGAGCTTGTCGAAGGGCGCACTTCGACAGGCTCAGTGACCGAGCGTGCTCCGCTAGTCGAAGTCGAGGCTGAGCTTCCGCAGCAGGACGGTCAACCTGGCCTGTTCGGTCGAGCTCAGGCCGTCGAGCAGGTCCGCCTCGGCGTCGACGAGGCGCGTGATGGCCGCGTCGACCGTGTTGAGTCCCGCGTTCGTCATCTGCACGAGGATGCCGCGGCCGTCGTTGGGGTCGCCTTGGCGTTCGACGAGTCCGCGCTCGACGAGGCGGTCGATGCGGTTCGTCATCGTGCCGCTCGAGACGAGCGTCTGGAGCAGCAGGGCCTTCGGACTCAGCCGGAAGGGGGAGCCGGCGCGCCGGAGTGCGGCGAGGACGTCGAACTCCCACGGCTCGAGGTTCGACCGGGTGAAGGCCGCCCGACGCGCCCGGTCGAGGTGGCGTGACAGCCGGGCGACACGGGAGAGGATCTGGAGGGGCGAGAAGTCGAGGTCCGGGCGCTCGCGGTTCCAGGCGTCGACGATCCGGTCGACCTCATCGGTGCTAGCTGGCATCCCACCATTATCGAGGCACGCGGGCGTTGGGGCTCGATCGGCCGCCGCGAGCTGATTCCGAGGCGGCACATCCATGGCAGAATTGACCACGCTCCGCCGTCAGGCTGAGTGGTCCGCCATAGTGTAACGGCAGCACGGCAGCCTTTGGAGCTGTTCGGTCCAGGTTCGAATCCTGGTGGCGGAGCGACCGATCACCGACCGGGCGAGTGCCCGGACCGAGGGGGAGCACACGTGACCGACGACCGTCTGGCCATCATCATCCTGGCTGCTGGCCAGGGAACCCGCATGAAGTCGGCGCTGCCGAAACTCCTGCACCCGCTCGGCGGCGTGCCGATCGTCGGCCACGTGCTGGCGACCGCCCGCTCGCTCGACGCCGGGCACGTCATCGCCGTGGTCCGCCACGAGCGCGACCGCCTCGTCGAGGCCATCGAGTCGGAGCTCCCGGGTGCGACCATCGTCGACCAGGACGAGGTGCCCGGCACCGGTCGCGCGGTGGAGCAGGCGCTCCTGGCGCTGCCCGACGACTTCGACGGCGACGTCCTCGTGGTCAACGGCGACGTCCCGTTGCTGAACGCCGCCACGCTCACCACGCTCATCGAACGCCATCGCAACCACGACGTCGCGGCGACGATCCTCTCGGCCATGCCCGACGACGCGACCGGCTACGGACGCATCATCCGCACCGAGGCCGGGGCACTCGACTACATCGTCGAGCAGAAGGACGCGACCGACGCCGAGCGGGCCGTCAACGAGATCAACGCCGGGGTCTACCTCTTCGGCGTGAGCCAGCTCCGCGACGCGCTCGCCGAGGTCACCACCGACAACGCCCAGGGGGAGAAGTACCTCACGGACGTCATCGGCCTCCTGCGACGCGCGGGCTCCGAGGTCTCTGCGCTCCCCGTGAGCGACTCCTGGCTGGTCGAGGGCATCAACGACCGCGCCCAGCTGAGCGCCGCCGCGGCCAAACTGAACGCCCTCCTCGTGCGCGCCTGGCAGCTCGCCGGCGTGACCGTCCAGGACCCGGCCACGACGTGGATCGACATCAAGGCGCGGCTGCACGCCGACGTCACCCTGCTTCCCGGGACGCAGATCCTCGGCGCGACGGTCGTCGAGTCCGGTGCGACGATCGGTCCGGACACCACGCTCCTCGACACCGAGGTCGGCGCGGGTGCGCGCGTCCGCCGCACGGACGCGACGCTGTCGGTCATCGGTGCCGGTGCCGAGGTCGGGCCGTTCGCCTACCTGCGGCCAGGCACGGTGCTCGGCGAGCGCGGCAAGATCGGCACCTTCGTGGAGACGAAGAACGCACAGATCGGTGAGGGCAGCAAGGTCCCGCACCTCAGCTACATCGGCGACACCGAGATCGGCGTCGAGTCGAACGTCGGTGCCGGAACGATCACCTCGAACTACGACGGTGTACACAAGCACCGCACGACCATCGGATCGCACGTCCGCACCGGCGCGCACAACACGCTCGTCGCCCCGGTCAGCGTCGGCGACGGCGCCTACTCCGGTGCCGGCACCGTCATCCGCAAGGACGTCCCGGCAGGGGCGCTGGCGTTGACGGTCGCGCAGCAGCGCAACGTCGAGGGCTGGGTCGAGCAGAAGCGCCCGGGTACGGCGGCTGCGACGGCTGCCGGCGCTGCCTCGGCGGCACCGACCGTGGATGCCGTGTCGGACGACACGGCTGCGGCTGGTAACGTCGACTCCTGAGTGAGGCCGGAGGATTCCGGCAGAAGGCAGGGTCTGTGTCAGGCATCACGGCGGACAACAAGAAGCAGCTGGTTCTCGTCTCCGGACGAGCCCACCCGGAACTCGCCGAGGCGATCGCGGCGGAGCTCGACTCCGAGCTCCTCCCCACCGATGCCAGGACCTTCGCCAACGGCGAGATCTACGCCCGGTACGACGAGAGCATCCGCGGCACCGACGTCTTCGTCATCCAATCGCACACCGCTCCGATCAACGAGTGGCTCATGGAGCAGCTCATCATGGTCGACGCGGCCAAGCGGGCGAGCGCCAAGCGCATCACCGTGGTCGCCCCGTTCTACCCGTACGCGCGCCAGGACAAGAAGGGTCGCGGACGCGAGCCGATCTCGGCCCGCCTCGTCGCCGACCTCTTCAAGGCCGCCGGTGCCGACCGCATCATGTCGGTCGACCTCCACGCCGCGCAGATCCAGGGCTTCTTCGACGGTCCCGTCGACCACCTCTTCGCGATGCCGGTCCTCCTCGAGCACTTCCGTGCCAAGCTCGACGCGTCGACGCTGACGGTCGTCTCGCCCGACATGGGCCGCGTCCGTGTGGCCGACATCTGGAGCGACAAGCTCGGTGCGCCGCTCGCCATCATCCACAAGCGCCGCGACCCGCTGGTCCCCAACCAGGTCAGCGTCCACGAGATCGTCGGCCAGGTCGAGGGCCGGGTCTGCCTGCTCGTCGACGACCTGATCGACACCGGACGCACGATCGTCAAGGCGGCCGAGGCGCTCAAGAACGCCGGCGCCATCGGCGTCGTCGTCGCGGCCACCCACGCGGTGTTCTCCGACCCGGCGGTCGAGCTCCTGCAGAGCGACGCCATCGACTCCGTCGTCGTCACCGACACGCTGCCGGTCGACGAGGCCAAGCGTTTCGACAAGCTGACCGTCCTCTCGATCGCGCCGCTCATCGCCCGCGCGATCCACGAGGTCTTCGACGACGGCTCCGTGACGAGCATGTTCGACGGCGCCGCGTAATCCCGTCACCCTCCGCTGGTACGCAGAACGCCCGGTCCGAACTCGGACCGGGCGTTCTGCGTCTGCAGGACGTGGGCTAGTGGCTCGAGCCCGCCTGCTCGACCTCGCTGCGGTCGCCCGACCAGAGGGTGTGGAACGTGCCGTCGAGGTCGACGCGCTTGTAGGTGTGCGCGCCGAAGAAGTCGCGCTGGCCCTGGACGAGCGCTGCGGGCAGACGCTCGGCGCGGAGGCCGTCGTAGTACGACAGCGACGACGAGAACGCCGGCGAGGGGATGCCCGCCTGAGCGGCTGCGACGACCACGCGGCGCCAGCTGTCCTGCGCCTCAGCGACGGCGTCGCTGAAGTAGGGCGCCGTCACGAGGGCGACCAGCTCGGGGTTCTCCTCGTAGGCCTCGGTGATGCGGTTGAGGAACTGTGCACGGATGATGCAGCCGCCGCGCCAGATCTTCGCGATCTCGCCCTTCTTGATGTCCCAGCCGTATTGCTCGGCACCGGCGACGATCTCGTCGAAGCCCTGCGAGTAGGCGATGATCTTCGACGCGTAGAGCGCCTGGCGCACGTCCTCGACGAACTGGTCGGGGTCGGCGACGGTCCACTCCTCGGACGGGCCCGCGAGCTCGCGGGCCGCTGCGCGCTGCGCCGGCTTCGACGACAGCGAACGGGCGAACACGGCCTCCGCGATGCCCGACACCGGGATGCCGAGGTCGAGTGCCGTCTGCACGGTCCACGCGCCGGTGCCCTTGGCGCCGGCCTGGTCGAGGATGACGTCGACGAGCGGCTGCCCCGTCTTCGCGTCGACCTGCTTGAGGACCTCGGCGGTGATCTCGATCAGGTAGCTCTCGAGCGTGCCGCGGTTCCACTCGGCGAAGATCTCCGCGATCTCGGCCGGCGACTTGCCGGTGCCGCGACGGATGAGGTCGTAGGCCTCGGCGATGAGCTGCATGTCCGCGTACTCGATGCCGTTGTGGATCATCTTGACGAAGTGGCCGGCGCCGTCGGTGCCGACGTGGGTGACGCAGGGTTCGCCTTCGGCGATCGCAGCGATCGACTTGAGGATGGGGCCGAGGGTCTCCCACGCTTCGGCGGAGCCGCCCGGCATGATCGACGGTCCCTTGAGGGCGCCCTCCTCGCCGCCGGAGATACCGGCGCCGACGAAGTTGATGCCGGTCTCGCGGACGGCCTTCTCGCGGCGGATGGTGTCGGTGAAGAGTGCGTTGCCGCCGTCGACGATGATGTCGCCGGGCTCGAAGACCTCGGTGAGCTGCTGGATGACGGCGTCGGTGCCCTTACCCGCCTGCACCATGATGATCGCGGTACGTGGCTTCGAGAGCGACGCGGCGAACTCCTCGATGGTCTTCGACGCGACGAAGCCGGCCTCGGGGTGCTCGCTCACGAGCAGGTCGGTGCGTTCGGGGGAGCGGTTGTACACGGCGACCGTGTTGCCCTCGCGGCTCGCCAGGTTGCGTGCGAGGTTGCTGCCCATGACGGCCAGACCGACGACGCCGATGTTGGCGCGAGCTTCGGCGGTGTTCACCATGTGGTTCTCCTTCAGAGTGGGTGATGCGGGAAGCGTTCCGAGTGCTCAGGAGTCGACGGGGCGGCTGCAGGACAGCGGCGACACCCTCGTCGATCCGGGCACGGCCCGTCCTGCAACCGTAGCAAAGGGAGGTCTCGCTCCACCTCTCAATGACCCCGCGTGCAGGTGAGGTCCGAGCGGACCGTGCGGAGGTGTCCGGTATCGTGCTGTGCGGGTCGGGCGAGCCGGCCGCCCGGCCATCGGCCGGAGACCACAGGGGGTTCCGTGTGAATGCACCGCTCGTCGTCGTCATGGGCGTGTCCGGGTCCGGGAAGAGCACGACCGGAGTGCTGATCGCCGACCGGCTCGGGGTGCCCTTCGTCGACGCCGACGCCCTGCACCCGCTCGAGAACGTGCGGAAGATGGCCGCCGGAACGCCGCTCGAGGACCCCGACCGCTGGCCCTGGCTGGCCCTCGTGGGCAAAGCCCTCGCCGACGCCTCGGACACGGGCCTCGTGATGGCCTGCTCCGCACTCCGACGGGCCTACCGGGAGGCGATCCTCGCGGAGGCGCCAGGGGTGCGGTTCGTGCTCCTGCACGGCTCGCGCGAGGTGCTCGGACGCCGGATGGAGGGCAGGAGCGGTCACTTCATGCCGCCGTCGCTCCTCGACTCGCAGTTCGCACTCCTCGAAGACCTGGACGCCGACGAACCGGGCTTCGTGGTGGACGTCGACGCCACCGTCGACGAGATCGTGGACGAGGCGGTCGCGGGCCTCAGTGCGGTGCGATAGACTCTCCCACTGAACTTCGGCGAGGGAAGCGGCCCGTGGCAGCTTCCGTGATCGACGCGGTGGTCTGGCTTCCGGCTTTTCCTCACGCAGATACGCGTTCGAGTTGACTCATCCATTCCGCCGCGCATCGTCGCGGCACGACCAACCGGGTGCAAGACCCGTGAGGAGAACATCATGTCCGATGACCTGAAGGTCACCGCGGAACTCCGCGAATCGTTCGGCAAGGGCGCAGCCCGCAAGCTCCGTGCCCTCGGCAAGATCCCGGCCGTGCTCTACGGCCACGGCACCGAGCCCGTGCACGTCTCGCTGCCCGGCCACCAGATGCTGCTCATCCTCCGCAAGTCCAACGCGGTGCTCGAGCTCGACATCGCCGGCAAGGGCCAGCTCGCGCTGGTCAAGGACGTCCAGAAGGACCCCGTGCGCCAGATCATCGAGCACCTCGACCTCATCGTGGTCAAGAAGGGCGAGAAGGTCCAGGTCGACATCCCCGTGACCATCGAGGGCGAGTCCGCCGCCGGCACCATCCTCAACCAGGACGCCACCACGGTGAGCCTCGAGGTCGAGGCGACCCACATCCCCGAGCGCGTCACCGTCAGCGTCGAGGGCCTCGAAGAGGGCGCCCAGATCCTGGCCGGCGACCTCGAGCTCCCGAAGGGCGCTTCGCTCATCACCGAGGCCGACGTCCTCATCGTGGCGATCACCGTCCCGGCCGCTCCGGCGGACGAGGAGACGGAGGCCGCTGAGGCCGCCGCCGAGGAGACCGCAGCCGAGGCCGCGGAGTAGTCACCACTCCAGCAGACGAACCTGTCGCCCGCCCGCCCCGATAGTCTCGGTGCATGGCAGGCGGCAGGTTCGCTCGGTTTTTGGCCGGTCTCACCGGTCGAGCCGAGGCGTTCGATCAGGAAGGCAGCATGGCTGCAGACACGTGGCTCATCGTCGGGCTCGGGAACCCGGGCGAGCAGTATGCCCGCAACCGGCACAACGTCGGGCAGATGGTCCTCGACGAGCTCGCGAAGCGCATCGGCGGAACCTTCAAGACCCACAAGGGCAACGCGCGCGTGGCCGAGGGGCGGCTCGTGCCGGGCGGCCCGAAGCTCGTCCTCGGCAAGCCCAACAGCTACATGAACCTCTCCGGCGGCCCCACCGCAGCGCTCGCCCAGTTCTTCTCCGTCGATCCCGACCACGTCATCGCCGTCCACGACGAGCTCGACATCCCGTTCGACTCGATCAAGCTCAAGCAGGGCGGCGGGCACGGTGGGCACAACGGCATCCGCGACATCGCCTCAGCGCTGAAGACCCCAGAGTTCCCGCGCGTCCGCGTCGGTATCGGGAGGCCGCCGGGTCGTCAGGACGCCGCCGACTTCGTCCTCAAGGACTTCGCGGGAACCGAGCGGGAGCAGCTTCCCCTGCTGGTCTCCGACGCGGCCGATGCGGTCGAGCTCCTCGTGAACGAGGGCCTGCTGGCTGCACAGACCAGGTTCCACGGCGCCTGACGCCCGCTCAGCCGAGCGGTGAGCGGACGCGTCGGCGCTGGCGCGTGCCGGCGCCGACGAGCACCGCGCCCACCAGGAGCAGTCCGCTGATGAGCAGTGTGGTGGAGAGCGGGACCTCCGCTCCCGTCCGGACCAACGGCGCCTGCGGTTCGAGCGGCGCGACCCTCCACACGATGCCGAGCGAGGTGTGGAGCGCCCCCGTCGATACGCGGGGTGCGTCCGGGAGTGGCAGGCGACCGGTGTCGGCACGGTCCGACGCGCGCGAGTACCCGGTCAGGACCGCCTCGAACGCGTGGGCGAACGAGCCGTCGTCGAGCGCGGTCGGTGTCAGGACGAGCGGCTCGCTGCTGGTGCAGTTCGTCGAGGCACCAGGCTCGATGAACTCGCTGCTGCAGGTGAGGCGGGTGTCCGGCGTCTCCGCGAGGGTGATGTCGCCCAGCGCGTTCTCGCCGGTGTTGGTGACCGTCGCGATGACACGCAAGCGGTCACCGGGGTCGGTCGCGACGGTCTCGGCCTCGACCGGAACCCACGATCCGTCGGCACCCTGGATCTCGAGGCGGACGGTGCCCTCCACGGCCAGCGCGGGGACGATCACGCGGTAGGTGGTCTCGTCCGTGCTGCTGAGCCCCGCGGCGGTCTGCTCCACGCGCACGACCGCCTCGCCGGACTCGACGACCTCGGTGCTCGCGCAACTCCAGCGGCCGGCCGGGTCCACGGTGGTCTCACACCGGGTGTGGCCCTCGCCGTCGCGCACGGTGATGCCGGCGCCCGGCTCGCCCGTTCCGGCGGAGATCGGTCGTGAGGACTCGACGAGGGCGCCCGATGCCGGGCTCTCGATCGCGACCCGGTCGATGGCGGTCAGGGCCGGCTGTGAGCCGAGGTCGAGCCCACGGACGGCGTCTCCCGCCACGGTGACGGTCAGCACGCCGCGAGCGACCGGTGTTGCTTCGACCTCGACCGTGCAGGACTCCTCGCCCGCCGCGAGGTCGCCGGTGAACGCGATGTCGGCCCCGGACGCAGGAGCGGTCACCTCCGCCGAGCAGCTCGTGGTCACTCGCGGATCGGTGGCGACCGCGAGTCCACCGGGCAAGGCCGTCTGCACGGACCAACCGGCCTTCGCGGCGAGTTCCGGGGTGTTGCGCACGACGAAGCGGAGACGCATCGTGTCCCCGACGAAGGCGGTGTCCTGCGACAGCTCGACATCGAGGGTCGGGGTCACGTCGATGATGCTCAGATCGTCGAAGGCGTGGTCGTTGCCCGATCCGCCGCCGTGATCGTTGCGCATCACGACACCGATCGAACCGTCGTCCATGAGGATGGAGGAGTCCGCCGCGAAATGGCCGGCACGGACGGCGTATCCCGCAGCGGTGTGGTCGGAAGCACGGTCGTCGTTGCACGGGTCGATGGCGGCGTCCGAGACCGGCCGCTCAGCACCGTCCTCCGTCCGCAGGGACAATCGAAGCGCCGGGGAGATCGCATCGCCGCAGTTCGTGGCGGCCGCATTCACCGTGGCCGTGAGGAAGCGGCCGGTCCCGCCGGTCAGCGGGATCGACGTGGTGGTCTCGAGTTCGACGGCGTCGTCCGGGCCGCTCCGCTCCGTGTACGCCGCCACCGCCGAATTCGTCGCCGGGTCGGTTCCATTGACGAGACCGAGCACGCCTGCGAGGGCGCGGACCCGCGCATGGTTGCCGGGGAAACCGGAGCAGTCCGACGAGTCCTCCTCGACGTTCGCCGACGAGAGGATGAGGCCGTTGCAGGCGGAGCGGTCGGCCCAGAAGCCGTCAGACTCGAAGCGGGCACCGTCGGCGCCGACGTAGTCGCGGATGGAGGTGCCGCTCCCCGTGTCCGGCGCGCGTTCGAAGTCCTCGAGGAAGACCGGGGAATGTGCCGGTGCCGTCCCGGTGACGGCACTGACGGACCGGACCGGTGCGGACGGCATCGTCATCCTCGTCGCCGTCGCCGGCGACGAGGCGAGTGCGAGGTTGCCGGCTACGGCGACGACGACGGCGAGTGAGGCCGAACCGGCTCGAAAGCGGCGACCGGACGGATGGGTATGGAGCAGAGCGCGCACGCGGGATCCCAACGGTATGGCAGGGGGAGGATCACCACTGTATCAACCGCTGATGTTCTAGATTTCAGTCGAGTGTCGCGTGGCCTGCGACGGGTCAGGCGCGTACGTACCGCGAGATCAGCAGCTCGTCCGAGCGCAGGAGGTGCTGCAACCGCATCGGTCGCGGTGCTTCGGACGCGGGACCCGCGGAGACCCGGACACTCTCGCCGCCGACGAGCGACGGACTGATCGTCAGACAGAGTTCGTCGACGGCGTCAGCGGCGATGAACGAGCCGAAGAGTGCCGGACCACCCTCGCACAGGATCTGCCGCAGGCCGCGGTCGGAGAGTGCCTGGACGACACGCGCCGGTTCGACGTGTTCGTCGCCGCACGCCACCACGTCGGCGACCGCCTCGAGCGCCGCGCGCTTCGCGGGGTCGGCGTGGTCTGTCGTCACGACGAGCGGCCGGACCGGCGCCTGGGTGAAGACCTCCGAGCGGAGATCGAGGTCGAGCGAGCCCGACACGATCGCGAACACCGGGTGCAGGGGGAGGTCGTGGTCGTCGCGCCACGCCGCGGCGTCGACGTCGAGCCGCATGGCACCGTAGCCCTCGTCGCGCACGGTTCCGGCACCGACGAGCACGACGTCGGAGAGCCGACGCAGGATGTCGAACACGGTCTTGTCGGCCGGGCCGCCGAGCCCGCCGGAGACGCCGTCGACGGTCGCTCCACCGTCCAGGCTCGTCACGAAGTTCACGCGGACGGTCGTGGTGGAGCGGTCCTCGACGGTGTAGGCCGCCACGAGCTCCTCGACCGACAGCGGTCGGTCCTGCGCGGGGACCAGGCTCGTGATGCTGGGGATGCTCATGTGACTCCTCGAGGGTTCCGGATCAGACGTTGTGGACGGGCGCCACCGGGGCACGGAAGCCGAGGATCGCCTCGGTCATCCGCACGGCCGCGATCGACTCGGGCACGGCGTGCATCCGCACGATGCGGGCGCCGAGGAGGATGCACGCCGCAGCGGACACCAGGGACCCCTCGAGACGTTCCGACTTCGGGCGGTCGAGGGACTCGCCGATGAAGTCCTTGTTCGACACCGCGGCGAGCGTCGGCAGGCCGAGCGCGGCGATCTCGTCGAACCGGCGGGTGAGTTCGAGCGTCTGCACGGTGTTCTTGTTGAGATCGTGCCCGGGGTCCACGATGAGCCGTGACTCGGGGACGCCGTGGGAGAGTGCGAGGTCGACGCGGGCCGTCAGGAAGGCGGCGACCTCACCGGCGACGTCGTCGTAGTGGGGGCGGGGATGCGGCTGCCTCGGCCTGGCCAGACTGTGCGTGATGACGAGCGTGGCCTCGCTCGCGGCGACGACGTCCGCGAGAGCCGGGTCGTGGATCCCCGTGGTGTCGTTGATGACGGAGGCGCCTGCCGCGATGCAGGCCGCCGCCACCTCGGGGCGGAAGGTGTCGACGGAGATGACGACGTCGCTCCGTGCGGCGAGCGCCTCGACGACGGGGAGCACGCGGTCGATCTCCTCGGCGGTGGGGATCTCCGGCCCGGGGGCGAACTTGGCTCCGCCGATGTCGACCCAGTCGGCGCCCTGTTCTGCGGCGGTCACGGCGGCGTCGACGGCTCGGTCGAGCGAGAACGTCGCGCCCTGGTCGAAGAAGGAGTCCGGGGTGCGGTTGATGATCGCCATGACCGCGACCTGCTTCGAGAAGTCGAACGTCCGCGCTCCGATCCGGCGGATCGGTTGGCGGATCGGGGGGAGCGGGAAGCCGCCGGTCCGTTCGGGGTGTCGGTCTGACCGGGGCTCCGTGCTCGTCATGGGTCAATCATGACGCGTCCGGCGCGAGAGGATGCCGCGTGACGCGTCGTCCGCAGCCGATTGACAGCGGTGGCCGGTGGGCGATGGGGTCATGGGTGTCGGTGGCTCGGCGTAGGCTGTCCCGGTGACGCTTCAGGGTTTGACTCACGCGCTTCGGCGCGCCGCAACGATCGACGATGCCCTCGCGTACGCGGGCAAGAGCGCGGACTTCTCCGTGATCGACGGGCTGCGTGCACCGCTCCTCGCGGCGCTCATGGACGAGCGCGGTCGGCAGGGTGCCGCCCAGGCGGCCCTCGTCGTCACCGCGACCGGCCGCGACTCCGAGCGTCTCCGCTCAGCGCTCAGCGACCTCATGCCCGAGGCCGAGATCGTCGAGTTCCCGGCCTGGGAGACCCTGCCGCACGAGCGCCTCAGCCCGAGCGCCGAGATCGTCGGCCGACGCCTGGAGGCGCTGCGGCGGCTCGGCTCCTGGACGGGGGAGCGACCGTTCCTCCTCGTCGCGTCGGTGCGCGCCGCGCTGCAGCCCGTGGCCGACAACCTCACCGAGACCGCTCCGATCGAACTCGTCCAAGGCGGTCGCGGACACGACCTCGCCGCGATCGCGCTGCGACTCGTCGAACTCGCGTACACCCGGGTCGACATGGTGTCGCGGCGTGGTGAGTTCGCGTTGCGCGGGGGCATCCTCGACGTCTTCCCGCCGGTCGCCGACCACCCGTACCGGGTCGAGTTCTTCGGCGACGAGGTCGACGGCATCCGGGCGTTCTCGGTCGCCGACCAGCGTTCGCTGCCCGAGCCGGTCGACGCGATCCGCCTGCCGCCGTCCCGTGAGCTGCTCCTCAGCCCGGCCGTCCGGCAGCGCGCCGCGGAGATGCAGCACGAGTTCCCGAGCCTCACCGGGATCCTCGAGAAGATCGCGGAGGGCATCGCGGTGGAGGGCATGGAGTCGCTCTCCCCGGCCCTCGTCGACCGCCTCGTCCCGATCACCCATTACCTGCCGGATGGAGCGGCCATCGCCGTCGTCTCGCCGGAGCGCGTCGTCACGAGGTCGATCAGCCTCGCCGAGACGAACCGCGAGTTCCTCGCCGCCGCATGGAGCGCCGCGACCGTCGGTGCGAACGCGCCGATCGACCTCGCCTCCGGCGACTTCATCTCGCTGGGCGCCCTGAAGGAGTCCGTCACCTTCAGCGCTCCTGGCCAGCCGGCGCCCGACCACCCGTGGTGGACGTTCAGCGGCTTCCGCGCCGGCCCCGACGTCGAGACGCTCCCGGAGCACCTCGAACTCGACGAGCTCCTCACCGTCACGGTCGACGGCGACACCGTGCCGAGCTTCCACGGCAACGTCGAGGGCGCCATCGAACACGTCGCCGACCGCATCCGCGAGGGGTGGACGGTCATCGTCGCAGCCCGTGGGGTCGGTCTCGTCGAGCGCGCGGCGGACGTCCTCGCCGAGCACGAGATCGCGGCCCGCATGGTCGACGAGCTGCCGGCCGACCCGGAGCCCGGGGTCGCCTATCTGCTGCAGGCCGACGTCGAGGGCGGCTTCGAGCTGGAGACGTCGAAGCTCATGCTGCTCGGCGAGACCGAGTTCTACGGACGCACCGCCGGGTACGACTCTCGCCTGGTCAAGAAGCTCGCCACCCGACGCAAGAACGTCGTCGACCCGATGCAGCTCCGGTCCGGCGACTTCGTCGTGCACCAGACCCACGGCATCGGCAAGTTCGTCGAGATGACCCAGCGCGAGGTCTCGAGCGGTGGACGCAACCCGGTGAAGAGCACCCGCGAGTACCTCGTACTCGAGTACGCACCCTCCAAGCGCGGCTACCCGGGCGACAAGCTGCTCGTCCCGACGGACCAGCTCGACCTCCTCACCCGCTACGTGGGCGGCGAGGCTCCGCAGCTCAGCAAGATGGGCGGCAGCGACTGGTCGCAGGCGAAGAGCAAGGCGCGCAAGGCCGTCCGCGACATCGCCGTCGAGCTGGTCAAGCTCTATTCGGCGCGCATGGCGTCGAAGGGGCACGCCTTCGGTCCAGACACCCCGTGGCAGCGCGAGCTCGAGGAGGCGTTCCCGTTCGCGGAGACCCCCGACCAGCTGCAGACCATCGACGAGGTCAAGGCCGACATGGAGCGGGAGATCCCGATGGACCGCCTCCTCTCCGGCGACGTGGGGTTCGGGAAGACCGAGGTCGCCGTCCGTGCCGCGTTCAAGGCCGTCCAGGACGGCAAGCAGGTCGCGATGCTCGTGCCGACCACCCTGCTCGTCAAGCAGCATTTCGAGACCTTCCAGGAGCGGTTCGCCGGGTTCCCCGTGCACCTGCGGCCGCTCAGCCGGTTCCAGTCCGACAAGGAGGCGCGGGAGGCGCTCGCCGGACTCGCCGACGGCACGGTCGACGTCATCATCGGGACGCACCGTCTGCTGACCGACAAGGTGCAGTTCAAGGACCTCGGCCTCGTCATCATCGATGAGGAGCAGCGGTTCGGTGTCGAGCACAAGGACGCCCTCAAGAAGCTGAAGACGAACGTCGACATCCTGGCGATGAGCGCGACCCCGATCCCGCGCACGCTCGAGATGGCGGTCACCGGCATCCGGGAGATGTCCACGCTTGCGACCCCACCGGAGGACCGCCACCCGATCCTGTCCTTCGTCGGTCCGTACAACGGCAAGCAGGTCGGTGCGGCGATCCGGCGCGAGCTCCTGCGCGAGGGCCAGATCTTCTTCGTGCACAACCGGGTCTCGTCCATCAGCCGCGTCGCGGCGGACCTCGCGGAGCTCGTCCCCGAGGCGCGCATCGCCATCGCCCACGGGCAGCTCGGCGAGGCCGCGCTCGAACAGGTCGTGGTCGACTTCTGGGAGCGCCGTTTCGACGTCCTCGTCTGCACGACGATCATCGAGACCGGCCTCGACATCTCGAACGCGAACACGATCATCATCGACCGCGCCGACAAGTACGGCCTGAGCCAGCTGCACCAGCTGCGGGGTCGTGTCGGTCGCGGCCGCGAGCGCGCCTACGCGTACTTCCTGTACGACGAGCACAAGCCGCTCTCCGAGACCGCCCACGACCGGCTCTCGACCATCGCGGCGAACAACGAGCTCGGCAGCGGCATGCAGGTCGCCCTGAAGGACCTCGAGATCCGTGGCGCCGGCAACATGCTCGGGGGCGAGCAGGCCGGCCACATCGCGGGCGTCGGCTTCGACCTCTATCTCCGCATGATCGGCGAGGCCGTGTCCACCTTCCGTGGCGACGTCGCCGAAGGGCAGACCGAGCTGCGGCTCGAACTGCCCGTCGACGCACACATCCCCGAGGAGTACGTCGACAGCGAGCGGCTGCGGCTGGAGGCCTACCAGAAGCTGTCGGCCGCGTCCGGACCTGCGGCCAAGGACGGCCAGATCGACCTCGTGATCGACGAACTCACCGACCGATACGGCGAGCCGCCGGCGCAGGTGAGCACGCTCATCGCCGTGTCGCGGCTCCGTCAGCGTGCGCAGCGCTCGGGACTCAGCGACCTCATCGCCGTCGGACCGAACCTGCGGGTCACGCCCGCCGACCTCCCCGACTCCATCCAGACGCGGCTGCGACGCATGTATCCCGGCGCGAAGTACCTGGCCCAGACGAACACCGTCATCGTGCCGTTGCCGCGCGTCGGCGACGAACCGCTGGCCGACACCGACCTCATCGCCTGGGTGCAGCAGTTCCTGAACGCGATCTACCCGCTGCCGGAGGGCTCGACGTCGTTCTAGCGGGCAGCCGCAGATGGGCCCGCGGGACGACAGCGTCGGTACCCGCGACCGATCCGACGGTCGTCGTCCATCCCTAGCGTGGAGGGATGAAGAAGTTCCTCCGCATCGTCCTCACCGGGGTCGTGGCGCTCGTCGCGCTCGTGCTCGCCGGGCTCCTCACGACCACCATCGTCAACACCGCCGCATCGGCTGCTGAAGCCACGCGCATCGAGGAGTACGGGCAGCGGGTCGAGGTCGACGGCAAACGCATGAACGTGTCGGTGACGGGGGAGGGAGACCAGACGATCGTCCTCCTGCCAGGCTTCGGTACCGGTTCGCCCGTGCTCGACTTCTCGCCGCTCGTCGGGGAGCTCTCGTCGTCGTACCGGGTGGTCGTGGTCGAGCCCTTCGGATACGGGCTGAGCGACCAGACCGACGTGCCGCGAACGACCGAGAACATCGTCTCTGAGATCCACGAGGCGGTCGCCGGGCTCGGCATCGACCGGTACGTGTTGATGGGGCACTCCATCGCGGGGATCTATGCGCTGGACTACGTCGAGCGGTTCCGCGACGAGGTGACGGCGTTCGTCGGCATCGACAGCAGCGTGCCCGATCAGCCGGGCATGGACGCCGCGCTTCCGGTCGACGCCCTGCGTGCGGCGAAGGCACTCGGCATCACCCGGGTCGTCACGGCGCTGTCGGGCGACCCGTACTCGGATCCGCCGTACGACCAGCACACGCGTGAGCAGCTCGGGATGATCTCGCTGCGCAACACCTCGAGTGCGACGTCCTCGGACGAGATGTCGCGCATCGCGGCGAACTTCCGAGCGGCGAAGGGGAAGACCTTCCCGGCAGACCTCCCGGTGCTGCTCTTCGCCCAGCGCGACAACCCGACGGTGGCGGGGTGGCTGCCGCTCCATGAGGAGCAGGCTGCGAGCGTCGACCGTGGAGAGGTCGTGCCGCTCGACGCCGACCACTACCTGCACCACACGAAGTCCCGCGAGATCGCGGCGGACGTCGACCGCTTCCTCGCGACTCCAGGCGTCGGGTAGCCGGTCGCCGGGTCAGGCCGTCGGTCTGCGGACGGACGTATGCTGGTGCCCACGATCCCGTCGAGTCGGAGGAACCCATGGCGACCAGCATCCGGACGAAGCAGGAGCCGAAGGTGGTCGCGGCCGGCACCGTGGCCCGGCTCCGACAGACCTTCGACCGCGGCACCACGAAGCCCGTGGCCTGGCGGCTCCGCCAACTCCGTGCGCTGAAGCAACTGCTCCTCGAACGCGGTGGCGAGCTCGAGCGGGCGCTGGCGACCGACCTGGGCAAGAGCGGCACCGAGGCGCAGATCACCGAGATCGGCCTCCTCGTCGGCGAGATCGATCACACGCTGAAGCACCTGAAGCGCTGGGTACGGCCCCGACGGGTCGCGGTGCCGCTCACCCTCGCCCCGGCGTCTGCATCGGTCGTGGCGGAACCCGTCGGCGTGGTCCTCGTCATCGGCCCGTGGAACTATCCGGTCCAGCTCTGCATCGGTCCCGTCATCGGGGCGCTCGCCGCGGGTGACGCCGTCCTGCTGAAGCCCAGCGAGCTCGCCCCCGCCACGAGCGCCGCACTCGCTCGTCTCCTCCCGGAGTACCTCGACGACCGTGCCGTCGCGGTGGTCGAGGGCGATGCGGAGGTCGCCACCGCCCTCCTCGCCGAGCGGTTCGACCACATCTTCTACACGGGTGGAGCCGCCGTGGGCAAGGTCGTCGCCCGTGCCGCGGCGGAGCATCTGACCCCGATCACCCTGGAACTCGGCGGGAAGTCGCCGGTGTACGTCGACGACACCGTGGACCTCGCGGACGCGGCCCGCCGGATCGTCTGGGGCAAGCTCATGAACGCCGGCCAGACCTGTGTCGCCCCCGACTACCTGCTCGCGACGCGCTCGGTCGCCGATCGACTCGTCCCGTACCTGCGCGACGCGATCGCAGCCCTCTACGGCCCGGACCCCGCCGACAGTGCCGACTACGGCCGCATCATCTCCGACAGGCACTTCGCCCGGGTCAGTGGTCTACTCGACGGTCTCGAACCGGCCCTCGGCGGCGGGGTCGACGCCTCGGAGCGGTACATCGCCCCGACGGTCGTGAACGGCGTCGACGCTTCGGCGTCGATCATGCAGGAGGAGATCTTCGGTCCGATCCTGCCGATCCTCCACGTGTCCGGGCTCGAACAGGCCATCGCGCACATCCGGGCAGGGGAGAAGCCGCTCGCGCTCTACGTCTTCAGCGACGATCGCGCCACGCGGAAGCGGTTCACGCGCGACACCTCCTCGGGCGCATTGGCGTTCGGCGTGCCGGCCGCGCACCTCCTCGTGCCGGGTCTGCCGTTCGGGGGCGTCGGGGCGAGCGGGATGGGCGCGTATCACGGCCGCCATTCCTTCGACACGTTCAGTCACGCGAAAGCGGTGTTCTCCAAGCCACTGTCCCCGGACACGCTGTCGCTCGTCTACCCGCCCTTCACCGAAGCGCGGGACCGGATCGCGCGACTGATCTCGAGGACCGGCAGCACCGACGACCGCCGCCCGTGGGGAGCCCGTCGGTGAGCGGCGAGCCCGTCGGCGACACCTCCACTGAGCGCCTCGTCGACGCCATGCGACAGATCCGCGACCGCTGCGTCTGGACGCAGGGCATCGACCACGACATGCTCGTGCCGTACCTCATCGAGGAGAGCTACGAGCTCGTCGAAGCGGTCGAGGCCGGGACGCGCGACGAACTCGTCGAGGAACTCGGCGACGTGCTGTGGCAGGTCGTCTTCCATGCGGAGATCGCGTCCCGTGACGCCGATGCACCGTTCGACTTCGACGACGTCGCCGAGGCCGTCACCCGCAAGATGGTCCACCGTCACCCACACGTGTTCGGCGACGAAGCAGCGCCGACCCCGGAGGACGTGGTGCGCGTGTGGAACGCTGCGAAGGCCGAGGAGAAGGCGAAGCGCAGCAGCGCGCTCGAGGGGATCCCGCAGGGGATGCCGTCGCTCGCCCTCGCCGACAAGGTGCTGGGCAGGGCCGTGCCGCTCGGGGTGGGCCCGACGGTCGACGCCGATGTCGTGGACGACGAGGACGCCCTGGGGGAGCAGCTCCTCGCCGTCGTTGCCGCAGCACGGGCGAACGGGCTCGACGCGGAACGGGCGCTCCGGGGTGCCGTCCGTCGGTTGAGCGCGCGAGTGCAGGACGCCGAGCGTCCGGTGGCGTCCCCGACGGACGGCTGAGCGAGGGGTCGCCAGGCGTCGGCTCGCGGAGCCGGTTCGCCGCCATGCCAGAATTGAGGCATGGCAGCTCCAGTGAACCCGCCGCGCGGCATGCGCGATTTCCTCCCCGCCGACAAGGCCCGTCGGGAGCACGCGCTGGGCACCATCCGTCGGGTCTTCACCGCACACGGCTTCGACGAGATCGAGACGCCCGTGGTGGAGGAGTACGACCGGCTGCACTCCGGGCTCGGCGGCGACAACGAGAAGATGGCGTTCAACATCCTCCGGCGCAAGCTCACTCCGGAGGCCATCGTGGCCGCGGCGGACAACCAGACCGAACTCACCGACCTCGGCCTGCGCTTCGACCTCACCGTGCCGCTCGCCCGGTTCTACGCGACGCACCGGGCCGAGCTCCCGCCGGTGTTCCGCTCGATCCAGATCGCTCCGGTGTGGCGCGGCGAACGGCCGCAGCAGGGCCGGTACCGCCAGTTCGTGCAGTGCGACATCGACATCATCGGAGAGTCCTCGAACCTCGCCGAGACCGAGCTCATCATCGCGACCCTCGGGGCCCTCGCGGAGCTCGGCATCACCGGCTGCAGCGTGCGGATCAACGACCGCCGACTCCTCATCGGCATGCTCGAGTCGCTGGGCTTCCCCGCCGACGAGCACGCGCAGGTGCTCATCACGATCGACAAGCTCGACAAGATCGGTCAGCAGGGGGTGGTCGCCGAACTGCGCGACCGTGGCGTCAACGCCACCGCCGTCGACGCACTCGAGGCCTTCTTCTCCCGTCCGCAGACGATGGAGTTCAACACCTTCGGCGAGCGGGCGATCCGCAAGGCGCTGCCGCTCGGTGCGGACGACGCCGTCGTCGCGGAGCTCGACGCACTCGGGAAGGCCGTCGCCGCGGCCACCTCCCTCCAGGGCCAGCCGGCCGACCCCTTCGCGAACCCGCTCGTGTTCGACCCCTTCCTGGTGCGGGGCATGGGGTACTACACCGGCGCCATCTTCGAGATCGCGCACCCCGACCTCGGGTACTCGCTCGGCGGCGGCGGTCGCTACGACGGCATGATCGGGCGTTTCCTCGGCCAGGACGTGCCGGCGGTCGGGTTCTCGATCGGCTTCGAGCGCATCGTCGACCTCATCGAGCTCCCCGCGGGCGCGGCCGCGGATGCCGTCGTGCTCGTGCACGACCGCGACGTGCCTCCCGTGACGCTCGTGGCGTTGAAGGCCAAGCTCGTCGCCCAGGGGCGTCGGGTGCGCCTCGAAGCCCGCGTGAAGAACCTCAAGGCCCTCCTCGACCGCGTGTCGGCAGCCGGCTTCGGCGCCTTCGCGTTCGTCTCGGCCGACTCGACCCTCGAGTCGCTCGAGTTCAAAGCGCTCGACTGACGATTCCCGCTCCTCGGCGCGCTTCCGAGCCGCTGCCCAGCTCGTCGGTGCAGGATGGAGCATTCGGCCGGATCCCCTCCCACGAGCGATCCGTCCGTTCTGCCCCCGATCGAAGAACTGGTTCCCCCGATGAGCGTCATGGCCCCTGCAGCGCGCCCTCGGCGCGCGCCGGAGTCGACCGGTCCCACGCGCCGCCGGGTGAGCCTCGCACGGCGCCGGGCGACCACGCTCGCGCTGGCCGTCGGTGTCCCGCTCGCCCTGCTGACGGCCGCTCACGCCCTCGTCCCCGACATCCTCGGCCTCGGACTCGTCTGGGACAACGCCCTGCCGTGGACGTGGGTCGTGCTGCCGGTGCTCTTCCTCGTCCTCCTCGTCGCCCGCACGCCGGGCGCCGTCATCGGTCTCCTCGCGCCGACGCTCGTCTGGGCCTTCCTGTTCGGCCCCGGCGTCGTCCCCATGGGTGACGCACGCTCGGCGGTCCCTGCCGAAGCCTCCCTCACGGTCGCCAGCCAGAACCTCGGGCCGGAGGGCGACCCCGCGGTCATCGCGGCTTCCCTCCAGGCCAGTGGGGCGGATCTCATCGCGCTCCAGGAGATCGAGGACCACGACCGCGAACCGCTCGCCGCGACGCTCGACGAGCAGTACCCGTACTCCGTGCTCACGGGGACGGTGGGTCTCTGGAGCCGCTATCCGATCGCCGACTCGGTCGGATTGAAGCTCGGCCTCGACTGGTACCGGGCGATCAACGCCGTCGTCGACACCCCGTCCGGAGCCGTGAGCGTCTACGTGATCCACGCCGACTCCGCGCGTCCGGGTGCCCACGCCGAGCGGGACGTGATGCTCGCGGAGTTGGCCGACACCGTCGCGGCGAACACCCGTGATCGGATCGTCGTCATGGGTGACTTCAACGCCTCCGCCTCCGACCGGGCGCTCGCCGCACTCCAGAGCGAGGTGTCGGAGCCCAACCAGAGCGAGGGCGGCTTCGGACTCACCTGGCCGGCCGGGACACCGCTCATGCGACTCGACCACGTCTTCGTCCGCGGCATGACCGCGACCCACAACGCCGTCGGCGCCGCCGAGGGCAGCGACCACCACGGCATCGTGTCGAGCTTCCGGCTCGACCGCTGACCGCGCGCCTCGGGCGACGATCCGCGGCTCTGCGCCCGTTCAGCCGATGTCACTAGACTGAGCGCGGGCGGCCGTCGTACCCGTCCCACGTCCCAATCCCCACAAGGAGAACATCAGTGGCACTCATCGAGGCAGTAGGCGCTCGCGAAATTCTCGACTCCCGAGGCAACCCGACCGTCGAGGTCGAGGTGCTCCTGGAAGACGGCACGGTCAGCCGTGCAGCAGTCCCGTCCGGCGCATCGACCGGTGCGTTCGAAGCGTACGAGCTGCGTGACGGCGATGCCGCGCGTTACCTCGGCAAGGGTGTCGAGAAGGCGGTCGACGCCGTCCTCGACGAGATCGGCCCGGCACTCGAGGGCATCGAGGCGGACGACCAGCGCCTCGTCGACCACACCATGATCGAGCTCGACGGCACCGAGAACAAGAGCCGCCTGGGCGCGAACGCGATCCTCGGTGCGAGCCTCGCGGTCGCCCGTGCCGCTGCGGACTCCGCAGACCTGTCGCTCTACCGCTACGTCGGCGGCGCCAACGCCCACGTCCTCCCGGTCCCGATGATGAACATCATCAACGGTGGCTCGCACGCCGACACCGGCGTCGACATCCAGGAGTTCATGATCCTCCCGATCGGCGCTCCGAGCTTCCGTGAGGCGCTCCGCTGGGGCACCGAGACGTACCACACGCTCAAGGGCCTGCTGAAGTCGAAGGGCTTCGCGACCGGCCTCGGTGACGAGGGTGGCTTCGCCCCCGACTTCGAGCACAACCGTGCGGCCCTCGACTTCATCGTCGAGGCCATCGAGCAGGCCGGCTTCACGGTCGGCACCGACATCGCGCTCGGCCTCGACGTCGCCTCCAGCGAGTTCTACAAGGAGGGCGCGTACCAGTTCGAGGGCAAGGCGCTCAACAGCACCGAGATGACCGCGTACTACGCCGACCTCGTCGCGAACTACCCGCTCATCACCATCGAGGACCCGCTGGCCGAGGACGACTGGGCGGGCTACGCCCACCTCACCCCCGAGCTCGGCTCCAAGGTTCAGATCGTCGGAGACGACCTGTTCGTCACGAACCCGAAGCGTCTCGCCGACGGCATCGCCAAGGGCGCGGCGAACTCGCTGCTCGTCAAGGTCAACCAGATCGGGACGCTCACCGAGACGCTCGACGCGGTCTCCCTCGCGCAGCGCTCCGGCTACACGACGATCCTGTCGCACCGCTCCGGCGAGACCGAGGACACCACGATCGCCGACCTCGCGGTCGCCACGAACGCGGGCCAGATCAAGACCGGTGCGCCTGCGCGCAGCGAGCGGGTCGCGAAGTACAATCAGTTGCTGAGGATCGAAGAGGAGCTGGGCCAGGCAGCCGTCTACGCCGGCCGCAGCGCCTTCCCCCGGTTCACCGCCTAAGCATCGTCACCTGAAGGCTCTCAGGGGTGCCGATCGGCACCCCTGAGAGCCTTCGTCGTGTGCGGGAGGCGCCTGTGAAGAAGCCATCGATGCCGGCCGGCGGCGAGTCGAAGCCCACGTCGTCCGGCAGCGGAGCAGCGTCCTCCTCGTCCTCCGGCTCGTCGAAGCAGCGACCGACGTCGAAGCCCCGGTCGCGCTCCGCGGATGCCTCCTCCATGCGCGCCTCCTCGTCGTCCAAGCGCCCGACGGGAGCCACCGCGAAGCCCGCACGCTCCGCAGGCACAGCCCCGCGGTCGACGACGAAGGCACCGCGATCCGCGTTGGCCGGTTCCTCGGCACCGCGCTCGCGGACCGGCTCGACACGGACCGCCCCGGCACGCCAGTCGGACGCCGGCGGCTGGTTGCGGAGTCTGCGACTGTCCGGGTTCAGCGTCCTGCTCCTCGGAATCCTCGTGCTCGGGGTCGTCGTCCTCGCGCCGAACCTCAAGACCTTCCTCGAGCAGCGGCAGCAGATCGCCGCGCTGGAGGCCGGTGTCGCCGACACCCAGAAGAAGGTGGACGCGCAGCAGGCCGAACGCGAGCGCTGGAACGACCAGAGCTACGTCATGACGCAGGCGCGCGACCGCCTGTTCTACGCCCTGCCCGGCGAGGTCAGCTACATCATCATCAACGACGTCGACCCGGCCTCCTTGCCCACCACCGAGACACCCGTGAGCGACACGCTCGTCGACTCGCAGTCCGACTGGCTCGACGGCCTGCTGTCCTCGCTCGTCGCCACCGGCTACTCGCCGGCCCCCGTGGCGACCGAGACCCCTGCTCCCACGCAGACGACGCCGCCCGCCGGCGGCTGACGTCCGGACGCAGTGGTGAACCCGGCGATAATGGAACCATGAGCACCCCTCCCTTCGGCCCCGTCTCCGAGCGCGACGTCGAGATCGTGTCGGCGCAACTGGGACGCCCGGCCCGAAACGTCGTCGGCATCGCGGCGCGCTGTGTCTGCGGCGCCCCGACCGTCGTCTCCACCGCTCCTCGCCTGGCCGACGGCACGCCGTTCCCCACGTTCTACTACCTGACCCACCCGGCCGCCACGGCCGCGGTCTCATCGCTCGAGGCGACCCAGGTGATGAACGAGTACAACGAGCTCCTGGCCGAGGACGAAGCGGTCCGTGCCGACTACGCCACCGCACACACGGCCTACCTCGCCGACCGCACCTCCATCGCCGAGGTCGCCGAGATCGACGGGATCTCCGCCGGCGGCATGCCGGTGCGGGTCAAATGCCTCCACGCGCTCGTCGGCCACGCCCTTGCGGCTGGTCCGGGCGTCAACCCCATCGGCGACCTCGCGCTCGACCGCGCGAGCTGGAGCCCCGAGGTGTGCGCATGCGCGGACGGCCAGGCGGGGCAGGGATAGGCCCCGCACGCGACGGGGGTCGCCTGTGGGGGAGTGACGGACCGCGACGCGGAGACCGTCGTCGTCCGCGCGGCCTCCGAGGTGCACTGTCGGCGCTGTCCGCGATGCTTCTGGCGCTCCTGCTCGTGGGGACGCAGGCGCTCCCGGCGTCGGCGGACACCGTGCGCGACATGCAGTACTGGCTCGGCGACTACGGCTTCACGACGGCGTGGGAGACGACGAAGGGCGCCGGTGTCACCGTCGCCGTGATCGACACCGGTATCGCGAGCGGTCCGGCGGAGTTGACCGGGGCGGTCGCGGGTGGCGTCGACGTCTCCGGGCTCGGGAGTCCCGACGGGCGGACGCCGGTGGGTTCCGAGGGGAGCGAGCACGGGACGCTCGTCGCCTCGATGATCGCCGGTCGTGGCCGCACGGGCGGTGCCGGGGTCATCGGCGTGGCGCCCGAGGCCCGCCTGCTCTCCGTCTCGGTCGGGTTCGGCTCCGACGGGTCGGCCGTCGTCCCCTGGGACGATCAGATCGCGACCGCCGTCCGGTGGGCGGTGGACAACGGTGCGGACGTCATCAACATGTCGCTGACGCGCAACAGCCTCGACTGGCCGACGAGCTGGGACGACGCCTTCCTCTACGCCTTCTCGCACGACGTCGTCGTGGTGGCTGCAGCGGGCAACCGGGGGAGCGGGACGGTCGAGGTCGGTGCTCCGGCGACGATCCCGGGTGTGCTGACCGTCGCCGGTGTGGACCGCGCGGGGTCGGCGAGCTTCGACGCCTCGAGCCAGGGCATCACGATCGCCGTCGCTGCGCCGAGCGAGCAACTCGTCGGGGTGACGCCCGCCGGGTCCTACGTGCAGTGGCAGGGGACGAGCGGGGCGGCACCGATCGTCTCCGGACTCGTGGCCCTCGTCCGCTCCGCCTGGCCGGAGCTCAGCGCCGCCGACGCCATCAAGCGCGTGACGGCAACGGCGAAGCAGGTGGGCGACTCCGCACAGAGCCCCATCTACGGGGCAGGACTGATCGACGCCGCGAAGGCGGTCAGCGGTTCCGTCGGCCCGGCGGCGACCTCGCCGGAGCAGCAGCTGTCCGACTGGATCACGCTCTACCGACGGGCCCCGCAGGCCCCCGATCCCGATCCGGGTGCCGAGCAGCCGTCGCCGACACCGGAGCCGGTACCCCCGGCGATCCCGGAGAACGAGGCCGTCGAGGTGCGCGCCAACCCGTTCCTCCCGACGCCGAGCACTCTGCTCTACGGCTCGCTGCCACTGGCGCTCCTCCTCGGAACTGGTAGCCTGGTCACGCTCGGTGTCATAGGCGCTACCAGGCATTTCAAGCGGGTGCTGCAGAAGTAGTACCCTGTTCCGATATTCTCAGACACTCATCTGAACCAATCGTCTTGACGTAGGAGATCGTTCGCCGTGCCCAAAATTCTGATCGTCGGTGGTGGTTACGCCGGGTTCTACACCGCATGGAAGCTCGAGAAGCAGCTTCGTCGTGGTGAGGCCGAAGTCACCATGGTCGACCCGCTGCCCTACATGACCTACCAGCCCTTCCTGCCGGAGGTCGCCGCCGGTTCCATCGAGCCGCGTCACGCGGTCGTCTCGCCGCGTCGCCACCTGAAGCACACCAACGTGATCACCGCCAAGGTCACGGGCATCAACCACGCCGAGAAGAAGGCGACCATCACGCCTGAGGTCGGTGAGCCCTGGGAGGTCGACTACGACATCATCGTCGTCACCGCCGGAGCCGTCTCCCGCACCTTCCCGATCCCCGGTGTCGCCGACACCGCGATCGGTCTCAAGACCATCGAAGAGGCCGTCGCGATCCGCGACCGCGTGCTCTCCAACTTCGACAAGGCCGCGAACCTGCCGGCCGGGCCCGAGCGCGACCGCCTGCTGACCTTCACGGTCGTCGGTGGCGGCTTCGCCGGTATCGAGGTCTTCGCCGAGCTGCGTTCGTTCGCGAGCTCGCTGCTGAAGTTCTACCCGCAGCTCTCCTTCGAGGACACGCACTTCCACCTCATCGAGGCCATGGGTCGCATCATGCCCGAGGTCAAGATCGAGACGAGCCACTGGGTCCTCAAGAACCTGGCCGAGCGCGGCGCGCTCGTGCACCTCGACACCCAGCTGCAGTCGGCTGTCGACGGCAAGATCGAGCTCTCGACCGGTGAGTCGTTCGAGTCCGACCTCATCGTCTGGACCGCCGGTGTCATGGCGAACCCGGGCGTCGTCCGCGGTGGCGACCTCCCCGTCGAGGAGCGCGGTCGCATCAAGACCCGCGCCGACCTCCGCGTCGGCACCGACGACGACATCGTCGAGGGTGCCTGGGCGGCCGGCGACGTCTCCGCCGTCCCCGACCTCAGCGGTGGTGGCGTCGGCGGGTTCTGCGTGCCGAACGCACAGCACGCCGTCCGTCAGGGCAAGCTGCTCGCGAAGAACATCACCGCGGTCCTCCGTGGCGAGGAGCCGAAGAACTACTTCCACAAGAACATGGGTGCGGTCGCCGGTCTCGGCATCGGCGTCGGTGTCTTCCAGTCCGGCAACCTCGCGATCAAGGGCCTCCCGGCCTGGTTCGCGCACCGTGGGTACCACGGGCTGGCCATGCCGAGCTTCGAGCGCAAGTTCCGCGTGTTCGGTGGCTGGTGGAACAACTTCTGGCTGGGACGCGACATCGTCTCCCTGTCGGCCGTGCAGAACCCGCGTGAGGCCTTCGAGACCTTCGCGTCGCGCCCGAAGCCCCCGGCAGACGCTGCGGCCCCCGCAGCAGCTCCGGCGGCTCCCGCAACGGCTGAGAAGCCCGCTCGCAAGGCTCCCGTCAAGCGCAAGCCGAAGGCCGCCCCGGCCGAGCCCGCAGCGCCTGCCGCCGAGGCCCCCGCTGCCGAGGCTCCTGCTGCTGCTGGCGCCCCGACCGGTGCCGACGACGAGCAGGCCTATGCGACGCCCGCTGAGGAAGTCAGCGCGAACAAGTAGTCCGGTCCGGAGCCCAGCTCCGTTCCTCGAGAGGCGCATGTCATCCGGTCCGCCGGGGCATGCGCCTCTCGGCGTTCGACGCCTCGATACGATGAGGTGCACGCCCCCGTAGCCCAACTGGCAGAGGCAGGCGACTTAAAATCGCCGCAGTGTGGGTTCGAACCCCACCGGGGGTACCGCCCTGGGCGGCGAGATCACGCAGATCCGGGAGGAGGACATCGCGTCCATCAGCGATGTCTCCTCCGGCGTCATCGAGCTTGTCGTCCAAGTCACCGCCGACCAGACCACCGATGATGAGGCGAAGCGGTTGTGGATCATGGTGTCGAGCCTCGTCGGAACCACCTGCCCTGAACTGCAGTCGGTGATCGTGCAGACGGCCGGCGATGTCACGAGCAACTGATGTCCAGCGGCTGTCTGAGGCGCGGCCAGCCAAGCTCACTGGACGCCTCAACGTGTCGACGTCGGCGGGCAGCACGCCGAACTGAGCAGAGTGGAACGTGGCAGGTCAAGGGCGTTTGCGTTGCAGCGACGAAGGAGTACCGTCTGGCTGGTGAATCTGGATGTGAGACGTCGAAACATCGCGCGGGGTCGCTCGTCGGTCAGCGTCCGGGGCGGTGCCGTAGCCGTTGCCCTCGCCATGGTGGTGGTGTCGAGTGGCTGCTCGGGGGGTGCGGTCCCGACGATCGGAGCGGCGGCGGTGCAGCTTGATTCCGCCGTGCAGACGGCATCCCTTGCTCTCCAGCAGGCGGACGCCGACATCACCTTCACGCCCGTCGCGGAGACGACGCTCGAGAACGCGATCACCGAGGTCGACGACGTCTCGACGCAGCTGAGCGAGACTCCGGTTCAGACCGGCCGCGAGCAGGATGCGAAGCGTCAGGCCACGGCCGTGCTGCAGGACGCCGTCGCAGTCCTCGACGACGCCCGCACGGCACTCCAGGCCGGCGACGACCTCCCCGACACCGTGGAGCAGTTGCAGCAGACGGCGAAGCAGACGGCCGAACTCCGCGAGCGGTGGGAGCCGTTCTCGTGAGCGGTGTGATGAAGCGTGTTCTCGGTGTCGCGCTCGGTGTCCTCACCGCGATCGGTGGCTTCCTCGACATCGGAGACCTCGTCACCAACGCGGTCGTCGGCTCGCGGTTCGGGCTGTCGCTCGCCTGGGTGGTGCTCGTCGGCGTCGTCGGCATCTGCCTGTTCGCGCAGATGTCCGGGCGCGTCGCTGCGGTGAGTGGCCGGGCGACGTTCGAGATCATCCGGGAGCGCCTCGGGCCGAAAGCAGGGCTCGCCAACCTGAGCGCGTCGTTCCTCATCAACCTCCTCACGCTCACGGCCGAGATCGGCGGTATCGCCCTTGCTCTGCAGCTCGCGTCGAGCGTGTCTCCAGGCCTGTGGATCCCGGTCGCCGCGTTCGCCGTCTGGCTGGTGATCTGGCGGGTGAAGTTCTCGATCATGGAGAACGTCACCGGGCTCGTGGGCCTGTGCCTGATCGTGTTCGCCGTCGCCCTGTTCCTCCTCGGCCCGGACTGGTCGAAGCTCGCGGAGCAGGCGTTCGCGCCGTCCGTGCCGGGTTCCGAGTCGGCGGGCGCGTACTGGTACTACGCCGTCGCCCTCTTCGGAGCGGCGATGACACCTTACGAGGTGTTCTTCTTCTCCTCCGGTGCGGTCGAGGAGAAATGGACGAAGAAGGACATCGGGCAATCGCGCATCAACGTGCTCGTCGGGTTCCCCCTCGGCGGTGTGCTGTCGGTCGCGATCGCCGCCTGCGCCACCATCGTGCTGCTGCCCCGTGGGATCGAGGTTTCCTCGCTGTCGCAGATCGTCCTCCCGGTGGCGGAGGCCGGCGGCAAGCTCGCGGTCGCGTTCGTGATCGTCGGCATCGTCGCAGCGACGTTCGGCGCGGCCCTCGAGACGACCCTGTCGAGTGGCTACACGCTGGCGCAGTTCTTCGGCTGGTCGTGGGGCAAGTTCCGGAAGCCGGCGGAGGCGGCGCGGTTCCATGTCGCGATGATCGTCTGTCTGCTCGTCGGCCTCGCCGTTCTGGCGACCGGTGTCGACCCGATCCTCGTGACGGAGTACTCGGTGGTGTTCTCCGCGATCGCACTGCCGCTCACCTACTTACCGATCCTCATCGTGGCCAACGACGAGCAGTACATGGGCGATGCGCGCAACGGCAGGGTGACGAACGCGTTCGCGCTCGTCTATCTGGTGATCATCCTCGTCGCCTCGATCGCAGCCATCCCCCTGATGATCCTGACAGGAGCCGGAGCATGACCCGCCGATCCAAGCGCTTCGACGCACCATTGCCGGTGCTGGAACCGGCCGAACAGTACGCCGGACAGGTGCTCGACGCCCGGCTGCACCTCCTCGACCGGCAAGTACTCGACCGCGACGGTGTCCCGGTGCAGGTCGTCGACGACCTCGAACTCAGTGACGTCCCCTTCGGCGAGTCGATCCCTTCGGAAACGCCGGCGCCGGTCATCGAGTCGATCCTCAGCGGCCCCGTCCTCGGCACGCGGATATTCGGCGGACGTCCGCCCTCGAGTCGGTTCCATCGCGTGTCGTGGGACCGGATCGCGGAGATCGGCATCGCGATACACCTCGGCGTGGCAGGCTCGACGCTCGACGTGACGTGGGTCGAGCGTTGGGTGCGCGACCGCATCATCTCTCGCATTCCCGGAGGCCACCATGATCCTGAGTGACGTCCTGCGCTCGCGCGTCCTCGACGACGAGGGGCGGTCGGTCGGCATCGTCATTGACGCCCGGTTCGTGCTCGAGGGCGTCCCGCATGGCCCGCTCGCCGACGCGCGCTTGGTCGGCTTCATCGTCAGTCCCCACACCGGTAGCTCGTTCCTCGGCTACGAGCGCCACGACGACGGCCGGCCGGCGCTCATCGCCCGCGTCCTTCGCTGGCACCACCGAGGCTCGTTCCTCGTGCACTGGGAGGACATTGCGCGCCTTGACGAAACACGCGTCATCCTCCGTCCAGGCTACCGACGCATCTCACCGGCGCTGCTCGGCGCCCAGCGACGGTGAAGCCGCGGCGAGAGCCGTAACCGGGAGGTGCCGTTCGAGCGCCAGGGAGGCTCGAGGTCGACCGAACAGTCCGAATCCGGTCTCGTGTCCGAGCAGGTGCTGCCCGGTGGGTCGTGAGCGGTCAAGGCCTTGGCGGTGCGTGTGGCCTGAAGTTAGCGTGCGAGGCATGGATCCGAAGGAGAACGCAGCACAGGGTGACGAGCTGATTGCGGTGCCGACACCTCACGAACTCGCCAGAGACGCGATGGACGGCTCCGCTATTCCCGTGGAGACCGTGGACAGTGCCGGCACGGAGAATTCGAGTGAGACACTCGCGGAACGCATAGCGGCCACCGCGCTGCAAGGGGGTATTCGTGTCGGTGTGGCCGAGTCTCTGACCAGTGGGGCGATCGCGTCGACGCTCGGCGCCGCGTCAGATGCAGGCGAGTGGTTCTCGGGTGGAATCGTGGCCTACCGACCCGAGGTGAAGTTCGACGTACTCGGTGTTCCGCCAGGCCCGGTCATCACCGCGACTGCCGCGCAGCGGATGGCGTCAGGGTGCGCGCGCGTGCTCGCAAGCACGGCGACTGTCGCGGTCACGGGCGCGGGGGGCCCGGGACCGCAGGAAGGGCAGCGCGCCGGAACCGTGTTCATCGCCGTCCGTACTGAGCACGACGAAACCGTGCAGCAGTGCTGGTTCCCGGGCGATCCGAGAACGGTTGTGATGAAGACCGTCGAGGCCGCTCTGGAACTGCTGGCGACCACCCTGGAGAACGCCGCCTCCGGGGCGTCCCGCTCCGCTGAGTGAGCAGCCCGGCTAGTCCCACCGGACGACGCCGATGTCCGCATATGAGTTGGCGTACTTCTGCCCTGTGGGCGCTCTGGACTACACGATCCTCATCCGGTTCCGAACCGCCAGATCATCTGAGTTCACCCTCCTCTCGCCGGGCGCAGGCATCGCTCAACGGCGCGTGATCATGCACCCCGACGAGCCCGTCCTGTTCGAGTTCACCACGATCCTCGATCCCACTCCAGTGCGGGTAGTCGTCCCCGCAGACGACGTGGACTACTGCCGCCACTCCCGTGGAAGGATGGACGCATGGCTACCCGCACGATCACGACGCTCGTCGACGACCTCGACGGTTCCGACATCCCTCGCGGGCTGGGGGAGACGGTCCGGTTCGGCATCGACGGCGAGAACTACGAGATCGACCTGACCGACGACAACGCGGCGGCACTGCGCGAGACCCTGGCGTCATACGTCGAGGCCGCACGACCCGTCATCGCTTCGGCATCGCTCCGCCGGCTGCACTGAGCGGTCGCCCGCACGGCGGTCGTACCCCTCTGCACGTTCGCCCCGATCCTGCAAGGGTCCCTGCCGGGCTTGGGGGCGCGACTAGCGTGCTCAGCATGAGTACTCCGAGCGACCACGACCACGCCCTGAACGACGACGAGCAGACGAGCAAAGACCGCACGTACAGCCCCTCCAGCGAGGCGGAGACGGCGGCCAAGCAGGGCGACGGGCAGCCCGTCGTCCGTGATCCCGACATCGCCTCCGGCATGATCAACGTCGCCCCCGGGACCGGTGGTCCGGACGACACCGGCGACGTCGACGTCAACCCGGGTGAGCTCCACATCCCTCGCGATCCCGACAGCGCGCACTGAGACAACGATGCCTCGGGCGTTGACCCCTGAACGGGGTGCACAAAACGCACGACGCGAACGCGACACGGCGGTGTTGCGTCACGCGAGGTGCCTCCCGTCCGCTACCTTCGAGGTGGGGGCGTCACCCGTGAGCCGGTCCCGGAAGCCGCAAGCTTCTTGGTCGACCGGTTGCTAGACGCCTCAAGTGAGGGCGAGGTATTCGGGTTACCTCGCCCTCACGCTTGCCCGCCGCATCTTCCGGCCCGGCCGTACGTCCTCGACGGTAGGCTGAAACGATGCAGGAGATCACCCCAACCGAACTGAGCAAGCTCGAGCAGGCCGTCATCATCGACGTCCGCGAAGCCGACGAGGTCGCCGTCGCCAGCGTGCCCGGTGCCCGGCACCTGCCGATGTCGTCCTTCCTCGACCACCTCGACGAGGTGCCCCGCGAAGAGACCGTGTACGTGATGTGTCACTCCGGCGGTCGCAGTGCCCGCGTCACGGGATACCTCGAACAGCAGGGCTATGACGCCGTGAACGTCACCGGGGGCATCTCCGAGTGGGCCGCCAGCGGCCTGCCGGTCGAGCGTCCCGCCGACGCCGGCTGAGTCCTCCCCGACGAGCGGATCGCGATGGTCGCGAGCCGTGCCGTGCCGTGCGGTGCGGGCGATCGGATCAGCGCCGCTTGCGTCTCGCGATCTCGTCCGCGAGCTGCTGCACCAGGGCGGGGTCCGCGTCGCGCGCGAGGGCGACGTAGTGGTCCATGACGTCCGGGCGGTAGCGCACGGGCAACGTCTGTCCGGGGGCGAGTCGGGTGAGCTCCGTGATCGTGAAGTTCTCGTCGGCGATCCCGCGGAACGAGCGGCCGTCGGCGGTCTCCACGTCGAGCATCAGGACCAGGCGTGGATTGTTGTTGACCTCCCGCCAATCGACGAGGACACCGAGCGCCAGCGTCCCCGTCCGCAGTTCGGCGTTCCGCTTGCGAGCATCTCCGCTGAGGACCGGATTCGGGGCGACGCCGGGGAATGCGGGCCCGACGCCCAGTGCTTCCCGACTCAGGTCAGGCCTGAGCTGCGCCATGAGATCGTCGAGCTTCCTCTTCGAACCGAACATCCCGAACCCTCTCGCACCTCGGCACCGGGTTCTCGACCCGGTGTGTGGCCTTCACCGCGATTGTAGGCCAGGGCCGTTCGCGACCGCCGTCGCCGGAGGAGTCTGGCCTAGCGCGCGTCGATGAGCGGCCGGAGGTGACGGTTCCAGGCCCACGTCCCAGCTCCGACCGCCGCGAAGGCGAGCGACCCCAGCAGGAGCCCGACGAGCGTGTCACCCGCACCCGGAACCGTCGCCGTCGGGCCCAGGAGTCCGAACAGCAGTGTGAATCCCACGAACGCGCTGCCGAGCCACACCGGCCTCGACCAGGCGAGGATGGCGCGTCCACCGAGCGGCCCGAGGGGGAGGAGCGCGATCGACGCGGATCCGATCCCCGCGATCGCGGTCAGGTTCACGGCCTCGACGAGCATCGCGCCCACGCCGCCGCTCGGCTCACCGGCCAGCGCCGACACGAGCCAGGCGATCGAACCGAGCCCGGCGGCCGCAGCGACCCGGGCCAGCGCGAGGCGGCCCGCGATGCGTGGCGTGATGGCATCGGAATCGGTCTCCGTCGAGGTTGTCGAGCCGGCTTCATGCGTTTTGGGTCTCCGTGTCGGTCGGAGTTCGGTCAGTAGTGCGAAGAGCAGTGCCGGCTGCAGGGCCAGGAGGCGTGAGAGCGCGGTGACGACACCGACCGCCACCAGTCCGCCGACACGGACGCTGACGCGCATCGAGCCCAGCCTGGCTCGGCGGGCGACGACGAGTTGCGCGAGGAGGCCCACGACGTTGATCGCGACCACGGCGATGAGTGAGGCGAACCACAGCCGGAGGTACGCCGGCTGACCGGTCACCGGGTGCGCGAACATGAGGATGCCTGCCGCGAGCACGGCGGTGACGACGGCCATCGCCGTGCGACTCGGGAGTGGGACCGACGGGACCCGCTCGAACTCGTCCCTCGGTCGGTTGCGCCCGGTCACCGCTGCACGACGACGGTCGGCGATCGTGGCGCGCCAGGGGGCGATGGAGGTCGCGAGGAGTCGGGCCGGGATCGCGATGAGCGCAACCGCCGCGAGGGCGAGGAGTGCGGCGAGCCACCAGACCGGCTGGCCGCGTCCGTCGATCGTGGAGGCGAGGGTTTGCGTGAACGGCGTCGTCCCTGACCAGAGTCCGCCACCACCGGTGGGTGGAGCGGCGCCTGGTGCCGGTTCGCCGCTCGGCGACGGGGTCGGCTGCTGCGTCCCCGGAGCGGGTGTCCCCGGCGCGGGCGCGGGCGCGGTGCCGTCGGACGGCGATGGGGAGGCGGACGGTGCCGGCGTGGCGGGCGCGGCCGATGCGTCGCCGAACGTCAGGGTGATCGCCGTACTCGCCCCGCTCGTGTTGCCCGCGGCATCCTGTTGGATCGCGAGGACGACGTGCGCGCCCGCCGGTACGCCCCCGCCCGAGCAACTCCACACGCCACCGGTGACGACCGCCGTGCAGACCGACGTCGAGTCGGCGAAGACGGTGACGGTCGCGCCCTCCTCGCCGGTGCCGGCGTAGCTTGCCGCCGAGGTCGGCATCGCCTGTCCGGCCGTCGGTGAGGACATGACAGGCGGGGCCGGAGCGTCGCGGTCGATGGTGAGCATGACCGGGGCGGACGCGTCGGAGCGCTGATTGCCGCTGAACGAAGCCTGCTGCGTCGCCGTCACGGAGACGTCGCCGGCCGGCAGCGGCTCGCCCAGCACACAGAACCAGCTTCCGGAGCTGTCCGCCGCGAAACTGCAGGTGGCACCGGAGTCGGCGCGGACCGTCACCGTCGCTCCGGGGTGGGCGGTGCCGCGGACGCCGCCGTTGCTCGGCGTCCCCTCCGTGATGGTGGGCGGGCCGAGCGCGGACACGGAGATCTGCGCGGAGAGCGTCTCCGGGCCGCCGACCTCGATGGCGGTGATGAGCAGTCCGCCGCCGTCGGGCAGGTCGATCGAGCAGGACCACTCGGTGCTGTCGTCCTGCGGCAGGATGCAGACCGGCTCGAGACCGTCGCCGACCTGCAGCTGGACCCCCGTGCCGGCGTCCTTCGTCCCGGTGACGGTGGTGCTGCCGCTGCCGATGAAAGAACCGGAATCGGGGCTCGTGATGGTCGGCCCGTCGAGCGGCGGTGGTGTCGGCGTCGCAGCGCTCTCGCTCGGGGTGGGGAGCGGTTCGGGCGTCGCCGATGCAGGGCCCGCGACGGTCGTCGTCCAGAGTCCGGCCGAGAGGAAGACGGCGAGGAGGATCGCGACGCGTCCGATCGAGCGATTCGATCGGACTCCTGTTCCTGCGCGCGCGTGTTCCCCGGTCACCGTCTCCATTCCCCCAAGATCACCGCGGGAAGTCAACCTCCCGCGCCAGATCGGGTCACATTCTCGGCCGATCCGCACGGGAAAACCGTCGCGACAGGTGCGCTCGGGCCGGCGGTCCGCCATACTTGCGCGACTGGGTCATCCGTCCCAGTCGAGTCGACCGCGATGGAGCGGCACGACCCGTGGGCGCCCCGGGAAGGGTTGCGATGCCGAGGATCTCCGTTGTCGACCGACGAGCCGAGCTGATCAGCGCCGCCCTCCGCGTCGTCGCAGCCGAGGGCGTCGCCGCCGCCACGACCAGGGCCATCGTGGCCGAGGCCGGGATGTCGCTGGCCAGCTTCCACTACGCCTTCGCCTCCCGCGACGAGCTCCTCGCCGAACTGGTCGCACACGTCGTCGAGCATGAACGCGTCGTCCTCGACGTCGGCGAGCTGCTGACGGACGAGGAGGCCCGTCAGGAGCATCCGCCCACTCTCGAGGCCGTCGTCCGTGCCGGCCTCGAACGCTACGTCGACCTCCTCCGCGCCGATCCGGCTCGGGAGGCGGCGATGCAGGAGCTCAGCGCCTACGCGATGCGGACGCCGGGCCTCGAGCACCTCGCGCTCGAGCAGTACCGACGGTACGAGGAGCTCGCGCGTGAGGCGCTCGCGCTCGCCGCCACGGTCAGCGGCAGCACCTGGACGCAGCCGGTCGACGAGATCGCGCGGACCGTCATCGCCTTCACCGACGGGCTGACACTCGGCTGGCTGGTGCGACGCGACGATGCCGAAGCCCGGCGACTCGTCGGGACGGTGGCGCACCTCGTCGCGACCCTCGCCGAACCGGGGCCGAGATGAGCGGCCTCGGCACCGCAGCCGTCGACCACCCGGCCGACCGACGGGTCACCGGGCGCTGGGTCGCCGCCTTCGCGGTCGCCTGGCTGGGCGTCTGGATGGCCCAGCTCGCCCCGCTGCAGCTCCTCCTGCCCGCGCAGATCGACGCGACGCTCGCTCCCGAGCACTGGGTGGACAGCGTCGTCGCCTTCGGCGTCGTCGCCGGGGCGGCCGGACTCTGCTCCATCGTCGTGTATCCGCTGACGGGCGCCCTGTCCGACCGCACACGGTCGCGGTTCGGGAGACGCCGCCCGTGGATCGCAGCTGGTGCGCTCGTCTTCGCCCTGGGGCTCGTCCTCCTCGGACTCCAGAGCGGCATCGTCGGCATCGGCGTCTGCTGGTGCCTCGCCATCATCGGCTTCTGCATCCTGGGAGCGGCGCTCACCGCGACCATCTCCGATCAGGTGCCGGTGGGGCAGCGCGGCTTCGTCTCGGGGTGGATCTCCGCTCCGCAGGCTGTCGGGGTCATCCTCGGCATCGCCTTCCTGCTCCTGCTCGGCGCCCAGATGGTCCTGGGGTACCTGGCGCTCGCCGTCCTCCTCATCGTGCTCGTCGTGCCCTTCCTCCGGCTGCCCGATCCACTCCCGACGGGTGATCGACCCGTGCCACTCACCGTGCACGCGCTCCTGGAGAGCCTCTGGATCTCACCGCGACGGCACCCCGACTTCGCCTGGACCATGCTCAGCCGCGTCCTCGTGAACCTCGGCAACGCCTTCAGCACCTCGCTGCTGTTCTACTTCCTGCTCTTCGGGCTCGGGGACGCCGACGCCGAGACCGACCTCCTGCTGGTCACGGTCGTCTACACGGTGTTCGTGGTCGGGTCCTCGATCCTGCTCGGCCGACTGTCCGACCGCATCGGCCGACGACGAGTCTTCGTCGTCGCGGCCTCCGCCTCACAGGCGCTCGCCGCACTCCTGCTCGCGATCTGGCCCTCGCTGCCGATGGGGTTCGTGTCGGCGGCGCTCATCGGGCTCGGCTACGGCTGTTTCATGTCGGTCGACCAGGCGCTCGCGACGCAGGTCCTGCCGGACCCGGCGTCGCACGGCAAGGACCTCGGCATCATGAACATCGCCCAGGCGGTGCCGCAGGCGGTCGCTCCGCTCATCGGCGCCTTCCTCGTCGCCTGGCTCGGCGGATTCGCCGGCCTCTACCTCGTCTCCGCGGCCTGCGCCGTCGCAGGGGCGGTCGCCGTCACCCGAGTACGAGGAGTGCGCTGATGAGCATCGAACTGACCGCAGGCGGCCGGGTGTCCGACCCGATGCCCTGGCTCGACCCGAGACGGTACTGGGGCGGTATCGAGCGGGCCGTGTCGGACGTCGACTCGCCCGTCGCCGTCCTGCAGCTCGGAGCCCTCCGCCACAACACGCACGACATGCTCCGACGGGCCGCGGGGAAACCGATCCGCGTCGCCAGCAAATCCATCCGTGTCCGAGCGGTGATCGACGCGCTCCTCAGACAACCCGGATACGCCGGCGTGCTGGCCTACTCCCTGTCCGAGGCGCTCTGGTTGTCCGAGACGGTGGACGACATCGTGGTCGGCTACCCGACGGCGGAGCGGGGTGCCATCGCGCGGCTGGCAGCCGACGAACGGGCGGCCTCGCGGATCACCCTGATGATCGACTCCCTCGACCACCTCGACCTCGTCGACGCGGTGACACCTCCGGAGCGACGTGCACGCATCCGCGTGTGCATCGAGCTCGACGCCTCGTTCCGCGCGCCCGCCCTCGGCCACGTCGGTGTCCGCCGCTCGCCCCTGCGCACGCCGGACGAGGTCCGGGCTCTCGCGGAGGCGGTCGTCGCCCGACCCGGTTTCAGCCTGGTCGGGATCATGGCCTACGAGGCGCAGATCGCCGGGCAGGGGGACGACCTCGCGGGTCGACCGGCGTGGTCGGCTGCGCTCCGCGCGATCCAGCGGCGCTCGTGGGCCGAACTCCGGGAACGTCGTGCCGCCGTGGTCGCGGAGGTGCGAGCGGTCGCGGAGCTGGAGTTCGTCAACGGCGGCGGGACGGGATCCCTGGAGCTCACCGCGTCCGACGACTCGGTGACCGAGATCGCCGCCGGGAGTGGCGTCTTCGGCGGACACCTCTTCGACCACTACCGGGCGTTCACCCCGGCACCGGCCGCGGCATTCGGTCTGTCGGTCGTCCGGAAGCCGTCGCCGGAGCTCGCGACGATCCTCGGCGGCGGATGGGTCGCCTCCGGTCCGCCAGGGCTCGACCGCCTCCCGCTCATCGCGTGGCCGGAGGGCCTCGAGATGCTCCCGCGGGAGATGGCCGGCGAGGTGCAGACGCCGGTCTCCGGGGCTGCGGCTGCGTCGCTCCGGCTCGGTGACCGCGTCTGGTTGCGGCACACGAAGTCCGGGGAGCTCAGCGAACGGGTGGACGCCTTCCACGTGGTCGGGGACCACGGGGTGGAAGCCGTCCTACCGACGTACCGCGGCGAAGGGCAGGGGTTCGTCTGATGGGGAAGACGACATCGTGGACGAACTGGGCGCGGACCGAGCGGGCATGGCCCGTGCGGGTCGAGCGGCCCGACGCGGTCGGCGCGGTGCAGCGCCTCGTGCGTGCTGCAGCGGGGGCGGGCCTCCCGATCAAGGCGGTCGGAGCCGGACACAGCTTCACCGGGATCGCCGTCGCGCCCGGTGTGCTGCTCGAGCTCGACGCCCTGAGCGGTCTGGTCCGGGTCGATCGGGAACGCAACCGCGTGACCCTCCGCGCCGGTACGCGCCTCCATGACATCCCGCGCCTCCTCGAACCGTACGGTCTCGCCATGCCGAACCTCGGCGACATCGACCGGCAGACTGTCGCCGGCGCGATCTCCACCGGCACCCACGGGACCGGGATGGCGTTCGGCGGCATCGCGACGCAGGTCGTCGGGGTGACGATGGTGACGGCGGACGGCGAGCTGCTGACGTCGGACGCCCAGCAGGAACCAGGGCTCCTCCCGGCACTGGCGCTCGGGCTCGGCGCGCTCGGGATCCTCGTCGAGGTCACGCTGCAGTGCGTCCCGGCGTTCGTGCTGCACGCGGTGGAGCGGCCGGAGCCGCTCGACGAGCTGCTGCCGGCGCTGCTCGACCGGGCCGCCGCCGTCGACCACTTCGAGTTCTACTGGTTCCCGCACACCGCGACCGCCCTGACCAAGACGAACCACCGGCTGCCGGGTGACGCGCCCACCAGGCCACTCCGTCCGGTCGCGAAGTGGGTCGACGACACGCTCCTCGCCAACGGGGTCTACCGGGTCCTCTGCAACACGGGCGTCGTCGCGCCGGCCACCGTCCCGCGCGTGAACCGGCTCGCGGACCGCCTCGTCGGCGACCGTGAGTTCACCGATCGGTCGACGCGCGTGTTCACCACGAGCCGCACGGTGCGGTTCGTGGAGATGGAGTACGCGGTTCCGCTCGAGCACCTCCCGACCGCGTTCGCCCGGATCCGCGCACTCATCGAGGAGCGGGGGTGGCGGATCTCCTTCCCCATCGAGGTCCGGGTCGCGGCGGCCGACGAGCTGTGGCTCTCCACGGCATCAGGTCGTGCGACCGGATACGTCGCCGTGCACCGCTTCTTCCGTGAGGACCCGGGGGAGTACTTCCGCGCCGTCGAGGCGATCATGATCGAGTTGGGCGGTCGGCCCCACTGGGGCAAACTGCACGGCCGTGACGCGTCGTCCCTGCGCGGCGTCTATCCTCGCTTCGACGAGTTCGTCCGCCTCCGCGACCGCCTCGACCCCGGCCGCCTGTTCGGCAACCGGTACCTCGCCCGCGTCCTCGGCGAGTGACGGCCCGCCGGGTGTCCGGTGCGTCCGCGCTGCACGCCTGCTGCGTGCTTCCTCCGAACTCCCCAAGGGCACCGGTGCGTCGCAGGTAGAATGAGCAGACCCGCTCTCCATCGACTCACAAGGAGCCCATCCTCATGGAATGGCTGATCCCAGTCCTCATCGTCGTCGCCCTGGTCGTCATCGTCGGCATCTACTTCTGGGTGACGTACAACTCGCTCGTGACGCTGAACGTGCGGGTCGAGGAAGCATGGAGCGACATCACCGTCCAGCTGAAGCGACGCGCCGACCTCATCCCGAACCTCATCGAGGCGGTCAAGGGGTATGCGGCGCACGAGAAGGCCGTGTTCGAGAACGTGACGAAGGCTCGTGCCGAGACGCTCACCGCGCAGGGGCCGGCGGCCGTGAGTGAGGCCGAGACCCACATGCAGCAGGCGCTGAAGAGCATCTTCGCCGTCGCGGAGGCCTACCCGCAGCTGCAGGCGAGCCAGAACTTCCTCCAGCTCCAGTCCGAGATCGTCGACACCGAGGACAAGATCCAGGCCTCGCGCCGCTTCTACAACGGCGGTGTCCGGGAGCTGAACACCAAGGTCAAGGTGTTCCCGAACAACCTGTTCGCCAAGGGCCTCGGCTTCTCGGAGCACGACTTCTTCGAGGTCACCGACAACGCGGCGATCGCCGAACCGCCGCGCGTCCAGTTCTGACGTGCGGTAGCGCAGTCCCATGTACCGCGCCATCGCCAGGAACAAGCTCAACACGGTCCTGATCTTCGTCGTCTTCCTGGTCATCATCGGCGGCCTCGGTTGGCTCGCGGGGTATCTCTACCAGAACCTGACGATCACGATCGTGGTGCTCGTCGTGGCCGTCGTGTACGCGGTGATCCAGTACTTCTTCGCCGGGCGGCAGGCCATCGCGATGACCGGTGCGCAGCGCATCGAGCTGGCCGACAACCCGAGGCTGTACCGCATCGTCGAGAACCTCGCGATCACCACCGGGACGCCGATGCCCGAGGTGTACCTCATCGTCGACCCGGCGCCCAACGCCTTCGCGACGGGTCGCGACCCCCAGCACGCGATGGTGGCCGCGACGACCGGCCTCCTCGAGATCCTCAACGACGCCGAGCTGGAGGGGGTCATGGCCCACGAACTCGGTCACGTCCGCAACTACGACATCCGCGTGTCCATGGTCGTCTTCGGGCTCGTCGTCGCGATCGGGTTCCTCTCCGACATGCTCCTCCGGATGACGATCTGGGGTGGCGGCAACCGGAACAACAACAACGGCGGCAACCCCGTCATGCTGATCATCGGCATCGTGGCGATGCTCGTGGCACCGCTGCTCGCGACGCTCGTCCAGCTGTCCATCTCACGGCAGCGTGAGTACCTCGCCGACGCGACGGGCGCCCTCACGACCCGTCACCCGGAAGCGCTCGCGAGCGCGCTGGGGAAGCTCGCCGCCTACGGTCGACCGATGGCGAAGCAGAACTCGTCCATGGCGCACCTCTGGATCTCCGACCCGTTGAAGCCCGGCGCGGTGGCCCGCTTGTTCAGCACCCACCCGCCGCTCGTCGAACGGATCAAGCGCCTGAGCACCATCGGCGGCGGCTTCTAGGCGAGGGCCTCCCGGCCCCGATACACGAATGGGGCGGCACCCGGAGGTGCCGCCCCATTCGGCGTTCAGGCGAAACCGTTACTCGGTCTGCTCGTCGGAGTCGAACGTCACCGTGACCTTGTCGTCGGCGTCGATCGTGATCTTGCCGGGGAAGTTCAGGTACGTGTCCCACACCTGCTGACCCGCCACGGCGCTGCCGTACCAGGAGGCGTCGAACGAGCCGTCGATCCGGCCGTCCGAGGTGTAGAAGTACGAACCGCTCTCATCGACCTCGACGGTCGGGGGAGAGGTGAGCGTCCAGGTCACCGGGCCGACACTCGTGAACTGCTTCTGCTGCCAGTCCGGCATGACGCCACAGGTGGTGTCGAGCGTGGTGGCGTCGAGGCACTTCTCGATCATCGCGACGACCTGCTTCGTGACCTCGGTCGTGAGCGCCTCGGTGGCGGTCACGTCGATGTCGATGAAGGCCGAACCCTCGCCGGCGCTGTACGAGCTCAGCGTGATGGTCTGGGCGTCGCCCTGCAGGTACTTGCTCTCCGGCGGAGCGACCGTGTAGATGGCCGGGTAGGCGAACAAGCTCTCGTCGGACGCGCCGTCGAAGTTGACGCCGTTGACGCTGAACGCCGTGCCACCGAGACCGGTGTAGACGTTGATGCTGCCGACGAGGGAGCTGGCGAGCTTCCACTGGTCGAAGAACAGGAACTGCTTGCCTTCGCTCTCGAGCGTGACCGAGTCCTCGTACTTCTTGCCACCGAGCTCGTACGTGACCTGCACGCGTGCCTCGCCGTTGCGGTTGTAGACGCGGCCGACCTCAGGGTTCTTGATGCGCTCGTCGGCGCCCTTCAGGACCTCGTTGGTGAGCAGCGCGGTCGGCTTGACGGCGGCCGGGGCCTCGGCTTCGGCGTCCGCATCCGGGTCGGCCGACGCGGACGGGTCCGGGGTCGCCTCGGGCTCTGCGGACTCGTCGTCGGTGCTGCCGACGATCGAGGGGTCCGGCGCGACGAGGCTCGTCGCGAGCTTCGCGTCGCCGGCGGCGATGGCCTTGAGGTATTCCTCGACCTTCGCCTGCGGGCCGAACGCCGTGGTGTTCAGCACGCTGATGGTGATGGCGGCGGCGGCGATGAGCACGAGTGCGCCACCGGCGATCGACGACCACAGGATGATCCGCTTCTTCTGCTTCGGGTCCATCGGCTGCTTCGGAGCGCCGGTCGCGTACGGGTTCTGTGCCGTCGCGTACTGGCCGTTGGGCTGCTGGCCCTGCTGGTACGGGTTCTGGGCGCCGGTCTGCTGACCGTAGGGAGCCGGGGGCGCCTGGTTCGGCGTCTGCTGCTGCCCGGACTGGTACGGGTTCTGCTGACCCTGCTGACCCTGCTGGTACGGGTTCGGCGTCTGCTGCTGGCCCTGCTGGTACGGGTTCGGCGTCTGCTGCTGTCCGGACTGGTACGGGTGGGGCTGCTGCTGACCCTGCTGGTACGAGCGCTGCTGGTCGCCCTGGGACGGCTGGTTGTGCTGCTCGCCCGGGTTCGGTCGGCCTGGTTGCTGTGGTGTGGTGTCGTCGTTGCTCATGGGCGGGTTCCCCTCGTTTCGGACCATGAAGGTGCTCATCAACTTAGCAGTCGGTGTGCATCCCCTGAGAGTGATTGCGCCTCCTGAGCATGGGGAGTAGTACCCATCTCCGGCGCGCGCGAGCCGGGGACGAGCCGGGTGCCGACCGCATGCGCGAGGGGCGCCGCCAGCGTCCCGCGGTCGACGACGACCACCGCGTCGAGTCCCTGCCAGCGGGCCGTCTGTTCGAGGAGCTCCGCGAGGCGTGCTGCGATCGCGTCGTCGGCGACGGGACGAAGCCCTCTGGCGACGGCATCCTGGTGTCCACGCTCGAACCAGGCGGACTGGACCCGCAGGACCCCGGACTGGCGGTCGCTCTTCAGATCGACGCGCGCGACGATCTCGCCGTCGACGAGCACCGGTAGCACGTAGTAGCCGTAGACGCGCTTGGGCTCCGGCGTGTAGATCTCGATCCGGTAGTGGAGTCCGAACATGCGGAGGGCGCGTTCGCGGAACCAGACGACGGGGTCGAACGGGCTGAGCAGCGCGGCCCCCTCGATCCGCCGCGGCCGTCGGGCGTCACGGTGCAGCCACGCTTCCTGCGGCCCACCGCGTCGGTCCCAGCCGGCCACGGTCACGGGTTCGAGGACATTGGCGTCCACGAGCTCGTCGACAGCTCGGCGGACCGCGGTCTGCGGCTTGATCCGGAAGTAGTCCGCGAGGTCCGCGAGGGTCGCGACGCCCTGCGCTGCCGCTGCCTGCTCGACGAGCGCACGGATCGCGTCGGGCCGGGCGATGTCGAGGTCGAGGAGGTGCTGCGGCAGCACGTGCTCGGCCAGCGCGTACCGGCGCTCGAACCGGTCGCGACCGGCCGTGACCACCTCGCCGTAGAGGAACAGGACCTCCAACGCCCGTTTCACATCGGACCATCCCCACCAGGGTCCGCGTCGGACGTTCGCGTCGTGTTCGATCTCGCTCGCCTTCAGCGGCCCCTCGACGCGCAGGAGCGCTCGGACCCAGTCCAACATCTCCGTGTTCTGGCTCGCCCAGGTGGTCTCGTCGCCGACATGCTTCGCGCGGTGCGCGTCCATCCGCCACCGGAACAACGGCCACGAGTCGCGGGGGATGAAGGCCGCCTCATGCGCCCAGTACTCGAGGTAGGGCGCGTCGGCTCCGAGGGTCAGCCGATCCAGCAGCGTCTTGTCGTATCCGCCGAGCCTCGCGAACAGCGGCAGGTAGTGACTGCGCTCGAACACGTTGACGGAGTCGATCTGCAGGAGACCCAGGCGATCGATCGTCGAGCGCAGGGTGCGGGTACCCGCCGGGGTCGTGCGCTGCGGGGCGCCGAACCCTTGCGCACCGAGCGCGATCCGTCGGGCGAGGGCGGGGGAGAGGGAAGCGGACACGGCCCGACGCTAGCACCGGCGTCGGACACCCGCCGTGCACCGGCGGAAGCACCGCCGCCCGACCGGCGTCCGCATGCGCTCACCGGCATGTGCCAGCCATACACTTGAGCAATGGCGGACGACACTCCGAAGACCTGGTGGGGACGCTTCCTTCCCGAAGCGGCCTCGCCCGTGCGCGAACCGGACCTGAGCGGATCGAGCAGCGTCCCGCGCGGCATGCGCGTGGCCGCAGCGTGGTCCTGGCGGATCCTGCTGGTGGCCGCGGTCGTCGCGCTGCTCGTCTTCCTCGTCGTTCAGCTCCGCCTCATCGTGATCCCGCTGCTCATCGCCGTCCTCGTCTCCGCGCTCCTGAAGCCCGTGGTCGACATCCTGGTGCGTCACCGCTGGCCGAAGGGTCTCGCCATCGCGCTCGCGATGGTCGGCACGCTCTCCGTGGTGAGCGGGCTGATCTTCCTCGCGATCTCGCAGATCACCTCGCAGTTCGCCTCCGTGCAGGCCCGCACCATGACCGCCTACGGCGACTTCAAGGCCTTCCTGCTCGCCAGTCCGTTGCACGTGACCGAGACACAGCTCAACGATTTCATCGCCCAGGCGTTCGACTCGCTCCAGCAGGACAGCCAGGTCCTGCTCTCGGGCGCCCTGTCGATCGGTTCGACGCTCGGCCATGTCGCGACGGGCGTCTTCCTGACGCTCTTCTGTCTGCTGTTCATGCTCATCGACGGTCGGACGATCTGGCGTTGGACGGTGCGCGTCTTCCCGCAGCGGGCACGCCCCGCGGTCGACAGCGCCGGTCGCGCAGGCTGGCGGACGCTCGGCAACTACGTCCGCACGCAGATCCTCGTGGCCTCGATCGACGCGGTCGGTATCGGACTCGGCGCGTTCTTCCTCGGCGTCCCGCTCGCGATCCCGGTGGCCGTGCTCGTCTTCCTCGGCTCGTTCGTGCCGATCGTCGGCGCCGTGGTGACCGGCGCCGTGGCCGTCTTCCTCGCGCTCGTCTACAACGGTCCCGTCATCGCGCTGCTCATGCTCGGCGTCGTGCTCCTCGTCCAGCAGCTCGAGGGCCACGTCCTGCAGCCGCTCATCATGGGTACGGCCGTCAAGGTCCACCCGCTCGCCGTCGTCCTCGCCGTCGCGGGCGGCACGCTCGTCGCCGGCATCCCCGGCGCCCTGTTCGCGGTGCCCGTGGTGGCCGTGATCAACGTGATGGTCCACACCATCGCCAGCGGCACCTGGCGGACCGGCGGCAGTGCTCCTCCGGAACCGGGTGCCGACGGCGCCATCTGGCAGACCGTCCCGAGCCCCAGGCGAATCCGTCCGGGCTCCCGCTCGTCCCACGAGCCGCAGGATCGCCCAGGCGATCAGGAGCCCCAGCACCCCAGCGAAGACCTCCGAGAGACCTCGTCCCCAGAAAGTCCAGGACCCCGCACACCATGACCGATTCAACGACCACCACACCCGTGTTCCCCGGCCCGTCGCTCGCCGCGTTCGAGCGAGCCAGGGACACCCTCGTCGGCACCGTCCAGCGCACGCCGATGGAGAGCTCCCGCTACCTCGCCGACGTCCTCGGCGTGCCTGTGCACCTCAAGTGCGAGAACCTCCAGCGCACCGGCTCCTACAAGATCCGCGGCGCGTACAACCGCATGTCCAGCCTGACCCCTGAGGAGCGCGCGCGCGGCGTCGTCGCCGCCTCAGCGGGCAACCACGCGCAGGGCGTCGCCTTCGCCGCCCGTGAGCTCGGCATCACCGCGACCATCTTCATGCCGGTCGGCGTCCCGCTCCCGAAGCTCGCCGCCACGCGCGACTACGGTGCGCACGTCATCCTGCGCGGCCACACGGTGGCGGAACCGCTGATCGCCGCCGCCGAGTTCGCCGCGGAGACCGGTGCCATCCTCATCCCGCCGTTCGACCACCCGGACGTCATCACCGGGCAAGGCACGCTCGGGCTCGAGATCCTCGAGGAGGTCCCCGACGTCGAGACGGTCATCGTGCCGATCGGCGGCGGCGGGCTCATCTCGGGTGTCGCGGGTGTCATGAAGCAGCGCGCGGCCCTCGAAGGACGCACCATCCGCGTGATCGGCGTCCAGGCGGCGAACGCGGCCGCGTACCCGGCGTCGCTGGAAGCCGGAACCCCGACGACCATCACCGTGCAGCCGACCATCGCCGACGGCATCGCCGTGGCCCGTCCCGGTGAGCTCAACTTCGAGATGATCAGAGCCCTCGTCGACGAGGTCGTCACCGTCAGCGAAGACGACCTCGCCCGGGCGATCGTCGTCCTCCTCGAGCGCGCCAAGCTCGTCGTCGAACCTGCCGGAGCCGCCGGTGTCGCGGCGATCCTGGCCGGGAAGATCGAACCGACCGGCACGACGGTCACCATCCTCTCCGGCGGCAACATCGACCCGCTCCTGCTCCAGCGGGTCGTCAGTCACGGCCTCGCGGCGTCGGACCGCTACCTGACGCTGCGCATCCCGCTGCCCGACCGACCGGGGCAGCTCGCACGGACGGCGGAGCTCGTCGCGCAGGCCAACGCGAACGTCATCGAGGTGCTGCACACCCGACACGGCCACGGCTTGCAGATCAGCGACGTCGAACTCGAGCTCAGCATCGAGACGCGCGGGCCCGACCACCGCGACCTCGTCGTGCAGACACTCCGCGAGGCGGGGTACGACCCGCAGATCGTCGACGACTGATCTGACCGACGGAACGCGGCAGGGCCCCGCCGTATCGGCGGGGCCCTGCCGCGTCTGGTCGGTCGCGAAGGCGCGACGTACCGGATCAGGAACCGGTGTAGGTCTCCACCGCGCTGATCGACACGGTGATCTCCTTGCCGTTCGGCGCCTCGTAGGTGGTCTTCTCGCCGATCTTGAGACCGAGGATGGCGGCGCCGAGCGGGCTGCCCTCGCTGTAGACGTCGAGGTCGGTGTTGCCGGCGATCTCGCGGCTGCCGAGGAGGAACCGCTCCTCGCCGCCCGCGACGACGGCCGTGATGACGGTGCCGGACTCCACGACACCACTGGACTGCGGTGCCTCGCTCACCTTGGCGTCGCGCAGCATCTGCGTGAGCGTCCGGATGCGGGCCTCCTGCTTGCCCTGCTCGTCCTTCGCGGCATGGTAGCCGCCGTTCTCCTTGAGGTCGCCCTCTTCGCGAGCCGCTTCGATGCGCTTGGCGATCTCCTCGCGGCCCGTCGTGCTGAGGTGCTCGAGTTCCGCCTGCAGCCGGTCGAAGGCCTGCTGGGTGAGGAACGTCTCCTGGATCTGCTCGGACACGATGGAACTCCTTTGCATGGTGGGTCCGCACACGACGGCCGAAACGCCCGTCATATGCCAGACGCCCCGGCGGAATGCCGGGGCGTATGAAGTACTGCCTTCGAGTATCGCACGATCGGCGCGCGAGTGCGGTGCACGCGCCGACGACGTCGCGGGTCAGGAGCGGCGCTCTACCACCCAACAGGTGTCGACGACGCCGGTGTTGCTGAGCTCCGTGGTGCGGACGCTCTCCGTGAAGGTGCGGGTGCGCTGCTCGGACGGCGGCAGCTCGACGACCTTCCATCCGACGACCGCGAACTGCTCGTTGAGCGCCTGGACCGAGCAGGCCATGGGGGTGTCCTGCGGACCGGTGACCTCGAAGGACACGCTGACCATCGTGTCGTCGACGATCTCGTGCGCCGTGTTGCGCGACTCGATGCTCGGCCGACTGCCGTCGAGACCGGCCCACACGACCCACGCGATGAAGACGACGGCGAACGCGGCGGCGGCCAGCCAGATCAGGCGGCGGTCGCGGGCACGGTTGCCAGGGGTGCGTCCGTATCGCGCCGCGATGGCGTCCTGAGGGCCGGCATCCTGCAGGGGAGAGGTCACGTCACGGGCTCCGGTTCGAACGGTTAAGCTGGACCAGGAGTGCGAGACGCCTCGAGGTCGACACCTCAAGCGTATTGCCTCTTCCTGGATGCGGAGTCCCGACCGCGTCGTCACGTCACGAGTCGCGAAGCGGTCCCCTCGCGCAGACCAGCCGGAAGGCGGAGCACCATGACCATGAGACTGCTCGCCGTGCACGCGCACCCCGACGACGAGTCGAGCAAGGGTGCGGCGACCCTCGCGCACTACCGGAGCCTCGGCGCCGAGGTCATGGTCGTCAGCTGCACCGGTGGTGAACGCGGCGACCTCCAGAACCCCGGACTCGCCGATGTCGCGATGATCGAGCGCGACCTCCCCGGCTACCGTCGCCTCGAGATGGCCGCGGCGCAGGAGATCCTCGACATCGAGCACCGGTGGCTCGGCTATCAGGACAGCGGGATGGCACGCGACGACGGCACGGTCCCACCCGCGAGCTTCGCCGACATCCCCCTCGAGGTCTCGACCGGTGTGCTCGTGCGCATCGTCCGCTCCTTCCGGCCGCAGGTCATCATCACCTACGACGAGAACGGGGGCTACCCGCACCCCGACCACATCCGCTGCCACGAGGTGAGCGTCGCGGCGTTCGAAGCGGCGGCCGATCCCACGCGCTATCCCGAAGCGGGCGAGCCCTGGCGGGTCGACAAGCTGTACTACGACCGCTCGTTCAGCCCCGCCCGGCTCGAGGCCGTGTACGCCTACCTGTTGGAGCACCACCCCGACGACCCGGCGGTCGAGCGACTGGCCGAGATGCGCGAGTGGATGGCCGGCCGGCCCGATCTCGCGACGACGCACGTGCGCGTCGACGACTTCTTCGAGGCGCGCGACGCCGCGCTCCGGGCGCACGGCAGCCAGGTGCCGCCAGACTCACCGTTCTTCTTCTGGCCCAACGACGTCCTCCGTGCCGCATGGCCGTTCGAGGACTACCAACTGGTCACGTCGCACGTCGCGTCGACCACCCCAGAGTCGGAGCTGTTCGACGGCATCGACACCAGCGAAGGAACCGCATGATGCACCACCTGTTCACCGAGGTCCTGTTGGCGGTCACGCCGTCGCCGTCGCCCTCGCCGGCGTTCGACGAGAACCAGGTGACGCCGGGACCGTGGGGCTTCGTGATCACCTTCGCCATCGCCGGCGTCGTCGTGTTCCTCGTCATCGACATGGTGCGTCGCGTGCGCCGGGTCAACTACCGCGCGGAGATCGACGAGCGGCTCCAGGCCGAGGTCGCCGAGCGGGCAGCCGCGGACCGCGCGGGGAGCGACACCGGTCAGGCGGCCCCCGCAGGCGTCGAGGACGACCCTCGCCCGCCGTCGGACCAGTCGGCCCGCTGACACCACCACCGCGACGCCTCGCCGCGCGCCGGGCCGCCGGTCGTCAGCGGTTGTAGACCGGGTCGATCGCGATCAGCAGGATCCCGGTCCAGTGGCAGAGGAACGCGAGCACCGTGCACAGGTGGAAGAGCTCGTGGAACCCGAACCGCCCCGGCCAGGGGTTCGGTCGCTTCATCGCGTACATGACCGCGCCGACCGTGTAGAACAGGCCACCGGCGGCGACGAGCACCATCGTGGCGAAGTTGCCGCGGGCGATGTCGCCGAGGTACGCGACCGCACCCCACCCGAGTGCCAGGTAGAGCGGGACGTAGAGCCACCGCGGGGCGTTGATCCAGAACACGCGGAAACCGATGCCGAGGAGCGCGCCGCCCCAGACGAGCACGAGCAGGAGGTTGCCCTGCGCCGGTGGTAGCGCGAGCACGGCGAGCGGCGTGTAGGTGCCGGCGATCAACAGGAAGATGTTGGCGTGGTCGATCCGCTTGAGGAGGAGCTTGACCGAGGGACGCCAGGAGAACCGGTGGTACAGCGCCGAGTTCCCGAAGAGCAGCATCGAGGTGAGCACGAAGACCGTCGAACTCCACTTCGCGGCCGCGCCCTGTGCGAGCACGACGAGGACGATCCCGGCGACGATCGAGATGGGGAAGATCCCGGCGTGCAGCCATCCGCGCCAGGTCGGTTTGACCTCCTCCGGTGCGGCGGCATCGTCGGCGGCGACCTCGAGCAACGGCAGCTTCGGCAGCTCGGGGTCTCCACTCGTCATGGGTCCAGGATACGGGGTGGCACGGAACGCGTACTGGGAGCGATGCAGGAAACTGCACTAGCGTTGCAGGGTGATGACGAGGCATTCCGCACCGGTGGACGGCTTCCTGTACGGCGTCTACGCACGGCGCCTCCGGAAGGCGCTCACTCCGCAGACGCTGCCGCACCATGTCGCGATGATCATCGACGGCAACCGGCGGTGGGCCAAGCAGCTCGGGTACGACACAGCGGCGCACGGCCACCGGGCCGGTGCGGCGAAGATGCGCGAGTTCCTGACCTGGTGCGACGACCTCGGCATCGGCGTCGTCACCCTGTACCTGCTGTCGAGCGACAACCTGGTGAACCGCGCACCGGACGAGCTGGACGACCTCGTCGACATCATCGCCGACCTCGCCGAGGGGCTGTCGCACTACCGTGACTGGCGCGTGAAGCACGTCGGTTCGAGCGACGGTCTCCCGGAGTCGCTGCGCACGGCGTTGACGAGTGCGGAGGAGCGCACGGCCGACCGTTCCGGCATGCACATCAACCTCGCGGTCGGCTACGGCGGTCGCACCGAGATCGTGGACGCGATGCGCGCGATCGTCGCCAAGCACCACCTCGAGGGTCGGAGCCTGGAAGACCTCGCAGCGCTGCTCACCCCCGATCTCATCGGCGAGCACCTCTACACGGGAGGCCAGCCCGATCCCGACCTCGTCATCCGCACCAGCGGCGAACAGCGGATGAGCGACTTCATGCTCTGGCAGAGCGCCCACAGCGAGTTCTACTTCGTCGAAGCGCTCGGACCCGACCTCCGCGAGGTCGACTTCCTCCGCGCCCTCCGCGACTTCTCCAGGCGGCAGCGGCGGTTCGGCGGATGAGCCGGTCCACGCCCGCCTCGGAGCCGGACGAGCCGGAGACGGCGTCCCGGTTGGAGGCCTTCCAAGCGGGATTCGGAGAGGTCGCCGGCTACCTCAACTACGGCAGTGTGGGTCCGTTGGCCGCGTCCGTCGTCCTCGAGGCCGCCCGCTGGAACGACGTGCTCGCGAGTGCGACGCCCGGCACGCTCGGCGCGGTCGACGGGCAGGACGAACGGATGCGGACCGCCGTCGGGACGCTGACCGGGTTCCGAGCCGACCAGATCGTCGCCCAGCCCAACACCTCGCAGGGCCTCATGCACGCGATGTTCGGCCTGAGCGGCACGGTCCTGCTCTCCCGCCTGGAATACCCCACGCTGCCGCTCGCCGCGGAGCGGGCCGCCGAGCACCGGCACCTGCTCTCGCCGAGATGGCTCGAGACGCGACGCGGACACGTCACGGCCGAGAGCGTGCGCGAGCAGCTCGACGACGCCGTCACCGCCGTGGCCGTGAGCCTCGTCGACTACCGCACCGGATACGTCTGCGACCTCGAGGCCGTCCGCGAGGCGATCGGCGACCGCCTCCTGATCGTCGACGCCATCCAGGGCTTCGGAGTGGTCGACGCCCCCTACGCCGTCGCCGACGTGGTCGCCTCGGGCGGGCAGAAGTGGATGCGGGCGGGCTGGGGCACAGGATTCCTCGCCCTGAGCGACCGCGCCGTCGAGCGACTCGAGCCGGTCTTCTCCGGCGTGACCGGCACCGACGAGGCCTGGCCGTTCAGCGCGACCCCGGCACCGAGCCGATCGGCGCGCGCGTACTCGATCACCAGGCCCGACCCGCTCGCGGCGGCGAGGTTCGCCGCGTCGCTGGAGGACACGGTCGCCGTCGGGACCGCGACGGTCCACGCCGCGATCGCCGAGCTCACGGCCGAGGTGATCGAGCTCGCGGACGAGTTCGGCGTCGCGGTGGTCTCCTCGCGAGACGAGCACGAACGCGCGGGCATCGTCGTCCTGGAGCCGGAGGAGTCCGTCCTCGACACGCTGTGGACCTCGCTCGAGAACCACGGCGTCACCGCGACGATCCGCGCCGGGGCAGTGCGGCTCAGCGTGCACGCCGGTACCAGCCGGCAGACGCTGGACCAGCTGCGCGGTGCGCTGCTCTCGTTCGCGACGGCCGCGAGCTACTGAGCCGCAGTCCGACCACCGGCGGGCCAGGAGACGGCCCCCATCTGTTCACCTCCCCGTAACAGGACACGGGGCGTGTCGTCGCGTCGATGTCGGCGGCCGGACGTACGTTCATCTCATCGGGCATGGAGCCCGGTCGAGACGGCCACACAAGTTCGGCTCGAAACCCTGCAGGCGGCCGTTTCGCACAGTGATCCGAGCATCAGATGCTCGGGGTGGGAGTGGTTGTGGCCTCGCGAGAAATCCAGAACACGTCAGCCGGGACCGAGACGCGGGACGCGTCGACGAGACGGAGCCGGCGACCCGCCGACCACACGGCGAGCGGGGGGGATCAGGCGCAGGCCGAGATCACCTACGTGCTCGACACCTCCGTGCTGCTGTCGGATCCCAAGGCGCTCTTCCGGTTCGCCGAGCACGCCGTCGTCATCCCGGTCGTCGTCATCAGCGAGCTCGAGGGCAAGCGCAACGACCCCGAGATCGGCTACTTCGCACGTCAGGCACTCCGCATCCTCGACGAGCTCCGCATCGAGCACGAACGCCTCGACTTCCCGATCCCCGTCGGTGACGGCGGATCCCTGCGGGTCGAACTCAACCACTCGAGCATGGCCTCGCTGCCGTCCGGTCTCCAGCTCGGCGACAACGACTCGCGCATCCTCGCGGTCGCGCTGAACCTGGCGAACGACGGCCTGACGGTCACGGTCGTGTCCAAGGACCTGCCGCTGCGCGTCAAGGCGGCCTCCATCGGTCTGCAGGCGGAGGAGTACCGGGCGGAACTCGCGGTCGACTCCGGCTGGACGGGCATGTCCGAGATCACCCTCGGCTCCGAGGACATGAGCACGCTGTGGGAGCGCGAGGAGGGCACGACGCCGATCATCGAGGACCTGCCGATCAACACGGGCCTCGTGATCCACTCGGACCGGGGATCCGCACTCGGGCGGGTCACGGGCAAGCGCAGCTACAAGCTCGTCCGCGGCGACCGCGACGTCTTCGGTCTGCACGGACGCTCGGCCGAGCAGCGGCTCGCGATCGACCTCCTGCTCGACCCCGAGATCGGGATCCTCTCGCTGGGAGGTCGAGCCGGGACGGGGAAGTCCGCGCTCGCCCTCTGCGCGGGTCTGGAGGCCGTTCTCGAGCGACAGGCGCACAAGAAGATCATGGTGTTCCGCCCGCTGTACGCGGTCGGCGGCCAGGAGCTCGGGTACCTGCCCGGCGACCAGGGCGAGAAGATGAACCCCTGGGGACAGGCGATCTTCGACACGCTCGGCGCGGTCGTCTCGCAGAACGTGCTCGACGAGGTGGTCGAACGGGGCATCCTCGAGGTGCTCCCGCTGACGCACATCCGCGGCCGGTCGCTCCACGACGCCTTCGTGATCGTCGACGAGGCGCAGTCGCTCGAGCGCAACGTCCTCCTCACGGTCCTCAGCCGGATCGGGCAGAACTCGCGGGTCGTCCTCACGCACGACGTCGCCCAGCGCGACAACCTGCGCGTCGGCCGACACGACGGCGTCGCCTCGGTGATCGAGACGCTCAAGGGGCACCCGCTGTTCGCGCACGTCACGCTGACGCGCTCGGAGCGCTCGGCCATCGCGGCACTCGTGACCGAGATGCTCGAAGGGAACGAACTGGCCTAGCGGCCGTCGGCGGAGCGGGCTCGCGAGGCTCGCTCCGCCGGCTCCGGCCGCCTGTGGAGAACGCCGAGGGCCGGCACGAGGATCCTCCTATCCTGACGGGATGCCCTCGCGAACGACCTCCACCGGCAGGCGGAGCCGCCCGCGTGTCGCCACCGCGGCGATGGCCGGCTCGACGCTGCTGCTCGTAGCCGTCACCGTGGCTCGGCTCGGCCCCGACCCGCGTCCGGTCGTCATCGTGCTCGTGTGGCTCGCCTGCATCACGCCGCCGCTCGTGCGGATCGACGTCGCGGAGCGGAGGCTCCCCAACCGTCTCGTGCTGCCGGCGCTCGCCATCGCGGTGCCGGTCACCGCGGTCGATGCCGCAGCGCGCCTGGTGGCCCCGCTCGAACCGCTCCTGATGGGGTTCGCGGTCGGCGCCGTCCTGTACGTGTGCGCCCTCCTCGGCGGGCTGGGCATGGGGGACGTGAAGCTCGGCGCGCTGCTCGGCCTCGCGGTCGGCTGCTTCGGGACGTCCGCGGTTCTGCTCTTCGCGGTGGTGTCGGTCTCCTCGGCCGGCCTCGCGGGTGCGGTCGTCGTGCTCCTCGCACGCTCACGTGGCGGCTCCGCCGGTTGGCGCACGCGCATCCCGTTCGGCCCGTTCCTGCTCCTCGGCTGCTGGAGCGCGATCGCCGTCTCGGCGTGACCACACGGACGGAGACGGCCCCGGAACCGCGAGGGTTCCGGGGCCGTCCGGTCGTTCGACGAGCGGGTCGACTCAGCCGGGGTGCGTCATCGAGAGGACGTCGAGCGCCGTGTCGAGCTGCTCCTCCGTGATCTCGCCGCGTTCGACGAACCCGAGGTCGACGACGGCCTCGCGGACGGTCAGACCCTTGGCGACGGAGTGCTTGGCGATCTTCGCCGCCGACTCGTAGCCGATGATCTTGTTCAGCGGAGTGACGATCGAGGGCGAGGAGCCGGCGAGTGCCGCAGCGCGGTCGAGGTTGGCCTCGAGGCCGTCGACGGTCTTGTCGGCGAGGACCCGGGTCGCGTTCGACAGGAGACGGATGCTCTCGAGGAGCGCCGTGCCCATGACCGGGATCGCCACGTTGAGCTCGAAGGAGCCCGAGGCGCCGGCCCAGGCGATGGTCGCGTCGTTGCCGATGACCCGGGCGCCGACCATCAGGACGGCCTCCGGGATCACGGGGTTCACCTTGCCGGGCATGATCGAGGATCCCGGCTGGAGGTCGGGGATGTGCAGCTCGCCGAGACCGGTGTTCGGGCCGGAGCCCATCCAGCGGAGGTCGTTGCAGATCTTCGTGAGGCTCACCGCGATGACCCGGAGGGCTCCGGAGGCGTCGACGAGTCCGTCGCGTGCGCCCTGGGCTTCGAAGTGGTCCTGGGCCTCGGTGATGGGCAGCTCGGTCTCCTGCGCGAGCAGCTCGATGACGAGCTGGGGGAAGCCCTTCGGCGTGTTGATGCCGGTGCCCGTCGCGGTTCCGCCGAGCGGGACCTCCGCGACGCGGGGGAGCGCCGTGCGCACGCGCTCGATGCCGAGACGCATCTGGCGGGCGTAGCCACCGAACTCCTGGCCGAGGGTGACCGGCGTGGCGTCCATGAGGTGCGTCCGGCCGGGCTTCACCGCGGTCTTCCACAGCTCGGCCTTGCGCTCGAGCGACACGGCCAGGTGGTCGAGGGCCGGGATGAGGTCGTCGATGAGGGCGCTCGTGACCGCGATGTGCACCGAGGTCGGGAAGACGTCGTTGGAGGACTGCGAGGCGTTGACGTGGTCGTTGGGGTGCACCGGGCTGCCGAGGCGCGCGCTCGCGAGCGTCGCCAGGACCTCGTTCATGTTCATGTTCGACGAGGTGCCGCTGCCGGTCTGGTAGGTGTCGACCGGGAACTGCGCGTCGTGCGCGCCGGTGATGACCTCGTCGGCCGCTGCGGCGATCGCGTCGGCGACACCCTGGTCGAGGACGCCGAGCTTGGCGTTGGCGAGTGCCGCGGACTTCTTGATCCGGGCCAGCGAGGCGATCTGCGCCGACTCGAGTCCGCTGCCCGAGATCGGGAAGTTCTCGACGGCCCGCTGCGTCTGGGCGCCGTAGAGCGCGTTCGCGGGGACCCGCACCTCACCCATGGTGTCGTGTTCGATGCGGTACTCGGTTGCTGAGGTGTCTACCACGCTGTTCGTTCTCCTTCGTGCGATTGCGATGGTGGGTGCTGCGCCGGACGGCGAGCGGATGGTTATTCGGGGACCGTGACGTCGCCGATGACGATGTCGGCCATGGCGGTCCCCTCGAGGAGCTTGTAGTTCGCGCCGATGATGGCCACCGTGCCGGCGGCGACCGCGTCGCTGATGAGCTCGGACCTCGAGACGACCTCCATGACGGTACGCCGCAGGTGGCGGCGACCGACCTCTGAGGAGTCCACCGCGGCCGCGTCGATCGGGGCAGGTCCGGCGACGGCGCTCACCGCGGGGACGATCTGCTGGATGAGCCGGTCGATGTACGGCGGGAGCGGGACGGCGTCCTCCGCCTGCGAGTCGATCGCCGCGCGGACGGCACCGCACTCGTCGTGCGCGAGCACGAGGATGAGCGGCACTTGCAGGACGCCGACGGCGTACTCCAGGGTGCCGAGCACCGAGTCGGAGACGATCTGGCCGGCGTTGCGGACGACGAAGAGGTCGCCGAGTCCCTTGTCGAAGATGATCTCGGCCGCGAGACGGGAGTCGGAGCAGCCGAAGATGACGGCCTCCGGGGCCTGGGAGTGCGCGAGCGTGGCGCGGCGTTCGACGTCCTGCCGGGGGTGCGCGGGCTGACCGGCGACGAACCGCGCGTTACCGCGCTGCATCTCGCGCCAGACGGCACCGGGGCGCTTCTGGGTCATTCTGAGTCCGTTTCTGCGGGGGCGCCCGACGGGGCGTCGAGGTTGGCGGTGACCCCGGTGCGCACGGAGCGTGCGACATCGAGGACGTACTCGGACTTCGCCGTGCCGAACACGGCGATCGTGCTCCGACCGGCGACGGTCGACAGGGCGTACGCGACGTTGCCGTCGTCGGAGCCGCTGCCGTTCGCATATTCGACCCACTCGACGCCGTCGATGGTGACGGTTCCGGTGGGCCGGGCTTCGTCGAGCTCGGCGAGGAGCCAGGTGTCGTTGGCGTCCACGCCTTGGACGAGGCCGACGAACTCGTCGTCGGGGGAGATGAGTCCGACGTTCCAGGAGCGGATGTCGGGTGTGCCGGCGACCGGTGAGGCTGCGGTGCGGACGTCGGCGTAGTTGCTGCCCCAGTCGTCGCCGAGCTCGGGGGTGAGGAGTGGGACGGGGAGGTCGGGCTGCGCCTGACCGGCGAGCTGCGCGTAGTCGACGGTCGGGCGTTCCGGGGCCTCGCCTCGGGGCACGGCGAGCACGATCACGACCACGAGGCCGACCGTGGCCAGGAGCGACAGGACGAGGTTGTTGACGGTCTTGCGCGAGCGGTACAGGCGGGAGTTCTCCGCCTTCCGGTCGGCGGTCTCCTGCGGCGTCTCGGGGCGGCCGAGCTCGGCCACGACGCGCGGCGGCTTGGTGTCCTTCACCGCGATGCGTCCGGAGTGCCGGATCCGAGCTGGGCGGCGCGAGCCGCGTCCAGCCGTGCCTTCGCGCCGATCAGCCACTCCTCGCAGCGCTGGGCGAGCTGTTCGCCGCGCTCCCAGAGCCGGAGGGAGTCCTCGAGCGACGCCGAGCCCTGCTCCAGCTCGGACACGACACGCACGAGCTCGTCGCGTGCCTGCTCATAGCTGAGCTCCTGGACATCGGAGGGGGTTGGCATGCTTCTATCCTATTCGTCGTCGGTCCGGGCGGCAGCCGTGGCCGGGCCGGTACTGGAGGCGCCGATCGCGCCGGAGGCGAGGGTGACCAGGAGCTCCGTCCCGGCGGGGGCGTCGCCCTCCGCGCGGATGACCGCGCCGCCCGGGACACCGGCCTCCGGGTCCGCTCGCTGGACGATGGCGTAGCCGCGGTCGAGCGTGCGCTGCGGCGACAGGGCGCGGAGGTGCGAGCGGAGCTCCGTCACCTCGCGCTGGGAGCGCTCGACGGCGCGGTCGATGAGCTCGGCCCCCCTGGCGACCGTGCGGGTCAGCTCGTCCGCCCGCGAGTCGACGATCCAGGACGGGTCGGCGAGCGCGGGACGCGTCCGGAGTGTCGCGAGCCGGTCGATCTCGTGACCGAGCAACGAGGTCACCCGGGAGGACAACCGGACGCGGGCCTGCTGCACGCGAGCGAACTCCTCCGCGACGTCGGGGACGACCCGCTTGGCGGCGTCGGTCGGTGTGGAGGCGCGGAGGTCGGCGACGTCGTCGAGCAGTGGGCGGTCCGCCTCGTGGCCGATGGCGCTCACGAGGGGCGTGGTGCAGGCGGCCGCGGCGCGGACCACGCGTTCGTCGCTGAAGCCCAGGAGGTTCTGGAAGTCGCCACCGCCGCGCGCGACGATGATGACGTCGACCTCGGGGTCGGCGTCCAGGGTCTGGATGGCGCTCACGACCTCGCCGGGGGTGCGGTCGCCCTGGACGGCCGCGTGGACGACGCGGAACCGGACCGACGGCCAGCGCAACTCGGCGTTTCGGAGGACGTCCTTCTCGGCGTCGGAGTCCTTGCCGGTGACCAGCCCGATGCACTGCGGAAGGAACGGGAGCGCCCGCTTGCGCGACGCGTCGAAGAGCCCCTCGTCGGCGAGCTGCCGACGGAGTCGTTCGAGTCGCTCGAGGAGGTCGCCGATGCCGACGTGCTTCATCGCCATGACCTGCATGGTGAGCGTGCCGCCCTTGAGCCAGTAGTTCGGCTTGACCAACGCGATCACGTGGTCGCCCTGCTTGAGGTCGGCGGGGATCTTCGCCCGGACGGACGACCAGATGGTGAACCCGACCGTCGCATCGATCTCGAGGTCTTTGAGCTTGCCGTAGACGTTGCCGCCCGAGGCGCCCCACTGCGTGATCTCGCCCTCGACCCAGACCGTGCCGAGGCGGTCGATGTAGTCGCGGAGCTTCGTGCCGAGGAGCGCGACCGGCCAGGGGGCTTCCATGGTGGCCGGTGCATCGCTCATCCCTCAAGCCTAGCCGCGAGCACCGACGGCGCGGGGTCGCGGACCACCGGACCGTTCACGGCCGACTCCCGAGCGCTGCCGCGTAGAATCCACACGTGACCGATCTCCGCGACGCCCCAGCCATCGGCCTCGGCATGCCGAGGCTCCGACGCATCGCCGGACGCCTCGCAGACCTCCCCGTCGCCGGCGAGAAGCGCGTCCTGCTCGCCGCCCCTCGTGGTTACTGCGCCGGCGTGGACCGCGCGGTCGTCGCCGTCGAGAAGGCGCTCGAGCACTATGGCGCGCCGGTGTACGTCCGGAAGCAGATCGTCCACAACGTGCACGTCGTCGATCAGCTCGAGGCCCAGGGCGCGGTGTTCGTGGAGGAGGTCGATGAGGTGCCGTCCGGCGCGCACATCGTCTTCAGTGCGCATGGCGTCTCGCCAGCCGTGGTCGATGCCGCCGCCGACCGCGGGCTGCTCGCGATCGACGCCACCTGCCCGCTCGTCACCAAGGTGCACCGCGAGGCCGTGCGCTTCGCCCGCGACGACTACGAGATCCTGCTCATCGGACACGAGGGGCACGAGGAGGTCGAGGGGACGGCCGGTGAAGCGCCCGACCACGTCACGCTCGTGACGAGCCCGGAAGCCGTCGACGACCTCGTCGTCGCCGACCCCGACAAAGTCGTGTGGCTCTCGCAGACCACGCTGTCGGTGGACGAGACCATGGAGACGGTCCGCCGCCTGCGCGAGCGGTTCCCGAAGCTCCAGGATCCGCCGAGCGACGACATCTGCTACGCGACCCAGAACCGTCAGGTCGCCATCAAGAAGGTGGCCCAGGACGCCGACCTCGTGATCGTGGTCGGGTCGGCGAACTCCTCGAACTCGGTGCGCCTCGTGGAGGTCGCGCTCGAGTACGGCGCGAAGGCCGCCTACCGCGTCGACTACGCGCACGAGATCCAGCAGGCCTGGCTCGACGGCGTCGTCACGGTCGGTGTCACCAGCGGCGCCTCCGTGCCGGAGGTCCTCGTCGACGAGGTCCTCGAAGAACTCTCCGGAGCCGGCTACGGCGCGGTGCAGGAAGTCAAGACGGCCGAGGAGGACCTCATGTTCTCCCTGCCGAAGGAGCTGCGCAAAGACCTTGCCGGCACGACCGATCCGCGCGCCCTGGGAGGGCGTCGACCATGAGCGAATCCCGCCCCCGTCCGCAGTTCGGTGAGTACGCGTCCCCCGAGGAGCAGCGTGCCCGGATCGCCGAGCCCATCGACGAACAGCGGGCGGAGGAGCTCGGCATCGCGCCGGTCGTCCCCGTCGAGCGGCAACCGCGGCAGCAGCAGGAGCCGACCCTGCGCGAGCAGACGCGTGAGCAGGCGCATGAGCCGGGGGTGGTGCAGCCGGGCGCTCCGACCGTGGCCGCCAGACGTCCCGTCGCCGGAGACCGGATCGCGACGTCGATCCTGCTCGGACTCGGCCTCGTCGGCCTGATCGTGACCATGCCGGGCCTGCTCGACCTCCCCGGCCTGATCCGCCCCGCACTCGTGCAGATGGGTGTCTCGGGGTACTCCTCGGACGGTCTCGCGAGCGCCATGGGCATCCTGGCGCTCGGTCTCCAGATCGCCCTGTGGGTGGGCGCCATCATCCTGTCGAGCCGGTCCCTCCGCGCGGGTCGACTGACCTTCTGGATCCCGCTCGTCGCCGGCGTCGCGGCGAACCTGGTCGTGGTGATCTGTCTCGCCGTGGCCATGGGTGCCGACCCGGCGTTCATGGAGTACGTCCGCTCGCAGCAGCCGTAGTCGTCCACACACGAAGAACGGGCCCGGCAGCGATGCCGGGCCCGTTCTGTTGGTGCAGGTGACTAGGAGGTGCTGGTGCCGTACGAGCCGAGCTGCTTCGTCGACTCCAGGACGCGAGCGGCCATCGCCGACTCGGCGACCTTGCCCCAGGCGCGGGGGTCGTAGACCTTCTTGTTGCCGACCTCGCCGTCGAGCTTCAGCACGCCCTCGTAGTTCGAGAGCATGTAGCCGGCGATCGAGCGGGTGAACGCGTACTGCGTGTCGGTGTCGATGTTCATCTTGACGACACCGTTCGCGACGGCCTCGGCGATCTCGGCGTCGGTGGAACCCGACCCGCCGTGGAAGACGAGGTCGAGCGGCTTGGGGCCGTGGCCGTACTTGGCGGTGAGGCCGTCCTGGATGGTCTTCAGCAGCTCGGGCTGGAGCTTGACGTTGCCGGGCTTGTAGACGCCGTGCACGTTGCCGAAGGTGAGGGCGGCCATGTAGCGACCCTGCTCGCCGAGGCCGAGCGCCTCGACGGTCGCGATGGCGTCGTCGAGGGTCGTGTACAGGTGCTCGTTGATGTCGTGGCTGACGCCGTCCTCTTCGCCGCCGACGACGCCGATCTCGACCTCGAGGATGGCGTTGATGGCCTTGGTGCGCTTGAGCATCTCGGTCGCGATCTCGAGGTTCTCCGTGAGCGGGACCGCCGAGCCGTCCCACATGTGGGACTGGAAGATCGGGTTGCGACCGGCCTTCACCTCTTCTTCGGAGGCGGCGATGAGCGGCATGACGAAGCCGTCGAGCGCGTCCTTCGGGCAGTGGTCGGTGTGGAGCGCGACGGTGACGGGGTAGTTCTTGGCGACCTCAGTCGCGAACTTCGCGAAGGCGATCGCGCCGGCGGCACGGTTCTTCACGGTGTGGCCGGCGAAGTAGTCGGCGCCGCCCGTGGTGACCTGGATGATGCCGTCGGAACCGGCCTCGGTGAGGCCCTGGAGGACGGAGTTGATGGTCTGGCTGCTCGAGACGTTGAACGCCGGGTACGCGAACCCGTTCGACTTCGCCTTGTCGAGCATCGCTGCGTACTGTTCCGGGGTGGCGACGGGCATGTCTTCTCCTTGCGTGGGGACGATTCGCCTTGAAGTCTAGTGACTCGGGCTCCGAGGCATACGGCACGATGGGGACATGATCGAGCGCACTCCGGACACCGACCTCCTCGACGGCTTCCTCGACGCCACGAGGGCCGCGGCTGCCGCCGTCGCGGGTCTCGTCGGAGGTGGAGACGGCATGCGCATCGACGGGGTCGCCGTCGATGCGCTCCGCCGAGCGCTCGAATCGCTCCCGGTCGACGGGCGCGTCGTCGTGGGGGAGGGCGAGAAGGACCGGGCGCCCATGCTCTTCGTCGGGGAACGTTTCGGCACGGGAGCGGGGCCGGCGATCGACCTCGCCGTCGACCCCGTGGACGGCACGAAGCTCGCTGCCTCCGGGAAGCCGGACTCCGTCGCCGTGATCGCCATCGCCCCGCGCGGTGCGATGTTCGACATCGGCCCGGCGTACTACCTCGAGAAGCTCGTCGCCGCCGGCGGGGGACGCGAGTTGTCGCTGGCCGACCCGATCGCGGTGACCCTCGACCGGCTCGCGGCCCGGCTGGGGCGGCCGGTCGAGCAGCTGCGGGTCGCGGTCCAGGACCGTCCGCGGAACGCGGCGACCGCCCAGGCCGTGACCGCCGCCGGTGCCGAGCTCGTGAGCTTCATGGACGGCGACGTCGCCCTGTCCCTGCGGGCCGCGGCCGCCGACGGCGACCTCGATCTGCTCCTCGGTGTGGGAGGAGCCCCCGAGGGCATCCTCACGGCTGCCGCGGTCCGGGCCCTCGGTGGTTGGATGACAGCGCGCTTCGCACCGCAGTCGCCGGAGGAACGTGCGCGGCTCGTCGAGGCCGGGACCGATCTCGATCGCGAGGTCCCGCTCGACGAACTCTGCCGCGATGACGCCTGGCTGCTGCTCAGCGCCGTCACGTCGACCGCGCTCGCCGCCGGAGCCGAACTCGCCGGAGTCCGGGTCGAAGCGGACGGCGGTGTCATGGTCGAGTCCGTCGTCGTCGGTCCCGGAAGCCCGCTGACGAGGTCACGGAAGCGCCTCGATCGAGACGCACCCAGCGGCCTTCCCAGCCCGGTTCGATAGGCTGAAACCCTCATCCACCGAAGCGTCGTGTCCCACGAGGCGAGCGATCCATGGAGGATCCAGTGACCCAGCCTGAAACCGGCTCCCACTATCTGCAGCCCGACCGCAACCTCGCCATGGAGCTCGTGAGAGCGACGGAGGCCGCCGCGATCCGGGCGGCGCCGTTCATCGGGCGAGGCGACAAGAACGCCGCCGACGGTGCGGCGGTCGACGCGATGCGCGCCTTCCTCGGCACCGTCAACTTCGACGGCGTGGTCGTCATCGGCGAGGGCGAGAAGGATGAAGCGCCCATGCTGTTCAACGGCGAGCACGTCGGCAACGGCCGCGGCCCGTCCTGCGACATCGCCGTCGACCCGATCGACGGCACGAGCCTCACCGCCGCGGGGCGTCAGAACGCCCTCTCCGTCATCGCCGTGTCCGACCGCGGCAGCATGTTCGACCCGTCCGCGGTGTTCTACATGGACAAGATCGTCACCGGCGCCGACGGCATCGGTGTCGTCGACATCAGCCAGTCCATCGGCGACAACATCCGCGAGCTCGCGAAGGCCAAGGGCAAGCAGCCCGAGGACATCCGCGTCGCCGTCCTCGACCGACCGCGCCACGCGCAGCTCATCGAGGAGATCCGCGCGGCGGGTGCCGGGACGCGTCTGCTGCTCGACGGCGACGTCGCGGGTGGCATCAACGCCGCGCGCTACGACTCGCGGATCGACATGTGCGTCGGCATCGGCGGCACGCCTGAGGGCATCATCACCGCGTGTGCGGTGAAGGCGCTCGGCGGGCTCATCCAGGGCAAGCTCATGCCGAAGGACGACGCCGAGCGAGAGCGTGCGCTCGCGGCCGGTCACGACCTCGACCGCGTCCTCGGCGCGAACGACCTCGTCCGAGGCGACAACACGTACTTCGTCGCGACGGGCGTCACCCACGGTGAACTCGTCGACGGTGTGCAGCGCAAGGGGCCGATCATCCGCACCGAGAGCCTCGTGCTGCGGTCGCGTTCCGGCACCATCCGTCGCGTCGAGGCGGACCACCTCGCTGCGAAGTGGCTGTAGCCATTCCTCCAGCAGAGCGAAGCGCCCGGTTCCACCTCATGGTGGTGCCGGGCGCTTCGTCGTGCGGTGCTCGTGCCGGTCAGTCCTGCAGCCGGTGCGCGAGTCGCGCCTCGAGCTCGCTCGGCTCGCTATCGGACGGCTCCGGCGAGGGCTGCGCCTCCGGTGCGGTGAGGCGCTTCGGTGAGGCGTCGCTCTGGCTCACCTGACCGATGACCGTCGCCTCGTCGAGGCCGTCGAGCTTGCGCGCCGTGACGAGCACGCGGGTCTCGAACGACGAGGCGAACTGGTTGTAGTTGGTGACCGTGCTCTCGATGGACCGGCGCAGGCGGTCGGCGTGGTCAGACAGCGTCGAGAGCCGCTGGTAGAGCTCCTTGCCGAGGTCGAACAGTCGCTTCGCGTCGTCGGTGAGGACGTCCTGCTGCCAGGTGAACGCGACCGTCTTGAGGACCGCCCACAGGTTGACGGGGGAGGCGAGGGCGACCCGTTTGCCGAAGGCGTAGTCGAGCAGGCTCGCGTCGGCCTCGAGTGCTGCGGCGAGGAGCGACTCGCTCGGGATGAAGCAGATCACGAACTCCGGGCTCGACTCGAGGCCGCGCCAGTAGCCCTTCGCCGCAAGGGCGTCGACGTGCGACCGCACGGCCTTCACGTGCTGCGCGAGGAGGGCGGTACGTCGTGCGGCTTCCTCGCCTGTCGCCGTGACGGGGATGGTGCTGGCTTCGAGGTACTGCGCGAACGGCACCTTCGCGTCGACCGCGATCGACTTGCCGCCGGGGAGTCGCACGACCATGTCGGGTCGGCCGATGCCGTTGTCGGACGTGATGCTCGACTGCAGGTCGAAGTCGACGCGCTGCGTGAGGCCCGCGGCTTCCACGACGTTCCGGAGCTGGGTCTCGCCCCAGACGCCGCGGGTGGCGTTGTTGCGGAGCGCCGAGGCGAGCGACTCCGTCGTGGACCGCAGGCGTTCCTCGGACTCCGAAGCCGTCTTCAGTTGTTGGGCGAGCTCACCGTGCTGGCGGCTGCGCTGCTGCTCGAGTTCCGCGACCTTCGCCTGCATGTGCTCGAGGCTGTGCTGCACGGGCGCGAGGGCCTGCAGGACCTGGCTCTCCTCGTGTTCCTGGCGCGATCGTCGTTCGGCGTCGGCGCGGTGGCGTTCGGCGAGCTCGCGGTACTGCTCGCGCTGGGCGTTCAGCTCGCGCCCGAGACCGTCGGCAGTGGCGTCGAGTGCGGCGAGTTCTGCGCGCAGCGCGGCCCGGAGTTCCGCCTCCCGGGCGGACGCATCGGCGAGGAGTTGCGCCTGCTGGCCGCGGAGGTCGGCGAGCTGGGCGGTGTGCCTGGCCTCGAGCAGCGCCGGGTCGACCGACCCCGCGCCGGCGCGCCGCTGCAGCAGGAGGACCGCCACGGCTGCGCCGATGACGAGTCCGATGAGGAGGCCGATCCCGAGGGCGAGTGCGCTGTCCATGCCCTCAGTGTGTCGCGGGCCGCCGACATCGCTCGGAGGCCGCGCGGCGACCGCGCGCTCAGGCGGCGACGGCTGTCCCGATCCGGCCGATCTTCACGCTCGTGAGCTGCGCGAGTTCGGCGATCGAGGAAGCTCCATGGCGGGCGGCGGCGTGGATGATGATGTGCGCGGAGGCCTCGGCGTCGCCGGTGGCGTCGTGGTGCTGGAAGTCGTCGAACCCGGCGGCGAGGGCCGCCACGGGGAGCCGGTAGGAGTCGAGCTGGTACGTCTTGCGGGCGACGTTGAGGCTGCACAGGTAGCTGAGGTCGGGGCAGTCGAGGCCGGTGGCGGCGCAGCCACCGCGGATGACGCCCATGTCGAAGCCGGCGTTGTGGGCGACGAGGGCGTCACCCTGGGCGAAGTCGAGGAGCGTGTCGAGCTGGTCCGCCCAGCCCGGCGCCCCGAGGACGTCGGTGGCGACGATCCCGTGGATGCGGGTGTTCCACTCGAGGAACGCGTCGTGTCCGGCGGGGGGCTGGATGAGCCAGCCCGCGCGGTCGACGACGATGCCGTCGCGGACCCTGACGAGGCCCACGCTGCAGGCGGAGGCGGATGACGAGTTCGCGGTCTCGAAGTCGATGGCGGTGAAATCCAGTGGCACGTCCTCACCCTCGCACCAGCGTCCGACACCGCTCGGGTGGCACGCCGCAACCCGCTCGATCGACGGTGCCGATCCGTGCCCGGAGCGGAGGCGCGACCCACGGGGACGCGCGGCCAAGTACGATAGACCCTCGTGGCTCTTACTCTCGGCATCGTCGGCCTGCCCAACGTCGGCAAGTCCACCCTGTTCAACGCGCTCACGCGCAACAACGTGCTCGCAGCGAACTATCCGTTCGCGACGATCGAGCCGAACGTCGGCGTGGTCGAACTGCCCGACGCCCGGCTCGGCAAGCTCGCGGAGATCTTCGGCAGCGAGCGCATCCTGCCCGCCGCGGTGTCCTTCGTCGACATCGCCGGCATCGTCAAGGGTGCGAGCGAGGGGGAGGGGCTCGGCAACAAGTTCCTCGCGAACATCCGAGAGGCCGACGCCATCGCGCAGGTCGTCCGCGGCTTCGCCGACCCCGACGTCGTGCACGTCGACGGCGATGTGAACCCGGCCTCCGACATGGAGACCATCAACACCGAGCTCATCCTCGCCGACCTCGAGACGCTCGAGAAGGCGATCACCCGGTTCGAGAAGGAGGTCAAGGGCAAGAAGCTCGACCCCTCCGTCCTCACGGCGGCGAAGGAGGCGCAGGACGCGCTGAACGCCGGCACCCCGCTCTCGGCGACCAAGATCGACCTCGCGCCCATCAAGGAACTCGGTCTCCTCACGGCCAAGCCGTTCATCTACGTGTTCAACGTCGACGAGGACGTCCTGCAGGACCAGGCGAAGCTCGACGAGCTGGCCGCCCTCGTGGCACCGGCGAAGGCCGTCTTCCTCGACGCCAAGCTCGAGTCGGAGCTCGTCGACCTCGACGAGGACGACGCCCGCGAGATGCTCGAGTCGACCGGCCAGACCGAGTCCGGCCTCGACCAGCTCGCACGCATCGGCTTCGCGACGCTCGGCCTGCAGACCTACCTCACGGCGGGCCCGAAGGAGTCGCGTGCGTGGACGATCCCGCAGGGTGCCAAGGCGCCCCAGGCGGCCGGCGTGATCCACACGGACTTCGAGAAGGGCTTCATCAAGGCCGAGGTCATCTCGTTCGACGACCTCGTCGAGACCGGCTCCGTCGCCGAGGCCCGCTCCAAGGGCAAGGCCCGCATGGAGGGCAAGGATTACGTCATGCAGGACGGCGACGTCGTGGAGTTCCGCTTCAACGTCTAGCCCGTCGAAAGCGCACGTCGCGTCGTCGACCAGCCCCAACGTCGACGGAATGAGCGCTCTCGGTCGTGGCTACCGCTTCCGCCGCTGTTCCGCGATCCACGTGTGATCGGCGATCGCCGCTGAGACGGCGTCGCGATACTGCGTGCCGTCTGCGCTGCGGTACAGGTCCCTGCTGAAGAACTGCGATGCAGGTCGGTAAGGCGCACTGTCGTGGATGCGTCCGGCGAGGTCGGACAGGACATCGTGGTCGCCCGCGAGGTAGGCGGCGAGCTCGGTGTCGTTCAGCCGGATGAGCGCGGAATCGTCGATGAGAGCGCTGTAGCTGTACCTCGCGTCGAGGTAGAGCGAACCCTCCTGCTCGACGAGGAACCACATTCCTGGTTCATGGTCCACGTAGCGCATGTTCATGCCTCGATTCTCCCGGAAGCCCGGAGGCCCGGAGGTCCGGAGGCCCGGGGCTTCGGGTAGGGACGGACCTACCATGAACCGGTTCATCGCAAGGAGCATGTAACGACTCGCGTTATTAACGAGGTGCGTTATACCCTGCTACGATGATCAGGTCGTTCGGCAACAGAGATACCGAGCGATTGTGGCGTCGGGAACGAGTGCGGTCGATCGATCCTCGGATCCATCGGGTTGCGCTCCGGAAGCTTCGCCAGGTGGGTGCCGCAGAGATGCTCGACGATCTTCGGATCCCACCGGGCAACCGACTCGAGCCGCTCAAGGGCGATCGTGTCGGGCAGCACAGCATCAGGATCAATGACCAGTGGAGAATCTGTTTCGTGTGGACGGACACAGGGCCAGAGGAGGTGGAGATCGTTGACTATCACTGACTCGAGCGGCAAGCTCGCACCGATCCACCCCGGTGTAGTCCTGATGGAGGACTTCATCGAGGGGTTCGGCATCACGCAGAACAAGCTGGCGGTGTCCATCGGAGTCGCGCCACGTCGCATCAATGAGATCGTCCACGGCAAGCGGTCCATCACGGCAGACACCGCGCTCCGGCTTGCGAAGTACTTCGGCACCTCGGCGCAGTTCTGGCTCAACCTGCAGATGCGCTACGAGCTCGACCTCGCCGAGGATCGGCTTTCGCAGCAAATCGCGGCGATCACACCGTTGAAGCCTGCTGCCGCATAGTGTCACGCTTCCACGCCGAGAGCGCGTGTTCTGTCGCCAGGATCCGGGTTGTGGAACAGAACGTGCACTCTGGGCCGAGGCGCTCGACCGTCACCACCAGCGCTTGGCGCGGGGGACCAGGCCCGCGAGGGTTGCGAGCCCGGCGAACGCGCTGACCACCCCGAGGATGCCCAGAGGGGTGTCGCGGAGCGGGCCGATGACGAGCAGGGCGCCGACTCCGAGCGCTGCCACGCCGAACCCGATGCGCCAGCGTCGCCCGGCTTTCGCCGATGGGCGGCGGCCGGGCAGGGCGGAGGGTCGCGGGCGCGCCCGGCGTCGAACGCTCAGCGGCGGTCCGCCGTCCTCGGGTCCGTCGACGGCACGCCCGAACCCGTCGACCCACGGACCGGCACCGACCTCGGGGCAGCGGTCGTGGACGTTCGTGTCGCGGGTCGAGGCATCCGCCGGGTGGGTAGGCATGGCTGCGGCGAGATCCACGTCGAACCTGACGGAACCGTCCGACAGGAGGGTGTCGTAGCCGACGAACCGCAGCGGCCGTCGGCGCCATCTCGACGTGCCACGGAACGCCGTCGCGCGGACGGCGACGGGACGGTCGGGCGATTCGCGCATGGATCGATGGTGGCACATCGGGTCACCGTGGTTCAGCACCCTGGTGCTTCCGACGTCTCTGCCGCCAGCGGGGTACTGCTCCGGCGGTACGCTCGATGAGGCGCCACCCGAACGGGCGCCACGGGAGGCACCGGGTGACGATCGATCTGGCGAGCATGCTGGTGGTGGCGGTGATCGTCTGCGCCGCGTGCGGGATCTTCTACGGACTCGACAGCGCGCGAACCCTCGCCGGACGCCACATGGCAGCCTGGATGTCCGGATTCGCCACCACTCTGCTCTCGGCGGTCAGCTATCTCGCCGCCACGCTCAACGGCGACTCGGTATGGATCGTCGCCGTCGCCAACGCCGCCATGGTCGCCTCGATCGCCGCCCTATGGGTCGGGTGCCGGCTGTTCAACGGGCGACGCAGCCTCGTATTGCTCGGCACCCTCTTCGTCGGCGTGACGGCGATCTCCGCCGTCCTCGACCCCACCGACGACCCGGAGTGGGCCGGCACCATCGCCCGGCTCATCTCGCTCATCATGCTGTCGCTCCTGGTCGCGTACGAGGCGCGGCGGGGGCGGATGCGAGCGGCACGGGCGTCGCTGGTGCTCGTCGTCGTCATGATCCTGCACGCGGCGTTCACCGCCGTGCGCCTCGCGGTCTACCTCACGGGCGGTCCCCACGCGGAGCTCTTCGAGCGGTTGTTCGGCACGGCCTTCGTCACGTACATGAACCTCGTGTTCGTGGTCCTCGTGGCGGTCGGCCTCGTCCTCCTGCGCTCCTGGGAGCGCAAGCAGCGCCTCTCCTCGGAGCGGGTGGGCGTCCGCGCGGTGGGGCGCCGGGCGTTCATCGCCGAGGCGACCCGACTCCGCGAGGGGCAGCAGTCCGATCGTCGCCTCGCGATCCTCGTCGTGGCGATCGACGGCTACGGCGACCTCCGCCGCGCTTACGGGATGGCGACGGCGGGGGAGCTGGAGGCACTGCTCGCAGCCGCGGTCTTCCGTGAGCTGCCGGCCGGGTCCGTCTGCACCCGCGTGTGGAGCGGGACGATCCTCGTGGCCACGTCGGTCGAATCGGGGCCGACCGGCCTCTCGGGTCTCCACGACCTCGCGGCACCGATCGCCGCCGGCTACCGTGAGGCCGTGACGCAGCAGCTCGACGGTTTCGCGGGCGCTGCCAACCTCGGTGTCGCGGTGGATTCGGCCGCGCCGACGCCCGTCGAGACCCTCGTGTCGATCGCTCGGACGGCCCGAGCCGACGCGGAGCGGCGAGGCGAATCGGTGCGGGTCGTCGAGTCCGCGTCGGAGACGCAGGACCGCTGACGGCGGGGACGGCTCAGCGACCCTGGCGCTTCTTGTACGGCAGCGGCTCGCCCTTGACCTTCGGCGCGCGACCCTTGCCCTTGTTCGCTTTGGCTTTGCCGCCCGGCGCAGGAGCCGACTTCGCTGCTGCTGCCGCTGAGGCGTCGAGTTGGCGACGCGCCTCGATGAGGAACGCGTAGCCGGCGTCCGTCAGCTGCGTGGATTCCACGTCGCGAGCGAACAGTTCCGCTCCGACGCTCTCCTCGAGCTTCCGGACGTCGGCGACGACGGTGCTCCGCGGCACGCCGAGCGCCTTGGCCGCCTTCGCGAAGTGGAGGGTCTCCGCGGAGGCGACGAAGGAGCGCAGCTGCTTGTGATCCATGCCCTCAGCCTACGGTCACGGCGTCAGGCTGCCGACCAGTGTCGCGTCAGCCACCCATCTGGTCGCGTCGACGACGTCGCACGATCACCGAGGCGATACCCGCGAGCAGACCGAGGCCGAGCAGGGAGCCGGCCACGATCGCGAGCGTGGATCCCTGGAACCCGGTGTCGGGGAGCCTCGTGATGTCTCCGGCCGGAACCGCCGGCTGACCGGGGACCTGCGGGGTGCCCGGCGGGACGATGACGATCGTCGATTCGATGGAGTCGTCGGGCGCGCCGCCGTTACTCGCAGTGATGGTGACCGTGTAGGTCCCGGGCGTCGTGGGCGTGCCGGTCACGCCACCGGTCACGCTATCGAGGACGAGTCCCGGGGGCAGGGCACCCGAGGTGACCGTGTACGTCGCGTCGGGGCTGCCCGTGGAGGTGACGGTGCTGTCATACGTCGTACCGACGGTGCCGCCGGGGAGCGGAGCGGAGGTGATCTCCGGGCTCGTCGTCACGACGGAGCCGCTGCCGTCGTCGCAGCCTGCAGGACGGGTGATGACCGTGTTGTCGAGCGTCACAGCACCGGTGGATGCGAGCAGGCGACCCTCGACGACCGTGCCCGATTGCGTGGAGATGGACGCGTCGGCGAGGATCGTGCCGACGAAGGGCGCGCCTCCGCGGAGCGTGGCCGAGCTGCCCACGCGCCAGAACACGTTGCAAGCACTCGCGCCGCCGACGAGGGTGACCGAGGAGCCGACGGCGGTGTCCAGCGTGCTCGCGGCCTGGAAGACCCAGACGGACTCTGCGGCGCCGGTGAGCGTCACGTTGCCGGTGAGGGAGATCTCTCCGCCTGCATAGACGCCGGGCTCGAGGTTGAGGCCGGTGAGGTCACCGACCTGCTGCGGGGCCGGCGTGAGACTGGAGGCGGTACCCATCGCGATGAGGAGGTCGTTCTTGGCGGTGGCGGCGACCTCGTTGGTCACATCCTGGATGCCGTTGACGATGCCCGGCGGGAAATTGGTCACGGCGCTCCCCGGGCTCAGCCCGAGGTCGCCGTTGATCGTGGTCGGGGAGTCGGTGTTGGTGACGGTCGACCCTGCGAGCACGCCGTACTTGGCTGCCGTGCCCAGGTTGATCGGGCCGTTGATCGTGGTCGCGGCGTTCGCCGGTCCGGCACCGATGGCCAGGAGTCCGACGGTCACGACTGCCGCTGCGGCGAAGAGGCGAGAGCGAACGCGGCCGGGTCTGGCGCTGCGGGCGGGTGGAGAGAGTTCGAGGCGCATCAAGGCCCCTTCCGTGTGGGAGGGGCGCGAAGCCAAAGAACATGGCGACATCAACCGCAACTGCTCCCTGTGTAACACCTTCGGGGGGCGCCCAGTCGGTTAGTGCGGAACGCGTACCCGATCGTGATGTCGTGCTATTCGCGGGCGGGCGCGAGGGTGGCGCGGAATGAACGGTCTCCTGCGCCCGGTCCGAGTGAGACGATTGACCTATGACTGCAACGCTCGTGGCCCAAGGCCTGGCCGGAGGACACGGCCACCGCACCCTGTTCGACGGCCTCGATCTGACGGTGGCACCGGGCGACGTCATCGGCGTCGTCGGGATGAACGGCGCGGGGAAGTCGACCCTGCTCCAGCTCCTCGGCGGCTCCCTCGAACCGCAGGCAGGCACGATCTCGCTGTCGCCCTCCGACGCCTTCGTGGGCGCGCTCCCGCAGGAACACGAGCGCGTCGTCGGCGAGAGCGTCGCCGCTTACATCGCCCGGCGCACCGGCTGTGCTGCGGCGACCGAGGCGATGGACGCGGCTGCCGCGGCGCTCGCCGAACCCCCGCAGGCAGGCGCGGACCCCGCGGACGTCTACTCCGCCGCCCTCGACCGCTGGTTGGCGAGCGGCGCTGCCGATCTCGAGGAGCGGATCCCCGCGGTCCTCGCCGACCTCGGGCTGGACCTCGACGCGGATGTCACGACCACGATGATGACCTCGCTGTCCGGTGGGCAGGCCGCTCGCGTCGGACTGGCGGCGCTGCTGCTGTCGCGATTCGACATCGTCCTCCTCGACGAACCGACCAACGATCTCGACCTGGACGGCTTGGAGCGGCTCGAACGCTTCGTGCAGGGATTGCGCGGGGGTGTGGTGCTCGTCAGCCACGACCGCGAGTTCCTCGCCCGCTGCGTCACGCGCGTCCTCGAACTCGACCTCGCACAGCAGAGCAACCGCGTCTTCGGGGGCGGATACGAGGCCTACCTCGAGGAGCGTGAGGTCGCCAGGCGGCACGCCCGCGACGCCTATGACGAGTTCGCCGACAAGAAGGCGGATCTCGTCGGTCGCGCCCGGGTGCAGCGGGAGTGGTCCAGCCAGGGCGTGCGGAACGCGATGAAGAAGGCGCCCGACAACGACAAGATCCGGCGGAAGGCCTCGGCGGAGTCCTCGGAGAAGCAGGCCCAGAAGGTCCGGCAGATGGAGAGCCGCATCGCTCGGCTGGACGAGGTCGAGGAACCGCGCAAGGAGTGGCAGCTGCAGTTCACGATCGGCAGCGCACCGCGTTCGAGCACGGTCGTCGCGACGCTGTCCGAGGCCGTCGTCCGGCAGGGCGACTTCCAGCTCGGCCCTCTGTCGCTCCAGGTGAACGTGGGCGATCGGATCGGCATCACGGGGCCCAACGGCGCCGGCAAGTCCACCCTGCTCGCGACGCTGTTCGGTCGTCGCGAACCCGACGCGGGCAGCGCGAGCCTCGGCTCGAGTGTGCGGATCGGCGAGATCGACCAGGCCCGCTCACTGCTCGTCGGCACGGAGCCGCTCGCCGACCGCTTCGAGGCGATCGTGCCCGACCTCAGTCCGGGAGAGGTCAGGACGCTCCTGGCGAAGTTCGGGCTGAAGGCCGACCACGTGAACCGACCCGTCGACGAGTTGTCGCCGGGGGAGCGCACCCGCGCCGGGCTCGCCGTGCTCCAGGCGACGGGGATCAACCTGCTGGTCTTGGACGAGCCGACGAACCACCTCGACCTCGCTGCGATCGAACAGCTCGAGGAGGCACTCGAGAGCTACGACGGAACACTCCTCCTCGTCACCCACGACCGCCGCATGCTCGACACCGTCCGGATCGAACGGCGATGGGTCGTCGAAGCAGGCCAGGTCTCGGAGCGCTAGCCCGCGGTGTCGCGTTTCAGAGGCCCCGGACGAGCGCGTCCCGCAGTTCGGGTCTGATGTCCTCCGGAACGTCGACGTCGACCGCGAGCGCCTGGATCGCTCGGCTGTAGTAGTTGCGGGCGGCCGCAGCGAGGGTGATGTCGAGGATCTCCCGGTCGGAGAAGCCGTGCTGGCGCAGGGTCAGGCTGTCGGCGTCGGTCATCCGGTCCGAGTCGCGACCCACCCGTTCCGCGTAGGCCATCATCGCGACCTCCGCGGGGCTCAGGCCGGCGTCGCGATAGTCCGCCGCGATGCGCACGAGCTGGTCCTCCTCGAACAGCGACAGCGATCTCCGGCCGTGAGCGAGACGGCAATGCCGTGACCGCGTCCCTCGCGCCGCGGCGAGCGTCACGAGCTCGTAGCGTCGCAGGCCGAGCGGTCGGGCGATCTCACCGATCAGCGCCTCCCATGCGGCGTAGGCCCCGGGGTTCAACGCCATCACCTTCGTGTGCGCCGCGACGAAACCCTGGTCGGCGATGTCGTCGTCGTACATCGCGGCCGTCGTCGCATCGGCATCGGCTTCGGGGATGGTGTGGAGGATCGACATGTCGGCCACCTCGTCGGAACGGGCCGCGGGCCGGGCGTCCGCGGCTACCGTTCATGATGGCACTCGAGATCGGCGCTGTCAGAACCCTTTTCCGGTTGGTCTCGGCGATCACATCGGCATCACCGGCCCCGGTTGTCGCCGGGGAGACCCGCGCCCCGACAATGAGCGAGGACCCCGCGGCGTTCGCCAGGCGGGGTCCTCGTCGTTCAGAGGGCGCGTCAGTCGCGCAGCTGCTCCTTGTAGTCGTTCTTCGCCTCGGTGGTGTCGCGCTCGGCTTCGGCCTTCTTCACGTCGGCCTCCGCCTGCTTCACCTTCGCGTCGGCCTTGGCCTCGTCGACCTTGTCGCCGATCCGGTCCTTGGCGTCTTCGACGGTCTCGCCGATCTTCCGGCCGGTCGCCTCAGCAGCGTCCTTGGCGTTGTCCAGGAATCCCATGTCAGCTCCGTCTCTGATCCCGACTCTCGGTCACCGTTCAAGCCTCGCGGGCCCGCGCCCGCGCGGCAACCACTTGTGTTCCGAGGCGTGGACGGCTAGATCATGAGACGATCCGGCGCGGGTGGGCGTCGTCCCTCAGGGGGCGGGGGCGCCACCGTCGGTCGGGGTCGCGTGCGGCAGCCAGTCCTTGAGGATGACCTCCTCCGGGTCGACCAGACGTTCGGTGTGGAGGTCGTACTCCGGGTCACGCTCGGCGAGGAACCGGGTGACGGCGTCAGCGTCCTCGTTGTCGTGTCGACGTCGTGCGCGGTCTGCCGCGTCCTGCTCGGTGCTCATGGATCCCACCGTAGCTCAGCCTCCGGCGGAGGGTGCCGCCAGACACCCGGCGTCGGACAGCCGTCACCGAACGCGCGGCCAGATCCGTCCGGTCGGTCGTCGTGGGGTTCAGCGGAGACCCGCGACGGCCTCCACCGAGGCGACGACGGCGCTCGCCGTCCGGTCCAGCTCGGCCGCGGTGACGGCGGCGGTCCAACTGAAGCGCACGGCGGTCTGCGCGACCTCCGGAGCGATGCCGATCGCGAGGAGGACCGGTGACGGCTCGTCGCTGCCGGCGGCACACGCGGAGCCGCTCGAGGAGATGACGCCCCGCCGTTCGAGTTCGAGGAGGACCGCCTCGCCGGAGGTCCCGGGGAACACGAACGATGCGATACCCGGTAGGCGTCGTTCGGGGTGGCCCGTCAACCGAGCACGCGGGACCTCGTTCAGAACCCTCGTGATGAAGGCGTCACGCAACCCACTGACGCGGTCCACCGCTTCCACCCGATCACGCTCGGCGAGCTCCAGCGCCGTCGCGAGCCCGACGGCGGCGGCCACCTGTTCGGTCCCGCTCCGGCGACCGCGTTCCTGACCGCCACCGTGCAGGAGCGGTTCCAACGGCAGGGAGCCGCGCACGGCGAGCAGTCCGACGCCCTTCGGAGCACCGAGCTTGTGGCCGGCCAGGCTCAGCGCGTCCACGCCGAGGCGATCCAGTCCGAGCGGCAGCCATCCCGCCGCCTGCACGGCATCGGTGTGGAACGGGACGCCTGCGGCCTGGGCGACGCCTCCGAGCGCCGACAGGTCCTGGACCGTGCCGATCTCGTTGTTGGCCGCCATCACCGAGACGAGCACTGTGTCCGGCCGCAGTGCAGCGGCGAGTTCGGCCGGGTCGACCAGGCCGGTCCCGTCCACCGGGAGGACGGTGGCCTCGACCCCGTGGAACCGCGTGAGGTACGCGACCGATTCCGCGACCGCCTCGTGCTCGATCGGCGAGGTGACGACATGGCGTCCGCGATCGAGGGCCGCCAGGGTCATGCCCTTGACTGCGAGGTTGTCCGCTTCGGTGCCGCCCGAGGTGAACACCACGTCTCCAGGTCGGACGCCCAGCACGGTCGCGACGCGTCGCCGGGCGTCCCGCAACGCCCCGGCCGCCGCCTCGCCGACGGTGTGATGGCTCGACGGGTTGCCGAAGGTGCTCGTCAGGTACGGCCACATCGCCTCGAGCACCTCCGGGCGCACCGGCGTCGTCGCGGCGTTGTCGAGGTAGAGCATCTCAGTCGACCGAGACATCGAGCCCGAGGTCGAGGGACCGGACGCTGTGGGTGAGGGCACCGGAGGAGATGACATCGACGCCGGTCTCCGCGATGGCCCGCACCGTCGTCAGCGTCACGTTCCCGCTCGCCTCCACGATGGCGCGGCCGGCGATCAGCGCGACGCCCTCGCGGAGCTGGTCGACGGTGAAGTTGTCGAGCATGATCGTGTCGACGCCCGCCGCGAGCACCGCCTCGATCTGGTCCAGGCGGTCGACCTCGACCTCGATCGTCGTCGTGTGCGGGAGCTCCTCGCGAGCCCGCAGCAACGCCTCGGTGACCGTCAGGCCGCGCTCGAGGAGGACCGCCAGGTGGTTGTCCTTGACCATGACGGCGTCGGAGAGCGAATGGCGGTGGTTGTGCCCGCCGCCCGATCGCACCGCGTGGCGCTCGAAGACGCGCAGGCCCGGGGTCGTCTTCCGGGTGTCGACGATGCGGGCGCGGGTGTCGGACACGGCTTCGACGTACGCCGCGGTGATGGTCGCGATGCCGCTCATCCGCTGGACGAAGTTCAGGGCGACGCGCTCAGCGGTCAGGACGGCACGCGCCGGACCCGACACCATGGCGATGGTGTCACCCGCAGCGAACCGTTCGCCGTCCGCGACGAGGAACGCGACCGTGATGCGCGGGTCGGTCAGCCGGAACGCCGCCTCGAACACGGCCGAACCGCTGAAGACGCCCGCCTCGCGGGCGGCCAGGGAGGCCGAGGCCGTGGCGTCCTCCGGGATGAGGGTCGCCGCCGTCAGGTCGCCCCACGGGGCGTCCTCGACGAGAGCCGCGGTGACGGTGGTGTCGATGAGATGTGGGGTCAGCATGGTGCGAGCACGGTTCCGTTCACGGATGGGTGGGTGGTGGGCTGGGGCGCGTCAGCCGGGGTCGCGAGGGTGATCGCGATCGGCGACGCCTGATCCGGATCGACACCGGGATGGTCGTCCCTGGCGTGGGCACCGCGTGACTCGGTGCGCGCGAGGGCAGCGGCGACAACGGCCCGGGCGAGCAGCAGGAGGTTGCGGTCCTCGGTGGCCGCGACCGACCGTGGCGCGGTGACGACGTCGTCGAGCTCGGTCGACCAACGGTCCAGGGTTCGGCGCGCGAGCTCAAGACCACCCGCGTCACGGACCAGCCCGGCATCCCGCCACATCACGGCGTGGAGCGCCGCGCGGCTGAAGGGCTCGACGGCGTCCGTTGGGAGTCGGAGGTTGTCATCGGCCGCAAGGGGATCGAGGACGACCCGCTCACCACCGAGCCTCGGGCGACCGGCGATCGGACCCGGTGCCGCATCGATCGCCGCGACGGCGCGGGCCGCGAAGACGGCACCCTCGAGGAGCGAGTTGGAGGCGAGGCGGTTGGCCCCGTGGACGCCCGTGCGAGCGACTTCGCCCACGGCGAGGAGCCCGGGCAGGGTGGTCCGGCCGTCGAGGTCCGTGGCGACACCGCCCATCCAATAGTGTGCGGCCGGGGCGACGGCGACCGGTGTGCGCGACCAGTCGACGCCGGAGGCTCGGAGGTGCTCGTCGATCCCCGGGAACCGCGCGGCGAGGCGGTCCGCACCGAGCGCGGTCGCGTCGAGTGTCACCGGGGCACCGCCCTGCGCTGCCATGGCCCGGGCGATCCCTCGGGCGACGACGTCGCGTGGTGCCAGCTCGGCGTCGGGGTGGAGCTCCCGCATGAAGCGTTCGCCGTTTGCGTCCCGGAGGACGGCCCCCTCGCCGCGGACGGCCTCGGAGACGAGGAAGCTTCCGGGTGCGGCGAGCGCGGTCGGGTGGAACTGGACGAACTCCACGTCGGCCAGCACCGCTCCAGCACGGAGTGCTGCAGCGGCGCCGTCGCCCGTCGCCACCGCCGGGTTGGTCGTGAACGGGTAGAGCTGCCCGACACCGCCGGTGGCGAGGATCACCTGGTCGGCGTCGACGGTGAACGCACCTCGCTCGGAGGACCGGAGGTGTGCACCGGTGACCGTCCCGGCGGTGACGACCAGGTCGACGAGGACGGTGTGCTCCAGCACGGTTACCCGCCGGGCCGCAAGCGTCTCGACGAGCGCCGTCTCGATCGCCGCGCCGGTCGCGTCACCGCCGGCGTGCAGCACCCGGGGGTAGGAGTGGGCCGCTTCGAGGCCCTTCGCGAAGCCGTCGCCGTCGCGGTCGAACGCCACACCGAAGGCGATGAGCTCGCGGATCCGTTCGGGCCCCTCGGTGCAGAGCACCCGGACGGCCTCCTCGTCGCACAGCCCCGCGCCGGCCAGCAGCGTGTCCCGGACGTGGTCCTCGACGCGGTCGTCGTCGAACATGACCCCGGCGATCCCGCCCTGCGCATAGCGCGTGTTGCTCTGGCCGAGGACGTCCTTCGTGACGACCACGACCTCGTGCCGTTCACTCGCGTGGATCGCGGCCACGAGACCGGCGATCCCGCTCCCGACCACGAGCACCGTCGCCATGTCAGCCGGCCTGGGTTCCGGCGGCGACCGGCGGCTTCGCGGCGAGCATGCGCTCGAGCGACAGGCGGGCCGGGACGGCCACGTCGTCGGAGACGGTGATGCGGTTGAGCACCTCGCCCGCGACGAGTCCTTCGAGCACCCAGGCCAGGTAGCCGGGGTGGATGCGGTACATCGTCGAGCAGGGGCAGATCACGTCGTCGAGGCAGAAGATCGTGTGCTGCGGGTACTGCGCGGCGAGGCGCTGCACCATGTTGATCTCGGTGCCGATCGCGAACGTGGTGCCGTCCGGCGCCGCCGCGATGGCCTTCTGGATGTAGTCCGTCGATCCAGCCTCGTCGGCGGCGTCGACGACCGCCATCGGGCACTCGGGGTGCACGATGACCCGGACGCCGGGGTGCTCCGCCCGGGCGCGGTCGATCTGGTCGACGGTGAACCGCTTGTGCACCGAGCAGAAGCCGTGCCACAGTATGACCTCTGCCTGCTCGAGGTCCGTCGCCTCGTTGCCGCCGAGCGGGCGGTTCGGGTTCCACATCGGCATGTGCTCGAGTGGCACGCCCAGCTTCTTGGCGGTGTTCCGACCCAGGTGCTGGTCCGGGAAGAACAGCACCCGCTGTCCGCGCTCGAAGGCCCACCGCAGGACCGTCTCCGCGTTGCTGGACGTGCAGACGATCCCGCCGTGCCGACCGCAGAAGCCTTTGAGCGCCGCCGAGGAGTTCATGTAGGTGACGGGGATGACCGGTACCCGGCCGTCGGCGTCCGGTTCGGTCCCGTAGAGCGCCTCGAGGGCCTCCCACGCCTCCTCGACCTGGTCGATGTCCGCCATGTCGGCCATCGAGCAGCCGGCGGCGAGGTTCGGGAGGATCACGGCCTGCTCGGGTCCGGACAGGAGGTCGGCCGTCTCGGCCATGAAGTGCACGCCGCAGAACACGATCGCCTCGGCCTCGGTGCGTGCCTTGGCCGCGTTCGCGAGTTGGAAGGAGTCGCCGATGTAGTCGGCGTGCTGGACCACCTCGTCGCGCTGATAGAAGTGCCCGAGGATCACGACGCGGTCTCCGAGGGTCTGCTTCGCGGCCACGATGCGGCGGTGGAGTTCATCGTTGGAGGCGTCGCGATAGGCGGCCGGGAGCTGGCCCTGCCGAGGCGAACCGGTCGGGATGACGTCGCCCATCGACGCGCCAGGGCCGTAGCTCGGCGGCTGCAGGTCGAACACCCAGGGCCCGGCCGCGAGCTCGGGCGCGCAGGTCGCGCCGTCGGACGCACCCTCGGTGATCTGCTGGATGGTGTCGTCGACGGATGCGGTGATGGTCATGCTGGCTCCTCGGACTGCTGACGGGTGGTCGGGGTGGACGTCGTGGGCCTGCGGCTCGTCGAACGCCCGGGCGACGGGGTCTCCGGTCGGGTGACGGGCTGGGTCCACCGGTAGAGCCGCGCCGGGCGGTGGCGCCCACCGGTACGGAGCTCGTCGGTCTGCAGGACGAGACCGGAGGACTCGACCTGGCGTCGGAAGTTCGCGGGGTCGAGCTGCTTCTGCAACACCGCCTCGTGCACCTCCCGGAGTTCGGAGAGGGTGAAGGTCTCGCCCAGGAAGGCGTGCGCGATGTGGCTGTACTCCAGCTTGTTGCGGAGCCGCCACAGGGCGTACTCGACGATGTCGCGGTGGTCGAACGCCAACGGGGGGAGTGCGTCGGCCGGGAACCAGCGGACGTTCTGGCCGAGCCGCGTGCGCTTCGCCTCGTCGGACCCGACGAGCGCCCAGTAGACGATCGAGACGACGCGCTCGGCGGGGGAGCGGTCGAGGTCGCCGAACGCGTACAACTGCTCGAGGTAGCGCGGGCGGAGGGAGGTTGTCGTCTCCAGGGTCGACGAGGCCGCGTCCGCGAGGGACTCCGCGGCACCGAGCGGGCCGCCCGGCAGCGCCCAGAGGCCGTCGTAGGGCTCACGGATGCGCCGGACGAGCGGGAGCCAGATGCCCGGCTGCGGGTCGGTCGCGCCGAACCCGTCGTCGGCTCGGAGCGTGAAGATGACGGTCGAGACCGCGAGGCCGACCTGCGGGTCCGTCTGCTCCGCGGGAGTCGTCGATCGCTGCATGGGGGATCTCCGTGTTCCGGAGCACCGGCGGCACTTCAGGTAGAAATGACCTGTACTCGATACAGGCTTAGTGTACACCTGACTCGAACAAGGTCCTGCGCCGAGGCGACCACTCGCGATATGCTGGCGGCTCAATCGAACATCGGGCCGCAAACACGATGCGGGAGAGCCGGTACGCCGGCACCGAAGGAGCAAGCCTCCCCGCCAATCTCTCAGGTCCTGTACCGCATCGGACTGGCCACTCTGGAAAGCAGCGCACGTTCGTGGTGCGCTCGCCGACGGTGAAAGCAGTGTCCGCAGCAGCGGCGCTCGTGAAGCTCTCAGGCCAATGACAGAGGGGGAGTTCCCAACGGGCACCGTCAGGTGTCCGCAGCGCACCACGCGACCCCGGAGAACTCGTGACCGACCTCGAACGAACCAGCCCGCTCCATGCCGTCCACGAAGCCGCCGGCGCGAGCTTCACGGACTTCGCCGGATGGCAGATGCCCGTGCGGTACTCGAGCGACCTCGCCGAGCACCACGCCGTGCGCACCGCCGCCGGCATCTTCGACATCTCCCACATGGCCGAGATCCAGGTCGTGGGCGACGACGCCGCCGACTTCCTCGACCAGGCGCTCGCGGGCAAGCTGTCCGCCATCGATCTGCTCCAGGCCAAGTACTCCCTGCTGCTGAACGAGGCCGGCGGCATCATCGACGACCTCGTCGTCTACCGCAACGGTGAGCACGAGTACCTCGTCGTCGCGAACGCGGGCAACCACGATGCCGTCGTCGCAGCGCTCACCGAGCGGGCCGCGGCGTTCGAGCACGTGGTCGTCATGGACCGCAGCGACGAGATCGCGCTCATCGCCGTCCAGGGGCCCGCCTCCCGCGCCATCCTCCAGGCGACCGAGGGGCTCCACATCCTGGACGAACTGCCGTCCCTCGACGAGGTGAAGTACTACCGCGCGACGGGTGCCTCCTTCGAGAACGGCACGGTCTTCATCGGGCGCACCGGGTACACCGGCGAGGACGGGTTCGAGCTGTACGTCGACGCGGCCGACGCCGTGGAGCTGTGGAACGCCATCGTCGCCGCCGGGACACCGCTCGGACTGGTCCCCGCCGGGCTCGCCAGTCGCGACACGCTCCGGCTCGAAGCCGGCATGCCGTTGTACGGCCACGAGCTCGGTCCGGACATGCTGCCCGTGCAGGCCGGACTCGGCCGCGTCGTCGCACTCGGCAAGCACGGCACGTTCATCGGTCGTGACGCCGTCGAGGCCGGTCCGGCGGACGACGCTCCGGTGCTCGTCGCCCTCGTCTCCGAGGGGCGTCGCGCCGGTCGTGCCGGTTACCGTGTCCTCGCCGGCGACACGACCGTCGGCGAGGTGACGAGCGGGGCACTGTCGCCCACCCTCGGACACCCGATCGCCATGGCCTACGTGCACCCCGACCACGCCGAGCCGGGCACCGTGCTCGACATCGACGTCCGCGGCACGCGAATCCCCGCGACCGTCACCACGCTCCCCTTCTATTCGAGAGAGAAGTAACCCATGGCCGACAAGACCACCCTCAAGTACACCGCCGAGCACGAGTGGATCCGCGTCGAGGGCGATCTCGCCGTCATCGGGATCACCGACTACGCCGCCGAGAAGCTCGGTGACGTCGTCTTCGTGGACCTCCCCGCCGTCGGCGCGGCGCTCTCAGCCAGCACCGTGGTCGGCGAGATCGAGTCCACGAAGTCCGTCGGCGAGCTCTTCGCCCCGCTCGACGGCGAGGTCGTCGAGGCCAACGGCGCCGTCGTCGACGACCCGTCGCTCGTCAACAGCGACCCGTTCGGTGCCGGCTGGCTCGTCTCGGTGCGCTACGACGCGCTGCCCGACACGCTCCTCAGCTGGGACGACTACGCCGCGCTGGTGGGCGAGTGATGGCGGACCGCTTCGCAGAACGGCACATCGGAACCGACACCGCCGCCCAGGCGACGATGCTCGCCGCCGTCGGGTACGACAGCGTCGACGCCCTGCTCGCCGCGGCCGTCCCCTCCGCGATCACGGCCGCCGAACTCGCCTCGTCCAGCATCCCCGATGCCGCGACCGAGCGGGCGGCGCTCGCCGAACTCCGTGAGCTCGCCGGCCGCAACACGGTGAACCGGAGCCTGATCGGTCTCGGTTACTTCGACACGATCACGCCGGCGGTCATCAAGCGGAACGTCCTCGAGAACCCCTCCTGGTACACGGCCTACACGCCGTACCAGCCCGAGATCTCGCAGGGCCGCCTCGAGGCGCTCATCAACTTCCAGACGATGGTCGCCGACCTCACCGGTCTCGACACGGCCAACGCCTCGATGCTCGACGAGAGCACCGCGGTCGTCGAAGGCATGCTCCTCGCGCGACGGGCCTCGAAGCTCGCCGACGCGACGTTCATCGTCGACGCCGACGCGTACCCGCAGACGAAGGCGCTCCTCCGGAGTCGCGCGGAAGCGGTCGGCATCGACCTCGTCGAGCTGCCGTTGTCGACCACCTCGCCCGAGGACCTCCCGGCGGCGTTCGGTGTCTTCGTGCAGTACCCCGGTGCCTCCGGGCTCGTGTGGGACCCGTCGGCGATCATCGCGGCGGTCAAGGCGGCCGGCGGCGTGTCGGTCGTCGCGGCCGATCTCCTCGCCCTCACGCTCATCTCCTCGCCCGGTTCCCTCGGCGCGGACATCGCGGTCGGGACGAGCCAGCGCTTCGGCGTGCCGATGGGCTTCGGCGGGCCGCACGCTGGGTACCTCGCGGTCCGTAAGGGCCTCGAGCGCCAGATGCCCGGTCGCCTCGTCGGCGTCAGCCAGGACGCGGCGGGTCACCCCGCCTACCGGCTCACGCTGCAGACGCGCGAGCAGCACATCCGCCGTGAGAAGGCCACGAGCAACATCTGCACGGCCCAGGTCCTGCTGGCGGTCATGGCCGCGATGTACGCCGTGTACCACGGGCCCGACGGGCTCAAGCGGATCGCGCAGTCGGTGCACGCGACCACCGCGAGTGCAGCCCGTCTGCTGAGGTCGGCGGGTGTCGAGGTGCTCACGGAGCACTACTTCGACACCCTGCAGGTGCGCGTCGCCGACAGCGCAGCGGTGGTGTCGGGTGCGCACGACCGCGGCCTCCTGCTGTGGGCCGTCGACGAGACGACCGTCTCGATGAGCTTCGACGAGGTGAGCGCGGTCGAGAGCGTCGTCCCGACCCTCGTCGAGGTGCTCACGACCGCTGGGACCGCCACCGCCGGAGAGCCGTCGGCATACGTCTTCGACGAGGGGGCGTCCGCCTCGGCGTTCGGTCCGAGCGCCGTGTCGGAGTACCCGGCCACGCTCGCCCGCGAGACCGAGTACCTGACGCACCCGGTGTTCAACACCCACCACTCGGAGACCGCCATGATGCGGTACCTCAAGCAGCTTGCCGACCGCGACTATGCGCTCGACCGGGGGATGATCCCGCTGGGTTCGTGCACGATGAAGCTCAACGCCGCCACCGAGATGGAGGCCGTCACCTGGCCCGAGTTCGCCGGGCTGCACCCGTTCGCCCCGCGTGAGGACGTCGCAGGCTCGCTCGAACTCGTCGACCAGCTCGAGACCTGGCTGGCCGAGGTCACCGGGTACGACTCCGTGTCGCTGCAGCCGAACGCCGGCAGCCAGGGCGAGCTCGCCGGTCTCCTCGCCATCCGCGGCTACCACCGCGCGAACGGCGACGAGCAACGGACGGTCTGCCTCATCCCCTCGAGCGCGCACGGCACGAACGCAGCCTCCGCCGTCCTCGCCGGCATGCGTGTGGTCGTCGTCGCGTGCGACGAGCAGGGCAACGTCGACCTCGACGACCTCCGGTCGAAGATCGAGGCCAACGCCGAGTCCCTCGCCGCGCTCATGATCACCTACCCGTCCACCCACGGCGTCTACGAGCACGAGGTGAAGACCATCACCCAGGCCGTGCACGACGCCGGCGGCCAGGTCTACGTCGACGGCGCGAACCTCAACGCGCTGCTCGGGTACGCGCGGTTCGGTGAGTTCGGCGGCGACGTCTCGCACCTGAACCTGCACAAGACGTTCTGCATCCCGCACGGCGGTGGCGGCCCCGGTGTCGGGCCGGTCGCCGCCAAGGCGCACCTCGCGCCGTTCCTGCCCGGTCACCCGCTGGCGCAGCGGGCCGAGCACCCGCTGCTCGGCGGCGGGACGGTCGTGCACGACGGCGGTCCGATCTCGGCGGCTCCCTACGGCAGCCCGAGCATCCTGCCGATCTCGTGGGCCTACGTCCGCATGATGGGTTCGGAAGGGCTCCGCGAGGCGACCGGGGCCGCGGTGCTCGCAGCGAACTACATCGCTGCGCGACTGCGCGACCACTATCCCGTCCTGTACACGGGCGACAGCGACCTCGTGGCGCACGAGTGCATCCTCGACCTCCGTCCGCTCAAGGAGGCGACCGGGATCTCCGTCGACGACGTGGCCAAGCGTCTCGTCGACTACGGGTTCCACGCGCCGACGATGTCGTTCCCCGTCGCGGGGACGCTCATGGTCGAGCCGACGGAGAGCGAGGACCTCACCGAGGTCGACCGCTTCGTCGACGCGATGATCGCGATCAAGGCGGAAGCGGACGCCGTCGCGGCGGGCGAGTGGCCTGCCGACGACAACCCGCTCGTCGGGGCGCCGCACACGGCCCAGTCGGTCATCGAGGGGGAGTGGACGCACGCGTACTCGCGCGAGCTCGCCGTCTACCCCGTGCACACGCTCGTGCGCACGAAGTACTGGCCGCCGGTGCGTCGCATCGACCAGGCGTACGGCGACCGCAACCTCGTGTGTGCCTGCCCGCCGCCCGAGGCCTTCGCCTAGCCGGTCCATGGGCACTCCCTCGCCCATTCGTGGGCGAGGGAGTGCTCGTTCGCCCCGTGATGGGCGAACGGTTCGTCAGGAGGACGGCGTCGCGGCGAAGATCTCCGGCCACCAGGCGACGGCGAGCGGGAAGCCCGCGAACGAGATGATGTCGATGACCGTGTGCGCGACGACGAGGGGCATCACCCGACCCCAGCGCTTGTAGCACCAGCCGAACGCGATCCCCATGGCGACGTTGCCGAAGAACGGCCCGATGCCCTGGTACAGGTGGTAGCTCCCGCGGAGGACGGCGGTCGACAGGATGATCGTCCACCACCCCCACCCGATCTCGCGCAGCCTGGTGTACAGGTAGCCGATGATGATGACCTCCTCCTGGAGGCCGGCGCGGAGGGCGGAGAAGACGAGCATCGGGATCGTCCACCAGTACATGGTGTCGGGGAACGTCGAGACCGCGACCGTGACGCCGAGTGCGCGGCCCAACGCGTACACACCGATGCCGGGGACACCGATCGCTGCGACGAGGAGCAGACCGCGGCCGAGGTCGCGTCCGGGGGAGCGGAGGTCGAGTCCCATCCGCGCGAAGCCGCTGCGTCCGGGCTGCCAGAGCAGGTAGATGACGAGGGCGACCGGCGCGAGCTGGAAGAAGAGCCCGAGGAACTGGTAGCTGAAGTCGAGCCACTCCCGGGTGGCCTGGGTGGTGTTGATCGCCGCAGATTGATCGGAGAGCGGCGCCCCCGCGGTGAGCTTCGCGATGAGCGAGATGATCGAGTACACCGCCGACGCCCCGAGGCTCAGCGCGAGGACGATGCCGATCTCCCACCACCGACGGTTGTCTCCGGCGCCCTCGGGGAGGTCCGGTCCCCGCTCGGTGGTGTTCTGTTCGCTCACCGGTCCATTCTGCTGGCTGGTGGCTCCGAGCGCACCGCATACCATCTGCGCGTCCGCTCGGCGGATATCAGGAGACGAACGCCTTACGATTCGTATCCAGAACGACGAAGTGACTGCACGAGTTTTGCGATCATGATCGTTCTGTTGCGTCGTGGGCGGGATCCGTGCACGAAAAAGCATCCGTGAGCAACAATCCGGCGATTGGGTTACCGCTGTGTAACGTTTGGCGTCCCAGTTTGCTCGCCGTCCTGCTTCTGCTTATCGTCAGAGTATTCAAAGAGCGATCCAGCGCACACGATGCGCTGTTTTCGCTTGCCCTTTCCCCAAGGAGGAACTGTGAAGTTCAGTCGGTTCGGCTCTGCCGCCGCCATCATCGCAGCAGGGGCTCTCGTCCTCACCGGTTGTTCCGGTGGCGGTTCCAGCAGCGAGAGCACCAGCAGCGCGTCATCCGTCATCACGACCAACGGCTCCGAGCCGGAGTCGGGCCTCATCCCCAGCGACACCAACGAGGTCGGTGGCGGAAAGATCATCGACGAGGTCTTCGCAGGCCTCCGCTACTACGCGGCCGACGGCAAGCCGGTCGACGACCTGGCCGAGTCGATCGACACCGACGACTCGACCACGTTCACGATCAAGATCAAGGCTGATCAGAAGTTCACCAACGGCGACCCCGTCACCGCTGACTCGTTCGTCATGGCATGGCAGGACGCCGTCGTCAACCTCCGCAAGAACGCCTCGTTCTTCGCTGACGTCGAGGGCTACAACGAGACCGGCCAGCCCCTGACGGGCCTGAGCGTCGTGGACGACACCACCTTCACGGTGAAGCTGTCCGCACCTGCATCGGACTTCCCGTTGCGTCTGGGCTACTCCGCCTTCTACCCGCTGCCCGCTGCAGCGTTCGACGCGGCCGGCAAGGTCACGGACGAGTTCGGACAGAACCCGATCGGCAACGGCCCGTACAAGGTCGACGGCGACAAGGCGTGGAAGCACAACGAGTCGATCAAGCTCGTCAAGAACGACGAGTACAAGGGTGGCCGCGAAGCCAAGAACGGTGGCCTGACCATCACGTTCTACAAGGACTTCGACAGCGCCTACGCCGACCTGCTGAGCGGCAACCTCGACGTCCTGGACCAGATCCCGGACTCCGCGCTCTCCACCTACCAGGACGACCTGGGCGACCGCGCGGTCAACCAGCCGGCCGCCGTGTTCCAGTCCTTCACGATCCCGTCCCGCCTCCCGCACTTCAGCGGTGAAGAGGGTCAGCTGCGTCGTCAGGCCATCTCGTACGCGATCAACCGTGAAGAGATCACCAAGGTCATCTTCAACGGGACCCGCACGCCGGCGACCGACTTCACCTCGCCGGTCATCGACGGCTACTCGAAGGACATCGAAGGTAACGACGTCCTCAAGTACAACGAGAAGAAGGCCAAGGAACTCTGGGCCGAGGCAGACGCCATCTCCCCGTGGGACGGCTCCTTCCAGATCGCGTACAACGCCGACGGGCCGCACCAGGCCTGGGTCGACGCAGTGACCAACGGCATCAAGAACGTCCTGGGCATCGAGTCCTCGGGCGTCCCGGTCGCCGTCTTCGGTGACTTCCGTGCCGGCATCACCAACCGCTCCATCGAGACGGCGTTCCGCTCCGGATGGCAGGCCGACTACCCGGGTCTGTACAACTTCCTCGCTCCGCTCTACGCGACCGGTGCTTCCTCGAACGACGGTGACTACTCCAGCCCCGAGTTCGACAAGCTCCTCTCCGAGGGTTCGTCCGAGACCGACCTGGACGCTGCGAACAAGAAGTTCCAGGACGCCCAGGCGGTCCTCTTCAAGGACCTGCCGGCCATCCCGCTCTGGTACCAGAACGTGAGTGGCGGCTTCGGCGAAGGCGTGCAGAACGTCGAGTTCGGTTGGAACTCGGTGCCGCTGTACTACGAGATCACCAAGTAGTCTTGTAGCGGCATAGCTGGGTGGGTCCGGTTCTTCCGGGCCCACCCAGCTTCACGAGTTCAGGAGTCCCACACCATGGGCGGTTACATTCTTCGTCGTGTCCTGCAGGCTATCCCCGTACTGCTCGGCACGACCTTCCTCATCTATTTCATGGTCTTCGCGTTGCCCGGTGATCCCGTGCTCGCATTGTTCGGCGACAAGACGCCGAGCGCCGCGCAGATCGCTCAACTCAACGCCGAGTACAACCTCGACAAGCCGTTCATCGTGCAGTACTTCCTGTACCTCGGCGGCATCTTCACCGGCGACCTCGGAACGTCCTTCTCCGGGCAGCCGGTCAGCGAGATCCTCGCGCAGGCCTTCCCGGTCACGCTGCGGCTCGCCGTCATCGCCGTCTTCTTCGAGATGGTCGCCGGCATCACGATCGGTCTCATCTCCGGCATCCGCAAGGGCGGCATCTTCGACGCCTCGTTCCTCGTGGTCAGCCTGATCCTCATCTCGCTCCCCGTCTTCGTCATCGCGTTCGTCGCGCAGTACGTGTTCGGGATCCAGCTCGGATGGTTCAGACCGACGGTCGGCCCGGGCGCGCCGATACAAGACCTCCTACTCCCCGCGCTGGTCCTCGCCACCATCAGCTTCGCGCAGATCGTGCGGTTGACCCGGTCCTCGGTCATCGAGACGCAGTCGCTCGACTTCGTCCGTACGGCGTACTCGAAGGGCCTCAGCCGTCGCCGGGTCATCCCCGTGCACATCCTGCGCAACTCGCTGATCCCGGTCGTGACCTACCTCGCGGTGGACTTCGGTGTGCTGATCGTCGGCGCCACGGTGACCGAGGGCATCTTCAACGTCCCCGGTGTCGGCCGCACGCTCTACCAGGCCATCCTCCGAGGAGAAGGCCCGACCGTGGTGTCCTTCGTGACGGTGATGGTGTTGTTCTACCTCATCATCAACCTCGTCATCGACCTCTTCTACGCCGTGCTCGACCCAAGGATCCGCTATGTCAAGTAATGATCAGGAGCCGACGATCAAGCGATCCCCGAATCACTTCGTCGCGCCGCTCGAAGAGACCCCGCTCGCGGTCATCGACGCCGTCAAGGTCGACGAGAAGGTCAGCAACCTCTGGACCGACGCGTGGGCGTTCATGCGCCGTCGTCCCATGTTCTGGATCTCGTCCGTCCTCATCCTGCTCGTCGTGGTCGTGGGCCTGTTCCCCTTCCTCTTCACGCAGACGCCCCCGAACAACCAGTGCTTCCTCGAGAACAGCAACGGCGGGCCTGAGGCCGGCCACATCCTCGGGTTCACGAAGCAGGGCTGCGACATCTTCGCGCGGGTCATCTACGGGACCTCCACGTCGCTGTCCGTCGGTCTCATCGTGACGTTGATCACCGCCACGCTCGGCATCGTGTTCGGCGCGTTCGCCGGCTTCTACGGCGGTTGGGTCGACTCGGTGCTGTCCCGCATCGGCGACATCTTCTTCTCCATCCCGTACATCCTCGCGGCCGTCGTCGTCATGTCGGTGCTCGCGAAGTACCGGAGCGTGTGGACGATCTCCTTGGCGATCGGTCTGTTCGCCTGGCCATCAGTCGCCCGAGTGCTTCGAGCGGAGGTGCTCAGGGTCAAGAACGCGGACTACGTCCAAGCGTCCATCGCGCTGGGTGTCTCCCGCTTCAAGATCCTCCTGCGCCACGTGCTGCCCAACGCGATCCCACCGGTGATCGTCGTCATCACGATCTCGCTGGCGTCCGCGATCGTCGCCGAGGCGACGCTGTCCTTCCTCGGCGTGGGGCTCGGAAGCGAGACCATGTCCTGGGGCAACGACATCAGCCAGGCGCAGCGTGACCTCCGCACGGCGCCGCAGGTGCTGATCTACCCGTCGATCGCGCTGTCGCTCACCGTGCTCAGCTTCATCATGATGGGCGAAGTCCTGCGAGACGCGCTCGACCCGAAGGCGAGGGCCCTGCGTTGAACGCGAGCCAGATGAACACCCAGCAGCCGCTGCTCGAGGTCAAGGACCTCGAGGTCACCTTCCGTACCCAGAGCGGGACGGTCCAGGCCATCCGCAAGACCGGGTTCACCATGATGCCCGGGGAGACCGTCGCGATCGTCGGTGAGTCCGGATCCGGGAAGTCGACGACCGCGCACGCGATCATCAACCTCCTGCCCGGTACCGGCAAGATCAGCGGGGGCGAGATCCTCTTCGAGGGGCGCGACCTCTCGAAGCTCTCCCGCAACGAGATCGAGGACGTCCGAGGACGCCTGATCGGTTTCGTACCGCAGGACCCGATGTCCAACCTGAACCCGGTGTGGAACATCGGCTTCCAGGTCGAGGAGGCCATCCGTGCCAACGGCATCGCCCACGGCAAGAAGGCCGTCCGCGCCAAGGCGATCGAGGTGCTCCAGCAGGCCGGCCTCTCCGACGCCGACCGTCGCCTGAAGCAGTTCCCGCACCAGTTCTCCGGTGGCATGCGTCAGCGCGTGCTCATCGGTATCGGTCTGTCGTCGAGCCCGAAGCTGCTCATCGCGGACGAGCCGACGTCGGCGCTCGACGTCACGGTCCAGCGGAAGATCCTCGACCACCTCGAGAGCCTGACCCGCGACAGCGGCACGGCGCTGCTCTTCATCACGCACGACCTCGGCCTCGCCGCCGAGCGCGCTGAGAAGCTCATCGTCATGTACAAGGGGCAGATCGTCGAGGCCGGTCCGTCGGTCGAGATCCTGCAGAACCCGGTGCACCCGTACACGAAGCGGCTCGTCGCAGCGGCGCCGAGCCTGGCGTCGCGTCGCATCCAGTCGGCGACCGGATCGCTCGAGACCCTCGACCACGAGGCTCCCGCCGGCTCCGAGGGCATCGACCTCATCGTCGCCGCCGAGCACCGCGCTGCGGCGCAGGCTGCCCAGCCGGACGCGGAAGCCGCGATCGTGGTCAAGGACCTCGAGAAGGTCTACAACATCCGTGGCCAGAAGGCGGCTGAGCGGGAGCTCAAGGCCGTCGACGGCGTCTCGTTCGAGATCCCGAGGGGCACCACCATGGCGCTCGTCGGCGAGTCCGGATCCGGCAAGTCGACCGTGGCGAAGCTGCTCCTGCAGCTGGAGACGCCGACGTCCGGCCAGATCCGCATCGGTGGCAAGGCGATGGAGGGGCTCGATCGCAAGGGCCTCCTCGCGCTGCGCCGGAAGATGCAGCCGGTCTTCCAGGACCCCTACGGTTCCCTCGACCCGCTGCGGAACATCGGCAACACGATCGCTGAACCGCTCGTCACGCACAAGGTGGGCGACAAGGCCTCCCGCCGTGCTCGCGTGCTGGAGCTCCTCGACCAGGTCTCGCTGCCGCAGGCGGTCGCGACCCGGTACCCGAACGAACTCTCCGGTGGACAGCGTCAGCGCATCGCGATCGCTCGCGCACTCGCGTTGAAGCCTGAGATCGTCGTCCTCGACGAGGCGGTGTCCGCGCTCGACGTCCTCGTCCAGGCGCAGATCCTGCAGTTGCTCGCCGACCTCCAGTCGGAGCTGCAGCTGACGTACCTCTTCATCACCCACGACCTCGCGGTCGTGCGCGTGATCGCCGACAACGTCGCGGTCATGCAGAAGGGGAAGATCGTGGAGGCGTCGACCACGGACGACGTCTTCGAGAACCCGAAGCAGCAGTACACGCGCGAACTCCTCGACGCCATCCCCGGCGCCGGGATCGAGCTCGCGCTGTAACCGGCGCACCACGTCGAAGGGCGGTACCGCGGAGTGATCCGTGGCGCCGCCCTTCGGCGTTGCGGGAGGCGTCCGCCGGTCGCTAGCCGAGGAGCGCCGAGGCGACGCCCCAGAGGACGAGTGCGGCCGTGACGCCGAGGGCGACGACGTCCCAGCGCGAGGTGGCGAGGCGGTCGTCCTTCGGGTCGATCCGACCCCAGCGTTCGTGCGCACGGTCGATGAGGTCGACGGCCGTCGGACCCTCGTTGCCGGCGCGGCCGGGTCGGCGGACACCCGCCGCGCGGTCCTGGTGGTCGACCCCGCGTCGTCCGGCGCGTCCGCCGATCATCGACGGGCGGTCGAGACCGGCGCTCGGCGCGCCCCAGCTCGTGATCTTCCGACCGTCGCGGAGGAGCACCGTGAGCTGGTAGCGGCTGGTCGCCTCCTCCATGCGCGACCACGGGATGTCGTGGAGACGCCCCACGTTCACGATGGTCAGCTGCGACGGCTCGATGACGATGCAGGGGCGGACGAGGACGAGGTAGACCAGCCACACGACGAGGAGCTCCCACGGGAGCGCCTGGACCGCGAAGTTCCAGGCCCCGCGGCCGACGGCGTCGATGATGAAGAAGACCATGAGCAGGGCGGTGACCCCGAGGATCCAGAAGCCGCTCGTGCTCCGCAGAGTGGTCCGATTGCCGGCGTTCGTCGCTTCGTTCACGTCCACCATCCTTCCAGGCCGCCGACCCGCGGGGCCGCACGGCTCGATCAGGCGGTGACGAGCCGGTCGCTCTCCGCATGGTGACACGCCACGAGCCGTCCGTCGACGGGGCGCTCTCGCGGATCGTCGCGTTCGCAGACCGCCTGCTTCTCCGCCGGCAGCAGCTGGAACAGCGGGCAGCGGCTCCGGAAACTGCAGCCGACCCGGTCGTCGCTGGGGGAGGGGAGGTCGCCGTTCAGCAGGATGCGCTGCCGGCTGCGTTCGATCTCGGGGTCCGGGACCGGCACCGCGGAGAGCAGCGCCTGCGTGTACGGGTGCTTCGGGTCGTCGAAGATCGTGGCACTGGGTCCGTACTCGACGATGCGCCCGAGGTACATGACCGCCACGTCGTCGGCGATGTGCCGGACGACGGCGAGGTCGTGGGCGACGAACAGGTACGAGAGTCCGAGCCGCTGCTTGAGGTCTTCGAGCAGGTTGATGACGCCGGCCTGGACGGAGACGTCGAGCGCGGAGACCGGCTCGTCGAGCACGAGGATCTTCGGTTCGACGACGAGCGCCCGGGCGATGCCGATGCGCTGTCGCTGGCCACCCGAGAACTCGTGCGGGTACCGGCCGGCGAAGGACGGTTCCAGGCCGACGAGTTCGAGCATGGCACCGACGCGGGAGCGGATCTCGGTGGGGGAGACCCCGTGGACGGTCAACGGTTCGCCGATGATGTCCTCGATCGTCATGCGCGGATCGAGCGAGGCCATCGGGTCCTGGAACACCACCTGGATGTCGCTGCGCAGCTTCCGGCGGTCGGGCTTCGACAGCGTCGCGGTGTCGACCCCGTTCACGTGGATGCTGCCGCCCTGCGTCCTGGCGAGTTCGAGGATCTCCATGATCGTCGTCGTCTTCCCGCAGCCGGACTCCCCGACGAGGCCGAGGGTGCGTCCGCGCTGGACGCTGAACGAGACCCCGTCGACCGCGCGGACGGTGCCGATGTTGCGACGGAACACGACGCCCTTCGTGAGCGGGAAGGCGCGGGTCAGGTCGCGGACGTCGAGGACGGTCTCCGGAGCGACCTCGGCGACGAGCTCCTCCGGTACCTCGTCCGGCCGAGGGAAGATCTCCGGGCGGCGCAGCGACCCGTCGGCGATCTCGCCGGCGCGGATGCACGCCGCGGTGTGGTTGACCGAGGTCGTCGGGTCCTCGACGGGACCGTCGAGGACGGGGAGCAGCGCCGGTTCACCCTCGAGGCAGGCGGCCACGGCGATCGGGCAGCGCGGGGCGAAGGGGCAGCCGGTCGGCACGGTCGTCAACAGCGGTGGGCGTCCCTCGAGCGGGACGAGTCGCTCCTGCTGGTTCGCGGCCATGTTCGGCATGGAGCGCAGCAGACCGATCGTGTACGGCATGAGGGGTTCGCGGAACAATGGGACGACGGGTGCCGTCTCGACGATCCGACCCGCGTACATCACGGCCACCCGGTCGGCGTTGCCGGCGACGACACCGAGGTCGTGCGTGATGAGCACCACGGCGGCGCCGGTGATGTCCTTCGCCTTCTGGAGCACCTCGAGGATCTGCGCCTGGATGGTGACGTCGAGCGCGGTGGTCGGCTCGTCGGCGATGATCAGCTGCGGGTCGTTGGCGATGGCGATCGCGATCATGGCCCGCTGACGCATGCCACCGGAGAACTCGTGCGGGAACGACTTGGCACGCCGCTCCGCGTTCGGGATGCCGACGATCTTCAGGAGTTCGACGGCCCGGGTCTCGGCGGCGCGCTGCGAGAGCGCGGAGTCGTGGAGACGGAGGCCCTCGGCGATCTGCTGACCGATGGTGTAGACGGGCGTGAGGGCCGAGAGCGGATCCTGGAAGATCATGGCGATGTCGCGCCCGCGGATCTTCGACAGTTCCTTGTCAGACTGGCCGAGCAGCTCGACGCCGTCGTAGCGGATGCTGCCGCTCACCTGCGCATTGGTCGGGAGCAGCCCCATGACGGCCATCGAGGAGACGCTCTTACCGGAGCCCGACTCGCCGACGATGCCGAGGAACTCGCCTCGCCGCACCTCGTAGGAGACACCGCGGACGGCGTGCACCGGCGTGCCGGCGTTGGGGAAGGTGACGCTGAGGTCGTCGACCTTGAGGAGCGGCGCGGTCGCCTGGGGGTCAGTCACGGTTGGCTCCTGAGGTCGGGTCGATGGCGTCGCGGAGGGCGTCGCCGAGGAGGCTCGAGGCGAGCACGGTGATGACGAGGATCGCTGCCGGGAAGACGAACAGCCAGGGCCGCGTCACGGCCGCACTCGCACCGGCGGCGAGGAGAGTACCGAGCGAGACGTCGGGCGCCTGGACGCCGAAGCCGAAGAAGCTCAGCGTCGTCTCCGACAGGATCGCCGCGCCGATGCCGAGCGTCGCGTCGATGATGAGGAGGCTCGCGACGTTCGGGATGATGTGCCGACGGATGATCGTGAACCCGGGGACGCCCATGAAGCGCGCGGCCTTGACGTACTCGCGTTCGCGGAGCGACATCGTCTGCCCGCGGATGACGCGGGCGAGCACCATCCAGCCGAACAGGACGAGGAAGACGACGAGGGCGAGCCAGGAGAGCGACTTGAACGCCGGGCTGAGGAGCACGAGGAGGAAGAAGCCGGGGATGACGAGGAGCAAGTCGATGAGCCAGACGATCGCCTTGTCCCAGACACCGCCGACGTAACCGGCGATGGCCCCGACGAGTCCGGCGATGATCGCCGCCCCCGGGCCGACGATCAGGCCGATGACGATGGACTTCTGCAGACCGACGAGGGTCTGCGCGTACACGTCCTGGCCGATGTTGTTCGTGCCGAACCAGTGCGACAGCGAGGGCGGCTGGCTGAAGGCGAGGCCGTCCTGGTCGGTGAAGGACCAGGGGGAGAGCAGCGGGCCGATGAAGGCCCAGAGGATGATGAAGAGGAGGACGCCTCCACCGATGCGGGCGCGCTTCGTGGCGAGCACCTTCCGGAGGATCGTGCGTCCGCGGGACTGCGGCCGCTTTGGTGCATCCCGCATCGTCTCGGGTTCGCCGACGGTGAGGGTCGATGGGTCGGTCAGTGCCATGTCGTTACACCCGCACTCTCGGGTCGAGCGCCGCATAGATCACGTCGGAGAGGGTTCCGGCGATCAGGACGAGGATGGAGGTGAAGAGGATCGTTCCGGCGGCGGCGTTGATGTCCGAGTTCGAGACGCTCGTGAGGAGGTACTCGCCCATGCCGTGCCAGCTGAAGACGTTCTCCGTCACACTCGCGCCGGTGAGGATGAGTCCGAACGAGTAGGCGAAGAACGTCGACATCGGGATGAGCGCGACGCGGACGCCGTGTCGGATGATCGCGGAGCCGCGGGTCCGGCCCTTCGAGCGGGCGGTCCGGATGTAGTCGGCGCTCATCACGTCGAGCATGGCGCTGCGCTGGTACCGCGAGTACGAGGCGACGGCGCCGACGGTGAGGGTGATGGTGGGCAGCAGCAGATGCATCGCCCGGTCGCCGAACTGTGTCCAGAACCCGCCCTGTAGGCCGGCGGTATACTCGCCGGTGAAGTTGATGACGTTCGTGCCGACCGCCTGGTTGAGCGACGTCGCGAGGATCATGAGCACGACGCCGATGACGAAGACGGGCATCGCGAGGATCGTGAACGAGGCGTAGGTGATGATCTGGTCGCTGGCCCGGTACTGCCGGACGGCGCCCCAGACGCCGAGGGCGACGCCGATGACCGCGCCCAGGATGGTGCCGATGACGAGGAGTCGGAGGCTCGTGCCCGAGCGCTCGAAGATGTCGGCCGTGACCTGGGTGCCGCGGGTGCTGACGCCGAGGGACCCGGTGGTCACGAGCTGGGTGACCCAGTCCCAGAGGCGTTCGAGCAGCGGCACCTTCGGGTTGACGCCCATCTTGTCGAGCGCCGCATCGATCGAGGACTGCGGAATGGGCGGGTTCTTCCCGAGGAACCGGGCCGAGGGCTGGAGCGTCATGCTCACGAGCACGTAACCCAGCATGGTGGCGATGGCGGAGAGGAACAGGTAGTTGACCAACCGCCGTGCAATGAACCCGATCATGTACCAGCCTTGCGAAGTCGTTGTGCGGGACCGCGTCGTCCCGTCAGCTGTGCTCCCCTCGTGGGGTGGAGACACTGTAACCCCCAACCATCGGGAATCAGAAAACGACGCGTGTTCCCAGGAAACGAAACGTATGTTTCCGGCACGTGTTGCCGATAAATCGAAACGGTAACAATTCGTGCCCACTTGTGGGGGATCCCCGGAGCGGGTGCAAGATGGTGCACATTGGCCTGCGCGCCTTCCGCTCCGCATCGGTGCGGCGTTGCGCAGTTACACGTCACGAAAGGTGGATCTCGATGAGTTCCAGAACACAGGGATCGAAGCGGCGCGGCGGGATGATCCTCGCCGGCGTCTCGATCGTCGCCCTCGCATTGACGGCTTGCACCGGAGGCGGTTCAGGCGGTGGCGGCTCGACGTCGAAGCCCGCCGAGCTGTCCGGCACCGGCTGGGAGCGCGCCGACGCCGACCAGATCGCCCAGGGCGGCACACTCAACCTCGCGGTCGACACGATCCCGGCCAACTGGAACCTCAACAACCTCGACGCCGGCACGGTCGACGACCAGTTCCTCACGAACCTGTACACCCCGTCGTTCGTCAAGATCAAGGAAGACGGCTCCTGGGAGGCGAACCCCGACTACGCGACCTCGGTCGAGCTGAAGAGCGAGGACCCGCAGGTCGTCGAGATCAAGATCAACCCCGACGCCGTGTGGTCCGACGGCACCGCGATCAGCGTCGACGACGTCGCTGCGACGTGGCAGTCCCTGAACGGAGCGAACGAGGCGTACGCACCCACGTCCACGAACGTGTGGAAGGACATCGAGTCCGTCACCGCCGGCGACAGCCCGCAGGACGTCCTCATCACGTTCAAGAACAAGAACGCGGACTGGCCGTCCATCCTCGGCAACATCTGGCCGAAGTGGCTCGGCGCGACGCCCGAGTCGTTCAACACCCTCTGGGCGACCGGACCGTACGCGGCCGACGGCACGACCTACGTGTCGGGTGGCCCGTACATCGTCAGCAAGATCGACCAGACCGGTGCCGTCGTCACCTTCGCGCCCAACCCGAAGTGGTGGGGCGACAAGCCGAAGCTCGACAACATCATCTTCAAGCAGATCTCCCGCGCGGGCCTCGCCCAGGCGTTCTCCAACAGTGAGATCGACGTCTTCAGCGTGGGTTCCAACGCCGACAACTACCAGACGGCTCAGAAGCGCAGCGACGCCGAGATCCAGCGTTCGCGCGGCACCACCTACAACCACATCACGCTGAACGGCACGTCCGAGGTCCTGAGCGACCCCGAGGTCCGCCAGGCGTTCGCCAAGTCGATCAACCGTCAGACCATCGCCGAGGCCCGCCTCGCCGCGATCGACGCGCCGACCGACCTGCTGAACAACCTCATCTTCCTCCCGGGCCAGGACGGCTACGAGGACGACGCCTCCAAGGTGCTCGGCTACGACATCGACGCGGCCAAGAAGCAGCTCGAGGACGCCGGTTGGAAGGAAGGCAGCGACGGCATCCGCGAGAAGGACGGCCAGAAGCTGACCGTCCGCTACGTCATCGACTCCGACAACCCGGTCTCCGCCGAGACGTCGCAGCAGGTGCAGGCCATGGTCAAGGAGTCGGGCTTCGACCTCCAGATCGACACCGTCCCCTCGGATGACTTCTTCACGAAGTACGTCACCACCGAGACCCGCGACTTCGACGCCGTGAGCTTCGCGTGGCAGGGCACCGCCTTCCCGATCTCCAGCACCGAGTCGATCTTCTACCCGGCCGACTCCGGGCAGAACTTCCCCGGCGTCACCGACGACTCCCTCGGTGACCTCTGGGCGAGCGCCAACGCGGAGCTCGACCCCGACAAGCGCCTCGAGATCGCGAAGGAGATCGACAAGAAGATCGTCGCCCTCGCGACCACGCTCCCGCTGTTCCCGGTGCCGTACACCTACGGCGTCAAGACCGGCCTCGTGAACTACGGGCCGACCCAGTTCGAGACCATCGACTGGAAGAACGTGGGCTGGAAGAAGTAAGCGACACGACGGGTTCCTCCTGAACCCTGAGGACGACGGGCATCGGCGGGAAACCGCCGGTGCCCGTCGCCGTTCAGCCCCCGGCCAGGACTCCTGCGGTATGATGGTCCGTCGGCACCATCGTGCCCGAATCCCATCCACTTGAAGGAAGCCACCCTTTTATGGCGCTCGCCACTCGTTCCGATCTGCGCAATGTCGCGATCGTGGCCCACGTTGACCACGGCAAGACGACCCTCGTCGACGCCATGCTGCGACAGACCAACTCTTTCGCCGAACACGCCCACCTCGAAGAACGCGCCATGGACTCGAATGAGCTCGAGCGCGAAAAGGGCATCACCATCCTCGCCAAGAACACGGCGATCTCGTACAAGGGCGAACACGCCACCGACGGCCCGATCACGATCAACGTCATCGACACCCCGGGCCACGCCGACTTCGGTGGAGAGGTCGAGCGCGGCCTGTCCATGGTCGACGGCGTCGTCCTCCTCGTCGACGCGTCCGAGGGCCCCCTGCCGCAGACCCGGTTCGTGCTCCGCAAGGCGCTCGAGGCCAAGCTGCCGGTCATCCTCCTGGTCAACAAGACCGACCGCCCCGACGCGCGCATCGACGAGGTCGTCGTCGAGAGCCAGGACCTCCTCATCGGTCTCGCCAGCGACATGGTCGACGACGTCCCCGACCTCGACCTCGACGCCGTCCTCGACGTCCCGGTCGTCTACGCCTCCGGTAAGGCCGGCCGCGCGTCGTCCAACAAGCCCGCCAACGGCGAACTGCCCGACAGCGAGGACCTCGAGCCGCTGTTCGCAGCCATCCTCGAGCACATCCCGGCTCCGCAGTACGACGACGAGCACCCGCTCCAGGCGCACGTCACGAACCTCGACGCCTCGCCGTTCCTCGGTCGCCTCGCGCTCCTGCGCATCTTCAACGGCACGCTGAAGAAGGGCCAGACGGTCGCCTGGGTCCGCCACGACGGCGACGTCCACAACGTCCGCGTCACCGAGCTCATGATCACGAAGGCCCTCGACCGCTACCCGGCCGAGAGCGCCGGCCCCGGCGACATCGTCGCCGTCGCCGGTTTCGCCGACATCATGATCGGCGACACCCTGGCCGACCCCGAGGACGTCCGCGCGCTGCCGGCCATCACGGTCGACGACCCGGCCATCTCGATGACCATCGGTACCAACACCTCGCCGCTCATGGGCAAGGTCAAGGGCCACAAGCTCACCGCGCGCATGGTCAAGGACCGCCTCGACCGCGAGCTCATCGGTAACGTCTCGCTCAAGGTCCTCGACATCGGTCGACCCGACGCGTGGGAGGTCCAGGGCCGTGGAGAGCTCGCGCTCGCCATCCTCGTCGAGCAGATGCGTCGCGAAGGCTACGAGCTCACCGTCGGCAAGCCGCAGGTGGTCACGAAGCGTATCGACGGCAAGGTCCACGAGCCGTACGAGCACCTGACCATCGACGCTCCCGAGGAGCACCTCGGCGCGATCACCCAGCTCCTCGCCGCTCGCAAGGGCCGCATGGAGAACATGGCGAACCACGGCACCGGCTGGGTCCGCATGGAGTTCATCGTCCCGTCGCGCGGCCTCATCGGTTTCCGTTCCGAGTTCCTCACCGCCACGCGCGGTACGGGTATCGCCAACGCGTTGGCACACGGCTACGGCGAGTGGGCCGGCGCGATCACGACGCGCAACAACGGCTCGATCGTCGCCGACCGCTCCGGCGTGGTCACGCCCTTCGCGATCATCGCGCTGCAGGAGCGCATGTCGTTCTTCGTGCAGCCGACCGAAGAGGTCTACGAGGGCATGGTCATCGGTGAGAACTCGCGCAACGACGACATGGACGTCAACATCACCAAGGAGAAGAAGCTGACCAACATGCGTCAGTCTTCGGCCGACAACTTCGAGTCGATGACGCCGCCGCGCGTCCTCACGCTCGAGGAGAGCCTCGAGTTCGCCCGCGAGGACGAGTGCGTCGAGGTCACGCCCGAGCACGTGCGCATCCGCAAGGTCGAGCTCGACGCTCAGGCCCGCCAGCGCAGCTACTCGCGTCTCAAGAAGCAGTCCGAGTAGGCAGCAGCCGCTCCAACCCGATGCCCGGTCCTCTCAGGAAGACCGGGCATCGGATCGTTAAGCTCATGGGCATGCGCCGACCCGCCTCCCTCGCCCTGCTGGCCGCCCTCGTCCTCGCTCCGACGCTCGCCGGGTGCAGCGTCATCGAGTCCACCGTCAAGGACTCCGTCGAGCAGGGCATCCGCGACGCCACCGGTGGCGACTTCGACGTGAACCTCGACGAGGGGCTGCCGGACGGATACCCCGTCGACGCGGTCCCGGTGGTCGACGGCACGGTCAACGGCGGACGTGGAACGGTCGACGGCAAGGACACCTTCGTCGTCACGGTCCAGGCGACCGACGCGGCCACCGCAGCGAAGGACGCGCTCGTCGCGGCGGGCTTCACGGTCGACGCGGAGATCGCGAACGGAGACGGTTCGATCGTGACGATGTCGACGACGGCCTACGACGTGAAGCTCGTCGCCTCGGCGGACAGCATCCTCTACACGGTGACGGTCAAGTAGCACTTCGACAGGCTCAGTGACCGGACAGGGAGGGCTCAGTGACCGGGGCTCAGCGACCGGGCAGGTCCTACGCGAAGAGCGTCTCGCCGACCCAGCCGTCCTTGCTCGCGCCCGGCGGCACCGCGAAGATCGCCGACCCGACGTGCTTGATGTACTCGTTGAGCGCATCGGTGGCCAGCGCGCGCTGCACGTCGATGAACTGCTTCGGCGATCGCTGGTACGACATGAAGAACAGTCCGGCGTTCAACCGCCCGAGGTCGTCGTTGCCGTCGACGAAGTTGTATCCGCGTCGCAGGAGCTTCGTGCCCTTGAGCTGGGTCGGGTGCGCCAGGCGCACGTGCGAGTGCTTGTCGATGAGCGGCTGATCCGTTGCGCCGACCGCGTCGAAGTCGGGCTCAGTGAACTCCTTACCGCCCGACAGCGGTGCGCCCTCGCCCTTGCTCCGACCGATGACGCGCTCCTGCTCCTGGAGCTGCGCGCGGTCCCAGGTCTCGATGATCATGCGGATCTTCCGGACCACGAGGTAGGAACCACCGCTCAGCCAGGCGGCGCTGCCTCCGTCCTGGACCCAGACCTGCTCCTCGACCGTCTTGGTCTCCTCGGACTTGACGTTCGCGGTGCCGTCTTTGAAGCCGAACAGGTTGCGCGGGGTGACCTGGCTGGTGGAGGTCGAGGAGGTACGACCGAAGCCGAGCTGCGACCAGCGGATGGAGGCGCGTCCGAACGCGATGCGGCTCAGATTGCGGATCGCGTGCACCGCGACCTGCGGGTCGTCGGCGCACGCCTGGATGCAGAGGTCGCCGCCGGTGAGGCCCGCCTGGAGGTTGTCGCCCGTGAAGCGGGGGAGCTTCTCCAACTCGGCCGGGCGCCGGTCGGCGATGCCGAACCGGTCCGTGCCGTCCTCGGCGGTGAAGAGGGTGGGTCCGAACCCGAAGGTGATCGTGAGCCCGCTGGCGGGCAGTCCGAGCGCTTCTCCGGTGTCGACCGGGGGAGCGAGCGGGGAGCCGTCGACGGCACCGCCGTCGGCGACCTCCTTCCCCTGCGTCATGCGCGCCGCGGCGACACTCCAGTCCTGGAGCAACTCGATGAGCTCCTCCCGGGTGGTCCCAGCCGACACGTCGTACGCGGCGAAGTGCAGGCGGTCCTGCGCCGGCGTCGTGATCCCGCTCTGGTGGGCCCCGTTGAACGGGTAGACCGTCGTGACGCCCGCGGCACTCGCCGAGGCGCTGACGGCGGCGGTGATGGCCGCGGTCGCCCCGGCTCCGGCCGCCAGCCCTGCGGCGCCCGCTCCGGCGAGGCCGAACAGCGCCCGGCGCGACAGCCCGCGCTGCGGGGCGTCGTTCGGTGGTGCGGACGCGGCGCCGGGTTCAGGCGCGGTGGGCGTCGATCCTGCCTCGGGTCCAGACGCGGTGGGCGTGGACCCTGCCTCGGTGGCAGGAGTCGTGGGGGGAGTGTGCTCGGTCATCGGACCTCATGCTATTCAGGGATGGCTGGAAGGCCGCAGGGCCGGAACCCCCAGAATGCTCTGAGCGGTTCCGGCCCGGCGCGCCGCGGAGGCGGCGGTGGATCCGTTCGGTGCTACTCGGCGACGCCGAGCACCGTGTGGGTGAGCTGCGACAGCGGCTCGGCGAGGGCGTTCACCTGGTCGGAGAGCTCCTTGCGCTGCTCCTCGGTGACGGTGTCGTAGCTCACGAAGCCGCTGTCGAGGCTGCCGTACTTCGCGAGCAGGTCCTGCAGCGCCGTGAACTCGGTCTCGATCTGGCCGACGAGCTTCGTGCCCGCGTCACCCTTGCTCGCGGCGATGTCCTTGACGTTGCCGAACGCGACCTCGGCTCCCTGCACGTTGGCCGCGAAGTCGTAGAGGTCGGTGTGGGACCACCAGTCCTCCTCGCCGGAGATCTTGCCGACGGCGACCTCGTCGAGGAGACCGATGGCACCGTTCGAGATGTCGCCGAGGCTCACGGTGAAGTCCTTCTCGGAGACGAGGTCGAACAGCTGCTGCACGTCGTCGACGAGTCCGGTGGCGAACTGCTGACGCTGTTCCGGCGTCGACGGCGTCCAGTCCGTCAGCGCGCTCGTGCCGTCGGAGTTCAGCGCGTCGGCTGCCGGCGGCCAGAGGTCCTTCTCGATCCGGTGGAAGCCGGTCCAGTCGAGTCCTTCAGCCACGGCGTCGACCTCGCGGTAGTCGATCTTCGGGTCGAGGTCGCCGAACGCCTCGGCCGTCGGCTCGATGCGTTCGTACGAGACGCGCGTCGTCGCGAACAGCTGACGGGCGGTCTCGTCGTCGCCGGCGGCGTACGCGTCGGTGAAGGCCTTCACCTGCGGCACGAGTTCGGCCACCTGCGACTTGATGTAGGCGACGTAGTTCGTCACGGCCTGGTCGGTGAGCGCCTGCTCGTCCTTCGAGACGGTCGCGTTCTCACCGGTGACGGTGAACTCGGCGAGGCCGACGGGAGCCCCGACGAGCTGGAACTTGCAGGCCGTGTAGTACGTGCCGGGGTTCAGCTGTGCGACGTAGGACACCGTCTGGCCCGGCGTCACGTTCTCCTTCTCGCCGACGATGCGCAGCTTGTCCGAGGCGAGGATCTCGAACTCGTTGACGTCGGTGCCGTTGTTGGTGATCGAGAACGTCACGGCACCGGCCGTCGCCTTCGCGACGGACACCGAGCACGAGTCGTCGGTGATGGCGACGGTGAGTGCGTCGCTTCCCGTCTTGTTCGGGACGCATCCCGTGAGGGCGAGGGCGAGGACGCCCGCGCCGGCGAGGCCGGCGATGATGCGGTGCTGCATGGAGACTCCTGTCGGAAGGTGCTGGTGCTTGGTTCGTTGTGGGGCGGGGACCGGTCAGGCGTTCGTCGTGACCGGTTTCGTGACCGAGGTCGGGCGCCGACGGCCGAGACCCGAGACCCGGATGAAGCAGACGAGCGTGACGATCAGGTACAGCAGCCACGCACCGAACTGCGCCCAGGTCGGGGCAGGGGTGAAGTTGAAGAGTCCGCCGAGGACGGTGCCGTACCAGCTCGTCGGAGGGATGATCGCGCTCAGGTTGAACGCGGCCTGCCCCCAGCCGGGGATGACGCCCGCTTCCTGGAGGTCGCCGACGCCGTAGGCGAGGACGCCGGCAGCCACGACGACGAGGAAGAGCCCCGTCCACGTGAAGAAGGTGCCGAGGTTGATCCGGACGAATCCGCGGTAGATGAGATACGCGATGACGACGGAGGTGAGGATGCCGAGGAGCGCGCCGATCGAGCCGACGACGGCGCTCTCACCGGAGTTGACGCTCGCCCAGATGAAGAGGGCGGTCTCGATGCCCTCGCGGCCGACGCTGATGAAGCCGAGGACGACGATGCCGATCGCCGATCCGGCGACGGCGGCGTCGAGTCGTGACTCGAGGTCGTGCTTGAGCTCTCGGGCGTTGCGCCCCATCCAGAAGATCATCCAGGTGACGAGCCCGACGGCCAGGATGGAGAGTCCGCCGCCGAGGATCTCCTGCGCCTGGAAGCTCAGCCCGTACGGTCCCCAGGTGAGGATGGCACCGACACCGAGCGAGACGACGATCGCGACGGCGACGCCGAGCCACAACCGGGGGAGGACGTCGCGGCGGCCGAGCTTGTTCAGGTAGGCGACGAGGATGCCGACGATGAGGCCTGCTTCGAGGCCTTCGCGGAGGCCGATGAGGTAGTTCGCGAGCACGTGACCGGACTTTCGGGCGTCGAGCAGGCGGTCGCCCAGGGGAGGCCGTCGTCTGCGGGGTGGGGATGCATCCGAGGGCGCGCCGGGCGGGGCGCTGCGACTTCGGAACGCGGTTGGGTAAGGCTAACCTTATCCGACGTCGACCATAGCGCCTGATGCTGAGGCTGTCCAGATACAATCGGCGGATGACCGATCCGGCCCCCGACCCCAGCCTCCCAGACGGCCGCACGGTCGGCGACGACCGCTGGTTCCCGCCGACACCGCCGCAGCAGGACGCACCGCACGAGCAGTCCACGGCGTCGCGGGTGATCGGGATCGTCCTCGCGTTCCTCGTCGGTCTGGCGTACGGCGCCATCGGCACGGTCGCGCACGCCTGGGCGCCCTCCGTACTCGGTGTCGCCCTCCCGGTCGGACTGGTGCTCGGGATCCTCGGCGTGGCCATGCTCCTGGTCGGACTCCGCATCGTCCTGGGGGACCGGCTCGCAGCGTCGGCAGCGGCCCTCGGGGTCATCCTCATGATCGGGATCCTGCTGCTCGAGAGCACCGGCGGCTCCGTCCTCATCCCGCAGAGCGTCTCGGGCCTCGTCTGGACCATCGCGCCCGGTCTCATCGCCGTCCTCGTCGTCGCGTGGCCGAAGCTCCCGGAGCGCGCCCGCAAGCGCGACGACCGTCCCGCGGGACCGGCGCCCGAACCGTTCCCCGTCTCGCCGCAGGCGTAGACTGGACAACTCAGTGCTCGTGAAGGGAGCCACCCGCCCGTGACCTACGTGATCGCCCTGCCGTGCGTCGATGTGAAGGACCGCGCCTGCATCGACGAATGCCCCGTCGACTGCATCTACGAGGGTGAACGGTCGCTCTACATCCACCCCGACGAATGCGTCGACTGCGGTGCGTGCGAGCCGGTCTGCCCGGTGGAGGCCATCTACTACGAGGACGACCTTCCCGAGGAGTGGGCGGACTACTATAAGGCCAATGTCGAGTTCTTCGACGAGATCGGTTCCCCGGGTGGGGCCGCGAAGGTCGGCGTGATCCCCTCGGACCACCCGCTCATCGCCGCGCTGCCGCCACAAGCCCACGAGTAGTCGCGTGGCACTGCCGCCGCTGCCCGACTACCCCTGGGACCTCATGGTCCCGTATGCGGAGCAGGCCCGTCGCCACCCCGACGGCATCGTCGACCTCTCGATCGGTTCGCCGGTCGATCCGACTCCCGGCCTCATCCGGGATGCGCTCCGGGCCTCCACAGACGCACATGCGTACCCGACCACGGTCGGGACGCCCGAACTCCGGCAGGCGATCGTCGACTGGTTCGCGCGCCGTCGTGGTGTCGAGGGGCTCAGCCTCGACGCCGTCCTCCCGACGATCGGCTCGAAGGAACTCGTCGCGCTGCTCGCCTTCCTCCTCGGCCTGGGCGCCGGCGACACCGTGGTCCACCCGGTGGCCGCCTACCCGACGTACGCGGTCGGCGCGGCGATCGCCGGAGCCGAGGCGTTCGCCTCCGACGACCCCGCCGAATGGCCGGAGAGCACCCGGCTGGTCTGGCTGAACTCCCCCGGCAACCCCGACGGTCGTGTCCTGTCGGTCGACGAGCTGCGCGCAGCCCGAGCCAGAGCCCGCGAACTCGGCGCCGTCCTCGTGGGCGATGAATGCTACGCGGAACTCGGCTGGGAGGGGGAGTGGTCCGACACCCCGACCCCGTCCGTGCTCGATCCCCGCGTGACCGACGGCGACACCGAGGGTGTCCTCGCGATCTACTCCCTGAGCAAGCAGTCCAACCTGGCCGGATACCGTGCCGCGTTCCTCGCGGGCGACGAGCGCCTGGTGCGTCGGCTGGTCACCGTCCGGAAGCACGCGGGTCTCATGCTGCCGGCCCCGCTGCAGGCCGCCATGGTCGCGGCGCTCGGCGACGACGCCCACGTGGCGGAGCAGAAGGCCCGCTACCGCGCCCGACGCGAGGTGCTGCTCCCGGCCGTCCGTGAGGCCGGGTTCCGGGTCGACCGCAGCGAGGCGGGACTGTACCTGTGGATCACCGAAGGCCAGGACGCCTGGGTGAGTATCGACCGCCTGGCGTCGATCGGTGTTCTGGCGGGTCCAGGGGTGTTCTACGGCGAGGCCGGACCGCAACACGTGCGGCTCTCCCTGACCGCCACCGACGAGCGCATCGCGGCCGCCGCGGCCCGACTTCGGGGACTCCGCCCGATTTCGGGGTGAACTCCAAGGAAGTCGCCGGATCACTGTGGGAAACAGCAGTAGGGTCCGAAGCCGATTAGGCTGTATGTGACACGCCGTCGTATCGGAGGGCGATGTCGAGTCCCTATCGCACAAAGATATGAGGAGGCGCCGTGGGCGACGTCGAGAAACAGGCTTCCACCGAGACGCAGCAGGTCACCCTGAACTACCCCGGCGGAACGGCCGAATTCCCGATCCACCAGTCAGCCCAGGGCGCGTCGAGTATCGACATCTCCTCGCTCACGCGGCAGACCGGCCTGACCACGCTCGACTACGGGTTCGTCAACACCGCGGCGACCAAGTCGGCGATCACGTACATCGACGGCGACCAGGGCGTCCTGCGGTACCGCGGCTACCCGATCGAGCAGCTCGCGAAGCAGTCGACCTTCCTCGAGGTCGCCTGGCTGCTCATCCACGGGGAGCTCCCGACTGCGGACGAACTCGGCGGATTCGACGAGAAGATCCGGCGCCACACGCTTCTCCACGAGGACCTCAAGCGGTTCTTCTCGGCGCTCCCGCACACGGCACACCCGATGGCCGTCTTGTCGAGCGCCCTGCAGGCCATGTCGACCTACTACGAGTCGGACGCCAATCCGCACGATCCCGACCACGTCGAGCTCACGACGGTCCGCATGCTCGCGAAGCTCCCGGTGATCGCCGCCTATGCGCACAAGAAGTCGGTCGGGCAGGCGTTCCTCTACCCCGACAACTCGTTGAGCTTCGTCGACAACTTCCTCAAGCTGAACTTCGGCAACCTCGCCGAGCCGTACGAGATCGATCCCGTCCTGTCGAAGGCGCTCGACCTCCTGCTCATCCTGCACGAGGACCACGAGCAGAACGCCTCGACCTCCACGGTCCGCCTCGTCGGCTCCACCGGAGCGAACCTCTACGCCTCCGTGTCCGCCGGTATCAACGCCCTGTCGGGTCCGCTGCACGGTGGCGCGAACGAGGCTGTCCTGCAGATGCTCGGCCGGATCCAGGAGTCCGGCGAGGGCGTGCAGCGCTTCGTCGACCGCGTGAAGAACAAGGAAGACGGCGTGAAGCTCATGGGCTTCGGGCACCGCGTCTACAAGAACTACGACCCGCGCGCCAAGCTCGTCAAGGAGAGCGCCGGCGAGGTGCTCCGGGCGCTCGGCATCAACGACCCGCTGCTCGACCTGGCTCAGGAGCTCGAGCAGATCGCCCTGGAGGACGACTACTTCAAGGAGCGCAAGCTCTACCCGAACGTCGACTTCTACACCGGCGTCATCTACAAGGCGATGGGCTTCCCGACGCGGATGTTCACGGTGCTCTTCGCCATCGGACGCCTGCCCGGGTGGATCGCCCACTGGCGTGAGATGAACCTCGACCCGCAGACCAAGATCGGGCGCCCGCAGCAGCTGTACACGGGTTCGCCCGAGCGTCCCTTCCCGACGCGCTAATCCTGTCGGTTCCTGAGCCTGTCGAAGGGCGGTTCCTGAGCCTGTCGAAGGGCGGCCCCGCATCCACCTCGGATGCGGGGCCGTTCTGCGTCCCGGGAGGCCGGGTCAGGCGTGCAGTGCCGCGTTCAGCTCGACGCCCGAGCCCGAGCGGGGGAGCACCTCGACGGCACCGGTGAGTGAGTTCCGTCGGAACAGGAGGTTCGGGACACCCGACAGCTCGACCGCCTTGACCGTGCGCGGCGCGCCTTCGGCCGTGGCCGCAGCACCCGCGAGGACGACCTTGGTGCCCGCAGTCACGTAGAGACCCGCCTCGACCACCGAGTCGTCGCCGATCGAGATGCCGATGCCGGAGTTGGCGCCGAGGAGGGCGCGCTGACCGATCGCCACCCGCTGCGTCCCGCCGCCGGAGAGCGTCCCCATGATCGACGCACCACCCCCGATGTCGCTGCCGTCACCGACGACGACGCCCTGCGAGATGCGTCCTTCGACCATCGACGCGCCGAGGGTCCCGGCGTTGAAGTTGACGAAGCCCTCGTGCATGACGGTGGTGCCCGGTGCCAGGTGGGCGCCGAGCCGGACGCGCGAGGCGTCGGCGATCCGGACCTTGTCGGGCGTCACGTAGTCGAGGAGTCTCGGGAACTTGTCGATGCCGGTCGCGTGGATGCCGGCGCGGAGGAGCGACGGTCGGAGGCGGTCGAAGTCCGCGGGGTGGACGGGGCCGGCGTTGGTCCAGACGACGATGGGGAGGTGCGCGAAGACACCGTCGAGCGAGATCGTGTTCGGCTGGACGAGCAGGTGGCTGAGCAGGTGCAGCCGCAGGTAGGCGTCCGGGGTGCTCTGCGGAGCGGCCTGCAGCTCGATCTCGACCGTGACGATGTCGATGCGGACGGCCCGGCGCTCGTCGTCGGTCGCGAGGGCCTCGAGGTCTGCGGGGGCGATCCAGCGGTCGCGGCCCTCGGGGATCCGTCCGAGCGAGGGCTCGGGGAACCAGGTGTCGAGCACGGTGCCGTCGGCGGCGATGGTCGCGAGGCCGGAGCCCCAGGCGTGAGTCGGAACAGGGGTCTCGGCAGGCGCAGCGGTCATGGCTCCAGGGTACCGGCCAACACTCAGGTCGACGGCCAATACACTGGTGCCATGCCAGCCGAAGTCCCCGTACTCGACCTGTCCGTCTCCTCGGTGGAACTCACCCAGCAGCTGTGCGACATCGCCTCCGTCTCGGGGGATGAAGCCCGCATCGCCGACGCGATCGAGGCGTCGCTCGAGGGTCTCGAGCACCTGACGATCGTGCGCGACGGCGACACGGTGGTCGCTTCCACTTCGCTCGGACGTGCACAGCGGGTCATCATCGCCGGCCACATCGACACCGTCCCGATCAACGGAAACGTCCCGACCCGGCTCGAGGAGCGCGACGGCGAGGCGGTGCTCTGGGGTCGAGGGACGGTCGACATGAAGGGCGGCGTCGCGGTCCAGCTGAAGCTCGCGGCTGAGCTCACCGATCCCATCGTCGACATCACCTGGATGTGGTACGACAACGAGGAGGTCGCATCCGACCTCAACGGCCTCGGGCGTCTCGCGCGGAACCGTCCCGACCTCTTCGTCGGTGACTTCGCGATCCTCGGCGAGCCGAGCAACGCCGGCGTCGAGGGTGGCTGCAACGGAACGCTCCGCGTCCACGTGAGCGCCCACGGCAAGCGCTCGCATGCGGCCAGGAGCTGGGTCGGCGTCAACGCGATCCACGCGATCTCACCGGTCCTCGCGACGCTCGCCTCGTACACGCCACGGGAGGTCGAGGTCGACGGGCTCGTCTACCGGGAGGGCGTCAACGCGGTCGGGATCACCGGCGGCGTCGCCGGGAACGTGATCCCGGACTTGGTCACCGTCGAGGTGAACTACCGCTTCGCTCCGAGCCGGACGGGTGCCGAGGCGCTCGCCCACCTCGAGGAGCTCTTCTCCGGCTTCGAGGTCGTGCAGACGGACGTCGCGGAGGGCGCTCGTCCCGGGCTCGACGCGCCGATCGCCCAGGACTTCCTGGCCGCGGTCGGCGGCACACCGGCCCCGAAGTACGGCTGGACGGACGTCGCACGCTTCTCCGCACTCGGCGTCCCCGCCGTCAACTACGGACCGGGTGACCCGCTCCTCGCCCATGCCGACGACGAGCGCGTCCCGCTCGCACACATCCAGGACTGCGAGCGCGGGCTCCGCGCCTGGCTGACCGGGCCCGATGGTCGCTGACGCGGCCCACTCGACCGAGGTCGAGGAGCGGCCGTCGATGCTCCAGCGCTGGGCTCGCCTGCCCTGGTGGGGGCGGATCACCATCGTGTACGTGCTGTCCCGCCTGGTGACGACCGCGATGTTCGCGGTCGCGAGTCTGCTGCAGGCGCCGGACTCCCGGTTCGGCGCGTTCCCCTCGCTCGGCACGCTCGCCGCCGGCTGGGACGGACAGTGGTACTGGTGGATCGCGACGTACGGCTACCCGACCCAGCTGCCGCTCGACGACGCCGGCCGGGTCGCGGAGAACGCGTGGGCGTTCATGCCGGTCTATCCGGGGGTCGTGAAGGCGCTCTCGGTCGTCACCTTCCTGCCGTGGCCGGTCATGGCCGTCATCGTCTCGCTGTGCTGCGGCTTGGGGGCGGCCCTGCTGTTCCACCGGCTCCTGCGCATCCGCCTCGGCGATGAACGGGCGATGTTCGCCGTCGTGCTGTTCTGCATCGCCCCGCTCAGCGCCCTGTTCCAGGTCGCCTATGCGGAATCGATGTTCCTGCTGCTGCTGACGCTCGCACTGCTCCTGCTCGTGACGCGCCGGTACGGCTGGCTCCTCGCCGTCATCCCGGTCATGGCGTTCACCCGCCCCGGAGTCCTGGCCTTCTCGCTCCTGCTGGGCCTCCATCTCATCGTGCGTATCGTCACGCGACACCGCGACCCGCTCGCGCGCCGGGAGGTCGTCCTCATCCTCGCGGGCGGGGCCCTCGCTGCCCTCGCCGGATTCGCGTGGATGGTCATCGCCGGTCTCGTCACCGGGACGCCGGAGGCGTACCTCGAGACGGAGCTGGCGTGGCGGGCCGCCTTCATCGGGGAGCAGCCCCTCGTCCCGTTCTCGGCCTGGATCCAGGGCGGCCAGTTCTGGTTCGGGGATGGTCCGGGCATCGCCGTCGTCGCCGCGATCTTCGTCGGCTCCGTCGTGCTCCTGTTCCTCCCACCGGTGCGCCGGCTCGGTGCCGACCTCCGGTTGTGGGTGGGGTCCTACCTCCTGTACCTCTTCGCGGTGTTCTTCCCGCAGACGAGTGTCTTCCGGCTGCTCGTACCGGTCTTCCCGCTCCTCGGTGCGGTCGCCGTCCCACGGAACCGCTGGTACCGCGGTGGCGTCGTCATCGTCTCGCTGGCGTTGCAATGGTGTTGGATCTTCGTCATGTACGGCCTCGCGAACGCGTATTGGACCATTCCCTGAGCGCGGATCGGGCGTCATCCTGCGCCTCGCCGCGCTCAGGATTATCACGAGCCCCCGTGATACGAGATAATGGGGGTCAGTCGAATAACGAGAGGGGACTCGCATGGCCGCAATGAAGCCACGCACCGGAGACGGGCCAATGGAGGCCGTGAAGGAGGGTCGGCTCATCATCGTGCGAGTGCCTCTTGAAGGGGGAGGGCGTCTCGTCGTGTCGGTCAACGACGCAGAGGCTCAAGAACTGCATGATGCACTCGCGGGTGTGGTGAGCGCGGGCTGATCCCCGTCACCGACGCCGCATGAGCCGAGAACCGGCCGCCATCACTGCTCACAGAGTCAGGATGGCGGCCGGTTCGTCGTCGTGCGGGGAGCGCTCAGAGGTTCGGTTTGGTGATCTGCAGGAGGCCGTCGCCGGCCGGGGACAGGGCGCTGACGACCGCGTCCGACGCGGAGATCTCCTGGACGAGCGAGCGGAAGAGGCCTGTGGTCTCGTCCCGCTGAGCCGGATCGGCCACGCGGCCCCGCCAAAGCGCGTGCGGGACGAGCACGGTGCCACCGGGACGCACCAGACGGAGTCCGTGCTCGACGTACTCGATGACCGATCCCGGGTCGCCGTCGACGAGGACGAGGTCGTAGGAGTTCTCGTTCATCCGCGGCAGGACGTCGAGCGCGCTGCCGGTGATGAGGCGGATGCGGTTGGTCGTGATGCCGGCCTCCGTGAACGCCGCGCGTGCCTGCTGCTGGTGCACGATCTCGGTGTCGATGGACGTCAGCACCGCGCTCGTGGCGCCGCGGAGCAGCCAGAGCCCGGAGACGCCGGTGCCGGTGCCCACCTCGACGATGGACTCCGCGCGGGTGGCCGCGGCCACCACCGCGATCTGCGCGCCGATCGCCGGGGAGATCGGTTCGACGCCCAGTTCGTGCGCGTGAGCGCGCGCCGTGAGCATCGCCGCGCTCTCGACGACGACGTCGCCCGCGTACTTCCAGTTGAGATTGTGTTCTGACACCTTGCCTCCGGATCCCAGCGTATGGCCTGCAACTGCTCCGACAGCTGAGGCTCGCGCGGTAGTCTGATGTCGTGTTCGGTCTGACCTTCGACAAACTCCTCATCATCGGGGTCATCGCCGTGTTCCTGCTGGGTCCGGAACGGCTGCCGTACTACGCCTCGCAACTGGCGCGACTCGTCCGCACCCTCCGCGACCTCGCCTCCGGCGCCAAGGACCGGATGCGCGAGGAGATGGGACCGGAGTTCGACGAGGTCGACTGGAAGAAGCTCGACCCGCGTCAGTACGATCCGAGACGCATCATCCGCGAGGCGCTCCTCGACGACGAGCCTCCGGTGACGCCGACGGTCGCGACGACCGCTCCGCTCGACGCGGCTCCCGCTGCCGCGGCCGCCGCTGCAGCCGTTCCGTCGCTCGAGAAGCCGAAGTCGATCCAGGCGGCGACCGACGAGCGCCTGCGCCGACTCGCCGCCGGAGAGACCGCCGCGCCCCCGTTCGACCTCGAAGCCACCTGAGTCCGCTTCGGTCGCACACGTCCGACCCGGACGGCTCAGCTCGTGCTGACGCCGAGACGACGACCGGCGAGGCCACGAGGTCTCGCAGCGAGCTGACCGGCCAGCCGGAGGATCTCGGCAGCCGCGGGATCCGTCGGATCCGAGAGGACGATCGGCAGCCCGGCGTCCCCGCCCTCCCGAAGCGGGACGCTGAGCGGGACCGAGGCGAGGAGCGGTACCGGGGCGTCCTGGCCGATCGACAGCCGCGCCGCGAGCGCCTCGCCACCCCCTGAGCCGAACAGCTGCAGGACGCTGCCGTCGGGCTGGGGGAGACCCGCCATGTTCTCGATGACGCCGTGGACGCGCTGCCCGGTCTGGCGCGCCACCACGCCGCTGCGCTCGGCCACCTCGGCGGCGGCCGGCTGCGGTGTCGTGACGACGAGCACCTCGGCGTGGGGGAGCAGCTGGCCGATGGAGATGGCGACGTCCCCGGTGCCGGGCGGGAGGTCGAGGAGCAGCACGTCGAGGTCGCCGAAGAACACGTCGGTCAGGAACTGCTGGATGGTGCGGTGGAGCATCGGTCCGCGCCAGGCGACGGCGACGGCGGTGGTGCCGTCCGTCGGTGCGTCGATGAACATGCCGATCGAGACGACCTTCACACCGTGGGCGACGGGCGGCAGGATCATGTCGCCGACCTGCGTCGGTTTGACGGCCAAGCCGTTCTCGACCAGTCCGAGGAGCCCCGGGATGGAGAACCCGTGGACGTCCGCGTCGACCAGGCCGACCCGCAGGCCGCTGGCGGCGAGTGCGACGGCCAGGTTCGCGGTCACCGTCGACTTCCCGACACCGCCCTTGCCGCTTGTGACGGCGTACACGCGGGTCAGTGAGTCCGGGCCGAACGGGATGCCGCGGGCGCTGCGGCCGCCTCGCAGGCGCTCCGTGAGTGCCTGACGCTCCGCCGTCGTCATCACCTGGACGTCGACCGCGACGCTCGTCACCCCTGGGGTCGCCGCGGTGGCCTCACGCACGTCGCGCTCGATGCTCGTCGCTGCCGGGCAGCCGACGATCGTGAGCTTGATGGTGACGTCGGCGGCACCGGTGTCGTCCACCGTGATCGGGCCGACCATGTCGAGTTCGGTGATCGGTTTGCGGATCTCCGGGTCGATGACTCGGGCGAGCGCGGTCCTGATCCGCTCGGCGAGGCCGGTGTCAGCCGCGCCGGTGTCAGCCACGCCGGCGCTCGGGCCCGTCGTGTTCGGGCTGGTCCGTGCGATCCCGATCGAGTTCCTCGAGGAGGGAGCGCAGTTCGGCGCGGATGAAGTCCTTCGATGCCATGTCCTTGAGGGCCAGTCGCAGCGCGACGACCTCACGGGCGAGGTACTCGGTGTCGGCGAGGTTGCGTTCGGACCGCTGCCGGTCCTGCTCGATCTGCACGCGGTCGCGGTCGTCCTGGCGGTTCTGGGCGAGCAGGATGAGCGGAGCGGCGTACGAGGCCTGGAGCGACAGCACGAGGGTCAGGGCCACGAAGCCGATGTCGACGGAGTCGAACCGGAGGGCGAGTGGACCGTAGGTGTTCCAGGCGATCCACAGGATGACGAAGAGGGTGAGGCCGAGGAGGAACCACGGCGTGCCCATCGCCCGGGCGATCCACTCGGTGAACCGGCCGAAGCGGTCGCGCGAGGCCGGGGCGCGGCGGATGGAACGGACGGAACTCCGAAGCCCCTTCGGAGCGTCGAGCCGGACCTCATTGCGGGGAGCTCGTGCCACGACCTGCCCTCCTTCCGTTCGATCCGAGCCGCTGTTCCGACGCCGGGAGTTCATCGTTCTCGTCGATGCTGCGCCAGTCGTCCGGGAGCAGGTAGTCGAGGACGTCGTCGATCGTCACGACCCCCAGGAGCCGGTGCTGTTCGTCGACGACGGGTACCTGGACGAGGTTGTAGCTCGCGAGGATCCGCGAGACCTCGGCGGCGGAGGTCCGCACGCCCACCGGATCGAGGCTCTGATCGAGCAGGGTCCCGAGGCGCTCGTGCGGCGGGTAGCGGAGCATGCGCTGGAAGTGCACCATCCCGAGGAAGCGTCCCGTCGGTGACTCGTACGGCGGCAGGGTGATGCAGACGCCGGCCGCCAGCGCCGGTGCCAGCTCGGAGCGTCGGATCGACGCGAGGGCCTCCGCGACGGTGGCGTCGGCGGAGAGGATGATCGGCTCGGTCGTCATGAGGCCACCCGCGGTCTCCGGGTCGAACCGGAGGAGCATGCGGACGTCCTCCGCCTCCTCCGGCTCCATGAGCTCGAGGAGGTGCTCACCGCGGTCCTCGGGGAGCTGGGCGATGAGGTCGGCCGCGTCGTCCGGCTGCATCTGATCGAGGACGTCGGCTGCGCGGTCGTCGTCGAGCTGGGCGAGGATCTGGACCTGGTCCGTCTCGGGCATCTCCTCGAGCACGTCCGCGAGGCGGTCGTCAGACAGCTCCTCCGCGACCTCGATCATCCGGTCGCGCGGGAGGTCGAGGAGCGTGTTCGCGAGGTCGGCCGGTTTCAGGTCGGCGTAGGTCGCGATGAGCTGCTCGGCGGACTGGGCCTCGCCGAGCTCCTGCTCCTCGCGCAGCTCGTTCCAGGTGGCGAAGGTGGTCGGGCCCTTCACGAAGGGGGAGGCGGTGGTCTTCGGGCGGCGGACGAACAGCTGCGACACCTGCCACTCGCCGGGGCCCTGCTCCTCGATGGCGACGTCCTCGATTGTCGCCTCCTCACCGGTGGCGCGGAAGACGACGCGTCGGCCGAAGAGTTCGGCGATCACGCGCACCTCGCCACCGCGCTGCTCGAACCGGCGGACGTTGATGAGTCCCGTGGTGATGATCTGCCCGGCGCCGATGCTCGTCACGCGGCCGATCGACACGAACACACGGCGTTTCCCGGGGATCTCGACGATGAGGCCGACGACCCGCGGGGGTTTGCCGGTGCGGTAGACGACGAGCACGTCCCTGACCTTGCCGACACGATCGCCCGCGGGGTCGAAGACGGTGCACCCGGCGAGCCTGGCGACGAACACTCTGGTGGCACTCACGACTACTAACCTACCCGCCGGTGGTCGGCCTGGAGTGCCCGCTCGGGGCGGGGTGAGAGGATGGAGGCATGAGTGATCCGCGACAGTTCGGCCGGAAGGGCGCCCCGGCGCTCGGCGTCATCCCGCGAGGCGAGACGGTGGCCAGCTACGAGAGTTACGAGTCCGCGCAGGCCGCGATCTCGTCGCTCGCCCACACCGATTTCCCGGTCAAGGAGATCTCGATCGTCGGCAGTGATCTCAAGAGCGTCGAACGCGTCACCGGTCGCCTCAGCTACGGCCGTGCTGCGGGAGCCGGTGCGGTCAGCGGTGCCTGGCTCGGACTGTTCCTCGGGCTCGTCCTCGTCATCTTCAACCCCGAGACGAACCTCATGCTGCTGGGTGCCGCGGTGCTCATGGGTGCCGCGTTCGGCATGCTGTTCGGCATCGTGTCGTACTCGGTGACCCGCAAGCGACAGGAGTACACCTCGGCCACGCTCGTCGTGGCGACGCGCTACGACCTCATCGTCGGCGGCGAGCTCGCGAACCGCGCACGCAACCTCCTGGAGCGCGGCCCGGAGACCGACGCGGGCTGATCCAGCCGCGTCAGGCTCCGAGCCGTCGCCCGGCGGACGGGCTCAGCGCGCGAGCCAGGCCTCGACCTCGTCCGCGGTGCGCGGGATGCCGGCCGACAGGTTCTCCGCGCCGTCCTCGGTGACGAGGATGTCGTCCTCGATCCGGACGCCGATGCCGCGGTACTCCTCGGGGACCGTGAGGTCGTCGACCTGGAAGTAGAGGCCGGGCTCGATGGTGAAGACCATGCCGGGCTCGATCTCGGCGTCGGCGTACATCTCGCGGCGGGCCTGGGCGCAGTCGTGCACGTCGGTGCCGAGGTGGTGGCTCGTCCCGTGCACCATGTACCGCCGGTGCTGCTCGTTCTCCTTCAGGAGCGCTTCCTCGGCGGTGACGGGGAGCAGGCCCCACTCGGCGGTCTTGCGCGCGATGACCGCCATCGCGGCCGCGTGCACCTCGCGGAACCGGATACCGGGGCGGACGATGGCGAAGGCCTCGTCGGCCGCCTCACGGACGGCCTCGTAGACCCGTCGCTGGACCTCGGTGAACGTGCCGGACACCGGGATCGTGCGGGTGATGTCGGCGGTGTAGTAGCTGTCGAGCTCGACGCCGGCGTCGATGAGGATGAGGTCACCCGGGACGACCCGTCCGTCGTTGCGCGTCCAGTGGAGGATGCAGGCGTGCGGTCCAGCGGCGGCGATGGTCTCGTACCCGACGCCGTTCCCGTCGGCGCGAGCCCGCCCGGCGAAGACGCCCTCGACGATGCGCTCGCCGCGCTCGTGCGCGAGGACCTTCGGGAGTTCGGCGACGACGTCGTCGAAGCCGCGCGCGGTCGCGTCGACGGCGAGACGCATCTGCGCGATCTCGTAGGCGTCCTTCACGAGGCGCATCTCGGACACGGCGCGCGTCAGGGTGTCGTCGACGTCGACCGTGAGATCGGCGGCGTCGGCGGTGAACGCCGAGAGGTCGGCGGTCGCGATCGCGAGGTCGGCGGCCACCTGGGCGAGCGACGGACGCGCACCGATCCAGAACTCGCCGATCGCGGCGTTCGTGTAGAACTCGTCGGTGTCGCGGCCCGCTCGCTCGCGGAAGTACAGGGTCGCGGTGTGGCCGGACTCCTCGGGATCGAGCACGAGGACGCTGTCGGGCTCGGTGTCGGCCGCCCAGCCGGTGTAGTAGGAGAAGGCGGAGTGCGCCCGGTACAGGTAGTCGGTGTCGTTCGACCGCTGCTTCATCCCGCCCGCGGGGAGGACGAGACGGTGACCGGGGAACTGTGCCGACAGGCGTTCACGACGAGCCGCTGCGAGGCCGGCGGTCTCCCGCGGCTCCGGCAGGACCTCGGGGCGGTCTGCCCACCCGGTGCCGATGAAGGCGCGGAAGCCCTCGGACCAGGCGGCCGCCCGGTTGGAGGTCGCCTCGGTCTGGACGGTGTTCGAACTGGATGTGTCTGCGGAAGTCGCCATACCTCCATTGTCGCACTGCGGTCGCGACAGGCGCCCGACCCTCAGCTCCCCGTGCGGGGGAGCAGCGTCGCGACCACGGGCCGGTGATCACTGCCCGTGCCGTCGACGTCGGTCAGGACGTGAGCAGACACCGTGACCCATCCCGGTGTCGCCATGACGTGGTCGATCGGTGCGCCGAGGACAGCCGGGAGCTCGGTCGGCCAGGTACCGAGCCCGGCTGCCGCGTCGGCCGCCGCGGCGTCGTGGCACGCGCCGAGGTCGCCGACGCCGCGCAACCCGGCGAGGTGGTCGAGCGTCGCGTTGAAGTCACCGGCCATGATCACGTCCGCGTCGTCGGTGCAGCGGCCGGCGAGATCGGCGAGCTCCGCACGCCAGTCGTCGAGCCGACTCGGCAGTGGGGCCGTGGTGTGGACCGCGACGAGGGTCGGTCCGCGGCCGAGGACCGGATCGGCGATGAGGGTCTCCGAGCGCTCGATGGCGGTCGGGCCGGTCACCGTCGGTGCACGGACCGCGTACTCGCCGAGTCCGGTGCTGATGAGGAGGCTCGTCCCTCCTGCGTCGGCGTCGGTCGAATGCGCAACCATCGGCCGTCCGGCGGCGGTCATCGCGGCGGCGACGACCGCCGCGGTGTCGGACGAGGTCTCCGGCAGGGAGACGACGTCGGCGCCCTCACGCACCGCGATCGCCGCGATCGTTCCGGGGTCGACGGCATCGCCGAGGGTGTTCCAGGCGAGGACCGTGACCTGATCCGCGAGGTCGGTCGCCTCTCCGGCGACCATCTGATCGTCGATTCCGCGGTTGGCCGTGACGACGGCGCCGGTGACCGAGACCGCGGCGAGGACGACCGCCAGGATGGCGGGGAGCACGCGGTGGGACCCCCGGACGAGGATCGCCGTCACGAGGCAGAGCAGTGCGCCGCCCGCGGCGGCGATCGCCACGAGGAGGCGGAACGCGCTCAGTTGGACGACGACCTGGGCCTGCTCGAGACCGAACAGCCCGGGGAGGACGGCGACGACGAGCAGGGCCGTGGTCGCGATCGCGAGCACGGCCGCGATGACGCCACCGACGGTCTTCAGCACCCGCGTCAGCGTAGGCGAGCGGTCTGGGAGTCCTCGGGGCAGGACCTGCGACTAGGGTGGAAGCGTGGTGAGCGCTCGAGACATGCACGGCCCCGCCGATCTGCACACGCACTCGAGCGTCTCGGACGGCACGGAGACGCCGACGCAGCTGATGCGCGCTGCCGGTGCCGCGGGGCTCGGCACGATCGCCCTCACCGACCACGACTCCACCGCCGGTTGGGCCGAGGCGGCCGTCGAGTCGCGCCGCCAGGGCATCACCCTGCTCCCCGGAATGGAACTGAGCACCCGCTACGAATGGCGGAGCGTGCACCTGCTCGCGTACCTCATCGATCCGTTGAACGGCGACCTGCTCCAGGAGACCGCGAAGATCCGGGAGTCCCGGCTCCGGCGGGCCGAAGGTATCGTGGCACGCATCGGTGGCGACTACCCGCTGTCCTGGGCGGACGTCCTCGCGCAGACCCGCGAAGGTGCGACCGTCGGACGGCCTCACATCGCCGACGCCCTCATCGCCCTCGGGATCGTGGCCGACCGTGGCGAAGCCTTCGACGGCATCCTGCATCCGCGCACCGGGTATTACGCGCCGCACTACGCGCCCGACCCGCTCACCGCGGTCAAGCTCGTCCGCGCCGCCGGTGGCGTCCCCGTGATCGCCCACCCGGTCCCGGCCGGCCGCGACCGGATGCTGCCCGAGCCGTACTTCCGCGAACTCGCTGACGCGGGCCTGTTCGGGCTCGAGATCGAGCACCGCGAGAACACCGAGGAGGGGAAGGTCGTCGTGCGGCGTATCGCCTCCGAGCTGGGCCTCGTCGCGACCGGTTCGAGCGACTATCACGGGACCGGTAAGCCGAACCGCCTCGGCGAGAACACCACGGACATCGACGTGGTCCGGCGCATCGTGGCCGAGGCCACCGGCTCGGCACCCGTCCTGCCTGACTGATCTGCGGCGCGTCCGGAGTGCCCTTCGACGCGCTCAGGGACCGGGTGTACTTCTCCCGGTCACTGAGCTTGTCGAAGTGCCCACGGGGGCGCAGCGGATGTGATGGGACGCCGGTCGGAGCACCCTTCGACAGGCTCAGGGACCGGTATCCTTCGGTCACCAACCGTGTCGAGCGCAGCGCTCGCGACATGCAGAACGCCCGCATCCGGAAGGGTGCGGGCGTTCTGCGTGGCGGACCTACGCCGTGGGAGCCGGGGGAGCGGTGCGGCGCGTCCGGCTCCGGCGGCGGGGAGCGCTGTTGCCGTCGCGGTGCTCCGGACCGTGGCCGTCGTGGGTGCCTGCTGCGGGCGCGCTGCGGTCGACGGTGTCGGTCGAGGCGGCGTCGTGCGTCCGCGAGTGGGCGCGGGTGCTCGGCTGGGACTCGAGCCGGGTGCTGGTCGGCTGCGTGCGGTCGCCTCCGCGTCCGCCGCGCTCACCACCGCGACCGCCGCTGGTCCGTGAACCGTCGCGTCCGCCGCCGGTCCGCGAACCGTCGCGTCCGCCTGCGCTCCGCGAACCCTCGCGCCGCGGGGCGGGCTCGACGGCCTTGGCGGGCTTCAGCCGGCCCTTCGTGCCCTCCGCGATCCCGAGGTCGGTGAACAGGTGCGGGCTCGAGGAGTAGGTCTCCGTCGGTTCCGGCTGACCGAACTCGAGGGCGCGGTTGATGAGCGCCCACTTGTGGAGGTCGTCCCAGTCGACGAACGTGACGGCGATACCCGTCTTCCCGGCGCGACCGGTACGGCCGACGCGGTGGAGGTACGTCTTCTCGTCCTCGGGGATCGTGTGGTTGATGACGTGGGTGACGTCGTCGACGTCGATGCCACGAGCGGCGACATCGGTGGCGATCAGGACGTCGCGCTTGCCGGCCTTGAACGACGCCATCGCCCGCTCGCGCTGCTCCTGGTTCAGGTCGCCGTGCACCGCCGCGGCGTTGAACCCGCGGTCGGTGAGCTCCTCGACGAGCTTCGCGGCGGCACGCTTGGTCCGCGTGAAGATCACGGTCTTGCCGCGACCCTCGGCCTGCAGGATGCGCGAGATCACCTCGTCCTTGTCGAGCGAGTGTGCGCGGTAGATGAGGTGCTTGATGTTGGCCTGCGTGAGCCCCTCGTCGGGGTCGCTCGCCCGGATGTGGATCGGCTTGCTCATGAAGCGGCGGGCCAGGGCCACGATCGGACCGGGCATGGTCGCCGAGAACAGCATCGTGTGACGCGCGGCGGGAGTCTTGGAGAAGAGTTTCTCGATGTCGGCGAGGAAGCCGAGGTCGAGCATCTTGTCGGCCTCGTCGAGCACCATCTCGGTGATGCCAGAGAGGTCGAGGAGGCGCTGGTTGTTGAGGTCGATGAGACGGCCGGGCGTGCCGACGACGATCTGGGCGCCGGCCTTCAGCTGCTCGATCTGCCCCTCGTAGGCCTTGCCGCCGTAGATGGAGACGAGCGTCGTCGACCGGTTCGAGATGAGGATCTCGATGTCCTCGGACACCTGGACGGCGAGCTCACGGGTCGGGACGACCACGAGGGTCTTGACGCCGGGAGCCGGGTTGAGGCCGAGGCGCTGGACGATCGGGATGCCGAACCCGAAGGTCTTGCCCGTGCCCGTCTTGGCCTGGCCGATGATGTCCTGGCCGGCGAGCCCGAGGGGGATCGTCTGCTCCTGGATGGGGAATGGTTCGATGATGCCCTTGGTCGTGAGGGCGTCGACGATGTCCTGGTCGACACCGAGATCAGAGAAAGTCACGGAGATACCTGTCAGTGCAGTCATGGTCTACACCTTCGATTGCACACAGGTGTAGGGCCCCGATCCGACGCCGGGGCACCGCTATTCTACCCGGGACGTCCCGAGAGGCCGCTGGGCGCGCGGAACACGGCGATCGGCGCGCTGCGGATAGGGTGGTCGCATGGCTCGTTGGTTTGCACGACGTCGGCGTCCCGGCACCCAGACGCCTCGTCTGCGCTCGCGGGAGGACGCCGTCCAGGCGACCCGCGTCGACCTCCACGAGCTCGCGCCCAGCACCGCCGACTACCTCGGTCAGGTGGCGCAGCTGCAGCTCGGTTTCTTCATGACGCTGTCGTTCGCGGTCGAGCACGCTCCGAACGACGCCGATCGGGAGACGGTCGCCGAGGCCGCCGCCACGGCGCTGCGCAAACACCAGGCGCTACTCGCCTGGCTCCGCCGGACGAGCGACGACCCGGGCGCCGTGCTCGAACCCTACGCACGCACGCGGGACGAGTTCCAGGCGATCCTGCGCACCGGCACCTGGGACGAACTCCTGCTGGGCGTCCTCGTGGCGCGGGGCTTCCTCGACGAGTTCTTCGCGCAGCTCGCGCGCGGCCTGGACGGGGCGGACGCCCGTGACCTGGCTGCGATCGTCGCCCCCGGTCCGGAGGAGGACCCGCTCGTCGGGATCCTGCACCGGGTGATCGCAACGCATCCCGAGCGCGCTTCGACGCTCGCGATGTGGGGCCGTCGGCTGCTCGGCGACACCATGCTCGTCGCCAGGTCCGCCCTCGTGACCGAGAGCAAGGCGCTGCCGGACGACGCCCGGGTCGAACCGGTCTACACGGAGCTCATCGCGAACCACACCAGACGGATGGACGCGCTCGGGCTCACGGCCTGACCGGTCGTCTCCTCCGACACGACGACGCCGCCGCTCCGGGTGGAGCGACGGCGTCGATCGATCGAGCGCCTCGGGTCAGGCGGCGACGCCCTGCTGCAAGCGGGTCAGCATCGCCTCGTCCGACGAGGTGCGGACGCGGACGAGTACGAGGTCGACCACCACACTCACGACGACGGACGCGCCGAAGGCGAGCACCCAGATCCAGCCGCCGTCCCACGCCATGCCGGCCCACGTCGCCGCGACCCAGACGACGGCGGCGACGAGCGTCGCGACCGCCGGGATGAGCGCGGCCCCGTGCTGGTCGCGGCCGGGCAGGAGGTATCGGACGGCGAGACCGAGGATGGCACCGCCGAGCACGACGAAGAGGAGTTCCATGGTCAGCCGACGAATCCGATGCGGCGGGACTCCTCGGTTCCGAGCTCGACGTAGCCGATGCCCGCGGTCGGGATGAGGTAGCTGGTGCCCTTGTCGTCCTTGAGCGCGAGCAGCTTGGCGTCCGTCTCGAGCGCGGTCTTGACCGCCTGCTCGATCTCCGACGCCGGCTGCGAGGTCTCGAAGCCGATCTCGCGAGGGCTGTTGAGGATTCCGATGCGAATTTCCACCTTGAGTGCCTTTCGGTTGCGTAGGGCAAGACTACGGGAGTCGTGGTCCTCCGACCGGCGCGGGTCGGCTGCTGTCAGCGAACAGCGGAACGCCGGTCGGCCGTCGCGGCGATGTCGGGAGGCTCCGGTAACGTGCGGACCATGACGGTTCCCGACGCCTCCGACGATCCGACGGGTGCGGTCCGTGACGCGGACCGCGCGCCCGTCGGCGGCCCGGCTGTCGGCACGTGCGTCCGGGTCGACGACTCGCAGGAGGCCGTGCTGCGGCTCGCGGACGACCGGTCCGCCGTCGTGCTCGGGGCTCCCGGCACGGGCAAGACCACGACGCTCATCGAAGCGGTCGCGGAACGCGTGCACTCGCGCGGTCTGCGTACCGACGAGGTGCTCGTCATCGCCTCCTCCCGGTCGTCGGCGCAGGTCCTCCGCGACCGCCTCGAGGCACGGGTCGCGCGCGCCACACCCGGATCCCTGGCGCGCACCGCCATCTCCCTCGCGCTCGAGGTCATCGCGGGCTCCGGGGCGTTCGCCGGTTCAGGACGACCGCGGTTGCTGACGGGCGGCGAGCAGGACCAGACCATCGCAGAGCGACTCCTCGGCGACGAACAGGACGCGACCGGTCCGCTGTGGCCCGCCGAGCTCGGCCCCGAGGTCAGGCGCCTGCAGGGGTTCCGCACCGAGCTCCGGAACCTCATGGAACGCAGCGTCGAACACGACGTCGCGCCTGCCGAGCTGCGTCGGCTCGGTACGGAGCACGGGCGTCCCGAGTGGGTCGCGTCCGCGGGCTTCATCGAGGGGTTCCTCGCCGACGACTGGCGCGGACATCTCACGCCCGCGGCGGCCCTCGCCCGCGCCGTCCGGCTCCTCGACGACCAGGAACCGGGAACGGGCGTGCTCGGCAGCCTGCGGGTGGTCTTCGTGGACGACGCCCAGGAGGCGACCCACGGCGTCCTGCAGCTGTTCGCCGCGCTCGCCCGACACGGGGTCACGATCGTCGCGTTCGGCGACCCCGACCTCACGACGGGTGCCTTCCACGGTGCCCGAGCCGACGCCCTCGGGCGGTTCGCCGAGGTGCTCGGTCGGCCGGTGGACACGCTCGTCCTCGGGCAGGTCCACCGCGGGACACCGGACATCCGGGCGACCGTCCGCGGTGTCGCCGAGCGCATCGGCACGGCCGGCGCCGGCCTCCATCGCACGGCCGCGCCACCGGTCGACGACGCGGAGGCCCCCGAGCACTCCGTCGTCACCGTGGCGGCCGGTTCCCCGGCCGAGCAGATCGCGGTCGTCGCACGCTTCCTCCGCGAGCGCCACGTCCTCGACGGCGTCGCGTGGGCCGACATGGCGGTGGTCGTCCGCAGCGGCGGGCTGATCCCGGCGATCGAACGGGGCTTGTCCTCCCTCGAGGTGCCCACCCGGGCGAGCACCGGCGGAGCACCGCTGCGCGACCACCCGTTCGTCAGGTCGGTCCTCCTCGCCATGTCGGTGGCACTCGGGCGGACGCCGCTCGACGCCGAGGTCGTGACCGAACTCCTCCACAGCGCGCTCGGTGGACTGGACTCGATCGGGGTCAGGCGACTGCGGGCCGCGCTCCGGCACGCCGATCTCGCTGAGGGCCTCGACCGCAGCGCGGACCGCCTGCTGGAGGAGGCGTTCGCCGTCCCCGGTGCACTCATCGGACTCGAGACGCCCTCCGCCGCCCGCGCCCGCTCACTTGCCGACAGCCTCGCCGAGGCGAGCGCGCAGGCGGCGGCGGGCGCTTCGGCCGAGGAGCTCGTCTACGGCCTCTGGTCGCGGAGCAGACTCGAGCGTTCCTGGGTCTCGCTGTCGAAGGGCAGCGGTCAGGCCGCCGAGGAGGCGAACCGCGACCTCGACGCGATCACCCAGCTGGCCGATGCGGCACGTACCTTCGTCGAGGCGGAGCCCGACACCCCGGCCTCCGTCTTCCTCGACCGCCTGCTCGAACAGACGGTCGGCGACGACTCCCTCGCGCCGACGGGCCTCCGGGAGGCGGTCACGATCGCGACGCCCGCCGCCCTGGTCGGGACCGCGTTCGACACGGTCGTCGTCGCCGGCATGCAGGACGGCGTGTGGCCCAACCTGCGGGTCCGCGACTCTCTGCTCGGCGCGTCGGAGCTCGTGGAACTGCTGGAGGGCACGGCCACGGCGACGGCGGACGCACGGCGCGCGGTCCTCCACGACGAGCTCCGACTCTTCGCCCAGGCGACCTCCCGTGCGCACCGGTCGCTCATGGTGGTCGCGGTCGTCGACGACGACCACCAGGCGAGCCCGTTCCTCACGCTGCTCCCCGAACCCGATCCGCACCGGGCATCCCTGTCGCCCCTGTCGCTCCGGGGGCTCGTCGGCACCCTGCGTCGCTCGCTCACCCGCCGGATCCGCCCCGCGGACCCGGCCGAGCGTGCCGCGTCCGCCTCGGCCCTGGCCATCCTCGCGACAGCGGGAGTCCCCGGCGCTCCGACCGAGGAGTGGTACGGCGTGGCCGCACCGAGCTCGACGGCACCGCTCCACGACCCCGCCGTCGAGGAGCTGCCGGTCTCCCCGTCCCGCATGGAGGCCTTCGAGGAGTGCCCGCTGCACTGGGCGATCGCCCGACTGGGCGGCGGAGCCTCCGGGTTCGCCTCCGGTCTCGGCACGATCGTGCACGCCGCGCTCGAACACGCGGAGTCCTCCGACGAGGCCGCGCTCTGGGCAGCGGTGGAGGACCGCTGGGACGAACTCCACTTCGAAGCGGCCTGGGAGGGCGCGGCGACGAAACGGCGTGCGGCGGAACTCGTCCACCGGCTGTCCGCGTACCTCCACGACGCGGAGCGCGCAGGAGTGACCTCGATCGGCAACGAGAGCCGGTTCAGCCTCCGCATCCCCATCGGAGAGTTGGGCGGCGCGGCCGTGCTCGGCGGCTCGATCGACCGCGTCGAACTCGTGCCCGACGCCGACGGCACGCGGCGCGTGGTGATCGCCGACCTCAAGACCGGCGGCTCGGCGCCCAGACAGGACCGGGAGGTCGCCGACATGGCGCAGCTCGGCGCCTACCAGCTCGCGCTGGCGTCCGGTGCGATCACCGGTACGGAGGGGCTGCTGAGCGGTGGCGCGAAGCTCATCGTCGTGTCGGCCGGCACGAAGCGCAAGGAGTACTACGACCCGGCCCAGCCCGCCTTCGACGACGAAGCCCTCGAGCGCTTCCGCGAGCGTGTTCTGGCGGACGCGGTCGGCATGGCCGGCGCGGTGTTCGAGGCCCGCGTCGGGACCCACTGCCACGACCCGTTCGCGTTCGGCGAGTGCGCCATCCACGTCGTCCCGGCGGTGAGCTCGTGAGCACGGAGGAGACCTACTCGGCCGAGATGCTCGCCGGCCTGCTCGGCCTCCCGCAACCGACGGCGCAGCAGGTCGAGGTCATCGAGGCCCCCATGGCGCCCGTACTCGTCGTCGCCGGTGCCGGGAGCGGGAAGACCGAGACCATGGCTTCACGCGTCGTGTGGCTGCTCGCCAACCGGCACGTGAACGTCGACGGGATCCTGGGGCTCACCTTCACCAGGAAGGCCGCGGGTGAGCTGGCGGCACGGATCGGCAAGCGGATCGCCGCCCTGCAGGACATCGGGATCCTGGATCCCGCGGCCGACGCGCTCTTCGACCGTCCCGAGGTGTCCACCTACAACGCCTATGCGAACGCCCTGTTCCGCGACAACGCCCTCCTGGTGGGCCGTGAGCCCGAGTCGGTCCTGCTGTCCGAGGCGTCCGCCTGGCGACTCGCGAGGCGCGTCGTGGTCCGACACGGAGACGAACGGCTCGCCACCCTCGGCAAGTCCGTCGACCAGGTGGCCGAGCTCGTCCTCTCGCTGAGTCACGAGCTCGCCGAGATCGACGGCACCACCGAGGAGCTGCTCGGCTTCGTGGAACGGTTCGTCGGCATCGGCGAGCTCCCCGACGGCGGTCGCGGGGCGTACGCGCAGATCGACCAGGCCGTCGAGGTCGTGGGTGCCCTGCCGGTCCTGCTCGACCTCGCGCACCGGTACGCCGACGAGAAGCGCCGGCAGGGACTCGTCGAGTTCTCTGACCAGGTCGCCCTCGCGCTTGCCGCCTGCGAACGTTCGCCGAAGGTCGCCGCCGTCGCACGCGATCGCGCGGGCGTCGTCCTGCTCGACGAGTACCAGGACACCTCGGTCGTGCAGACCAGACTGCTGTCGACCCTGTTCGCCGACCACCCCGTCATGGCGGTCGGCGACCCGCACCAGTCCATCTACGGCTGGCGCGGCGCGAGCGCGGCGAACCTCGCACGGTTCTCACGCGACTTCGGTCGGGAGGTCGCCGCCACCCAGTTCAACCTGTCCACGAGTTGGCGGAACGACCGCACGGTCCTCGAAGCCGCGAACGTCCTCGTCCGCCCGTTGCAGCAGCAGGCGCAGACGGCGGGGAAGCTGCGAGTCCTCGACCTCGAGCCGAAGCCCGGCGCCGGGGCCGGCTCCCTCGCCGTCGAGTTCCCCGAGACCGGTGCCGAGGAGATCCGGGTGGTCGCCGAGTGGTGCGCGGACCGCTTGCTCGCCGAACGCGGGGGAGATCCGGCCGGTTCGGCCGCGATCCTGTTCCGGGCGCGTCGACCGATGCAGGAGTTCGCCGACGGCCTCGCGGCGCTCGGCGTCCCCCACCACATCCTCGGCCTCGGCGGTCTGCTCTCCTCTCCGGAGATCGTCGACGTGACGGCGGCACTGCGGGTCATCCACGATCCCGGTGCCGGGTCCTCGCTCATCAGACTCTTGAGCGGGCCTCGCTGGCGGATCGGCGTCCACGACCTCGGACACCTCGTGGAGGTGGCCCGGTACCTGCAGGCCATCGACTGGAAGACGAAGCGGTACGACGCCGAACTGGCCGCCCGGCTCCGTGAGTCGGTCGCCGACGACGACGGGCGGTCGATCATCGACGCGCTCGACTTCATCGCCGCGGACCGCGTGCCGGCGGGCCTCGCCGCAGGGTTCACCGACGAGGCGCGTTCGCGTCTCCGGGAGGCCGGACTGGTGTTCGCCTCCCTGCGGCGTCGTGCGGGCAGCGGCCTCCCCGATCTCGTCAGAGCGGTCGAGCGCGAGTTGCGGCTCGACATCGAGGTCGTCGCGAACGAGTCGACCGGCTCCGCGGCGCGCGCTCCGGCCAGACTGCAGGCCTTCCACGACGAGGTCATCTCGTTCATCCAGGCGGAGGAGCAGGTGACGCTCGGCAGCCTGCTGGCGTGGATCGACCGCTCGCTCGCCCGAGACGACCTCGGACCGGCGAGCGACGCACCCGACCAGGGTGCGGTCCAACTGCTCACCATCCACGGTTCGAAGGGCCTCGAGTGGGACCATGTCGCGATCCCGCGGCTCGTGGTCGACGAACTGCCAGCCAAACCGAAGGACGGCAAAGGCTGGGTGCGTCTCGGGACACTGCCGTACGACTTCCGAGGCGACGCGGCGGAGCTGCCGGAGTTCGCCTGGCGGACGGCCGAGACGCGGAAGGAGGTCGTCGACGCTCAGCTCGCCTTCTCGGAGGCGCTCGGCGAACGCGCGCTCGACGAGGAACGCCGGCTCGCGTATGTGGCGGTGACCCGCGCCAAGCACGACCTCCTGCTCACCGGCTCGTTCTGGTCGGGCGATCGCAAGCGGCCCCGTGCTGCGAGCACCTACCTCCTGGAGCTGGCCGCGGCGGGCGTCATCGCACCGCTCCCCGCAGCCTCCGCCTTCGAGGAGAACCCGGTCGACTCCGGTGCTGCGGTCCTCGACTGGCCACTCGATCCGCTCGGCGCGCGTCGGAGCGTCGTCGAGCGGGCGGCGGCCGAGGTCGACCAGCGGCGCGGACGGCCCGAGGCCGAGCTGCTGGCGACCCTCGGCCCTCTCGAGAACGAGCTCACACTGCTCCTCGAGGAACGACGCCGTGCCGCGACGACGACCGCGCGCGGTGAACTCCCCGTGCGCATCCCCGCGTCCAAGTTCAAGGAGTTCGTCACGGAACCGGAGGCCGCACTCGAACGTCTGCGTCGCCCCGTCCCGCAGCGGCCCTACCGGCAGACCCGTCTCGGGACCCGGTTCCATTCGTGGGTCGAGGCGCACTACGGACGCTTCGGATTGCAGGAGCTGGTCGACGCGCTCCCCGAGGAGCTCGACGTCGAACGCCCGGGGCCGGACGCGTCGGAGGGGATCGGGTTCGACGAGCTCACCGAGCGGTTCCTCGCCTCGGAATGGGCGGACGTCCGACCGATCGAGGTCGAGACCGAGATCCACGTGCCGCTCGGCGACACCGGACGGGTGGTGGTCTGCAAGCTCGACGCGGTGTTCGAGCGCGGGGACCGGTTCGAGATCGTCGACTGGAAGACCGGCGCGGTACCCACGACGCCGGAGGACGTGCGGAACGCCTCGTTCCAGCTCGCGCTCTACCGTCTGGCGTACGCGCACCACCGGGAGGTCGACCCCGAGCGCATCGACGCCGTGCTCTACTACGTGAGCCACGACGTGCAGCTCCGGCCGGAACGCCTCTACTCGGAGGAGGAACTCCTGTCGGAGTGGGAGCGGTCCTTCGGGGAGGCCGCCGAGTCCCAGAGCTCGAACGACGAGGTGTCGATCTGATCCGTGGCGTTCGCGTCCGCGTCGGTTCCGGCGTGGTCGCGAACGTCGTCGGCCTCACCGTCGTCGGTGTCGTCGTCGTCCGAGCCGCCGGTATCGCGGCCGAGGGCGCGCTCGAGCTCTGACCGGTCATAGGTGTCGGTCTGCATGGCGATGCCGGGGGAGGACGAGCCGATCGGTGTGCGGTCGAGCATGTCCTCGACCTCGTCGACGTCGAGGACGGGTCCGGTCGAGGTGCCGAGGGGATCCGTCACGTCGCCGAGCACGCGGTCGACGAGTCCGTCGAGCATTGCGACGGCGTCCTCGACGATGGTCTCGTCGTGGCTGTCGCGACCGTGCAGGAGCCAGCGGGCGATCTCGAGTTCCGCGTAGAGGCGGGCGCGGAGCGTGACGAAGCGGTCGGGTCCGCGGGAGCACGAGGCCGCGTAGGCGGACAAGGCCTGCTCGCCGGTCGCGCCGAGCGTCGCGATCCAGTGGAGGTCGAGGGCCGGGTCGCCGACGCGCAGCGAGCCCCACTCGATGACGCCGTTGACGAGTCCATGTCCGTCCTGACGGATGACGAGCACGCGGTCGGCGGCGAGGGATCCGTGGATGACGGTGGGCTGGAACTGCCAGAGCGAGTGGTCCTCGACGGCCGCCTGCCAGCGCTCGCGGACGGCGGTCGGGAGGAGCCTCGTCTCGGCGGCGCGGGACACGATGCGGTGCGCGTCCGCCCGGATGAGCTCGGTGGACAGCAGCGGGAGGCCCGCTTCCGCGATGAAGGCCGTCGGGAGGGAGTGGATCGCGGCGACCGCGGCACCGAGCGAGTCGGAGAGGACCTCGTCGCGGCCGAGCGCGGTCGGGTCGAGGTGACTGCCGGCCACGAAGTCGAGCACCACGGCGCGAGTGCCGTCGACGGGCAGTTGGCCCACGACGGTCGGGGCGTCGAAGGGCAACCTGCTGCGGATACCGGGCGTGAGTGCGCGAAGGGCGATGAGGTCCGCGGACTGCTCCGTCTCGGCCTGCTGTGAGGTCGGGATGCGCACGATGAGCTCGCGTCCGTCGGCCGTCACGAGACGGGCCGCGTCGTAGTTCCCCTCGCCGCCGGCGGTGTGCGCGCCGGACCCGCGGACCTGGAGGTCGGCGACGGCCGAGGTGGCCAACGCGGCTAGAGTGAGATGGGATCTGGCCATGACATCCAGGGTACGGGGCCGTCCCGGTGAGCCGCGCTCGCCACGCCCTCAGAGAGGTTGTCCATGACGATTCAGGTTCGCGCACTCGCCGGTCTACCGCTTGCGAGAGGCGGACTCGACCGTCACGGCGAGCTCCGTTCACGACCGGACGTGCTCGACGGACTGCGGGTCGATCCGAACGCCCGAGCCGTCGTCCTCCGCGGCCGGCGCGCACTCGTGACCGGCGACGCGCTCGACCTCCTGGATCCCTCGGACCTGCCCGAGCCGGAGCTCATGGTCTACCTCGGAAGCACCGTCGAGGACAGCCCGGGGACACCACCGGGCACCGACATCCTGCTGTGGGTCCTCGCCGACGCCGACGCCGACGCGATCACCGAGGATGAGGACCGCTGGTTCGACCTCCGTCGGAGCGGACACCGGCTGTCCGACCGCGACGTCGGGATCCTGGCGACGTCGCTGGCGATCGCAGGCTGGCACCGAGCCGAGCCGTTCTGTGCGCACTGCGGCTCGCCGACCACCGTCCGCAACGCCGGCTGGGCACGGCACTGCCCGGTCGACGGCAACGAACTCTTCCCGCGCATGGATCCCGCGGTCATCGTCGCGGTCGTCGATCCTCAGGGACGGATATTGCTCGGGTCGAACGCGATGTGGGAGCACAACCGGTATTCACTGCTGGCCGGCTACGTCGATGCCGGCGAGTCTCTCGAGCAAGCCGTCGCCCGCGAGATCTTCGAGGAGTCGGGGATGCGTCTCGGCACTCCCGTCTACCTCGGTTCGCAGCCGTGGCCGTTCCCGCGCTCGCTCATGCTCGGCTTCGTCGCCCCGCTCGCGGAGGATCAGGATCCGGAGGCGCTCGTCCCGGACGGCCAGGAGATCCTCGACCTCCGGTGGTTCACGCGGGAGGAACTCGAGGACCCGGCCACCGACGTCATCCTCCCCGGACCGTCGTCGATCGCACGAGCCGTGATCGACGAGTGGCTTCGCGGATCCTGGTCTCGATGAGGCGCGGCACCACCGAGGGGCCCCGATGAGCAGTCCGGCCGAACTGCTGGCCGGACTCGACCCCGACCAGGCCGTCGCAGCGGAGGCGCTCCGCGGACCCGTGTGCATGCTCGCCGGCGCAGGCACCGGCAAGACCCGCGCGATCACCCATCGCATCGCCTACGGGGTCGCGACCGGGACCTACACGGCGTCGCGCGTCATGGCACTCACCTTCACCAGCCGCGCCGCTGCTGAACTGCGTGGTCGGCTCCGGGCGCTCGGAGCCGAGGGCGTCTCGGCCAGGACCTTCCACGCCTCCGCGCTCTCGCAGCTGAACTTCTTCTGGCCCCAGGTCGTCGGCGGTCAGGTGCCCGCGCTCGTCGAGAGCAAGGGCCGGGTGCTCGGGCACGCGGCCGAACGGCTCCGGTTGCGGGTCGACACCGCGACCCTGCGCGACGTGGCAGGCGAGATCGAATGGCGCAAGGTGTCCGGCCTGACCCTCGAGCAGTATGCGGCGTCGAACCGGCCGCTGCCGGCCAAGCTGTCCCTCGAGCAGGTCGTCTCGCTCCAGGAGACCTACGAGCAGTTGAAGGACGAGCGCCGACGCATCGACTTCGAGGACGTCCTGCTCGCCTGCGCCGGCATGATCGAGACCGAGCCCGCCGTCGCCATGCAGGTGCACGAGCAGTACCGCTTCTTCGTCGTGGACGAGTACCAGGACGTCTCGCCGCTGCAGCACCGACTCCTCGAACTCTGGCTGGGCGGTCGACGGGACGTGTGCGTCGTCGGCGACGCGAGCCAGACCATCTACTCCTTCGCCGGTGCCCGTTCCGACTACCTGCTCGACTTCCCGACCAGGTACCACGACGCCACGGTCGTCCGGCTCGAGCGCAACTACCGCTCCGCCCCGCCGGTCGTGGCCGCGGCGAACACGCTCATGCGGGGGCGCCCGGGGGCGTTGCACCTCTCAGCGGCCACCGCACGCGACGACGAGGGCACCCAGACCGCACGCCCTGAGACGCCGGCGGTCGGCCTGCGGCAGTACCCGAACGAGCTGTCCGAGGCGAGAGGCGTCGCCTCGGAGATCCTCGTGCAGCTGCAGGCGGGCGTCCCGGCCTCGGAGATCGCCGTGCTCTACCGGATCAACGTCCAGGCGGCGGCGTTGGAGACGGCCCTCGGCGAAGCCGGCATCCCCTACGTCATGCACGGCTCCAAGCGCTTCTTCGAGCTGCCCGAGGTACGGCAGGCCCTGCTCCAGCTCCGCGCTGCCTCCGTCTCGATCAGTGGTGAGCCCCTGTTCAAGTCCGTGAGCGACGTGCTCCGGTCGCTCGGCTGGAGCCAGGACCCGCCCGACGGCGGCGGCGCGGTGCGCGACCGCTGGGAGTCGCTCAACGCGATCATGGGGCTCGTCGACCAGGCGCCGGAGGGGACCTCGTTCCGCGCCTTCACGGATGAGCTGCAACTGCGGCAGGCCGCGCAGCACGAGCCGACGGTCGAGGCGGTCACGCTGGCGACCCTGCACTCGGCGAAGGGCCTCGAGTGGGAGGCCGTGCACCTCATCGGGCTCTCCGAGGGCTATCTGCCGATCTCCTACGCGAAACAGTTCGAGCAGGCGGACGAGGAACGGAGGCTCCTCTACGTCGGCATCACGCGCGCCAAGCGGCTGCTCAACCTGTCCTGGTCCGAGACGCAGCAACGCGGTGGTCGTCGCGAGCCGTCGCGATTCCTGGCAGAGCTCGGCATGCGCACCTCGAGTGCTCCCGGACGACGCGGCGCCTGACCCCACCGGTCGCGGCGTCGACCACCAGCTGGGTGCTCGCGAGGATGGGCTGGGACGCGTCGAGGTGTCGGAGCACCAGACGGGTCACGCGGGTCGCGACCTCCGCACCGAGGAGCTGGGTGTCGAGTGGCGAGCGGTGCCCGAGAAGCTGGGAGGCGACGGCCGGCCAGGCCGGATCGTCGTCGGTGCGGTGCAGCTCGACGCAGTGCAGGCACGGCCCTGAGCCGGGTGTCACGAACGGCCCGATCCGGACGACACGATCGCTGAACACGACCGGCAGGTGCGGGACGTCGTCGCGCAGCCACCGCGTGTACCGACTCGGCGGGATGACGAAGTCGGCGACGAGGACGGCGACGTCGACCCGGCCAGGGTGCGACCCGGCTCCGGTCGACCCGGACTCCGGTGGCATGAGTGCGACCGCCTCCTGCTCGGAGAGGAGGCGTCGGAGGAGCTCGGCCGCCAGGCTCGCGCCGTCCACGACGACCCGGTGCGTCACGGCGGGGCCGGAGGTGGGGCCGCCGTGCTCGATCACCGGGTCGAGCGTCGAGAGGACGCGATCGATCTCGTGGGCTGGGATGTCGAGGGCGTCCGCGAGTCGTCGTTCGACCAGAGCCGGGAAGCCGGCACGCAGTGCCGCGACGACCTGCTCGGTCTCGGTCCGGACGCTGTCGAGCACGACCGCTTCATCGACTCCCACCTGCAGGCTGTGCGGGGTTCGCCAGAGCAGCGGTCTCCTGGGATCGAGGCGCGTCGTCATCCATCGATGATGGCGGGTCGACGACCGGTCGCGTCGGCACTCTCCACAGCCCGCCCGGAAGGACGAGCTGTGGAGCGTCGCCGTGGATCAGACCGGGGGGCCGCCGGCACCGTTCGGGCCGGAGGGCTCCGAACCGGGCTCGTCGTCGTGCTGGCCGCCGCGTTCCTCGCCACGGAGGAGGTCTTCGAGCGCGAGATCCATCTCGTCCTGCTCGGGACGCTCGCCCCTGGCCTCAGCTTCGAGGCGCGCGATGAGCGCCTCCGGGGCGTCGATGTCGGCTGCGGTCGGCACGAGGTCGGGGTGCGACCACAGGGCGTCGCGCTGCGCGGTACCGACGGCGTCGGTGACCTGCTGCCACATCTGCGCAGCCTCGCGCAGCCGGCGAGGTCGCAGCTCGAGTCCCACGAGCGCGCCCAAGGCCTGTTCGGCCGGCCCACCGGCGGCGCGGCGTCGGCGGACGGTCTCCGCGATGGCCGCGGAGCGGGGGAGACGCTCGGTGGCTGCCGCGGTGACCACGTCGACCCAGCCCTCGATGAGGGCGAGCGTCGTCTCGAGTCGGGCGAGGCTCGCGTCCTGCGCCTCGGTTCGGGCGGGGATGAGCGCACCGCTCGTCATGGCCTCTCGGAGTTCCTCGGGGTTCGACGGGTCGAAGCTCTCGGCGAGCTCCTCGAGTCGCTCGGTGTCGATCCGGATGCCGCGTGCGAAGTCGGTGATCGAGGAGATGAGGTGCAGGCGGAGCCAGCGGGCGTGGCGGAAGAGTCGTGCGTGCGCGAGTTCACGGACCGCGAGGTAGATCTGGACCTGATCCGCCGGGATGTCGAGACCCTCGCCGAAGTCGGCGACGTTCTGGGGCACCAGGGCGGCCTCGTTGTCGTCGAGCAGTGGGATGCCGATGTCGCCGCCGGAGACGACCTCCTTGGAGAGCTGACCGACGACCTGTCCGAGCTGCATCGCGAAGAGCGTGCCGCCGATGCCGCGGACGAGCTGTCCGGCGTTCGCGATCATGCTCGACAGCTCCTCGGGCGCGCGTTCCGTGAGCACGCCGGTCAGGGCGTTCGCGATGTTCGTGGCCACCGGCTCGGCGAGCTGCGTCCAGAACGGCATCGTCTTCGTGGCCCAGCGCGTCCTCGTGTACAGGGCCGGTTCGCTCGACAGCTCGGCCACGTCGGTGACGTCGGCGAGCCACAGGGAGGCGATGTGGAACGCCTGCTCGAACGCCGCACGCTGCTCGGGCGTCGTGTCCTGGGAGCCGTCCCCGGCGATGGTCTTCGCCTGCTGGAGCGAGGTGTCCCAGTTGATGCCGTCGCCACCGGAGCGGAGTGCGCCCTGGAGCTGCGACATGAGCGCAGCGAGACTGGCCGGATCGCTGGGAAGGCCGGCGGCGCCGGCGAGCTGGCTCGGGTCGAACGAACCGTTGCCGGAGAGGAGCTCGCGGAGCATGTCGCGGAACTCGTCCTCCGGACTCTTGTCGGAATCCTCTGGCACGTCAGCCGCCTCTCAGATAGCTCGGTGCTGGGCCTTCTACGCTAGTCGCACCTCGCTGAAGAATCGCCGGGGTATGGTTGGTCGGGTTTCCGCCCACCGCGAACACTCCGGAAGGCTTGCATGTCGCTCTTCGCCGATGAGGCTCCCACCGCTTCGGCGCCGACCGGTCAGGGTCGCAATCGTCGCGCTCGGTTCGGTTGGATCGTGCTCAGCCTCTCGCTCGTCCTCCTCGGCGTGCTGTCGGCGGTTCCCGCGCCGTACGTCATCGAACAGCCGGGTCCCGTGTTCAACGTGCTGGGTACGACCGAAGGTGACGACGGCGACGTCCCGCTCATCGAGGTCCACGACGAGCAGACCTACGACACGGGCGGCACGCTCGACATGTTGACGGTCCAGCTGGTCGGGAACCCGCAACGGAGCCCGGGCTGGCTCGACATCGTCTCGGCCTGGTTCGACCCGAGCCGCGCCGTCGTGCCGATGGACCTCTACTTCCCGCCCGGCGTCACGACCGAGCAGCGCGACGAGCAGAACGCGACCCTCATGGTCGACTCGCAGCAGGACTCGGTCGCGGCGGCGTTGCGCGAGCTCGGGTACGAGGTTCCCGAGCACATCGTGGTGGCACAGATCGCGGAGGGTGCGCCCGCGCAGGGGGTGCTGCGGCTCGACGACGAGATCGTCGCGGTCGACGGCACGCCCGTGACCGGCCTGGCCGGCCTGCGGGACGCGATCAACGCCAACGGTACGGACAAGCCGGTCACGCTCGACATCGTGCGTGGGGGAGTGGCGAGCACCGTCGAGATCACGCCGACGACCGCGACCGCGTCCGACGGGACGACCTCGACCGTGATCGGCATCGGTACCAAGACCACCTACGACCTCCCCGTCGACATCACCATCCAGCTCGACAACGTCGGCGGCCCGAGCGCCGGCATGATGTTCGCGCTCGGCATGATCGACCTGCTCACCCCGGGTGAGCTCAACGGCGGGAAGGACGTCGCCGGTACCGGGACGATCGACGCCGACGGGAACGTCGGCGCGATCGGCGGCATCCGGCAGAAGCTGTTCGGCGCGAAGGACGCCGGGGCCGAGTGGTTCCTGGCACCGGAGAGCAACTGCGACGAGGTCGCCGGACACGTCCCCGACGGCTTGACGGTCTTCGCGGTGAAGACCCTCGACGATTCGCTCACAGCGCTCAAGGCCATCGCGGACGGAGCCGACACGAGCAAGCTGCCCACCTGCTCGGCTGGTTGACCACTTCGGGCGCTCTCCCAGCCCGGCCGCTTTAGGATGGGTGGGACGACCCCTATCTGAAGAGGCCACACGTGACATCCGCAGCAGCAGAGAAGCCCCTGTCCACTCAGCGCCGACGCGCCCCGATCGCGATCACGGTGGCGATCATCGCCGCGCTCCTCATCGGGTTCTTCGTGTTCTCGGGGTTCTACGCCGACCTGCTGTGGTTCCAACAGCTCGGCTTCACCGAGGTCCTGACCACGCAGTGGATCGCGGCGATCGCCATGTTCCTCGTCGGGTTCGTGGGGATGGCCCTCCCCGTCTGGCTGGCCATCGAGATCGCCTACCGGACCCGTCCGGTCTACGCGAAGCTCAGCTCGCAGGTCGACCGCTACCAGCAGGTGGTCGAGCCGCTCCGCCGACTCGCGACCTACGGCATCCCGGCGCTCTTCGGGCTCTTCGGCGGTGTCGCCGCGGCCTCGCGCTGGCAGCTGGTGCTGCTGTGGATGAACGGCACCCCGTCCGGTACCAAGGACCCGCAGTTCAACCTCGACGTGTCGTTCTACCTCTTCGACCTGCCGTTCTTCCAAGCCGTGGTCGCCTTCTCCTCGGCGGTCGTCCTGATCGCCCTCATCGCAACCGCCGTCGTCACCTACCTCTACGGAGGCATCCGGGTGGTCAGCCGTGAGGTCTGGATCTCCATGGCGGCCCGCGTGCAGATCTCGGTGCTCGCCGCGCTGTACCTGATCCTGCAGGCCGTCAGCCTCTGGCTCGACCAGTACACGACGCTGAACGACACCGGCACGCTCATCACCGGTGCCTCGTACACCGACGTCGCCGCGACCATCCCCGGTCGGGTCATCCTCGCCGGCATCGCGCTCATGGTCGCCGTCCTGTTCGTCGTCACCGCGTTCACCGGCCGCTGGCGTCTGCCGCTCGTCGGTACCGCGCTGCTCATCGTCGCGTCCCTCATCGTCGGCAGCCTCTACCCGTGGATCGTCCAGCGTTTCCAGGTGGAGCCGAACGCGAAGAGCCTCGAGACGCCGTACATCAAGCGGAACATCGACATGACCCGCGACGCCTACGGGATCGCCGACGTCGAGGAGGAGGAGTACGCGGCCACCACCGACGCGACCCCCGGAGCACTCCGTCAGGACGCCGAGACCACGGCGAACATCCGGATCATCGACCCGTCGCTCGTGAGCGCCTCGGTCGCGCAGCTCGAGCAGTTCAAGCAGTTCTACTCCTTCGACAAGCAGCTCGACGTCGACCGCTACAACATCGACGGCAAGACGCAGGACGCCGTCGTCGCGGTCCGCGAGCTGAACGTCGCCGGCCTCGACAACTCGCAGTCGTGGATCAACAACACGGTCGTGTACACCCATGGGTACGGTCTGGTCGCGGCCTACGGCAACCAGCGCTCGGCCTCCGGTGAGCCGGTCTTCCTCGAGTCGGGCATCCCCACCACCGGCGCGCTCGGCGACTTCGAACCGCGCGTGTACTTCGGTGAGCAGTCGCCGGACTACTCCATCGTCGGCGCTCCCAAGGGCGCGGACCCGGTGGAGCTCGACTACCCGTCGGGCACCCAGGGTGAGTCGCAGACCTACACGACCTTCGACGGTGATGGCGGGCCCAAGCTCGACAACGTCTTCAAGAAGCTCGTCTACGCGCTCAAGTTCCAGTCGGAGCAGATCTTCCTCTCCGACTCCGTGAACAGCCAGTCGCAGATCCTCTACGACCGCGACCCGCTCACCCGGGTCCAGAAGGTCGCTCCCTACCTGACGCTCGACTCCGACCCCTACCCGTCCGTGGTGGACGGTCAGATCGTCTGGATCGTCGACGGCTACACGACGAGCGCCAGCTACCCCTACTCGAAGACCGTGAGCCTGTCCGACACGATCTCCGACTCGGTCACGCCGGCGCAGAACTACGCGCTCGACGACGTCAACTACATCCGGAACTCGGTGAAGGCGACCGTCAACGCGTACGACGGCAAGGTGACGCTCTACAGCTGGGACGACCAGGATCCGATCCTCAAGACCTGGCAGAAGGTGTTCCCGTCGACGGTCAAGCCGATGTCGGACATGTCCGGCGACCTCATGAGCCACGTGCGGTACCCGGCCGACCTCTTCAAGGTCCAGCGTTCGGTGCTCGGCCAGTACCACGTCACCAACGCCGGATCGTTCTACTCGAGCGAGGACGCGTGGGTCACCCCCAACGACCCGCAGTCGACCGACACCGAGAAGAAGTACCAGCCGCCGTACTACCTGACGATGCAGCTGCCCGAGCAGGACGCGCCGTCCTTCTCCCTGTACTCCACGTTCATCCCGCGTCAGGGCGGTGAGCAGTCGCGGAACGTGCTGACGGGCTACCTCGCGGTCGATGCGAACGCCGGTGCCGAGGACGGCAAGCGGAGCTCCGACTACGGCAAGATCAGGCTCTTGACCCTGCCGAAGGACGACACCGTGCCGGGTCCCGGCCAGGTGCAGAACACCTTCGACTCCGATCCGAGCGTGTCCAGCCAGATCAACATCCTGAAGCAGGGCCAGACCGAGGTGCTGAACGGCAACCTGCTGACGGTGCCGGTCGGTGGCGGTCTGCTCTACGTGCAGCCGGTCTACGTGAAGTCCACCGGCGACACGAGCTTCCCGCTCCTGCAGAAGGTGCTCGTCGCCTTCGGCGACCAGATCGCCTTCGAAGACACGCTGGACGAGGCGCTCGACGTCCTGTTCGGCGGCGACTCGGGTGCGGATGCGGGTGACACCAACGTCCCCGGCGACAGCACGACGCCCCCGACGGACGGCACGGACACCGGCGGCGGAACCGACACCGGCTCGACCCCGAGCACGGGTGACCCGACGGTGGACGCGCAGATCAAGACGCTGCTCGACCAGGCGAAGGCCGCGATGGTCGAGAAGGACGCGGCCATGGCGAGCGGTGACTGGGCTGCCTACGGGGTGGCTGACAAGAAGATCTCCGACGCGCTGGCGCAGGCGCTGGCACTGCTGAACGGCTGATTCCGAGCCTGCAATCCGAACGGCGTCGCCCTGACGGGCGGCGCCGTTCGGCGTTCCAGGAGGAGGGATTCGGCCGGAATCGGAGTGCTCAGCAGCACGCGATTTGCACGCCCTCAGAATGCATGCTAGCTTTATCTCTTGTGCCGCAGGGTGGAGCAGTTCGGTAGCTCGCTGGGCTCATAACCCAGAGGTCGTAGGTTCAAATCCTGCCCCTGCAACAGAAAAGATGAAATCCCGGTCTCCTCGAGACCGGGATTTCGTCGTTTGCGGGGATGGTCGCCTGCGGTCGGCGGGCGGCGGGTCAGTCCATCGTCGCGACGGGGAGGCCGAACGCCGCGGCCACGCCGGCGTTGGTGACCGCACCCGCGTGGATGTTGACGCCCGCGCGGAGCGCTGCATCGGCCGCCACTGCTGCTCCCGTGCCCTGGTCGGCGATGGCGAGTGCGTACCGGAGCGTGGCATTGGTCAGCGCGCGCGTCGAGGTCTCCGGGACGGCGCCGGGCATGTTGGCCACGCAGTAGTAGAGGCTGTCGTGGACACGGAACGTCGGGTCGTCGTGCGTCGTCGCCCGTGAGCCCTCGAAGCAGCCGCCCTGGTCGATGGCGATGTCGACGAGCACCGAGCCGGGCTTCATGTCCGCCACCATGGCGTCGGTGACGAGCTTCGGGGCCTGAGCCCCGGGGATGAGCACCGAGCCGATGACGAGGTCGGCGTCGCGGAGCTGCTCCGCGATCTCGTACGCCGATGACGGTCTGGTCTGGATCTGCCCGCTGAAGCGGTTCTCCAGCTCGCGCAGGCGAGGGATGGAGATGTCGATGATCGTGACGTCCGCCTGCATGCCGAGCGCGTTGGCCGCGGCGTGCTCGCCGGCGACCCCGCCGCCGATGACGACGACCTTCGCCTTGGGGGTTCCGGGCACGCCGCCCAGCAGGATCCCTCGTCCACCGGTGGCGCGCATGAGGTGGTAGGCGCCGACTTGCGTGGACAGTCGTCCTGCGACCTCGCTCATCGGCTGCAGGAGCGGCAGGGAGCGGTTGGGTAGCTGCACGGTCTCATAGGCGATCGCGGTGATCCCAGAGGCGATCAGGGCGTCGGTGAGCGGACGGTCCGCCGCGAGGTGGAGGTAGGTGAAGAGCGTCTGGTCGGCCCGCAGGAAGTCGTACTCGGCGGCGACGGGCTCCTTCACCTTGAGTAGGAGGTCGCCCGCCGCCCAGACGGAGGCCGCGTCGGTGGCGATGGTCGCGCCGGCGGCACGATACGCCTCGTCGAGATTGCCGGACCCGAGGCCGGCGCCCGCCTGGACGACGACCTCATGGCCGTGTCGGACGAGTTCGTGGACGCCGCCGGGCGTCGCCGCGACCCGGTTCTCGTTGTTCTTGATCTCCGTGGGGATGCCGATTCGCATGGCTGGTTCCTCTCGCAGGCTGGGCCAAGGCTCGGCTCTCCCGCTCGTCGGTGGACGGTGTGGGACTATTCTGAGGTTGCTGCGTTTCAGTCAAATGAACACCGCAGTTTTTGCGGAATTCGTGTCTGAACTCGATGATGATTCGGCTGAAAAAGAGAGTGGGCGCAGGATGACGAACAATCTGCACGGACGCGCGGACCTCGACGACGTCGACCACGCACTCCTGCGGCTCCTGCAGGAGAACGCACGCATGACGAACGCCCGCATGGCGGAGCTCGTCGGCATCGCCCCCTCGACGTGTGTCGCCCGAGTGCGGTCGCTCGTCGACCGCGGCGTGATCACGGGGTTCTCGGCGCGTATCGATCCGGTCGCGGTCGGGCTCGGTCTCGAGGCGCTCATCAGCGTCAACATCAGGGCGGGGGCTCGCGCCCGTATCGCCGAGTTCAGCGCCGGCATCCGACAGCTCCCGGAGGTCGTGCAGGTGTTCTTCCTCGGCGGCTCCGAGGACTTCGTCATCCATCTCGCGGCGCGGGACAGCGCCCACATCCGCGACTTCGTCGTCGAGCACCTGTCGGCCGATCCGACGGTCGCCTCGACCCGCACGAGCCTGGTGTTCGATCACTCGTTCATCGGCGTCGCGGTGGGGGAGTGAGGGCGACCCGCGGCTGTACCGGCCGGGCGAAGGTCACGAACGCATAACGAAGGACTCGGGCGGAAAACCCTGACCATGTTCGGTTTTGCCATGGAGGCCGTGCGCGATGTCCGCCTTTTGGGGGATCGTCGATTAGCCAGCAGCTGTGAGTTTCGTTAGCGTTGTCGACGGCCCGCAAGGGCTGACCTACGTAACCGCGTCCCGCCCCCTGTCGCCCCGTGACGGCGTGCTGGACGTACGGTCGAACGCCACGCGGTAGCCGTTGTCGCCCCACGTGATCCGAGCCCGCGCGCTGTCCATCAGTGCGCCGATGGGGCGGATCGAGAGCCGTTCGACCCGGCCTGACGATCGACAGGAAGAGCGCACCGCGGTTCCGCGTGCGCTTCCAGGAGAACACATGACCGAAACGATTGCCGTCTCCGCGACGGGACTGTACAAGGTCTTCGGCAGGAAGCCGAAGGAAGCCGTGAAACGCCTGCAGGCCGGTGCCTCGCGTGACGAACTCGCCTCCGGCGGGACCACCGCAGCCGTCATCGACGCCTCGTTCGAGGTGAAGCAGGGCGAGATCTTCGTCGTGATGGGCCTCTCCGGCTCGGGCAAGTCGACGCTGATCCGGATGCTCAACGGCCTGCTCGAGCCGACGGCGGGCACCGTGACCATCGCCGGGAAGCCGATCTCGGGGGTGTCCTCGAAGCAGCTGCGTGCGGTCCGACAGGACAACATCTCGATGGTCTTCCAGCACTTCGCCCTGCTGCCGCACCGCACGGTGCTCGAGAACACCGCCTACGGACTCGAGGTGAAGGGTGTTCCGGCCGCTGAACGACGCGAGCGGGCCCAGGCCGTCGTCGAGCGCGTCGGGCTCGCAGGCTGGGAGGACAAGCTCCCGGGCCAGCTCTCGGGTGGGATGCAGCAGCGCGTCGGCCTCGCCCGCGCACTCGCCTCGGACACCGACATCCTCCTCATGGACGAGGCGTTCTCCGCGCTCGATCCCCTCATCCGCCGCGAGATGCAGGAGCAGCTCGTCGAGCTGCAGGCCGAGCTCGGCAAGACCATCGTGTTCATCACCCACGACCTCAACGAGGCGATGTTCCTCGGCGACCGGATCGCCGTCATGCGCGACGGCCGGATCGTCCAGGTGGGCACCCCGAACGACATCCTGACCGACCCGGCGAACGACTACGTCGCCCAGTTCGTCCAGGACGTCGACCGCGCCCGCGTCCTGACCGCCGGTGGCGTGATGGAACCCGCGCGCTCCGTCGTCTCCGCATCCGCCGGACCCCGGGCTGCCCTGCGCATCATGCGCGACCTGCAGACCTCGACCGCCTTCGTGGTCGGTCCGGGTCGGCAGCTCCTCGGTGTCGTCCGCGACAAGGACGTGCTGCGTCTCGTCCGGGCCGGCGACCACGAGCTCGGCAGCGTCATCACCGCCGACCTCGCCACGGTCTCGCCGGAGGCGGCGCTCGTCGACCTGTTCGAGTCCGCCGTCGAGAGCGCCCTGCCCGTCGCGGTCGTGGACGAGCGGACGCGCCTGCTCGGCGTCGTCCCGCGGGTGACCCTGCTCGCCGCCGTCGGCAACGTCCCGACCAACACGGACGAGATCAGCCTCGTCGGGCCGCCGGCGACGGTGCCCGTCGAGCTCATCACGGCGACCCTGCGGTCGACCGCGGAGGACCCGCAGCACCCCGACGACGTGACCTCGTCGATCGAGACCAGCGCCGCCGAACCGGCAGCGAGCCTGCCGGAAGGGAGTGTCCGATGAACGGCATCCGTCTCCAGTCGTCCGGGTTCCTGGACGCCATCACCCGCCCCGAGATCGGTGCGTGGGTCGAAGCCTTCGTCGACTTCATCACCGACGTCTTCCAGCCCGTCTTCGACGTCATCCGGAGCGTCTTCCAGGGGCTGTACGACGGCGTCGACCTCGTGCTCAGCGGTCCGCCGTTCTGGGTGATCATCATCGTCGCCGCCCTGCTGGCCTTCGTCGCACGGGGCCCGGTGTTCGCCGTCGGCTCCGCGGTCGGGCTGTTGATCATCGTCGGCGTCGAGCAGTGGGACAACGCGATGGACTCGCTCTCGCTCGTGCTCGTGGCCGGACTCATCGCCATCGTGATCGGGATCCCGCTCGGCATCCTGGCAGCCCGCTCGAAGGTCGCGTCGTCGATCATCCGGCCGCTGCTCGACTTCATGCAGACGACTCCGGCGTTCGTCTACCTCATCCCCGCGCTCATCCTGTTCCGCATCGGCGTCGTCCCGGGCATCGTCGCGACGATCGTCTTCGCGCTGGCCCCGGCCGTCCGTCTCACGGAACTCGGGATCCGCAACGTCGACCGCGAGGTCGTCGAGGCCGGCAACGCGTTCGGTGCTTCCTCGTGGCGGATCCTCCGCCAGATCCAGCTGCCGCTCGCGATGCCGAACATCATGGCCGGAGTCAACCAGGTCATCATGCTCTCGCTCTCCATGGTCGTCATCGCCGGCATGGTCGGCGCCGGCGGTCTGGGTGGCGACGTCGTCAAGAGCCTCTCCCGGATCGACATCCAGCTCGGCTCCGAAGCGGGCCTGTCGGTCGTCATCCTGGCGATCTTCCTGGACCGTCTCACGGCTTCCCTCGGCGGCGGTCGCAAACAGCGCGGGAAGCGCATGAAGGCTGCCCCGTCCTCGCCCGGCGGGATCCGACCGGCGCCTGCCTCGAGCACCACGACGACCGACAGCACCGCCTCAGGTGAGGAGCAGCGCACTCCCGCCGAGTCGCCGACCGCCGTGCGGTGACCCACCGGCACACAGCTTCCATCCGACGACACCGATCCCCGCGTCACGCGGGACGAAAGGAATCATCGAACATGCAGTACCGCACCAAGATCGCAACCACCATCGCAGCGGGGGCGGCGGCGACGCTCGCCATCTCCGGCTGCTCCGCGGGCGCCTCGGACGAGACGCTCGAGAACGGCGACAAGCAGGCGGTGACCATCGCCGTGTTCAGCGGCTGGGACGAGGGCATCGCGGCCTCCGAGCTGTGGAAGGCCGTGCTCGAGGAGCAGGGCTACGACGTCACCCTCGAGGAGGCGGAGCCCGCCCCGGTGTTCTCCGGCCTCAGCACCGGTGACTATGACCTGACGCTCGACGTCTGGCTGCCGACCACGCACGCGAGCTACATCGAGAAATTCGGTGACGACGTCGTCGACCTCGGCGCCTGGAACACCGACGCCAAGCTCACGATCGCCGTCAACGAGGACGCCCCTGTCGACTCGCTCGAGGACCTCGCGGCCAACGCGGACCTCTTCGACAGCCGCCTCGTCGGCATCGACCCCGGTGCCGGACTGACCGAGGCCACCCAGGACAAGGTCATCCCCGAGTACGGCCTCGACGACTGGAAGTTCCTGACCTCGGGCACCCCGGCGATGCTCTCGGAGCTGAAGGCCGCGACCGACGCCGGTGAGAACATCGCCGTCACGCTGTGGCGTCCGCACTGGGCCTATGACGCGTTCCCGATCAAGGACCTCGAGGACCCGAAGGGCGCCCTCGGGGATGCCGAAGGCATCCACAGCTTCGGCAAGGCCGACTTCGCGGACGAGTACCCCACGCTCGCCGGGTGGCTGAAGGACTTCGACTTCGACTCGGAGCGACTGTTCTCGCTCGAGAACGCGATGTTCAACGAGGGTGACTCCAAGGACTACGCGCCGGTCGTCAAGCAGTGGATCAGCGACAACCAGGAGTACGTCGACTCGCTCACCAAGTAGCGGATCGACGAGACGACGGGCACCGGAGCGATCCGGTGCCCGTCGTCGTGTGCATCGGAGCGTCAGCTGCGGAGTCGGGCGAGGCCGTCGACGGCCCGCTCCAGCACCTCGACGCGCTTGCAGAACGCGAACCGGACCAGCGACGCGTAGTCCGGGTCGTGCCGGTCGAGACAGAACGCCGACAGAGGTACCGCCACGACGCCGGCGAGTTCGGGCAGTGCCCGGCAGAACGCCGCAGCATCGTCGAAGCCCAACGGTGCCGCATCGGCCACGATGAAGTAGGTGCCGTCCGGCCGGAAGGTGTCGAACCCGGCGGCGGAGAGGCCAGCGCTCAGGAGGTCCCGCTTGCCGCGCAGGCCGTCGGCGATGGCCGTGAACGCGGCGTCGGGCAGTCGGAGTCCGGTCGCCATCGCCGGCTGGAACGGAGCACCGTTGACGTAACTGAGGTACTGCTTGACCGTCGAGACGGCCGAGACGAGTTCGCGGGGTCCGCTCAACCAGCCGATCTTCCAGCCGGTCGTGCTGAAGGTCTTGCCACCAGACGAGATCGTGACTGTACGTTCGGCGGCACCCGGCAACGTCGCGATGGGGACATGCCGGACGTCGAAGGTCAGGTGCTCGTAGACCTCGTCAGTCACGATGATCGCATCGTGGCGCTCCGCCAACTCGGCGACCAGGTCGAGCGTCGCGCGGTCGAGGACGGTGCCGGTCGGGTTGTGCGGCGTGTTGACCAGGATGATCCTGGTCCGGTCGGTGACGGCGGCGCGGAGCTCGTCCGGGTCCGGCTGGAAGTCGGGTGCGCGCAGCTTGACCGTCCGGTGCCGGCCGCCGGCGAGGGCGATGAGTCCGCCGTACGCGTCGTAGAACGGCTCGAAGGTCACGACCTCGTCGCCGTGCTCGACGAGGGCGAGCAGGGTCGCGGCGAGCGCCTCGGTCGCTCCGGCGGTGACGAGCACCTCTCCCTGCGGGTCGGGCTGGAGACCGTAGAACCGTCGCTGGTGCTCGCTGATCGCGGTGCGGAGGTCGAGGGTGCCCGGGCCGGGTGGGTACTGGTTCTCGCCGCGCTCGATGGCCGCGACCGCTTCGGCCAGGACCGCTTCGGGTCCGTCCTCGTCGGGGAACCCCTGGCCGAGGTTGACGGCTCCGGTCTGCATCGCGAGCGCGCTCATCTCCGCGAAGATCGTCGACGAGACGTGTCCGTCCTCGTCGACGAGGCCGGCGCCTTCGGCGGTGCGCCGCCAGGGTCCGTCAACCACCATGTGGATCTCCCTCCGTGGCCGCGGGCGCGGGCCGCTCCCAATCTAGGACACCGTGCGCAGGTCCTTGCGGCGAAGCCCTAGCCGGCGCACAGCGGGCGCGAATGAAACACTCAGCTCAGCACGGGAAGCTGACTGCGCTTGGAAGGAGCAGAATCGCCATGACCGACACCGCAGACGGACAGCAGCCCGCCGAACACCCCCAGTCCACCCCGAACGGTGAGACCGCGCCGCAGTCCGCACCCGCTGAGCAGGCGGGCGGCACCGTGCCTCCCGCGGGCGAGGCACGGCCGTCGACCTCAGGAGCGTACTTCCCGCCCCCGACCGCGATGCCACCGGTCGCACCGCCCGCCGGTCAGCCGACGCAGCAGCCGTACGGCGCGGCCCAGCAGGGCTCGCCGTACCAGCAGGCGCCGCAGCACCCGTCCGCAGCCTTCTCCCGTCAGCAGCAGCCGAACCCGTACGCCGCGTACCAGCAGCCCACCGGCCAGCAGCCCACGGCCCAGCCGCAGCCCGGTCAGCAGCACGGTCCCTACGGTGCGTCCCCGTACGCCCAGCAGCCGACCGGGCAGCACCCCGGCGTCCCGACGCCACCGGCAGCTCGGACGAAGAAGACCAACCGCCCGCTCGCGGGCATGGTCGCGATGCTCGCCGTCGGCGCCCTCATCGGAGGAGCGTCAGGCGCCGGGGCGACGCTCTGGGTCACGAACGCGACGAAGTCGAGTGTCTCGAGCAACGAGGCTGGCTCGAAGGCGTTCACCATCAACGACGACGCCGACGTGAGCCTGACCACGGCCATCGCCGCGACGGCCGGGCCGAGCGTCGTGACCCTTTCGGTCCAGGGCGGGCAGAGCGCCGGTACCGGTTCGGGGATCATCCTCAGCAAGGACGGTTACGTCCTGACGAACACGCACGTGGTCACCCTGGACGGCCAGGTCGCCGACCCGACCATCCGGGTCACCGATGCGAACGGCAAGCTGTACAACGCCAAGATCGTCGGCACGGACCCGATCTACGACCTCGCGGTCATCAAGCTCGAGGACGCCTCGGGTCTCAGCCCGATGGAGTTCGCGAACTCCGACAAGCTCAACGTCGGCGAGACGGCCGTCGCGATCGGTGCGCCGCTCGGACTGGCGGGGACCGTCACCGACGGCATCGTCAGCGCCCTCAACCGGAGCATCACCGTCGCCTCCTCCGCCGTTCCGGACTCCGGATCGAGTGACGACGGCGGATCCGGCGACTCGAACGGCGACAACCAGAGCCCGTGGAACTTCGACGTGCCGGGGCAGACCACCCCGACCGCGCCGACCTCCTCGATCTCCATCGCGGTCATCCAGACCGACGCGGCGATCAACCCCGGCAACTCGGGTGGCGCGCTCGTCGATGGCACTGGCAAGCTCATCGGGGTCAACGTCGCGATCGCGAGCGCCGGAAGCACCGACTCGTCGTCGCAGAGCGGCAGCATCGGTGTCGGCTTCGCCATCCCGGCGAACATCGCCAAGCGCGTCTCTGACGAGATCATCAAGACGGGCAAGGCGACCCACGGCCTGCTCGGCGCGACCGTGAAGGACGCCTCGAGCGACGCCAAGAGCACGGTCGCCGGCGCGCTCATCGACAAGGTCACCGACAACGGCGCCGCGCAGGCCGCGGGTCTGAAGTCCGGGGACATCGTCACCGAGTTCAACGGCGTCCCGGTCACGGGTGCGAACGACCTCACCGCTCAGGTGCGGGCGCTCGCGGCGGGGGCGACGGCGAAGCTCACCTTCACCCGCGGCAACGACTCGCAGACCGCCGAGGTCACGCTCGGCGAGCTCGCGCTCTGACACCCGGGGCGTCAGGCCCCGGAGGACGCCCGCACGGCCACCGTGCGGGCGTCCTCCGCGTCCGGGCCACCCCGACGACCGGCTGCTAGGCTCGATCGAACGAAACACGGAGTGAACCCCCATGTCGAACGACACAGGCCAGGCCGACGCACCGTCGTCGCCCGGAGTCTCCTACGTGATGCCGGTGTTGAACGATGTCCGCCACGTCCGGGCAGCCGTCGACAGCCTCCTGGCGCAGGACTACGCCGGCGACGTGGAGATCACGATCGCCGTCGGGCCGAGCATCGACGGCACGACCGAGCTCGTCCGAGAGCTCCAGGCGGCCGACCCGCGCATCCACGTGTTGGAGAACCGCGTCGGGTCGACCCCGGCCGGACTCAACCTGGCGATCGCCGCGTCGACGCATCCGATCGTCATCCGGGTCGACGCCCACTCGGAGCTGCCCGACGACTACGCGCGACTCGCGGTCGAGACCATGCTCCGCACGGGGGCGCAGAACGTGGGCGGCATCATGGACGCCCAGGGGCGCACGAGCTTCGAGACGGCGGTGGCGCGGGCGTATGGCTCGCGCGTCGGGCTCGGTGGCACGCCCCACCACGTCGGCGGTCGAGAGGGGCCTGCCGACACCGTCTACCTCGGGGTCTTCGACCGCGAGATGCTCATGCGGGTGGGCATGTTCGACGAGCGCATCAAACGCGGACAGGACTGGGAGCTCAACCGCCGGATCAAGCAGGCCGGCGGCCTCGTCTGGTTCACGCCCGCGTTGCGCGTCGTCTACCGCCCGCGTGCGAGCATGCGCGCCCTGGCGCGGCAGTTCTTCTCCACCGGACTCTGGCGCGGCGAGCTCAGCCGGAGCTTCCCCACCCGCGGCACGCTCCGTTACTTCGCGCCGCCGGTCCTGGTGCTCGGTATCGTGCTCGGCACGCTGCTCGGGCTCGGAGGCCTGGTCCAGCTGGGTGCGGGGGCGACGCCGTGGCTGCTCCTCGGGTTCGCGGCCCCCATCGCCTATGCGGCCATCGTGCTGCTCGCGAGCATCGTCGTCACCGGGCGGGACGGGGTACGCACGAGCCTCTGGATGCTCGCCGTCCTGCCGTGCATCCACTTCTGCTGGGGCACGGGGTTCGTGCTCGGCTACGGCTCGCTCGCGAAGGGTATCTCCGCGCTGCGCAATCCACCGAAGGCGGTCTAGATGTCGGATCCCAGCACGGCCGGAACCGGTCCGAGGCTCACGCCCCCGCGGACGATCGCCGAGCTCCGTGCCGTGGCGCAACCGCCGGAGGTCCGCGCGCGGAAGAACGCCGAGCACTGGACGGCCGACCTCTACCTGCGAGACCTGTCGCCGTACGTCACGTGGTTGCTGCTGCGCACGAGCATCAGCGCGAACGGCGTGACGGGTCTGATGATCCTGACCGGCTGGGCCACGGCCGCCGCGCTCCTCATCCCCGGATTCGGGGGCGCGGCCCTCGCGCTCGTGCTCGGCCAGACGCAGATGCTCGTCGACTGCTGCGACGGTGAGGTCGCGCGCTGGCGGCGGACGTCGAGTCCGGCCGGTGCGTTCCTGGACTCGGTCGGCCACTACTCCACCGAGTCGCTCATCGCGATCGCCCTCGGCATCCGTGCCGCCGCGTGGCCGGTCGATGCGCCCGAAGACCTCGTCTGGATCACCCTCGGATTCGCACTCGCGCTGTTCGTCGTCCTCAACAAGGCGCTGAACGACATGGTGCGGGTCGCCCGCGCCGGGTTCGGGGCGCCGAAACTCACCTACTCGACCGAGGAGTCGGCGCCGCGCGGGGGACTGCTCGCTACCGCTCGGACGGTGGCGCGGTTCCTCCCGTTCCACCGGCTGTTCCACTCGGTCGAGCTCACCATGGTGATCTTCGCCGCTTCCGTGGTCGGCCTGTTCGTCGGCGACGTCGAGGCGATGCGCTGGGTGCTCGCGATCCTCGTTCCGCTCGCGTTCCTGACGCTCGTCGGGCACTTCATCGCGATCGTCTCGTCGAAGCGGCTCCACGCGTGATGTCCGGCCCGATCCCGGTCACGCGCTCCGTCGGCGTCGTGGTCTTGACGCAGGGGACCCGCCCGGTCGAACTCACCGCAGCCGTGGAGAGCGTGCTCGCCCAGCAAGCGGTGGAGCTCGACGTGGTGGTGGTCGGCAACGGCTGGCAGCCGACCGGACTTCCGCACGGCGCTCGAGGCCTGGCCCTGTCGGAGAACCTCGGGATCCCGGCCGGCCGCAACCGTGGTGCCGACGCCGTGCAGGGGGAGTACGTCTTCTTCCTCGACGACGACGCGACCATCCCGTCCACCACGTTCCTCCGCGACGCCATCGCGATGCTCGACGCGGACCGCTCCATCGGCCTCATCCAGCCCCGGCTTGCCGACGCGGACGGTGCAGCGACGCCGTCCCGCTGGGTGCCGCGCACCCGCGACAAGGACCCCGGGCATTCGAGCGCCGTGTTCTCCTGCCTCGAAGCGGCCGTCCTGTTGCCGCGGTCGGTGTTCGACGCCGTCGGTGGATGGGCAGATCCGTTCTTCTACGCGCATGAGGGCATCGAGCTCGCCTGGCGGGTCTGGGACCAGGGGAGGCGAGCCTGGTACGAGGCGTCCCTCGAAGCGAACCACCCCGTGACCGAACCGACGAGGCACACCGCCTACTACCGGCTCAACGCGCGGAACCGGGTCTGGCTCGCGCGGCGGAACCTCCCGGTGCCGCTCATCCCGCTGTACGTGGGCTCCTGGACCGCGATCCAGGTGATCCGGTGGTGGCGGAAGCCGGAGGCCCTCCGTCCCTGGTTCGGTGGCTGGCGCGAGGGGTGGCGGACGGACCCCGGCGAACGTCGTCCACTGCGCTGGCGGACGGTCTGGCGGATGACGCGCGCAGGGCGACCTCCGGTCATCTGAGTGGCGGGGGCCCGTCGTGATCCCACCGTGACCTGGCGTCGTTACGCTTGACGGATGCTGGAGCTGACATGGGACTGATCAGAGACGGTCGTCGTGCCATCACGCTCGCCAAGGACCTGCTCGCCAACCGCCGGGCCAGAGCCGTCCTCGCGGCGCAGATGCAGGCGGCGCCCGTGATCGAGCCGGGGCGCTACAAGGTGGCCGTGTACTTCGCGGACGGTGCCGTCAACATGTACCAGATCCGACAGTGGTACCGGCCGCTCGCCGAACTGTCGAAGCAGTGGCCCGTCCTCATCCTCAGTCGCGGTGCGACGGCTGCGGCGAAGCTGTTCGAGGAGTCGCCGATCCCGACGGCCTACGTCCGGACGGTCGTCGCCCTCGAGCGCACGCTGGCCGAACAGGACATCCGCGTCGTGCTGTACGTCAACCAGAACGCCAAGAACTTCCAGATGTTCCGCTACGGCTCCCGCTGGCACGTCTTCGTCAACCATGGCGAAAGCGACAAGATGTACATGACCACGAACCAGTTCAAGGCCTACGACTACAGCCTCATCGCCGGCCAAGCGGCGAGGAACCGGCTGGAGCGGGTGCTCTGGGACTACGACTTCGACAAGCGCGCGATCATGATCGGCCGCCCGCAGGCGGACCACTACTCGGGCGAACTGCCGTACACGCCCGACGAGCGGACCGTGGTCCTGTACGCGCCCACCTGGGAGGGCGACCGCGCGGCCGCGGCATACGGCTCGATCGCGAGCCACGGCGTGGCCCTCGTCCGAGCGCTCATCGCGACCGGGCGGCACCGCGTCGTGTACCGCCCGCACCCGAGGAGCGGTGTCGTCGATCCGGCGTACGCGAGCGCGAACCGCGAGATCATGGCCGCGCTCCAGGAGGCGAACCGAGCGGACGCCTCGGCCCAGCACGTCGTCGACACGGGTGCCGACCTCGGTTGGCAGCTGGCGGCAGCTGACGCGGCGATCGTCGACATCTCCGCGATGGTCTACGACCGCCTCGCGAGCGGGAAGCCGCTCATGATCACCCGTCCCGTGAACCCGGAGGCGGAGATCGACACCGGAGGGTACCTCTCGTCGTGTGAATGGCTCGATGCCTCGGACGCAGCGGACATCGTCGACGGAGTCGACCGACTCCTCGGTGATCCCGAGACGGTCGCGCGACTGCAGCACTGGGTCGAGTACTACTTCGGCGACACGACGCCCGGGGTGACGACGGCGAGGTTCCACAGCGCCATCGAGCATCTGATGTCGGAATGGGAACGGTTCGCCCTCGCGCACGCCGATGGCCGGCCGGAGCTCGACGAGCATGAGGACGATGAGGACGAAGACGAGGATGACGACGACGAAGGACGCGCCTGAGGCGCCCTGAGCCGTTGAGTCCGCGCCCAGGAGAACCGCGTAGGGTCGGGCAGGTGAATCCGTCCTCCGGGCGACTGGCCTCCCTCGACGGAGTCCGTGGTGTCGCCAGCGTCGTCGTGGTGCTCTACCACGTGTCGTTGCTCGCACGACCCTTCGCGACGGGCCGGATCTCGGAGCCCGCCTGGGACATCGCGACCGAGACACCATTGAAGCTGCTCTTCGCCGGCACCGAGGCGGTGCAGGTGTTCTTCGTCCTGAGTGGTCTCGTCGTCGCGCTCCCGCTGTTGCGAGGCGGCGCGAGCTGGCCGGGGTTCTTCGCCGCGCGGTTCGTGCGGCTCTACCTCCCCGTGTGGGGATCGCTGCTGTTCGCCGCCGCACTCATCCTGCTCATCCCGAGGGATCCCGCCTCGGTGACCACCGGTGAGTGGATCGCGAACGCGAACGCGACGAGCGTCGACCCGCTGCACCTCCTGACGGAGGCCACCCTGACACCGGCGAGCTACACCCTGGTGAACACCCTGTGGTCGCTGCGCTGGGAGCTGATCTTCACGCTCCTCCTCCCGATCGCCGTCCTGCTCGCTCGGTTGCTGCGCCGCTGGGCGTGGCCGGTCGCTGCGTTGATGTCCGTGATCATGGTGCTCGGACGGGTCGCGGGACTGGACGCCGCCGTGTACCTGCCGGCGTTCTTCATCGGTACGCTGATCGCCGTCCGGCTCGACGACCTCCGCGCCTGGGCGGCGGATCGGTCCAGCCCCCTGCAGTGGGCATTGCTCACGGGCGGCTCCGCACTCCTGCTCGTCGCGAGCTGGCTCTCCCGACCGTTCGTCGAGTCCTCCTCCACGCTGGGTCAGGCGCTCTGGGGTCTGTCGGGCGTGGGAGCGGCCGGCCTCATCGTCGTCGCCATCGGAAGCCCGTTCGCCCGGCGGCTCCTCGAGACCCCGCCCGTCCTCTGGCTCGGCAAGGTGTCGTTCAGCCTGTACCTCGTGCACGCCCCGATCCTGGCCACGCTCGCCTTCATGTTCGGCGATGAGCGCTGGTGGCTGGTCGGCATCGTGGGCGTGCCACTCAGCCTGCTGATCGCCGCCGGGTTCTTCCAGCTCGTCGAGCGTCCGTCCCACGGCCTGGCGCGCCGCGTCGGCCGAGGGGTGCAGACGGGGGTCGCGGCGGTGCGCTCCCGGATGCTCAGCCGACGCGAGGGACGAGCGCGTTCCGCTTCTTCCGACGAGCGGCCGCGTGCAACTCCTGAGCCCACCGACGGGTGACGGCTTCGTCGTCGTACTGCTCCGCGGTCGTTCTCGCGTTGCGACGCATCGCGTCGACCTCGGTTTCAGGAAGGGCGAGCAGGCGCTCGATGGCGGCCGACACGACGGCCGGTTCCGCGGACGGCACGAGGAACCCGTTCCAACCGTCGCGGACGATGTCGGCCGGTCCGTAGGGGACGTCGACCACGATGGGAAGACACCCGGCTGCCATCGCCTCGATGAGCACGAGCGGGAAGCCCTCCGAGGTCGAGGTCATGACGAGGAACGAACCCGAGCCGAGCTGCTGCCGGGCGGAGCGGTCGTAGCCGTGGAGGACGACGCGGTGCTCCGGGTCTTCGGCGATGAGGAGCGACTGCAGTTCGTCGAGCAGCTCGCCGCCGCCGTAGACGTCGAGCGTCGGGGGAGGCCCGTCCGTGGACGTGGCGGCGAGGACGGCGCGGATCGCGTGCGCCGGCCGCTTCCGGGCCGTGAGCGAGCCGAGGAACATCCCGCGGCTGCGAGGCCGAGGAGCGCGTGCGACCTCCGGGGCGACGAGTTCGCGCGAGTTCGGGATGACACTGAGCGAGGCGTGCTCGCCGAGCATGGTCGTCACGTCCGCGAGCTGCCGATCACTGAGGAGCGCGACGAGGTCGAAGTCGTCGAGCGCCTCGAACACCGCTCGCCGCGACTCCCGCAGCCGACCGTGTGGCCGTTCCGTGCCCTGGAGGTGCGAGGCGTGCACGACGTGCGCGGTGACGACATTGCGCTTCCGGTAGCTCAGGACGAACGGGGCGATGGTCTTGCTGTCGACGATCATCCAGGCCGGCCCGCCCGCGGTGAGCGCGTCGAACCAGGCGCGGTACAGGGACCAGATGCGTCCCCAGGAGCGGACGGGACGACCCAGCTCGTCGCAGAGGACGACCGAGCGGCCGCCCTTCACACCCTGTTCACGCGTGTCGCGGCGGTCGGACAGGAGCAGGGTGCCGTCCGGTCGGTAGACGTCCACCTGCAGGATCTGACCCGCGTCGTCGTGTCGCTCGCGGCTGAGGACGGCGTCACCGCGGCGTCGTTCCGTGCCGACGTCGTCCAGGGGGAGCGGGGTGAACCCGTGGCGCGCCAGGTCGAGGGACCCACCCGGCAGAGGGTTGTCACGCAGCCAGTCCCAGAGGTTGACGACCCGGAGTCCGTCGATCAGGTCTCCGCGCGTGCGCAGCCGTGACGCCAACTCGGGGTAGTCCGGTCGGTGGTCGAAGGTGAGGACGTCGACCGGGGTGTCGGCCAGTCTGATGAACGCGCGGGAGCGCTGGAGCATCGCCTCGGTCATGCCGCCGAAGTCGTCCGACAGGCCCCAGGTCACCGCGAAGTGGCGACCTTCCGGGAACGGCTTCTGGGGGCGGCGCAGGAAGGGAAGTCTCACCCTCCGACGGTACGCGATGGACCTGGAGGGATGCCGCATCCCGGGCGGCCCGGTCGGGAGTGATCCGGAGCTCGCCTCGGGTGGTCAGGGGCGCTGCTCGGACCCGTCGCCGACGGCCGCATCGCCGCCTGACTCGATGGCCAGGTGCTTCCGGCGTCGGAACACCTGGTCGCGGATCTTCCCGAGGCCCGACCGGCCGGAGACGGCCCGCATCCGCGGCTCGAGGTCGAGTGGGACGACGAACGGCGCCGGTCCGAACGCCTGGCGCGCGGCACGGACGACCTGTCGGCCGAGCATGTGGTTGCCGATACCGCCGACGGCCGCTCCGACGCCGAAGGGGAGCGCCTTGCCGATGACACCGGCGCTGCCGCTCGCCGCGAAGTGCTTCACGAAGCGCACCCGCAGCTGGTCGGCGACGGGACCCACGATCATCGACGGCAGACCCTGGGTGATCGTCTGGCCCCAGAACGCCTGCCGCGGGACTCCCTTGCCGGCCGCCTGGGATCCGAAGTTGCGCAGGAGATCGGTTCCGGCCTTGCCGAGCATCATGGTCATGACGAGCGCGCGGGATCGCATCGGATCCGCCAGGGCGATGCCGTGGACCTCGGTGACCGACTGGGCGAACAGGGCGGTCGCCTCGAGGAACCCCGCCGTCTCGACACCGGAGAGCGCAAGGGTCGTCGCCGTCCCGATCGCCGGGACCACAGCGGTCGCGCCGACGGCGGCTCCCGTCGTCGTCACCGTCGTGAGGTACCGGCGTTCCAGGACGCGGATGAGCTGGTCGGCTGTCGCGTTCGGGTACATTCGCCGGATCGAGCGGATGTGCGCCACGACCACCGGTCGCTGGACCCAGAGCAGTCGGTCGAGCGCCCGTACCCATCCCGGCTCGGGCAGCATGGGCTGCTGTGCGGCGGCGGTGGGGAACTGGGCGGGACCCGGAACGGGTCCCTGCTGCGGTCCGGTCATGACGACCTCCTCGTGGGCGGGGCGGCCAGTCTACGTCGACCCGCTGCGGGTCGACTGACGCTTGCTGGCGGGCTTCAGCTGTTGTAGTCGGCGTTGTAGCGGTCGAGCACGTCGTCGATCGGGGCGTCGAGTACGAGTGCCCCCTTGTCGAGGTAGAGCCCCCTCGTGCAGAACCGCCTGAGGTCCTTCTCGTTGTGCGAGACGAAGAACAGGGTCCGCCCGCCCTCGAGGAGTTCCTCGATGCGCCGGTAGCACTTCTCACGGAACGCCCGGTCGCCGACGGCGAGGACCTCGTCGACGAGGATGATCGGCTCTTCGAGCTGCGCGATCACCGCGAAGGCGATGCGGACCTTCATCCCGCTCGAGAGGTGCTTGTACGGGGTGTCGATGAAGTCCGCGATCTCGGCGAACGCGATGATGTCGTCGAATCGTCCGTCGATCTCGCGGCGCGACATGCCGTGGAGGCCGGCCGTCAGGTACACGTTGTCGCGGACCGTCAGGTCGTTGACGAAGCCGCCGGTGATCTCGATGAGCGGCGCGACGCCCTCGCGCACACCGACGGTGCCCTCGTCGGGCAGCACGACGCCCGCGACGAGCTTGAGCAGCGTCGACTTGCCTTGACCGTTCCGACCGACGACGCCGATCGCCTCGCCGGGGGCGACATCGAAGGAGACGTGGCGCAGGGGCCAGAACTCGCCCGGCTTCGAGCGACGGTCGCGACCGGCGAAGAGGTCCTTGAAACTCCGCCGACCGCCACGGTTGCGCCGGAACCGGATGCCTGCGTCGGCGACCGAGATCGCCGGCCGACCCGCGGTTGCGTTACCTGTGGGCATCAGATCTCCTTCAGCACGGAGCGCTCGCAGCGCTTGAAGACGAGGAGACCGACCGCGAGGATGACCGCCGACATGGCGGCGGACACGCCCACGAGGTGCCAGTTGAGCTCTTGTGGGAAGAACGCGGAACGGTACAGCGCGAAGATGCCGCTGAGCGGGTTGAACGCCGCGAAGGGCTCGATCTTGTCGGGCAGCGCCGTCGTGCTGTAGATGATCGGCGTCGCGTAGAACATGAACCGCAGGATGAGCTTGACGGCGCGCTCGAGATCGCGGAAGAACACGACGAGCGGAGCGACGATCAGGCAGAGCCCGATGGTCAGGACGGCTTGGATGACGATGGCGAGCGGGAACAGCACGATGTCGAGGTTCACCTGCGCGCCGCTGAAGATCGCGAAGGCTGCGAGGACCGGGAGCGCCGCGAGGAACTCGATGCCCTTCGACAGCACGATCCGGTTCACCCAGATGGTCCGGGGGATCGTCGTCGAACGCACGAGCTTCGCCTCGCGCAGGAAGGCGCGCGTGCTGTCGGACACCGATCCGGTGAACCACATCCATGGCAGCAGGGCGGCGAGGAGGAACACGATGTACGGTTCCTCGCCGACGTCGCGCCGGAACACCTGCGTGAAGACGAACCAGTAGATCCCGCTCATGACGAGGGGGTCGAGGATGGACCACACGTAGCCGAGCGCGCTCGTCGAGTAGCGCACACGCAGGTCTCGGACGGTCAGGATCCAGAGCGCGTGGCGATACCTCGCCGAACGCGACATCCTTGGCCGCGTTTCAGCAGAAGAACTCACGTGACCAACCTTATCGAGGCGACGCAGGAACGCCGCCCGCGACGCTCAGCGTCGGGACGGCGTTCGTGTGCGATGTGGACGGGGCCCTCAGACGAAGAGGTTCGCGCGCTCGAGGTCCTCGGCGAAGTCGACCTCGACCGCGTAGAGGTCGGAGATGTCGACCGGCTCGACGAGCATGCCTTCGCGCTCGATGGCGAGCTCGATGCCGCGCTCGAAGTAGTCCTGGTCGCCGACCTTGGTCAGGTAGCGGTGCAGCATCGTCTTGTCCTGCGACGAGATGTAGTTGATGCCCACGGCCTCTCCGAGCCCGCCGACGACGGTCTTCGAGAGCTCCTTGATGTAGCCCTCGGCGCTCGTCGTGTACTTGACCTCTTCGTCGGACACCTTGGAGGTGTTGACGGTCACGAACGAACGGTCCTTGGCGATCATCGCGGCAGCGCGGTCGAGGACGGCCGGGTCGAAGACGACGTCGCCGTTCATCCAGAGCACGCCGCCGGCCTGAGACGCCGCGAGGGCGCGCATGAGGCTCTTCGAGGTGTTGGTCTGGTCGTACTGCTCGTTGTAGACGAAGGAGGCGTCGGGGAAGGCCTCGATGATGTGCTCGAGCTTGTAGCCGACGACGATCGTCACCTTGGCGCTCGCTCCGAACGCGTGGTGGATGTTGTCGAACTGCTGCTGCATGATGGTGCGGCCGTCGCTGAGCTCGGTCAGGGGCTTGGGGAGCGAGCGGCCGAGACGGCTGCCCATCCCTGCGGCAAGGATCACTACCTGGGTGGTCACGTTGTTCTCCTCAGTGTGGGTATGGAATCACGCGGTGCCACGATGCTGTGGACGATTCACCGAGGATTAACCAAGACGTGCATTGAAAGACACTCCGTTATGCCAAAATACAGGCTAGCCGCGGTGAACTCCGTCTGTCAGGGGTTCCCAGGGTCCGTTGTCGTTTTGTGATCGACCACCCGGCGTTTACACAGCTTGGGGGAGATGTGTCAACCGTTCATCCTGAGACTCCGCTGTCCGCTGCGGCCGCCGCTGTTGGTAGGTTTGCTTGGTGACTTCCACGACTCCGCCAGATCCCGCTCAGCAGCCCGCGCCTGCCGACGGCACGTCGACGAGTCCGGGCACGCCGAACCCCGCCGACGCCGCTGGTGCACCTGCGCCGACGACCGCTTCCGACGATCAGGCCGCTGCGGCGCCGACAGCACCGAAGCGCGCACCCCGCTCGACGACGCCTCGGGCTTCCGGAACGGCGAAGGCCCCGGCGAAGCGACCGAGCACGCCGCGCACCCGCACCACGGCGGCGAGCGAGACCTCGGGCGAGTCCGGGGACGCGACCACACCAGCACCGAAGGCGACCACGGCACGCTCGACGACCGCTCGGACCTCGACGGCGAAGACCACGGGCACCAAGTCGACGACGGCGCGCACCACCGCCGCGAAGCGCACGCCCGCGAAGTCGGCTGCTGCAGCCGGTGGTGCGGAGGGCACTGAGTCGGCCGAGACGACCACCGCCCCGAAGGCGCCCAGGTCGACGACGGCGCGCCCCGCAGCCGCGAAGCCGGCGACCAAGGCCGCAGGCGCCAAGACGACCACCGCCCGGACCTCGACGACGAAGTCCACGACGGCCCGGACGCCGGCCAAGCGCACACCGGCGCGCACCAGCGCCGCGAAGCAGACCGAACAGACGGCAGCCGCGGTCGCCGGCGTCCTCGACGAGGTCAGCGCACCGGGGTCGGTCGACCGGGCGACGACGTCGGCGCCGTCCGAGCAGCCGTCCCCCGAGGTCGCCGACCGGATCATCGTCGACGAGCCTCGGCCCGACCACACGCAGACCACGACCCCGGCGAGCGCTTCATCCACCGCCGAGCAGGCTGCGGACGACACGGCTCCGCAGACGACGCCGGCACCGTCGGAGTCCGTGTCGGTGGCGCCTCCGCAGGAGGAGGTCGTCGCTCCGGCGGCAGCCCCCAAGCGTCCTGTCGGTCGTCCCGCGGCGACCCCGCCGTCCGCCGCCACCTCGTCGCCTGCGGCGACGACGGCGCAGCGCACCGAGGCTGCCGACGACGGCGCACATCCCGTCGTCCTGTCGATCTCGGGACTCGTCAAGCAGTTCGGCGACACGGTCGCGGTCGACGGCGTCGACCTCGAGGTCCGCCGGGGCTCCTTCTACGGCATCGTCGGGCCCAACGGCGCCGGCAAGACCACCACGCTGTCCATGGTCACGGGTCTCCTCCGTCCCGACGCAGGGTCCATCACCGTCCAGGGCGTCGACGTCTGGCAGGATCCCGCCGAGGCCAAGCGGGCGATCGGTGTGCTGCCCGACCGGCTTCGGCTCTTCGACCGCCTGACCGGCAGCCAGCTCCTGTACTACTCCGGCGTCCTGCGGGGGCTCGACCCCGCGACCGTCAAGTCGCGGACCGCCGATCTGGCCCGTGCCTTCGGTCTGGACGACGCGCTCGGTCGTCTCGTCTCCGACTACTCGGCGGGCATGACGAAGAAGATCGCGCTGGCAGCCGCACTCATCCATTCGCCGCGGCTCCTCATCCTCGACGAGCCGTTCGAATCGGTCGACCCGGTCTCCGCGGCGAACGTCATCGAGATCCTCCAGCGGTACGTCGCCAACGGCGGAACCGTCGTGCTCTCGAGCCACGGCATGGACTTCATTCAGCGCGTGTGCGATCACGTGGCCATCATCGTGCAGGGCAAGGTGCTGGCCGCCGGGTCCGTCGACGAGGTGCGCGGAACGGGCACGCTCGAGGAGCGGTTCGTCGAGCTCGCCGGGGGCCGCAAGTCGGCAGAGGGAATGGAATGGTTGCACAGCTTCTCCGACTGAAACTGCAGCTGACGCTCAACGCGTTCCGCCGCAGCCCCTGGCGACTGGTCGGGCTCGTCCTCGCGATCGCGGTCGGCGTGTGGATCGTCGTGCTCGCGAGCACCGGTCTCGTCGCGCTGCGCGGCGGCGATCCGGAGGTCACCCGCAACCTGCTCGTGCTGGCCGGATCGGCCGTCGTCCTGGGGTTCATCATCCTTCCGCTCGTCTTCGGCGTCGACGATCAGCTGGATCCTCGGGCGTTCTCGCTCTTCGGGCTGCCCAACCGCACCCTGTCCGTCGGCCTACTCGTGACAGCGCTCGTGTCGGTGCCGTCGCTCGTCCTCGCCGTCCTCGCGGCCTCGTCGGTGGTCACCTGGTCGCGGTCGCCGCTGCCCGCCGTCCTCGCCGCGGTCTCCGCGGTCCTCGGGGTGCTGCTCTGCGCGCTCCTGGCCCGGATCGCCACCTCGATCTCCGCGAGCCTCCTCTCGACGCGTCGCGCCAAGGAGGTCATGGGTGTCCTCGGGCTGGTGCTCATCATCGCCGTGGCCCCGGCGATCATCGCCCTCACCACCGTGGACTGGCAGCGCGACGGGTTCGCCGTCCTCGGCCGGGTCGCTGACATCCTCAGTTGGACCCCGCTCGGCGCCGTCTGGTCGTTCCCCGGTGATGCCGCACTCGGTGGCATCGCGCCGGCGATCGTCAAGCTGCTCCTCACCGCGGCGACGATCGCCCTGCTCTGGTTCGCCTGGCAGGCGTTCGTCGCCCGACTGCTCGTGGCGCCGGAACGCCTCGGGACGGGCCGCGACAGCACCGGTCTGGGCTGGTTCGACCTGCTCCCCGGTTCCCCGTCCGGAGCCATCGCCGCTCGGAGCATGACCTACTGGCTGCGCGACCCTCGGTACCTCGTCTCCCTCGTGATCATCCCGATCGCGCCCTTCATCTTCTTCGTGCCCATGCTCGTCGCCGGCATCCCGATGAACGTCCTCGCACTCGTCCCACTCCCGGTCGTGTGCTGGTTCCTCGGCTGGCTCCTGCACAACGACCTCGCCTTCGATTCGACCGCGGTCTGGTTGCACGTCGCCTCGGGGGTCCGCGGACGATCGGATCGGATCGGCCGGCTCTTCCCGGTGCTCCTCATCGGCATCCCGCTCATCGCGGTCGGGTCGACGCTGAGCATCCTGTTCTACGGCGACTGGGACGCCCTGCCGTCGATGATCGGCGTGAGCATGTGCCTGTTGTTCAGCGGTGCCGGTATCGCGAGCTTCGTGTCCGCGCGGTTCCCGTACCCGACGTCGCTTCCCGGCGACAGCCCGTTCCAGCAGCCGCAGGTCCCGGGCAGCAGCGGTATGTCCGCACAGTTCCTGAGCCTGCTCGGTACGGTGCTCCTCACGATTCCCGCCGGCTGGCTGGCCGTGCTCGGGCTCACCGGTGAGCCGAACTGGAACTTCGGGGCACTCGTGGTCGGTGCCGGTACGGGCATCCTGGTGCTCGCGATCGGGATCTTCGCCGGCGGTCGCGTCTTCGACCGTCGCAGCCCCGAGATCGTCGGCTTCGCCAGCTCGCACTGACCCGACGTCGGCGAGGGCGACCGGATCGGCCCGCAGGAGACCCGAGTGCCGTCCGGCGGTACCATGGAGCCATGGCGCAGCATGACAGCACGAAGCAGCAGATGAGCACGATCGATCCCGGTGGCACGCCCGACGGTGGGAGCACGGCGATCATGGATCGTGAGCTCGAGGAGCTGATCGAGAGCGAGAACATCGAGCCCGGCGATCACGAGCGGTTCTCGCACTACGTCAAGAAGGAGAAGATCCTCGAGTCGGCGTTGAGCGGCAAGCCGGTGAAGGCGCTCTGCGGCAAGAAGTGGACGCCGGGTCGCGACCCCGAGAAGTTCCCGATCTGCCCGGCCTGCAAGGAGATCTACGAGAAGCTCCTCCGCGACTGAGCTTGGAGCGCACCGCGGCCGACGCTGAGACGCGTCGTCGCGGTCAGCCTTCGAGGTAGACGGTCGGGAGCACGGGGTCGCCGCGGGTGAGGCTGACGGCCCGGGGTGGCAGTTCCGCCACGGCCTGCGCCCGGTGTTCCCTCGCCTGGCGCGTCCCCGCGGCGCCGAGGTACTGCTCGTCCACGAGTCCGCCTTCGACGAGCTGGACCATCAGGGGGCGTTCCGAGGCGGCGTCGGCCGCTCCCTCGTGTTCGCCCGCAGGACCGTCGCCGAGGTAGATGCGCTCCTCGCGGGCGACCCCGTGCCGGTCGTAGGCGCGGGCAGCGGTCTTGCGGCCGCCGACGGTCGCCTTCTCAGCCGACTTCTTCGCGACGCTGATCCAGTCGCCCTGGTCGTCGCGGTGCGCGACGAGCTTGTAGACCATGCCCATGGCGGGGGAGCCTGAGCCGGTGACCACGGAGGTGCCGACGCCGTAGGAGTCGACCGGAGACGCGGCCAGGGCCGCGACGGCGTGCTCATCGAGGTCGTTGGTGACCGTGATGCGGGTCGACGTGGCGCCGAGCTCGTCGAGGAGGCGGCGGACCTGGTCGACGACGATCGGCAGATCACCGGAGTCGATGCGTACGGCTCCCAGCTCCGGGCCGGCGAGGCGTACGCCGAGACGCACGGCCTCCTCGATGTCGTAGGTGTCGACGAGCAGCGTGGTCCCGGCGCCCATCGTGTCGATCTGGGCTCGGAAGGCGTCCTCCTCGGAGTCGTGCAGGAGGGTGAAGGAGTGCGCGGCCGTACCCATCGTCGGGATGCCCCAGCTGCGTCCGGCCTCGAGGTTCGAGGTGGCGCTGAAGCCGGCGATGTACGCCGCCCGGGCCGCGGCGATGGCCGACCGCTCGCCCGTCCGACGGGAGCCCATCTCGGCCAGGGGACGGCTGCCCGCAGCTGAGGTCATGCGCGCGGCGGCCGTGGCGACGGCGCTGTCGTAGTTGAACACGCTGAGGGCCAGGGTCTCGAGGATGACGGCTTCGGCGAACGTGCCCTCCACGACCAGGATCGGCGAACCGGGGAAGAAGGCCTCGCCCTCGCGGTAGCCCCAGATCGATCCCGAGAAGCGGTAGTCGGCGAGCCAGTCGAGCGCCGTCGTGCTGACGACGCCCTCGTCGCGCAGCCACTCGAGTTCCGATTCACCGAAGCGGAAGTGCTTGAGCAGTTCGAGGAATCGACCCGTGCCGGCCACGACGCCGTAGCGGCGGCCGCCGGAGAGGCGTCTGGCGAACAGCTCGAACAGGCACTCCCGATCCGCGGTGCCGCGGTGGAGGGCGGCGTCCAGCATCGTGAGTTCGTATCGGTCGGTGAGGAGAGCTGAGGACTCGTGCACCCGTTCAGCCTAGCCGCGAGCGTGCTGGGAACGTGGTGATCGGTCGGTCCGCGACGTCCATCGGCAGGGGCGGTAGGCTGGGTCATCGTGAACGACGCACCCATCGGCATCTTCGACTCCGGCGTCGGCGGACTCACGGTGGCGAGAGCGGTCAGTGACCAGCTCCCCGCCGAGTCCGTGATCTACATCGGCGACACGGCCCACTCGCCCTACGGCCCGAAGCCCATCGCCGACGTGCGGCGCTACTCGCTCGAGGTGCTCGACTCGCTCGTCGACCAGGGCGTGAAGATGCTGGTGATCGCCTGCAACACCGCATCGGCTGCGATGCTCCGCGATGCACGCGAACGCTACTCGGTCCCCGTGGTCGAGGTGATCCAGCCCGCTGTGCGGACCGCGGTCCGGAGCACGAGGAACGGGCGCATCGGCGTCATCGGGACCGAGGGCACGATCAACTCGCGGGCGTATCAGGACCTCTTCGAGGTCAATCCCGAGCTGACGGTGTTCGGCCAGGCCTGCCCCCGGTTCGTGGAGTTCGTGGAGGCCGGCGTCACGACCGGCCCCGACCTCCTCGAGGCCGCGGAGGAGTACCTGGCCCCGCTCCGGCACGCCGGCGTCGACACCGTCGTCCTCGGATGCACCCACTACCCCTTCCTCAAGGGCGCGATCAGCTACGTGATGGGTCCGCAGGTGTCGCTCGTCTCGAGCGACACCGAGACCGCGAACGACGTCTACCGCGTGCTCGTCACCCGTGACCTGCTGCGCGCCAGCAGCGAACCTGCCACCCACCGGTACGAGGCGACCGGGAGCAGTGCCGACGACTTCATCGCCCTCGCCAACCGTCTGATGGGCCGGGAGATCTCCACCGTCTCGCTCGTCCAGACCGGCGTCATCGACCTTCCATCCCACCAGTTCGAGGAGCACATCCATGAGTGACATCGCGCGCGCCGACGGCCGCACCAACGACCAGCTGCGTCCCATCACGATCGAGCGCGGTTGGAGCGAGCAGGCCGAGGGTTCGGCACTCATCAGCTTCGGCCGGACGAAGGTGCTCTGCACGGCCTCGTTCACCAACGGCGTGCCGCGCTGGCTGAACGGCAAGGGTCGCGGCTGGGTCACCGCGGAGTACGCGATGCTGCCCCGTTCCACCAACGAGCGGATGGACCGTGAAGCGGTCAAGGGCAAGATCGGCGGTCGTACCCACGAGATCTCGCGACTCATCGGTCGCAGCCTCCGCGCCGTGATCGACACCAAGGCCCTCGGCGAGAACACGATCGTCATCGACTGCGACGTCCTGCAGGCGGACGGTGGCACCCGCACGGCGGCGATCACCGGCGCCTACGTCGCCCTCGCCGATGCGATCGAGTGGGCGCGCGGCAAGAAGTTCATCTCGCAGAAGGCGTCTCCCCTCACCGACAGTGTCTCGGCCGTCTCGGTCGGGATCATCGACGGTGTGCCCATGCTCGACCTCGCCTACGTCGAGGATGTGCGCGCCGAGACCGACATGAACGTCGTCGTCACCGGCGGCGGATCGTTCGTCGAAGTGCAGGGGACGGCCGAGGGCGCCCCGTTCGACCGCCGCGAACTCGACTCCCTGCTCGACCTCGCCGTCGGTGGCGCTGCGTCGCTCAAGGCCATCCAGTTCGAGGCCCTCGGACGCTGATGAGCGTCGAGATCGTCCTCGCGACGCACAACCAGCACAAGGTCGAGGAGTTCCAGCGGCTCGTCAGCCGCGACGTCCCCGGGATCACGGTCCTCGCCTACGACGGCCCGGAGCCCGTCGAGGACGGCACGACCTTCAGCGAGAACGCGTTGATCAAGGCGCGGGTCGCCGCCGCGCACACCGGTTCCATCGCGCTCGCCGACGACTCCGGCATCGGCGTCGAGATCCTGGGTGGATCGCCGGGTATCTTCTCGGCGCGTTGGGCCGGCTCGCAGCACGACTCGACCGCGAACCTCGCCCTCCTCCTCGATCAGCTGCGGGACGTGCACGAGGAGCATCGTGCCGCCTGGTTCGCCTGCCACCTCGCCCTCGTGGTGCCACCGGGGATCGATGGGACGGAGCCGTTCGAGCACGTCGCCGTCGGCACCTGGCGCGGAGCCCTCGCGACGGAGCCGAGCGGGACGAACGGCTTCGGCTACGACCCGGCGTTCATCCCGGACGGTGAGCAGCGGACGGCGGCGGAGCTGTCACCGGCGGAGAAGAACGAGCTGAGCCACCGCGCGCTCGCCTTCCGAGCACTCGTCCCGGTGCTGCAGCGGCTCGTGCCCGAGGGGCCCGCTTCGACCACCAGCTGAGCATGATACTCAGGACCATTCCTATCTCGGCATGAACCCTTCCGCGGGCGCTGGGAAGCTCCTACGGTTGATGCATCATGGGTCACGATCACGCACACGCCGGCACCGCCAACCGCAGGAGACTCGCGGTGGCGATCGCCATCATCGCGACCGTCCTCGTGGTCGAACTCGTCGGCGCCTGGGTGAGCGGTTCGCTGTCGCTCCTCGCCGACGCCGGGCACATGCTGTCCGACCTCACCGGGCTGATCATCGCGCTCGTCGCCACGATCGTCGCCGCCCGACCGGCCACCGACCGCCAGACCTTCGGGTATCAGCGCGCGGAGGTGTTCGGCGCGCTCATCAACGCGCTCATCCTGATCGCCGTCGCGGTGTCGGTCCTCATCGAGGGGGTGTCCCGCCTCGTCGAGCCGGCGGACGCGGAGGTCAAGAGCCTTCCGATGTTGATCGTCGCCGTCATCGGTCTCGTGGCGAACCTCGCCGCCCTCCAAGTGCTGCGCGGCGGCCGCGACACGTCGATCAACATGCGCGGTGCGTACCTCGAGGTCCTCGGTGACCTCCTCGGCTCGATCGCCGTGATCATCGCCGCGGTGGTCATCATGGCGACGGGTTTCGCTCAGGCCGATGCCATCGCGTCGCTCGCGATCGCCGCGATGATCGTGCCGCGGGCGTGGTCGTTGCTCCGCGACGTCGTCCACGTCCTCAGCGAGTCCGCACCGTCCGACACGGACGTGCAGGAGATCAGGGACCACCTGCTCGGCACCGACGGCGTCGTGGCCGTCCACGACGTCCACGTCTGGCAGATCACGTCCGGACAGCCGGTCTTCTCAGCACACGTCGTCGTCGAGCAGGACGTGTTCGCCGATGGTGGCACGGGGGAGCTGCTCGACCGTCTCGGTTCGTGCCTCCACGACCACTTCGACGTCGAGCACTCGACGTTCCAGCTGGAACCCGAGGAACACGCCTCGCACGAGGAGTCGCACCACCGCTGACGCGTGGGCGGTCCGGCTGTCGCGACCGCTCGTGCGAGCGGCGCCACCGGTGATCAGACCGTGTCGTGCCCGCGGTCGCGCTTGAAGACGTCCTGGTCGGCGAGCTTCGAAGCCGCGGCCCGACGCTCCTCCTCGGTGATGGTGCCCTGCAGCGCCTTCGCCTTCCGGCTGGACTGGATGTAGTGCCAGGTGGTCGGGATGAGGGTGAGGACGACGGCCCCGATGAGGATGACGTCGATGTAGTTCTGCACGAAGGTGGCGACCGGGGGGATGTATCCGAGCAGGTAGCCGAAGAAGGTGAGCCCTGCGCCCCAGATGAGCGCGCCGATGAGGTTGTAGAGCGAGTACTTCTTGTAGTTCATGTGGCCGATGCCGGCCGCGACCGGGGCGAAGGTCCGGACGATCGGGACGAAGCGCGCCAGGATGACCGCGAGGGCGCCGAAGCGCTCGAAGAAGGCGTTCGTCCGCTCGACGTTCTTGATGCTGAAGAGGCCGGACTCCTTGCGTTCGAACACCTTCGGCCCGAGCTTGTGCCCGATGAGGTATCCGACCTCGCCGCCGAGGAACGCGGCGAACCCGATCGCGAGGCAGACCCACCAGATGTCGATCTCGATGACGCGGGCGGAGCCGAACGCGAGGAGGCCGGTGATGACGAGCAGGGTGTCGCCGGGGAGCAGGAATCCGACGAGGAGGCCGGTCTCGGCGAAGACGATCGCGCAGACCACGACGAGGGCCCAGGGACCGACGGCCGTGATGATGCCCTCCGGGTCGAGCCAGGGGATGAGGGCGGTGTGGACCATGCGGAGCTCCTGCTGTAGGGGGAGGGATGGAACGGCGTACGACGATGTCGCGTGCGGGAGAAGGGACTTGAACCCTCACGCTCGAAAGCACAGGAACCTAAATCCTGCGTGTCTGCCAATTCCACCACTCCCGCGGCCCGCTCAGTCTACGGGAGCGAGGTCGGGAACGTCCTGAGCTTCGGGGGAGGAGCCGCGGCCAGCGGAGCCCGGGTCGGCCCGTGTATGCTCGGCTCCATGCGAACGACGTGTGCAACGAGCTGGTGGCCCGCCTCCTAGGCGGACCGCGCACGTGCACACACGACGACTCGACCGCCTGACAGGGCGGTCGTTCTCGTTCGGAGGCCCTGTCGGATCGGTCCCAGCCTGAGGACACCACCATGACCACCCTGCTCCACCGCGTGCTGCACGCCGGCCCCGACTTCCCGTTCGCGGTGCTCCGCCGACACGGCAGCGACACCGTCGACCTCTACACGGGCGATGTCGTCGACGTCGAGTCGCTCGCCGACATCCCGCTCGGATCCGCCGGCGACGACCACCAGCCCGAGGTCCTCACCCTCGTGCCGTATCGCCAGGTGCGTGAGCGCGGCTTCGCAGCGATGGACGACGGCGCTCCGCTGCGCTGCCTCGTGGTGAGCGAGCGTGAGACGGTGACGCTCGCCGAGCTGCTCGACCGACTCCCCGCCGACGCGGTCCCGCTGGTCGACGGCGGGTTCGACGTGTCCGACGAGGACTACGCGTCGATCGTGCGCCGCGTGATCGAGGACGAGATCGGACGCGGCGAGGGAGCCAACTTCGTCATCCGCCGCGAGTTCACCGCGACGACCGAGGTGCCGGCCGAGCGCGCCGTCCTCGCGTGGTTGCGCGCGCTCCTGTCGGGGGAGACCGGCGCCTACTGGACCTTCGCCGTGCACACGCCGGGCGTCTCGATGGCCGGTGCGACGCCCGAGCGCCACGTCGCGGTCGCCCGCGACGCGTCGACCGGTGAACGCACCGTCACCATGAACCCCATCAGCGGCACCTTCCGCCACCCGCGCTCCGGCGCGACCGGCGACGACTTCCGCGCGTTCCTCGGCGACGTCAAGGAGACGGAAGAGCTCTTCATGGTCGTCGACGAGGAGATGAAGATGATGAGCCGGGTGTGTGCCTCCGGTGGACGCATCCTCGGACCCTACGTCAAGCAGATGTCGCGCCTCACCCACACCGAGTACCTGCTCGCCGGGACGAGCGAACTCGACGTCCGCGAGGTCCTGCGGTTGACGATGTTCGCACCGACGGTCACCGGCTCGCCCATGCAGAACGCCTGCTCGGTCATCGCCCGCCACGAGCGGAACGCGCGCGGCTACTACTCCGGCGTGCTCGCGCTGTTCACGCCGGTGGGCGACGGCGACTACGAACTCGACGCACCGATCCTCATCCGCACCGCCTATGTCGACGACGCAGGCCTCGTCCGCGTGCCCGCGGGTGCGACGCTCGTCCGTCACTCGGATCCCGAGTCGGAGGTCGCCGAGACGGCGGCGAAGGCGGCCGGCGTGTTGACCGCTCTGGGCGTCATGGCACCCGCCGAGCTCGGCCCGACCGTCGACCTCGCGGCGGAGCCCGGAGTGCAGGACGCGCTCCGAGCGCGGAACGAGCGTTTGGCGTCCTTCTGGTTGCAGCCGCAGCACCCGGCGCCTGTCGGTTCACTGTCGGGCCGTACCGCGGTCATCGTCGACGCCGAGGACGAGTTCACCGCGATGCTCGCCCACCAGCTGCGCCACTTCGGGATGACCGTCAGCGTGGAGCACTGGTCGGCGGTGACCGACGCACTCGTGGACGTCGACCTCCTCGTCGCCGGTCCGGGTCCCGGCGACCCGCTCGACCTCGCCGAGCCGCGGGTCCGCCGGATGCACGAGATCGTGTCAGCGCGTCTCGCCGCCGGAGCGCCGCTGCTCGCCGTCTGCCTGAGCCATCAGGTGCTCGCGATCCAGCTCGGACTGCCGATCGAACGCCTCGACGCGCCCCGACAGGGGCTGCAGCTCGACCTCGACCTCTTCGGTGAGCAGTCGCTGATCGGGTTCTACAACACCTTCACCGCACGGCTGGCGGGTGAGGCTCCGGTCGGTGGGGTCGAGATCGCCGCCGATGCGGCGTCCGGCGACGTGTTCGCGATGCGTGGTCGTGGGTTCGCGTCGGTCCAGGGGCACCTCGAGTCGGTGCTGTCGCGCGACGGGCTCCGGACCCTCGGCTCGCTCGCGGGCCACGCGCTCGCGGGGGTCGCATCAGGGCGATCGGCTGCCGCCGTCGGCTCCTGAGCGTCAGGCACTGCCTTGGTGGTCGGTGTTGCCGATCGCCCAGGCGACGGGCCGGGCTGAGCAGTCGGTCAGGCGTCCGCCTGGTCGAGCGTCGTGAACGGCGTGACGTCGGCCAGCTGCGGCCCGAGACCGATGTCGATGAGGCGGACGTCGCCGGCGTAGGCCGAGCCGGGCGGGATGAGGAGCCCGGCCTTCACCGCGCCGAAGGTGACCGTGACCTCCGCCGGGAGGACGGCACCCTCGGGGACGCTTCCCTCGTCGGGGTCGATGCCGCTCGGGACGTCCACGGCGACGACCGTCGGTCCGCCGGAGTTCTGCACGACTGGGAGGACCGCCTCGACGATCGCCTTCGGCGCACCGCGCAGGGTGGGGTTCCGGCTTGCCCCGATGCCGAACACGGCATCGACGACGATCGCGGCGCCCTTGGCCTCGTCGGCGGTGTCGTCCGGTTCGGCGGGGGAGTTCATGAGGAAGCGGACACCGGCCTCGACCGCCGCGGCGTAGCCCGCCTCGTGGGCGTGGTCACCCGTCCTGGCCACGACGAGGTCGAGCGGGACGTCGTCCGGACCGGTCGTGCCGGCGAGCTCCGCCGCCGCGAAGAGGGCATCACCGCCGTTGTCGCCTGAGCCGACGAGCAGCAGGATCTTCCAGACGTCGGGTGCCTCGCCCTCGAGGCCCTCAGCGCGATCGGCGAGGACCGTCCGCAGTTCTTCGGCGAGTCCGTGGGCGGCTCGCGCCATGAGTGGTTCCCCTGCGTCCAAGAGTGGTGCCTCTGCGGCTCGGACCTGGTCTGCGGTGTAGCCGTTGATCATGGCGCCCACTCTTCCGGCTCGGGTCGACCGCCGCAAGCGGTTGCGGCGCGGGACCAGCACCGGAATCACCTCTGGATCCTGGCGTGCGCCGGGGCTACCATGCCTGCATGTGCCGGAACATCCACACCCTCCACAATTTCGAGCCGGCGGCGACCGACGACGAGGTCGGGGCCGCGGCGCTCCAGTACGTGCGGAAGATCAGCGGGTCGACGAAGCCGTCCCAGGCGAACGCTGAGGCGTTCGATCGAGCGGTCGCGGAGATCGCCCACATCACCCGCCATCTGCTCGAAGACCTCGTGACGACCGCCCCGCCGAAGGATCGCGAGGTCGAGGCGCAGAAGGCGAAGGAGCGTTCGGCGAAGCGGTTCGCGACAGCTTGAGCGCGGCGGGTTGAGCGCGACCGCCGGTTCCACACCTGGTCAGGCGAGTTCGAGTCGGATGTCCGGGTGGCCGGCGAAGACCTCGAGGAGCAGGTCGAAGTAGGTCTTGCCGCGGCCGGCGTCGAGGTCGTCGAGCTGCGCGGTGATCCGAGCCGTGTCGAACGGTGTGCCCCGCTCGAGCTTCTCCTGTAACCAGGCGCGGGTGGCCGTGACGCCGAGTGCGGCGCGGCTCGCGTCGTGCTCCGTCCAGACGAAGTGCACGTCGTCGAGATCGCGGAGCGAGCCGATCCCGCCGTAGAGGACGTCGTCGAGGGCGTCGAGGCTCGGGCCGAGATCCCAGTCCTCGTCCTGCATCACCAGCTCGTTCATCACCGCGTAGAACGAGAAGATGTCGTGGATGCGGGAGCCGTCGATGCGGAAGGTGGTCGGCACGGTCCCCGAGCCTAGTGACCGGTCGGTGACGCGTCGAGCGGGGGTGCTGTGGATAACTTCTGCGGGGTGTGGCCGGTGTTCGTCAGGATGGCGGCATGGGGACAGCGGCGGAGATCATCACGGCGCGCGTGCGTGACCGGGTGCGTGAGGAGTTCGGGGAGCCGGGTCGGCGTGGGGGAGCGGGGCGGATCGCCCGTGAGGAGGTGCGTCGCTATAACGAGCGGGCGTTGAACGACACGACGCCGCTGATCGACGATGAGCACGGGATGACGAGCGAGGTGCTCGCCGCGGTGACGGGGTTCGGTGCGATCCAGCCATTACTGGATGATCCGAGTGTCGAGGAGATCTGGATCAACGAGCCGACGAAGGTGTTCGTCGCCCGTGGTGGGGTGTCGGAGCTGACGGACGTGGTCCTCGGCGAGGGTGATGTCCGCGACCTCGTGGAGCGGATGCTGCGTGCCACCGGTCGACGGGTCGATCTCGCGAACCCGTTCGTCGACGCGTCCCTTCCGGACGGCTCGCGGTTGCACGTCGTCATCCCCGACGTCACGCGTCGGCACATGTCCATCAACGTCCGCAAGTTCTCCGCACGGATCCGTGATCTCGGTCAGCTGGTGGCCGCAGGGTCGATCAGCTATCAGGCCGCCGAGTTCCTGCGCGCGAGCATGACCGCGGGGGCGAACCTGCTCGTGTCGGGCGCGACGCAGGCCGGCAAGACCACGATGCTCGGCGCCCTCATCGCCTCATTGGACCCGGCCCTCCGCATCGTCACCGTCGAGGAGACCTTCGAGCTCGCGCCGGGCAACCGCGACGTCGTCGCGATGCAATGCCGACAGGCCAGTCTCGAGGGCACGGGAGAGATCACGCTGCGTCGGCTCATCAAGGAGGCGCTCCGCATGCGGCCGGACCGCATCGTCGTCGGCGAGGTCCGGGAGGCGGAGAGCCTCGACCTCCTGATCGCCCTCAACAGCGGATTGCCCGGGCTCTGTAGTATCCACGCGAACTCCGCGCGCGACGCGATCGGCAAGCTCTGCACGCTGCCACTGCTGGCGGGCCGGAACATCGACTCGGGGTTCGTGCGCCCGGCCGTCGCATCATGTGTCGACCTCGTCGTGCACTGCGAGCTCGACCGATCCGGACGCCGACGGGTGGCGGAGATCATCGCGGTCGGCGGGAGCGGGGAGTCCCACACGATCGAGGCCTCCACCCTCTTCGAGCAGCGAGACGGAGAGCTCCGCGCCACCGGTCGCTTCCCGTTGAACGACGCGAAGTATCGTGCGGCCGGGATCTCGCTCGCCTCGATCCTCGCCGTCGGCGAGCGATGAGTCTCGTCGTCGGAGCGGTCCTCGCCGCAGGCCTCCTCCTCACCGTCGCACCCTGGTGGTGGCCGGACCCGGAGCCGCTGCGCGACACCCTGGAGCGGTGGAGGCCGGTCGCTGCGCTCCGCGAACTCCTGATCCTGGCCGGTCTGCCCGGTCGGTACTGGGCGGCCGCCATCGTGGTCTCCGTCCTCGCCGGTCTCGTCTCCGGCGCGGTGGTCCAGGCGCTCTGCCGCGTCCTGCCGTTGAGCGCCGTCGTCGCTGTCGCCGGACTCGTCGCCCCGGTGATCGTGCTCCGAGCCCGCGCCACTTCGCGACGTCGCCTGCAGCGGGGACTGTGGCCGGATGTCGTGGACCACCTGTTGTCCGCGATCCGGTCAGGGCTCTCGCTCCCGGATGCGGTGGCCGCGCTCGACACCGTCGGACCCGCACCGCTCCGCCCGGCGTTCGCCGCGTTCAGCGCCGACTACCGTGCTGCCGGCCGCTTCGCCGACGGCATCGACGACCTGAAGACCGCGCTCGCAGACCCGGTCGCCGACCGCATCCTCGAGACGGTGCGCATGGCCCGCGACGTGGGAGGCACGGAACTGCCGGCGGTGCTCAGAGCGCTGTCCGCGGGGCTCCGTGAGGAGTCGGCCATCCGAGCCGAGGCCGAGGCGCGACAGTCCTGGGTGGTGAACGCCGCCAGGCTGGGCGTCGCGGCACCCTGGGCGATCCTCCTGCTCCTGTCGTCCCGGCCGGAGGCCTCGGCCGCCTACAACTCCCGGGAGGGAGCGGTCCTGATCATCGCCGGCGTCGTGGTCTCCGCTCTCGCCTACCAGGCGATGCTCCGTGTCGGACGCCTCCAGCCCGAACGACGGTGGTTCCGGTGAGTGCAGACGGAGCGTGGGCCGTCAGCCTCGGAGCGACCCTCGGGGTCGGCCTTTGGGCGCTCGCGATGCTCCTGCCGGCACTCGGACGACCGCGGCTCGCGGACCGCATCGCCCCCTATGTCGCCGACCTCTCCAGCGACGCCCGCTCGCAAGCCGCGCGCCGCTCGACCGACCCCCTACCGGTCCTCGGGACCCTGCTGGTCCCGGTCCTCCGCGCCGTTCGATGGTCGCTCGGCCTGGTCGGCGCCGATCAGGAACTCGTCATCCGTCGATTGGGTCAAGCCGGGGGACCGACGCTCGAGCGGTACCGACTGCTGCAACTCCTCTGGGGGCTCGGTGGCTTCGCGGTCGCCGCGGCGCTCGCCGTGTTCTCCTTCAGCAACGGACGGCTGCCGCTCCCGTTCGCAGCACCGGTTCCCGCGCTCGGGGCGGTGGCCGGAATCGTCCTCCGCGACCAGCTGCTGGCGCTCGCCGCCGGTGGGCGCCTCGCGCGGATCGAGGAGGAGCTGCCGACGGTGCTCGAGTTCCTCAGTCTGAGTCTCGCGGCCGGTGAAGCGATCACGGATGCTATGGACCGCGTGGCGCGCATCGGGTCCAGCGGGGAGCTCGGCAGGGAGTTCCGCCGGGTGATGGCGGACGTCTCCACCGGTATCCCGTTCGCCACCGCACTCCGGCAGTTCGAGGCACGACTCGCGATGCCGATGCTGTCGCGATGCGTCGACCAGATCCTCGGTGCGCTCGAACGCGGCACACCGGTCGCAGCCGTGCTCCTCGATCACGCCCACGACGGACGCGACACCGCCAAGCGCCGTCTCCTCGAATCCGCCGGGAAGAAGGAGGTCGCGATGCTCGTGCCCCTCGTCTTCCTGATCCTGCCCCTGTCCATCATCATCGCCGTCTTCCCCGGAGTGTTCGTGCTCCGGACCGGCTTCTGACGAAAGGTTCCACATGTCCTCCCCCTCCTTCCTCGACCGCACGCTCCACCGGCGTCGTTCCCTCCTCGCCGAGGAGCGCGGCGACGTCCCAGGCTGGGTCCTCATCACGCTCATGACGGCCGGGCTCGTCCTCCTCATCTGGGGTGTCGCCGGCCCGGCGCTCACGCAGGTGTTCGAACAGGCCATCGATCGTGTCTCCGGCATCTGAGCCCGAGATCGGCGGATGGCGGACGAGGCTCGTGCGCGGCGAGGACGGATCAGCCGTCGCCGAGTTCGTGTTCGTCGGAGCGATCCTCACCGTCCTGATGATGTCCGTGGTCCAGCTCGCACTCGCCCTCCACGTCCGGAACACGCTCATCGACGCGGCGGCGGAGGGTGCCCGGTTCGGCGCACTGGCCGACACCGAGCTGCTCGACGGCGCCGATCGAGCACGCCAGCTCATCGCCGTCGCCGTGGGGGAGGGATACACGGGTGACGTCAGCGCCACGCTGGCCGATCGTCGCGGGGCAAGCGTCGTCACCGTGACCGTCCGCGCACCGCTTCCGGTGGTGGGCTTGATCGGACTGCCCGGCGTCTTGGAGGTGGAGGGTAATGCAGTCCTCGAGACACTCGAGTGATGAGCTGCGTCGCCGAACGACCGCACGGGACGACGACGGATCGGCCTCCCTCGAGTTCATCACCGTCGGTCTGGTCCTCCTCGTGCCGATCGTCTATCTCATCGTCGCGCTCGCCGAGGTGCAGGCGGCGGTGCTCGCGGCCGGCGGGGCCGCGGCGCAGGCGGCGAAACTCTACGCGCGGGCCGACGACGACGCCACGGGTCGCGACCGCGTCGAGGACTCGCTCGCACTCGCACTGGACGACTTCGGGCTCGACCGGTCCCAGTCGTCCGTCACCCTCGACTGTGCACCAGCCGGTCTCCCGTGCGGGCAGCGCGGCGGCGCCGTCACGGTCACCGTCGACATCCTCGTCGTCCTACCCTTGATGCCCGAGATCGTCGGCGTCCAGGCCGCGGTCCCCGTGACCGGCGCCGCGACGGCACCGATCTCCCGGTTCGATGACCGGTTCGGCGAGGCGGAGTGAGGGTTCCGGGCGGGCGCCGACGTCCGGACGTCGGGGAGGAGGACGGGTCCACCATGCTCCTGACGATCGGATTCGCCGTGGTGGCGCTCGCCGTGGTCCTCGTCGGGAGCGCTGCCACATCCCTGTACGTGGAGCACAAGCGGCTCCTCGACCTCGCCGACCGCCTGGCCGCGACCGCCGCGGAGTCCTTCTCCATCGACGACGTCACGTTCCAGCCCGACGGGACCTTCCGACCTGTCCTCGATGACGACTCGGTCCGTTCGAGTGCACGCGACGACCTCATCACCGGTGGTGCGGGTGCGCTCACCGGCGTTGAGATCGTCGCGGCGCGGACCCCGGACGGCCGGAGTGCGGAGGTCTCGCTGGCGTCGGATTGGCGGCCGCCGATGCTGACGCTGTTCGTCCCGCAGGGCCTCCGGATCGAGGCGACCGCGAGTGCGCGCAGTGTCTTCTGGTGACGGCGGACGGGCCTCCCGACGATCAGGGGAAGGGGCGCGTGCCGCGATCGATGAAGCGGGGGATGAACCGGAAGAGGAGGAACGCGCCGATGAGCCCGACACCGCCGATGGTGCCGGCGGCGAGGGAGATCGACGCCGCTGCGGTGATCCCGGACATCGCCAGGGGAGCTGCGGCTGTGCCCGCGTCGCCCAGGAAGCGATAGGCGCCGAGGAACGGCGCGGGACGGTCCGGTGGCGCGAGGTCGGAGCCGAGGGTCATGAGGATGCCGCTGCCGAGGCCGTTGGAGAGTGCCAGCACGAGGGCGACAGCGATGAACCAGACCCGCGCTTCATCGAGGTCGTGCGTGAAGGCCAGGACGATGAACCCGGAGCCCAGCCCGATCATCGACGGGACGGCGGTCCAGATCCGCCCCCAGCGGTCCATCACCTGACCGCTGGCGTAGAAGAGGGCGAACTCCACCGCGCCGACGACGCCGATGATGAGCGCCGTGTCCGTCTCCGAGACGCCGATGCTCACGGCCCACAGGGGGAGCAGGACCGCCCGACACGAGCGCAGGGCGCCGACGAGTGCGGCGGTCGTCCCCATCCTGGTGAGGACCGCGCCGTGGGCTCGGATCGAAGCGATGAGGCCGCTCGACTCCTCGGACGCGAGCTCTTCTCCCTCGGTCCGCTCCTCGCCGTCGGCGGTGCGCGTCGACGGCGGTCGCCCGAACATCTCCGCCGGGTCGGGGAGGACGAGCAGGGTGATCGCGGAGCCAGCGCAGCAGATGACCATCACCCAGAACGCCGCCTGCGACGTCCCGGTGAGGTGGATGACGCCCGCCGCGAGGAACGGGCCGATGAACGTGCCGGCGCGGAAGACACCGCCGAGGGAGGAGAGCGCCCTCGCCCGGTACCGCATCGGCACGTACGTCGTCATGAACGCGTGCCGGGCCAGACCGAACACGGCGGTCGCGAGCCCGATGCAGAAGATGCCCACGGCGAGGACGAACGGATTGGGGGAGATGGCAGCCGTCGCGACCCCGACGACCGCGAGCAGCGCCGCCCACATCATCGCGAAGCGTTCGCCGATCCGACTGACGATCCACCCTGACGGGACGTCGCCGACGAGTTCGCCGAGCATGATGAGCGAGGAGATGACGCCGGCGACGGCGAGCGTCGCCCCCAGGTTCCCGGCGACGGCCGGGATGATGGGGATGATGGCGCCTTCACCGATGGAGAACAACAGTGTGGGGAGGAAGACCGAGACGGCCACGGAGCGCAGCTGGAACGGGCGTTCGTCGGAAGTCATCCCCTCGATCGTACGCCCGCGGCCCTGCGCGGTAGGCTGAAGCCAAATGTTTGACTTGGACCTCTCCACACAGATCAGTACCCTCCGCTCGACCTTCGACGACATCCGCACCGTCGTCGACGTCGACCGTCTCGAAGCCGAGATCGCGACGCTGAGCGAGCAGGCGGGTGCCCAGGATCTCTGGGACGACACGACGAACGCGCAGAAGGTGACGAGCGCCCTCAGTCACCGTCAGTCCGAACTCGCCCGCATCACCAGCATCGCGAACCGGCTCGACGACCTCGAGGTGCTCATCGAACTCGCGACCGACGCCCAGGACGAGGAGTCGGCCGAAGAGGCGCGCCAGGAGCTCATCAGCCTGCAGAAGGTGCTCGGCGACCTCGAGGTGCAGACGCTGCTGAGCGGCGAGTACGACCCGCGCCCCGCCGTCGTCACCATCCGCGCCGGTGCGGGCGGTGTGGACGCCGCCGACTTCGCCGACATGCTGTTCCGCATGTACCTGCGGTGGGCCGAGCAGCACAAGTACCCGGTCACCGTCATGGATACGAGCTACGCGGAGGAGGCCGGCATCAAGTCGGCCACCTTCGAGGTCGACGCGCCCTACGCCTTCGGCACGTTGAGCGTCGAGGCGGGCACGCACCGCCTGGTGCGCATGAGCCCCTTCGGTGCCGCCGGCAAGCGTCAGACGAGCTTCGCCGCCGTCGAGGTCATCCCGCTCATGGAGGAGACGGAGATCGTCGAGATCCCCGAGTCGGACATCCGTGTCGACGTCTTCCGGTCCAGCGGCCCTGGCGGCCAGTCGGTCAACACCACCGACTCCGCCGTTCGCATCACCCACCTGCCGACCGGCACGGTCGTCTCGATGCAGAACGAGAAGAGCCAGATCCAGAACCGCGCCGCGGCGATGCGCGTGCTCCAGTCGCGACTCCTCCTCATCCAGAAGGAGCAGGAGGCCGCGACGAAGAAGGAGCTGGCCGGCACCATCACGGCGAGCTGGGGCGACCAGATGCGTTCCTACGTGCTCGCGCCGTACCAGATGGTCAAGGACCTGCGCACGGAGCACGAGCAGGGGAACCCCGCAGCGGTGTTCGACGGCGATCTCGACGGGTTCATCGCCGCGGGCATCCGCTGGCGGTCGATGTCGAAGCCGGAGTAGCGCAGCGCGGCATAGTGTTCGCCCAGCCCTCGTACAGGGTACGGATCGCGGGCGTGTCCTGCCCGTAATCGGCAGGTCGCTCCTTAAGCTCAAGGAGCCATGATTCGGTTTGATCACATCTCCAAGAAGTATCCGGGAACCTCGCGTCCCGCGCTCAACGACGTCGATTTCGAGATCCTTCGGGGAGAGTTCATCTTCCTCGTCGGTGCCTCGGGGTCGGGGAAGTCGAGCTGCCTCCGCCTGATGCTCAAGGAGGACAAGCCGAGCAAGGGCAAGATCCATGTGCTCGGCCACGACCTCGGTTCCATCTCGAACCGCAAGGTGCCCTACTTCCGGCGCAGCCTCGGGGTCGTGTTCCAGGACTTCCGACTGCTGCCGAGCAAGACGGTCTACCAGAACGTCGCCTTCACCCTCCAGGTGATCGGCAAGTCGCGCGGCTTCGTCCAGGAGGCCGTCCCCGACGTCCTCAAGATGGTCGGACTCGACGGCAAGGCGCAGCGCCTGCCGCACGAGCTTTCCGGCGGTGAGCAGCAGCGCGTCGCCATCGCCCGCGCGATCGTCAACAAGCCGCAGATCCTGCTCGCCGACGAACCGACCGGTAACCTCGACCCCGCCACCAGCGCCGGCATCATGCAGTTGCTGGAGCGCATCAACGCCGGTGGGACGACGGTCGTCATGGCCACGCACGAGGCCGGCTTCGTCGACCAGATGCAGCGTCGTGTGATCGAGCTGCAGGACGGCCAGATCGTCCGTGACGAACGCCACGGTGGATACGGCACGACAGCGGCCATCCCGGGTCTCGTCAGAGGATCCTCCAAGGCTGCCGTCCCGTCGGCACAGACAGCTCCCGCAACGGCCTCGACCCCCGTCGCGCCCGCCGTCGAGACCTCCTCGGTTCCCGTGACGACCACGACCTCGTCCGTCGCTGCCGGCTCCGAGCCCACGACGAGTGCCGTTGCCGCAGCCGCGGTCGCCGCCACCGCCGCCACGCCGACCGCTCCAGCGGCACCGACCGCGCCCGCCGCGGTCTCGCGCGAGACCACGCCGCGGGCCGACACCGACGAGGTCGTCACCCGGGTGTCCGGCTCGACGCCGACCCAGGAACCGGCCGTAGCACCCGTCGCCGAACCTGAGACCCCGGCGACGCGGGTCGAGGAATCGACCCCGGAAGCACCCGAGGCCGAGCCGACGACGCCGGAAGCGGAGCCCGCCGTGCCACCGGCGGCTGCGGTCCCGGAGGTCGCGCCTCCGCAACGCCTGAGCAACGCCACGGGCCCCATCGGGCTTCCGGCACGCAACGAGATCGACCCGATCGAGGTCGAACACCTGTCGCTCGCCGAGCGGCTCGGCCTGCGTGCCGCGGCGCGCGGCACTGAAGACGGAGAGCAGAACGTGGGGCCGACCAAGTGAGACTCGCACTGATCTGGTCCGAGGTCTGGAACGGCCTGCGTCGCAACGTCTCGATGGTCGTCTCCGTCGTGCTCGTGACGTTCATCTCGCTCACCTTCGTCGGTACGGCCGTCCTGCTGCAGATGCAGATCGGCCAGATGAAGAACTACTGGTACGACCGCGCACAGGTCGCGATCTACCTCTGCACCGCCGACAGCGCGGGCGACACCTGCGCCGCCGGCGCCGCGACCGAGGAGCAGCGCGCCGCCGTCCAGAGCGCCCTGGAGTCGTCGACCCTCGCCCCCTTCGTGGACAAGTTCTACTTCGAGGACCAGGCGCAGGCGTTCACGAACTTCCAAGAGCAGTTCAAGGGCAACGACATCGCACAGTTCGTCACGGCAGACCAGCTGCCCGAGACCTTCTGGGTGAACATGAAGGACGCCTCGCAGTCCGACGTGCTCGTCGAGGCGTTCTCCGGCGTCGCGGGCGTGGAGCAGGTGACGGATCAACGCCAATACCTCGACCAGATCTTCTCGGTCCTGAACATCGCCAGTTACACGGCGATCGGGATCGCAGCACTCATGCTGGTCGCCGCAGCCCTGCTGATCGCGACGACCATCCGATTGTCGGCGTACTCGAGACGCCGGGAACTCGGCATCATGCGATTGGTCGGTGCGTCGAACCGGTTCATCCAGACACCGTTCATCCTCGAGGGTGTGTTCGCCGCGCTCATCGGCTCCATCCTCGCGGCCGGGGCGGTGATCACCATCGTCCAGGTGTTCGTCCAGGGATACCTGGCGGACCGCATGCGGTACGTCAACTTCGTCGATCTCGGCGACGCCTTCGTGGTCCTCCCGATCCTGCTGCTCGTCGGCGTGCTGTTGGCGGCGATCTCGGCCAACTTCGCGATCTCGCGGTACCTCAAGGTCTAGCGGGGAGGCAGTGCGGCCACCGCGCCGCTCGCTCTGCGTTAGACTGACAGGCTGCCGCGATCGCGGCCGGTCCGTTCCGATGGATCCGAACCAGAACGTCAGGAGTACACCGTGCCGAGGGAACGGGGCGAGAACGTCGTGGCCACGAACCGCAAGGCCCGCCACGACTACACGATCGAGGACACCTACGAGGCCGGCATGGTCTTGACGGGTACCGAGGTGAAGTCGCTGCGAGCCGGGCGGGCGTCGCTCGTCGACGGGTACGCCTTCATCGACCGCCGTGAGGCATGGCTCGACGCGGTGCACATCCCCGAGTACGGCCAGGGCACGTGGACGAACCACCCGCCGCGGCGCAAGCGCAAGCTGCTGCTGCACCGCGAGCAGATCGACAAGATCGCCCACAAGATCGCCCCCGGTGGTTTCACCCTCGTGCCGTTGAAGATCTACTTCAAGGACGGCAAGGCCAAGGTGGAGATCGCCGTGGCGAAGGGCAAGAAGGAGTACGACAAGCGGCATGCCCTCCGCGAGAAGCAGGACACCCGTGAGGCCGCGCGCGCGATGGCCACCAGGAACCGGCTCGGCGAATAGGTGACAGGTGCCCCTCGGGCGCGGTAGACTTGAAAGCTGCACCGCAAGGTGCTCGTTCACCGCTCGCGGTGGATTGACAACTCGACAGCGTATGACAACGACCCTCTTCGCCTCGTTCTCCGAGGCGCTGAGTCCATGGGGATGATCGGTTTCGACATTGCCTGCGAAACTGCGAGAAGCGGGTCGAGGATGCAGGGTTATCTCGTTAACGATCTCTGCAAAACAACAAGTGCCAACTCTAAGCGCACTGACTTCGCCCTCGCTGCTTAAGCGAGCCCGATAGTCCGTCAGACCGAGCGTGTCCCCGTCTCGGATCCTGGCGTCATCTAGGGGACTTGCTGGATGACGGAGCCGCGACGTCATCCGGGACTTTTCTTCGGCTGGGCCCGTCGACCAAGATGCCCTTGTCAATGGTCGGGGCCGAGTAGAACGTATCAAGGGATACGCCCGTAGAAGGCGCAGAATCACAGCAGTGGACGGGGGTTCAATTCCCCCCATCTCCACTTCGGACGTTGTCATACGCTGCCGAGTCGACGACAGGCCCCCGCTTCGGCGGGGGCCTGTCGTCGTTCCTGGGGTCGGAGGGGTACCGACAGGCTGCTAACCTGGGAGTCCAGAGGCCGCCACCACCCGGGAGACCTGCATGGCGACAATCCTGCTCGTTTTTGCTGCGATCGCCGTCGCCACGCCCACACTCACTCGAGTGCTGTCGACGAAGGTCTTCTACGTCATCGCGTGTATGCCCGCGGCGGCATTCGTCTGGACGCTCTCCCAGACCGGCACGGTCACGGCCGGCGGCACGGTCGTCGAGACGATCGAGTGGATCCCGCAACTGAGCATCGCGCTCTCGTTCCGGATGGACACGCTCGCCTGGCTGCTGTCCCTCGTGGTCACCGGCGTCGGTGCTCTCGTATTGCTCTACTGCGGCCGCTACTTCTCCTCGACCGAGCCCGGCCTCGGTCGCTTCGCCGCGCTCCTCTTCGCCTTCGCCGGCACGATGTTCGGTCTCGTGACCGCCGACGACATCATCGTCATGTTCATGTTCTGGGAGATCACGAGTGTGCTCTCCTACCTGCTCATCGGGCACTACACCGATCGCAAGGAGAGCCGCGGTGCCGCGCTCCAGGCGCTCCTGGTGACGACCTTCGGCGGGCTCGTCATGCTCGTGGGCGTCATCATGATCTCCGTGCAGGCGCAGAGCACCTCGCTCGCCTCGATCGTCGAGCAGGGCCTGACCGGCCCCGCGACCACCGTCGCCATCCTCCTCATCCTCGTCGGCGCGATCTCGAAGTCGGCGCTCGTCCCGTTCCACTTCTGGCTGCCGGCCGCGATGGCCGCACCGACGCCCGTGAGCGCATACCTCCACGCTGCGGCGATGGTGAAGGCAGGGATCTACCTCGTCGCGAGGCTCGCACCCGGGTACGCCGACACGCCGGGCTGGGACGCGATGCTCGTCGGCCTGGGCGTCCTCACCATGGTCGCCGGTGCTTGGCGGTCGCTGCGTCAGTACGACCTCAAGCTGGTCCTGGCCTACGGGACGGTGAGCCAGCTCGGATTCCTCATGGTCATCTCGGGGTACGGCACCCGTGATTCGGCCCTGGCCGCCGTCGCGCTCCTGCTCGCCCACGCCATCTACAAGGCGGCGCTCTTCCTCGTCGTCGGCATCATCGACCACCGCGCTGGGACGCGTGACTGGAGGCACCTCTCCGGTCTCGGGCGTCAGACGCCGGTGCTCGCCGTCATCGCGGCGATCGCGGTCGCCTCGATGGCCGGCATCCCACCGCTCTTCGGGTTCGTCGCGAAGGAGGCCGTCTTCACCTCACTGCTGGAGGGCGCGCTCGAGGGCGACGTGTGGGGTTGGGTCGCGATCGTCGGGACCGCCGTCGGGTCCGTGCTGACCGTCGCGTACAGCGCCCGGTTCCTCTGGGGCGCCTTCGGAGACCGGCGCGGCGCCGCGCCGACCGAACTGCATGCCGAATCCGGCATGATCATGATCGCGCCGGGCATCCTCGCCGTCGCGACCATCGGTCTCGGCTTCGCGACGAAGCCCATCGACACGGTGCTCGCGCCCTACGCGGACTCCGTGGGGGAGGGCGACTACCACCTCGCGCTCTGGCACGGCCTCGAGCCGGCGCTCGGCATCTCGGCCGTCGTCGTGCTGCTCGGTCTGCTGCTCTTCCGCTGGAGGCTCCCGGTCGCGCGTCTGCAGGACCGCCTGCCACCCCTCGTCGACTCGTCGAAGGGGTACTGGGCGGCGACCCAGGGCATCGACCGGCTCTCGGCGAAGGTCACCCTGTTCGCCCAGCGCGGCGGGCTCGTCCAGTACCTGTCCACCATCCTCGTGGTCTTCGTCCTGACCCTCGGCACGATCGCCCTCCTCGGGCGCGCCTGGCCGGGTGAGATCCGCCTGTGGGACTATCCCGCCCAGGTGGCCATCGCCTTCATCATGGCGACCGCGGCGATCGCGGCCGCCCGCGCGAAGCAGCGCATGGCCGCCGTGCTGCTCGTCGGCGTCACCGGGTTCGGGCTCGTCGCGCTGTTCGCCCTGCACGGCGCTCCCGACCTCGCGCTGACGCAGGCCCTCGTCGAGACGATCACGATCGTGGTGTTCGTCCTCGTGCTCCGCCGACTCCCGGCCAAGATCGCCCAGCGGAACGCCCCGGTCCACCGCGTCCGTCGGGTCGTCATCGGCACGCTGACCGGCCTGGTCATGGGGCTCATCGGGGTCATCGCCCTCGGCGCTCGACAGGCCGAGAGCATCGCGACCGAGCTACCCAGGCTCGCCGTCGAGGAGGGCCACGGCAAGAACATCGTCAACGTGATGCTCGTCGACATCCGGGCCTGGGACACCATGGGCGAGATCTCCGTGCTCGTCGTGGTGGCCACCGGTATCGCGAGCCTGCTCTTCGTCTCACAGCGGGGCGCCGAGGTCCCACGCCTCAGCGGTGCGCGGCGTCGACGGATCCCGGGCCTCCGATCCCAGGTCGTGTCGGACCCCCATCTCGCGGACAGCGAGATGGAAGCACCTCGCGACGCGGTGGGGCGGCACTCATGGCTCATCGGTGGCCGGGCGATCGCCGAGGCGAACCGTTCGATCCTCCTCGAGGTCCTCGTGCGGCTCCTCTTCCACCCGGCGATCGTCGTCTCCGTCTTCCTGCTCTTCGTCGGCCACAACGAGCCGGGCGGCGGCTTCGCCGGCGGTCTGCTCGCCGGCCTCGCGCTCGTGATGCGGTATCTCGCCGGCGGACGCTACGAGCTCGGCGAAGCCGTGCCGATCGACGCGGGCAAGGTGCTCGGCGTCGGACTGCTGCTCGCGGTGGGGACGGCCGTCGGTTCCCTGTTCTTCGGCGGTGAGGCGCTCCAGTCCGCGTACTTCTCGGCCGACGTTCCGATCCTCGGACACCTCTCGTTCGGCACGTCCAGCATCTTCGACATCGGCGTCTACCTCGTCGTCGTCGGACTGGCGCTCGACATCCTGCGCAGCCTCGGGGCCGAGGTCGACCGTCAACAGGAGGAAGCCGACATCGACGAGCAGAGTACGGACGAGTTCTCGGCGAGTGAGGCCGAACAATGAGCGCCTCACTGACCCTCGTCGTCCTGATGGCCGTCATGTACGGCACCGGGGTGTACGTCATGCTCGAGCGGAGCCTCACCAGGTTCCTCATCGGGTTCGTGCTCGTCGGCAACGCGACGAACCTCCTCATCCTGATCATGAGCGGCCCGAGCGGCACCGCACCGCTCGTCACGGGCACCGCCTCCGACGACCGCATGGTCGATCCGGTGCCGCAGGTGCTCATGCTCACGGCCATCGTCATCAACTTCGGTGTGACCGCCTTCATCCTGGCGCTCATCTACCGGACCTGGTGGTTGGCACAGCTCGGCGACGAGGGTGACACCCTCAGCGACGAGCACGCCGACGACACCGAGGCGGCGACGGAGGCGGTCTTCAACCAGGTCGACCTGGACGACGAGGCCATCCAGCGGGTCCTCGACGAGAGCAACGAGCACGGCGACGACAGTCACACGACCAGGAAGGGGGCAGGCGAATGAACGCACTCGTCCCGCTCGTGGTCATGATCCCGCTGATCGGCTCGGCGATCGCGCTCATGTTCCGCAACCGCCGCAAGACGCAGGTGGCGATCAGCGTCGTCGCGCTCACCGCGGTGACCGTGATCAGCGCGATCCTGCTCGCGGCAGTCGACCAGAGCGGCACGATCGTCGTGGAGCTGGGCGGCTGGTCCCCGCCGTGGGGGATCGTGCTCGTCGTCGACCGGCTGTCCGCGATCATGCTGCTCGTCGCGGCCCTGATGCTCCTGGGCGTCCTCATCTTCGCCATCGGTCAGGGCATCGTCGACGGCGATCGCGAGACGCCGGTGTCGATCTTCCACCCGACCTACCTGGTCCTGGCGGCCGGGCTGTTCGACGCCTTCGTCGCGGGCGACCTCTTCAACATGTACGTCGGCTTCGAGATGCTCCTCGCCTCCAGCTACGTCCTCCTCACCCTGGGCGGTACCGGAGCGCGGATCCGCGCCGGCGTCACCTACATCGTCATCAGCCTCATGTCGTCGCTGCTCTTCGTCGCCGCGATCGCCCTCATCTACGGCGCGACGGGCACGGTGACGATCGCCCTCGTGGCGGACCGGGTGCGCGACCTGCCGATGGAGGTGCAGGCGATCCTCTGCGCTGCGCTGCTCCTCGGGTTCGCGGTGAAGGCGGCGGTGTTCCCGCTGTCGTTCTGGTTGCCCGACTCCTACCCGACCGCGCCGGCGCCGGTCACGGCGGTGTTCGCGGGCCTACTGACGAAGGTGGGTGTGTACGCGATCATCCGGACCGACACGCTCATCTTCAAGGACGTGCCGCTGGCGACACCGTTGATGGTCATCGCCTTCCTGACCCTGCTTATCGGCATCTTCGGCGCGGTCGCCCAGGCCGACATCAAACGACTGTTGTCGTTCACTCTGGTGAGCCATATCGGCTACATGATCTTCGGCATCGCCGTCGGCGGGGTCGCCGGGACCGCCGCGACGATCTACTACATCGTCCACCACATCGTCGTCCAGACCACGCTGTTCCTCACCACCGGTCTCGTCGAGCGGATCGGCGGGACGACCTCCATCTCCCGCCTCGGCGGTATCCTGAAGGCCTCGCCGATCGTCGGCGTGCTGTTCTTCATCGGAGCGATGAACCTCGGCGGCATCCCGCCGTTCTCGGGCTTCCTCGGCAAGATCGGGCTGTTCCAGGCGGGTGTCGCCCTGGGCGACCCGCTGTCGTACATCCTCATCGCCGCCGGAGCCGCGACCTCGCTCCTGACCCTGTACGCCCTGGCGCGCGTGTGGAACATGGGCTTTTGGCGTGGGAAGGACGAGGTCGCCGGATACTCCTCGCCGTTGCTCGACCAGCTCGCGGAGAGCCCCGAGGACTCTGGCTCGGTCGACACCAAGACCATCTCGCGCCCGATGATCGGTGCCACGACCGGCATGGTCGCGTTGACCCTCGCCCTGACGGTCTTCGCGGGGCCGCTCTTCGGACTGGCCACGCGCGCGGCGGAGAACATCGAGGACCCGGACAACTACATCACCGCGGTCTTCCCCGACGGAACGGAGCACCTGAAGTAATGCAACCGTCACGTCGTCGCGCCCTGTTCAGCCAGGCCCTCCTCCTGGCCGGACTCATCCTGCTCTGGTGTCTCCTGTGGGGGATGTTCGACCTGCTCACCCTCGTGACCGGCCTCGGGGTCGCGTTGCTGGTGTCGTTCCTGTTCTACCTGCCGGCCGTCGAGCTGAGCGGCCGCATCAACCTCTGGCGGACCGCGATCTTCCTGGGCAAGCTCCTCGTCGACATCGTGCGGGCGAGTGCGGAGATCGCGTGGCTCGTCCTCAAGCCGAGGTTCCGGTCCAGTAACGCGGTGATCGCGGTCCGTCTGCGGACGACCTCCGACCTCATCATGAGCTGGACGGCCGAGGCGGTCTCGATCGTCCCCGGCTCGATCGTGGTCGACCTCGACCGCACGGCCTCGACGCTCTACCTGCACGCGTTGAACGTGCATGACGACGCCGACATCGACGAGGTCATCGCCGAAGTCCTCGGAACGGAGCGACGGCTCATCCTCGCGATCGGTTCGCGCGCCGAGGCCGACGCCCTCCGCCACGACCATGACCACGTCTCGATCGGAAGGGGGCAGTGATGCTCGTCGTGATCATGATCGTCTCCGTGCTGTTCGGTGCCGCGGCCCTCGCAGCGGTCTACCGGATCATCCGCGGGCCGAGCCTCCTCGACCGCGTGATCGCCTCCGACGTGCTCGTCGCCACCGTCATGTGCGCGATCGGGGCCGAGATGGCGATCAACCGTCACACGGACGGCCTGCCGGTCCTCCTGGCGCTCGCGATGTTCGCGATCGTCGGCTCGGTCAGCGTCGCGCGCTTCATGTCGAAGCAGGACGACGCATGAGCGGCGAGCTGATCCGCGACATCGTCACCGGTGCCCTCGTGCTCGTCGGTGCCATCATGTGCTTCGCCGCCGGCGTCGGTCTCCTGCGCTTCCCCGACGTGTTGTCCCGCCTGCACGCGGCGACCAAGCCGCAGATCCTCGGGCTCATCGCGATCATGGCGGACGTCGCCGTCTCGAGCCCGACGGTCGGGACGATCACGATCGCGATCGCGATCATCGTGTTCCAGAGCCTCACCGCGCCGATCTCCGCGCACATGGTCGCACGGGCGGCGTACCGGAGCGGCAACTTCGACGCGGCCGTCCTCGTCCGCGACGAGCTCGCGGGACGCGAAGAACTCGGCGAGGAACGACATCCCGGCCACACGCCCGAATAGCGGCACAATGTCCCCATGGGAATGCTCATCTACGGGGCCGGCGACGAGTACGAGATCGAAGACCGCGCGCTCGCGCACCTGAAGGCCGTCATCGGGGCGAAGCTGCGCCGACAGGAGAGTTTCTTCCTCAGCTGGGCGAACGATCCCGAACACGGTTCGGGACGACGGTCGCTCTGGTTGTCCCCGAGCATCCCGCTGCAGTTCCGCTTCTTCGGGAGCCGCCCGCCGGAACTCAACCGCGCGTGGCTCGAGGTCCTCTCGGATTCATCGCACACCCCGCGAGGGCTACAGCTCATCCCGGAGTCCGAGGTCGAGGGGCACCTCGCGGGGAACGGGGCGTCGCGCGACGCGGGCACCGAGTCCCACGACCAGGACCACGGCTAGGACGATTCGTCCGTCCCCACGAGCAGGACACGGAGCGCCGTCTCCGGTGAGCCGCGACCGTCCGGAGGGATCGTCTCGCCGTGCGTATAGCGATCGACGACCCGCGGGTCGACGTAGCTGGACTTCGCGATCGCCGGGGTGTTGCCGAGGACCGCTGCGGCGTCGCGCATGGCCTGTGCGATGACCTTCGAGCGTGCCGTCTTACTCTGCACGGGTCCGGCCTTCGCCAGGCTCTCCGCGGCCGCGACGGTGCCGTGCAGCGTCCGGAAGTCCTTCGCGGTGAACTCGCCGTTCGTCTGCGCCCGGACGTAGTCGTTGATCTGGCTCGCCTGGAGGTGGCGCCACCGGTTCCCGTCCTTCCAGGCCAGGAGGCGGGCGTGCGGTCCACGGCGCTTCAAGGAGCGGATGAGCGAGGCCAGATCGGCGTCGACGATGTCGGACTCCCAAGGCTGTCCGCTCTTCGCCGGGAACTTCAGCGCGACGGTGTCGCCGCTCACACGAGCGTGCGCTCCCTCGAGGGTCGACAGGCCGTGACTGCCGTTGGCCTCCGCATACTGCTCGCCGCCCACGCGCAGGGAGCCGGTGTCGAGCATGCGGAACGCGCCGGCTGACACCCGTGCCAGCGGGTATCCCTCGAGCCGGAGGTCCCGGGTGACCCGACCTCGCGCGGCAGGGAGCGCCTCTGCGAGGGCAAGGGCGCGGTCGAACTTGCTCCGGTCCTGACGCTCGCGCCAGGACGGGTGGTAGAGGTACTGCCGTCGCCCGGCTGCATCGATCCCCGTCGCCTGGATGTGCCCGTTCGCGTAGGGGGTGATCCAGACGTCGTTCCACGCCGGAGGGACCACCAGGCCGTCGATCCGTGCCCGGATCTCCTGATCGTCGAGGAGCGAACCGTCCGGCATTCGATAACTGAAACCGCGCCCGGATCGAACCCGTCGGATGCCCTGTCCGTTCACGTCGCTGCGCCTCAGTCGTACCATTTGCCCAGGCTACGACGCGGTCGGATCCCGCTCGGCGGGCTTGCGCGGTGCCGTGCGCTCGTGTCAGCCGACGGGTGGCAGCTCGGCGAGGAAGGCGTCGTGCAGGCGCCCGTTCGTCGCGAGGGAGCTGCGCGTGGAGATGGTCTCGATGCCGTCGATGTCCGTGAAGCGGCCGCCGGCCTCGAGGACGATCGGCACGTGGGCGCCCAGGTCGTACTCCTGCACGCCGAATTCGGCCACGGCGTCGATCGAGCCCTCAGCGAGCAGCATGTAGGGCCACATGTCACCGATGGCCCGATCGCGCCACAGGGAGCCGCACAGGGCCAGCAGCTGGGGGATCCGCCCGACCGAGGCCCACTGCGCGATGCTCTGGAAGCTGAAGGACGCGTCGGCGAGGTCGGAGACCCCCGAGACGGACAGCCGGCGTGGGGTGGTCTCGCCGAACCGGACGCCCCACGCGCCGTGTCCGATGGCACCCCACCAGCGGGCGTGCATGGCGGGTGCGCTCACGACGCCGACGACAGGTACGCCGTCGACGGCGAGGGAGATGAGTGTCGCCCAGTTCGAGACGCCGCGGAGGAAGTTCGCCGTCCCGTCGATCGGGTCGACGATCCACTGCCGATCCGTCGGGCCCTGCGCGCCGTACTCCTCGCCGAACACGCCGTCGTCCGGGCGCTCGGTCTCGAGGATGCCGCGGATGGCGCGTTCGACGGCGAGGTCGGCGTCGGTGACGTGCGAGCGGTCCGGCTTGGTGGAGACCTCGAGGTCTCGGGCCTCGAAGCGGTCCATCGCGATGCGGTCGGCCGCGTCGGCGAGCCGGAGCGCGAGATCGAGGTCGGCGGGGGAGACGGTCACGGGTTCGGTCACCTCTCCAGGATAGGGTCGCGCGGGCCGGATCGAACGACGCTCGTGGGGTCGGCGACGTGCCGCCGCGACACGCCGACCGGCTCGATTTCGCACCCGGGCCAGTTGGGTGCTAGTGTCATATCTCGGTTCGGAACACTCCGAAACCACGCACCTCTAGCTCAATTGGCAGAGCAACTGACTCTTAATCAGTGGGTTCCCGGTTCAAGTCCGGGGGGGTGCACCACACCAGCAACGGCCTCGTCTCGGACGGGGCCGTTCTGCGTTTCGGCTCGACTCGCGTTCGGGCTTACGGCCCGACGAAACGCTCCGGTGACGTTTCGCGACAGCTCCCGTCCGATTCGCGTCATCGGAACCGAGTAGAGCGCGGGCATGAGACCCTGGAAGGGTCGGCAGCATGGCGGGATCGGGTCCTGCCCTTGCCGACGAAAGCCTCCGCGTGGTCACCCCACCGTGCGGAGCAGAGCGACGGTCGGGCATTCGTGCCCACCAGCGCCGTGACGCCTCATCGATTCGGGTTCGATGAGGCGTCATGCCCGCTCAACGGCCCGGTACGACGAAACGGCCGTCCACCGGAGTGGACGGCCGTTGTCGACGTGCGTGGCCGGTCAGGCGACCGAGCTGCGGCGCGCCGGCACCGGGTTGACGAGGCTCGCGTCGATGAACTCGGGTTCGGCCCAGACGGTGATGGGGTAGTGCTGCGGCTCGAGGAGGGTTCGCTCGACGAGCGTCGGCTCAGTGTCGTCAGCCGCGGCATCGGTCTGCGCCTCGGACGGCGCGTCGATCGTCTCGGTGATGGCGGCAGGTTCCTCGACGACGGCCGGCTCGATGACCTCGACGGTCTCGACCTCGTCGGCGACATCGACCGCGGACTCCTCCTGGCCACGAGACCAGAGCCGCCATCCGCGCGCAGGAGCGGCCTCGGCACGGACCGTCACCGCAGCCTGCTCGAGGTCGATGTCCGTCGCGATGTCGTGGGCGAGCTGCTGGGCGTAGACCTCGTGGAAGATCTCATCGCCGGAGCTCGGGGTGCGGCGCGACAGCACCCAGGCACCGTTGGCACCGAGCTCGCTCGCCAGTCGAGCGTGGACGAGGTCGAACAGCTGCTTCTCGGTCAGCTTCGATGCGGAGACTGGTGCTGCGTGGCGTCGGCGACCGAACATGGCGGGCCCTTCATCGAAAGCGGATCATCCGTGAGGCTGGACTGCCTTCATTGTCGATCACGAGGCGCGGAACGACGCGGAGACACGCGGGTGAGCGCCCCAATTCTCGGGTTCTCCGGGCGCTCGTGGTAGCGCGGTCGGCGCGACCTCAGCGGCCGATCTCAGCCTGCTTGCTGTCGTCGAGCACCGAGCTGATCGCGAGGGCGAGCGAGATGCCCCAGCTCACCCAGAGGAGGGCGAGCTTCCAGTCCCGCGGTCCCTGTCGGGTCGCCTGGAGGGCGGAGATCCCGCCGAAGACCGTGGAGATCATGCTGCCGTTGAAGAGGAATTTGCGCATGACTTCACGCTAGCCGGTAGGGGAGGCCCCCCGCATCCGGGCTTTCCTTCGGGTTCTCGCCTGTGCTAGCGAATGCACGCTTCGCGAAGGCCAGTGAGGCGCGCAGCTGGCTGAGGCGGAGCGCGTCGCCACCCGTCGCGGGCAGGTGCACCTCCGCGACGATGCTTCCCGACCAGTCCGCCGCGCGCAGCAGCTCGAGGACCTCGGCGACCGGCTGCTCACCGTCGCCCGGGAGGAGGTGCTCGTCGAGGAAGGCACCCCGCGGCGACGGTGCGGTCCCGTCGCACAGGTGCACGTGGCGGAGGCGGCCGCCGTAGCGGGTCGCGATCTCGAGCGAGTCCTCACCCGCGAGGGCCGCATGGGAGAAGTCGAGCGTCAGGGCGGCGCAGGCGAGCGGGGCCGGGTCGTAGCCGAAGGCGAACGGCTGCACCCGGAGCCCGCGGCTCTGGAAGCACGCCATGTTCTCGACGGCCAGCTCGAGTCCGTGCGTCTCGCTCAGCTCGGCGACGAGGTCGACGAAGGCGTGCGCGTAGCGCCGCTGCCAGCGGAACGGCGGGTGGACGACGACGGTCGACGCGCCGACGGCGGCGGCGAGCTCGGCCGAGCGGCGGAGCTTCTCCCGATGGTCGCGGCCCCAGACGAACGCGGTCCGGGTCAGGACCGGCGCGTGGATCGACAGGATGTCGAGCCCGGTCTCGGCGGCGAGGGCGCGGAGGGCGTCGGCGTCCTGCGTGACGCGGTCCTGGGTCACCATGACCTCGACGCCGTCGTAGCCGGCTTCGGCGGCCAACTCGAACGCGCGCCGGGTTCCCAGCGGGTAGACGCAGGAGGTGCTCATGCCATGGCGGATCATCAGCGCAAGCATATGCTCGCCGTCTGAACACGCGGTTTCGCCATGCGGAACGCTGCTAGCCTGAACAGCGAACCCGAGTACCCCGGGAGGGCCATCATCACCAGATATTCCGCGCCTGACGGCGGATCAGCGTCGACCTTCGACTTCATCGTGGTATCCAACCGGCTGCCGGTCGATCGCGTCGTCGATGCAGACGGCGCCGAGAGCTGGCGGACCTCACCCGGTGGACTCGTGACCGCCCTCGAACCCGTCATGCGCGGTGCCGACGGCGCCTGGATCGGATGGGCCGGCTCCGCCGACCTCGAGATCGAGCCGTTCGACAACGACGACATGTGGATCATCCCGGTCCCGCTGTCCGAGGACGAGATCGCCCGCTACTACGAGGGCTTCTCGAACGACACCATCTGGCCGCTCTACCACGACGTCATCGCTCCGCCGAGCTACCACCGCGAGTGGTGGGACTCCTACGTCGCCGTGAACCGACGGTTCGCGGAGGCGGCCGCAGCGGCCGCGTCCGACGGCGGGACCGTCTGGGTGCAGGACTACCAGCTGCAGCTCGTGCCGAAGATGCTGCGTGAGCTGCGACCCGATCTCACGATCGGCTTCTTCAACCACATCCCGTTCCCGGCCTACGGCATCTACTCGCAGCTCCCATGGCGACGCCAGATCATCGAGGGACTGCTCGGCGCCGACGTCATCGGCTTCCAGCGCGTCGCGGACGCGGGCAACTTCTCCCGGGCGGTCCGCCGCCTGTTCGGGTACGAGACGAAGGGGGCCGCGATCCAGGTCCCGCTCGATGCGGCACTCGTGTCGGTCACGACGGACGCGGCACCGGTCGCCTCGAAGCGTGGCGCCCCGTACCGCACGGTGATCGCCCGGCACTTCCCGATCTCGATCGACAGCAAGGGGTACCAGGCCCTCGCGCAACGCCCCGACATCATCGCCCGTGCCAAGCAGATCCGCGAGGAGCTCGGCAACCCGGAGACGATCATGCTCGGCGTCGACCGCCTCGACTACACGAAGGGCATCGGGCACCGACTCAAGGCCTTCGGAGAGCTCCTCGCGCAGGGCAAGCTCGCGGTCGAGGACGTCACGCTCGTCCAGGTCGCCAGCCCCAGCCGCGAACGCGTCGAGACGTACCGTCAGCTCCGCGACGACATCGAGCAGACGGTCGGCCGGATCAACGGCGACTTCGGCACCATCGGCCACACCGCGATCCAGTACCTGCACCACGGGTACCCCCGCGAGGAGATGGCTGCCCTCTACCTCGCCGCCGACGTCATGCTCGTCACAGCCCTGCGCGACGGCATGAACCTCGTCGCGAAGGAGTACGTCGCCGCTCGCTACGACAACGACGGCGTCCTCGTGCTGAGCGAGTTCGCCGGCGCGTCCGACGAGCTGAAGCAGGCCCTCAAGATCAACCCGCACGACATCGAGGGGATGAAGTCGGCGATCCTCCAGGCCGTGCACATGACGAAGGCCGAGCGTGGTCGTCGCATGCGGGCGCTGCGCAAGCGCGTCATGGAGTACGACGTCGCGCGGTGGTCGGCGTCCTTCCTCGACGAGTTGCAGCGTGTGCGTGACCAGTCACCGACCATCGAGCAGGGGAGCACCACCCAGTCATGAGCACCACCGACGAGCCCACCGACACCCTCGGGGGGCTTCCCCTCGGACTGCGTGCGGAACTCCGCCGCCTGGCCGACGTCCCGAAGCTCCTGGTGGCCCTGGACTTCGACGGCACGCTGGCCCCCGAGGTCGACGACCCGGACCAGGCGCGGGCGCTGCCCGCGGCCCGCAAGGCCGTGTTGGCGCTGATGGACCTGCCAGGGACGCGCGTCGCACTCGTGTCCGGGCGTGCGATCGACAGTCTCGTGGCGGTGGCCGAGCTGCCAGACCACGCCCTGTTCGCCGGCTCGCACGGCGTCGAGATCCGTCTCGACAACCCCGACGACGCCCTCGCCCTCGACGATGAGGAGCGCGAACAGCGGGAGACCCTCCAACGGATCCTCCAGGACGTCGCGGAGGGTTACGATAATGTCTGGATCGAGCGGAAGCCGGCAGGGTTCGCCCTGCACACGAGGCTCGCCAGTGAAGAAGACTCCAGGATCGCCCACCTCGAAGCACTCGCCCACACCAAGGACGAGTTCGGCGCCCTGACGGTTCGAGAGGGCAAGAACGTCCTCGAGTTCTCGCTCAGGAGCGCGACCAAGGGCGAAGCCGTCGAACACCTCCGGCGGTACACCAAAGCAGATGCCGTGTTCTACGCGGGCGACGACGTCACGGACGAGGACGCGTTCGGCGCACTCGGCCCCGGCGACCTCGGGGTGAAGAGCGGCACCGGCGTGACCGCCGCCGACTTCAGGGTCGAAGGACCCTCCGAGATCGCGCGCGTCCTCGGCATGCTCGCGGAATATCGAAGCAACAAGGAAGCCGTAGACTCTTAAAATGCCAGAGATCGACATCAAACCACGCAGTCGTGCCGTCACCGACGGGATCGAGGCGACCACCTCGCGCGGCATGCTCCGCGCCGTCGGCATGGGCGACGAGGACTGGGACAAGCCCCAGATCGGCATCGCGAGCTCGTGGAACGAGATCACGCCCTGCAACCTCTCGCTCGACCGCCTCGCACAGGGGGCCAAGGAGGGCGTGCACTCCGGCGGGGGATACCCGCTGCAGTTCGGCACCATCTCCGTCTCCGACGGCATCTCCATGGGCCACGAGGGCATGCACTTCTCGCTCGTCTCGCGCGAGGTCATCGCCGACAGCGTCGAGACCGTGGTCATGGCCGAACGCCTCGACGGCACGGTCCTGCTCGCCGGCTGCGACAAGTCGCTGCCGGGCATGCTCATGGCCGCCGCGCGGCTCGACCTCTCCTCGGTCTTCCTCTACGCCGGATCGATCGCGCCGGGTTGGGTCAAGCTCTCCGACGGCACCGAGAAGGAGGTCACGATCATCGACTCCTTCGAGGCGGTCGGGGCCTGCAAAGCCGGCAACATGAGTGAAGAGGACCTGAAGCGCATCGAGTGCGCCATCGCCCCGGGCGAGGGCGCCTGCGGCGGGATGTACACGGCCAACACGATGGCGTCGGTCGCCGAGGCGCTCGGCATGAGCCTCCCGGGCTCGGCATCGCCCCCCTCGGCCGACCGCCGTCGCGACTACTTCGCGCACCGCTCGGGCGAGGCCGTGGTCAACATGCTCCGACTCGGCATCACCGCGCGCGACATCCTGACGAAGGAGGCGTTCGAGAACGCCATCGCCGTCGCGATGGCATTCGGCGGATCGACGAACGTGGTCCTGCACCTGCTCGCGATCGCCCGCGAGGCCGAGGTCGACCTCACGCTCGACGACTTCAACCGCATCGGCGACAAGGTGCCGCACATCGGCGACCTGAAGCCGTTCGGCCAGTACGTCATGAACGACGTCGACCGTCACGGCGGCGTCCCCGTCGTCATGAAGGCGCTGCTCGACGCCGGTCTGCTGCACGGCGACTGCCTCACGGTCACCGGCAAGACGGTCGCCGAGAACCTCGCCGACATCAACCCCGACCCGATCGACGGCACGGTCATCCGCACGCTCGACAACCCGATCCACGCGACCGGCGGCATCACGATCCTCAAGGGGTCTTTCGCGCCCGAGGGCGCCGTCGTGAAGACGGCCGGATTCGACGCCGAGGTCTTCGAAGGACCCGCGCGGGTCTTCGAACGTGAACGCGGAGCCATGGACGCGCTCACCGAGGGCAAGATCAACAAGGGCGACGTCGTCATCATCCGCTACGAGGGCCCGAAGGGTGGGCCGGGGATGCGCGAGATGCTCGCGATCACGGCCGCCATCAAGGGCGCCGGACTCGGCAAGGATGTACTACTGTTGACGGACGGTCGATTCTCAGGCGGCACAACCGGACTGTGCATCGGCCACATAGCACCCGAAGCGGTGGACGCAGGTCCAATCGCCTTCGTGCGCGATGGTGATCTGATACGGGTCGATATCGCTGGCCGCTCGCTCGACCTACTCGTCGACGAAGCAGAGCTGGAAGCCCGCCGCGACGGCTGGGCGCCTCTTCCCCCGCGCTATACCCGTGGCGTTCTCGCAAAGTACTCTCGTCTCGTGCACTCCGCAGCGGAGGGCGCGATCACGGGATAACCGAGCATCTCGTTCGTGCATCTCATCGCTGAAGGAATCATCATGCCCACGGAATCCCAACCCGTGCCTCATCCCAGAACACCTGCGGCCCCGGCCGCACCGGAGATCCTGACGGGAGCCCAGGCGATCGTCCGATCGCTCGAGCTCCTCGGGGTCACCGACATCTTCGGTCTGCCCGGCGGAGCGATCCTGCCGACCTACGACCCGCTGATGGACTCGACGAAGCTCCGTCACATCCTGGTCCGACACGAGCAGGGTGCCGGCCACGCGGCCGAAGGATACGCCGCCGCCGGTGGCGGGATCGGCGTGTGCATCGCGACGTCCGGCCCCGGCGCGACGAACCTCGTCACCGCGATCGCCGACGCCTACATGGACTCGGTGCCGATGGTCGCGATCACCGGTCAGGTGTTCTCGACCCTCATGGGCACGGACGCGTTCCAGGAGGCGGACATCGTCGGCATCACCATGCCGATCACGAAGCACTCCTTCCTCGTCAAGACCCCGGAGGAGGTCCCGGCGGCCATCGCCGCGGCCTACGAGATCGCGGGTACCGGCCGTCCCGGACCGGTGCTGGTCGACATCACGAAGGACGCCCAGCAGGCTGAAGCGCCGTTCATCTGGCCGCCGAAGGTCGACCTGCCCGGCTACCGTCCGGTGACGAAGGCGCACGGCAAGCAGATCCAGGCCGCTGCGCAGCTGCTCGTCAACGCCAAGAAGCCGGTGCTGTACGTCGGTGGCGGCGTGATCCGTTCCAAGGCCTCCGAGGAACTGCTCGCGCTGGCCGAGGCGACCGGGGCTCCGGTCGTGACGACGCTCATGGCTCGCGGGGCGTTCCCCGACTCGCACACGCAGCACCTCGGCATGCCCGGCATGCACGGCACCGTCCCGGCAGTGCTCGCGCTGCAGGAGGCCGACCTGCTCGTGTCGCTCGGTGCGCGGTTCGACGACCGCGTGACCGGCAAGGCCTCGCTCTTCGCGCCGAACGCCAAGGTCGTCCACGTGGATGTCGACCCGGCCGAGATCTCGAAGATCCGCATCGCGGACGTCCCCATCGTGGGCGACGCGAAGGACGTCATCGTCGACCTCCAGTCGGCGTTCGAGGCAGCCGCCCGCGAGGTCACCCCCGACATCGCCGAGTGGTGGTCCTACCTCGACGGTCTCCGCGAGGAGTTCCCGCTGGGCTACGCCGAGCCGACCGACGGTCTGCTCTCGCCACAGCACGTGATCTCCCGCATCGGCGAGATCACCGGTCCGGAGGGCGTCTTCGCGTCGGGCGTCGGCCAGCACCAGATGTGGGCGGCGCAGTTCATCAAGTACGAGCGTCCGAACTCCTGGCTGAACTCCGGCGGTGCCGGGACGATGGGCTACTCGGTCCCCGCGGCCATGGGCGCCAAGGTGGCCCAGCCCGATCGCCACGTGTGGGCGATCGACGGCGACGGCTGCTTCCAGATGACCAACCAGGAACTCGCGACCTGCACGATCAACAACATCCCGATCAAGGTCGCGATCATCAACAACTCCTCACTGGGCATGGTCCGCCAGTGGCAGACGCTCTTCTACGACGGTCGGTACTCGAACACCGACCTGAACACCGGGCACGACACCATCCGGATCCCGGACTTCGTCAAGCTGGCCGAGGCCTACGGTTGCCTCGCGATCCGCGTGACGAAGGAGGAGGAGGTCGACGCCGCCATCAAGCTCGCCCTGGAGACGAACGACCGTCCGGTCGTCATCGACTTCGTCGTGAGTGCCGACGCGATGGTGTGGCCGATGGTGCCGCAGGGTGTCAGCAACAGCTACGTCCAGTACGCCAAGGACCACAGTCCGTCGTTCGATGAGGAGGCCTGAGCATGAGCAGCCACGTCCTGAGCCTCCTCGTCGAGGACAAGCCCGGTCTGCTGACCCGCGTCGCCGGGTTGTTCGCCCGCCGGGGCTTCAACATCGAGAGCCTCGCGGTCGGCCACAGCGAGATCGAGGGTCTGTCCCGGATCACGGTCGTCGTCGACGTCGAGGAGCTTCCGCTCGAGCAGGTGACGAAGCAGCTGAACAAGCTCATCAACGTCATCAAGATCGTCGAGCTGGATCCGGCGCAGTCCGTCCAGCGCGAGCACCTGCTCATCAAGGTCCGCGTCGACAACTCCACCCGTTCCCAGGTGTTGGAGGCCGTCAACCTGTTCCGGGCCCGCGTCGTCGACGTGGCGACCGACGCCCTCGTGATCGAGGTCACGGGCGACTCCGGGAAGACGACCGCGCTCCTCAAGGTGCTCGAGCCCTACGGCATCAAGGAGATCGCCCAATCGGGTCTCCTCGCCATCGGGCGCGGCTCGAAGTCCATCACCGAACGCGTCTTCAAGAACTAGTCGCATCTGCGGCATATTGCGAAACCACAACCAAGGAGAGAACCACCAGTGACTGAGATTTTCTACGACCAGGACGCAGACCTGTCGCTCATCCAGGGCAAGAAGGTTGCCGTTATCGGCTACGGCTCGCAGGGCCACGCACACGCGCTCAACCTCCGCGACTCCGGTGTCGAGGTCGTCGTCGGCCTGAAGGACGGCTCGAAGTCGATCGCCAAGGCCGAGGAGCAGGGCTTCACCGTCAAGAACGTCGCCGACGCCTCCGCATGGGCCGACGTCATCGTCATCCTCGCTCCGGACCAGCACCAGCGCACGATCTTCGCCGAGTCCATCAAGGACCAGCTCGCTCCGGGCAAGGCGCTCGTCTTCGGCCACGGCTTCAACATCCGCTTCGGCTACATCGAGGCTCCTGAGGGCGTCGACATCTTCATGGTCGCCCCGAAGGGCCCGGGCCACACCGTCCGTCGCGAGTACGAGGCCGGCCGCGGCGTCCCCGTCATCGTCGCCGTCGAGAAGGATGAGACCGGTGGCGCCTGGGCGCTCGCCTGGTCCTACGCCAAGGCGATCGGTGGCCTCCGTGCCGGTGGCATCAAGACCACCTTCACCGAGGAGACCGAGACCGACCTCTTCGGCGAGCAGGCCGTCCTGTGCGGTGGCGTCTCGCAGCTGATCCAGTACGGCTTCGAGACCCTGACCGAGGCCGGGTACCAGCCGCAGATCGCCTACTTCGAGGTGCTCCACGAGCTGAAGCTCATCGTCGACCTCATCTGGGAGGGTGGCATCGCCAAGCAGCGTTGGAGCGTCTCCGACACGGCTGAGTACGGCGACTACGTCTCCGGCCCGCGCGTCATCGACCCGAGCGTCAAGACCAACATGCAGGCGGTCCTCAAGGACATCCAGGACGGCACCTTCGCCAAGCGCTTCATCGACGACCAGGACGCCGGCGCGCCCGAGTTCCTCGAGCTGCGCAAGAAGGGCGAGGACCACCCGATCGAGGCCACCGGTCGCGAGCTGCGCAAGCTCTTCGCGTGGAACGCCTCGAACGACGACGACTACGTCGACGGCAGCGTCGCCCGCTAGTCTCCGCTCGTCCAGCCGCTCAGCGACACCGAGCCAGAACGCCCGCCCCGATCCGTCGGGGCGGGCGTTCCGTCGTCTGCGGGAGCCTCAGGCCGTCGTTGCTCCGGTCGTACCGGGCTCGAGGAAGATCTCGATGACCGGGATCGGGGTGTCGGGTTCACCGATCGGCAGGTGCAGGGTCACCGTGTCGGGACCGAGTCCCTTCGGTTGGGTGTGCTGGTTCGGCAGATCGTGCTCCGGGCGATGCACCTGGAACGGCACCTCGGAGCCGTCCGACAACAGCTGCGCGTAGCGCACCCGGCCGCCGAGACCGGGCAGGTGCAGGTGCACGAACGGCCAGGCGAAGACGTGTACGTACAGCCGGTCGCCGCGTTGCGTGTATCGGACGTCGGTCGGACTGCTGAACTCCGACGGGCCGCATCCTCGGATCGCCCGCTCGTGGAGCGCGAACCAGTCGGCGAGGACGTCGAGTCGTTCGATCGCGCGAGGATCGATCGTCCCGCGCGCGGTCGGTCCGATGTTCAGCAGCATGTTGCCGTTCTTCGAGACCGAATCGATGAGCATCCGCAGGAGCAGCTCCGGCGACTTGTAGTCGAGGTTGTCGCGGTCGTACCCCCAGCTGCCGTTCAGGGTCTGGCAGGCCTCCCACCGGAGGGGGTCGCCGTCGGGACCGACCGGTGTCACCACGGGCTGGTACTGCTCGGGGGTGGTGACGTCGCCCGGGAGCTCGAGGCGGTCGTTGATGAGGATCTCCGGCTGCAGCCCGCGGATCATCTCGACGAGTTCCTCGGAGCCCCAGTCGGCGGCGCCCTTCCCCGGCAGACCTTCGATGCCCTGCGAGTAGCTGAAGTCGAAGAAGAGGTAGTCGATCGGGCCGTAGCCGGTGAGCAGCTCGCGCACCTGGCCGTGCAGGTAGTCCCGGTAGCGGGACCAGTCACGGTCGGCGTTCGCTGCGAGCGCCTCGGGGTCGTCGCGTCGCGGGTGGATGCCGTCGACCGTGAAGTCGGGGTGATGCCAGTCGATGAGCGAGTGGTAGAAGCCGATCCGGAGCCCCTCGGCGCGGAAGGCCTCCACGAACTCCGCCACGAGGTCACGGCCGGCGGGCGTGTGCATGGACGTGAAGTCGGTGAGTGCCGAATCCCACAGGCAGAAGCCGTCGTGGTGCTTCGTCGTGAGCACCGCGTACCGGAAGCCAGCCGCCTTGGCCTGCCTGGCCCAGGCGCGGGGGTCGAACCGGTCGGGGTCGAAGTGCTCGCGGTAGCGCTCGTAGTGTTCGGCCGAGAGGTGTTCCCGCGTCTGCACCCACTCATGGCGTGCCGGGAGGGCGTAGAGGCCCCAATGCAGGAACAATCCGAATCTCGCCTCGTCGAACCAGGCGGTGTCGGGTCGGGGGATGGTGGTCTCGGTCACGGCGGCCCTTCGATCGTCGAGTGGGTTCACGGCGGTGCGGGGGCAGGCTAACACGAAAGGTCGGATGTCTGCTGTCCGGTGGGCCGGCGTGGTCAGGACGTCGGACCTCCTGCGCGTCGACGGTTCAGGCGTCGTGGGGTTCGAAGACCTGCACGGGCACGCCGGTGTCCAGCGATGCCTTCGCCGCCAACGCGACCGTCAGGGCCGCGAGGGCACTCCGGCCGGTCACTCGGAACGGTTGGACGTCTCGCTTCACGCAGTCGAGGAAGGAGGCCATCTGTCGTCGGTAGGGATCGGTCTCGTCGAGGTCGTAGGAGCCGTGCGCGGCGGCCGATCCCAGCGCGTCGACCGAGAGCGGCGGTGCGTGGGTCGGGGACGCACCGACGAATCGGTGGGCGATGAGCCCGGTGCTGCCGAGCACCTCGATGGCCGAGCTGAATCCGAAGGCCGGCGGGAGCTCCATGGAGGTGAGGACGCGCCCGATCCCGCCGTCGGCGTAGTCGACCGTCGTCTCGATCGGGCGACCGGTGCCGGTGCGTCGTGCTGACACGGATCGCGGCTGACCGAGGAGCTGGTTCAGCTGGTCGAAGTCGTGGATCGCGAAGTCGACGAGGGGGCCGCCGGAGCGTCGCTCGTCCTGCCACCACGGTGACGGGGCGGCGGGGGAGCTCAGCCGTTCGGCCGTGACGGCGAGGGGTGTGCCGACAGCCCCGGCCCGCACCGCGTCGTCGATCGCCTCGTACCCGCCGAAGAACCTGACGACGTGCGCGACCATGAACGTCCGGCCGGACTCGTCGGCGGCCTGCAGGATCGCGTTGGCGTCGGCGAGCGTCAGGGCGATCGGTTTCTCCAGCAGGACGTGCTTGCCGGCACGGAGCGCCCTGACGGCGAGATCCCGATGGGTGTCGGTCGGCGTGCAGATGACGACGATCCCCACGGAGGCATCCAGGAGCACCTCGTCGACCGAGGTGGTGAGTCGTGCGGCCGGTGCCTCCGGCATGGCTCTCGGCGACCGAGCCGAGCACAGGTAAGTGATCCGGTCGGCTGCACCGAGTCCGGCGAGCGCGCGGACGTGCGCCAGTCCCATGGCACCGGTGCCGATGACGGCGATCCGGTCCGCCATCACCGCGTCACCGCTTCTCTCCAGCAGCCAGGTCCTCGCGCAGGCGGCTGAGGGTCGCGTCGTCGACGTCCCCGCCCAGCATCCTGATGCCCAGGGCGGCGGCTCCGACCAGGCCGTCGGCGACCGGGACGAGTCGGGCCCCGGCGGCAGCCGATGACAGGCGCTCCGCGGCGGAGGGGACGGACGGGAGGAGTCCGTCGACGAGCACGCTGCCGCCGACGACGAGCGTGCTCTCTCTGTGGTCCGAATCCGGAGCCAGCACCCGTTCCACGAGGACCGCCAGGCGGTCGACGGCAGCGTCGAGGATGGACCGCGCGACGTCGTCGTCCGCGGCTTGGAAGGCGAGCGGCGCTAGGCGGGCGATGGCGATGGGGGGACCGTCGTTCACCGACCGGATGAGTGTGTCGAGTAGCGGGGACCGGCGGTGGTCCGCGTCACCGGATGAGGACGGGTCCGGAGTGAACCCGACCGCCCGGGAGAGCAGCGGGGTGAGGCCCGTGCGGGGGCCGATGCCGTCGAGGTCGCCGGCGACCGCGCGGATCACGCGCCGGGCGATCCAGAATCCGGAGCCGCCATCGCCGAGGAGCCAGCCGGCACCACCGACCTCCCGGACGACGAGACGGTCCCTGATCCGTCCCGCGACGCTCCCGGTCCCCGCGACGAGCACGACGCCGTCCGGCGACGCCGAGCCGGAGCCGTACATGCCGAGCAGATCCGGTTCGATGACGACCGGTCCGAGTCCGAGCGGTACGAGGTGTGCGTCCAAGGCGCGGCGGTAGGCGTCGGACACCTGCCCCGCCTGCGTGATCACCACGAGCGACCCGGACGGGAGGGGCGGTATGGACGACGTCGTCCTGGCCTGGTCGAGTGCGGCACGAGCCGCGAGCGCGATCTGCTTGGCAGCGCTGTCCACACCGGACGACGTCGGATTCCCGCCGCCCGCGCGCCCGGAACCGAGGCGACGTCCTGAGGCGTCCACGAGCACCGCGCGGGACGAGGTGCCGCCGGCGTCGACCGCCAGAGTTGTTTTCATCATCGTCATCATCTCGAAACATGTTGCCGTGGGCCACAACGTACTGTAAGAATCAGTTTCGCGTCACTCCAACGAAGGAGAAAAGGAATTTCCATGACTGTTTCCATCCGCACCGACCCACCGGTCGAGCACGCCACCGGCGTGACCAACCGGATTCGGTCGCGGATGCCGGAGATGTCCGGGGTCATGCTGCGTATCGCCGACTACCTGTTGGAGAACCCAGACGCGCCCCTCACCCTCACGATCGGTGAGCTCGCAGCCGATTCGGGCGTCTCAGCGGCGACCATCACCCGCTTCTGCCGGATCATCGGGTACACCGGCTACGCGCCGTTCCGGGTCGACCTCGCCAAGGACTTCGGTCGCAGCACCGCACGCGACTCCTGGCAGACCGACATCGGCCGGGCGTTCGGCCCCGACGACTCGGCTCCGGACGTCCTGAGCACGCTGCTCAACGCGCACACCCGGACGCTGCGGGAGACCGCCGACGTGATCGACCTCGAGGTCATGCTCGAGATCGCCGCAGCCATCGCGCGCGCCCGGAACGTCGACATCTACGGTGTCGGCGGCAGCGCGATGCTCGCCGACGAGATGCAGGCCAGGCTGTACCGGATCGGCATCAGCACGCACGCCTGGTCGGAGGTCCACGCGGGCCTCACGAGCGCGGCGATCCAGGGCCCGGACTCGGTCGCCTTGGGCATCAGCAACACCGGGCGCACCGAGGAGACCATCCAGATGCTCCGCCAGGCGGGTCGCGCGGGCGCGCTCACCGTGGCGATCAGCAACAACCCGGACTCCCCGCTCGTCGCCGCGTCGACGCTGGCCATCATCACCTCGGCCCACGAACGGTTCCTGCAGCCCGACGACCTCTCCGCCAAGCACGGTCAGCTGTTCGTCCTAGATCTGTTGTACCTGTTCGTCGCGCAGCAGAACTTCGAGCGCACGACCAAGCGCCTCGCGGCCTCCGCCCTCGCGGTCGCCCCGCACCGCCGACCCACCAAGGCCGGAGCCCTGTCCGAGACCGCCTCGCCCCTGGGCGTCTGAGAGGAACCGAATGAGCACCACATCCACCACCACCTGGACCGATCACGTCGATCGCTACACCGACGAGGTCACCTCGCGCCTCGCGGACATCACCCAGGCGGCCCGGTCCGGCGAACTCGACCCCGCGATCGACCTGCTGGTCGCGGCCCTCGAACGCGGAGCGGTCATCCAGGCGTTCGGCACCGGCCACTCGGAGGCGTTCGCGATGGAGATCGCCGGCCGCGCCGGTGGACTGATCCCGACGAACAAGATCGCCCTGCGGGACGTCGTCCTCCGCGGCGAACGGTCCGTCGACGACCTCGGTGGTGCCGCGCTGGAGCGCAGCGGCGACGTCGCGGTGGAGCTCTTCGCGATCTCACCGGTGGGGGAGGGCGACGTGTTCATCATCGCGTCGAACTCCGGCGTCAACGGGTCGATCGTGGGACTCGCCCTGATCGCCAAGGAGCACGGCCACCCCGTCATCGCCGTGACCTCGCTGGAGCACACCTCGCGCGTCGAGCCGAAGCACCCGAGCGGGCTGCGGCTCTCCGAGGTGGCCGACGTGGTGCTCGACAACCGCGCTCCGTTCGGCGACGCGACCATCGAGGTCCAGGACGGCGTCCCGGTCGGCGCGGTGTCCTCGATCACAGCGGCCTACCTCGCGCAGCTCCTCACCATCGGCGTCGCGGCGAGGATCGCGGCGACCGGCGAGACCCCGCCGCTCTACATCTCGGCCAACATCCCGGGCGGCGACGAGCACAACAGTGTGCTCGAGGACCGCTACCGGGGCCGGATCAGACGTGACGCCTGAACCCGAGGCGTCGCAACACCCGCACCACACACCCGACAACACCACCCCGACAGCACCACACCCGGGCAACATTCGAATCACTGGAAGGTAGACCGATGGACAAGCAGCCAGCAACGCTCCAACGCCGCGATTTCCTGCGAGGAGCACTCGCGACCGCGATCCTCCTCCCGCTGGGCGGGACGCTCGCGTCCTGTGTCGGCGGCGGAGGCGGGGCGACCACCACCGGCGGACCGGTCTCGGCCGACAACCCGTTCGGCATGGCCGCCAACTCGACGGTCGACGCCGTCATCTTCAAGGGCGGGTACGGCATCGAGTACACCGAGTTCGCCGGGAAGCTCGTCGAGAAGCAGCAGGCAGGCTCGACCGTCAAGGTCACGGCCGCGACGAACATCGCGCAGACCCTCCAGCCGCGGTTCGTCGCCGGCAACCCGCCGGACGTCATCGACAACAGCGGCGCCGGCCTCATCGGCATCAACACGATCCGCGAGCAGCTCGCCGACCTGACGGACGTCATCGAGGCGAAGAACTACGAGGGCAAGGTCATCAAGGACACCCTCTACCCGGGTGTCGTCGAGCCGGGCACCTTCGACGGCAAGTTCGTGCAGCTGAACTACGTGCTGACGGTCTACGCGGTCTGGTACTCGGCAGCGCTCTTCGAGGCGAACGGCTGGACGCCCCCGAAGACCTGGGCCGAGGCACTCGATCTCGGTGCGAAGGCCAAGGCGCAGGGCAAGTACCTGTTCGGTTGGGGCACCGAGGCGGCCACCTACTACCTGACGATGGCGATCGCGTCCGCGATCAAGGAGGGCGGCGACGAGGTCCGTCTGGCGCTCGAGAACCTCGAGGCGGACTGCTGGTCGAAGCCGGCCGTCCAGGACGTGCTCAAGGGTCTCAAGGCGATCATCGACGCCGGCTACGTCAAGCCCGGTGGCGCCGGAACGCAGTTCACCGCTGCGCAGGCGCAGTGGAGCAACTCGGAGGACTTCATCCTCTACCCCTCGGGTGGCTGGATCGAGAACGAGATGAAGACCCAGACGAAGGACGGATTCAAGATGACCGGCGCGCCCGAGCCGACGGTCTCCGCCGACTCAGCCCTGCCGTACTCGGCGCTGCACAGCACCGCCGGTGAAGGGTTCATCGTCCCGTCGCAGGGCAAGAACGTCGGCGGTGGCAAGGAGTTCCTGCGGGCCATGCTGTCGAACGACGCCGCGGTGAACTTCGCCAAGACGACCTTCTCGTCGACGATCGTCAAGGACACGATCCCCGAGGACGGCTTCGGCTCGACGGCGCTCGTGTCCCAGGTGAAGATGTTGAACGACGCGGGCACCGACGTGTTCTCGTGGAGCTTCATCGACCTGTACGGACTCAACACGGACCTCCTCGTCCTCTGGAACACGTTCCTGCAGGGTGGTTCCGACGTCGCCACGCTCACCAAGGGCATGCAGGACATCTCCGACAAGGTCCGTAACGACGACTCCGTGGACAAGGTCACCGTCAAATGACGGCGGTCGGCACGCCGATCGGGAAGGTGGGAGGGGCTACCCCTCCCGCCGCCCGGCGGTTGCGCCGCCGGGACTTCACGTTCGACCGGGTCTCGTTCTTCCTGGTCTTCCTGATCGTGCCGGTGGTGGGGTACGTCGTCTTCGTGGTCTCACCGTTCGCGCAAGCGGCGTACTACTCGTTGACGAACTGGTCCGGGTTCTCCCCGGGCATGGACTTCGTCGGGTTCTCGAACTACACGAAGCTCTTCCAGGACCAGACCTTCCTCCAGTCCATGGGCAACAGCGTCGCGCTCGCGATCGTCCTGCCGCTCGTGACCCTCGGGATCGCATTCCTCTTCGCCTCCCTCATCACGATCGGCGGGCCGAGCAACGGTCCGATCCGCGGCCTCCGCAACTCGAGCGTGTACCGGGTGATCACCTTCTTCCCGTACGTCGTGCCGGCCATCGTCATCGGCCTCATCTGGAAGCAGATCTACGACCCGTCGTCCGGGCTGCTGAACGGCTTCCTGACCGGCATCGGGCTCGACCAGTTCACCTCCTTCGCCTGGCTCGGTTCGCCGGACACGGCGATGATCGCGACCATGTTCGTCATCGTCTGGGGACTCATCGGGTTCTACACGGTGCTCTTCATCGCGGCGATCAAGGGCGTGCCGGCCGAAGTGTACGAGGCGGCACGGATCGACGGCGCGGGCCGCCTGCGGACCGCGCTCACGATCACGATCCCGCTGATCCGCGACAACATCCAGACGGCGTACATCTACATGGGCATCCTCGCCCTCGACGCGTTCGTGTACATGGCCGCGTTGAATCCCGGCGGCGGCCCGTCCAACACGACGCTCGTGATGTCGCAGCAACTGTTCACGACGGCGTTCACCAAGGGCCAGTTCGGCTACGCCTGCGCGATGGGGGTCGTGCTCGCGCTCGTCACCCTGATGTTCGCGGGCGTCGTCTTCCTGGTCAGCCGACTCACCGGCGGCAACGATGAAGGGGTGGCGGAATGACCGTCCAGACCACGGCGACGACCGCGAACCCGGCGGTCGTCGGAACCGGCACGCGCACACCGGCCAGCCGCAAGCCGACCACGGGCGACCGCGTCGTCGGGACGGCATCGCACACGGTGCTCATCATCTGGTCGATCGTGGTCGTCGTCCCGCTGCTCTGGACGGTCATGTCGTCGTTCAAGACGAGCTCCGAGATCTTCGCCTCGCCGTTCTCGCTGCCGTCGAAGTGGAACTTCGACAACTACGTGAACGCGTGGACGACGGCCGGTATCGGCAGCTTCTTCCTGAACTCGATCGTGGTGGTGTTCGGCGCCCTGATCGTGACCATGCTGTTCGGCTCGATGTGTGCGTACGTGCTGGCGCGGTTCCGCTTCTTCGGGAGCCGGGCCATCTACTACCTGATGCTCGCCGGCCTCACGTTCCCCGTGTTCCTCGCGATCGTGCCGTTGTTCTTCGTGCTGCAGAGCCTCGGGTTGCTCAACTCGCTCCCGGGACTCATCCTCACGTACGCGGCGTTCGCCTTCCCGTTCACGGTGTTCTTCCTGTTCTCGTTCTTCAAGTCGCTGCCGGTCTCCATCGCGGAGGCGGCCGCGATCGACGGAGCGGGGGAGTGGCGGACCTTCTTCCAGGTGATGCTGCCCATGGCGAGGCCGGGGCTCGCGACCGTCGCGATCCTCAACTTCGTGGGGCTGTGGAACCAGTTCCTCCTGCCGGTGGCGCTCAACTCGAACCCGCAGAACTACGTGCTGACGCAGGGGATGGCGTCCTTCGCCGCCCAGGCCGGGTACTCGGTGGACTTCGGTGCGCTCTTCGCGGCGTCCGTGATCACCGTGGTCCCCGTGCTCATCGTGTACCTGATCTTCCAGCGCCAGCTGCAGGGTTCGGTGTCGCAGGGCACGGACAAGTAGCGCAGCGGCGTGCGCGTCCTCGGCTCGAGCGGATCACTGGAACAATGGGTCCAATGAGCCTCCAGTCGCCAATCGCCGTCGAGATCGCCGTCCAGGACGTGGAGGGGGTCCGCATCGCCATCCGCGAGGGAGCCCAGCGGGTCGAGCTGTGCCAGGCCCTCGGCACCGGTGGGCTCACCCCCTCCATCGGACTGGTCATGGCGGCGGTCCGCGCTGCGGACGAAGCCGGGCTCAGCGACTTCGTGCACGTCCTCGTGCGTCCGCGAGAGGGCGGTTTCGTCTACTCGCCCGCGGAGATCGACGTCATGTCCGGCGACATCCTCGCGCTCGAGGCCGCGGGTGCTGCGGGCATCGTCGTCGGCGCCCTCCGGTCCGATCGCACGATCGACCTGGAGGCGCTGGCGCAGCTGCGTCAGGCTGCGGGCTCGCTCGCGGTGACGTTCCACCGGGCCGTCGACGCGACGACCGACCCCGTCCGGTCCGCCGACCAGCTGCGCGACGCCGGTGTGGACCGTCTGCTGACGTCCGGCGGCGCGCGGGCGAGCATCGACGGCGCGGAGAAGCTCGCGCAGATGGCCTCGAGGGGCGACAGCTCGATGCAGATCATGGCCGGTGGCGGCGTCACGATCGATGCGATCCCCGCCCTCGCGCGGGCGGGTGTCGACGCGGTGCACCTCTCCGCCCGTCGTCGTGCCGGCCGGGTCACGGAGACCGGCCCCGGCGGAGGGTCGCCGAGCTACGACATCACGGACGCGACGACCGTCGCTCGCGCGGTGGCCGCGGCCAGGCGCGCTGCCGTCGCCGTCTGAGATCCGTCGGCACTGACGGGATCGTCGACAGGTCCCGTCGAGCGATCAGATCGCCACGATGACGAGGGCGAGGATCAGCACGAGCTGACCGATGAGCCGTGGGACGAACGGCACGGCGAGGCGGCCGAACCGCTCGGGCTGCCGCGCGGCCGCGGCGTTCGCCGGGAACACCGCGACGAGGAACACGATCAGGCAGACCACTGCGGCGAGCCTGGTGGGTGGGACGAGCAGGCCGACGCCGCCCGCGATCTCGCACACACCGGTGATGGCGACGAGCATCCGCGGTGTGATGGTGCTGCCCCGCAGGGGTCCCGGGATCATCGCGGCCATGGTCCTCGCCGGTCCCGGGAGGAAGTGGAGGACTCCCATGCCGATGAACATGATCGCGAGGACGACGGTCAGGGCGGACTGCAGGAGCGGGAACGGGTTCACCAGGCAATTCTGCTCCGTCGCGTCCGGATCGCCGCACTCGGTGGTCGGCCCGGCGGCGATAGGCTGGCGGTATGACTGAGCCGCGGGACGAAGACGCGCTGAGCTGGGCGGGCGACGACGATCCGACGCTCGACGCCTCGGCTTCCGGCGACCGGACCACGTTCGAGCCCGCATCGCCGGAGCCGATCACGCGTGGTCGGGCGACCGCGGCGGTCCAGCCGGCCGCGGAGTCGGCCGGTCCAGGTGCGGAACCGGTCGCCCCTCCTGTCGAGGTCGACGTCGCGAAGCCGACCGACCGGGTCACGGGCGAGGCTGCCGCCGGAGAGCGCGAGCAGATGAGCTCGGTCATGCTGGTCACCCTCGGCATCTTCGGTGGGGTCTTCCTGCTGTACAGCGTCGGTTGGCTGATCTCGGCGTTCCGTCCTGACGCGGCCGTCCCGAGCGATGCGGTCGGCCGGTTCATGTTCGATCTCGGACAGGGACTCGCGGTCGCCGCGGGACCCGTGTGGATGGCCGCGACGCTCTGGTTGACCCGTGGCGGCAGACCCGTCGTCAGGATCGCGATGCTCCTGCTCGGTGTCGTGCTCATCCTGCCCTGGCCGTTCCTCCGAGGAGTGTGACCCTGATGCCCTCCATCACCGCGGACCCCGTGTCGAAACCCGCCGCCGAGCGACCCGGCTGGCTCAGCTGGTCCATCGCCGTCCTGTTCGGCCTGTTCTTCGCCTATGACGTCTTCGAAGCCGTCGGCAACCTCGTCGGCATCGTCGGGACGGCGAGCGGCCTCGCCGTGCCGGTCCTGCCGCTCGGCTGGGTCGTCCTCATCGGCGGCCTGCTCCTGCCGATCGTGGCCTTCGCGATCGCCTTCTGGACCGGTCGCGAGCGGTCGCTCGGCGAGCAGGCCGTGCGCTACCTCGTCGCCCTGTGCGTGGTCGCGGCGATCTCGCTGTCGGTCCTCGCGATGTTCGGCGCGCAGCAGCTGATCGACCTCTCCGTCTGACCCGGCCGCCGCATCGTCACACGACGAACCGCCCGGTGCGCCTCCGATAGGCTTGCGATGGCCGCCGGACACCGACGCGCTGCCCACCCCACTGCTACTGCGAAGGAACCGTTCCGTGTCGAAACCGGTCGTACTGATCGCCGAAGAACTCTCACCAGCAACCGTCGACGCCCTCGGGCCCGACTTCGACGTGCGCTCCGTCGACGGGACGGACCGCCCGGCTCTGCTCGCGGCGATCGCCGACGCCGACGCCATCCTGGTCCGATCCGCGACCAAGGTCGACGAGGAGGCCATCCAGGCGGCCGCCCGGTTGAAGGTCGTCGCGCGCGCGGGTGTCGGTCTCGACAACGTCGACATCAAGGCCGCCACGACGGCCGGGGTCATGGTCGTCAACGCACCCACGTCGAACATCATCTCCGCGGCCGAGCTCACCGTCGGCCACATCCTGAGCCTCGCCCGCCACATCCCGGCCGCGCACGCCGCGCTCGCCCAGGGGCAGTGGAAGCGGTCCAAGTACACCGGTACCGAGCTCTATGAGAAGACCATCGGCATCATCGGCCTCGGCCGTATCGGTGCCCTCATCACGGCCCGTCTGCAGGCGTTCGGCACGAACGTCATCGCGTACGACCCCTACATCACTTCCGCTCGTGCGCAGCAGCTCGGGGTGCAGCTGGTCACGCTCGACGAACTGCTGGCGCAGTCCGACTTCATCACCATCCACATGCCGAAGACGCCGGAGACGACGGGCATGATCGCCGGCCCGCAGTTCGCGCTCATGAAGCCGACGGCCTACGTCGTCAACGTCGCTCGCGGCGGCCTGATCGACGAGGACGCGCTGTACGAGGCGCTGTCCAACAACGTCATCGCCGGTGCCGGCCTCGACGTCTTCGTCAGCGAGCCGCCCACCGACACGAAGCTGCTCGGGCTCGAGAACGTCATCGTGACGCCGCACCTCGGTGCGTCCACGGATGAGGCACAGGAGAAGGCCGGCGTCTCGGTCGCCAAGTCCGTGCGCCTCGCGCTCGGCGGCGAACTCGTCCCGGACGCGGTCAACGTCGCCGGCGGCGTGATCGACCCCTACGTCCGTCCCGGCATCCCGCTCGTCGAGAAGCTCGGGCAGGTGTTCGCCGCGCTGTCGACCTCGTCGCTCACGAGCGTCGACGTCGAGGTCCACGGCGAGCTGAGCGGGTACGACGTCAGCGTCTTGAAGCTGGCCGCGCTCAAGGGGATCTTCACGAACATCGTCAGCGAGACGGTCTCGTACGTGAACGCCCCGCTGCTCGCCGAGCAGCGGGGTGTCGTCGCGCGCCTGCTCACCGACGAGGTGAGCGAGGAGTACCGCAACGTCATCACGCTGCGCGGAGCCCTCAGCGACGGATCGCAGATCTCGGTGTCGGGCACGCTGACGGGCACGAAGCAGACCGAGAAGATCGTCGAGATCAACGGCTACGACGTCGAGGTGCCGTTCGCGAAGCACCACATCGTGATGGTCTACACCGACCGACCCGGCATCGTTGCCGTCTACGGCCAGCGGTTCGGCGAGGCGGGCATCAACATCGCGGGCATGCAGATCGCCCGTCACGAGGCCGGTGGCCCGGCGCTCAGCGTCCTGACGGTCGACTCACCGGTCGCCGACGACGTCCTCGAGGTCATCCGCGAGACGATCGACGCGACACTACTCCGCGAGATCGACATCACCGAGCAGTAGCCCGACCGCTGCTCCGACCCGATGCCCCGCGCCGTCCGGTGCGGGGCATCGTCGTCCGCAGGCCGAGGCGCCGACGCCGTTCCGGTGCGCCCGGCGGGCGTCGCGGCTCAGCGCCCGCCGGCGGGGAGCAGTCGCGCGATGACGGCCAGGAGCCGCTCGATCGACTCGTCGCTGCCCTCGTCGGGGTCGCTGACACCCATGCCGAGCTGCGCCGTGTTGGCGTAGAGGCCGTCGGACATCAACACGATGGCACGAGCGGTGTCGGGGTCGCCGACGGCGTCCTCCACCGTGCGCAACCAGCTCCGGCGGATGTCCGCCATCGCGTCGCTCGCCTGGGCGTGCTGTCCCTGCGCCAGCCGCGCGACGGCGATGATCGTCCGGTCGAACGGGGTGCCGCAGTCGACTGAGGTGCGCACGAAGTACTCGACGACGCCCTCCGGGGCCGCGAGCATCCGCGCCGTGTCGGCCTCGCTCATGTCCGAGAGCCGCTCGATGAGGCCGTCGACGAGGGCCTCCTTGCTGCCGAAGTGGTAGAGCAGTCCGCCCTTGGAGACGCCGGCCGCCGCGGCGACGGCGTCGAGGGTGGCGGCGCGTTCGCCCTGCTCGATGAGGAGTTCGGCGAAGGCGTCGAGGACGCGTTCTCGGGCTGCGGTCTGCTTCGCCATGGCTCCATCGTATTCGGCTCGTCGGATTCGGATTGATACTATACCGGCTGGACGGTATAGTCGAGCGGGCGGCGCCCGACCGGCGCCGTTCTCCACGCTTTGAAAGAGGTCACCGTGTCCACCGCCACCGAACCCACCGCCGTCGCCGCTCCCCGTGCCGGTCGGCGAGCCTGGTTCGCGCTCGCCGTCCTCATGCTCCCCGTCCTGCTGGTGTCGGTCGACAACACGGTCCTCAACTTCGCGCTGCCCGCGATCTCGAGCGCGCTCACCCCGACCGGGACGCAGCTGCTCTGGATCGTCGACATCTACCCGCTGGTCCTCGCCGGCCTGCTCGTGTCGATGGGCAGCCTCGGCGACCGCATCGGTCGTCGTCGTCTCCTGCTCATCGGCTCCATCGGATTCGGTGTCGTCTCCGTCGCCGCGGCGTTCGCGCCCAGCGCCGAGCTCCTGATCGCGGCTCGGGCGGCGCTCGGGTTCTTCGGTGCGATGCTCATGCCGTCGACGCTCTCGCTGCTGCGGAACATCTTCCTCGACCGCGACCAGCGACGGTTCGCCATCGCCGTCTGGGCCAGCGGGTTCGCCGCCGGCAGCGCGCTCGGGCCGATCGTCGGTGGGATCATCCTCGAGCACTTCGCCTGGGGCGCGGTGTTCCTGCTCGCCGTCCCGGTGCTCCTGCCGCTCGTCGTCCTCGCGCCCTTCCTCATCCCGGAGTCGAAGGACCCGAACCCTGGACGCATCGACGTGCCGAGCATCCTGCTCATCCTCCTGACGATGACGCCACTCGTGTTCAGCATCAAGCACCTGGCGGAAGCCGGCTTCGACCTGCTCACGGTGGTCTCGATGGTCGTCGGCGTGGTCAGTGGTGTCCTGTTCATCCGCCGTCAGCTCCGCCTCGAGCATCCGCTGCTCGACCTGAGCCTGTTCCGGCGGGCCTCGTTCAGTGGTGCCGTGGTCATCAACCTGTTGAGCGTGACGGCGCTCGTCGGTGGGCTGTTCTTCGTGTCGCAGCACCTGCAGCTGGTGCTGGGCCTGCAGCCGCTCGACGCCGGGCTCGTCCTGCTTCCCGGCCTCATCGTGATGATCATCGCCGGCCTCGTGATCGTGCCCATCTCCAAGCGGGTCCGTCCGGGCATCGTGGTCCCGATCGCACTCGTCGTGTCCGCCGTCGGCTACGCCTCCATCGCGATCACCGGGGGAGACGTGTCGGCCCTCGGGATCGGCCTCGCGTTCGTCGCGCTCGGGCTCGGCATCGGCTCCGCCGAGACGGTGTCGAACGAGCTCGTGATCGCGAGTGCGCCGCCGGAGAAGGCCGGTGCGGCGTCCGGTGTCTCCGAGACCGCCTACGAGCTGGGCGCGGTGCTCGGCACGGCGACGCTCGGCACCGTGCTCACCGCGTCCTACCGTTCCACGGTCGTCCTGCCGGACGGACTGACCGCTGCTCAGCAGCAGGCGGCGGGGGAGACCCTGGGTGGTGCGGCGAACGTCGCCGAGCAGCTGCCCGGTGACCTCGCGGGTGCACTCATGGACTCCGCGCGGCACGCCTTCGACAGCGGTGTCGGTGTCGCAGCGTGGATCGGCGTCGGCCTCATCGTGGCCGCCATGCTCGTCGCGGCGATCGGTCTTCGCCGGGTCCGGTAGGGCTCCGTCGATCGTGCCACCCGGAGACGGGTGGCACGATCCGCCCGAGGTCGGAGGCGTTAAGCTGGGCGCACACCGTCGTCGCATCCTCAGGAGTCGCATGTCCCGCACCGTCAAGCTCGCAGTCATCCCCGGCGACGGGATCGGTCCCGAGGTCGTCGGCGAGGCGCTCAAGGTCCTCGATGCGGCGGTGCAGGGTGGCGACGTCCGGTTCGAGCAGACGCCTTTCTCGCTCGGCGCCGCGCGGTTCCTCGAGACCGGTGACGTACTGACCGACGCGGACCTCGCTGCGATCGCCTCGCACGACGCCATCCTCCTCGGAGCGGTCGGCGGCGTGCCCGGCGACCCCCGGCTCGCGAACGCGAACATCGAGCGTGGACTGCTCCTCAAGCTCCGGTTCAGCCTCGACCACTACGTCAATCTGCGCCCGACCGTGGTGTACCCGGGTGTCCCGAGCCCGCTGAGCGAGCCCGGCGACGTGGACTTCGTCGTGGTCCGTGAGGGCACGGAGGGGCCGTACGTCGGCAACGGCGGAGCGATCCGCCAGGGCACGCCGCACGAGATCGCGAACGAGGTCTCGGTCAACACCGCCTACGGGGTGGAGCGGGTGGTGCGCTACGCGTTCGCCGCTGCGGCCGCGCGTCGGCGGAAGCTCACCCTCGTCCACAAGACCAACGTCCTCGTCTTCGCCGGGTCGCTCTGGAAGCGCGTCGTCGACGCGGTGTCCGCGGAGTTCCCCGACGTCGTGGTCGACTACCTGCACGTCGACGCGGCCACCATCTTCCTCGTCACGGATCCTGCTAGATTTGACGTCATCGTCACGGACAACCTCTTCGGCGACATCCTCACCGATCTGGCCGGCGCGATCAGCGGCGGCATCGGACTCGCGGCCTCGGGAAACATCAACCCGGACGGCACGTACCCGAGCATGTTCGAGCCCGTCCACGGATCGGCGCCCGACATCGCCGGGAAGCAGCTGGCCGACCCGACCGCCGCCATCCTCTCCGTCTCCCTGATGCTGTCGCATCTCGGCCTCGAGACGGAGGCGGCGCGAGTCGCCACTGCCGTCACCGCCGACATCGCCGCCCGCACCGGCGCAGCACGCACGACGACCGAGGTCGGCGATGCGATCGCGGCCCTCGCGGCGAACCGGTAGACGCCCACCAGACACGCAGATCACGACGGAAGACACCATCATGACGATCAACCTCCCCATGGCGCAGCGCGAACTCGCCTTCACCGTGACCCCCAACGAGCAGCCCGTCCCCGCCGCAGAGCGCGACGCGATCCTCGCCGACCCGGGCTTCGGGCAGCACTTCACCGACCACATGGTCGACATCTGCTGGTCCGAGCGCGGTGGATGGCACCGCCCACGGGTCCAGGCTTACGGTCCGATCTCGCTCGACCCGGCCGCCGCCGTCCTCCACTACGCCCAGGAGATCTTCGAGGGCCTGAAGGCGTACCGTCACGCCGACGGCTCCATCTGGTCGTTCCGCCCCGACGCGAACGGCCGCCGCCTGCAGCGCTCGGCCAAGCGGCTCGCGCTGCCGGAGCTCCCGGTCGAGTACTTCGTCGAGTCGATCAAGCAGCTCATCGCCGTCGACGGCTCCTGGGTGCCGTCGGCGCCGGAAACCAGCCTGTACCTGCGGCCGTTCATGTTCGCCAAGGAGGCCTTCCTGGGCGTCCGCCCGGCGAAGAAGGTCAACTACTACGTCATCGCCAGCCCGGCCGGCGCCTACTTCACCGGCGGCGTCACCCCCGTGTCCATCTGGCTGTCCACCGACTACAGCCGTGCGGGCAAGGGCGGCACCGGGGCGGCGAAGACCGGCGGCAACTACGCGTCCTCCCTGCTCCCGCAGGCCGAGGCGTACGAGCACGGGTGCGCCCAGGTGCTCTTCCTGGACGCACAGGAGGCGACCTACATCGAGGAGCTCGGCGGGATGAACGTCGTCCTCGTCAAGCGCGACGGCACGCTCGTCACGCCGGAGTCGGACTCGATCCTCGAAGGCATCACCCGCGACAGCATCCTGCAGCTCGCGGAGGACCGCGGACACCGGGTGGAGCGCCGCCGGGTCACGATCGACGAGTGGCGCGAAGGCGTCGAGAGCGGCGACATCGTCGAGGTGTTCGCCTGCGGGACGGCTGCGGTCGTCACGCCGATCGCGCAGCTGAAGGCCAAGGACTTCACCGTGGGCGACGCCGACGCTCCGGCGGGCGAACTCACGATGTCGCTGCGCCAGGAACTGACCGACATCCAGTACGGCCGCCTGCCCGACCGCCACGGGTGGATGACGCGTCTCGACGCCGAGTAGCCTCCGAGCAGCCTGGGAAGCCCCGCACCTCGTGCGGGGCTTCCGTGTCGCCGGGGCACCTCGGGATAGGCTGGCCTGGTGAAAATCGCTCGCTTCAGTCACGATCAGGCCATCCGCTACGGCATCATCGACGATGCGGATCTCGTCGTCCTCGACGGCGATCCGCTCTACTCGGGCTTCGAACCGACGGGGGAGCGCGTCCCGCTCGCGGATGCGGTCCTGCTCGCGCCGGTCATCCCTCGCTCCAAGGTCGTCGCCGTCGGCAAGAACTACCACGACCACGCCGCCGAGATGGGTGGGGAGGCTCCCACCGAGCCGCTGCTCTTCCTGAAGCCCAACACCTCCGTGGTCGGGCCGGGGGACGCCGTCGTCTTCCCGAAGCAGTCCGAGCGCATCGACTTCGAGGGCGAACTCGCCATCGTGATCGGTGGCGTCGCCAAGAACGTCAGCGCGGAGCGTGCCGACGAGGTCATCTTCGGCTACACGATCGCCAACGACGTCACGGCTCGCGACCTCCAGGAGTCCGACGGCCAGTGGGCCCGCGCGAAGGGCTTCGACACGTTCTGCCCGCTCGGCCCCTACATCGAGACGGAGTTCTCCTTCGACGGCGCGACGATCGAGACCCGGGTCGACGGTGAGGTCCGCCAGCACGCCCCACTCTCCGACATGGTGCACTCCATCGGCGCGATCGTCGAGTACGCGTCCGCCGTCTGGACGCTCCTCCCGGGCGACGTCATCCTGACCGGGACGCCGGCCGGCGTCGGACCATTCACCGACGGCCAGGTCGTCGAGGTCGAGGTCTCGGGCATCGGCATCCTCCGGAACACCGGCCGCCGACCCTGACCCGCGTCAGCTGCGCTGACCGAGAGCGGTCAGCGCAGCTGCGACGTCGTCGTCGGTGTTCCAGAGGTGGAACGCGACCCTCGCCCGGCCGGCGCGACCCGATGCCGTGATCCCGGCCGACTGCAGCGCCCGGAGGTCGTGTCCATCGGGATCCGTCCACGTGACGATGGCCGAGGCCGTCCCGGTGAGGAGCGACCGGCTCTCGCCGATGCCCGCCCTGAGCGCTGCTGCGAGCCGGGTGTCGTGCTCGTACACGGCGACGGCGTCGACCGCCGCGAAGAGGGCGATGGCGGGCTCGGCGCCGACCCAGGCCTGCCAGGCGGGGGAGACGTCGAACCGTCGTGCGCTCTCGGCGAGATGCAACGACGGGCCGTAACAGGACGACCAGACGTCGTCACCCGAGTACCAACCGGCCTGGCTCGGCCGGAGGCGGTCCACCACCTCGTCGCGCACCGTCATGAACGCCACGCCTCGTGGCGCGCAGAGCCACTTGTAGGCGTGGCACACGGTGATGTCGTCGGCCGAGGCGTCGACGGGGAGCCACCCGGCCGCCTGCGTGAGGTCGTTGAGCGTCAGCGTGCCGTGGACGGCCGCCGCCTCACGGATCGCGACCACGTCGGCGACCGCGCCGGTTGCCGACTGCACCGCGGAGTAGGCGACGAGCCAGGTCGAGGCGTCGATGTGGGCAGCGAGTTCGGTGAGCGGTGCGTGGCGGACACGCACGCCGCGGTGCGCCTGCATGAGGAACGGAGCGACGAGTGAGCTGAAGTCGCCCTCGACGCAGAGGACCTCGGCGCCGTCCGGCACCGACGCCGCGACCATGGCGACCATGGCGGATGTCTGGGATCCGATCGCGACCGAGCGGACCGGCACGTGTACCAGCTCGGCGAAGGAGCCGCGCACCCGCTCGACGACGGCGCCGTAGGCGGCCGCATCGGTTCGAGCCGCCTGCCATGCGGAGAGATCGGCCGTGATCGCGTCCGTCGTGCCGATCGTCGGCAGTCCCAGCGTGCAGGCGGCCAGGTAGCCGGGTGCGGATGGGAAGGATCCGCTGGCTTCCTGGAGGCTGAGGGTGCTCATGCATCCAGTCTGTTCGCCGGGTATCCATACGACAAGGACCGACTCTCGATGAGAACCATAACGAGGAATTATGCTTCGAGGGTGTCCACCCTCTCACCGCAGCCCTCGTCATCGGCCCTCGACGCCGGTTCTCTCCTCGTCGTCGGCGCCATCGCCTCGACCGGGTCGATCACGGCCGCCGCGCACGCGCTCGGCTCGAGTCAACCGGCGGTGAGCCAACATCTCCGCCGGCTCGAGCGTCGGCTCGGCATGCCGGTCGTCGAGCGCGTCGGTCGCGGCGTCCGCCTCACCGAGGCCGGTGCGATCCTCGCCGGACACGCGGTGGCGGTGGACCGAGCGGTGCGCGCGGCGTCCGAGGAGGTCGCGGCACTCGCGGGGCTGCGGAGTGGGCGGGTGCGCCTCGTCGCCTTCCCTTCGGCGTCGTCGATGCTCGTGCCGCAGCTCCTCGCTCGCCTGGCCGACGAGCATCCGGGGATCGGGGTCTCCTTCGTCGAGGCCGAACCGCCGGAGGCCGTCGCCGCGGTCCGTGCCGGTGAAGCCGACGTCGCGATCACCTTCAGCTACCCGGGCGATCCGGACGACCCGCATCGGGAGAGCGCGGCCGGACTCCGCGTGCGCCGGTTCGGCACCGACCCGATGCGCCTCGTGCTCCCGGTCGGCCACGCTCGAGCCGGTGATCGGCAGGTCGACCTCGCGGCCCTCGCCGGTGAGCGTTGGATCGCGGGTTGTCCGCGTTGCCGAGGTCATCTCCTCGGTCTCTGCAGGTCGAGCGGCTTCGAGCCCGTCATCGCGCACGAGACCGACAATGCGATCGCGGTCACCGCCCTGGTGGCGGCCGGGCTCGGCGTCGCCCTGCTACCCACCCTCGCGCTCGCGGCCGCACAGCTGCCGACCGAGGTGGTCGTGCTGCCGACGCGCAACGACGACGACCGGGCGCTCCACCTCGTCAGCGCCGAGCACGCGGACCGTATCCCCGCCGTCGCTGCACTCCTGCGGATCGCCGCGTCCGTGGGCGGCGCGACTAAGATGACAGGCGATGTCTGACACGATTACGCACCCCTTCTCCACGGCTTCCGGCACCGACGTCCGCGTCCGGTTCTGCCCGTCGCCGACCGGCACGCCCCACGTCGGTCTCGTCCGCACGGCGCTGTTCAACTGGGCGTACGCCCGGCACACGGGGGGCAAGCTCGTCTTCCGGATCGAGGACACCGATGCCGCTCGCGACAGCGAGGAGAGCTACGAGCAGCTCGTCGACGCGCTCACGTGGCTGCGGCTCGACTGGGACGAGGGCGTCGGCGTCGGCGGACCCCACACGCCGTACCGGCAGTCCGAGCGGAGCGACATCTACGCCGACGTGATCGCACGGCTGACGGCTGCCGGGCACCTCTACGAGAGCTTCTCGAACGCCGACGAGATCGACGCCCGCAACGAGGCGGCCGGCCGGCCGAAGCAGTTCGGGTACGACAACTTCGACCGCGACCTCACCGACGAGCAGCGCGCCGCGTTCCGAGCCGAGGGCCGCGAGCCGGCACTCCGTCTGCGGGTCCCGGACGACGACCTCAGCTTCGACGACCTCGTGCGCGGTGAGATCACCTTCCCGGCCGGGTCGTTCACGGACTTCGTCCTCGTGCGCCCGAACGGCAAGCCGCTCTACACGCTCGTGAACCCCGTGGACGACGCCATCATGCAGATCACCCACGTCCTCCGCGGCGAGGACCTGCTGCCGTCGACACCGCGGCAGATCGCGCTGTACCACGCGCTCATCGACATCGGCCTCACGACCTTCGTCCCACGGTTCGGTCACCTGCCGTACGTCATGGGCGAAGGCAACAAGAAGCTCTCCAAGCGCGACCCGGAGGCGAACCTCTTCCACCACCGCGACCGCGGCTTCGTGCCGGAGGGGCTCATCAACTACCTCGCGCTGCTCGGATGGTCGCTGAGCGGCGACCGCGACGTCTTCTCGATCGACGAGATGATCGCCGCGTTCGACGTCGTCGACGTCAACCCGAACCCGGCGCGCTTCGACCTCAAGAAGGCGGAGTCCATCAACGGCGACCACATCCGACTGCTGGAGCCGGCCGACTTCCTCGGCCGCATCACGCCGTATCTCGTCGAGGCCGGCGTGGTGAGCGAGCCCGTCACCGAAGCGCAGCGGGCCGTGCTCGAGCAGGCCGCTCCGCTCGTCCAGGAGCGCATCGCGCTGCTCGGCGAGGTCCCCGCGCTCCTCGGCTTCCTGTTCCGCGGTGCAGCGGAGCTCGAGTACCAGGACGACGCGCTCAAGGGTCTTCCGGCGAACGCCGGCGAGGTGCTCGCCGCGTCCATCGGCGCGCTCGAGCTCGTCCCCGAGTCGGAGTGGACGGCCGGATCGATCCAGGACGCGCTCGCCGGTGCGCTCATCGAGGGCCTCGGACTGAAGCCCCGTATCGCCTACGGCCCGCTGCGCGTCGCGGCTTCCGGGCGTCGGATCTCCCCGCCGCTGTTCGAGTCGCTCGAGATCCTCGGGAAGACGGAATCGATCACGCGACTCGATCGGCTCTCCGCGCACCTCGGGTCATGAGCGACTCGTACGACGTCGTCGTCGTCGGCGCGGGACCCGCGGGACTCTCGGCCGCGCTGAACCTGGCGCGCGCGCGTCGGCGCATCCTCGTGCTCGACGGCAATCGCCCACGGCACGCTGCGACGCTGCGCTCGCACGGCTTCCTCACCCGCGACGGCATCGCTCCGCTGGATCTCCGGCGAATGGGGCGCGAGGAGGTCGCCGCGTATACGAACGCGGAGGTCCAGTTCGCGTCCGTGCAGTCGATCGAGGCGACCACTGACGGCTTCCACGTCGTCGCCCAGGGGGTCCGCGGCGAACCGGATCGCGACGTCGTGACCCGGACGGTCGTCGTCGCGAGCGGTCTCACGGAGACGCTGCCGAAGGTCGCGAACCTGCGGGCCTTCTACGGAACGGATCTGCACAGCTGCGTCGAGTGCGACGGGTACGAGAAGGCCGACGCACCGCTCGCGCTCATCGGCGAGACGACGGACCTGGCGGAATGGGCGATCCTCATCGCACAGTGGTCGTCGGACCTCATCGTCTTCACGAACGGTACCGACACCGTCACCGGCCCCGAGGAAGCCGCGCTCGCTTCCGCGGGCATCCGGGTCGAGCGCGGAGCGATCGCGGAGCTCGACGGCGGTCGCGACGGCTTCACGGGTGTCCGCCTCGCCGACGGTGCGCTCATCCCACGGTCCGGGGGGTTCGTGCGGCCGCAGTGGGCCGCGCCCCTCGGATATCTGGAACAGCTCTCACTCGATCGCGACACCGACGGGTACGTCGTGGTCGACGCCTGGGGTCGCACGTCCGTGCCGGGCGTGTACGCCGCCGGCGACATCACGCCTCCCGGCCCGCAGCAGCTCATCGTCGCGGCCGGGAACGGCGCTCGGGTGTCCAGAGCGCTCAACCGGGACCTCGCGGGCGTCCCCGGCTGAGCGCTCCGCGACGCGCCCGGGACGCTTCGATTTGAGACGGCCGCCTCCGTAGGCTAGTGTTGTTCTTCGGTCGGGGCTTCGGTTCTGACAGTGGGGTATGGTGTAATTGGCAACACGACTGATTCTGGTTCAGTTGTTCTTGGTTCGAGTCCAGGTACCCCAGCCAGACGGCAACACCACGACGAAGGCCCGCGATCATCGCGGGCCTTCGTCGTTTCCGGCGTGCTCGGCCCGTCCGTGGGCCGGTGGGTGCAGTGGCACACCGACGTCCTCAACGAGGCCCCGAATCCTCCTCGACGGCAGTGCGCTCGAACGCGATGATGCGCTCGACCGCCGGGGCGATCTGCGACGCCATCCGACGGAAGACCTCCGGGCCCTGACCGAACGGGTCGACGACGTCGTCCTGGGCCGGATCCGGGAGTCGTGCGCTCGTCCGGTTGGCCGCCAGCTCGGGGGCAAGACGCATCCAGCGCCCTGCTCGAGGGCGGGGAAGTCGTCCCGAGTCGACGGTGTCGAGGAGCCGGGCGAACTCACGCAGGGAGAAGGTCCGACGCAGCGCCTCCGGGCACAGCCGGAGGACAGCGCTGCGATGCTCCCGCGTCATGGTGAGGACGACGTCCTGTCGAGCCACGAGGTCGGCGGTGAGCTGCGTCGCGGTGAAGCCGGCGGCCGTCGCGGCGAGCGGACCGAGCAACGCCGCGCTCGAGGGGTCGATCGGGTGTCCGCGCAGCGCGCCCGTCCCGGCGCTCCGCACTTCGAAGCCGGACGCGTCGACCTCCGACAGCCCACCGCCGAGGAGGAACTCGGCATACGGGGATCGACAGATGTTGCCGGTGCAGACGATCAGGATCCGGGTCGGAGGCGGATCGAGCGGGGTGTTCATGCGGTGGTCCGCCGTGGTCGACGCGTCGGGGCGGTCCGGTGGTAGTACGCGTAGGACGACGACTGCTCTCCTCGAGCCACCTCGATGCGGTTGAGGACGACCCCGAGGAGCTTCGCCTGGACGAAGCTGAGGTTCTCGAGGGACTGCCGGAGCTGGTCGCGGTGCAGTCGGCCGTCGGCCGACGCCACGAGCAGGACGCCGCTCGCAAGGGTCGACAGTGCTGTCGGGTCCGAGACGTTGATGAGCGGGGGCGTGTCGATGACCACCACGTCGTACGCGCGTTCCATCTCGGAGAGCGCACGCTCCATCGCTGCTGATCCGAGGAGTTCGCTCGGATTCGGCGGCAGCTCGCCGGAGGTGAGGACGGCGAGACGCCCCGCCCCGTCGACCGCTTGCGAGGCATCGCCGAGGCTGATCCTGCCGGTGAGCACGGTCGTGAGCCCGACCGCACCCTCGAGACCGAACATCTCGTGCTGGCGGGGTCGGCGCAGGTCCGCATCGACGAGGAGGACGGAGTTCCCCGCCTCTGCGAGGACGAGCGCGAGGTTCGCCGCGGTTGTGCTCTTCCCCTCGCCCGGGACCGAGGACGTGACCATCACACTGCGGAGTCCGCCGTCGATGGAGGCGAACTGGAGGTGTGTCCGAAGCTGCCGGAAACTCTCGGCGCGCCGGCTGTAGCTCTCCGTCGATCCGAGGATGAGTTGGGCCGCGTCGGTGGGTTCCGTGTGGAAGGCGCCGAGGATGCTCGTGTCCGTGAGCTTCTCGATCGCCGAGCGACCGCGGAGTCGGGTGTCGAGGACCTCGATCAGCAGCGTGATCCCGACGCCCAGGGCGAGGCCGGCGAGGATGCCCACCGCGAGGTTCTGCAGCACGTTCGGCGCGACGGGGGACCGGGGTGGAGACGCCTCTTCCACGATCGTCAGCCCGACCGGGGTCGGATCGCCCAGCGCACCGGCGGAGTCCACCTCGTTGGCGCTCTCGACGTCGTCGACGAGGTCGACGAGCACCTGGGCTGCGGTGTTCGCGATGCGGGCTGCCGCAACCGGATCGCTGTTGACGGCGGAGATATCGATCAGGACCGACTGGGCGGGATTGGACGCTGAGATCGTCCCGATGAGCGACGCGGGGTCGAGGTCGAGGCGGGCGGCCACCGTGGACCGGACGGTCGAACCGGTGGCGAGGATCACGTACGAGGCGACGCGGCTCTGGGCGAAGGCGTTGCCCTGATTGAGGTCGCCGACGGAGTCGCCGCCGGTGACGGCGACGAACAGCTGGCCCGTCGACTGGTACACGGGTTGGGTGATGAGGGTGTACCCGTGGGCGAGCGCCGCTGCTCCCATGGTGATCGCGACGATGAGCAGCCAGCGATGGCGGAGGATGCGCAGGTAGTCCTTCAGGTCCATCCTGATATGTTAGTCGTCTGACATGTGTGTCGCGTCCGGCGGAGACGACGCAGGGCCCGGACTCACGAGTCCGGGCCCTGCATGACGGTGGCGGAGCGGTCTGCCGGTCAGGCGGCCTTCCCGAACCGGTCGGTGCCGTTCGCACGAGGTCGGCGCGGGGCGCGGTTCGTCTGACGGACCGTCGGTTCGGTCATGACCGGTCGTTCACTGCCGACCACGGTGCGGTCTGCGACCCTGGCATCCCGATCGACGCTCGCGCCGTGGGCGACCTGGACGTCGGCGCCGAGACGGGCGTCGCTTCCGACCCGCGCTCCGCGTCCGATGACACAGCGCTCCCCGATGTGGACGTTCGCGCCGATGAAGGCGCCTTCGCCGATCACCGCGGACCGGTCGATCCAGGTTCCGGCACCGATCCAGGCGTTGGCACGGATGTCCGCGTCAGCCTCCACGAAGGTAGTGCGTTCGATGAACGCCGACGGATCGATCAGTGCACGAGCTGCGACCATGCCCTTGCCGTTCGGGTGGTGACGGTACCGTTCCACCTCGCCGGTCCGGCCTTCGATCTCTTCGTACACTCTCGCCATGGGTGACCCCCTTCTGGTCTACTCAACACTGGGGACAACGCCGGGTGGCTCCCGGTCATTCCTTCCCCGGGCCTGCCTGGGAATCCCATGAGTCTCGTGCTGTGCTGTAGAGGGTGTTCGGAGGAGGAGCCCGCCGCGGTTTGGTCGTGACGGGTCATTGGAAATCGCGCGAACGGGTGTTCGCCCCGATCCGGAGCGCTTCCAACCGATCCGCCACCAGATTGACGATGCCTTCCGGTGATCGCTCCAGCATGCCGCGGACCACCATCGCCGGGGCTTCCCTGGCCACGCGGCGATACCGGTTCCAGACGCCGACACTGCAGATCACGTTGACGAGTCCCGCTTCGTCCTCGAGGTTCATGAAGGTGATGCCGCTCGCCGTCGCCGGCCGTTGCCGATGCGTCACGACGCCCCCGACCTCCACGCGACGGTCCGTCTGCGCCGTCAGGAGTTCGTCGGACCGTAGCGCACCTCGCCGTGTGAGTTCGGCACGGACGTGGCGGATGGGGTGGTCGTCGGTCGACATCCCGGTCGACCAGATGTCGGAGATGAGCTGTTCGGCGGCCGTCGGAACCGGGAGCAACGGCGGCTGCACGGTCGTGAACGTCCCCTCGAGCTGGTCGGGACGATGCCGACTGGCCTGCGCTGCGCCCCACATCGCCTCACGACGGGTGAGGCCGAATCCGTCGAAGGCGCCTGCCGCCGACAGCGACTCCAACTGCGAGGAGCTCAGGCCGATCCGCCTGGCCAGGTCGGCCTGGCTGGTGAACAGCCCTCCGGACTCCCGTTCGGCGACGATCCGCTTCGCGAGCTCCTCACCGATCCCCTGGACGGAGGAGAGTCCCAGCCGGACGGCGAGTGCGCCGTCGCGCCGGTGTCCTGCCGAATCGTCGGGAAGGAGCGGATCGAAGAGCCCGGTCGGCCCCTGTTCGTGTTCGAGGCAGCGCGTGCGCCCGCCGGGAGCGACCGGGGCGCCGGGGGTGGCCTCCGGGTCGAGCGCTTCGAGGTCGGCCTGTGCGCCGGAGCGATGCAGATCGGGGCGCAGGACGGAGACGCCGTGTCGGCGGGCGTCGGCGACGAGGGTCATCGGCGAGTAGAACCCCATGGGCTGCGCGCGGAGCAGGGCCGCGAGGAAGGCCCCCGGGTAGTGCAGGCGCAGCCAGGCGCTCACGTAGACGAGGAGGGCGAAGCTCAGGGAGTGGCTCTCGGCGAAGCCGAAGTTGGCGAAGGCCTGGATCTTGGCGTACACAGCATCGGCGTCCGCACCGACGATGCCGTTACCGGCCATGCCGAGGTACAGCGTGTCCTTGAGGCTCTCGATCTTCTCCTCGCCGCGCTTCGATCCCATCGCCCGGCGCAGGAGGTCAGCGTCCTCGGCCGAGCACCCACCGACGGCCATCGCCATCTGCATGAGCTGCTCCTGGAACAACGGCACGCCGAGCGTGCGTTCGAGGACCGGTTCGAGGCTCGGGTGGAGGTAGGTGATGGGCTCCTGGCCGGTCTTCCGGCGCAGGTAGGGGTGCACCGCGCCGCCCTGGATGGGCCCAGGGCGGATCATGGCGACCTCGATGACGAGATCGTAGAACCGGCGGGGGAGCAAGCGTGGCAGCATGCCCATCTGCGCGCGGCTCTCCACCTGGAAGACCCCGATGGTGTCGGCCCGGCAGAGCTGGTCGTAGACCCCTGCTTCGTCCTTCGGGATGGTCTCCAGGGTCCAGCGCTCCCCGGTGTGCTCGGCCACGAGGTCGAAGCAGTACTGGATGGCCGAGAGCATGCCGAGACCCAGGAGGTCGAACTTGACGAGACCCATCCAGGCGCAGTCGTCCTTGTCCCACTGGAGGACCGTGCGACCGTCCATGCGCCCGTGCTCGATCGGGCAGACCTCGCCGACCGGCCGATCGGTCAGCACCATGCCACCCGAGTGGATGCCCAGGTGCCGAGGCAGGGTGAGCATCTGCTGCGCAAGACCGACGACGCGCTCGGGGATGTCGTGGTCGGCGCTCGACATGACCCCGCCCCAACGCTCGACCTGTTTCGACCAGGCGTCCTGCTGACCGGGGCTGTACCCGAGCGCCTTGGCGGTGTCGCGGACGGCGAACTTCGGCCGATAGCTGATGATGTTCGCGACCTGAGCGGCGTTGCGGCGCCCGTAGGTCTCGTAGACGTACTGGATGGCCTCCTCGCGCCGGTCGGAGTCGAAGTCGACGTCGATGTCGGGCTCCTCCTCCCGCATGCTGGAGAGGAACCGTTCGAACGGCAGCTCGTAGAAGATCGAGTCGACGGCGGTGATCCCGAGCAGGTAGCAGACGGCCGAGTTCGCGGCGGAACCGCGTCCCTGGCAGAGGATGCCCCGGCCGCGGGCGAAACTGACGATGTCGTGCACGATCAGGAAGTACCCGGGGAAGTCCTTCTGCTCGATGACCTCGAGCTCCCGTTCGATGCGTCGGAGGTGCTCGGGAGTGGCGTCGGGGTACTTGACGGGGACGGCTTCGAGCACGAGGTGCCGAAGCCAGCTCATGGGCGTATGGCCCTCCGGGACGCGCTGTCGCGGGAGCTTCGGGCGGACCGCCCGCAGGCTGAAGGCGAGTTCGTCGGCCAGCTCGACGCTCCGTGCCACCGCTCCGGGATATCTGGCGAACCGGTCCGCCATCTCGGCTCCGCTCCGCAGGTGCGCGGTTCCGGCCGCGGGAAGCCATCCGTCGAGCTCGTCGAGGCTGCGTCGTGCTCGGACGGCCGCCAGCGCGGTCTGGAGTCGATGCTGCTCGGGCGTGGCGTAATGGACGTTGCCCGTGGCGACGACGGTGAGGTCGAGCAACGCCGCGATCTCGGCGAGTGCATCGTTCTCCGCCGAGTCCTCCGGGTGGCCGTGGTCGCTCAACTCGACGACGACGTGCTCCGGACCGAACAGGGCGACGAGTCGGTCGACCGCGGCGGCGGCGGCCTCCAGACCGTGCTCACGGAGCGCGGTGCGGACGAACCCCTTGCGGCACCCGGTGAGCACGGTCACGTGGCCGGCGACGGAAGCGGCGAGCCGCTCGAGGTCGTAGATCGGGTGGCCCTTCTCGGCTCCGTCGGCGAGTTGTGCGTCCGTGATCGCGCCGGCCAGGCGGTGATACCCCTCTGCTCGACGGGCGAGCAGGAGTAGATGATGCCCGACGGGGTCGGGGACGCCGTTCTGCGGCCGGTCCAAGCCGATGGACAGTTCGGCACCGTAGACCGTCCGGAGGTCGGGGAACCGTTCCGCCGCCTCGGCCATCCGTACGACGCCGTAGAAACCGTCGTGGTCGGTGAGCGCGAGCGCGTGCAGGCCGAGTGCCGCAGCCTCTTCGACGAGCCGCTCCGGCGGGCTCGCGCCGTCGAGGAAGCTGAAGCTCGAGTGCGCGTGGAGTTCCGCATAGGGGACCCGCGTCGTCGTCGGGCGCTGCTCCGGTGGTTCGGGGACGTACGGTTGACGCTTCCGCGACCAGGCCGGGCTGTCCCCGCCGTCGGCTCCCAGCGGCAGGGTGGCCGGTCGGCTCGCGTCGGACAGACGGCGCTCGAACTCCGACCATGAGACCGGGGGGTTGTTCCATCCCATGCTGGGCTCCTTCGTCATGCGGTGCGGTGCGGACGTGATGTGGTTCAGTCGTAGCGGGCCTCGGCCCTCCAGTGCTGCTCCTCCAACAGGAGCAGCCAGGCCTCACCCGAGTCGTCGAGGACCTGGAGACGGTGGACGCGATGGTGGCCGTCGTCGTCCCACCAGCGTTCGTCGATGCTCCAGGGGCCGGCCCAGCCGTCGATGACGTGCCAGTCCGAGAGGGCGAAGAACCGTGCGGGCGCTGCACTCACGGTGCTGCGCTCGTCGACCGCCACGGCCAGTCCCGTCGCGTCGACGACCTCGACCGGCACGGCGGTGTCGAAGACGGTCGACGGAGCCGCTCCCGGGATGGTCCCGGGCCAGGGCCGGTTCCTGCGTTCGGCCACGGCCGCCTCACCACCCGGTGGAACACTGCCCCAGGGGACCAGGATGCGGCGGTCGAGGAGGAGGCGTCCGCCGGACGGCACCGCGGTCACGACGCCGTCGTGACCGAGCATGCTCTGGACGCGGGCGAGTCCGCTGTAGATGCGTTCATCCGGTCCGCTGCCCCAGAGCCCTTCCTCGTGTTCCGCGGCGTCGTCGAGGGTCTCCGGGACGACCTCGACGAGTTCGACGGGGGAGGCGAGTCCGTGATCGATGTTGGACGCGCCCTGCAACTGCCAGCGCACGCGATCGAGGACGTCGCCGGCGGTGAACCAGCGTGGGTGGAGCCAGGTGCGGGTGGAGCGCTCCCCGCGCTCGCTCCGCATGCTGATCGTGATTGCGGTGGTCACGAGGCCGGCCTCGGCCAGGCCGGTGATGAACCGTTCCGCGGACTGCCGGAACCCGAAGGTCAGCTGATCGATGCGGTCGAGCGGGGGCTCGAAGGCGATCGACACGGCCAGCTCCGTCGGCGGCACGCGAGGGACGACGCTTCGGGCGTCCGCGCCGGCTGCGAGGCGGTGCGCTCGGGCGCCGTCGGGGCCGAAGCGGTCGCGGACCTCGGTCGCGGGCAGTGCGCCGAACGCCCCCAGGGTGCTGATCCCGAGCCGGTGCAGCAGTGAGCTGAGTTCGGGGCGCCCGAGTGTGGACAGGGGGAGTGGGGCCAGGAAGGCGGGAGAGGCTCCGGAGGGGATGACGATGATCCGGGAACCGTCCTGCTGGAACGCGGTGGACCTCGCGGCCTGCTCCGCGGCGAAGGGGCCGTCGGCGATGCCGATCCGCGCATCGGGGACACCGAGCTCGTCGAGGCGGGCCAGGAGGACCTCCGCCGCAGCCGACTCGCCGCCGTAGTATCTGCTCGGTCCTCGGGATCGGATGGCGCAGAGCCCGGCCCGGAAGGGCTGGACGCCCGGCATGAGCTCCTCGATGCCGAGGAGGATCGGCTCGAAGGCGCGGGTGTCGACGACCGGGTCGTAGTCGGCGGTCGCCAGTTCCGGACAGCGGGCCTCAGCCTCGCGGACACGGAGTCCTCGCCGCACTCCTGCTCGACGTGCGGTGGCGTCGCAGGCCAGGACCTCACCATGCTCGACCAGGGCCAGCGGAGCGTCGGTCGTGTCCTCGGACAGTGTCCCGGAGAGTCGTGCCGCCACGATCGGCCAGTCGGGGCACCAGAGGACCATGGTGCGCTCGACCGGTCCCGCAGGCGGTTCGGTCGTCATCGGTTCACGACCATCGGGAGCCGGACGACCGTGTCGTCGTCGAGGAGGCCGGAGCCGGCGAGCGGCGCGGTGCGACCCTCGGTCGATCCCAGGGGCAGCGTCAGGTGTGCGGTCCTGGGCCGGCCCGCAGCCCCCTGGCCGAGCATCGAGCTGACGGTGAGCCGCCGATGCCGGAGATGTCCGTGCCCCGCCCCGAGGCCGCTCCAGGAGCTCTCGGTCACGCGCAACGTCGCATCGCTCTGCGGCCAGGAACCGAGGACGATCAGTGCGGCCTCGCGCTGCCGGAGGCGAGCCGCGAGTCTGGCGGCGTCGCTCGGGGCGATCCGTCCGGGAGGCGCTGTGATGAGCACGCCGGCGACGTCGGCCATGGCCGCGGTGACCGTGAGCCAGTCCGGACCGGGCTGGGGGACGAGGACGAGTCGTTCGAGGTCGATGCCCATGGAGGCCGCCGCCTCCACGCCGAACGACGGGAGACCGATGACGGCGCACCAGGTCCCGGCTGCGGACGGTCCGGCCATGAGCGACATGGCGAGTGCCGTGGAGCCGAGCACGGAGTAGCTGCCTCCGGCCTGGAGGGCGCCACCGGGCAGGAGCCGGGAGAGCTCAGGAGCGGTCGGCAGGGATCGGGTGTCGAGGCGCGTCCCCTGCATCCGCTTGATGCGCCCCTGGAGTTCGTGCAGCTCGGTCGCGGTGTCCGCCCTGACGGGGGAGTCGACGAGTGCGCGGAGGGCCATGGCTCAATATTCGAACATATCTTCGAACAAGTCAACCGGCTCGATCCGGTCTCGACGACGACTGACGGATGACTCGACCATGGTCCTGCATCCCACCGACACGCGGTCCGCGGTGTCAGCAGCGCCCGGTACGCTGGGCCCATGTGCGGACGTTTCGTCGTGACCGAATCCACCGAGGAACTCATCGAGCTCTTCGACATCGACCACGCGGCTGCCGAGCTGCCCGGGCCCTCGTACAACGTGCGCCCGACCGAGCAGATCCCGATCATCCTCGACTCGGTGAAGACGGGGCCGGTGGTCCGCCGGCTCGAATCGGCGCGGTGGTCACTCGTGCCGTCGTTCGCCACCGAGTTGAAGAGTCAGTACCCGACCTTCAACGCTCGCGCGGAGGAGGTCACCACCAAGCCCACGTTCGCGCCATCGGTCAAGCAGAAGCGCGCGTTGGTCCCTGCCGCCGGGTACTACGAGTGGCACACCGAGGGTGCGACGAAGACCCCGTACTACGTGCAGACCGCTGGTGGTGAACCGATCGTCTTCGCGGCCCTCTACTCGTGGTGGCGCGATCGCTCGCTACCGGACGACGACCCACGGCGTTGGGTGCTGAGTGCGACCATCCTCACGCGGCCGGCGGTCGGTCCCTTGCAGGAGCTGCACCCACGGACGCCCGTGACGCTGCCTCCGGAATGCTGGGACGCCTGGCTCGATCCGCACCACGAGGCCGACCAGGACGAGGTCGACGAGATGGTGTCCGCAGCGACCGACGTCGCGGAGCAGCTCGTCTTCCACCGGGTGGCGCCGTTGCAGGGCGATGGTCCTGAGCTCATCCTCCCCGTCCAGGAGTAGCCGCAGGAGAGTCGCCCGGAGGCGCGGAACCGCCCCGGAGACACGAAACCCACCCCGGACACACAGAACCGCCCCTGACGCGAACGTCAGGGGCGGTTCTCGGTGTCTCAGACGCGAGGGCTGGAATGACCGGCCGCTCGGATCGTCAGCTCCGACTGATCAGAGAATCAGAGGGGGCGGATGTTCTCGGCCTGCAGGCCCTTGGGGCCCTGGTTGGTCTCGAACTCGACCTTCTGGTTCTCCTCGAGCGAGCGGTAGCCGCTCGTCGCGATGGCGGAGAAGTGTGCGAAGACGTCGGCGCTGCCGTCGTCAGGAGTGATGAATCCGAAGCCCTTTTCGGCGTTGAACCACTTCACAGTTCCAGTTGACATGTATTTCCTCTTTCATGAGTGACCGTTCCCGACTTTCGGGCCCGTTCGTCGCGGTGTTCTTTGCTCGCTCCTCAGAAAAGCAGCGTATCCATCGGTGGAAACGCGGCTTGAAATACCTGCGCAACACAACAACTTCGATCCACGTTAGCCCATCTCGGCTCGAAACGGCAGCCGAACACGTAACGGATTGGCCAATTCTGCGTCTTTTCTCGACAACTGGCGGGTGAGTGGCCTGATCTGGGGTCGGATGTCGTGATGTGGGGTGATTCTTCAGACACCGACCGTAGGCTGTGGCCATCTGCAGAGCTCGCGCTCGTCCGAGCATCCGCTCATCGCCCCGGCTGGGAAGTCGACACGATTCCTCCGGAGTGCCCATGTCAACTGAAGCCATCCTCGGCCCGGTTCGTGCCACGAGCCCCCGCAAGCCCGGCGCTGCGAACGTCACCAGCTCCTACTCGTCGCTGTTGAAGACGGTCCGCGAAGCGGGACTCCTCCGCCGCCACCGCACGTTCTACATCCTCACGTTCTCGTTCCTCGTGATCGCGCTCCTCGGCTGCGTCACCGGGTTCGTCCTGCTCCGCGAGTCCTGGTTCCAGCTGCTCATCGCCGGCGCGCTCGGCATCATCCTCACCCAGTTCGCCTTCCTCGCCCACGAGGCCTCGCACCGCCAGGTCTTCGAGTCGGGCCGCGCGAACGACCGCGCCGGCCGGTTCCTCGCGGCGGGCATCGTCGGCATCAGCTACTCGTGGTGGATGACGAAGCACACCCGCCACCACGCGAACCCGAACCAGGTCACCAAGGACCCCGACATCGAGATCGACACGATCTCCTTCATCGAGGAGGACGCTGCCAAGGCCAAGGGCCTGCAGGCCCTCATCACCCGCAAGCAGGGCTACCTCTTCTTCCCCCTCCTCATGCTGGAGGGCATCAACCTCCACGCGCTGTCCTTCAAGACCCTCTTCGGTCCGGGCAAGGTCGACGGCCGCGCCGCCGAGATCAGCATGATCGTCGCCCGCGTCGGTCTGTACCTGGCCGCGATCTTCCTCTTCCTGCCCGTCGGCATGGCGTTCGCGTTCCTCGGCGTCCAGCTCGCGGTCTTCGGCGTCTACATGGGTGCGTCCTTCGCGCCGAACCACAAGGGCATGCCGATCATCCCGGCCGACATGAAGCTCGACTTCCTCCGCAAGCAGGTGCTGACCTCGCGCAACGTCCGCGGCTTCGGCATGGCCACCTTCATGGGCGGCCTGAACTACCAGATCGAGCACCACCTGTTCCCGAGCATGCCTCGCCCGGCTCTGGCTCGTGCTCGCGTCATCGTCCGGGAGCACTGTGAGACCCAGCAGGTGCCGTACACCGAGACGACCCTGCTGCAGTCCTACGCCATCGTCATCGAGTACCTCAACCGGGTCGGCCTCTCGGCCCGCGACCCGTTCGACTGCCCGGCGGCGGCGAACTTCCGCCGCCGGTAGTCGACCGGTCTCAGACCTCGAGCGTGTCGAGCGGGGCGAGCGGGTAGTAGGTCCCGCCGCCCTGTTCGGTCGCCCACTGCAGGCGGTCGTGCGACATGCTCTGTCCCGGCCCCGAGAGCACCATCTCGTGCGTCCCGAACGCGCGCTTCGGCGCGACGGCGGTGACGAAGTCCATGCCCTCGGAGATCTTCATCCACGGTGCACCCGCCGGGGCGGCCAGGACGTCGACCTCGACGCCCTCGGGGACGGCGAAGGAATCGCCGGGGTAGTACACGAGGTCGTTGATGAGGACGCCCACGTTGTCGATCACCGGGATCGACGAATGGATGACCGCGTGGGTCCCGCCGAAGAAGCGGAGCGTGAAGGGCCCCGCTTCGACCACGTCTCCCGGGGCGACGACGGTGATGTCGTACCCGTCCGCGGCGGCGGCCACACCGGCCGGTCCGTAGAGGACGGCCTCCGGGCTCGCGGCGAGGATGCGGTCGAGGTGCTCCGCGGTCCAGTGGTCGGGGTGCAGGTGCGTGATCAGGACCGCCGCGGTGTGCTCCACATCGGCGATCGGGGACGTGAACGCGCCCGGGTCGACGATCAGCTTGGCGCCGTCCGTCTCGAGGAGGAACGCTGCATGTTCGAACTTCGTGAGTCTCATAGGACGAGTGAATACCGTGGGAGCGCCGGGGGCAACCCGGTCGTCCGGGTATCCACCCGCCGTGGGCCTGTCAGAATCGGCAGGTGACCACGCAGCCCCGACGCATCGGCGTCGCCATCAACCCGACCGCGTCGTTCGGCTCGACCCGAGCCGTGGGCCCGATGGTGCTCGACGCCCTCGAGCAAGCCGGGCATCGCGCCGTCCGCCTGCAGGAGCAGACCGTCGGACAGCTCCGGAGCGCGGTGCAGACTGCGATCGAGGCTGGGTTGGACGCGCTCGTCGTCGTCGGTGGCGACGGCATGGTGAGTCTGGCCGTCGAGGCGGTACGTGACTCGGGCCTGCCGTTCGGTGTGGTCCCGTCCGGTACAGGCAACGACATCGCCAGGGGACTCGGGATCCCGCTGGGGGATCCCACAGCCGCGATCGCGTCCCTGCTCCGTGCGCTCGAGGGCGAGCCGCGCGTGATCGACGCCGGCACGGTGACCGACGGCGAGCGGACGACCTGGTTCGTCGGTGCGGTGTCCGCAGGCTTCGACGCCCTCGTCAACGAACGGGCGAACCGCATGCGACGGCCGCGCGGGCGCAGTCGGTACACGATCGCGATCCTCCGTGAGCTCCTCGCCCTCCGCGCGCGTCGATACGAGCTGACCGTGGACGGGGCGCCGGAGACGGTCGACGCCGTCCTCCTCGCCGTCGCGAACAACACCTCGATCGGTGGCGGCATGCTCATCGCGCCACAGGCGGACCTTGCCGACGGCCGATTCGACCTCTTCGTCGTCGCACCCGTGTCACGGTTCCGGTTCCTCCGGCTGTTCCCCAAGGTCTTCTCGGGTGCCCACACGGATCTCGACATCGTGCGACTGTCGCGGGTCCGTTCGGTCTCGATCGCCGCGGACGGCGTCACGGCCTATGCCGACGGGGAGCGTATCGGTCCGCTGCCGGTCACGATCGATGTGGTCCCCGGTGCACTCCGCGTGCTCGCCTGAGCCTGTCCGGCCGACCGTGACCACCGCGCGACACGCCCGTCGGATGCCGCTGGTGGCCTCGATTTGTACGGCTCGAAATCGTATGGCATACTCATATCCGTTGCTTACGGCCCCATCGTTTAGCGGCCTAGGACACCGCCCTCTCACGGCGGCAGCACGGGTTCAAATCCCGTTGGGGTCACAACACCGAACGAAGCCTCGCTTTCCTGAGTCATCAGGGAGCGGGGCTTCGTTCATTTGGCGGCTCGAGCATGCCCCGGGATGTCCACGCAGGCCCTGCGGGATGCGCGGAAGGCAGGGCCCGCACCGATCTCGCCGAGTGCCGCTGCGTGCTAGCTTGGCCGGGTGACCGTGAAGCAGAAGCGCCGCGCTCCGGCGACAGCCGCAGTCCTGATCCTCGCCGCCCTGCTGGCGGGGTGCTCCATCCCGGTGACCGGGGAGCCCGTAGCCGGGGGCGCGGGCCCCGTCGTCGACGTCGCCGGTGGCACCGACGACACGCTGCGCAAGGACTTCGACGCGAGTCCCCAGGAGGTCAACGACTACTGGACCGACGACAAGTTCGGGGGAGCGACGGCACCGGACCTGAAGCCGGGGCAGGACACGCTCACGGGCGACCAGGCCACCGGCGTGGTCGTGCACCCGAGTACCGGTGTCGGTCCCGACGTCGATGTCAAGGCGATCGCCCCGACAGCGGCCGGCGACCCGTACCCGGCGACCGGACTGGCGGCGGCCACGCAGGGACGTCTCTACTTCTCCATCGGCGGCGCCACCTACGTCTGTTCCGCGAGCGTCGTGAACGCACCGACCATGGACCTCGTCCTGACGGCGGGCCACTGCGTCTGGGACACGTACGGCAAACAGCTCGCCGAGAACATCATCTTCATCCCGGCCGACGCGGCCAACGGCCAGACCCAGCCCTACGGGCAGTGGGCCGGGGTCAGCACCTACGTCCCCGACGAGTTCACGAGTGAGGCGACCTCGGACGCCAGCGGTGCGACGAGCGGCAACGGTTGGGCCTACGACTTCGCCTTCATCCGACTCGCCCCGAACGCTGCAGGCCAGAAGATCCAGGAGGTGACCGGCGGTCAGGGCATCTCCTTCGGTACACCACCTGAGGGAATCACCGTGATCGGTTACCCGTCGGCCGCCCCGTTCGACGGACAGTCGCAGCGCTACTGCGCGAGCCAGGCCGCCACCAAGGGTTATGCCGGCTACCGGGTCGACTGCCTCATGACCCCGGGTTGCTCGGGCGGTGGCTGGCTCACCCGGCTGGATCCCGCCACCGGCGCCGGGTACGTCACCTCGGTCACCTCGCGCGGCGACGGTTCCTGGCTCGAGGGCCCCGTCCTCGGACAGCGGGCGCTCACCCTGTACAACGACGCTCTGGCGGAGGGGTCATGACCGCCAGCACGAGCATGACGCGACGCCGTCGGCGGATCGGTGTCCTGGCTCTGGCCGGGAGCGCCGCGCTCGCCTTGAGCGCCTGCACGACGCCCGGATCGGCGTTCCCCGACGCCGCCGCCCAGCAGGGCTACATGCAGGATCTCGCCGAGGCGAGGTTCGAGCTGCTGTCGGCCCAGATCGGCCAGGCGCCGGACGTGATCGGGTCGGCATACGTCCACGCCGTCTCGGGCGACCTCGAGTCGCACGAGAACGACTCGGTGGTCCTCTTCGGCGACCCGACCTCGTCGTTCAGCCAGGACAAGGGCTCGGCTGACGGCGACACCGTCGACATCTACCATCTGCCGGGTGCCGCATACGACCTCCTCCTGCTCGGCGGGGAACTCAAGGAGCTCGCACCGACGGAGTGGGTGGCCGTCCAGACCCAGTACGTCGCCGAGGAGGATGCGGAGGGCTCACTCGGACCCGCCTGCGTCTACCCGGGCATCTCCATCGCCTGCGACATCTACACCGCGGTCGAAGCCACGCGGAGCTCCAAGGAAGGCGTCCTCAGCAGTGTCGTCGTCTCGATGCGGAACGACGGCTCCTCGCAGATCTCGACGAGCGCCAGCCTCGAGAGCGTGTTGGCCGTCGGGACGCTCTTCGACCTCCCGGACGACCTCGTCTCGTCGTTCAGTGAGGACGACCTCGCGACCCTCCTGCCGGTGACGATCTTCCAGAACGCCGAGGGCGGCCTCGTGAAGATGGAGTTGAGCGGGACGGTCGAGAGCGAGACCAAGCTGCAACTGCAGGCCGGCTTCGAGGTGTCGGGCACGTCGACGCTCGAAGACTTGCCGACGGAACCATCAGGATTCGACGTGACTGCGATCCCGGCGGCCGATCAGGCCGCGTTCTGGGATCGGATCGAGGAGTTGAGGAAATGACCGACGACCAGAAACCCGAGGACCTCGGAAAGCCCCCGGTCGGCGGCCCCCTGCGCCCCGACCAGCAGCCGCCGGGATTCCCCGACCCGAACGCACCCCGCCTGGAGTTCGGACCGGGAAGCCCGCAGCGTCAGACGCCGCCGCAGAACGGTGCACCCCAGAACGGCGCGCCGCAGGGTCAGAACGGACCGCCGCAGGGCGTCCCGTCGCAGAACGGCCCGTCTCAGCCGCCCGCGCCTGGTCAGACCGGGGGAGGGCCCCGTCCGCAGGGAGGCGCCCCAGGGCAGCAGCCCAACGGTCCTGCGCCGCAACCTCCCGCCCAGTCCGGAGCGCCGTTCGCCGGCGCGCCCGGTGGGCAGCCGTGGGTGCAGCAGCAGCGGCCCTCGAACGCAGCTCCGAACCAGCAGCCGCAGCAGCAGGGGCGGCCAGGCGGTCCGGACGGGTTCCGGCCCCCGACATCGAACGGTCAGCCCGGTCACGCGTCCGGGGGTCCTCAGCAGGGTCGGGCCCCCAGCCAGGCTCCACATGGACGTCCACTCGGCGCGCCGCAGAGTCAGCCTCAGAGCCAGCCTCAGGGGCCGCAGGGTCAGCCGCCCTACGGTCAGGCACGCCCCACCGGGTCTCAGCCCTTCGGTCCGGGACAGGCGCAGCACCCGAACGGCCCGTTCCAGCCAGGTCCACAGCAGCAGGGATCGCAGTCCGGTCCACAGCAGACCGGTCCGTTCCGTCCCGGCCCCGAGTACGGCGTCGCGGGCCAGCAGCCTGCTGCGAGCCGCAAACCCGCCCGGAAGCCGCTCGGGCGCAAGCTCTGGATCGGCGTGCTCATCGGTGCGGTCGCCGCATCACTCATCGCCGTCCCGCTCACCCTCCTCTCGGTCGGTCGCCTGTTCACGCCGATGCTCGACCGCGGCTCGGTGCAGACCGGTGTGGCCGAGGTGCTCAAGCAGGACTTCGGGCTCGCAGACGTCGAGAAGGTCGAGTGCCCGAGTGATCAGCCGGCCACGACCGGGACACAGTTCGAGTGCACGTTCTCGTACAACGCGAAGAGCTACCCGGTGGCCGTCGAGGTCATCAACGACCAGGGGCAGTATCGGGTCGGGATCGACGCGCCGAAGTAGCACGGTGTCGGCACCGGCGTCCCCTCGAGCGACGACGGTGCCGACGGCTTCGCCACGGACCGGGTGGTACGCTGGGCGAATGTTGTCCGGGCTGCTCCTCCTTCCCAGCCGCGACGAGGCCTAGTTCCAGGCTCCCTCGTCGCGGAGGTCGCTGACGCCTGACCACTCATCGTTTGAAGGAATTCCACGACATGTCGCAGCTGAACGCCGATCCGTCCGTCCCGAGCATTCCCGAGCACCCGCGCACGCTCGCCGAGAAGGTCTGGGACGACCACCTCGTCGTCAAGGGTGAGGACGGCACGCCCGACCTCATCTACATCGACCTGCACCTCGTCCACGAGGTGACGAGCCCGCAGGCCTTCGACGGTCTGCGCCTGGCCGACCGGCCGCTGCGTCGCGTCGACCTCACGATCGCGACCGAGGACCACAACACCCCGACGCTCGCGATCGACAAGCCGATCGCCGACCTCACAAGCCGCACACAGATCGAGACCCTCCGTCGCAACGCCGCGGAGTTCGGGGTGCGGATCCACTCCCTCGGCGACCTCGACCAGGGGATCGTCCACGTCGTCGGGCCGCAGCTCGGCCTCACGATGCCCGGGATCACGGTCGTCTGCGGCGACTCGCACACCTCGACCCACGGCGCCTTCGGGGCCATGGCCTTCGGTATCGGCACCAGCGAGGTCGAGCACGTCATGGCCACGCAGACGCTGCCGTTGAAGCCGTTCAAGACCATGGCGATCACCGTCGAAGGCACGCTGCGGCCGGGCGTGACCGCCAAGGACATCATCCTCGCCGTCATCGCGAAGATCGGCACCGGCGGCGGGCAGGGCTACGTCCTCGAATACCGCGGCTCGGCGATCCGTGCGCTCTCCATGGAGGGCCGCATGACGATCTGCAACATGTCGATCGAGGCCGGGGCCCGGGCCGGCATGGTCGCCCCGGACCAGATCACCTACGACTACCTGCAGGGCCGACCGCACGCTCCGACCGGAGCCGACTGGGACGAAGCCGTCGCCTACTGGGACACCCTCGCGACCGATGAAGGCGCCGCCTTCGACGCCGAGGTCTTCCTCGACGCCGACACGCTGGAACCCTTCGTCACCTGGGGCACCAACCCGGGCCAGGGCGTCTCGCTCAGCGAGAACGTGCCCGACCCCGCCGCCATCGCCGACCCGAACGAGCGGTCCGCCGCCGAGCGCGCCCTGGAGTACATGGCGCTCGAAGCCGGCACCCCGATGAAGGAGATCCCGGTGGACGCGGTCTTCATGGGCTCTTGTACGAACAGCCGCATCGAAGACCTGCGGGCGTTCGCATCCGTCATCGAGGGCCGCACGAAGGCCGAGGGTGTGCGGGTCATGGTCGTCCCGGGTTCCGCCCGGGTTCGGATCGAGGCTGAGGCCGAGGGGCTCGACAAGATCATCACCGACTTCGGTGCGGAGTGGCGGTTCGCCGGATGCTCCATGTGCCTCGGGATGAACCCCGATCAGCTCGCTCCGGGCGAGCGCTGCGCCTCGACGTCGAACCGCAACTTCGAGGGTCGCCAGGGCAAGGGCGGCCGCACGCACCTCGTCTCGCCGCTCGTCGCCGCGGCGACCGCCATCCGCGGAACACTCTCCAGCCCTGCCGATCTCGAGGTCGAGCCCGGCAGACACGCCGCCACCGAGCAGGAAGGCGTGCACGCCTGATGGACAAGTTCACGACCGTCACCGGCGTCGCCGCTCCGATGCAGCGTTCCAACGTCGACACCGACCAGATCATCCCCGCCGTCTACCTGAAGCGGGTCACGAAGACCGGCTTCGAGGACGCGCTCTTCGCGGGGTGGCGTCAGGACCCCGATTTCGTCCTGAACCAGCCCGTCTACCAGGGTGCCAGCATCCTCGTCGCGGGGCACGACTTCGGCACCGGCTCGTCGCGTGAGCACGCCGTGTGGGCCTTGCGCGACTTCGGGTTCAAGGTCGTCGTGTCGTCCCGCTTCGGCGACATCTTCCGCGGGAACTCCGGGAAGCAGGGTCTCCTCGCCGCCCAGGTCAGCGAGGAGGAGCTCGAGCAGCTCTGGGCTGCGATCGAGACCGCTCCCGGGTCCGATTCCGTCGTCGACCTCATCGCCCGCACCATCACGGTCGGCGATCTCACGGTTTCGTTCCAGGTCGACGATTACACTCGGTGGCGGCTCATCGAAGGACTCGATGACATCGGGCTGACGCTCCGTAGCGAAGAGCAGATCACCGCGTTCGAGGCCCGGCGGCCGAACTGGCTGCCCCGCACCATTCCCGTCAAGTAGCAAGGCAGTAGGTACCGGTTTGAATTCACTCGTCCAGGCGTCACAGGCGGCAGGCTCGTCGGTCGGACTCGATGTCGACCGCATCACGATCAACGGCGGTATCCCGCTCAGAGGCCGCATCGAGGTCAAGGGTGCCAAGAACCTCGTGACCAAGGCGATGGTCGCGTCGCTGCTCGGCGAGAACGTCAGCGTCCTGCGCAACGTGCCGAACATCAGCGACGTCCGGGTCGTCCGTTCCCTGCTCGAGATCCACGGCGTGGACGTGACGGAGGGCGAGAACCCGAACGAGCTCCGCCTCGACCCGACCAACGTCGAGTCCGCCCACATGGAGGAGATCGACGCACACGCCGGCTTCTCCCGGATCCCGATCCTGTTCTGCGGGCCGCTGCTCCACCGCCTCGGGGCGGCGTTCATCCCCGACCTCGGAGGCTGCCGCATCGGCGACCGCCCCATCGACTTCCACCTCGACGCGCTCCGCAAGTTCGGCGCGGTCGTGGAGAAGCTCCCGCAGGGCATCCGTCTCTCGGCCCCGAACGGTCTGCACGGGACGACGGTGCACCTTCCGTACCCGAGCGTCGGCGCCACGGAGCAGGTCCTGCTCACGGCGGTCCGTGCCAAGGGCACCACGGAGCTCAAGGGTGCGGCGATCGAGCCGGAGATCATGGATCTCATCGCCGTCCTCCAGAAGATGGGCGCGATCATCTCCTACGAGCCCAACCGCGTGATCCTCATCGAGGGCGTGGACAAGCTCGAGGGGTACGACCACACGGCCATCGGCGACCGCAACGAGGCAGCGAGCTGGGCGTCGGCCGCGCTCGCGACCGACGGCGACGTCTTCGTCGGCGGCGCGAAGCAGCAGGACATGATGACGTTCCTCAACATCTTCCGCAAGGCCGGTGGCGGGTTCGACATCACCGACGACGGCATCCGGTTCTACCGCAAGGAGGAGCTGAAGCCCGTGGTCATCGAGACCGACGTGCACCCCGGCTTCATGACGGACTGGCAGCAGCCCCTCATCGTCGCGCTGACGCAGGCGACGGGCGAGTCGATCGTCCACGAGACCGTCTACGAGAACCGGTTCGGTTTCACGGACGCGCTCAACACCATGGGCGCGAACATCGTCGTGCACCCCAACGGGCTGTCGGGTACGCCTCGTCGCGTGCCGCGGCGCAACCTCGAGCAGGCCGCCGTGATCAACGGCCCGACGCCGTTGCACGGTGCCGACATCGAGGTCCCCGACCTCCGCGGTGGCTTCAGCCACCTCATCGCGGCGCTCACCGCCGAGGGCAAGTCGACGGTCAGCAACGTCGGCATCATCAGCCGTGGGTACGAGAACTTCATCGTGAAGCTCCAGCAGCTCGGTGCTGACTTCGTCCTCGAAACGAAGTAGTCCGCCGTGGGGGTGGAACGGTCGAGGCCGTCGATCTACTGGTTGCTGTCGTCGATCGCGATCCCGCCGTTCAGTGCTCTCGTCAAGCTCCGCGTCCGGCACGGCGAACGCCTGCCGCAGGAGGGGCCGTTCATCCTGTCGCCCAACCACGACAGCGAGTTCGACCCGCTGATCATGGGCGTGGCCGTCTGGCGGCTCGGGCGACAGCCCCGCTTCATGGCGAAGGGCAGTCTGTTCACGGTCCCGGTGGTCGGGTGGTTGTTGCGGAAGTCCGGACAGATCCCCGTCGAGCGCGAGGGTTCAGCCCGCGGGATGGACCCGGTCAGCGCTGCAGCACACCTGACCGAACGCGGTCAGGGCGTCGTCGTATACCCCGAGGGTTCACTCACCCGCGACCCGGGCCTGTGGCCGATGCGCGGGCGAACCGGCGCGGTCCGGATCGCACTCACGCACGGCCTGCCGATCATCCCCGCCGCGCACTGGGGCACGCAGGAGGTCATGCCGCGGTACGGCAAACTGCGGGTGTTCCCGTTGCGGAAGCGCGTCGAGGTCGCCATCGGCGAGCCGGTGGACCTCTCGGCCTTCGCCGGGCGGCAGCTAGACTCGAAGACGCTGAACGAGGCGACCGAGGTCGTCATGCAGGCCATCACCGCCCTCTGCGAGGAACTCCGCGGTGCTCAAGCTCCCACGGAGCGTTGGGATCCCTCGAAACACCAGCAGAAGGAGACAGGCCGCTTTGAGTCCTAGGAACGTTCCGCAACCACCGGCCGCCACGAGGGTCGCCGTGCTCGGAGCGGGCAGCTGGGGCACGACGTTCGGCAAGATCCTCGCGGACGGTGGCTCCGACGTGGTCATGTGGGCCAGACGGCCCGAGCTCGCTCGCGAGATCACCGAAGCCAAGCGCAACAGTGACTACCTGCCCGGGATCAACCTGCCGATGCGGATGACGGCGACCGCGAGCATGGTCGACGCCGTGCGCGGTGCCTCGGTCGTGTTCCTGTCCGTCCCGAGCCAGTCCCTGCGCGACAACCTCATCGCGCTCCGCCCGCACCTCGAGGACGGCACCATCGTCGTCTCGCTCATGAAGGGCGTCGAGCGTCGCAGCGGATCCCGGATGAGCGAGGTCATCCGCGAGACCCTCGACATCGACCCGTCACGCATCGCCGTCGCCTCCGGCCCCAACCTCGCGCTCGAGATCGCCCGCGAGCAGCCGACGGCCGCCGTGATCTCCTCCGAGAGCCTCGAGACGGCGCAGACGGTCGCGCTCCTCGCGCGCAACCGGTACTTCCGCAGCTTCGTGAACACCGACGTCATCGGTACCGAGTTCGGTGGTGTGCTCAAGAACCTCATCGCCGTCGCGATCGGCATCGTCGACGGTGTCGGCTACGGCGAGAACACGAAGGCCTCCATCATCACTCGCGGGCTGGTCGAGATGACCGACTTCGCGGTGGCCCATGGCGCGCAGCCGGAGACCCTCTCAGGCCTGGCCGGGCTCGGCGACCTCATCGCGACGTGCCAGTCGCCGCTGTCCCGGAACAACACGGCGGGGCGTCTGCTCGGCCAGGGGTATCAGTTCGACGACGTCGTCAAACAGATGCAGCAGACCGCGGAGGGGCTCGCGTCCGTTGCACCGGTGCTCGAGCTGGCCAAGGCGAAGGGGGTCGCGATGCCCATCGTCGAACAGGTCAAGCAGGTGCTCGACGGCACGCTCGACCCGAAGGACATCGCACCGCACCTCACGACCGACGACGACGAACCCCAGGGGGAGAGAAGCAACGATGACGCACAAGACCGGAGTGGTGGTGCTCTTTGGAGGCCGTTCAAGCGAGCACTCGATCAGCTGCGCAACGGCGGGCGGCGTCCTCGCCGCGATTGACCGCGAACGGTACGACGTCTACCCGGTCGGGATCGCCCACGACGGCTCGTACGTCCTCGAGGTCGACGACCCGAGCCGGTACGCGCTCGACCCCGCGCACTTGCCGGAGGTCGACCCCTCGCGGCCGGCCGTGCGCTGGCCTGAGCGCGTCGGCAGCCGTGAGCTGACCGTGGTCGGGGAGGACGGCGTCCCGTTCACCCTCGGTCCCATCGACATCGTCTTCCCGATCCTCCACGGTCGGTTCGGCGAGGACGGCACCGTGCAGGGCATGCTCGAGCTCGTCGACCTCCCGTACGTCGGCTCCGGCGTCCTCGCGTCCTCCCTCGGTATGGACAAGCACTTCACGAAGACGGTGCTCCAGGCCGCCGGGATCGCCGTCGCGCCGTGGGTGCGGTTCACCGCCCACGAGTGGGCCACAGCACCAGAGGAGGTGCTCGCATCGCTCGGATCGCTCGGGTCACCGGCGTTCGTGAAGCCGGCGCGAGCCGGTTCGAGCGTCGGCGTGTCGAAGGTGTCGACGCCGGACGCGTTCCGTGCAGCGATCGAACTGGCCCTCGCCGAGGACTCGACCGTGCTCGTCGAGACCGGTCTGGTGGGCCGAGAGGTCGAATGTGCGGTCCTCGAGTCCCTCCCCGGCGAGGCACCTCGTGTCTCGGTGGCCGGCGAGGTCGTCGTGACCGGACGCGACTTCTACGATTTCGAGGCGAAATACCTCGACGCACCCGGTATCGAGCTCGTCTGCCCCGCCGACCTTCGTCCCGAGCAGTTGTCGGAGATGCAGGACCTCTCGCGTCGGGCGTTCGAGGCGTTGGGCTGCGCGGGGCTCGCCCGGGTCGACTTCTTCCTGACCGCGGACGGCTTCGTCGTCAACGAGGTCAACACCATGCCGGGGTTCACCCCGATCTCGATGTTCCCGAGCTGCTGGTTGGCCTCGGGGCTCAGCTACCCCGAGCTCATCACCGAGCTGATCGAGGTCGCGCGCGCCCGCTCCTGAATGCAGCGGCGCCGGAACGGTCAGCCGTCGGTGGGGATCGGGAGCTCGGCGTAGCCGAGGGCGGTGCACTTCCCGGTGACGGGGAGCACGGACACGGCAGGCGCCAGATCGGCCAGGACGGTGCTGCTGGCGACGGCGTCGCCGTCGAGCACGATCTCGACCGCGGGCGTGCGCCCGAAGGTGGTGAACCGGTAGTTCGGCGCGTCGGCGTCGTCGATGATCCAGTCGACGCCGTTCACCGACTGGCACTGCTGCGTGGTCGGGCCGGGGATCGCGACGCCGCAGTGCAGGAGGACCGTCGCGGGATCGCCCCAGGCGCCCGTGGCCTGGGCGTCGGTCCCTCGCTCGGGAAGTTCGGCGACGACGTCGGGCAGACGCACCGTGACCTCAGCGCACTGCGGGTTGTTCGCATCGGCGGCGGGTTCGAGCGCGACGGCGGGGGCGCAGCCGGCGAGGGCCAGGGTTGCGGCTGCGGCGAGGGCGGTGGCGAGGAGCACACGAATCGGGGACATCGCCCACCAGGCTACCGTTGATCCCATGAACGAGTCTGGGAGCGCGTCCGACGATCACGGAACGGTCGGGCCCTGTGTCGGGGACCTCGCCGAGGGGGAGCTGCTCGAGCGCATCTTCCCTCGCCTGCCGCACGCCGACGCCGAACTCCTCGGGCCGGGCGACGATGCCGCGGTCGTGCGCGCGCCGGACGGTCGGTTCGTGGTCACGACGGACACGATGATCCACGGGCCGGACTTCCGGCTGGCGTGGTCGAGCGCTCACGATCTCGGGTGGAAGGCTGCGGCCAGCAACCTGGCGGACGTCGCGGCGATGGGGGCGCGTCCGACGGCGCTCGTCGTCGCACTCGCCATGCCCAAGCACCTGCCGGTCGCCGTGCTCGACGGGTTCGCCGACGGACTGCGCGACGCCTGTGCCGAGCTCGCGCCCGGCTGCGGTGTCGTCGGCGGCGATCTGGCCGTGTCCGACGTCTTCATGATCGCGGTGACGGCGTTCGGCGACCTGGAGGGTCGTGCCCCCGTCCGGCGTGACGGAGCGCGACCCGGCGACGTGGTCGCGGTCGCGGGGGAGTTGGGTTCGGCTGCGGCAGGTCTGCGACTCCTCTTCTCGCGTGGGGTCGACACCGACGGCGTGCCTTCGGCCGAGGCAGCGGCCGGCCTGCGACGCGATCACCGGGTCGAGGTGGAGGCACAACTCGCACCACGGCCACCGATCGCCGCCGGTGTCGTCGCCGCCGTCGCCGGTGCCACGGCGATGCTCGACCTGTCGGACGGGCTCGCGCTCGACGCCGGTCGCCTCGCGCGGGCGAGTGGGGTCGCGATCGACCTTCGGGCTGAGGACCTGGGTGCCGACGTGGCGCTCGCCCTCGCCGGCGGCGAGGACCACTCCCTCCTGGCGACGTTCCCGTCCGCCACCACGATCCCCGCCGGCTTCCGGGCCATCGGCGCGGCCCGGACCGGTGCCGGGGTCCTCGTCGACGGTGTGGCCTACGACGGTCGCGCCGGCTGGGACCCCTACCGCGACTGGGACGACGCGTCCGGTTGAGCGGTGTGGCCGGCCGCCGTGGCGCGAAGACCCTGCGGAGACGCGGTGACGGTGACGCGGTGGCTCAGACCGGCGTGATCCACCAGACGACGGTCTCGCCGTAGGTGCTCTTCCGCAAGACCTCGAGCGCTGGGGGAAGGGTCGGTTCGGGCGAGCGGGAGCTCCGCTCGACGAGCACGAGCCCGTCATCGGTGACCAGACCGACGAGCGCGGCGAGGTTGGCCGTGAGCTCCGCCTCGGGGAGGTCGTACGGGGGATCGATGAAGACGAGGTCGGACGGGACCGTCGCCCCGGACAGATAGGCGCCGACCGACTTGGCATGCACCGTGATGCGTGGTGCCGCAGCGCGAGGTGCTGCCGAGGTCACGATCCTCGCGTTGTCCCGACACAGCTTCGCGGCCTCAGACCCGCGGTCGACGAGGGTGACCACGGCGGCACCCCGGCTGGCGCATTCGAGCCCCAGCGACCCCGACCCTGCGTACAGGTCGAGCACTTCGGCTCCGGCGAGCACGTCGCGGGCCTCCAGCGCGGAGAAGAGCGCCTCGCGAACGCGATCGCTCGTCGGTCGGGTCCCGCTGCCCGGGACCCGGATCGTGCGTGATCCGGCGAAACCCGAGATGATCCTGATGCCGGCCATGGTCCCATCCTCGCAGGCTGCGCGAAGCCGAGCGAACCGCGGTGTCCGAGGTCCGGAATAGAATCGACGGCATGACGGGGATCGAGCTGGGCACGAAGCTCGGCGGTGTCCTCGGCGGACGGACCGCGACGGCACTCCAGAAGGCGTTCGGCGTCGAGACCGTCGGCGACCTCCTCGAGCACTACCCGCGTCGCTACGCGAAGCGCGGCGAGCTGACGGTCATCGGCCTGCTGCCGCTCGGCGAGGACGTGACGATCGTCGCCGACGTCCTCGAGGTCCGCGACCGCCAGATGAAGCAACGCAAGGGTTCCATCCTCGAGGTCGTCATCTCCGACGGTCAGGGTCGGCTCAACCTCACCTTCTTCAACCAGCCCTGGCGCGCGAACGAACTCCGGCCGGGACTCCGCGGCATCTTCGCAGGCAAGGTCGGCGACTACCGCGGCAGTTATCAGCTCGCCCACCCGCAGTACCAGATCTTCCCCGACGACGCTGAAGCCCCGGCGCTCGCCGACGCCCAGGCGAAGGCGTGGTCGGAGGCCCCCATCCCGATCTACCCGGCGACGAGCACGATCACGAGCTGGAACCTCAGACAATCCGTCGAGCTGGTTCTGGACGCCCTGCCGCCGCAGGAGGACCCCGTCCCGCGGTCGGTCCGGGCGGCGAGGGGTGAACTCTCCTTCGACGCCGCCATCCGTGCCGTCCACCGCCCGACGGTCGACCGCGACTGGCAGCGCGGTCGCCGCAGCCTGCGGTACCAGGAGGCGTACCTCCTCCAGACGGCCCTGCTCCAGCAGCGTGCGGCCACCCGTGCGCTGGCGGCCGAACCCCGCGTGCCGAAAGCCGGCGGCTACCTCGAGCGCCTCGATGCCGCGCTCCCGTTCGAGCTGACCGGCGACCAGCAGACGGTCGGCACGGAGATCGCGGCCGACCTCGCGCAGCCCAATCCGATGAACCGGCTCGTCCAGGGCGAGGTCGGCTCGGGCAAGACGCTCGTCGCCCTCCGGGCCATGGCGGCCGTTGCCGACAGCGGGGGACAGTCGGTGCTGCTGGCGCCCACCGAGGTCCTCGCGGCGCAGCATCTGCGGTCGATCGTCCGTTCGCTCGGCCCCGACCTCTCGGCCGAGCTCATGCCGACGCTGCTCACCGGCCAGCTGCCGACGTCCGATCGCAAACGGGCGCTGCTGCGGATCGTCGCCGGCCAGGCCCGGATCGTGATCGGGACGCACGCGCTGCTGGGTGACGCCGTGACCTTCGCCGATCTGGGGATGGTCGTCGTCGACGAACAGCACCGCTTCGGCGTGGAGCAGCGCGACCAGCTCCGTCAGAAGGGACGCACACCGCCGCATGTCCTCGTGCTGACCGCGACGCCGATCCCACGGACCGTGGCCATGACCGTCTTCGGCGACCTCGACGTCAGCATCATCAAGGAGCTGCCACGCGGGCGGCAGGGGATCGAGAGCTTCGTGGTCGCCCTGGCCGATCACCCGCGGTGGATCTCCCGCGTCTGGGAGCGCCTCGCCGAGGAACTCGAGCAGGGGCGGCAGGGGTTCGTCGTGTGCCCGGCGATCGACGCCAAGGAGGTCGAGCCCGGTGAGGAACTCGAGGAGGACGCCGACCCGGCGCGCCCGATCGCGTCCGTGCTCACCACGGTGGAGCAGCTGCGTACCCACCCACTGCTGGCGTCCCGACGCATCGACGTCCTCCACGGCCGGATGAGCGCGGAGGAGAAGGACCGGACGATGCGGGCCTTCGCGGCCGGTGAGATCGACGTGCTCGTGGCGACGACGGTCATCGAGGTGGGCGTCGACGTCCCCAACGCCTCGACGATGGTCGTGCTCGACGCGGAGCGTTTCGGGGTGTCGCAGCTCCACCAGCTCCGCGGACGCGTCGGTCGAGGCGGCGTCCCCGGGCTGTGTCTGCTCGTCACCGCGGCGGAGGCGGAGAGCACCGCACGCGAGCGCGTCGACGCGGTTGCCGCGACGCTCGACGGCTTCGACCTGGCGCAGGTCGACCTCGAGCTGCGGCGCGAGGGTGACGTCCTCGGCAGCATGCAGTCGGGCGGGCGGTCCTCGCTCAAACTGCTTCGGGTCGTGCACGACAGCGAGGTCATCATCGAGGCGCGGGCGGATGCCGCCGAGCTCCTCGGCACCGACCCCGACCTCGCCGATCACCCGGTGCTGGCCGAAGCGCTCCGCCGACGCCTCGACGAATCCGACCGCGCCGCGCTCGCCAAGAACTGAGCACCGATAGGCTGGCGGCATGAAGCGGATCGCCGTCGTCCCCGGATCGTTCGACCCAGTCACCCTCGGTCACCTGGATGTCATCGAGCGGGCGGCGCGCATCTTCGACGAACTGCACGTGCTGGTGGTGCACAACCCCGACAAGTCCGCGCTGCTGCCGATGCCGCAGCGGGTGTCCCTGCTCGAGCGCTCCATCGCGGACGGCGGGTTGCCTGACAACATCGTCGTCGCGCAGTGGAACGTCGGCCTGCTCGTCGACTACTGCACGGACGTCGGCGCGAGCGTGCTCGTGAAGGGCATCCGCTCGCAGGTCGACGTCGCGTACGAGACGCCCATGGCCATCATGAACCGCAGCCTCGCCGGCGTGGAGACGGTCTTCCTCCTGCCTGATCCCGCGCACGCGCACGTCTCCAGTTCACTCGTCCGGCAGGTGGCCGCGCTCGGTGGCGATGTCAGCCCGTACGTCCCGCAGGTGGTGGCGACCTTCCTCCAAGAGGGCTAGGGCGTCCTCCCGGTCGGGTTCGGCGTAGAATCGTCGATCGTGACTAGGAAGAGAACGAACAATTCGCCGTTCAGCGTCAATGTGCGCGATCTGGTGAACCGTCCCGGGGAGATGCGCGAGCACGACCTCGAGGTGGTGCTCGCCGAGCGCTGGGGCGAGGGTCTGGTCGCCGTCCAGGAGGGCACGACGCTTTCCGAGCAGGTGCGTCTCGAGTCCGTGCACGAGGGGATCCTCGTGACCGTCGACGTCGACGCACTGGCGACCGGCGAGTGCGGCCGTTGCCTCCGCGACATCGAACTGCCTGTCGAAGTCGAGATTCAGGAACTTTTCGCGTATCCTAATTCGGAAGCGTCTGACTTCGAGGTTCACGACGACCACGTGGATCTTGAACCTCTGGTCAGAGATGCGGTAGTTCTCGCATTACCGTTTCAGCCGGTGTGCCAGCCGGATTGCCCCGGACTCGACCCCGAGACCGGTGAGCGGCTGGCCGAACGTCCGGAACGACACCCTCACGACGTCGCAGATCCTCGCTGGTCTGCGCTCGCGGGCTTGTCCTCAGACTCCGTACTTGACACAGACGCCAGTAGCGCCCAGCGCGCCGCTGCAGACACAGAAGAGAGATAGATCATGGCTGGAAACCCCCCGAAGCGGAAGGTCTCGCGCTCGAACACCCGCTCGCGTCGCTCGCAGTGGAAGGCCGCCGTGCCGACGCTCGTGAAGACGGTGGAGAACGGCCGCGTCACGTACAGCCTGCCGCACCGCGCCAAGGTCGTCGAGGACTCGCAGGGCACCGCCCTGTACCTCGAGTACAAGGGCCGCAAGGTCGCAGACGTCTGATCCGCGCGTTGAACGTCCGCGTTCGAACAGCGTGAACACGAATCATTCCGACCACACCGGAATCGGCTCCGCATCGGAGACCGATCCCGGTGTGGTCGTTTTCGCACGGCAACTGGGTGTCGACGTCTCGTACGAGCTGCTCGACTTGGCGCTGACGCACCGCTCGTACGCGTACGAGCACGGTGGACTCCCGCACAACGAGCGCCTCGAGTTCCTCGGCGACTCGATCCTCGGGCAGGCCGTCACCGTCATGCTCTACCGCGACTTCCCGCACCTCGACGAAGGGCAGCTGGCGAAGCGTCGGGCGAGCCTCGTCTCGACGATCGCGCTCGCCGAGGTCGCGCGTTCGATCGGTCTGGGCGAGCGGATCAAGCTCGGCAAGGGCGAGGACCAGACCGGAGGCCGCGACAAGGCGTCCATCCTGGCCGACACGATGGAGGCCGTCATCGGCGCGACGTACCTGTCGGCCGGACCCGACGCCGCGACGGCACTCGTCCTGCGCCTGGTGAACCCCCTCCTCGAGAACCCTGAGCGCTTCGGCGCGGCGATGGACCCGAAGACGAGCCTCCAGGAGGCCGCCGCGGCCATCGGTGCGCCGGCGCCCGTCTACGAGATCGCCAGCTCCGGCCCCGACCACAACCGACGGTTCGTCGCGACGGTCACCGTGGGCACCGCGGTCACGGCGACGGGCTCCGGCACGAGCAAGAAGCACGCCGAGATGGCGGCGGCCCTGGAAGCCTGGTCGAGGATCAGTGCCGGAACTCCCTGAGGTCGAGGTCGTCCGCGCCGGCTTGGAGCCCGCCGTCAGCGGGGCGACGATCGCCGGCGTCGAGGTCTTCGACGAACGCTCCCTGCGCCGCCACGCGAGTGGTGTCGCCGACTTCACGGCACGGCTGACGGGGCGGACCATCCGATCTGCCGTCCGACGCGGGAAGTTCCTCTGGTTCCCCCTCGACGACGATGAGGCGATCGTCGGTCACCTGGGCATGAGCGGGCAGATGCTGCTCCGGTCACCTGGCGATGACGCCGACCGACTCCTGCGCATCCGCTTGCAGCTGGAGCATCCCGAGCACGGCGAGCTCTGGCTGCACTTCGTGGACCAGCGGATCTTCGGCTCCATGGCGGTGACCGCGCTCGTCCCGACGACGGACGGAGCCGCAGGTGGGTTCGGCGACGAGGTCGCGATGGTGCCCGACCAGGTCGCGCACATCGCCCGCGACCCGATGGACCCGGCTTTCGACGACGCCGGCTTCCTGCGACGACTGCGCGAGAAACGCACCGGCGTGAAGCGGGCGCTCCTCGATCAGACCCTGGTGAGCGGGATCGGCAACATCTACGCGGACGAGTCGCTCTGGGCGGCGCGCATCCATCCCGAACAGGAGACCGCCCGTCTCGGGCTCGGACGCGCCGGCCGGCTGCTCGAGGAGGTCCGTGCCGTGCTCGCCAAGGCCCTGGCCGAGGGCGGGACGAGCTTCGACGCCCAGTACGTGAACGTCAACGGTCAGGCGGGGTACTTCGCCCACAGCCTGAACGCCTACGGGCGGCAGGGCAAACCGTGCGCGCGCTGCGGCACGCTCATCGTCCGCGAGCAGTTCATGAACCGGGGCTCGCATCGCTGTCCCGTGTGCCAGCGCCGCACCTGACGATCAGTCGCTGCGGGGGAGTCGGCGCTGCCACTCTCCGGAGTAGCCGACGATGCGGAACCCGAGGCGGTCGTTGATCGCGAGCATGTGCGCGTTCTCGTCGGCGTTCCAGGTGTAGATCCGGGACCGCTCGGGTGCCTGATCGGCGAGTGCGAGGAGGTTCGCCGCCTTCATCCAGAGTCCGAGGCCGTGTCCCCGGTGGTCGGCGAGCACGAGCGTGTCCCACTGCTCCGCGTGTTCCTTGCCCTCGCCGAGGACGAGCTCGCTGTACCCGGCGACCGTGCCGCTGTCGCGGTGGACGGCGGCGACGACGATCGCGTGGTCGCCAGACGCCGCCAGCTGGTCCTCGCGGGCGCGGACCCGCTCGGGCGTCCAGACCTCGGGGTCGAGCTCCAGATCGGCGGCCGGGATGTCCGTTGCCATGTGTTCGCGGGCCGTGGCGAGTGATCTGAGCAGTTCGTCGGGGGTGCGATCCAACCAGTGCACGAGGCGGTACTCGTGCCCGGCTCGGGCGGTCGACGCCGCGACGATGTCCGGCAGCTCCCCGAGCATCGAGGCGAGGTCGCAGCGATTGGTCCGCTCGACCTGGGCGAGGGCGTATCCACGATCGAGCATGAACCGGCTCGCCGCGGCGTTCGCAGGGATAGCCCGTTCGCCGACGCTCGCACCGAGGAGTGGTTCGTCGGCCGGGATGTCGTCGACGGCGTGCTGGGTGAAGGCGGTCACTGTCGGGCGACCGGCCGCGAGGGCCCGTCGTTCCAGCTCCACCAGGAGCGCTGTGCCGATCCCACGACGACGCGCGTCAGGGAGGACACCGACGTCCAGGGAGGCCGTCGCCGCGTCGGCCTCGGTGCCGTACCCGAGCCAGCCGCGACCGACCACACGGCCGTCGAGGGCGGCGACGAGCAGGACGCGTCGCTGGAACCGCTGGTCGCGGTACTCGGGCAGGGTCATTGCGGAGGTCAGAGCGAAGTCGTCGGTGGACCAGATCTCCGCTTCGAGCGTGTTCGCGACCTCCTGGACCGCTTCGAATACTGCTGAGCTCCCGGACGCCGGGATCTCGACCTCGTCGATCGTGACGCGCATCGTCGCCTCCCTCCCGCACCAGACCGTCCTGGGTGATGCGGTCCATGCTACGACCGCCCCGGCGGGCCGTCACAGCGTGGTGTCCCTCGTCCGTCCGCGGATTCGCTACCGTAGTGCACAGCATCCGCGACGCGGGAGAGGAGGTGCGCGTGTACCTGAAGAGCCTGACGCTCAAAGGGTTCAAGTCCTTCGCGCACCCCACCACCTTCGCATTCGAGCAGGGCGTCACCTGCGTCGTGGGTCCCAACGGTTCCGGCAAGTCGAACGTCGTCGACGCGCTCGCCTGGGTGATGGGCGAGCAGGGGGCGAAGACCCTCCGCGGCGGCAAGATGGAGGACGTCATCTTCGCCGGCACGTCGACCAGGGGCCCGCTCGGTCGAGCCGAGGTCACGCTCACCATCGACAACAGCGACGGCGCACTGCCCATCGAGTACACCGAGGTGACGATCAGCCGCACCCTGTTCCGCAACGGCGGGAGCGAGTACGCCATCAACGGCGACACGTGCCGGTTGCTCGACGTCCAGGAGCTCCTCAGCGACTCCGGGCTGGGCCGCGAGATGCACGTCATCGTCGGGCAAGGACAGCTCGACGCGGTGCTGCGGGCGACGCCCGAGGAGCGACGCGGCTTCATCGAGGAGGCGGCCGGCATCCTGAAGCACCGTCGACGCAAGGAGAAGACGCTCCGGAAGCTCGAGGCGATGCAGACCAACCTCACGCGGCTGAGCGACCTCGCCGGGGAGATCCGTCGGCAGCTGAAGCCGCTCGGCCGTCAGGCGGAGATCGCCCGGGAGGCGCAGACGATCGCAGCGGTCGTCCGCGACGCCCGCGCTCGGATCCTCGCGGACGACGTCGTGGGCCTCCGGCGTTCCCTCGACGAGCACAACCGGTCGGAGAGCGAGCGCCACAGCGAGCGCCTCGTCCTGCAGGAGCAGCTGGAACAGGCAGAACTGCGGATCAACCGGATCGAGCAGGCGCAACTCGGCGACGCGGTCGACGACGCCCGCCGGATCACCTTTGAACTCGAGAGCGTGCAGGAACGCCTCCGGAACCTGTACACGCTGGCCAACCAGCGGCTCGCCCTGCTCGGATCATCGACGGACACGACGGCCGCCGAACCGCGGATCACGAAGCAGATGGTCGCCGACGCGACCGCCGAGATCGACGGACTGCGGGTGGCGGTCGCCGACGCGGAGCGCGCGTTGCAGGAGGCGCAGGCGGACACCCGCGCGAAGCGCGCCGCACTCGACGCGGTGGACGTCGAGATCGCGGCGCAGAGCGCGCTCGTGTCACGACACGACCTGGAGCTCTCCAAGCTCGCGGGCGCCGTCGACGCCGCCGGGTCCAAACTCGCCGCGGTCCGTGGCGAGGCGTTGCGCCAGCAGAACGCGATCGACGCCGCTGCCCTCCGTCTGGACGCCGCACGGCTGGAGTACGAGGCGCTCGAGGACGACCCGACCCTGGCGGACGCCGCCGACTCCGGACTCGACGACGCCTACGAGGCGGCCCAACGCGGCGCAGCGGAGGCCGAGGGGGAGATCGAGGGCCTGCGCGAGCAGCTCCACACCCTCGAACGTGAACGCGATTCGCTCGGCGCCAAGACCAGTGCACTCTCGCGCGCCCTCGACCTCAAGACCGGCTCGGCCGAACTCGCTGCGAGCGGGATCGACGGGATCGACGGGATCGTCGCGGACCGGGTGCAGGTCCGACCCGGCCACGAGTCGGCGGTGGCCGCAGCGCTCGGCACGCTCGCGGAGGCCGCCGTCGCCGTCGACCGGCACGCCGCCCGTCGGGCGCTCGATCACGCGGCCGACCAGGATCTCGGCCGGGTCGAGATCGTCATCGCCGACGGTGCGCGAGACGTCCCGGACGCGCCCGCCGGGTTCACCTCGGCTGCCGAGCTGGTGGAGGCCCCTCCTGGCGTGCTAGGGATCCTCGCCTCGGTCCTCGTCGTCGACTCGCTCGACGACGCGATCGCGGCGTACGACCGACTCGGCTCGTCACTCAGCGCGTTCACCCTCGTGACCCGTGACGGCGCGGTCGTCACGGACAGCATCGTCCGCGGGGGGAGCGGCGGAGCGCAGAGCCGCATCGAACTGCTGGCTGAACGCGATGCGGCAGCCGATCGACACGGCGAGGTCGAGTCGCTCATCGAACGGGCGCGCTTCGCTCTGGCCGAGCAGCGCACGATCCTGCAGGAGGCGAAGCAGACCGCGCAGGCGGCGCTCAGCGCCCTCCGCGAGTTCGACGCCAACCGTGCCTCACAGGCCGAGCGCGTGAACCGGGTCACGGTCCGGTACGAATCCGCGCAGGCCGAACACGACCGCCTCCTCGCAGCTGCCGGGACGGCGGAGGCGGCCGTCGCCGACGCCGCTGCCGCCGTGGAGCGGGCCAAGCTGGACCACGACACCGCTCGCGCGCGTCCACGACCGCTCCTCGACGTCTCGGCACGCGACGGGCTCTCCGCCGAACTGGACGCGGCGCGCGAGGCCGAAGTGCAGCACCGCCTCCTCCTCGAGACCGCGCGCGAACGCGTGCGGGCGGAGGAGCTCGCGGTCGCGAACCTCGAGCGGCAGCGGCAGGCCGACCAGGCGGCAGCTGAGGAAGCGGCTCGGCGTGCCGTCATCCGTGCGCGCCAGGCCGCGGCCGCCACCGCGGTGACGGAGGCGCTCCCGCCCGTCCTCGACTCGGCCGACCGGTCGGTCACCGAGGCCCGCGTCGCCCTCGCGGCAGCCGAGGCGACGCGGTCCAGCCGGAACGCCGAACTCGTGCGACTGCGCGGCGAGGAGCACACGCTCCGGCAGCGGCTGCAGGTCGTCACCGAGAGCGTCCACGGCCTCGAACTCCAGATCTACGAGAAGAAGCTCCACTTGTCCGGTCTGCTCGAGCGCGCCGGGTCGGAGCTGGGACTCGTCGAGGACGTGCTCGTCGCGGAGTACGGGCCTGAGGTTCCGGTGCCCGTCGACCCGCCGACACCCCGCGCGACCGCCCGCTCGGCTGTGCGAACGGCCGACGACACCGGTCCGGAGGTCTCACCCGAGACGACGACACCCGACTCGGACGAGGCGCCCGAGGCACTTGCCGACGGACCCGCGACGCCGGACGCCGAGCCGGAGGAGGAACCTACCGAAGAGTCGGACGACGTGCCGACGACGCCCTACGTCCGCGCCGAGCAGCAGAAGCGTCTCGCAGCAGCGGAGCGCACCTACGCCCAACTCGGGCGGGTCAACCCGCTCGCGCTCGAGGAGTTCGCGGCACTCGAACAGCGCCACCGCTTCCTCACCGAACAGCTCGCCGACCTCACCAGCACCCGCGCCGACCTGCTGTCGATCATCGAGGACATCGACGGGAAGATGGAGGTCATCTTCGCCTCGGCGTTCGCCGACACCGAAGCGGCCTTCACCGAGGTGTTCCCGATCCTGTTCCCGGGCGGCACGGGCAGCATCTCGCTCACCGACCCCGAGCACATGCTCACCACGGGCATCGAGGTGTCGGTCAAGCCCGCCGGCAAGAAGATCGAGCGCCTGTCGCTCCTGTCGGGCGGGGAGCGCTCGCTCGCCGCGGTCGCCCTCCTCATCGCCATCTTCAAAGCCCGACCGAGCCCGTTCTACATCATGGACGAGGTGGAGGCGGCCCTCGACGACGCGAACCTCGGGCGGCTCCTCACCATCTTCGAGGACCTCCGTCAGACGAGCCAGCTCATCGTCATCACGCACCAGAAGCGCACCATGGAGATCGCCGACGCCCTCTACGGCGTCTCGATGCGCCAGGACGGGGTGTCGGCCGTCGTCGGTCAGCGCGTGGCAGCAGAACGCGCGAGCTGATCCGGTCTCGTCCCCACGCGACGGGACCGCGTCGCCGACGGCTACGCTGAGACCATGGCTGCACGCACACCCTGGTCACTCTCCGGTGCCCTCAAAGGCATGTTCCAACGTCCGACGATCGACGAGACCACCTGGGAGGACCTCGAGGACGCGCTCATCGGCGCGGACTTCGGCCCCGACGTCACCGAGTCGATCGTCACGGGCCTGCACGCCTCCGTGGACCGCTACCGGACCACCGACCCGCGCGACCTCCAGCGCATGCTGCGCGAGGAGGTCGAGGAGCGGCTGTCGAAGTTCGACACGACGCTGAAGCTCAGCGAGCGTCCGGCGGTCGTCCTCGTCGTCGGCGTCAACGGGGTCGGCAAGACGACCACCATCGGCAAGTTCGCGAAGTTCCTCCGCAACTACGACCGCACCGTCGTCGTGGGGGCAGCGGACACCTTCCGCGCCGCTGCCGTCGAGCAGCTGGCGACCTGGGCTGAGCGCGCGGGCGCACAGATCGTCCGCCCCCAGCAGCAGGGGCAGGACCCGGCCTCCGTCGCCTTCCAGACGATCGAGTACGCCAAGCAGACCGGCACCGAGATCGTCATCATCGACACCGCTGGTCGGCTGCAGACGAAGGGCGGGCTCATGGACGAGCTGTCCAAGATCCGTCGCGTCGTCGAGAAGCAGGCGCCCATCGCCGAGGTCCTCCTCGTGCTCGACGCGACGACCGGTCAGAACGGTCTGTCACAGGCGCAGGCGTTCATCGAGCACGCCGGGGTGACCGGGCTCGTCCTGACGAAGCTCGACGGCTCCGCGAAGGGCGGGTTCGTCCTCGCCGTGCAGGAGAAGACCGGCATCCCGATCAAGCTCGTCGGTCAGGGCGAGGGCATCGGCGACCTCACCGGCTTCACGCCGCACGTCTTCGCACAGAACCTGGTGGGCAGCTGATGGCGATCGAACACGACTACTTCGGCATCATCGCGACCGAGCCTGGCGGTGGCGTCTACTGGTCCGACAACATCGACGTCGGGGAGCAGTCCGTCTCCATCTCGTTGAGCGCCCCCGAAGAGGACGACATCCCGGCCGACGCACTCGACCTGGCGGCGGCGATGATCCTCGCTCTGGAGGGCTTCGACCTGCGCTCGCGTGAGGCGATGCTGAGCGAGGTCGACGACCGCACCTCCGAGGTGACCGAGTACATCATCCAGGCCGTCGAGGAGCTGGGGGAGTCCCTGCCGGACGTCCTGGTCGACGAGTCCGGAGACCGCGACGTCGACGTCATCCGGTCGATGACGCTGCTGAGCGTCGGGTTCGCGCCGCACCAGCACAACGGCGACGAGGCGTTCGCGATCTTCGAGTACTCGCTCGACGCGGACCAGCTCGACGGCGTGCTCATGGTCGCGTACAGCTCCGACGGCGAGGTCACCGGGGTCACGAGCGAGGACTGAGCCCGACCGGTCGAGGCGTCGGCCTCAGACCGCCTGGGCGAAGCCGAGTGAGGCGTCTGCGAGGTGCTGCAGTCCCTCGGGGACCGCGCGGCCCTTGGCCGTCATCGACTGCGCCCAGAGGCGTCCGGCGCGATAGGACGATCTGACGAGCGGTCCCGCGAGCACACCGAGGAACCCGATCTCCTCGGCCTCCTCCTTGATCTCCAGGAACTCCTGCGGCTTGACCCAGCGGTCGACCGGGAGGTGTCGAGGCGTCGGCCGGAGGTACTGGGTGACGGTGATGATGTCGGTGCCGGCCTCGTGCAGATCCTCGAGCGCCTGACTGATCTCGCTCCGGTCCTCGCCCATGCCGAGGATGAGGTTGGACTTCGTGATGAGGCCGGCGGCACGCGCCTGGGTCAGGACGTCGAGGGAGCGCTCGTAGCGGAAGGCGGGCCTGATCCGCTTGAAGATGCGTGGGACCGTCTCGACGTTGTGTGCGAAGACCTCCGGTCGGGAGGCGAACACCTCGCCGAGGAGGTCGGGGTTGCCGGAGAAGTCGGTCGCGAGGATCTCGACGCCCGTCCCCGGGTTCGTCTCGTGGATGCGCCGGACGGTCTCGGCGTGCAGCCACGCCCCTTCGTCGGGGAGGTCGTCGCGCGCCACACCGGTGACGGTCGCGTAGCGCAGCCGCATCCGCTGCACCGAGTCGGCCACCCGCCGTGGCTCGTCGCGGTCGTAGTCGGCGGGCTTGCCGGTGTCGATCTGGCAGAAGTCGCAGCGCCTCGTGCACTGCGACCCTCCGATGAGGAAGGTCGCCTCGCGGTCCTCCCAGCACTCGAAGATGTTCGGGCAGCCGGCTTCCTGGCAGACCGTGTGGAGGCCCTCCTCCTGCACGAGCGCCTGGAGCTGTCGGTACTCGGGTCCCATCGTCGCGCGGGTCTTGATCCAGTCGGGCTTCCGCTCGATGGGGGTCTGGGCGTTCCGGACCTCGAGTCGCAGGAGCTTCCGTCCGCCGGTGTCCGCCGTGGGAACGGGTGCCGGTGCGCCGCAGCCGCTCACGCGGCCGCTCCGATCGTGGTCACGGACGCGGCCGTCCAACCGGGCCGGAGCGCTTCGAAGATCTCGGAGACGCGCTCGGCGACGTCGCTCGGCGTGATCCGTCGACCGAGCTCGGCGCTGATCGTGGTGACCCCGGCATCGGCGATACCGCACGCGACGATGTGGCCGAAGGGCTCGAGGGAGTTGTCGCAGTTGAGCGCGAAGCCGTGCAGCGTGACCCCCGCCTGCACCCGGACACCGACGGCGCCGATCTTCGCGGCCGGTCCGCCGGCGACGGGGTCGACCCAGACACCCGACCGTCCGTCGATGCGGCGGCCGCTGACGCCGAGCTCGGTGATCGTCTGCAGCATGACCTCCTCGAGCAGGCGGACGTGCGCGACGACGTCGACCGGCTCCGGGAGGCGGACGATCGGATAGCCGGTGAGCTGTCCGGGTCCGTGCCAGGTGATGCGGCCGCCGCGGTCGACCTCGACGACCGGTGTGCCGTCGTCGGGACGCTCATGCGGCCGGGTCAGCTTGCCCGCCGTGTACACGGGCTCGTGTTCGCACAGGATGAGGTGCTCCGGCCCTGCTCCGCTGACGACCGCCTCATGGACCCGACGCTGCAGCGCCCAACCCTCGCGGTACGGGACGAATGCGGGCGCGAGCCCGGCGATGAGGAGCTGTGTCATGGCCGCCACGATAGCATTGTTGGACGCCGTCCAAATACTCATCTTCCAGCCGTGGCGGCGATCGACCGGGTCGCGTCGCGGTCTGCCCTAAACTGGAGGGATCATGGCAACGTTCGGCACACTCTCTGACCGCCTCGCGGACACGTTCAAGAACCTCCGCACCAAGGGCAAGCTCTCCGCGGCCGATGTCGACGGCACCGTCCGCGAGATCCGTCGCGCCCTCCTCGACGCGGACGTCGCACTCGACGTCGTCAAGGACTTCACGGGTCGCGTACGCGAGCGCGCCCTCGGCGACGAGGTGAGCAAGGCCCTCAACCCGGCGCAGCAGGTCGTCCAGATCGTCAACGACGAGCTCGTCACGATCCTCGGCGGACAGCAGCGCCGTCTCGAGTTCGCGAAGAAGCCACCGACCGTCATCATGCTCGCCGGGCTCCAGGGCGCCGGAAAGACGACACTCGCGGGCAAGCTCGCCAAGTGGCTCAAGAAGGACGGCCACACGCCGCTCCTCGTCGCGTCCGACCTCCAGCGCCCCAACGCCGTCAACCAGCTCCAGGTCGTCGGAGAGCAGGCGGGCGTCCCCGTCTACGCTCCCGAGCCCGGCAACGGGGTCGGCGACCCGGTCAAGGTCGCCCGCGACGGCGTCCGGTTCGCCGAGCAGAAGCTCTACGACACCGTCATCGTCGACACCGCCGGACGACTCGGCGTCGACGCCGAGCTCATGAAGCAGGCGTCGAACATCCGCAAGGCGGTCGATCCCGACGAGGTCCTCTTCGTCATCGACGCGATGATCGGTCAGGACGCGGTCGCGACGGCCAAGGCCTTCCTCGACGGCGTCGACTTCACCGGTGTGGTGCTCTCGAAGCTCGACGGCGACGCCCGCGGTGGTGCGGCACTCTCGATCGCCTCGGTCACCGGACGCCCCATCATGTTCGCGTCGACCGGTGAGGGTCTCGACGACTTCGAGCCGTTCCACCCCGACCGCATGGCGAGCCGGATCCTCGACCTCGGTGACATCCTCACCCTCATCGAGCAGGCGCAGCAGAACTTCGACGAGGAGGAGGCGCGCAAGGTCGCGGAGAAGTTCGCGACCGACTCCTTCACGCTCGACGACTTCCTCAAGCAGATGCAGCAGCTGCGCGGCATGGGTTCCATCAAGAAGATGATGGGCATGCTCCCCGGCATGGGGCAGATGAAGGAGCAGCTCCAGAACTTCGACGAGCGCGAGATCGTCCGCACCGAGGCCATCATCCAGTCGATGACCACGGCCGAGCGCACGAACCCGAAGATCCTCAACGGATCCCGGCGCCTGCGCATCGCCAAGGGTTCCGGCATGACCGTCACCGAGGTCAACGCCCTCGTCAACCGCTTCGAGCAGGCGGCCAAGATGATGAAGACCGTCGCCAAGGGTGGCGTGCCGAACATCCCCGGGATGGGTCCGGTTCCCGGTGCACGGACGAACCGACCGAAGCCGCAGGCCAAGAAGAAGGGTTCCCGCTCAGGCAACCCGGCCAAGCGCGCGGCGGAGAACGCCGGCGCCGTCGAGACGCAGGCCGCCGCTACGGGTGCTGGATTCGGCCTCGGCGGCGGTTCGTCGTCGGGATCGGCAGCCCCGACCGAGGCGGAGCTCGCCGAGCTGCAGAAGTTCCTGGGTCGCTGAGTCGAGCGGAGGCGGTATGCGCGCGCTGAGGGCGGCGGCTTCGGTCGTCGGAGTCGTCCTGGCCGCGGGACTGCTCGCCGGGTGCTCGGCGCCGTCTCCGGGCGAACGCGTCCTGGGCACCTGGGGTGAGGGGACCGGCGCTGCCGACCCGCACCTGGTGTTCACCGACGACGGTCGCGTGAGTGGTTCGGACGGCTGCAACAGCCTCTCCGGCTCCTGGCGCGCCGAGGACGACGCGGTCGTCGTCTCCGACGTCGCGAGCACCCTGATGGCGTGTCCGGGCGTCGACACCTGGCTACGGGGGATCGCACAGGCGACGCTCTCGGATGACGGCGGGCGCCTGACCGTGACCGACGACGCCGGCACGCGGATCGGGACGCTCGACCGCGCTGAGTGACGCCGCCTCGTCAGGCGGAGGGCTGGACCCCGTGTCGCAGCTCCTTCGCGAGCGAGCTCACGACCGCCTGCAGGCTGCCGCCGTTCGCGTGGGCGACGGCGAGCTGTCGCTGGTAGCTCGCGCCGTGCTCGATGATCGTGGCGATGCTCGCCAGTTCGTCCGCACAGCCGAGCCGGCGAGCGACCGGCGCGAGGGTGTCGAGCAGGTCGTGCAGGTCGTCGGTCACGAGGCGCTCGTGGCCCGAGGAGTCGAGGATGATCTCGGCGTCCAGGCCGTACCGCGCCGCACGCCACTTGTTCTCGCGGACGTACCACGGCTGCAGGGTCTGCAGGCGCTCTCCGGCGTCGAGGCGGTCGGACAGGTGTTCGGTGAGGCAGTGGATGAGCGAGGCGAGGGCGCCGAACTCCGCGACGGTCGACGCTCCGTCGCACGCGCGCATCTCCACCGTGCCCCACTGCGGCGACGGTCGAACGTCCCAGCGGACCTCGGTGTGGTCCTCGATGATGCCGGTCACCGTCATGTCGTCGACGTAGGCCTCGAACTGCTCCCAGTCCGAGAGCTGGTAGGGGAGGCCCGCCGTCGGGAGCTGCTGGAACATGAGCGCGCGGTTCGACGCGTACCCGGTGTCGACCCCGCCCCAGTAGGGGCTGGACGCCGACAGCGCCTGGAGGTGGGGCAGATAGGTCAGCAGTCCGTTCATGATCGGGAGGACCTTGTCGACCGTCTCGACGCCGACGTGCGCGTGCACGCCCCAGATCATCATGTTGCGGCCCCACCACTGGGTGCGGTCGATGAGCTTGTGGTAGCGGGGCTTGTCGGTGACCTGCTGGTCGTACCACTGGCCGAACGGGTGCGAACCGCTGCAGATGAGTTCGACGCCCATCGGATCCGTGATCGCCCGCACCTCGGCCAGCTGGCCCTCGAGGTCCGCGATCGCCTCGGGGACCGTGTGGTGCACACCCGAGACGAGTTCGACGGTGTTGAGCAGCAGCTCGTTGGTGATCTGCGGATGATCGGAACCGTCGCTCGGGCGGAGTTCCGACAGGACGGTGTCCGCTGCGCCGACGAGATCGCCGGTGTCGCGGTCGACGAGGGCGACCTCCCATTCGAGGCCGACGGTCGAACGCTCGGATCTGGCGAACTCGATGGGCATTGGCGTCGACCTCCCGCAGGGCGCGGCCGGATGCCACGCGCCAGCCCATCTTCACACGGGGTGGAGGGGTCATCCGGTATCGGTGTCGCCGGATTACCCAGATCGCCCGATGTCTGGCAGAATAGAGAGTTGAGTCTGCGCGGAGTTCGACCCTCTATCCGACGCCCGCAGCAACCACAGTTTTCGCGTCGAGCGTGTGGCCCCACCTTTCGGCAGCGAGCACATCAAACATCACATCATTCAGGAGAATCGTGGCTGTCAAAATCCGTCTCAAGCGTCTCGGCAAGATCCGTGCGCCGTACTACCGCATCGTCGTCGCAGACTCGCGCACGAAGCGCGACGGTCGTGTCATCGAGGAGATCGGCAAGTACCACCCCACCGAGGAGCCCTCGTTCATCGAGGTCGACTCCGAGCGTGCGCAGTACTGGCTCAGCGTCGGCGCCCAGCCGACCGAGCAGGTCGCAGCGCTCCTCAAGCTCACCGGTGACTGGGGCAAGTTCAAGGGCGACAAGGACGCCGTGAGCACCGTCCGCGTCAAGGAGCCGAAGGCCGCCTTCGTCGCCGACGAGAAGAAGAAGCCCGTCCTCAAGCCGAAGGCTGAGGCCCCCGCGGCCAAGGCTGCTCCGGCCGAGGCCGAGGCGCCCGCTGCCGACGCCGCTGAAGCAGAGCAGGCGTAGTCTTGCTCGCTCCCGCGCTCGAACATCTCGTCAAGGGGATCGTCGATCACCCGGATGACGTTCGCGTCACGGCACAGAACTCCGCCCGTGGCGAGGTCCTCGAGGTTCGTGTGAACCCCGAGGACCTCGGCCGGGTCATCGGTCGTGCCGGCCGGACGGCCAAAGCCCTGCGCACCCTCGTGGCAGCGCTGGCAGACGGTCGGCGGGTCCGGGTCGACGTGGTCGACACGGACGCCTCCGGCGCCAGCGCGTAGGTGGCGGACGAGACGGAGCCGAAGACCCAGTTGCGGGTCGGTCGGCTCACGAAAGCCCATGGCCTGAAGGGCGCCCTGAAGGTCGAGCTCTACACGGATGAGCCGGAGCACCGGTTCACCCCGGGCGCGACGTTCACGCTCCAGGTCCCCGCAGGATCGAAGTGGCGCGGCAAGACGCTCGAGCTCATCGAACTGCGCTGGTACAACAGCCAGCCGGTCGCCTTCTTCGTCGGCATCTCCGATCGCAGTGAGGCGGAGACCCTCGTGAAGGCGATCCTCTGGGTGGAGCAGGACCCCACCGAGCTACCGGTCGACGACGACGCGTGGTACGACCACCAGCTCGTCGGGTTGGCCGTGCACCGCGACGGCGTCGCCGTCGGTACCGTCGCTCGCGTCGACCACTTCCCGGCTCAGGACCTCCTGATCGTGAAGACCGGCGACGGCGAGGTCATGGTCCCGTTCGTGAAGGCGATCGTCCCCACGGTCGACATCGCTGCCGGGATCGTCACGGTCACGCCGCCAACCGGTTTGTTCGAGGAACTCCCGGAGGCCGACGACGCCCCCGAGACGACGACGGCCGGCCCAGCCGAATCCGAGGCCTCCGACGAGGCTCAGGACGACACCGGAGCGTCGCAGCCGGAGCAGTAGATCGCGTTCCGAGTCGGTTCTCCCGGCTCGGAACACCCACGACGGAGGCGTCGGTTGCGTGCAACCGGCGCCTCCGTCGTCGTCTCCGGCAGATCACGCCGGTACCGGCTCGCTCTGACGATCACCGTCCGCGACCCGCTCGAGGACCGCGGCGATCCGGCCGGTGCACCCACCGCAGCCGGTACCGGCGCGGGTTGCCTTGCCAATGCAGGCGACCGTGGTACTGCCCGATTGCGCGGCATCCATGATCCTGCCGACCGTCACGCCGTTGCACGTGCAGACGGTCGTCGAGGGGGCGAACGCATCGGCGGAGGCACCACCGATCGCGTCCGGCCCGTCGAGCCGGAGGAGGACCGAGCGATCCGCCGGCAGTTCGCCGCCCCCGTCGTACAGGAGCGTCAGCTCGGCCGCAGTTCGCGGCATACCGATGCAGACGAAGGCGGTCAGGACCCCGGCGCGGGTGATCATCTTGACGTAGCGGCCGTGGTCGGGGTCCGCCCACACCGAGACGCTGCGCGGAGCGGCCGGATGCACGCTGCACCCGTCAGCGGTCGTCGACTCGACGTCCCAGGGCTCGGCCTGGACGTCGCCGACCGCGACGACGTCGACCCGCTCGGCCTTGAGTGCGACGGTGCTCGCCCGCTCGACCGGTGGTGGACCCAGCTCGAGCGGTGGTCCGCCGGCCGCGGCCTCGATCAGGAATCGAGCGGCGAGCCACTCGGCCTGCCGCCATCCTGGGCCGATGAGCCCCGACGGGCCGCCGGGGACGATGCGCTCGCTGCGCAGCTCCGGTGTCGGCGCCAGCACGTGCGCGCAGTCACCGATGGCGAAGATCCGTTCGTCCGACCAGCTGCAGAGGTCTTCGCCGACGAGCACGCCGGAGCCGACACGGACCCCGGCGAGGATCGCCAGATCGGCGCGTGCGCTCACCCCGCACGACAGGACGAGCAGATCGCCGGTGATCCGTTTCCCGTCAGCGGTGATCAGCGCGTCGAAGTGCCTCCCGCCCGCGGGGTCGTCCCGATGACCGACCGCCTCGGCGCGGCTGTGTGCGATGACCTCCACTCCCGCTGCCCGGAGCGCCGCGGCGAGCACGGAGCCGCCGCCGCGGTCGAGGTTCCGCGGCATCGGGGTGGGGCCGTGGTGGACGACGACCACGTCGGCGCCGGCGCGCGCGGCGGAGAGCGCGAGCTCCAGTCCCAGGACACCGGCACCCAGGACGACGATCCGGCCGCCCGATCGGACGACCTCGGCGACGGCGTCGGCGTCCGCGAGGTCACGCAGGGTGCAGACGCCGCGGGGGAGGTCGTGGTCGGACAGCAGCAACGACCGTCCGTACTTCTCGAGCGCCGGGAGGTCCCGCTTCCGTCGATCGACGCCGTCGAGTGTCGGAACGTTCGCGCGCGCACCCGTCGCCAAGACGAGGCGGTCGTAGGGGAGCGTCTCCCCGGTGTCGAGTTCGACGGTCCGCGTCTCGCGATCGATCTGCATCGCGGTCGTGCCGCGCAGGACACGGATACCGTCCGAGGCGAGGTCCTCGGCACTGACGAGCGTCATGTCCGCGAGTCCGGTCGAGCCGACCGCGTGATCGGCGACCAGCACCCGGTTGTACGCGTCGACCGGTTCCTGCCCGACCACGGTCACGTGGATCGAGCCGTTCCGCACGCCAGGGGCGACCTCCTCGGCGAATCGCGCACCGACCGGGCCGAATCCGACCACGACGATGCGGAGTGCGCGACCTGGTCGCGGACTCATCGGAGGGCTCCGGTCGCTGTGGCTTCCGGCAGCGGCGCGCCAGCGGCCGGGCGCAGCCGCACCGCCGCGCGCTTGAAGTCCGGCATCCCCGAGATCGGATCGACCGCGTCCTGCGTCAGGAGGTTCGCCGACGCGTCGCCCGGGTAGTGGAACGGCAGGAAGACGGTGTCGTGACGGATGTCGCCGTCGACACTGGCTCGAGCCGTCAGCGTGCCCCGACGGTTCGAGACCTCGACCAGTCCGCCTTCGACGATCCCGAGTCGTGCCGCCGTCGCGGGGTGGACCTGGACGAAGACTTCGGGACGGGCGTCGTCGAGCTCGGGGACGCGGCGGGTCTGAGTGCCCGACTGGTAGTGCTCGAGGAGGCGTCCGGTCGTCAGGGTGAGTTCCTCCCCGGTCTCCGGTGACTCCGAGACCGTCGCGGGGCGGACCGGGATGATCCGGGCGAGACCGTCGTCGTGTGCGAACCGTTCCGTGAACAGCCGGGGCGTGCCGCCGCTGCCGACGGGGAACGGCCAGTACGCGGCGAGCCCGGTGTCGAGGAGAGCGTGGCTCAGTCCCGAGTAGTCGGCGAGGCCTCCGGCGGATGCGGCCGCCAACTCGTCGAACACGATCGACGGGTCCAGCTCGAATCGGCCCGGAGCATCGAGACGACGGGCGAGTTCGTGCATGATCCAGAGCTCGCTGCGGACGCCGACCGGAGCATCGAGCGCCCGCCGGCGGCGGATCACGCGCCCCTCCAGCGAGGTCATGGTGCCCTCCTCCTCCGCCCACTGCGTCGTCGGGAGGACGACGTCTGCGAGCGCGGCGGTCTCAGACAGGAAGAAGTCGCAGACGACGAGCAGCTCGAGGCGGCCGAGTCCGTCCCGGACCGTCTGCACGTTCGGAGCGGATACGACGACGTTCGAGCCGTGGACCAGGAGGGCGTGCACACCGTCTGGTTCACCGAGGCGGTTGAGGAGGGCGACGGCCGGCAGCCCGGGACCCGGGATCGACTCGACCGGTACACCCCATACCTCGGCGACGTGACGGCGGGCTTCCGGATCGGTGATCTTGCGGTACCCGGGCAGTTGGTCGCACTTCTGACCGTGTTCGCGACCGCCCTGGCCGTTGCCCTGGCCGGTGAGCGTGCCGTAGCCCGATCCCGGCCGGCCCGGTAGTCCGAGCACGAGTGCGAGGTTGATGGCGGCGGTGGCCGTGTCGGTGCCGTCGACATGCTGCTCGACGCCGCGACCGGTGAGGATGTAGGTGCCGTCCGAGGCGGCGAGCCGACGAGCCACGTCTCGGAGGACCGGCGCCGGCACGCCGGTCACGGATTGGACGCGTTCCGGCCACCACGCGCTCACGCTGCGGCGCAGGCCGTCCAGCCCGGTCGTGCGCTCGGCCAGGTAGGCCTCGTCTGCGAGCCCTTCGGCGAGGACGATGTGCGTGAGCCCCAGGAGCAGGACCAGATCCGTCCCGGGCGCGGGCTGCACGTGGAGTCCACGACCGGTCTCGGTGAGTCGCACGGTGGCCGAGCGGCGCGGATCGACCACGATGAGGCCACCGGAGGCCTGAGCACCGACGAGATGACCGATGAACGGGGGCATCGTCTCCGCGACGTTGGATCCGAGGAGGAGGACGGTCGACGCACCGTCGAGGTCCTCCAGTGGGAACGGCAGCCCCCGGTCGATCCCGAACGCACGGTTGCCCGCTGCCGCGGCGGAGGACATGCAGAACCGGCCGTTGTAGTCGATCCGGCTCGTCCCGATCGCGATCCTGGCGAACTTGCCCAGCTGGTAGGCCTTCTCGTTCGTGAGGCCACCGCCTCCGAAGACTCCGATCGCGTCCGCCCCGCGCTCACCACGGATGCGGAGGATGGTCGATGCGACGAGGTCGAGGGCCGCATCCCAGCTCGTCTCGACCAGCTCACCGGTGGCGTCGCGCACCAAGGGGGTCGTGAGGCGATCGCCCCGCGCGAGGAGCTCGGCCGACGTCCACCCCTTCTTGCAGAGGCCGCCCCGGTTCGTCGGGAAGTCCCGCCCGGCGACGTCGACCGGGAGCCTCGGAGCGACCCCGTCCACCGCCGTCGTTCGGGTGAGGGACATCGCGCACTGCAACGCGCAGTACGGGCAGTGGGTGTCGGTCACCGGGGCGGTGGGACGAGGCATGCGTGGTCCTTCGGTCAGGAGCGGGTGGAGCGACGGCTCACAGTCGTTGGCCGGCGAGTGACGCGTTCTTGCGGAAGTAGACGAGGAAGGTGACCGCGAACAGGACGACATACGCGCCGATGAAGCCGATGAACGCGGCCGAGTAGCTACCGGTCGCGCCGTGCGAGAGCCCGAGGATCTGTGGGATGACGAAGCCGCCGTAGGCACCGATCGCGGAGATGAGCCCGAGCGCGGCGGCGGCCTTGCGCTGCGTCCCGACGTCGCCGCTGCGGTGGTGGGCGTCGCGCAGGCCGGATCGCGCCGCGAAGACGCTCGGGATCATGCGGTACGTCGAGCCGTTCCCGACACCGGCGGCGACGAACAGGAGCAGGAAGCAGCCGAGGAACAGCCAGAAGTTCGCCAGCGGCAGGGTCCACAGCACCGCGAGCGCTCCCAGGGCCATGACGGCGAACGCACTCATCGTGACGACGGCCCCACCGAAGCGGTCGGCGAGACGCCCACCGAAGGGGCGTGCCAGCGAACCGATCAGGGCTCCGAGGAACGCGAGCGAGATCGACGCGGAACCGACGGCGAAGGAGGAGAAGTCGGGGAACTGGTCCGCGATGAGCTTGGGGAACACACTCGCGAAGCCGATGAACGAGCCGAAGGTGCCGATGTACAGGAGCGCGAGCAGCCAGAGGTGCGGTTCCCGGAGCGCGGCGGCGGATCCGCGGAGGTCCGCCTTCGCTGACGACAGGTTGTCCATGTAGCGGTAGGCGCCGAACATCGCGAGGAGGATGAAGGGGACCCAGATCCATCCGGCGAGGCTCAGGTTGAGGGTGGCGGCGGCTCCGACGGTGACCGCGATGGGGACGACGAACTGCGCGACCGCTGCACCGAGGTTGCCGCCCGCCGCGTTCAGCCCGAGCGCCCAGCCCTTCTCCCGCTGCGGGTAGAAGTAGGTGATGTTCGACATGGAGCTGGCGAAGTTGCCACCGCCGAAGCCGGCGAGCCCGGCGACGACGAGCATGACGCCGAACGGGGTGTCCGGATTGCTCACACACAGCGCGAGCGCGATGGACGGGATGAGGAGCAGCCCCGCCGAGATGATCGTCCAGTTCCGGCCGCCGAAGCGCGGGACCATGAACGAGTACGGGAACCTGAGGGTCGCACCGACGAGGCTCGGCATCGAGATGAGCCAGAAGGTCTCGGCCGTGGAGAACGAGAACCCGGCCGTCGGGAGCATGACGACGACGATGCTCCAGAGCTGCCAGACCACGAAGCCGAGGAACTCCGCGAAGATCGACCACCGGAGGTTCCGCCCGGCGATGCCGCGGCCCTCCCGGTCCCAGAACGCGCTGTCCTCGGGGTTCCACCCGTCGATCCAACGACCGGGGCGGTGGGTCAGTGCGACCGGGGTGACGGTCGGTGTCGCCGCGGTCGGTGGGGCGTCGACTGCTTCGAGGTTCGTGGTCATGGCTGCTCCGAGCGTTCGGTGAAGCGGGACGGGACGTGTGCTGTCTCCGAAGCTACCGACGCCGTGTTTCGGGGCCCCACCCGCGAGGTAACACCTGGATCACCGCCTGCTCACAGGCACTCATCACCCCGGTGAGGCGGATGACCGCGCGCGGTCCAGGAGCCGGACCGGGCGCCGTCAGACGTCGAGGCGGTAGCCGCGCTTGACGATCGTGTTGATGAGTCCGGGGACGCCGAGCGTCTGGCGGAGGCGGCTCATCTGTACTTCGAGCGCGTGGTGGTCCGCGGCTGCGGGCAGCGCGTCGGCCAGTGCGGAGCGCGAGAGGACGGCTCCGTTCGCGCGGACGAGGGCGCGGAGGAGCGCGAGGGAGTTCGGGGGGAGCCGGACCCGCGAGCCGGGCAGCTCCACGATGGCGCCACGGATGGCGATCGGGCCGTGCAGCGTCTCGGCTCGGAGGATCGCGTGCTGTTCGAGATGCTCGCACAGCAGCCGGATGAGTGCCCCCATGCGGAACCGCTCGGGGACGATGGGCTCGATGTCCTGGGCGAGCAGTGGCGCCGCCGTGACCGGGCCGACGGCCGCGCACAGCACGTCGCGACGGAAGGCGTCGACGACGGCGTCCTCCTGACCGAGTGCCTCCGCGGCCGTGAACAGGGCGACGACCGACGGGGCGCTCGTGAAGGTGACCGCGTCGAGCGAGCCACTGACGATCGCCTCGACGAGTCGCCGCACGCGCTCGTCGGTCGCATCGGGGTCCGTCCACCGGTAGGGGGCGACCGTGTGCACCTCCTGGTGGACGGCACGGAGCCGTTCGAGCTGGCGCTCGTCGGTGTACCCGTGGAGCTGGACGGCGACGCGGAGACCGGCCGGGTAGTCGGCGAGCACCTTGTCGACGAGGGAGGCGGTGGTCTCGCGGTCGCTCATGCCCACGTCGTTCAGACCGGCTGCTCGGATGGCACCGCGTGCCTTGGGACCACGGACGAGGATGGCCGTCTCGGCGAGCGCCTCGAGGAGTTCGTCGCCGAGTCCAGCGGCGTCGGCGACCTCGAACCACCGTCGGATGCCGTACGAGGTCGTGGCGAGCAGGACGTCGGGGCGTGCGGCGATGATGTCGCGCGTGTCGTCGATGAGCGGTTCGTCGTGCTGTGCGTGTGCGATCCGCAGCGTCGGTGCGTGCACGACGGTGGCGCCGCGCCGCTCGAAGGCGTCGATGAGGTCCTGCGATCGACGGTCGCTCGTCACGCCGATCCGGAAGCCCTCGAGCTGGTCCGCCCGGAATCCCGGGACCGGGGTCGTGACGTCCGGGCCGGCGTCAGCGGCCGGCGGGGTGGTGTCGGTCACGCCGATGCCCCCAGACGTTCGGCCCGCGCCAGCAGTTCCGAGGCCTCGGCGTCACCGTCGAAGGCGAAGGCGACGACGTGGCCGATCACGATGACGGCCGGTGACCGCACGCCGGCGGCCGCGGCGACGTGGAGGATCGTCCCGAGGTCGGCCACGGTGGTGCGCTGGGTCTCGCTGTAGCCGCGCTCGATGATCGCGACGGGTGTGTCGGCGGCGAGCCCCGAGGTGAGGAGCCCGTGGGAGATGGAGGGCAGCGTGCCGACACCCATGAGGACGACGATCGTCCCACCGAGGCCGGCGAGGTGACGATGTTCCTCGTCGGAGAGCGGCGCATGACCGCTGACCACGGTGAAGAGATGACTCAGGTTCCGGTGCGTGAGGGGGATCCCGGCAGCCGCGGGCACAGCGACGGAACTCGAGACGCCCGGGATCACGCGGACGGGGACGCCCGCGCGATGGCAGGCCAGGACTTCCTCGCTGCCGCGCCCGAAGACGTACGGGTCGCCTCCCTTGAGGCGGACGACCGCCGCGCCGTCGAGCGCGTGTCGCACCATGACGGTCTCGATACCGTCCTGTCCGATCGGGTGATGGCCAGGGCGCTTGCCGACGTCGACGAGGAGCGCGTTCGGGGCGAGCTCGGGGAGGGTGTCGTGGGGTGCGAGCCGGTCGTAGAGGACCACGTCCGCGTCTCGGAGGGCCTCGACGGCAGCGACGGTCAGCAGCGCGGGATCGCCCGGTCCGCCGCCGACGAGCGTGACCCTGCCTGGACCCGACATCTATGCCCCTTCCCTCACTGGAATGGTAGGCCCTGCGAGATAGACGGCCTCGCCGCGCTCGATCTCCTCCGTCGTCGCGGGCCGGTACTGGCCTCGCTCCGCGACCCGCGCGAGTCGCGGTTCGGCATCGCCCGGCTCGTTGACGAAGGAACGGAACCGGCGGAGGCGCTCCGGGTCGGCGAGGGTCGCCGCCCACTCGTCCTCATACCCGTCCACATGTGCGGCCATGGCCTGTTCGAGTTCGGCGGCGAGTCCGAGCGAGTCCTCGACGACGACCTCCCGCACGTGGTCGAGTCCGCCGTCGAGGTCCTCCATCCACCTGGCGGTGCGCTGCAGTCGGTCCGCCGTCCGGATGTAGTACATGAGGTAACGGTCGATGTACCGGATGAGCGTCTCGTCGTCGAGGTCTCCGGCGAGGAGCTGCGCGTGGGTCGGCTGGAACCCTCCGTTGCCGCCCACATACAGGTTCCAGCCCTGCTCGGTGGCGATGATCCCCACGTCCTTGCCACGTGCTTCAGCGCACTCGCGCGCGCACCCCGACACCCCGAACTTGAACTTGTGCGGTGCCCGGAGGCCGCGGTACCGGAGTTCGAGGTGGACCGCCATGCCCACGGAGTCCTGCACACCGAAGCGGCACCAGCTGGACCCGACACAGCTCTTCACGTTGCGGAGCGACTTCCCGTACGCCTGTCCGGACTCGAAGCCGGCGTCGACGAGGATGCGCCAGATGTCGGGCAGCTGTTCGAGGCGGGCGCCGAACAGGTCGATCCGTTGACCGCCCGTGATCTTCGTGTAGAGCCCGTAGTCGGTGGCGACCTGTGCGATCACCGCGAGCTTCTGCGGTGTGATCTCGCCACCGGGGATCCGGGGGACCACGGAGTAGGTGCCGTCCTTCTGCATGTTCGCGAGCGCCCGGTCGTTCGTGTCCTGCAGCGTCCCCCGGCCGCCGTCGAGGATGTACCCACCCTGCTGGCTGGCCAGGATGGAACCGATCACCGGCTTGCACACGTCGCAGCCGCGTCCGGTGCCGTAGCGAGCGAGGATCTCGTCGAAGGAGGTGAGACCGAGCACCCGGATGGTCTCGAAGAGCTCCTGCCGGGACAGCTCGAAGTGTTCGCAGAGTGCGCGCGAGACGGCGATGCCGGACTTGGTCAGCTCCGTCTCGAGGATCTTCTTCACGAGCGGGACGCAGGAGCCACACTGGGTCCCGGCGCGGGAGCAGGTCTTGAGCGCCCCCAACTCGGTGCACGCCTCGCCGTGCACGCCCGCGATCGCGTCGCGGACGGTCCCCGCGGTGACGGCGTTGCATGCGCAGACGAGCGCTGCGTCGGGGAGCTCGTCCCCGGCCGGTGCCTCGATCCCTGACGCCGACAGGTAGGCGGCCGGCTCACTCGACAGCTCGGCGCCGAGGAGCGGGCGCAGCGAGGCGTAGGGCGAGGCGTCGCCGACGAAGACCCCGCCCAGGAGGGTCTTGGCGTCGTCCGTCATGACGAGCTTCTGGTACAGCCCACGCGCCGGGTCCGCGTACACGATCTCGAGACTCTGCTCCGTGCGTGCAAGTGCGTCGCCGAAGCTCGCGACGTCGACGCCGGACAGCTTGAGTTTCGTGGCGTCGTCGACGGTCGTGAACTCCGCCTCGCCACCGAGCAACCGATCCGCGACGACCTCGGCCATCGCGTTCGCCGGCGCGACGAGGCCGGTGCATCGACCGTCGAAGCAGGCGACCTCGCCGATGGCCCAGACACCAGGCGCAGACGTCCTGCAGTCGGTCCCGATCACGACCCCACCGCGGTCACCGAGCTCGATCCCGGCATCGCGGGCCAGCTCGTCCCTGGCGCGGATACCGATCGCGAACACCACGATGTCGACGTCGACCTGCTGGCCGCTCGAGAACTTCACGCCCGAGACACCGCCCTGCTCGTCCACGAGGATCGACCGTGGCCTCGTCCCCAGGTGCAGACCGATGCCCTGGCCGCCGATGATGCGCCCGAGGGCTCGACCGGCTCCCTCGTCCAGCTGGGCGGACATGAGCCACGACCCGGAGTGCACGACGCTCGCCTCGGCACCGAGCCGTGCCGCGCCACCGGCAGCCTCGAGCCCGAGCAACCCGCCGCCGGCGACGATCACCCGGGCGGGACGACCTCGCAGGGAGCCGATGCGCTCGATCTCCGACACCAGCAGGTCCACGTCGTCGATCGTCCGGTAGACGAGGGCGTGTTCCGAACCGTCGATCTCGGGCACCGGGGCCGAGGAGCCGGTCGCCAGGACCAGCTCGTCGTACGAGACGACCCGCCCCAGGGAGGTGTGGACCGTCCGGGCCTCGCGGTCGATCCGTTCGGCGCGTTCGCCCAGCAGGAGCGACACGTGCTGCTCGTCCCAGACGCCCGTCGGCGCGAGCGTGAGGTCGATCACCGCATCGTCGAGACGCTTGCTCAGTGCCACACGATCGTAGGGACGGTGGAGCTCTTCACAGACGACCGTGATGTGCATGGTGCGCCCGGCGTCGCGACTGTGCAGGGCATCGACCAGACGGTGTGCGGCCGGGCCGCCGCCGACCACGACGACGCGACGCGGCAGATCTCCTGCGGTGGGATCGATCATCATGGGCCCCCTCGGCTCGTGTTCCAGCGAGCGTACTGACGCGGCGTTTCCGGACCGTTGCCCGCATGTGTCCCGAACGCGTCCAGGACCGCACACGACGCCCGGGCGGATGTGAGGTCGGTTTCACCTCACCGAAACGTCACGAGTGATCCGACGAAACACCCCGCCCGTAGCGTCGGTGCTCCGACGCACGACCAGGAGGCCGACGATGAGCATCACGATGCAGGAGCACACCGGGCGGACGGCGCTCGCCGAGTGGCGACGCGTCTGCGCCATCGACGACCTCGAACTCTCCTGGGGCGAGGTGGCGTTGCTCCACGCCCGGCAGATCGCGGTGTTCCGCATCGGCGCAGATGAGGTCTACGCCGTCGACCATCGGGACCCGCACACGGCCGCGCCGGTGATGGCTCGCGGCATCGTCGGTTCTCGAGGGGAGCGACCGACGATCGCGTCACCGTTGCACAAGCAGGTGTACGACCTCGGCACGGGTGAGTGCTTCACCGACCCGAACCTCTTCCTCCAGACGTTCCGCACCCGCATCGTGGGCGGGTTCGTGGAGATCGAGCTGGGGGAGGACGCATGACCTTGCTCGAGACCGCGGTGCGCCGCCCGCAGACGCGTCCGCGGACGAGTCCGGCGCTCCTGGCCGTGTCCCACGGGACGAGTTGCCCGATCGGACAGGCCTCCGTCGCCGCGCTCGTCGACGCCGTCGGACGATCGCGTGCCGATCTCCACGTCGCCGGTGGCTTCGTCGACGTCCAGCAGCCCGACGTCCCGGCCACCCTCGGTTCGATCGAGCCCGAGCGGCCCGCGGTGGTCGTGCCGTTGCTCCTGTCCGCGGGGTTCCACGTCCACGTCGACCTCGTCGAGGACCTCGAGGCGACGGATCGGCCGACGGCACTCGGACGGGCGATGGGACCGGACGACCGCCTCGTAGCGGTCCTCGCCAGGCGACTGGAGGCGCTGCACGTGACGCCCGACGATCGGATCGTGCTCGGAGCGGCCGGGTCCACCGACGCCAGGGCCGTCGCCGACTGCGTCGACATGGGACGTCGACTGGAGTCGCGACTGCGGGTGCCGGTCGAGACGGCGTTCGTCTCCGCGGCTCAGCCGTCGGTGCCCGATGCGGTGGTCGCGGCTCGAACGAGTCGACCGCGAGGGCGGGTCATCATCGCCACCTACCTGCTGGCGCCCGGCTACTTCGCGCGGCTGCTCGAGGAGGCGGGAGCGGACCTCGTGACGCCGCCGCTCCTCCACCTCGGCGAGGTTCCCGATCCGGGCATCGTCGGCCTCGTGGTCGACCGCTACGAGGAGGCCTCGGCCGGGCTGTCGGGCTGACCGACGCGACCGGGAGGACGACCGTCGCGCGAATAGACTGCTCCTCATGCGCATCGACATCGTCACGATCTTCCCGACCTTCTTCGATGCCCTGGACCTCTCACTGCTCGGCAAGGCAAAGCAGAGCGGGCTCATCGAGTTGGACGTCCACGACCTGCGGGATTCGACGCACGACCGTCACCGCACCGTCGACGACACCCCGTACGGCGGGGGAGCCGGCATGGTCATGAAGCCGGAGCCTTGGGGTGAGGCGCTCGACGGCATCCTGGGTGACGACACCGAGGAGGAGCCGCTGGTCATCTTCCCGTCTCCTGCGGGTGAGGTGTTCACGCAGGCCATGGCCCGCGAGCTCGCGGCCGAGCCGCACCTCGTCTTCGGCTGCGGCCGGTACGAGGGCATCGACCACCGCGTCTTCGACCACACCGCCAGCCGAGCACGGGTCCGCCTGGTGAGCCTCGGCGACTACGTCCTCAACGGGGGAGAGGTCGCCGTGATGGCGATGATCGAGGCGATCGGTCGGCTCGTCCCGGGCGTCGTCGGCAACCCCGAGAGTCTCGTCGAGGAGTCTCACGAAGACGGGCTCCTCGAGTACCCGAGCTACACGAAGCCTGCGGACTGGCGAGGACTCCCGGTACCGCCGGTGCTGCTGAGCGGCAACCACGGTGCGATCGCCACCTGGCGTCGTCAGCAGCAGATCGAGCGGACCCGCGAGGTCCGCCCGGATCTGCTGCCCGCTGACCAGCCGGACGCCTGAGCGCGCCGCGGTCCTGTGCGTGACGGCTGTCAGGGCCGACGTCGCACGGCGGCGGCGATGCCGGCGATGACGAGGACGGCCCCGGTCGCGATGATCGCCCCGGTGATCCACCCCAGGGGGTCGATGCGCACCTCGGTGAGGTTGGTGACGAGCATGGCGCCGGCGAAGACGAGCAGGAGCACGCCCCAGAGGATCGTGCCGAAGCGCGGTGGTCGACCGCCTCGATCCTTCGGGCCAGCATCGGTCCTCGGCTCATCCGCCGTCTGCGCTGTGGCCGGCTGCGCTCTGGTCGACTCCGTGGTGGCCGTCTGATCGGTCTCCGACGGAGCCGATCCCGTCGCCGCGTCGGTTGGGGACGACATGTCCGCCGCTCCGGTCCAGTCGTCCTGCTCGCTCATCGTCCCGCCTCCGCTTCCTCGGTCACGACAGCGCTGCCGGCGACCGTCCACACCCGCACCCGTGTCGTGTCTCCTGAGGCCGTTCGTCCGTACCGTGCCTCATCCTGGAACAGGGCTCCGCCGCGTCGGTCCGTCCGGTCCCGACCATCGCGTCCCGTCTCCAGGGTGCCCGCGATCGCTGAGAACTCGACGATCACCGGCACGTCCTCGGGGATGAGCACGTCGACCTCGCCTGCGAGGATCCACACGTCGATCGTCCCACCGCGCAACGCGTCGTCGTCGGCGAGCTCCCCGAGGTCGAGCGTGGGTTGGCCGGCGATCATCACGTAGCCACGTCGGTCGTCCGCATCCGTCGACGTCACGGTCCAGGTCGTGCGTCCGACCGGCAGGAAGGAGGAGCCGAGTGGGAACACCCCGGTGGCGAGCAAGGAGATCACGGCGGCCCAGGTGAACAGTCCGAGCCAGCCGCTCTCCCGTCCGCTGATGCCCGCGACGATCGTCGCGACGGCGAGCGCACCGAGCGCTGCGGCGAGCCCGATGACCACGACGACCGGGATCGAGAACCCGGCGCTCGCCGCGATGACGGCCGCGCCGGCACCGGCGAGCAGCGCCAGTCCGAGGGTGATCGCCACGAAGGCCGCTCCAGGGTGCTGGGCACGACGCTCACGAGCCTTCGTCTCACGCTCGGCCTGCTGCTCGGCTCGCTGGCGGCTCATCTCGTCCCGGAACTCCTGACTCGTCCAGCCGCGCTGCTGGCTCGGAGCCCCGTCCCACGCGGTGGCGGTGGCGGTGGTGGTTCCAGGGAGCGGGACGGTTGTGCCCGCATCATCAGGCCAACCATCGGCCTTCGCGAGCGACACCGGGTTCGCGGCACCGGGGGAGGCCGGGGCCGAGCCGGCGGCGCCCGAGGGGGAGGCTGTGGGCGATGGTGCCGTCGGCTTCGGGATCGAGGCGTCGCTGGTCCACGGGTCGCGCTGCGGCGGTGTCTCAGGCGGAGTCGCCCGCCCGGGGTCGCGGCGGGAGAACATCACGATCAGCCAGACCGCCGCGGCGACCAGGGCGATCACCCAACCGGCGGTCATGGTCGACTCCAGCCACCCCGGCAGGTTCCACGCATGCGGCACGCCGTCCCACCAGAGGCCACGCATGAACGGCACGACAGTGAGCACCGCGAGGATACCGATCGCGACGATCGCCGGGTCGAAGACGCCCCGGATCGCACGCTCGAGGTGGATCCGACCCTGCTGGTCGGGGATGAGCGCCCAGCCCGCGGCGTAGACGAAGAGGACCGGCCCGCCCAGGATCGCGATGACGATGAGGGCTCCGCGCACGATCATCGGATCGAGGCCGAGCCGGGCCGCGACACCCCCGGCGACACCGCCGAGCCACGAGTCGCTCGAGCGACGGAGACCGGTGGACCGCCACCAGTCGAAGAAGCGGGTCGTCGGATCCTGCGGGGCGGGTGCCCCCGGTTCCGCTCCGGTGGGCGGCGTGCTGTGGTTCGTCATGGTCCGATTCTGGCGAAGCGTGCGGGTCGGGCCCATCCGGCATGACCCTGAGTGCACCCTGATCCTGCTGTCCCAGGGTGCCGACCGCACCCCGAACTGCTTGGATGGCTCCATGGGAACCGAGGTGATGATCCGGCCGAGGCACCGCCTGCTCGGCGGTGTGTGCGCCGGCTTCGCCGAGCACACCGGTCTCCCCGTCGCCGCGGTGCGGACGGCGACGCTCATCCTCGCGTGCTGCGGCGGAGCGGGCCTGCTCCTCTACGTGTGGCTGTGGGTCATGACGCCGACGCAGGGCGCGGACGCACCGCTCGATCCTCGGGAGCACCTGCTCCGGCCTGCCTCGACCGATGAGGGAGCCGACCTCGACGGCCCCCGTCGCGCGCCGATCACGGAGGTGCTGCTCGGGATCGCCCTGCTCGCGGCCGGGACCGCGCTGATCGCGACCCGGACCGGGCTGGACATCCCACTCGAGGCCGTCATCCCCGTCATCGTCGTCCTCGCGGGAGCTGCGCTCGCCTGGCGGCAGTTCGGCGAGCGTGGTCGCGGTGAGGGTTCACGTGCCCTCTTGATCCGCGTACTCGGAGCGCTCGTCCTCGTCGTCCTCGGCATCCTCCTGTTCTTCGTCACCGGTGACCGCCCGAACATGTGGACGGTCATCGTCGCCGCGATCGCCGTGCTCCTCGGGGTCGCCGTGGTCATCGCCCCCTGGGCGCTCCAGCTCAATCGCGACCTCGCCGACGAGCGCGCCGCGCGGATGCGCGAGGCCGACCGCGCCGAGATCGCCGCGCACCTGCACGACTCCGTGCTCCAGACGCTCGCGCTCATCCAGCAGCAGGCCGGTCCGGGGAGCGAGGCGTCCCGTCTCGCCAGGGCGCAGGAGCGCGAGCTGCGGAATTGGCTCTTCTCCGGCGGGACCGCTCCGACGGGCGACCTCGCGACCGAGCTGCGGACCATCGCGGCGGCGGTGGAGGCCGACCACGCGGTGCGCGTCGACGTCGTCGCGGTCGGGCGTGCGATCGACGACGCTCCGGAGCCGCTCCTCGCCGCCGTACGTGAGGCCGTGCTCAACGCGGCACGTCACGCCGGCGGCGACGTCTCCGTCTATCTGGAGACGGCACCGCAGCGGATCGAGGTGTCGATCTCGGACCGCGGCCCCGGCTTCGACCTGGAACAGGTCCCGCGGGACCGCCTCGGGGTCAGGGAGTCGATCATCGGCCGGATGCAGCGCATCGGTGGCGAGGCGACCATCCGTCCGGGGCCCGGCGGACGAGGTACCGAGGTCCGTCTCGTCCTGCCCGTGCACGACGCCGCGCCGACTGCGCCGCGGCCCGACACCGTCCCGACCGTTCCGAGGAGCCGACCATGAGTGACCGACCACTGACCGTCGTGATCGTCGACGACCACTCGATCTTCCGTTCTGGACTGCGCAGCGAACTCGATCCCGGCATCGAGGTGCTGGGGGAGGCCGGCGACGTTGAGGAGGCGATCCGCGTGATCGGGGAGACGCGCCCGCAAGTCGTGCTGCTCGACGTCCACCTGCCGGGTGGTGCCGGCGGCGGTGGCGCGGACGTGATCGCCGGCTCGGTGTCGATCGCGCCCGCCACCCGGTTCCTCGCGCTCAGCGTCTCGGACGCCGCCGAGGACGTGGTCCGGGTGATCAGGGCCGGTGCACGCGGCTACATCACGAAGAGCTCCTCGGGTGCCGAGGTCGCGGAGGCCGCACGGCGGGTCGACGACGGCGACGCGGTCTTCTCACCCCGGCTCGCGGGATTCGTCCTGGACGCCTTCGGTGCCGTGACGGGGGAGACTGCGGAGTCCGTCGACGAGCTCGACCGGCTGTCCGCCCGTGAGCAGGAGGTCATGCGCCTCATCGCCCGCGGCTACGCCTACAAGGAGGTCGCGACGGAGCTGTTCATCTCCGTGAAGACCGTGGAGACCCATGTGTCGAGCGTGCTGCGCAAGCTGCAGCTGTCCTCGCGCCACGAGCTCGCCGCCTGGGCGCTGCAGCGCAAGCTCCTCTGACCCCTCGGGTCCGGACCGACATCGGCCGACAGCGAACGACCAGTGCGCGCCCAGGAGCCCGGCGGTAGCCTGAGAGGCATGATCATCCGTCGGGCGTTCTACTACTGGCGATTCGCCGCGATCTTCGTGCTGCCCGCCTGGCCGTTCGTCGGATGGGGACTCTTCGGTGAGAGCGGCTGGAGCCTGTTCGGGCTCTTCATCGCCATGCCGATCCTCGCCATCGCGCTCGCCGCGATCGCGTTCCTCATCTCCGCCAGGGCCAGCGTCCGGACGACGAAGCTCGTGTCGTGGACGGACGTCGGCCTGCTCACGCTCTGGCACGTCACGATCATCTGCTTCGGTTCCTTCAGCTCGGGCGTCGCCCTCTGGGCGGTCCTCGGCGTCGTCGCAGGCCTCGCCGCCTTCTGGGGGGTCATCGCGCAACTCATCTCCGAGACGGCACGCCGCGCCCGGGAGACGATGGCCGAATTCGAGCGCATGGCCGCTGCAGCCGGGCCAGGCACGGTCCCCGGATCGGCGATCCCGCCGCAGCCACGGTTCGATCCCGGTCCGATCGACGGCGGGGAGTTCATCGTGATCGAGGAGTCCAAGCCCGACGAGCGTCGCTGAGCGGCCGTATCCGCCGCGGTCGCCTGCGCCGTATCGGGGCCCGGTTTCCCATCCGAGGCCCTTTCATGACACAATTGCTGTTTGTGCCTCCGCAGTTCTGCCACAGGGGAACGCCGGCATCGGGCACACCCTTCCTTCCGAACGTATTCAGCGGTCGACCTGTGGCGGTCGCAGAGATGGAATCATCATGCACATTCTCGACTCAGTCGATGCAGCATCCCTCAAGTCGGACATCCCCGACTTCCGCGCCGGCGACAACGTCAAGGTGCACGTGAACATCATCGAGGGCAACAAGTCCCGTATCCAGGTCTTCCAGGGTGTCGTCATCGGCCGCTCCAACGAGGGTGTCCGCGAGACCTTCACGGTCCGCAAGGTGAGCTACCAGGTCGGCGTCGAGCGTACCTTCCCGGTCCACTCCCCGAACATCGACCACATCGAGGTCGTCACCCGCGGTGACGTCCGTCGCGCGAAGCTGTACTACCTCCGCGAACTCCGTGGCAAGAAGGCGAAGATCAAGGAGAAGCGCGACAACTAGTCGTCCTCCCGGTCGCCCTCCGCGATCATTCCTGAGCTCCCCACCGGATAAGCTGGTGGGGAGCTCAGGCGGTTAAATGACAGACAATTCCCTGGCGGCAGACGCGTCGCCCGACCACCAGCAGCGCCCCCGCGGCAAGCGCGGAGCGCTGCTCTTCCTTCGCGACCTCCTCATCATCTTCGTGGTCGCGCTGCTGGTCTCCTTCCTCATCAAGACCTTCCTCGTGCGGTCGTTCTACATCCCGTCCGGGTCGATGGAGAACACGCTGCAGATCCAGGACCGCATCCTGGTGAACGAGCTCGTCCCCGACGTGGTCTCGCTGAATCGAGGCGACGTGGTCGTCTTCCAGGATCCGGGCGGCTGGCTCCCGCAGACGGTCGAGGCTCCGCAGCCTCCCGTCACCGCAGCCGTCGAATGGGTGCTGTCGATCTTCGGCCTCGTCGCTCCCGACAGCGACGACCACCTCATCAAACGCGTCATCGGCCTGCCGGGCGACCACGTGTCATGCTGCAATCCGCTCGGGCAGATGACGGTCAACGGGGTTCCGCTGAACGAACCGTACGTGAAGCTCCCGGCCGGCACCGAGAAGGTGTCCGGAGACCCGTTCGACATCGTCGTCCCGGAGGGCTCGCTCTGGGTCATGGGCGACAACCGGTACAACTCGAAGGACTCCCGGTACAACGGCGACACCCCCGGTGGCGGCTTCGTCCCGATCGACAACGTCGTGGGGCGTGCGTTCGTCATCACCTGGCCCTCCAGCAACTGGGCCTGGCTCGACAACTACCCGTCCGTCTTCCAGGGCATCCCCGCCCCAGAAGAGGAGTGATGGCCGTCAGCGAACCGACCCTCGAGGTCGAGCACGAACTGTTCGCTGCGGGTGTCCCGTCGGTCATCGGCATGGACGAGGTGGGTCGCGGAGCCATCGCCGGCCCGGTGGCCGTCGGCGCCGCGGTGGTCGTCCCGGCCTGCGGGCCGTTCCCGGAGGGACTCCGCGACTCGAAGCTGTTGAGCGAGCGAGCGAGGACCCGCCTGGAACCGCTGGCTCGCGAGTGGGTGTTGTACGGGGCCGTCGGACTCGCGAGCCCGGCGGAGGTCGACGAGCTCGGCATCACCGCGTGCCTCGGACTCGCCGGCCGTCGAGCACTGCTCGAACTGCACGCCGTCGGCGCGGACGTCACGGGATCGACCGTCCTGCTCGACGGCAACAGCGACTGGCTGAGCCGGGCGCTCCAACGACCGCTCACCATCACCACGAGGGTCAAAGCGGATCGGGACTGCGCGTCGGTCGCCGCAGCGTCCGTACTCGCCAAGGTGCACCGCGACCGACTGATGATCGAGTTGCACGAGGCACTGCCGGAGTACGGGTGGGAGGGCAACAAGGGATACGGCTCGGCGCAGCATCTGTCGGCCCTCTCCGAGCACGGCTTGACCCTCCACCACCGGAGCAGCTGGCTGCCCGCCTACACGTAGACTGGAGAGACCATGGACGAAGACGAGTTCGAAGACTACGACCGCGAGGTCGAACTGGCCCTCTACCGCGAGTATCGCGATGTCGTGGGTCAGTTCAAGTACGTGATCGAGACCGAGCGCCGGTTCTACCTCGCCAACGAGGTCGACCTGGTGCGACGCGACACGGCGAACGACTTCTACTTCGAGCTCTCCATGACCGACGTGTGGGTGTGGGACGTCTACCGGTCCGACCGGTTCGTCAAGAGCGTCCGGGTGCTCACGTTCAAGGACGTCAACGTCGAGCAGTTGTCCTCGCGTGACTTCGAGCTCCCGAAGGAACTCACGCTCGACGAGTAGGGCTCGGTTCCCGCGACCGACAGCGCTCCACAGGCACGCCTCGCCGCGCGCTCGTCGACGACAGACCCACCTCTGGGTAACGAGCCTCGTCTGCACGCTTGGCTGGATGCCAGGAGGTGCACATGGCACGGAAGGACGAGCTCGGCCGACGCGGCGAGCAGGTGGCGGCGGATCATCTCGAGGCGTGCGGATACCGCATCCTCGACCGCAATTGGCGATGCCCGCAGGGCGAACTCGACCTCGTCGCGGACGACGACGGCACGCTGGTGTTCGTCGAGGTGAAGACCCGTTCCGGCGTCGGCTTCGGCGATCCCGCGGAGGCGGTCACGCCGAGCAAGCTGGCCCGGATCGGTCGTCTCGCCGGGGCTTGGTGTGCTGAGCACCGACCGCGCTCGCGGCGGATGCGCGTCGACGTCGTCGGCATCGTGCTGCCGTCCGAAGGGGACATGCGACTCCAGCACCTGCGGGGAGTCTCCTGATGGCTGTCGCACGCACCTGGTCGGTCGCGCTCGCCGGCCTCACGGGCGCGATCGTGGAGGTCGAGGCGTCAGCCGCCGCGACCGTACCGGGCATGGCGATCGTCGGGCTTCCCGACAAGTCGCTCGGTGAGGCCGCGCACCGCATCAAGAGTGCGACGGCGAACTCCGGCTGCGAGCTGCCCGGTGGCAAGCTCACGATCAACCTGTCTCCCGCGTCGCTGCCCAAGCAGGGGAGCGCGTTCGACCTCTCCATGGCGATCGCCTGCCTCGCCGTGGGCGGCCTCGTCCGCCGGGAGTCCGCCGAGCGGGTCGTCCATCTCGGTGAGCTCGGGCTCGACGGTCGGCTCCGTCCGCTCGTCGGCGTGCTGCCGGCCGTCCTCGCCGTCGCCCGCGCCGGCTACGACGCGGTGATGGTGCCGACGGCCAACGTCGAGGAGGCGCAGCTCGTGCCCGGCGTCACGGTGATCGGGGCGACCTCGCTGCGTGATGCGGCCATCTGGCACGGTGCAGAACTCTCCGCGATCGACCTCGAACCCGTCCGACAGCGGGTCGATCGGCTGCCCATGCCCGACCCACTCGATCTCGCGGACGTGGTCGGACAACCGGACGCGGTCGACGCGATGGTCGCTGCGGCGGCCGGCGGGCACCACGTCATGATGGTCGGACCTCCCGGTGCCGGCAAGACCATGCTGGCCGCCCGGCTCCCCGATATCCTTCCCGACCTCGAGCCCGAGGCCGCGGTCGAGGTCAGCTGCCTCCGCTCGCTCATCGGTCTACCGCCGGACGGAGCGCTCGCCCGACGACCACCGTGGGAGAGCCCTCACCATTCGTCATCGGCGGCGGCGATCATCGGTGGCGGTTCGCGCCAGATCCGGCCCGGAGTAGCCGCGCGCGCGGCGCATGGTGTGCTCTTCCTCGACGAAGCGCCGGAGTTCCGAGCCGACGTCCTCGACTCGCTGCGTCAGCCACTCGAAGCCGGCGTGGTCACCGTGCATCGTGCGCACGGCAGCGCGACGTTCCCGGCCGCCTTCCAACTCGTCCTCGCCGCGAACCCCTGCCCCTGCGGCCAGTACGGCACGGCGGACGGCGTCTGCACCTGTCCACCGCAGGCCCGTCGACGCTATCTCGGGCGGATCTCGGGGCCGCTCCTCGACCGGATCGACATCCGCGTGCGGGTGCACCGGATCACCTCGGCACTCACGAGTCTCTCGCAGGAGGGTGGGGTCTCCACCGCTGAGGCTCGTTCCCGCGTCGAAGCGGTGCGGGCCGCGAGTGCCGAGCGGTTGGCCGGCACCGGCTGGACCACGAACGCACAAGCGAGCGGCACCTGGCTCAGGAGCCCGCGGATGCGGCTGCCCAGATCCGTCACCAGCGCGTTGGACCGCTCCCTCGAGCGGGGCGGGATCACCATGCGTGGCTACGACCGCATCCTCCGACTGAGCTGGACGCTCGCCGACCTCGATGGGGCCGACAGCCCCACAGCCGAGCACTTGGGGCGGGCCCTCTTCCTGCGGAAGGGCATCTCGTGAGTGCGTGGTTCGGCTTGGACCGCGAGTTGGTCGAACGCCTCGTCCGTGGACTCGGCGGCCTGGAGCCGGCTGAGGCCGCGGGCAGTCCTCGCGCGGATGGAGGTGCCGAGCACGTCTCGGAGGCCGACGACAACGTCGGCATCACCGGGATACGGGCGGCCTTCGCTCGGGCGGCCTGGACGATGATCGCCGAACCGGGCGATGGCGTGGCCGGGCTCGTGGTCGGTGCGCTCGGCCCTGCGGGCGCACTGTCAGCGGTTCTCGACCGGGTGGGGCCGACCGAACTGCAGCGCCGCATCCTCGGCAGCGAGTGGTTTAGTGGCTCGGGCTCGACGTCGGCCGATGCCGATGCCGAGTCCGAGGATCCCGCTGCGATTCCCGCCTCCCGCGTGCTCGGAAGTGCGCTGGAACGCTGGCGCCCCCGTCTCGTCTCGGCTGACCTCGTCGCCGCGTGCGAGACCGCGATCGAGGTCGGCGTACGACTACTCCTGCCAGGCGATCCGGGCTGGCATGCGGGGTTCGACCACCTCGGTGTGCACGCGCCGCACGCCCTCTGGCTACGCGGTTCTCCCGACGTGCCTGCGGAAGAACGCGCCATCGCGTTGGTCGGGGCCCGGGCCGCGTCCGGGTACGGCGAGCACGTCACCCTCGAGGCTGCGGCCGGGCTCGTCGATCGGGGCTTCGCGATCGTGTCGGGTGCCGCGTACGGCGTCGACGGCGCGGCGCACCGAGCCGCCCTCGGGAGCGGGGGCGTGACCGTGGCCTATCTCGCAGGCGGGGTCGATCGGCCGTACCCGGCCGGTCACGATGCGCTCATCCGTCGGATCCGCGAGGCCGGTGGAGCCGTCATCAGCGAATCACCGTGCGGGTCCACACCGTCCAAGTGGCGATTTCTGCAGCGGAACCGACTCATCGCCGCAGCCTCGGCTGCGACGGTGGTCGTGGAGGCCGGCGACCGCTCCGGGTCGATCAACACGGCGGGTCACGCTGCATCCCTCGGGCGTCCGCTCGGAGCCGTGCCCGGCCCGGTCACGAGTCCGTCGTCGGCGGGCTGTCACCGCCTGATCCGTGAGTACGCCGCCACATGCGTGACGAACGCCGCACAGATGGCGGAGCTCGCCGGGTGGACCGCGGTCGACGCGGACGCGCAGGCGTTCGCCTCGCCAGAGGAACGCCGGGTCCGTGATGTGATGAGTGCGCGCTCGCCACGCACCGTCGAGGCGCTTGCGAAAGCGAGTGGTCTGAGTCCTCGAGAGGTCACCGGTGTGCTCGGTGCGCTCGATCTCGCCGGGGCCGTCGAGGAACGCGAACGAGGGTGGGTGCTCGTCGGCGGACGGGCGTGAGGTGATCGGTCGGCGGGGGAAGGCCACGGCGTCGGATGCGTGGGGCATGCTGTCCACGTGGACATCTGGAGCAGCATCGACGGGTTCTCGGAGCACCTCGCTTCAGAGCGTCGGTTGTCGCCGCAGACCGTTCGCGCCTACGCATCCGATCTCCGGCAGCTCGCCGACTTCGCCACCGGACGCGATGTCGAGGGCGTCGACGGCGTGACGCTGGACCTCCTCCGCGACTGGCTCTGGGCAGCTTCCGAGGCAGGCTCGTCCAAGGCGACGCTCGCGCGACGCACCGCCACGGCCAAGGCCTGGAGCGCCTGGCTCCTGCGCACCGGCAGGGTCGATTCGGACGTCGCGGCACGTCTCCGGAGTCCGAAGACGGGTCGGACCCTGCCACGCGTCGTCGGCCGGGGCCCGTTCGACGACCTCCTCGCTGGGCTCGAGGACCGCGCCGCATCGGGGGAGCCGAACGCCCTCCGCGACCTCGCCGTCGTCGAACTGCTCTACGCCTCGGCCCTTCGCGTATCCGAGCTGTGCGGACTCGACCGGGACGACCTCGACCTCGATCGACTCACCGTCCGTGTCACGGGCAAGGGCGACAAAGAGCGGGTCGTGCCGTTCGGCGTCCCCGCTCAGTCGGCGATCGTCGACTACCTCACGAGCGCCCGCCCGCAGCTGGTCGTCCGTGCCGCCGCGAAGGACCGCGGACCGACGCCCGGCGCAGCCCTCTTCCTCGGCGCACGCGGAGGACGGCTCGGCCCACGCTCCGTCTACACGCTCGTCGCCCGGCTCCTCGACGCCGTGCCCGGTGGTGGTCCGGCAGGGCCGCACGCCCTGCGGCACACCGCCGCGACGCATCTGCTCGACGGGGGAGCGGACCTCCGCGCGGTCCAGGAACTCCTCGGCCACGCGAGTCTCGCGACGACGCAGATCTACACGCACGTCTCCGTCGAACGCATCAAGGAGAGCTACCGCAACGCCCACCCGCGGGCCTGAGCCTCCGCGGTCGCGGTCAGTGGGAGCAGGACGGCCGGAGGCACCTCGCCGAGCAGCAGCATCGGATTGACGTAGACGCCGTCGAGCCGCACCCCGAAGTGCACGCAGCCGTCGGCGCAGTGTCCGCCGACGCCGACCGTCCCGATCGGTGCCCCGCGGGTCACGCGGCTACCGACGTCGACCGAACCCACCACCGGCTCGATGCTCGAGACGTGTCCGTCGTCGTGCCGGATCACGACGAGTGGGCGGTCGACCACCGTCCCGCTGAACGTGACGACGCCGGCTGCCGCCGCGGCGACCGGCTGACCGGGCGATGCCGCGATGTCGATACCCCGGTGGCCGGCGCTGTACGGGTCGGGTGGCGCGACGAACGGCTCGGTGACGACGTGCGGGGGAGCGATCGGCCAGCTCCAGGCCGGCGCCGCCCCAGACGTGCTCACGGGTGCGAGGAGCACCAGGCAGGAGATGAGGAACCAACTGGCGATCGAGGTCATCATGATCCGAGCCTGACGGGCTCGGGAGAGCGAGGGCCGGTGGGCACCTCGGAGCGGGGAGACGGACGTGGTCGGACGGGCTGTGGAGCACCGTCATCACGGTGGCCTGATGCTATGCTGAACGGAGCACCTCGCTCGTCGGGGTGACTACGCGTGCCATTTCGGCCACCACTTCCAATCGGTCCTCGCTCTCCGGAGCGTGGCGGACGTGCGCCGGGCACCAGGGACGAGGCCATCCGGTCCGTCAGACAACCGAGGCACTCCCACCCGTCCGCGTCAGCGGCGCGGTGGCGAGCGCAGAACAGGAGAACGGCTCATGGCCGTCGTAACCATCCGCCAGCTGCTCGACAGCGGCGTGCACTTCGGGCACCAGACCCGCCGTTGGAACCCGAAGATGAAGCGCTTCATCTTCACCGAGCGTTCCGGCATCTACATCATCGACCTGCAGCAGTCGCTCGGCTACATCGACCAGGCCTTCGACTTCGTCAAAGAGACGGTCGCCCACGGCGGCACCATCCTCTTCGTCGGCACGAAGAAGCAGGCGCAGGAAGTCATCGCCGAGCAGGCCACGCGCGTCGGCCAGCCCTACGTCAACCAGCGTTGGCTCGGTGGCCTCCTCACCAACTTCCAGACGGTGTCGAAGCGACTCGCCCGCATGAAGGAGCTCGAGGAGCTCGACTTCGAAGACGCCTCCAAGAGCGGCTTCACCAAGAAGGAACTCCTCATCAAGAAGCGCGAGCTGGACAAGCTCCACAAGTCGCTCGGTGGTATCCGCAACCTCTCGAAGACGCCGTCGGCGCTCTGGGTCGTCGACACCAAGAAGGAGCACCTCGCGATCGACGAGGCGCGCAAGCTCGGCATCCCGGTCATCGGCATCCTCGACACCAACTGCGACCCCGACGAGGTCACCTACCCGATCCCGGGTAACGACGACGCGATCCGTTCCGTCGGCCTGCTGACGCGCATCATCGCCGACGCCGCCGCCGAGGGTCTCATCCAGCGCCACCAGAAGCCGACCGAGGGCGACGCCCCGGCCGAGCCGCTCGCCGAGTGGGAGCAGGAGCTGCTCCAGGGCGGCGAGCAGGGTTCCGCCGAGACCGAGAAGGTCGCCGATGAGGCGATCGCCGCAACCGACGCCGTCGAGGCAGCTCCGGCTGTCGAAGACGTCGAGGTCGCTGCAACCGAGTCCGCCGCCGACGCCGAGGGCGCAGCTGCCGCCGTCGTCGCCGACGAGAAGTAATCAAGGAGGACACCAGCAATGGCCAACTTTTCTCTCGCTGACCTGAAGGTGCTGCGCGAGCAGCTCGGCACCGGCATGGTCGACACCAAGAACGCACTCGTCGAAGCCGATGGCGACGTCGAGAAGGCGACCGAGATCCTGCGTCTCAAGGGTGCGAAGGGCAACGCGAAGCGTGCCGACCGCTCCACGAGCGAGGGCCTCGTCGCCGCGAAGGAGAACGGCGACACCGCCACGCTCATCGAGCTCGCCTGCGAGACCGACTTCGTCGCGAAGGGCGAGAAGTTCCTCGCTCTGGCCGACCTCGTCCTCGACGCAGTCGTCGCCGCCGGCGCGACCACCGTCGAAGAGGGGAACGCGGCTCCGGCCGACGGCAAGACCGTCGCCGAGGTCATCGCGGACTCCGCTGCGATCATCGGTGAGAAGTTCGAGCTCCGCCGCCTCGCGGTGGTGCACGGTGAGCACTTCGCCGTCTACCTCCACAAGACCAACAAGGACCTGCCCGCGCAGGTCGGCGTGGTCGTCGGCTACACAGGCGACGACGCGGAGACGGCTCGCAGCATCGCGCAGCACATCTCGTTCGCCAACCCGTCCTACCTCAGCCGCGACGACGTCCCGGCCGACGAGGTCGAGAAGGAGCGCGAGATCGTCACCGAGATCTCGAAGAACGAGGGCAAGCCCGAGGCCGCACTGCCGAAGATCGTCGAGGGCCGCGTGACCTCGTACTTCAAGCAGGTCGCGCTCCTCGAGCAGGACTACGCCAAGGACAACAAGCTGTCCGTGCAGAAGGTGCTCGCTGACGCGGGCCTCACCGTGACCGGGTTCGCCCGCTTCAAGGTCGGCGCGTAGCAATTGTGACGGGGTCCGGATCGCCAGTGGCGATCCGGACCCCTTTGCGTGCGCGGGCATACCCGTGCACGTGGGATCGGTGACGATCCAGCCAGCGAGTCGACGGCTGTCGCGGACAGCGGGCGGCTCCTGACGCTAAGTTGTGTGAGGGACGAGGAAGGACAGGCGGATGCCGGAGAAGAAGCGCAGGGTACTGCTCAAGCTGTCAGGTGAGGCGTTCGGAGGCGGCCAGTTGGGCGTCAACCCCGACGTGGTCGGGTCGATCGCCCGCGAGATCGCTGAAGCGACCGCCGAGGTCGAGGTCGCAGTGGTCGTCGGAGGCGGCAACTTCTTCCGCGGAGCCGAGCTCAGCCAGCGCGGCATGGACCGCGGCCGAGCCGACTACATGGGCATGCTCGGAACGGTCATGAACGCCCTGGCGCTCCAGGACTTCCTGGAACAGGCCGGCGCCGCCACGCGCGTGCAGTCAGCCATCGCCATGACGCAGGTCGCCGAGCCGTACATCCCGCTCCGTGCCGAGCGACACCTCGAGAAGGGTCGCGTCGTCATCTTCGGAGCGGGCGCCGGACTCCCGTACTTCTCGACCGACACCGTCTCGGCACAGCGCGCGCTCGAGATCGGAGCCGTCGAAGTCCTCGTCGCCAAGAACGGCGTCGACGGCGTCTACACCGCCGACCCCCGCGTCGACCCGACGGCGACGAAGATCGACACCATCTCCTATCAGGAGGCGCTCCAGCGCGGCCTCAAGGTCGTCGACTCGACGGCCTTCAGCCTCTGCATGGACAACGGCATGCCGATGCGCGTCTTCGGCATGGAGCCGGCCGGCAACGTCACGGCGGCCATCCGCGGTGCCGCGATCGGCACTCTCGTCACCTCCGCGTAAGCGGCAGGGCGGCGAGGCCGAGGCCAGCCGCCCGACTAGACTGAACCCAGTAATGCAATCAAAGGAGTGCTCGTGATCGCGGATGTCCTGTCGGATGTTGGTACCCGGATGTCGAAGGCCGTCGAGGCCGCGAAGGATGACTTCGCCACGGTGCGTACGGGTCGCGCCAACCCCCAGCTGTTCCAGAAGGTCCTGGTGAGCTACTACGGCACGCCGACGCCGCTGGCGCAGCTCGCCTCCCTGCAGAACCAGGAAGCTCGCACGATCGTCGTGACGCCCTACGACAAGTCCGCACTGCGCGACATCGAGCAGGCGATCCGCGACATCCCGAACCTCGGCGCCAACCCGACGAACGACGGCACCGTCATCCGGGTCACCATGCCCGAACTGACCGCTGAGCGTCGCAAGGAATACGTCAAGATCGTCCGCGGCAAGGGTGAAGACGCGAAGGTGTCCATCCGCAACATCCGTCGCAAGGGCAAGGACGACCTCGAGGCGCTCAAGAGCGAGGTCGGCGATGACGACGTCGCACGCGGCGAGAAGGAGCTCGAGGCCGTCACGAAGTCGCACATCGACGCCGTCGACGCCGCGCTGAAGGCCAAGGAGACCGAGCTGCTCTCCATCTGAGCCGCTGTCCCACCGCTGATTCCGTTCGCCGACCGGTCCCTCGACCGACGGCAGGCCCGCTGGAGGTACCTGTGGAAGACGATGTCGCTCCCGGGCGATCGAGCGATCCGTCGAAGCCCGAACCCGGCCGGTCCGGCAAGTCGGGTTCGCAGGAATTGCGTTCTCAGCTGAAGGACCGCCGTGCGAAGTTCGAGCGGCAGGTCGACGCCAAACGTGCCGACATCGAGCGGCAGGTCCAGGCGACGAAGGCGCAGTTCGACGCGACGAACGAACGCATCGAGGCGCGGGTCGGCCGCAACCTCGTGAACGCCATCCTCATCGGGGTGGCCGCGGGCGGCATCATGCTCGTGAGCCTGATCATCTTCAAGGTGATCTTCGTCGTCCTGGCCTCGGCCGTGGTGGCCTTCGCCACGCTGGAGCTGCGGAAGGCCCTCGAGCAGACCGGGCGCCGGGTGCCGGCGATCCCGACCGTCATCTCGGCCGTCGCGATGCAGCCGGCGGCGTTCTTCCTCCACGACGTCTGGCGTTGGTCCGTCGTCCTGCTCGGCATCCTGCTCGTCATCGTCTGGCGCGTGGCCGAGCAGGCCATCGCTTCGAAGCGGACCGACCTTCCCACGCTCGTCCGCGACCTCGCGTCCGGGACGTTCATCCAGGTCTACGTCCCCTTCCTCGCCTCCTTCGCCGTGTTCCTCGTCGCCCAGCCCGAGGGCGAATGGTGGACGCTGGCGTTCCTGATCCTCGTCATCTGCGTCGACGTCGGTGCTTATGTGAGCGGCCTGTCGTTCGGCAAGCACAAGATGGCGCCGGTGATCAGCCCGAACAAGACCTGGGAGGGCTTCGCCGGAGCGGGGGTCGTCTCGGTCGTGGCCGGCGTGCTGCTCGCCATCCTCATGCTCGGTGTCCCGTGGTGGGTCGGTGTCCTGCTCGGTCTGCTGCTCCTCGGCAGTGCCACGGTCGGCGACCTCGCGGAGTCGCTCATCAAACGCGACATCGGCGTGAAGGACATGAGCTCGTGGCTTCCCGGGCACGGGGGATTCCTCGACCGCCTGGACTCGATCCTGCCGTCGGCGGTCGTCGCCTACGTGGTCTACCTCCTGTTCGGCGGACTCGCGGTCTGAGTCCCGGCTCGGTCCGATTTCGCCCGATCAGCCCCTCATGGGGGAGAATGGTCCGGTGAGCACGATCTTCCCCACCGCAAAACGTTCGAAGCGTGGCTACGATCCGGCCGAGGTCGACGAGTTCCTCGACCGCGCTCGCGCCGCCTACGGGCAGGACACCGACGCCGACGCCGATGCGATCCTGAGCGCGGAGGACATCCGGCACGTGGCGTTCCGGCTCGTCCGGGGTGGCTACAGCACCGAGCACGTCGACGCGGCGCTCGAGCGACTCGAGGACGCCTTCTCGCTCCGCGAGCGGGAGCGGTCGGTCGAGGAGCGCGGTGCCAAGGAGTGGCTGCGCGACGCCCGCGGCACCGCGCAGGTCATCCTCAACCGGCTGACGAGGCCGGAGGGCCAGCGGTTCCAGCGCGTGAGCCTGCTCGCCCGCGGCTACAGCCGGAAGGACGTGGACGCCCTCGCGGATCGCCTCGTCGCCTACTTCCACGACGGCACGCCGCTCAACGTCGACCGCGTCCGCACGGCCGTGTTCCGCAACGAATGGGCCGGTTACCGCGAGTCCCAGGTCGACGCACTGCTCGACAGCGTCGTGGACGTCATGCTGGCGGTTCGCTGAGCGTCGGCCGACCAGGTGGCCTGATCAGGCATTCTCGGCTACCATCGATGCATCGTGCCTCAAGACTCAACTGACGTGACCCCGTGGAAACCATCAGCCCAGCCGAACACCGGTAAGGCTGTTCAGGCCTACCGTCGGCCGCGCTCTCGCGGCAAGAAGGTCCTCGGGATCTTCGCGGCGACGGCTGCATTCGGCTTCGTCGCCGTGACGATGGTCGACCCGACCTCGAGCGTCGTGGCGTCCTCCTATGCGGAGAAGCAGGCGCAGTTCGGTGGCAACGCCGCGCAGTCGGTCGTCGCAAGCTCGAACTACCAGTACACCTTCGCCCGCGACAGCTACGAGGTCGTCGCTCCGCCCCCGCCGCCTCCCGTGGCGACGCCGGCCGCGACCGGCGGCGGTTCCTCGTCCACGGGCAGTGCTCCCGCGGCAGGCACGCCCGACCCGGGTACGGCTCAGGCCATCGCCTACGACATGGTCATGGCCAACGGCTGGGGCGAGGGCGAGTACAGCTGTCTCGTCTCCCTGTGGAACCGCGAGTCGGGTTGGAACGTGTACGCCTACAACGCCAGCTCCGGCGCCACGGGCATCCCGCAGGCGCTTCCCGGCTCCAAGATGGCCTCGGCCGGAGCCGACTGGGCGACCAACCCCGCGACGCAGATCACCTGGGGTCTCGGATACATCACGAGTCGGTACAGCACGCCGTGTGGCGCGTGGGCCCACTCGGAGTCCAACGGCTGGTACTGACCGGAACCGCCTCCCGACACGGTCGTGGAGGCTGAGCCTAGACTTGACCCATGCCCCGACACCACCGCCACCGGCCGCGGCCCGGCGACGACGAGGGTAACGGTCTCGAACGGCTGATGGCGGGGTGGAAACGCACCGAGGACCATCGAGACGGATCCTGGTTCGTCCAGCCCGTCAGCGGTTCCAGTGCGCAGAAGACCTATGTGTGTCCTGGATGCGGACAGTCCATCCCGCCCGGCACCGCCCATGTGGTGACGTGGCGCGCTGACGGGGTCCTGGGCGACCAGGCCGACATCGCTGCCCGGCGGCACTGGCACTCGCACTGCTGGCGGATCCGGTGAACGCACGCACGTCGCGAAACGACCCGACCACACTGCCCCGGAGGACTGACTCATGACCGACACCATCGAGATCCGTGGTGGCGCCGAGCTCCCCGCCGTCCGCGAGGAGATCGAGCTGCACACGGCCGACGGCCTGACCCTGGTCGGCGAACTCGCGGTGCCGGCCGACGGCGAGATCGTCGCGACCCTGGTGACGCTCCACCCGCTGCCCACCGCCGGCGGGTTCATGGACTCCCATGTGCTCCGGAAGGCCGCGGCGCGCCTGCCTGCGCTCGCGGGGATCGCCGTGCTCCGCTTCAACACCCGCGGCACCTCGTCTCCGCGAGGGACGAGCGACGGCGCGTTCGACGGCGGCGTCGGCGAGCGGGCCGATGTCGAGGCTGCGCTGGCGTTCGTGGTCGAGCGCGGGCTTCCGCATCCGTGGATCGTCGGATGGTCGTTCGGGACCGAGCTGGCCTTGAAGTACGGTCGCGACCCGGCCGTCGACGGCGTGATCCTCCTTTCTCCGCCGCTGCACCGCACGACGGAGGACGAGCTCCGGGCCTGGGCCGGCGACGACCGGCCGATGGTCGTCCTCGTGCCCGAGTTCGACGACTACCTCCGACCAGCGGAAGCGGCGGAACGGTTCGGCGTGCTCCCCGGGGCCACCCTCGTCCCGGTGGACGGTGCCAAGCACCTGTGGGTGGGGGAGAGTCAGACCCGTCGCGTGCTCACCGAGATCGTCGCTGCAGTGCGTCCCGAGGCGCTGCCGCTCCCGACCCACTGGCCGGCCCCCGGCCTCTCAGCGGCCGTCTAGCCGCCTCCCAGTCATTTCCGATACCCTGAACCACCTGCGTCTCCTGCCGGCCCGACCCGCCGGATCCCGTCGGACGCAGGATCACCCGCGTCGCTCCGACGCCAGAGGAGAGTAATCCGTGCGTTTCGTTCTCGCCATCGCCGCGTTCGTCGTGGCAGCCGTCATGATCGTGACGGGAATCGCGCAACGGACCGTGTTCCTCTCGCCCGGCACCTTCAGCCTGTCGACGACGGTCGACAGCGGTGATCGGTTCATCGTCATCCCCGGGAGCGTGCTGCAGTCGCAGCCGGGAGCGCAGTCCATCGTGGCGGGCGCGGGCGGCGACACCCAGGTGTTCATGAGCTACGGGCGCTCCGACGACATCACGGCCTGGCTCGGCGACGAGCCCTACAGCCGCGTCGGCGTCAACAGTGCCGGCACCGCCCTGACGACCACCACCGTCACCGCCGAGGCGGACGCGACCGACGACGGGGCGACCCCGAGTCCGGAGCCGTCGGCGACGCCGGCCCCCGAGGCCACCGACGACACCACCACCTCCGAGCAGGGCCCGAACCCGCGGGGATCCGACCTCTGGCTCGGCGAGTACGACGAGGCGGGGGCAGTCATCGCGACGATGAACCTGCCGAAGGACATCGACGTGCTCATCGCGACCGACGGTACGGCCGCCGCTCCGGATTCCCTCCGCCTCTCCTGGCCACTCGACAACGCCACCCCGTGGGCCGGCCCGCTGATCGCCGGTGGCATCCTCGTGCTCCTCGCCGGCATCGTGCTCTACCTCTCGGGGATCCAGCGCATGCGTCGCTCGCGAGGCCCGCGTCGCAAGGGTCCGGGACAAGGACAGAAGGGCATCACGAAGATGTCGAGACAACCGAAGCCGCGCCGCCCCCGTGAACTCGGGGCCGGCAAAACGAAGCGCTCCCCGCTCCGCCGTTCCCTCGTCGTGGGCGTCCCGCTCGTCCTCATCGGCACGCTCGGCCTGAGCGGTTGCTCCCAGGACTACTGGCCGACCATCGGAGCGCCGTCACCGACGCCCACCGTCACCGCGACGGACCTGCCGGCCGACAGCCAGGACCAGGACTTCGCGGCGCCCGTCGTCACCGTGCCACAGGTCGAACGGATCGTGTCGCGGATCTCGACGGCGGCGTCCGAGGCCGATGCTGCGCTCGACGGCACCGCTGCGGCCGTCCGGTTCTCCGGGCCGGCGCTCGAGGAGCGCACCGCGAACTACGCCCTCCGCTCGAAGGTGGCCGACGCCGCCGGAGCGACCCCCATCCCCGCCTCGCCCGTCACGCTCACCCTGCCTCAGGCGACGGACGCCTGGCCACGGACGGTCATGACCGCGATCCAGGACAAGGCCGACGAGACGGTGTCGCCGACGGTCCTCGTGATGACCCAGCAGGACCCGCGGTCGAACTACCAGGTCGTCTACGCGGAGAAACTCCTCGAGGGCGCCCGACTCGAGAACGTCGCGCCCGCGACCATCGGTGCCGCGAGCGTCCCGCCGGACTCGAAGCTGCTCGTCATGCCACCGGAGGAGATCGCCGCGGCCTACGCCGACATCATCACGAACGGCGATGCGAGCACCTTCGCCGGCCTGTTCAACGCCGATGGCGACGTCTTCCGCACGCAGGTCGCCGCGGACCGCGCGACGAAGGCCGCGAACCTGCCGACGACGGCGAGCATCGCCTTCTCGGCGGCCGCCGGTACCGGCCCGAACGTCGCGCTGGCGACCAACGACTCCGGCGCGATCGTCGCCGTCAACGTGCAGGAGGGCGAGGTGGTCTCCGTCGTCACCGCCGGTGCTACCGTGAAACCTTCGGGTGCGGTCGCCGCGCTCTCCGGGATCACCGAGAGCGCGAAGGGGACACAGGCCACCTACGGCGACCAGCTCCTGTTCTACGTGCCAGCCGTCAACTCCGGAGAGAAGATCACCTTGCTCGGATTCACCCAGACCCTCATCGCCGCATCGGAGCTCCCGTGAGTGCCGCGGAGCCGAGCGCGGCACACCTGCGCGGCGCCGTCGACCTCTCCGGCCTCGCGCGTCGCCACCAGACGCCGCCCGCCGGCGCGCCGACCCAGCCAGGCGCGCCTGCAGAAGCACCCGGCGCGACGACCGACCAGACCGTCCAGGTCCCGTCCCTCGTCTTCGACGCGACGGACGACGGGTTCGGACAGGTCGTCGAGCTGTCCTCCGTGGTCCCCGTCGTCATCGACCTCTGGGCCGAATGGTGCGGGCCGTGCAAGCAGCTCTCGCCGGTACTCGAGCGCCTCGCCGCGGAATACGCCGGTCGCTTCGTGCTCGCCAAGGTGGACGTCGACGCGAACCCGCAGCTCTCCCAAGCCTTCCAGGCGCAGTCGATCCCGATGGTCGTCGCCGTCGTGGGTGGACGCCCGGTGCCGATGTTCAACGGCGCGATCCCGGAGTCACAGGTGCGCGACGTGATCGAGCAGTTGCTGCAGCTGGCCGAGCAGAACGGGGTCTCCGGTCGGGCCGTCGTCGCCGATGGCGACGCTGCAGCCCCTGCCGAGCCCGTGGAAGAACCGCTGCCGCCCCTCCACGCCGAGGCGTACGAGGCCATCGAGCGCGCCGACTACCCGACGGCCATCGCCGCGTATGAGAAGGCCATTGCGCAGAACCCGAAGGACGACATGGCTGTGGCCGGCCTCGCCCAGGTCCGTCTGCTGCACCGCCTCACGGGGAAGACCCTCGATGAGATCCGCGGACAGGCGGCCGCCGCTCCCGACGACCTCGACGCCCAGCTGACCGTCGCCGACCTCGACCTCTCCGGAGGACACCTCGAGGACGCCTTCGACCGGCTGCTGACGCTGTTCCCCGACCTCGACCAGTCGGGCAAGGACACCGTCCGGACGCGCCTGCTCGAGCTGTTCCAGGTCGCCGGCGTCACCGATCCGCGCGTCATGAAGGCCAGGGCCCGGTTGACCGGCCTGCTCTACTGACCGACCGATGCACGACGAAGGCCCGCCTCCCTCAGGAGGCGGGCCTTCGTCGTGCATCCGGGTGCCGCGGAAGCCTGGTCAGCCGACGTGCTTGAGCCAGATCATGCCGAGCGGGGGCAGCGTGAGCTCGGCGGAAGCCGGGCGTCCCGCCCACGGTGACGCCGACGCCTCGACCGATCCGTAGTTGCCCACGCCGGATCCGCCGTACTCCACGGCGTCGGTGTTGAGGAGTTCCTCCCACCGACCCGCGCGAGGCAGACCGACCCGGCACGGCCCGACGGGGGCACCGGAGAAGTTCACGAGCGCGGCGATCACGTTGCCGTCGTCGTCCCAGCGCAGGAAGGAGAGCACGCTGTTCTGCGCGTCCCCGGCGTCGAGCCATTCGAAGCCGGCGGCGTCGTGGTCGAGGGCCCAGAGAGCCGGGTGGTCCGTGTACACGGCGTTGAGTCGGGACACGAGGCCGAGCAGTGCCCGGTGGCTCGGCTGGTCCAGGATCCACCAGTCCAGACCGCGTTCCTCCGACCACTCGGAGGGCTGACCGAACTCCTGGCCCATGAAGAGCAACTGCTTGCCGGGGTGGGCCCACATGAAGGCGAGGTAGGCCCGCATGTTCGCGAGCTGCTGCCAGTGGTCACCGGGCATCTTCGCGAGGAGGGACCCCTTGCCGTGGACGACCTCGTCGTGGCTGATCGGCAGGAGGAAGCTCTCGCTGAAGGCGTAGACCATCGAGAAGGTGATCTCGCCGTGGTGGTGCGACCGGTAGAGCGGATCGTGCTCGATGTACTGGAGCGAATCGTGCATCCAGCCCATGTTCCACTTCAGGCCGAACCCGAGTCCGCCCTCGCTCGTCGGCGCGGTGACGCCGGGCCAACTCGTCGACTCCTCGGCGATCATCACGATCCCGGGGTTCCGTCGATAGGCCGTCGCGTTCGCCTCCTGGAGGAGACTGATCGCTTCGAGGTTCTCGCGCCCGCCGTGGACGTTCGGCAGCCACTCGCCGTCCTTCCGCGAGTAGTCGAGGTACAGCATCGAGGCGACGGCGTCGACGCGCAGGCCGTCGACGTGGAACTCCTCGAGCCAGTAGAGGGCGTTGGCCACCAGGAAGTTCTTGACCTGGGGCTGGCCGAAGTCGAAGACGAGGGTGCCCCAGTCCGGCTGTTCGCCACGTCGCGGGTCGGGGTGCTCGTAGAGGGGCTGACCGTCGAAGTTCGCGAGGGCCCACTCGTCCTTGGGGAAGTGGCCGGGCACCCAGTCCATGAGGACGCCGATCCCCGCGCCGTGGAGACGGTCGATCAGGTACTTGAGGTCGTCGCTCGAACCGAAGCGGCTGGTCGGCGCGTAGTAGCCGGTGACCTGGTAGCCCCAGGACCCGCCGAAGGGGTGCTCGGCGAGCGGCATGAACTCCACGTGCGTGTAGCCGAGCTCAGCGATGTACTCGATGAGCTGGTCCGCGAGGTCCCGGTAGCCGAGCCCGGGACGCCAGGAGCCGACGTGCAGCTCGTAGACGCTCATGGGTCCGTTGTGGGGATCGCTCGCGGCCCGCCGATCGAGCCACGCCTCGTCCGTCCAGCGGTAGTCGCTGACACCGGTCACGGATGCGGTGGCGGGGGAGCGTTCGGTGAACCGGGCCATCGGGTCGGACCGACGGACCCAGTCGCCGTGCTGGGTCAGGATCTCGAAGCGGTACAGCTCGCCGGCGCCGATGGTGGGGATGAACAGCTCCCAGACACCCGTCGCACCCATGTTGCGCATGGCGTGCGCCGTGCCGTCCCAGGAGTTGAGATCGCCGATGACCCGGACCGCACGTGCGTGAGGTGCCCAGACGGCGAACGCGGTGCCGGCGACCGACTCGGTGACCCCACGCAGCTCGGTGACGTGTGCGCCGAGTGCGTCCCAGAGTCGTTCGTGGCGACCCTCGCCGATGAGGTGCAGGTCGAGTTCACCGATCGACGGCGCGAACCGGTACGGGTCGTCGGCGTTCCAGATCGACCCGTCGCTGTAGCGGGCGTCGAGCGTGTAGTCGATGATGCCGTCGACGTGGAAGCCCTGCCAGATGCCGGCGCGGACGTGCGCGAGCTCCACGCGCGCACCGTTGGCGAGCACCGCCGTCACCTGCTCGGCCAGCGGCCGTCTGGCGCGGACGACCACGAGGGGGTCGCTCACCCCGCCGAGGTCGACGAGGTGCTGGCCGAGGATCTGGTGCGGATCGTGATAGCGGCCCTCCGCGACGGCGTCGAGGATCCAGTCCTCGACGGAGGGGAGCGGGAGCTCCCGGGGCGCCGGTGTGGCGTCGACCGGCATCGGTGCGGCGCGACGGCCGGAGCGCTTCGGTGCAGCGGCTCCGTCTGGGGTCACAGGGCTGGTCGTCATGGTCGGATCCTCACGCTCAGGATGTGCACGGGCTCGGTGAAGGCGTCGAGGCGCACGAAGTTGCTGTCGGACCAGATCCACTCGGCCCCCGTGACGAGGTCCGTGACGTCGAAGCTGCCGCCCGGGACGCCACCGAACACGGTCTGGTCGAGGTGCACCATGGTCTGTCGGACCGAGTGCGGATCGAGGTTGGCGACGACGAGCAGGGTGTCGTGCTCACCGGTGCCGGTGAACCGCTGGTCGAGATGCTTGCTGAAGACGAGGATCTGGTCGTCGTCGCTCCAGTGGAAGCTGATGTTGCGCAACTGCCGGAGGGCGGGATGCGCACGCCGGATCTGGTTGAGCAGGGTGAGGTACGGCGACAGCGAGGTGCCGGCGGCTTCCGCAGCGGCCCAGTCCCGCGGACGGTACTCGAACTTCTCGCTGTCGATGTTCTCCTCGGCACCGGGACGGGCGACGTTCTCGATGAGCTCGTACCCGGCGTAGACCCCCCACGTCGGAGCGGCGGTCGCGGCGATCGCCGCACGCACCTTGTACGCCGCCCGGCCACCGAACTGGAGGTACTCGGTGAGGATGTCCGGCGTGTTGACGAACAGGTTGGGCCGGAGGAAGTCGGCGGTCTCGGTCGCTGCCGCGCCGAGGAACTCCTCGAGCTCCTCCTTCGTGTTGCGCCACGTGAAGTAGGTGTAGCTCTGCTGGAACCCGACCTTCGCCAGACCCTGCAGCAGGGCCGGACGGGTGAAGGCCTCCGCGAGGAACACGACGTCGGGGTCCGTCCGGTTGACGGTCGCAAGCAACCATTCCCAGAAGTCGAGCGGCTTGGTGTGGGGGTTGTCGACGCGGAAGATGCGGACACCGAGCGAGATCCAGTGCCGGACGATGCGCAGCACCTCGGCCCGGATGCCCTCGGGGTCGTTGTCGAAGTTGACCGGGTAGATGTCCTGGTACTTCTTCGGCGGGTTCTCGGCGTACGCGATCGTGCCGTCGGGGAGGGTCGTGAACCACTCGGGGTGCTCGGTCACCCAGGGGTGGTCCGGCGACGCTTGCAGCGCGAGATCGAGGGCGACCTCCAGGCCGACCTTCTTCGCCTGGCGGACGAAGGCGACGAAGTCCTTCTCCGTGCCGAGGTCGGGATGGATCGCGTCATGACCGCCCGCGGAACCACCGATCGCCCAGGGGGAACCCGGGTCGTGCTCGCCGGGCGTGAGGGTGTTGTTCGGCCCCTTGCGGAACGTCACGCCGATGGGGTGGATGGGCGGCAGGTAGAGGACGTCGAACCCCATCGCGGCGACGGCCGGCAACCGACCGGCTGCGCTGCGGAAGGTGCCCGACGTCCAGGAGCCGTCCGGGTTCCGCTCGGCACCCTCCGACCGCGGGAAGAACTCGTACCAGGAACCGACGCCGGCCCGGGTTCGCTCGACGCGGACCACGCGCTCGTCGCTCGTGCTCGCGAGACCGGCGAACGGTCGGCGGTCGGCGATGGCCAGGAGTTCGGGGTCGTCGAGCACCGCGAACCGGGCTGCCGGCTCGGCGTCGGTGTCGCGGAGGAGCTTGGCGGCGGCGGTGAGGAAGCGGCGGTCCTTCGCCGGGCGGAGCTTGTCCGTCGCGGCGCGCTCGAGGAGTTCCGCGCCGATGAGGTACATGAGCTCGACGTCGACGCCGGCCTCGATCTTGACCCGGGCGTTGTGCTCCCAGGTCGAGAACTCGTCGGCGAAGGCGCGGACCTGGTACCGCCAGGTGCCCTCGGTCGCGAGTTGGACCTCGACCTCGAAGCGGTCCGTGCCCGGGGCGCCCGGAGCCATCCGATGCGCGACCGTCTTCCCGCGCGGATCGGTGAGCAGAAGCTCGACGCCGATGAGGTCGTGTCCCTCGCGGAACGCGGTCGCGCCGAACGGCACCACCTCGTCCGAGAACGCCTTGGCCGGCCAACGGCCACCTTCGACCGAGGGCGTCGGATCCAGGATCGGGATGCGCCCGATGCTCGGGGACAGCGTGAGCGACACCGGTACGGCGTCGTCGACGGTGGAGGACTGCGGTACTGACTTCGGCATAGTGCGTTCCATCTCCTTCGGTGCCACTGGTCCGACCGTACCGCGAAACGACCACCGATGAAGGGGCGCGCGGGGTGTCGCGCGTCATGCTAGGGCCTTGGGCGCTGCCGTGTCCCAGGTGGCCGCCCGATGAGCGTTCGGGTGCGTTCCGCGGTTGCCATAGAGTGAGCGCGTGAAGGCTATCCGCAGGTTTACCGTCCGCGCGCTCATCCCCGATTCCCTGACCTCGCTCACCGCCCTCGCTGCGAACCTGCGGTGGTCGTGGCACGAGCCGACGCAGCGCCTGTTCGACGAGATCGCACCGGACGTCTGGCGCGAGTCCGACCACGATCCGATCAGCGGCCTCGGACTCGTGACACCGGAGCGACTGGCGGAACTCGCCGCCGATGCGGACTTCGTCGGCCGGGCCGACGCCTTGCACGCCGACCTCCGCCGGTACCTGGAGGAGCCGCGGTGGTACCAGGGCCTCCCGGACCCGAAACCGCAGACGATCGCCTACTTCTCGCCCGAATTCGGTATCGCCGCGGCCCTGCCGCAGTATTCGGGCGGACTCGGCATCCTCGCCGGCGACCACCTGAAGAGCGCCTCCGACCTGGGTGTGCCGCTCGTCGGCGTGGGTCTCCTGTACCGCTCCGGATACTTCGCGCAGTCGATCACGAACGACGGCTGGCAGCAGGAGTCCTATCCCGTGCAGGACCCCGACGGACTCCCGGTCACCGTGCTCCGGGAACCGGACGGGACACCGGTCACCGTCACCCTGGCGCTCCCCGACGACCGGAGCCTGTCGGCACGGGTCTGGATCGCCGAGGTCGGTCGGGTGCCACTGCTGCTGCTCGACACGGACATTCCGGAGAACGTCGCCGACCTGCGCGGCGTGACGGACCGGTTGTACGGCGGGGGTGGCGAGCATCGACTCCTGCAGGAACTCCTCCTCGGCATCGGCGGCGTCCGAGCGATCAAGCAGTGGAGCGAGCTCACGGACCACGCGCTGCCGCAGGTCTACCACTCCAACGAAGGCCACGCCGGTTTCCTGGGGCTCGAGCGGATCAGCGACCTCGTCGGGAACGGACTCTCCTTCGACGAGGCGCTGCAGCTCGTGCGCGGCGGGACCGTCTTCACGACGCACACCCCCGTTCCAGCCGGGATCGACCGGTTCGACCGCGAGGTGATCACGCGCTACTTCAGCGGTGACCTGCTCCCGGGCGTCGCCGCACCGGACGTCCTCGCACTCGGCGACGAGACGGCGAACGGCGGCTCGGCCGACGTGTTCAACCTGGCGATCATGGGCCTGCGTCTGGCGCAGCGCGCGAACGGCGTCAGTCGGTTGCACGGCGAGGTGAGCCGGGCGATGTTCCGAGGGCTCTGGCCCGGCTTCGACGTCTCGGACGTGCCGATCACGTCGATCACGAACGGTGTCCACGCCCCGAGCTGGACGGATCCGTCGCTCGTCGACCTCGCCGTGGACCGGTGGGGGACGACCGACACGAGTCGGGCGGACTGGTCCGATCCCTCGCTCTCGGACGCCGAGCTCTGGTCGCGCAAGCACGGTACGCGGGAGCGCCTCGTCGCCGACGTGCGGCGCCGGATCGCCGATGGGTATCGGACCCAGAACCCGCAAGCGGTGCTCCCGTCCTGGATCGACGAACTGCTCGACCCCGAGGTGTTGACGATCGGGTTCGCCCGGCGTGTGCCGAGCTACAAGCGGCTCACCCTCATGCTGCGCGATCCCGACCGACTGCGCGCGATCCTGCTCCACCCCGAACGGCCCGTCCAGATCGTCGTCGCGGGCAAGGCACACCCGGCGGACGACGACGGCAAGCGGCTCATCCAGCGCCTCGTGCAGTTCGCCCAGGATCCCGAGCTCCGATCGCGCATCGTCTTCCTGCCGGACTACGGCATCGGGATGGCCAAGACGCTCTACCCCGGCTGTGACGTGTGGTTGAACAACCCGTTGCGTCCGCTCGAGGCCTGCGGGACGTCCGGCATGAAGGCCGCGCTCAACGGAGCACTGAACCTGTCGATCCTCGACGGATGGTGGAACGAGTACGCGGACGGCGAGAACGGTTGGGTCATCCCGTCGGCGGACGGGGCGGCGGATGACCAGGAACGCGACGCCCTCGAGGCCACGGCGCTGTACGAGATCCTCGAGCACCAGCTGGTACCGCGGTTCTACGAGCGCGAGGACGACGGGCTGCCGCAGCGCTGGATGCAGATGGTGCGACACACGATCTCGACGCTGTCCGAACCGCTCAGCGCCGACCGCATGGTCCGCGAGTACACGGAGCGCATGTACCTCCCGGCGGCGGCGATGGAGCGCGAGCTGAACGCGTCCGATCAGCAGCGGGCGCGCGAGCTGGCGGCCTACAAGCGGCGGGTGCGCGAGGCCTGGCCACAGCTGGCGGTCGCCCATGTCGAGAGCGGCGGTGTCGACGCGGTCCCGCAGGTCGGTGACGTCCTGCGGCTGCGCGCCTACGTCCAGCTGGGATCGCTGTCACCCGAGGACGTGACCGTCGAGGTGGTCTGCGGGGTACCCGGTGCCGGAGGTGAACTGCTCGACATCCGGACGCAGCCGCTCGAGCAGCAGCAGTCCCCGTCGACGAGTCGGCCGGAGCACACACTCGAGTACGCCGGGACGCTTCCCCTCGATCGGGCCGGCGGGTTCGGGTACACGGTGCGCATCGTGCCGAGACACGAGCTGCTCCTCACCCCCGCGGAACTCGGGCTCGTCGCCGTGGCGGACCAGTAGGGCGATCTCCTCCGACGCACCGGTGCGACCCTCGGACCGGTGCGTCGAGGGATCCGACTATCTGGCGATCTGCGCGACGACGGCGGAGACGGCCGATCCGAGGTCGGACGGGGCGAGTTCGAGGTCGAACCCGCGCCGACCACCCGAGACCAACACCGTCTCGTGCTCGAAGGCGCTCTCGTCGAGCACCGTCGGGAGCGTGGTGCGCTGCCCGATCGGGCTGATGCCGCCGACCACGTAGCCCGTCTTCCGCTCGGCGACGGCAGGGTCCGCCATCGTCGCCCGCTTCCCGTCGAGGGCCGCCGCGAGCGCCTTGAGGTCGAGTTGGTCGGCGACCGGGACGATCGCGACGACGAGCGACCCGTCCACCTCCGCCAGCAGGGTCTTGAACACCCTGGGCGGGTCGACGCCGAGCGCCGTGGCGGCTTCGAGACCGAAGGCCGTCACCGACGGGTCGTGTCGGTAGGCGCGCGGGGTGAAGGGGATGCCCAACGAGGTCAACGTCACCGTCGCCGGCGTGCCTCCGCCCTCGACCCTGCGCTTCGCCATCGTCAGACGGCTCGGAAGAGTTGCATCGACGTGGCGGAGACCGGGACCGTCTGGCCGGGGACGTACTGCTCCTCCTCGGACATCGGTGCGTCGTCCGCGGAGTTCCAGATGCGCACGAACGCGGTCACGCCCTCGTGCTCGGGCAGGGTGACCTCGACCGGCTGCTCGACACCGTGCACGATGAGCAGCACGCGGTCGAGCTCCTCGGACTCCGGCGTGCTCGTCGAGAAGAACTGCAGTGTCCGGTTCCGCGGACTCGTCCAGTCCTCGGTGCTCATGGTCGCGCCCGAAGCGTCGAACCAGTCCATGACGCTCGCGCCGGGCACCGTCGTCCCGGCGGCGGCGAAGTGCTCCGGTCGGAGGGCGGGGTGTTCGCGCCGGAGTTCGAGGAGCCGGCGGCTGTGCGCGAGCAACTGGTCCTGCCAGGGCTCCCTCGTCCATCCGACCCACGTCAGCTCGGAGTCGTGACAGTAGGCGTTGTTGTTGCCGCGCTGACTCCGCCCGAACTCATCGCCCGCCGTGAGCATCGGGACACCCGCCGACAGCAGGAGCGTGCCGAGCAGGTTCCGCATCGCCTTGCGACGAGCGGCGAGGATCGCGGGGTCGTCCGTCGGGCCCTCGGCACCGTGGTTGAAGGAACGGTTGTTGTCCGTGCCGTCGCGGTTGGACTCGCCGTTCCCGACGTTGTGCTTGACGTCGTACGAGACGAGGTCGGCCAGGGTGAACCCGTCGTGGGCCGTGATGAAGTTGACGGAGGCCAACGGACCGCGCTCAGCGGAGAAGGTGTTGCTCGATCCGGCCAGACGGGTCGCGAACCCACCGATCCCGACCGGGGCGTCCGCCCGTCTCGCGTAGTCGATGTCGGAGAGCCAGAAGTTGCGGACGCGATCCCGGTACCGGTCGTTCCACTCGTGCCAACCGGCGGGGAAGTTCCCCGTCTGCCAGCCGCCCATCCCGACGTCCCAGGGCTCGGCGATCATCTTCGCGTCGACGAGCGACGGGTCGTGGACGATCGCCTCGAGCAGGGGGTGGTCGGGCGTGAACTCGACCGCCTCGTTCCGACCGAGCGTCGCAGCGAGGTCGAACCGGAAGCCGTCGATCTGCACCTCGTCAGCCCAGTACCGCAACGAGTCGAGCACGAGCTGTTGGGGGACCGGGTGGCCGAAGTCCACGGTGTTGCCGCAGCCCGTCACGTCGATGTAGGCGCCGGTGGCGTCCTGACGGTAGTAGGTCGCGTTGTCGATGCCGCGGAAGCTCGTGCGGGGGCCGCCGGGCCCCTCTTCGGCGGTGTGGTTGTAGACGACGTCGAGGATGACTTCGAGGCCGGCCTCGTGCAGCAGCTTCACCATGCCCTTGAACTCGCGGAGGACTTCGTCCGCGCCACCCGCCTGAGCCGTCTTCGTCGCGTAGGAGGCCTGTGGACTGAAGAAGTTCAGGGTGTTGTAGCCCCAGTAGTTGACGAGGCCCTGCTTGATGAGACGCTGCTCGGAGGTGAACGCGTGCACCGGCAGCAGTTCGACGCTCGTCACCCCGAGATCGTGCAGATGCGCGATCATCGCGGGGTGGGCGAGGCCCGCGTACGTGCCCCGCAGCTCCTCCGGCACGTCGGGGTGCAGCTTGCTCAGCCCCTTGACGTGCGCCTCGTACACGACGGTCCGGTCGAGCGGGACACGGGGTTTCTGCACACCGCCCCAGTCGAACGCGTCGTCGACGACGACGGAACGCCACTGCTCGGCCGACACGCGGGCGAGCCCGCGGGCGTAGGGGTCGAGCAGCAGCAGGCTCGGGTCGAAGGCGTTGTTCGGCGAGGACGGCCCGGAGGCGCGGACCGCATAGCGTCGGCCGAGCACCAGCTCCTCGGAACTCCCACTCCAGACCCCGTCGTCGTCGCGGGTCATCTCGACCGAGTGGGTGATCCAGTTCAGATCCTTGTCGTCGAAGATCACGAGTTCGAGGGCATCCGCATGCTCGGACCACACACGGAGCTCACCACCGGACGGGCCGAGGCGGACGCCGAGATCGTGGAAGGGGTCACCAGCGTTCATGGGTTCTACAGTAGTGAGTGCGGGAGTGCGCGAAGATCCGCGGACACCGCGGCGAGGGGAGGAGCGGCATGGTGGTGTACCTGGACCACGCCGCGACGACCCCGGTGCGATCCGAGGTGATCGAGGCCTACGCGTCCGCGATGGCGACCGTCGGCAACCCGGCCTCCATCCACGGCCCCGGGCAGCAGGCCCGCCGTCTCCTCGAAGAGGCGCGTGAGCGGGTCGCTGCGACCCTCGGGTGCGACCCCATCGAACTCGTCTTCACCTCCGGCGGCACGGAGTCCATCAACCTCGCCCTGAAGGGTCTCTACTGGCACCGACAGCAGGATCGACGCCGTGCCGCCGTGCTCGCACCCGCGGGGGAGCACCACGCCACGCTCGACACCGTCGAATGGCTCGAGCGCCACGAGGGCGCATCCCCGCTCTGGATCCCGCTCGACGACCTTGGCCGGGTCTCACTCGACACGGCGGCCGAGCGCTTCGCCGACCACGGCCCCGACATCGCCGTGGCGACGGCGCTCTGGGCGAACAACGAGGTCGGCACCATCCAGCCCGTCGTCCGGCTGGCGGCGCTCGCCGCAGCGGCCGAGGTGCCGTTCCACCTGGACGCGGTCTCGGCCTACGGACACCTCCCCATCGACCTCGCCGACCTTCGCGCCGCATCCGGATCGGTCGGTGCCAGTGGTCTCGTCGCGCTCAGCGTCTCCGCGCACAAGATCGGTGGTCCCGTGGGGATCGGAGCCCTGGTCGTGAGCCGCGCAGCCGTGGTGGAGCCGTTGCAGCACGGTGGCGGACAGCAGCGCGGACTCCGCTCCGGCACGCAGGACGTCGCGGCAGCCGTCGGGTTCGCCGTCGCCGCGGAGCTCATGGCGCTCGAGCGGACCGCGGAGCAGGAGCGTCTCGGCACCTTGCGCGACCGACTCGTGGCCGGCGTGCGGGCGACCGTTCCGGAGGCCGAGCTGACGGGCGATCCCAGCGAGCGACTCGCGTCGAACGCGAACTTCGTGTTCCCCGGCGCACAGGGAGACTCGATGCTCTTCCTCCTCGACCTCGCAGGGGTGGCGGTCTCGACGGGTTCAGCCTGCCAGGCCGGCGTCCCGGAACCGTCGCATGTCCTGCTCGCGATGGGACGCCCGGAGACGGAGGCCCGATCGGTCCTCCGGATCACGCTGGGTCGGACGACGACCGAGACGGACGTGGACGACTTCCTCCAGGCCCTGCCGCGCGCGTACGCACAGGCGAGTCGGGCCGGTTCCGCCGACCGCGACACGGCGCTGGGCGCTCGTCCCTGAGCAGCCGCGCCGTCACCGCTTGCGGGTGGCCGTCCAGCGGCTGGCGCGTAGACTTGCCCGGTGAAAGTTCTGGCAGCGATGAGTGGCGGAGTCGACTCCGCCGTGGCAGCGGCGCGCGCCGTCGACGCAGGCCATGAGGTGGTCGGCGTCCACCTGGCGCTCAGCCGGATGCCGGGCACGCTCCGGACCGGCAGTCGCGGGTGCTGCACCATCGAGGACTCGATGGACGCCCAGCGTGCGGCGAACCTGATCGGCATCCCGTACTACGTGTGGGACTTCTCGGAGCGCTTCAAGCTCGACGTGGTGGACGACTTCATCGCCGAGTACCGCGCCGGCCGGACCCCGAACCCGTGCATGCGTTGCAACGAGAAGATCAAGTTCGCGGCGTTGCTCGAGAAGGCGCTCGACCTCGGGTTCGACGCGGTCGTGACCGGTCACTACGCCACGATCGTCACGAGCCCCGAGGGCGATCGTGAGCTGCACCGCGCGAGTGCCTGGGCCAAGGACCAGTCGTACGTCCTGGGCGTGCTCACCGCCGAACAGCTCGCGCACTCGATGTTCCCGCTCGGCGCGACACCGTCGAAGGCCGAGGTCCGAGCCGAGGCCGCGGAGCGCGGCTTCACGGTGGCGAACAAGCCCGACAGCCACGACATCTGCTTCATCCCCGACGGCGATACGAAGGGCTGGCTGGGGGAGCGGGTCGGCACCGAGACCGGCCAGGTCCTCGACCGCGACGGAGCCGTCGTCGGTTCGCACGAGGGCGCCCACGCCTTCACCGTCGGCCAGCGCAAGGGCCTGCACCTCGGCGTGCCCGCGCCGGATGGACGTCCGCGCTTCGTCCTCGAGGTGCGCCCGAAGGACAACACGGTCGTCGTCGGGCCGAAGGAGGCGCTCGCCATCGGCGAGATCGCCGGTTCGCGCTTCACCTGGGCTGGGAGGGCTCCGGAGGTCGGTGTCGCACCGATCCCGTGCGACGTCCAGATCCGTGCGCATGCCGACCCGGTTCCCGCCGCACTGACGCTCGTCGACGGCGAGCTCGTCGTCCACCCGGAGACGCCGCTCGACGGCGTCGCTCCCGGACAGACCGCCGTGCTGTACAGCGGGACGCGCGTCCTCGGCCAGTTCACGATCGACCGCACCGTCAGTGCGGTGCCCGTCGGAGCCGCCGCCTCCGCCTGAGGATGCCGCAAAGACGGAACGCCCGACGAGCCAGCAGGCTCGTCGGGCGTTCCGCGTCGGTCGTCAGGATCGGGTCTGTGCGCCCGCCTTGGACTTCTTGGGCTTCTTGACGAAGAGGGTCTCCGCCTCCTCGAGCGTCAGGCCGTTCGTCTCGGGGATCTTCGCGAGGACGAAGACGAACGAGAGGAGCGCGAACAGCGCGTACATGCCGTAGGTCACCGGCAGGGAGAACGCGGCGAGGGCCGGGAAGCTGACCGTGATGAGGAAGTTCGCGATCCACTGCGCCATCGCCGCGACACCGAGTGCCTTCGCGCGCAGGCGGTTCGGGAAGATCTCGCCGAGGAGCACCCAGACGAGCGGTCCCCACGACGCCCCGAATGCGACGACGAACACATTGGCGGCCACCAGGGCGATCGTGCCCCACGGCTGCGGGAGCGACACCTCGCCGGCGCTGTCGGTGACCGACTGCGTGAACGCGATCGCCATCGCGCCGAGCGAGACCGTCATACCGATGGAACCCGCGAGGAGGATCGGCCGTCGACCGATGCGGTCCACGAGCAGGATGGCGACGACGGTGACCGCGACGTTCGTCACCGAGGTGATGACCGAGATGAGGAGCGAGTCGGACTCCTGGAACCCGACGGCCTTCCACAGCGTCGTCGAGTAGTAGAAGATCACGTTGATGCCGACGAACTGCTGGAAGATCGACAGGATGATGCCGATCCAGACGATCGGCAGGAGCCCGAAGCGTCCGCCCCAGAGGGTCGCCTTCTTCTGCTGCTCATCGTCCTTCACCGCCTGCTCGGCGAGCTTGACGGCGCGATCCACCTCCTCCTGCGGCCAGACGGTCGCGAAGATCCGGCGGGCCTCGTCCGACTTGCCCTTGCGGACGAGGAACCGGGGCGACTCCGGGAGCCGCATCGCGAGCACGCCGTAGACCACGGCCGGGAGCGCGCAGGCGATGAACATCCAGCGCCAGGCCTCGACGCCGAACCACAGGGGGTTCGAGGCGCCGCCGGCGGCGCCCGCCAGGACGGAGTCGGACAGGAGCGCGGCGAAGATGCCGAGCGTGATGGCGAGCTGCTGCAGCGAGGCGAGACGGCCGCGGATGGCGCTCGGCGCGATCTCGGCGATGTACGCCGGAGCCACGACCGAGGCGATGCCGATACCGAGCCCGCCGACGATGCGCCAGATCACGAGGTCCCAGGGGGAGAAGGCGAAGCCGGCTCCGAAGGAGGAGATGAAGAACAGGCCTGCACCGAGCAGCATCGTGAAGATGCGGCCGCGGCTGTCGGCGATCCGGCCCGCGAGGTAGGCGCCGAGCGCGCAACCGAGCAGCGCTGACGCGACCGCGAAGCCGATGAGCGCCTCACTGAGCGCGAAGTGGTCCTGCATCGCGTCGACCGCGCCGTTCACCACGGAGGAGTCGAACCCGAAGAGGAAGCCACCGACCGCGGCCGAGACGGAGATGCCGATGACGCGCGCGGTCAGCTGCTTGCTGGTAGGAGCCGCCCCCGTTCCCGGACTGCTGGACTGGGACATGGTTCCTCCGATTCCGCGCGCATGGTTCCTGCGGCACTGCGACACCCTACTCCTCGATGAGACCCGCCCCGACCCGGTTGCGCACATCTGGGAGGACGTGCCGGGTGTCAAGCGCCCGCCGGTGTCGGACGCCGCTCGTAGACTGGACGCCGTGGCGAACAGCACCGGACAGACCCTCCAGCAGGCATCGACCGAGGCCGAGGAACTCACCTCGCGCATCCTCGAGCTTCGCGACGCGTACTACGAGCGCGACGAGTCGCTCGCCTCCGACGAGGAGTACGACGCGATGCTCCGTCGGCTCGAGGAGCTCGAGCGTCTCTTCCCCGAGCTGCAGAGCCAGGACAGCCCCACCCAGACCGTCGGCGGGCGCGCCGAGACCACGCTGTTCGCCCCGGTCACCCACCTCGAGCGCATGCTCAGCCTCGACAACGTCTTCTCGATCGAGGAGTTCCTCGCCTGGGCCGCCAAGGTCGAGCGCGACGCCGGAGGGTCCGTCCAGTACCTCTGCGAACTGAAGATCGACGGCCTCGCCATCAACCTCCGGTACGAGCGCGGCCGCCTCGTGAGCGCGGCCACGCGCGGCGACGGCGTCGTCGGCGAGGACGTCACGGAGAACGTGCGGTACATCCGTTCCATCCCCGAACGCCTGACGTCGTCCGACCCCGGGGTCGAGTTCCCGGAGGTCGTCGAAGTCCGGGGCGAGATCTTCTTCCCGGTCGAGGCCTTCCGCGAACTGAACGCCAACCAGGCGGCCGCCGGTGAACGGGTCTTCGCCAACCCGCGCAACGCGGCGAGCGGTTCCCTGCGCCAGAAGGCGGAGAGCAAGAACCCGGCCCAGCTCGCACTCATGCACGACCGGCTCGGCCGCCTGCAGATGCTCGTCCACGGCATCGGCGCGTGGGAACAGCCGCCCGTCGCTCGGCAGTCACAGGTCTACGAGCTGCTGCACAGCTGGGGGCTCCCGACCTCCTCGCACTACCGGGTCCACGACGAGGCGACCGGTGCGGCGGAGTTCATCGAGTACTTCGGCGCCCACCGCGACAGCGTCGAGCACGAGATCGACGGCGTCGTCGTGAAGGTCGACGATCTCGCGCTCCACGGCGAGCTCGGCGCGACGAGTCGTGCTCCGCGATGGGCCATCGCCTACAAGTACCCGCCCGAGCAGGTGAACACGAAGCTCCTCGACATCGTCGTGAGCGTCGGGCGCACCGGTCGCGCCACCCCGTTCGCCGTCATGGAGAAGGTGCTCGTCGCCGGCAGCGAGGTGCGTCAGGCGACCCTGCACAATCAGGACGTCGTGAAGGCGAAGGGGGTGCTCATCGGCGACACCGTCGTCCTCCGGAAGGCCGGCGACGTCATCCCTGAGGTCCTCGGCCCGGTCGTCGAGCTCCGCGACGGTTCGGAGCGGGAGTTCGTCATGCCCGAGCACTGCCCCGAGTGCGGTACCCCCCTCGCCCCCGCGAAGGAGGGCGACATCGACCTGCGCTGCCCGAACGCGCGGAGCTGCCCGGCGCAGGTGCGCGGACGCGTCGAGCACATCGGCTCCCGTGGCGCGCTCGACGTCGAGGCGCTCGGCGAGGTGGCGGCAGCGGCGCTCACCCAGCCGGTGGAGCCTGCGGAACCACCGCTGACGACCGAGGCCGGACTCTTCTCGCTCACGATGGCCGACATCTTCCCGGTCACGGTGATCGTCCGCGACAACGAGACCGGGCTGCCCAAGCTCAACGAGGACGGATCCGAGAAGCGCGTCACGCCCTTCCGCCGCCGACGCGCCAAGAAGGACGGCGTGCACGATCCGGCCGCGGCCGAGTTCGACGGCGACGAGTCCTCGGTGCCGTCCAAGAACGCGATCGAACTCCTCGCCAACCTCGACGGCGCGAAGACCCGCCCGCTCGCACGGTTGCTGGTGGCACTCAACATCCGCCACGTCGGCCCGGTCGCCGCCCGGTCACTCGCGGAGTACTTCGGCTCGCTCGACGCCATCCGTGCGGCCACCCGCGACGAGCTCGCAGAGGTCGACGGCGTGGGCGGGATCATCGCCGACGCCCTCATCGCCTGGTTCGAGGTCGACTGGCATCGCGAGATCGTCGAGGAGTGGACTGCGGCGGGCGTGCAGTGGGCGACACCCGGACACCCGGGGCCGGGCGCGGCGGTCGCGGCCGGTGGTGTGCTGTCCGGTGTCACCGTCGTCGCCACCGGTTCGCTCGACGGCTTCACCCGGGAGGGCGCGCTGGAAGCGATCGTGCAGGCGGGCGGGAAGGCTGCGTCGAGCGTCTCGAAGAAGACCGACTTCGTCGCCGCCGGCCCGGGTGCCGGGTCGAAGCTCGCGAAGGCCGAAGCACTCGGTCTGCGGATCATCGACGCCGAGCAGTTCGCCCTGCTCGTCTCCGAGGGTCCGGCGGCGCTCGGCGAGCCGGAGGCCCCGGCCGCGGATGAGGCCGAGGGTGCGGCGTCCGCCGACGAGGTGCCGACGGACTGACCTCAGTCCTGGTCGGCCTGCAGCAGCTCGTCGCGGACCTGGCGCCGCAGCACCTTGCCGATGAGCGACTTGGGGAGTTCGTCGACGACGACGACCCGCTTCGGCACCTTGTACGGGGTGAGGATCTCCCGCGCCCAGGCTCGGAGGGCATCCGGATCCACGGTGGCACCGGGAGCCGCGACGACGGCCGCGACGACCTGCTCGCCGGAGTGGGGATCGGGGAGCCCGACGACGGCGGCGTCAGCGACCGACGCGTGCCCGCGGAGCACCTGCTCGACCTCGCTCGGCGACACGTTGAACCCGCCGGTGATGATGAGCTCCTTGATCCGGTCGACGACGGTCATGAACCCCTCCTCGTCGATGGACACGATGTCACCGGTGCGGAACCAACCGCCTGGGAGCAGGACGGCGGCGGTCTCCTCGGGCTTGTTGTAGTAGCCGTTGAAGACCTGCGGGCCGCGGACGAGCAACTCGCCCGCCTCGCCGGCCGGCCGGTCGGTCTCCGGGTCGTCGGGATCCACGACGCGCACCTCGGTGCTCGGCAGCGGGAGGCCGATGGTCCCGGGCTTCCGTGCGGTCGAGACCGGGTTCGCGGAGATGACCGGGGAGCACTCGGACAGCCCGTAGCCTTCGACGAGGAAGCCGCCGGACGCGGCTTCGAACGGGACGACGAGGTCGTGCGGCAGCGGCATCGCGCCAGAGATGGCGATCTCGGTGCCCTGCAGTGACACGCCCTGCTCGGTCGCCGCGGTCAGGAGACGGTCGGCGATGGGCGGGACGGCGGGCAGGAAGGTCGGCGGTCGCTTCTTCATGACCTTGAGGACGAGCGCCGGGTCGAACTTCGGGAAGAGGACGAGGCGCGAGCCCATGCTCATGGCGAACGTCAGGCAGAGCGTCAGGCCGTAGGCGTGGAACATCGGGAGCACCGCGTAGACGACGGCCTCCCCACGCTTGACCGTGGGCACCCAGGCGCGGGACTGCGCCGCGTTCGCGAGCAGGTTGCCGTGGGTGAGTGCTGCACCCTTGGGCGAGCCCGTCGTCCCGCTCGTGTACTGGATGAGTGCGAGGGCGTCGGTCGCGGGCTTCGGGTGGCTCGCCGGCAGCGGCCCCGAGGTCAGGAGCTGCTCCCACCGCACGGTGCCCGAGACCGGCGCGGTGAGCTGAGCCCGTGAGGCTCTCGCCTTCGGGATGGGCAGACGGAGAGCAGCGCGCATGTGGAGCGGCATCGCCCGGGTCACGTCGATCGTCACGAGCGAGTGCACCGCCAGGTCGGCCGGGAAGTCCTGCAGGTGCTCGGCGACCTTGTCCCAGACGATCGCGAACGTCGCGCGGTGGTCCTCGAACTGGTGGCGGAGCTCTTGGGGGGTGTAGAGCGGATTGTGCTCGATGACGACGGCGCCCAGCCTGAGGACCGCGTAGAACGCGACGATGTGCTGCGGGCAGTTCGGGAGCATGAGGGCGACGGGGTCTCCCGCCCGGACACCGAGTGCGCGCAGGCCGGCGGCGGCACGGGCGATGAGCGCCTCGAGCTCCGTGTAGGTGGTGGTCGACCCGAAGAACTCCAGCGCGACGGCGTCCGGGTAGCTCGCGGCGGAGGCTTCGACGAGATCGCCGAGGCTGCCGGTCTGCTCGGGGATGTCGTCTGGCACGTCGGCGGCGTAGCTCGCAAGCCAGGGACGCTCGTGCGGGGGACGGGGACGGCTGCTCGAGTCGTTCTGGGTCACCGTCCCACTGTAGGGGCGGAGCCCGACGGACGACCACGTCCCTGGCGAATAGACTGGAGCGACCGCCACCGCTACACGTACGGGAGACGCATGTCGGAAATCACTACCGAGCAGGTCGCGCATCTCGCGAACCTCGCTCGAATCGCCCTGAGCCAGGACGAGATCGCCCACCTCACGACGGAGCTCGACTCCATCGTGGACAACATCCAGAAGGTGCAGCAGGTGGCCACGCCTGACGTCCCGGCGACGAGCCACCCGATCCCGCTCGAGAACGTGTACCGCGACGACGTCGTCGGCAACACGCTCACGCGGGAGCAGGCGCTGCAGAACGCGCCGGAATCGGCCGACGGTCGCTTCAAGGTCTCGGCGATCCTGGGGGAGGAGCAGTGAGCGGGTTGATCGGTCTCACGGCAGCCGAGCTGTCGAGCAAGCTCCGCGCTGGCGAGGTCTCCAGCGTCGAAGCCACCCAGGCGCACCTCGACCGCATCGCGCAGGTCGACGGCGACGTCCACGCCTTCCTCCACGTGTCGGACCACGCACTCGACGTCGCCGCCGACATCGACGCACGCCGTGCCGCGGGCGAGGACCTCGGCGAGCTGGCGGGCGTCCCGCTCGCCATCAAGGACGTGCTGGTCACGACGGACATGCCGTCCACCTCGGGGAGCAAGATCCTCGAGGGGTACCTGTCACCGTTCGACGCGACCGTCGTCGCCCGGTCGCGTGCCGCCGGTCTCGTGCCGCTCGGCAAGACGAACATGGACGAGTTCGCCATGGGCTCGAGCACGGAGCACTCCGCGTACGGCCCGACCCACAACCCGTGGGATCTCGACCGCATCCCCGGCGGTTCCGGCGGTGGCTCCGCTGCCGCGGTCGCCGCGTTCGAGGCGCCCATCGCCCTCGGCAGCGACACCGGCGGGTCCATCCGCCAGCCGGCGCACGTGACCGGCACGGTCGGCGTGAAGCCGACCTACGGCGCGGTCAGCCGCTACGGGGCGATCGCGCTCGCCTCCTCGCTCGACCAGGTCGGGCCGGTCAGCCGCACGGTCCTCGACTCGGGCCTCCTCCACGACGTCATCGCCGGGCACGACGCCCTCGACTCCACCTCGCTCCGCGACGCCTGGCCGTCGATGGCCGCTGCGGCCCGCGAGGGCGCGCGCGGCGACGTGCTGCGCGGCCTCCGGGTCGGCGTCGTCACCGAGCTCAACGGTGAGGGCTTCCAGGCCGGCGTGAAGAGCCGCTTCCAGGAGGCGCTCGCGGTACTCGAGGCGAACGGTGCCGAGATCGTCGAGGTCTCCGCTCCGAACTTCGAGTACGCCGTCGCCGCCTACTACCTCATCCTCCCCGCCGAAGCGTCGAGCAACCTCGCGAAGTTCGACTCGGTGCGCTTCGGCATGCGGGTCACGCCCGAGGGTGGCGGCACGGTCGAGCAGGTCATGTCCGCGACGCGCGAGGCCGGTTTCGGTCCCGAGGTGAAGCGACGGATCATCCTCGGCACGTACGCGCTGAGCGCGGGCTACTACGACGCCTACTACGGCAGTGCCCAGAAGGTCCGGACGCTCATCCAGCGCGACTTCGCGGCGGCGTTCGACCAGGTCGACGTCCTCGTGAGCCCGAGCGCCCCGACGACGGCGTTCAAGCTGGGCGAGCGTATCGACGACCCGCTGGCGATGTACCTGAACGACGTCACCACCATCCCGGCGAACCTCGCCGGCGTGCCCGGCATCAGCGTGCCGATCGGGCTCGCCCCGGAAGACGGTCTGCCCGTCGGCATCCAGTTCATGGCGCCAGCACGGGAGGACGCCAGGCTCTACCGGGTCGGCGCCGCTCTCGAGGCGCTTCTCGAATCGACGTGGGGGCACACCCTCATCTCGCAGGCACCCGCTCTCGGAGGTCGGTAACCCATGGCCAAGGACAAGCTCCTCTCCTACGAAGAAGCCCTCGAACTGTACGAGCCGGTGCTCGGCTTCGAGGTGCACGTCGAGCTGAACACCAAGACGAAGATGTTCTCCTCGGCGCCGAACGGCTTCGGCGACGCTCCGAACACGAACATCTCGCCGGTCTGCCTCGGTCTGCCCGGGTCGCTCCCGGTCGTGAACGAGCAGGCGGTGCGGTACTCGATCAGCCTCGGGCTCGCCCTCGGCTGCTCGATCGCACCCTCGAGCCGTTTCGCGCGGAAGAACTACTTCTACCCCGACCTCGCGAAGAACTACCAGATCTCGCAGTTCGACGAGCCGATCGCCTTCGAGGGCTCGGTCGACGTCGAGCTGGCGGACGGCACCATCGTGACGGTGCCGATCGAGCGCGCGCACATGGAGGAGGACGCCGGCAAGCTCACGCACATCGGCGGTTCCACCGGCCGTATCCAGGGTGCCGAGTACTCGCTCGTCGACTACAACCGCGCGGGTGTGCCGCTCGTCGAGATCGTCACCAAGCCGATCTACGGCACCGAGCACCGGGCACCCGAGATCGCGAAGGCCTACGTCTCCGCGATCCGCGACATCGTCGTGGCGCTCGGCATCTCCGACGCGAAGATGGAGCGCGGGAACCTCCGCTGCGACGCCAACATCTCGCTGCGCCCACGCGGCCAGGAGAAGCTCGGCACGCGAACCGAGACGAAGAACGTCAACTCCCTGCGTTCCGTCGAGCGCGCCGTCCGCTACGAGATCCAGCGGCAGGCGGCGATCCTCAAGGACGGCGGATCCATCGTCCAGGAGACGCGGCACTGGCACGAGGACACCGGTGCGACGTCCGCCGGCCGGCCGAAGAGCGACGCCGACGACTACCGGTACTTCCCGGAGCCCGATCTGCTCCCGGTCGTGCCGTCGCCCGAACTCATCGAGGAACTCAGAGCGGCCCTGCCCGAGCAGCCGGCCGTCCGTCGTCGTCGGCTGAAGAGCGAATGGGGCTTCACCGACCTGGAGTTCCAGGACGTCGTGAACGGTGGTCTGCTGAACGAGATCACGGCCACCGTCGAGGCCGGCGCCGCTCCGGCCGCCGCACGGAAGTGGTGGACGGGCGAGATCTCGCGGATCGCGAACCAGCGCGATGTCGAGGCGACGAGCCTCGTGTCACCCGAGCACGTCGCGGCACTCGCGGCGCTCGTCGAGGCCGGAACGCTCAACGACAAGCTCGCACGCCAGGTGCTCGAGGGCGTCATCGACGGGGAGGGCACTCCTCAGGAGGTCATCGACGCTCGCGGTCTCGCACTGGTGTCCGACGACGGTCCGCTGATCGCAGCCATCGACGAGGCACTGGCCGCTCAGCCGGACGTCCTCGCCAAGATCCGCGACGGCAAGGTCCAGGCCGCCGGCGCGGTCATCGGCGCCGTGATGAAGGCGATGCGCGGACAGGCCGATGCGGCGCGTGTGCGCGAACTCGTCCTGGAGCGCGCCTCGCAGTAGCGGTCACCGCTGCACCATCGGGCCCGCGCCACCGTCGATGACGGCGGCTCGGGCCCGATGTCGTCGGCCAGGGGAAGCCCTGGTGCCGACTGCTGGCCCGGCATACACTTCCGCCATGCTGGTCGAAGGCACCATGCGGTGGCAGGTCACGGAAGACGCTCCGATGGCCCTCATGCTGGCGCTCGCGTTCCGCGACATGGCGGGACTCGGGGAGCGATGCGTCGCGCAGCTTCCCGCGGTCACACCGGGGCTGGAGCGGGTCGACGTCGCCGGCCTCGACCTCGACGCGCTCGCCGTCCAGTTCGACGGTTGGTGGACCGGGATCGCCCGGCGCGACACGCGCCTGTTCATGGCCGAGGTCCGCCCACCACACTTCGAGGTGTTCGATCGAGCCCTCGACCTGCAGGAGCTCGCCTACCGGGCGTACGACGAGGCGCACCGGTGGGCGGCGGCTCGCATCCGGGAGTACGAGCGCGCGCTCGCAGGTCGATCGCCGAGCCGTCTCACCGACGTCTACGAACTCATCCGCGAGCGTCAGTTCGAGTTGCGTCGGCAATCCAGCTCGTTCCGGTTGGACCTCGAGGTGCTCCCGATCTGCCGACCGGGGGCCTGGGTGGTCGCGCCCGACACGATCGTGGTCAGTGAGTCGCTCCGGGACGACCGGGAGGCCTTCCGCGAGTGGCTACGACCGCTGGTCCACGGCCTGGTCTGATCCGCTCGCGACGCGCTCGACCGCCCGACGGGTCGGGTTCAGGAGCACGACCGCGATGATCGAGCCGACAGCGCCGGCAGCCGCCATCGCGGCGGTGAGCGGGTGGGAGATCTCCGCGAAGGGCATGATGAAGGCGCTCGCGAGCGCGATCCACACGGCGACGTTTGCAGGCTTGCGCTCCGGGTCGAGGCGCAGCTTGCGGGGGTGCTCGACGCGGCCGAGGAGTGCGCCGACGCCCGCGAGTAGAACCGCGACGACGAGCAGTACGACCGGTCGGGTCCACCACCATGCCGCGCTCAGCGGTTCCGCGAAGGGGATGCCGAGGGCGAGCTGGAGACCGGCGACCGCGATGATCAGGGGGAGATGCCAGAGGTACACCGTCATCAGCCGGGAGCCGATGAGGAAGACGACCGCTCTCGCGGCGCGGGTCCGCATGACGGCGGTGAGCAGCGGGTGCACCAGGGCGAGCAGGGCGAGCTGCCCGACTCCGAGGACGACGAGGGGGAGGGTCGGTGGGTTGAGGTTGCCGAGCATGCTGGTCGAGTACGGCAGCCAGGTCGTGATCGGCACGAGCGCACCGTAGGAGACGAGCACCACGGCCACGAGGACGAGGCGCGGAAGGGAGCGGAGACGTCCGTCGGCCAGGAAGAACCCGAACTGCTGCAGCAACGGCCAGACGAACACCAGGTTGACGAGACCGATGCCCAGGAGACCGGTCGAGTAACGGACGACGTCGACGAGGATCACGCCGGCCAGCAGTGCCGCACAGGTCAGGAAGGGGTGGCGGTCGTGGCAGGTGGCGAGGAACGGGGCGACCGCCTGGCACAGCAGGTAGGCGGCCAGGAACCAGAGCGGGGAGCCGACGCCTGCGGCGACGGCCTCGATGATGGCCGGGTCGACACCGAGCGCCCCGGCGAGCCACAGCCCCGCGGCGAGGAAGATCAGGACCGGGATCGTCGGCAGGGCGAGTCGGAACACCCGGGACCGGAGGAAGTCGCTGGTCCCGCCACCACGTCGGACGGTGCTGCGCCAGCCGGTGATCGTCGCGAAGCCGCCAACGATGAAGAACAGCGGCATGATCTGGCCGAACCAGGTACCCGTGTCGAACCACGACTGCTGCTCGAGCGCTCGGGAGATGCCGATCGTGCCGTCCGGCTCGACGGCCACCGCGACCATCAGGAGGTGGACGATGACGACCGTCACGACGCACGCGACGCGCACGAGGTCGAGGGCGAGGTCCCGCCCGGAGAGGTCTGGGACCGCCGGGGCCGACCCGGTCCGCGTTCGCGTGCTCATCGCCGGACAGCCTAGCGTCGCCGGGCCCTCCCGCCTCGGCCCTTGTGGAGAGCGTGTCGGAGGCGACTGCGACAATGGAGGCATGAGTCGGCAGGATGGAGCGTCGCGTCGCGTCTCGGCGCACGATGCCGACGACAGCGGTACCCCCATCCTCCACGTCGACATGGACGCGTTCTTCGTCTCGGTCGAGCTCTTGGAACGGCCCGAGCTGCGCGGTCTGCCGATCATCGTGGGAAACAAGGAGGGGCGGTCGGTCGTCACCTCCGCCAGTTACGAGGCTCGCCGGTACGGCGTGCGAGCGGCGATGCCGGTGTCCCAGGCGATGCGCCTGTGTCCGAGCGCCGTCGTGTTGCCACCCCACCACGGCAGGTACCGCGAGTACTCCGACCGGGTGATGGAGGTCTTCGAGTCGGTCACGCCGCTCGTCGAGCCGCTGAGCATCGACGAGGCCTTCCTCGACGTGTCCGGCGCGGTCCGGTTGCTCGGGAGCCCACGGACGATCGCCGCGCTCGTGAAGCAACGGGTCCTCGACGCGACCGGTCTGCCGTGCTCGGTCGGCTTGGCATCGACGAAGTACGTCGCGAAGCTCGCCTCCGGCCTGTCGAAGCCCGACGGCCTGCTGGTCGTGCCCGCCGACGAGACCCTGGCGTTCCTCCACCCGTTGCCGGTCGGCGCGCTGTGGGGTGTCGGTGGTCGGACGGAGGAGCAGCTGACGAACCGGGGCATTCGGACCATCGGTCAGCTCGCCTCCACCCCGCTGTCGATGCTCCAGCGCGCGGTCGGCGAGGCCTCCGGTCGCCGACTCCTCGAGCTCGCGAACGGGATCGATCCGCGCGGCATCGAGCTGGCACGACGCGAGAAGAGCGTCAGCCACGAGGTGACCTTCCCGACGGACGTCTCCGACCCGACCATCCTCAAGCGCGAGCTGCTGAACCTCGCCGGTCTCGTCGCGATCCGGCTCCGGAAGGGCGGCTACGCCGGCCGGACGATCAGCATCCGTGTCCGCTATGCGGACTTCAGCGTCATCACCCGGTCGCGCACCATCGGCGAGGCCACGAACGTCGGGCGTCGGGTCTACGACGAGGCGGCGTCGTTGTTCGACGACCTCGATCGCGGTGGGCGTCTCGTGCGCCTCGTCGGGGTGAAGGTCGACCAGCTCGTCCCCGCCGATGAGGCCGGCGCCGGGCTCTGGGACCCGGACGAGGAGTGGCGTGAAGCCGAGCAGACGATCGACCGGGTCGCGAGCCGGTTCGGCGATCTCGCGATCGCTCCCGCCTCCCTCCTCGGCAAGCCGAGGCGTCGCGGACTCGGCAGTCGCGGAGACTCGCAGGGTGCTGGGAGCACGGATCAACCCCTTGGACCGGTGGATACCGAGCGGTAGCCTCGCGGTATGACGAATCTCGTGGAGAAGCTGGCAGAACAGGCGAAGGGGCTCGGCGTGTCCGCAGCCTACGGGGAGCAGCAGGACGTCGACGGCACGAAGCTCGTGCCCGTCGCGCTGACGTACTACGGCTTCGGCGGCGGCTCCGAGGGCGACGGCGACGACGCCCCGAGCGGCGGTGGCGGCGGTGGCGTCTCGATCCCGGTCGGTGCCTACATCAAGACCGACGAGGGTCTCCGTTTCGACCCGAACCTCATCTCGCTCATCGCCGTCGCGATCCCGTTCATCTGGGTGAGCGGCAAGGCGCTGGCCGGCCTCATCAAGGCCCTCAAGAAGTAGCCCTCCCCGTCGAACCCCTGTCGTGCGACTGCGCACGGCAGGGGTTAGACTCGTGCCACCACGGGAGTCCGGTGAACCGGGCTGAGAGGAAGGTATTCGCCTTCGACCGTCGAACCTGATCTGGATCATGCCAGCGCAGGGAGACCATTTCTCGCTATCCCGTGCTCTTTTCCGTCTACAGGAAGGGCACGTATCGTGTCAGCATCGACCAAGATCTCACCCTCTGAACGCGCTGCGTCGCGGACCTTGCGCTGGAGGGTCGTCGACATCGTCGTGGTCGCCGTGCTCGGCGTCGCGACCGGCCTCATCTTCTGGGCGTGGAACACGCTCGGATCACTCTGGTACGCGGGTGCCAGCGCCGTCACGCCCGGTTTCGGCGGGATCGCCGTCGGGATCTGGCTCCTCGGCGGGGTGCTCGGCGGACTCATCATCCGGAAGCCCGGCGCAGCACTCCTCGTCGAGACCATCGGTGCGATCGTCTCCGCCCTCATCGGCAACGCATGGGGCGTCACGACGGTGTACTCCGGCCTCGCTCAGGGCCTCGGCGCCGAGCTGGTGTTCGCGGCGCTCGCGTACAAGCGCTTCGGCCTCGTTCCGGCGATCCTCGCCGGGGCCGGCGCCGGGGCCGGCGCGTGGCTCCTCGAGCTCGTGATGTCGGGCAACCTCGAGAAGGGTGTCGAGTTCAACGCGATCTACCTCGGTTCGCTGCTCGTCTCGGGCGCGATCCTCGCCGGTGTCGTCGGCTGGGCACTCGTCAGGGCACTCGCGTCGACCGGAGCGCTCAGTCGGTTCGCGTCGGGGCGGGACGCTCGGCGCGAGGTCTGATCGTGCCGGGAGCGGCTGCGACCGGTCCGGCGCGCGTCGTCGCGCGGGACTGGGGGTGGCGTCATGCCGGTCGGAAGGCCTGGGCGGTGCGCGACCTCGACCTCGTGATCGAACCGGGCGAGCGGGTCCTCCTCCTGGGGGCGTCCGGTGCAGGCAAGTCGACGCTGATCCACGCACTGGCCGGCGTCCTCGGCGGTGCGGACGAGGGGGAGTCCCACGGCTCGCTCCTCGTGGACGGCGTTCCGCCTGAACGAGCGAGGGGTCGCATCGGGCTCGTGCTGCAGGATCCCGACTCGCAGGTGATCCTGTCCAAGGTCGGCGACGACGTCGCCTTCGGCTGCGAGAACCTCGGCGTCGAGCGCGAGGAGATCTGGCGCCGTGTCGACGCCTCGCTGGAGGCCGTCGGACTGGACCTGCCGCTGGACCACTCGACCTCGGCGCTGTCCGGGGGTCAGAAACAGCGGCTGGCCCTCGCCGGCGTACTCGCCATGCACCCCTCGCTCCTCCTGCTCGACGAACCGACCGCGAACCTCGACCCGGCCGGGGTGGCCGAGGTGCGGGACGCCGTCGCTCGGCTGGTCGATGACGGTTCGTCCACCCTGGTCGTCATCGAACACCGCGTCGACGTCTGGCGCGAGCTGATGACCAGGGTCGTCGTGCTCGACGCCGACGGCGGTGTCCTCGCCGACGGGCCACCCGACCTCGTCCTCGACGACGTCGGGCAGCGCCTGGCCGATGCGGGTGTCTGGGTGCCGGGCATCCCGCTGGGGTTGGCCCCTCGTCCGGTGTCCGGCCCATCAGCGGCGGTCATCACGGCCGACGACCTGGCGATCGGTCGAACGCGGAAGCAGCCGGTGCAGGAGCACCTGGGGCTCGCGGTGCCCGAGGGCGCGGCGACCGTCATCGTCGGCCCCAACGGCGCGGGGAAGTCCACGCTCGCGCTCACGCTGGCGGGACTGCTGCCGGAGATCACGGGGACGGTGACCGCCGCTCCGCAGCTCGCCGGCAGGCTGGGATCCCGGCCGATCCGCTGGAAGTCCACCGAGTTGCTCACACGCATCGGGACGGTCTTCCAGGATCCCGAGCACCAGTTCGTCTCATCGACCGTGCGGAACGAGCTCGGTGTCGGCCTGCAGGCCCTCCGCTGGTCCCGGACCGCCATCGACGAGCGGGTCTCCGAGATCCTCGAGGCGCTCGGTCTCGGTCGTCTTGCCGAGGCGAACCCGTTCAGCCTCTCGGGCGGTCAGAAGCGCCGGTTGTCGGTGGCCACCGTCCTCGCCGCCCGGCCGGCGGTCATGGTCCTCGACGAACCGACGTTCGGGCAGGATCGACGCACGTGGTTGTCACTCGTCCGCCTGCTGCAGCACGAGCTCGAGCGCGGCGCGACGATCGTCTCCGTCACGCATGACGCGGGGGTCGTCGAACATCTGGGCGACCATCGCATCCTCCTCGAACCGCTGGAACTCGGGAGGCGGGCCGCATGACGAGCCTCACGGCAGCGGACCGCTCGACGGTGTTGCACCATCGACCGCCACTCGACCGCGTGAATCCGGTGACGAAGGTGCTGGCCGTCCTCATCCTGTCGGTCCCGTTGCTGCTGACGATCGACTGGGTGAGTGCGAGCACGGCGGTGCTGCTCGAAGTGATGCTGTTCCCGCTCTCCGGCCTGCGGTTCACCGCGCTGCTGAAGCGGGCACTGCCGGTGCTCGTCTTCGCGCCCATCGGCGGGATCAGCATGCTGTTGTACGCGAAGCCGGGAGGGACGGAGTACCTGTCGCTCGGGTTCGTCAGGGTGACGGACAACTCGATCGAGCTGGCGGTCGCCGTGACGATCCGCGTGTTGGCGCTCGGTCTCCCGACGATCCTGCTCTTCGCGCGGGTGGATCCGACCGATCTGGCCGACGGCTTGTCCCAGATCACGAAGCTGCCGTCGCGGTTCGTGCTCGGGATCCTCGCTGGAGCGCGGATGCTCGGACTCTTCATCGACGACTGGCGCAGTCTCGCGCTCGCCCGTCGTGCCCGTGGGCTGGGGGACCGGGGAGTGGTCCGGCGGTTCGCGTCCATGGCGTTCGTGCTGCTGGTGTTCGCCATCCGCCGCGGGAGCAAACTCGCGACGGCGATGGAGGCACGGGGGTTCGGGGCACCGATCGAACGCACCTGGGCCAGACCGTCCCGCCTGGGCCGGGCTGACCTCGTCGCCGTCCTGGTGACGATCGTCATCATGGCTTTCGCGCTGTCCACGGCGGTCCTCGCCGGCACGTTCCGGGTCGTGGGCCAGTGAGCGCGGTTCCGCCGGTCCTGCTCATCGACGGACGGTCGGGCACGGGGAAGACGACGCTCGCCTCCTCGGTGGCGTCCGCATTGACGGCCAGCACGGTCGTCCACATGGACGACCTGTATCCGGGGTGGGAGGGGCTCGACGAGGGTGCTCGACTCCTCGTCGAGTGGATCCTCACACCGTTCTCCGAGCGGCGCGCGGGGGAGTGGCGGCGCTGGGACTGGGAACGGTCCGCCCGTGCGGAGACGCACCTCGTGCCGAGTGACCGTCCACTCATCGTCGAGGGTTGCGGGTCGTCGTCGCGGGCGTCGCGAATACTCGCCGACACGGTGCTGTGGCTCGACGCGCCGGTGGTCCAGCGCACCGACCGCCTCATCGGGCGCGGTGACGGCGTCGACTGGCTCGCCGAGTGGACCCTCCAGGAGGACTCGTTCATCGAGCGGGAGCGGCCCGACCTCGACGCCGGCCTCCGCATCGAGGCGACGGGCGCCGCGGACCAGGTCTCATCCCTCGTCCTCGACGCCCTGAGGCGCGACGAAGCGGGCCGCTGGAACTCCTGGCTCCGCGTCTGACGACCGACCGCGATCTCGGTCCCTGAGCTTGTCGAAGGGTCGGGGCTGAGGTTCCGGTCCTTGAGCTTGTCGAAGGGTCAGGGCTGAGGTTCGGTCCCTGAGCTTGTCGAAGGGTCGGTGTGCCCCCGGCAGGATTCGAACCTGCGACCAAGAGATTAGAAGGCTCCTGCTCTATCCCCTGAGCTACGGAGGCGGGCGTCGTCCAGGATACCGCAGCGGTGTCTCAGGCGCCGACGCCGAGGAGGCCGAGGACTCCGAAGACGAGCGACAGGGCTGCGAGGACGAGGGCGATGCTGATGAGGATGACGTGCACGCGCAGGAACGTCGTCGCACGTCCCTGATCGTCGCGGGCGCGCGGGTCGGCGACGATGCGCTTGAGGAAGCGGGGCCAGACGACGACGTTGTAGACACCGTTGACGAGCAGCAGGACGGAGATGGCGATGATCACCGCTCGAGTCTACGGAACCGGCGGCGTCGGTCGTGCTGAGTAGACTCGACCCATGAGCACAGCTGGGGACCGTCTGGTCTGGATCGACTGCGAGATGACCGGACTCGAGCTGGAGGTCGACGAACTCGTCGAGATCGCCGTCGTGATCACCGACTTCGAACTGAACATCCTCGACCCGGGTTACTCCGTCGTGATCAAGCCCGACCAGTCGGCACTCGACAACATGGGTGAGTTCGTGACGAACATGCACCGCACGTCGGGGCTGCTCGAGGAGATCCCGAACGGCGTGAGCGTCGCGGACGCCGAGTTCCAGGTCATCGAGTACATCCAGCGCTTCGTCCCGGACGAGTCGAAGGCACCGCTGGCCGGGAACACCATCGGGACCGACCGAGGATTCCTCGCGCGGTACATGCCGCGGCTCGACGCCCACCTGCACTACCGCAACGTCGACGTCTCCTCCATCAAGGAACTCGCCCGTCGGTGGTACCCGCGGGTGTACTTCAACGCCCCGTCGAAGCACGGCGGACACCGCGCGCTGGCGGACATCCTCGAGTCCATCCGTGAGCTCGCCTACTACCGCGGAGCGTTGTTCGTCGACCTCCCCGGCCCGTCCTCCGACGACGCGAAGCAGGTTTCGGAAGCGGTCGTGTCACGGTACGCCCCAAACATGTAATAGACTCGTCCAGTCGCTTGTGACGCGGTCTCCGCGGAGCAGGTCGCATGGTGGGTATAGCTCAGTTGGCAGAGCGCCTGGTTGTGGTCCAGGAGGTCGCGGGTTCAAGCCCCGTTACTCACCCCATGTCGTACAGAAGCCGGAGGATCCCTCCGGCTTCTGTCGTATCCGGGGAGCGGGCATGTTGGAGCTGGACACCGAGGCGTTCGAAGCCCTCGTGGTGGACGAACTCGACCGCTTGCCCGACGAGATGGTCGACGGTCTCGACAACCTCGTCTTCGTCGTCGAGGACCGGCCTGAGAACGGCACGCTCGACACGCTCGGGCTGTACGACGGCGTCGCCCTGACGGAGCGCGACCGCTACGGCTTCGGCGAGATGCCCGACCGGATCATCGTCTACCGCGAGCCGCATCTGGCGGCGTGCGAGACACTCGACGAGCTCGCCGACGAGATCCACACCACCCTGGTCCATGAGATCGCGCACTACTACGGCATCGACGACGAGCGGCTGCACGAGCTCGGCTGGGCCTGAGACCCGCCTCGTCCACCGAGCCGTGTTTCCGGTGTGTTGCAAGTGCCTCGGAGTTCCGGGTGCGCCTCCGGTGAGCGAGTAGCCTGGGGACATGCGCGAGATCCAGGCCCGCATCATTGCGGAACTCCATGTCAGCCCCACGATCGACCCGTCGGCCGAGGTCCGTTCCCGGATCGACTTCCTGAAGTCGTACCTGCGGGCGACGCACACGAAGGGGTTCGTACTCGGGATCAGCGGGGGACAGGACTCGTCGCTCGCCGGGCGCCTGTGCCAGCTCGCGGCGGAAGAGGTCCGAGCCGAGGGTGGCGAGGCCCGGTTCGTAGCCGTCCGTCTGCCGTACGCCGTGCAGCACGACGAGGACGACGCCCAGTTGGCGCTGTCGTTCATCCGCCCGGACGACTCCGTCGTGTTCAACATCCAGCGTGCGGTCGACGGGTTCGAAGCCGAGTACGCGGATGCGACCGGCGAACCCCTCAGCGACTTCGTCAAGGGCAACGCGAAGGCGCGCGCACGGATGGTCGCGCAGTACGCGATCGCCGGTCAGCAGGGGCTCCTGGTGGTCGGGACGGACCACGCGGCCGAGGCGGTCACCGGCTTCTTCACGAAGTTCGGCGACGGCGGGGCCGACGTGCTCCCGCTCAGTGGCCTGACGAAGCGTCAGGGGCGGGCGCTCCTGGAGTCGCTCGACGCTCCGGAACGCCTCTACCTGAAGGCCCCGACCGCCGATCTCCTCGACGGGACCCCCGGCCAGACCGATGAGGAGAACCTCGGGCTCAGCTACCAGCAGATCGACGACTTCCTCGAGGGGAGCGAGATCGATCCGTTGGCCGCCGAAGCGATCGAGGCCCGGTACGCGGCGACGGAGCACAAGCGACAGGTCCCGGTCAGCAAGTTCGACACCTGGTGGCGCTGACCACGCACCCCTGACACGAAGACGGCGGCCCGATCGGATGATCGGGCCGCCGTCTGTCGGTCTCGGTGGTCAGCTGACGCTGGACTGCTTGCGTTCGGCTTCCAGGACCGCGACGTCGTCGATGATGCGCTGCGTCGTGCTGGTGTTGATCGTGCCACCCGTCGAGCGCGTGATGTCGCCGGGCCGTGATGCCGGCGCGGTGGACGCGGGCTTCACCTCGGCGTACTGCTCGTGGTGCTGCTTGGCGACCCAGGACTCCTGCTCCGCGACGAGCGCCTGTTCCGATCCGCTGGACTCGGCGCGCCAGCGACGGAGGTCGCCGTCGAAGTCCTTGCGAGCCCGTGCCGGCTTCTTCGACCACTCGACGAGGCGGTCGCGGAAGTCCTCGACCACCGGGTCCAACTCGTACCCGAACGTCGCGGAGTTGCGCTTCATCTCGTGGAGCTGGTGGTTCGCCCAGTCCGCGGCGACGGCCGCACCCTTGATCGGGCTGAGCCGCACGAGGGTGTCGGCCTGGGCGACGGCCCGATCGCTGAGCACCTGCTCCTGCGGGGTGAGCGAGTTCCAGACGCTGGCCTCGGTGGCGGCGTCGACGAGCGCCAGGATCGCGACGTTCTTCTGCTCTCGATCTCGCTGGTCCACGATGGCTCGCAGCGCGCGACGGCTTGCGCCGGCGGCGACGAGGGAGGACACCACGACGGCCACGATGAAGAGGGCCGCAGCGAACAGCATGGGGCGGACCTCAGCTGAGGTCACCCACTCTACGAAATCATTCCACCACTGCATGGGCCGCAGACTACCCCTCGTTCGGGCGTGAACACGGGCGACGCACCGGGTTCGACGGAACGGCGGGAGGGTCGTCGCTCAGTTGCGGAATGCGTCGATGGCGATCGCGAGATCGCGGAAGCTGCCCAGTGGGGCATACCCGAGGACCGCTGGTCGGAACCGGTTGGCCCGGTACTCCGGGACGCCGTCCGCTCCGACGGCCTCGATGTTGCCGAGCACGCGGCCGTCGGGGGTCGTCACACGCCAGTAGCCGGGACGGATGCTCAGTGCGTTGGGCATGGGACTCCTCGTGCGCTGGTGGGGCGATGCCGGACTGGGGCTACCGGCTGGTACTCGTCAGCGTATGCGCGACCACCGACATCGGCCCTGGTCAGAGCGGAGCGAGGGTCCTCCACAGCGAGGTGCGCGGTTGTGGACATCGACGAGGGCCACCCGGCTCGACATGGGGCCCACGGGATCGGTGAGGCTGGCAGCGCGTCCGGGGTGGCGATCGGCACGGACCCGCCCCGGACGCTTCCGCGATCCACCGCCAGGATCGTCGGACCGACAGGAGAGGAACCCATGAACGACCAGATCACCGTCTGCGGACACGTCGCGACAGACCCCAAGCACCATCGCACGACGTCCGGGCTGGACATCACCAGTTTCCGCCTGGCGTCGCAGCAACGTCGGTACGACCAGAAGCAGGGTTCCTGGGTGGCGCAGGAGACGAACTGGTACACGGTGAGCGCCTTCCGTGGATTGGCGACCGCCTCCGCCACATCGCTCGTCAAAGGACAACGCGTGATCGTGCTCGGCCGGTTGCGGATCCGCGACTGGGAGCAGGGTGAGCGACGAGGGACGTCGGTCGACATCGAAGCCGATCACATCGGGCCCGACATCGGCTGGCAACCGAAGGGGTCCGGTGAGTCGCCGGTCGGAGCGGGGGTGTCTCCGGCGCCCGCCGCATCCGAGTCGAGCGGTTCCGGAACCGGAACCGGGGAGTGGGCGTCGGCACCGCCGCAGGACACGCCGTTCTGACGCGCCGCGTAGACTGCTCGACGTGCAGAAGAGCCTCCGCGACCGCCCCGTCTCAGCCGTCACCTCGATACGTCGCCGCACGTCGATCGCCGGCGTCCGGGTCGGCGTGGTGCTCGGCCTGCTCGGCATCGTCGTGACCGGTTGCACCCAGCCCGCTCCCGAGCCGACGGCCACGCCGAGCCAGACGCCGACCGCCACTGAGACGGCTCCGGCGGCGCCGGTGCTGCTCCCCGAGGGCACCGCCACCGACAACCTGCCGTTCTTCGACGCCGTGAACGCCGCCACGCTCGCCGCGAACCCCGCCGCTGGCGGCCAGGCGATCATCGACGGTCTCGTCGCCGCCGGCTTCCCGAAGGCGGAGATGGAGGTCTCCTCGGACACGACGAGCATCGGCGAGCCGGCCGACTCGATCCAGTTCGCCATCCGGTGGCAAGGGCAGTGCATCCTCGGGCAGAACGGGCCGGCGACGGGGTATCACTCGTCGGTGGTGTCGCAGCTCGACACCGGGCGATGCCTCATCGGGGTCACGCGCGCGATCGACTGGTAGCGCCGCCGACCACTCACGGGCTGGTGCAAGCCGCGGGCATGCCATAACCTGACATTTCAGATATCGCCACCTCCTAGGTGGCTCGATCCGGAATCGAGGGCCCGCATGACCGCCAACCCATCACCTGGCGGGGAACCTGCCACCGAGGCCGTCTTCCTGGCCGACGAACGTCTGGCCGTGGCGCCGACGGCGTTGGCGCATACACTCAAGCCTCGTCATCTGGCGCTGATCGCCCTCGGCGGCATGATCGGCGCCGGGCTCCTCGTGGCGTCGAGCACGGCGATCCTCGCAGCGGGACCCGGCGTGATCCTCGCGTACGCCCTGGCCGGCGTGGTCGTGGTGTTCGTCATGCGCATGCTGGGGGAGATGGCCTCCGCGTCGCCCGAGACCGGGTCGTTCTCCGCCTACGCCTCGCGCTTCATCGGCCCCTGGGCCGGTCTCGCGATCGGGTGGCTGTACTGGTGGTTCTGGGTCGTGGTCGTCGGCATCGAGGCGACGGCCGCAGCGCAGATCGTCAGCCAGTGGGTGCCCGGTCTCCCGCAGTGGATCCCGGCGCTCGTGATCACCGTCGCGTTCCTCGCCGCCAACCTCGTCTCAGTGAAGTCGTTCGGTGAGTTCGAGTTCTGGTTCTCCTCGATCAAGATCACGGCCGTGATCCTGTTCATCGCGCTCGGTTCGCTCATCATCGTCGGCGTCATCCCGACCGAGACGGCGACCGTCACCAACCTCGCTCCAACGGACGGGGGCTTCCTGCCGTTCGGTATCGGCGGCGTCCTGGCGGCGCTGCTGCCGATCATCTTCTCGATGTTCGGTGCCGAGGTCGCCACGATCGCGGCAGGAGAATCGGTGGACCCGAAGGGTGCCGTCCGGCGAGCGGTGAACTCGGTCGTCTGGCGGATCCTGCTGTTCTACATCGGTTCGATCCTGGTCGTCCTCATCGTGGTGCCGTGGACGGAGATCACGCCGGGGATCAGTCCCTTCGTCACCATGCTGCACGCCGCCGGGATCCCCGGTGCCGGGGTGGCGATGGACATCATCGTCTTCACGGCCCTGCTGTCGACGCTCAACGCCTCGCTGTACACGGCGTCGCGCATGCTGTTCTCACTCGGCGGCCGCGGGGAGGCCCCGCGAGCGGTCCGCGCGACGACGCGACGCGGCACGCCGGCGGTCGCGATCCTGTGCTCGGCCGTCGTCGGGCTCGTGTGCGTCCTGTTGAACTACCTCGCACCGGACGAGGTCTTCACGTTCCTCGTCAACTCCACCGGCGCGATCGCGATCTTCGTGTGGATCGTGATCGCCGTCGCTCAACTGCGCAGTCGACGGTTCGACCAGGTCTCGGCGTCGGAGAGCAGCGACCGCGTCGGCGGGATCCGCATGTGGGGACACCCGTGGCTCACGGTCGTGGTCGTCGTCGCGCTCATTGCGCTGCTGGTGTCGATGTTCTTCGGCGGACCCGCCCGGCTCCTCGAGGTGACGACGAGTTGCGCGATCGCGGCGGCGGCAGTCATCGCCGGCGTCGTCGTGCAGCGCAAACGGAGAGTCCGCCCGTAGACTGGACGGCGACATGGCTGAATACATTTACTCGATGGTCCGCGCCCGCAAGGCGGTCGGCGACAAGCTCATCCTCGACGACGTGACGATGGCGTTCCTGCCCGGAGCGAAGATCGGCGTCGTCGGCCCGAACGGTGCCGGTAAGTCGACGATCCTGAAGATCATGGCGGGGATCGACACCCCCTCGAACGGCGAGGCGAAGCTCACGCCGGGCTTCAGCGTCGGCATCCTCATGCAGGAGCCGGAACTCGACGAGGACAAGACGGTGCTCGAGAACGTCCAGGAGGGCGTCGGCGAGATCAAGGGCAAGATCGACCGCTTCAACGAGATCTCGCTCGCGATGGCCGAGCCCGACGCCGACTTCGACGCCCTGCTCGCCGAGATGGGCGTGCTGCAGGAGGCGATCGACGCCGCCGACGCTTGGGACCTCGACTCGCAGCTGGAGCAGGCGATGGACGCCCTGCGCTGCCCGCCCTCCGACGCCACGGTCGCCCACCTCTCCGGTGGTGAGAAGCGTCGCGTCGCGCTCTGCAAGCTCCTCCTGCAGAAGCCCGACCTCCTGCTCCTCGACGAGCCCACCAACCACCTCGACGCCGAGAGCGTGCTCTGGCTCGAGCAGCACCTCGCTCAGTACGCGGGCGCCGTGCTCGCCGTCACCCACGACCGGTACTTCCTCGACCACGTCGCAGAGTGGATCTGTGAGGTCGACCGCGGTCGCCTGTACCCGTACGAAGGCAACTACTCGACCTACCTCGAGAAGAAGGGCGAGCGTCTCAACGTCCAGGGCAAGAAGGACGCGAAGCTCGCCAAGCGACTCGCGAGCGAACTCGAGTGGGTCCGCAGCAACGCGAAGGGCCGCCAGGCGAAGTCGAAGGCTCGTCTCGCTCGCTACGAGGAGATGGCGACGGAGGCCGAGCGCACCAGGAAGCTCGACTTCGAGGAGATCCAGATCCCCGCCGGTCCGCGACTCGGCTCGACGGTCCTCGAGGCGAAGAAGCTCGAGAAGGGCTTCGACGGACGCGTCCTCATCGACGACCTCTCCTTCAGCCTCCCGCGCAACGGCATCGTCGGCATCATCGGCCCGAACGGTGTCGGTAAGACCACGCTGTTCAAGACGATCGTCGGCATCGAGCCGCTCGACGCCGGTGAGCTCAAGGTCGGCGAGACCGTGAAGCTCTCCTACGTCGACCAGTCCCGTGGGGGCATCGACCCCAACAAGACGCTCTGGGAGGTCGTGTCCGAAGGGCTCGACTACATCCAGGTCGGCAACCAGGAGATCCCGTCCCGCGCCTACGTGTCGACCTTCGGGTTCAAGGGCCCGGACCAGCAGAAGAAGGCCGGCGTCCTCTCGGGTGGTGAGCGCAACCGACTGAACCTCGCGCTGACGCTCAAGCAGGGCGGCAACCTCCTGCTGCTCGACGAACCGACCAACGACCTCGACGTCGAGACGCTCTCGAGCCTCGAGAACGCGCTCCTCGAGTTCCCGGGTTGCGCTGTGGTCATCACCCACGACCGGTGGTTCCTCGACCGCATCGCGACGCACATCCTGTCGTACGAGGGCACCGAGGAGAACCCGTCGAACTGGCACTGGTTCGAGGGAAACTTCGAGTCCTACGAAGAGGACAAGATCAAGCGCCTCGGACCGGATGCGGCCAAACCGCACCGCTCCGCCTACCGCAAGCTCACGCGCGACTAGGACTCGTGCGAACGGCCCATCGGCTTCTGCCGGTGGGCCGTCGTCCGTTCACGACCCGTACGTCCCCGACCCACGGAGGGCCCAGCAATGACCAGACTCCACGTGCCGATCCCACTGCGGTGGGGCGACCTCGACGCCTTCAACCACGTCAACAACGCCTCGATGCTCAAGCTGCTGGAGGAGGCGCGCGTCCGCGTCTTCTGGATCCCGACGCTGGCGTCGGAGGACGTCCCGCCGACCGCGGTCATCGATGCGAGCCTCGAGGCCGAGACGCTGACGCTCGTGGCGCACCAGGAGATCGAGTACCTGGCCCCGATCCCGTACCAGCGCGATCCGCTCGACGTCCAGCTCTGGATGGGCAAGATCGGCGGAGCCAGCCTGCAGGTCGCGTACGAGGTCTACTCGCCGCTGGGCGGGGCATCGCAGACGCTGTACGCCCGAGCCTCCACGACGGTCGTCATGGTGGACGCCAAGACGCTCAAGCCGCGCCGGATCTCGGACGTCGAACGTGCGGCATGGGAGCCGTTCCTCGAGGATCCGATCGAGTTCTCGCGGCGCTGAGCGACGCCGGTCACCGAGGCGTCGGGAACCGCACCATGCCCTCCTGGGCGACGCTCGCGACGAGGCGACCCGCCCGATCGTAGATGCGCCCGAGGGACAGACCTCGTCCGCCGGTGGCGCTCGGGGAATCCTGCAGGTAGAGCAGCCACTCGTCGACGCGGGCGGGTCGGTGCCACCACATGGCGTGGTCGAGACTGGCGATCTTGATGCCCGGGGTGGCCCACGGGACGCCGTGACGACGGAGCACCGGCTCCAGGATCGTGTAGTCGCTCGCGTAGGCGAGCGCGGCACGGTGCAGCGCGGGGTCGTCGGGCAGGTCCTCGATCGTCTTGAACCACACCGCTTGCCGGGTGGTCCGCTCGCCCTCCACCCGGAGGTAGACGGGGGAGCCGACGTGTCGGAGGTCGAAGGGGCGTCCCGTCGCCCACGCCTCGGCAGCCGGGTGGTCGATCCCGCTGAGGAGCTCGGCGGCTGACGGGAGGGTCTCCGGGTCCGGGATCCCGTCGGGCAGCTCGATCTGATGCTCCGGGCCCTCGTCCTGGGTCTGGAAGGACGCGATCATCGAGAGGATCGGCACTCCGTTCTGGTACGCCTGGGTGCGCCGGGTGGCGAAGGAGCGTCCGTCGTGGATGCGGTCGACCGCGAAGGTGATCGGCAGGTCGACGTCGCCCGGTCGGAGGAAGTACCCGTGCATCGAGTGTATGATGCGCTCGGCGTCGACGGTCCGGGTCGCGGCGACGACGGACTGGGCGAGCACCTGACCACCGAAGACCCGCCCCTGCGGCATCCATTGGGACGGACCGGTGAAGATGTCCTCGTCGGTCCGGACACCGGGAGCACTGAGGTCGAGTGCGGTGAGCAGGGAGTGGATCGGTTCCTTCACGCGAACACGCCTTTCATCCGGGGGTCGAGGCTCGGTCGTCGATGCCCGACCCGACCCGCCGAGTCTATCCAGGCCCTGGCGACGCGGTGCCGGAGCGCACGCGGCGGTGGCGTAGATTGAGAGGAGATGTCCACCACCTTGCAGCTCCTCGACGCCACCTCGCTCGCCGACCTCCGCACCTTCCTCGCACGCGCCGCCCGGATCGACGACTCCGGCGTGCGACTCCTGGCTGCCGGGGACGTCCTGGCGGTCTCCGCCCCGGTGCTGCACCCGCAGGGCCTGCTCGACCGGAGTCCGACGATCATCGGGATGCGCACCTTCGCCCTCGCCGAACCCGCCACGGCCGACGTCCTCGCGACCCCGCGTGAACTCATCGACCGCATCGTCCGAACGCTCGGCGGGGTCGCTGCCGAGGACCTGATAGCGGATGCCCGCGAGACCGTGCCGCTCGAGCTGCCGCCGTCCACCAGGACGGCCCCGTGGGTCGGACAGGCACCGCCCCGTGGCGGCTGGGAACGTGCGGGCGACGTGGACACCATCGAGCTGGAACTCGTCGCCAGGACGGGGGCCTCGGAGATCGCCGAGACGCTCCCCACCGCGGTGGGCGATCAGATCGTCCAGAAGGTGCGGTCGCAGGTGTGGTCACGGCCCCTCGGCGACGGCCACGGACTCCCGACCGGTGCCGCGTTCGCCGCGGTGGGCCTCGGCTTCATCGCCGAGCCGGAGCGCGCGGCCGTCTTCCGCTCAGGTGGATGGGTCCGCTTGAGCACCCGACGCGGGCATGTGCTCGCGGGCGCCGTGACCTGATCCTCAGGCGCCTGCCATCGCGCGGCCGGCGGTCCGACCGCTGAACAGACACCCGCCGAGGAAGGTCCCCTCCAGCGCGCGGTAGCCGTGGATCCCTCCACCGCCGAAGCCAGCCGCCTCACCGGCGGCGTAGAGGCCGGGCACCGGGTTCCCGTCCGGGCCGAGGACCCGACTCGCGAGGTCGGTCTCGAGCCCGCCGAGGCTCTTGCGGGTCAGCACATGCAGCTTCACCGCGATGAGCGGTCCGGCCTTCGGATCGAGGAGCCGGTGCGGCGCGGCGACGCGGATGAGTTTGTCGCCCCGGTAGGAGCGGGCACCGCGGAGCGCGGTGATCTGCAGGTCCTTCGTGAACGGGTTGTCGATCTCGCGATCGCGAGCCTCCACCTCGGCGATGACGTTCCCCGCGTCGATGGGCGTCTCCGGGCTGAGCTCCTGCATCCCTGCGACCAGCTCGGTGAGCGTGTCTGCGACGACGAAGTCCGCGCCGTGCTCCTTGAACGCCTCGACCGGCCCTGGCGCTCCCGGGCCGATGCGCTTCGCGAGCAGCCCGAGGTCCTTCCCGGTGAGGTCGGGGTTCTGCTCGCTCCCCGACAGTGCGAACTCCTTCTCGATGATCCGCTGGGTCAGCACGAACCAGCTGTGGTCGTGGCCGGTGGCACGCAGGTGCGCGAGGGTACCGAGCGTGTCGAAGCCCGGGAAGAGCGGCACCGGGAGCCGCTTCCCGGTCGCGTCGAACCAGAGCGAGGACGGCCCCGGCAGGATCCTGATGCCGTGCTGCGGCCAGATCGGATCCCAGTTGGTGATGCCCTCGACGTAGTGCCACATCCGGTCGCCGTTGATGAGATGCCCGCCCGCACGCTCACTGATCGCCAGCATGCGTCCGTCGACGTGCGCGGGGACCCCGGAGAGCATGGTCGCCGGCGGCGTCCCCAGCCGAGCCGGCCACTGCTCGCGGACGAGGTCGTGGTTCCCTCCGATGCCGCCGCTCGCGACGAGCACAGCAGGCGCCCTGCACGAGAACTCGCCGACGACCTCGCGCGAGCTCGGAGCACCGCGCTCGGCATGCGACGGGGCGAGCACGGAGCCGCGGACGCCCACGACCGCGCCGTCCTCGGTGAGCAGCTCGTCCACACGGTGCCGGAAATGAGCCGACACCGTGCCGTCCTCGACGCCGGCGTTCACCCGTCGGACGAAGGGCGCGACGACACCGGGTCCGGTGCCCCAGGTGATGTGGAAGCGGGGAACGGAGTTGCCGTGGCCGATGGCGCCGTAACCGCCCCGTTCCGCCCAGCCGACGACCGGGAAGAACCGCACGCCCTGGTCGTGGAGCCAAGCGCGCTTCTCGCCCGCGGCGAAATCGAGGTACGCCTCTGCCCAGCGCTTGGGCCAGTGGTCCTCGGGACGGTCGAACGCTGCTGCGCCGAACCAGTCCTGGGTCGCGAGCTCGAGCGAATCACGGACGCCGAGGTGGCGCTGCTCGGGGGAGTCGACCAGGAACAGACCGCCGAACGACCAGTGCGCCTGGCCACCGAGGTTCGACTCCGGCTCCTGTTCGAGCAGGATGACCCGCTTGCCGGCGTCGATGAGCTCTGCGGCGGCGACGAGCCCGGCCAGCCCGCTGCCGATCACGATCGCGTCGGCCTCGGTTCGATCGGCGGACGGGTTGGGAGGGACGGCTGCTGGCATCTGCTGACTCCTTCGGCACGGACGTGCGTCCGATCCTACGACCGTGCGGCCGGAATCAGAGGAGACTGCGGCGCGGTGCCCCTGGATCCTCGTCGAAGGTGTTGACCATGGCGTGGGCTGCCCGCTCGAGGTAGTCCCAGAGCGTCGCCTCGTGCACCGGTGCGAGGTCGAGGCTGTCGACGGCGGCGCGCATGTGCAGCAGCCAGCGGTCGCGAGCGTCGGGGTTCACGTGGAAGGGCTGGTGTCGGAGCCGGAGACGCGGGTGGCCGCGTTCGGCGCTGTAGGTGCCCGGCCCACCCCAGTACTGCTCGAGGAAGAGCATCAGCCGGTCGGCCGCCGGACCGAGGTCCTCCTCGGGGTACATCGGTTTCAGGACGGGGTCGCCGGCCACGCCGCGGTAGAACTCGTCCACGAGGGCCTTGAAGGTGGCGTGTCCGCCGACCTGCTCGTAGAAGGACATGCCTGGTGCCTGGGAGTCGGTCACTGCTGCCCTCTCGGGGGTCGCTTGGTCTTCGGCGCCCGCGGCGGGACCACCGTGGTCGGGTGGGTGCGCGGGGGACGCGAACCGGTCACGCTTGCGGCACCCTCGAAGCCCGAGAGGACGATGCTGTTGAGCGACGGCAGCTTGACGTCCATCTCGTCGACGGCGCGCTTCAACCGCATCCGCAGTTCGCGAGCCACGTCGTCCTTGGCACTCGTGCGCGTCTTGATGACGAGGCGGATGACGAGGGCGTCGCCCGAGATCGATTCGAGACCCCACAGTTCGGGCTTCTCGAGGATGCGGGAGCGCCACTTGGGGTCGTGGGCGAGTTCGTTCGCCGTGTCGAGCATGCGCTCCTGGACGGCCTCGACGTCGGTGTCGTACGGGATCGCCAGGTCGATGATGACCCGCGACCACCCCTGCGACATGTTGCCGACCCGCAGGATCTCGCCGTTGCGGACGAACCAGAGCGTGCCGTTGACGTCGCGTACCTGGGTGATCCGGATGCCGACGGTCTCGACGACGCCGGTGGCGGGCCCGAGGTCGACCACGTCACCCACGCCCAGTTGGTCCTCGACCACCATGAACAGGCCGTTCAGGATGTCCTTGACGATGTTCTGGGCACCGAAACCGAGACCGGCACCGACCGCGGCCGTCAGCAGGGCGAACGAGCCGATGATGCTCGAGTCGATGACGTTGACGACGAGGATGGCCGCGACGATGACGATGGTGACGTTGACGATGTTGCTGAGCACGGTGCCGAGGGTCCGCGTGCGTTGGACGAGTCGGACGGCGGCGAGCGGCGAGGCGAGCAGCGATTGCGTGTCGGTGACGTCGGCGCTCTTCTTGACGCCACTCACGATGCGGCCGACGACGCGTCGGATGACGAATCGGAGCACCCATGCGGCGGCGAACGCCAGGCCGATCACGACCACCACGCCGATGATCTTCCACCCCGCCGTCCAGAGGAAGGCGGTCACGTCAGGCCAGATCTCATCCCAGTTCATATGGGCCTCAGTGTATCGAGCGACCCGGAGTGAACCGTGTGAGCCGCCCGAGTGCGAGCCGGACGGTGCCTGCGTGAACGGTCATGGACGCACGAGTCCGTGCTTGTAGGCGAAGATGACCGCCTGCACGCGGTCGCGCAGCTGCAGCTTCATGAGTACGCGACCGACGTGCGTCTTCACCGTCGACTCGGAGAGGACGAAGTGGGCGGCGATCTCCGCGTTGCTCAGCCCCTCCGCCATGGCGACGAGGATGTCGTGCTCCCGCGGTGTCAGCTCGGCGAGTTCTGCTGCCGAGCCGTCCTCGGCGGCCGTGGGGGTGCCGGGGAGGGCCGTCGCGAAGAGTTCGAGCATCCGCTTCGTGATGCGGGTCGAGACGGCGGCGTCGCCGGCGTGGACCGCGCGGATCGCGGACGTCAGCTCGTTCGGCAGAGCGTCCTTCAGGAGGAAGCCGCTCGCGCCAGCCCGCAGCGCTCCGAAGGCGTACTCGTCGAGGTCGAAGGTCGTCAGGATGATGATGCGGCTGTCGGGGTTCGCGGCGACGATCCTCCTGGTCGCCTCGATCCCGTCGAGTCCCGGCATCCGGACGTCCATGAGGATCACGTCCGGCCGCAGGCTGGCGGCGAGGTCGATCGCCTCGGCGCCGTTCGAAGCCTCACCGACCACGTCCAGATCGTCCTCAGCGCCGAGCACGAGACCGAATCCGAGCCGGATGAGCTGTTGGTCGTCGACGAGCAGGATGCGGACGGGGTCGGTCATGGTGTGGTTCCTCGTGGTTCGGTGGTCGGCGGGGACGTTCTCGACGGGCGTGGTTCCAGGGGGAGGACGGCATGGACGCGCCACAGCCGATCGCCGACGGCTCCGGCGGTGACCCGACCTCCTTGGAACGCGACGCGTTCGCGGAGGCCAAGCAACCCCTGGCCGGCGCCGAGCGACGGCGCGTCCGGAATGGACCCGTCGTTCTCGACGATGAGCTCGAGGTGCTCATCGTCGGTGGTGATGACGACGTCGACGCGCTTCGGCCGTTCCGAGTACCGCAGCGCGTTCGTGAGTGCCTCCTGCGTGATCCGGTGCACGGCGAGCAGGATCGACGGGTCGTCCGTCGACGGCCCCGAGACGGTGAGTGCGACCGGCAGGCCGAGCCCGCGGAAGGTCTCGACGAGCGCGGGGATCGACGCGGCGTCGGGTTGCGGAGCGAGGGGTGCGCTGCCGGTCTCGCGGAGGACGCCCAGCATGCGTCGCATGTCGACGAGGGAGCCGCGGGCGGCGTCGGTGACGGCGGTCATGGCGGACCGGGACGCCGTCGGGTCCTTCGTCGCCAGGGCCCCCTCGCTGAGCGCGACGATGACGGTGAGACTGTGGGAGACGATGTCGTGCATCTCGCGGGCGATGCGGGTCCGCTCGGCGACGGCGGCGAGCTGGGCCTGCTGGTCGCGCTCGCGGGCCAGCTGCGCCGCCCGATCGACGAGTGCTTCGACGTACCGCTTGCGATTGCCGACGTTGATCCCGATCAGCAGCCCGAAGAGCGCGAAGAGGACGACCGAGATGATGGTCTGCTGCGGCTCTCCCGGCTCATGTGGTGCGGCCCAGGGCAGGAACGGGGCGAGGACGGCCACGACCGCGGCGGCGGCGAAGGCCTGCCAGCCGAGTGCGACGGTCCGGTACACGGCCACCGAGTAGAGCAGGATCGGCACGGCGAACGCGTCGACGCCCACCGTCTGTGCGACCGAGACGAGCCCGACGGCGATGACGAGCACGGTCATCGCGAGCGGGCGCCGTCGTCTGAGCAGGACGGCGAGTGTCGTGATGCCCACGATCGCGACGGCGAGCGCGATGCGGCCGGGCTGGGCGGCCAGGTCGACGTCGAACCACTCGACGGTGCTGACCGAGAGCGCGACGAGGAGGTACCCGGCGGCGATGAGCGAGTCGGCGGTCCACGGATGCCTCGACCACCAGCGTCGGACGACCCCGGGTGGGCGCGGGAGCATCAGTGCGGCCTCCGTCGCGGCCCGGTCCCGGTCGGAGGACGGCTTCCGAGCGGTCACGACGAGGACGACCCTGAGGGTCGGTCGTCGTTCACTGGTCGGCGCATCCCTCCAGGATACGGAGAACCCCTCCACAGCGGGTCGTGCCGTGGAGGGGTTCTCGCCAGAGGATCCTGGTACCGGAGTGCTATCCGGCCGAGTGGATCACGCGGCGTCCCGTGCCTGTGCCGCGAGCGCCCGCTCGACCCCGGCGAGGGCTTCGACGAGCATACGTCGGAGTGCCGGGACATCGGCGTTGGTTTCCAACCACGCGCGGGTGCGGTCGCGGAGCTCGGTGGAGGCGAGCGCCGCCGGGTAGAGCCCCTCGACGATGTACTCGGCGATCTTGTAGCTGCGCGACTCCCAGACCGAGGTGAGCGCGGCGAAGTACGGCTCGACGAGCGGCTGCAGGACGGCCGGGTCGATGACGTGCCCGAACCCGAGACCGACGTTCCGGACGATCGCATTCGGCTGGTCGTCGTGCTCGACGACCGAGTCGAACGCTGCACGCTTGCCCTCGACGGTGGGGATCGTCGCCCGTGCGCGAGCGGCCGCCTGCGCACCGTTCGCCGTGTTGTCCTCGGCGAGCGCCGCATCGATGTCCGAACCGTCCGCGAGACCGAGGAGGACCAGGCCCTCGAGGAGCTCCCAGCGCAGGTCGGTGTCGATCTCCAGGCCCGGGAGTGCCGCGGAGCCGTCGCGCAGTGCACGCAGGTGCTCGCCGTGCTCGGGGGTCGAGGCGAGAGCGGCGAAGAACTTCACGAACTGGAACTGCGCGTCGGAGCCGGCCTCCGCCTCCTGGGCGAGCATCCAGAGCGCGTCGCCGACCCGGGAGATGGTCGCCAGGCGGTGTTCCGGAGCGACGTAGTTGCGCGCGGCCAGACCGAGCTGGCCGAGCGTGGTGCGCAGGGTCGTCGACTCGGTCTCCGTGGCGATGTTCCCGAGGACGAGCTCCACGTAGTCGGAGGCGCTCGACTCGGCGTCGCGGGTCGCGTCCCAGGCAGCGCCCCAGACCAGCGAGCGTGCGAGCGGGTCTTCGATCGAGGCGAGGTGGCCGATCGCCGTCGCGAGCGACCGCTCGTCGAGGCGGATCTTCGCGTAGGCGAGGTCGTCGTCGTTCAGCAGCACCAGGTCGGGCTGCGTCTCACCGACGAGCTCCGGCACCTCGGTGAGCGCCCCGTCGACGTCGAGTTCGACGCGTTGGGTGCGGACGAGCTTGCCGTCCTGCAGTCGGTACAGGCCGATGGCGAGGCGGTGCGGACGCAGCGTGTCGTAGTCCGCCGGGACCGTCTGCCGGACGGCGAACGCGGTGAACGCGCCGTCGGCGTCGACCGTGAACTCCGGGCTCAACGTCCCGACCCCGGCGGTCTCGAGCCACAGCTTGGACCACTCGCGGAGGTCGCGGCCGCTCGTCGCCTCGAGCTCGACGAGCAGGTCGTCCAGCACGGTGTTGCCGAACTCGTGCTTGCGGAAGTAGTTGCCGACGCCGGCGAAGAACGCCTCGATGCCCACCCAGGCGGCGAGCTGCTTCAGGACGGAGCCGCCCTTGGCGTAGGTGATGCCGTCGAAGTTGACCTGGACGTCCTCGAGGTCGTTGATGGTCGCGACGATGGGGTGCGTCGACGGCAGCTGGTCCTGGCGGTAGGCCCAGGTCTTCTCCATCGCGTTGAACGTCGTCCACGCCTCCGTCCACTCGGTGGCCTCAGCGGTGGCGATCGTCGAAGCCCATTCGGCGAACGACTCGTTCAACCACAGGTCGTTCCACCACTTCATGGTGACGAGGTCGCCGAACCACATGTGGGCGAGCTCGTGCAGGATCGTGACGACCCGGCGCTCCTTGATCGCGTCGGTCACCTTCGAGCGGAACACGTAGGTCTCGGTGAAGGTCACCGCGCCGGCGTTCTCCATCGCGCCCGCGTTGAACTCGGGGACGAAGAGCTGGTCGTACTTCTCGAACGGGTACGGGTACGCGAACTTCTCCTCGTAGTACGCGAAGCCCTGACGCGTCTTCTCGAAGATGTAGTCGGCGTCGAGGTACTCCGCCAGGCTCTTGCGAGCGAAGACGCCCAGCGGGATGGTCCGGCCGTCGCTCGAGGTGAGCTCGCTGCGCACCACGTCGTACGGGCCGGCCACGATCGCGGTGATGTAGGAGGAGATGCGCTGCGTGGGTGCGAAGCTCCAGGTCGCCGCGCCGTCGTGCGCCGGCACCGGCTCAGGCGTCGGGGAGTTGCTGACGACCTGCCAGGCTGCCGGCGCCGTGATCGTGAAGGTGAACGTCGCCTTCAGATCGGGCTGCTCGAAGACCGCGAACACCCGACGGGAATCCGGCACCTCGAACTGGCTGTACAGGTACACCTCGCCGTCGACGGGGTCGACGAAGCGGTGGAGGCCCTCACCGGTGTTCGTGTACTCGGCGTCCGCGTCGACGACGAGCACGTTCTCCGCAGCGAGGCCGTCGAGCTGGATGCGCACGCCGTCGGAGACGGTCGACGGGTCGAGCTCGACGCCGTTCAGCGTGACGGAGTGGACGGTGCGCGTCATGGCGTCGATGAAGGTCGAGGCGCCCGGTTCACCGGTGAAGCGCACCGTCGTGGTGCTGCGGAACACCTCGGGACCGGTCGTGAGGTCGAGCACGACCTCGTAGCTCGACGTGTCGACGAGCGCCCTGCGCTCCTGGGCTTCGACTCGGGTGAGGTTCTCTCCTGGCACAACTGCTCCCTGGTGTTGATGGACACGTGACGTGTGAAGTGCACGTGGTCGCTCGTGACGACCGCGGCACGATCAACCAGCCTAGACCCGCCGTGCGTCCGTTTCGGGGGAGTCGACGGGGATCGGCGCGTAGGGTGACGGCATGACGACTTCCGCTGCAGACAACACCCGCGTCGACTTCTGGTTCGACCCCTCCTGCCCGTGGGCCTGGATGACCTCGCGTTGGGTCGACGAGGTCACCGACGCCCGGAACCTCGACGTCCACTGGCACATCATGAGCCTCGCCGTCCTCAACGAGGACCAGGACGTCAGCGACGACTACCGGGCCTTCTTCCCCCGGGCGCTCCGATACACGCGGCTCGTCGCCGCCGCGGCAGCCGAACACGGACACGCGGTCGTCAAGCCGCTCTACGACGCCCTCGGCACGCGGATCCACCCCGACGGACGCGCGGAGGACGTCGACGCCGTGATCGCCGAAGCCCTCGCCGAGACCGGGCTCCCGGCGGCGCTCGCCGAAGCGTCGACGACGGACGCCTACGACGGGCCCATGCGCGAGAGCCACTTCGACGGCATCGGACGGGTCGGTCAGGACGTCGGCACCCCCGTCATCGCGATCGACGACGTCGCGTTCTTCGGACCCGTCATCTCGCCGGCGCCGAAGGGCGAGCAGGCGCTCGCACTGTGGGACGGTGTCGTCGCCGCTGCCGCCTATCCGGGCTTCTTCGAGCTGAAGCGCAGCCGTACGGCGGACCCGATCTTCGACTGACGCGACGCCGGCGCCCGGAACCCTAGACTTTCCACATGCGCATCCACATCGCCACCGATCACGCCGGTCTCGAGCTCAGTCAGTTCCTGCAGGACCACCTGCGCGCAGCCGGTCACGACGTCGTCGACCACGGCCCGGCCGAGTACGACGCGTTGGACGACTACCCGGCGTTCTGCATCAACGCGGCGAAGGCCGTCGTGCGCGACCAGCAGGCCGGTGTGGACGCCCTCGGCGTGGTGTTCGGCGGCTCGGGCAACGGCGAGCAGATCGCCGCGAACAAGGTCGTCGGTGTCCGCGCGGCGCTCGTCTGGAACCTCAGCACGGCGCAGCTGGCTCGGCAGCACAACGACGCCAACGTCATCTCGATCGGTGCGCGTCAGCACAGCACCGACGAGGCGGTGTCCTTCATCGACGCGTTCATCGCCGAGCCGTTCAGCCTCGAGGAACGTCACGCCCGTCGGATCGCCCAGCTCGCCGAATTCGAGGCGACCGGCACCATCGCCGGCAAGCACGTCGACGCCTGACGCGTCCTGCACCGCCACCGCGCGGCGCGCCGGATCGCGCCCCCACCGAGTGAGGAGTCACCATGCCCGAGGGGCACTCCGTCCATCGCATCGCCCGACAGTTCGCTCAGAACTTCGTCGGACACCGGGTCGCCGTGTCGTCTCCCCAGGGGCGCTTCGCCGAGGGCGCCGCCGTGCTGGACGGCCGGACGGTCACCGACGCCAAGGCCGTGGGCAAGCAGATGTTCCTCGAGTTCGACGACGGACTGTGGTTGCGGGTGCACCTCGGTCTGTACGGCGCGTGGGACTTCGCCGGTGAGATCCGGTCGGACCCGACCATCGCCGCCTCGAACGGCCGCATGGGGCAGACGAACCAGCGCGGCACGGTGCTCGACGACGACGATGCGCCGATCCACGATGCGGACGGGGAGAACTCCCTGCACAGCATCGGTGCACCGCGCCGGGCCAGGGTCCGGATGTCCGAGCAGTCGAGTCCACTCGCCGAGATCGACGAGCGGTTCCCACCCGAACCGGTGGGTCAGGTGCGCGTGCGGCTGTTGACCGAGACGACCGTGGCGGACCTCCGCGGGCCGACCGCCTGCGAGGTGATCGACGCCGCCGGGGTGCAGGCCGTCATCGATCGGCTCGGACCGGATCCACTGCTCGACCCGAGTGCGGAGGCGGGGGAGCGGTTCGTGTCGCGTGCGCACCGGAAGGGTTCCCCGATCGGTCTGCTCCTCATGGATCAGCAGATCGTCAGCGGGATCGGCAACGTCTACCGCGCCGAACTGCTGTTCCGCGCCCGTCTCGATCCGCACCGCACCGGGAAGACGGTCCCCGTCGAGACGCTTCGCGAGATCTGGCTCGACTGGACGCGGTTGCTCGCGATCGGGGTCGAGACCGGACAGATGATGACGATGGACGACCTGTCGGCGGCCGACTACCGCCTCGCGATGGCCAACCGCGCCGATCGCCACTGGGTCTACAAGCGGGAGGGACTGCCGTGCCGGGTCTGCGGGACGAACATCCTCCTCGAGGAGATGGGCGCCCGCAAACTGTACTGGTGCCCGAACTGTCAGCGCTGAACCGAACCCGCCTGCCCAACCGACGAGGACCGATGTGATGACCGAGCACCGCCCTGGACCCGACGGCGACCTCGTCACGACGATCGCCGACGTCCACCTGTCCGGACCGCGCCGCGGAGGCTCGTCCGACGCCGAACGGGTCGACGTCCTGCTCGAGGACGGCTCGATCGTGGCGATCCGACCCGCCGACCCCGAGGTCCTCCGTAGCAGCGCCCCCGGTGTGTTGGACGGCGGTGGTGGCTTCCTCCTGCCCGGGCTCTGGGACCACCACGTGCACTTCACCCAGTGGGCGCGCACTGCCAGGCGCGTCGACCTGTCCTCTGCTGCATCCGCCTCCGAGGCGGTCGAGTTGGTCGCTGAGCGGATCGCTCAGGGGGCCGACGGTGACGGCTGGGTCGAAGGCGCGAGGTTCCGTGACGCCCTCTGGCCGGACACGCCGACGTTCGCACTGCTCGACGCGATCGCCCCGGACCGCGAGGTCGTGCTGGTCAGCGCCGACCTCCACTGCTGCTGGCTGAACAGCGCGGCGCTCCGGGCCACGGGCTTCGCCGACCATCCCACCGGCCTGTTGCGGGAGGAGGAGTCGTTCGCCGTCCTCAAACAGCTCGACCAGGTCGCCGACGAGCTCTCCGACCGCTGGGTCGAGGCCGCCGCCGATCAGGCGGCATCCCGCGGCGTCGTCGGTGTCGTCGACCTGGAGATGCGCTGGAACGCCGCGGACTGGATCCGTCGGGTCGGGAACGGGACTCGCGCGCTCCGCATCTCCTTCGGTGTGTACGCCGAGCACCTCGAGCGCGCGATCGACGCCGGGCTCGTGACCGGGGGAGTGCTCGCCGGAACGGACGGCCTGGTGCAGGTCGGCCCGTTCAAGGTCATCACCGACGGATCCCTCAACACCCGGACGGCCTGCTGCGAAGCGCCCTATCCGGGTTCGGCTCCCGGAACCGACGCGCACGGGATGCTCAACGTCCCGCCGGAGCGACTCACCGCATTGCTCACCCTGGCGACCGCCAACGGCCTCCACTGCGCGGTGCACGCCATCGGCGACCGCGCCAACACCCTCGCCCTCGACGCCATCGAGACGACGGGTGCGAGGGGCACGATCGAGCACGCGCAGCTGCTCCGTGCGTCCGACCTGGAGCGGTTCGCCCGCACCGGAACGGCTGCGAGTGTCCAGCCGGAACACGCGATGGACGATCGGGACATCGCCGAGGTCCACTGGGCCGGGCGCACCGACCGTGCTTTCGTGCTCCGCAGCCTCCTCGACGCCGGCGCCACACTCCGACTCGGTTCCGACGCCCCGGTCGCTCCGCTCGACCCGTGGGTCTCCATCGCCGCCGCCGTGACGCGCAGCCGCGATGGACGCGAGGCCTGGCACGGCGAGCAGGCCATCACGGTCGAGGAGGCACTGGCGGCGTCGACCAGAGGAGACGACGACGTGGTGGCCGTCGGCCGCCCCGCCGACCTCGTCGTCGTGGGGTTCGACCCGTTCTCCTGCGCGCCGGAGGCGCTGCGCACCATGCCGGTCCGTGCGACGATGCTGGGTGGGCGCCTGACGGCCGCACCATCCGTCCGCCCGGCCGGGGGATAACCCCCGATCGGAACGGGGCGTCCACCGGATGCCGTTCGTCGGCGGAGCCGAACAGACTGAGGCGAGCCCGGTGCGAGAGCCGGGACCGCTCCGTCGAAAGGACCTCCTTCATGACCACCGCCATCGGCCGACAGCTCGACGCGTCGGCGAAGCCCGATCCCTCCACCCGAGGCGCGTGGCGATACGGTCGGCTCTGGCGGGACGTCCCCGGATCGCTCCTGTTCCTGCTGCCCAACCTGCCGATCGTCATCGCCGGAAGCATCGTGGCCGTGGTGATCCTCTCCCTCGGCTTCGGGCTCGCGATCCTGGGGGTCGGTCTCCTGATCATCGTCGGCGGCCTCTGGGTCTCGCGGGCGTTCGTGGAGCTCGAGGTCGCGCGTCTCCGCACGACGGGTCTCCCGCCGATCCGAGGAGGAGCCTGGCGGTCGTCCATCGGGACCGAGACGACACTGGGTGCCGTGCTCGCTCCGCTCGCCGGACCGCGTTGGTGGCTCGCGGCCCTGCACACGGTCCTCGTGAACCCGATCGTCGGGGGCGTCACCTGGGGACTGACCATCACCTGGACCGTGGGTGCCGTCGCCGGCACGACGTACTGGATCTGGGCGGACCGGCTCTCGGCTGGTTCCTCCTCGGGCTTCGCGGAGCTGCTGGCTCCCATGCTGGACCCGTCGGACGCGTTGCTCGCCGACAAGCTCTGGAACCTCGCGCTCGGCGTCGTGTTCCTCGTGACGCTCCCGCTGGTCCTCCGGGTGCTGGTGCTGCTGCACCACGCCATCGCCTCCGGGCTGTTCGGTGCGCGGCCACAGGAGGAGCTGCGAGCCGAGCTCCTGGCGGAGCGGCGTGCACGCGGTGCCGCCGTCTCGGCTGAGGCTGGCGCGGTGCGGCGGCTCGAACGGGACATCCACGATGGTCCCCAGCAGCGGCTCGTCCGGCTGCAGATGGATCTCGCGGCCGCCGAACGACGCCTCGACACGGACCCCGCCTCGGCACGCTCGCTCCTGGGTGAGGCGCGCGCCCAGGCCGCCGAGACACTCGACGAACTCCGCGCGCTCTCGAAGGGCCTGATGCCGCCACTGCTGCAGGACCGCGGCCTCGTCGCCGCACTCGACGACCTCGCCGCGCGGTGTCCGGTGCCGACGAGGACGGAGCTGGCGGTCGTCTCATCGGTGACGCTGCCTCGTGAGACGGAGCGTGGGATCTACTTCATCGTCGCCGAACTCCTGACCAACGTGTCGAAGCATGCGGATGCGCGGCGCGCCGGCGTCGAGGCCCATGCGACGGTTGACCAGCAGCTGGGTTCGCGGCTCACGCTCCGCGTGACGGATGACGGTCGGGGCGGCGCGCACCTGGAACCGGGCCACGGTCTCGAAGGCCTGACCGAACGGGCGCAGGGCCTCGGCGGGAGACTGGTGATCGAGCCGGCCCCGGTGTGGGACGGCGTCGCACGTGGCAGCGCCGTCTCGATCTCGCTCCCCGTAGGCTGAACGGGTGATCAGCCCTGACCGTGCCGGTGGAGGACCGCTCCGCATCGTGATCGCCGAGGATTCGACACTCCTCCGCGAGGGCTTGATGCGGCTGTTCGACGAGGCCGGCTTCATCACGGTCGCCGCGTACGCCGATGCGGAGGCGCTCCAGCGCGGGCTCGCGGCGGACCGGCCGGACCTCATCGTCATGGACGTCCGCATGCCGCCCACGTTCCGGGACGAAGGGGTCCGCGCAGCGATAGCGCTGCGCGCCGAGCATCCCGACCTCCCCGTCCTGCTGCTCAGCCAGTACGTCGAGACCGTCTACGCCCGGGAGCTGCTCGCGGACGGCGGGCGTGGGATCGGTTATCTCCTCAAGGACCGGGTCGCCTCACTGGAGGAGGTGCAGGACGCGATCCACCGGTTGGTCGAGGGAGGGACCGTCCTCGACCCCGACGTGGTCCGCACCCTGTTCGCAGCACAGCGCGACCCGTTGGCCGGCCTGACCCCACGTGAGACGGAGGTGCTCTCCGCCATGGCGGAGGGGCGCACGAACACGGCGATCGCCGAACGCCTGCGGGTCGGTGTCGGCGCGGTCGAGAAGCACATCTCGGCCATCTTCCAGAAGCTCGGCCTCGAGGACTCTGGGAGCGACCACCGACGCGTCCTCGCGGTCCTCGCCCTGCTCCAGCGGAACGGTTGACGGGTGACACGCGCGACGAAGGGGCAGTCACGGATGACTGCCCCTTCGTGGGTGATGCTGGCGGGTCGCCCCGCCGGGGTGCTACCGGCTGAGGTGGGCGAAGAGGAACCAGCGGTCCTTGTCGAGGCCGCGGGCGATCTCGATCGCGATGTCCTGGCTGGTCTGGTCGAGCTCGTCGAGCTCGTCGACCGCGGTGTTGACCGAGGCGGAGGCCGCGTCGATGAGGGCGATGACCTCGGCGATGGTGCGGTCGGACTGCTGGAAGCCCTCGCTCAGCTCGGGCGTGCTGGTCTTCGCGGCGACGGTGCTGAGGCGTGCGTCGACCGGGAGTCCGAGGGCGACGATGCGCTCTGCGGCGAGGTCGGCCCACTCCTGCGCGTGGTCGACGATGTCGTCGAGCAGCTCGTGGACGCCGATGAAGTTCGCGCCACGCACGTGCCAGTGGGCCTGCTTGCCGTTGACGACGATGGCGGTGAGGTCGACGACGACGGGGCTGAGGAACTGCGCGGTGCCTGCTGCGACGTCCGGGTTGGCGACGGCCTGCGGAATGGAGGTGGTGATGTCGGTCATGGTGTTTCCCCTTCGTTGACGAGTGAGGCCCTGGTCGGGCGGATTCGTCGGTCTGCTTGAATGCAACGGTACTCAGCCGCAGACATTCCGCAAGGAAGTCGAGGCTCGGCTTACGAAGGGTGCACTCAGCAAGGAAAGCCTGACCGTACCGGCGATTCACCCCGGAACGACGCGGGTTCCCGACGGCTGGGGCCGCCTGCGATAGCGTGGCCGGTATGACGCTGCACGGTACGGTCAGGAAACTCTCAGACGGACGCTCGCCCCAGATCGACCCGAGTGCCTACACGGCGCCGGGCTCCGTGCTGGTGGGCGCCGTGACGCTCGCCGCGGATTCGAGCGTCTGGTACAACGCCGTCCTCCGCGCGGACTCCGACTCGATCAGGCTCGGCGCAGGGTCCAACATCCAGGACGGGGTCGCCGTGCATACGGACAGTGGCCACCCGACGGTCATCGGACGCAACGTCTCCGTCGGGCACAACGCGGTCGTCCACGGCTGCACGGTCGAGGACGACTGCCTCATCGGGATGGGTTCCGTGGTCCTGAGTGGCGCCGTGATCGGTGCCGGGTCGCTCGTCGCCGGGGGAGCGGTGGTCCTCGAGGGCATGATCGTGCCGCCCGGTTCGCTCGTCGCGGGGGTCCCCGCCAAGGTGCGGCGGGAGCTGACGGCCGACGAGCGGGAGGCGATCCGGCAGAACGCCGCACACTACGTCGCGCTCAGAGCGGTCCACGCCGCAGCCGTCGACGAAGACTAGCGGCGGCGTGCGTCGCGCTTCCTGAGGCGACGCTGCGCGGCGAGCGAGCCGGACAGGCAGACGACGCAGCCGATCATGCAGATGAGTCCGACGCCGAGTCGCCCGGTCGCGAGTGCGTACACCCCGACGAAGAAGACGAGCGCACCGGCCACCGTCCAGATGTGGGGCCAGATCGCGTCGAGTCGCATGCGCTCAGCCTAGGGCGTCGCCCATGCGATATCGCCGCCCGGACCTGTCGAAGCGCTCAGCGGCGGACCTCTCGCTCCGGCGATCCCCTTCCGGTCCCTGAGCCTGTCGAAGGGCGCGGCGCCAGGAAGTCCCTGCGCGGTAGCCGAACCGTCGCGCCTGCCTTCGCGGCGCTGCCTGGTTCTGAGGAATCGGCGCTGCCTGGTTCTGAGGAATGGAGAGGGGATGACGGGAATCGAACCCGCGTAATCAGTTTGGAAGACTGAGGCTCTACCATTGAGCTACATCCCCGAGGCGTCGCAATGCGACGAACTCACCCGGTAATGCTACTGCATCCCGAGCGCCCATCCGTGCAGCTCCGTGTCCCGAGGCCCGTTCCGCCCCGGAAACCGCACAGGGGCCGCACAGATTCTGGGCTAGACTGACCGAGGCCATTTCGCCCACCGCTCGTCGGTCGGGCCGGCTGGCCGGATTGTCGCCGATCCGGGGCGTAGCTCAGCTTGGTAGAGCGCCCGGTTTGGGACCGGGAGGTCGCAGGTTCGAATCCTGTCGCCCCGACTCCGTTTTGCGTCCTCAACTGAGGCAGAATCCCCGACACAGGAGAAGTAATCACGTGAAGACCACGGTCGAGAAGCTGAGCCCCACTCGCGTCAAGCTCGCCATCGCGGTGACGCCCGAGGAGCTCAAGCCGAGCATCACCCACGCCTACGGACACATCGCCGAGGACATCAACGTCCCAGGCTTCCGTAAGGGCAAGGTGCCACCGGCGATCATCGACCAGCGCGTCGGCAAGGGCGCCGTGATCGAGCACGCCGTCAACGAGGGCCTCGACGGCTTCTTCCGCAAGGCACTCGAGGAGAACGAACTCCGTCCGCTCGGCCGCCCGCAGGCCGACATCGTCGAGTGGCCGAACGAGAAGGACTTCTCCGGCGACCTGCTCGTGAACATCGAGGTCGACGTCCGTCCCGAGATCACGCTTCCCGCCTACGAGGGCCTCAAGCTCACCGTCGACGCCCAGGAAGCCGGCGAAGCCGACGTCCAGGACGAGCTCGACCGCATCCGTGCACGCTTCGGCACGCTCGTGACCGTCGACCGCCCGGCCAAGACGGGCGACTTCGCCCAGCTCGACCTGGTCGCCAAGATCAACGACGCCGAGGTCGACCGCGCGAGCGGCGTCTCCTACGAGATCGGTTCGGGCGAGCTGCTCACCGGCATCGACGAGGCACTCGACTCCCTCACCGCCGGTGAGACCACCACCTTCACCTCGCCGCTGCTCGGTGGCGAGCACGAGGGCGAGGACGCCGAGGTCACCGTCACGCTGACCGCCGTCAAGGAGCGCGAGCTTCCCGAGGCCGACGACGACTTCGCTCAGATCGCGAGCGAGTTCGACACCATCGACGAGTTCAAGGCGCAGCTGCGCGAGGTCGTCGAGCGCCAGCAGGTCATCACCCAGGGCCGCGACGCACGCACCGCGCTCGTCGACGCCATGCTCGAGGCCGCGCAGATCCCCGTGCCCGAGAGCGTCATCGAGGACGAGGTGCACCGTCACCTCGAGGGCGAGAACCGCCTCGAGGACGACGAGCACCGCGCCGAGGTCACCGAGTCCAGCGAGAAGGCGCTGCGCACGCAGCTCCTCCTCGACGCACTCGCGGAGTCGCTCAACGTCCAGGTGAACCAGAACGAGCTCACCGAGTACCTCATCCAGAGCGCGTCGCAGTACGGCATGGAGCCCGGTGAGTTCATCGAGGCACTCGGCCAGCAGGGTCAGATCCCCGCCATGGTCGGCGAGGTCGCCCGCAACAAGGCCATCGCCATCGCGCTCGGCAAGGCCGAGGTCGTCGACTCCAACGGCAAGCCCGTCGACCTGAGCGACTTCGTCGCCGTGGTCGAGGACGAGGACGCCGCCACCGAGACTGCAGCCGACGAGACGACCGAGGCTCCGGCCGAGGACGCCGCCGACGAGGCTCCGGCCGAGGCCGAGCCGAAGAAGGCCGCCGCCAAGAAGGCACCTGCGAAGAAGGCGCCCGCCAAGAAGGCACCGGCCAAGAAGGCCGCTGCCGACGAGGCCGCTGCCGAGTAGGACAGCACCAGCAGTGACGACAGGGGCGGAAGCGATTCCGCCCCTGTCGTCGTCTCCGCACACGTCAGCCGAATGGGAGCCAGCATGACGACGACCGACGCAACCGGCTGGGACGACCGCGTCGCAGCCGTCTGGGCCGACGAGACCATCGACGACGAGCAGCGCATCGCGGCCATCGACGCCCTGGCCGCCGAGCGTCCGCCGGGTGACGCCCGCGCCGCGTTCGAGGCTGCCGGTGCACGCGACTCCGCCGGCCACGAGGTCGAGGCCGAGGTCTGCTATCGCGCCGCGCTCGAGGCCGGGCTCGACGAGGAGCACCGTCCGCAGGCGATCATCCAACTGGCCAGCACCCTCCGCAACCTCGGTCGGACCGCTGAGAGCGTCGTCCTGCTCGAACAGCAGCTCGCGGACGATCCGACCGCTCCGTACGCGGACGCGACCGCGGCCTTCCTGGCCCTGGCGCTCGCCAGCTCGGGGGACCCGCGTCGAGCGACCGCCGTCGCCCTCCGCGCTCTCGTGCCGCACCTGCCGCGATACCACCGGTCCGTCCGCGCCTACGCCGACGAACTCGAGACGGATCCGCTCCGCTGAGCCCCGACGGTCGCGCCTTCCGTCCGCTCGCCGTCCGCTGCCGGCGAACCCCGTCGCCCGGGAGTCTGCCGAGGGCGAACAGGGCGTTGGTGGTGCGTCGCCTCCGATAGATTCGAACCACTGCACAACCGAAACGGAGCGATAATGGCCGAACCACAGTTCTCGCCCAGTGTCTTTGACCGCCTGCTGAAGGACCGGATCATCTGGCTGGGCGCCGAGGTCCGCGACGAGAACGCGAACGAGATCGCGGCTAAGCTGCTGCTCCTCGCCGCGGACGACCCGAAGCGCGACATCTACCTCTACATCAACTCGCCCGGTGGCTCCATCACGGCCGGCATGGCCATCTACGACACCATGCAGTTCGTGCCGAACGACATCGTCACGGTCGGTATCGGCATGGCCGCGTCGATGGGTCAGCTCCTCCTCACGGCCGGCACCAAGGGCAAGCGCTACATCACCCCGAACGCCCGCGTGCTCCTCCACCAGCCGCACGGCGGATTCGGCGGGACGTCGAGCGACATCCAGACCCAGGCGCAGCTTATCCTCGACATGAAGCGCCGTCTCGCCGAGATCACCGCGGCGCAGACCGGCAAGAGCGTCGAGCAGATCAACGCCGATGGCGACCGCGACCGCTGGTTCAACGCCGAAGAGGCGCTCGAATACGGTTTCGTCGACCACCTCCGTGAGTCCGCGCTCGACGTGGCCGGCGGCGGCGGAACCGTCGACAGCGACAAGTAACCCGGCTTCGACCAGACAGGAATGCAACACATGGAGACTCCAACGTTCAGTGCGGCGGGCCGCTCGCTGCAGATGCCGGGTGCTCGCTACATCCTCCCGAGCTTCGAAGAGCGCACGGCCTACGGCTACAAGCGCCAGGACCCGTACGCGAAGCTCTTCGAGGACCGCATCATCTTCCTCGGCGTGCAGGTCGACGACGCATCGGCCGACGACATCATGGCCCAGCTGCTCGTGCTCGAGAGCATGGACCCCGACCGTGACATCGTCATGTACATCAACTCACCCGGTGGCTCGTTCACCGCGATGACGGCGATCTACGACACGATGCAGTACATCCGTCCGCACGTCATGACGGTGGTCCTCGGACAGGCGGCCTCCGCCGCTGCCGTGCTCACCGCCGCCGGCACGCCGGGCAAGCGCCTGGCCCTCCCGAACGCCCGCATCCTGATCCACCAGCCCGCCGTCGGCGAGGCCGGCCACGGACAGGCTTCGGACATCGAGATCCAGGCGGCCGAGATCCTCCGGATGCGCGGCTGGCTCGAGTCGACCCTCGCACACCACTCCAACCGTTCGGTGGAGCAGGTCAACAAGGACATCGACCGCGACAAGATCCTCTCGGCCGCCGAGGCGCTCGAGTACGGTCTCATCGACCAGGTGCTCACCTCACGGAAGAACCCGATCGCGGCCATCACGGCCTGACCCGGTTCCCGTGCTCACGACTCGGCGCGTCATCCCAGCGGGGTGGCGCGCCGAGTTGTCGCAGGGACAGGTTAGGCTCGGAGCACCGAATCTCCAGGGAGAGGGAAAGACATGGCACGGATAGGCGAAAGCGCCGATCTGCTCAAGTGCTCGTTCTGCGGCAAGAGCCAGAAGCAGGTCCAGCAGCTGATCGCTGGTCCCGGCGTGTACATCTGCGACGAGTGCGTCGAGTTGTGCAACGAGATCATCGCCGAGCGGCTCGCTGAAGCGAGCGAGGAGACGGTGAGCGAGTTCGACCTCCCGAAGCCGAAGGAGATCTTCGCCTTCCTCGAGGAGTACGTCATCGGCCAGGAGGCCGCGAAGAAGGCGCTCTCGGTCGCGGTGTACAACCACTACAAGCGCGTCCGCTCACGCGCCACGCTCGCTCCCGCCGAGACGGTGCACGACGACATCGAGATCGCGAAGAGCAACATCCTCCTCATCGGGCCGACCGGATGCGGCAAGACGTATCTCGCGCAGACCCTCGCGAAGCGACTGAACGTCCCCTTCGCCGTCGCCGATGCGACCGCACTGACCGAGGCCGGCTACGTCGGCGAGGACGTCGAGAACATCCTCCTCAAGCTCATCCAGGCCGCCGACTACGACGTCAAGCGCGCGGAGACCGGCATCATCTACATCGACGAGGTCGACAAGATCGCCCGCAAGGCGGAGAACCCCTCCATCACGCGCGACGTCTCCGGTGAGGGTGTCCAGCAGGCGCTCCTCAAGATCCTCGAGGGAACCGTCGCCTCGGTACCCCCGCAGGGCGGCCGGAAGCACCCGCACCAGGAGTTCATACAGATCGACACGACGAACGTCCTGTTCATCGTCGCCGGGGCCTTCGCCGGACTGGAGGAGATCATCTCCTCCCGAGCGGGCAAGAAGGGCATCGGTTTCGGCGCACCCCTGCACAGCAAGGGCGACGACGTGAACCTCTTCGGTGAGGTCCTGCCGGAAGACCTCCACAAGTTCGGCCTCATCCCTGAGTTCATCGGCCGGCTGCCGGTCGTCACGACGGTCACGCCGCTCGACCAGCACGCGCTCATGGAGATCCTCACGGTCCCGAAGAACGCGCTCGTGCGTCAGTACCAGCGCATGTTCGAGATCGACGGCGTCGAGCTGGAGTTCGACCAGGCGGCACTCGAAGCGATCGCCGACCTCGCCGTCCTCCGCAAGACCGGTGCCCGAGGGCTCCGAGCCATCATGGAAGAGGTGCTCGGGCCGATCATGTTCGAGGTGCCCTCCACTGACGAGGTCGCTCGCGTCGTCATCACCCGGGAGTCCGTCGTCGAGAACGCGGCCCCGACGATCGTCCCGCGTGCGGCTCGCCGCCAGGAGAAGTCGGCTTAGACGACCCCCAGCGGTGAACAAGCCCGCCGCAGCCCCCGGATCCTCCGGAGTCGCTGCGGCGGGCTTCGTCGTTCAGTCCTCGAGCCCGCGGCGTCGGAGGAGCGGCTCGATGACCGCGTCGCGCCCACGGAAGTCGCGGTAGGCCTCCAGAGGATCCTTCGAACCGCCGACCCCGAGGAGCTTGGTGCGGAAGCGGTCGCCGTTCTCCCTCCTCAGTCCGCCGTTCTCCGTGAACCAGTCGACGGTGTCCGCGTCGAGCACCTCGCTCCAGATGTAGGAGTAGTAGCCGGCGTCGTATCCACCCGAGAAGGTGTGGGCGAAGTACGTGCTCGCGTAGCGGGGCGGGACGGCCGGATTGTCGAGTCCGGCGGATCGGAGTGCCGCCGCCTCGAACGCCTCCACATCGTCGACCCGGTCATCTGCACCGATGCTGTGCCACGCCTGGTCGAGCATCGCCGCTGCAAGGTACTCGCTCGTCGAGAAGCCCTCGTTGAACCCCTCGGACGCCTGGAGCTTCGCTACCAGTTCCTGCGGCATCGGCTCACCGGTCTCGACGTGCCTGGCGTAGCCGGCGAGCACCTCGGGCCACAGCATCCACATCTCGTTCACCTGGCTCGGGAACTCGACGAAGTCCCGGAAGACGTTCGTACCGGAGAACCGCGGGTATTCGACCTCCGCGAAGAGACCGTGCAGCGCGTGGCCGAACTCGTGGAAGAAGGTCGTGACCTCGTCGAGGCTCAGCAGGGTCGGTTCGCCGTCGGCAGGCTTCGGGACGTTCAGGTTGTTGACCACGACGGTGGGCTGGTCGAGCAGGCGGTTCTGGGAGATGAGCGCGTTCATCCAGGCGCCGCCGCGCTTGCTGTCGCGGGTGTACAGGTCGAGGAGGTACAGGCCGAGGCCGGAGCCGTCCTCGTTCCAGACCTCGAAGACACGGGCGTCGGGGTGGTAGCCCCGGAGATCGGTCCGTTCGGCGAAGGTGATGCCGTAGAGCTTGGTCGCTGCGGCGAACACGCCGTCGAAGAGGACCCGCTCCGCTTCGAAGTACGGGCGCATCACGCTGGTGTCGACATCGAACCGGTCGATCCTGACCTGTTCGGTCGCGAACGGCCAGTCCCAGGCCTCGACGGTCTCGAGGCCGGTGACCCGCTCGAGCTCGCGCTGTTCCCGATCCGCATTGCGCGCGGCGGGGATCGCCAGACGGGAGAGGAGCGCTGCGACGGCCTCCGGGGTCCCCGCGGTCTGGTCCGCGGTGACCACTGCGGCGTGCGACGGGAATCCCAGAAGTGCGGCACGCTCAGCGCGGAGGCGGGTGATCTCGAGGACGAGGTCGCGGTTGTCGTTCGGTCCGCCGTGTGTGCCGCGAGCACGGGAGGCCGTCATGATCCGCTCGCGGACGCCACGGTGCGTCAACGACGACAGCGCCGGATGGCCGGTCGGGAGGACGAGGGTGACGAGCCAGCCGTCGAGGCCTCGCTCGGCGGCCGCCTGGGCCGCGGCGGAGATCTCGCCCGCACTCAGGCCGTCAAGCTCCGCGGCATCGGTGAGGTGGACGGCGAGCTCGTTGGTGTCGGCCAGGAGCTGCTTCTCGAACCGGGTGGTCAGTGTCGAGAGGCGGAGATTGAGGTCGGAGAGCCGCTGCTTCTGCTCGGCGTCGAGACCTGCGCCCGCGAGCGTGTGTTCGCTGTACACGCGTCGGACCAGGTAGACCGCCTCGGCGGTCAGCTGGAGCTCGTCGAGACTCGCGTGGACCGCCGCGATCCGCGCGTACAGCGCGGGGTCGAGCCTGATCGCGTCCTCGTGGGCGGCCAGCTGCGGAGCGAGCTCATCCTCGAGTTCATTGGTGAACGCGGAGCTGTCCGCCGAACTCTGATTGAAGAAGACCGCTGCGACCCGCCTGAGGATCGCGCCGCTCCGTTCGAGCGGGATCAGCGTGTTCTCGAAGGTCGGCGCGTCGTCCTGCGCGGTGATCGCCGCGATCTCATCGAGTTGCTGCGCGAACCCGGCTGTGAAGGCGGGGCGGAAGTGCTCCGCGCGGATCTCGCCGAACGGCGGCAGCTGATAGGGGAGTGTGCTCGGCTGGAGGAACGGATTCGTGTGTGATTCCATACCTCACCCTATCCAGCGTGCCGGGGAGGAGGCTCAGTCCTCGTCGTCGTCGTGGTCGTCGTCCGGTCGGGTGAGGCTGACGGATCCGTCCGCGTGCTGACGGATGGTCGTACCGTCGTCGAGCTCGACCACGGGCCGGCGTTCGAGCCAGGTGAGGGTCCAGCGCCACGAGGACGTGTCGACACCCTGCGCGAGCAACTCATGCTCCTCAGCGGCGATGGCCGTCTGCACCGGCGTCGGCACGTTCTCCGGTGGCTTGGCGCCGACGGCCCAGCGGGTTCCGAGTTGCATCACGGCTCCAGGTCGTAGGTGACCCAGCTCGTGCGGGTCGCCAGCTTGTCGTACACGGCCTGGGCGCGCTCGTTGTCGGCGGCGGTGATCCACCGGACGACGCTGTGACCGTCCGCCTTCGCGAGGTCGCGGACGTGCTCGATCAGCGCGGTCCCGACCCCGCCGGTGCGGGCGTCCTCGGCGACGAAGAGGTCGTCGAGGTAGAGCCCGGTCCCACCTGCGAGGGCACGGGGGAACACGCGATAGTGGGCGAGCCCGACGAGGGCGCCCTGTGCGTCCTCAGCGACGAGCGCGGTCAACGGATGGGTCGGGTCGCTGAGCCAGCCCCACACGAGCACGGCCTTCTCGTCGGTCAGGGGGTTGCCGTAGAACTCCCCGTAGCCGGAGTACAGCGCGTGCCAGGCGAACAGGTCGCTCTCGACGGCGGGACGGATGGTGACGCTCATGCGCGTGCCTCCTCGGCGTCGGCCGCCGGCGTGAAGACGATGTCGCCGACCGACAGGACGTCGGCGGTGCGGAACTCGAGGGACTCGATGCGTCCGACGGCGCGGAGGTCGTCTGCGACGAGCTCGAGCAGCTCGATCGATGCGGCGGGTCCGGCGATGACCGCGGAGTCCACCGGGGTCTTCTGGGAAGCCTTGGCGTCGGTCTTCGCGCGCCGGATGCCCGTGAGCGCCTCGCTCGCGAGCTGCAGCACCTGCGGTTCGCCCGCCGCGAGTCCTGCGAACTCCTCGTCGGTCGGCCAGCTGGCACGGTGCACGGAGCCGTCGTGCGTCCAGGACCAGGCTTCCTCGGCCGCGAACGGGATGAACGGGGCGAACAGGCGGAGCAGGGTGGAGAGCGCGATCCGCAGCGCGGCCACCGCCGAAGCCTGCTCAGGGCTCTCTTCGCCGTAGGCCCGCTCCTTGACGAGCTCGAGGTAGTCGTCGCAGAACGTCCAGAAGAACGCCTCGGTGAGCTCGAGGGCGCGCGCGTGGTCGTAACCGGCCAGCGCACTGCTGGCGTCGGCGACGGTCTTGCGGAGGACGCTCAGCATGGCGAGGTCGACGGCCTCCGTCACCGGGGCGTCTTCACGACCGGTGAACCCGAGGATGAATTTCGAGGCGTTGAGCACCTTGATCGCCAGGCGTCGGCCGATCTTGATCTGCGTCGGGTTCTGCGGGTCGAAGGCGGCGTCGGTGCCGAGACGGCTCGAGGCCGCCCAGTACCGGACGGCGTCCGAACCGTGCTGCTCGAGCATGGCCGCCGGCGTGACGACGTTGCCCTTCGACTTCGACATCTTCTTGCGGTCGGGGTCGACGATGAAGCCGGACACGGAGGCGTGCTCCCACGGCTTCTGGTCGTACTCGAGGACGCTGCGGAGCATGGTGGAGAACAGCCAGGTGCGGATGATGTCCTGACCCTGCGGGCGCAGCGAGTACGGGAAAACGAGGTCCCAGAGCTCGGGGTCGCGCTCCCAGCCGCCGGCGAGCTGCGGGGTGAGGCTCGACGTGGCCCAGGTGTCCATGACGTCGACCTCGCCCATGAACCCACCGGGGACGCCGCGCTGCGACTCGTCGTAACCGGGTGCGGCATCGCTGGACGGGTCGACGGGCAGAGCGGCGTGGTCTGGCGCGATCGGCTGGTCGTAGACCGGGTTGCCGTCGGCGTCGAGCGGGTACCAGAGGGGGATCGGCACTCCGAAGAAGCGCTGGCGGGAGATCAGCCAGTCGCCGGACAGGCCACCGACCCAGTTCTCGTAGCGCACGCGCATGAAGTCGGGGTGCCACTCGAGCTCCGAGCCGAGTTCGAGGAGGCGGCCGCGGAGCTGTTCGTCGCGGGCGCCGTTGCGGATGTACCACTGGCGGGTCGAGACGATCTCGAGCGGCTTGTCGCCCTTCTCGAAGAACTTCACCGGGTGGGTGATCTGTTTCGGCTCACCGATCAGGTCGCCCGAGGCTGCGAGGAGGTCGACCACGGTCTGCTTGGCGCTGAAGACGGTCTTCCCGGCGAGCTGCGCGTACGCCTCGAGGCCTGCTTCGGAGGTGATCGCCTCAGGCGCCTCCGAGATGACGCGGCCGTCGAAGCCGAGGATCGCGCGGTTGGGGAGGTCGAGTTCGCGCCACCACACGATGTCGGTGATGTCGCCGAAGGTGCACACCATCGCGATGCCGGCACCCTTGTCGGGCTGGGCGAGGTGGTGGGCGAGCACAGGCACCTCGACGCCGAACACGGGCGTGGTCACGGTCGTGCCGAACAACGGCTTGAAACGCTCGTCGTCGGGGTGGGCGACGAGGGCGACGCAGGCGGGGAGGAGCTCCGGCCGTGTGGTCTCGATCTCGATGGTGCCGCCGTCGGGGCGGTGGAAGGAGAGTCGACGGTAGGTGCCCGGCTGCTCCTTGTCCTCGAGCTCCGCCTGGGCGACCGCCGTGCGGAAGGTGATGTCCCAGAGGGTCGGCGCCATGGCCTGGTAGGCCTCGCCGCGGTCCAGGTTGCGCAGGAACGCGAGCTGGCTCGCCGTGATCGACTCGTCGCCGATGGTGCGGTAGCTCTGCGTCCAGTCCACGGAGAGGCCGAGCGCCCGCCAGACGGCCTCGAACTGCTGCTCGTCCTCGACGGTGAGGCGCTCGCACAGCTCGATGAAGTTGCGACGCGAGATCGGGATCTGGTCGGCGGCCTTGGTGCTCTTGTTGTCGCCACCCTCGAACGGCGGGGTGAAGTCGGCGTCGTAGGGGAGCGTCGGGTCGCACCGGACGCCGTAGTAGTTCTGGACGCGGCGTTCGGTCGGCAGGCCGTTGTCGTCCCAGCCCATGGGGTAGAAGACGCGCTTGCCGGTCATCCGCTGGTAGCGGGCGATCACATCGGTGTGCGTGTAGCTGAAGACGTGACCGATGTGCAGGGAGCCGGATGCGGTCGGCGGCGGGGTGTCGATCGAGTAGATGCACTCACGCGTGGCGCCGTCGCGCTCGAACCGGTAGGTCCCCGCGGACTCCCAGGAGGAGCCCCACTTCTGCTCGAGACCTTCGAGGGCCGGCTTGTCCGGGATGCTGGCAGCGGTCATGAGGCGATCTCCTGCTGATATGTGCGGCACCGTGTCTGCGTGCCTGAGTGTGTGGGAACATCCCATGCTATCGCAGGGGACCGGGAGGATGCCGGACCGCAGACCGTCATCCTCCGCCGATAGCATCGGACCGTGTCGACCAGAGCCGCCTCCGGCCCCGTGAGAGCCGACCTCCAAGGCCTTCGTGCCGTGGCGGTCTCGCTCGTCGTGGTGTTCCATCTCTGGCCGGGGCTCGTGCCGGGCGGGTTCGTCGGCGTCGACGTGTTCTTCGCGATCTCCGGGTTCCTCATCACGGCGCACCTCGTCGCCGAGGTCGAGCGATCCGGTTCGGTCCGACTCGGGCGGTTCTGGGCCCGGCGCGCACGCCGACTGCTCCCCGCCGCGCTCGCCGTCCTCACCGCGACCCTCGTCGCGAGCTGGTACCTCGCACCGCTCGGGGACCTGCCCCGGTTCCTGCGCGAGATCGCGTGGTCGGTCCTGTACATCGAGAACTGGGCGCTCGCCGGATCCGCGATCGACTACCTCGCGGCAGAGGACGCTCCGTCGCCCGTGCAGCACTTCTGGTCGCTGTCGGTCGAGGAGCAGTTCTACCTCGTCTGGCCGATCCTGGTCCTCGTCGCCGGCTGGCTCGCCGTGCGGTTCGCCCGACGCTCGGCCGCGCCGTCGGTACGGCGTCGGGGCGTCGCGATCGCGATCGGACTCGTCTGCATCGCGTCGGCCGCCTGGTCGGTCGTCTTCACCGCGCAAGACCCGTCCCCGGCCTACTTCGCGACGACGACGAGGGCCTGGGAGTTCGCCGCCGGCGGACTGACGGCGATCCTGGTGGCCGAGGGAGCCCGGCGCGGGTGGGCGCTGCGGGCGGGTGCGCGCACGGTCGTCGCCTGGCTCGGGTTCGCCGCGATCGGGGCGGCTGCCGTCTGGTTTTCGGGGGAGACGCCCTTCCCGGCGTTGACCGCGGCGCTGCCGGTGGGCGGGACGATCGCCGTGATGGCGGCCTGGGCCCCGGACGTCCGGTGGTCGCCGACCACGCTGCTCGCCCGGGCGCCGATCCAGTGGCTCGGCGACCGCTCCTACGCGGTCTACCTCTGGCACTGGCCCCTCATCGTGTTCGGCGGGATCGTGCTCGCTCGGTCGGCCTCCATCCCCGAGCAGATCGTCCTGCTCCTCATCACGGGCGTCCTCGCGGAGGTGACGACGCGGTTCGTGGAGCACCCGATCCGGTTCGGGCGGATCGCCGGTTGGCGGCCAAGACGGGTCATCGGTGCGACCGCCCTCGCGATGAGCGTCCTGTTGATCGCCTCGATCGGGGTGCTCCCCGGTGCCGAGGCACGCATCGCCGCCGAACAGCAGCGCATCGAGACCCTGGTCGCGACCCCGTCGAACTGCCTCGGTGCCGCGGAGCTCGTCGATGCTGCAACGTGTCCGCAGGACGACGGAGCATCATCGGACGGCACGGAGGGCTCCGGTGGCGAGACCTCGCGCGACGGTTCCTCGGCGTCTCCCGGGGATGAGACCCGCCGGGTCGTCATTCCTGATGCGTCGCTGGCCGACCTGCCGCCGGACCGCTGCATCACCGACATCCGCGCTGCCGCGTTCGAGGTCTGCGCCTACGGCGCCAGCGCGGAGCAGGCGACGAGGACGGTGGCGCTCATCGGGGACTCCCACGCCGAGCAGTGGTTGCCGGCGTTCGCGACGGCTGCCGAGACGAACGGGTGGCGGCTCCTCGTCGCGGCGAAGAGCTCCTGCCCGTTCAGCGACGCCGAGCGCACGGAGCCCGGGACGAGCGCGGCGGTGCTCGCCGAGATGCGCGCCGGGTGTTTGAGCTGGAACCGCGACGCCCTCGGGCTGCTGCAGGACGAACCGGAGATCGACACGCTCGTCGTCTCGGCGCGCGCCCGGAACCCGGTCGTCGCCGAGGGGGACCGCGACTGGCGGGAGGTGGCTGTGGAAGCCTATGCGGAGCGCTGGGCGCTCGTGCCAGCGACGATCGAGCAGATCGTCGTCCTGCGCGACACCCCGACGATGTCGGACGACGTGCTGGAGTGCGTCCGCGACGACGCTGATCCGGAGGACGGGTGCGCCCGGGACCGGAGCGACGCGCTCACGGAGGATCCGCAGTACGAGGCCGCCCTCGCGAGCACCGACCCACGGGTCCGACCCGTCGACCTCTCGGACGCCCTGTGCGCGTCCGATCGGTGCTCGCCGGTGATCGGCGGGGTCCTCGCGTACCGCGACCATCACCACCTGAGCTGGGTGTACGCCGAGACCCTCGCGCCCGTCGTCCAGGCGGTGCTGGACCGGATCCCGACGCCGGAGTCAGACGGTGTCGCGCCCTGACGCCGCACCGGGCGCGATGAGGCGCGGAGCGTCGGCTGCGAGTCGGGCGGTGTAGGGGTGGGCCGGGGCGGTGAAGACCTGCTCGGCGTCGCCATGCTCGACCACCCGCCCGTCCTGCATCACGGCGACCCGGTCGCTCATGTGCCGGATGACGCCGAGGTCGTGGGAGATCAGCAGGTAGCTCAGGCCGTGGCGTCGCTGCAGCTCGTCGAGGAGGTCCAGGATCCTGGCCTGGACGGTGACGTCGAGCGCGGAGACGGGTTCGTCGAGGATGAGCGTCGACGGTCGACTCGCGAGTGCCCGCGCGATCGCCACGCGTTGCCGCTGCCCGCCGGAGAGGGTCCGCGGGCGCGCGCGAGCCAGCGAGGGATCGAGGCCGACGTCCTCGAGGAGACGGGTGATGTCGCGAGGTGCGACTTCGCGTCCATGAACGGCGTCGGCGAGGATGGCGTCGACGCGCCAGCGTGGATCGAACGAGCTCAGCGGATCCTGCGAGACCCAGCCCAGACGGTTCCGTCGTGGACGACGCGCTCGCTCGGGGAGCTCCGACCATGGTTCGCCCTCGAGGAGCACGGTTCCCGACTGTGGCGCGGTGAGGCCGAGTGCGATGCGGGCGAGGGTGGTCTTGCCCGAACCGGACTCGCCGACCACGCCCAGGGTCGTCCCCGGTTCCAGGCGGAGCGAGACGTCGTCGACCGCCAGGATCGCCGAGGCGCCGCGGCCACGCTCGAAGCTGCGGGAGACGGATCGGAACTCGAGCGCGGGTGCGTCCGATCGGTCCTGCGTCGTCGGGCGGGTGCGCGTCGCCGGCTGTTCGGCCACCGGTGCCGCGTCGACCGGCTGGTCTGCGCTGAGGCGTGTCCCTCGAGCGCGGTCGGTGGGGACCGCGGCGATGAGGGCTCGCGTGTACGGGTGTGTCGGCCTGGTCAGCAGCTGTTCGGCCGGCCCCTGCTCGACGACGACACCGCGCTGCATCACGACGAGGTGGTCGGCGATCGACGAGACGACGGCGAGGTCGTGGCTGATCAGGAGGAGGCCCGCCCCGCGCCGCTTGACGTCGTCGAGGAGGCCGATGACACGTGCTTGGACGGTGACGTCGAGCGCGGTCGTCGGTTCGTCGGCGATGAGGAGGTCGGGGTCCAGTGCGATCGCCGACGCGATGAGCGCGCGCTGACGGAGTCCGCCGGAGAGTTCGCCGGAACGTTGGCCGATGCGGGAAGCGGGGTCGGGCATGCCGACGGAGTCGAGGAGTTCGAGCACCCGCCGGGTGCGGGCGGTCCGGTCGAGGTCGGTGCCGAGGCGGAGTGCGTCGTCGATCTCGCGCCCGATCGGTCGCAGGGGGTCGAGCGACACGAGGGCGTCCTGGAGGACGAGTCCGATGCGACGCCCGCGCAGGCGTCGCCAGGCCGATGCTCCGAGTCCGCGGAGGTCGGTGCCGTCGAAGTCGAGTCGAGTGGCCGTCACCCGCGCCGATGCGCCGGCGAGGCCCAGGAGCGATCTGGCGGTCACGCTCTTGCCGGAGCCAGACTCGCCGACGATCGCGACGCAGGTGCCGCGCTCGACCTGGAAGGAGACGCCGGAGACGACGGCGTCCCCGCTGTCGAATCCGACCGTCAGTGCTTCCACCTGGAGCAGTGGACTGGTGTCGCTCATCGGCCATCCTCCCGAGATCGGCGCTGGAGACCCCGGCCGAGGACCGTGGTGGACAGGGCGGTCGCGACGATCATCAGACCCGGGAACGCCGTGAGCCACCACGCCGTCGCGAGGTAGGTTCGTGCTGCGGCGAGCATGGCACCCCATTCCGGCGCGGGTGGTTGCGCCCCGAGCCCGAGGTAGCTCAGGGCGGACGCCCAGACGACCGCCTGTCCGATGCCGAGGGTCGCGAGGACGAACAGCGGGGCGACGGCGTTCGGGAGGATGTGTCGGAACAGGATCCGGGCCGGCCCGTGCCCGAGCACTCGCGCGGCCTCGACGAAGTCGGAGGAGCGGACCTGGAGCAGCTGACCGCGGATGAGGCGCGCGTAGCCCGGCGCCGTCGACAGGCCGACCGCGATCGTCGCCGTGACGGGACCGGGCCCCGCGATGACGATCACGAGGAGCGCGAGCAACAGGCCGGGGAACGCGAAGAGCACTTCGAGGACGCGTCCTACGGCGAAGTCCGCGATCCGCCCGCCGACTGCGGCGATCGTCGCGAGGACTGCTCCGAGGATCAGTCCGATGGCCGTCGCGGCGACGCCGATGAGGAGCGAGGTCCCCGCACCGTGCACGACCCGGCTCCAGACGTCACGGCCGGACTCGTCCGTGCCGAACCAGTGCGTGAGGGAGGGCGGCGAGAACGCGGCCCGCGGGTCGACCGCCGTCGGTGACGCTGTCGCGAACAGCTGGGGGGCGAGCGCACAGCCGAGCAGGAACAGCACCACTACAGCAGCGACGATCTCGGGTGCGCCGAATCCCGACGACCGGCGCCATCCGCGGCGGACCCGGGCGTCGGCGCTTCCGGACGCCGGCGTGATCGCGAGCCCGCTCATGAACCGGACCGCCGGATCCGGTCGCGTGGGTCGAGCATCTCCGCCGCGAGGTCCGCGAGGAACATGACGACGACGTACGCCACCGCCGAGCTCAGCACCACGCCGGTGACCACCGGGACATCGCGGACGGTCACCGCCTGGAGCAGCGTCCGCCCGAGGCCAGGCCGGGCGAAGATGGTCTCCACCACCACCGCGCCGCTGATGAGGTACCCGAAGGCCCATCCCGACAGGTTGACCGCGGGCACGGCGGCGTGGCGTAGGCCGTGTCTGAGCAGGAGGCCGGTGGTCGATTCACCACGGGCGGCCGCGGAGACGGCGAACGGTGCGCTCCCCGCGTCGAGCAACGGTTCCCGCATCACCTGGGCCAGGAACCCGGCGACCGGGATGGCCAGGGTCAGCACGGGGAGGATGAGACCGACCGCATCACCCGTGCTCACCGGAGGGAGCCATCCGAGCCAGGTGCTGAAGAGTGTGATGAGGACGGTCGCGAGCCAGAACTGGGGGAGCGACGCCGCCACGAGCTCGACGGCCGATCCGAGGGCCGCGGACACCCGCCCACCACGGGTCGACCAGACCGCGAGGCCGAGCGCGAGGAGCCAGGCGACGGCGAGCGACGCCGTCGCCAGTACCAGCGTCCCGCCGAGCTGTTCGCCGAGCACCTGGGCCACCGGCGTGCGGAGGGACGCCGACTCGCCGAGATCCCCCTGGACCAGTCGGACCAGTTGCGCGAGGTACTGCACGAGGAGCGGCTGGTCCAGGCCGTACTGCTCGCGCACCCGCTCGAGCGCTTCAGCCGACGCCTGGGAGCCGGGGCCGCCGAGATAGGCCTGCGCCGGATCGCCGGGGATCAGCCGGACGGCGAAGAAGGTGACCGTCGCGACCGCCCAGAGCACGAACACCGCACCGGCCAGACGCGCCCCGATCCGCCCGGCCAGGCGGCGGAGGTCGCGTCCCGAGCTGCCGACGGACGTCACTCCACGAGCCAGGCGTCGCCGAAGACCGGCGTCGACACCGTCGGCAGCGCGCGGACGCCCTGCAGCGAGGTGCTCAGCAGGAAGTGGTTCTGCTGGTCGTAGAGCGGCAGGATGTAGTAGCCGTCGAGGATGATCTGCTGCGCCTGCTCGTAGAGGAACGCCCGCTCCTCGGGATCGAGGGTGTCGCTCGCCTGCTTCAAGATCTCGTCGAGTGCGGGGTCGTCCAGCTGGGCGTGGTTCGCGAAGTAGCCGCTCGGCGCCGGGACGATGCCCGAGGAGTCGTAGAGCACGCGGAGCACGTCCGGTCCCACCTTCGTGTACGGGGCGCTGACGGCCTCGTAGGCGTTGGATCCGAGCGCCTCGTACCAGCTCGAGAGGTCGAGCAGCTCGAGCTGCACGTCGAAGCCGGCGTCGCCGGCTCCGGCCTGGATCTGCTCGAAGAGCGACTGCTCGGCCGGGATCGACTGGTTCGTGCTGACGGGGAACCGGACGGTCAGCCGGACGCCGTCCTTCGTCCGCACGCCGTCCTCGTCCTTCTCGGTCCAGCCCGCCTCGTCCAGCAGCTTGTTCGCCGCATCGAGGTCGTAGCCGAACAGGCTCTCGTCCGAGTAGGCGGTGGCCTCGGCACTCGACAGCGGCGAGTAGGAACGCTTCGCCGTGCCGAAGAACAGGGACTCGATGCCGGCGTTCACGTCCGTCGACCGCACGAAGGCCTCACGTAAGCGCTGGTCGTCGAACGGCGCCTGTCCCGCGTTCAGCTCGATGCGGTTCGAGGCACCGGGGCGCGGTGCGTCCAGGTCGACGATCGTCTTCGAGTCCTTCGCCTGCGCGATCGTGTCGGGCTGCGCGTTGTCGATGATGTCGACGTCGCCGCTCTGGAGTGCCGCGAAGCGCGACGCGGAGTCGGGGATGAAACGCCACGTGATGCCGTCGAGGTACGCCGGCCCGTCGTTCGCGGCGTCGCCGGGTGCCGAGTCGTACGCATCGTTCCGGACGAGCGAGACGTGGTCCTGCTTCACCCACTCGTCCACGACGAACGGTCCGGTACCGACCGGCGCATCGCAGTTCGCCGCTTCACCGCGGGCGATCCCCGTCGGGGACTCCATCGCCGTCCACGGCTGCGACAACGACTCCAGGAGCGCGCTGTCGGGAGCGGAGAGGATGAACCGGGCCGTCGTGGCGTCGAGCGCTTCGACCGACGCGACCTTGCCCACCGCGAGGTAGCCCGTGGACGACTTCGTCGCCGGGTCCTGCAGGTGCTCGATGTTCGCCTTGACCGCCGCCGCGTCGAACGGGGTGCCGTCGGTGAACGTCACGTCCGACCGCAGCGTGAACTCCCAGGTCAGACCGTCCTCCGACGTCGTCCAGGACTCGGCGAGCCACGGGATGATCTCACCCTTCGCGTCTCGGGAGACGAGCGGCTCGAGGAACTGTGCACTCAACAGGGCCTGCGGGTAGTTGCCGCCGACGTGCGGATCGAGACACGTGGGCTCGGCGTCCCCGCTGGCGTAGACGAGGGTCCCACCGGCCTTCGGCGTGCTCGACGCGGCCGGCGTCCCCGGTGCACACGCTGCGAGCAGGACCGCGAGCGGAACGAGCGCCGCGGCGACGCGCAACGGACGACGCGAGGACGCAGGGCGTCGACGGGCAGGGGAGGGGGATGCGGGCACAGGGACTCCAGAAGGCGATCGACCGGGTGCTGAGGGCCCGGTGGCGGCGTCGGACGAATTATTGGACGCCGTCTCGGAACCAGCATAGAGCCTCGGCACCACGCCCCGACCCCTCACACGACGGCTAGGCTCACAGGCGGCGGAAGGAGCCCACATGGCACGACCACCGGCACGGAACGCCGTCGGCAGACCCCGACGATCCTCCCGACGCGTCCTCGAGGAGGCGGCCGCCGAACTCTTCCTCGAACAGGGATACCCCGGCACCACCGTCGACCAGATCGCGAGCCGCGCCGGCGTCAGCCGCAACACCTTCTTCAACTACTTCGGCTCCAAGAGCGACGTCCTCTGGGTCGACGTCGACGCCGCGCTCGCCGGACTCGAACGGGCGCTCGCCGCAGCCGGGGACGCCCCCGCGACGGATGTCGCCGACGCCATGCCGTCACTGCAAGCCGCGCTCCTGGGCATCGCCGAGGAGCGCTCGAACGGCGCCGTGCCCTGGGCGCTCACGCAGATCGAGCTGATGGACACCGCGTGGGAGCTGCAGGCGTCCGGCCTCGAACGTCTGCTGCGTCTCCAAGCCGTGCTCCGGGTCTCGCTCGCGCGCCTCGCCGTCCGCGCCGACGAGCTGACCATCCGGTCCGCCGCAGCGGCGCTCGCCGGCGCGATCGTCGCCGGCGCCGGGGCCTGGGCGGCCGCAGGTGTCGGCCGGGGCGAGCTCGGCGACTACCTCCGCCGCGCGATCGCTCCGGTGGTGGACGGGTACGGCCGCGCCCTCGCCCGGATCGACGGGCCGAGCTCCTCGTAGCCGACCCTCCTCGGAGCCGCTCCGCAGGCTGTACGATGGGACCATCGACATCGATCCGGCCATCACCGGGGAGTCCTCGGCAGAACGGCGACCGCTCAGCGGGAGCCCAGTAGAACCGAGCGGGTCAGGCCCGTCACAGCCGATGCAGAGCGGCCGTTCGAGTGGAGCGGCAAGCGGGGTGGTACCGCGTCGGCAACGCCGGCGTCCTCGCAGGACCCACGAGACCTGCCAGGAGAACGATGAGCTACCCGAAGTCCCAGGAACCGACCCCAGCCGAGTCGGCGTCGAACGGCGCGGCGTTCGGCGTGACGCCGTCGCCCAGCTTCCCCTCGATCGAGGAGGGGGTGCTCGCCCGATGGGCCGCCGACGGCACCTTCCAGGCCTCCATCGACCAGCGCGAGGGCGCTCCGGAGTGGGTGTTCTACGACGGCCCACCCTTCGCGAACGGACTCCCGCACTACGGCCACCTCCTCACGGGCTACGCCAAGGACCTCTTCCCCCGGTTCCAGACGATGCGCGGCAAGCAGGTGCACCGCCGGTTCGGCTGGGACACCCACGGCCTCCCCGCCGAGCTTGAGGCGGAGCGCCAGCTCGGCATCACCGACAAGCGCCAGATCGACGAGATGGGGCTCGCCGCGTTCAACCAGGTCGCACGTGACTCCGTCCTCCGCTACACGGAGGAGTGGCAGGACTACGTGACGCGCCAGGCGCGCTGGGTCGACTTCGAGCACGACTACAAGACCCTCGACGTGACCTACATGGAGTCGGTCATCTGGGCCTTCAAGCAGCTCCACGACAAGGGCCTCGCCTACGAGGGCTACCGGGTGCTGCCCTACTGCTGGCGCGACCAGACGCCGCTCTCCAACCACGAGCTGCGGATGGACGACGACGTCTACCGCTCCCGCCAGGACCAGACCGTCACGGTCACCTTCCCGCTGGTCGGTCCGAAGGCCGAGAGCCTCGGGCTCACCGCCGTCCGCGCGCTCGCCTGGACGACCACGCCCTGGACCCTGCCGACGAACGCCGCGCTCGCCGTCGGGCCCGACATCGAGTACGCGGTCGTCCCGGCCGGTCCGAACGGCACCCCCGACGCCACGGTGCTCCGCGAGGAGGGCTCCTCCCACGCCGACACCGAGGTCCTCGGCGGCGAGTACCTCATCGCCTCGGCGCTGCTCGGCAACTATGCGAAGGACCTCGGCTACGACTCCGCGGCCGAGGCGCAGGCCGCCGTCTCCCGGACGATCGTCGGGCGCGAGCTCGAAGGCGTCTCCTACGACCGCCTCTGGGACTACTACGCCGACGCCGAGTGGGGCATGGAGCAGGCCTGGCGCATCCTCGTCGCCGACTACGTGTCGACCGAGGACGGCACCGGCATCGTGCACCAGGCCCCCGCCTACGGTGAAGAGGACCAGAAGGTGTGCGAGGCCGCCGGTATCCCGGTGATCGTCTCCGTCGACGACGGCGGGAAGTTCCTCCCGGAGGTGTCCGACGTCGCCGGTCTCCAGGTCTTCGACGCCAACAAGCCGCTCACCCAGCTCTTGAAGGCTCAGGGCCGCCTCCTGCGTCAGGCGAGCTACGAGCACTCCTACCCGCACTGCTGGCGCTGCAAGCAGCCGCTCATCTACAAGGCGGTGTCGAGCTGGTTCGTCCGCGTGCCCGAGTTCCGCGACCGCATGGAGGAGCTCAACCAGGAGATCACCTGGGTGCCGGAGAACGTGAAGGACGGACAGTTCGGCAAGTGGCTCGCGGGTGCGCGCGACTGGTCGATCAGCCGGAACCGGTACTGGGGTTCGCCGATCCCGGTGTGGAAGAGCGACGACCCGGCCTACCCGCGCATCGACGTGTACGGCTCGCTGGACGAGCTCGAGGCCGACTTCGGCGTGCGCCCGACCGATCTGCACCGCCCGTACATCGACGAGCTCACGCGGCCGAACCCCGACGACCCGACCGGCCGGTCGACGATGCGCCGCATCACCGACGTCCTCGACGTCTGGTTCGACTCCGGATCGATGCCGTTCGCCCAGGTGCACTACCCGTTCGAGAACCGCGAGTGGTTCGACTCGCACAGCCCCGCGGACTTCATCGTCGAGTACATCGGCCAGACGCGTGGGTGGTTCTACCTCCTGCACGTGCTGTCGACCGCGCTGTTCGACCGGCCGGCGTTCACGAGCGTCGTGAGCCACGGCATCGTCCTCGGCAGCGACGGCCAGAAGATGTCGAAGTCGCTGCGCAACTACCCGGACGTCAACGAGGTCTTCGACCGCGACGGCTCCGACGCCATGCGCTGGTTCCTCATGTCGAGCTCGGTGCTGCGCGGCGGCAACCTCGTCGTGACGGAGGAGGGCATCCGTGAGGGCGTCCGCCAGGTGATGCTGCCGTTGTGGAACACCTGGTACTTCTTCTCGCTGTACGCGAACACGGCGGTGCCTGGTGGCTACGACGCCGAGTGGCGCACGGACTCCACCGACGTCCTCGACCGCTACATCCTCGCCAAGACGCGTGAGCTCGTCGTCACGGTGACCGACCACCTCGAGGCGTTCGACGCGACCCTCGCGGCGGCCTCGCTGCGGGACTTCGCGGACGTCCTGACCAACTGGTACGTGCGTCGCTCCCGCGACCGCTTCTGGTCGACCGACGGTGGCGCCTTCGACCGCGACGCCTTCGACACGCTCTACACCGTCCTCGAGACGTACTGCCGGGTCGCTGCTCCACTCCTGCCGCTCATCACGGAGCAGATCTGGACCGGCCTGACGGGCGAGCGCAGCGTGCACCTCACTGACTGGCCGGAGCCCGAGGCGTTCCCGGAGGACGCGGCACTCGTCGAGGCGATGGACCGGGTCCGCGAGGTCTCCGGTGTCACCCTCGCCCTCCGCAAGCAGGCCGGTCTCCGTGTCCGGTTGCCGCTCGCATCGCTCACCGTGGTCACGCCCGACCCCGCGTCGCTCGCTCCGTTCGAGGCGATCCTCCGCGAGGAGCTCAACCTCAAGGCCGTCTCCTTCGCCGAGTTGACCGACACCAGCGGCACCGAGTTCGGCGTCACCTCGCGCCTCTCGATCAACGCCCGCGCGGCAGGCCCGCGCCTCGGCAAGACGGTGCAGCAGGCGATCAAGGGCGCTCGGAGCGGCGACTGGTCCGAGGTCGACGGCACGGTCACGGCCGGCGGCATCGAGCTCGTCGACGGCGAGTACGAGCTCGTCATGGAGGCGTCCTCGGGCGCCGCCGGTGGCGTTGCGCTCGCGCTCCTGCCCTCGGGTGGCTTCGCCCTGCTCGAGACCACGCTGACGCCCGAGCTCGAAGCGGAGGGACTCGCCCGCGACGTCATCCGTGCTGTGCAGGACACCCGGAAGGCGGCGGACCTGCAGGTGAGCGACCGGATCCGGCTGCAGCTCCGATTCGAGGACGACGCCGACGAACGCGCGGTGCGCAGTGCTCTCGACGTGGTCGACCTCGCCGGCGACACCCTGGCGACGTCCCTGACCTGGTCCGACGACGAGGCCCAGGCTGGAGCGTCGGGCTTCGCCCAGTCGTTCGCGGCCGGGAAGTTCGGCAACGCCGGAGCCTTCACCGTGACCGTCGCGCGTGCAGAGGAGACCGCCGATGTCCGATGACCTGATCCCCGGAGACGAGTTGTCCGCGGCCGATGCCGCCGACGCCGTGTACCGCGAGCTCCTGGAACGGCTGGGGGAGGCCCAGCCGCAGCCGCGTCTCGGTGCCACCAAGCGGGCGCTCGAGCTCCTCGGCAACCCGGAGTCGTCCTTCGCGATCATCCAGATCGCCGGAACGAACGGCAAGACGAGCACGGCGCGCATGATCGAGAGCATCCTCCGCGCCCACGGGCTCCGCACCGGTCTCTTCACGAGTCCGCACCTCGTCCGGTTCACCGAGCGCATCGGGATCGACGGCGAGCGGATCTCGGACGAGGCCGTCGCCAGGAACTGGGACGACATCAAGCCGTATCTGGCGATGGTCGACGCCGAGCTCACGGCGGCCGGTGAGCCCGCGCTGACCTTCTTCGAGGCGCTCACCGTCCTGGGATTCGCCTGCTTCGGCGACGCCCCCGTCGACGTCGCCGTCGTCGAGGTGGGGATGGGCGGTGCCTGGGACTCGACGAACGCCGCTGATGCCGAGGTCGCCGTCTTCACGCCCATCGACCTCGACCACGTGCAGCGTCTCGGCAAGACGATCGCCGAGATCGCGCGCACCAAGGCCGGCATCATCAAGCCCGGGGCGCAGGTGGTCTCGGCCGCGCAGCACCCCGACGCGCGTCGGGCGATCGTCGACGCCGCCGCGGCGGTCGACGACCCGGCCGTGTTCGAAGGTGAGGAGTTCGCCCTCGTGCAGGACGCCGTGGCGGTGGGCGGACAGCTCATCACCGTCCGAGGGCGCGCCGGCACCTACCCGGAGCTGTACCTCCCGCTCTACGGAGACCACCAGGGACGGAACGCGACGCTCGCGATCGCCGCGGTCGAGGCGTTCCTCGGCGGAGCGACCCAGCCGATCGCGGAGGACGTCCTCGCGGAGGGCCTCACCGAGGTCGCCTCCCCGGGACGTCTGCAGCTCATCGGCACCGAACCCACCGTGCTCGTCGACGCTGCGCACAACCCGCACGGTGCCGCGTCCTTGGTCGCCGCACTCGGCAGCTACTTCGACGTCGACGAGATCGCCTTCGTGGTCGGCATCCTCCAGGACAAGGACGCCGCCGGCATCCTGACGACCCTGGCGCCCGCCGCATCCGGCTTCTTCTTCACCCAGTCGGAGTCGGAGCGGGCGATCCCCGCCGAGGAGCTCTCGCGCCTCGCCGCGTCGCTCGACCTGCCGGCGTCGACCTTCGCCGACACGCTCGACGAGGCCGCTGAGGACGCACGGCGCTGGGCCGAGGAGGCGCCGCGCCGGTTGGTGGTGATCACCGGCTCGATCACCCTCGTGGGCGAGGCGATCGAGGTCGCCGACGACCGGGAATGGAAGGCGACCGCATGAGCGGCATGGCACGGAGTCGGGCTCCACGGAGCATCAAGCAGACCCTCGGATCGATCATCCTCGGCTTCGAGATGATCGTCATGTTCCTCGGCGCGCTCGTCATCTTCGGGCTGAAGGCCCTCCCGGCCCCGGTCGCGTTGATCGGCGGAGCGGTGCTGTGTCTGATCATCGTCGCGACGATCCCGCTCCTGCGATTCCGCTGGGGGTATTGGCTGGGCTGGGCGGTGCAAGCCGCTATCGTGGCTACCGGCCTGCTCGTGCCGATGATGTTCCTCGTCGGCGGGATGGCCGCAGCCGTCTGGACCTATGCGATGGTCCAAGGCGACAAGATCGAGCGTCAGCAGGCGCTCTACCGAGAAGCGAAGGATTGACCGTGGCTGTTGAAGAAACCCTGGTACTCGTGAAGCCTGACGGCGTCGCACGCAACCTGACCGGCGAGATCCTCCGTCGGATCGAGGCGAAGGGCTATTCGCTCGTGGACCTGCGCATGGTCGAGCCGGATCGCGAGCTCCTTGCCGCGCACTACGCCGAGCACGAGGGCAAGCCGTTCTACGAGCCCCTCGTCGAGTTCATGCTGAGCGGTCCCGTCGTCGCGATCCGCGTCGCCGGCAACCGCGTCATCGAGGGCTTCCGCTCGCTCGCCGGCACGACCGACCCGACCACCGCCGCGCCCGGGACCATCCGCGGCGACTTCGGCCGCGACTGGGGTCTCAAGGTCCAGCAGAACCTCGTCCACGGTTCGGACAGCCCCGAGTCCGCCTCCCGCGAGCTCGCGCTCTGGTTCGCCTGACGCCCCGACTCCGCACGACGAAGCCCGCCTCCGATTCCGGGGGCGGGCTTCGTCGTGCGCTGCAGGCGGCCGTTCGGGCCGCCACCGGCTACAGGTAGGACAGGACGTCGAGGCGGAGCTGGGCGATGACCGCCACCACGAGGTAGCACCCGAGCGTCACCACCACGATCCAGGAGGACACGACCCCGGCGACGCGGCGGACGGCGGGGGACGCCGGGATGATGCCGTTCCGCAGGGTGAACGCGGTCACCGCGATGAACGAGGGGATCGTCACCGACCAGGTGACCATGCACCACGGGCACAGCGTGCCGAGGACGAAGATGCTCTGCGAGATCAGCCAGATGACGAATCCCAGGGCGCCGAGGAACCCGATGTTGAAGGCGATCCAGAACCACCGCGCGAACTGCGCTCCGGCGAGGACCGCGACGCCGACGGCGATCGGGGCGATCCAGGCGGCGAGGCCGATGATCGGGTTCGGGAATCCGAGGATGGCACCCTGCCAGGAGTTCAGGTTGACCCCGCACTGCACGAGGATGCTCAGATTGCAGCCGAGCTGGGCGTTCGGATCCTGCAGGAGCTGGAACTTGTCGAGGGTGAGCGCGAACGCCGCGATCCACCCGATGACACCTGCGACGATGAGGAAGATGGCGAGGCCCCTGGGGCGCGCGTCGATGACCGGAGTTGACACGCCCTGATTCTCGCACGCTCGCCTGAACGGCGGCGGGACATGCCCGGGTGGTCCGTACTCAGGACCGTCGGCCCTGTTCGTGCGATAATCGTGGGGTGGTGCCCGAGCCGCGCTCGACCGCACGACACAACAGGCTTGTTGGGCAATGAGAGCCCAGGACCCGCCGGCACGTGCCGGCACGATCGTGAGAGCTCCGAGAGCCAGCGATCACACAGGATTTGCGAACGGCTGCACCCGCGGCCGCACGCACGAGACGAAGAACCGGAGGGTGGCGCGGCCACCGACCCGGCATAGGGGAGTACACCAGGAATGGTGAAAGAGCACACCGAGGATCCGGCCACGCTGGGGACCGAGCACGAACCGACCGATCAGCACCTCACGACGCCCGAGACGGCGGACGAGTCGACCAGCACCGAGACGGACGCCCAGGCGGCCGGGCCCGACGAGCAGTCGGCACCTGCCGCACCGGTGCGTCCGCCGACCACCATGCTGCTGTTCCAGGCGCCGGACCTGCCGCCGATCGTCCACCGCGACGACGAACCGCTCGAGGCGGAGCTCAGCTCGTCGAGGCGTCGCACGCGTCGTCGTGCCGGCGAGGACGGACCGGAGCAGGGCGAGCGGGGTGGCGAATCACGCCCCGACACCCGCAACGTGGTCAAGGTCCGCACGCCGCGCGAGCCGGAACTCATCACCGAACCGCAGAAGGTGCGCGGCTCGACGAGGCTTGAGGCCAAGAAGCAGCGTCGCCGTGACGGACGCGACGCCGGTCGTCGTCGTCCGGTCGTCACCGAGGCCGAGTTCCTCGCCCGCCGCGAATCGGTCGACCGTGTCATGGTCGTCCGCTCCAAGAACGGCAAGACGCAGATCGGCGTGCTGGAGGACGGCGTGCTCGTGGAGCACTACGTCGCCAGGAGCCAGGAGGCGTCGCTCATCGGCAACGTCTACCTCGGCCGTGTGCAGAACGTCCTGCCCAGCATGGAGGCGGCCTTCGTCGACATCGGTCGCGGACGCAACGCGGTGCTCTACTCCGGCGAGGTCGACTGGGACTCCGTGGAGACGGGCAACCAGCCTCGCCGGATCGAGCTCGCGCTCAAGGGCGGCGACAAGGTCCTCGTCCAGGTCACGAAGGACCCGGTCGGACACAAGGGCGCGCGCCTGACGAGTCAGGTCTCGCTCCCCGGTCGGTACCTCGTCTACGTGCCGAACGGCTCGATGAACGGCATCTCGCGCAAGCTGCCCGACACGGAGCGCGCCCGCCTGAAGAAGATCCTCAAGGAGGTGCTCCCGGAGAACGTCGGCGTCATCGTCCGCACGGCCGCCGAGGGCGCGACCGAGGAGCAGCTCACGCTCGACGTCACGCGGCTGAAGTCGCAGTGGTCGGAGATCTCCCGTCAGATCGAGACGGTCCAGTCGCCGGCACTGCTGCACAGTGAGCCCGACCTGCTCATCAAGATCATCCGCGACGTCTTCAACGAGGACTTCCACAAGCTCGTCATCCAGGGCTCGGACGCGCTGCAGGACATCCAGAGCTACCTGCGCGGTGTCGCCCCCGACCTGCTCGAGCGCGTCGAGCCGTATGACGGCACGGGCGACTCCTTCGTCGACTACCGCATCGCCGAGCAGATCGAGAAGGCGCTCGACCGCAAGGTCTGGCTGCCGTCCGGCGGATCCCTCGTGATCGACCGCACCGAGGCCATGACGGTCGTCGACGTCAACACGGGGAAGTTCGTCGGTTCCGGCGGCAACCTCGAGGAGACGGTCACCAAGAACAACCTCGAGGCCGCTGAGGAGGTCGTGCGTCAGCTGCGGCTGCGCGACATCGGCGGGATCATCGTCGTCGACTTCATCGACATGGTGCTCGAGTCGAACCGCGACCTCGTGCTGCGCCGCCTCGTGGAGTGCCTCAGCCGCGACCGCACGAAGCACCAGGTCGCCGAGGTCACCTCGCTCGGTCTCGTGCAGATGACGCGTAAGAAGCTCGGCCTCGGCCTGCTCGAGACGTTCAGCGAGCCCTGCGAAGTCTGCGCCGGACGCGGCGTGGTCGTGCACCACGACCCCGTCGTGAAGCACCGCCAGACGCCGCAGCCGGAGCAGCAGCGTCGGCGCGGCAAGGGCGGGTCCCAGGGCGGCCAGCCGTCCTCGAACGGCCAGAGCGCCCAGCAGAAGCCGGCCGGACAGACGCACGGGATCACCGACGACGCGAAGAACGCGCTCGCCCTGATCGCGGCGCGCACGCTGCACCACGAGGAGCTCGCCGCCGCCGAGGCCGTGGCCGACGCCGTCGTGGCCGAGGCGCAGCACACGCAGTCGCAGCACACCGAGGTGCAGGGTTTCGAGGAGTCGGTCTCGGACGAGTCCACGACGTCACCGGAGGATCAGTCCGGGTCGCACGACGGTCGTCGGAGCCGGCGCGAGAAGCGCGAACCGCGCCGTCGCGGCGGTGACGGGTCCCGCCGGGGTGCTTCGGAGGAACGCCCCACCGAGGCGCCGAGCGAATCCGCCGCCCCGGCGCTGGCCTTGCTCGACCTGCCGATCGCACCGGTCGCCGACAAGCCACGTCGCGCAGCCGTCGCGGACCCCGAGCACCTGCTCGAGTCCGTCCTGGACGCGCTCCCCGAGCCGAAGCAGCCGGGTCAGGGTCGCGGCCGCAGCCGCCGGGTGTCGACAGCTTCACTCGCGGGCGGACAGGCCGTCGGTTCGGACGGCGCGCAGCGTCAGGCCGAATAGTCCGGTCGCATCAGGACGGCGCGTCTCCTCGGGAGGCGCGCCGTTCGCGTGCGGTGATGCGCAAGCCGCTGGCGATGAGTCGACGGACGAGTTCGCCGCCGGTCACCGCGACGGCGCCGGCCGCCACGAGCGACGCATGGCGCTCGGCGGGGACGTCGTAATGGTCGAGGTCGAACGATCGCGGCGGAAGCCCGGTGCGTCCGGCGAAGGCGTGCAACTCCTCCAGGGAGCTATCGCTCACCACGTGGGACCAGAGCGTGCCGTGCGCCGGCCACAGCGGGGGATCGATGAGTACCGTCATGCCTCCATCCAACCATCGAGCCTCTCGCGCGATTCCCGTCCGTGGTCGGACGCGCCGGGCACCCGGCCGGCGTTCAGGAGCCCCCGGGGTACACTGGTCGAGTGCGTCCGGTGTGGGAGCCGTGAGGAACAGCCTCGGTCACGAGGTTCTGTGCCCACTGGTTTGACCTGGACTGCACGATGAAGTAAACTCGACCGTTGGTGTGCATTGAGTTTTCAATGCCACGCCCAACGGTTTTCTGCCATCAAGGTGTCCCACGTGTTCGAGCCTTTCCGAGCAGTAACTTCCAGCAACAGTCAGTCGGAGCGTTTCGCTCCCCAAAGAACGGGTACGTAGTGGTTTACGCAGTTGTGCGCGCCGGAGGACGGCAGGAGAAGGTCGAGATCGGAACCATCGTCACGATGGACCGGGTCAAGGCCGACAAGGATGGCAACATCGAGCTTCCCGCGGTGCTCCACGTCGACGGTGAGAAGATCATCTCCGACGCGAAGTCGCTCGCGAAGATCACGGTGACGGCCGAGGTGCTCGAGAACCTCCGCGGTCCGAAGATCATCATCCAGAAGTTCAAGAACAAGACCGGTTACAAGAAGCGTCAGGGGCACCGTCAGGAGCTCACGCGCGTCAAGATCACCGGCATCAAGTAAGGCATCGAGGAGAAGAAGAGATGGCACACAAGAAGGGTGCGAGTTCCACTCGCAACGGTCGTGACTCCAACGCACAGCGTCTCGGTGTGAAGCGCTTCGGCGGCCAGGTCGTCCTCGCGGGCGAGATCCTCGTCCGTCAGCGCGGCACGCACTTCCACCCCGGCGCCAACGTCGGTCGTGGCGGCGACGACACGCTGTTCGCCCTCGAGGCCGGCTCCGTGCAGTTCGGCAACAAGGGCGGCCGCAAGGTCGTCAACATCGTCGCTGCTGCAGAGTAGCAACAACGTCTTTCCAGCAGGGGGCGGGCTTCGGCCCGCCCCCTGCTGTCGTACAACCGAGTTCCATGATCCAGAGAGGGGCTGAGCGTCCATGGTCACATTCGTCGACCGGGTCACACTGCACCTGCGAGCGGGCGGCGGCGGCAACGGCTGCGTCTCCGTGAAGCGCGAGAAGTTCAAGCCGCTGGCCGGCCCCGATGGCGGCAACGGCGGACACGGTGGTGACATCGTGCTCGTGTCCGATCCTCAGATCACGACGCTGCTCGGCTACCACCGGTCACCGCACCGGAGCTCCGACACCGGTGGCTTCGGCATGGGCGACCACCGCAACGGGTTCCAGGGCGAGACGCTCATCCTGCCGGTCCCGGTCGGGACGGTCGTCAAGGACGTCGACGGCGTCGAACTCGTCGACTTCGTCGAGCCCGGCATGGAGTTCGTCGTCGCCCCCGGCGGCCAGGGCGGCCTCGGGAACGCGGCACTCTCCTCGACCAAGCGCAAGGCCCCAGGCTTCGCGCTGCTCGGCACACCCGGCTGGGAAGGCGACGTCCTCCTCGAGCTGAAGACCGTCGCCGACGTCGCGCTCGTCGGGTACCCCTCCGCCGGCAAGTCCAGCCTCATCGCGGCGATGTCCGCGGCGAAGCCCAAGATCGCGGACTACCCGTTCACGACCCTGCACCCGAACCTCGGCGTCGTCGAGGCCGGCGAGGTCCGCTACACCATGGCGGACGTCCCCGGGCTCATCGAGGGCGCCAGTGAGGGCAAGGGCCTCGGTCTCGAGTTCCTGCGTCACGTCGAGCGCTGCTCCGCGCTCCTGCACGTGCTCGACTGCGCGACACTCGAACCGGGACGCGACCCGATCAGCGACCTCGACATCATCCTGGCGGAGCTCGCCGCCTACCCGGTGCCGGAGGGGCAGACGCCGCTGGTCGAGCGCCCGCAGCTCATCGCCCTCAACAAGATCGACGTCCCGGAGGCGAGGGAGCTCGCCGAGTTCCTGCGTCCCGACCTCGAGGCACGCGGCTACAAGGTCTTCGAGATCTCGACGGTCTCGCGCGAAGGCCTTCGACAGCTCTCGTTCGCGTTGAGCGAGCTTGTCGAGGAGAGCCGCGCCCGCGCAGCCCTCGAGGCCGCCAAGCCCCGGATCGTGCTGCGCCCGAAGCCCGTCGACGACTCCAAGTTCACCGTCACGGTCGAGGGTGGCACCTACGGCAACCTCTACCGCATCCTCGGCGCGAAGCCGGAACGATGGGTGCAGCAGACGGACTTCAACAACGAGGAGGCCGTCGGGTTCCTCGCGGACCGCCTGGCGAAGCTCGGCGTCGAAGAGGCGCTCTTCAAGGCCGGTGCCGTCGCCGGCGCGACCGTGATGATCGGTGCGGGTGGCGGTGTGGTCTTCGACTGGGAGCCCACACTCACGAGCACCGCGGAACTGCTGACGCAGCCGCGTGGAACGGACCCGCGTCTCGACGCGAGCCACCGCCCGACGCGCAACCAGCGTCGCGACGAGTACTTCGAGCGCATGGACGCCAAGGCCGAGGCCCGTGCCGAGCTGCTCCGCGAACGTGCGGCCGGCCTCTGGAACGACGACGAGGGCTTCGAGGTCGGCTCCGTGCCGGCCGACGCACAGCAGGACGAGGGTGTCACGACGGAGGACGACGACCGGTGACCATCCACCAGCGCAGTGGCATCCCCTCGGCGCGACGCATCGTCGTGAAGGTCGGGTCCTCCTCGATCAGTGGCGACAACGCCGGGCAGATCACTGCGCTGGTCGAGGCTCTGGCCGAGGCTCATGCCCGAGGCACCGAGGTCATCCTCGTGTCCTCGGGCGCCATCGCGACCGGAATGCCCTACCTCCGCCTCGACGCCCGTCCGAGCGACCTGGCGACGCAGCAGGCGGCTGCAGCCGTCGGGCAGAACGTGCTGATCTACCGGTACCAGGACAGCCTCGACCGGTTCGGTATCGTCGCGGGCCAGGTGCTGCTCACCGCGGGCGACCTCGAGAACCCCAGTCACCGCAGTAACGCCCAGCGGGCGATGGAACGCCTCCTCGGGTTGCGCATCCTGCCGATCGTGAACGAGAACGACACCGTCGCGACGCATGAGATCCGGTTCGGCGACAACGACCGCCTTGCCGCCCTCGTGTCGGTCCTCGTCGCGGCCGACGTCCTCGTCCTCCTGAGTGACGTCGACGCGCTGTACACCCGCCCTCCGCACGAAGCGGGTGCCGAGCGGATCGAGGAGGTCTCGTTCGGAGACACCCTCTCTGGCGTCACGTTCGGCGACATCGGCTCCGCGGGCGTCGGCACCGGGGGAGCGGGAACGAAGGTGTCGGCCGCCCGGTTGGCCGCCGAGGCGGGGACCTCCGTCCTCGTGACGTCGACGACGAACGTCGCGTCCGCCCTCCGCGGTGAGCACCTCGGCACCTGGTTCCAACCGGCGTGACGCGGAGAGCGTCGACCAGACGCCGCTGAGTAGAATCGACGCATGTCGTCGTCGCCAACCACCACCGTGCTGCCACTCGCGGATCGTCTCACCGCTGCGAAGCGTGCCTCCCGGGTCCTCGCCCAGGCGACCACCGCGCAGAAGAACCGGGCCCTCGAGGCCATCGCCGTCGCGATCGTCGAGGGCGCGGATGCGGTCATCGCCGCCAACGAGCGCGACCTCGTCGCGGGACGTGAGCAGGGCATCAGTGTCGGCCTGCAAGACCGTCTCCGCCTCGATCGGGGCCGCATCGACGGGCTCGCGGTGGCGGTCCGCGACGTCATCGCGATCGTCGATCCGGTCGGCCAGGTGGTCCGCGGGAGCAACACTCCGGACGGGGTGAAGCTCGAACAGGTACGCGTCCCGTTCGGCGTGGTCGGCGCGATCTACGAGGCGCGCCCGAACGTGACGGTCGACATCGCCGCCCTCGCGATCAAGAGCGGCAACGCCGTGGTGCTCCGCGGCGGGTCAGCGGCGGAACACTCGAACGCGGTCCTCGTGGGGCTGCTGCGATCGGCACTCGAGTCCGTCGGCCTTCCCGGGGACGCGGTACAGACCATCGACGAGTTCGGTCGCGACGGTGCGAAGCAGCTCATGAACGCCAGAGGCCTGATCGACGTCCTCATCCCGCGGGGGAGCGCGTCACTCATCGAGACGGTCGTCCGGGAGTCGACGGTCCCCGTGATCGAGACCGGCGCCGGCGTCGTCCACGTGTTCCTCGACGAGAGTGCCGAACTCGACTGGGCCGTCGAGATCGTGCGCAACGCCAAAGTGCAGCGCCCATCGGTCTGCAACGCGCTGGAGACGATCCTCGTCCACCGCGCGGCGGCTGCGCGCGTCCTGCCCGCCGTGCTCGGCGACCTGCGCGAGCACGGGGTGCTCATCCACGCGGACGAACGTGCCAGCGAGGTCTTCGCCGACGTTGTGCCCGCCGTGGAGGAGGACTGGTCCACCGAGCACATGTCGCTCGAGCTCTCGGTGCGCGTGGTCGACGACCTCGACGCCGCGCTCGAGCACATCGACCGATACTCCACCGGACACACCGACGCGATCATCACGAACGACGTGGTGAACGCCGACCGGTTCCTCGCCGAGGTCGATTCGGCCGTCGTCATGGTCAACGCCTCGACCCGCTTCACCGACGGCGCCGAGTTCGGATTCGGCGCCGAGGTCGGCATCTCGACGCAGAAGCTCCATGCCCGGGGACCGATGGGACTGCCGGAACTCACGAGTACGAAGTGGCTCGTGCGTGGTTCGGGCCACACCCGTCGGTAGTCGCTAGACTGGTATGGGCGTCACGAGGCGTCGCATAGAAGGAGAGATCATGTCGATTGCCGCGTCCGTCTTGGCCACCGCCGTCCTGGCTGAATCGGAGCACGCCGTCGAACTCGCCGCACCGACCTGGGTGTTCGGCGCGGTCGCCCTCGTGCTGTTCGCCATCCTCGGCGCCGTGACCTTCAGCTACCGCGACGTCGCCAACCGCCATGCCGACAAGGGCGAGTCGGCCGCCGCTCACGGCGAGCACGGCCACTAAGCTGTCCGGCGTGAGCGCGCCCGTCACCGAGACGACCACCCGTCGTCCTCGGATCGGGGTCATGGGCGGGACGTTCGACCCGATCCATCACGGGCACCTCGTCGCCGCCTCGGAGGTCGCGCAGCACTTCGATCTCGATGAGGTCGTCTTCGTCCCGACCGGCATGCCGTACCGGAAGTCGGGCGTGAGCGACAGCGAGCACCGCTACCTCATGACCGTGATCGCCACCGCAGCGAACCCCCGCTTCACCGTCAGCCGGGTCGACATCGACCGAGCCGGACCGACGTACACGATCGACACGCTGCGCGATCTGCGCCGCAAACGTCCCGATGCCGAGCTGTTCTTCATCACGGGTGCCGACGCGATCGCCCAGATCCTCAGTTGGAAAGACGTCAGAGAGGTCTGGGACCTCGCTCACTTCGTCGCTGTGAGTAGACCGGGACACGATTTGAACGTTTCCGGATTACCACAGCACGACGTAAGCTTGTTGGAAGTTCCGGCCCTAGCGATATCGTCGACGGATTGCCGGAGCCGGGTGAGCAAAGGCTTTCCGGTCTGGTATCTGGTTCCCGACGGTGTCGTGCAGTACATCACCAAGCACCACCTGTATCGGAGTGAAGCCACATGACCGCGTTGCCAGAGGATGCGCCCCTGACCAGGCGACAGGCTCGAGCGAGCCAGCAGCCGTCGACGTCCGCTGACGAAACGACGCCCGACGCTGCTGCGCCACGGATACGACGCGCGTCGACATCCGAACCCGTCGCCGGGGGAGCGATCCCCGAGCAGGCCACGTCGCGCGACGAGAGTGTTCCAACGCCTTCGTCCACGTCACCCGCGCCGTCGTCGAGCGCTCAGGCATCCGGTGCACCTGCTCCGGCTCCGACCGGTGGACTCACGCGCCGTCAGTTGCGAGAACTCGAGCGCACCGGCTCGATCGAGCAGGTGGGCTCCCCGGCAGCGCCGGTCGCTCCTCCGGTCGAGCAGCCGGTCCCTTCGGTCGCCCTGCCGCCGCGGACGCCGGACCAGGTGGTCGCTCCGCCCCAGAAGCAGAACAAGGCGGCCCGTCAGCAGGCCGCGAAGCTCGCGCAGCAGGAAGCGGACGCCGAGGCTGCCGCTGCAGCTGAGCAGGAACGTCGCGAAGCCGAGGCCACCAAGCAGGCCGAGCAGCGCCAGGCCGCCGAGCGCAAGGCGGAAGAACGGCAGGCCGCGGAGCGCAAGGCGGAAGAACAGCAGGCCGCCGAGCGCAAGGCCGCTGAACGCAAGGCGGCCGAACGCAAGGCCGCCGAGCGGGCCGCCGTCGACGAGCGCGCAGCCAAGGCCCGGTCCGCTGAGGCGCCGACGCCTTCCGTCACCCCCGCCGCTGCGGCGTCCGTGGCCCCCGGTTCACTCTTCGACGTCTCGGACCGCGACGACATCTCCGAGGACCCCGCGTCGACCCTGTCGAAGGGGTTCGGGCGCGACTCCATGCTCGTGGCGGCGCTCGAAGCCGAGAAGGCTTCGCAGGCCGACAACGAGGTCGCGTTCGAAGACCTCCTCGGAAGCGGCATGACGAGCACGGGGCAGATCACCACGAGCTCGCTCATCATCCCCGTCGCTCCCGCGCAGGCTGAGGCGGGCGCCACATCCAACTCCACGGGCGAGATCCTCATCACCGGAACCATCGATCTGCCCCGCGGACTGGGTTCCGCCGGTCAAGACCCGAACCATTTCGACGGTGCAGGGATCGACCGACTCATCGAGGGCGACGAGCTGCCGGCGTCGGTCACTGCAGCGTCCCCGGTCGCGGCAAGCCGCGCGGTCAGTAGCCACGGTTCCACCCGCGACGTCGTCCCGGCCACCACCAACCAGAGCAACAAGCTGCTGATGACGCTCGCGATCGCCGCCGCCGTGCTCGCCGCCGGCGTGATCGCGGTGCTCATCATCGGTTTCTTCGGCGGAGCGTTCTAGCCCTGCCGACATTCATCCGATCGCGCACCATGCGATCGCCAGAGGAGTACACCACATGACCCTGTCCGACACCACACTGGACGCCGTCCAGCTCGCAGCGACCGCAGCCGAGTCCAAGGGCGGCGAGGATCTCGTCGCGCTCGACGTCTCCGGTCCGTTGCCGTTCGTCGACGCCTTCCTCCTCGTCACCGGTCGGAGCGAGCGCAACGTCGTCGCCATCGCCGGCGAGGTCGAAGACCGCCTGAACGCGAGCGGCGTGAAGACGCTGCGACGCGAAGGCAAGTCCGAGGGGCGGTGGATCCTGCTCGACTTCGGCGAGGTCGTCGTCCACGTCTTCCACGAGGAGGAGCGGATGTACTACTCGCTGGAGCGTCTGTGGAAGGACTGCCCGGTGATTCCGCTGGTCTCGTCCGCACCGCAGCCCGCGAACTGACCATCCCGTCGGTGCCGAGCACCGAAAGTGGTCACAACCGCTCTCAAGATGTAGTAACCTATTCAAGTTGCTTCCGCTGAAACAGCAGGGGCAAGCAAGTTGAATACGGGTCTGTGGCGCAGCTGGTAGCGCACCTGCATGGCATGCAGGGGGTCAGGGGTTCGAGTCCCCTCAGATCCACCCGAACACCGAGAAGTCCCCGTCAGCCGAACAGCTGACGGGGACTTCTGCGTTGGTACGACACTGTGTTGGTACGACTCTGGGTTGGGCGAGGCCCTGAGGTCAGTTCACCTCGTCGGGGTGGCTGCCGACGCGCTTGCCCGAGTCGAGGGCATCGATGGACGCGATCTCGTCGGCGGACAGCTCGAAGCCGAAGACGTCGAAGTTCTGGGCGATACGGGCGTTCTCGAAGGTAGGACAGCACAAGAACCAGCGAGAGGCATATGCATTCATTGCATTGCTAAACCTCGCCAATAGACAGTGTCAGACCTCGGCTATAGAATTAACCGCTAGCCACAAGGTTTCAGAATCAAGTCTCTGGTGCTTGTCGACGTCGGTACGAGCTGCGAGTCAGTGCCGAACGGTCGGAATGAGACGTATCAGCCGAAGGATTGGGGACGTTCCATGAGGCTAATATCCGCGCGAGTGCGCGGCGTTGGTCGTCTCATCGACACTACAATCAAGCTGGACCAGAAGCTCGTCGCAATCGTAGGACCGAATGAGGCCGGCAAGACTACGCTGCTCAAAGCGCTTGCCTATGTGGACTCAGACGATGCTCTTGCACCGGCGCAACGTTCGCGTGCGTTGATGGACCTGCCGGACTCAACGCCAGTCATCAGCCTCCGTTATCGTCTCAGCGAGAACGATCGCGGGGCCCTGAGAGAATTCGAGCTTCAAGATGCGCCGACCGAGTTTTGGGTCAGTCGCAGTGCAGACGGTGATGGGCCCAACTTTGCTGTCAAGCCTTCACCGCGTAAGTCCGAGACACCATTGGAGCAGCTCGAAGCTGACCTCAGAGTCGTTCTGGCCACGACACCGCCTCTAGTGCGGCTGCCTGTCGAGGTGAGCGAGCAGGAGGACCCGCAAGAGCTCCCCGACGGTATTGCGCTAATCCAAGACCTCCGTGTTCTGCAGAGTGACCTCAGCACCTACATCGCGGCACCAGTCGGTGAACGCAGCTCGATCGACGCGATGCGCGGGAGGGCGGACGAGCAGTCTGAGGCGCTGCGGGTATTCAGCGATACCTCGCGCTTACAGCAGATCCTCTCGTCTTTCATATCGTGGGTTGATCGTGAGGACCCGACGGAGTACGTCAAGGAGAAGCTCTGGCGACTTACGCCCGACGTGGTGATGTTCACCGAAGCTGATCGTGCGCTGGCGTCCACCTACACTCTCGATGACGCTCTGCTAACCGAGGTTCCTGTGGCGCTCGCAAACCTGACACGGTTGGCCGAACTTGATCTGAATGTGCTCGTCCGGGCAGTGCAGACTGGTCAAGTCGCTCGACGAGACACGATCAAGAACAGGGCAAACATAGTGCTTGCCAACTACTTCCGAGACGCCTGGCAGCAGTCTGACCTGAAGGTCGAGTTGAACGTGGAGAACGATCTCCTCCGGATCGGGCTCGTCGAAGATGGCGTACACGCATCTGTGTTCAATGAGCGAAGCGCCGGGCTGAGGATGTTCGTTGCCCTGACCTCCTTCCTGGCTGCGCGCGACAGCGGTCGCGCGACAATCCTCCTGATCGACGAAGCCGAAACTCACCTTCACATCGATGCCCAGGCTGACCTTGTCCAGATGTTCGCCAAGCAGGATAAGGCAGACAAGATCATCTACACCACACACTCTCCCGGCTGTCTGCCCGCCGACCTGGGTGTAGGTATCCGTGCAGTGGTGCCGGACTCCGACGAGACGAGCCACGTTGAGAACAGTTTCTGGCGGCAAAACGGTGGCGGATTCACGTCCTTAATGTTCGCAATGGGAGCTTCGGCAGCAGCATTCACACCAGCGCGTTGCGCAGTCATCGCCGAAGGGGCCACCGACATGATTTTGCTCCCTACATTGATGCGAGCCGCGACTGGGCAGGACAGCTTGCCCTACCAGGTTGCGCCGGGCCTGTCGGAGATGCCGAGAGACTCCTACCCGGCGCTTGACTTTCAAGCGGCCAAAGTGGTCTTTCTGGTTGACGGAGATGGCGGGGGGATGAGGCTCGCGCAGACGATCGGCCGCGCCATTCCCCAGGAACGGATCGTGGCGCTCAGCGTGCACGGAATTGAGAACACTCTGGACCCAGAATTCTATCGGGAAACGTTCGTCAGGCTGCTGCGCGATCTCAACGGAGACCTCGCAGACGGCGAGCTACCGCTGCTACCCGCTGCGACTGCAGCACCTTGGTCCACCCTTTTGGAAGACTGGGCGAACGATCGCGGCTGGCGGGCACCGACAAAGCAGGAGATTGCTAATTACCTTATCGAGGTCGATGAATTGCCGCTGAGCCCGGAAGGTGAGCTGACGCTTAAAGAAGCTCATGCGTCGCTAGTTGCAGCTTTGGGTATCACTGCATGATCGTTGCAATAGCCTGCCGTTTTAATGGCGAGCACAAGCAAGAGAATGTCGTCGAACGGTTACGGCGCATTGCGAGGTAAGGTAACGTGCGCAAAATCTGGGCTTGGATCGTTGGCACGGTCCGATTACTTCTGGTGAGACTAGTCATTTCCCGTCAGCCACAACTGTCGTGGACTTCTTCGTTGTGTGAGCCCCCTGGGGATAGTCCACTTCGTTCACATGCCCGCCGACACGCTTGCCGAAGTGGAGGTAGGGGGGGGGGCGTCTGGCCGCTCGAAGCTTAAGAAATCGACGTTCTGGATGGCGAGCTCGCTCGAGTCTGGCTTCGGTGAGGCGATGAGCTTGTTCTTCAGGCGCCACCGGCAGCTGACCTACGCCGGCCGCCTCGATTCTTTCCCTGACTCGCGCACGGCCAAGTCATTGCATGACGGCGGCAGCGCGCAAATCGTCTCCAGTTCTGAGATGAACTAAGAATCGACAGCGGCTGGGCTCAGAGCCGTGACATGCGATCAGCCTGGCGAGCGCCCCAATAAATCCGCCCGAATGCAGATGGCCGGTCTCGAGGCTGATATCAGACGTCTCCTGCCACTCAGCCACGCGACGTGAACGCTCAAAAAAGCAGCTCCTGGAGCAGCGCGCTGCTCTGCGAATATGCACAAGCTACGCAAGCGCAGCAAGTCGAATCAGGGAGGCGACCCTACTAGGTGCCGGCATCATCCTGGCACTACAGTGGTTCTGAAGTAGTAGGGTGGCACTGGATATAAGTGCCAACGTCGCGATCAAGGGGGCAGCGAGTGGCTGGCATTGAATTTGAAGTACTTGACACTTTTCTAAGTGATTTGACTGGCATCGACGAAGTGCCGGAGGCAGTTACAGACGCATTAGCAAAATTGTTGGCGAGCGAAAAGCTGCCGAAGCCCGAAGTTCTCGTGTCACTGTACACGGAAGCTAGTGGTGAGTTGGCGCTGTGATCCAGATTCAGAAGATCCGCGTCGAGGAGTTCCGCGGTATCCGCAATCTCGATCTGAGCCTGGATGGCACATCTTTTGTCGTGGTGGGCCCGAATGGATCGGGAAAGAGTGGAGTGATCGACGCAATCGACTTCGCGTTGACGGGAAATGTCTCTCGTCTTAGCGGAACTGGCACGGGCAGCGTCTCAGTGATGAAGCACGCTCCTCACGTGCACCAGCGTGACAATCCGGCCGCGGCCGTTGTCACACTGACCTTCACGCACCCAGCCAGTGGACAGACCGGGGAGCTCAGACGTAGCGTGAAGACCGCGGGTCAGTTCGAGCTAGAGCCTAGGACTCCGGAACTCCTTGCTGCCGTGGAATGGGCGGGGCGTCATCCTGAGCTGGTCTTGTCGCGGCGCGAGGTCATCAAGTATGTCAATGCTGAGCCTGGGAAACGAGCACAGGAGGTGCAGGCCCTTCTCAAGCTTGATCGCATTGACGAGATTCGTCGCCTGCTAAATACCGCGCGGAACAAGACAAGTGCAGCCGCCAAGAGTGCGGACGACGGAGTCAAGTCGGCAGAAGAGGCTGTCAAGCGCGGTCTCGACATCATCGACCTGCTACCAAGCGAGGTTACGGCAGCCGTCAACAAGAGGCGTGAGCTGCTCGGGTTGGACACTCTTCCAACGACGTCTATTGAAACTGACCTCAATTCAGGTGCCAAGATCGAGACTGGCCAAAGTAGCTTCGATCGGGCATCGGCTATCCGCGATGTCGAAGCCATCACCAGCTACCTGGCTATGCACGAAGACCTCGACGTCGCCGCGACCGATCTCCGCGCCGCGCTGACGGAACTTGAGAGTGACACCAGGGTTCTAGAGGCGCTCAGGCATCGACAACTTGTCGAGGCAGGCTTACCGCTCGTGGTTGATTCTTCCTGCCCTCTTTGCGACGTGGAGTGGTCTGATGTCATGTCCCTGCGGCAGCATCTGAGTGACAAACTCGCCCGGTCTGAGGCGGCCGAGGAGCTGCAGCAGCGTATTCATGCTGCTGCGGGCAAAGTGCTTGGGCAACTTCGCGGCGCACGGTCTCTCGTTCAGGCAGCGCAACCGACCGCTGTTCTGATGGGACATGCGGAGCTGCATGCATCACTCCTGGAGTGGTCGAACGGTCTCGCCTCGTTTGAAACAAAGCTGGCAACCATCGAGGCTATCCGGGGCGAATACGACCGCCTAAGCACCGACCCTTTAGCCACCCCATCGCTGATCAGTGATGGACTGAAGGCTCTTCGAGCCACCATCGAGGCGCAGCCCGATCAGTCCGCGCGCGAGGCTGCTCGATCATTCCTTACTGTTGCCGGAGATCGATGGATACAGTTGCGCCAAGCTCGAGCTAGGGCGTTGAAGGCTAGTGCGGCTCACCGAACGGCTAGCGCGGTGTATGACACGTACAACTCCTTAGCGGATGCGGCGCTGACCACCCTATACAAGACCGTAGAGGCGGACTTCAGCGAGTTCTATAGGCAGATTAATTCCGATGATGAGTCATCCTTCAAGGCCGGTTTGTCGCCTACTGCCGGAAAGCTTGACCTCGAGGTTGACTTCTATGGGCTCGGTATGTTCCCGCCTCTCGCGTACCACAGCGAAGGTCATCAGGACGGAATGGGTGTTTGCCTGTACCTAGCTCTACTCAAGCAGCTGCTCGGTTCGGACTTCCGGCTAGCGGTGCTCGATGACGTAGTCACATCGGTGGATACGAACCACAGGCGACAGTTTTGTAAGCTACTGAAGGAGGTTTTTCCTGAGGTCCAGTTCATTATGACGACCCATGATGAGGTATGGGCGCGCCAGATGCAGTCCTCGGGCCTGATCTCTCGACGTTCGTTAGCTCGGTTCAACGGATGGACGGTGAGTGGAGGGCCGTTCTACGGTCAAGGCGGTGATTTCTGGACTCAGATCGAAACTGATCTCGCGGGTGATGATGTTCCCGCTGCAGCCCACAAGCTGCGAAGAAACCTAGAGTCATCATTGGCCGATGTGGCTGCTGGCCTGCAGGGTCAGGTTGTGTTCAGGCCAGATAACAATTATGACTTGTCCGCCTTCTTCTCCGCAGTTAAGGGTAGGCATGGAGACCTGCTGAAGAAGGCTACCGCATCTGCCAACTCGTGGAACAACGATGATGCCAGGCAGGAGGTTGAAGCGCTAAAAGCCGTGCGGTCGGAGGCAATGCTGGCGCAGGATGGGGAGAACTGGGCAATCAATGCACTTGTTCACAACAACGATTGGGCCACGATGACAAAGGCGGACTTTGCCCCGGTGGTCGAGGCCAGTCGGCAATTTTTGAACCTGTTCACTTGTTCCAATGGGGCCTGCGATGGATGGATCTATGTTGTTGGAGGCCCAGGGCGAGAAGAAGGGCTCCGATGTTCTTGCGGCAGCTTCAATTTGAACCTTCGAAAAAAGTAGTTCCAAGCTCGCTAATCTGAGGCCCGCCTCCGTTTGGCGACCTGGGACCGCCGTGCATGAGATCGCCCTCTCGGCTAATATCTGGAAAGCTCAGAGGAATTCGGATGTGCTGTATTTTGGGGAGGAACTAGAAGGCTCCATCGTTGCGAGACCTTCCTCGGCCCGTCCCCGAGGCTCATCGAGTTACTGGCACCTATTCCACCCCTGAACCTGCTTGGAGAAGTGACGTGTGAGTCGGAACTGACCACTGCTCCCTTGACACAGATCCACCCGAACACCGAGAAGTCCCCGTCGGCCGAACAGCTGACGGGGACTTCTGCGTTGTTGAGACTCTAGGTTGGGCGAGGCCGTGAGGTCAGTTCACCTCGTCGGGGTGGCTGCCGACGCGCTTGCCCGAGTCGAGGGCGTCGATGGACGCGATCTCGTCGGCGGACAGCTCGAAGCCGAAGACGTCGAAGTTCTGGGCGATGCGCTCGCGCGAGTTCGACTTCGGGAAGACGATGAGCCCGTTCTGCAGGTGCCACCGGATGACGACCTGCGCCGGAGTGACGCCGTGCGCCTCGGCTGCAGCGGAGACGGCCTGCTCGCCGAAGAGGTCGTACTTGCCCTGACCGAGCGGGCCCCAGGACTCGATGTGGATGCCGTGCTCGGCACCGAAGGCACGCAGCTCGCGCTGGGCGAACGCCGGGTGGAGTTCGATCTGGTTGACCGCAGGGACCGTCTCGGAACCCGCGATCAGCTTCTCGAGGTGCTCGACCTGGTGGTTCGACACGCCGATCGAACGCGCCTTGCCGGCCGCCTTGATCTCCTCGAGGGCGAGCCACGCTTCGAGGTAGTCGTCCTTGGCCGGGGTCGGCCAGTGGGTCAAGTACAGGTCGACGTGGTCGAGCCCGAGCTTGTCGAGGCTCTCGTCGATGGCGGTGTGCGCGGACGCCTTCTGGTGGCGGTCGTTCCAGAGCTTCGTGGTGATGAAGAGTTCGTCGCGGGGGATGCCCGACTTCGCGATGGCGGCGCCGACGCCCTCCTCGTTCTTGTAGATGGCAGCGGTGTCGATGTGGCGGTAGCCGACCTCGAGCGCGTCCGAGACGATGCGCTCAGCCTCCTGCGGGTCGACGAGGAAGACGCCGAAGCCGAGCTGAGGGATGGTGTGGCCGTCGTTCAGGGTGATGGTGGGAACTGTCATGTCCTCATGCTGGCACCGGAACCGTCCGTCCGGAACGGGTCTTCGCCCTGCGCGTAACCGGTCGACACGCATGGGAATACCCGCGGCGACACGGCGCTTGTCTTTCGAGAGGGCAGGCGTCTGCCCGTACGACGGCCGAGGCCTGAGAAGGATGACACCGCTATGACGACTGAAACCGTGCCGAATCCGACCGGTTCCGTCCCGACGACCGGGAAGCCCTCGGACGACCGCCTTCCACCCGGGTCCAAGCTCCTGATCGGGCTGCTCCTCGTGTCGGCCTTCGTCGTCATCCTCAACGAGACGATCATGAGCGTCGCCCTGCCGCGACTCATGGAGGACCTCGACATCACGGCGAGTTCCGCCCAGTGGCTGACCACCGGCTTCATGCTCACCATGGCCGTCGTGATCCCCGCGACCGGGTTCCTCCTGGAGCGGTTCTCCCTCCGGACGATGTTCATCACCGCGATGGTGCTGTTCAGCCTCGGTACGCTCATCGCCGCGCTGTCCCCGGGATTCGGCACCCTCCTGCTCGGTCGCGTCGTCCAGGCCAGCGGTACCGCCATCATGATGCCGCTGCTCATGACGACCGTGCTCAACGTCGTGCCGGTCTCGGCACGCGGCCGGACGATGGGTGCGATCTCGATCGTCATCTCGGTCGCGCCGGCGGTCGGGCCGACCGTCTCCGGCCTCATCCTCAGCGTGCTCGACTGGCGCTGGATGTTCTGGATCGTCCTCCCCATCGCCGTCGCCTCGCTGGTGCTCGGCGCCGTCCTCGTGCGGAACGTGACCGAGCCGCGTCGGGTCCGCTTCGACGTGCTGTCGCTCGTCCTCTCCGCCTTCGCGTTCGGTGGCCTCATCTTCGGTCTCAGCAGTATCGGCGAGTCCGCCGAGGGACACGCGCTCATGCCCGTCTGGATCCCGCTCGCGGTGGGCGTCCTGGCCCTCCTGGGGTTCGTCCTCCGGCAGCGCGGGCTGGCGCGCGACGATCGAGCGTTCATGGACCTGCGCACGTTCGCGAACCGTTCGTTCACCGTCTCGATCATCCTCGTGGCCATCGTGATGATGGCGTTGTTCGGCTCGCTGATCATCCTGCCGATCTACCTGCAGACCGTCCTCCAGGTCGACACCCTGACCACGGGCCTCATGCTGCTGCCGGGCGGCCTGACGATGGCCGCTCTGGCGCCGCTGGTCGGGTCGCTGTTCGACCGGTTCGGTCCGCGTCCGCTGGTGATCCCCGGGGCCTTCGCCGTGAGTGCTGCGCTCTGGCTGCTGACGATGCTCGGCGTCGACAGCGCCATCGTCATGATCATCGCCGTGCACGTGCTGCTGAGCGCCGGTCTCGCGTTCATGTTCACACCGCTCCTCACCTCGGCGCTCGGTTCACTGCGGCCCGAGCTCTACCCGCACGGCAGCGCCATCGTCGGCACGGTCCAGCAACTGGCCGGTGCAGCGGGGACGGCGTTGTTCATCACCATGATGTCGACCACCGCGGCGGCTCGTGCGGCGGTCGGGAGTTCCGCGGTCGACGCGACGGCAGCCGGCGTGCAGGCTGCGTTCATGTGCGGCGCCGTGCTCTCGCTGCTCGCGATCGGTGCGTCGTTCCTCATCCGGCGGACGGACCAGGCTGCGGCGGGCGTGCACGTCGGTCACTGAGACGCACGGCCTCGGACGGCGTCAGCGCAGCCAGCGCATCGTGTAGGCGTCGGCGAGGATCGGCATCGCGGGACCGTTGAGCGCGGTTCGCAGCGCGAGGTCCCGGATCCCGACGAGCGGGCCCGGCAACGGACGCCCCAAGCGCATGTTGAGCTCCGCCTGCCATGAGGCCCGACGGATCGCGCGCTGTTGGCGGGAGACGGCCGCGGCCACGTCGTGCTGTGTCGAGAGATGCCCGGTGGTCATGTGGGCGATCAGTGGCGCGAAGACCCGTGCGTCGGACCAGCCGAGGTTCATGCCCTGGCCGCCGATCGGGCTGATCTCGTGGGCGGCGTCGCCCAGATAGACGACCCGACCGTCGACGACGCGCTTCCGTCGTCGACGAAGCACGCCGAACGCGCTGAGCATGGTGTTCGTCGCCGGATCGACGTCGTCGCCGGTCCGGTCGGCGACGAGGGCCGCGAGGTCGGACGCGGTGGGTTCCGGGCGGGCGGCGTCCTGATCGTCCGAGTACCCGGTGTGCACGACGTATCGTCGCATGCCATGGGGGAGCGGGAAGGACTCCACGACCCCTCGGTGGTGCAGGTGCACCCTGGCGATGGAACCTGCCCCACTCCGATCCGCGACGTCGCCCATGAGGTACCGGTCCCGGTATCGATGCAGGGGGCCTGGAGCCTGCATCCCGTCGACGGTGGCGCGTCCTCCTGCTGCGACGACCACGACGGCTGCGCGGGTGCTCACCGTTCCATCGGCGTCACTGCCGGACACGAGGACGCCGTCCTCGGCCGGCGTCAACCGCGTACAGCTCGTCCCCGTCCGGAGCGATCCCGGCGCGACGGCTTCGAGTCGAGCACGGAGGATCCGTTCGGTCCGCCATTGCTCGAGCGCGGCGACGTAGGGGTGCGGGACGGGCCGATCACGGAACACGACCGCCCCGAGGCGTCGTCCGGCGTTCCAGGCTTCGCCCTGGTCGATCCGGACCGCGTCGCGGCGGATCTCGTCGAGGACACCGAGATGCTCGAACAGGTCGAGCGACGGCGGGTGGATCCCGATCGCCCGGGTGCCGGAGGGGGAGCCCGGCCGTCGCTCCCAGACGGTCACGTCGACGCCGGCCTGAGCGAGCAGGATCGCCGACACGAGGCCGACCGGTCCGCCACCGATGACGAGCACCTCGGTCATCGTGGGCCGTCCGCTGCCGACGAGACGGTCTGCGAGAGCAGGAGTCGCATGGGGAAGCTGCGCTCGACGGTCCAGTCGTCGGGCACGACGCGCTGCAGCTCCTCCTGGCGATAGCTGCGACGGATCGAGCGGAGCCCGTCGACGTGCAGGAAGGAACGCCTTCGTCCTGCACGGGTGGCGAGCCCATAGACCGCGTACGCGAGTCGGTTGCGCTCGAGGTCGCTGTGCAGGACGAGTCGTCTGGCGATCCGTGAACTGTCGGCGAGCAGGCTCGACAGGCCCGCGGGATCGAGGTGGTGGAGCACGTGGTTGGACAGGACGATGTCGGCCTCCTCGCCAGCGGCGACGAGGTCACTGCTGTGCGCCGGACGGAAGTCGACGGGGCCATCCGGGTACCGGCGACGGGCGAAGGCCACGGACCGCTCGTCGGGATCGATCCCGACCACCTGCACGGGGAGGTGGTCGGCGTGCGCCCAGTCGGCGATGGCCACGGCGACATCGCCACCACCGAAGCCGATGTCGAGGATCGTCGTGGTCCGGGACGGGTGGAGGAGTGGACGGATGCGCGACCGGTACAGACCACGCCAGCCCGAGACGAGCCGGTTCACCGTCGCGAACCTGGCGTAGGTGGCGTCCAGCAGCGCGGGATCGCAGTCGGGATCGTCCATCAGTTCGAGGAGATCCGTCGCACGGCGGCCGAGGTCGGGCAGCATCAGGCTCGGCCGGCCCGGAGCCGGAGCAGCGCGCTCTCGATCGTCAGTCCCGGACCGAAGGCGAGGGCGCACACTCGTTCATCGGCATCGGTCGGCGCGCCGTCGAGCAGGCGCTGGAGGATGAAGAGCACGGTCGCGCTCGACATGTTGCCGTACTCGCGGAGCACCGTGCGCGACGGAGCCAGCAGTTCGTCGTCGAGCCCGAATCCGCGCTGGACCCGGTCGAGGATGCTCCGGCCACCGGGATGGATCGCCCACCGGTCGATCGATGAGACCGGGGCGTCGTCGGCTGCGGCGAGGAGCGGGCGGAGGGCGATCTCGAGGTGCTCGCCGATCAGCTTGGGCACCGCGCCGCTCAGGACCATCTCGAACCCGTGATCGCCGATCGTCCAGGCCATCTCCGTCTCGCCGTCCGGCACGAGCGCGGTCGACCAGCCGTCGAACTCGAGCGCGGGCGCGGAGGATCCGGTGTCCCGACCGGTCACGACGGCGGCCGCAGCACCGTCGGCGAACACCGAGGAACCGAGGATCACGTCGGGGTCGTCGGAGGAACGGAGGTGGATGGAGCAGAGCTCGATGCAGACCACGAGGACGACGGCGTCGGGGTCGGCTGTACAGAACGCCTCTGCGGCGCGAAGGGCGGGGAACGCGGCGAAACACCCCTGAAACCCCAGGTGGTAGCGCTCCGTGCCCGGGTCCAGCCCGAGGTCGCGCACGAGGAGGTATTCCGGGCCGGGCGCGAAGAACCCGGTGCAGGACGCGGTCACGACGTGGGTGACGTCCGCCGCCGACAGGCCGGGGGCGGCGTCCAGTGCCCGCCGTGCGGCCTCGAGGAGCAGCGGGGGAGCGTGCTCGATGTAGGCGTCGTTCCGCACGCCGGTGGGCGGGGAGAGCACCTGCCGCTGCGCCGCGTCGTAGAAGGCGGCCGTGGTCGTCTCGACCTCATGGTCGAAGGCGTCGATGACGGTGTGCCTGGTGTCGATCGCGGACGCGTCGAAGGCGGCGCCGATGAGACGCTGGGCGAGCCGGGTCCGCCCGGGTTGGTCGCGGAACACATCCCTGATCTCGTCTTGATGGAGGATGGTCTGAGGAACGGCCACGCCGATCGCCCTCACGGAGACGGTCATGCTCCAGTGTACCGCCGTGGCCCGGGTGTCACCCTAAGCTGAGGCGGTGTTCTCCATGGTCCGTCGTCTGTTCGCGTCCTCGCATCCCGGGCCGACCGTCGCGGTGACCGTTCTCGCGGTCGTGCTCGGATCGGCCGTCGGCCTGCCACCCCTCCGGACGGCCCTGCTCGGCGTGGTGGTGTTCGTCGGGCAACTCTCGATCGGCTGGTCCAACGACTGGCTCGACGCCAGGCGGGATCGTCGCTCGGGACGACAGGACAAGCCGGTCGCGCGCGGCGACCTCAGCGTCTCGGCAGTCCGGGCGGCGGCGCTGCTGGCCGGTGCGGCGAGCATTCCGCTCTCGGCGTCACTCGGCTGGGCGTCGGCGGCCTCGCACCTGCTGTTCCTCGTCTGCGGATGGGCCTACAACCTGGGTCTCAAGGCGACGGCCTGGTCGGTCGTCCCGTTCATCGTGGGGTTCGGCGCACTGCCCGCCGTGGTCACCTTCGCTGCCGTCCCGCCGATCGTGCCGGCCGCGTGGACGCTCGCCGTCGGTGGTCTGTTCGGTGTGGCGATCCACTTCACGAACGCCCTGCCCGATCTCGAGGACGACCTGCGGACCGGCGTCCGTGGTCTGCCGCACCGTCTCGGCGCGCGGACCGCCGGTCGGACGGCCTTCGTCGCCCTCGGCGTCTCAGGCGTGGTCGCCGTCCTCGGACAGAGCGGGATCTTCGTCGGCAGGCCGACCGCACCGCCGATCGTCGGGGTGCTGGGCGCCGTCGGTGTCCTCGCGCTCGTCGTATGGGGGCTCGTGCTCGTCGGAACCCGAGCGCCGGACCGTCTGCTGTTCCGGCTCATCATCGGGGCCGCCCTGCTCGTCACCGTGGTGCTGGCGGTGGCCGGGACGAATCTCGGTGCGGCCGAGGCCGGTTGAGACGGGGCGTCAGTACCAGTTGGTCGCTTCCGAGTGCGCCCACGCGCCGCAGGGGGAGCCGTACCGGCTGTCGATGTAGTTCAGGCCCCAGTTGATCTGCGTCGCCGCATTGGTGCGCCAGTCGTCGCCGGAGCTGGCCATCTTGCTCCCGGGCAGGGACTGCGGGATGCCGTAGGCGCCGCTGGACTCGTTGTAGGCGTTGACGCGCCAGCTCGACTCCCGGGTCCAGAGCTGCAGCAGGCACTGGAATTCTCCGCTGCCCCAGCCGTAGGCGCCGATCGCGGACTGCGCGTACGCCTTCGCGCCGGCCGGGTCGGCTGCGAGGTCCGGCGGCGGGGCGCTCGTGGATCCCTCGCCACCGGACGCCTCGTTGCGTCGCTGCTCTTCTGCGGCGATCGCCTCCTGGCTCTGCGCGTAGGCCTGTTCGACCGCCGCGGTGGTGTTCTTGAGGACGGCGAGCTGCTGGTACAACCGGTCGCGGTTGGCCTGCTGCTCGGCGACCGCCGCATCGGCGGCGTCGCTCGCGGACTGCGCCGTCTCGTAGCTGGCGTCCGCCGCCTCCGAGAGTCGCTGACGTTCGGTCTCGGCCGCAGTCGCCTGCTCGGCGAGCGCGGTCGCCGTGTTGCTCGCGGCGGTCGCGGACGCGAGGTCTTGAGCCGAGGTCTCGCTCAGCTTGCTGATCGCGCTGAGCTTGGAGAGGAGGTCGTCGTCGGCCGCGCCGGAGAGGACGAGGGAGAGCGTCGGGTCGACACCGCCGGTGCGGGTCATCTGGGCGATGACCGCTCCGGCCTGACGCTTGCTCGATGCCGCTGCCGAAGCTGCTGCGGTCGCCTGCGCACTGATCGTGTCGGCGACGGCGGCCTGCGCGTCGAACGCCGCCTTGGCCTCACCTGCCGCCGCCCCCTGGCGGACGGCTTCGTCGCCGAGCCGGGCGGATTCGTCGCGCAGTCCGTCGAGAAGGGACACGATCCGGTCGGCTTCGGCCTGCGCGGTCGATTCGTTCGCCTTGGCCGCCTGGACGTCGTCCCAGCTCGGGTAGTCGGCGGTCCGGAACGAGGTGGGGGTCACGGCGGCCGCCGGGCTTGCGACCGACACCGCGATGACGAGCGCGGCGCCGAGGGCGGCGGCTCGCGAGACACCCCTCGAGCGGGGCGAGAGGGCTGTCAGCGGCTTGCGCATGCGTCCATCCTGGCGGTCACCCACGCAAGTGTAGCCGCCGATGTCACATTCGTCACTCCTGCCACACCGGGAGCGACGCCCAGCCTGCGTGGAAGATCCGAGCCTAGAGTGGGCCGGTGCAGCTGGGACGACGAGGGTTTCTCGCAATCGGCGCCTCGATGGCGGCGGGTGCCGTCCTCGGCCTGTCCGGGTGCACGGGGCCCGGATCCCCGAAGCCGTCGAGCCGCCCCACCAGCACGACTCCGGCTGTCGCCGACCAGCGTGCGGCCGCCGAACTCGCCGCGATGACCCTCGAGCAGCGGATCGCATCCATGTTGATGCTCCATGCCCCGGGCACCGACCCGGGCACGCTCCGGGCGTTCGTCGAGCGGTATCAGCCGGGCGGGTTCATCATCATGGGCGACAACGTGCCGGGTCTCGCGGGGCTGCCCGCGGTGACGAGCGCCCTCAGCCCCGACCCGACCATGCCGCTGCTCATCGGCATCGACCAGGAGGGCGGCGATGTCCGGCGCATCGACGAGGACGTCTTCGCCGCTGCCGACACCCTGAAGTCGCAACCGGCCGCTGCGAGCGAGGAGGCGTTCCGCCAACGCGCTGTGATGCTCGCCGGTGCCGGCTGCACCGTGAACTTCGGCATCGTCGCGGACGAGACCGCCGATCCGAGCTCCTTCATCTACGACCGTGCCCTCGGGACGACGCCGGACGCCTCGGCGGAGCGGGTTGCCGCGGCCGTCCGTGGTGAGCGGGGTGCGGTGCTCAGCACGCTGAAGCACTTCCCCGGCCATGGCCAGGCGCCGGGAGACTCGCACTCGACGGTCCCGACGACCGCCATCGGTGCCGCGGACTGGGCTGCGACCGACGCCCTGCCGTTCGTCGCCGGTATCGACGCCGGGGCTGAGGTCGTGATGTTCGGCCATCTGGTCTACTCGGCGGTCGACGCCGTACCGGCGACGCTGTCGGCGGCCTGGCACGAGCGCCTCCGGAACGACCTCGGCTTCACCGGTGTCACGATCACTGACGACATGCTCATGCTGCAGCACACGGGTCTGCCGGACTACCAGAACCCCTCGGAGAACGCGATCCGCGCCGTGGCCGCCGGCAACACGATGCTGCTCTACGTCCTCGGGGCGGAGCCGTCGTCGACCGGTGTCGATCCGGCCGTGCTCGTCGCCGACATCGCCGCCGCGGTCAGGTCCGGGAGGATTCCGGAGTCGACGGTCGCCGATGCGGCGCACCGACTGCTGCGCGTCCGGCTCGGCCTGCCGTCGCTCCGGCCGATGTCGCGCTGATGTCGGTGAGGAGAATTTCTCGGGGATGCGGGAATAGCTCCCAGGTCCGTGCGTTTGAATAGAACGTGGCGCGAGCGCGCCGCACATCGACGCAAGGAGTACCGCATGACCGACACCCTGACGATTCCCGGCTACAAGGTTGGCACCTGGGAGGTCGACGCCACGCACAGCGAGGTCGGCTTCAGCATCCGCCACATCATGGTCTCGAAGGTCAAGGGCAAGTTCGAGCGCTTCAACGCGACGTTCGTCACGCCGGAGAACCCCCTCGAGACGAAGATCACCGCGTCCGCCGAGGTCGCATCGATCAACACGAACCAGGCCGACCGCGACGGTCACCTCCGCACCGGCGACTTCTTCGACGCCGAGACCTACCCGACCATCGACTTCGTCTCGACCGGCGCGCGCGCCAAGGGCGACGACTTCCTGGTGGACGGCGACCTCACGATCAAGGGCGTGACCAAGCCCGTCACCTTCACCGTCGAGTTCGGCGGCTTCGCGACCGACCCCTACGGCAACTACAAGTTCGGCGCCACGGCGACCACCAAGATCAACCGCGAGGACTTCGGCCTCACCTACAACGCGGCGCTCGAGACCGGCGGCGTGCTGCTCGGCAACGACGTCACGATCACCATCGAACTGCAGGCCGCGCACCAGGCGTAGCCCCAGGACGTCGAAGGGCCGGTGGAGCATCGCTCCACCGGCCCTTCGTGTATCCGGCCGACTCAGGTCGGCTCGCCGACGATCTCGTCGCGCACGCGACGGAGGTCCTCCATGAGTGATCCGATGAGGATCCAGTGCTGGGGGTGCGGGCGGGCGATCACGAGGGGAGCGGTCAGCGCCGGGATCTCCGCGGTCTCGGTCGGCGGCTCGTCGGACGCGGCACGACCGTTCACCAGCAGCCTGAGATCGTGGGCCGCCCGCGTCAGCTCGACGGCGATGTCCGCCACCGTCGGCTCCTCATGCAGGGTCGGGTCGTCGTGATCGTGCACCGAGCGCGCCATGCCCAGCGTCCTCGTGACGACCGGCTCCAGTCGACGCAGCAGCAGGCGCTGACGGTCGAGCTCGTCACGGTGCCTCGATCGACGAGGGTTGAGCAGCAGGCTGTCATCGCCTTCCTTCACCGCGGCGATCGCCCGGTCTCGCAGGGGCTTCAACGCCCGGGCCTCCTGGAGCAGCGCCACGAGCTCCGCGTCCGAGTTCGCACGCGTGAGTGAGGTGGCGAGATGGTCCAGGGTGTCGGCGCACGCGAGCGCGAGGGTGGTCACCGCCTCCTTCGCGGGAGCGAGGAGGACCGGTGCGACGAGGACGACGTTGACGAGGAGTCCGATGCCTGCGCCGAGCACGGTCTCGACGATCCGCGCGACCGCGTAGTCCGGGGTCGCAGCGCCGATCGACAGCACCAGCATCGCGCTGATCGGGATCTGGTTGGCGGATCCGGGCCCGAGGCGGAGGACCCACCCGAGCAGGATGGAGATGACGATGGCCAGGAGCACGATCCAGGCGGAGTGTCCGAAGACGATCCCGATGGCCGTCGCGAGGATGACGCCCGTGATGACCCCGAGGCTGCGCTCGAGCGCCTTCCCGAACGACTGGTTGACGCTCGGCTGCACCACGAGGATCGCCGCGATGGCGGCGAAGACCGGGAGCTGGCCCGGGATGATCGTGATCGCGACGATCCAGGACGCGACGGCGGCCAGCGCCGTCTTCAGCACCTGGAGCAGGGGCAGCCGCGATCTGATGCGCAGGACGGGGACGACGGACATCGGTGCCGTCAGAGCTTGTCGTGGAGCTGGTCGAGCAGTTCTGCGCCGTTCCCCGCGTAGACCCAGGGGGCGCCCTCGTGCTGCGCACCGACCTTCGAGCGCCCACCGGCGAGGACCGCCTCACCGGGGGAGAGCTGACGGATCGCCACGGCGGCGACGCGGTCGGGGTGGCGTTCCTCGAAGCTCCGGTAGAGGGCTTCGTCGTGCTGTCCGTCGTCGCCGACGAGCAGCCACCGCAGACGCGGGAAGTCCTCGGCGAACCGGTCGAGGTTGTTGCGCTTGTGCTCGCGACCGCTGCGGAAGAAGCGGTCGTGCGTCGGACCCCAGTCGGTGAGGAGGAGGGCGCCGGCGGGGTAGAGGTTGCGCGAGAGGAACCGGGTCAGCGTCGGGGCGACGTTCCAGGCGCCGGTGGAGAGGTAGATGATCGGGGACCCCGGGTGTTCGCGGGCCGTGCGCTCGAGGAAGACCGCCATGCCGGGCACCGGTGTCCTGGCGTGCTCGTCGAGGACGAAGGTGTTCCAGGCCGCGACGAGTGGGCGGGGGAGCGCCGTCACCATCACCGTGTCGTCGATGTCGGACACGATGCCGAACTCGATGTCGTCGGCGACGATGAAGACCGGCGCTTCGACCGGGTCGCTGCCCTCCGAACTCAGGCGGAGGGTGTGCCAGCCGGGGGTGAGTGACACCTGGACCACCGCGTCGACCACTCCGCCTCGGTCGCCCGTGACCGTGTGACGCTGTCCGTCGACCTCCACCTCGACCGTCGGGTCGGCGATGCTCAGCGCGAAGAAGCTCTTCCAGCCGCGAACCTTCTGCTGCGGTTGGACGGTGGTCTTGCCCGGTTCAGCCAGGACGACCCTGGCCAGGACACGGATCCAGGACGTCGATCCGTAGCCGGTGAAGGGGATGACCGCCGCCTCGCGTCCGTGCCGCCTCGCACGACGCTGGCGGCGCAACTGGACGGCGTCCTCCATCCGTGCGGCGAAGTGCCGGATCTGCTCGGCGGCGTCGGAGGAGGCCGTTGGACGATCGTCGGATGCCTTCACGCGTTCAGTCTGTCATGCCGGTGCGTCCGGCCCGCCGTCTCGCGGCGATGACGGTCGTCTGCTACTGGGGCGTCGAGCCGTCGTCGGGTGGTGTCGCGTCCTCCTGGGCCAGCATGTGTCGCTCCTCGCTCCGCTGGAGGAGTCGCTTCACGACGAGGACCACGACGGCGAAGACGACGATGATGCCGACGAAGACGTAGCCCGCCCAATGGAGGCGGTCCGACAGCTCGCGATAGCTGCCCGCGGCCAGTGCGCCGACGGAGACGTAGGCCGAGGACCAGATGACGCAGGCAGGCAGCGTCCAGGAGATGAAGCGTCGGTAGCTCATCGTGCTCATCCCGACCGTGAGGGGGATGAGTGAGTGCAGGACCGGGAGGAATCGCGAGATGAAGACGGCGATGCCGCCCCGCCGGTCGAGATAGCGCTCAGCACGGGCCCAGTGCCGCTCGCCGATGCGGCGGCCGAGTCTGCTGGCACGGATGCGCGGGCCGAACCAGCGGCCGAGCGCGAACCCGACGGACTCGCCGATGAGCGCTCCGGTGATGACGACGAGGATCATCGAGATCCACTGGACGGGTCCGACGACGGCGGTGCTGGCGACGATGACGACCGTGTCGCCCGGGACGACGAGGCCGACGAGGACCGAGGTCTCGAGCATGATGCCGACGCCGGCGAGGATCGTGCGCGTCACGGGGTCGACGCTCTGCACCAGGTCGAGGAGCCAGCCGAGCACGTCGTTCACGGATCGAAGCCTAGTGCGGCAGGTGTGGGACGGGCTCCGAAACCCCTGTTAGGACACCCTTGGATGTGTGGTCTGACCACAGGCGCGAATTCGGGTACGATTGGTGTCGACGACATGGATCGAAGCCACGGGGATGACCACCCCGATCGGGCCGCACCTGCGCCGCCTTCCCTGGATGCCGCGAAAAATGGAGTGTTCATCGTGAACGACCTACTCGACCCGCTACTGCTGTCCCGCTGGCAGTTCGGCCTCACCACCGTCTACCACTTCATCTTCGTGCCGCTGACCATCGGCATGGCCGTGACGGTCGCCGGGTTCCAGACCGCGTGGGTCCGGACCGGCAAGCTGCACTACCTGCAGCTCACGCGGTTCTTCGGGAAGATCTTCCTCATCAACTTCGCCATGGGCGTCGTGACGGGCATCGTCCAGGAGTTCCAGTTCGGCATGAACTGGTCCACCTACTCCAGGTTCGTCGGCGACGTCTTCGGCGCGCCGCTGGCACTCGAGGGCCTGCTCGCGTTCTTCCTCGAGGCGACGTTCATCGGACTCTGGATCTTCGGCTGGGACAAGCTGTCACCGAAGCTGCACCTCGCCACCATCTGGATCGTGGCACTCGGCACCGTGCTGTCGGCCTACTTCATCATCGCGGCGAACGCCTTCATGCAGAACCCGGTCGCCTTCCGGATCAACGAGGAGCGAGGCCGCGCCGAGCTCACGAACATCTGGGAGCTGCTGACCAACAAGGTCGCCCTGGCCGCCTTCCCGCACACGATCTTCGCGTGCTTCATGGTCTCCGCAGCCGTCATCATCACCGCTGCGGCCTGGCACCTCGCCCGGGGCCAGCACGTCGAGGCGATGCGCCCGGCGCTCAAGGTCGGTGCGTGGAGCATGCTCCTCGCGGGTGGTGCCACGATGCTCGCCGGCGACCAGCTCAGCCTCGCCATGGTCGAGACCCAGCCGATGAAGATGGCGGCTGCGGAGGCGATGTACAACACGGCGAGCGGTGCCGACGCCTCGTTCTCGATCTTCACCCTCGGCACACCCGACGGTGTCCACGAGCTCTTCTCGATCCGCATCCCGTACCTCCTGTCGTTCCTCTCGACCCACACCTTCGACGGCACGGTGGAGGGCATCAACGACCTGCAGGCGCAGTACACCCAGCTCTACGGTCCGGGCGACTACTCGCCCGTCATCTGGGTCACCTACTGGGCGTTCCGCTGGATGATCGGCCTCGGCCTCGCCTCGATGCTCGTCGCGGCAGCCGGTCTCTGGTTCACCCGCAAGGGCCGCGAGCCGAAGCGCTGGATGTGGCGCGTCGCGGTCTGGGCGGTCCCGATGCCGTTCCTCGCCATGACCATGGGCTGGGTCTTCACCGAGATGGGCCGCCAGCCGTGGATCGTCTTCAGCCTGTTGAAGACGGAGGACGCGGTCTCGCCGAACACCACCGGCCTCGACGTCCTGATCTCGTTGATCGCCTTCACCGTCGTCTACGGATCGCTGCTCGTCGTCGAGTTCGGTCTCCTGAAGAAGACGATCAAGGCCGGGCCCGACCCGATCGAGCTGTCCGAACCCGACGAGGACGGCGTGCAGAAGCCCGCCGCCCCCGCGACCACGGTCTACTAGGAGCACATCATGGACCTCACGATTCTCTGGTTCTGGATCATCGCCGCACTGTTCGTCGGCTACTTCGTCCTCGACGGCTTCGACTTCGGCGTCGGCATGACGATCCCCTTCCTCGGGAAGGACGAGACCGACCGCCGGATGCTCATCAACACCATCGGGCCGGTCTGGGACCTCAACGAGACCTGGCTGATCGTCGCCGGTGCGAGCCTCTTCGCCGCCTTCCCCGAGTGGTACGCGACCCTGTTCAGCGGCTTCTACCTCCCGCTGTTGTTCATCCTCCTCGCGCTCATCATCAGAGGGGTGTCGTTCGAGTACCGGCACCAGCGGCCGGAAGCCTCCTGGAAACGGCGCTTCGACCTCATGATCATCGTGGGCTCGGCCCTGCCGGCCTTCCTCTGGGGCGTCGCCTTCGCGAACATCGTCCAAGGTGTCCCGCTCGATGCCGACCACAACTTCACCGGCACGCTCTTCACCCTGCTCAACCCGTACGGCATCCTCGGCGGTCTCACGACGCTCGTGCTCTTCTTCGCCCACGGAGCCGTGTTCGCCTCGCTGAAGACCGAGGGCGACATCCGCGAGCGCGCCCGCCGCCTCGCGAGCCGCGCCGGGCTCGTCGCCATCCTGCTCGCCGCGTCGTTCCTCGGGTGGACCGTCCTGGCGCACTTCTCGCTCCCGGTGTTGATCCTCGCGGCCATCGCAGCGGTCTCGCTCATCAGCGCCTGGTTCGCGAACAGCCGTGGGCTGGAAGGCCGTGCGTTCGCGCTCATGGCCGTGACCGTCGCGGCGGCCGTGCTCACCCTGTTCACCGCGCTCTTCCCAGCGGTGATGCCGGCGAGCAACGACCCGGCGAACAGCCTGACGATCGCGAACGCCTCCTCGACGGAGTACACCCTCACGGTGATGTCGTGGACCGCCCTGATCTTCCTGCCGCTGATCCTCGCCTACCAGGGATGGACGTACTGGGTGTTCCGCAAGCGCATCACGCGGAAGCACATCGAAGCCGCCGCGCACTAACCTGTCATCGTGCGCCCCCTCGATCCGCGACTGCTCCGCTATGCCCGCGGAGCCCGGTCGGTCCTCGGACTCGGCGCGGTCATCGCGCTCGTCCAGACCGCCTGCACGCTCGGGTTCGCCTGGTTCGTGGCCCAGCTCGTGTCCCGGTCGATCGCGGGGGATCCGGTCGAGGAGCTCCTGCCGTCGCTCTGGCTGCTGATCGGCATCGTGGTGCTGCGTGCCGGGACCGTCCTGGCATCCGACTCGGTGAACGCCCGTGGCTCCGCGATCGTCCGCAGTCAGTTGCGGCGGGCCCTCGCGGGCGCGTTCGAGACGCTCGGGCCGGGTTGGGTCTCGCGTCGGAGCTCCGCGGCACTGACGACCGTGGCGGGCCGCGGGCTCGACGCCCTGGACGCGTACTTCGGTCGCTATGTCCCGCAGCTCATCCTCACGGCGATCGCCATGCCGATCATCGCTGCGGTGATCTTCATCCAGGACCCGCTCAGCGGCATCACGGTCATCGTGACACTCCCGCTGATCCCCGTCTTCATGATCCTCATCGGATTCGCGACCCAGGCGGTGCAGCGGCGCCAGTGGGAGACCCTGGCCCATCTGTCGCGCGGGTTCCTCGAGCTCGTCGCGGGCATGGCGACCCTCAAGCTGTTCGGTCGGCAGCACCGGCAGGTGCAGCGGGTCCGAACCGTCACCGAGGAGTACCGCGTCGAGACCATGAAGGTCCTGCGGTTCTCGTTCGTGAGCGGCTTCGCCCTCGAACTGCTGTCGAGTCTCGCCGTCGCCGTGGTCGCGGTCGGCATCGGCCTCCGGCTCCTCGACGGCTCGCTCCTCCTCGGAACGGGGCTCTTCGTCCTGATCCTGGCCCCGGAGGCCTTCCTGCCACTGCGGAACGTCGGCGCGAACTACCACGCTGCCGCGGAGGGGGTCACCGCCGCCGACGAGGTCTTCGAGATCCTCGATGAGGCGAAGGCCGTCCGCGAATCCCCGTCCGTTCCTGATCAGCTCGGCGCACCGGCGACAGCAGGCGACTCCGTTCGCCGGACGTCTGGCCTGGTGCTCGACGGTCTCGGGGTGCAATACGACGAGCTGCGGGTGTTGGACGACCTCGACGCGACGTTCCCGGCCGGCGTGGTGACGGCTGTCGTCGGCGCCAGCGGAGCCGGGAAGACGAGCATGGCGTCGGCGATCCTCGGATTCGTGGACGCCACCGGATCGATCCTGCACGACGGAGGACGCATGTCGCCCACGCCTGGTGGACGACGCTGGCTGTCGTGGGCGCCGCAGCGTCCGGTCCTCATCGCGGGGACGGTCGGCAGCAACGTCGCGCTGGGCGATGACGCACCCGACGAGGTGCTCATCGTCGAGGCGTTGTCAGCACTCGGGCTGTCCGCGCTGCCACTCGGACACCCCATCGGCGCAGTCGGCGACGGCGTGAGCGGTGGACAGGCGCAACGGATCGCGATCGCGAGAGCCCTGTACCGGCTGCGGCGCACCCCGGCGGATGCCGGAACGCCGGTGCTGCTGCTCGACGAACCGAGCTCGGCGCTCGACGCCGCGTCCGAGGCTCTCGTCATCGACGCCGCGCGCGACGCCGCTCGGGCCGGGGCGGCCGTCATCGTCATCACCCATCGACCGTCGATCGTCGAACACGCGGATGCCGTGCTCGAGATCCGCCAGCGGTCGGAACGCGTCCAGGACGACGAGGTGATGCTCCATGGATGAGCGCGTCCGACAGATCATCCGACTGGCGCAGCCGCCGGCGCGCCGCTTCGTCCCTGGACTCTTGGCCGGCATCCTCTCCGCGGGGGCCGCCGTCGCCCTCCTCGCTTCGAGCGCGTTCCTCATCACGAAGGCCGCCGAGCAGCCCTCGATCGTCGAGCTGGGTGTCGCCGTCGTCGGGGTGCGCGCGTTCGCGCTGGCCCGGGCGTCCTTCCGGTACCTCGAACGCCTGCTGAGCCACGATGCTGCATTCCGTCAATTGGCGCAGCTGCGCGCCGGCATGATCGAACGCGTCATCCCGGTGGCTCCCGACGGACTGCAGCTGACCGGCCGGGGCGACCTCCTCACCCGCCTGGTGACCGATGTGGACGAGCTGCAGAACGTGCCGTTGCGGGTCGTCCAACCACTGGTGGTCTCGGGTGTCGTCGCCGGAGCCTCCGTCATCCTCACGACCGTGCTGCTCCCGGCCGCCGGGATCGCGCTCGCGGTCTGCCTCGTCGCGGCGTTCCTCGTCTCGTGGTTGCTCGTGAGTCGGCTGGCGGCGCGCGCCGAACGCGAACTCGCGCCGCTGCGCGGTGCGCTGTCAGAAGCCCTGCTCGAACTCGTGACCGGGCTCGACGTGCTGACCGCTTACGGCGCGGTCGGCGCCGCACGGGCACGGATCGAACATGCCGACGCGGCACTCACACGTGCGATGGTGCGGCGGGCCGCGGGCGCCGGGGTTGCCGGCGCCGTCCTCTCCCTGGCTTCCGGGGCGTCCGTCGTCGCGGCGCTGTGGGCAGGCATGCCGGCGCTGGGAACGATCGGCGGCCCCGCGCTCACCGTGATCGTCCTCGTCCCGCTCGCCGTGTTCGAGGTCTGCGCGATGGTGCCCCTCGCGTTCGGGGCTTGGCGGGAGGCGGTCGCGAGCGCCGAGCGCGTGGCGGACGCGGTCCCGAGCGATCGACCCGACGAGATCCCGGACGAGGACACCGGCAGCATCCTCACGCCGACCTTCGACGGCGTCATGCTCGAGGCGGAGCACCTCAGCGCGCGGTGGCCCGGGAGTACGACGGCGGCGCTCGCACCGATCAGCTTCCGGCTGTCGGCCGGCGACCGGCTGCTCGTCGAAGGCGACAGCGGAGCCGGAAAGACCACCCTGGCGCACGCCCTCGTCCGCTTCCTCGAGTACGAGGGTGGGTACCGCGTCGGCGGCGTCGAGGCACGCGACCTCCGCCCGGACACGCTGCGCGAGTCGGTCGGGCTCGTCGAGCAGCGTCCGTTCCTCTTCGACGCCGACATCCGCCAGAACCTCCTCTTCGCCAGGGACACGGCCGACGACGCTGAACTCGAGGCCGTGCTGGAGCGGGTCGGGCTCTCGTCCTGGCTCGCCGAACGCGGCGGACTCGACCGCCCGGTGGGGGAGCACGGCGCGCTCGTCTCCGGAGGGCAGGCGCAACGCATCGCCCTCGCCCGTGCGCTCCTCCGCGAGTTCCCCGTGCTCGTGCTCGACGAGCCGACCGCCAACGTCGATCCCGAGCGCGCGACCGCCCTGCTCGAGGACCTGCTCGGTGTCGCGGGATCCGAGGGTCGTGCGGTCATCGTGATCTCCCACACGCCGGTCCCCGACAGCCTCGTGACCGGTCGCCTCCGGATCATCGCGCCGCCGATCGCGGCCGTCGGCTGATGCGATCCACCGGAGCACGCCGGCAGGTCGTCCTCCCTGCCTGGTCCGAGCCCGAGGACGTCTACCGACGCGTGTTCGCTGACGAACCCTGGGCGGCCTGGTTGGATTCGGGCCAGGGCTCCCGGACCGGCGTCAGTCTCATCGGACGCGGGACCGAACGCCTCGTCGCGGACGTCCGGCTCGGCACGGTGGAGCGCGTCACCCCGGTGTCCGCCACGGTCGACCGGACGACGATCCTCGACGCCCTCCGTACCGTGCGTGCGGAGGGCGACCCGGGCGATTGGGTCGGGTGGTTCGGCTACGAGTCGGGGGCAGGGCTCGTCGGGGTTCCGTCGCACGCGGCGGCCTCCCCGGACGCGCTCTTCCTGCGCCTCGACGACCAGGTGCGGTTCGACCATGCGGCGCGGACGGTGACGATCTCGTCGGACGATCCCGACTGGATCGCGACGACCGTCGAGCGATTGAGTAGGGCGACCGAGCCTCCTCCCGTGGCCGAGGCGGCCGGCGGGTTCTGCGCGCCCCGTCACAGCGATGCCGCATACGTGCGGCTCGTCGAGCGGTGCCAGGAGCACATCACCCGTGGGGACGCCTACCAGCTGTGCCTGACGAACCACCTGCGCGTCGACGGGATCCACGTCCCGTTCGCGACCTATCTGCGGCTGCGCAGGACGAGCCCCACGCACCACGGCGGCTTCCTCCGGTTCGGTTCGATCAGTGTCGCGAGCGCGTCACCGGAGCAGTTCCTCGAGGTCTGGGCCGACGGCCGCGTCCGGACGAAGCCGATCAAGGGGACCCGGCCGAGAGGTGCCGATCCCGAGGAGGACGCCCGCCAGCGCGCCGATCTGCTGGCGAGTCCCAAGGAGCGCGCGGAGAACCTCATGATCGTCGATCTGATGCGGAACGACCTCTCCAGAGTCTGCGAGCTGGGTTCCGTGGCGGTCACGGCTCTCCATCACGTCGAGAGCTACCCGCAGGTGCACCAACTCGTCAGCACCGTCGAAGGACGGTTGCGCGCAGGGCTGGGCGCGCTCGACGTCGTCGAGGTCGCATTCCCGGCCGGATCGATGACCGGGGCCCCGAAACGTCGGGCGATGGAACTGCTGTACGACCTCGAAGCGGGCCCGCGCGGGGTGTACGCCGGCGCCTTCGGCCTGCTGTCCGCGGACGGATCGATGGACCTCGCCATGGTCATCCGCTCGATCGTGATCGATCCGCACGGTGCGTCGATCGGCACGGGTGGTGGCATCACGGCGCTGTCCGACGCCCGGGAGGAGCTCGAGGAGACGTGGACCAAGGCGGCGGCCCCGCTGGCGGCACTCGGCGTCGGACGTCCGCCTGCCGAATCCCGGTAGGCTTGACCGTTGGACGGAGCGCCGTCGTGCGCTCCAGCCCGTCCATCCTGCGGCCGAGCGCCGTGCGAGCAACCCACGGGATTCCACCCCCAGCACCTGCAGTGATTGAGAGTGACGTGTCAGACGAGCGCAACACCGACGACCGCCGAGACGGCGAGCGGTACGACTTCCAGGCGATCCAGGAGAAGTGGCTTCCCGTCTGGGACGAGCTGAAGCCCTTCGCAGCAGGCGACCCTGCCGACAAACGTCCGCGCAAGTACGTGCTCGACATGTTCCCGTACCCCTCGGGCGACCTGCACATGGGTCACGCCGAGGCGTTCGGCTTCGGCGACATCGTCGCGCGGTACTGGCGTCACCAGGGCTTCAACGTCCTGCACCCGATCGGCTGGGACTCGTTCGGTCTCCCCGCCGAGAACGCCGCCATCCAGCGCGGCGTCGACCCGCGCGAGTGGACCTACGCGAACATCGCGCAGCAGAAGGCCAGCTTCCGCCAGTACGGCCCCTCGTTCGACTGGGACCGCGAGCTCCACACGAGCGACCCCGAGTACTACCGGTGGAACCAGTGGCTGTTCCTCCAGCTGTTCGAGAAGGGCCTCGCGTACCGCAAGGCGAGCCCCGTCAACTGGTGCCCGAACGACCAGACCGTGCTCGCGAACGAGCAGGTCGTCGACGGACACTGCGAGCGCTGCGGCGCCGAGGTGACGAAGAAGAAGCTCACCCAGTGGTACTTCCGCATCACCGACTACGCCGACCGCCTGATCGACGACCTCAACCAGCTCGAGGGCACCTGGCCGGCCAAGGTCCTCAGCATGCAGCGGAACTGGATCGGTCGATCCAACGGTGCGGACGTCTCGTTCTCCATCGAGGGTCGTGCCGAGCCGGTCTCCGTGTACACGACCCGCCCCGACACGCTGTACGGCGTGACGTTCATGGTCGTGGCGCCCGACTCGGAGCTCGCAGCCGAGCTCGTCGCCGACACCTCCGACGAGGTCAAGGGGCGCTTCCAGGCCTACCTCGACAGCGTCAAGGGTGAGAGCGAGATCGCGCGGCTCGCGACCGACCGCCAGAAGACCGGCGTCTTCCTCGAGCGCTACGCGATCAACCCGCTGAGTGGCGAGCGCCTGCCGATCTGGGCGGCCGACTACGTCCTGGCCGACTACGGTCACGGGGCGATCATGGCGGTCCCTGCGCACGACCAGCGCGACCTCGACTTCGCGCGGGCGTTCGACCTGCCCGTGCGCGTCGTGGTGGACACCACCCAGCCCGTCACCGGTGCCATCCCGATCATCGTCGACGGTGAGCTGCCGGAGGACCTCCCGTCGATCGATCCCGCCAAGACGGGTGTCGCGCTGACTGGCGACGGTCGCCTGACGAACTCCGGCCCCTTCGACGGCCTGAGCAAGGCGAACGCGATCCCGAAGGTCACGGCTGCACTCGCGTCGAGCGGCCTCGGCGCGAAGACGAAGAACTACCGCCTCCGCGACTGGCTCATCTCTCGACAGCGCTACTGGGGCACGCCGATCCCGATCATCCACTGCGACGCCTGTGGCGAGGTGCCGGTCCCCGAGGACCAGCTCCCCGTGCGGCTTCCGGATGCCGCGGGTCTCGACCTGCGTCCGAAGGGCATGAGCCCGCTCGCGGCGGCTGAGGACTGGATCAACGTGGACTGCCCGTCGTGCGGGAAGCCTGCGAAGCGCGACTCCGACACGATGGACACCTTCGTCGACAGCTCGTGGTACTTCCTCCGGTTCCTGAACCCGACCTCCGACGAGATCGCGTTCGACCCGAAGGAGGCCGACAAGTGGGCCCCGGTCGACCAGTACGTCGGCGGTGTCGAGCACGCGATCCTGCACCTGCTCTACTCGCGGTTCATCACGAAGGTCCTGTTCGACCTCGGCAAGGTCGGCTTCACCGAGCCCTTCAGCGCGCTCCTCAACCAGGGCATGGTCATCCTCGACGGTTCGAAGATGAGCAAGAGCAAGGGCAACCTGGTGGAGTTCGCCCAGGAGCTGCGATCGTACGGCGCCGATGCCCTGCGCGTCACGATGGCGTTCGCCGGTCCTCCGGAGGACGACATCGACTGGGCGGACGTCTCGCCGGCCGGTTCGGCCAAGTTCCTGGCTCGCGCCTGGCGGGTCGCGCACGACGTCACCAGCTCGCCCGACGTCGCCTGGAAGGACGGCGACGAGAAGCTGCGGAAGGTCACGCATCATTTCCTCGCGGAGGCTCCCGGGCTCATCGAGGCGGGCAAGTTCAACGTCGTCGTGGCACGGCTCATGGAGCTCGTCAACGCGACGCGGAAGGCGATCGACGCCGGGCCCGGCGCTGGCGACCCCGCCGTGCGCGAGTCCGCCGAGGTGACGGCCATGGCGCTCGACCTCTTCGCACCGTTCACCGCCGAGGACATGTGGGCCAAGCTCGGCTACCAGCCGTCGATCTCGCTGGTGCCGTGGCGGAAGGCCGACCGGTCGCTGCTGGTCGAGGACCAGGTGACCGCGGTGGTCCAGGTCGACGGCAAGGTCCGCGACCGGCTCGAGGTGTCGCCGAAGATCTCCGGCGAGGAGCTCGAGCAGCTCGCACGCGCGAGTGCGGCGGTGCAGCGTTCCGTGGGTGATCGCGAGATCGTCAACGTCGTGGTGCGTGCCCCGCGCGTGGTGAGCATCGCCACGAAGGGTTGATGCGGTTCGGGGCGGGCCCGGTGGCCTGCCCCGAACGCGCTCGTCGCGCTCGGGCACGACCATCGAGTCGGACCCGTGTCCCATCCGATGGCAGGCTGTTCTCAGAACGGGTCCCGAGCGGCTGCCTGTGCTTCCTCGGTAGCATGACCGGGTGCCCGCTCTCGCCCCATCAGTACGAACGCTCCGCGTCTTCCAGATCCTGTGGGTGATCGGCTTCCTGATCGGCACGACCACGCACACCGCGGATCTGATCCTCGGCGGGTTGGACGTCTACGGCGGCTTCCCGCCCGGCGTCCGGCTGTTCTGGGTGACGCTCACGGTCTTGGACCCCATCACCGCTGTGCTGATCATCCTTCGACGGCGCGCCGGCATCGTGCTCGGAATCACGGTGATCGTCGCCGACATCGCCGTGAACTGGACCGTCTTCGTTCTGCTCGGCGGACTCTCGTGGTTCGGCGTCATCAATCAGAGCCTGTTCGCGGTGCTCATCCTCGCCACGGCTCGCCCCCTGTGGATCTGGTTCGGGCGATCTTCGACACGAGAGCGGGCCGACGCGGGCAGAGCGGTCTGACCGCCCTCGGTCGGAAGACGACCGGTCGACGCCGAGGCGGTCGGCGAGCTGGCTGAATCCTGCATCTCAGGCGAACGCGCTCCACAGGGGTGGTCGCGGTGCGTTCGGTGCCCGCGGCGGCGGTGAGCGTGTGGTTCGGGGCGTCCGGGCTCGTAGCGTTCGAGGATGACCATCGAACCGGAACCCATGTCCCACCCGGTGCCGTCCAGTCGTTCGGCCACACGCCGCCTGCTGCGTGAGCTACCGCGCCCAGAGTTCCGTGCCGGGGCGGTCGTCGTGCTGGTGATCGTGGCCCTCGTCGTCGCCATCCTCGTCTCGTTGTTCACCTCAGGCGGGGCGGTCAGGACGATCGGTGGGGCGGAGCTGTCGGCGGATGCGAGCCCCGTTCCCGGCGCGACTCCCGGAGCGACCGCGCCCGCCGGCTCGGCGACGGGGGAGCTGTTCATCCATGTCCTCGGAGCGGTCGCGGCCCCTGGTGTCTACCGGCTGCCGGACGGATCACGTGCGTTCGATGCGGTGGCGTCCGCCGGCGGCCTCCTACCGGAAGCGGACACCGGTGCCGTGAACCTCGCACGGTTCGTGAACGACGGCGAGCAACTGTACGTCCCAGTGGTCGGCGAGGTGCCACCTGGCGGAGGCGCGAACGGGTCGGCTGCCGGGAGTCCCTCCGGCTCGCAGCTCGTCAACGTGAACACGGCATCCGCGGCCGAACTCACCGCACTCCCGCGGATCGGAGAGGCCCTGGCCGCACGCATCGTCGCCTGGCGGGAGGTGAACGGACCGTTCGCCACCCTCGACGACCTGAGCGCGGTCGAAGGCATCGGCGCGAAGACCCTCGAGGGGCTTCGCGCGGCGGCGACGGTGTGACCGCAGACGCGGCCACCGGACCGACATCCGGGCGAGGTGAGAGCGCGATGCGGTTCCCGCGCCTGCTCATCCCGGCGGCGGTCTCCTGGGTCGGTGCGGCCGTCTGCAGCGCGGCTCCAACGCTGGCCTGGGGTGGGGTACTGGTCGCTTTCCTCGTCGCCTCCGCCTGCCTCGGGTGCAGCACGGTCGTCCGGCGTCGCCGTGCGGAGTATCGCCCGGGGGAGCGTCGGACAGCGTCTGTCGTCATCACGACACTCCTGCTGTGCGCGTGCGCCGCGGCGCTGTTCGGCATGGTCGCGGCCTCGATCGCCGCACGCGCGCCCGACCGGCAGCCGGAGGCGCTGCAAGCGCTCGGAAACGCTGCAGTGGATGCCGAGGTCGTGGTGACCGGCGACGCCGTGCCCACCGGTTCGGTCACGACGGGATCCGGCATCCGCTTCGCGGCCGACCTCGTGACGGCCAGTGGAGACCAAAGGATCCTGGAGCGCCTCTCGGTGCCGGTCCTCGTCTTCGCGCCGGTGCCGGCGGATCGGGCGCCGAGGATCGGCGAGCGCTGGCGCGTCGACGGCTCGCTCCGATGGAACGCGCCGGGTGATGCGCGGGCAGCGCTGCTCTTCGCACGGGAGGAACCCGAGCTGCTGGGGGAGCCGCCGGCGATCCTCGACTGGTCGGCGTCGCTCCGTTCCGGCCTCGTCGGGCTCGCGTCCACCTTGCCCGGCCCGGGTGGGGAACTGCTGCCCGGCCTCGCGATCGGCGATGTGAGTCAGGTGAGTGACGCGGTCACGGAGTCGATGCAGCGCAGTTCACTCTCGCATCTGACGGCCGTGTCCGGAGCGAACTGTGCGGTCATCGTGTGGCTCGTCAGCACCGCGGTCGCGGCACTCGGCGGCGGGCGGAAGCTCAGGATATCGTGTGCCCTGCTGTGCCTCGTCGCCTTCGTGGTCCTCGTGACGCCCCAACCGAGCGTGCAGCGGGCGGCTCTCATGGCTGCCTTCGTCCTGGTGATGGGCGGCTTCGGGCGGCCGATCAGGGGCCTCGCCGCGCTGTCGTTGGCGGTGGTCGTCCTCCTCGTCGCCGACCCTTGGCTGGCCGGGCAGTACGGGTTCGGGCTCTCGGTGCTCGCCACCAGTGGTCTGCTGCTCCTGAGCGGACCCCTCACGGACCTGCTGGGCAGGTGGCTGCCGCGAGGGATCGCGGCCCTCATCGCGATCCCGGCAGCCGCCCAGCTCGCCTGCCAGCCGATGCTCGTCCTCCTCGACCCCGTGATCCAGCTCGGCGGTGTCCCCGCGAACCTGCTCGCGGGCCCGGCCGCAGCGCCCGCGACCATGCTCGGGCTGCTCGCCTGCCTGCTGGTCCCGTTCGCACCACCACTCGCATGGCTCGTCGCGTGGCTCGGGTGGGTGCCGGCGACCTGGATCGCAGCGGTGGCCCGGTGGTTCGAGGGCGTCCCTGCTGCGCGGGTGCCGTGGCCGGAGGGGCCGCTGGGCGTCGTGCTCGTCACCGTGCCGACCGTCTTGATCGCCACGCTCCTGCTGTTCCGTCGGGACCTGCCCCCGAGGTGGTCGAGGACGATCGGGGTGGCGGTTGTCGTGGCGCTCGTGGCACTGTGCGGTCGGGCGGTCGGGGACGGACTCGGGCCGGCCCTGCACCGGCCGGGCGACTGGATCGTGGCCGCCTGCGACGTCGGTCAGGGAGACGCGGTCCTCCTGCGACAGGGCGGCGCCACCGCCCTGGTCGACGTCGGGCCCGACCCCGGACCGCTCCGCGCGTGCTTGGACGAACTCGGGGTGTCCCGCATCGAACTGCTCGTCCTCACCCATTACGACCTCGACCACGTCGGAGGCCTCGACGCGGTCGTCGGCAGGGTCGACGAGGTGCTGCTCGGGCCGGTCGACGACCCGGAGGACGAGCGCATCGCACGAGTGCTCCGAGCGGCCGGTGCGGAGGTGCGACAGGCCGGCGCCGGGGACCAGGGGGTGCTGGGGGTCCCGGAGAGCGCGGCGCCGTGGCGCGTCCTGTGGCCGGACCCCGCGGCAGGTGGCGTCGAACCGGGGAACGACGCGAGCGTGGTGGTCCGGTTCGACCTCCTCGCCGCATCGGTGCTGCTGCTCGGCGACCTCGGTGAGGAAGCGCAGGACCGGCTGCTCGGACGACACGCGCTCGGGGACGCGGTCGACATCGTCAAGGTGTCGCATCACGGTTCCGCCGATCAGAGTGACCGCTTGGCGCGCCGGGTGGGCGCGACGGTTGCGCTCGTCTCCGTCGGGGCCGACAACGGCTACGGGCATCCGACGCGTTCAGCGCTCGAGCTGTACGAGGCCTCCGGCGCCGAGGTCCTCCGCACGGACGAGTCGGGCATCATCGTCCTCGGCCCGGGCGACGACGGCGGGTTCCGCGTGTGGTCGGAACGTGGCGGGTGAGCTGCCGTCCCCGACCCGTCTGGCGTCGGCGGTCGCCGGTAGACTCGGACGGTCGAGAGGAGCCGCTGTGGCTGCACCACGTTCCGCCGGTCGCGGCAAGGCCAAGACGGCGGCCAAAGCCTCGGCGGCGATCCCGCAGCTCGGCTGGTCGGAGATCCGCCCGGCGCCGATCGTGTTGGTGTCCGGCACGGAGTCCTTCCTGGCCGACCGGGCGATCCGCCGGCTGCGCGACTTCCTCGTCTCCGAAGACCCCTCGCTCGAGGTCAACGACGTCGCCGCCGACAGCTACGCCCCGGGCGAGCTGCTCACGGTCGCGAGCCCGTCGCTCTTCGGCGAGCCCCGGCTCGTCCGCGTCAGCCAGGTCGAGAAGTGTTCCGATCAGTTCCTCACCGAAGCCATCCGGTATCTCGAAGCACCGCCGGAGGGCGCCTACCTCGTGCTGCGGCACAACGGAGGCGTGCGCGGCAAGAAGCTGCTCGACGCCATCCGCTCAGGCACCGGTGGCGGTGTCGAGATCGTCTGCACCGAACTCAAGCGGGACAGCGACAAGGCCGACTTCGCCGCGGCGGAGTTCAAGACGGCGGGTCGTCGCATCACGCCCCAGGCGCTCCGTGCACTCGTCGGCGCCTTCTCCGACGACCTCGCCGAGCTCGCAGCCGCGTGCAGTCAGCTCATGGCCGACGCGTCCGAGGAGATCACCGAGCAGACGGTCAACAAGTACTACGGCGGTCGACTCGAGACGAGCGCGTTCGACGTCGCCGACGCCGCGATCGCCGGACGACACGGGGAAGCGCTGCTCGCCCTGCGGCAGGCGCTCGACTCGGGTGCCGACCCCGTGCCGATCGTCGCCGCGTTCGCCATGAAGATCCGCACGATGGCCAAGGTGTCGTCGGCACGCGGCGGGTCCGGGCAGATCGCGCAGCAGTTCGGCCTCGCACCGTGGCAGGTCGACCGCGCCCGTCGGGACCTGTCCGGTTGGACGGACGCCGGCATCGGCCGCGTGGTGCAGATGCTCGCAGAGACCGACGCCGGCGTGAAGGGCGCGAGCCGCGACCCGGTGTTCGCACTCGAGCGGCTCGTCGGCGTCATCGCGGCACGCGGGGTCGATCTGTCGGAGCGGTAGCCCGTCGAGCTGGCCGTGGCGGCGGGCGGGATGCCCTTCGACAAGCTCAGGGACCCGTGTGCGCTCAGGGACCAGTGTGCGCTCAGGGAACGGAATGCCCCGGGAACGCGAAAGGCCCCGCACGTTCCGAGGAACGCCGGGGCCTTGCAGCTGGTGTCGCTTAGAGCGCGTTGACCTGCTTGGCGATGGCCGACTTGCGGTTCGCTGCCTGGTTCTCGTGGATGACGCCCTTGCTCACGGCCTTGTCGAGCTTCTTCGAGGCGAGCTTGAGTGCGGACTCAGCCTGAGCCTTATCGCCGGCGACGACGGCCTCACGGGTTGCGCGGATGGCGGTCTTCAGCTGGCTCTTGACGGCCTTGTTGCGCTCGTTGGCCTTCTTGTTGGTGCCGATGCGCTTGATCTGCGACTTGATGTTTGCCACGTTGGGTCAACTTTCGGTTCGAGGAAATGATGTTCGGTGCCGTCGGACGGAAGAGGGCGTCTTCGAGCGAGTTCTCGTGTGGTCTCAACTCACACGCAAGCCAACAGGCAACATTACCAGTCGGGCTGAGTTCTGGCAATCCAGGGTACCGCAGCACGGGTGCTCCCCGCCGTGGGACAATGAGGGTTGCCCGATTCCACCCCTGACCCCGAGGAACGCGTGAGCCCCCAAGCAGTGAAGGCCCTCGAGCCGGCATCGACCGACCCGGCGTTCATCCGGAACTTCTGCATCATCGCCCACATCGACCACGGCAAGTCGACTCTGGCGGACCGCATGCTGCAGATCACCGGCGTCGTCTCGGACCGCGACATGCGGGCGCAGTACCTCGACCGCATGGACATCGAGCGCGAGCGCGGCATCACCATCAAGAGCCAGGCCGTGCGCATGCCGTGGTCGCTCAACGGTGAGACCTTCGCGCTCAACATGATCGACACACCCGGCCACGTCGACTTCACCTACGAGGTCTCGCGGTCGCTCGCCGCCTGCGAGGGCGCGATCCTCCTCGTCGACGCGGCACAGGGTATCGAGGCGCAGACACTCGCGAACCTCTACCTCGCCCTCGAGAACGACCTCGAGATCATCCCGGTGCTCAACAAGATCGACCTCCCGGCGGCCGACCCCGACAAGTACGCGAAGGAGCTCGCGAGCCTCATCGGCGGCAAGCCCGAAGACGTCCTGCGGGTGTCCGGCAAGACCGGTATGGGTGTCGAGGAACTCCTCGACCGCGTCGTCGGCCGCATCCCGAACCCGGTGGGCGACCCGGACGCACCCACGCGTGCCATGATCTTCGACTCCGTCTACGACACCTACCGTGGCGTCGTCACCTACGTCCGCATGATCGACGGCCAGCTGAGTCCGCGCGAGCGCATCCAGATGATGTCGACGCGCGCGGTGCACGACCTCCTCGAGATCGGCGTCAGCTCGCCGGAGCCGACGCCCACGAAGGGCCTCGGCGTCGGTGAGGTCGGCTACCTCATCACGGGCGTGAAGGACGTCCGGCAGTCGAAGGTCGGCGACACCGTCACGACCGCGGTGAAGCCGGCGACCGACGCCCTCCCGGGTTACACCGACCCGAAGCCGATGGTCTTCTCCGGTCTGTACCCGATCGACGGCAGCGACTACCCGATCCTCCGCGACGCGCTCGACAAGCTGAAGCTCTCCGACGCCTCGCTCAACTACGAGCCGGAGACCTCCGTCGCCCTCGGATTCGGCTTCCGCGTCGGCTTCCTCGGCCTGCTCCACCTCGAGATCGTGACCGAGCGGTTGCAGCGTGAGTTCGACCTCGACCTCATCGCCACCGCGCCGTCGGTCACCTACGAGGTGAAGACGGAGGACAAGCAGGTCGTCACCGTCACGAACCCCAGCGAGTTCCCCTCCGGCAAGATCCTCGAGGTGTCGGAGCCGATGGTCAAGGTGGGCATCCTCGCCCCCAAGGACTACGTGGGCACCATCATGGAGCTCTGCCAGAGCCGCCGAGGTGCGCTGCTCGGCATGGAGTACCTCGGCGAGGACCGCGTCGAGCTGCGGTACACGATGCCGCTCGGTGAGATCGTCTTCGACTTCTTCGACCACCTGAAGAGCCGCACGCAGGGGTACGCGTCGCTGGACTACGAGCCCTCCGGTCAGCAGGCCGCCGATCTCGTGAAGGTCGACATCCTGCTGCAGGGCGACCAGGTCGACGCGTTCAGCGCCATCGTCCACCGCGAGAAGGCGTACGCCTACGGCGTGCTCATGACCGAGCGCCTGAAGAAGCTCATCCCGCGCCAGCAGTTCGAGGTGCCGATCCAGGCCGCCATCGGTGCGCGGATCATCGCCCGCGAGTCGGTCCGTGCCATGCGCAAGGACGTCCTGGCCAAGTGCTACGGCGGTGACATCACCCGCAAGCGCAAGCTCCTCGAGAAGCAGAAGGAGGGCAAGAAGCGGATGAAGATGGTCGGCAAGGTCGAGGTGCCTCAGGAAGCGTTCATCGCAGCGCTCTCCGGGGACGTGGAGACGAAGGACAAGAAGTGAACGCACGACGCAGTTCGTTCGAGGACGAGGCGGTCGACTACGCGGCCGTCGGTGCCACCCAGCGCACCGACCTCATGCAGTACCCGCCGGAGGGCTACGTGCCGTCGGAGGACGAGTTCCGCCTCGGGAGCGGTGAGGAGCGGTTCGCCCTCGCGAGCAGCGCCCTCCTCACCTGGGGACTGCACCGCTCGAGCGGCGCGGAGATCTCCGAGGTGCACCCCGGCACGGGCGTGCAGTACGGCGGCATCGCCTTCGCCGAGGACGGTACGCCGCTGGAACCCATCGAGACGCACGAGGAGCAGCGCTTCGCCGAGGACGGCACGCCGTTCATCACGCCGGGCACGACGGTCGTCTTCGCCGGCACCGTCGGCGGGGAACCGCTCGTCGGGCCGCATCGCGTCATCTCCGTCACCGAGGAGCCGGGTCACGTGAGCCTGGCGATCGGCACGATGGAAGGCGATCCGGAGAGCGGCGAGCAGTCCTTCACGATCGAACAGCGCGAGGACGACTCCGTCTGGATCGTCGTGCGCTCGTTCTTCCGCCCGACGAAGGGTGCAGCGAAGCTCGTCGGCTCCAAGCGTCGCCGCAAGACCATGAACGACGCCTACCTCCGCGCACTCCTGCCGTCGCGCGGCGTCTGAGCGACGGACCGTGCCGAGCGCCCTCCCACTCGCCGATCCGGCGCCGTCCGACGGACTCCTCCCGGAGACGGCGGCCGTCGGTGCCCACGAGCGTAACTTCGGGATCTACCTTCACGTGCCGTTCTGCCGGGTCAGATGCGGTTACTGCGATTTCAACACCTACACGGCGACCGAGCTCCGCGGCGCGAAGCAGTCGGACTACGCCGACGAGGCGGTCGCGGAACTCCGCTTCGGCAAGTCCGTCCTGGCGTCATCGACCGTCCCCGACCGTCCGGTCTCGACCGTGTTCTTCGGAGGCGGGACGCCGACCCTCCTCCCCGCTGACGACCTGGTCCGGATGCTCCGTGGCGTGACGGACAACTTCGACCTCGCGCCCGGCGCTGAAGTGACGACCGAGGCCAACCCCGACTCCGTCGACGCCACCTACCTCCGCACGCTCGCCGAAGCCGGATTCACCCGGGTGTCCTTCGGGATGCAGTCCGCCGTGCCGAGCGTGCTCGCCACCCTCGAGCGCACGCACGATCCGGCTCGGGTGCCGCTCGTCGTGCAGTGGGCTCGCGAGGCCGGCCTCGGCGTCAGCCTGGACCTCATCTACGGGACGCCGGGGGAGACCCTGGCAGACTGGCGCGTCTCACTCGAGACGGCGATCGCCTGCGCACCGGACCACGTGTCGGCTTATTCGCTCATCGTCGAACCCGGAACGAAACTCGCGCGCCAGATCCGCTCGGGCGTGGTGGGGACCCCCGACGAAGACCTGCAGGCCGACATGTACGAGCTTGCCGACGATCTCCTCACCGAGGCCGGCTACGGCTGGTACGAGGTCAGCAACTGGGCGACGGACGACACGCACCGCTCCCGGCACAACCTCTCCTACTGGACCGGCGAGGACTGGTGGGGTGTCGGCCCGGGCTCGCACAGTCACGTCGGCGGGGTGCGCTGGTGGAACGTCAAGCACCCGGCGGCGTACGCCCAGCGGATCGCGGCGGGGGAGTCGCCGGCCGCCGGCCGGGAGACCCTGGACGACGAGACGCGGGAACTCGAACGCATCCTGCTGCTCACCCGCACGCGGGACGGCATCCCGATCCGGACGCTCGCCCCCGAGGCTCGCACGGCCGTCGCCGGGCTCATCGCCGAGGAACTGGTCGACGCACGGCAGGCCCTGCTCGGACGGCTGGAGCTCACGCGCCGCGGACGGCTCCTCGCCGACGCGGTCGTCCGCCGTCTGGTCGGCGACTGACCCTGCCCGAGGCGCAGAACAGCCCCGCCCGGCGGACCGGACGGGGCTGTTCTCGTGCGACTCGACGGATCAGGCCTTGATGAACTGGATCGTGAGCGGGTAGCTGTACAGCTCGCCCTTGTTCGCCTTGATCGCGGCGATGATGCTGAACACGATCACCACGACGTAGACGGCGATGATGATGAACAGACCCACGACGACGATCGTCAGGATCGAGCCGACCACGAGCGCGATCAGCATCGTCAGCTGGAAGTTCAGCGCGGTGAGCGTGTGCGCCTTGATGAACGGGCCGCGGTCCTTGAGGACCAGGTAGCCGATCAGCGGCGGGATGAATCCGAAGAAGATCCCACCGATGTGGATGAGCGTCGACCAGAGCTTCTCGTCCGACGGGCTCATGGGCTGAGCGGCGGCGTACGGCTGCTGGTACTGCGGGGCGCCTGCGGGCGGCGGCGGGTAGGAGCCGGCAGCGGGCGGCGGCGGCGCGTAGCCACCGGCGGGCGGGGGCGGGTAGGCGCCTGCGGGCGGCTGCTGCGGAGCTGCGGGAGGGGGCGTTGCGCCGTCTCCTGCAGGCGGAACCGACCCGCCCTTCGCTGGGTCGACGGGCGGCTGAGCGTTCGGATCGGACATCTTCGCACCTTTCACGGAGAGTGATATTCAATTGGTCCAGCTGAGCGTATCGCACCAGGTGTTGCTCATCAGGGACCCACGCCTGCGGCCAACGGTATTCCCGCGGCGCGGGGCCGCGCAAGGGACGGCCGCGCGGAGGCCACGATATGATTGGCAGTCAGGGTCTTCGAGTGCTGATGGTCGGCGCTCCGAGGTGGATGACGGGAGGAGATCGAGATGGTGTCGGATCGCGGTCTCGAAGTGCTCCGCGTCATCGTGCAGGACTACGTCGCCTCGCGCGAGCCCGTCGGTTCCAAGACGATCGTCGACCGCCACTCCTTCGGGGTCTCCGCAGCCACCATCCGCAACGACATGGCGCAGCTCGAGGACGAAGAGCTCATCGCAGCTCCCCACACCTCTTCCGGCCGGGTGCCCACCGACAAGGGTTACCGGATGTTCGTCGACCACCTGGCCGATCGCCGTCCGCTGAACAACGCCCAACGGACGGCGATCGAGACCTTCCTCGGCGCGTCCGGCGACCTCGACGAGGTCCTGCACCGCACGGTGCGGCTGCTCTCGCAGCTGACGAACCAGGTCGCGCTCGTCCAGTACCCGATGTTCTCCCGGGCACGCGTCCGGCATCTCGAGTTGGTGAGCGTCACCCCGAACCGTGTGCTCGCGGTCATCATCCTCGACAACGGCCGCGTCGAGCAGCGGCTCATCGAGACGGAGAGCCCGGTCGACGACGACCTCATCTCGCGGCTCCGCTCGCTGTGCAACGAGGCGGTCGCGGGCCGTCCACTCCTCGACGCCCACGACGCGATCGGCGACGTCCCAGCCGACATCGCCGACCTCGATCGCGCGGCGGCCGTCCGCATCGTCGACGCGGTGCGCGAGCAGCTGTCGGCGCAGCGCCAGGACCGCCTCGTCATGGCCGGTGCCGCCAACCTCGCCCGCACCGAGGACGACTTCCCCGGCAGCATCTATCCGGTCCTGGACGCCATCGAGCAGCAGGTCGTGCTGCTCCGGCTCTTCGGTGAGATGGAGTCCGAACGCGACAGCGTGGTCGCCAGCATCGGGCGGGAGAACGCGTCGTTCGGCCTCGAGACCACGAGTGTCCTCGCCGGGAACTACCGTTCCTCTGGTGGCGAAATCGCCCGGCTCGGCGTCCTCGGCCCCACGAGAATGGACTACGCGAGCAACATGGCTGCGGTCCGCGCCGTCGCCAGGTACCTCTCGCGCATCCTCGACGCCGAGTGACGCATCCTCGTCGCGTCCCCCAACACCTTCCGCACCTCGAACGAAAGGCCCTCAGTGGCTGACTACCCCGACCACTACGCAGCACTCGGTGTCGCCAAGGAGGCGACGCCCGAAGAGATCAAGAAGGCGTACCGCCGCCTCGCACGCGAACTGCACCCCGACGTGAACCCGGGTTCCGACGCCTCGGAACGGTTCAAGGAGGTCACGCACGCCTACGACGTGCTGAGCGACCCCAAGCAGCGCCAGCAGTACGACCTCGGTCCGCAGGCTGGTGGGTTCGGTGGCGGCGACGCCGGGTTCGGCGGCTTCGGCGACATCTTCGACACCTTCTTCGGCGGTGGCGGCCAGCAGCGCGGACCCAAGTCCCGTCGCGCACGCGGGGAGGACGCCCTGTTGCGCGTCGAGCTCGACCTCGACGAGGTCATCTTCGGCACCCACCGCGACCTCGAGGTCGACACCGCCGTGCTCTGCAGCACCTGCAACGGCTCCTGTTGCCAGCCCGGCACCTCACCGGTGACCTGCGACATCTGTCACGGCACCGGCTCCATCCAGCGGGCCGTCCGCTCGCTGCTCGGCAACGTCATGACGTCGGCGCCCTGCGGCACCTGCCGCGGCTACGGCACGATCATCGCGACCCCGTGCGTCACCTGCCAGGGTCAGGGTCGGCTCCGTGCCCGCCGCACCGTCTCGGTCGACATCCCGGCCGGCGTCGACACCGGTCTGCGTCTGCAGATGCCGGGGAGCGGCGAGGTCGGCCCGGCCGGCGGCCCGAACGGCGACCTCTACCTCGAGATGAAGGTCAAGCACCACGACGTCTTCAGCCGCGACGGCGACGACCTGTTGTGCACGCTCGAAGTCCCGATGACCGACGCCATCCTCGGCCGCCAGGTCACCGTCCACGCGCTCGACGGCGACGTCGAGGTCGAGCTGCGGCCGGGCGTGCAGAGCTCTGAGGTCATCACGGTCAAGGACCGCGGTGTCACCCGTCTCCGCGGGAACAGCCGGGGCGACCTCAAGATCGGCGTCCAGGTCGTCACGCCGACGAAGCTCGACCACCGCGAACGCGAGCTGATCAAGAGCTTCGCCTCAGGACGACGCCAGGGTGCTCCGGCGCTCGCGCAGTTCCAGCAGGGCCTGTTCGCGAAGATCCGCGACCGCTTCCACGGCGTCGGTTGAAATGAGTTCGCTGTACCTCCGTGAGGATCTCGAATCGACCGGTGTCGGCGACTCGGTGACCCTCCGCGGGCCCGAGGCGAAGCACGCCGTCGCCGTGAGTCGGCTGCGGGTCGGCGAGACGACGTCGATCGGCAACGGCCGGGGCCTGATCGCGACCGGACCGGTCGCGCGCAGCGAGCCGGGGGAGTTGGAGATCCGCGTCGAATCGGTCGTGGTGCATCCGGAGAACCGTCCCGGGCTCGTCCTCGTGCAGGCGCTGGCCAAGGGTGATCGCGACGAACTCGCCATCCAGGCGGCGACCGAGCTGGGTGTCGACCGGATCGTCCCGTGGGGCGCCGAGCGCAGCATCTCGAGATGGCAGGGCGACAAAGCGGTCAAGGGCCGTGCGCGCTGGCAGCTCATCGTGCGGGAGGCGTCGAAGCAGTCGATCCGCGCACGGGTCCCCGAGGTGGCCGAGGTCGTCGACACCCGCGGACTCGCGTCGATCGTCGCCGGCCGGACCGTCCTCGTGCTCGAACCCAGCGCGGCACTCGCTCTCTCGGAGCTCGACCCGTCGGCCCTGCTCGCCGAGGAGCTCGTGCTCGTCGTCGGTCCGGAGGGCGGCATCTCGCCGGCGGAGCGCGAACGGCTCGAAGCGGCCGGCGCCATCGAGGTCCGGATTGGCTCGGGCGTCCTGCGCACCTCGACGGCAGGACCGGCGGCGATCGCCGCGCTCAACGTGCTGCTCGGTCGGTGGTGACGATCCACCAGCCCGCGCATGAGGCCGCCACGAACCTTAGACTGGTGGACATGAGTGAAGCACCGTCGGTATTCAGCCGCATCGTGTCGGGGGAGATCCCGACGACCCTCCTCGCCGAGACCGATCGGGTGATCGCGTTCGCCGACATCGCACCGCAGGCGCCCGTGCACCTCCTCGTCGTCCCGAAGACCGCGGAGTACCGCGACGTCGTGGAGTTGGCCGCTGGCGACCCCTCCTTGCTCGCTGAGATGGTCGAGGTGGCGTCGTCGCTTGCGAAGGAGCACACGGGTGGCGAGTTCCGACTCGTCTTCAACACCGGCGAGTCCGCCGGGCAGACGGTCTTCCACGTGCACGCGCATGTCCTCGGCGGTTCCCTGCAGGAGGGCACCCTTGGCGGAGCCTGAGTCCTCGAACCCCGACCGCTCCGTCGCTGCGCGGACGGAGGAGGTCGAGCACGTCCTCCTGGTGGACGGGCTCGCCATGGTCCGTCTCCTCGGCCCACAGGATCGCCTCCTGACGACCGTCGAGCGCGAACACCCCGGTGTCTCGGTGCACGTGCGCGGCAATGAGATCACCATCACCGGCCCGGCGCCGCAGGCCGACGCCGCCAGACGACTCGTAGAGGAACTCATCACCATGGTCCGAGAAGGACACGATCTGGGGCCGGCGGAGGTCAGCACCTCCGCCCGTATGCTCGGGCAGGACGGCTCAGCCTCCCCGTCGGAGGTGCTCGGGCAGGTCATCCTCACCTCGCGTGGCAAGACGATCAAAGCGAAGACCGTCGGGCAGCGGGCGTACGTCGACGCGATCGACGAGAACACGATCGTGTTCGGTATCGGCCCGGCCGGTACCGGCAAGACCTACCTCGCGATGGCGAAGGCTGTGCAGGCTCTGCAGCGCAAGGAGGTCAACCGGATCATCCTGACGCGCCCGGCCGTCGAGGCCGGCGAGCGACTCGGGTACCTCCCGGGCACGCTGACGGACAAGATCGATCCGTACCTGCGTCCGCTCTACGACGCGCTCAACGAGATGATGGACCCCGAGATCGTCCCGAAGCTGCTCGCGGCCGGCACGATCGAGGTCGCACCGCTCGCCTACATGCGTGGCCGGACCCTCAACGACTCGTTCATCGTCCTCGACGAGGCGCAGAACACCACGCCCGAGCAGATGAAGATGTTCCTCACCCGGCTCGGGTTCGGGTCCAAGATCGTCGTGACCGGCGACGTCACGCAGATCGACCTGCCGACCGGTGCGTCCGGCTTGCGGCTCGTCACCCGCGTGCTCAAGGACGTCGACGACATCCACTTCGCCCACCTCACGAGCGAGGACGTCGTCCGCCACACCCTCGTCGGTCGGATCGTCGACGCCTACGGGGAGTACGACGCCGTCCGACGGGCGCAGCGGTTCGAGCGCGAGCAGGCCGCCGAGTTCGCCAACCGTGCCGAGCGTCGCGGCGCAGCCAGAGACCACCAGCCGAAGCGAGGACGCTCATGACCATCGAGATCAACAACGAGTCCGGCGTCGCCGTCGACGAATCGCGCATCCTCGCCCTGGCGTCGTTCGCGCTCGACGCGATGCACGTGAGCCCTGATGCCGAGCTCGCCATCGTCCTGGTCGACGAGGGCGCCATGGAGCAGTTGCACGTCCAGTGGATGGACGAGCCGGGACCGACCGACGTCCTGAGCTTCCCCATGGACGAGCTCCGTCCCGGCACCGAGGAGAACCCGACGCCGCCCGGGCTGCTCGGCGACATCGTGCTCTGCCCGCAGGTCGCCGAGACGCAGGCGGCCGCCGCGAAGCACTCGACGATGGACGAACTCCAGCTCCTCACCTGCCACGGTGTGCTCCACCTGCTCGGGTACGACCACGCGGAGCCCGATGAGGAGAAGGAGATGTTCGGCATCCAGCGGGACATCCTCCTCGCCTTCGCGCTCCAGGAGAGACGACGCAGCAGCTGATGTCCCTCGTCGCCGTCTTCGTCATCGTCGCGTTCCTGCTCGTCGCGTTCGCGGGTCTGATGGCCGCAGCCGACGCCGCGATCGGCGTCCAGTCGGGTGCGGACATCCTCGACCTCGCAGAGGGCGCGCGCTCGGGATCCGCGCTCCGCGCCATCGCAGCCGATCCGGGTGCGCACGTCAACGCGATCAACTTCATCCGGATCCTGGCCGAGACCACGGCCGCCGTCCTCGTCACCCTCGCGCTGGCCTCGTCGATCGACGAGTTGTGGCTCGTCCTCGTCCTCGCGGTCGTCATCATGACCGGCACCTCGTTCGTGCTCGTCGGTGCGAGCCCGCGAGGCGTCGGACGGACCCACGCGAGTGGAGTGCTGCGCTTCAGTGCCCCCGCCATCCGTGCCGCACGCGTGGTCCTCGGCCCGGTCGCGAACGTCCTCGTCTCCCTGGGCAACCGGGTGACCCCGGGGCTGCCCCGTTCGGTCTCCTTCACCTCGGAGGAGCAACTGCTGAGCATGGTCGACGAGGCGGCCGCGCACTCGGTCCTCGAAGAGGACGACCGCGAGCTCATCCACTCGATCTTCGAGTTCAATGAGACGCTCGTCCGCGAGGTGATGATCCCGCGCACCGACCTCGTGAGCCTGCAGCGCGATCTCAGCGTCCGCGAGGCGCTCGAGGTGTTCCTGGAGACGGGGATCTCGAGGGCGCCCGTCAGCGACGGCGACATCGACGACCTGGTCGGCATCCTGTACCTGAAGGACCTGGTGCGAGCGATGTTCGGTGGCGACGGCGTCACCGAGGTGGGCTCGATCGAGCCGCTCCTGCGGCCGGCGAGCTTCGTCCCCGAGTCCAAGAAGGCCGATTCGCTCCTGCAGCAGATGCAGAAGGAGTCCAACCACATCGCGATGGTCGTCGACGAATACGGCGGCATCTCGGGTCTCGTCACCCTCGAGGACCTCATCGAGGAACTCGTCGGCGACATCTCCGACGAGTACGACACCGACACCCCCGAGATCACCGACCTGCACGACGGACGGTTCCGGGTCGACGCCCGCCTGCCGGTCGACGAGCTGGGGGAGTTGTTCGGCCTCGAACTCGACGACGACGACGTCGACTCCGTCGGCGGCCTCCTGGCGAAGGCCCTCGGTCGGCTGCCCGTCGTCGGATCGACGGTGTCGACCAACGGCCTCGAACTCACCGCCGAGCGCGTCGAGGGGCGGCGGGGACGCATCCTCACCGTCATCGCCCAGCGCGACGACCAGCTGCAGGACGCCCAGCAGGCGTCCAACGACCACCGGGAGCACCCATGAACGACACCACCCCTCCGTCCGACTTCCGAGCGGGGTTCGTGTCCTTCGTCGGGCGTCCGAACGTCGGCAAGTCCACGCTGACCAACGCCCTCGTCGGTGAGAAGGTCGCGATCACGAGCTCGAAGCCGCAGACCACGCGTCGCGCGATCCGCGGAGTCGTGCATCGCGACCACGGCCAACTCATCGTCGTCGACACCCCCGGCATCCACCGGCCGCGCACCCTGCTCGGCCAGCGGCTGAACGATCTCGTGCAGTCAACCCTCTCCGACGTCGACGTGATCGGGTTCTGCATCCCCGCCAACGAGAAGCTCGGGCCCGGCGACCGCTTCATCAACGAGTCGCTCGACGGCTTCCCGCGCGCCAAGAAGGTGGCGATCGTCACGAAGACCGACACCGCCAGCCGGACGACGATCGCCGAGCAGCTGCTCGCGATCTCGGAGCTCCGGGACTGGGACGCCGTCATCCCACTGTCCGCGGTGACCGACGACCAGCTCGACATCCTCGTCACCGAGGTGACGAAGCTCATGCCGCTCTCGGAACGCCTCTACCCGGCCGAGGCCACCACGGACGAGACGGTCGTCGACCGCGTGTCGGAGCTCATCCGTGAAGCCGCACTCGAGGGCGTGCAGGACGAGCTGCCCCACTCGCTCGCCGTGACCATCGATGACATGATCCCGCGCGAGGGGACCGACCTGCTCGACATCTACGCGAACGTGTTCGTGGAGCGCGACAGCCAGAAGGCGATCATCATCGGGAAGGGCGGCTCCAGGCTCCGCGACGTCGGGGCCCGGGCCCGCGCCGGGATCGAGCCACTCGTCGGATCGAGGGTCTTCCTCTCCATCCGCGTCAAGGTCGCGAAGGATTGGCAGCGCGACCCGAAACTGCTCGGTCGCCTGGGATTCTGACCCGGATCCGGTCGACCGTCGGCGCCGTGGGCCCGCGCGGATCCGGGCGGGTGGTCTCCGTTACCTGAACGTGACTTGCATGTCTGCTTTGGGCCCGCTGTGGAACCCGTCATCTGGCCGACAGGCTCGCGAGCGCGCGGACATACTGGTCCTCTGGGTCGCGCGAAGGAGTCCGTGTGTTCGACTGGTTGCTGGCCATCAGGCTGGATCGTCCGGAGCTCCTCGTCTGGGTCGGCGGTGCCGCCGTCCTCCTGGCGATCATCCTGTTGACCGGGCGCCGAACGGTTCGCGGCTGGCTGACGATGCTGCTCGTGGCGAGCGGTGGGGCGCTCCTCGCCTATGCCACGGCCTGGTTGCTCGGTGACGTGCTCGACGTCTTCGGGATCGAACTGACGCCGGTCACCCGTGCGTGGGCGGCGGTCGGGTTCGCCGGTGCCGCCCTCGCGATCGCGGCGATCGTGCGGACCCGGGCGTGGCGGGTCGTCGTGGCGAGCCTCGCCATCCCCGCCTTCCTGCTCATCGGGGCGATCGGCGTGAACCAGGACTTCGGTGAGTTCGCGACGGTGCGGGCGGCGTTGGGGATCAGCCCCTACCAGTCGTTCTCGGCCCTGCCTGCAGCCCGGGGGACGACCACGTCGTGGCAGCGACCCGCCGACCTGCCGAGCGGCGGGCGGGTCGAACACGTGGACATCCCGGCGACGACCTCCGGGTTCGCCCACCGGGACGCGCTCGTCTACCTGCCACCGGCCGCCCTGACCGCACACCCGCCGGCACTGCCGGTCATCGAAGCGTTCAGCGGTCAGCCGGGAGAGCCTGCAGACCTGTTCGCGTCGGCTGGGATCGCCGGGATCCTCGACCGCTTCGCCGCCTCGCATGCGGGTCTCGCTCCGATCGTGGTCGTGCCTGATCAGCTCGGCGCTCCGGACCACAACCCGATGTGCGTCGACGGGCCGCTCGGCAACTCGGCGACGTACCTCACGGTCGACGTCCCCGCGTGGATCTCGGCGCACCTCCCGGTGTCCGCATCGCGGACGGACTGGTTCATCGCCGGGTTCTCGCAGGGCGGGACCTGTTCCATCCAGCTCGGCGCCGCGCACCCCGAACGCTACGGCGGCATCCTCGACATCTCGGGGGAGGTCGTCCCGTCCATCGGACCGACGACGATCGCACAGGGCTTCGGCGGGTCGGCGACGGCGTACGAGGCCGCGGCCCCCTCCGCGATCCTCGCCGCGCACACCCCGTACGCGGACACCGTCGGCGTCTTCGGCTACGGCAGCGACGACAGCCGCTACGGTCCCGGCGTCCGGCGGGTCGCCGCGATGGCTTCGGCAGCCGGCATGCGGACGACGACCTTCGTCTCCGATGGGACGGCGCACGACTGGCACACCGTCCACACGGTGTTCGAGCGTGCGCTCCCCGTGATCGCCGCACGATTCGGGCTCGCCTGATGCGCGCGGGGAGGGCGACGCCGTTCGGTCGACTCGTGACCGGCGTGCTCCGGTCGGTGCCGATGAGCATCGGGATCACGGCGCTGGTGCTCGTGGTCAGTGCGTTCGTCTGGCGCACACCGCCGGCGGCGACCCCCGGCTGGCGGACGGCGATCCGTGAGGTGGCCGGCGTGGGGTACGAGCAGGTCGTGGTCGACGGGCACTGGTGGGCACTCCTGACCGGCGCCCTGGGAACCGACGGGGTGCTCGGGCTCCTCGCCTTCCTGCTGATCGGCGTCCCCGCACTGGTGCTCGCCGAGCGACGGTTCGGCGCAGCCAAGACGCTCCTGGCTGTGCTGGTGACCGCTGTCGCCGGGAACGCGCTCGCCATCGGGCTCCAACTCCTCGGCACGCTCGGCGGCGAGTTCTGGAGCGGCGAGGTCGCCCGCATCGTGGCATTCGACCCCGTGGCCGGCGCGCTCGGCGCCCTCGCCGCGTCGAGTGCGTTCCACGGGCCGCTCTGGCGTCGACGGATCCGCGCGTTCGTCGTCGTCGGTGCCCTGATCGTGCTGCTGTACTCGGGCCTTCCGCAGGATCTCGCACGACTGTTCGCAGCGCTGGTCGGCGTCCTGCTCGGGATCGTGCTCGCCGGGGTCACCCCGTCGGTGCGACGCGTGCGGAGCTCGCACCACGAGACCCGGGTGCTCCTGGCGTCCGTCGTCGCGATGATGGGCGTCGGACCGCTCATCACCTTCCTGTCCGGCCGGCACCTCGGTCCGCTCGCGCCGCTCGTGCTCCTGCTCGAACAGAACATCCCGGACGCCGGACGGGTCATCGGGCAATGCCGGACGGTCGGCGTGTCAGCACAGTGCCTGCGCGACCTCACGCTGGTGCGCGTCGACGGCTTCGGAGCGGTGCTCCTGTCGGTGGTCCCCATGATCGCCCTGCTCTTCGCAGCGTGGGGCCTGCTCCGCGGCAGACGGTTCGCGGTCTGGTTCGCCACGGCGATCATGGTGTCCTTCGCCGTCCTGAGTGCGCTGTCGCTCGGGGCGGGGGTGCGACTCCACCCGGCGGGACACCCCTCGTCGTTGCTCGGGACGGGGCACGGCGCGCAGCAGCGGTCCGTCGAGATCGCGATCGCGCTGTGGGCGGCGATCCTGCTCCCGCTCGTCGTGGCGGCGCTCCTGGTCGTGCTCCGTCGTGGGTTCCCCGTGCGGGCCACCCGGCGCAGTGCCTGGGGGTACCTCGCCCTGGTCGGCGCGTCTTGGGTCGTGCTCGCCGCGCTTTTCGTGGTCGTCGCCCTGCTGCAACCCGGAGGATTTTCGCCGAGGCCCGACGTGTGGGAGGTCCTCCGCGCGGCGCCGGAGCGTTTCGTCCCGGCCGCGTACCTGCGGAACGTACTCCCGGGCTTCGTGCCGGTCGCCCCGCTCACCGGCGTGGTGTTCCACGCCGTCGGACCCGTCTGGTGGAGCATCATCCTGCTCGGCGCCGTCTGGCCGCTGAGCCGGGTCGCGAACGCCATCGCGCCGGCAGACGAGCGCCGCCTGCGCGAGCTCCTGGCCGAGGGCAGCGACTCCATCGGGCACATGGCCACCTGGCCGGGCAACCTCACCTGGTTCGACCCGGAGCGCAGCGCCGGCATCGCCTACCGGATCGTCGCCGGGGTCGCGGTCACGGCGGGCGGCTTCTTCGGGAGGGACCGGCACGAGCAGGGGGTCCTCGAGCGGTTCATCGAGCACTGCGAGGACTCGGGCCTGACGGTGGCGTTGTACAGCGTGGACGAGGAGACCGCAGGAGCGCTCCACCGGATCGGTTGGCGCACCGTCCAGGTCGCCGAGGAGACGGTCCTGCACCCGCAGGGCTGGAGCATGGTCGGCAAGCGCTGGCAGGATATCAGATCCTCCGTCAACCGGGCCGACCGTGCGGGGATCACCGCCGTCTGGTCCACCTACGGGGCACTCGGCGTCGGGCTGGCGGCGCAGATCGCCGAGATCTCCGAGGAGTGGGTCGCCGAACGGAAGCTGCCCGAGATGGGGTTCACCCTCGGCGGCATCGACGAGCTCGTCGACGAGGAGGTCCGGCTCCTGCTCGCGGTCGACGAGCAAGGACGGCTGCACGGCGTCACGAGCTGGCTCCCGGTGCGGCGTGATGGTGAGCTGGTCGGTTGGACCCTCGACTTCATGCGACGTCGGACGGACGGTATGAACGGCGTCATGGAGTTCCTCATCGCCGAGGCCGCCGCACGGTTCAAGGAGGACGGCATCGAGGAGATGAGCCTCTCAGGGGCACCACTCGCGCGCTCGAAGAGCACCGAGCAGCCGGAGACGGACGGGATCGACCGGGTCCTGACCTACCTCGGGAACGTGCTCGAACCTGTCTACGGGTTCCGCTCGCTCCTCGCCTTCAAGGGGAAGTTCCAGCCGGAGGAGCGTCCGCTCGTCCTCGGCTACGCGGACCCGCTGACCCTGCCGGCGATCGGCATCGCGGTCGGGCGCGCGTACCTCCCGGACGTGTCCGTGCGAGACCTCGCCTCGTTGGTCACCTGATCGGCCGCGCGGGGGAGTGCTATGCTGACGACGTGTTCTCCGGTCTGCTCCTCCTTAGCTGCCGCGACGAGTCCTAGTTCCAGGCCTCCCTCGTCGCGGAGTTCGTCATTGGCTCACCCCCAATCCCACGAGGAGATCCCAGGATCATGAAGAACACCCAGACCCCATCAGGCATGCCGGTCCACCGCTACCGCGCCTACCAGGACCAGTTCGACGTCTCGCTGCCCGATCGCACGTGGCCTGACCGTCGGGTCACCGAGGCCCCGCGCTGGTGCGCCGTCGACCTCCGCGACGGCAACCAGGCCCTCATCGACCCGATGAGCCCGGAGCGCAAGCGCATCATGTTCGACCTGCTCGTGAAGATGGGCTACAAGGAGATCGAGGTCGGGTTCCCGAGCGCGAGCCAGACCGACTTCGACTTCGTCCGCAGCCTCATCGACGAGGGTGCGATCCCCGAGGACGTCACCATCCAGGTGCTGACCCAGGCACGCGACCACCTCATCGAACGCACCTACGAGTCGCTGCGCGGCGCGAAGCAGGCGATCGTGCACCTGTACAACTCGACGAGCATCCTCCAGCGCGACGTCGTGTTCCGCAGCGACAAGCAGGGCATCATCGACCTCGCCCTCCACGGCGCCCGGAAGTGTCGCGAGATGGAGTCGACCGTCCCCGGGACGCAGATCTACTACGAGTACTCGCCGGAGAGCTACACCGGTACCGAGCTCGAGTTCGCCGTCGACATCTGCAACCAGGTGGTCGAGGTTCTCGAGGCGACGCCCGACCGCAAGGTCATCATCAACCTGCCGTCGACGGTCGAGATGGCCTCGCCGAACGTCTACGCGGACTCGATCGAGTGGATGAGCCGCAACCTGGCCAACCGCGAGAACATCATCATCTCGCTGCACCCGCACAACGACCGCGGGACCGCTATCGCGGCAGCCGAGCTCGGCTACCTGGCCGGCGCCGACCGGATCGAGGGGTGCCTCTTCGGGAACGGTGAGCGGACCGGCAACGTCGACCTCGTCGCGCTCGGCATCAACATGTTCACGCAGGGTGTCGACCCGCAGATCGACTTCAGTGACATCGACGAGGTCAAGCGGACGGCCGAGCACTGCAACCAGCTGCCGGTGCACGAGCGGAGCCCGTGGGCGGGCGACCTCGTCTTCACGGCCTTCAGCGGTTCGCACCAGGACGCGATCAAGAAGGGCTTCGAGGCGATGTCCGTCGACGCCGTCTCCCAGGGCAAGGACGTCGCCGACCTCGAATGGGCCGTGCCGTACCTGCCGGTCGATCCGCAGGACCTGGGGCGCAGCTACGAGGCGGTCATCCGCGTGAACTCGCAGTCGGGCAAGGGCGGCGTCGCGTACCTGCTCAAGACCGACCACGCGATCGACCTGCCGCGTCGCCTGCAGATCGAGTTCTCCGGCGTCGTCCAGGCGAAGACCGACGCCGAGGGCGGCGAGGTGACGAGCGGTCAGATCTGGTCGATCTTCCAGGACGAGTACCTTCCGGCCGCAGTCGCGGACGCCAAGTGGGGTCGGTTCGAACTCCAGTCCACGAAGACGTCGAGCGACCTCGCCGGCACCGTCGTCCTCGAGGTCGCCCTTCGCGACGGCGAGCAGGTCGAGGAGCGCACTTCGACGGGTAACGGCCCGATCGCGGCCTTCCTCAACCTGCTCTCCGGGCGCGGCATCGAGGTCACGCTGTACGACTACGTCGAGCACACGCTGAGCGCCGGCGGTGACGCCGAGGCGGCCGCCTACGTCGAGCTCCAGGTGAACGACCAGCGCCTCTGGGGCGTCGGCATCGACGGCGACATCGCGACCGCCTCGCTCAAGGCCGTCGTCTCGGCGGTCAACCGCGCCGTACGCACGCAGGTCGAGGCCCGGGAACTGGCCTCCATCTGACGATCCCGCTGCGCCGGGTCGGCCTTCGGGTCGACCCGGCGCAGCGCTGTCCTCCGGCGTACACCCGGAGGATGATCTTCCCGCGCGAGGACGGGGTGACCGGCCGCCAGGTCGTACGGTTGGGGGATGCTCCGCTCGCTCCGACCCAGCCAGTTGGCTCTCGACATCGCTCTGCCCTCGGTGTTGTTCCTCGCCACCTTCGTGCTGTACGCCGGGCGACAGCCGATGTACGTCATCGTGCTGCTCGGCATGTGCGGCGCGCTCGCCCTCCGTCGCGTCGCCCCGGCCGTCTCCCTCGCCGTCGCCTGGGTCACAGCGCTGGCGCAGATGCTGCTCCTCCTGGCACCCGATCCCGCGAACTTCGCGATCCCGGTCGTGCTCTACGCTGCGGCGAGTTACGGCGGACGGGTGCTGCGCTGGGTCTCCTTCGCCTCTGCGTTCGTCGGAGCCGCGCTCATCGCGTTCTACGTGATCGTCGTCCCGAGTTGGACCACGGGCACCGGCAGCGACATCAGTACCTTCGGCCTGGCGAACGACATGACACCGGTCGCGCAGGTGACCGTCGGGCTGTTCATGTTCCTCGCGTTCGCCGCCTTCTTCGGCCTCGCTTGGACCGGAGGTGTCCTGATGCGCACCTGGCGGCTCGCCCGCGAGAGCCGACAGGCGCAGCTCCTGGCCGAGCGCGACGTCGCCGTCGAGCAGGAGCGCAACCGGATCGCGCGCGACATGCACGACGTGGTCGCGCACTCCCTCGCCGTCGTCATCGCGCAGGCCGACGGTGCCCGATATGCGCTGGCCGCGGACCCGGACTCGGCCGACCAGGCGTTGCGGACGATCTCGAGCATCTCCCGCGAGGCCCTCGCCGATGTCCGGGTGCTGCTCGCGCAATTACGGTTCCAACAGACCGAGGGCCCGCAGCCGGTCATGGCCGACCTCGATCGGCTCTACGAGCAGCTGCGAGGAGCCGGGTTGGACGTGGTGGTCCAGCGCCACGGCCAGGAACGACCGGTCGCGACCGGTTCGCAGCTGGCCGTGTACCGGATCATCCAGGAGGCGCTCACGAACGCGCTCCGACACGGCGACCATCGTGGGCCGATCGACGTCCATCTCGACTGGACCGGACCCGAGCTGCAGCTCTGGGTCGTCAACCGGGCGAAGGTCGAACCACCGAAGGCCGGCACTGGGCACGGACTCGCCGGGATGAACGAGCGCGCTACGCTGGCAGGCGGCAGGTTCGGGACGACCCTGGTGGACGGTCTCTTCACCGTCTACGCATCGATCCCGTACGCGACGGTGGGAGTGACGAGATGACCGATCCGAGTGACGCGACGGCAGCGGGGGCGATCACGATCGCGCTGGTCGACGACCAGGCGCTGTTCCGAGGCGGGATCCGCATGCTCATCGGTTCGCAGCCGGACCTCCGCGTCGTCGGCGAGGCCTCCGACGGGCGTCAAGCGGTCGAGCTGGCCGCACGGACACGTCCGCAGGTCATCCTCATGGACGTCCGGATGCCGGTCATGGACGGGATCGAGGCGACGAAGACGATCCTGGCGGAGGCGGACGCGCGCGGGGGCGAGCGGCCTCGGATCGTCGTGCTGACCACCTTCGACCTCGACGAGGCGGCCGCGACGGCCATCCGAGCCGGGGCGAGCGGGTTCCTGCTCAAGGACGCGGAGCCCGAGTTCCTGCTCGCAGCGATCCGCACGGTCCATGCAGGGAACGCGGTCATCGCCGCGTCGGCCACCCGCGAGCTGTTCGAGCACTTCCAGCAGGCTCCGGCAGCTCCGGCCGCACCGCAGCGCTATGCCGAGCTCACGGCGCGAGAGCGCGAGATCTTCCTTCTCGCGGCGCGCGGGCTGAGCAACTCCGAGATCGCCGCCGCCGAGTTCCTCAGCGAGGCGACCGTGAAGACGCACATCAGCCGGATCTTCGCCAAGCTCGAGGTGCGCGACCGGGTCCAGCTCGTCGTGTTCGCCTTCGAGCACGGCTTGGTCTGACCGCGGTCCAGCACGCACCCGCGGAGTGATCGAGGATCATCCCCGGGATGTACCCGGGTCGCTCGTGCGCCCGACGCGCACCCGGCACCGCACTCCGTAGCTTCGGAGTATGACCACTTCAGCACAGCCGTCCGTCGTCGCCAGCGTCCACGGACTCCGGAAGAGCTACGGACCCGCCGACAACCAGGTCGTCGCCCTCGACGGCGTCGACCTCGAGATCGAGCGGGGCCGGTTCACCGCCATCATGGGCCCGAGCGGCTCGGGCAAGTCGACGCTCATGCACATCATGGCCGGCCTCGACCAGGCCACCGCAGGGCGGGTGCGCCTCGGTGACCAGGACATCACGGACCTCGACGACGGGCAGCTCACGATCCTCCGTCGGCGTCGTGTCGGCTTCGTGTTCCAGGCCTTCAACCTGGTCCCGACGCTCGACGTCGCGGCCAACATCCGGCTGCCCTTCGAACTCGACGCCCGCCGTCCGACCGGTGAGGAGCAGAGCTGGATCGACGTGCTCGTGAGCACGCTCGGACTCGCCTCCCGACTCGGGCACCGCCCGCACGAACTCTCGGGCGGACAGCAGCAGCGCGTCGCGATCGCGCGTGCCCTCGCGACGCGACCCGAGCTCCTCTTCGCGGACGAACCGACCGGCAACCTCGACTCCCGCACCGGGCGGAGCGTCCTGGCCCTACTGGCGGCGGCCAGCACCGAGTACGGGCAGAGCATCGCGATGGTGACGCACGACCCGATCGCCGCGAGCTACGCGGACCGGATCGTGTTCCTCGCGGATGGGCGGGTGGTCGAGGACCGTCCCCGATCGACCGCCGAGCAGATCTCAGCGCTCATGCTCGGCATGGAGCGTGCGGCATGAGCCGGGCGGATCTCGGGCCCCGGGCCCGCGAGCATCGCGCGAGCCTCCTCGTCGCGACGCTCAGCGCCTCGTTCGGCGTCCTGTTGCTCATGGTCACGAGTGTGCTCTCCACCTTCATCCTGGCCGACGACGTCACGGGGTCCAGCGGCACCGTGGTCATCATGCTCATCCTCGCGGCCGCCGTGTTCGTCTCGTTGGCGGTGTACGTCGGTGCAATCGTCACGGCGAACACGTTCGCAACGATCGTCGCCGGGCGGACGAGGACGATCGCGCTGCTCCGCCTGATCGGTTCGACGGCGCGATCGCAGCGTCGCGCCGTCGCGAAGGAGGGTGTCGTCGTCGGCCTGCTCGGCGGGGGAGCAGGGTTGCTCGTCGGACTCCTCGCGACCTTCGCGCTCGTGCGGATCGGGGTCGCGACCGGTGTGCTGCCCGAGCTGCCGTACGCGATCGTCGAACCGGCCGTGCTCCTGCCGGTCGTCGCGGTCGTCCTGACCACCTGGCTCGCGTCCTGGATCGGCGCGCGTCGCGTCCTGACGGTCACTCCGATGCAGGCGATCGGAGGATCGCAGGAGTTGAGCCGGGAGGAGGCCACCGCGCGGCCCGCCCGGAACGCTGTTGCGATCGGTCTCTTCGTGGTCGGTGTCCTGCTCCTGCTCGCCGGTGTCGGCGTCGGGCTCGTGTCGCCGCTCGGCGTGCTCATCGGCATCCTCGGCGGGATCGTCTCCTTCTCCGGCCTCGTGCTCGGTGCGCACCTCGTGATGCCGCCGGCGCTGCGGCTGGTCGGCCGGCTGTTCGGCACCTCCGCGACGGCTCGACTCGCCGCCGAGAACGCCGTCCGCTACCCGGAGCGCAGTTCTCGCACGACGATCGGACTGGTGATCGGCGTGACCCTCGTGACGATGTTCGCGGTCGCCGCGGCCAACTTCCAGGAGTTCGTGCTGAACGCACAGGCTGCGAATCCGGAGGTCTACGAGGGCACGCAGGCCGTGGTCGCGACGACCGTCGGCGTCTTCTCCGCCCTCATCGGGCTGAGCGCGCTCATCGCTGCGGTCGGGATGGTCAACAACCTCTCGCTCAGCGTCCTGCAACGCACCCGCGAACTCGGACTGCTCCGCGCACTCGGATTCTCGGCGGCGCAGATCCGTCGCATGATCGTGATCGAGGCGGCGCAGCTCACCATCGCGGCCGTCGTCGTCGGCCTCGTCCTCGGGACGTTCTACGGCTGGGCCGGTGCCCAGTCGATGCTCGGCGCGATCAACGGTTCGCCCGGGCTCATCTTCCCGGTCATCCCGTGGGCCATCGTCGCCGTGATCGTCGTGCTCGCCGCACTCCTCACGGCTGCGGCCTCGGTGGCACCGTCCCGTCGGGCGACCCGGATCGCGCCCGTCGCGGCACTCGCGGTCGACTGAGACGACTCAGCCGCGGGTCGAGCGGCGCCAGATCCGCCATCCGCCGATCTGGCGCTGCTCCGGCAACGTCCACCCGAACCGGACCGCCAGGAGGCGGATCACCGCGGTCGAGGAGACGCCGACGATGGCCGCGATCCCGAGCGGCGCACCGAAGGTCACGGCGAGGACGAGGAGGGCGGTCCCGACCGCGGCCGCCACGGCGTAGAGCGACCCGACGTGCATGAGGGCGACGGGGACACCCAGCATGACGTCGCGGAGGACCGATCCACCGACGGCTGAGACGGTGCCGACGAAGATCGCCGGGATCACCGGCAGGCCGACCGCCAGGGCCTTGGTGGAGCCGATCGCTCCGAACATGCCGATCGTCAGGGCGTCGAGACCGATGATGACCGGCCCGAGCCTCGTGATGGTGCGCAGGAGGAACATCCCGAGCAGGGCGGCTCCCGAGGCGACTGGGAGGTACCAGTTGTTCTGGAGGGACGCCGGCACCTGTCCGAGGAGGATGTCGCGGATGAGACCGCCACCGAGTCCGACGACGACGCCGATGATGGCGACGCCGAGCCAGTCGAGTTGACGATCCTGGAATCTGGCCGCGAACATCGCGCCCTGGACGGCGCCGATCGCGACCGCCGAGAGGTCGACCCACAGCGGAACGACGAAGAGGACCTCGTTCACGGCTTCATCTCTCCAGGCGCTCCTTCGATCCCCGACGGCGGTTCCCGGGTCACGTTGTCGGTGCGAGGCGGGATAATCGATGCGTGCCGGTATATCGAGACGAAGTGGTGGTGTTGCGGACCCACAAGCTCGGCGAGGCCGATCGCATCGTCACCATGCTCTCACGCAGCAGGGGCAAGATCCGGGCGGTCGCGAAGGGTGTCCGTCGCACGGGCTCGAAGTTCGGGTCCCGGCTCGAGCCGTTCATGGTCGCCGACGTCCAGTTCTACGAGGGCCGCAGCCTCGACACCATCACCCAGGCCGAGTCGCTCGGCTCGTACGGCGCCGAGATCAGCTCCGACTACGGGAGCTACACGGCCGCGAGCGCGATGGTCGAGGCGGCCGATCGGCTGACGGAGTCCGAGGGCTCCCTCCAGCAGTACCTGCTGCTCGTCGGCGCCCTGCGGTCGCTCTCGAAGCATGAGCACGGTCCGCGGCTCACCCTCGACTCCTACCTGCTCCGGGCGTTCTCGCTCGCCGGTTGGGCACCGAGCTTCGGCGCCTGCTCGAGGTGCGGCACGGAGGGTGAGTACTCGCACGTGGTCGTACAGCTCGGCGGGGTCGTGTGCGACGACTGCGCGCCCTCGGGGAGCCCTCGGCTCGACGCCGACACCCTCTCGCTCCTCGGAGCACTGCTCTCCGGCGACTGGGAGTACGCGGAGGCCGCCGCCGAGCAGACGGCCTCACGGGCGAGCGGATTCACCGCCGCCTATGCGCAATGGCATCTGGAGCGCGGCCTGCGGTCGCTCGCGCACCTCGAACAGGATCGGAGCCGCGGGTGACCCCGAAGCCCTACACCCACCGCGACGCGGTGCCGTTCAAACCGATCGACTGGACAGGGGAGGTCCCGCCCGAGTTCGCGAAGGGTGAGGTGCCGTCGCACGTCGCGATCGTCATGGACGGCAACGGCCGGTGGGCGAACCGGCGCGGACTCACGCGTGTCGAAGGGCACAAGGCGGGCGAGGCCGCACTCCTCGACGTCGTGGCCGGTGCCCTGCAACTCGGGATCAAGCACCTGTCGGTGTACGCGTTCTCGACGGAGAACTGGAAGCGCTCACCCGATGAGGTCCGCTTCCTCATGGGGTTCAACCGCGAGGTGCTCCATCGACGCCGCGACCAACTGAACGAGTGGGGCGTGCGCGTGCGCTGGTCGGGGCGTCGGCCGCGGTTGTGGACCTCGGTCATCAAGGAGCTCCAGACGGCAGAGGAGCTGACGCGCGACAACGACCGCCTGACGCTCACCATGTGCGTCAACTACGGCGGTCGCAACGAGATCGTCGACGCGGTGCGCAGCATCGCCGACGACGTCGCCGCCGGCCGCATCAAGCCGTCGGCCGTCTCGGAGCGTCTCGTCCAGAGCCGGCTCTACCTGCCCGACCTCCCGGACGTCGACCTCTTCGTCCGGAGCTCCGGAGAGCAGCGCACCAGCAACTTCCAGCTGTGGCAGTCGGCCTACGCGGAGATGGTCTTCCTCGACACCCTCTGGCCCGACTTCGGGCGGCGTCAGCTCTGGGAGGCCGTCGAACGGTACGCCGGACGCGACCGTCGTTTCGGCGGGGCGCGCGACGTGCCAGACGCCCCGGCGCCCTCGGGGGAATGACCGACGGGTGTCGGTGGTTGGCCCTGAAATGAGTGAACCCATCAAGATCGACATCTGGTCCGACATCGCCTGCCCGTGGTGCTACATCGGCAAGCGCAAGTTCGAGCGGGGTGCGGCGGAGTTCGCGCAGCTCGGCGACGGACGCGAGGTCGAGGTCGAGTACCACTCCTTCGAGCTGGCACCCGACACCCCGGTCGACTTCGACGGCACCGAGATCGACTTCCTCGTGAAGCACAAGGGCATGCCGGCCGATCAGGTGCAGCAGATGCTCGATCGGGTGACGGGGATCGCCTCGGACGCCGGTCTCGAGTACGACTTCGGCATCCTCCAGCACACGAACACGGTGAAGGCGCACGAACTGCTGCACTTCGCCAAGGCGGAGGGGAAGCAGCTCGAGATGACCGAGCGCCTCCTGCGGGCCTACTTCACCGAGGGCCGCCATGTCGGGCGCATCGAGGACCTCGCCGACCTCGCCGTCGAGGTGGGGCTCGACCGGTCCGCCGTGGTCTCGGCGCTGGAATCCGGCCAGTACACGCAGGCGGTCCGCGAGGACCAGGCGACGGCACAGGGGTACGGCATCCAGGGCGTCCCGTTCTTCGTCATCGACGGCGCCTACGGGGTGTCCGGGGCGCAGGAGGCGGCCGCGTTCACGCAGGTCCTCGAGCAGGTCTGGACGGAACGCGCGAGCACCGAGCCGGTGCAGGCGTGAGCACGGAGACGACGTCCCCTGAGCGCAGCGTCGATGATCAGCAGCCCGCGACGGTCCGGCCGGCGCTCCGACTCCTCGGGGGCGACGCCGTCGTCTGCGAGGGCGACAGTTGCCTCGTGCTCCCGCCGGAAACGGCTCAGGACTGAGGGTCCTCCGGCTCGGTGAGGTCCGCGGTGACGGCGCCGATGGCGGTGAGGTACTCCGCCGCGTCGACGAAGGCGCTCCACCCGTGCTCGCCGGCGCCGATCGAGATGCGCCCTCCGCGCTCGAGGATGCGCTCGTCCGCGTAGACGGGGAGTGGGGCGCTCGCACCGAGGACGGTGATGGTGCCGCGCTCGTAGCCGGTCGCCTGGAACGCGGTCGCCGCGTCCGGCATCGCGAGCTTGTTCACCCCGAGCAGCGTGCGGAACGGCGGCCAGGAGATCTTGCGGCCGCCCGGCACGAGGGCGAAGAGGTAGTCGCCGCTGCGACGCTTCACGACGATCGTCTTGACGATGTCCGCGGGCTCGATGCCGAGCAGCTCCGCCGCCTCGTGGAGACTGCGCGCGGGCGGTCGCTCGACCAGCTCCACGTCGAGACCGAGTGCGGCGGCCGCTGCTCGGACGCGCTCGCGGCCGGACGGCTGGAGGTCGGCGGGCGGGACGGCGTCTGACATGTGGTCCTCACTGGGCGCGGGAGCGCCGATCATCTGGGAGAATCGAGGGTGATGTCTCTTCCTACCACGCTCTCGCAGCGCCCGAGCCTCGCGATCGGGCCCATCGTGCTCGACTCGCCGGTCGTGCTCGCTCCCATGGCCGGGATCACCAACACGGCGTTCCGTCGACTGTGCCGCGAATACGGTGCCGGACTGTACGTCAGCGAGATGATCACCTCCCGCGCGCTCGTCGAACGCACGCCGGAGACCATGCGGCTCATCCAGCACCACGAGAGCGAGACGCTCCGCTCCATCCAGCTCTACGGCGTCGACCCGAAGACGGTCGCCGAGGCCGTCACCATGCTCGTCGCCGAGGATCGCGCCGACCACATCGACCTCAACTTCGGCTGCCCGGTGCCCAAGGTCACCCGCAAGGGCGGGGGAGCGGCGCTGCCCTGGAAGACCGGGCTCTTCCGCGACATCGTCGAGGGCGCGGTCCGTGCCGCCGGCGACGTCCCGCTCACGATCAAGATGCGCAAGGGCATCGACTCCGACCACCTCACCTACCTCGAGGCCGGCCGGATCGCCGAGGGCGCCGGCGTGGCGTCGATCGCGCTGCACGCCAGGACCGCTGCCGAGTTCTACTCCGGTCACGCGGACTGGTCGGCGATCACGAAGCTCAAGGAGACGGTCACCTCGGTGCCGGTCCTCGGGAACGGCGACATCTGGTCGGGCGAGGACGCCCTCCGGATGGTCGACGAGACGGGCTGCGACGGCGTCGTCGTGGGCCGCGGTTGCCTCGGTCGCCCTTGGCTCTTCGGCGACCTCAGCTCGGCGTTCGCCGGCGAGGGCGGCAAGGCGGAGCCGTCCCTGGGCGACGTCGCGGCCGCGTTCCGGCGTCACGCCGAGCTCCTGGCCGAGTTCTTCGAGAGCGAGGAGCGCGGCTGCCGCGACATCCGGAAGCACGTCGCCTGGTACTTCAAGGGGTACCCCGTCGGCGGCGACCTCCGCGCGAGCCTTGCGACCGTGGAGTCGCTCGACCAGCTCGACGAGCTGCTCGCGACCCTCGACTGGACGGCCCCCTACCCGGGTGCCGCAGCGGAAGGGCAGCGCGGGCGCGCCGGTACGCCGAAACGACCGGCACTGCCGTACGGCTGGCTCGACTCGCAGTCGCTGGGTGCCGACGAGCAGACCGAGATCGCGGGAGCGGAACTGGACCACAGTGGCGGATAGCATCATCGAGCAGGGGAGCGTCTCCATGGACCGGGACGGCTACACCCTGCACGACGAAGAACGCTGGATGCCCGAGCACCACTCGACGCGACGCTCCGACTTCGCGCGCGATCGTGCACGGCTGTTGCACTCCAGCGCCCTGCGGCGACTCGCCGCCAAGACCCAGGTGCTCAGCCCGACGAGCGGCGTCGACTTCGCCCGGAACCGACTGACGCACTCCCTCGAGGTGGCGCAGGTCGGTCGCGAGCTGGCTGCCAGCCTGGACCTCGCTCCGGACGTCGTCGACACGGCGTGCCTCGCGCACGACCTCGGTCATCCGCCGTTCGGTCACAACGGCGAACGAGCGCTCAACGACTGGTCCGCCGCGATCGGCGGGTTCGAGGGCAACGCCCAGACCCTGCGGATCCTCACGCGCCTCGAATCCAAGGTCTTCGGCCCCGACGGCGAGCCGTACGGTCTGAACCTCACCCGCGCGAGCCTCGACGCCAGCTGCAAGTACCCGTGGCCGGCGGCGCAGTCGGTGCCGGATCCCGGTGGCCGGGCCAAGTTCGGGTTCTTCGACGAGGACTCTGCGGCCTTCCGCTGGTTGCGAGCCGGCGCTCCCGAGCGCGTCCGCTGCGTCGAGGCGCAGGTCATGGACCTCGCGGACGACATCGCCTACTCCGTGCACGACTTCGAGGACGCCGTCGTCGGGGAGTACATCGACCCGGCGTTCCTGAATGCGCGCGCAGGACACGACCGCCTCATCGACACCGCGCTGTCCTGGGCAGGCGACGACTTCACCCACGACGACCTCGCCGCCGCCTTCGACCGGCTGCAGTCCTCGCACACCTGGATCACCGCCTGGGACGGCTCCCGGCGCGACCTCGGTCGCCTCAAGAACTTCACGAGCCAGATGATCGGTCGGTTCGCCGGTGCGGCGACCGCGGCGACCCGGGAGGCCTTCCCTCAGGACAGCCTCGTGCGTTTCGGGGCTGACGTCGTGGTGCCCCACGGCATCCAGGCCGAGATCGCGCTTCTCAAGGGGATCGTGGCCGCGTTCGTCATGTACAGCGACTCCCGCCAGCCGCTGTACGTCCGGCAGCGGGAGATCCTCATCGAACTGTCGGACGCGGTGTTCGCGCTCGGCGAGTCGGCCCTCGACGTCGGCTTCGCGGCGGACTGGCGGGCAGCCGGGTCCGATGCGGAACGCCGTCGCGTCGTCGTCGACCAGATCGCGAGCCTGACCGATCAGAGCGCCCTCTCCTGGCACGAACGGCACGTCGGCGCCTGATGCTCCTCCACACGGGAGCGGGCCTCCGACTGCGCTGCGCGGAGGCCCTCAGGGATGGACGATGGACGCACGAGACTAGGATCGAAGCATGGCCGGACGGATTCGACAGAGCGATGTTGAAGAGGTCAAGGCACGCACCAACATCGGCGACGTCGTCGGCGACTACGTCTCGCTGAAGTCCGCCGGCGTCGGCTCCCTGAAGGGCTTGTGCCCCTTCCACGACGAGCGCAGCCCGAGCTTCCACGTGCGCCCCACGGTCGGGCTGTACCACTGTTTCGGCTGTGGCGAGAGCGGCGACGTCTACAGCTTCCTGCAGAAGATGGACCACGTGACGTTCGCGGAGTCGGTGGAACGTCTCGCGCAGCGCATCGGGTACCCGCTCAGCTACGAGGAGGGTGGCGGCAAGGTCGATCACGGCAACCGGGCTCGCCTCTTCGCCGCCAACCAGGCTGCCGCCGAGTACTTCCAGCAGCAGCTCCACGACGGCGACGCCGACCTCGGGCGGCGGTTCCTCGGCGAACGCGGCTTCGACGCCGCCGCTGCCGACCACTTCGGGATCGGGTTCGCGCCCGCCGGCTGGGACCACCTCATGAAGGCGCTGCGGTCTCGCGGATTCTCCGACGAGGAGATGCTCGCGGCCGGGCTCGTGTCGAGCGGCGACCGCGGGGTCTACGACCGGTTCCGCGGACGCCTCATCTGGCCCATCCGCGACACGACCGGGCAGGTGCTCGGTTTCGGCGCCCGGCGCCTCCGCGACGACGACAAGGGGCCGAAGTACCTCAACACCCCCGAGACGGCGATCTACCACAAGGCACAGGTCCTCTATGGACTCGACCTCGCCAAACGCGACATCTCGCGCGGCAAGCGCGTCGTCGTCGTCGAGGGGTACACCGACGTCATGGCCTGCCATCTGGCGGGGGAGACCACCGCGGTGGCGACCTGCGGGACCTCGTTCGGGGTCGATCACATCAAGATGATCCGCCGCGTCATGGGCGACGACTCCGCCACCGGCGAGGTCATCTTCACGTTCGACCCTGATGAGGCCGGGCAGAAGGCCGCGACGCGTGCGTTCGGCGAGGAGAAGCGCTTCTCGGCCCAGACGTACGTCGCCGTGTCCTCTGACGGCCTCGACCCCTGCGACCTCCGCCTCAACCGCGGCGACGGCGCCATCCGGAAACTCGTCGACGGCCGCGAGCCGATGTTCGAGTTCATCATCCGGCGGACGCTGGCGGGCTTCGATCTCGAGACGGTCGAGGGCCGCGTCGGCGCACTCCGCGCGGCCGCGCCGGTCGTCGCCGAGATCCGCGACCCCTCGCTCCGTCCCGGGTACACCCGGGTGCTCGCGAAGCAGCTCGGCATGGAACTCGACGAGGTGGCCCGCGCAGTGCGGGCCGCTGGCGGTGCCGCCGCAGGAGGCTCGCAGAACGCCGCACGAGACGCCCGCCAGCAGGGCCCCGGCGCACCCGCTGCCGAGCCGCCGCGCGAGCGGCAGGCCTCGCTCAACGACCTGCCCAAGGATCCGTCGACGCGCCTCGAGCAAGACGCCCTCCGTGCGATCCTGCAGCTGCCCCAGCACCTCGAACGCCCCATGTTGGAGCGCGCGGTCCAGAGCTCGGTCGCCAACAGCTCCCTCGCCGTGGTGCGCGACGCCATGAGTGTGAGCTTGGACCACCTCGGGACGAACGCCTGGCTCGAGACCGTCATCGCGCAGGTCCCACCCGGCTTCGACGGACTCGTCCGCGAGCTCGGAGTCTCCCCACTGCCCGAGACGAACGAGGAGAAGCTGCCGAGCTACGTCCGAGACATCGCGCGGGCGCTGATCGACCGCGACCTCCTCGGTCGTAAGGCGGCGTTGCTCGGGTCGTTGCGTCGCACCGACCCCCGCGACGAGTCCCACCGGGAGATCACCCGGCAGCTCGCGGACGTCGAGGCGGAACGGCGTGCGCTCCGCGCCGAGGCCTGACGCGGTCGGCCTCCTCCGAGCGTGGCACGTGGCCCCGCCGGGATCGCCGGATACACTCGATGGCGATCCGGTGGCTCCCCGTGCACCGGAAGGAGAGGTCTCATGAAGCACCCAGAGCAGGACGGACCGGCGGTCCGGGCGAGTGATCTGAGCGTCGACTACGCCGCGCACGGCGTGAGTCCGAGCAATCGAGCGCTGGACGGCATCAGCTTCGAGCTGCCCGTCGGTGGCTCGCTCGGGGTCATCGGCAGCTCGGGCTCGGGGAAGAGCACGCTCCTGCGGGTGTTGTCCGGACGCCACCTGACCGGAGCGGACTCCCGTCCGTTCGTGTCCGGCGGCGACGCGAGCACGCTCGGTCGCTCCATGCGCAAGGTGGGTCGCAAAGAACTCACGAAACTCACGTTCGAGGTGTCGCTGCTCGAGCAGGAGGCCGGTGCGCACCTGAAGCCCGAACTCACCGTCACGGAGCTCATCTCGGAACCCGTCCTCGCTCGCGACAAGAAGTTCAGCGAGCAGGCGCTCGGCGTCCGGGTCGCCACACTGCTGGACGCCGTGCAGATGCCCCTCTCCAGCCTCGACAAGTACCCCTATGAACTGAGCGGCGGTCAGCGACAGCGCATCGCCATCGCGCGCGCCCTCGTCCTCGGCCCGAAGGTGTTCATCGCCGACGAACCGACGGCCGGCATCGACATCACGGTCCGGCACACGGTGACCGAGTTGCTCGACGGGTTCCGACGCGACGGCGGCACGGTCATCGTCGTGACACACGACCTCGCGATGCTCCGCGAGGTGACCGACGACGTCCTGGCGCTCCACCAGTCACGGGTCGTGGGCTACGGCCCGATCGACGCGATGCTCGCCGATCCGCCGCACGAGTTCCTCGCGGCGCTCGCTCAGTCGGGCGGCACCGAGACCCAGTACGAGACGCCCGAGGCCGTCGGCATCGATTGATCGCGTGTCGATTTGGAGTCTGCGAATCCTTTGCTACAGTAGATACGCGCTGCAACGCAGAGGCCGGATTCGTCCGGCCGGTCGAAGCACGTATTCCTCGATAGCTCAATTGGCAGAGCAATCGACTGTTAATCGATAGGTTGTTGGTTCGAGTCCAACTCGAGGAGCTGCACAGAATCCCTCGGTCCATATGGACCGGGGGATTCGTCGTTTGAGGCCGGTTTCACGAAACCGGCAGGGACGCCGTAGACTGGACCACGAGGCCCGAAGACTCCACTCTTCGGGCCTCGTTGCATGTCCGGACACCCTGCGCCTGTCGAGGTGGTTCAGCCCTCGAGGTCGTCGCGACCCGGGAGCCAGGAGATCCCGGGCACGCCCCAGCCCGCCTTGCGGATCGCCTTCGCCGCTCGGCGCGAGTGCGGCAGTTCGAGGCGGTCCACGTAGAGCACGCCGTTGAGGTGGTCGAACTCGTGCTGCAGGATGCGTGCGCGCCAGCCGACGACCCGCAGCTCGACCGGGGCGCCCTCGAGGTCGGTCCCGATGAGCATGGCCGCTTCCGCTCGACGGAGCGGGTGCCGCTCGCCTGGGACGGAGAGGCAGCCCTCCGACTCATCCTCCTCGTCGAGCTCGCCCACCGGCGGGGGACTGATCCACAGCACCGGGTTGATCGCGACGCCGCGCCATGGCTGGCCGTCGTCGTCCTCGTAGCTGTAGACGAAGAGGCGGAGCGGCACGCCGACCTGCGGAGCCGCGAGCCCGACGCCGGGAGCCAGATCCATGGTCTCGTACATGTCGGCGACGAGTCGTCGGAGGTCGTCGTCCACGGTGGCGACCGGCCGGGCGACGGAGTGGAGCACCGGGTCACCGGTCACGTGGATCTCGAGAATTGCCATTGCTCGAGCCTATCCGCTGGGCTCGGCCTGGCGCGCAGGGATCGACGGGGCGGCGGGGTAGCCTCGACGGGTGATCCCCTCCGCCATCGACATCGCCGACCTCGCGGACGACTTCACCCGCAACCCCTCGCAGCTGCTCGGCATCCCGTTCGCACTCCTCGGCGCCGTCTTCCTCTCGCTCGGCGCGCAGCTGCAGCACCGGGGTGTGGCGAAGGTCGAGTCGTCGAGCGGCACCGACGCGACCTCGGGGCTCAACGTCGCCCAGCTGCTGGCCTTGCTCAGTCGGCCCTCCTGGGTGACCGGAACCGTCATGCTCGGGCTCGCGATCGTGCTCCAGCTCGGCAGCCTGTCCCTCGCACCGATCACCCTCGTCCAGCCGTTGGGCGCGGTCGCGCTCGTCATCACGGCGGTGGTGAACAGCAGGATCAGCGGCGTCCGGTTGAACCGTCGATCGGTCGTCGCGATCGTCGCCTGCGTCGGCGGCGTCGGCCTGTTCGTGACGATCGCCGCGGTCTTCACGGGCGAGCACCGGATCACCGAGGCCGAACTCGTCACGATCCTGGTGATGCTCGGTGTCGTGCTCGTCGTGTTCGGGCTCGGCTTCATGGTGTTCCGGTCACGCTTCACGGCCATCTTCTACATCGTCGGGACCGGGGTGCTCTACGGCTTCGTCGCGACGCTCGCCAAGGTCATCATCGGACGGCTGCAGCAGGGCGAGTTCGACTGGCTCACGGTCCTCTGCGGGCTCGGCCTCGCCGCCGCGAGTGCGCTCGGCGGCTACTTCGTGCAGACCGCCTACTCCTCGGGGCCTCCCGACCTGGTCATCGCGGGCCTCACCGTCATCGATCCGATGATCGCGGTCGGCATCGGCATCATCGTGCTCGGGGAGGCGAGCAACGCCCCGTTCTGGGCGGGCTTCGGCTTCGTCGTGGCCGGCGCGATCGCCGTGTGGGGTGTCTTCCAGCTCGCCCGCCATCACCCGCAGGTGAGCCAGACGCCGGCGGCCGCGGCAGCCGCGAAGGCCCTCGCGACCGGCGACGCGCCCGCCTGAGCCCTGGAGCCCGAACGGGCTGCAGGTATGCTTGAGCATGGCGTTCCGCGCCGCATCAGGGTCGTGAGCGACCGCCCGCACCCCCTCACATCACTGGCCAAGCACAGAGGAATCACCGATACCTTGACTTCTCCCGACGACCAGCACCTCGCGAAGGCGTCCAACACGACGCCGAGCGCCGACACCCACAAGCCGCTGCGGGTGGTCATCGGCGCCGACACCTTCTCGCCCGACGTGAACGGCGCCGCACGCTTCGCCGAACGCCTCGCGGCCGGACTCGTCCGCCGAGGCCACGACGTCCACATCGTGGCGCCCGCGGGCTCGCGTAAGTTCGGCACGTGGAAGGAGACCCACGAGGGTCAGACGATGACGGCGCACCGCCTCTTCAGTCTCCGGTGGTACCCGCACGACTGGCTGCGCTTCGCGATGCCGTGGTCGATGCGACGGAACGCCCGGAAGATCCTCGACCGCGTGAAGCCCGACGTCGTGCACCTGCAGTCGCACATCGTGGTGGGCCGTGGTCTCTCGATCGAGGCCGAGCGACGCGGCATCCGCATGGTGGCGACGAACCACATCATGCCCGACAACATCCTCGACTTCACCGTCATCCCCAAGCGCACCCAGGAGTGGCTCGTCCGGACGCAGTGGGCTGCCGCCCGTCGCGTCTTCGATCGTGCCTTCGCCGTGACGACCCCGACGCGCAAGGCCGCCGACTTCCTGGAGCAGTTCACGGGCCTGACCGGTGTGCACGCGATCTCCTGCGGGATCGAGGCCGGACAGTACACGCCGTCGTTCGAACCGCGGAAGCGCAACACCATCCTCTTCGTGGGTCGCATCACGAGCGAGAAGCAGATCGACGTGCTCCTGCGCGCGCTCACGAAACTCCCGAAGGAACTCGACGCCCACGTCGACGTCATCGGTGGCGGCGACCAGGCGAAGAACCTCGAGCAGCTGACCCAGCAGCTCGGCATCGGCGACCGCGTCCGATTCCTCGGCAAGGTGTCCGACGATGAGGTGAAGCAGGCCTACACGAACGCCACCGTCTTCGCGATGCCGTCCATCGCGGAGCTGCAGAGCATCGCGACGATGGAGGCCATGGCCTCCGGTCTCCCGGTGGTCGCGGCCGACGCCATGGCCCTGCCCCACCTCGTGCACGATCAGGTCAACGGGTATCTGTTCGAGCCGGGCAACGTCGATGCCCTGGCAGAGCGGCTCGCGACGGTACTCAGCGCCTCGCCCGAGGAGTACCGCCGGATGCAGGACGCCTCGTTGGAGCTCGTCTCCGCACACGACATCGAGCGCACGCTCGACACCTTCGAAGCGCTCTACCGCGGCGAGCAGGTCGTCGACCCGACGACCGAGCGTCACACGGCGACCGCAGACCGCCAGGAATCCCGCGACTGACTCCCGCCCGGCGGGCCACTCGGTACACTGGGTTCCGCACGGGGCGGTAGCCAAGCTGGTGAAGGCATTCGGCTCATAACCGAACGATGCGTGGGTTCAAGTCCCACCCGCCCTACCGATATCCGGTCATGAGCCTTGGTTCCGGTCCCTGAGCATGTTGAAGGGCGCCCTTCGACAAGCTCAGGGACCGGGATGGGGCGGCTCAGGGGCCGGGACGGGGCGGCTCAGGGGCCGGGATGCCGTGGCTCAGGGGCCCGTCAGTCCGCGAGGACGAGAGCGGCGGCACCGATGAGCGGGCCGTCGGCGTCGAGGCCGGCCGGGACCACGCGCAGCTCACGGGCGTAGGCGTGCAGCGCAGCCGCGGTCGCAGCCTTCTGGACGAGGTCGAGGTAGTCGGGGGAGACCCGCGAGAAGCCGCCTCCGATCGCGACGCGTTCCAGGTCGAGCAGGGTCGTGATGCTGCAGAGGGCTTCGCCGACGGCCTCGGCGGAACGTCGGACGGCGCGGATCGCGATCTCCGTTCCAGCTGCGTAGTCGGCCCCGAGCTGTTCGCCCGTCGTGCCGGTCCATCCCTGGGCGCGCGCCCAGGCGACCGTCGCGGTGCCTGACGCGATGCCCTCCAAGGTCCAGGGTGTGCCGACGGCATCCGGTTCGCGTCGGCGGAGTTGCATCTGTCCGAGGTGGCCGGCGTTGCCCGAGGTGCCCGGGACGAGTCGGGATCCGAGAATGATCCCGCCACCGATCCCGGTTGAGACGACGATGCCCATGCTGTTCTCGGTTCCGCGGAGTGCGCCCTGCCAGTGCTCGGCCAGGGCGATGCAGGTGCCGTCGAGTCGGAGTTCCACCGGACCGGACGTGAAGCGCCGGAGCTCAGCCACGACGGGGAAGTCGGCGAGTCGGGGGAGGTTGATCGGCGAGACGGTGCCGTCGGCCCTGCCGATGGGGCCCGCCGAACCGATTCCGACACCGGACACCGGCCCGCCATGGGCCGCGACGCTCTGTTCGGCGGTCTGGAGGATCGACGCCACGAGCTCCTCGCGGGTGGCCGCGGCGCCCGTCGGACCGCGGAACCGGGTGCCGGGCAGGATCCGCCCCTCGGCGTCGACGACGGCCGCTTCGACCTTCGTGCCGCCGATGTCGATCGCGAGGGCCTCGTGCATCACCGCTCCATCCTCGAGGGCCGTCAGTCCGAGCCGGCTCCCGATCCAGCGTACTGGGAACGACACGGTTGTCATTCCTCCAGGTCATGGGGCATAATGCTCGTATCGGCGCGAGTCGAACAACTGCATACACGGAGGTCCGGTCAGCCGGACACCGACATGGATCACACTGCATGGGTCGTTGGGGAAGACGCACCCGGACGCAGTGGAGGAATCATGTCGACACCGATGACGAAGGGTGTGCTGTTCGTACACTCGTCGCCTCGCGCGCTCTGCCCGCACCTCGAATGGGCGGCAGGTCGCGCCCTTGGTCGTGCCATCAGTTTCGACTGGGAAGACCAGCCGATCCTCCGTGGTGCGCAGCGCGCCGAGGTCTTCTGGGAAGGCCCGCACGGCACCGGAGCCGCACTCGCCTCAGCCCTGCGCGGCTGGGAGCACCTCCGCTACGAGGTGAGTGAAGACCCGGCCCAGGGTGTCGACGGTGCCCGGTGGATGCACACGCCCGACCTCGGGATCTTCTACGCACAGACCGACAGCATCGGCAACGTCGTCGTCCCGGAGGATCGCATCCGGTACGCCATGGAGGTCGGTGCCGGGAACGCCGCCGAACTCCAGCGCGAACTCCGCGTCGCGCTCGGACAGCCGTGGGACGACGAACTCGAGCCGTTCCGTCACGCTGGCGACGGGTCCTCCGTCATCTGGCTGCACAACGTGGGCTGATCCGGCCCCGCCGGCGCGGCGGCACCGCGCACGCGAGACAACTTCACAGACGACAGGGTGCCCACGTGGCGTGGACCGTGCGAGGTCGGTGACACTCCCGGCAGACACGAGGTGACGAAACGGCGGCACCCTGGTCAGTAGACGACGACGGGTCGTGGTGCATGCACCACGACCCGTCGTCGTCTCCGTCGCGAAGGGCTCAGTAGCTCCGGAACGCGACGACCGCGTTGTGGCCGCCGAACCCGAACGAGTTGCTGATGGCGAGCAGGTCACCGGACCCGAGCTCACGCGGCGTCGTGACGACATCGAGCGGGATCTCCGGGTCCTGGTTGTCGAGGTTGATGGTCGGCGGGATGACCCGGTGGTGCAGGGCGAGCGCTGTGTAGGCCGCCTCGATGGCACCCGCGCCGCCGAGGAGGTGACCGGTCGACGCCTTCGTCGCCGTCACGGCGATGTCGTCGAGGTGGGCACCGAAGACCCGACGCAGCGCGTTGTACTCCGCGATGTCGCCCACGGGCGTGCTTGTGGCGTGTGCGTTGACGTGCACGACGTCGTCGAGCGACGCGCCACCGTTCTCGACGGCCGCACGCATGGCGCGGGCCGCAGCTGAACCCTCGGGGTCGGGAGCCGTGATGTGGTACGCGTCGCTCGTCACCGCACCACCGAGGAGCTCGGCGTAGATACGGGCGCCACGGGCCTTGGCGTGCTCCTCGGTCTCGACGATGAGCGCTGCCGCGCCCTCTCCGAGGACGAATCCGTCGCGGTCGACGTCGTAGGGACGCGAGGCGATGGCGGGGTCGTCGTTGCGCTTGGACAACGCCTGCATCGCCGCGAAGGACGCGAGCGGGAGTGGGTGGATGGCGGCTTCGGAGCCACCGGCCACGACGATGTCGGCGAGGCCGGCCTGGAGGTGGTCGTAGGCGTTGGCGAGCGATTCGGTGCTCGACGCACAAGCGGAGACGACGGTGCGCTCTCCGCCTCGGGCGCCGAGGTCCATGCCGATCGCCGCTGCCGGGCCGTTCGGCATGAGCATCGGGACGGTCATGGGGAGGACGCGGCGGGGGCCCTTCTCGCGCAGGGTGTCCCAGGCGTCGAGGAGCGTCCACACGCCGCCGATGCCGGTGGCCCAGTCGACGAGGAGTCGCTCCGGGTCGACCTCGGGGGCGCCGGCGTCCTGCCAGGCCTCGCGCGCGGCGATCAGGGCGAACTGGCTCGACGGGTCGAGGCGCTTGACCTCACGACGGTCGAGGATGTCCGCGGTGGGGACGGCGGCCTGCGCGGCGAAGCGTACGGGCAGCTCGAGCTCTTCGGCCCATGGCTGCTCGAGACGGCTCGCACCGCTCTTGCCGGCGAGGAGGTTGTCCCAGGAGTCGGTGGCGTTGCCGCCGAGGGGAGTGGTGGCACCGATGCCGGTGATGACGATGCGTTTGGTGGTCATTCAGTCAAACCTTCTGTGGAGACGACGAGGGGGTCCGAGCCCTGCGGCGGTCGAGCCCGTGTCCGGACGGACGAGCCGCCTCGAACGCTGAAGGGCCGGTCGGCCAACTGCCGGCCGACCCTTCAGCACTGCGCTGGGACTAGCCCTGAGCCTTGACGATGAAGTCGACGGCGTCGCCGACGGTCTTCAGGTTCTTGACTTCTTCGTCCGGGATCTTCACGTCGAACTTCTCCTCCGCGTTGACGACGATGGTCATCATGGAGATCGAGTCGATGTCGAGGTCGTCGGTGAACGACTTGTCCAGCTCGACGGTGTCGGTCGCGATGCCGGTCTCGTCGTTGATCAGCTCGGCCAGGCCGGCGAGGACTTCTTCGGTGGACAGTGCCATTGTTCTACTCCTTGGGTGAGGTTTGACCGTAGTCGAGTGTAGTCGCGTCGGGCGTCCTGCTACGGCAGGACGACGACCTGAGCGCCGAAGACCAGTCCGGCACCGAACCCGATCTGCAGGGCGAGGCCGCCGCTGAGCTCGGGGTGCCCCTGGAGGAGCCGGTGGGTGGCGAGCGGGATGGATGCCGCCGAGGTGTTGCCGGTGGTCTCGATGTCGCGCGCGATGACGACGGTCTCCGGCAGCTTGAGCTGCTTGGCGAACTCGTCGACGATGCGCATGTTGGCCTGGTGCGGGATGAAGGCAGCGAGGTCGGAGGCTTCGACGCCCGCTTCCTCCAGGGCCTGCTTGGCGACCTTGGCCATCTCCCAGACCGCCCACCGGAAGACCGTCTGGCCCTCTTGGCGCAGGGTCGGCCAGGCGGCCGTGCCGTCGCGGAACTCGGTGAGCGTGCCGCTCATGCCGACGGCGTCGGCCTTCGAGCCGTCGGATCCCCACACGGTGGGGGAGATGCCGGGGAAGTCGCTCGGACCGACGACGGCCGCGCCTGCACCGTCGCCGAGGAGGAATGAGATCGACCGGTCGGTCGGATCGACGATGTCGGACAGCTTCTCGGCGCCGATGACGAGTGCGTAGTGGGCCGCGCCCGATCGGATGAGGGCATCGGCCTGGGCGATCGCGTAGGCGTATCCGGCACATGCGGCGTTGAGGTCGTAGGCGGCAGCGGGGTTCGCTCCGACGCGGTCGGCCACGACGGCCGCCATCGACGGGGACTGCTGGACGTTGCTGATCGTCGCGATGAGGACGAGGTCGACCTGTTCGGGCGAGATGCCCGCGGCCGCGATGGCCTCGGCGCCGGCTTCGGCTGCGAGGTCGACGGCGCTGACGTCGGCCGACGCCCGCGTGCGGGTGACGATTCCGGTGCGCTGCTGGATCCACTCGTCGGACGAGTTGATCGGACCGACGAGGTCGTCGTTCGGGACGCTGAGGTCTCCGCGAGCTGCGCCGAGGCCGAGGATGCGGGTGAACTCGGGACCGCGCGACTGCTTGAGGGTGGGGGTGGTCATTGACTGGTTCTCCGTCTGCGCTACTGCTGGGCGATGAGGTCGAGGGCTGCCGGCAGGTCGTCGGGGGTCTTGATGGCGACCGTCGGCACGCCCTTCAGGCCGCGACGTGCGAGTCCGGTGAGCGCCCCGGCGGGGGCGAGCTCGATGAGTCCGGTGATCCCTGCGGCGCTGAACGCGTCCATGCACAGGTCCCAGCGTACCGGGGAGGCGACCTGACCGATGAGGAGGTCGAAGAACGCCGTACCCGAGGTGACCTCGGTGCCGTCGTGGTTCGTCCAGATGCGGAGCGTCGGGTCCAGGGGCTCGACCGTGCGGCTCGCCCCGGCCAGCCAGTCGCGGGCCGACTGCATGTAGCTCGTGTGGAAGGCGCCTGCGACCTGCAACGGGATCACCCGCGTGCCCTTGAGCGGCTCGTCGGCGAGGCGGGCGAGGGCGTCATGCGCACCGGCGACGACGATCTGGCCGCCGCCGTTGTAGTTGGCGGGCTCCAGCCCGAAGGAACGGACGTGCGCGACGACGGCGTCCTGGTCGCCACCGAGGACGGCGCTCATGCCCGTCGGGGTGGTGGCTGCGGCTTCGGCCATTGCCACGGCGCGTTCGCTCACGAAGCTCATCGCGTCGCTGTCCGAGAGGATGCCGGCGCCGTATGCCGCGGTGATCTCGCCGACAGAGTGTCCGGCGATACCGCCGAACGGCGCGGCGTCGGCGGGGAGGGCCTTCCGCAGGGCGTCCAAGGCGACGATGCCGGCCGCGACGATGAGCGGCTGGGCCACCGCGGTGTCGCGGATGGTGTCGGCGTCGGAGACGGTGCCGTGCTTGACGAGGTCGAGTCCGGCTTCGTCGGAGAAGCGCGCGAGCGCGTCCTTCGCGGAGGCGTCCTGCAACCAGGGGTCGAGGAAGCCGGGGGTTTGGGAGCCCTGTCCAGGGCAGGCGATGACGATCACCGCTCTAGTCTGCCAACCGGAGGACGCCCAGCAGTGGAGCAACACCACGAACCTTTGGAAAATGTGTTGTGTGGAGTCCACAAAACCGACCGGTCGGACGGCCCTGCGAGCGTCAGGAGGTCAGCCGACGTCGGGACGGCTCGGGCTCAGCGATGGCACCGAGGATGAGGGCCGCCTGCAGGATGAGCGACTCGCGGGCACCGGTCGCGTCCCAGCCGATGACCTCGGAGACCCGCTTGAGGCGGTACCGGACCGTGTTGGGGTGCACGAAGAGCTCGCGCGCGGTCGCTTCGAGCGAGCGGCCGTTGTCGAGGTAGCACCAGAGCGTCGTCACGAGCTCGCCGGAGTAGTCCTTGAGCGGGCGGTAGACCCGCTCGATGAGCGTGGTCTTCGCCAGGTTGTCGCCGGCGAGGGCGCGTTCCGGAAGGAGGTCGTCCGCGGCGACCGGTCGTGGCGCGTGTCGCCAGGACTTCGCCACGGCGAAGCCGGCCAGTGCGGCCTTCGCGCTGCGCGACGCCTCGATGAGGGAGGGCACGGCGTGACCGAGTACCAGGTGTCCCGGCCCGAAGCCGTGCTCGAGCTTGGCGGCGATGTCGAGGAAGGTGAGTTGCGAGCTGGTGCGGGAGTCCGCGGCGGCCTGTTCGGCCTCGTCGACGGGCTCACCGTCTCCGGGCTCGGTGCTGGGTAGCTCGGCGCGCCCCAGGACGAGCACGAGCCGGTTGCCCTGGACGCCGATGAGCACGTCGGCGTCGAGGTGTCGGGCGGTCCGGCGGAGCATATCGACATCGAGCACCCGTGGGGTCGTCCCGACCAGGACGCAGGCCTCACCGTGCCCGTGCCACCCGAGGGCGGCGATCCGGCTGGGGAGCTCGTCGTCGGCCTCGCCACTGAGGATCGAGTCGACGACGAGGGCCTCGAGGCGGGCGTCCCAGAGGCCGCGCGCTTCGGCCGCGCGAGCGTACACGTCGGCCGAGGCGAACGCGATGTCGCGTGAGTAGAGGAGGATCGCCTCGCGGAGGTCGACGCTTCCGGACGCGACGCGTTCCTCGACGACCTCGACCGTGACCTTGATGAGTTGCAGCGTCTGCTGCAGGCTGACGGAACGGAGCAGCTCGCGAGGAGCCGCCCCGAACACGTCGGCGGCGATCCACGGCGTCGACCGGGGATCGTCGAACCACGAGATGAACGAACTGATGCCCGCCTGGGCCACCAGGCCGACCGCTGAGCGGCGGCCTGGTGGCATCTCGGCGTACCAGGGAAGGGTGTCCTCGAGGCGTTTGAGCGTCGCGGTCGCGAGCTCACCCGAGATCCGGCGGAGCCAGTCGAGTGTCTCGGCCTTCGTCTTCGTCTTCGTCACCGTGGTAGCGATGGAATCAGCTCTCGCCACCCGCGTTACCGGTGTTGCCGGCGTTCACGTCGTGGAGGCGGTAGCGGTCGATCGCCTGCTGCGGGAGGCTCGCATCGACCTCACCCCGAGCAGCGAGCTGCTGGAGGGTGCGGACGACGAGCGACGGGCCGTCGATCTTGAAGAAGCGACGGGCAGCGGCGCGCGTGTCGGAGAAGCCGAAGTCGTCGGCGCCCAGCGTCGCGAAGTCGCCAGGCACGAACTGACGGATCTGGTCCGGCACGGCGTGCATGTGGTCGGTCACGGCGACGAACGGACCTGCGGCACCGCTCAGCTTCTCCGTGACGTAGGGCACACGACGCTCCTCCTGCGGGTGCAGGAAGTTGTGCTGGTCGGCGGCGAGCCCATCGCGACGGAGCTCGGTCCAGCTCGTGACGCTCCAGACGTCTGCGGAGACGCCCCAGTCGTCGGCGAGCAGCTGCTGCGCTTCGATCGCCCACGGGACCGCGACACCGGAGGCCATCAGCTGAGCCTTCGGGCCCTGCTTGTCGCTCGTGCTGATGCGGTGGATACCGCGCACGATGCCGTCGACGTCCACGCCCTCGGGCTCGACGGGCATGACCATCGGCTCGTTGTACACCGTGAGGTAGTACATGACGTTCGGGTCCTCGTGCTCGCCGCCGTACATGCGCTGGATACCGCTGCGCACGATGTGCGCGATCTCATAGCCGTAGGCCGGGTCGTAGCTGACGACCGCCGGGTTCGACGACGAGAGCAGCAGCGAGTGGCCGTCGGCGTGCTGGAGGCCCTCACCCGTGAGCGTCGTGCGGCCGGCGGTCGCGCCGATCATGAAGCCACGGGTCATCTGGTCGCCGGCAGCCCAGATGGCGTCGGCGGTGCGCTGGAAGCCGAACATCGAGTAGAAGACGTAGACCGGGATGAGCGGCTCGCCCTGCACCGAGTACGAGGTTCCGATCGCGGAGAAGGCCGCGACGGCGCCCGCCTCGTTGATGCCCACGTGCACGATCTGACCCTGCGGGCTCTCCTTGTAGGCGAGCAGCAGTTCGCGGTCCACCGAGGTGTAGTGCTGACCGTTCGGGTTGTAGATCTTCGCGCTCGGGAAGAACGCGTCCATACCGAAGGTGCGTGCCTCGTCGGGGATGATCGGGACGATCCGGTTGCCGAAGTCCTTGGCGCGGAGGAGGTCCTTCAGCAGTCGGACGAACGCCATGGTGGTGGCGATCTCCTGCGTTCCGGAGCCCTTCTTCGCTGCCGCGTACGCGGAGTCGTCGGGCAGGTTCAGCTGCGTGTACTTGCTGCGACGCTCGGGGACATAGCCGCCGAGTGCGCGGCGGCGCTCGTGCAGGTACTGGATCGCCTCGTCGTCCTCGCCCGGGTGGTAGTAGGGCGGGAGGTAGGGGTTCTCTTCGAGCTGCGAGTCGGTGATCGGGATGCGCATCGTGTCCCTGAAGGTCTTCAGGTTGTCGAGCGTCATCTTCTTCATCTGGTGGGTCGCGTTGCGGCCCTCGAAGCTCGGGCCGAGGCCGTAGCCCTTGATCGTGTGCGCGAGGATGACCGTCGGCTGACCCTTGTGCTCACTGGCCGCCTTGAACGCCGCGTAGACCTTGCGGTAGTCGTGGCCGCCGCGCTTGAGGTTCCAGACCTCGTCGTCGGTGTAGCCCTCGACGAGCTTCAGGGCGCGCTCGTCGCGGCCGAAGAAGTTCTCGCGGACGTAGGCGCCGTCTTCCGTCTTGTACGTCTGGAAGTCGCCGTCGGGCGTGACGTTCATGAGGTTGAGGAGCGCGCCGTCGGTGTCGCGGTTGAGGAGGTCGTCCCACTCGCGGCCCCAGATGACCTTGATGACGTTCCAGCCGGCACCGCGGAAGAAGCTCTCGAGCTCCTGGATGATCTTGCCGTTGCCGCGGACGGGGCCGTCGAGGCGCTGCAGGTTGCAGTTGATCACGAAGTTGAGGTTGTCGAGGCCCTCGTTCGCGGCGACCTGGAGCTGACCGCGGCTCTCGACCTCGTCCATCTCGCCGTCGCCGAGGAACGCCCAGACCTGCTGGTCGCTGGCGTCCTTGATGCCACGGTTCGTGACGTACTTGGCGAGGTGCGCCTGGTAGATCGCGTTGATCGGGCCGAGACCCATCGACACCGTCGGGAACTGCCAGAAGTCCGGCATGAGGCGCGGGTGCGGGTACGAGGAGAGCCCGTGCGGCGCGTGCGACTTCTCCTGGCGGAAGCCGTCGAGCTGGTCGGTGCTGAGGCGGCCCTCGAGGAATGCGCGGGCGTAGGTGCCGGGGGAGGCGTGGCCCTGGATGTAGATCTGGTCGCCACCGCCCGGGGCGTCCTGGCCGCGGAAGAAGTGGTTGAAGCCGACCTCGTAGAGCGCGGCCGACGACGCGTAGGTGGAGATGTGTCCGCCGACACCGATGCCGGGGCGCTGCGCGCGGTGCACGGTCATGGCCGCGTTCCAGCGGATCCAGGCGCGGTAGCGGCGTTCGATGTCCTCGTCCCCCGGGAAGTCGGGCTCGTTCTCCGAGGCGATGGTGTTGATGTAGTCGGTGGTCGGCACCATCGGCACGCCGAGGTGCAGCTCCTTCGAGCGCTTCAGGAGGCTCAGCATGATGTCGCGGCCGCGGCCGCGGCCACGTTCGTCGACGAGGGCGTCGAGGGACTCATTCCACTCGGACGTCTCCTCAGGATCGGCGTCTACGTGGTTGGACGAGTATGGATCCTGGTCGTGAACAGTCACCGTCGACCTTTCTCTCGTGGCAGATCGTGCCTGGGTTGTGATGGTGAACTCCATGCGTCCTGATGGGTATGGACGCGGGCGCCACCTTTCACCCTATCCGGTCACCCCAGGGAACGGTGACCGAGCGGCGCACCCCTCCGGGTTTGTGCAGCTGCGGTGCGGGGTTAGGATGTGTGACCGGATCGGACCCGTCCACCGCTCGGGCGATCCGGAGCAGGCGAACCCGCCTGAAAGGACCCTCATGGCACTCGAGAACGACACCCTGGCACCCGACTTCGAACTGGCGAACCAGTTCGGTGAACTCGTCAGGTTGAGTCAGTTCCGCGGCAGTTCGGCTGTCGCCCTCGTCTTCTTCCCGTTGGCGTTCTCCGGCACCTGCACGGGGGAGCTGTGCGAGTTGCGCGACAACCTCAGCCTGTTCACGGACGACCAGGTCGCGCTCGTCGGCATCTCCGTCGACTCGAAGCACACGCTGCGCGCGTGGGCGGAGCAGGAGCAGTACGGCTTCCAGCTGCTCGCCGACTTCTGGCCGCACGGCCAGGTCGCCAAGGAGTACGGGGTGTTCCTGCAGGAGAAGGGGTTCGCGAACCGTGCGACCTTCCTCATCGACCAGCAGGGCATCATCCGTGAGAGCTTCATCACGGCACCGGGCGAAGCCCGCTCGCTCGCGGCCTACCGCGCCGCGCTCGAAGAGCTGCGTCAGCCGGCCTGAGTCCGGGCTCGCTCTGGTCGATCCGGATCGCCGGGCGTCTCAGCCGGTGATCGTGACCTCGGGTGCGCGCTCGTAGCGGATGAACCGGTAGGGGACACCCGTGCGGGATTCCGACCAGCCGTGCGCCGGATCGATCGTGACCGGCACCCACTCCTCGCCGATGGTCGGTGCGAAGGTGTCGCCCGCGACGTCGAGGTCGAGTTCGGTCACCTCGAGCCGGTCGGCAAGCGCGAGCGCTTCGGTGAAGAGACCCGCGCCGCCGGTGACCCAGGCCTGGCCGTTGCCGACGAGCTGTGCCGCTTCGAATGCATCCTCCAGGGAGTGCGCGACGATCGCGCCGTCGGCGGACCACGCGTGATCGCGGGTGACGACGATGTTCGGGCGTCCTGGGAGCGGACGGAACCGCGGGGGGAGTGAATCCCAGGTTCGGCGACCCATGATCACCGCGTCCGACCCGGTGAGCGCCTTGAAATGCGCGAGGTCTTCGGGGACGTGCCAGGGCATGTCGCCGTCTGCGCCGATGACGCCGTCGTGGGCCTGGGCCCAGATGAGTGCCAGGCTCATACGGCGACGGCCGCGCGGATGGCGGGGTGGTGCTGGTAGTCGACGATCTCGAGGTCGTCGTACTCCACGTCGAAGATGCTGTCGCGCTTCGTATTGATGCGCAGCTTCGGGTAGGGGAACGGTGCGCGCGTGAGCTGCTCCGTCACCTGCTCGACGTGGTTGTCGTAGATGTGGCAGTCGCCGCCCGTCCACACGAAGTCGCCGACCTCGAGGCCGACCTGCTCGGCGACGAGGTGGGTGAGGAGCGCGTAACTGGCGATGTTGAACGGAACGCCGAGGAAGAGGTCTGCGCTGCGCTGGTAGAGCTGGCAGGAGAGCTTGCCGTCGGCGACGTAGAACTGGAAGAAGGCGTGGCACGGGGCGAGCGCCATGTTGGGGATGTCGGCGACGTTCCAGGCGGAGACGATGATGCGGCGCGAGTTCGGATCGGTGCGCAGCTGGTCGATGACCTGCGAGATCTGGTCGATGTGCGAGCCGTCGGGGGTCGGCCAGGACCGCCACTGCACGCCGTACACGGGACCGAGTTCGCCCTGGTCGTCGGCCCATTCGTCCCAGATGGAGACGCCGTGCTCCTGCAGCCAGCGGACGTTGCCGTCGCCGCGGAGGAACCAGAGGAGTTCGTAGGCGATGGACTTCCAGTGCACCCGCTTGGTGGTGATGAGCGGGAAGCCCTCGGAGAGGTCGAAACGGAGCTGGCGGCCGAACACACTGCGCGTGCCGGTTCCGGTGCGGTCGCCTTTGGTGGCGCCATGCTCGAGCGTGTCGCGCAGGAGGTCTTCGTACGGGGTGGGGATCGTCGTATCCATCCCCTCGATCGTACGGCCAGCGACCGTCACCGCGCCCGACCGATCGTCCGGTGTCGCGACGGATGCGCGCGGACCAGGGTTGTGGAGCGTTCCGGCTCCGACGGGGACTCCGGCTAGACTCGACGAGTCGCATCGGATGGTTCCATCCGATCGCGGGCCTTTAGCTCAGCTGGTAGAGCGCCACGTTTACACCGTGGATGTCGTCGGTTCGATCCCGGCAGGGCCCACCGAAGGAAGCTCCCCGAGATCATGCGCATCTCGGGTCACCTTTCGGCCGATTCGGATGTCGCCTTCCCGTCAGAACCCGCCGGCGGCACGGACGGTGTAGTGCTCGGTGAGTGCGGTGACTTCTTCTGGGGTGAGGTCGATGTCGACGGCTGCCGCGGCGTCATCGAGGTGGCGGGGCTTGGTCGCTCCGATGATGGGGGCTGCGACGACGGGGTTGCTGAGCACCCACGCCATCGCGATCTGCGCCATGGGGACACCGCGGCTCTCCGCGACGCGTTGCACGGCGTCGATCACGGGGCGGTCCCGTTCGGAGTCAGCGAAGAAGCTGTTACCGACCGGGTCGTCGGAGGAGCGCTGCGTCTGCTCGCCGGCAGGGCGGGCGACGCGGCCCTTGGCGAGGGGGCTGTAGGGGATGCTGCCGACGCCTTGGTCTGCGAGCAAACCGAACATGTCGCGCTCTTCCTCTCGGTAGAGGAGCGAGTACTGGTCCTGCATGGACACGAACCGGGTCCAGCCGTGCAGGTCCGCAGCATGCTGCATCGTCGCGAATTGCCACGCCCACATCGCTGACGCGCCGAGGTAGCGCGCCTTGCCGGCCTTGACGACGTCGTGGAGGGCCTCCATCGTCTCTTCGATCGGGGTCTCGGGGTCGAAGCGATGGATCTGGTACAGGTCCACGTAGTCGGTGCCGAGGCGGGTCAGGGACGCGTCGATCTGCTGCATGATCGCCTTCCGCGACAGCCCGGCGACCTGCAGGCCGGGGCCGGTGCCGGGGGTGTCGGAGAAGTGGGCCTTGGTGGCGAGGACGATCTCGTCGCGGTTCGTGAACTGCCGGAGCGCTTCGCCGACGATACGTTCGGAATCGCCGTAGGAGTAGACGTTCGCGGTGTCCCAGAACGTGATGCCGAGGTCGAGTGCCTGCCGGAAGTACGGCAGGGCATCGTCCTTCGGGAGGGACCATGGCAGGTGGCCGCTGGCGGGGTCACCGAAGCTCATACAGCCGAGCGCGATGCGGCTGACTTTCAGGCCTGAGTTGCCGAGACGGGTGTGTTTCATGAGGTGTCCTCTCATCGGAGACGGTTGTGCGTGGGTGCCCGGGATGGGTGCTTGCGATGTCCAGCGGCCGAGCGTGGGTCAGGCCTCCGGGATCTCGCGGCCGAAGGCCCCGAGGGTGACCGCTTCGGGCTCGGGGCCGCCGCGGACGCCGGTCTCGAGGGCGTCGATCTGCGCGAGCTCGTCGTCGGTGAGGGCGAAGTCGAACACGTCGAGGTTCTCCGCGATGCGCTCGGGCTTGGTGGACTTCGGGATGACCTGGCGGCCCTGCTGGATGTGCCAGCGGAGCATCACCTGAGCGGCCGACTTGCCGTACCGCTCACCGATGCCGAGGATGACGGGTTCGTCGAAGCTCCGTCGCGCAGCGTCGCGGTAGGACGTGATGCCGCCGATCGGTGACCACGCCTGGGTGAGGATGCCGTGCTCAGTACCGAACGCCTGGACCTCGCGCTGCTGGAAGTACGGGTGGACCTCGATCTGGTTGACCGCGGGCACGACGCTCGTCGCGTCGAGGAGGCGGGTCAGGTGATCGACCATGAAGTTGCTCACGCCGATCGCCCGGACCTTGCCGTCGGCGAGGAGCTGTTCGAGGGCCCGGTACGCACCGATGGTCTGCTCGAACTCGCTCGGGAGAGCCTGGTGGAGGATGAGCAGGTCGAGCTGTTCGACACCCAACTTGCCGGCGCTCTTGGTGAAGGAGTGCAACGTCTCGTCGTAGCCGTAGTCGCTGATCCAGATCTTCGTCTCGATGAAGACCTCGGAACGGTCGAGGCCGGATGAGGCGATCGCGTCACCGACCCCGCGCTCGTTCGCGTAGGCGGCCGCGGTGTCGATGTGGCGGTAGCCGGCTTGCAGGGCGGCGGTGACCGCGGCGGTGGTCTCATCCGGCGGGGTCTGGAAGACGCCGAGCCCGAGAGCGGGGATGACGACGCCGTTGTTCAGAGTGAAAGTGTCCATACGTCGACGCTACGAGCACGGCCCAGCGGGGTGGGAGTTAAGGACGGTACCTCCCACGAGCGATCGCGGCGACGTACCGTTACAGGGTGGACATCACAGCGCAGGTGCAGCAGTTCCTGACCAGTCGACGTGCGAAACTCACGCCGCACGACGCTGGGCTCCCGGACCTGGGCGGCCAGCGGCGCGTCGCGGGGCTTCGCCGCGAGGAGGTCGCGATGCTCTCCGGTGTCAGCGTCGACTACTACGTCCGGCTCGAACGCGGCAACCTCGCCGGCGTCTCCGAGAGCGTCCTCGAAGCGCTGTCACGCGCCCTGCAACTCGACGAGGCCGAGCACGCCCACCTGCTCGATCTTGCTCACGCCGCGAACGCCTCCCCGGTCGCACGCCGACGAACACCCGCGAACCGGGTCCGCCCGACGATCCAACGACTCCTCGACAGCATGGGTGCCCCCGCCGTCATCAGGAACGGACGATCCGACATGCTCGCCACCAACACGCTCGGACGGGCACTGTACGCACCGATGTTCATCGACCCGGCAGGGACGCCGAACTCCGCGCGGTTCACGTTCCTCGACCCTCGCTCGAAGGACTTCTACCCCGACTGGGACCGCCTTGCTTCCGACCTCGTCGCCTCACTTCGCGGTCAAGCCGGCCGACGGCCCTATGACAAACGGCTCACCGATCTGATCGGCGAACTGTCCACCCGGAGCGAAGACTTCCGGGTCCGCTGGGCCGCGCACGACGTCCACGCCCACCGCGCCGGTAAGAAACGCATCCACCACCCCGTCATCGGCGGCATCGAACTCACCTTCGAAGCCATGGACCTCACCGCCGACGATGGCCTCTCACTCGTCGCTTACGGCGCGGAACCGGACTCATCCTCGGAACAGGCGCTCGCACTGCTCGCGAGCTGGGCGGCCACCCAAACGAACTCCAGACGTACTGATGCGAGGACAACCTGACGACATGCGTGGACGGATCCGGGTCGCTGGCACGGACCGGGCCCGACCGGGCTCAGCGCACGCTGACGAAGATCGGATTCGTGTACAGCCAGGTGTCGGCCCATGGGTCGGCAGGGGAGACCGGGTACGGCTGGGGTGCACGTGAGTCGACCTCGGCGCCGAGCGGACCGACCCCGTGCACCTGGCCATCGCTGCCGCGAAGGCGGACGTAGCCGTCCTCAGTGGCCGGCTCGAGGGGCATCACGACACGGAACGGGGAGTCGCTGCGGTCGGCGACGTCGAGCATCTCGACGACTCGGGTGCCTGGTGCGCGCTGTTCGTCACGGTCGGCGACGAGCCCGGTGACGCGCCCGCGGATCAGGTCGAGGTGCGCGAGTCTCGGCGTCGTGCCCCGCGAGGTCGGCGTCGTCGTGGGCGTGACATCGACCACGAGCTCGAGGGCTGTGCCGCTTTCGACGGTGAGGGTCCCACCCAAGGTGACGCCGGTCTCCGGCTGGTCGGTGGCACGGAGCACGACGGAGAGCCCGGCGACGAGGTGCCCGTGGTCGACCCAGACACGGCCGGCCCGGATCGCGTCGAGCAGGGAGACGGACGACCGGTCGACGGCCCCGACGTGCGTCCGACTGAACTCGCCCGGCCAGAAGTCGGCGCCGTTCTGGGGTGTGTCCGTGGCGATCGGGTCCGGCCGACGGCCGGCGCGGTTGAAGTTCGCGAGCGTCGCCCCGGACTCCCAGCCCGGCCCGGTCGGGAAGTCGCCGACGCGGGTCGCGTCGGACTCCTTGAGGTGCAGATCGCTGTTCGTGGTGATCCACCAGCGCCGTCCCTCGCTCAGGAGCGAGTCCCACACGCCGCCGACGACGGCCGTCGTCCAGTCGAACCCGCCGTGCGTCAGATAGGCCTCCGCGGGGTAGCCGGGGAAGGAGAACTCGCTGGGGGTGTTCTCGTACTCGCCACGCCGTGAGCGTTCGGTCGCGTTCGCTGCGATCGCTCCGGCCTGGGCGCCGGGAGCGCCCTCCATGCCGACGAACACCTCGGGGTCGGCGTCCTGCCAGGCACGGAGCTCGCCGGGCGAGTCGATGCCGAGGCGGGTCGGGTGGTTCGCCAGGACGATCACGTCGTCGATGACGCCTGCACGCTTCTGGGCGCCGAGCCAGGCGATCCCGTCGGTCGCGTGCACGAGCCACTCGGCGGCGTCTTCGGTGCCGGGGCGCGGTTTCTCCCATCCGTTGAGCTTGCCGTCGTGGTCGAGCTCGAAGCGGCGCAACACGAGGGTCGTCTGGGGCCCGGGCGCGATCAGCACGGTCGCGTGCTCGGCTCCCGGGATGTACCACTCGAGGCCCTGGAGCACGAGCATGTCGGGGCGAGCCGCCCGCGCGGTGTCGATCTCGCGTGCCGCGTTGAACACCCCGCCGACATTGGCATGTCCCTTGTTGCTGTGCTCGGTGAAGGCGATCGCGTCGACCGCGAAACGTTGCGCCTGATCGAGGATCGTCGTCATCGGGTACTTGGCGTCGTGCGAGTAGACCGAGTGCACGTGGTGGTCGAACACCAGCCAGGAGAGCGCATCCGGGTCGACGACTGCCGACGCCGACGGCAGCGGCGCGGCCTGGGCAGAAGCCGCGCTCCCGAGCCCCTGGGCGGTCGCTCCCACTGCGACCGTCGCAGCGACGGAAACCCCCAGGAAGGACCGGCGGGAGAGGCCGGGCCGGGCCGATGCGCCCCGCTTCACCTCGGGCACGGAGGATGAGCCACCGGTTGGCGCGGGCTGCTCGGGGCGGGGATCGAAGGGCATGGCATCACTTTCATCGGACGGACGCGCCGATCGTAGGCAGCGGAGGTGAACCTCGGCCCAACGGCCGGTGCCACGAGTGACGCCCCGCGTTCACGACCCATTCACCTGCGTGGGCGATAGTCCTGGCGTCACCGGGTATCCCCGTCCCGGAGGCCCACCGCACCCACCAAAGGTCCCGATGTCTTCCACCGTTCGCGTCATCCACCGTTCTCCGCTCCGTGCCGCAGGGCGCACCCTGCTCGTCACGGCAGCGCTCAGCGCCAGCGCGGTGCTCTGCCTCACCGGCGCTGGTGCTGCCGTCGCCGCCTCGGCGCCGGCACCGCTCACGCTGCGCGACACCGCCGGCGCCGCGGTCACGTCAGGTGACGCGCGCGCCGTCCCGTCGTTCGGCTCCGCGGTGCTCGCCGCGGGCTGCCCAGCCGATGCGGACGACGCCGCCCGACTCTCCGTGACGGCGGGAGGGGTCACCGTCGTCACGTCTCCGACCGTCACGGTGGCCGCCGGGCAGCCGGTCGAGGTGCCGATGGCCATCTCGTTCCAGGAGGTCGTGGACGGTGGCGTCGAACAGGGAGATGCGACCCTCGCGCTCGAGTGCCTCGTTCTCGAGTCAGGCATCCCGTCATCGGTGGTCACGGCGGCGACCCTGCCCGTCACGTTCGCCGCGGGAACCTGGTCCGTTCCCGGCGCTCAAGTTGAGCCGGTCCCTCCGACGGCCACGCCGACCGCTGGCCCGCCCTCGGGAGGTCCTGGAGCAGGGGCGATCGCGTCGCCGAGCCCGTCGGCCGCAGCACGACCCTCCGCTGACGGAGACCTGGCGCTGACGGGCTGGCAGCTCGGCGGGGCCGGCGTCGTCGCCGCCGGCCTGCTCGCGGGCGGAGCCGCCCTGCTCTTGCGCAGGCGTCTCCGGTAACCCATCGGCCCGGAGGCTGCGAGGGGGCGACCGCGGTCAGGTCCCGCTCGGTGTCTCCTCATCCGCTGCCAGGTTCTTCTGGACGGCGAACTGCGTCCGGTGCAACTCTTCGTACCGCCCGCCGGAAGCCAGCAGCTCGTCGTGCGTGCCCCGCTCCACGATCGAGCCGTCCTCGACCACGAGGATCAGATCCGCGCTGCGGATGGTTGAGAGCCGGTGCGCGATGACCATCGCCGTCCGGCCTTCGAGGGCCTCGCTGAGCGCCGCCTGCACCGCCGCCTCCGAGGTCGAGTCCAGTGCCGCTGTCGCCTCATCGAGGATGACGACGCGCGGCTGGGCGAGGAGCAGCCGCGCGATGGTCATCCGTTGGCGCTCACCACCGGAGAGTCGGTAGCCACGCTCGCCCACCATGGTGTCCAGCTGGTCCGGCAGGGACCGGATGAGCGGTTCGAGCCGCGCGCGGCGGACGGCGTCCCACACCTCGTCCTCGGACGCCTCCGGACGTGCGAGACGCAGATTGGAGCGGATGGTCTCGTGGAACAGGTGACCGTCCTGCGTCACCATGCCCAGGGTGTGCCGCATGGAGGCGAAGGCGACATCGCGAACGTCCGTCCCCGCGAGACGCACGGCGCCCTCGTCGACGTCATACAGCCGCGACAGCAGCTGCGCGATCGTGGACTTACCCGCTCCCGACGAGCCGACGAGGGCGACGGTCTGCCCCGGCTCGATCCGGAAGGAGACGCCGTGCAGCACCTCCTCGCCGCCGCGGGTGTCTAACGTCGAGACCTCTTCCAGAGAGGCCAGGGACACCTTGTCCGCCGACGGGTAGGCGAAGTGGACGTCGTCGAACTCGACGGACACCGGACCATCGGCGACGGTGACGGCGTCGGGCTTCTCCAGGATGAGCGGTTCCAGGTCGAGCACCTCGAACACGCGCTCGAAGCTGACCACCGCGCTCATGATCTCCACCCGGGCGTTCGCGAGGCCGGTCAGCGGTGCGTAGAGGCGGGTGAGCAGGAGCGCCAGGGTGACCACCTCACCGGTGTCCAGTTGCCCGGCGAGTGCGAGGATGCCGCCGAGGCCGTACACGAGGGCGAGGGCGAGGGCGGAGACGAGCATCAGCGCGGTGAAGAAGACGAACTGCAGCATCGCCGTCCGGACGCCGATGTCGCGGACGCGGGCGGCACGGACGCGGAACTCCTCAGCCTCCTGATCCGGTCGACCGAACAGCTTGACGAGCGTGGCACCGGGCGCTGAGAACCGTTCGGTCATCTGCGTGCTCATGGCCGAGTTGTGGTCGGCGGCTTCGCGACGCAGCGCGGCGAGACGGCTACCCATGCGGCGCGCGGGTACCAGGAAGATGGGGAGCATCACCACGGCGAGGACCGTCACGAGCCATGACGTGCTGAGCATGACGATCAGCGTGAGGATCAGGGCCACGAGGTTCGTGATCACGCCGGACAGCGTGCCGCTGAAGGCCTGCTGCGCGCCGATCACGTCGTTGTTGAGGCGGCTCACGAGCGCGCCCGTCCTGGTGCGGGTGAAGAACGCGATCGGCATCTGCTGCACGTGGTTGAAGACGGCGGTGCGGAGGTCCAGGATCACGCCTTCGCCGATTCGCGCCGAATACCAGCGCGTCACGAGCGACACGGCGGCGTCCGCCACGGCCACGAGGGCGATGACGACGGCGAGCCGGACGATCGTGGCCACCTCGCCCCGGGCGACGATGACATCGACCACCTGGCCGGCGAGCACCGGCGTCGCGACCGCGAGGAACGCTCCCGCGACGGAGAGGGCGATGAAGACCAGCAACTTGGACCGGTAGGGCACCGCGAACGTCATGATGCGCCGCACGGACTCACGGGAGATGCCGTGCTTCCCGTCCTTGGCGGTCGAGATCTTGTACAGCGAGCTCCAGGCCGCGCTCTCCATGCTCATTGCGACTCCTCACGCCCCGCTGCGCATGAGCACGTCCCCGACCCCGGTCACGACCCGGGTGGCGACGCGAACGCAGACCTGCGAGAGCGTATCAGCCTCGCCGTTCCCGACCTGAACGCTCTGGCGTCGTCAGCGTTCGGCGCGCAGGGCCGTCCACATCACGACGAAGGCGGCGGCGATGCCGAGCACGCTTCCGGCGAGCCCGACGATCATGGCGGGATGGCCGGTGTCGGCGAGGCCGATCGAGCAGGCGACCACACCGACGCCGGACGCCATCAGCGCGACGAAGCTGAAGGCGGCGAGGATGAAGCGCTTCGTGGTCCGGGTGGGATCGGGGGCGGGAGGGAGCGACATCGTGTCTCGTTTCCGCCGTCGCGTGGGCTGCGTCGGCTCTTCGGCATCAGGCTAGAGGGCCGCCGATCGATGCGGTGAGGGGGTATCCCCGGTCCTCACGACAGAACGGTCACGAGCGTCTCCGGATCTCGTGGACGAGGAGCCAGACGAGGTAACCGCCACCCACGATCACGGTGACGACCCCCACCGGCAGCGACGTCGGCAGCAGGTGCTGCGCGACGACGTCGGATGCCAGTAGCACGAGCGCCCCGAGCAGAGCAGACGGCACCAGTGCGATGCCGGCGGTGCGGGTGATCCGCTGCGCGATCTGCGGGGCGGCGAGGGCGACGAAGGCGATGGGTCCGGCCGCGCCCGTGACGACAGCCGTGAGCGCGACGGCGCACGCCACGAGACCGAGCCGCGAACGTTCGACCCGCGAGCCCAGCGCCTTCGCCGCGTCGTCGCCGAGCTCGAGCTGGCGGAGCGAACCACCGAGCGGACCGAGGGCGATGATGATGGTCAGGATCACGACTGCGGCCGGAAGCAACTGCGCCCAACCGACGCTGTTCAGCGAGCCGGCACCCCAAACGGTGGCGAGCATCGCGACTTCGAGCTTCGCCCGCAGTACGAGGTAGGAGCTGAGCGCCTCGAGCATGGCCGAAACACCGATGCCCACGACGATGAGACGGAAGCCCTGGACGCCTCGACGGTAGCTGAGGAGGTAGACCAGCGCTGTGGCGATCAGCCCGCCACCGATGGCGCCGCCCGCGACGGCTGCCGACCCGGCGCCCGCGCCGATCACGATGATCACGATGAGACCGCCCGCGTACGATCCCGCAGTGAGCCCGATGATGTCGGGGCTCGCGAGGGGGTTCCGGGTGAGGGACTGGAAGATCGCACCGGAGAGCCCGAGGGCTCCTCCGAACAGGAGGGCGGCGAGGACCCGTGGGAGGCGCCATTCGAGCACCACCGTCTGCACCAGGGTGCTCGGTCCGCCGAGGAACGCCGACGCCACCTCGTCGACCGACAGCGGCAGATCGCCGAGACACAGCGCGAGCAACGCCAGGGCCAAGAGGACCACGCAGAACACCCCGCACACGACGATCGTGCGCAGCCGGACACGGAGGGAGAGCGAGCGCCGCCGACACACGACCGCGCGCGGTCCCGTCTCGACCCCGGTCACAGTGCGCTCGCCTTCGCGCGCCGCACAAGGTGGATCAGCACGGGCGCACCGATGAACGCGGTGACGATCCCGACCGGGACGTCACTCGGCCAGAGGATCACGCGACCGATCACGTCGGAGGTGAGCAGCACGGCCGGCGCGATCAGGATCGAGTACGCCACGATCCACCGCTGGTCGGGGCCGACGATCCAGCGCGCGATGTGGGGCACCATGAGGCCCACGAAGCCGACCGGTCCGGCGATCGCGGTCGCCGCACCCGCCAGCAGGGTGATCGCCACGACGGCGAGCACGCGCGTGCGCAAGAGGCGCATGCCGAGTGAGGAGGCGAGATCCTCGCCCAGCGCCAGGGCGTTCAGCGACCTCGCACTGAACAGCGCGATGACGACGCCCGCGAGGACGAAGGGGAGTGCGGGCAGGATGACGTCGAAGCCGCGTTCAACGAAGGACCCGGCGTTCCAGCCGCGGAGCTGCCTGAAGGTGACCGGATCGAGGAGCATCATCGCGGTCGTGATGCCGCTGAGCACAGCGGCAAGGGCGACGCCGGCGAGGGTCAGCCGGACAGGATCCGCGCCACCACGTCCCGCCGAGCCGATCAGGTAGACCAGGGCGGTCACGATCAGGGCTCCCAGGAACGCGAACGGGAGGTACTGCACAGGTGTGCGAGCGCCGAGCAGGACACCGATCGCGACGAAGAGCGCCGCGCCCGCGTCGACGCCGAGGATGCCCGGATCGCCGAGGGGATTGCGGGTGAGGCCCTGGATGAGAGCGCCCGAGACGCCGAGCCCCACACCGACGACGAGTCCGGCCACGGTGCGGGGGATCCGCAGATCGAGGACGACCAGATCGGTGACGGAGTCATCGGGCCTCGTGAGTGCCTGCCAGACGTCCGTCGGGCCCACGGGGTGAGACCCCACGAGGACGCTGAGCAGGATCGCGGTCGCGAGTGCCGCGACCGCGATCCCGAGCCCCAGCGAACGGCGCCCGCGAGGGGTGCGGGAGGTCACCGACGGGTCAGCCGTCGACGCTCTGTGGAGCTGTGCCGGCGACGGCGTCCACCAGGCGCGGCACCAACTGCTCGAGGACGTACTTCTGGCTGAGTGGGGTGAGGAAGTAGATCGCGCCAGCGAGCTCGCCGTCGGTGAAGACCGCGTGCCCGCCGGTCACGGCGTCGAGGCTCGAGGTGGTGCCGAATCCCAGCACCTCCTGGACGGCATCCGCTGACTCCGTGGCGAAGACGATCACGTCAGCATCGATGACGCCGACGTTCTCCGCGGCGATCTGCGCCTGTCCGCCCTCGCTCGGGACGTACTGCTGCAACCCGGGCGTGATCGTGAACCCGAGATCCGTCAGGAAGTCGGTGTTGAGGCCGTCGGGGTAGACCCACAGGTTGCCGTCCCACGGCCCACCCTGCGAGAAGGTCGCCGTGAGGCCCGCGAACTCCGGGTGCGCTGCTGCGGCCGCCGCGTAGGCCTCGTCGACGCCGGTGATGAGCGCCTCGCCTTCCGCCGACCGACCCACGGCTTGGGCGACCATCCTGGTCTGGTCCCGCCAGTCCGCGAAGTAGAGCCCCGCGCCCTCCTCATTGGTCACGGTCGGGGCGATCTCCGCGAGCTTCCCGTAGTTCTCCTCGGTCATGCCGGCGTTCGTCCCGATGATCAGGTCCGGCCGCAGTGACGCGATCTTCTCGTACTCGAACCCGTCGGTCGTGGTGAGGACGGTCGGCTCGGCATCGCCCAGGAGGTCCGTCGCCCACGGCCACACCGCATACGGCTGCTCGCCGTACCATTCCGTCGTCGCGATCGGTGTGACACCCAGTTCGAGGAGGATGTCCTGCTCGGTCAGGCCGACCACGACGATCCGCTGCGGTTCCGACGGGATGATCGTCTCGCCGTACTCGTGCTCGATCGTCACCGGGAACGAGTCGCTCGGCTCGGTCGTGTAGTTCGGGTTCTCGGCGGTCGTCGAGGCGGCGCTCGAGCAGGCGGAGAGTGCGACTCCGACGAGGGCGAGCGCGCTCATCGCGGCAAGGAGGCGAGCGGCCCTCGCGCTCGGGGCGCGGTGGTGCTTCGGAACGATCATGGGGTCCTTCATCGGTTCGGCTGGCGGGATGACGACAGTCAGGTTAGCCTTGCCTAATCGCTTCGCGCTATCGCGCTGAGTGGACAGGACTTGTCGAATGGAGACAGCTGGATGTCTGGTCGCGATCACTCGGACGGCGGAATCGAGCTTGTCGGCCCGCTGGATGACGGCGAGAGGACATCGGGGGAATTCCGGCTTTCTCGCTCGCGGGTCGACGCGACGACACGGTTCGACGAGCACTCCCACCGCGAAGACCAACTCGCGTGGATGAGCTCCGGCTCGATGGAGGTGTCGGTCCTCGGCGATCGACGGCGAATGCGGCGAGAGCACCTCGCCTGGATCCCCGCGGGGATGGTGCACGAGATGAGCTTCAGCGAACCCGGAGAGCTCATCAGCGTCTACGCCGACCCGGAACTGCGCCCACAAGGCGGCCGTTGGAACGGTGCACGGACCGTCCGGGTCGACGACCTCTCGGGAGCGCTGCTGGCGCATCTGCTCGACGCCGACCCGACCGGGCGCCGTCGATGGCGGTGCTGGACGCTCCTGGTCGACCTGCTCTCGGCTGCGGCTCGCGACGATGAGGCGTTGGCCATGCCCCGTGAACCGCGTGCGCGTGCCATCGCGTCGGCCCTGATGGCGGACCCCGCCGACCCGCGCGGACTCGACGATTGGGCGTCGGCGGCGGGCGTCAGCTCGAAGACGATCGGACGGGCGTTCGTGGACGGCACGGGATGCACCTTCCGCGAGTGGCGGGTCCGCGTGCGCCTGCATGCTGCCGCGGGCATGCTCGGACGGGGTGCCGCCGTGCAGGACGTCGCACCCGCGGTCGGCTACGAGTCGGTGAGCAGCTTCATCGGGGCGTTCCGGACCCGGTTCTCCGTGACCCCCGCCGTCTACGCCGCGAGGAGCCGCTCGGCGGAGGTCAACTGATGCGATGACGGATGCGGATTCAGGCGACCTGGGGAGAGCGACCGTCTCCGTTGGTCTGGCCGACGCCTCGGCTTCCGCTCTAGGGTGGCCGTATGGCCCACCCGCACGCACGGCGGGCGACCACTCGGACACGTCTCGTCCTCCGGGTGATCGCCGGTGTCGTCGCCGCCGCGGCCGCGATCGTGTTCCTGCTGGCGATCTGGATGGTGGTGTCGAGCCGGTTCGGCTGGGACGACCGCGACCTCCACGGGTACAGCCTGCTCTTCGGCACCCCGATCGCACTCTTCGCCGGTCTGGTCGTGGCGGTCTCGCTGCCGCTGGCTGTGCCGCCGGAGCACCGGAGCCGTACGCGGGCCGTGACCCTGGGAGTGCTTGCGGCGACCGTCGTGCTGCTCGTCATCGCGGTCGTCACCGCCTGATTCCGCCCAGCGCGACCCCTCCCGACGGAGTCTCAGCGTTCAACCGGCTCCGGGGGTGGGCCGTCGGCGTCGCGTTGGGTCGGTGCGTGTGTGGTCACGGGTGGTCCTTTCGTGAGGCCTGGTCGTGGTCGTTGATGCGTGCGAGGCGGGCGTTGTAGTCGGTGAGTTCTGCGTCCCCGTCGCGTTCTGCTCGGCGGTCGTAGCGTTTCGCGGCACGTTCGTCACTCCGCACCCACTGGGAGACGACGATCAGGGCGACGAGGACGGCCGGGATCTCGCCGACACTCCACGCGATGCCGCCGCCGACCGCCTGATCGGCGAGGAGGGCGGCGGTGTCCGTGTAGCCGAGGGCGGTCCACCACCCTTCGGCGAGCACGGTGGCGCTGGACATGATCGCGAGTCCGAAGAAGGCGTGGAAGGCGAGAGTCGCGAGCAGCATGATGATCCGGAACGGGTAGGCCGGGCGGTTCGGGCCCGGGTCGATGCCGATGAGGACCCAGAAGAACAGGTACCCGGTGGCGAGGAAGTGCACCGTCATCAGGATGTGACCCTGGTGGGCGAGCATCGCCCATTCGAACCAACCGGTGTAGTAGAACACCACCAGACTCCCGGCGAAGAGCACTCCTGCGACGGCCGGTTTCGACAGCAGCCGCAGGTACCGCGAGTGCACGACGGCGAGGATCCACTCCCGGAGGCCTCGGCCCCCGTCGGTGCGACTGGGCAGGGTTCGCAGTGCGAGGAGGATCGGGCCGCCCAGGACGAGCAGCGGCGGCACGATCATCATGAGCGCCATGTGCTGCAGCATGTGCGTGCTGAAGTGGATCTGCCCGTACACGGCGAGGCCACCGCTGGTCGCGTACAACAGCGCCGCGCACCCGGCCAGCCAGGCGATCAGGCGGACCACGGGCCAGGCGTCGCCGCGGCGCCGGAGCGTACGGAACGCCCACAGGTACCAGGCCGCACCGACCACGGCGAGGCCGGCCCACATCCAGTCGACGTGCCACTCGGTGAACATCCGCAGTGGCGTCACCTCCGGCGGGTAGGCGAACCCGAGGAGCCGACGGCGGACGTCGTCGGCGACCGGCTCCTGCGACACCGGCGGTTGGCTGCGCGACAACGCGACCGAGACGCCCATCGTGACCGCCATGACGACGACCTCGACGACCGCAAGCCGGATGAACGTCGACCGCTTCCCGGGTTCGGCCTGCAGCCGGGGGATGAGCCGGAGCCGATGCCACACGCCGGCGAGTCCGAGCAGCACCAGCGCGACGGTCTTCGCGACCAGGAGCAGCCCATACGGGGTGAGGAGGTCCATCGGGCCCGCGAGGCGGAGCGAGGCGTTCACGACGCCCGAGAAGGCCACCGCACCGAACGCCCAACCGGCGAGCACCGAGTAGCGTGCGACGACCGCGCCGATCTGATCACCGATCTTCCGACGGAGCAGGATTACGGCCACGAGACCGCCGACCCAGGCGGTGACGCCGATGAGGTGGATCGCGAGCGAGTTGACCGCGTTGCCGTGCTCGTCGGAGCCTGCAGCATGACCAGACAGGGACAGCGGAAGCAGTGCGAAGACAGCGATCGCGTTCGCGGCGGCGATCCACGCCAGACGGCGGGCGAGGATCACGATGCAGAACACCACCAGCACGCACGCGAGCGAGCACACCAGGGTCTGCCCGAGTTCCAACTGCGTCGCGTAGAACACGAAGGTCTTCGCGAACGTCGGCGAGGACACCGGCACACCGATGGAGTTCGCCGCGGTGAACACCAGCACTGCGATTCCCGCCGCGAGCCAGATGGAGGCCGCCCAGGCGGCCCAGCGGATCGCCTTCGACTGCGAGAACGAGACGACCCCCGGGAGGATCCGCTGCCCTGGCAGCAGGAAGGTCGCCGCGATGAGCAGGCCGATCGTGACCGACGCGGCGGCATCGTGGATGACCCTCGCGACCGGCAAACCGCGAGTGACGATCACCCCCGGATCCGACAGCAGCGTGCCGGTCGTGAACGCACCGGTGAATTGCAGCGCGGAGAGCGCCACGACGACCGCCACCGGCCACGCGGCCAGCATGACGGCTTCAGGTGCACGGATCGGCACGAGGACGGGCGACTGGCCTCGCCGACCGCTCGGATCGGCTTCGGGCGCATTCGACGGAATGGTTGTTTCTGCCATAGGAGGTGGCTCCTTCCCCGCGGGCTCGAGTGGACGAACGCAGCGGCACAGCTCACCCGGTGAGCCCGCGATCGCACCCGGACGGGCGCCGGGGCAGGACCGAGCGGCGGAAATGGTGGCACTCCGCCGGCGCACGGCGCATCGGGATGACGCTGGTTCGAGCGTCGTCGTCGAGGAAGCGTCCTACGCGCACGCAGCGGTGACCGTCGACCGAGCGTGCAGCTCGGCGAGGTCGTGCCGTGATCTCAGAGGAAGGACAGCGCCGGAGGCCCGCGCAAGGCGGTCGTCTCCGGATACACGCCGAGTGGGCGCATGATCGGCACGTCACGCTGCGGTAGCACCCGGGCGGGCAGCACCGGCGAGGCCAGGGCTGCGAGGACCGCGGGCACCAGTCGTGCGAGGACGAACTCCGTGATGGCTCCGGCCGTCGACAGCAGCGTCTCGGCTCGGTGGAGCGCGGCGACGGTCACGAGGCCGGCGACGAGGTGGGCGAACCACATGCCGGCACCGCCGTGCCCGTCGTGCATCATCGGCATCGACGACGTGTCGAGGATCACCGGTGATCCGTGGGAGAGGTGTCCGCTCGGCGTCGCCATCGAGGTGGTGCCCTGGGCGGTGCCGAGGACGAAGAGCGTGTGGAACAGGACCTGACTCACCGCGACGGAGACGGACAGACGGACGATCGACAGCCGTCTGCCTGCGAGCAGGACGCAGACGACGGTCGAGAACACGAGTGGCACGACGAGGCCGAGTGCTCCGGGCATGGTGCCGCCGCCGGCGACGTGCGAGAGGAGTGCGACGAAGGTCGAGAACGCCGCGGCGACCACACCACGAAGGGTGCGGGTCGAGCGGGCGGACGACATGTGCCCATTCTTGCAGACCGTCATCACCGTCATGAGGCCGCGCCGTGCCGCCAGGCGAGCAGCGCCGCCCCGATGGAGCGCGGTGCTGACGCGCATGCCCGGCGCTGATGGCAGACCGCCGCTTCCCGGCGCAACCCCGATGCGGCAGGACCATGCCAAGTTCGGCGACGGTATACCGTCGAGGCATGAGCCGCACCCTGGAACCGGGCACGACCGCTGCGCCCGCCGGGTCGCCGGCGGAGGCACGCCGCAGGCACTACGCGGAGTTCTACGGCCTCGCACCGTTGCCGACGGAGTTCGGGGTGGTGCTCGGCAACTGCCAGGCTGAATCCCTGCGCACCGTCATGGATGCACCGGACCGCCGGTTCGTGCGCGTGCCTGCCGTGCATGAGATGACCCCCGAGGACGCGGAGCGGCTGCACGAAGTGGTGCGCGTCGCGCACACCGTGGTGTCGCAACCCGTTCGGAACGATTACCACGATCTGCCGCTCGGCACGCGTCAGGTGGCAGCCTCCACGCGCGGCCGCGTGCTCACGGTGACGCCGGTGCGCTTCGGGGGCTTGCATCCGTTCCAGGCCGCCGTCCGAGTCCCCGGCGTCGAGGAGAACCCGCCGATCGTGGCGTACCACGACGTCCGGACGCTCGCGGCCGCCGCAGGCCTCCCCGTCGCGTCTGCGCTCCAGCCGGACGCCGTGCGCGCGATCGGCCGCGCCTCCGTCGAGGAACTGCGGCGACGCGAGGCCGCGACCGACGTGCCGGTCTCCGACCTCTTCGACTCGGTCACCGCCGACCACGCGCGCACCGTCAACCACCCGGGGAACGCGATCTGGCTGCCGCTCGGCGCCCGCATCCTCGAGACCCTGGGGGCCCCTGGTGGCGTCACCGACCCCGGACGCCCTTTGCTCAACGCGGTGCGCGCCCCCATCGCACCAGAGGTCGTCGACGCCTGGTCATTGACGGACGAGCCCCGCGACCGCTGGATCCTCGAGGGCGTCGAGGTCGACGACGCCGAGGTGCGCGCCGCCCACACCGATTGGTATGCGTCCCACCCCGAGTTCGTCGTCGCTGCCGTCGACCGGCTCGCGGCCCTACTCTCCCTGTGGCGCAACGCGTGACCGCGAGTGTGCGGCCGTGGGTCGTCGGCAACCGGTGGGACACGCTCGACGACGTCCATCCTGATCCGCTGCCACGCGTCTCCGTCATCGTCGCGCACTACGACCAGCCCGGTGAGCTGCTCCGGACCCTGCACGCCCTCGCCGCGCAGGACTACCCGCGTCACCTCCTGGAGGTGATCGTCGCCGACGACGGATCCCCGGGTGACGTGTCGGTGCCGGAGAACGTGATCCTCGTCCGGCAGGAGGACCAGGGGTTCCGGCTTGCCGCCGTCCGCAACCTGGGCGTGCGGGCGAGCAGTGGCGAGGTGTTGTGCTTCCTCGATGCCGACACGGTCCCCGAGCCGGGGTACGTGCGCGCGCTCACGCGGCTGCCCGCCCTGCTGCCCGAGGCGGTCACGGTGGGGCGGCGTCGCCACGCCGATTTCGCCGGGGTCGCCCCGGATACACAGGTCGTCGAGGCGGCCGCCGGCCGTGAGCTCGCCGAACCGGCGTGGCTCGCCGAGGAGTACGCGCGCAGTCGGGATCTACGCGACGCGGACGACCGCTCCTATCGATTCATGATCGGCGCGGTCATCGCATGCTCGCGGAGCCTGTTCGACGAGGTCGGCGGATTCGACGAGTCCTTCACCTCCTACGGCGGTGAGGACTGGGAGTGGGCGCACCGCATGTGGCAGGCGGGAGCGGTCTTTGCCCATGTCTCGACCGCGGTGGCCTGGCACGACGGCCCCGAGTGGGCCGAGCGCGACGGCTCAGGCATGCAACGCGCGAACGCCCAGACCATGCGGCTCCTGTCGTCGATCCCTGTGTCGGGGTCCGCGCCGCGGGCGCTGTGGTCGGACGCGGTCGATCTCGTCGTGCGGCTGCGGGGCGCCCACACGGCGGCCGCTCGGTTCGTCGCGGCGGACTCGCTGTTCACCGCCTTCCCGCGGGCTCGGTTCGTCCTCGACGGCGGGGGAGCGGAGGAGCTCGGGGGAGACCCGCGCGTCCTCGGCGAAGCAGCCGGAGTCGACGCTCGAGTGACGTGGGAGCTCGACGGCCCGATCGTGATCCTCGACCCGACGTGGATCGTCGATCTCGTCGACCGCCTCGGCACCGGAGACGTGGGCGCCGTCGAGCTCGTCGACACGGACGGCGCCTCGCTCGGCCGCTTACGATCCCGGCGAGCCGCGCGGCGTGAGGAACGCTGGGGCAGTCCCGATGCCTTCGAGACGCAGCAGCTCGTCGCCGACGGCGTCCACCAGCTCCGGCCTGATCCCCGGGTGGCGGCCTGGGTCGGCGGCTGGGGCGGACCCTCGTCGTTCTGCTGACCTGATCCGCGACGACGCGGTCCACGCACGGATCACGCGGCCCGAACGCCGCGGCCCTCCATCGGACGTCTGCACCACCGGACGCGCTGAGTGCAACCCCACCGGTTCCGGCCTGTGTCTCGTTTAGCGTGGTCGTCATGTCTCCGCGCGACCAGTACGACCTGACCAACCCCGTGACCCAGTATGACCGGGTCGAGCCCCCGCTGCAGCACCAGCCGGAGCCGGGCGTGCAGGCCAGGATGACCCCCGTTCCCGACCTCGGTGAAGCGAGCTACCGGGGCAGCGGACGCCTGACCGGTCGGAAGGCGCTCATCACGGGTGGCGACTCCGGTATTGGTGCGGCCACGGCGATCGCGTTCGCCCGCGAAGGCGCGGACGTGGTCATCGCCCACCTCCCAGGTGAGGAGGAGGACGCCGAGCATGTGCTGTCGCTCATCGCCGACGCAGGGCGCCGAGGCAAGGCGATCGTCGCCGACATCTCGCACGCCGACCAGTGCCGTCGGCTCGTCGCGGAGGCCGCGGACTTCCTCGGAGGCCTGGACGTCCTCGTCAACAACGCGGGCAAGCAGATCGCGGTCGACCGGGTGGAAGACCTCAGCGACGAGCAGTTCGAGGAGACCTTCCGGACGAACGTGTTCGCGAACTTCTGGATCACCAAGGCGGCGCTCGAGCACCTGGGCGAGGGCGCGAGCATCGTGAACACGGCGTCGCTCGAGGCGTACAAGCCGTCACCCGACCGGCTCGACTACGCGGCGACGAAGGCCGCGATCAACAACCTCTCGAAGGGGCTCGCGCTGCAGCTCGCCTCGCGCGGGATCCGCGTGAACGTGGTTGCTCCCGGCCCCGTGTGGACAGCGTTGCAGGTCTCCGACGGCGTCTCCGACGAGCAGATGCAGGCCTTCGACGACGAGAACACGTACCAGCGTGCCGGACAGCCGGCTGAGCTCGCGCCGGCGTACGTCTACCTCGCCTCAGCGGAGTCCGGTTACGTCTCCGGGGCGACGCTGAACGTCAACGGCGGCATGGTCACCCCGTGACCGCGGCTGCGTGCACGGTCTTCTTCCTCCCAGGGCTCGGGCTCGACGCCGCCGCGGTCGCACCCGTGGCTCGCGAACTCGACGCTCGGTTCCGGGTGATCGCCGTCGAGCTGCCCGGCCAAGGTGACACGGCCGACGCGCCGGACGGCTCCGTCGAGTCGCAGGTCGACGCTGCCCTCGCCGTGATCGCGGAGCAGGCCGACGGCGGACCCTGGATGCTGTGCGCCCACAGCATGGGCGGCAAGGTCGCCGCCGGGATCGCCGCCCGGGTCCGCGACGGCGACGTCCCCGTGTTCGGGCTCCTCGGCGTCGTGCTCCTGGCACCGTCACCGCCCACGCCCGAGCCGATGCCTGACGCCAAGCGCCACCAGATGCTCAGCTGGATCGAGGACGGGCCCATCGCCGAGCCGGACGCGCAGACCTTCGTCGACGACAACGTGGGTGCATCCCTTCCGGCCGAGCTACAGGCCGCCGCCGTGGCGTCCGTGCAGGCCATGTCGCCCGTCGCGTGGCGCCGCTGGCTCGAGCAGGGCAGCGAGGAGGACATCGCGTCCTCCGTCGGCAAGCTCGACCTCCCGTGCATCGTGCTCGCCGGAGATCAGGACGAGGCGCTCGGAGCCGCAGTGCAGCCCGAGCTGCTCTCGGACGTCTACCCCCGTGCACGATTCGTGTCGCTCGCAGGAGCCGGACATCTGCTCTCGTACGAGCGTCCGGTCACGGTCGCGCGCGCGCTCACCGAGTTCTGGGACGAGATCGTCGCACACAGCGCCATCGTCCCAGCCGAGTGGGGGCTCGTCATCGCGTCCCTGCGGACCACGCCGCGGGTGCGCAGCGCGCTGGCACGACGCGCCTTGCCGGACGACCCCCGGTATCGGCCCCGCGTGCTGAGCGCAGAACAGCTGGACCTGCTCCGCGCTATCGCCGATCGCCTGGTTCCGCAACCGGCGGGTGGGCGGATCGACCTCGCCGCCAGGGTCGACGCCGACCTCGCAGCCGGTGGTGGCGACGGATGGCGGCCGGTCGGAGGGCTCACGGACGACGAGGCCTACCGCGCCGGGTTGGATGACCTCCGAACCGCTTGGACGGACTCGGCCGATGACCAGGATGCGTTGATCAGCGCCGTGATCGAGGGCCAGGGCGTTCCAGGGGGCGCCATCGACGCGGACGATCTGCGGCGCTGGTTCGAGGACTTGCGCGTGGACGTCACGCGGGAGTGGCTCATCCACCCCGCATCGTTGGCCCGGGTCGGGTACGACGGGTTCGCGACCGGCGCAGAAGACGTCGACTTCGCCGGTTACCGCGAGCTCGGTGCCGACACCCGAGATGGCTGGGAGCCCTCCGACCTCGGCGCCGCGCCCGCCCCCACAGCCGCACAGCAGCAGGAGGACGCAGCGTGAACCTGGACGCGATGAAGACCTACGACCTCGACGACAGCGTCGACGTCGTGGTGGTCGGTACCGGTGCGGGTGGCGCACCACTGCTCGCGCGACTCGCTGAGGCGGGGCTGCGCGTGGTCGCGCTCGAGGCCGGGCCGAATCACGACCCCGCGGAGTCCACGCCGGACGAGGTCGACGCGACGACGATCAACTGGATGTCCAGCCGGTTCAGCGGCGGGGACGCTCCGACGGCGTTCGGTCCGAACAACAGCGGCTTCGGCGTCGGCGGTGGCACCGTCCACTGGGGCGCGTTCACGCCCCGACCGGACGCCCGTGACCTGCGTCTGCGCAGCGAGACCGGCCTCGGCCGTGACTGGCCCGTCGATCATGCGGAGTTCACCCGCTACGTCGAAGAGGTCGAGGCGACCATCGGTGTCTCCGGGCCGACGCCGTATCCGTGGGACCCGGCGCGCACGTACCTGTACGCGCCGCCGAAGCGCAACGCCCCGGCGGACCTCATGGCGAAGGGCGCTGAGTCGCTCGGCATCCGAGCGACCGACGCACCCGCCGCGATCATCACCCGCGACCGCGATCAGCCGCACCACGGCCTGCGACGCGCCACGACCAACGTCGGCTCGATCCACCAGGGCGAGCGCCACGGTGCGAAGGCGACGACCGCCATCACGTACCTGCCTGCTGCGGTCGCGGCGGGAGCGGAGATCAGGCCGGAGGCCGTCGTGCACACCATCGAGCGTGATGCCCGCGGCCGGGTGACGGGCGTCGTCTACCGCCAGGACGGCGTCGACAAGCGGCAGCGCTGCGAGGTGCTCGTGTTGGCCGGCGGCGGAGTGGAGACCCCTCGGCTCCTGCTGCACAACGACCTCGCGAACGCCAGCGGTCAGGTCGGCCGGAACTTCCTCGCCCATGGTGCGGTGCAGGTGTGGGGACGGTTCGACGAGCAGATCCGCGGCTACCGCGGCTACCCGTCGGCGCTCATCACCGAGGACTTCGTCCGCCCTGACGGTGCTGACTTCGCCGGAGGGTATCTGCTCCAGAGCCTCGGCGTCATGCCGTTCAACTATGCGACCACCCTCGTGCGCGGCGGCGGTCTCTGGGGTACTGAGCTCGTCGACGAGCTCGACGCGTCACGGTACAACGCCGGCATCGGGATGAACGCCGAGTGTCTGCCCGCCGACGGCAATCGGCTCGAGCTCTCGTCGGAGGAGGACGAGTGGGGTCTGCCGCGTGCGACCATCTCGTTCTCGCCCGGCGACAACGAGCGGGCCATCGACCGCCACGCCATCCGCACGATGACGGACATCCTCACGGCGGCCGGTGCGCGGAGTACCAGGGTGCTGGCGCGCACGGCACACACGCTCGGCACGTGCCGGATGAGCGACGATCCGAGTGACGGCGTGGTCGACGGAGAGGGTCGATCGCACGACATCGACAACCTGTGGATCTGCGACAACTCCACGTTCCCGAGCGCGCTCTCCGCGAACCCGGGCCTCGCGCAGATGGCGTTGTCGCTGCGCACGGCCGACCGGATGCTCGCGGCACGGTAGCCGCCACAGCACGGCTCGGCGAGGAGCCGGACCGTGCTGTGGCGCCGTGACGCACGGCAGCAGTGGGCCGAGGCGCTTCGCACCTTCATCGATGCGCAGTGAGATGAGGCCGTGCGGACGGTTCTGGGCGGCCGTGTCGCCTTCCCCTGGCCCGCGGTCGGCGTAAGGTCGGCTTATGCACCCCGAGCGAACCCGCCAGCCGGCCGGGCGGCGAGCACCATCAAGGCCGCCGGCCGCGTCATCCACGGCGGCAGCCTGGAACGCTTTCCTGCTTCGAGCCGAGGCGAGAGCGTGGATCAGTGCCTCGGAACAAGGACGACGACAGCCCGAAGTCTCCGACGTCGCACTGGAGGTCCTGCTCCGGGAGTACGAGCGACCTGCGCGCTTGCTCCTCGGGCTCGCCGCCGCCGTGACGTTCGTCGTTTCCGCCACCCTCTCCGTGGCGACCGTGACGGTCTTGAATTCGTACTCGGCGGAGGCAGGGGCTGGCAGCCTGGGCATCGTGGTTTTCATCGGAGTGGTCATCGTGATCCCGAGCGCCATCATGTTGCTCCTGTTGCAGGTCTCCGGGTACCGGATGACCCGTTCCATCGCGGCGTGGTCCGGTACGACACCACAGACCGCCGGCAAGCCGGAGGCCCCCACCAACGTGGCGGACACCGTCGACCGTCGGGAGGCGGTGGCGTCGCGCGCGCTCTTCCTGACGGTCTCGGCGGTCGGGATCGCCGGCACGGTCGGTGAAGCTTTCTGGCTGTCCTCCGCCGAAAGCGGGTCGTTCGTGCTGCCGCTCCTCGTCGCTGCGGTCTTGCAGCTGATCATCTGGCTCGCGGTCTGCTCCGGGGTCGTCCGCGTGCTGCGGTCGTCGCGGGTCTGACGGGCGCGGCGGTCGACCGCGTCGCGGTGCTCAACTGAGACGGTCGGAACCGAGCCCGGGGCGAACCTACTGCTCGTGCACGATCCGAACGCGCGTGACCGAGAAACCGGCTCGTTCGAACGCGCCGCGCATCGGGGTGTTCGCGGCATCCGTGGTGCCGACGATCCGGTCCTGTCCCGACCCGTGGTGCACGTGGACCATCTCCGCCAAGAGGTCGTGCACGTAACCGTGTCCGCGATGCTCGGGGAGCACGCCCAGGTAACTGATGCTCGCGTCGTACGCCGTCCTCGTCGGGATGATAAACCCGGCGGTCGTCCCGTCGAGGAGCTCAGCGACCCGCCAGGCGTCGCGTTCGCCGGGGAGTGATCGGTAGAACGCCAGGTCGTCGTCCGCGAGCGCCTCGAGCCCTTCGCGCGCGACCATGTCCTGCGTGTGCGCATCGAGGGTGCCGGTCGCGACCAGGGCGAACAGCTCGTGGAACGCGTCGTCCGGGGCGGCGACGAAACGGAGGCGCTGCGATCGTCCCGGCACGGGATCGGAGCTGGACCTCGCGAAACTGACCCGCTCGGTCGTGCGCGAGAACCCGCCCGCGCGTGCAGCCTCATGGCGCCACCGCACCGCCTCCACACTCGCAGCGTCATCTGCCCACGCAGGGGAGACGTCGACATTGAACTCCAGTGCGGCACCTGCGCCGAAGGCGTCCAGTCCAGCGCGGATGAGCGCAGCGCCGACACGTTCGGGCTCCGCGACTTCGACCGTGGTGGTGACGCAGTCGAGTGTGGCGGGCCGGTTCGCGTCCGCCTGGCCCCACCAGAGTGCTCGTGCCACCGGGCGACCGTCCTGCTCGGCGATCCACGACCATTCCGGCCGATAGTTCCCACTCGCGAGTTCGGCGGTCAGCCGCTCCGGGTCGATCCAGGCGACCGGTTCGTCGCAGCTCCACGCTTGCAGGAGGGGGACGTCGTCCAGGCTGGCTCGGCGGATGGTGAAGTCGTCGCGGGTGTCAGTCATCGGTTCCAGCTTGGACAGGCGCGACTCGTTTGTCCAGGCCGGGCAGGAACACCTGGGCTACGCCGCCGAGACGGGAGGCGGACGCGCGGTGTTCGTGTGGGCGTTCACCTGAGCTGTGCGGCCGCGTCGCGGAGACACGCGATGAACGCGTCGTGGACCGGGCTCTCGTCCGTCCGTTCCTGACGAGCGGCCAGCAGGCGTGTCGTCGGCGACCCGGCGAGCGGCACGACGACGATCGACGGCGGCACCAGCTGCCGCACCGACTCGGGCAGGATCGTCGTACCGACGCCGGCCGCGACGAACCCGAGGGCGGTCTCCTGATGGACGACCTCCTCGACCACCTGGGTCCGACTCGACGTGCCGAGGACCTCCGCGACGCGGTCCACGAACCCCGGCATGAGCGCCCGCGGGTAGGAGATCATCGGGACCTCCATGAGCTCGTGCGCGGTGACCTCGGGTCGGCCCGCCAGCGGATGACCGACCGGGAGGCACGCCACGAGACGCTCCTCGAAGACGACCTCGGTCGTGAGCGCGGGGGAGCTGTCGGACGGCGTCTGTGGGACCTCGTCACGGACGATCCCGACGTCGAGCGTGCCGTCGCGGAGCCGGTCGAACTGCTCTCCTGAGGTCAACGGCACCAGACGCAGCGTCACCCCGGGGCGGCTCGCCCGGAACAGCTGCACGACACCTGGGAGGACCGTGTAGTTGGCCGAACTCACGAACCCCGCGGTGAGCTCCCCGGCGAGACCGTCGACGAAGTCGCGCATCTCACCCCGGACCGTGTCGAGCTCCTCGACGATGTGTCGTGCCCGCGCCTGGAGATGTCGTCCAGCGGGGGTCAGCGCCACCCGCCTCGTCGAACGGTCGAACAGCGCGGTGCCGACCTCCTGCTCCAGTCGTGCAACCTGGACGCTCAGCGGTGGCTGCGACATGTGCAGCCGTCGGGCGGCGCGACCGAAATGGAGCTCCTCGGCGACGGCGAGGAAGTAGCGCAGTTGGCGGAGCTCCATCCCATCGACGATACGACCCTCGTATTACCGCGCTGTTTCGTCCAGATTGCGAGCGGAACGCTCTCAATCGAGGTTCGAATCGGTATTTGACCAGGACGATCGCGACCGTGTTCGCTGAGGACCACACACCCCGACCTGGAGGACCACCCGTGACTGCAGACGCTTCCCCGAACACCCGGATCGACATGCTCTACCTGAGCGAACCGGAGGTCATCGCCGCCGGCATGAAGGACATGGCCCACTGCATGGAGGTCATGGAAGAGGTGTTGGTGCTCGTCGCGAAGGGTGACTACCGGATGGCCGGCCCGACCGCCAACTCGCACGGAGCACCGATCGGGTTCCCCGCCACCTCACCGTTCCCCGGCATGCCGCTGGACGCCGCCGACCGTCGGTTCATGGCGATGCCCGCCTACCTCGGCGGGCGCTTCGACACCGCCGGTGTCAAGTGGTACGGGTCGAACGTCGACAACCGCGAGCGAGGCCTCCCGCGCTCCATCCACCTCATCGTGCTCAACGACAAGGACACCGGCGCGCCCTACGCGATCATGTCCGGCAACCTCGAGAGCGCCTACCGCACCGCTGCCGTGCCGGGAGCCGCCGCGAAGCTCCTGGCACCGGTGGACGCGAAGTCGCTCGGCATCATCGGGCCCGGCGCCATGAACAAGAGCGCCCTGCACGCCATGACCACCGCCCGCCCCTCGCTCGACACCATCCGCATCCACGGGCGCCGACGGTCGACGTCCGAGGCGTTCGCCGACTACGTCCGCGAGCTCTACCCGCAGTTCACGACGATCGAGATCGCCGAGACGGTCGAGGCCGCCGTGCGTGACTCGGACATCGTCTCCGAAGCCGTCACCGGCCTGGTCGGCTCGGAGAACTACCCGTTCATCGACGGCGACTGGATCAAGCCGGGCGCCTTCCTGAGCCTGCCCGCGAACCTGCGCATGGACAAGGAGTACACGCTCTCCGGCAAGGCGCGCCTCATCGCGGACGCGAAGAAGATCTACGAGGCGTGGGCCGAGGAGTACCCGGCGCCGTCGCACGAGACCGCGTTCGGCATGATCGGCCTCTACTGGCAGGACCTCATCGGGACCGGCGAGCTCGACGAGTCCCGGGTGGTGAACATCGGAGACGTCTTCGACGGGAACGCCGTCGGTCGCGAGTTCCCCGAGCAGCCGGTGCTCTTCAGCGTCGGTGGTATGGGCGTCGAGGACGTCGCGTGGGCGAAGACGATCTACGAGAACGCCGTCGAGCAGGGGATCGGCACGACGCTCAACCTCTGGGACGCCCCCGACCTGGCCTGAACGCCGACCGGCATCGAGCACCGACACCTGTTCCACCCGAACCCGACGCTGTGGCCGCCCGGCCGCTGTGCACCTCGAACGATGGAGTGATTTGTGGACGCTGGAAACGTCGCCTGGATCCTGACGAGCTCGGCGCTCGTCGCCCTCATGATCCCGGCCCTGGCCCTGTTCTACGGCGGGATGGTCTCGTCCCGCCGCATCCTCAACATGATGATCATGTGCTTCGGCGGGGCCAGCCTCGTCGCGCTGCTCTGGGTGGCCTTCGGGTACTCGCTCGTCTTCGGTGACTCCGTCGGCGGGCTCGGACTCATCGGGAACCCGTTCGAGTTCGCGGGGCTCGACCAGGCACTCGTCGACGACCCCGATGCCGGCATCCCGCTTGCGCTCTTCGCGGCGTTCCAACTGCTGTTCGCGGGGGTGACGACGGCACTCGTCGCGGGTGCCGCCGCCGGTCGCATGAAGTACGGCGCGTGGTTGTTGTTCGCCGGGCTCTGGGCGACGTTCGTGTACTTCCCGATCGCGCACTGGGTGTTCGCCTTCTCGAACGACACGGCGACCGGTGGATGGATCGCGAACACCCTCGGTGCCGTCGACTTCGCCGGCGGGACGGCCGTGCACATGAACGCCGGCATCGCGGCGCTCGCACTGGCCCTGGTGCTCGGCAAGAGCAAGGACTGGGGCGGTAAGCTCCGCCCGCACAACCGCCCGCTCGTCCTCGTCGGCGCCGGGTTGCTCTGGATCGGTTGGTACGGCTTCAACGCCGGCTCGGCGCTGGCAGCCGGCAATGCGGCGAGCGTCGTGTTCCTCAACACCACCGTCGCCGCCTGTGCCGGCCTCATCGGCTGGTCCATCGTGGACCGGCTGCGCCACGGGGCGGTCACGAGCCTCGGCAGCGCATCGGGGATCATCGCCGCCCTCGTGGCGATCACCCCCGCCTGCGGCGCCGTCTCGCCCATCGGTGCGATCGTCATCGGGGCCATCGCGGGCGTCGTCTGCTGCCTCGCCATCGAGTGGAAGTTCCGGCTCGGGTTCGATGACTCCCTCGACGTCGTCGGTGTCCACCTCGTCGGAGGCATCATCGGGACGCTCCTCATCGGGGTGTTCGCGACGGATGCGGCTCCGAACGGACGCTCCGGTCTGCTCTACGGCGGCGGATTCGAACTCCTCGGCGTGCAGACGATCGCGACCGTCGCGGTCCTCGCCTATTCGTTCATCGTCACCTGGGTGATCGCGAAGGTGATCCAGATCACCATCGGTCTGCGGATCCCCGAGGAGCACGAGGTCGCCGGCATCGACGAGCACGCCCACGCCGAGCGCGCCTATGAGGACGAAGACCAGGAAGCACGCGCATGACGAGTGTCATCGTCGTGGGAGCCGGGCTCGCCGGTGCTGCGGCGGCCTGGCGTCTGGCCCAGGCCGGGCACGACGTCACCGTCCTCGAGCGGAGCCGCCCGGCCAACGAGTGGGGATCGTCCCACGGATCGGCCCGGATCTTCCGCTACGCCTACCCGGAGGCGTCCTACACCCGTCTCGTCCTCGCGGCGGCGTCCGGGTGGGACGAGCTCGGCCTGGAACACGGGCGTCCGCTGATCACGCAGACGGGTGCGCTCGATTTCGGTGCGACCCGTCGCCCGGAGCACCTCGCGTCGGTGCTGGCCGAGCACGGCATCGATCACGAGCTGCTTTCCCGGGACGAAGCCAGAGCCCGCTGGGACATCGGCTTCGACACGCCCACCCTGTGGCATCCGGGAGCCGGCGTGATCGACGCGGAACAGGCGGTGATGGCGATGCTCGAATCCGCCGTCCGCGCCGGGGCCACGGTCCTGAACGATCAGCCGGTCGAGCGGGTCGAGCGGACTGCCACCGGGTACCGGGTGCTCGGATCTCGGGGCAGGGCGTTCGATGCGGAGCAGGTGGTCGTCGCAGCCGGCGGCTGGCTTCCGGACCTCCTCGGCGACCTCGCGCTGCCGGGCGGGTTCCTCGACGCGTTCCCGGCCCTCGAGGTCAGTCAGGAGCAGGCGTACCACTTCCCGTATCGGGACCGGATCGGCGTCGATGCGGAAGACCCGGCACGATCCGGAGCCGTGTGGCCCACCTTCATCCACAAGTCCGAGCGGATGCAGGTCTACGGGCTCCCCGGAGGGCGCGACGCCGACTGGCGTGGTCAGAAGGTCGCCGAGTACAACGGGGGCAGGCGCATCCCGTCGGCCGCCGATCATGACGGCGTCGTCGAGGACGCCAACCGCCGACGGGTCGTCGCCTACGTCCGCGAGTTCCTCCCGAGCCTCGTTCCGGAACCGTATGCCGAGACGACCTGCCTGTTCACGAACACCCCGACGGAGGACTTCGTCATCGACCGTGTCGACGGGATCACGGTCCTGGCGCCCTGCTCCGGCCACGGTGCCAAGTTCGCCCCGCTCATCGGCGAATACGCCCTCGCGCTGATCGAGGGCCGAGACGCTGTGCCGGCGATGTTCCGTCCGAGCCTGGCAGCCGTCCGGTGACCCGCGACACCGTTGTCTCCCTCCTGGACGAGATCGCGGGCATCGGTCGGGATCAGCGTCGGGGAGGCTACTCGAGGCCCGTCTACTCCACCGCCGAACTCGAGCTGCGGGAGTGGTTCGTCGGTCAGGCCGAGCGCCGTGGCCTCGACGTGGACATCGACGGCAACGGGGTCATCCGCGCCTGGTGGCATGTGCCGTCACGTTCGACGACGGATGTGGTGGTCACCGGGAGCCATCTCGACTCGGTACCGGGCGGTGGCGCCTACGACGGACCACTCGGGGTCGCATCGGCGCTGATCGCGATCGACGTCCTGCGGACACGTGGCGTCGAGCCGACCAAGCCGATCGTCGTCGCCGTCTTCCCGGAGGAGGAAGGCTCGCGCTTCGGCGTCGCGTGCCTCGGCTCGCGTCTCCTCACCGGTGCGATCAGTCCGGAGCGGGCGCTGGCCCTGCGCGACGTGGAGGGCGACACGTTCGCCGAAGTCCTCGCCCGCAATGGTGTCGATCCGCGGGGTGTTGGTCCAGATCCTGGCGGGCTCGGAGCGATCGACGCGTTCGTCGAGCTCCACGTCGAGCAGGGGCGGGCGCTGGTCGACCTCGATCGCCCGGTCGCGATCGGCTCGAGCATCCTGGGGCATGGACGGTGGCGGGTGTCGATCCGCGGCGAAGGGAACCATGCGGGGACGACGCTCATGCAGGATCGACGGGACCCGCTCGTCGCGGCTGCGCGGATGATCACCGAGATCCGCACGATCGGACGGGCCACGCCGGACGCTCGGGCGACCGTCGGCCGGGTGCTCCCGTTGCCGGGAGGCACGAACGTGATCGCGTCGAGCGTGGACTTCTGGATCGACGTCCGTCATCCCGACGACGTCGTGACCGCCGCGATCGTGGCAGGGATCACCGAACGCTTGTCGCTCGTCGCAGCGGAGGAGGGATGCGAGGCCGCGATCACCGAGGAGTCGTTCAGCGCCACGACCGACTTCGACCCGTTCCTCCGCGGGCGCCTCGAACGGATGCTGCCGGAGGCGCCCGTGCTCGGTACCGGCGCGGGGCACGACGCCGGAGTGCTCGCGTCGCACGTGCCGACCGCGATGCTCTTCGTCCGGAACCCGACCGGCGTCTCCCATTCGCCGGAAGAGCACGCCGAGGACGCCGACGCCGAGGCCGGTGCCGTGGCACTCGCGGATGTCCTGGAGGGACTGGCGGTCGGCGTCGGCACCACCTGAGCAGGAGCCACCGGCCTCGACGGATCCGGCCGATGTCAGCCGACCGTGTGAGACTCGACCTCGTGCACGAGAACGGATCCACGACCATCGACGCGGTGTGCTGGGACTGGAACGGCACGCTCCTCGACGACGTCGAGGTGGCGCTTGCCGCGATGAACACCGTTCTCCGGCAGCGCGGTCTTGCCGAGATATCCGACCAGGAGGCGTATCGGGCGGTGTTCGGCTTCCCCATCCGGGCCTTCTACGCCCGGCTCGGTGTCGATGCAGCCGACTTCCTCACGGCGGCCGACGAGTACCTCGCGCTGTTCGCGGCCGGTGTGGGATCGGCGTCGCTCCAACCGCAGGCCCGCGCGACCCTTGCGGCGATCGACGTGCTCGGCGTCGAGCAGGTCCTCATCTCGGCGACCCCGGAGGTCACCCTCGAGCGTCAGCTGGCTCCCCACTCGCTGCACGGTCATTTCGCACACGTCCACGGCATCACCGATGTCTATGCGGCGTCGAAGGAGCATGTCGTGACCGCGTGGTTGGAGGACTCGGGCCATGATCCCCGGCGCGTGTTGATGGTCGGCGACACCAATCATGACGAGGAGATCGCCGAAGCGCTCCAGGTGCGGTTCCTGCGATTCGACGGTGGTCACCAGGACGCGCCTTCGCATCGACGTCACCCGGTCATCAGCAGCCTCGGCGAGATCGTCGGCAGTCTCACCCCGTCGCCGGAGGCACTGCGCGACCTCCGCCGACGATGAAGCAGGCAGGCCCCGTCGACGACAACGCGCCGTCCGAATGACAGTCGCAGACCGCGAGCTCGGAGGCCCATCATGGCCTCAGTGGTGGAGTCCGTGGACGACGGCGTGCCCCTTGCCGCGGCCGATCAGCCAACGGTTGACCGGTGTGGTGACGATGAAGGCCAGGGCGAGAGCGGCGACCAGGGAGCCCCAGAAGAGGCCGCTGGTGAGGCCGGCTTCCATCGCTCCGGGGATGGCGAGCATCGCGGTGTTGTCGATGATCTCCATGACCGCGATCGACACCGTGTCCGCCGCCAGGGCGACACCGAGGGCGGCGCGCCAGGACAGTCCCGCGCGGCGCACGCCGCGCATCGTGAGCGCGTAGCCGAAGACGAAGGCCAGTGCGATCGAGAGCACCACGGTCCCGAGATTGTGCAGTCCGAGGCCGGTGCCGATCACCATGCCCAGCACTTCGCCGATGGCACATCCGGTGAGGCAGTGGAGGGTGGCGGTGGCGGCCATCCGCCAGGAGGTCGCATTGTCGGCTGCTGGGCCGTGGTGGTGGTGGTGGTGGTGGTGGGTCTGGTCGCTCATGAGCACTCCTCCGGTTCGTCCAAGAGGTCGAACAATACCCCTATAGGGTATATTCCGGAGTGCTGGTCGGCTCACACGGGCATCGACGCCGACTCAGGACGCGAGCGCCTCGTCGACCACGGCGAAGACCTCGGGATCCCAGGTGAGCGCGCGCTCCCACGGGAGGTCGAAGGCGTCGGCGAAGAAGATGCTGTGGACGTCGTCCTCGAAGGCGTGGCGGACCACGCGGGGGAGCACGTCGACCGGGACGTCATCGGCTCGGGCGCTTCTCAGGGCCACCAAGCCGTCGTGTGGCCACAGCTGTCGCGGCTCGGCTGCCGTGTGGAAGTGACCCGCCCCGACTGCGGTGACGGCGACGCCATCGAGGAAGCCGGCCTGTGTCGTGTTCCACTCGCGCAGGAACCGGCGTGAGACCTCGTCGGCAGCGCCCTGAGAGTTCTCGGCGGCATAGCCGCTCGACCGCTCGAGGATCGTCGCGGTCCCCTCGTCGCCGTGGGCGTCGTGGACCGAGATCTCGCCGGTGAGCACGTCGCCGAGGAGCGATCCCTCCCATGGGGTGCCGAGGGTGACGAGCCGGCCGATCGATGGGCCGGAGCCGCGCAGTTCGCGGATCGCGGCACGAGAGAAGAGACCGCCCATGGAGTGTGCGACGAGGTCGACGCTCGCGAAGCCGTGTTCGTCGGACAACCACCGCAGGAACGCGGCCAGGCTCGTCCCGCCTGCGTCGATCCCACCGACGGCGTTGACGGTCACCTCGGCGGGCAGCACGATCGGGACGTCGGCGAACCCCTGCCAACCCGTGTCCTCGTGCACCTCCCCGGCACCGATGCGTGCCGGTGCGGTGAAGACCGGGATATCCCGCCCGAGCAGGTGCGCTCTCAGTGCGGTGAGGGTGTTCCCGGCGGCCAGGCCGGAGCCTGCGGCATGGTCCGGACCCGTGAACGGGGTCACGGCGGCACCCCCTGACACGAGGACGATCGCATCGGCCATGGTGCTCCTTCCGGCTGGCTACGACGTCAGCGTACTGGTCGGGCGAGGTCGATCCGCAGTGCGTTGCGACGCACGTCGTCGATCGCGGTCGCGACCGCGCCCTGCGCCACCATGTCGGCACCGAGTTCCGACGCGACGAGCAAGGGAGGTTCCGCGCTCATGTAGCCGGGGATGCGCTCCGACGCGACCTCGAGCAGCTGCGACATCGACGGAGCGATCCCGCCGGCGAACACGATGCGCTCGACGTCGAGCAACCCGCCCAGGATGGCGCTCATCCGCGCGATGCGATCACCCATCCGGCGCACCAGGTCGAGCGCGACCGTGTCGCCCTGGTCCGCCGCAGCGAGGACCGACTGCGCATCCACCTGCGCGACCGGTATGCGGCTGAGCGGGCTGCTCTCCGGGAGCCCGCCGCTCTCGCGGTACTCGCGACCCCAGTCGCGCAGGAGCGCGGCGATGCCTCGCGACGAACCGACGCCGTCGACGAGGTCGAGGAGGTGCAGCTCGCCCGCCCGGCCGCGACCGCGGACGAGACGACCGTCGACGACGTATCCGGCTCCGAGCCGCTCACCGGTGACCACCGTGATGTAGGAGTCGACACCGACGCCGGCGCCGATCGCGCCCTCGGCGACGGCGGCGAGGTTCGCGTCGTTGTCGGTGACGACCGCGCAGCCGTGGTCGCGGATGCGCTCACCGAGCCGAGGGTTCATCCGATCCCAGAAAACGTTGCCCTCGGGTGATCGCCCGAGCGCGTCGATGGGGGCCGGGACGCCGAGCACGATGCAGAGCGGCGGCTTCGGTCCGCACTGTCGCAGGACCTCGTCGATCGCCGCGTCGACGGCGTCGACCCGCGCCTCAGCGGTGGCCGCCGGATCGACGGTGTGGTGCGACCTCGCGAGTTCCCGACCGCGCAGGTCTGCAGCGATGGCGGTGATGGAGTGGGCTCCGGCGTCGACACCGACGACGATCCCGGCGTCGATGCGCAGCTCGTAGCGTCGGGCGGGGCGACCTTTCCGATAGGCGGCACCAGCCTGACGTGCGTCATCGAGCTCCGTCAGCCAACCCAGTCCGATGAGTTCGTCGGAGAGCGTGATCGCCGTCGATCGTGACAACCCGGTGGCGGTGATGACGTCGGCCGCGGTGAACGCGGACGTCGCCCAGGCGTGATCGAGGACGGCGGTGATGCTGGAGGAGCGCGGCTCCGATGCCCGCTCCGTCGTCGTCGCTTCCATGACCGACAACGATATCCACGATCCGAGGGCCCGCGTGGACACCGTGCCGCGGAGGCACTGCACCGTGCGCAGAACCGTGAACGATCACGGTGTCCTACCCGTGGATGTCGTGATGGAACCGGTGCTTGACCAGACGTCGAACGGATGGCAGAGTTTCCGTCATCAGTTGATTTACTCTCTGTATTTAGTCAGCGGATCCACCGAGGGTTCCGCGGAAGGACAATGATGTCGAACCCACTGAAACGCGCGATACGCGCCACGGCCGGAGTGGCGGGTGCGGCGCTCCTGGCCAGTGTCCTCGTCGGTTGCTCGAGTGATGGCCGGGAGACCATCCACTTCACGTTCAGCAAGCGCGAGGCGTTCACGTTCATGAACCAGGCCGTCGCGGACTACAACGCCTCGCAGCAGCAGTACGAGGTCGTCATGGACACCTCGGGGCCTGATCCGCTCGCGGCGAGCTTCGTCCGTGGCAACCCGCCGGACCTCATGCTCTCGAACTACAACCACGAGGTGTCGCGTTTCGTCGAACGGTGCGCGCTCTCCGACCTGTCCGACACGACAGCGGCGGCGTCCATCCGCGACGACCTCCAGCCGTTGCTCGACCAGTACGGCGTGTGCGAGGGACGCACGAGTGCGTTGCCCTACTCGGTGATGGCCGCTTCGGTCATCTACAACAAGACGATCTTCGCCGAGTACGGCCTCGAGGTGCCGACGACGTGGACTGAACTGATCGCCGTCTCCGACACGCTGAAGGCGGCCGGCGTGGCGCCGTTCTACGCGACGTTCGCCGATGCCTGGACCGCCAACCAGGGCTGGTTCGACTACTCGGTCGGTGGCGCCGTCGACATCCCGGACTTCTACGACCGGCTCGCGGAGGAAGGCACCGAGGTGGGACCGGATGCTCCGGTCTCCTTCGAGAAGGACTTCCTGGAGCCCGTCGAGAAGATGCAGCTGCTCGCCAAGGAGTACACGCAGGCCGATGCGCCGAGTCGCACCTACGACGCCGGCAACGTCGCCTTCGCCGAGGGCAAGGGCGCCATGTACCTGCAGGGCCCGTGGGCGTTCAGCCAGATCGCACTCACCGCACCTGATCTCGACCTCGGGACGTTCCCGCTGCCGATGACCGAAGACCCGAAGGACCTCAAGGTCCGGGTGAACCTCGACCTCGTCACCATCATCCCCGAGGAGGCGAAGAACCCCGAGGGTGCCCGCGACTTCCTCGAGTACCTCTTCCAGCCGGAGGTCATCCAGGCCTACAACGAATCGCAGCTCGGGTTCGTCCCGACCGACGACGGCAAGGCTCCCGACGACTCGCGCGTCGCGGGCATGATCCCGTACTACGACGCCGGCGCGTTCTACCAGGGCCCGGGCGTGCTCAACCCGCGCGCCATCCCGACCGAGAACTACGCGCAGTCGCTGGTCCTCGGCACCGACGCGGCGTCGATGCTCCGCACCATGGACGCGGACTGGGCACGACTCGCGTTCCGACAGCCGCCCGTCACGAGCAAGGAGGGTTCCGAATGAGCGCCACCACATCGATCGTGACCGGGGGCAACCCGAAGGTCCGACGCAGCACCAAACGGGTCGAACCGATCTACTACTTCTTCCTGTTCCCAGCCGTCATCCTGTTCACACTCGCGATCACGCTCCCCGGCGTCGTCGGCATCTTCTTCAGCTTCACCGACTCCATCGGGATCGGCGACTGGGAGTTCATCGGCTTCACGAACTACATCGCCGCGTTCAGCGACCCGGCCATCCTCACGAGCTTCCTCTTCACCTTCGGGTTCTCGCTCGTGACGGTCATCGCGGTGAACGTCATCGCGTTCCTGCTCGCGGTCGGCCTGACCGCGAAGATCCGCTTCAAGATGGGGCTCCGCGGGATCTTCGTCATCCCGATGGTCATCTCGGGCATCATCATCGCCTACGTGTTCCAGTTCCTCTTCATGAACTCGGTGCCGGCCGCCGGCTCGGCGCTCGGGATCCCGTTCCTCGAGACGAGCATCCTCTCCAACCCGGACCTGGCCTGGCTCGGCATCGTGATCGTGACGGCCTGGCAGTCGATCCCCGGCACGCTGCTCATCTACATCGCTGGTCTCCTCGCGGTCCCCGGCGACGTCTACGAGGCAGCGTCGCTCGACGGCGCGAACAAGCGCCAGCAGCTGCTGCGGATCACCCTGCCGCTGGTGATGGGATACGTCGTGATCAACGTGATCCTCGGCTTCAAGAACTACCTGAACGCTTACGACATCATCGTCGGCCTGACCAACGGTGGCCCGGGAACCTCCACGCGGAGCATCTCGATGACGATCATCCGCGGGTTCCAGACCGGTGACTACGCCTATCAGATGGCCACGGCCACCCTGTTCTTCATCATCACGATCATCATCGCCCTCGTGCAACTCTCGGCGACGCGCGGAAGGAACGCACTCTGATGGCCACGCCAACCGTGCTCAGCACCCAGTCCATCACCACGGCGAACGCCACCCCGAAGCAGCGGACCAGGGGAGAGCGGGTGAGCTGGTCGACGACGATCATCCTGCTGCTCTGCGCCGTGACCGTCCTCCTGCCGCTCTACGTGACGATCTCGATGGCGTTCAAGACCGACACCCAGTCGGTCGACGGCAACGCCTTCTCGCTCCCGGCACCGTTCAGCATCGACGGCTTCGTCCAGGCGTGGACGCTCACGAAGTTCCCGGTCGGCTTCGCGATGTCGCTCCTCGTCACCGCAGGGACCGTGGTCGCGACCATCATCCTCGCCTCCTTCGCTGCGTACGCCATCGTGCGCAACTGGGATCGCCGACTGTTCCGCTTCTCGTTCTTCTACCTGCTCGCCGCGATGTTCATCCCGTTCCCGGTCGTCGCCCTGCCGCAGATCCAGCTGACCGGTCGTGTCGGACTCGACAACCCGTTCGGGGTGATCATCCTCGCCACGATGTTCCAGCTGAGCTTCAGCGTGCTGCTGTTCACGGCGTTCCTGCGATCGATCCCGATCGAACTCGAGGAGAGCGCACGCATCGACGGTGCGAGCACCTGGCAGACGTTCTGGAGACTGATCTTCCCGCTCCTGGCTCCCATGAGCGCCACGGTCGGCATCTTCGCGTTCCTCTACGCCTGGAACGACTTCATGATGCCGTCGCTGATCATCTCGGACGCGGGACTCCAGACCCTCCCGGTGCGGCAGAACCTCTTCCAGACCCAGTTCAGCAGCAACTACAACGTCGCCTTCGCCTCGTACCTGATGGCGATGGCCCCCGCGATCATCGCCTACCTCTTCGCGCAGCGTTGGGTGATGTCGGGCGTCACCCAGGGTGCCGTCAAGGGGTGACCGGCCAGGCCGGGCGACCGACACCATCCCCTCCATCACCACCTGAGCATTCGAGGACCACACGTTCATGACCGAGGCACTACTCGTCGACACCGACACCGACTCGACCGACTCCCAGCAGACGGCCGCCGCCAGCTGGTGGCGTCAGGCCGCCGTGTACCAGATCTACCCGCGGAGCTTCGCCGACGCGGACGGGGACGGTCTCGGCGACCTGCCGGGCATCCGCTCCCGGGTCGACTATCTCGCCGAGCTCGGGATCGACGCGATCTGGCTCAGTCCGTTCTACCCCTCGGCGCTGGCAGACGGCGGGTACGACGTCGCGGACTACCGCGACGTCGACCCGCGGCTCGGCACGTTGGAGGACTTCGATGAATTGATCGCCGCCCTGCACGAGCGCGGGATCCGGGTCATCGTGGACATCGTGCCGAACCACACCTCGGATCTGCACGAGTGGTTCCAGGAGGCGCTCGCCGCCGGCCGCGGGTCGGCGGCTCGCGACCGGTACGTCTTCCGCGAGGGGAAGGGCGCATCGGGGGAGGAACCGCCCACCGATTGGGAGTCGGTCTTCGGTGGCCCCGCCTGGGAGCGGGTCGAGGACGGCCAGTGGTACTTCCACAACTTCGCCACCGAACAGCCGGACCTCAACTGGGACCACCCCGAGGTCCGCGCCGACTTCCTGAAGACGTTGCGGTTCTGGTCGGATCGGGGCGTGGACGGCTTCCGGATCGACGTCGCGCACATGCTCACGAAGGACCTCACCGAACCGCTGCCGAGTCGCGCTGAATTGGAGCGGATGCCGCAGGACGGCACCCACCCGCTGCTCGACCGCGACGACGTGCACGAGGTCTACGCCGAGTGGCGGCGGGTGTTCGAGGAGTACGACCCGCCGCGCACCGCGGTCGCCGAAGCGTGGGTGAGTTCACCTGAGCGCCGGGCGAAGTACGCATCGGCCGAGGGACTCGGCCAGGCCTTCAACTTCGATCTGCTCGAGGCGGACTTCGATGCCGCCGAGTTCCGCACGGTCATCACCGACAACCTGGCACAGGCGGCGGAGACGGGGTCGTCGACGACGTGGGTGCTGTCCAACCACGATGTGACCCGTCACGCCACGCGGTACGGACTTTCACCCCTGGCCGGGCGCCCGGTGAAGCAGGGCACCGAGTGGGTCGCGGCGGGTGGACCTGAGGCCGACATCGATCGCGACCAGGGGCTCAGACGCGCGCGAGCGGCGACGCTCCTGCTCCTCGGACTTCCCGGCAGCACCTACCTCTACCAGGGGGAGGAGCTCGGCCTGCAGGAGGTCGCCGCGATCACGGCGGAGCAGCGTCAGGACCCCGCGTTCTTCCGCGGCGGCGAGTACGACGGGCTGGGCCGCGACGGTTGCCGCGTGCCGTTGCCGTGGTCGGCGGACGGACCGGCCTTCGGCTTCGGAGGTGCGGTCGCGCACCTGCCGCAACCAGCCTGGTTCGCCGAGTACGCGGTCGACGTGGAGGCAGCGGATCCGACCTCGACGCTCTCGCTCTACCGCGAGGCACTCCGGCTGCGACGACTGCTGCAGACCGAGGAGCGCCTCGAGTGGATCGAAACGGGGAGGCCCGACGTCGTCCGATTCGTGCGGCCGAATGGTTGGCAGGTCGTGACGAACTTCGGCACCGCGCCGTTCCCACTCCCCGCGGAGGCCGGACCGGTCGTGCTCGGCGCGCTCGTGGACGGGGAGATTGCCGGAGCGTCGACGGTGTGGATCGCCTCGCCGAGCCTGCTCGAGTGATCGTCGAGCGCTGATCGGGGCGGAATCGACCTGGCCCCGATCAGCCGACCATTGTCGCGAAGCGATCCGTGTCAACGAACGGTGCCGGTGAGGGACTCGTGCAAGGCGTCGATGATCGCCGTGGCGCGCACGTCGCCGACGCCCTCCATCTGATTCGTCAAGAATGCGAACCCAATGTCCTGGCGTGGATCGGCGAACGCGACCTGTCCGCCGGCACCGTCGTGCCCGAAGCTGCTCGACGACAGGTAGTGGCGGGCCTCGCTGTCGAGCTGGAACCCCATACCCCAGGCCGGCCACGGCCCGGGAACCTCCCAGACGGGCGGACCGGACGATTGCACGGTGGTGGCCGCGGCGATGGTGGGCACGTCGAGCAACCGGACGCCGTCGGTCTCGCGGAACGAGGCCGACCAGATTGCGGCCAGGGCCCGGGCGCTGGCGATCCCTCCGGCGCCGGGAATCTCCGCCGCCTGGACCTCGGGTCGGTTGAACCCGGCCTCCGGGCCGACGAGTTCGGGCGGCAGAGCACCGCCGAGCGTCATCGCCTGCTCCGACCAATCGACGACGCCCGGTGCCCGGGCCGCCGCCTGGACCCGCGTCAGCTCCGCGAGCGAGTCGCCGACGAGCATGGTGGCGACTCTCCCGTGTTCGGAGGGGGGCAGACCGATCCACGCGTCAGCGCCGAGCGGACGCGCGACCAGGTCCTGGAACGACGCTCCGACGCTCATCCCCGTCACTCGGCGGACGACCTCACCGATCAGCCAACCGTGGGTGATCGCGTGGTAGGCGTATCCGGCTCCCGGCTCCCAGAGCGGCGCCTGCGCCGCGAGTCGCCCGGTGACCGTGTCCCATTCGAGCAGCTCGCTGGGGGTGAGCGGGATGCGTGGTGCGGAGAGCCCTGCCCGATGCGCGAGCAGCTCCCGCACGCGCACCGCCGACTTGCCCGCAGCCGCGAACTCCGGCCAGTACTCGACAACCGGTGCATCGTAGGAGAGCCGTCCCTCCTGCACGAGCCGCGCCGCCAACAGCGACATCAGACCCTTCGTACAGGAGAAGACCACGCTCAGTGTGTCATCACGCCACGGGATGGAGGCCGCGGCATCGGTGGTCCCGGCCCAGAGGTCGACGACGGACACGCCACGGTGACGGACGGCGAGCGCGGCACCCATCGTCGGCTGGCCGTCGAAGGCACGCTCGAACGAGGCGGCGACCGACTCGAAGCCGGGGGAGACCAGGCCGTGCACCGTGACCGTCATGAGCCCACCTCGTCCATGGTCGCACGTCGAGGCTTCGGGGGTTCCGGTCGTGGTGGGAGGAGATCCTCGACCGGCAGCGGGTCGCTGATCGTCCCGACGAACCGACCGTCGTCGTCCTGGTTGACGAACGCGAGCAGCACCTGCCTACCTGATCGGTCCGTGATGATGCGCCCGCTGTAGAGCCGTTCGTCGAGGATGAGCCTCGCGTCCTCGGGGAAGAACGGTCCCGCAGGGCCCGCCGCGGGAGCGATCCACACCCCTCCCGTCTCTCCGGACACCTTGCGCGAGCCGGCGAGCATCGACGTGTCGCAGGAGAACAGGACGGACCAGCCCTCCGCCGTCTCGATCGGTTGCAGGACTTCCAGATGCTCGAACCCGGCACCGGGCTCACTCAACGGGGGAGCGGAACGCCACGAGCTGAGGTCATGGGAGACCGCGTGTCCGACGACGCCGCGGTCCGAGTCCGGACCGCGATTCGCCCGGGCGGTCACGAGCATGTGCCAGCCGTCACCGGCCGGATCGGCGAACACCCACGGGTCGCGCCACGCCTCCTCCGGCCAGCTGCCGTCACCGAGTCGTTCGTACCACGGGCCGTCGGCAGCCAGGACGGGGCCGTCCTGCTTCGACCAGGTGTGCAGGTCGCTCGACGTCGCGACGCCCACCGTCTCGATGTTCGCGTGGCTCTCCGCGTCGAGGAACCGCGAGCCCGTGTAGAAGAGGTACCAGCGGTCGCTCGGCCCCAGCACGACGCTGCCGGTCCAGGTCGCCGTCCCATCGAAGGCGGACGGCTCGCCCGGCGACAGGACCGGTCCGAGATCGGTCCACGTCCGCAGGTCCTCCGAGGTCGCGTGTCCGATCCGGGCGTTGCGGTGCCGTCGCTGGGGGTCGCCGAGCGATTTCGGCGCGTGCAGGTAGAAGAGGTGGAAGGTGTCGCCGTCGTCGGCGAACCAGAAGTCCCACACCCAGTGGTCGTCGAGTTCGAAGGTCATGTACGGAGCCGATCGTGGAAGGAGTGGGTTGATTCAGGGCGCTGGTGCGGAGCCGTCAAGGGGTCAGCCCTTGACGGCGCCCTGCAGCAACGCGGTGATGAATTGGCGCTGGAAGACGACGAACACGAGGATCGTCGGGACGACGATGAGTAGCGCGCCCGCGTTCAGCAGCGGGATGCTGTTGCTGTACTGCCCCTGGAAGAACGTGAGAGCGCCGGCGACCGTCCGGTTGAGCGGGTCGGACACGAGCACCACCGGCAGGAGGAACTGGTTCCAGGTCCACAGGAACAGGAGGATGGCGAGTGCCGACAGCGCCGGGCGGGCGAGCGGCAGTTGAATGCGCACGAATTCCTGCCAGGTCGTCGCCCCGTCGACCCGAGCCGCTTCCGAGAGCTCGGAAGGGATCCGCACGAAGTGTGCTCGCATCCAGACCACGCTGAACGGCATGAACAGGCCGATGAGCGGCAGGATGATCGCCCACTGCGTGTTCAGCAGTCCGAGCGATTGGATCTCGTAGTACAGCGGGATGATGAGCGACTCGAACGGGATCGTGAGTCCGACGATGAGGAAGACGAACACGAAGCCTCCACCTCGAATCCGCAGGTTGCCGAGCGCGTACCCTGCCAGAGTCGCGAACAGCAGACTCACCGGTACGACGCCGAGGACGATCAGTGCGCTGGAGCCCATCAGCTGCCACACGTGGCCGGTCTCGAACGCGAGGACGAAGTTGCCCCACTGCGGGTCGGTGGGCCAGGTCAGCCCCGTCGGGTTCACCTCTGCAGGCTGCAGGGCCGCCGAGATCATGTTGAGGAGGGGCAGGACGGTGAGGACGAGGACGACGACCAGGATGGCACGGCCGAGGATGACTTCGGTCTTCGAGGTGATCATCGATCGCTCACTTTCGCCAGACGCTGCAGGGGGAGGACGCAGGCGAGGACGAGCACCATGAGGACGATGCCGAACGCCGAGGCGAGGCCGACGTCGCTCTGGGTGAACCCGATGCGGTAGATGGAGATGCCGGGCACGAGGGTCGAACGGCCGGGGCCCCCGAGGGTGGTGGTGTAGATGATGTCGAAGCTGCTGAGTGCGGCGATGACCGTGATCGTCACGAGTACGGAGATCTCCTGACGCAGTCCCGGCACGGTGATGGTGGTGAACTCGCGCAGCCAGCCGGCGCCGTCCAAACGGATCGCCTCGTACAGGGACGAGTCGATCTTGCCGATACCGGTGAGGAACAGGACGGTGCAGAGGCCCGTGAGCACCCACGAGCCGATGAGTCCGACCGCGGGCAGCGCCGTCTGGAAGTCACCGAGCCACGGACGCGCCAGACCGCCGAGTCCGACGGCGCCGAGGATCTGGTTCACGGCTCCCGTCTGCGCGTACATCCAGGACCAGGCGATACCGGCTGCCGCGAGCGGGATGATCTGCGGGAGGAAGAGGATCGTCTGTGACACCGTGGAGAACGGGCCGGGACGCATGGACCGCATCAGGTTGGCGAGAACGAGCCCAGCGGACACCGGGATCGCGGTGAAGAAGACGATGAGGACGAACGCGTTGCCGATGGACCCGAGCAGGTCGGGGTCGGTGAACACCCGCAGGTAGTTCGCGAACCCGACCCATTCGGACGGACCGACGCCGTTCCATCGGTAGAAGGAGTACTGCACGCCCGTCAACAGCGGATAGACGACGAACCCGATGTAGGCGAGCAGGGCGGGGATGGTGAAGAGCCACCCGATGAGGACCGCCCGCCGGGCCGCGGTACGTCCGCGGGCCCGACGGGGTGCAATCGTGCCGGTCATGCCGGCAGCCCACGTCGGAGGTCGGCGTGCGTGAGCCGCACGCAGAGGATCGGTCGATTGCGGGTCATGGTGGTCAGCCGGCCAGTTCCTTGGTGTAGAAGTCCTGGACGGCGTCCACGAAGTCCTGGCCGGTGATCTTGCTCGTGACGAGCAGCTGGGACTCGGGGATGATGGCGCCCGCGTAGATACCGGCGGTCGCGTTCGACATGAAGTCGACCTGACCGTTCTCGGCGCCGATCTGCGCGGACATCTTCAGGGCGTCCTCGAGGAGGGAACCGGCCGGCACGGTGGGCAGCGCCTGGCTGGGGTCGCCTCCAGGAGCGGCTCCGGTGACGTCCACGACGATCTGGCGGGCTGACTCGTCCGTGTGGATCCAGTTGAGGAAGTACACGATCTCGTTGAGGTGCTTGGACTTCGCCGCGACCGAGAAGGAGTTGGCGGCACCCATGGCCACGTGATCGCCGCCCGCCTTCACCGGCGGGACGAGGAAGAAGTCGACGTCGTCACCCATCTTCGCCTGCGTGTCCGCTGCGGCCCAGTTGCCGTTGAAGGTGAAGAGTCCCTCGCCGCCTTGGAACCGACTCACGAACGACGCGTAGTCGATCGCGTTGATGTCGCTCGGGAAGTATCCCGCGTCGGCCCAGCTCCGGATGAGCTCAGCGCCTTGGACGTTGCCCTTCGTGTCGTACGTGGCACCGGGCTTGTTGAAGATCCAGTCCGACATCTCAGCCTTGTCGCCGTACTGGTTCATGGCCGCCTGGATGACGAAGTTGACGACGCCGTCCTTGTCTCCCGCCATGATCGGCAGGACCCCGGCCGCCTTCGCGGTGGCGAAGTCGCCCTCGAGTTCGCCGAGCGTCGCGGGCGGCGCGTCGATTCCGAGTTGCTTGGCCAGCTTCAGGTTCATGTAGATGCCCGTCACGCTGTAGCCGAGGCCGAGCTGGTACAGCGATCCCTTGCCGCGGATGCCGTCGGCGTCGACCCGCAGCGGCGCGAGTTGCGACTCGGACCAGGCGTCCCAGCCGTAGGCCTCGGAGTACGGGTCGAGATTGGCGAGCAGGCCGTCTTTCACCGTGTCGCCGATGGTCGGGAGCCTGATGAGGTCGGGCGGGGTGTCGCTCGCGAGGAGTTTCGGCGCGTTCGCCGTGAGGTTCGCGAAGGTGTCGCGGTTGATCTTGAAGGTGATGTTCGGGTGTTGCTTCGTGAACTCGTCGGCCAGCTTCTCGGTGACCGGGAAGCCGGTCTCGTCGGCGATGGTGAGCTCGACTTTGTCCTTGGTCAGCGTGGTGCTGACGTCGACCGATGACGAGGCAGCGGGCGCCGAGCCGCCCGGAGCGCAGCCGGTGAGGGCGAGCGCGGAGGCCGCGGCGAGCGAGGTGAGGGCGACCGCTGAGCGGACGACTCCCCGACGGGAGGGACGGGTGAACATGAGGAGACTCCTTTGTCGAAGGTGCAGTGCTGTGACGTGCGCCGAGCGCGTCGACCCGACCCGGCCGCGCGCCTGAGGGGGACGAGCGGGCAACCGGACCGGCCTACCTAAATCCATGTAGTTCGGCACTAAAAGGTTTTAGATAGGAGTAATGTTCTGCGGAGGCCCGAGGTTTGTCAAGTGTGATCTGATGGACGGGTCGGAGACCGCAACCGAGGGGAGTAGCGATGGCTCGAAACAGGGTGACGCTGGCGGATGTCGCGCGAGAGGCGGGGCTGTCGATCACCGCGGCCTCGATGATCCTCAACGGTCGTCCGGAGACCGGGCTGTCGAAGGAGTCCCATGATCGTGTCTTCGCCGCCGCCGAGGCACTCAACTACCGGCCGAACGTGGCCGCCCGCGGACTCCGGACGGACAAGACCCGCACGATCGGGTTCATCTCCGACGAGATCGCCACCACACGGTACGCCGGTGGACTGATCAAGGGCGCTCTCGAGGCCGCCGAGGAGGCTCGCCACGTCATCCTCCTCCTCGAGACAGGCGGCGATCCCAGACGGGAGGCCGAGGCGATCGGCGCGGTCCTCGATCGACAGGTCGACGGCATCATCTTCGCGACCATGCGTTCGCGCGAGTTCTTCGTTCCCGAGCTTCCGACCTCAACCTCGGTCGTCATGCTGAATGCGACGAATTCGCATCACCCCGTCTCCGTCCTCCCGGATGAGTTCGCCGGCGGACGCGCAGCGATCGAACTGCTCCTCGACCACGGTCACTCGGCGGGCATCGCGCTCATCGGGCAGAACGACGAGGTGGAGCGGGACCGCTTCCGTTCGGCGACGGTGGAGGCCCGGGTGGCCGGTATCCGCGGGGCGATGCGGGAGCGCGGCCTGACCTTCGTGGCGGAGGAGTCCATCCCGGTCTGGGAGCCCGAGCACGGCTATCGCGCGGTGCACGAACTCTTTGCTCGGCGGGACGATGTCCGGGCCCTGCTCTGCCTCAACGACCGTCTCGCCTTCGGTGCTTATCAAGCGTTGGCCGAACTCGGTCTGTCCGTGCCCGGAGACGTCTCCGTCGTCGGGTTCGACAACGACGAGGTCGCCTCCTATCTGCGCCCGGAGCTCTCGACCATCGCGCTGCCCCACGAGGAGATGGGCCGTCGTGCGGTCAAACTCCTGCTCGAGGGCGCATCGGGCGAGCCGGTGCTCGTCCCGATGCCGGTGGTGTCGCGCTCGTCCGTCGAACCACCACGCGGCTGAACGGACTCGAACCGGAGGACGGCCCTCCGGCGGCGGGCCCCACCGCGGTCAGAGGCCGAGGCGGTCGAGCTGCTCCTCGAACCGGATCTGCACATCCTCCGGCTCAGCGTCCTCCACGGCGCTCCAGATCGCGTCGAGCTCCTGTTGGACGGACGCCGGGAGGGCGGCGAACTTCTCGTCCCACGCGGTGATCGGCGTCCAGTACCCGACCACCTTGAAGCGGGTGGCGGGTAGCCCGAGCTCCTTGCGCAGATACTTGCGCACGTCGCGGAGGGCCACCGTCTCACCCGCCACCCAGATGTAGCCCTGATCGAGCGGGAGGCGCTCGTCCACGACACTCCGGACGAGTCGGCCCAGCGCACTCGGGCCGTGTCCGTTGCCGCCCACCACCCAGGTGACCGTCACGTCGTCGTTCGTTTCGACCGCGATCCGATCCCGCTCGCTCGGCACCTCGAGCACCACGCGGGTCCGCAGTCCGGGCGGACTCTGTGCGACGATGCGCGTGACTGCGGGAAGACCGGTGAGGTCAGCGACGAGGACCTGCCAACCGATGTCGGCGGGCGGCGCGTACAGGCCGGTGGGCGAGTTCAGGCCGAGCACGTGCCCGGGCCGGGCGCGAACCGCCCACGGCCCCGCGACACCGGCCTCGTGCACGACGAAGTCGATGTCGATCTCGACGGGGTCCTGCCGCACGGCGCTGATCGTGTAGGTCCGCATCGGTGCCTGTGGTGAGCCCTCCGGCGTCTCCCACCAGTCACCTGACGGTACCGGGAGCGAGACGTCCGTCGGGTCGGCACCGTGGGGAAAGAAGACGCGGACGTACTCATCACCTGTGCCGGTGCTGACGAAGTCCTCGACGCCCGGACCGCCGAGGGTGATGCGGATCAGGTTCGGACTCAGGGGTGTCGCTGCGGTCACGATGCCGCGGTGGATCTTCATGGCGTCTCGGCCTCTCGGGTCGGTTCGGTGGGCTGGGTCGGATGCGGGCTGTGCGCGAGCCAGGACTCGCGGTAGGGGCCGGGGGAGGCGAGGAGGTCCGCGTGCGTGCCGTCCTGGACGATCCGACCGTCCGCGAAGACCGCGATCCGGTCGGCGGTGGCGGCCTGCTCCAACCGGTGCGCGATGAGCAGTGCGGTGCGGTCCGTCCGGAGGACGGCGATCGCCGCTTCGACGGCGTCGCGATGGTGCAAGCCGACGTCGGCCGTCGCCTCATCGAGGATCACGATCGCCGGGTCCGCGAGGAACGCTCGAGCGACCGCGAGTTGCTGGATCCGCCCCTCGTCGAGCGGCACGGGCGACGGCCTCGACCCGGTCGGGTCCGCCGCCGGGTCGTCTTGCAACGCGGTGACTGCCCACTCGGCCCCGACGGCACGGAGCGCCGAGACCATTTCGTCCCGGCTGGCGTGCGGAGCCCCCAGTCGGAGGTTGTCGGCGATCGAGCCGCGGAAGTGGTGGAGCTCCTGCGACAGGTAGTACGGGGTGTGGCCGACGAGCACCCGCCCGGACGTCGGCGGATGGTGTCCGGCGACGACCCGCGCCAGGGTGCTCTTGCCCGAGCCGGACGTGCCGACGAGCGCTGTGGTCGTACCGGGCGGTACGTCGATGGTGACCTCCGCGATCCCACGGTCCGTGGTCGGATACCGGAACGTCAGGTCGCGCACTCGGATCGCCGGCGGTGCGGTGACACCGTCTGCGGCACCGCCGACGGGTGAGGGCGACTCCGGCATCGCGGACGACGCTGCTGCGAGGTCGATGACCCCGACGAGCCGAGCCAGCCCGACCGTGGCCCGCTGGATGTCGTCGAGCCCGAAGATGAGCCGGCCGACCGGATCGAACAGCCGGTGGAACAGGAGCGCGGCGGTGGTCACGAGCCCGACGGTGATCGTTCCCTGCAGGTTCAGGAGGAAGCCGGTCGCCAGGATCGCGGACAGTCCGATGAGCTCACCCGAGTTGATCCATCGGAACAAGCGGTTCGCGACCCGCACGCCCTCGATCTGCGCGTCGATGGAGGCGGCCGCGTGTTCCCGGACACGTTCGAGCGCGTGGTCCGTGCCCACGAACGCTGCGAGGGTCTCCGCGCCGTCGACCACGTCCAGCACGGCCTGACTGCGCGACGCTTCGCGAATCCGGACCGTGCGGAACACCACTCGGGATCGCCGGAGGAACGCACGGGTCCCTAGGACGTAGCACGGCACCGAGGCGAGACCGGCGAGCGCGAGCCACGGGTCGACGGCTGCCAGGGCGACGGCCGACACCCCGATCGCGAACCCGGCGGAGAGCAGTGTCGGGGCGACGTTTCCGCCGGCCTCCGCGACCGCGTCGACGTCGCCGGTGACCCGGGACAGGAGATCGGCACGCTCGCCGTCGTCGACGGTGCTCACCGGGAGCCGCATGGCCGAGGCGAACACATCCTCGCGCAGTTCGGCGAGCAGGTCCTGCACCAGCCCCGTGAGCACCCGAGTCGCCCACAGCGTCACCGCGACGGCCCCGACAGCGCCGACGGCGGCTGCGGCCACCCAGCCTGAGATGACGCTCAGCCCGGCATCGGAAGCGACGGCGTCCACGATCCGCCCGAGACACGCGGGCATCACGACACCCAGTGCGGCGGCTGCGAGGAAGAGGACCACCACGGCGGCGGTCCGTCCGCGGTGTCGTCGGAGGAGGGCACCGACGACGGTTCGGACGCGGGAGCCGTTGGCGACGGGGAGCATCTCGGCGGTGGTGGGCTCCGTGGCGGGATCAGTCATGGCGGGTCTCCGAACCGGGAGTGAGCTCGACGACCCTGTCGCAGGCGTTCAACAGGACCGGCGAGGTGGTGATGACGACGACGGTGCCGTCGTGCGCCGCGAGTGCTCGGGCGATGCGGGTCTCCGTGAGGACGTCGACGGCCGACGTCGGTTCGTCGAGGACGAGCACGTCCGCACCGGCATGGAGCGCCCTGGCGATGCCGACGCGCTGGCGCTGCCCGCCGGAGAGCCGTCTGCCCGCCTCACCGACCGGTGACGACCAGCCGCCGAGCTGCACGACCGCGTCGTCGAGCGCCGCCATGCCGACGAACACCGCATCCGGGTCGCCGGTCACGTCATGACCGCGGACCGCCTCCGCCAGGGTGCCGCTCATGATGCGCTGGCCGTGCGGTGGCGCGACCACACGACGGCGGTACGCCACCGGGTCGAGGTCCAGCTGGTCGACGAGTCTGCCGTCGACGGCGAGCGAGACGCTGCCGCGCTCGGCGGGGGTCCGCATGCCGAGCAGACGGGAGAGGGCGCGCGCCGTGTCGCTGTCGGGCGGCCGGACGCCGAGCAGTTCACCAGCACGGACGTCCACCGGTCGGTCCTGGTGTTCGGGGCGGAAGGACAGCACGACGTCGGTCGCAGGGCCGGAGTCGGACAGCTCGTCCGGCCGACCGCCCACTTCGAGCAGGTCGTCGGCGTCGACGACCGCGGCCAAGCGCTTGGCGGAGGCGAGCTTGTGGATCCAGTTGGACGGGAATGATCCCGCCTGTGCGAGGTATCCGCTGATGAACTGCGCGAGGCCGAGCACCGTCACGAGCTCGCCGATGCTGATCCGCCCCTCCGCGGCGAACCACGCGGACAGGCCGACGAGTGCGGCCATGACGAACGCCGCCAGCGTGCCGCTCACGGCGTCGAAGAGGGCGAGGGACCGTCCGGCGGCCGTCGCTGCGCGTCGTGAGACGTCACTGGCGGCGTCATACCGGCGCACGGCCTCAGCACGCCCGCCGATGCCCACGAGCACTCGGAACCCGCTCATGAAGTCGGCGGCCACCGCTCCTGCCTCGGTCGCCGCCCGTTGCTCGGCGAAGCCGCGGCGTTCCAACGGGCGTGACACGACGCGCATGACGAGCATCATCCCGATGGTCGACACGAACACCACGATCGTCGCCACCGGCGAGATCACCGACATCGCCAGCGCGGCTCCGATGATGGCCGCGATGGTCGCCGACTGCTGCGCGACCGACCAGGCGACCCCGGCCACCCGGTAGGTGTCGGACGTGACGACCGTCAGAGCCTCACCCGCCGAAAGGTTCTGTCGTGAGAGCTGCGGCCGAAGCATCCGGGAGAGTGTGAGGTGCCGGAGCGCCTGTTCGCCGTGCCCGTAGATCGACACCATGAGGCGCGACGCCGACTGGTAGCTCACCGTCAGGACGAGGAAGGTTCCGACCAGGACACCGATCCAGACCCCGAGGGCGACCGGATCGGACGGCACCACCGCGCGGTCGATGGTCGCCCCGATGATGACGGGGATCGCCGCCTCCGACAGGGCGTGCACGATGAGGAGGCTGGTCGCGGCGACGAGCATGGCGCCGCGACCGTCCGCTCCCAGCGCGATGCCGAAGAGGCGCCGCGGCGTACTCGTCGTCGTCCCGCTCACCGGCTCCGCCGTCCGAGCGGGAGCACCAGCGGGGTACCGGAGACGGGGTCGGTGATCACCTGGCACGGCAGGTCGTACACGGCCTCCACGAGGTCGGCGGTGATGATCTCCTGCGGATCGCCCTGGGCGACGATCGCGCCGTCGCGCATCGCGACGAGATGGGTCGCATAGCGGGCGGCGTGGTTGAGGTCGTGGAGGACCGCGACGAGGGTCGTGCCGCTGCGGTGCAGATCCGTGAACAGCTCCATCAGCTCGATCTGGTGCGCGATGTCGAGGAAGGTCGTCGGCTCGTCGAGCAGCAGGTGCTTCGTCTGCTGGGCGAGTGCCATCGCGACCCAGACGCGTTGCCGTTGACCGCCCGAGAGCTCGTCGACCAGCCGGCGGGACAGCTCCGTGACCCCGGTCGCGGCCATCGCCTCCGAGACAGCCGCTTCGTCGGCGCTGCTCCACGTCCGCATCGCGCTCTGATGCGGGAACCGCCCACGCCCGACGAGGTCGGCGACGGTGATGCCGTCGGGGGCGATGGCGGATTGGGGGAGGAGCCCGAGTCGGCGAGCGGTGTCCTTCGGCTTCGACGCGCGGATGTCCGCCCCGTCGAGGAGGACGGCACCGGCGGTCGGGCGCAGGAGCCGTGCGAGTCCGCGGAGCAGGGTCGACTTGCCGCAGGCGTTCGGTCCGATGATGATCGTGAACGAGTCGTCCGGCACCTCGAGCGACAGCTCGGAGACGATCGGAGCATCGCCGTAGCCCAGGGTGAGGTCGCGGGCGAGGAGCGACGTGGTCATGGGAGTTCCTTTCACGTGCGGCGCACGAACTGGGCGGCCAGCAGGCAGGTCAGATAGATGCCACCGACCGAGAGCGTCACCACGCCGACCGGGACCGCGAGCAGCTGGGCGACGGCGTCGGAGACGACGACCAGGGCGGCTCCGGTGAGCATCACCGGCGCGAGGCCCATCGGGGTGTTCGAGCGGGTGAGCCGTTGAGCGATCTGCGGGGCGGCCAAGGCGATGAACGAGATCGGGCCGGCGGCGGCGGTGACGAGCGCCACGAGGGCCACACCGACGACCATGGCGATCAGCCGGGTGCGTCCAGGGCGCACTCCGAGGGCCGTGGCGGCGTCGTCGCCCATCTCGAGCACGGGCAGCGAGCGTCGGAGTGGCCGCGCCAGCAGGGCGAACACGACGAAGGCCGTGGCGGCGGGGAGTACCTGGTCGAAGCCGAGCGAGGCGAGGGATCCGGCACCCCAGGTGGCCGCCATCATCGCCTGCTCGACGCTGACGGAGATGAGGATCCAGGAGGTGAGGGAGCCGAGCCCTGCCGAGACGCCGATGCCGACGATGATCAGCCGGAAGGACGACATGGTGTGGCGGTTCGCGAGGACGGCGACGAGCAGGGCGGTCAGCAGGCCGCCGACGAGTGCCCCGGCGGCTTTGAACAGGTAGGTGTTGAGCCCGAGGACGAGCATCGTCAGCGTGACACCGAACTGCGCGCCGACACCGAACCCGATGATGTCCGGTGAGCCGAGCGGGTTGCGGGTGAGCGACTGGAAGATGCCCCCGGCGAGCGCGAGCGCCGCTCCGCAGAGCACCGCGAACAGCACCCGCGGCAGTCGCCACTCGGTCACGACCTGGCGGACGTCCGGGTCGGACGCGGGGTCGACGATCGCCCGGATGACCGCGTCGAAGCCGATCTGGTACGCACCGATCGTCATCGCGAACAGCCCTGCTCCGATGATCACCACGACGAGTCCGAGGCACACGAGGACGGACCGCACGGGTACGAGCGTCGCGATGTGCGCGGTCTCCACGCGGATCAGCCGTCGTCCGTGGTCGATGACGCTCACAGTCCGCTCACCCGCTTCCGACGCACCAGCATGATCAGGATGGGAGCGCCGAGGAGCGCCGTGACGATCCCCACCCGAAGCTCTCCGGACGGCAACACGATCCGGCCGAGGACGTCTGCGAGCAGCAGGAACGCGGGGCCGATCACCATCGAGTACGTCAGCACCCAGCGCTGGTCGGGGCCCGTGAACCACCGCACGACATGGGGGATCATGAGTCCCACGAAGGCGATGGGACCGGCGGCTGCGACGCCCGTACCCGCCAGGAGGGTGACGGCCACGACGACCCACACCCGGGTGCTGCGCACTCGCACCCCGAGCGCCTGTGCGAGCTCGTCTCCCAGGGTCAGGGCGTTCAGCGACCGGGCGCAGAGCAGACCGATCACGAGGCCCGCGACGATCAGCGGAGCAGCCCACGTGAGCTGGTCGAGGGTGCGGCCTCCGATGGATCCCACGCTCCAGAAGCGCATGACCTGGAGGGTGCCTTCGTCCCGCAGCACGATCGCGGTGGTGAAACCGGTGCAGGCGGCACCGAGGGCGACCCCCGCGAGGGTCAGTTTCATCGGGGTCGCACCCGAGGCCCCGACGGATCCGAGCGCGTAGACGATCACCGTGAGGATGAACGCACCCGCCAGGGCGAACGGGACGTAGGTGCCGGGAGTCGTCAGTCCCAGGACACCGACCGCGAAGGTCACGGCGAACGACGCGCCGGCGTTCACCCCGAGGATGCCCGGGTCGGCGAGCGGGTTGCGGGTGAAGGCCTGGATGAGCCCGCCGCAGACGGCGAGCGCCGCACCGACCAGGATGCCGAGCAGCGTCCGTGGGACGCGCAGCTCCATGACCATGAGGTGCAGGGGGTTCGCGTCGTCGTAGGCGGCGAGCGCACGGACGACGGTCAGGGGATCGATGGCCCGATTGCCGATGGCGAGTGAGGCGACGGCTGCGGCGATCAGCACCACCGTGGCGACGAGGAGCCCGACGGCGAGGGTCCCGGTGCGGTGGGGCGAGACGTCTGCTCGTCCGGCCCCACCGGGCATCGGGACGTCCGCCGCCCCGCCCGCACCAGGCGCTGCTGACGGGGCGGCGGTCCGGGAGATCTCCGACGTCACTTGCCGTCGATGGTCGGCTCGCCCTGCAGTGCCGCTGCGAGGTCGTCGACGTAGCCGGGCAGGACGTACTGCAGGGACAGGACGGTCGGCGCGCTGATCGCCGAGGCCTTGGCGGCGTCGGCGTAGATCACGTAGGACCCGGCGGCGATCGGCGACCAGCGCGACACCACGGCGTTCTCGACCGTGTACGTCCCTTCCTCGGCACTTCCGCCCCATGCGGCGAACAGGTCGGCGTCCACGTCGTAGAGCTGTTCGAGGCTGACGCCGGTGTACCAGTTGTCGCCCTCGGCGCTCGCGAGGAAGCTGTCCATCGCCGAGGTCGAGGTGAAGCCGAGCGCTTCGGTGATGCGGACCCGCGGGTCGTACTCGAGGTAGACGCCGAGGTCCGTCCCGCCCTCGTTCAGGGTGAGGCCCCAGACGAAGCTCTTGTCGTCGAACTCGGGGTGTGCGTCGGCGAGGGAGGTGATGAGGTCCTCGGTCTCGCCGATGAGCTCCTCGGCCTTGGCCTCCTCCGACATCGCCTTCCCGACGGTGCGGGTCATGCCCTCCCAGGTGCCCGGGTTCCAGGGTCCCTCGATGTAGGGGACGGTCGGGGCGATCTCGGTGAGCCGCTCGTATTCGATGTCGGTGACACCGGAGTAGAGGCTCAGGATCAGGTCGGGCTTCAGGGACTTGATCGCCTCGTAGTTCGGGCCGTCGTCCGTGAAGGGGATGATCTCGGGCATCTCGCCGTACGCCTCGGAGACGTAGCCCTCGAACCAGGGCTGGTAGCCGCTCTCACCGGCACCCCAGACCTCTTCGATGCCGACGGGGTTGGTGCCGAGGGCGGCGACGATGTCGGGCGTCATCCACCCGAGAGCCACGATCCGTTCCGGCTTCTCCGGGATGACGGTCTCACCGTGGGCGTGTTCGATGACGACGCCGTCGGTCGATGCCGTCGTCGATCCGGTGTCGCCGGTGGCGGCCGAACATCCGGCGAGGGCGAGAGCGGTGGCGATGACGGCGGCGAGGAGGGTGGATCCTCGGCGGACGTTCGGGCGCGCGAAAGCGTGCGGCATGGGGCTCCTTTGAAGAGGGGGGAGTGGATCACCGCTGGCGATCCAGAAGTTAGGTAAGCATGTCCTAACAGAACGATCGTAGGGCGCTTCCGCGCGCGACAGCGTCGAGGAACCGACGAGTTCTGTCGCGGATCCGACACGGTGGTGCGTGCCCGGGTGGATCAGCGCCAGTAGAGCTGGTGGGCGGGGTCCGCCTGCACCCGTGCCACGTACTCCCGAGGGGTCATGCCGAACCGGGCTCTGAAGCTCGCGGAGAAGGCGCTCGAGGACGCGTACCCGCACCGGTGCGCGGCTGCCCCGATCGGCATGCCGTCGATGATCAGCCGCGCCGCCAGCGTCATCCGGACGCCCGTCCGCCACCGGGCGAAACTCATCCCGGTGTCGTGCTGGAAGATCCGCAGCACGGTGCGCTCGTGGAGGCCGTGCACGTCGAACAGCTCGCGCGCGCCCCGGAGGTCACCCGGATCGGCGAGGATCGCACGGACGAGCGGACGGACACGATCGTCGGACGGCATCGGGATCTCGCCCCAGCCGTCCGCCGTCTCCGGCGCGGGCTGCTGCAGCATCTCGATGAGGACCGCCTGCGCACGGACCCGGAGGTCGGTCGGCATGTCGTTGATCCCGAGGTGGAGCAACATCTCCTGCACCGCACGCGGGACCAGGACCTGGGTGACGGTCTCGACGGGCGCGATCAGCGAGGTGGCGGGGAGGTAGGTGTAGCACCCGGTGGAGTCGCGCTCGTGGTGCGCGGTGTGCGGCGTGTGTGCTGGGATCCAGACGCCCTGACCCGGTGCGAGGCGCCACATCGCGTTCGGGAGATGCACCCACACGGTGCCGCGGTAGCACCAGGCGAGCATGGCGTCCGGATGACGGTGCGGTGGCGAGAGCGGGCGACTCCCGGTGTCCTCGTCGGTGACGACACCGGTGCCCATCAGATACGGTTCGGCGACCGACGAAGGATGCTCGGGGCTCGCGTCCCAGTCGACCTGGCTGTACGGGCTCAACGAGCGCTCGTGCCGGCGTCGCCGATCAGCGGGAGGCCGTCGTCATCGAAGCGGACGCCTTTCGCGGCCAGCCGGCGTTCCGCCTCGTGGTGGACGACGCCGCGCTTGCGCGGAACAGCTTCGAGGAGGCGGATCAGGAGGTCGTCCGTCGCGTTCGGGTGCAGCGCGATCTCGATGCGCGCACCCCAGAAGCGGTCCTCGAGGAAGAGCTCCAACGCCGCTGGGTCAGCTGCCGGGTTGTGCGCCGCTGCGGCGCGGATGGCCTGATTGGGGTCGTTCGCCAGGACGGAGAACTCCTCGAACGTGCTCGCCGATCGCGCGAGCTCGTAGCGTCGTTCCTCGTCCGCGATCTGCTCCGGCGTCTTGCGTCTGGCCACGGTGGTCCCTTCATCCCGTCGCCGTCAACCTACCTGGCTCGCCTGATGTTCGACAACGACGGCTTGCCGCGCCGCCCGGGCACTGACGGGCGCGTCACGCCAGGGCGGCGAGCGCTTCGTCGAGGCGTTCGGCGGCTTCGCCGTCGGCGCTGTTGTCGAACAGGATGTGGTGGGCTCCGCGCCATCGGCACTCGGCCGCCTGCGCGGTCGCCCAGAACTCGTCCCAGTTCGCCAGTTTCCAGGTGTCCCGCTCATAGCCTCTGGCGTGCACGCGATCCTTGACGCGGGTGCCGTCGACGGTCACGTGCACGACGACGATGTCGACCTCCCGCGGCCACGAGTGCTCGCTCGCCGCCTCCTCGAGGAACCCACTCTGCGGGAAGTACCGCACGAACGGTGCGTCGAGGACGACCGACATGCCGAGTCTGAGGTTGTCTCCGGCGAGCCGGAGGAGGGTCCGGTACTCGAGGTCCATCACGACCCGCTGGTAGTACTCGTTGTTGTCCCGTTCGTGCTTGTCGGTGCCGGCGGCCTCGAGGAGGGTCTCGGTGAAGAAGGTCGCCACCGAATCCTTGTCGAGGTAGGCCGCCGACACCCGCCCGGCGATGAGCGTGCTCACCGTCGACTTCCCTGACCCCGCGGGGCCGATGACGAAATAGAGTTTCGGACTCATCGGGTCACGCTACGCCGTCACGGCCGCGGCCGGACGTTCCTTGACGAACAGTCCGTACGACAGCGCGCCGACCAGGAGGAGCACGCCGCCGATGAGGAAGACGAGGGTGTAGTTGCCGTCCGTCGCCGTGAGGATCGCCCCGGTGACGACGGGTGCGACGGCCGCCCCCATGAACCCACCGAAGTTCTGGATCGCGCCGAGCGAGGCGACCTGGTTGGACGGGGCGATGTCCGAGGCCAGGGTCCACAGGCAGCCGATGGGGACCTGCGACGCGAAGTACCCGACGGACAGCAGAGCGACGGCGAGGGCGGTGTTGTCCACGTAGGCGACGGGGAGCACGCTCGCGGCGGCGAGCAGCGCGCCGCCGACGATCGGGATCTTCCGGGCGCGGACGGTACCGACGCCCCGCTGCACCAGACGGCTCGAGAGCCATCCGCCGAAGACGACGCCGACGATGCCGCAGAGGAACGGGAGCGAAGCCAACCATCCACTGTCGGCGAGGCTGAAGCCGCGGGCGGTCTGGAGGTAGCTGGGGAGCCAGGTGAGGTAGACCCACACGGTGTAGAAGATGCCGAAGGCTCCGAGCACCATGAACCAGGTGTTGCGGTGCTTGAACAGCTGGCCCCAGGCGACCTGCTCCACCGTGGCGACCACGCGGGCCTCGGCCTCGGCGCCCTTGATCATCGACTGTTCCTTGAGCGTCGGATCGCGGTAGATGCGGAGCCAGACGAGCGCGATGACGATGCCGAACGCACCGACGATGATGAACATGCCTCGCCAGCTCATGGTGAGCAGGAGGAAGGTGAGGAGCGGCGGGGCGATCGCGTTGGCGATCTGCGAGCCCGTGTTCACGAGGGACACCGGGAGCGCGCGCTCCGACTTGTTGAACCAGCGCTCATTGACCTTCAGTGCGGACGTGAAGAACGGCGACTCGGCGATGCCGAGGGCGACGCGGGCCGCGTACAGGAAGCCGAACGAGTTCGCGGCGGCGGTCACCATCGAGACGAGCGACCACGCACCGGCGGCGAACGCGAACATCTTCTTCGGACCGAACTTGTCGACGAGGAAGCCCGCCGGCAGGTTCGCGATCGCATAGGGCCAGGAGAACGCCGACAGCAGCAGCCCCATCTGGAGGGCATTGAGTCCGAACTCCTGAGCGATCGTCGTGTTCGCCACGCTCAGCGTGGATCGATCGAGGTAGTTCACGACCCCGCCGAGCACGAGGAACCCGACCAGGAACCATCGGATCCGGACGCTCTTCTTCTCGGCTTTGGTGAGGACCGGTGCCTCGCTGTCGATCTGGCTCATGCCATGCACTCCTTCGTGTGGTGGTGGGTACTGCGTCGCGCTGGGCGCGAGGAACGGGTGTCAGGCCCGAGCGGCGGCGATCGCCGCGAGGAACTCCTCAGCTGCGCGGGTGACCTTGCCGTAGTCGCCGTCGGCGCGTGCTGCCTTCGTGACCGCGCTGCCGACGCCCACGGCGACGGCCCCGGCGGCGAACCAGGTCCCGACGTTCTCGGGTGTGGCTCCGCCCGCGGGGAGGATCGGTGCCTGCGCCAATGGCGCCCGGACCGTCTTGAGGTACTCGGGTCCGGCGATCTCGGTGGGGAACAGCTTGACGATGTCGGCGCCGGCGGACATCGTGTCGACGATCTCGGTCGGTGTGAACGCCCCGCTGATCGAGACGGCCTGGTAGCGCGCTGCGGTGCGGATCATGCCTTCGTCGAGGTTGGGACTCACGAGGATCCGGGCACCGGCCTGGATGCAGGCGAACGCGGCCTCGGCGTCGAGGACGGTCCCGGCACCGACGGCGACTCCCTGATCGGCGTACTCCTCGGAGAGGGTGCGGATGGCGCCCAGGGCGTCTGGGACGGACAGCGTGATCTCGAGGGCGCGGAAGCCGCCCGCGATCGCCGCCCGCGCGACCTGGATCGCCTCGTCGGTGCTGTCGAGGCGCAGGATGAGGATCGCGCCGGTCTCGTGGATCGTGCGGAGGACGTCGTATTTGGTAAGCATCGCGGATCACATTACCCCATGGATTCACACAGATTCACATATCGTCTCAAAATCACGACGATCGATCTCTGCGGACCGATAGGCTCGCGGCATGAGTTCCTCCTCGCCCCTGATCCCGGAGCAACGCCACCAGGAGATCCTCCGCCTGTTGCGGAGCGCGGGCGTGTTGAGCATCCGACACATCGTCGAGCTCCTCGGTGTCTCCCACATGACGGTGCGTCGCGACATCGCCGCATTGGAGGAGGGCGGTCAGGTCGTCTCGGTGCAGGGCGGCGTCAGATTGAGCGAACGGAGCGGATCGGAACCACCCCGGGAGCGGGCGTCGAGAGCGGGGCTCGAACTGCCGCGGAAGCGTGCGATCGCCGAACTCGCCGCCGACCTGGTCGAGGACGACATGGTCCTGTTCCTCGACGCCGGCACCACGTGCGAGGCCGTCGTCCCGTTCCTCGCCGACCGACGGAACCTCACCGTCGTCACCAACGACTTCCTGGTGGTCACGACACTCCTCGACCACCCGGGGATCGAGACCATCCATACCGGGGGCGTCGTCGACGTCTCCAGCGGATCGTCCAGCGGGGCCCTCGCCGCGGCGACCCTGGGCGCCGTCAACCTCGATGTCGTCTTCCTCAGCACGGGGACCTGGGATCTCGCACACGGTGTCACGACGCCGGTGTCCGACAAGGTGGTGCTGAAGCAGGCGGCGATGGCTGCCGGGTCGAGCTGCGTGCTGCTCGCCGACAGCACGAAGTTCGGGACATTCGAGCGCTTCAATGTGACACCACTCGACGGGCTCGACGCGGTGGTCTCCGACACCGATCTGCCCGAGGACGTCGCCGAGTCGCTCACCGACATCGGGCTCGACCTGCGCCTCGCCGCCGTCTGACGTCACGATCGTCGTGCCACCGACTCCGCTGCGTAGGGGAGGACGGCCCGTCGTCCGCGGGTAGGCTCGTCAGTCGGATGCGACGCGTCCGACCACCGATCCGAAGGGCACACGATGACCACGCAGGAACTGACCATCTCGAACTTCGAGGACACCGTGTCGGCCGAAGGCATCGTCCTGGTCGACTTCTGGGCCGAGTGGTGCGGCCCGTGCAAGGCTTTCGGCCCCGTCTTCGAGCAGTCGAGCGAGCAGCACCAGGACGTCGTGTTCACCAAGGTCGACACTGAGGCGAACCAGGAACTCGCGAGCGGGATGCGGATCACGTCGATCCCCACGCTCATGGCGTTCCGCGACGGCGTGCTCGTCTTCTCGCAGGCCGGCGCCCTCCCCGCGCCGGCACTCGAGGACCTCATCTCGCAGGTGCGCGGTCTCGACATGTCCGAGGTGCACGCCGCCATCGCAGCGGCGAAGGCCGAGGCACAGGCCGAGTAGCCGACGTCCGGAGGAGGCGGTCAGTCCTCCGGATCGCCGGGCGGACGCGCGAACCCAAGCCGATGGACACCGGGCTCGTCGAGCCTGATCCGCCGCCGCCCGGCCGGCGCGCCGTCCTCCAACCGGGTCGGCAGTGCGCCGCCAGGGCCCGCGATGGCGATCATCGAGCCGTCATCCGGCAGCTCGACGAGCAGGCCGCCGGCCGTGAGACGCAGGGTCGCCGCGACGGGGCGATGACGGCTCCACTCGACATCCACGACGTGTCCACCCCGGACCCGGAACCCCCGGAAGCTGCCGGCCGACCACTCGGCCGGGAGGGTCGGCAGCAGCGACAGGACACCGCCGTGCCCCTGGACGAGCAGCTCGACGACACCGGCCGTCCCACCCAGGTTGCCGTCGACCTGGAACACGTCGTCGAGGTCGCCCATCGGGTGCAGGTCGAGCAGCGAGGCCGATGACAGCGGACCGAGCAGCGTGTCGAGCGCCTCGGACGCGAGCCCCGGATCACGGAGTCGTGCGGCCAGGCAGAGGACCCAGGCCATGCTCCACCCGGTTCCGCCACCGCCGTTCGCGAGTCTCCGTCGCAGTGCGCGTCGGGCTGCCTCGAATTGCTCGGGCGTGGCCGATTCGGTGATCCGGGTCCCCGGGTACAGGCCGTACAGGTGGGAGAGGTGTCGGTGGCCGGGCTCGGTCGGCTCCCGCTCCTCGGCCCACTCCAGGAGTGTTCCGTCGCGGCCGACCTGCGGCAGTCGGAGGGTGGCCACGGTGTCGCGTGCTCGAGCCAGGAGCCCGACGTCCGCGATGCCGTCGCCGACCCGCTCCGCGAGGGCGAGGTACTCGCGGAGGCACTCGTGCGCCAGCTCCTGGTCCATCGCCACGCCGGCCGTCACTGCCGCCGTGTGATCCGTGTCGACCACGAACCGGTTCTCCGGTGAGGTCGACGGACTCACGACCAGCGATCCGGCGGCATCCGTGACGACCATTCCCAGGACGAACGAGACCACCGGCTCGACGGCCTGCAGGACGGCGACGCGTGCGGCGTGATCAGCACCGCCGTCGTCCAGACGGCGGTGGAGGTGCGCGACGAGCCAGGGGAGCGCGCTCGGCCAGTTCGCCCAGTGCGCGTCGAGCGGCACGGCGTCCGTGTGCCTCCAGAGGTCGCTGTTGTGGTGGGCTGCCGCCCCGTCGAGGCCGTAGGACTCGCCGGCGGTGCGCTGCCCGGCGTCCACCAGTTCGCCGATGAACCGGGTGAGTGGCTCGACCAGGTCACCCAGGCCGGTGCTCTCCGCCGGCCAGTAGTTCATCTGGAGGTTGATGTTGGTGGTGAAGTTCGCGCTCCAGGGTGGCCTGACCCGATCGTTCCAGACCCCCTGGAGGTTCGCCGGTTCGGTCCCCGGTCGGGAGCTGCCGATGAGGAGCGCCCGTCCGAGGTCGAAGTAGCGCTCCGCGAGGTCGGCCGACGCGGACGCCGATGCCGAGAGGTCCAGGTCGACGCGGTCGAAGAGCGACCGATGGTCGGCGACGTGCCGATCGAGCAGCGCTTCGCCGGATCGCTGCAACGCACGCGAGACCGTCCCCTGGGTGTGCTCCAGCAGCGTCGGCGGGTCACCCAGCGGCCGATCTCGCCACCCGCGGTGCCCGGAACGTGCACCGGCGACGAGGCGGAACCCGCCCGGGATCGGCTGCACCGCGATCGACAGCGCCCAGGCCATGCCTGCGTCGACGAGACCGTCGGCATCCGGGACGTCGGTCGGGTACCGGATGGCCTCGTCATCGTCACCACCGAGATACGAGGGTCGCACGCTCGCCGGCGCACGGCCGGTCGCCGACCACCACCGGGTGTCGCCGACCGTGCGCTCCTCCGTCGTCGATGGGTGCGGCGTCGCGAACCCGACCCTCGGTTCACGGACACCGTCACCCAGCAGCTCGACGACCAGCACGTCGTCCACCGCCGACACGAACGCGTGGAGTGCGACCGCCTCGCCACCGCTCGCGGACGTCGTCTCGACGACGCCGCGCGCGAGATCGGAGGTCCGAGTCGAGCGCGAACCGCCGTCGGGCGACGCGTAATCGATCGTGAGGCGGCCGAGCGGCTGGAAGGACTCGGTGAACGTGCTCCCGCGCAGTGCAGCCGCGCGGGCATCGGCCGCCATGGAATCGCCGTCGGCGATCGCCCGGCGCACGGACTCCAGCGGATTGGGAAGCGAGCAGCCCGCCAGCCCGCCGCCCGGGCGTCGCGGACCTCCCGACCACAACGTGTCCAGGGAGAGGTCCATGCTCTCCCGTCCGGGCACGCCGTCGAGCGCCGCGCCCAACGTCCCGTTGCCGATGAGGAACCGATCGACGAACCGGGTGGCCGGTCCGTCGAGCTCGATTCGATGACGCTCGACGCGCTGCTGTCGGTCATCCATCAGCGGTCGAGCCGGAGCAGCACGGCACCGTGCGCGGGCAGGGCCGTGTCGACGGCACCGTCGACGACCGGCAACGGCCGACCACCCCACAGCTCGGTGACGGACGATCGATCGGCGCAACCGAGATCGGCCAGGTGGACCCGCAGCTCGGTGTCCGCATCGCCGAGCCAGAAGACCGCGCGCCACCGGGTCTCGCCGAGCTCGGCCGCCCAGACGACGAGGTCGCCGTCGCGGATGATCTCCCGGCTCCCGTCGCTGCCGAGCAGTGCGAGCACGTCCGGGTTGGTCAGGAGCGCGAGCGTGTCCGCCGGAGTGTCCGGGAGGTGGCCGCCGAAGAAAAGCGGCGACCGGCCGATGCACCAGAGGGTCATGAGCGTCCGTTGTTCGGCCAGAGTGAGGCGGCTCAGCCGGTCCGAACCGACGTGGGCCCGGATGCCGATCCGCCCGAGCGGGAGCATGTCCGCATCGGCCCACGCCCCCGGACGCTGGAGGGGCGCCCAGCGGGCCAGACGCTGGAACTGTTCGCGTACCGCCGACCAGTCGTCCCAGAGGTCGTCCGAGATCCGCCACAGCTGCGCCGTCGATCGAAGGGTGTCGAGGTGCTCGGTCGAAAGTCGCTTCCCCGGGGACAGGCTGAGCACCATCGGTCGACCGGTCGCGTCGATCGCGCGCGAGATGGCCTCGATCTCGGCGGTCTGGATCGGTGGGTAGAGCACGTCGTCGAGCTTGACGAGGTCGACACCCCACTCGGCGAGCTGCGCCATGACCGAGTCGTAGTAGGCCTGGGCGCCGGGGGCGGTCAGGTCGACGCCGACGTTGTCGGGATTCCACGGGCAGACGTTCGTCGGATCCGCGATCTCCCCGCAATGGGCGGTCGAGCCGAGGATCGGCAGCTCGAGGTCGACAGCCCGCCGCGGCACGCCTCGCATGAGGTGCACCCCGAAACGGAGCCCGAGCGCGTGCACGCGGTCGGCGAGCGCGCGGAAGCCGCCCGACGCCGCAGACGGGAACCGGTTCGGCGCGGGTTGCGGTCGGCCCCAGGCGTCGAGCGTCGGCTGGGAGATGCGCTCGTAGTCGCCGACGCCGGGCGCCGGTTCGTACCACTGGATGTCGACGACCACCGTGTCCCACCCGACGGGCAGCAGGTGCTCGGCCAGGAACGCGGCGTTGGCAAGTACCTCGGCCTCCGTGACGGACCCTCCGAAGCAGTCCCAGCTGTTCCAGCCCATCGGCGGGCGGTCCGCCCGCGCCCGACGTGCTGCACGCACCTCGGTGACCGCGATCTCCACCACCTCGCTCATGGAGCGACGACCTGAGCCGTGATCGTGGCGAACGAGTGCGGTGGGAGCGTGACGCGAAGACCCGTCGGTGTGACGTCGAGACCCGTGAGCGGTCGCGGTGACACGGCGTCGGTCTCACCGGGACGGTTGTGGGCGTCGGGCCGCGCAGCGGTGAGCAGCCGGCCGTGCGGCTCGACCACGGACCCGCCACGGACGTCGACCTCGATGACGAGTGGCGCGTCGAGGTCGACGTTCGTCAGCGAGCAATGGAGGACGCCGTCCTTGACGCTCGCCGAGGCGGAGACGGTCGGGATGCCGCCCGCGTGTGCGGCGTCGGCGTCGCGGACCGGCCCGACCACGTGCGTCGGGAGGGACGTGGCGTCCTGGTGCGGGCTGTTCATCTCGAAGACGTGGAAGGTGGGCGTCCGGACCATCTCGCCGCCGTCGGGATCGGTCAGGAGCATCGCCTGCAGGACGTTGACCGTCTGCGCGATGTTGGCCATGCGCAGCCGGCCCGCGAAGCGGTGGAACACGTCGAAGTGCCAGGCGGCGACCATGGCGTCGCGGATGGTGTTCTGCTGGAACAGATGCCCGGGGTGCGTGCCCGGCTCGACGTCCCACCAGGTGCCCCACTCGTCGAGCACCATGCCGAACCGTTCCTCCGGGTCGTACACGTCCATGACGGCGGCGTGCGACGACAGCAGCTGCTCGACGCCCTGTGCTGCGGCGATCGTGCTCCAGTACTCCGCGGCGTCGAACCCGGTCGCGCTGCCCTTCGCCTTCCAGCTGCCGCCGATCGTGTAGTAGTGCACCGAGACGGCTTCCCAGGGGGTCGCCGAGAACGGATGGGTGGCCACGTCGGCGACGACCTCCATCAGCGTCTTGGTCCAGGCCACGTCGAACCCGTCGGCGCCGGCGGCGACCCGGTAGAGCGGGACCTTCCCGCCGCTCTCGCAGAACGTGCCGAACTGGCGTGCCAGGTCCGCGTACGTGCCGGCGCGCAGGTTGCCACCGCACCCCCAGGGCTCGTTTCCCAGCCCCCAGAACGGGACGTCCCAGGGCTCCTCCCGGCCGTTCGCGCGACGCAACTCGGCCATCGGGGTCTCCCCGGCACCGGTCAGGTACTCGATCCAGTCGGCCATCTCCTGCACGGTGCCCGAACCGAGGTTGCCCGAGACGTAGGCGTCGGCACCGAGGAGCTCGCACAGCTCCATGAACTCGTGGGTGCCGAACGCGTTGGTCTCGCTCGTCCCGCCCCATTGCGTGTTGACGAGCTTCGGGCGGTCCTCGCGAGGTCCGATGCCGCTCGTCCAGTGATAGCGGTCCGCGAAGCATCCGCCCGGCCAGCGGAGGTTCGGGATGCGCAGTTCGCGGAGCGCCTCCACGACGTCGAGCCGGATGCCGCCGACGTTCGGGACGGGCGAGTCCTCGCCCACCCAGAAACCGTCGTAGATGCCGCGCCCGAGGTGTTCCGCGAAGTGGCCGTAGACGTGTCGGCTGATCGTGGGTCCTGGCCGGTCGAGGTCGACGGTGACGGTCGCAGTGGAGTCCATGGGTGATGTGGTCCTGTTCTGTGCAGCGGGTCGTGGGTCAGACGGCGGTCACGAGGATCGTGATCGCGCGGTCGGGCTGGAAGGTGGGGAGGTCGAGGCCGATCACGGCGAGCTGGCCACCGCTCAGCACGGGCGCCGCCGCGAGCGTGGCCGGGTCGGCGTCGAGTGGCGGCGCATCCCGGAGCCACTGGGGGATCACCCAGCGCGGACCGAGGGAGTCGTCCTGCGCGACGGCGAGGCGGTAGTGACCGTCCGGGCGGAGTCCGGGAAGGCGGACCCGACGACGGGAGTCGGCCGACCGCGGGGGAGTCACGAGGGTGTACAGCGCGGTGGTGCCGTCCTCCGCGACGACCCCGCGCAGGGTCGGAGCGTCGTCGTCCCACTCGCCGTCGCCGACGACGCGGCCGGTGGCGATGAGTCCGCGATGACGCGTGAACACGGTGATCCATCTGGCGAGGGTCGTCCGATCCGTACCGTCGAGCTCGCGCAGATCCCACTCCACACCGAAATGCCCGAGGAGGGCGACCGCGCACCGGGTGTGGAGCGTGTGCGTGCGTCCGGTCGTGGCTGATCTGGCCGAGGCCACGTGCGACCCGAGCATCTCGGGCGGGACGAGGAGCCCCGTCCACCGGAGCATCCGGGCCCGCTCGATCGGGTCGTGGTTGTCGGAGGTGTGGACGCGATCGGACCGCTCGAGGATGCCGAGGTCGACGCGGCCTCCGCCCGACGCGCAGCTCTCGATCTCGAGGTGCGGGTGCCGCGATCGCAGCTCGTCGAGCAGCCGGTAGAGGGCTTCGGTCTGGTCGTGCACGGCCGCCCGCCCGGTCGACGGATGGCCGGCATCGACGAGGTCGCGGTTGTGGTCCCACTTCAGGTACGCGATCCCCAGCTCGACGACCAGCGTGTCGATGGCCTGCAGGATGTGGTCGAAGGCCGCCGGATTGCCGAGATCGAGCACCTGCTGGTGCCGGACGGGCGACGGGAGCTCGTCCCTCGCCCGCAGGATCCAGTCCGGGTGCTCGCGTGCGAGGTCGGAGTCCTCGTTGATCATCTCCGGTTCGAACCACAGCCCGAACTCCATGCCGAGTGATCGCACCCGGTCGGCGAGCGGCGCGAGACCGTCCGGCCAACGCTCGGGGTCCGGTGTCCAGTCGCCAAGGCCGCGGGTGTCGTCGTGACGTCCGCGGAACCATCCGTCGTCGAGCACGTAGCGCTCGACGCCGATGGCCGCGGCCCGGGTCGCCAACTCGGAGAGGACGTCGAGGTCGTGATCGAACAGGACCGCCTCCCAGACGTTCAGGGTGACGGGGCGCGGACGCTGAGCCGCCCGCGAGGTCGAGCGCAGCCAACGGTGGTACCGCGACGAGGCGGCATCGAGGCCGACGCCGTAGGCCCCGTACACCCATGGAGTCCGGTGGTCCTTACCAGGGCCGAGTCGGACCTCGCCGGGCAGGAGCAGCTCGCCGCCACGGAACGCGAGGTGTCCGTCGGTGCGTTCGACGCCGATCGTGTGGTTGCCGCTCCAACCGACGTGGCACAGCCAGACGTCACCGGTCCGACTGTCGAACCCCGGTGTTCCGATCGCGGTGACCCCGGTGGCGTCGAGACCGGGGCGACCGTGCCGCGACTCGCGGAGGTGTGTCCCGGTCGTGACCGGAAGCCGCTGCGGCAGCTTCTCGTTGCCCCACCGACCGGCGAAGTCGAGGATCTCCCGAGCCGACGTCGGGATCGGGAGGGCCGGCACGACACCCTCGACCTCCAGGAGGTCGTCGCCCCGGTTCGTGACCGTCACGCGCGTGCGCAGCAGGCCAGTCGGTGTCAGTTCGATCGCCACGAGGAGAACGATGCCGGTCTGGTCGTCGACCGCGGTCACCTCGACCAGCGCGGCGCCGCACTGCCGCACCTCGCCGGCCGGGAGGGCCGCTCCGTCGACCTCGACCGAGGCCACGTCGAAGCGCGACGACCAGGCCGTCCCGGCGCGATGCGCCCGGAGGCCGGGGAGACCCGACCAACCCGACGCGTGCTCGGGCAACAGGCTCGGCTCGTACGGCGCGTCAGATCCGTCGACGAGGTCGCCGCGCACGGTGGCTGTGGACGCGGCAAGCCACTCGAGGTCGTCGGCATCGACGGCGGCTCCCCAGTGCGCGATCGTCGGGAGGCGGGTCCCGTGCTGGACGAGCACGACGGAGACGCCGTCGCACTGCAGATGGACGACGCGGTGTTCGGGCGTCGCTGAGAGGTCGGACATGGTTCCTCCGATGCGGTCGGTGAGGCGGGTGTGACGGCCGGTGGGCCGAAGGTCAGGCGGAGTCCCGGACGACGAGCGTGGTGTCGAGCCAGCGCGGTGCGGTCGTCCGGCCGGCGATGAGCTCCATGACGAGTTCCGCGGCGACCCTGCCCATCTGCTCCAACGGCTGACGGACCGAGGTCAGCGGTGGCTCCGCGGTTGCCGCGACGACCGTGTCGTCGAATCCGACGAGCGCGATGTCGTCCGGGACCGTCCGGCCACTGGCCTCGAGGACGCGCATCGCGCCGACCGCCATGAGGTCGGAGCCCGCGAAGACGGCGTCGAGGTCCGGGTACCGGGAGAGCAACCGTGCCATGGCCGACGACCCGCTCGGCATGGTGAAGTCGCCTCGGGCGACCGCACGGGTGTCGAGGCCGCGTTCGGTGAGGACGTCCCGCCAGCCTCGGACACGGTCGCTGGACGCGGCCATGTCGGCGGGGCCCGAGATGACGCCGATCCGCGTGCGGCCGAGCGCGATCAGGTGTTCCGCCGCGAGCCGACCGCCGGCGTAGTTGTCGGAGTCGACGAAGGTGACGTCCTCCGTGTGCTCACCCATCGGGCGGCCGACGAAGACGATCGGGAGGTCCACCGAGGCGAGCGCCTGGGTGATGGTGCTGATCTCGTGCTGCAGGATCACCACCGCCCCGTCCACGTAGTGCGCCGCCAGGTAGGCGACGAGCGCGTCGAGTTGGCGCGGGTCGGCGAGGAAGAGCGCGGGCTGCTGGGCTGCCGACAGGAGCGCGGCGGTGGCGCCCTTGAGCGGTGCCGCGACGAACGATCCGGAGAACGGTTCGAGCTCGCCCGCCGCGAGGACGATCGCGACGGCGCCCGTCCTGCCTCCGGCGAGCGACCGGGCTGCGACGTTCGTGCGGTAGGCCAGTCTCGCGGCCGCTTCGCGCACCGCGACGACCATCGAGGCGTCGACCGTCGAGGCACCGGCGAGGACCCGCGAGGCGGTCGCTCGGGAGACGCCGGCCTCTCGGGCGACGTCGACCAGGGTCGGTTTGCGCATCCTCGCTCCTTTGCGATCGTCCACCTGCCGGTGGTCTGGCAACGAGCATCGCAGAATCCGAGAGAGCGGTCTCCGAGTTGCGCAATATTGCCCTGGTGCCCTGGAACCCCGCTGCATATGGTGATCACCACGCCCGAACGGTCCGGATGCTCCCCGATCCAGTCGACATCGGCGCGAGCCGGAGAGCGATCTCCGGCCGGTGACCGCAACGTAGCGCGACACCGCGGAACACGATCCCGCATAGGAGGGGGATTTCCAGTGAAATTCCGTCTTGCAGCAGCAGCAACCGTCGCCGTCATGGTCGGCGCCCTGGTCACCGGTTGTTCCGGGTCCGGCGGCGGCGATGACAAGACCTTCCAGTTCTGGTCCTTCACGGGCATCAACCAGAAGGCCGATGTCGAGAAGTACAAGGAAGCGCACCCCGACATCACCGTCAAGCTCACCGAGGTCGGCAGCACGCAGGAGACCGCCCAGGCGCTCACCGCGGCGTTGGCCGGCGGCAAGGTCCCCGACCTGGTGCTCATCCAGGGGGACGACATGCCCAACTTCGTCGCGAACCCCGACAACTTCGTCGACCTGAGCACGATGGGTGCCGACGACATCTCCGGGGACTACCTGCCGTGGGTCTGGGACCAGGCCGTGGCCCAGAACGACGCCGTCATCGGGGTACCGACCGACGTGGGCGGGATGTCGATGGCGTACCGCGCCGACCTCTTCGAGGCCGCCGGCCTGCCGTCCGACCCGGACGAGGTCGCGGCGCTCTGGCCCACCTGGGACGACTTCATCTCCGTCGGCCAGCAGTACGTCGCCGCCACGGGGAAGCCGTTCCTCGACAACGCCGGCACCTCGGTCTTCTTCCAGACTGTGAACCAGGTCGACGAGAAGTACTACACGCCCGAGGGCGAGCTCGTGTACGACACGAATCCGCAGGTGAAGGAGGCGTTCGACATCTCGATCAAGGCGATCGAGGCCGGCATCACCGCGAACGTCCCCGCATTTTCCACCGGCTGGAGCACGGGCAAGACCAACGGCGCCTTCGCCGCGATGGCAGCTCCGTCCTGGATGCTGAAGAGCATCAAGACGGACGCGCCCGACACCTCCGGCCAGTGGCGCGTGACGACGGTGCCCAAGGTCGCCGGCAACTGGGGCGGCAGCTACCTCGCCATCCCGAAGCGCGCGGCGAACCCGGAGGCGGCCTGGGCCTACATCAAGGAGATGCAGTCACCCGAGTCGCAGCTGCAGAACTTCACCGACACCGGCGCCCTGCCCAGCACGGTCTCCGCGTACGAGTCCACCGCGATCGCCGACTACACCGACCCGTTCTTCGGCGACTCGAAGATCGGTGCCGTGCTCGGCAAGTCCTTGCAGGAGTTCAAGCCGTTCTTCAACGGTCCGGAGACGGCGACGATCGGTTCGGCGATGATCAACACCGTGACGGACGTCGAAGCCGGCAACACCCCACCGGACAAGGCCTGGGACGTCGCGATGAAGGCCGTGAAGGACGCCCTCGGCGGCTGACCCGACGGCCCCGTCCACCCGTCCGCTCCGACCCGGGGCGTTCCGGCCGAGCAACACGCCGGAACGCCCCTGAAGGATCATCGTGACCACACACATCGCCCCACCTCGGCTGCTGCCGAAGCAGTCGCCACCCGGTATCGGGACGCGGATCCGCAACACCCTGCCGGAACGCTTCGCCCCCTACGTCTACATCGCCCCGTTCTTCCTGATCTTCGCCGTCTTCGGCCTGATCCCGCTCCTGTTCACCTTCGTGGTGTCCCTCTTCGACTGGAACCCGATCGGTCAGCAGACCTTCATCGGCTTCGACAACTTCACCAGGCTCGCGGCCGACCCGCGGTTCTGGAACGCGATGCTCAACACCTTCGCGATCTTCATCATCTCCACGGTGCCGCAGCTGGTCATCGCCCTGGGCCTCGCCCACCTGCTGAACCACGTCCGCCTGCGCTTCGCCACCGGCTTCCGGATGGCGATGCTCGTGCCGTACATCACCTCGGTCGCCGCGACCACGATCGTGTTCGCCCAGCTGTTCGACCGTGACTACGGGCTCTTCAACTACCTCATCAGTTTCTTCGGCGGTGATCACGTCGACTTCCTCAACGACAAGGTCGGCTCGTGGTTCCTCGTCGCGCTCATGGTCGTCTGGCGGTGGACGGGCTACACGACGCTGCTGTACCTGGCGGCGTTGCAGGCCATCCCTCGTGACGTGTACGAGGCGGCCGCCGTCGACGGCGCCGGCGGCTGGAAGCAGTTCGTCTACATCACCATCCCGTCGTTGCGTCCCATCATCGTGTTCACGATCGTCACCTCGACGATCGGCGGGCTCCAGGTGTTCACCGAACCACTGCTGGTGAACCCGGCCACCGGCCTCACCTGTGGTGCGGCACGACAGTGCCAGACGCTCACGCTGTTCCTCTACGAGCAGGGCTTCGGCCAGTTCGAGTTCGGATACGGCTCGGCGATCGGCGTCGCGCTGTTCGTGATCGTCGTACTCGTCGCCCTGCTGAACTTCTTCCTGTCCACCCGCACCCGAGGAGGACGCTGATGTCCGAGACGCTCAACTCCACCCAGCTGATGGCGAGCGCGACCTCGGCCGGCCGGAAACGGAACGGCGGCCGGATCGGCCGCATCCCCTGGTACACCTACGTCCTCCTCGTATGCGCCGTCGTCGTGAGCATGTTCCCGCTGTACTTCATGTTCGTCGTCGCGACCACGGACTCGGCGACGGCGACCACCCTGCCACCGCGGCTGTACCCGGGCGACAACCTGTTCCACCTCGTTGGGCTCGTGCTCGAGACCGTGCCGTTCATCCAATCGATGATCAACAGCCTCATCGTCGCGCTGTCGATCGGCGTCGGATCGGCCCTGCTCTGCGCCCTGGCCGGGTTCGCCTTCGCGAAACTGGAGTTCCGCGGCCGCAACGCGCTGTTCATCCTCGTGGTCCTCACCATGACCGTGCCGACGCAGCTGAGCGTGATCCCGCAGTACCTGATCATCTCCGCGCTCGACTGGGTGGACACCCTGCAGGCACTCATCGTCCCCGGCCTCGCGAGCGCGTTCGGCATCTTCTGGATGCGTCAGCACATCTCGAGTTCCGTGAGCGACGAGCTGCTCCAGGCGGCGAGACTCGATGGTGCCAACACCTGGCAGATCTTCTGGCGGATCGTCTTCCCGGTCATCAGACCGGCGGCGTTCGTCCTGGGACTGCTCGGCTTCGTCGGATCGTGGAACGACTTCCTCTGGCCGTTCATCGTCCTGAAGTCGCCCGAGATGTACACGGTCCAGATCGCGATCAAGGCCCTGCAGTCGCAGCGGTCGATCGACCTCGGCCTGGCGATGGCCGGGTCGTTCCTGGCCACCATCCCGCTGCTCATCGCGTTCATCTTCGTCGGCAAGCGCATGGTGACGGGGATCATGGACGGAGCGTTCAAGGGATGACCCTGCAACACGACGGCGTCACGCCGACCACGTCAGGCATCGTCCGCGGCGTCTGGAACGACCGACGGGCGTCACCCGTCGAGCGGGCGCGAGCACTCCTCGATGAGATGACCCTCGAGGAGAAGGTCGGTCAGCTCGGTTCGGTCTGGTTCACCGAAACGGCGGGCGACTTCGCGCCGAGCGTGGACGGCTCCGACGATCCGGCTGCCCCGACATCGGCGCCCACCGGCGACTTCACGGGTGGCCTCGGGCAGTTGACGCGCATCTTCGGGACCGAACCGGTGACGGTGGCCGAGGGTGTCGATCGCCTGCGGGAACGGCAACGGCAGGTCGTGGCCGGCAACCGGTTCGGCATCCCCGCGATCGCACACGAGGAGTGTCTGACAGGGTTCGCCGCGTACGGTGCGACCGCCTTCCCGACGCCGCTCGCCTGGGCCGCCTCGTTCGACGAGGAGCTCGTGGAGCGGATGGCTGAGGTGATCGGAGACGACCTCCGTTCGGTCGGTGTCCATCAGGGACTCGCGCCGGTCCTCGACGTCGTCCGGGACTACCGCTGGGGCCGGGTCGAGGAGACGCTGGGAGAGGACCCCTACCTCGTCGGCCAGCTCGGCGCCGCGTACGTGCGTGGTCTCGAGCGGTCCGGGGTCGTGGCGACGCTCAAGCACTTCGCCGGCTACGCCGCCTCCCGAGGCGCGAAGAACCACGCCCCGGTGAGCATGGGGCGCCGCGAGCTCGCCGATGTCGTGCTTCCGCCGTTCGAGACGGCGATCCGGCTCGGGGGAGCGCGAAGCGTGATGAACGCCTACACCGATCTCGACGGCGTCCCCGCGGGCGCCAGTGTCGAGTTGCTCACCGGCATCCTGCGCGACGACTGGGGTTTCGACGGCACCGTCGTCGCCGACTACTGGGCGATCCCGTTCCTGGCGACCATGCACCATGTCGCGAGCGACGCGGCGGAAGCCGGCGCGCTCGCCCTCACCGCCGGGATCGACGTCGAGCTCCCGGAGACCGCCGGCTACGGCGTCGGCCTCGTCGGGCTCGTCCAGGAGGGGGCGCTCGACGAGCGGCTGGTCGACCGGGCCGTGCTCCGGCACCTGCGGCAGAAGATCGAGCTCGGCCTGCTCGACGGGGGCCCGCTCGTGCCGGAGCACGCCGCATCGACCGATCTCGACGGCCCCCGAAACCGCGCCATCGCGACGCGTCTGGCCGAGGAGTCGGTCGTCCTCCTCCGGAACCGCGCCGTCCTCCCACTCCAGACCCCCGCGCGCATCGCCGTGATCGGGCCGGCGGCCGACCAGTTCCGCAGTCTCGTGGGCTGCTACGCGTTCCCCAACCACGTGCTGTCGAAGCACCCCGGGCACGATCTCGGCATCACCATCCCGACGATCCTGGACGCGGTGCGTACCGAGTTCCCGGCGGCGGACATCGTCGTCGAACCGGGATGCAGCATCACCGAGACCGGTCGGGAGGGCGTTCCGGCCGCCGTCGAGGCCGCCCGTTCAGCCGACGTCGTCGTGCTGGCCGTGGGCGACATCGCGGGCCTGTTCGGCGATGGTACTTCGGGAGAAGGCTGCGACGCCGAGGACCTGCGCCTCCCCGGGGGCCAGCACGACCTCGTGCTCGCCGTCCTCGCGACCGGGACGCCCGTCGTCCTGACCGTACTGTCCGGGCGACCCTATGCGCTGGGGGACTACGACCGGGCCGACGCACTGGTCCAGGCGTTCTTCCCCGGGCAGGAGGGCGCGGCGGCCGTCGCGGGGCTGCTGTCCGGCCGCGTGCAGCCGAGCGGACGGCTCCCGGTGCAGATCCCTCGTTCAGCGGCCATGCCGGGCACCTACCTGCAGCCGCCGCTCGGTCTGGCGTCCCGCGGGATCAGCGTGCTCGACCCCACGCCGCTCTTCCCGTTCGGTCACGGCCTCACCGCCGGGGACGTCCGCTACCGATCGCTCACGAGTGCAGCGGAGCTCGCCGTCGACGGTGAGGTCCTCGTCGACGTCACCGTCGAGAACATGGGCGTCGAGGACGCCGTCGAGGTGATCCAGCTCTACGGTGCGGATCCGGTCGCCTCCGTCGTGCGTCCCTCGGTCGAACTGCTCGCATTCGCACGCCTCACGGTCGCTGCCGGGACGTCGGCCACGGTGCGTTTCTCGGTGTCGGCCGATCGCTTGTCCTTCACCGGAGTCGACGGCCGTCGGGTGATCGAACCGGGGACGTACGTCCTGTCCGCCGGGCCGTCGGCACTCGAGCGTCCGCTCACCCACACGATCGAGGTGACCGGCAGCAGGCGGGAGCTGGTCGGGCCGCGCGAGCTCCGCGTGGACTGGCGGCGTGTCGACGCGGTCGCGAGGAAGGCCTGACCATGCCGTTCGTCCCGATCTCCCAGGTCACCCTCACGGGTGGGCCCCTGTTCCAGGCGCAGGAGGCCGACCGCGCCTACCTGCGAGCCCTCGAACCCGATCGCCTGCTCGCCCCGTTTCTCCGTGAGGCGGGCCTGGAGCCCCGGGCGGCGTCCTACGACGACTGGGAGGTGCGCGGACTCGACGGCCACACCGCCGGGCACTACCTCTCGGCCTGCTCCCTGATGGTCGCCTCCACCGGGGACGACGTCCTGCGCTCCCGACTGGAGTACGCGGTCGCCGAACTGGCCCGAGCACAGGATCATCTGGGGACCGGATACGTCGGTGGTGTCCCTCGGAGTGCCGAACTCTGGGCCGAGGTCGCAGCGGGGATCACCGAGTCGACCTTCCGCGCCGGCCGATGGGTGCCCTGGTACAACCTGCACAAGCTGTACGCCGGTCTCATCGATGCGGCCCGCCTGACCGGGAATCAGGTGGCACGCGACGTCGTCCTGCGCCTCGCCACGTGGTGGGAGGAGCTCGCCGCCGGGATCGACGACGAGCACTTCCAGCTCATGCTCGAGACCGAGATCGGCGGGATGAACGAGGCGTACGTCGACCTCTTCGACCTCACGGGCGATCCCCGCCATCTCGCGATGGCAGCCCGCTTCACGTCGACCGCCCTCAGCGGACCGCTGTCGCGTCGTTCCGACGAACTGACCGGCCTGCACGCCAACACCCGCATCCCGCAGTTCGTCGGGTTCGCCGCCCTCGCCGCTCGGAGTGCTGATCCGGCCCTCGCCCGCGCGGCCCGGTTCGCCTGGGAGACGATCCTGACCCGGCGCACGGTCGCGATCGGCGGCAACAGTGTCCGCGAGCACTTCCACGCCATCGACGACTTCACCCCGATGACCGAAGACCGCGAGGGCCCGGAGACCTGCAACAGCTACAACCTGATCAAGCTGGGCCGACGGCTCAGTGCCGACGGGTCCGACCCGGCGATCACCGACGCGCTCGAACGGATCCTCTTCAACCACCTCCTGTCATCGCAGCACCCCGAGCACGGCGGGCTCGTCTACTTCACCTCGATGCGACCCGACCACTACCGCGTCTACTCCTCGCCGGAGCACAGTTTCTGGTGCTGCGTCGGGACCGGTCTGGAGAGCCACGCGAAACATGGTGAGTCGCTGTACCGGTTCGACGACGACGCGGTGTCGGTCGAACTCTTCGCGCCCTCGGTCGTGCGGATCCCGGAACTCGGTCTCGAGCTGGAGCAACGGACGGCCTTCCCGTCCGACGGCGTGGTCGGACTCACCCTCGGGCTCACCGGTCCGCGGCGGTTCCGTCTCCGCGTCCGGGTTCCCGGGTGGAGTGATCCGACACCCGAGGTCTTCCTCAACGGCGCTCCGGTGACCGCCGGACTCGAACGCGGCCACTTCGTCGTGGATCGTGAGTGGAGCGACGGCGACACCGTGTCGTTCGAGCTCCGCATGAGCGGTCGTGCGGAACCGTACCCGGACGGCTCGGACTGGACGTCGCTCCTCTGGGGTCCGTCCGTCCTGGCCGCCCGTGGCGAGTCGCTGCCGACCGACGTGGTGCTGGCCGGCCGCGCCCACGCCCCGCACACCGCCGTCGGCCCGCTCACCCCGCTCGCCTCGGCACCGATCGTCCCGCGGTCGGCTGTGCCCTACCGGGACGCCGACGGGCGACTCCGGATCGACTCCGACCGAGGACCGATCCCGTTGGAACCGTTCGCAGGTCTGCACGACGCGCGGTACACCGTCACGTTCCCCGTGGCGTCGACGGCGGACGAGGACGCCGTCGCTCGGCGCCGCACCGCCTTGGTCGAACGGGACCGACGCGCCGCGAGCATCGACGGACGGACGGTCGACCGGGTCGCGCTGGGCGAGCAGCAGCCGGAGGCGGATCACGCGTTCGAGGGGGTGGCCAGCGCCAGCGGCGCGGTGGGTGGTGTCCGCTGGCGGAGCACGGCCAAGCGTCTGTCCGTGACGCTCGTTGACCCGCATCTCCTCGGCCGGGTCGTCAGAGTGACCTGGTTGCACGACCCGGCGGGCCACGGTCTCACCCTGGAGATCGACGGCACGCCGGTCGCTCCGCAGGAGGGCGGGCGAGACGACGACCTGGAGTGGGCGGAGTACCCGCTGACGCCCACCAGCGCCGGGTGGGGTGTCCGGCGGTTCGCGCTCGTCGCGGAGCCGGATCGCGAGACCCCGCGGTGCACCGAGCTCCGAGTGCTGACCGCCGAGGGAGTCTGACCACCGGGGTGGGCACGCGCAGCACCCCGGGATGCGGGACCATGGAGCCATGACGACGACGCCGGAGCGGGACGACCTCAGCGTGACGCTCGCGGACGTCGCCGCGAGATCCGGGTGCTCGGTGTCGCTCGTCTCCCGGGTGCTCGCCGGGAAGCGCCATGCATCCCCGGACACCCGGGACCGCATCCTCGCTGCAGCGCACGACCTCGGCTACGACCGGGCCGCGCAACGTCGAGGTCGGCCTCGCTCGGTGCCGCGTCTGCTCGACCTGGCGATGAGTCAGTGGGACGATCCCTGGGCGAACACGGTCGTGACGAGTGTGCGGCGGGCGGCCGCTGCGGCGAACTACGATCTGGTGCTCACCCCGGAGAGCGAGTCGATGGTCGACGACTGGCCCAGTCGGGCACGTGCGCGGGGATCGGCCGGTGTCGTCGTGTGCCTCATCCGTCCCAACGTCTCCCAGCTCGACATCCTCGCCTCGGCCAACATCCCCGTCGCGCTCCTCGATCCGCGTGCGGAGCCGGCGCGGAGTCTGCCGAGCGTCGGGTCCACCGACTGGCAGGGCGGCTTCGACGCGGGTCGGCATCTCGCCCGGCGGGGGACGCGTCGGTTCCTCATCATCACCGGCCGACCGAAGTACCGGTTCGGCCGTGCGAGGGAGGCCGGTTTCCGAGCGGCGGTCGAACGGCACGCCGACGGGGCGACGGTCGAGGAGATCTCGTCGCCCTGGTCCTCGGAGAGTGCGTTCGTCTCCGTGCGCAAGCTGCTCAGGCAGGGCGGGCTCCCGATCGGCGTCTTCAGCTGCAACGACGAGATGGCCTACGGCGTCTACCGCGCCGCTGAAGAGCTACAGCTCCGCATCCCCGACGACATCCGGGTCGTCGGCTTCGACGATCTCCCGCAGTCCAGGTTGATGCCGCCGCCGATGACGACCGTGCGACAGCCGATGCGCGCGATGGCTGCGCGTGCGGTCCAGCTCGTCCTCGAGGCGGAGCCCGGGACGGACCCGGGGGACCGCGCGGAGTTCCCGACCGAACTCATCGTCCGCGCCTCGAGCTGACGCGGACGCGGACGCGGGAGAATGGTCGCCATGACGGGATCAGCGGACACCGACGAGGTGTCGACGGAGCACTCGAGCGTGTCGACGTGGATGCAGGCGCTCGGCACGGCGACCGGGAACCCCGGCGGCGGGGCCGCATCCGGACTCATGCTGGCGATCGCCGCCGGCCTCACCGCGATGGTCGCCGGCTACACCCGAGCCACGCATGCCACCGAGGACGCGAGCGGGCAGGACGAGAACGGGTCCGAGGCCGAGGCCGAAGCGACGATCGCCGCACTCCGCACTCGCGCCGAGGCGCGCTCCGAGCTGGCGCTGCGTCTGGCCGACGAGGACGCCCACGCTTCGCGGGCGTTCGGCAGTGCCTTCCGTCTACCGGCCGGCGTCGAACGGGACGAGGCGATCCGTGGTGCGTCCATCGAGGCGGCCGCGGCCTCGGCACGCCTGGGCGAGCATGCCGTCGACGCGATCGACGATCTCGCCTGGCTCACCGAGCACGGCAACCCGGCGCTGATCGCCGACGTGGCGGTGGCGATCGGTGCACTCCGCGCCGCGATCACGGGAGCGCGGACCAACGTCAGCTTCGATCTCGGTTCGGTCCGCAGCGCACACGGCTCTCTCGAGGAGGTCCGCGCCGACGAGCCGCGCCTGTGGGAACTGGTCCCCGTGTTCGACCGCGCCCTCGAGCGGATCGACCGGCTCGCGGCGTCGATCGACTCCGAGGCCGCTCCCACCGACGCGGCGTCGTAGCCGGTGGTCAGCGCCCGCCGGGGCGCGCAGCCGGGCCGCTCGGAACCCGGACGATCAGGGCGTGGTGCAGGTTCCTCAGCGAGACCGAGATCACCGAACCGTGCGAGTCGCCGTCCAGTTGGATCTCCTGCGGCTCCTCGAGTCGGAGGTGCATCGTCCGCGCCTGTGCGTAGCTGATCGCGCGTGCCTTCGGCGAGAATCGTCCGACCAGCCGGCCGAACCGCGTGCGGTGCAGCATCCGGTTGAACGTCAGGCGGTAGCCGATGTTCCCCCAACCCGGACCCTTGCCAGGGCGCAACATGACGGCATCGAGCAGGCCGTCGTCCACGACGGCCTCGGGGAGCAGCAGGACCCCACCGGTGAGCGTGCCGGAGTTCCCGACGATGATCGTGTGCGCTCGGGCAGCCGCCTCCGGACGGTCGTCGAGTCGATAGTGCAGGTCGAACTGCCGGTTGCCGATGATGCTCTGCGCGATCGGGTCGGAGTAGGCGAGCCAGCCGATCCGTCGCTTCAGTCGTTCGTTGGTGTGGCCGGCCATGTGCGCATCGAGGCCGATGCCGGCCATGACGAGGAAGACCTCGTCCCGGTTCGTGCCGTCGCTGCGCCCGAGACTGACCTGACCGACGTCGACCACCTGGTCACGCCCTGAGCAGGCGATGTCGACCGACCGTTTGAAGTCGCCCAACGGCAGGCCGAGCGCCCGGGCGAAGAGGTTTCCCGTTCCGGCCGGGACCAGCCCGAGGGGGATGCCGGTGGAGGCGATCGCCTCGGCGGCGACCCGCAGCGTCCCGTCGCCTCCCGCGACCAGGATGACCGAGGGTGCCGAGGCGATCGCGGCCGCGGACGCACCCCGGCCGTCGTCCTTGGCGCTCGTCTCGTGCCAGGTGGACGGTGCCAGTCCATGCGTCGACTCCGCGGCTGCGACGACCGAGCGGAGGACCGTGATGTCGACCTTGGAGGGATTGACGACGACGGCTGCGCGTCGACGTCCGCGTTCAGCTGGTGCATCGTTCACAGCGTCAAGGATAGGAGGCACCGGCTCGGAACCAGCGGTGGACGCGAGCCGTGCCGCGGGTTCGTGAGACGCTTGCCCCATGGACCTCGAGGTGTCGCCCGGACTGACGATCCCAGCAGCCGAGCTGCAGTGGCGTTTCTCCCGGTCGTCCGGCCCGGGCGGACAGCACGTGAACACCTCCGACAGCCGTGTCCAATTGACGTGGAGTGTGGCCGAATCGGCCGTCCTCACCGACGAGCAGCGCGACCGACTGCTCGAGCGGCTCGGCGCCCGGCTGGTCGGGGGAGCCATCACCGTGACGGTCTCCCGCGAGCGATCGCAGCTCCGGAACCGCGAACTCGCACTCGAAAGGCTGGCGACACGCATCAGGTCGGCCCTCGCGCCGCCGGCGCCGACGCGCCGACCCACGCGTCCGACCCGCGGGTCGGCGCGACGCCACCTCGCGGCGAAACAGCAGCGGAGCGCCACCAAACAGCAACGACGACGTCCCTCCGACGACTAGCGGGTCACACCGTCGCCTCCCGCAAGGGCGTGCGCCGGACGGTCCGGTCCATTAGCGTTCCCGGAGAGCGCACCCGTCGACGCCGTCGTCGTGCGCGAACGGAGGAACACCATGCGCATCGTCGTCATCGGCGGGACCGGCCACATCGGCACCTTCCTCGTCCCGCGACTCGTCCGGGCCGGCCACGAGGTCGTGAGCGTGAGCCGCGGCGATCGTTCGCCGTACACGGACGCGCCCGAGTGGGACCAGGTCGAGCGGATCCGGGCCGATCGGGAGGCCGAGGACCGGGACGGTGTCTTCGCGCGACGCATCGCGGACCTCGGCCCGGACGTCGTCATCGATCTGGTCTGCTTCACGGTCGCCTCGGCGACGGCGCTCGTCGAGGGACTGCGCGGCAACACGGGTCAGCTGCTCCACTGCGGATCGATCTGGCGCTACGGTCCCAGCGCGTCCGTCCCCATCGTCGAGGGCTCCGGGACGGCGCCGTTCGGCGACTACGGCGTCCAGAAGGACCAGATCGCTCGGCTGCTCCAGCAGGAGACCGCCGACGGAGGACTGGTGACGACCTCCCTGCATCCCGGACACATCGTCGGACCCGGGTGGGCGCCCATCAACCCGTTGGGCAACCTCGACCCCGGGGTCTGGCGGACCCTCGCACACGGTTCACCGCTGCGCATCCCCGGACTCGGTGCCGAGCTGCTGCACCACGTGCACGCCGACGACGTCGCGCAGGCCTTCGAGCTCGCCGTCGCGAACCGGGACCGTGTCGCCGGCGAGGACCTCAACGTGACCTCGGCCGCCGCGGTGACCGTCCGCGGCTACGCCGACGTCGTCGCCGGCTGGTTCGGACGCTCGGCCGAGCTCGAGTCGGTGACCTGGGAGCGCTTCCGAGCAGAGACACCGACGGAGCACGCCGACACCACCTGGGAGCACCTGGTGCGGAGCCACTGCGCGTCGATCGACAAGGCACGGTCGCTGCTCGGATACGAGCCCGCCTACACCTCGACGGAGGCGGTCCTCGAGTCCGTCCGTTCGCTCGTCGCCCGCGGGGAGTTGGACCTGCCAGAACCACGAGCAGCCCTGAACACGAGCCGCTGACGACGCGATCCTTCAGGGGGCCTGCAACGAGCTCCGGAGTCCGTGCGGTGCGTCGACCTTCGGACGCTGAAGGATCCCGCGGCGTCGGAGGATCGGCACGAGTTCGTCGAGCATGCGGTGCACGGTCACCGGATGGAGGTCGCCCGAGAAGATGAACCCGTCGTTGTCCGCCTCGCTGCCGGCGCGTTCGATGTGGTCGGCCACCTCCGCTGCCGTGCCGACGACACCGCTGCCGTCGGTGATCCGCCCGAGGCGTGCCTTGGGCACGAGCAGCTCCCGGAGCGTCGCCGCTGCGAAGGACTCGTGTGGTCCGCGCAACGCGTCGAGACTGCCGCGCGACACGTGGTCGCCGAAGACGGCCGGGTCCACCGGTCGGTCGAGGTCGAGCGCCGTGAGGTCCGTCTCGAGGTCGCTCGACCACGCGAGCGCGACGGAGCGCAGCGTCTCGTCGTCCGGCTGTTCCGAGGCGGCGACGAGACGGTCGGCCTCGGCACTGCTCGACACGATGACGGGCTTGAACACGAACAGGATCGCGGGAGGGGTGTCCCGACCGACGGCAGCCGACGCGTCGAGGACCCGCCTCCGGTACGCACGGAGGCTTGCGATGTCGAGCGGTGCGAGGGCCAGCTGGACGTCCGACTGTCGCCCGGTGAAGGCGAGCCCTCGCGGCGAGGAGCCTGGCGACACGATGACGGGCTCGCCACCGGAGTCATCGTCGAAGGGGAGGGCGTTGAGCGGCCCGTCGAAGTCGTAGTGTGCGCCGCGATGCTCGACGCGGTCGAGGTGGCGGCCGTCGGCGAAGCGTCCGGAGGCGGTGTCGCCCACGTACGCGCCGGGTCGCCAGCTCCGCCAGAGCGCGCGCACGCCGTCGAGCCACTCCTCCGCCCGCTCGTAGGCGACGTCGTGCGGCACGACCGGCTCACCGAAGTGACGGCTGCTGCCGACGTCGGTGACCACGTTCACTCCGAACCGTCCGCGACTGAGGTGCTGCAGGGTCGCGAACTGCCGTGCCGCCTGGTACGGGGGCAGTTGCAACGGGTTCACGGTCGGGATGATGCCGATGCGCTCCGTCACCGCGAAGAGGAACGGGGCGAGGCTCAGCGGGTCGTGCTTCGGCCCGCCGTAGGCGCCGCGGATGCGGAGGTCGAGCGTCTCAGGGTTCCCCAGCGAGAGGGCGTCCTCGATGATCAGGAGGTCCAGGCCCGCCTGCTCGAGCTCGCGCGCGGCCTGCTGGTAGAGGGCGGGTTCCTGCCAGCGGTAGTCCCAGTCGAGGTACGGATGCCCCCAACCATGCGGACCGAACCCACGTGACAGGAACCAGCCGAAGCGTTGCCGGGCGCTCATGCGGCGACCGCCACATCCGCCGTGACGCTCGCGCCGGTGCCCGTCGACGGTTCCCGGACGGGGAGCGCGTCGAACGCCGAGGCGAGGTCAGCGATGAGGTCGGCGACGTCTTCGATGCCGACGGAGATCCGCACGAGTCCTTGGCCGATGCCGCTCGCCGCGAGCTGCTCGGCCGAACGCTGGGCGTGCGTGGTCGAGGCCGGGTGGAGGATCAGTGACCGGACGTCGCCGAGGTTCGTCATCCGCGTGAACAGGCCGACGTGGTCGATGACCATCCGCGCTGCGTCCCGTCCGCCGTGCAGGGTGAACGAGAACACCGATCCCTGTCCATCCGGCAGATACCGGTCCGCCAGGCCTCGGAACGGACTGTCGCTGAGTCCCGAGTAGTCGACCGAGGCCACTTCCGTCCGTCCCGCCAGCCACGTCGCGAGGGCGAGGGCGTTCTCGCTCTGCCGTTGGACGCGGAGTGACAGCGTCTCGATGCCCTGTGCGATGAGGAACGCGTTGAACGGCGAGGGCGTCGGGCCGAGACGCAGTGCGATCGATGCCCGTGCGTAGGCGGCCAGCGCTGCACGCCCGCCCGCCTCGACGTGGCTGAGCCCGCCGAGTGCGGCGAGCGGCGAGGTGAGGTGTCGGTAGCGGTCTGCGCGAGCGGTCCAGTCGAACGTGCCGCCGTCGACGACGACCCCGCCCAGCACGGTGCCGTGGCCCGCCAGGAACTTGCTGGCCGAGTGGACGACTATGTCGGCGCCGTGCTCGATGGGACGCAGGAGGTAGGGCGTGGCGAAGGTGTTGTCGACGACGAGCGGGACCCCGTGCGCATGGGCCAGGTCGGCGACGAGACGGAGGTCCGTGAGGTCGTTGCGGGGGTTCGGAATGGACTCGACGAAGATCGCGCGTGTCTCGGGTCGGATGGCACGCGCCCAGGCGTCGGTGTCGAGCGGATCGGCGACCTCGCTCGTGGTGATCCCCAGCCGACCGAAGTTCTCCGTGAAGAGGCTGCGCGAGCCCTCGTACAGACTCGACGCGGTGAGCAGGTGGTCGCCGGCCTCGAGCAGGGAGAGCAGGGCGACGCCGACAGCCGCCTGGCCGGAGCCGAGGAGCAGCGCGTCCACACCACCCTCCAGTGCCGCGAGGCGGCGCTCGACGGCGTCGATCGTCGGATTGCCGACCCGGCTGTAGCTGTATCCACCAGGGTCCGGACCGAACCGCCGCTCCGCCTCGTCGAAGTCCGTGAACACGAACCCGGCACTCGCGTAGATCGGCAGCGCCCGGGGTTGGAGCGGCGCATCGGGTGCGCCACCGGCGTGCAGCTGTCGGGTGCTGAAGCCCCCTCGGTCCCGCTCGTGCATCGCCTCGTCCTCTCCGTCAGTTCGGCCGTCGTCGACGCCCCGGCGTCGGTGACAGGCACTCTACGGTCGGCACCGGGGCGGGCGCAGGTGACGACGACATGCGCGGACACAATCGGCCGGCGACGCAGCCGTCGGGGGAGGCCCCGTACCCTGGAGAGGCGTCGGCCGCGGACACGGTGACCGGCGCCGACGGATCGGACGAGGGGGAACCGTGAAAGCACTCATCGCATCGGGGAGTGGTCGGTATGCGGATCCGTGGCACCCGTACGCGCGCACGAGCCCGCTCATCGCGGAGGTCCTGGAGACGGCCGGCTTCGCGGTCGAGATCGACGAGGACGTCGATCGTGCGATGACGAGACTCGAGGGCGTGGAGGTCCTGGTGGTCAACGCCGGCGACCCGTGGCGGTCCGAGGACCAGGGCCGAACGCCTGCCGCCGCGATCGACGGCTTCGCGGAGGCGCTCGGTCGAGGTGTCGGTGTGCTCGCGATGCACGCGGCGCTCGCCTCGCTCCGCGACTACCCGGACTGGGCGCCGACGATCGGGGCGCTCTGGCTGCCGGGTGTGTCCTGGCATCCGCCGATGGGCCCGACCGTCGTCCGCGGCCTGGCGTCCCCAGCAGGCGGACCGCTCGGCGACATCCCGGTGGACGACGAACAGTACCTGCGGCTGCAACCGGTCGGTCGGAGCACCACCGTCGCCGAGCACGACGTCGACGGCGAGCGGTTTCCCGCGGTGTGGGTCCGCGAGGTGGGGACCTCCCGCGTCGCCGTCGACGCACTCGGACACGACGAGCGTTCCTACGCCTCAGCGGAGCACCGTGCCCTGCTCGCAGCGCTGGCACGGTGGGCGGCCCGGGCACCGTCTGCGTGATCCGTCACGGATCCTCGACCGGCCTCGTCTGTGTCGCGACCCCCGTCGGCGCAAGCCCCCGTCGAACGGGAGTCGGGCGTCCTGAGCGGGTCTATGCTCCTGTTCGGGGCTGCGAGCGACCATGATCGCCGGCCGCGGCCCGCATCAGGAATCGGAACCTCGAGAAAGCCGCACCACGTGTCACAGGACCTCATGTCACCTGAGAACAACGTCCAGCGCATCATGCGCACCGGAACCGTCTGGTTCGGCGTCGCGGTCGGGAGCACCGCGATCGTCCTCGGGCTCCTCCTCAGCTCTGGCTGGCGGCCGGCCGTCCTCGCCGAGGGACTCCGCGTGGTGTGGTGGTGCTGCTCGGTCATCGTGGGTCTGAGCATCGGCCTGCTGGGCTGGTCCGGGTGTCCGATCCTCGAGGTGGACGTCCCGACGGCGTCGCGGAACAAGTCGCTGACCATGCAGCTCGGAACGATGCTGTTCATCCTCGGAAGCCTCGGCGCCATGTTCACCGTGCTGGCCGGGTCGCCGAGCTGACACCCGCGGCGCGGGCACGTCCGGCTCCGGCGGCGTCGTAGAGTCGATGCATGGCCCGATCCTCAGCACCGCTCCGCAGACTCGGCTTCCTCACGATGGGCCTGTTCGACCCCGAGGAGCCGGCGGCCGGGCACGAGGCGACCCTGCAGCTCATCGAACTCGGTGAACGCCTGGGGTTCGACAGTGCCTGGCTGCGGCACCGGCACCTGCAGTTCGGCATCTCCTCACCGGTCGCCGTCCTCGCCGCCGCGACGCAGCGCACGAAGCGCATCGCACTCGGCACCGCGGTCACACCGCTCGGCGCGGAGAACCCCTTCCGGCTCGCGGAGGATCTGGGCACGGTCGACGTCCTCTCGGGAGGCAGACTGCTTCCCGGCTTCAGCACCGGGGAGCCGATGCGGTTCGACGCGTTCAAGTACGCGATGTATCCGTCGACGCTCGACCAGGAGGACCTCGGCTACGACCGCGTCCTCCGCCTCCGCTCCTTCATCCGCGGTGACGTCGTCAGTGACAGCGCCGGTCGTGAGGGCCAGGAGGACTACTCCTCTCGGGTCGAGCCGCATGCCGCCGGTCTGGCGGAGCGGCTCTGGTATGGAGCCGGCAGCCTGCGGTCGGCCGGTTGGGCCGGCGAGCACTCCTTCAACCTGCTCACGAGCAGCGTCATCGCCGCCGAGGACGGCACGACGGACTTCGCGGCGAACCAGGCAGCCCAGGTGCGTCGGTTCCGAGAACTCCACCCGGCGGGTGAGCGGGCCCGCGTGTCACAGGGGCTCGTGGTCATCCCGACGGACTCCGCGACCGCGTCCCAATGCGCCCGGTACCACGAGTACGTCGAGTCGAGACGGCACCGTGTCGGCGTCGCCCATGGGCCGCGGCGGATGCTCTTCGCGGAGGACCTCGTCGGCAGCAGTGCGGAGATCGCGGAGCGGCTGCACGAGCACGCCGGGTTCCAGGAGGTCGACGAGGTCGCCTTCGCCCTCCCGTTCACGCTCGAACCGGACGACTACACGCAGCTGCTCACCGACATCGCCGGCGCACTCGGGCCCGCCCTCGGCTGGCGACCGGCCGCGGACGGGGAGTCCCGTCCGGCCTGAGCGGACCGGTCGGAGACGGCTTCCGGTCGCGCGTACAGTGCAGGTATGACGCAGCACGGGTTCAGACGGTACGTGGCCATCGGCGACAGCTTCAGTGAGGGCTACGGGGATCTCCGGGAGGACGGCACCCTTCGGGGGTGGGCCGACTTCGTGGCCCTCGGCCTCGCCCGGGCGTCCACGGAGACCGTCAGCTACGCGAACCTCGCCATCCGCGGGCGGAAGCTCCTGCCGATCCTCGACGAACAACTCGACCGAGCGATCGCGATGGGTCCGGACCTCGTCAGCTTCAACGGCGGCGGCAACGACATCATGCGCCCGCGGGTGTCGATCGACGGCGTCGCCGACCGCTTGGACGGTGCGGTCGATCGTCTGCGTGCCGGGGGAGCCCACGTGCTGCTGTTGAGCGGGGCGAACCCTTCCGCTCACATCCCGATGGGTTCGCTCCTCGCCCGCCGCGGCGAGCAGCTGGCTCAGACCGTGCGGGTGCGGTACCCGCGCGAGGGGGTCACCTTTGTCGACAACTGGGCCGATCGGACGCTCGCCGACCTCCGGTACTGGTCCGTGGACCGCCTGCATCTCAACGCCCTCGGCCATGCCCGGGTGGCGAGCAACGTGCTGACGGCGCTCGACGTGCCGGTCCCGGACGAGTGGGGGATCGACGACGTCGCTGCGGCGCCGCCCGGTCCGCGTCAACGTCGCACCGCGGCCTACTACCGCGAGCACGTGCTGCCCTGGATCGGGCGCCGCCTGACCGGACGTTCCTCCGGTGACGGCCGCGAACCGAAGATCGCCCAGTTGCAGCCGGTCGACACCCGCGGCTGACCGGCACCGGTCAGCCGCGGATCGTCAGCCGACGCGGACGAGCGTCCGCTGCCAGCCGGAGGATCCGTTGGGAGCGATCGGCGCCTGCTCCTCGATCTGGAGGTTCCCGGCCTTGTCGGTCGCACGGACGGCGACGTAGTGCGTACCGGCGGTCGCCTCCCAGTCCATCCACCACTGCACCCAGGTGTCGTCGTTGATGGCGGTCGTGAGGTTGACGCTCTGCCAGTCGCCGTTGTCGATGCTGACCTCGACCTTGGCGATCCCGACCGTCTGCGCCCAGGCGACACCCGCGATCTTCGCCGGTCCGGCCGGCAGCTGCTTGTCGATCCGGGGCGTGGCGATCCGCGAGGAGAGTTTGATCGGCGCCTTCGCGTCGTAGCCGCGCGGGGTCCAGTAGGCCTCGTCCTTGTCGAAGGTCGTGACCGTCAGCTTCGTCAGCCACTTGGTCGCCGACACGTAGCCGTAGAGGCCCGGGACGACCATGCGAACGGGGAAGCCGTGCTCGAGCGGCAGGGGCTCGCCGTTCATCGCCACGGCGAGGATCGCGTCGAGGTTCGGGTCGGTGAGCGACTCGATCGGCGTGCTCGCCGTGAAGCCGTCGACGCTCGTGGACAGGACCATGTCGGCCTTCGAGTCGGGCATCGCCCGCTTGAGGACGTCGCGCACCGGGATACCGAGCCATTTCGCGTTGCCCAGGAGGTTGCCGCCCACCTCGTTCGAGACGCAGGTCATCGTGATGACGTATTCGTCGAGACCCATGGCGAGGAGCTCCTCGAAGGTGATCTGCACCTGCTCGCCGACCATGCCGTCGATCGTGAGCGTCCAGGTGGCCGGGTCGACCGTCGGCACGGTCAGCGCGGTGTCGACGCGGTAGAACTTGTCGTTCGGCGTGAAGAGCGGGCTGAGGCCGTCGACGTCCGCCTCGGCTCCGTCGGGGATCGTGACGGTCGACTTCGGCGCCGGGAGCTTGAGGGCGTCGCGGACGGCAGTGATCGACGAGGTGGTGACGTTCACGAGGCGTGCGCCCACGCCGACGACGACGGCACCGGCCGCCGCGATGCCGGCCACGCGGAAGAAGCCTCGGCGGTCGAACGCCGCGCGCTCGTCGTCCGAGCCGTTCGCGGCCCGCTTCGGCAGGCGACGACTCAGGAGGACGAGGATCACGACACCGGCCGCCAGACCGAGGATCACGGGGACGACGGCGAGCGGGGTGGCACCGGCACGGGTGACGGTCGTCGCACCGGCGAAGACGCCGGCCGCGATGAGGACCACGACACCGAGCGGTGGACGGATCTGCTGCAGGACCCCGGCGATCGCCGCGGCGATAACGACGGCGACCCCGAGGCTCACGAGGAGGAAGACCTTGTCGTTGCCACCGAAGGTCTCGATAGCGAACTCCTTCGCCCACCGCGGGACGATGTCGATGACGAACGATCCGACGGTGAGGAGAGGACTGCTGCCTCGGGCGAACAACAGCGCCGCCAGCTCGGCGATCGCGAGGAACACCGCTGCTGCGACGATGCCGGACAGTGCTGCTGCGAACCAGACGAGGCGTCGTCCGCTCCGTGTGGTGCCGGTCTGGTGCTTCGATGGCATGTGCTTCTCCCTGATCGTGGCTCGACAGGAGTTCGGAGCACTGCCCGGATCAGACGGGTCGGATCCGCAGTCCGCCAGCCGTCTCGGCGTTCAGGCCGTCGAGACGGCCAGCCGCAGTCCCGTCTCGGACGCCAGCCGGAGGGCCTCGGCGAACTCCTGCTCGCTCAGTTCGAGCTGCGCTGCGAGCGCCGGGTCACGGTCGGCGAGGGTCAGACTCGTCGTGATGACGTGGACGTCCATGCCGAGCGCTCCGCCGAACAGCGTCCGCAGCGCCGGCACCTCGTGATCCCAGCCCTCGGTCGGGCTGCCCGTGTCGTAGGCGATCCCGCGGCTGGTGGCGATGACGACCGGCCGGCCGGTGAGCGCTCCCGTGTCCGCGGAGGTGACACCAGGCACGTGGATGTGGTCGATCCACGCCTTGAGCGACGATGGGATCGAGAAGTTGTAGAGCGGCGCGCCGATCACGACGATGTCGGCGCCGAGCAGCTCGTCGAGCAGGACGCGCTGGAGCGTCTCGGCCTCGGCGGGCGGGTTCGTACCGGGGCGGCGGTCGGCCGGCGCCCAGTGGAGACTCGCGTCGGCGAGGTGGGGGAGCGGATCCAGGTGCAGGTCGCGACGGACGACGATGCCGGTGGGGTCGGCGGTCGACCAGGCGTCCACGACGGCCTGCGAGAGCCGGCGGGACCGGGAGGTGTCGAGATCGGCGGAGGAGTCGAGGTGTAGGAGGGTCGGCATGCGGCAACGCTAGCAAGCCGGGTCCCGTCCGCTTCCTTGCGGCGCGCACCGGAGGCGGTTACCGTCGCAGGATGGTCGACGCCCCAGCCCCCACCACGTCCGCCCGCCAGGACGCACAGGTCCTCGACGAGGCCGACCCGCTCGCGGAACACCGCGCGGCGTTCGTCCCGGCCGAGGGCGTCGTCGCCTACCTCGACGGGAACTCCCTGGGGCGGCCCTTGCGGGCCACGGCGGAGCGGCTGCAGTCGTTCATCGCGGGGGAGTGGGGGACGCGGCTCATCCGGTCGTGGGACGACCGCTGGTTCGAGCTGCCGCTGACGCTCGGCGACCGCCTGGGATCGGTCGTGCTCGGTGCAGCACCCGGCCAGACGGTCGTCGCCGATTCGACGACCGTGCTGCTGTACAAGCTGATCCGCGCGGCGGTCGACGCGACGAGTTCCGCCGGAGGGGCCGCTGGGCGCGACGAGCTCGTGATCGATGCGGGGAACTTCCCGACGGACCGCTTCGTGATCGAGGGGATCGCCGCTGAACGCGGTCTGCGCGTCCGTTGGATCGACGCCGACCCGGTCCACGGTGTCGCCGCGCACCAGCTGCGCGAGGTGGTCCACGAGCAGACCGCACTCGTCGTGCTCAGCCAGGTCGACTACCGGTCCGGAGCCCTGCTCGACGTCGAGGAGCTGACCGCGATCGCCCATCAGGCGGGAGCACTCGTCCTCTGGGACCTGTGCCACTCCGCCGGTGCGGTCCCGATCGAGCTCGACGAGTGGGGCGTGGACCTCGCGGTGGGCTGCTCCTACAAGTACCTCGGCGGCGGGCCCGGTGCCCCTGCGTTCGCCTACGTCGCGGCGCGCCATCAGGACCGGCTCCTCCAGCCCATCCAGGGGTGGATGGGCTGCGCCGACGTCTTCGCCATGGCCGAGGCCTATCAGCCGGCCGTCGGGATGCGCCGGTTCCTCAGCGGGACACCACCGATCGTGGGCATGCTGCCGCTCGAGGACTCGCTGACCCTCATCGAGTCCGCCGGGGTCGCCGCTATCCGGGCGAAGTCCGTGGCGCTCACCGCGTTCGCGATCTCCTGGGCCGACGAGCACCTCGCAGGCTCCGGCGTCAGGGTGATGACCCCTCGTGACCCGGCGCGTCGCGGTGGCCATGTGACGCTCGGTCACCCGTCGTTCCGCGAGATCACCCCGCTGCTCTGGGATCAGGGCGTGATCCCCGACTTCCGGCACCCGGACGGTCTCCGCGTCGGGGTCGCACCCCTGAGCTCCGGCTTCGCCGAGCTCGAACTCGGGCTGATCCGGATCGCCGAGGCCGTCCACCGGTGGACGGCCTCACGCGGCTCCACCCCGCCTGGCGGACGTCCGTCGTAGGCTTGGCGGCATGCCCGCTGCCTCTGGAACCCAGTACCGTCTCCACCGCGCCGGTCCGCAGGGCGAGGTCCGAGCGACGGTCACCGAACTCGCCGCCGGACTGCGCGAACTGACGGTCGGCGGACGCACCCTCGTGCAGTCCTTCGGTGAGGACGTCGTCGCCCCGATGGGGTGCGGGATGGTGCTCGTGCCGTGGCCCAACCGCGTCCGGGATGCCCGGTGGACGCTCGACGGTGAACCGCAGCAGCTCGACGTCACCGAGGCGGCGACCGGGAACGCCTCCCATGGTCTCCTGCGCAACACGGGATACCGGGCGGGGGATCACACCGATCACGCGGTGACCCTGCTCGCCTCGGTGTTCCCGCAGCACGGCTACCCGTTCCGCCTGGACACCTCGGTCGCCTACACGTTGGACGATGACGGCCTGCGGGTGACCCACACCATCGTGAACCGGTCGACTCGCCCCGCGCCGGTCGCCGTCGGCGCTCACCCCTACCTGGCGCTCGGCGACGTGCCGACCTCCGACCTCACCGTGACGGTGGCCGCCGACACCTGGTTCGAGACGGACGAGCAGCGCATCCCGGTCGCCTCACATCCCGTCGACGGGACCCCGTACGACCTGCGCTCGGGTGCTCGAGTGGGGGACCTCTCGATCGACGTCGGCCTGGGCTCGGTCCGGCAGGTCGACGGTGCCGTCCGACACCGGCTCACCTCACCGGACGGCGACACCGTCGAACTCTGGGCGGACGACGACTTCCGATTCGTCCAGGTCTACACGCCGAAGAACTTTCCGGCGGCAGACGGACCGACGCAGGCCATCGCCATCGAGCCCATGACGGTTCCCGCCGATGCGCTGAACAGCGGGACCGGACTCCGGTGGTTGGACCCCGACGAGCGGTGGTCGCTGTCCTGGGGGATCCGGCTCACACGGGTGTGACCGGCACGCCGTTCGGCGGACGGTCGACCGTCCCACGGGCGGAGGAGGATCAGCTCAGAGGATGACGCCACGGGGGCGATGATCGCCCCGGCGTCCGATGCGCCGCCCCCGGGTGTCGACGGACACTGGTGGCATGACCACGCACCTGGACACCAGCCCGAATCTCTTCACCCTGTCCACGCCCCGGGTCGCGCAGACCGAGCGGCTTCAGGTGGCGCGGTCGACGGCTCGACCCCGCGGACGGTTCGGGGCCTTCGTGGGCGTCCTCCTGGGGAACATCGTCCTCTGGAGCACGCTCTTCATCACGATCGGCATCGTGCTCGCGCTGCAACTCGGCATCGTCGGCGTCATCGCCGCGTCGATGTTGCGCTGAGCGCGATCCCCGCGTCAGGTCCCTGAGCCGGCGAGACCCGTACCGGATTCGTCTGCTGCGTCCTCGGCGGGCGCGTCGTCATCCAGCGCCTCGTCCTCGACCACGGCGTCCGGGAGCCCCGGCAGCATGGCTGCCGCGCCCTCGTCACGGATGCCTTCGACAGCCCCGAAATCAGACATGATGCTTCCTCTCGATCGTCGTGCCCGCCAGCGTAACCGGCGGACACGACGATCGACAGCCCTTGCGGACGGGAGCTTCGTCAGTCGACGATCGACACCGTCACGTCGATGTTGCCGCGTGTGGCGTTCGAGTAGGGGCACACCTGGTGCGCCTGGTCGGCCAGCTGCTGGGCTTCATCGTGCGTCACGTTCGGCACGTAGACGTCGAGCTCGACGGCCAGGCCGAAACCGCCCTCACCGTTCGATCCGATGCCGACGCTCGCCGACACCTCGGCGTCCTTCGTGTCGAGCTTCGCGGTGCGCCCGACGGCGTGGAGGGCGCTGAGGAAGCACGCGGCGAAGCCGGCGGCGAACAACTGCTCGGGGTTGGTGCCCTCGCCGCTGCCGCCGAGTTCCTTCGGGGGACGGGTGTCGAAGTCGAGGAGGTCGTCCTCACTGCGGACGTGTCCGTCTCGTCCGCCTCCGGTGGCATGGGCAACTGCTGTGTACGCGATATCCATTGCTCCATCCTTGCACCGTCGTGCGTGCCCGGTGCACCTTCTCCGGGACCTCTCGGCAGTCGTTCAGTGCAGCGTGGATCGGGCCGCGTCGACCACCGCCGTCGTGACGAGCTCGAGCAGCCGGGAGTGGAGTCGCCACTGCTGCCAGAACAGCGGGACGTCGACGCCGCCCGTGTCGTCGAGCACGACGAGCTCGCCCCGGCGCAGCGGCGCGTCGGACTGCGCGTCCGGGAGCATGCCCCAGCCGAGACCGAGGCCGACGGCGGTCGCGAAGTCCGCCGAGGCCGGAACATGGTGTCGCGGCGGGTCGGCGGGGTCGACACCACGTCGTCGGAGGTAGGCGTCCTGGAGATCGTCCTTCCGGTCGAACACGACGACGGGCGCTGCGGTGAGTGCCTGAGCGGTCGCACCGTCCTCGAACCAGCGCGCCGCGAACGCGGGTGACGCCATCGGTCGGTATCGCATCCGGCCGAGAGGCCGCACCGTACAGCCCTGGACCGGCTCGGCGTTCGACGTGACCGCGGCCATGACGCTGCCCGCACGGAGGAGGTCGGTCGAATGGTCCTGGTCCTCGCGAGCGAGGTCGAAGACGATCGACTCCCTTGCTGCGACGTCCGCCAGCACGGGCAACAGCCAGGTGGCGAGGGAGTCGGCGTTCACGACGATCGGGATCACCGCCGGGGTGGCCGGCGTGAGCGCGTCGTCGGCGTGCAACTCGAGCGCCGCGTCGTGACCGAGCAGGTGCACCGCGCGACCGAGGCGGAGCACGATCTCACCTGACGCCGTGATGGTGATCGGTTTGGTCCGGAGCAGGAGGACCCGTCCGACGCTCTGCTCGAGGGCCTTGATGCGTTGGCTGATCGCCGACGGCGTGACCATCAGTTCTCGGGCGGCCGACTCGAAGGTGCCATGATCGACGGCGGCGACGAAGGCCCGCAGTTGCTCGAAGTGGAAATCCATCATAAGACCATCTTACGATTCATCAGAATATTGAACTGGATTCATCATGCTGCGCCTCTTACGGTCGGAGCATGACCTCTGCACTGCAGGCCGCGATCGCGGGCCTCGGCCTCGGCCTCTCACTCATCGTGGCCATCGGCGCCCAGAACGCCTTCGTCCTCCGGCAGGGCATCCGGCGCGAGCACGTCCTGCCGGTCGTCCTCGTGTGCGCACTCTCCGACGCGGTACTCATCATCGCCGGTGTCAGCGGCATCGGCTTCGTCGTGGAGCGGTTCCCCGTGGTCCTCGTCGTCCTCCGTTGGGCCGGCGCGGCCTTCCTACTCGGCTACGGTCTGCTGGCCGCACGCCGTGCGCTCGCCCCGTCCGGTCTCGCCGCCGACCGCGGTGGCAACGGCCTCTCACTCAGGGCGGCGGTGCTCACCGTGGTCGGCCTCACCTGGCTGAACCCCCACGTGTACCTCGACACCGTCCTCCTCCTCGGCTCGATCGCGAACACGCACGGGGAGGTGGGGCGGTGGTGGTTCGCCGCCGGCGCGGTCCTCGGGAGCATCCTGTGGTTCACCGCTCTGGGGTACGGCGCTCGGTTGCTCCGCGGGGTCTTCGCGAAGCCCGTGGCCTGGCGCATCCTCGACGTCGCGATCGCGGCCGTCATGATCGCCCTCGCGATCATGCTCGTCCTGCGCCCCTGAGCGTGCTCGAGGGGGCCTGGTTAGGATTGCCGGGTGATGAGAACCCTGCGTGAGGTCAACACGGTCGTCGAGCGCCTCTGGCCACTGTCCGGAGCCGAGGACTGGGACACCCCGGGGCTCCTCGTCGGCGACCCGGACCAGCCGGTCGGGCATGTGGTCCTCGCGGTCGACGCGGTCGGCGTGACCGTCGACGAGGTGCTCGAGCGCCCCGACGGCCTGCTGCTGGTCCATCACCCGCTGCTGATGCGCGGTGTCACGACCGTGGCGGGTGACCGCTACAAGGGGTCGCTCATCACGCGCCTGATCCGTGGCGGCGCCGGACTCATCGCCGCACACACCAACGCCGACGTCGTCGTCGACGGGACCTCGGACGTCCTCGCGCAGCGGCTCGGCCTGCACGACCCGGCTCCGATCGTCCCTGCCGCCGACGGCCTGACCGGGCTGGGTCGGGTCGGCGACCTCCCGGAGGAGACGACGCTCGGCGCGATCGCACGTGCCCTCGCCGAGATCCTGCCGGCGACCGCCACCGGGGTCCGTGCCTCCGGCGACTACGACCAGGCCGTCCGGAGGATCGCGCTCTGCGGGGGAGCCGGGGACTCGCTCCTGTCCCACCCCGCGGTCCGCGCGGCCGACGTGTACATCACAGCCGACCTCCGCCATCACCCGGCATCCGAGGCCCGGGAACAGGCGCTCCTCGGCGGCGGGCCGGCGCTCGTCGACGTCTCCCACTGGGCGAGCGAGTGGCTGTGGCTGGAGGGGGCCGCCGACGCGCTCCGACGAGAGCTCCCGGGACTCGACGTCCGGGTCAGCGAGCTGCGTACCGACCCGTGGGACTTTGTCGTCACCCAGTAGTCGGCGCGGCCGGTAGGGTGATGAGTCGAGAGTTTGGAACAGACGTGAAAGCCAGCCCAGCAGACCAGAAGACGTTGCTCACCCTGCAGAGCATCGACACCGGCGTGCAGCGCACCGCCCACCGCGCGGCGAACCTCCCCGAGGCCGCGCGCATCGCGCAGCTCCAGGCCGAGATCGAGACCGTCCGCCTCCGTCGTCTGGAGCGGGTCGGCGTCCGCGACGACGCACAGACCGAGCTCGGGCGCATCGAGTCCGACGTCGCCGTCGTCGCGGCCCGCATGAAGCGCGACGCCGACCGTCTCCAGTCGTCGACCTCCGTCAAGGACGTCGAAGCGCTGCAGAGCGAGATCGCCTCGTTGCAGAACCGGCAGAACAACCTCGAGGAGATCCAGCTGAACGTCATGGAGCGGGTGGAGGCCGCGGAGGACGCCGTCGCCCAGGTCGACGCCGAGCGCGCCGGACTCCAGGAACTCCTCGACGAGGTCGTCGCCAAGCGCGACGCCGAACTCGTCGAACTCGAGGCCGAACGGGCACGACTCACCGCCGACCGCGAGTCACTCGCACCCGGCATCCCCGCCGACCTGCTGGCGCTCTACGACCAGCGCCGCGCCCGCGGCGGTATCGGTGCAGCATTGTTCCGCGCCGGCACCTGCGGCGCATGCAAGATGTCGCTCACCGGCAACGACCTCCAGGCCGTCCGCGCCGCACCATCCGAAGAGGTCGTGCAGTGCCCCGAGTGCGCCGCGATCGTCGTCCGGACGGACGAGTCCGGCCTCATCTGAGCCGGACGCGGGCTGCACGACACCGGCGGTCCACGGCCGCCGTCACGGGCCGGTAGACTCGTCTCCGTGAACGGGCCGGCTAGACGGTCGCGTCACCGAGACCTCCGGGTGTCGGTGCCGAGGAACGTCCGGGCTCCACAGAGCAGGGCGGTGGGTAACACCCACCCGGGGTGACCCGCGAGACAGTGCCACAGAGAACAGACCGCCGTGGGCGACCACGGTCAGGGTGAAACGGTGGGGTAAGAGCCCACCAGCGACCGGGGTGACCCGGTCGGCTCGGTAAACCTCGTCCGGAGCAAGGTCAACAGGGAACGCTGAGGCTGCTCGCCAAGTTCCCGGGTAGACCGCTAGAGGGCGGCGGCAACGTCGTCCCGAGAGAGATGGCCGTCCAAACGCGAGAGCGTGGGACAGAACCCGGCGTACCGGTCGACCCGTTCACACCCCAGCACGGCCGCGACTGCGTCGACCCGTACTGCGACATCCGCGAGAGCGTGGGACAGAACCCGGCGTACCGGTCGACCCGTTCACACCCCAGCACGGCCGCGACTGCGTCGAGCCGTACTGCGACATCCGCGAGAGCGTGGGACAGAACCCGGCGTACCGGTCGACCCGTTCACACCCAACGCGCTGCTGCGACGACACCGCAGCAGCGCCCCGCAGCACTCAGGCGATGCGTTCGGCGGGGCCGGCGGCGAGCGCGGCTGCGCCGAGGATGCCCGCGTTGTTCCGGTGCACGGCGGGGATGATCGGGGTGTCGAGCTTCAGGAGCGGCAGGAAGTGGTCCGCGTGCTTGGACACGCCGCCGCCCACCACGAACTGATCGGGCGAGAAGAGGAACTCGAGGCGCTCGTAGTACTTCTGGAGGCGCTTGGCCCACTTCTCCCAGCTCAGGTCCTCGCGCTCCTTGACCGCGTAGGACGCCCGCGTCTCGGCGTCCTTGCCGTCGATCTCCAGGTGCCCGAGTTCCGCGTTCGGGATCAACGTGCGGTTGTAGATGAGCGCCGTGCCGATGCCGGTGCCGAGCGTCGTCAGGATCGTGAGGCCGCTGGCGCCCTTGGCCGCGCCGAACTCCGTCTCGGCGTATCCGGCCGCGTCGGCGTCGTTCACGAAGGTGATCTCACGCCCGAGGCCCTGCTCGAACAGCTGCTCGGCTTCGAGGCCGATCCAGGCGTCGGAGACGTTCGCCGCGGACATCGTCCGGCCGTTACGGACGATCGCGGGGAAGCAGACGCCGAGCGGGAGTCCGTCGGAGGCCGGGGACAGCCGCTCGAGCACCTCACGCACCGTCACGACGATGTCCTTCGGCTCGCCACCCTTCGGCGTGGGGATCTTCACCCGATCGGTGAGGAGGGCACCCGTCGTGAGATCGACGACCGCACCTTTGATGCCGGTCCCTCCGATATCGATGCCGACGGCGGACCGGGGAGCTGCGTTCGTCATGCGTCCAGCCTAGAGCGCCGCGGGCGCTGCGGCGGTGCCGATCGTGCTCGGAAGGGTCAAGACCTCGGCCCCGCGTTCGGTGACGACGAGCGTGTGCTCGAACTGCGCGGTCAACGACCGGTCGCGGGTCGTGACCGTCCAGTCGTCGTCCCACTGCTCCCAGTCCTGGGAGCCGATCGTGAGCATCGGCTCGATCGTGAACACCATGCCAGGCTCCATCACCGTGTCGTACAGCGGCGCGGCGTCGTAGTGGGGGACGATCAGCCCCGAGTGGAAGGACCGGCCGACACCGTGGCCCGTGAAGTCGCGGACGACGCCGTACCCGAACCGCTTCGCGTAGGACTCGATCGCACGACCGATGACGTTGATCTGCCGGCCGGGGGCGACGGCCTTGATACCGCGGTTGAGGGCTTCCCGGGTGCGCTCGACGAGGAGACGGGTGTCGTCGGCGACGTCGCCGACGAGGAAGGTCACGTTGCTGTCGCCGTGCACGCCGTCGAGGTAGGCGGTGATGTCGATGTTCACGAGGTCGCCCTCGCGCAAAGCGGTGTCGTCGGGGATGCCGTGGCAGACGACCTCGTTGACCGAACTGCAGATCGACTTGGGGTAGCCGCGGTACCCGAGCGTCGACGGATAGGCGCCCTCACCGATGACGAACGCGTGTCCGATGGCGTCCAGTTCATCGGTGGTCACCCCGGGGCGGACCGCCGCGCCGACGGCCTGGATCGCATCGGCGGCGATGGTCCCTGCGACCCGGATGCGTTCGATCTCCTCAGCCGAATACAGGTCGCCCCGGGTGTCGGTGGCCGGTGCGGCGCGACCGACGTACTCGGGGCGGACGATCGTCTCCGGCACCGATCGGGGGCGGCCGACGCGACCGGGGATCAGGTGACCTGCGGTGTCGAAAGGCATAGGATCAAGCCTAACCGAGCAGGGGAGACGCGCCGTGGCGAAGGAACCATCCGAGCAGTACTGGTACAACACGAAGACCGGTCAGGTCGAGTTCGGCTTCGAGTCGAGTGTCGTCGACCGCGTCGGTCCCTTCGAGACGGCTGCGGAGGCCTCGCACGCACTCGAGCGACTGCGTGCCAACAGCGCGAAGTGGGACGCCGACGAGGCTGCCGAGGACTGAGCCACCCGGGTCGCAACGCGAGCGGATTGCGGGTAAGCCCTCTTCCGCAGGCGTGGTGTGATCCGCCAGGATGGGCCGAGCGATGAAGCTCGAGCGGGGGGAACATGCACAGGATCGACCGTCCGCGGAGGCGACCGATCGCCGTCGGACGAGGTGCCGTCGCGGCCCTCACCCTCGGACTCCTCCTCATGCCGACGTCGCCAGCCGGTGCAGCGCCGACGGTCGCCGCCGAGGTCAGTACCGCCGAGTGCGTCACCGCGGTGCCCGGTGGTTCCCGCTGCGGCGTGTTGACGGTGCCCCTGTCGCGCGCGGTGCCGGACTCGGCGGAGGCGACCCTGCCGTACGTGCTCGTACCGGCCGCCCTCGAGACCGGGCGACCGCCGCTCGTCTACCTCGCCGGCGGGTCGGCGCTCTCGACGCTCGACATCCAGCAGCTCGCGGTCGAGGGCGGGCTTGCCGCCGACCGCGACGTGGTGTTCGTCGAACGCCGGGGCGGTCGCGACGCCACGCCGTCGCTCGACTGTGCGTCGGCGACCGCCGCCATCCGCGCGTCGCTCGGCGCTGACGGGGACCGCGCAGCGCGCGTCGCCGCGATCGGCACGGCCTTCGCCTCCTGCGCCGCGGCCTGGCAGGAGGACGGCATCGTGCCGAGCGACTTCGGCGTCGCGCCTGCGGCGGCGGACCTCCGCGACCTCCGTCAGCAGCTGGGCTACGCGCGATGGACCATCCTGGCCGTGGGCTCGTCGGCCGGCGTGGCCCTCGCGGCGTCCGACGCCGATCCGGGTGGCGTCGACGGCGTCGTCCTCGACGGCCCCGACCTGGGTGCACCCGGGATCGTCTCCGCGGGCGGTGTGGCGGCCTCCCTGGCCGTCGTCCGTGCGCGCGGCGTCGAGCCGCAGGGTCCCGTTCCGTCCCCGCCGGCGGCACCACAAGCCGCCGCCGCCGAGAAACCGGAGACCGCGAGCCCGGACACCGCGCCGACCGAGGTCTCACGTTCGGCCGGGATCCTCACCGCCGCCACCGATGCGCTCGTCGCCGCACCGCACCGCACCTCCGGACCGCGGCCGATCACCCTCGGTGGCGACGCGCTCCTGGCGATCGCTTCACACGCGTTGTCCGAACCCACCGCCCAGGCGGCACTCCCGGTGCTCCTGAGCTCCGTCGCGGACGGCGACAGCACGGTGCTGGATCCCGTGGCGAACGATGCGATCGCCCAGCTGGCCGACTCCGGTGGCATCCTCGACCGTGTGCTCGGGTGTTCGACGACCGGCTGGCCTGGGGCGATCGAACGCTCGGACGCGGAGGTCACCACGCCGACGTTGCTGGAGGACGTCGCGGCCGCCGCCTGCTCCTCGTTCGCCGTGGGTGCGACGCCGCCGCCGGGAGCGATCGGGACGTCGGTCTTCGTGCTCGGCGCCCCGGAACAGGCAGCCGCCCTCGCCGTCCCCGTCGCCGACGGCACGGCGGACGCCCTCGTGGCGGTCTTCCCCGGGTCGGGAGCCGTCCCATCGGTCAGCAGTGCGTGCGCACGGGTCGCGATGCGTGCGTGGCTCAGCGATCCGGCGAGCTATCGGGCGGCGCTCTGCGACGCCGACGACGCGGCCGTCGCCGTCGTCGATCGAGCCGATGTCGCGGCGAGCCCGCGATGGGCCGAGCAGACCTCGTCGGACACCGGTGGCGGGTGGCTGCTACTGGTGCTGCCCATCCTGTTCGGGCTCGTGGCCATCGGATGGTCCGTGGCGTGGGGCTACCGGTTGATCACCCAGGCGCTTCGGCGCCAGCCGGTCCAGGACGGTCTCCTGCTGGGGATCGCTCCGGTGTTCGGAGCGACGTGGGCGATCGGCGGAGCCGTCGTGCTCGTCCGTGCGGCTGCCTCGAGTCCGGCGATCGCTCTCGTCGGGGTGCCCGCCGCCTTGCCGTGGCTCTCCATCGCCCTCCTCGTGAGTTGCCTCGGGCTGGTGCCCGTCTGGCAAGGGGCCCACCGTGGATCGCGGCTGCGGATCGCCGCCCTCTCACTGCTGTGGGCGGCGACGGCCGGCTGGACCGCACTCTTCGTCCTCGCCTGGTGGTGAGCCGTGGATCGCCCACGCCCGGCGCGCGCTGATGAGCGGGAACCGGGACGGAGCCAGTAGCCTAGACACGGGCCGCCGGCCGAAGGAAGAGGGGCAGATGGATAAGCAGCGCGACTTCGTTCTCCGCACGATCGAGGAGCGGGGCGTCAAGTTCGTCCGGCTGTGGTTCACCGATGTCGTCGGGACGCTCAAGTCTGTCGCGATCGCCCCGGCCGAAGTGGAAGGCGCGTTCTCCGAGGGCCTCGGCTTCGACGGATCGGCGATCGAGGGGCTCAGCCGCTCCTACGAGTCGGACCTCCTGGCCCACCCCGATCCGACGACCTTCCAGATCCTGCCCTGGCGCGGCGAGATCGACCCGACGGCGCGCATGTTCTGCGACATCACGACGCCTGACGGCCAGCCCGCCGTCGCCGACCCGCGGAACGTCTTGAAGCGCACCCTGGCGAAGGCCGCCGACATGGGGTTCACGTTCTACACGCACCCCGAGATCGAGTTCTACCTGCTGAAGTCCTCGCAGTACGGCGTCGACGGACCGGAGCCGGTCGACTCCGCGGGCTACTTCGACAACGTCCCCGGTGGCACCGCGCACGACTTCCGTCGACGTTCCGTCCGGATGCTCGAAGACCTCGGGATCTCCGTCGAGTTCAGCCACCACGAAGCGGGCCCCGGCCAGAACGAGATCGATCTGCGGTACGCCGACGCCCTGACGACGGCCGACAACATCATGACCTTCCGCACCGTCGTGAAGGAGGTGGCGATCGAGCAGGGCGTCTACGCGACGTTCATGCCGAAGCCGCTCGTCCACCAGCCCGGCAGCGGCATGCACACGCACATGTCGTTGTTCGAGGGCGACTCGAACGCCTTCTACGAGGCGGGTGCGCAGTACCAGCTCTCGAAGACGGGCCGGCAGTTCATCGCCGGACTCCTGACGCACGCTCCGGAGATCACCGCGGTGACGAACCAGTTCGTGAACTCCTACAAGCGACTCTGGGGTGGCGTCGGTCCGAACAAGCTGTCCGAGGCCCCGAGCTTCGTCTGCTGGGGCCACAACAACCGCTCCGCACTCGTGCGCGTGCCGCTGTACAAGCCCAACAAGGGCCAGAGCGCTCGGGTCGAGTACCGCGCCATCGACTCCGCCGCCAACCCGTACCTCGCCTTCTCGCTCATGCTCGCCGCTGGGCTGAAGGGCATCGAGGAGGGCTACGAGCTCCCGCCGGAGGCTGAGGACAACGTCTGGACCCTCTCCGACACCGAGCGTCGGGCACTGGGATACAACGCCCTGCCCGCCAGCCTCGATCGCGCGGTCAGCCTGATGGAGGGTTCCGAACTCGTGGCGGAGACGCTCGGCGAGCAGGTGTTCAACTACGTCCTGCTGAACAAGCGACAGGAATGGCACGAGTACCGGGCCCAGGTGACCCCCTTCGAGTTGGCCAGCAACCTGGAGATGCTCTAGACGAGGGGACCGGTCGGTCGCATGGTCCGCGAGAACATCTCTCTGAGCACGCTCGCCCGACTCGGGTTCACCGGTCTGGGTGAGGCCCGGGACCGGCTGGACGAGCTCGCCGAGCTCGTCCAGCTCGACCCGGCGTCGCTGTCGCCCTCCTTCGCCGTCGCGGCCGACCCCGACGCCGCGCTGGTCGGTGTGCTGATGGTCGGTCGGAAGTCACCCGACGAGCTGTCGGCGCTCCTGGCGGACCAGGCCTCGGCCGAGCGACTGTTCCGACTGTTCGGCGCCTCGCAGGGGTTCATCGACTTCTTCCTCCGCCACCCCGACCAGCTGTCGGTGTTCGAGTTGCCGGTCACCCGCGTCCCGACGCTGCAGGAGGCGCGCGACGAACTGCTCGCGAGCGTCGGTGCCGAGGACGGCTTCGCCGCGATCGTCGAGGAGCCGGCCTGGGACGCGATCCGCGTGGTCTACCGCCGACTGCTCGCCGAGGTCGCCCTCTTCGACCTCTGCGCCCCGGACCCGATCGTCGTGCTCGACCGGGTCGCCAGTGCCCTCTCCGACCTCGCAGCGGGTGCGTTGGAGGCCTCCATCGCCGTCGCACGCACGCAGACGAGCGGCCCGAGGGGGCCCGGCGTGTACCCGCGCGAGGAGGTCGCGGCCACCCGCTTCGCCATCATCGGCATGGGCAAGGCGGGCGCACGAGAACTGAACTACGTCTCCGACGTCGACGTCATCTTCGTCGGTGAGGGTTCGGGCGACGACGAGGACGGGCTCGACAACGGGCGTGCCGTCGAGATCGCCACCCGGCTCGCGGTCCTCACCATGCGCGGTCTCGGACAGGCTGGTCTCGAGCCGAGCCTGTGGGAGGTCGATCCGAACCTCCGTCCGGAGGGGAAGGCCGGCGCCCTCGTCCGCACGCTCGAGTCGCATCTCGTCTACTACGACCGCTGGGCGAAGAGCTGGGAGTTCCAGGCCCTCCTCAAGGCACGGGCCCTCGCCGGCGATCCCGACCTCGGTGCCCGCTACATCGAGGCGGTGCAGCCGAAGGTGTGGGGGAGTGCGTCCCGCGAGGGCTTCGTCGAATCCGTGCAGCGCATGCGCGAACGGGTCACCGAACACATTCCGGCGGAGGACGTCCACTACCAACTGAAACTCGGCCCGGGCGGGCTCCGCGACATCGAGTTCACGGTCCAACTGCTGCAGCTCGTCCACGGACAGCTCGACGACTCCGTGCATCAACGCGGAACCCTCGCCGCCCTCGACGGCCTCGCGACCGCCGGATACATCGGTCGAGCCGAGGCGCAGGAGTTCGCGCACGACTACCGCCTGCTCCGTGTGCTCGAACACCGCCTGCAGCTGACGCGCCTGCAGCGCACGCACATGATGCCGCGCGACGAGCCGTCGCTCCGCTCCCTGGCCCGGTCGAGCACGCTCGCGACGACCGCACAGGCCCTCGTCACGCGCTGGGAGGCCACGAAGCACGGTGTCCGGCAGCTGCACGAGCGGTTGTTCTACCGTCCGCTGCTCTCGGCGGTCGCGGCCCTGCCCGAGAGCGGTCTGAGTCTGACGAGCGGTCAGGCGGAGGCGCGACTCGCGGCGATCGGCTTCGTCGACCCCCGCGGCGCGCTCGCCCACATCGGGGCGCTCACCGCCGGTGTGTCTCGACGCGCCAACATCCAGCGGCATCTGCTCCCCGTGATGCTCGGCTGGTTCGCGGACGGCGCCGACCCCGACTACGGATTGCTCGCGTTCCGGCGGCTCAGCGAGTCCCTCGGCGAGTCGCACTGGTTCCTGCGGATGCTCCGCGACTCCTCAGGCGCGGCCGAGCGGCTCACGCGGGTCCTCTCGGGGTCCCGGTTCATCGGCGAGCTCATGGACCGCATCCCCGAGTCGGCCGCTTGGCTCGCGGGGGACGAGGACCTCCTCCCACGATCGTCGTCCGCGCTCGGCGAGGAGATCGCCGCCATCCTCAGACGACACGACTCACCGGACACCGCAGCCGCCGCCATCCGCGCGGTGCGGCGACGCGAAGTCCTCCGGCTGGCGATGTCGTCGACCGTCGGGATGCTGGACGTGCAGGGCCTCGCAGCCGGACTGACGGACGTGTCGACGGCCACGCTCGCAGGGCTCCTCGGCGCCGTCAGACGCATCGGCGGCCTCGGCGCGGACATCGAGTTCGCCATCATCGCCATGGGCCGCTACGGCGGCGCAGAGCTCGGACTCGGTTCGGACCTCGACGTCCTCTACGTGTTCCGGCCGAAGGACGGGGTCGACACCCAGGACGCACAGCGGCAGGCCGGAGCGATCGCCGCAGAACTCAAGCGTCTGAGCGAGGACGCCCGGCTCCCGCTCGACCTCGACCTCGACCTCCGTCCCGAGGGGAAGAACGGTCCGCTCGTGCGCTCCCTCGACTCCTACCGGAACTACTACGCGCGCTGGTCCCTCACCTGGGAGGCGCAGGCGCTGCTCCGCGCAGCCGGAGTCGTGGGCGACACCGAGCTCATCGAGGCGTTCACCGAGGTGGCGGACACGGTCCGCTATCCGGCCGCGATCAGTGAGCAGTCCGTCCGCGAGGTCAAGCGGATCAAGGCACGTGTCGAGAACGAGCGGTTGCCGCAGGGCGCCGACCCGACGAGACACCTGAAGCTCGGGCGCGGCTCGCTCAGCGACGTCGAGTGGTTCGTGCAGCTCCTCCAGCTCGAGCATGGGGCGGCGGTGCCGTCGTTGCGAACCACCTCGACGCTCCGAGCGCTCGACGCGGCGGTGGAGGCGGATCTCGTCGACCGGGAGTCCGCCGAACGACTCCGTGAGGCCTGGATCCTGGCGTCGCGGATCCGCTCGGCCATGACGCTGTGGTTGAACAAGACGCAGGACGTGCTGCCGAGCGACCGACAACAGCTCGAAGGTGTGGCGCGGCTCCTGGAATACCCGACCGGGTCGGCGAGTCTCCTGGAACAGGACTACCTCGCGGCCACCCGGCGCGCCCGGACGGTCTTCGAGCACGGCTTCTACGGCATCTGAGCCGATCGCCTCGACCACACGGAACCGCCCGCCATCCGAGAGGATGACGGGCGGTTCGCGGTGCAGCAGGTGTCGTCAGACGCCGTAGTACAGCTCGAACTCGAACGGGTGCGGGCGCTGGGCCAGCGGCTTGATTTCGTTCTCGCGCTTGTACTGGATCCAGGTCTCGATGAGCTCCGGCGTGAAGACGTTGCCGGCGAGGAGGAACTCGTGGTCCGCCTCGAGTGCCTCGAGCGCAGCGCCGAGCGATGCGGGCACCTGCGGGATGTTCTTGGCCTCCTCGGGGGGAAGCTCGTAGAGGTCCTTGTCGACGGGCTCGTGCGGCTCGATGCGGTTCTTGATGCCGTCGAGGCCGGCCATCAGCTGAGCGGCGAACGCGAGGTACGGGTTGCCGGACGCGTCGGGCGCGCGGAACTCGATGCGCTTTGCCTTCGGGTTCGTGCCCGTGATCGGGATACGGATCGACGCCGAGCGGTTACCGGCCGAGTAGACCAGGTTGACGGGAGCCTCGAAGCCGGGGACCAGGCGGTGGTACGAGTTCACCGTCGGGTTCGTGAACGCCAGGACGGCGGGGGCGTGCTTCAGCAGACCACCGATGTACCAGCGGGCGAGGTCGGACAGGCCCCCGTAGCCGTTCTCGTCGTAGAAGAGCGGCTTGCCGTCGCTCCACAGCGACTGGTGCGTGTGCATGCCCGAGCCGTTGTCGCCGAAGAGCGGCTTCGGCATGAAGGTCGCGGTCTTGCCCCACAGCTCGGCCGTGTTCTTCACGATGTACTTGAACTTGAGGATGTCGTCCGCCGCGGCGACCATGGTGTCGAAGCGGTAGTTGATCTCGGCCTGGCCGCCGGTGCCCACCTCGTGGTGCGCGCGCTCGAGGATGAGGCCGGCGTCGATCAGCTTGAGGCTGATGTCGTCGCGGAGGTCGGCCTGCTTGTCGACGGGGCTGACGGGGAAGTAGCCACCCTTGTACGGCGTCTTGTTGCCGAGGTTGCCGCCCTCTTCGGCGCGGCCGGTGTTCCAGGCTCCCTCTTCGGAGTCCACCGAGTAGAAGCTCGAGTGCTGGTTCACCTCGTACCGGACGTCGTCGAAGATGTAGAACTCTGCCTCGGGGGCGAAGAACGCGGTGTCGGCGATGCCGGTGGAGGCGAGGTACTTCTCAGCCTTCTTGGCGACCTGACGCGGGTCCTTGGAGTAGATCTCGCCGTTGCGGGGGTTGTAGATGTCGAACACCATGATGAGCGTGCGCTCGGCACGGAAGGCGTCGATGTAAGCGGTGGAGACATCCGGGATGAGCTGCATGTCCGACTCGTGGATGTTGGCGAAGCCACGGATGGACGAACCATCGAAGAGCTGGCCGACGGTGAAGAACTCCTCGTCGACGGTGCTGGCCGGGATGTTGAAGTGCTGCTGCACGCCGGGAAGGTCCGTGAAGCGGATGTCGAGGAACTTGACATCGGTGTCCTTGATGAACTTGAGCACTTCGGAAGAATCACTGAACATGTGAATGGCTCCAAATGGGGTTGGTACAGGGAGGCTGCACAGCGCAGCCATCTGTGAGACTACGGGGAGGGGGTTACCCCGCCATGACACCCATGTTTCGTGGATGTTACGAGAATCCCCGCCCGAATAGAATGGCACAGTGCCCCACACCCCGCAGAATCCACGGACCTTCGGAGAGCTTCCTCCCAGCGCCTTCCCCGGTGAACGCCTCGGACTCCCGGAGAGCGGCGTCCGATCGGTCGCGCGGGTCGGTCGGCGGATCACCGCGCTCGTCATCGACTGGGCCCTGGCGGTCGTCCTCTCCGTCGCCTTCTTCGCCTACGACGCAACCGCGACGCTCGTGATCTTCGCCATCATGCAGTTCGTGTTCATCCCGACCATCGGCGGCAGTCTCGGTCATCGCCTGTGCGGCATGCGCCTCATGCCGCTGACCGGCGGTTGGGTCGGACTCTGGCGGCCGGCCGTGCGTACCGTGCTCCTCTGCGTGCTCGTCCCGGCGCTCGTCTGGGATTCGGACCAGCGCGGCTTCCACGACAAGGTCGCCGGCACGGTGCTCCTGCGGGTGCGCTGAACGCAGCCGGAAACGCGAACGGCCGCCCTCCATCAGGAGGGCGGCCGTTCTTTCCGTACCGCGAGGTGTTCCGAGCGGTGTGGGTGGGTCAGCGCGCGCGCTGCGGGCGGACCCGCATCGGGTCGACGCCCTTCGGGATGGGGAGCTGCGTACCGAACGAGGACAGACGGTTGCTGACAGCGAGCACCTCGGGGTTGGTCAAGGACTTCTTGACCTTCCGGAGGGCGCCGGAGAGCTGACGGAGCTGCACCGAGTCGGCGTCGGGGCCGACGTGGAAGACCGTGATCGGCACGTTCGGGAGGATGCGGGTGACCTTGCGCTTCTCGTCCTCGAGCAGACGCGAGGTCCGCGATCGGGGTCCTTCGGCGATCAGTGCGACGCCACCACGGCCCACGGCCCGGTAGATCGCGTCCTGGGTCTTCGGGTTCACGGCGACGGGCATCTCACTGGTCTGCCACGAGCGCGGAGCAGCACGGAGCACCTGGCCCACCGCGCCCGGCCGACCCTCGATCTGCGTGTAGACGACCTTGTCCGCGCGCCGGGTGAGGATGAACAGGGCCGCGAGGATACCGGCGAGCACACCCGCGATGATCCACATGACGAGCGCGAAGATGTTGCCCGCCGAGAACAGCAGCGCGACCGCGACACCGATGAGCACCGGCAGGATGAAGCCGCCGAGCATCAACCACTGCGCCGCCTTGTCGTGGCGACGGGTGAGCTGGAACACCTGCCAGAGCTGCTTGATCCGCCCTGGTTCCTTCTGCGCCGCCGGGGGCGCGTCCTTCTGAGCCATGCTCCCAGGATAGCCGGTGACGGAGGCTCCTGATGCTGCGTTCTGCTCCACAGGCCGCCGCCGCGGGGACCTTGTCCACAGCCGCGTGCGCCGACGCCGCCGGATGGGGTTCCGTGTCGGAGGATCGAGCTATGGAAACACTGCCAGACCCGTCCGCCACCACAACCCGAGTTGCCGGCCGTCGTCTCGTCCGGCGCTTGGGTGAGGGTCGGGAGTGGACGGCCTACTCGACGGTGCTCGCCCACGCCGGATCCGCGCGTGGAGGACGTACCGACCAGGCCGCCCCGGCGGGCGACGCCGTGCTGCTCCGAGCGAGGGCGGACGCCGCCGAACGCAACCTCTGGCGTCGCGCGGCCATCCTGTCCCGACTCGACCACCCGCACATCGTGAGACTCGTCGACGTCGCCGAGGATGCCACCGGGCTCCCGTGTCTGCTGGTCGAGCGGCTCGCCGGCGGCACGTTGGGAGAACTGCTGCGCCGCCGGGAGTCGATCGCTCCCGGTGAGGCCGTCACGATCCTGGCGCCACTGGTCGACGCCATCCGCGCGGCGCACCTCTCCGGGATCAGCCACGGGTCGATCTGCGCTTCAGCCGTGCGCTTCGCCGACGACGGCCGACCGGTCCTCTCCGGCTGGTCGGGCGCAGCTCCCGTCGACCACCAGACGATCGATGGTGGGCTCGGCCGCACCGCTCCGGCGTTCGCTGCCGATTGGACGGCGTTCGCGGGGCTCATGGACGGTGTCCTGCAGGCGACCGACCCCGACGAGGCCCCCTCGACCGTGGCCTGGGCCGACGTCGTGCCTGAACTCGCCGACCACGAGATCGCCAACCGACTGCAACAGCGGATCCACGCCCTGGCACGACCGCTCCCGGTCCTGCTCGACCGCGTCGACCCGCCGTCCGCATCACCTGCCGATGCCATCCGTGCTTCCGCCGATCGCGCGCAGCGGACCGCGCCGCTCCCGCCGACTCGACGAGCCGCAGTCGAATCGAGGCGTCGGTCACGACATCCCGCGTCGTCGCTGCGTCGTCGTCTGGCCTGGCGACCCGGTCGAAGCACACGGGTCACGGCCGCGGCCCGCTCGACGCCGTCCGTCGAATCCAGCCCGAGACGTCGTCGACTCGTGATCGGAGCGGCGGGCGCGGCAGCGGCACTGGTGTCGGCTGCGATGGTGTTCCTGCCGTCCGAAGACCCGAGCACCGCGATCGCGCCGACGCCGGCCGGTTCGGTCGGCCCGGCGCCCGAACCGGTCACGGGTACTGCGCCGCCGGTGGAGACGCCGACGTCACCGGCGGACGAAGCCGACGCCGTCGACGTGGTCACCGGCGACGATCCGGCGGCCGCGGCCCGCGAGCTCGTCCGCCGACGGGATCAGTGCCGCACGACGGGGGAGGAGGGGTGCGTGTGGGACTCCGTCGAACGCGGGTCCCCGTTCGACGACGACGAGCACCTCGGTGTCGGGATCGGATCGATCGATGCGGCGAGTCTGGACCTCGTCGACCGTCAGGGCGACGCGGCGGTCCTCCGCGGCACGGCCGAGCCGTCCGAGACGGACGAGGCCGCCGCAGGACGACGACAGCCCGTCACGCTCCTCGTGGTGAGGGGCGAGACGGGCTGGCGTCTGCGGGAGGTGTTCACCGCCGGATGAGGCGGTGGACACAGCGCGGTCGGTTCGGGATCAGATCCCGAGCGAGCCGCGGAAGTCGCCTGCTTCGAGGCGGTTCTTCACCTGCACGAGGAAGCGTGCAGCGTCCGCGCCGTCGATGATGCGGTGGTCGTAGCTGAGCGCGAGGTAGACCGTCGAACGGATCGCGATGGCGTCTGCACCGTCGACCGTGACGACGACCGGCTTCTTCGTGACGATACCCGTACCGAGGATCGCCGACTGCGGCAGGAACACGATCGGGGTGTCGAACAGGGCGCCGCGCGAACCGGTGTTGGTCAGCGTGAACGTGCCGCCCGACAGCTCGTCCGGCTGCAGCTTGTTGTCGCGAGTCCGCTGCGCGAGATCGGCGATCTCGGCGCCGAGCTCGGCGATCGACTTGGAGCCCGAGTTGCGGATGACCGGCGTCAGCAGGCCACGCTCGGTGTCCACGGCGATCGCGAGGTTCTCCGTCTCCGGGTACACGATCTGGTCGCCGTCGACGGTGGCGTTGATGATCGGGTAGGTCTGGAGCGCCTCGCTGGCAGCAAGGGCGAAGAACGGCAGGAACGACAGCTTGTTGCCGGTCTTGGCGAGGAACTCGTCCTTGACGGCCGTGCGGAGTGCCGCGACCTTCGTGACATCGACCTCGACGACGCTCGTCAGCTGGGCGGTGCCCTGCATCGAAGCGACGGCGCGCTCGGCGACGACCTTGCGCAGACGCGACATGGCCTTGCTCGTGCCACGCAGCTCGGAGACCTGGACCGTCGGAGCAGCGGGCGACTCCGTGGCGCCACCGGCGCTCTGAGCCTGCAGGACGTCTTCCTTGCGGATACGTCCGCCGACACCGGTGCCGGTGACCGTGCTGAGGTCGACGCCGTGCTGGTTGGCGAGACGACGCACCAGCGGGGTGACGTAACCGGAGTTGACGACCCCGCCTGCGGCAGGCGTCGAAGCGGCGGCCGGAGCCGCAGCAGCTGGCGCCGGAGCAGCAGGCGCAGCAGCGGGTGCCGGAGCAGCAGCCGGTGCCGGAGCAGCAGCCGGTGCCGGAGCAGCAGCTGGCGCCGGAGCAGCAGCTGGCGCCGGAGCAGCAGCTGGCGCCGGAGCAGCAGCTGGCGCCGGAGCAGCAGCAGGTGCCGGAGCAGCAGCGGGAGCCGGCGCGGCAGCAGGTGCCGGCTCGGGCTCGGCCGCAGGAGCGGGCTCAGCCGGAGCGGGCTCGGCAGCAGCCGGTTCCGCGGCAGGCGCGGGCTCCTCGGCAGCAGCCGCACCCGAACCATCACCGATGGTCACGAGAGCGGTGCCGACCTCGACGGTCTCGTCCTCCTGGACGAGGATCGCTTCGATGACACCCGCGACGGGCGAAGGGATCTCGGTGTCGACCTTGTCGGTCGACACTTCGAGCAGCGGCTCGTCGACCTCCACGGTGTCGCCGACATTCTTCAGCCAGCGGGTGACCGTACCCTCGGTGACACTCTCGCCGAGTGCCGGGAGGCTGACGGATTCGCTCATGACCTTGTCTCCTTTGAAACCTGTTGTGTGTTCACTAGCTTATTGCGGTGTTCGGAATGCGTCACAGCGCGTGCAGGGGCTTGCCTGCGAGCGCGAGGAATGCTTCGCCGAGCGCCTCGTTCTGCGTGGGGTGCGCGTGGATCAGCGGCGCGATGTCCTCGGGGTAGGCCTCCCAGTTGACGGCGAGCTGACCTTCGGCGATGAGCTCACCGACGCGGGCGCCGATCATGTGCACACCGATGACGGGGCCGTCGTTGACGCGGATGACCTTGACGTTGCCGCTCGTGCCGATGATCTCGCTCTTGCCGTTGCCGGCCAGGTTGAAGTCGTAGCTCGTGATGTTGTCGGCACCGTACTGCTCGGCCGCCTTGGCCTCGCTGAGACCGACGGACGCGATCTCGGGGTCGCTGTAGGTGACCTTCGGGATGTTGACGTCCTCGATGATGACCGGCTTGAGACCGGCGATCTCCTCGGCCACGAAGATGCCCTGCTGGAAGCCGCGGTGCGCGAGCTGCAGGCCGGGGACGATGTCGCCGACGGCGTAGAGGCCGGGGATGTTCGTCTCGAGACGGTCGTTGGTGATGACGAAGCCGCGGTCGATGGTCACACCGACCTCCTCGAAGCCGAGTCCGGCGGTCGACGGGCCACGGCCGACGGCGACGAGCAGCAGCTCGGCGTCGATCGTCTTGCCGTCCTCGAGCGTGATGTGCACGCCCGAGTCGTCCTGGGTGACGCCCTGGAACCGCACGCCGAGCGAGTACTCGATGCCGCGCTTGCGGAACGCGCGCTCGAGCGCCTTGCTGATCGACTCGTCCTCGTTGGGGACGAGGTGGGGGAGTGCCTCGATGATCGTAACCTCGGTCCCGAACGACTTCCAGACGCTCGCGAACTCGACGCCGATCACGCCGCCGCCGAGGACGGCGACCTTCTTCGGCACGAAGTCGAGCTGCAGCGCCTGCTCGCTCGTGATGACGCGGCCACCGATCTCGAGACCGGGGAGCGAGCGGCTGTACGAGCCCGTCGCGAGGATCACGTTCTTGCCGGTGATGAGGTCGTCGCCGACCTGCACGCTCGTCGGGGAGACCAGACGGCCCTCGCCCTCGATGGTGGTGATGCCGCGGGCCTTCACGAGGCCCTGGAGTCCCTTGTACTTCTTCGCGACGATGCCCTCGCGGTACTTCGTGACGCCCTCGATGTCGATGCCTTCGAAGGTGGACTTGACGCCGTACTTCTCCGACTCGCGCGATGCGTCCGCGACCTCGGCGGAGTGCAGCAGCGCCTTCGTCGGGATGCAACCGCGGTGGAGGCAGGTGCCGCCGACCTTGTCCTTCTCGATCATGCCGACGGTGAGGCCGAGCTGCGAAGCGCGCAACGCCGCAGCGTATCCGCCGCTTCCGCCTCCCAGGACTACCAGGTCAAAATTCTGCTCGGACACTCCGTTGCTCCTTGTGTGTGCTTCGTGGTCGATCGGAAACCGTCGTGGTGTGTTCGGCGGCGTCGAGGCGGGTCGAACCGCCCCCACCGACCTTACTACGGGTGGCTAATCTCCTCGGCCATTGCGAGGAGGGTGCGGACCGCGACGCCGGTCGGGCCCTTGGCGGTGAAGCCGTAGGGGGCGTCGCCGTTCATCGCACTCCCGGCGATGTCCAGGTGGGCCCACGGGATGCGGGTGGTGCCGCCCTCCTCGTCGGTGCGGTCGGCGATGAACTCCTGGAGGAACGTGCCTGCGACGAGCATGCCGCCCGCGGTGGTCCCGGGCTTCGCGTTGGCGAGGTCGGCGACGTCGGAGTCGAGGACCTTGCGCAGCTCCGCGGGGAACGGCATCGGCCAGAACAGTTCGTCCGCACCGGAACCGGTCGCGATGAGGTCGGTGACGAAGGACGCGTCGCCCATGACGCCCGTGTAGCGGTTGCCGAGTGCGACCACGGCGGCTCCCGTGAGGGTCGCCACGTCGATGATGGCGTCCGGGCCCTCCTCGCCTGCAGCGACGAGTCCGTCGGCGAGGACCAGCCGGCCCTCGGCGTCGGTGTTGGTGACCTCGACCGTGCGTCCGCCCCGGATGGTGAGGACGTCGTTCGGCCGGATCGCCGTGCCCGACGGGAGGTTCTCGGCGAGGCAGAGCCATGCGGTCAGCCTGGTGGGCACCCCGAGACGCGCGGCCGCGGCCAGGACGGCGAGCACGGTCGCCGCGCCGGTCATGTCGTACTTCATGCCCACCATCGAGACCGGCGGCTTCAGGGAGAGGCCGCCGCTGTCGAAGGTGATGCCCTTCCCGACGAGGGCCAGGTGACTCCTGGCGGCATCCGGGTGGTAGCTCAGCTTGACCAGTCGCGGAGGCCGCGAGGAGCCCTGCCCGACGCCGAGGATGCCGCCGAACCCGTCCTCGGCCAAGCGGGTCTCGTCCCATTCCTCGACCTCGACGTCGAGGCCGTCGACCGCTGCTCGCGCCGCGTCGGCGAAGGTCGCCGGGTAGAGCTCGTTCGGCGGCGTGTTGACCAGGTCCTTCACGAGCTCGATGGCCTCGGCGACCGCGGTGGCGTGCTCCGCGAGCCCGGCATCCGGTGCGTCCACGGTCGACGGGACGACGACGGTGATCTGTCCGAGCGGTCTCGGTGCCGGCGCGGATCCGACACCGCGCGACGCGGTGTAGCGGTAGGCGCCGATGGCCGCCCCCTCGAGGACGGCTTCGGCGGCAGCGGCCGTCTCTTCCGTCAACGCGAACGCGATCGAGGCCTGGCCGTCGATCGTCCGGGTCACTGCGCCCGCGGCTCGTCGGAAGGCCGCGTCGTCCGCATCCGGACCGAGGCCGACCAGCACGAGACCGGAGGCCGCGCCGAACCGGTCCGGGAGGCGTCGCACCTGGTCTTCCGACCCCGTGACCCCGGAGGCGCGCAGCTCGTCCGCGAGCGGCGCGTAGACCTCTGGCGCCAAGAGCTCCGGTCCGTCGTCGCCCTTCTTCACCGCGAGGACGAGCAGCTCGGCCTCGACTCCCTCGGCGGCGGCGGACAACACGGAGAGCACGGGGATCGTCATGCCTCCATCGTAGGCACGTACCGTTCCTGACCGAGGCGGGGCCGCCGGTGTTCGCTCTCGGCGGTACCGCCGACGCTCGGAGGGGAAGGTCGCTGCGACACCCCCGTTTAGAGTTGAACCATGCCTACGCCTGACGACCTCTACGAGGTGCACCCGGAGATCGACATCCCCGCCGGCCTCCACCTCGTCGCGGGCCTCACCGGGTTCTCCGACGCCGGCGGCGCGGTCGGGCAGCTGAACGCCTACCTCGACGACGTCCTCGACACGACGGTCATCGCCGAGTTCGACGCCGACGTCCTGCTCGACTACCGGGCCCGCCGGCCGATCATCTCGTTCGACCAGGACCACTTGACGGAGTACCGGCCACCTCGGCTGACCCTGTCGCTCGCCCACGACGAGCTCGGGTCGCCGTTCCTCCTGCTCACCGGTTTCGAGCCCGACTTCCTCTGGGACCGCTTCGTCGCAGCCGTGCTCGAGCTCGTCGACCGCTTCCGGGTCAGCGACACCACGTGGGTGCACGCCATCCCGATGCCGGTCCCGCACACCAGGCCGATCGGCGTCACCGTCAGCGGCAACCGGTTCGACCTCATCGAGTCGCTCTCGGTCTGGCGCCCCCGCACCCAGGTACCGTCCAACGTGCTCCACCTCCTCGAGTACCGCCTCTACGAGCGCGGCGACAGCATCGCGGCCTTCGTGCTCCTCGTTCCGCATTACCTCGCCGACACGGAGTTCCCGGCCGCGGCGATCACGGCGATCGAGAGCCTCAGCGCGGCGACCGGGCTCATCTTCCCCACGGACCGCCTCCGCGAGGACAGCCGCGACTTCCTCGTCAAGATCGACGAGCAGGTCGGGACCAACCACGAGCTCGGCCAGCTGGTCACGACGCTCGAGGAGCGGTACGACGCCTACATGGCCGACAACTCGCCGAAATCGCCGCTCACCGACATCGACGGGGCGCTCCCGACGGCCGACGAGATCGCCGCGGAGCTCGAGAAGTTCCTCGCGAGCCGGCGCCACGGCGACGAGGACCGCTCGACCACCTAAGCTGGATCGGTGGGATCTCGACGCGTCTGGTGGGTGTTCGGCGTCGGCGTGTTCGCCTACCTCATCACCGTCATGCAGCGGTCGACGCTCGGCGTGGCAGCGGTGGACGCCACTGAGCGGTTCCAGATCGACGCCGCCGCGCTGTCGACCCTCGCCGTCGCGCAGCTCATCGTGTACGCCGCGATGCAGGTCCCGGTCGGGGTGCTCATCGACCGCCTCGGACCTCGCGTGCTGATCATCGCGGGGCTGACGGTCGTCATGGCGGGCCAGATCTGGCTGGGCCTCACGACCGAACTCGGCGGCGCGATCGTCGGCCGGATGCTGGTCGGCCTCGGCGACGCCGCGGTGTTCACCTCCGTGTTGCGGCTCGTGAACTCCTGGTTCCCCACCCGTCGGGTGCCGATCGTCTCGCAGTGGGTCGGCAACATCGGGCAGATCGGACAGATCCTCTCGGCGGTGCCGTTCTCCTTCGTCCTGCACGCCTTCGGCTGGTCGCCGGCATTCCTCAGTGCGGCCGGACTCGTCCTCCTGGCGCTCGTCGGGGTGTTGATCGTCGTCCGCGACCGGCCGTCCGGTTCCGACGAGGCGCCGCGCCCCGAGACCTGGGGCCACGTCGTCCGCGAGGTCGTCATCAGTCTGCGTCGGCCAGGGACGCGTCTCGGGTTCTGGTCGCACTTCGTCACCCAGTCCTCCGGTACCGTCCTCACGCTCCTCTGGGGCTTCCCGTTCATGGTCTACGCCCTCGGCTACCCGCAGCCCCTCGCCGCATCGTTGCTCATCGTGATCGTGGTCTCCGGCATGATCGCCGGACCCATCCTCGGGGTGCTCACCGCCCGGTTCCCCTACCGGCGGAGCAACCTCGTGCTCGGGATCGTGACGGTCATGGGCGTCGCCTGGGCCGCACTCCTGCTCTGGCCGGGCGTCCCACCGATGTGGCTCGTGATCGTCCTGTTCGTCGTGGTCGGGGTCGGTGGCCCCGGTTCACTCATCGGGTTCGACTTCGCCCGCACCTTCAATCCCATCCGCGCGCTCGGCGGGGCGAACGGCATCGTGAACGTCGGTGGGTTCCTCGCGAGCTTCGTCATGATGTTCCTCATCGGTCTCATCATCGACGCGGTCAGCGGGGGATCCCGTGCCGACTACTCCATGGACAGCTTCCGGATCGCCTTCTCCGTGCAGTACCTGGTGGTCGGGTTCGGGGTCGCGATGCTGGTCGTCGCCCGGTCCCGCACGCGGAGGCGCTTCGCCGAGGACGAGGGCATCGCCGTCGGTCCGCTGTGGATCGCGGTCCGAGCCAGGCTCGGGCGCCGTCGCTGAGCGTTCGCTTCGTCCACCGATCCCACCCTTGACAAACGGCCTGTGGCTCTGAGGTCTTCCGGCGCGCGCTATAATGGAACACGGACCCGTTCACCTCTCGGAATGTCGGCGGCCCTTTTCGGGTTGCACTGCACCAAGACTTGACATGGGTCCTCGTAATGTCCGAAATCACGGACGATCCGGCGATGACTGTCCATGCCGGGTCCGAACAGGAAGGTGCAGCTATGGCCACCAAGACGGCTCGCGCAGACGAAGCAGCGCCAGCAGACGAGGCCACGGAGGCTCCCGCAGCGAAGGCTCGGACCACCAAGGCCACCACGACCCGAGCGAAGGCTGCTCCCAAGAAGGCCACCCGCGCCAAGGCGGGCACGAAGTCGAGCACGGAGCCCGATGAGGGCGCGGACGACGAGGACGTCGTCGTCGAGGTCGTCGCCGACGACGCCGTGGTCGACGCGCCCGCAGGCGACGCCACCGAGGCGGTCGAGGAGGAGGACGACAAGTCCGTGCCGGAGATCACCCTCCCCACCGACGCACTCGTACTCTCCAACAGTGACGACGACGAGATCCCGGTGTACTCGGCCGCGATCACCGGCGCCACCGCCGACCCGGTCAAGGACTACCTCAAGCAGATCGGTAAGGTCGCGCTCCTCAACGCGGCCGAAGAGGTCGAACTCGCGATGCGCATCGAGGCGGGCCTCTTCGCCGAGGACAAGCTCGCCCAGCTCTCCGACCTCGAGAAGCGCTCGCGGGTCGGTCGTGAGCTCCAGTGGGTCGCGAAGGACGGTGCCCGCGCCAAGAGCCACCTCCTCGGGGCGAACCTCCGACTCGTCGTGAGCCTCGCCAAGCGGTACACGGGCCGCGGCATGCAGTTCCTCGACCTCATCCAGGAGGGCAACCTGGGCCTCATCCGTGCGGTCGAGAAGTTCGACTACACCAAGGGCTTCAAGTTCTCCACCTACGCGACCTGGTGGATCCGTCAGGCCATCACGCGCGCCATGGCCGACCAGGCACGCACCATCCGCATCCCGGTGCACATGGTCGAGGTCATCAACAAGCTCGCCCGCGTCCAGCGGCAGATGCTGCAGGACCTGGGCCGCGAGCCCACGCCCGAGGAGCTCAGCCGCGAACTCGACATGACGCCTGAGAAGGTCATCGAGGTCCAGAAGTACGGCCGCGAGCCCATCTCGCTGCACACGCCCCTCGGCGAGGACGGCGACAGCGAGTTCGGCGACCTCATCGAGGACACCGAGGCGGTCGTGCCGGCCGACGCCGTCAGTTTCACCATGCTGCAGAAGCAGCTGGAGTCGCTCCTCGACTCGCTCTCCGAGCGGGAAGCGGGCGTCATCCGGATGCGCTTCGGCCTCGGCGACGGCATGCCCAAGACGCTCGACCAGATCGGCGACACCTTCGGGGTCACCCGTGAGCGGATCCGGCAGATCGAGTCGAAGACCATGGCGAAACTGCGTCACCCGAGCCGATCCCAGTCGCTCCGCGACTACCTCGAGTAGGAGCATGCGCTACGCCCCGGCCATCCTCGCCGGTCGTGCCGTCCGATTCCTCGCCAGGCTGCGCAAGCCGGGCGGGGGATCGGCCGTTCCCGGCCTCGTGGTCAACCGCATCGCGCCCGGGTTCCTCCCCGACACGTTGAACGCCTTCCCGCGTGGTCTCGTGATCGTGAGCGGCTCGAGCGGGAAGTCCACGACGACCAAGATGCTCGTCGGCATCCTGCGTGCCCACGGCGTGTCGGTCTTCACGAACCCGTCCACGGCGAACATCTCCCAAGGCCTCACCTCGGCTCTCCTCGAACGAGCCGACCTCCGCGGCCGGATCGACGCCGAGCTCGGGGTGCTCGAGATGGACGAAGGGCACGGCGCGCTCATCGCGCCGCGGCTCGCGCCCGCCCACGTCATCCTGACCAACGTGTCCGTCGACCAGATCGACCGCTTCCACGACGCTGCCATGGTGGCGCGCATGCTCGACGCGATCGCTGCCCGATCGAGCACGTCGCTCGTCCTGAACGGCGATGACGCGCTCGTCGACGCCGTCGCGCCAGGCAGCGACGCGACGCGATGGCGGTACGGCGTCTCGACGGCCGTGCTCGGCGCCAGCGCACGCGGCCTCGGGTACAGCACGACCTCGTCCGATCGGGTCGATCCCGGTTCCGGAACCGTCGTCGAAGCCCTCGACGGCGACCTGGTGTCCATCACCCACTGCGGCGAGACCGTCCGGTTCCGTCTGCCGGCTCGTGGCGTGCACTACGCCGTGGATGCGGCCGCAGCCCTCTCCGGCGCCGCCGCGATCCTCGGCCCCGAGTTCCAGCTCACCATCGCGGCTGAGTCGTTCCGTGCGCTCACGCCGGTGTTCGGCCGCGGTGAGGTGACGACCGTCCGCGGTGTCGAGGTCGAGTTCGTCCTCGTCCAGAACCCCGCGAGCTATCAGCTCAACGTCGACAGCCTCGCGGCCGACACCGAGCAGATCCTGGTGGCCGTCGGGAGCGACGTCCGCGATCCCTCGTACCTCTGGCCGGTCGACACGTCCAGGCTCGGTCGTGTGGCGATCGTGTCGGGGTCCAAGGCCTGGGAGGCCGCGCTGCAGCTGGGCTACGACGGCGTCGAGATCGACCGGATCGAACCGGACCTCGGCACGGCGTTGGACGCGTTCCTCGCTCTCCCTGCGCCCGCGCACGGTCGGAAGACCGTGATCTTCACCGCCGACTCGATGCGTCGTACCCGCGCGCACCTCGGCCTCGCTTCGAACGATCAGGACGACGCATGACGACCGAGCCGACGATCACCATCGCCGTCCTCCTGCCATCGAGCTGCAATGTGAACGGCGACGCCGAGAACGGCGCGGTCCTCGCTCGCCGGGCCCGCGCGCGTGGCCTCGCCGTCGAGCTCGTCCCGGTCGAGTCGGTCGCCGAGCTCCCGAGCACGGTCCACGCGGTCGTCCTCGGGTCGTGCGACGACCCGTCGGCGCCACAGGTGCTCGAGACGCTCCGGCCGTTCCGCGACGCGTTCATCGCCTGGGTGGAGGCCGGCGTGCCCGTCCTCGCGGTCGCCAACGGATGGAAGCTCCTCACTCGCCGGCTCGAGCTGGTACCGGGGAGCTGGGTCGAGGGCCTCGCCATCATCGAGGGCGACGCCCCGTTGCGGCGTACGCGGGCGAGCGACGACCTCGTCGTCGTGCCGAGCGGCCGCCTCGAGCTCGACGCCCCGGTACTCGTCGGGTACGAGAACCACGGGCGGGACTTCCGAGCCGGGACGGGCGTCGAGTCGATCGGCACCGTGCAGCACGGACGAGGCAACGGCGACGGCACGGAGGGTGCGCTGGTCGGACCGTTCGTCGGAACCCACCTGCACGGCCCCGTCCTCGCCAAGACCCCGGAACTGGCCGATCGGCTGCTCCGTCTGGCGATCACGGTCGCCGGGGGGACTTCGATGCTCGACGAATCGCCAGAGCTTCACGCCCTCGACGAGATCGCCGCCAACGCCGGAGCGCAGATCGTCTCGGCCCTCGCCTGAGTCCGCGCGCGATCGAGGCCGCGCTGGTCTGAGACCGCGCTTCCTCGATGACATGACGAAGGGCCCCGGATCTCGGATCCGGGGCCCTTCGTCGTGATGCCGGTGGACTAGGCGCGCTGCTCGTTGAAGAGTCGCGCGGACTCGTCGTGCCAGTCGGTCGCGACCTGCGTCAGCTTCTCCTGGTACTTCTTGCCGTGGTGCGCGCAGAACAGCAGCTCACCGCTGTTCATCTGCACGCGGATGTAGGCCTGTGCTCCGCACAGATCGCAACGATCGGCGGCAGTCAGTTGCTGGGCGTCGAGGTCACTCGGCGTGCTCTCGGTAGCAGTCTGTGACATGTGCTCCTCCTGACTCGGGCGGCTACGAAACTCGTAGTACTCATGAAAGCACGCGATTGTCACAACGGGGTCCCATTCCGTGTTCTTTTCGCTGTGCGCGTAGATGATTCGGATCAACCCTGCAGCCGGATGGGTCGACGACCCGAGACAACGCGCCGTCGCGCGGCTCCGGACGATCGCGCGCCGAGTGTCTCCCTCGGCGTGTCGGCGCCGACGACTACGCTGGGAAGCGTGAGCAGCGACTACTCCGCAAGGCATCTCTCCGTCCTCGAAGGCCTCGAGGCGGTGCGCAAGCGACCGGGCATGTACATCGGTTCCACCGACTCGCGTGGCCTCATGCACTGCCTCTGGGAGATCATCGACAACTCCGTCGACGAGGCCCTCGGCGGGTACGGCGATCAGATCGAGATCGTCCTCCACGCCGATCAGAGCGTCGAGGTGCGCGACCACGCGCGTGGTATCCCGGTGGACATCGAGCCGAAGACCGGCCTCTCCGGTGTCGAGGTCGTCTTCACCAAGCTCCACGCCGGCGGGAAGTTCGGCGGCGGTTCGTACGCCGCGTCCGGCGGCCTGCACGGCGTCGGCGCATCCGTCGTCAACGCCCTGTCCGAGCGACTCGACGTCGAGGTGGATCGCGGCGGCAAGACCTACGCCATGTCGTTCCACCGCGGTGAGCCGGGGATCTTCGCCGACACGGGGGAGCCGACCCCGGACGCACCGTTCACGCCGTTCGAGAAGCAGAGCGAGCTCCGCGTCATCGGCAAGACGAAGCGCGGCGTGACCGGCACCCGGATCCGCTACTGGGCCGACCGCCAGATCTTCACGAAGGGCGCCCAGTTCCAGGCAGAGGAGCTCCTCGGCCGCGCGCGCCAGACCGCCTTCCTCATCAAGGGTCTCGGCATCCACATCCGCGACGAGACCGTCGACGAGCCGACCGAGGCGATGTTCCGCTACGAGGGCGGCATCTCCGAGTTCGTCGACTACCTCGCGGGCGACACTGCACTCACCGACACCTGGCGCCTCACCGGCAGCGGCACGTTCACCGAGACCGTCCCGGTGCTGTCGCCGTCGGGCACCATGGTCGCCACCGAGGTGGAGCGCGAGGCAGAGGTCGACATCGCGCTGCGTTGGGGTACCGGGTACGAGACGGTCATGCGCAGCTTCGTCAACATCATCGCCACGCCGAAGGGCGGCACGCACCAACTCGGATTCGACCAGGGCCTCCTGAAGTTCCTCCGCGCCCAGGTCGAGCAGAACGCCCGTCGGCTCAAGGTCGGCTCGGACAAGCTCGAGAAGGACGACGTCCTCGCCGGCCTCACGGCGGTGCTGACGGTGCGTCTCGCCGAGCCGCAGTTCGAGGGCCAGACGAAGGAGATCCTCGGCACGCCGGCCGTCCGCGCCATCGTCGCCAACGTCGTCACGAAGGAGCTCAAGGAGCGGTTCGCCTCGACCAAGCGCGACGACAAAGCGCAGACCGCGCTCGTGCTCGAGAAGATCGTGTCGGAGATGAAGTCCCGGATCTCCGCGAGGACGCACAAGGAGACGCAACGCCGCAAGAACGCGCTCGAGAACTCGTCGCTCCCGGCCAAGCTGGTCGACTGCCGCTCGGGCAACCTCGAGTCCAGCGAACTCTTCATCGTCGAGGGCGACTCGGCACTGGGCACGGCGAAGCTCGCCCGAGACAGCTCCTACCAGGCGCTGCTCCCGATCCGAGGCAAGATCCTCAACGTGCAGAAGGCCTCCGTCTCCGACATGCTGTCGAACGCGGAGTGCGCGTCCATCATCCAGGTCATCGGCGCGGGCTCCGGACGATCGTTCGATCTCGACGCCGCCCGCTACGGCAAGATCATCCTCATGAGCGACGCCGACGTCGACGGCGCCCACATCCGGACGCTCCTGCTCACGCTCTTCTTCCGGTACATGCGGCCGCTGATCGAAGCGGGTCGCGTGTTCGCCGCGGTACCGCCGCTCCACCGCGTCATCGTCATCAACCCCGGCTCCAAGCCGAACGAGACGATCTACACCTACTCCGAAGCCGAACTGCACGCGGTGCTGAGCGACCTCAAGCGCACCGGCAAGAAGCACCAGGAACCGATCCAGCGCTACAAGGGCCTGGGCGAGATGGACGCCGACCAGCTGGCCACGACCACCATGGACCGCCGTCACCGGACGCTGCGCCGTGTCCGGGTCGAGGATGCGGAATCGGCCGGACGGATCTTCGAACTCCTCATGGGCAACGACGTCGCCCCGCGCAAGGAGTTCATCGTCGACAGCTCCGACCGGCTGTCGCGGGAGAGCATCGACGTCTGATCGTCGGTCGTCCACCGAGAAGCAGGACCGACGACGAAGGCCCGGATCGAGCAGTGCGCTCAGTCCGGGCCTTCGTCAGTGCGGAGCTCCGATCAGGACGATTCGTCGCTCGCTACCGCGTCGTCCGTCGCCGGTGCTGCCGGTGCGGTGATCGCGCCGCCGATGAACCCGACGGGGGCGTCGAGCGGCACCCCTGAGGCATCCCGCTTCGCGCCGACCTCCGGGAGCGTCCGCGGTGTCCCGTCCGTCCCGACGGCGTGCGCCGGAGCGGCGCCGACCCACGCGACGGCCAGCTGGTCCTCGCCCTTCAGGAAGCGCTGCGACCGGACACCGCCGGTCGCACGACCCTTGGCGGGGAACTCGGAGAACTCCGACACCTTCGCGCTCCCGGTGTCTGTTCCGGCGAGCGTCAGCGAATTGGTCGCGACGGTCACGACGACGACGTCGTCGGTGGGCAGGACCGCCGTGAACGAGATGACCTTCGCACCGGCCGCCAAGTTGATGCCGGCCATGCCGCCCGCGGCCCGCCCCTGCGGACGGACGGACGTCGCGGCGAAACGGAGCAGTTGTGCGTCGGAGGCGACGAAGACGAGTTCCGCGTCGTCGCCGACCTGCGTCGCCCCGACGACGTGGTCGCGCGGCTTGAGCGTGATGACCTCGAAGTCCGGCTTGTTCGGCAGATCCCCGGGGATGACCCGCTTGACGACGCCGGTCTCGGTTCCCAGCACGATCGGCTGCTCCGAGGTCAGCGAGACGATCGCCAGCACGCGCTCATCCCGGTTCGGGAGCGACAGGTACTCGCCCATCCGGACGCCGGCCGCGAGCTGGATGGAGGCCGCCGGCACCGCGGGGAGGTCGAGCGGGGTGAACCGGATGACGCGACCGAGGCTCGTGACGGCACCGAGTTCGGTGCGGCTCGTGGTCTCGACGACACTCAGGATCGCATCGTGCTTGCTTCGCCGACCGGGTCGTGGTGCGGGTGCGTCCTGCTCGAGGTCGACGCGGAGCGCCCGTCCGGTCGCGCTGAGGTAGACGCGGCACGGGGTGTCGGCGAGCTCGAGCACCGGGGCGCTCTTCCCTCGACCGGTCGTCGCGACGCTCGGCTTCGCGTTCGTCAGCATGGTCCGGCGCGGCGTGCCGAACTGCTCGGCCGCAGCGGCGAGCTCTGCGGAGACCGCGGCGCGGATGAGTCGTTGGCTCCCGAGCAACCGCTCGAGTTCGGCGATCTCCGCCAGCAGCTTGTCGCGCTCGGACTCGAGTTCGATCCGCGAGAACTTGGTGAGTCGTCGGAGACGGAGCTCAAGGATGTACTCGGCCTGCAGCTGCGAGAGGTCGAAGACCTCGATGAGCCTCGCACGGGCCTGTTCGGAGTCGTCGCTGGCGCGGATGACCTGGATGACCTCGTCGATGTCGAGGATGGCGATGAGGAGCCCCTCCACGAGGTGGAGGCGTTCCTTGCGTCTCGCCAACCGGAACCTGCTCCGGCGGGTGACCACGCTGATGCGGTGGTCGACGTACACCTGCAGCAGTTCCCGGAGGCCGAGAGTCTGCGGGCCGCCGTCGACGAGCGCGACGTTGTTGATGCTGAAGGAGTCCTCGAGGGGCGTGTAGCGGTAGAGCTGCTCCAGGACGGCCTCGGGGGAGAACCCGGTCTTGATCCCGATCACGAGGCGGAGCCCGTGGATGCGGTCCGTCAGGTCGGTGACGTCGGAGATGCCGTTGAGCTTCTTGGAGCTGACACCGTCCTTGATCTTCTCGATGATCTTCTCCGGACCCACCAGGTAGGGCAGTTCGGTGATGACCAGACCGGTCTTCCGCGCGGTGACTGCTTCGACGGAGACTTTGGCGCGGGTCTTGAAGGAGCCGCGACCGGTGGCGTAGGCGTCCTTGATGCCGTCCAGACCGACGATCGTGCCGCCCGAGGGGAGGTCGGGACCCGGGACGAACTCCATCAGGTCTTCGAGGGTGGCCTGAGGATGCGCGATGAGGTGCCGTGCCGCACCGATCACCTCGACGAGGTTGTGCGGCGCCATGTTGGTCGCCATACCGACCGCGATGCCGCTGGCGCCGTTCACGAGGAGGTTCGGGAACGCGGCCGGGAGGACCTCGGGCTGCATGAACTGGTTGTCGTAGTTCGGGACGAAGTCGACGACGTCCTCGTCGAGGTCGGCCGTCAGCGCGAGTGCGGCGGCGTCGAGCCGGGCCTCCGTGTACCGCGGCGCGGCGGGCCCGTCGTCGAGTGAGCCGAAGTTCCCATGCCCGTCGATGAGCGGGACGCGGAGCGTGAAGGGCTGCGCGAGGCGGACGAGTGCGTCGTAGATCGCTGTGTCGCCGTGCGGGTGCAGCTTCCCCATCACTTCACCGACGACGCGGGCCGACTTCACGTGGCCACGATCCGGGCGCAGGCCCATCTCGGTCATCTGGTACAGGATGCGGCGCTGCACCGGCTTCAGGCCGTCGCGCGCGTCGGGGAGGGCACGGGCGTAGATGACCGAATAGGCGTACTCCAGGAAGGAGGTCTGCATCTCCGACGAGACATCGATGTCCTCGATGCGCTCGCCACTGGTCTCCGTCGGCGGGGTCTGCTGTTGGCGGGTCATTCCGTGTCTCTGCTGAGGGGAGTCGAGCCGGTGCTCGGCGAGGATGGCGGGGCGTGGTCGTCAGCGCGGTGTGCGAGACTGAGCCCGATGACCACCATGCTACCGACGGTCGATCCGGAGTCACGCAGCCTTGCCGGTGTCCTCCCGGATTGCCTCGCATCCCTGACGGTGGGCGGTGGATCGCTGCCCGCGGCCGACCATGCCGTCGTCGTCCTCGTCGACGGCCTCGGCGCCGCGAACCTCCGCGGAGCCGCCGCCCACGCTCGGTTCCTCGCGCCGCGCCTCGGCCCGCGCTCCACCACGACGTCGGCGTTCCCGTCGACGACCGCGGCCGGGATCGCGACGCTGACCACCGGGGCCTTGCCGGGTCGGCACGGCCTCGTCAGCTACCGAGCACGGGACGTGGCGGGGGACCGGGTCGTGAACCAACTCAGCGGCTGGGACGCCGGCATGGTGCCCGAGACCTGGCAGCGCCTCCCGACCGTGTTCGAGCGAGCGAGAGGCGAGGGCGTCACCACGACGGTGATCGGTCAGGAACGGTACCGCAATTCGGGCTTCACCCGAGCCGTGCTCCGAGGGGCGGACTACCGGGCCGGACGCTCGATGGCGGACCGCCTCGACGCGGCCCGAGAGATCGTGTCCACGACCGCCGGACCCACACTCAGCTACGTGTACGTCCCCGAGCTCGATCAGGCGGCGCACGAGTACGGGTGGGAGTCGGGACGCTGGACGGCGCTCCTCGAGGAGCTCGACGGCGATCTCAAGCGGTGGTCGTCGCGACTGCCCGCGTCGACCGGCGCGCTCATCACCGCCGACCACGGGGTGATCGACGTCGCACCCCATCAACATGTACTCTTCGACCAGGTGCCCGAGCTGGTCGCCGGCGTCCGCCACATCGGCGGGGAGCCGCGATGCCTTCACCTCTATATGGACGCCGATGCAGGCCCGGCGGATCGGGATCGCCTGGCTGAGGCCTGGCGAGCCGAAGAGGGCGGCCGCGCCTGGATCGCGACACGCGAGCAGGCGGTCGACCACGGCTGGTACGGCGAGGTCGACCCTGGGGTGCTGCCACGGATCGGCGACGTCATCGTCGCAGCCCGGAAGCGCATCGCCTACTACGACTCACGTCCCGCCGATCAGAGCGCGAGGGGCATGATCGGACAGCACGGATCGCTCACCGACGACGAACGCCGGATACCACTCCTCGGCCTCGGTCGTTACGAGCCCTGAGGCCCTGACCGATCAGACCGGGTCGTCGTCGGACTTCGCACCGAACACGATCTCGTCCCAGGACGGCATCGACGCCCGGCCGCGGCGCGCCTTGGCTCCGGACGGCGTGCCGCCATCGGAGGACTCGGCATCGCCCGCGCGTCGCTGCTGCGCGGCCTCGAACTCACCGGTGTCGAACACCGCCAGCGGGGTCTGCTGATCCGGGACGGCGTGCGGCGCACTGGGGCGCTCGGCAGGTTCGGGTTCGCTGGGGGCGGACTCCCGCTCGCCACGGCGCTTGCGGAGCGCCTCGAGCAAGTCGGCGGTCTGGTTGTGCTGCTCGGGGCTCGAGGCCTCACGGTTGATCGCGGCCTGCGTCGCAGCCTTCGAGGACGGTGCACGGCCGAAGCCCGTGTCGGCCGCGAACGGCAACGGCTCGATCGGACGCGTCTCGGCGGGACGGTCGGTCTCGCTCTGCTGCGGCGTCGACACGCGGTCCAGGGAGAACGCGCCGCTGTCGAAGCGTGAGGTGTCGGGGGAGTCGTCGGTGTCGACAGCACGCAAGCGGGGGATCAGCGCGGCCGGCAGGTCGCCCTGACGCGAGAGGGTCGTGGCCTCACTGCCGATGGGCGTGAGGGCGAGCTTCTTCGGCTCGAACGCCCAGCGGGCGTCGTGGTCGACCTGGTCGGCCGTGAAGGACAGCTTGACGATCCAGCCACCCTCAGGCTCCTTCCAGCTCGTCCACCGTTCGTCGGTCGCGCCGAGCTTCTCGAGTCGAGCCCGGATGACGTTCCCGAAGGTGGCTTCGATGTCGTCGGCCGACGTGTCCGTCGTCGGCAGGACGGCGACGCCCAGGGCCGTGCCGACGATGTGCTCGCGCTCCGCCATCACCGGACCCTCGAACCGCTGCACGTACTCCAGTGAGGCGCCGGTGACCGCTGCGACGTCCTCGGCGGAGAGCCCGCTGCGGATGTGCGCCTGCACTTCCCTCGGAGAGATCTTGGTGTTCCCACCGATCGGCGCACCGGCCGGCTTCGCCCGCCGCAGGTGGACGTGGAACGAATCGTCGACGATGAGGCGGTATTCCTCCTCGTTCCGATCTGCAACGATCAGAGCGCCGAGCTCCGCTCCGACTACCTTCAATTCCTGCATGATGAATGCCTCTCAGCGTGCCACGTGATTGACCCACGTTCTCACGGATCACGGGCGTATTCGCGGAATACGCCGGGCGTGCCGTCAGTTGCACGGGAAGGTTCCGCATACCCTCCCGAACACGGTTTGCAATTCATGCGGAACTGATGCAAACTGTGCCCGCCGATTTTGTTCCGACGGCATCGAGAAGTGGATAGGCATGGCAACTGATTACGACGCTCCCCGCAAGACCGACGACGATTCCGAGTCGATCGAGGCCCTGAAGGAGCGCGTTCCAGACAAGCTGTCCGGAGTCGTCGACTCCGAAGACGCTGACAACCCGGGTGACTACAACCTGGGTGGATCCGACCTCTCCGACCTCGACCTCGACGTCGTCGTGCTCCCGCCCCAGGCGGACGAGTTCACCTGCATGGAGTGCTTCCTCGTGAAGCACCGCTCGCAGCTCGACCACGAGGGCAAGTTCGGCCCGATCTGCGCGGAGTGCGCAGCCTGACAGCACCGCCGCGCGAGCGGCACACGGAACCCCTCCGGATCACGATCCGGAGGGGTTCCGTCGTTGCGGCTTCAATCGGAGACCGATCCAGACTGTGTCCGCCTCAGGCGTGCGTGCGTGCGGCGGCGATCGCATCCGCCAGGGCCTGCGGCCGACGGGACGACAGCAGCCAGTACGGCGTCGGGTCGGCGGGGTCGACGATCTCCACCTTCACGAGGCTGTGCACCCACCCGCGGATCATGAGCCAGGCGCGTGCATCGAGCTTGGTGCGGAGCTGAGCGGTCGCGTCCGTCCCGGTGTACACCACGACCTCACCGATGAACCCGAGCGGGATCGACGCCTTCCCGACCGACAGGCTCGACTCGGAGACCTGGATCCTCGGCGCCGTCCCGAACGCCAGCGCAAGGCACCCGCCGTACAGCACCACCGCCCCGACGATCCCCGCCGCAAGCGAAACGGGCGCGAGGACGAGCATGGTCGCCGGCACCACGAGGGCGAGGGCGATGATGACCCAGGGGCTGGGCCAGAGGGTTTCACGGTACGGCTGCATGTCTGCCTTGTCTCAGAGAACTGCACTACCCTCGATTCGTGACCGAAAGCGTTGACGTACTCATTATCGCGCCGGATCTGCCCGGCTATGCACACCCCGGCGATGCGGGTGCGGATCTCGTGTCCGCCGAGCACGTCGTGCTCGAACCGGGTGAGCGTGCGCTCGTCGGCACCGGCGTCTCGATCGCTCTGCCCGACGGCCATGCCGCGTTCGTCGTCCCGCGAAGCGGGCTCGCAGCGAAACACGGCATCACCGTCGTCAACTCGCCGGGCACGGTCGACGCCGGGTATCGCGGCGAGATCAAGGTCACGCTACTCAACACCGACCGTCACACCTCCTTCACCGTCGAGCCGGGCGACCGCATCGCCCAGCTCATCGTGATGCCGGTGTCCCGGGCCAACTTCATCCCGGTGGAGCGATTGCCAGGCAGTGCTCGAGGAGCAGGAGGCTTCGGTTCGACCGGCGTCGGCTCGCTCGCCACGACATCGGCCGCCACCGACCCAACCATCAGCACCGACGGTGCCGCGCAGACAGGAACCCTCGCATGAGCGAACTCGAAGACCTCCCAGACCTCGACCTCGACGCGGAGCTGCCCGACGACGCGAAGTCCGCACCCGAGGACCGCGAGACCGCCGGCCCGTTCGACGAGAGCGAGGCGAACCCCGTCCGCCCCTACATCGACCTCGGTGGCGTCAAGGTGCTGCCTCGCGAAGGACTGAACCTCCGCCTCGAGGTGGAGGAGGCGACGAAGCGGGTCGTCGCGGTCGGTCTCGACTACGCCGGTTCCACCCTGCAGGTCCAGCCGTTCGCCGCGCCGCGGTCGACCGGCCTGTGGAACGAGACCCGGTCGCAGATCGCCGAGCAGATCGCCCAGCAGGGCGGCACCGTGACCGAGCGCGAGGGCGAGTTCGGCCCGGAGCTCGTCGCCGAGGTGCCGACCGGTGGTGCCGCAGGCACCGACGCGACCCACCTGGCACGCTTCATCGGCGTCGACGGTCCGCGCTGGTTCCTCCGCGGCGTCGTCGCGGGGGAGGGTGCGTCGAAGCCGGACGCCGCAGCGCTCGTGGACGACCTCTTCCGCAGCCTCGTCGTCGTCCGGGGCAACTCGCCCATGCCGCCGCGCGACCTCATCCCGCTGCGTATGCCGACCGCCACGAGCGCGTAGTCGATGACGGACGCACGAGAACCGGAGCCCCGCGGAGTCGACCCGGTCGATCGCCGTGACGCGTCGGGTTCCCCTGATGCCACGGGAGATGCGGATCGGCAGCGGCTCGGTGAATCGATGTCCGCTGCGTTCGGTGCCGCCGCACGCAAGTCCGGTCTGGGCGCGATGGCCGAGGGCGACGCCCCCACCGGCAAAGCGTTGCTGCTCGCCATGGGCGGCGTGCGCGGCATCGTCGAGGCGATCCTGCCAGGACTCCTGTTCCTCGTCGTCTACACGCTGACCCTCGACCTGTTCCCGTCGATCATCGCTCCGGTCGCACTCGGGGTCCTCTTCTCCATTGCACGCCTCGTGCAGCGGCAGCCGGTGACACAGGCCGTCGGCGGCCTCCTCGGCATCGCACTCTCAGCAGCCCTGGCCCTGCTGTCCGGGCGCGCTGAGGACTTCTACGTCGTCGGGTTCTGGACCAACGGCGCCTACGCCGTGGCCCTCCTCGTCTCAGTGCTCGTCGGGTGGCCCGTCGTCGGACTCGTGGCCGGCTACCTCATGGGCAGCGGCACGAGCTGGCGCTCCCACCCCGGACAACGACGCGCCATGCGGTGGCTCACGCTGGTGTGGGTGGCCATGTTCGCCGCACGACTCCTCGTGCAGCTGCCCCTCTATTTCAGTGGGAACGTCGAACTCCTCGGGACGCTCCGGCTCCTCATGGGCATCCCGCTCTACGCACCACTGCTCGTCCTCAGCTGGCTCGTCGTCCGCGCCGTGTTCCCGAAGGCGCCGCAGGCATCCACCGAGTGATCCGCCGAGAGCCCGGCCCGACGCGTCAGCGTGTCTCGGGCCGGGCTCTCGTCATGTCGGGAGGACCCGATCCTCGATGCTAGAATTGTCTCGACATCAAGATAGATGAGCGATGCCGAGATGACACGACGCGCCCCAGCCTGTAGTTAGGCAAGCCTTGCTAGCCGCGGAGCACCCGCCAGCAGCAAGATTGGTCGGAACGCACGTGAGTGAGCACTCGCCGCCGCCAACGAAGGAGAAGACGATATGTCCACCGTGAACAGCTTCGGGGCGAAAGACACCCTGACTGTCGGGACGACCGACTACGAGATCTATCGCATCGACACGGTGGAGGGTCACGAGAAGCTGCCGTTCAGCCTCAAGGTACTCCTCGAGAACCTACTGCGCACCGAGGACGGTGCCAACATCACCGAGGCACACATCCGCGCGATCGGCGACTGGGTTCCGACCGCGGACCCCGACACCGAGATCCAGTTCACCCCGGCTCGCGTCGTCATGCAGGACTTCACCGGCGTGCCGTGCATCGTCGACCTCGCCACCATGCGCGAAGCGGTCGAGGCACTCGGCGGCTCCGCCGACAAGATCAACCCGCTCGCCCCGGCCGAGATGGTCATCGACCACTCGGTCATCGCCGATCTCTTCGGCAGCGAGAACGCGCTCGAGCGCAACGTCGAGCTCGAGTACGAGCGCAACGGCGAGCGGTACCAGTTCCTCCGCTGGGGCCAGACGGCGTTCGACGACTTCAAGGTCGTCCCGCCGGGAACCGGCATCGTGCACCAGGTCAACATCGAGTACCTCGCCCGCGTCACCATGACGCGCGAGGTCGGCGGCGTCCTGCGCGCCTATCCCGACACCTGTGTCGGCACCGACTCGCACACGACCATGGTCAACGGCCTGGGCGTGCTCGGCTGGGGCGTCGGCGGTATCGAGGCGGAGGCCGCCATGCTCGGCCAGCCCGTCTCGATGCTCATCCCGAAGGTCGTCGGCTTCAAGCTGAACGGCTCCATCCCGACGGGTGTCACGGCGACGGACGTCGTCCTCACCATCACCCAGATGCTCCGCAAGCACGGGGTCGTCGGCAAGTTCGTCGAGTTCTACGGAGCAGGCGTCGCCGAGGTGCCGCTCGCGAACCGTGCCACCATCGGCAACATGAGCCCCGAGTTCGGCTCGACGGCCGCCATGTTCCCGATCGACGACGTCACGCTCGACTACCTGCGCCTCACTGGTCGCAGCGACGAGCAGATCGCACTGGTCGAGGCCTACGCCAAGACCCAGAAGCTGTGGCACGACGCCGACCAGGAGCCGGTCTTCAGCGAGTACCTCGAGCTCGACCTCGCCACCGTCGTCCCGTCGATCGCCGGCCCGAAGCGCCCACAGGACCGCATCGAACTGACGGACGCGAAGGCCCAGTTCGAGCGCGACCTCGTCGACTACGCCACGGTCGAGCACGACATCGTCGACCTCGTCGGCGCCGGTTCCTTCCCCGCCTCCGACCCGGCCGGCACCACGCCGCAGGACGAGGACGAGAACAACCACCACCACCACACGCACCGCAGCCACGCTCCGGCATCCCTCTCGAAGCCGACCCAGGTCACCCTCGAGGAGAACGGGGTCGACTTCACCCTCGACCACGGCGCCGTCGCGATCGCCGCGATCACCTCGTGCACCAACACCTCGAACCCGTCGGTCATGCTGGCCGCAGGCCTCCTGGCCCGGAACGCCAGCAAGAAGGGCCTGAAGGCGAAGCCGTGGGTCAAGACCACGCTCGCTCCGGGTTCCAAGGTCGTCACCGACTACTACGCGAAGGCCGGTCTCACCGAGTACCTCGAAGACCTCGGCTTCTACACGGTCGGCTACGGCTGCACGACCTGCATCGGCAACTCCGGTCCGCTGCTCGACGAGATCTCGACCGCCGTCCAGGACAACGACCTCGCCGTCACCGCCGTCCTCTCGGGCAACCGCAACTTCGAGGGCCGGATCAACCCGGACGTCAAGATGAACTACCTGGCGAGCCCGCCGCTCGTCATCGCCTACGCCCTCGCGGGGTCGATGAACTTCGACTTCGAGGTCGACGCCCTGGGTGTCGACGCCGACGGCAACGACATCTTCCTGAAGGACATCTGGCCCGACGCGGCAGAGGTCCAGGACACGATCGACACCTCCATCAACAAGGAGATGTTCGACCACGAGTACAGCGGCGTCTTCGACGGCGACGAGCGCTGGCGTTCGCTCCAGACCCCCGAGGGCTCGACCTTCGAGTGGGACGAGGAGTCGACGTACGTGCGGAAGCCCCCGTACTTCGACGGGATGACCATGGAGACGACCCCCGTCTCCGACATCGTCGGTGCCCGCGTCCTCGCGAAGCTCGGCGACTCGGTCACGACCGACCACATCAGCCCGGCCGGCAACATCAAGGCCGACTCGCCCGCAGGCCGGTACCTCGACGAGCACGGCGTCGGTCGTAAGGACTACAACTCCTACGGCTCGCGCCGCGGCAACCACGAGGTCATGATCCGCGGCACGTTCGCGAACATCCGCCTGAAGAACCAGCTGCTCGACGGCGTGGAGGGCGGCTACACCCGCGACTTCACGCAGGCCGACGCACCGCAGTCGTTCATCTACGACGCGTCGCAGAACTACCAGGCCGAGGGCACGCCCCTCGTCATCTTCGGTGGCAAGGAGTACGGCTCCGGTTCCTCCCGCGACTGGGCGGCCAAGGGCACGAGCCTCCTCGGCGTCAAGGCGGTCATCACCGAGAGCTTCGAGCGCATCCACCGCTCGAACCTCATCGGTATGGGCGTCGTCCCGCTGCAGTTCCCGGAAGGCGAGAGCTGGGCCTCGCTCGGACTCGACGGCACGGAGATCGTGTCGATCGCCGGTCTCGAGGAGCTCAACAACGGCACCACGCCGAAGACGGTCCGCGTGAGCGCCGTCCCGAGCGAGCACTCGGCTCCCGGCAAGGAGCCGGTCGAGTTCGACGCGGTCGTCCGCATCGACACGCCCGGTGAAGCCGACTACTACCGCAACGGCGGCATCCTGCAGTACGTGCTCCGCAGCCTCGTCTGACGACGAGGCTCTACCACCAGGCCGGTCCCGACAGCAACCGTCGGGGCCGGCCTGCGGCGTTCGCCGCCCACCCCGCCCACGACGCGTACACTCGAAAGACGGGCTCCGAGCGATCGGTCGGCCCACGGTGGAGGGACGACAGCATGACAGTGCTCGATCAGGTGAACGGACCCCGGGACCTCGACGGCCTCTCCGAGGCGGAACTCGTCGAACTCGCCGGCGACATCCGCGCCTTCCTCATCGCCAACGTCTCCAAGACCGGCGGACACCTCGGTCCGAACCTCGGCGTCGTCGAACTCACCATCGCGATGCACCGGGTGTTCGACTCCCCGACGGATCCGATGGTGTTCGACACCGGTCACCAGTCCTACGTGCACAAGCTCCTGACCGGCCGTCAGGAGTTCAGCGGGCTCCGGACCCGGGGCGGTCTCGCCGGCTACCCGCAGCGTGCAGAATCCGAGCACGACATCGTCGAGAGTTCGCACGCCTCGAGCTCGCTCAGCTGGGCGGACGGCATCTCCCGCGCCTTCCAGATGACCGGGCAGGACGAGCGCCATGTGGTCGCGGTCGTCGGCGACGGTGCGCTGACGGGCGGCATGACGTGGGAGGCGCTCAACAACATCAGCGACGACAACACCCGCCGGCTCGTCATCATCGTCAACGACAACGGCCGGTCCTACGCGCCGACCATCGGCGGTATGGCGCGGTTCCTGAGCGGTGTGCGGACCCGCCGGAGCTATCGCGACCTGCGCGAGCGCAGCCAGCGGGCCTTCAACCTCCTCGGCGGTCCGGGACGCGCGCTCTATCGGGGCGTCCGCGGAGGCGCCCACGGGTTCCTGTCCCGCCTCACGAACAACGAGGCGCTCTACTCCAACCTCGACATCAAGTACATCGGGCCGGTCGACGGACACGACATCCACGCGATGGAGGAGGCCCTGACCCAGGCGAAGCACTACGGCGCACCGGTGATCGTCCACGCGATCACCGAGAAGGGTCGTGGGTTCCAGCCGGCACGGGACGACGACGCCGATCAGTTCCATGCCGTCGGGGTGATCGACCCCGAGACCGGGGAGCCCGTCGGGGCGGCCGCCCGCCCGTCCTGGACGGCCGTGTTCAGCGAAGAGATGCTCGCGGTGGCCGAGGCCGACGACCGCGTCGTCGCCATCACCGCCGCCATGCTGCGACCGGTCGGGCTCCATGCCTTCGCCGAACGCTTCCCCGAGCGCGTGCACGACGTCGGTATCGCCGAGCAGCACGCCTTCACCTCGGCGGCCGGGCTCGCCTTCGGTGGGCTGCACCCGGTGGTGGCCGTGTACGCGACGTTCGTGAACCGTGCCTTCGACCAACTGCTCATGGACGTCGCGCTGCACCGCGCGGGGGTCACGGTCGTCCTCGACCGCGCCGGCGTGACCGGCCCCGACGGACCGAGCCACCACGGCATCTGGGACCTCGCGATCCTGCAGGTCGTCCCGGGTATCCGGATCGCGGCGCCGCGCGATGGTGAGCGGCTGCGCGAGGAACTGCGCGAGGCCGTGTCGATCGACGACGCCCCGACCGTCATCCGGTTCCCGAAGGGCAGCGCCCCCGCCGAGCTCCCGGCCGTCGAACGTCTCCACGACGGTGTCGACGTCCTCCGGACGACCGAACAGCCGGACGTCCTCATCGTCGCCGTCGGCCCGATGGCGCCCATCGCGATCGACGTGGCGGACCGACTCGCCCAGCAGGGCATCGGCGCGACCGTCGTCGACCCCCGCTGGGTGGTCCCCGTCGCCGAATCGCTCGTCGAGCTCGCCGCGGCGCATCGGCTCGTGATCACCATCGAGGACGGCATCCGCGTCGGAGGTATCGGCACCCGCATCAGGCAGACCCTCCGCGAGGCCGGCGTCGACACGGCCGTCGACGAGCTCGGCGTGCCGGACGAGTTCATCGACCACGCGTCCCGCGAGCAGATCCTCGAGGATGCGGGCCTCACAGCGCAGCAGATCGCCCGCGACGTCGTGGCACAGGTCCTCGGCAGCCGGATCCCCGTCGCCCGCCCACTGCCTGACGACCGCGTCGAGCAGGACACGTCTTCGGAGCGGAGCACGACGAGGCCGCACGGCGCCTGACCGCGGGCTGTGACGCGCTTGACTTCGAGTGCACTCGAAGTCGTATCGTGTGGACATGACCACTCTCCACGAGGGCTACGCCATCTCCGACGTCGCCGAACAAACCGGACTGAGCGTCCACACGCTCCGCTACTACGAGCGCGCAGGGCTCATGCCACGTCCGATCGGCCGCAGCTCATCGACGCACCGCCGCTACAGCGAGGGCGACGTGTCCTGGGTCGTGTTCCTGACGAGGCTCCGATCGACGGGCATGCCGATCGCGACGCTCCGCGAGTACACGGAGTTGGCTCAGCGCGGTGACGACACCGCCGAGGCGAGGCTCGAGCTGCTGCTGCGGCATCGGATCTCGTTCCTGGCCCGCCTCGAGGAGATGCAGCAGTCGCTGGAGGTCATCGATCGCAAGATCGAACTCTACACAGAACAGGTGGCAACACGATGAAGCACATCACACTCGGCACAGCCGGACCAGACATCGCCCGGATCGGCCTCGGCTGCATGGGGATGTCGGCGTTCTACACCGGTGCCGCCCTCGACGATGCGGCGTCGACCGCGACGATCCACCGTGCCCTGGACCTCGGCGTCACCTTCTTCGACACCGCTGAGATGTACGGTCCCTACCTCAACGAGGAACTGCTCGGCGCTGCACTCGGGTCACGCCGGGACGAGGTGACCCTCGCGACCAAGTTCGGGACGATCCGCAATTCCAGTGACGGACAGTTCGGCGCCGATGGCAGCGCCGCGAACGTGCGCCTGTCGATCGAGGGATCGCTGCGCCGGCTCGGGACCGACGTCGTGGACCTCTACTACCTCCACCGCGTGGATCCGGGCGTGCCCATCGAGGAGACGGTGGGTGCACTGTCGGAGCTCGTCACCGAGGGCAAGATCCGGTACATCGGTCTGTCGGAGGCGGCTCCGGAGACGATCCGGCGTGCACACGCCGTGCACCCGGTCACGGCTCTGCAGACGGAGTACTCGCTCTGGAGCCGCGACCCCGAGGCGGAGATCCTGCCGACCGTCCGTGAATTGGGCATCGGCTTCGTCCCGTACTCGCCGCTCGGTCGTGGGTTCCTCACCGGCACGATCCGATCGCTCGACGTGCTCGACGAAACCGACTTCCGTCGCGCCAACCCGCGCTTCACGGGGGACAACCTCGCTGCGAACATCGCGATCGTCGAAGAGGTCGACCGGATCGCCGCGTCGCTCGATGCGACACCGGCCCAGGTGGCGCTCGCCTGGTTGCTGGCCCAGGGCGACGACATCGCGCCGATCCCCGGCACGAAGCGGATCCCGTACCTCGAGGAGAACCTCGGCGCCGACGGGCTCTCCCTGTCGGCCGACGCGCTCGCTCGACTCGACGCACTCCGTCTCCCGGCCGGCGACCGGTATCCGGACATGAGCACCGTCAACCGCTGAGCTCCGGCATGCGCTGAGGGCCGGCGTCGCTCGAGGCTCAACCACGAGAGCGGGGTGCCGTCCACCGATGGTGGAGGACACCCCGCTCTCGCGACACCGCGCGGACTACGCCTGGACGCCCCGGATGGGCGGGTGGTGGAAGGTGTCGCCGAAGGCACGCTCGCTCGCACCGACGCGGTCCAGGTACGGCGTCGCTCCGCCGTCCTGGAACGGCCAACCCGCACCGAGGATGAGCCCGAGGTCGATGTCCTGGGCGGCCGAGACGACGCCCTCGTCCAACATGAGCTTGATCTCCGAGGCGAGGCCGTCCTCGACCCGTCGCAGTATCTCGTCCTCGCTGAGCGGGCTGTCGCCGGTGACGAGCACCTTCTGGGCCTGCTTCGTGAAGCCGGTCACCTTGCCGCCCTTGTCCTTCTCGACCACCGAGTCCAGGCCGGCGAGCCGGTGGAGGTTCTCCGACGCGAAGAACCGGTCGGGGAACTTCCCGACCATCGTGTCCTGCACGTGCGCGGCGACCTTCCAACCGACGAGGTCGATGAGCTGGAAGGGCGTCATCGGCAGGCCGATGGGCGCGAAGGCACGTTCGACCGTCAGCAGCGGGGTGCCGGCGTCCAGGGCGTGCGCCGCCTCACCCATGACCTTCGCCAGGAGTCGGTTGACGATGAAGCCGGGAGCGTCGGCGGTGAGGATGGCGCTCTTCTTCAGCTTCGCCGCGGTGGCGAAGGCCGTCGCGAGCGTCTCGTCGTCCGTCTGGGGTGTGCGGACGACCTCGAGCAACGGCATGACGGCGACCGGATTGAAGAAGTGGAAGCCGACGAGCCGCTCGGGGTGCGCGAGCTTCGCCCCGATCTCCTCGACGGAGAGCGAGGAGGTGTTCGTCGCGAGGACTGCCTGCTCCGAGACGTACTGCTCGACCTCGGCGAAGACGCTCTGCTTGACGCCGACCTCTTCGAAGACGGCCTCGATGACCCAGTCGCAGTCCGCGAAGTCGGCCTTGTCCGTGGTGCCGGACAGGAGCGCCTTCAGGCGGTTCGACTCGTCGGGGGAGATGCGCCCCTTCCCGCGGAGGGTGTCGATCTCGCCGTGGATCCGGGCGACGCCGGCGTCGACGTGGCCCTGGTCGAGGTCGGTGATGACCACCGGCACCTGGAGTCGCCGGAGGAAGAGCAGCGCGAACTGGCTCGCCATGAGCCCGGCCCCGATGATGCCGACCTTGGTGACCCGACGGGCGAGCTGCTTGTCGGGCGCTCCTGCAGGGCGCTTGGCGCGCTTCTGCACGAGATCGAACGCGTACATGCTCGCATGGAACTGGTCGCCGACGATGAGCTCGGACAGCGCCCGGTCCTCCCGCTCGAACCCCTGTGCCTTCGTGCCGCTGCGGGCGGCCTCGAGCAGGTCGAGGGCTGCGTAGGGCGACTTCGCGACCGTGCCGATCTTGCTCTCGAGCATCTTGCGGGCGGTGCTGATCGCGAGCGGCCACTTGATCGTCCGCTCCACCTTGCCCGGCACGTTCTTGCGCTGCACGGTCACGGTGCCACCGAGCACCCCGTCGGCCCAGCGCAACGAGTCCTCGAGGAAGTTGGCGGCGGGGAACATGACGTCCGCGATGCCGTAGGCGAGCGCGTCCTGCGCCTTGAGCATCCGGTTGTTCTTGAGCGGGTTGGAGATGACGACGTTGAGTGCGTTCTCGATGCCGATCAGGTTCGGGAGCAGGTAGGCGCCGCCCCAGCCCGGGATGAGTCCGAGGAACACCTCGGGGAGCGCGATCGCTGGCGCCGAGGCGTCGACGGTCCGGTAGTTCGCGTTGAGGCCGATCTCGAGTCCGCCACCGAGCGCGAGTCCGTTGATGAAGACGAAGGTCGGTACGCCGAGGTCCTCGAGCTTGCCGAAGACATGGTGGCCGAGCTGCGCGAGCTTGGTCGCGACCTCACTGGACGGGATGTCGCCGACCTTGCTCAGATCGGCGCCGGCCGCCAGGATGAACGGCTTGCCCGTGATGGCGACGCCGTCGATCTCGCCGGATGCGGCACGGGTCCGTTGCGCCTCGAGGACGCCGTCGAGCTCGAGCAGCGTGACCGGGCCGAGCGTGTTCGGCCTCGTGTGGTCGCGTCCGTTGTCGAGGGTGATGAGCGCGATCGTGCGTCCGCTCGCCATGGTGACGTCCTTGACGAAGGAGCGCGTCACGACCTCGTCGTCGCCGCTGATCGCGACGAGTTCCGAGAAGTCGATGGTCGTGTAGTCGGTCATCTACTTGCGTCCCTTCTTGCCGGTGAAGTACGGGTTCTCCCAGATCACGGTGCCGCCCTGGCCGAGGCCGACGCACATCGCCGTGAGGCCGTAGCGCACCTCGGGGTGCTCGGCGAACTGCGCCGCGAGCTGGATCATGAGTCGGACGCCGGAGGCTGCGAGCGGGTGCCCGACGGCGATCGCGCCACCCCACGGGTTCACCCGCGGGTCCTCGTCGTCGATGCCGAAGTGGTCGAGGAAGGAGAGCACCTGGACGGCGAAGGCCTCGTTCAGTTCGAACAGACCGATGTCCTCGATCGACAGACCGGCCTTCCGCAGAGCCTTCTCCGTGGAGGGGACGGGACCGATGCCCATGATCTCGGGCTCGACGCCCGCGAACGCGAAGCTGACGAGGCGCATCTTCGGCGTGAGACCGAGCTCCTTCGCCGTCGAGGCACTGGCGAGCAGACTCACCGTGGCGCCGTCGGTCAGCGGCGAGGCATTGCCTGCGGTGACACGGCCGTGGGGCCGGAACGGCGTCTTCAGTCCGGCGAGCCCCTCCATCGTGGTCTCGGGCCGGAGCCCTTCGTCGCCGGTGGCGAGTCCCCATCCGCTGTCGCTCCGGAGCGCGACCGGGACGAGGTCGGGCTGGATCCGTCCGGCCTCGTAGGCGGCCGCGACCTTCTGCTGGCTGCGCATGCCGAAGCGGTCGGAGCGTTCCTTCGTGAGCTGCGGGAACCGGTCGTGGATGCGCTCGGCCGTCTTGCCCATGTTCAGCGCGTCCTCACTGACGAGGCGCTCGGCGAGGAACCGCGGGTTCGGGTCGGCGTCCAGCCCCATGGGGTGACGTCCCATGTGCTCGACGCCACCGGCGAGGACGAGGTCGTAGGCACCGAATGCGATGCCGCTGCCAAGCGTCGTGACCGAGGTCATCGCTCCGGCGCACATGCGGTCGATCGCGAATCCGGGGACGGACTTCGGGAGGCCGGCGAGCAGCGCGGCGGTGCGGCCGAGCGTGAGCCCCTGGTCGCCCTGCTGGGTCGTCGCCGCGATGGCGACCTCGTCGATGCGGTCGAGCGGCAGACCAGGATGACGTTCGAGCAGTCCGATGATCGCCTTGACGATCAGGTCGTCAGCCCGGGTGTTCCAATACATGCCCTTTTCGCCGGCTCGTCCGAACGGTGTCCGGACTCCATCAACGAATACGACGTCGGCTTGTTCGGCCACGTTGCCTCCTCATTCTCGGGGTACGCCCCGATCCTAGGCGGCAGACACGGGTGGACACCCGGGTGCAGCGCTTCCTACGAAGCGTCCGGGTCAGGCTCCACCGGGGATTGGGCCGACTCGACAAAGGCGTCGGTGATCGCCCGGGCGGTCGCGTCGATCTGCCAGGGGCGTGCCTCGTGCTCGGCGAGTGCCGCGGCGACCGTCTCGACGGTGAGCGGTTCGGGCGGCGTCCAGGCCAGTCGGCGCAGCGTCTCCGGCGTGAGCAGGTTCTCGACCGGCATCGTCAGGAACTCCGCCGTCGCGAGGATCTTCGTCCGTGCCGCGGTGTACCTGGCGTGCGCGTCCGGGTTCTTGTCGGACCAGCTGCGCGGGGGTGGCAGCGTGTCGCTCGCCGGTCGGGCACCGGGGAGGTCCTCGGTGGTCTGGCCGGTGTGGATCGCGTTCCACCAGAGGTCGAGTTCGGTGCGGCTCGCGCGCCCACGGAAGTCCGAGAGCGCTGCGAGGTCGCGCTTCGAGGTGGGGTTGGCCTTCGCGGCCGCGGTGATCGAGGCGTCGGGGATGAGCCGCCCGGGGGCGGTGTCGCGGCGCTGCGCGAGTTCGTCGCGCGCGACCCAGAGCTCGCGAGCGACGGCGAGGTTGCGTTGTCCGCGCACGGCGTGGAGTCCGGAGAGGCGGCGCCAGGGCTCGGCGCGGGGTGCCTTCGCCTCTCGGGCGAGCGTCGCCTGGAACTCCTGGCGCGCGATGTCGCTCTTCCCGGCGTCCTCGATGCGGGCTGCCAGCTCCTCCGCGGCGTCGACGAGCAGCTCGACGTCGAGCGCCGCGTATTCGAGCCAGGAGGCGGGGAGCGGGCGGGTCGACCAGTCGGCGGCGGAGTGCTCTTTCGCCAGATGGATGCCCAACAGTTCCTCGACCACTGCGCCGAGCCCGACACGCGGCAGCCCGAGCAGACGGGCCCCCAGCTCGGTGTCGAAGAGCTCGCTCGGGTCGACGCCCACCTCGCGGAGGCAGGCGAGGTCCTGGCTGGCCGCGTGCAGGATCGAGCGTTCACCCTGGATCAGGGCGCCGAGTTCGGCCATGGAGCCGATGGCGGGCGGGTCGTAGAGGAAGACCCCGGCACCGCGACGGTAGACCTGGATGAGGTAGGCCCGCTGGGAGTACCGGTAACCCGACGCGCGTTCGGCGTCGAGCGCGAACGGTCCGTGACCCGCGGCGAGTACCTCGAGTGAGGCGAGGTAGGCCTCGCGGGTGTCGGTGACGACCCGCGGTGCGGTGGGCGCGGGCGGGGGGAGGAGCGGTGCTGATTCAGGCGCCGCGTCACTCACGGTGAGCTCGTTTGACGGACAACAGGGAGACCCCTTCGGTGGTCGGAGGCAAGCCGGCGAGCATGCACAGCAGCTCTCCCCATCCTTCCACGTGCGCCGCGACGTCGCTCTCCAGCGGTGTCCACGACGCTCGAAGCTCGATCTGTGCGCCGTCGCCCTGCCGGGCGAGCTCCCCGAAACCACTCGAGATGATCTTCGTCGCGGTGCCGGACGCCGCCTGGTAGGAGGCGCCGCGGGTGTCGAGGGCGTCCACGAGCCAGGACCAGGCGACCTCGGCAAGGAACGGGTCGAGTCCGATCTCGGTCTCCAGGGGGGCCTGGGCGAAGCAGACGACGCGGAAGCGTCCACCCCAGGCGTCAGAGCCGTCCGGGTCGTAGAGGAGGACGAACCGCCCCGTACCGAGGTCGGAGTCGGCATCGTGGCGACTCGGTGAGACGTCGGCCGCGAGGGCGATGGCGAACGGCGCGAGATTGCTCGGCGCGGGGATCTCCGTGACTCTCAGATCGGGCCGGACGGCTGCAGCGCGAACAGCGTCCACCGCTCGGGCGAACTCTTCGGGAACCTTTGCCGTCGTCGGACTCTCTACCACGAGTGAAGACTAGAGTTACATCCCGATGAATGGGCAGAGGCACGCCGGGCGGAGACGCGGACCCGGGTCGCAGGCAGGCGGTCGAGGAGCGGCGAGCACCGGCATCCGACGGCGGGGTTCGGCGACGGATGCGATCGTCATCGCCGGTGGAGCCGCTGCCGCCGTGGGCGCCCTCGGGCTCGCCGTCGTCGCGACCATCGCCCGCAAGGTGGTGGTCCCGGCTCGGGACCGCCCGAGTGAGGCTCGCATCGTCGGGTTGGACCGTGCCGGCGGGACGGTCGAACTCGTCGCGTCCCCGGACACGATCGTCCCCGGCCGCTACGGCAGCTGGGTGACGAGACGTGCCGCGTACGTGCAGCTGGGCGACATCCTCGAGGTACGGCAGCACACCGTGGTCCGGACCCTCCTCGGCGGCGACGTCGACGCACTCCGCGTCGGCCAGGAGGCCGAGTTCAGCGGCTGGTTCTTCCGCCGCCCGGAGGAGCTGGGCCTCGCCCACGAGGACGTGCTCGTACCGACCCCACTCGGGCCGGCGCCGGCGTGGGCGATCCACCCGGAGGACGGACCGTCCACCCGCTGGGCCGTCCTGGTGCACGGCCGGGGGACCACGCGATCCGAGGCGCTCCGAGCGGTGCCGAGCTTCCGCAACGCCGGATACTCGTGCCTGCTCGTCTCCTACCGCAACGACGGCGACGCTCCGCCCGCGCTGGACTTCCGCTACGCGCTCGGCGACGAGGAGTGGCGCGACGTGGACGCCGCGATCGGCTGGGTGCGTGAACAGGGCGCCGCCGACGTCGTACTCATGGGCTGGTCCATGGGCGGAGCGATCGTGCTCCAGGCCTCACGGCGGACGACGCACCCCGAACTCCTCCGCGCCGTCGCGCTCGATTCGCCGGTCATCGACTGGGTGGACGTCCTGCAGCACCAGGCCCGCGAGAACCGGATCCCGAGCGTGGTCGGTCGGGTCGCCCTGCTCGCCATCAGCCGCCGGTGGGGACGCCTTCTGACCGGGCAGGCGACGAGCATCGACCTCGGTCGGCTCGACTACGTCGCCAACGCCGCCGACCTCGCCTTGCCGATCCTGCTGATGCACAGTGACGACGACGGCTACGTCCCGGCAGGGCCGTCGCGGGCGCTCGCCCTCGCACGACCGGACATCGTGACGTTCGTCCCGTTCACCGTCGCCCGTCACACGAAGCTCTGGAACTACGACCCGGAGCGTTGGACCGCCGCGGTCTCGGACTGGCTCGACGAGCTCGTGCCGCTACCGCCCGGGCACTGACCGACGAGCCGACGACTCAGGCGAGTTCGCGGAGGCGGCGCTTCGTCCGGCCGAGCAGCGCCGACATCCCACGCAGTCGCAGTGGCGACACCGCTCGGGAGAGTCCGATCATCTGCGGGAAGTCGTCGGGGACGGCGAGCACCTCGTCGACGGTGAGTCCGGCGAGCCCCTGGACGAGGATGCTCGCGAACCCACGAGTGGTCGGCGCTTCCTCGGGGGCCGTCGCGAACAGGTGCACGATGCCGTCCTCGTCGACCTCGACGAAGAAGAACACGGGCGCTTGGCACTCGAGCACCCGCTCCATCAGATCGGGGTGGTCGCGGTAGCGCTCCGGGAGGTCCGGCAGCTCGTCGCTGAATTCGAGGAGCAGCTGCAGCCGTGAGCGTTCCTCGACGGCGAGGAACTCATCTCGGATCTCGGCGAGGTTCGGGGCGAGGAGGGAATCGGTCATGGTCACTCCAGTATCGCAGCCAGGAACAGCGGACCGCCCTCCCGCACAGTGCAGCCGTGCGGAAGGGCGGTGGGTGGACGAGTTCAGCGCGTCGGTGCGTCGCCCGGCTCGGCACCCTGGACGATCGGCACGCGCACGGCGCTACCCCATTCCGTCCAGGACCCGTCGTAGTTGCGGACGTTGTCGAACCCGAGCAGGTGCTGCAGGACGAACCACGTGTGGCTCGACCGCTCGCCGATGCGGCAGTAGGCGATCACCTCGTCGCCCTCGGCGAGGCCTGCGCCGTCGCGGTAGATCGCGTCCAGCTCCTCGGCCGGCCGGAAGGTGCCGTCGTCGGCGACCGCCTTGCCCCACGGGACGCTCTGCGCACTCGGGATGTGACCGGCGCGGAGCGCACCCTCTTCGGGGTAGGCGGGCGCCGTGGTGCGTTCACCGCTGTACTCCTCGGGGGAGCGGACGTCGATGAGCGGCTTGCCGAGGTGGGCGAGCACGTCGTCCTTGTAGGCGCGGAGGGCCGAGTCGTCGCGCTCCACCACGGGGTACTCGACGGCTTCGCGCTCCGTGGCATCGCGGGTGATCGCCCGGCCGTCCGCGATCCACTTGTCGCGTCCACCGTCGAGCAGCCGGACGTCCTCGTGTCCGAAGAGGCTGAAGACCCACAGGGCGTAGGCGGCCCACCAGTTGTTCTTGTCGCCGTAGATGACGACGGTGTCCCCTCGCGAGATCCCCTTGGATCCGAGCAGTGCGGCGAAGGCGGCTCCGTCGATGTAGTCGCGCTCGACCGGGTCGTTGAGGTCGGTGTGCCAGTCGACTTTCACCGAGCCGGGGATGTGGCCGGTCTCGTAGAGGAGGACGTCCTCATCGGACTCGACGACGACGAGACCGGGTTCACCCAGGTGCGCTTCGAGCCACTCCGCCGTGACGAGGCGCTCGGGGTGGGCGTAGGCGGTGAACTTGGTCGAGGTCGAATCGGCGTCGACGGTCATGGGTACCTCCGGTCGTGCAGCTGGCTGCGGTGGGGCTCGGGTGTCGTGCATCTAGGCTGGAAGCCTGTCCCTTCGACAGTACGCCGTCCGCACCACCGAACCGCACCGATGCGTCAGACGCCGTAACCCCAGCACCCATGCAGAGCCAGAGGTTTGCCGTGACCACGCCTTCCGTCCCGACCGGATTCCGCAGCCTCACCGACCGTGTCCCCACGGTCAGTGGTGCCGAGATCGTCGCGAGCCTGACGCCACCCCGGCAGTTCGAGCAGGCGAGCTTCGACTCGTACCGTCCGGATCCCGACTTCCCGGGCCAGGCGGCCGCGGTCGAGAAGCTCCGCGGCTTCTTCGCGCCCCAGGCTGGTGGCGGTGGCGGCTTCTTCGGACGGCGGAAGCCCAAGGCACCGGCGGCCAAGCCGGGCATCTACCTGGACGGTGGCTTCGGCGTCGGCAAGACGCACCTCCTCGCGGCGCTCTGGCACGATGCACCCGGTCGGAAGAAGTACTTCGGCACCTTCATCGAGTACACGGCCCTCGTCGGTGCGCTCGGCTACGCGGCGGCGGTCGCGCAGCTGACGGGCGCGACGCTCATCTGCATCGACGAGTTCGAGCTCGACGACCCGGGGGACACGATGGTCATGACCCGACTGCTCGGGGAACTCGTCGCGACCGGGACGAGGATCGCCGCGACCTCCAACACGCCGCCGAACGCCTTGGGGGAGGGCCGCTTCGCCGCAGCCGACTTCCTCCGCGAGATCCAGGCCATGAGCGCCAACTTCGAGACCCTCCGCATCGACGGCACCGACTACCGCCGCCGCAGCATCGAGGGACACGCCGTGGTGAGCTCCGAGGAGCGGTTCGACGCCCGCACCGCGGAGGCGGCGGCCGCCGACCGTGACGTCACGGTCGACACCTTCGACGGTCTCATCACCCACCTCGCCGCCGTCCACCCTTCACGGTTCATCGGACTCCTCGACGGCGTCGACCTGATCGCGCTCCGCGATGTCCACGAGTTGACCGACCAGGGCCAGGCGCTCCGGCTCGTCGCGTTCATCGACCGGGTGTACGACGCACAGATCCCCGTGGTCACGACCGGCACGGCCCTCGACGAGGTGTTCGGCGGAGACATGCTCAACGGTGGATACCGCAAGAAGTACCTGCGCGCGATGTCGCGCATGATCGCCCTCACCTCGATGGACTGACCCGTCGCACCGGGTCACGAAACACGCTGTTTACCTGGGCGGCACTCGCGTAACACATCGGAAACACGCTGACAGTCGTGCGGAAACCTCCGTTCCGCAGACTGGTCGCTGCACCGAGTCGGACGGCGAGACCGAGCTCAGCCAGTCCTCACCATCTCGGGCACCCGTTGCAAGACCACGATGTGTGAGGAAGATCCAATGGATACAGGCAGTATCGCTTGGGGAGTCACGGCAACCGCTCTGGTGCTGTTCATGACCCCCGGCGTCGCATTCTTCTACGGCGGCCTCGTGAAGGCGAAGAGCGTCGTCAGCATGATGATGATGAGCTTCGGCGCACTGGGCCTGATCAGCGTGCTGTGGATCCTCTACGGCTTCAACATGTCGGCCGTCGGCAGCCCGCTGGAGTTCGCAGGCAACCCGTTCTCCGACTTCGGGATGACCGCCCTCGCGAGCGGCGAAACCGCGAACACCGACCTGGTGGGGGCGACCTATGGCGCCACCTTCGCGATCATCACGATCGCGCTGATCTCCGGCGCCATCGCCGACCGCGCGAAGTTCGGCTCCTGGATGATCTTCGCCGGCCTCTTCGCGACCATCGCGTACTTCCCGATCGCCGCGTGGGTCTGGGGCGGCGGCTGGATCATGAACCTCGGCACCACGCTGTTCGGTGAGGATGCCGGCATCGGCGTCATCGACTACGCGGGTGGAACCGCGGTGCACATCAACGCCGGAGCCGCAGCACTCGCCCTCGCCCTGGTGCTCGGCAAGCGCATCGGCTTCCAGAAGGGCATCACGAAGCCGCACAACGTGCCGCTCACCCTCCTCGGAGCCGCCATCCTGTGGTTCGGCTGGTTCGGCTTCAACGCCGGCGCCGAGTGGCTGAACGAGCTCGCGAACGTCGGACTCATCGTCGTCAACACCGTCGGGGCCACCGCTGCCGCCATCATCGGCTGGATCGTCGTCGAGAAGTTCAAGGACGGCAAGGCGACCTCGGTGGGCGCCGCCTCCGGTGCCGTCGCTGGTCTCGTCGCCATCACCCCGGCGTGTGCGAACCTGACTCCGGGTTGGGCGCTGCTCCTCGGCATCGTGGCCGGCGCCGTCTGCGCCATCGCCGTCGAGCTGAAGTTCAAGCTCGGCTTCGACGACTCCCTCGACGTCGTGGGCATCCACCTCGTCGGTGGCCTCATCGGCACCCTATACCTCGGCTTCTTCGCGACCGAGACCGGCCTCTTCGTCGGCGGCGGCATCGAGCAGCTCGCGGTCCAGGCCATCGCCGCCTTCGCCGTCCTCGTCTACTCCTTCATCGTGGCCTTCGTCATCGGCTTCGCGATCGAGAAGACGATCGGCTTCCGCGTCAAGAACGAGGACGAGATCGCCGGCGTCGACACCTCCGTGCACGGCGAAGAGGGGTACGCCCTCGTCGACTGACCTCGACCGCCTCTGCTTCGCCGAACGGGCGTCGTCCACCAGGGCGGCGCCCGTCCGTCGTTTCCTGGGGTGGCAGCCGCGGACGGTAGGGTGACGGCGTGTCAACCTTCACCTCGATCATCCGCCGCGTCGCGAACGCACTCCTGGGCCCCTCCACCCGCGCCGCCTCCAGTGCGGTGCGCACCGCGGGCCTCGCGACGCCACCGACCACCACCGCCGCTTCACCCGGACGCTCAGGCCGGACGGCGACGGTCGAGGTCGATCCGCGGGCGGTCGGCGCCGTGTCCATCGACTACGCCCCGGCCGTCGACGGCGACCCCGACCCCGGCGAGATCGTCTGGACCTGGGTGCCGTACGAGGAGCGCGACGGACGTGGCAAGGACCGTCCGGTGCTCATCGTGGCGCGCTCGACCGGAGGCTGGGTGCTGGCGGTGCAGCTGACGAGCAAGGATCATTCGCAGGACGGTGAGTTCGTGCCGCTCGGCACCGGAGGATGGAACAGTGCCGGCCGTCCGAGTTGGGCGAACCTCGACCGCGTCTTCCGCGTGCACCCCGACGGGATGCGACGGGCGGCGACTCAGGTCCCGCGTGATCGCTTCGACCGCGTCGCCGCCGGGCTCCGTTCGCGGTACGGGTGGCGCTGACCGACCTGCGACCGGTCGCTCAGGCGTACCGGTCGCTCCGTCGCGGCGCTGCGTCCCACGGCGCCTGCCCGCGCTCCCAGGCGTCCGCGGACCGGGGAGTGGCCGGTGCGGCGGACCGTCGTCCACCCGGCACGGCACGCTCCGCCTCGGCGAGCGTCGCGAACCGACCGATCAACCGACGGTCCTCCGACCGCGGTGCCCAGGTGACGCAACGGAAGTAGGCCGGTGCGCCGCTCGGCGCGAAGTACTTCACCAGACCGGCCGGCCGGTCGGGCACCTCCCGCATCACGATCCACTCGGCCTCACCGATGCGGATCGGCGGGGCAGCGGGCCGGTCGGACATGATTCGAACATATGTTCGATTCTGAGGGATGTCAAGATGAGACTGGCCGTCACGTCGCAAGGCATCAGTGACAGCTCTGCATCACGACATCGGTGACACTTCTCGAGAGGTCGGTGGTGACACTTCGCATCGTAGCCCTGCTTCAGGATCCAGCTGGTGGCCATGGCTGCACAATGAGTGCGTACGCCGCCCAGAGCCCGGTGAGCACTGCGGCGGTGATGATCCAACGGGTGAGGGAAGCCTTCGACCCTGCAGGGTTGATCAGCTGGGCAACCAGGAATGACAGCAACGGCAGGTAGAGCACCAGCCCGACGAGACCGTCATCCGCAGATCCGCATTCACGGCGGGCCGTCTCGATATACGGCGTCAACGGGCTGACGACGACGAGAACGATGGGCACCAACCCGACCGCGAGGATACTTGCCGCGAGGATGACGAAGCTTCGAACGCGTGTTGTCTCGAGCATCGTCGAGCGATGCTGCACCCAGAACCAGCAGAGGACCACGATAGCGGTCATCGACGCAGAGTAGAGCGGTCGCAGATCGTCGACGTCGGCAGGCACGCGGCAGTTCATCCAGTGGAGGACGGAGCCCACGAGCGGGAACCAGGCGACGGCGATGAGCACGTAGGAGAGCGCGACGACTCCTCCTGGGATTGGTACCGCAGGTGTCCAAGGCGAGGCGGCCGGCGGTGATGTAGTCAGTTCGGTCACGGGCTCCCTGTCCGATGAGACGCTGACGTGGTCGGAGTAGGCGAACTCCACCCAGGCAGCACCGAAGCATACGGTGGCCGACGGGCCCACCGCGTGACGCCGATCGTGGCCATCTGGCTCTGAGCGGTCATCCGAGCGATGTGTTCTCGAGTCACGGTGGCGTTAGTTGGCCGACCACGGAATATGACCTTCGAGGTCGTCGATGACGATGGACGGCGACGGTGGTTGAGCGCGATCGTTCAGAACGATCTTCCAGTCGCCCTCGATCCATTGCAGCGAGGTCGGCGCGCTGACCAAGGCATCTCCCTGCGCGGCATCCCGCCACACGATATCGACGAGGGCGAAGTCTGCGTCGTATTCATCGATGGCGAATGCGACAACCTGTGGTGCACCAAGCGCCGGATTTGCGAGATCGCCCGGTGACGTCAGCGCGGCGTCTCTGCCGACACCTGGAGCAATCACCAAGGGGATGAGCCGCGACAGGAGTTCACGGTCCGATGTTGATACCAAGGCGGTGTAGCCGACCGCAGCTCCGAGCGCTCCGTACGCAGTACGCGCGAAGCAGTAGCGTTCGCCGTTCTCCTTCACGACGAATGGACCGCTGTCGCTGTTTTCCGCAGTAGCCGCGATCGCACCGACCAACTCCCACCGATTCGTCGGAGCAGTCGTCAGCGTGTTCTCTGCCTCAGCCGCGGATGCGCCACAGACGCTCGCCGCAGCGCTGCTCGGCCTATCCTCCACGGTAGTTGGCTGACCAGGTGCCGGCGACGCAGTGCCCGAGCAGCCGGTGAATGTGAGCGCCGTAATTCCGAAGATGAATAGTGTCGTGCGAATACGCATGGCCCCCCTGTGCTTCAACCCGACCCCCGGTCTGAAGTTCCCTCACCATAGCAATGCCTCGTGAGCCCGATGGGGCTGCGGCCTTCACACTGGGGCCACCAGTCTCGGCACTTCGGAGCATCGGTATGGCTCTCACGGTGGCCGACACAGAGACGAGATCCGAGCTCGTGCAGGATCCCTGTGCGGCGTCTTCGCCGAGCAGCGACCACCCTGCTGGAGCGGCTTACTGCGCTACCGGAGCGCCCGAGCGAGGGCGGCGAGTTCGTGATCGATGAGGTCTTGGATGCCGGCTGCGTGTCTCTCATACCGGTCAACGAGCAACCCGCGCATCCCTGCGGCGCGGGCGCCCTCGACATCCTGCGCGGGATTGTCGCCCACGAACAGGCACGCTGATGTTTCAACGCCCAGCTCTGCGGCGAGGATGTGGAAGGCCCTCGGATTAGGTTTCTGCACGCCGATGCGCTCGGATGTGCAGATCACGTCGAAGGCTTCGGCGATACCGGTCTGTTGTAACTTGTCGAGTTGCTGAGCCTGTGTCCCATTCGTCAGGAGGCCCACTCGGTAGCCACGGGATCGCAATCCGTGAAGCGTCTCCAGACTGTCAGGGAAGATCCGCCATGCCTCACGATAGGCATGAAGATACTCGTCGAACAGCGCGTCCAGCTCGGTTTCTTCGATCGGCGGAGTGACGTCGAACAACGGCAGCACGGTGCGCAGACGCTCTCGACGCTGCTCGGCGAAGCTGACCAGGCCGGATCGCCAGCGTTCGAAGTGTTCGTCCTCGGCTGCGAACCATGATTCGAGCGCCACCGACGTCGGAGCGATGCCCAGCGACCGGAGGAAGCTCCGCGCTGCGACTCGCGCGGAACCGCGATGATCGAACAACGTCCCGTCCAGATCGAACCCGACTGCCGGCACCACGCTCACCCGCCCAGGCTAACGAAGAGAGGGGACCGGCCGATGATCGTTCATGACGGGCTCGCCAGGGCGAACGCTCGCCACGTCCCCTCCGGGGGCACGATCAGGCACGGCATCCCCAAGGCGGCACCGCCGACATCGTCGTGCGCTGAGTCGCCGATCATGAGGCAGTCCGTCGGATCGACGCCGAGGGCGTCTGCGGCCAGTCGGAAGATCCGCGGATCGGGTTTCACACAACCAACCTCGTAGGACAGGATCACCGCGTCGAATGCAGTGGCGATACCCCAGCGTTCGAGCGCCGGGCGGATGTCCAGTGCGATGTTCGAGACGATCCCGAGACGTGTCCCCACTGCTGATGCTCGGGCGATGAAGTCGGATGCGCCTGCGTTCAACATCCATTGGTTCGGCATCACCGCGTACAGCGCTTCGGCGACGTCGATCGGTATCGCGTCGTCATGGTTCAGGGTCGAGACGAAGGCGTGCCGATGCGCGGTGGGGTCGAGGTCCCAGTCCAGAGCCGGGAACAACCGTCTGGCATCGCCCCAGACGTTCCGGATCCGCTCACGTGGGATCGCCCCCGGTGCAGGCCCACCCGCGACCAGATCGCTCGCCTCGTCGATCCATTCGTTCACCGACCGGACGACCGCCAAGGTGTTGTGGAAGTCGAGGAGCACCGCGCTCGGGCGCGCACCCGACTGGTGCGACGGTCGCGCCTCAGCCTGCCCCGTCGCGCGCACAGGCTGACCGGAAGCTCCATCACCGCTGTACTCGCTCATCCCAGCAACCTAGCTCAGCGCCACGACCGGAGGGATCGATCACCGCGCATGGTGGCGGGTCGGCGGGTCTCCTGTCTATCCGACGCGTTCGAACGGCTCGACCGGAGCCGACCGTTCGATCTCGGCGACCCAGGCGTGTCGGGTCTCCGGATCCTTCCGGATCGACAGGAGCCGATCCATGTAGGGCTCGAGCGCGGTCACCTTGTCGAGCGGCGCCCCGATCACGAGCTGGAAGCCGAGCCGCAGCCAGGCGACCACCGCGCGACCGGCGAACTCCGAGTCCGCCTTGATGAAGCCCTCGTCGAGCAGCACCGGCGCGAACCTCGGACGCGGGCGGTCCTCATCACCGAGCTGGTAGCGCAGGGCAGCGCCGACGATGAACGCGACGAGCTCCTGGGTCTCGCCACCGCTCTTGTCGCCGAGCGAGGAGTAGACGCTGACATCCTGACCAGACGTGTCGTACCGCACGGCGGTGATCTCGACGTGACGGCGCACGTCGAGCACCTGGTCGCGGGTCGACTGGGACCCGGCACCCGTGTCGCGCATCGACTCCATGAACCGGCGGAGCCGCTGGAACCGGGCCTCCAACTCGTCATCGCCGAGGTTCGCGGTGACTTCGCTCGACAGGACGCGCAGCTCGCGCCGGAAGGCGGAGGCCTCCTCGCGATGCACCCGACGGAGGACGATCTTCAGACGATCGTGCGCCGGTCCGAACGGCAGGTCGCGCAGGATGTCGTTGACCGGGACCAGGCGGTCCTCGATCTCCTCGACGGCGCTGTCGAACGCGCTGCTGAGGGGGACCAGGTCCTCACCGCTCCACTGGGACAGCCGGCGGCGCCACTCCTGGCGGCGCTCGGGGAGACCGGTGCCGAGGATGCCGTCGAGGATCGCCCGGTAGTCGCCGTAGGACTCGAGCGTCGTGCCGAGGTTGGGGTCGTGCCAGATCGACTGGTACTGCTCGAACACGTGCACCTGTGCGAGCGCGGCCTGCTCCGCCTGGCGGACGGCCGAGGACAATTCGTCGCCGAGCCGGGCGCGGAGCCGCTTCATCGCATCGCCGAACCCGCCGAGTGACGGCACACCGCCCACCGCCGAGAGGGCGGCTTCGATCCGATCGATGTCGGCGGGGGAGACCTCCTCCACCTCGGAGCGCTCGAAACGGTCGATGACGGTCGTCGCCGCGTCCTGCTGATCGACGAGGACCCCGTGCTCCTCGTCGAGGCGTCTGACACGGTCCTCGGCCGGGAACCGCTCGGCGTTGGCGGCGTCGAGTTCACGTTGGGCGGCCGCCACCGAGCCCTGGAGCTCCTGCAGGACGTCACTGGCGTCGAGCAGACGCTCCAGCTCGGCCGCGGCTGCGTCGCGATGCGCAGCAGCACCGGCGACGTCGATCCTGGCCCACTCGGTGTCGAGACGATACCGGTGGGCGGCCCGCTCGGCCTCACGACGCGACAACCGCTGCTGGATGCCGGCCTGTCGACCGGCGATGACTTCGAGGCGCCCACGGATCTCGGCCGTCTCCGCCTCGATCGAGGCGATCCGCGCCTCATTGGTGAAGCCGAGGATCGGTGCACCGCCCGTGTCGCCGTGGGAGCCGCGGCGGCCGTCACGCAGCTGGCCGTTCACGGTCACGCGGCGACCGCCACCCGAGAGCTCCGACGGAGACTCGACGCACCGCGCGTCGATTCGGTCCGAGGTCACGCGCTGCTCGATCCACCTGCTGAACGGCGAGGTGCGGTACGTGACACGGCCGGAGATGAACGCGGGGTCACCCGCGTCTGGGGAGGACGGCTCGTGCAGCGGGACACCCTCGAACTGCAGGCGGACCGGGATCCGGACCGCGTCGATCGCGCGGCCGAACGCATCGAGGTGTTCCTCGTCGACGAGGACCGTCCTCGCGAGACCGTGCAGGGTGACCTCGATCGCGGGACGCCAGGCGGCATAGGCGGGAGCGACGTCGATGAGCTCGGCCACGAACGGCAGCTGTTCCGGGTCGAGTCCAGCGGCCTCGGCGAGGGCGAGCCTCGCCCGGTGGAGTCGATCGGGGACCGCGCCGTCACGGCCGCGAAGCGATTGCAGCTCACGGCGGAGTTCGGTGTTGCGCTCCTCGAGTGGGAACGCTTCGCGATGCAGCTGAGCGCGATCGGTCTCGATCGCGTCGAGCGCGGCGTCGTCGTCGTCGAGGAAGTCCTCGCTGCGGCCGAGCGCACGGCGGAACGAGGCTTCGTCCTCGATCGGATCGTCGAGGACCTCGGTGCGCTCGTCGAACAGCGACCTGGCTCGTGCCACCTCGGCGTGCGTCGCCTCCGCGGCCTCACGGCGTTCCTCGGCACGCCGCAGCGCGCTCCCGCCCTGCTCAGACACCTGACGCTCGAGTTCACGGACACGGACACCCGCCGCAGCGGCTCGTGCCCGCGCCGCCTCCAACGTGGCTCCGGCCTCGAGCTTCTCCCGCCGGTTCCGGGAGACCGCTTCATCGAGCAGTGCCTCGTGTGCGCGACTGCGCCAGACGGTGAACGGTGTCGTGCCGTCCTCGGTGAAGCCGAGGCGCTCGAGGTCGGCAGCCGCCCGGTGCCCGTCCTCGTAGTCACGACGCAGTTCACCGAGCCGCTCGAGCACCCGAGCCTTGCGGCTCTCGGTCTCCATCGCGAGGTACGCCTCGTCGAGCGCCTCGAAGTGCGACAGCGCCCGATCGGCCGCGTCGTACGTGCTCGGACGCTCCAGCACCATCGACTTGTACAGGCCGTCGACCGTCGGCAGGTGCTGTCCCGCCTGGATCCGGGCCAGCAGACGCATCGCCCGACCACCGTCGCCTCCGGCACCGATGCCGAGACGGGTGTGCAGGGTGTAGGACAGCTCCGCGTAGGTGTCACGGACGACGAATCCGGGGATGCGACCCTGGAGCTCACCGGCGTCGAACCGCTTCGGCACGAACGCCTCGAGGTCCGTGAGCTCGAACGGCCCATCGACGGTCGCCATCGTCATCGACAGGTCACCGGTGCGCAGCGCACGTCGGGGGACGAGGTAGGCGCGCACGACGGTGAAGCGACGGTCGTCGTCGTTGAGGAACGTCACCGCCACGGCACCCCAGGTGAGCTGATCCGTGCCGCGCAGGTTGATGTCGCGCATCGCCCCGGTCTGCGGGTCCCGTGCCGAGTCGACCTTGCCGCGGAGATACGTGAGCAGGTTGCGCTGGTCTGGATTCCGCGCCCGTCCGACCGCCGCGTCGTTGGAGGCTCCGTTGAACGGCACGTCCGACGGCATCATGACCGCGAGGTACGCGTCCATGAGCGAGCTCTTCCCGGTTCCGGAGGCGCCGGAGATGAGCGTCGCGCGGGAGGCGAAGTCGACCGATCGGTACCCGTCGAACCCACCCCAGTTGATGACCTGCATCCGTTCGATGCGCCACTGCTCGACGAGGTCCAGCAGGGTGTCGGTGTCCGTGGAGCGGCTCATCGGTCGTCCTCTGCTGCTTGTGGCTGTGTCCGGTCGTCGGGGGAGTCCTGCGACTCGGCTGCGGTGCCATTGGGCTCGTGGTCCGAGTCCGCGTCGGCATCGGGTCGCGGCTGCTCCGAGGCCGGATCGACCGCTGCAGTCTGCGTTTCGAGCCACTCCAGGAGCTCCTGGAGGCGCTCGAGGGGGAGGAGCGTCTCCACGACCGACGCGATCCGGTGGCGGCGGGCGTCCTTGGTCCGCAGCAGGACCCGTGCGGTCAGCAGCTTGTCGATCGCACGTTCGACGCGTCCGTCGTCACGGGCGCGGTCGGTGGCGTGCTCGGGGCGGAAGCTCGCGACGAAGCCGAGCAGCTCGTCGTGTTCGACGATCGCGGCTCGTGCGCCGTTGGCCAGTTCGGTCCGGAGACGCGTCCGCAGGTAGACGAGCAGGATCGTCTCCTCGCGGCTGTAGCTGGTGTCGTGCAGCAGGGTCGGGAAGGGACGCCGCCCGCTCTCCGAGCCCGCCTGGCGCTTGAAGGCGACCTCGGCCGAGCGGTCCACCTCGAGCTCCAGGAACAGCTCGTTGAGGCGGGACCGGAGCAGCGACTCGGACTCGAGGACCGTCCGCCACTCGGCCGGCTGGAGCGCGGGGCTGACGTAGCGGTGCTTCAGCAGAGCGACCAGCGCACGACGTTGAGCGGCGTCGAGGCGTCCCTCGTCCCCTTCGAAGAGGGCGAACGAGTCGTCGTCCGGGCCGGCGACCGGCGCCTCGGCGGGTGCGAAGGCGTCGAGTCCGTCCGTCGTCAGGTCGTCCGACGTCGGGTCGGTCGTCGCCGTCGCGGTGGGATCCGTCTCGGAGGTCATGTCATTCCGTTCCGCGCCCGGCCTGGTCGGCCGGAGCAGTGGTCGTGGTCGTCGTGGCCCGCGTCAGCGCTGCGACACCGGCCTCACCGAGCGGGAAGGCCGGGAGTTCGAACGCGGTGGTCGTCCCATCCGGACGGACCGTCTCGTAGCGACGGCGCGGTGCCTGCTCGTCATACGTGCCCAGCTGGGTCATGAGGTGGACGAGGCCGAACAGCTCCACCGGTCGTCGGAGTTCCGGATCGAGCCCGGAGAACGCCACATGGGCGTCCTCGGCACCGGAGGTCACCGCATCGAGGAGTCCGGCCCGGAGCTCGTCGAGGAGCGGGCCGCCCTGCGATCGGAGGGTGTCGAGCGACATCACCGCGCCGTCGGTCCGTTCGACGGCCGTCGCGATCGGCGGCGGAGCGACCTCGACGTCCGGATCGTAGAACCGCTCGCGCAGGTGCTCGATGTCGATGGTCTCCGGGAGGAGCGGCAGGTCGACGGTGGCGCGTGGTCCCGCGGTCCGCATCCAGATGCCGAGGCGCTGGTTCAGTGCTCGCAGGGTCGTGTCGAGTTCGCGGTCCTGCACGACGTCGTGATGCACGATGTGGTCGCGGAGCGTCGCGGTGAGCCGCCGACGCTGCGCGAGGACGTCGTCGATCCCCTGTCGGATGATCCCGACGGCACCCCGGAAGCCACGGAGCTCCGCGGGCCCGAGCCTGGCGGAGAAGGGGTGGTCGAGGATCGTGGAGAGGTCGCGCTTGAGGTCCTGGAGCAGATCGTCGTTGCGGAGGAGCTCGAAAGCGCCCTCGAAGGCCCGACCCTCGGCCGTCGCCGTCATCAGCTCGTCGGTGCGCCGGAGGTAGTCGTCGAGGATCTCGCCGATCGGACGGGTGTCGTTCCGGAAGTCCTCGACGATCCGCCGGTGCATCGCGATGACCGACTCCTCGACCCGGCGGAAGTCGCTCGGGAGCTGGCGGATGAGGTCGGCGATGTTGGCGTAGCCGTCCTGCATCCGGTCGTCGCTCGCCGCGACGACGGTGCCGCCGGCCGCCACCCGTTCGCGTTCCGCCTGGAGCTCGGCGAGCTGCGCGTCGATGCGACGCAGATGCTCGTCACGGTCCGGGTCGGCCTGCAGCGCCCATCGGCGCACGGAGTCGAGGATCATGGTCAGGCGCGACTCACTGATGAGGGCGCGGTCGTGTGCGAGGCCGTCGACGAGCGAGACCGCTTCGAGCGCGTGCGAGGTGAGCGAGTACTGCTCCTCGCCGTCGTCGGTGCTCGTCCGGACGAGCCACTGGTCGTGCACCCACTCCCGGCAAAGGGTCCGTCCGCCACCGCGTTCGTCGCCGCCCGCCGGGATCCGCGCACCGCGAGCCACGAGTTCGCCGAGGTACTCCTCGACCTGCAGATGGAAGCGGTCCGCTGCGACGAACTGGACGTCGCGGCCGAACGTGGTGCGGAAGATCGCCACGACAGCGGGTGCCGTCGGCCGGCTCAGGAGCCGGATCGCAGGACGCTCCAGCGCGTCCCGGACGCGGCCGAACTCTCCGTCGATCTCTCCCACTGCACTCCTCGATCGTCCGGGCACACGAACACCCCGAGGCCACCGCAGCTGCCAGATTATCAGCGCACCGCACCCGTGGTGAGCCACGCCGGGCATCGACGGTCCCGATCCGCCCGGGCCCGGTCCGGCCGCTGTCAAGGTCCAGGGGCTGGCCGGGTGGTCCGGTTACGGTGAGGACATGGGAACAGAGCGATGCCCCGAGGTCCTGCGAGGAGACGGTTGAGCCGCGCGAACGGGGATCGTCGGTGATCCGTTCGACGCTGCGGACCCTCGGGTGGTGGGCGCGCGACTACACCTACGCACTCGTCTGGCAGGTCCGGGCCTTCGTCAGCCGCACCGACCCGCACGACTTCCTGTCCGGCGACCGGTCACCGATCGTCGTCCTTCCGGGCGTCTACGAGACCTGGCGGTTCCTCGAGCCGCTCATCCGCCGACTCCACGACGACGGACACCCGGTACACGTGATCGACCCGCTCGGACGCAACGACCGCTCGGTCCCGGTGGCGGCACGACTCGTCGCCGACTACCTCGAGGCGAACGGGCTCGGCGACGTCGTCCTCCTCGCGCACAGCAAGGGCGGGCTCGTCGGCAAGTACGTCATGTCGCTCGGCGGCGGTGGAGCCCGGATCGCCGGGATGCTCGCCGTCGCGGCGCCGTTCGCCGGATCGCGGTACGCGAGGCTCATGCTCCTCCCGAGCCTGCGCATCTTCACCCCCGACGACCCGACGATCCTCGCGCTCTCCCGAGAGGCGACCGTCAATCCGCGGATCGTCTCGGTCTACGGGCGCTTCGATCCGCACATCCCGGGCGGCAGCCGACTCGACGGCGCCAAGAACGTGGAACTCGACACCGGCGGACACTTCCGGATCCTCGCCCACCCGCGGGTGTTCGCTGAGGCACAGCTGCTGGCGGATGGGCGAGACGCATGACGGTCGAGACGCTCGAGACCGCGGCCCACCCGCTCGTGACCGTGGACGTGGTCGTTCCGGTGAAGGACGACGCCGCGCTCCTGCGCCGCTGTCTGCGCTCACTGCGCGCGCAGCACACCGGACCCGCATCGATCATCGTCGTCGACAACGGCAGCCGCGATCGCGCCGAGGTCGAGGCCATCGCGGAGCGGTACGACGCGGTCCTCATCGATGAGCCGATGCCCGGCATCCCCGCGGCGAACGCAGCCGGCTTCGACCACGCGACCGCGACGGTCGTGGGGAGACTCGACGCGGACTGCGTGCCGCCACCGGATTGGGTGACCAGGATCACCGAGGCGTTCGCGACCGATCCGGAGCTTGCGGCACTCACCGGGCCCGCCGTCTTCATCGACGGTCCGCGCCTGCTCCGTGCACCGCTCGCCGGCCTCTACCTCGGGGCGTACCGGCTCTTCGTCGGAGCCGCCCTCGCCCAGGTCCCGATCTTCGGGTCCAACTGTGCGATCCGGCGCGCGACGTGGGACCAGATCGCCGAGACGGTGCACCGCGAGGATGCGGAGCTGCACGACGATCTGGACGTGTCGACACACCTGGGTCTCCACCGACGCGTGCGCTACGACCGGTCGCTCGGGATGGGGATCTCGATGCGCCCGTTCACCGATGCCGGTTCGCTCGCCCTCCGGATGCGTCGGGGCTGGACCACCTTGCGTGTGCACTGGCCCGAGGAGCTGCCCGCCGTCCGATGGTTCCATCGCAGCCGCCGCCTGCGCGCCGTCCTCCCCGATGCGACGAGCGCGCCGCGGACAGTGCCCTGGCGAGAGCGGAGCCGGCTGGTACGCGCCGTCCGGCTCTGGCGGACGCGCCGACCGGCGACGTTCCGGGAGAAGGTCCGGTACAAGATGCTCCGCGACCGTCGTCCGCTGATCGTCACCTTCGCGGACAAGGCCGCCGTACGAAATCTCGTCGCTTCGCGCATCGGCCAGCACGTCCTCCCGCGCGTGTACGGGATCCTCGACGATCCGCGTGAGTTGCGGGACCTGGAGCTCCCGGGGTCCTACGTCGTCAAGCCGACTCACGGCAGCGGGGCGGCGATCGTCGTCTCGTCGTCCGCCCGCCCCGACGCCCGTCTGCCGACCGACGCGGGGAGCTGGGAGTACCGGCATGTCCGACCGGAGACGGTTGATCGCGATCGACTCGTCGAACTCGCGAGCGGCTGGGTGTCCCAGTTGTACGGTCAGGGACCGAACCGCGAGTGGGTGTACGGACGGGTGCCGCGCAGGATCATCGTCGAGGAACTGCTGGAGGGACCGGACGGCGGGATCCCCGACGACCTCAAGTTCTTCGTCTTCCACGGGCGCTGCCGGTACATCCAGCTCGACGCCGGCAGGTTCGGACGCCGGACCCAGGACTTCTTCCTCCCGGATTGGCGGCACCTGCCACTCAGCGGTGGGCCCGCGTGGGCCGACCCGGAACCGTCGGCGCCCGAACGGCTCGACGAGATGATCGACCTGGCCGAGCGCCTGGCCGCCGACACCGACTTCGTCCGCGTGGACCTGTACGACCTCGGCGACCGCATCGTGTTCGGCGAGCTGACGAGCTACCCCGCCGGTGGCGAGAGCCCGTTCGACCCGGAGCGGTACAACGCGGAGTTCGGTTCCTGGTGGACGGTGCCGAGGCGATACCGGTGAGTGACGTCCCGCGTGGTCCACGACGGCAGCGCTGGCTCGTGGCCGCGACCGAGTATGCGGGGCTCACGAGCTACACGGGCGGGATCGGACGGCACTACGCCGCGCTCCTTCCCGCCCTCGTCCGCTCGGGAGTCGAGATCGACCTCGTCGTGTGCTCGGACGACGAGCTGCCCGTCGGCGCGGACATCGACGGCGTCCGTCTCATCGACGCCGTACGGCACGGCAGTCGATCACCACGCGTCCTCAGGATGCTCCTCGGCGCCCGAACCGTCCGCCGGGTGTTCCGACGCGGTTCGTACGATCGGATCTTCCTGCCCGAGTGGAGCGCCCTCGGATCGGCGCTGCCGCGCTCGGCGCCCCTCGTGACGAACCTCGCCACGAGCATTCGTCTCTCCAACCTCGTCTCGGGACTCCGCCTCAGTGACCTGCCGGTCGCAGGGCGCATCGCGGTGATCGTCCAGGACGCGCTCGAGACCCGACAGATCCGACGGTCTGCTGTGCTCGTCGCGATCTCGACCGCGATGCTCGCGCGCACGAAGGACCTGCTCGGCGCCCTGCCGCCGGCCGCCGTCGTGCGCAACTGCATCGACGTCGACGCCGTCCGCGTTGCCGCGTCGACCGCCGGGCTGCCGGCTCAGTGGCCGACCGGGGCGGAACCGGTCGTGCTCTTCCTCGGCCGGCTCGAGTGGCGGAAGGGTGTCGTGGAGGCGTTTCAGGCGTTCGCGTTGCTCGTCCGGCAGAAGCCCGATGCCCGACTCGTCCTCGCCGGTTCCAGCGGTGACCGGCGGTTCGAACCGGACCTGACGGCGCTGCTGTCCATCCTGCCCGAGTCGGTACGGGACCGGGTCGTGTGGCTCGGGCATGTGGCGGGAGCGGAGCTCTATCGGGCCGTCGGAGCTGCGACGGTGGTCATGTGCCCCTCGCGCTGGGAGGGGTTCGGCAACGTCGCACTCGAGGCGAAGGCGATCGGGACCCCGCTGGTCGTGACCACCGGGAGCGGGTACGACGACTTCTGCACGGACGGCGTCGACTGTCTCATGGTGCCGCCGGGAGACCACGGAGCCCTTGCGCGAGCGCTTCGAAGGGTGCTGGACGCGCCGTCGGACGCCCTGACGCGGGCCGCGACCGCACGTGCGTCCGTCGATCGTTACGCGCCGGAGCCTGTCGCCGCGGCGCTGGTGGCCGCAGTCGACGGACTGCTCGGGCCGGTCGGCTGAACCCGGACCCAGTCGTCGCCGATCCGTCGGACTGCACCAGCCTGAGCGAACGCCTCCAGCCAACCGGTCATCGGCCAGGTTCCCCACCGGTCGGCGAACCGCGCGCCGTTCCGGAGGATGTCGTCGAAGTGCTGCCAGGGCGGGCGCTGCGTCTCGTGGTGCTGGTGGTAGGCGTGCGCGCCTCCGACCCACACGAGGGGTGTCCGCGACGCGCTCAGGGTGAACGCGAAGTCGGTGTCCTCTCCGCCGTACCCTTCGTACCTCTCGTCGAAGCCTCCGCTCCGGGACCAGGTCGACGCACTCGTCGCGAAGGACAACGACCAGAACAGCGGGTACTCGTCCTCGGAGGCGACGCGCTCCGCGCCGTCGTCCGGGTTCGGTCTCGCCGCATGCGGTGCCGTCGCCGCCGCCAATGCACGGCGGTCGGTGACGTCCACGCCTGGCTGCAGGTAGGTCACCGGGCCGCAGAGGACGGCGCCCGGGTGGCGATCGGACGCCTCACGGTATCGGTCGAGCAGGGCCGGCCCGGGGACGCAGTCCGCGTCGAGGAACACGATGAGGTCTGCACCACGGTCGATGGCGAGCGCTGCACCGGCGTTCCGGCCTGCCGCGAGACGGAGTCCGTCGGACCCCGGTGGAAGGTGGACCGTCAGCTCCGCGTCGAGGGTCGGGGGTGCGTCGTCCCCGATCCACACGACGAGTCGCTCCACCGCGTCGCCCGAGGTCGGTATGGACGCCCCGACGGCCTCGAGCTGCCGTTCGAGGTGTCCGAGTCGGGGGCGCGAGCACAGGGTCACGACAGACGTCCTCATCGCCCACCCCCTGCAGGATCGCCGGCCGCGACCGCTTCGATGGCCTCCGCTGCTCGTCGGGCGGCACCCGCAACCTGCCAACGAGACCAGTCGGGCCGGAGCTCCGAGGCCCGGTCGAGGATGCCCTTCCAGTCTGTGGCGTCTGGCCAGGACGACCGCACGACCGCCAGCTCGTTCGCCTCGAGTGCACGTGCGGTGGACACCTGCTCGTCGAAGGGGCGTTCCTGCGGGACCACGACCGCCGTGACGCCAGCCGCAGCGAGATCGGCGATCGCGTTCTGACCGGCCCACGACACCACCACCTCCGCCCGGCAGAGCGCGTCCCACGGGTCGTCGGTCCAGACGGACCCGGCACCGGCGCCGAGCGAGGTCCAGTCGCGACCGCTGGCGTGGGCGGCCTCCTCCACGGCTTCCTGCGACACCGAGGAGCCGCCGGCCCCGGCGAGGAGGAGCACCCCGCTGCGCCCGGCTTCCGCGGCAGTCCGCTCGCGACCCTCGAAGCGACTGATACCGCCGGTGTACACCACCTTGTCCCGTACGGGATGGAGGTGCTCCAGCTGCAGCACACCGTGAGGCCATGGGGCGATGATCGTCGACGCCGCGCGGAAGGCGAGCGCGTGCGGTTCGTCGTCGCGGTGGCCCGGCTGTGCCATGACGACGGTGGGGACGCCGAGCAGGCGTGCGAGGAGCACCACCTCGACGGAGACGTCCACCACCATCGCGTCCATCTGCTGCTGCGCGAGGGCGGCGGCGATGGTCGCAAGACGAGCACGGTGACCGGCGTGACCGAGCGGCGCCCAGTGCAGCAGCCCCTCCGCGGTCGGATCGCAGTCGTCCGGGGGAGACGCACCTTCCGGCACGTCGTCATCCCGGTCGAGCACCACCCAGGAACAGTTCGAGGGGAGTCCCATCGGCGCCGGGAACGAGCTGAAGCAGACGATGTCGGCGTCGAGGTGGGGTGCGACGGCGAGCAGACGCGTCACGTGCCCCCGTCCGTGGTGATGCACGTACCAACCGATGCGGGGCCTCACGAGCTGAACTCGTCGACGCGACCGGAACCGAACACGGGCGAGTCGCCGAGGAGCGCGGTGAAGTGCTCCTCGAGCCGGCCCACCCTGGCGTCGAGCGAGAACCGCGCGAGGGCGGATGCCCGGATCGAGGCGCGGAACCCCCGGTCGAGCTCCGACTGCCGGATCAACCCGTCCACGCGGTCCGCCATGGCCGCCAGGTCTCCTGGTGCGACGACCTGCATACCGACGCTCGCCTGGGCGATCTCGGGCACGCCGCCGACGGCGAAGCTGACCACCGGGGTCCCGGTCATCAGCGCCTCCGGTGCGACGAGACCGAACGGCTCGGCCCATGCCGGCGTCGAGACCGCTGCTGCGCTCCGCCCCACGAGCGTGGCGAGTCGCATCGGGTCGAGCGGCCCGACATGTCGGACGTCACGCCCCAGCAGCGGCGACACCACGCGCTCGGCGTACACCGGATCGCCCACGCGACCGGCGATGACGAGCCGTCGCCCCAGTCGACGGGCGACGTCGACCGCGAGGTGCGGAGCCTTCTCCGCGACGACCCGTCCGAACCACACGAGGTCGTCACCGCCTCGGCCTGCCCGCCAGGCATCCGGATCGATGCCGTTCAGGAGCACCTCGGACTCGACACCGGCCGTCGCCCAGGTGCGCTTCGTGAACTCGCTCACCGCCAGGAACCGGCTGCCGTCGGAACCGGCCCGGTTCGCGGCAGCGGCGACGGCCTCGTCGACCGGCGTGTGCAGGGTGGTGATCATGGGGACGCCCAGCTCAGGTGCCAGTTCCACCGGGAGCGCGTCCAGGCAGTGGTTGGACACGACGTCGTATCGCCCTGGCCGAGCGGCGATCGCCTCGAGCGCGCGGCGCAATGCCGGGACGGATCGGGTCAGGTGACCGGGGGGATACCGCTCGTCGTCGGGGGAGGACCAGCGCGGCCACCGCAACTCCGGCAGTTCGAAGACGCTGCCGCGCTCGACGAAGTCGGACCCCCGGACGCCGATGAACGTCACCTCGTGACCTCGTGCGCGCAGTGCGTTGACCTCCGACCACACGGCGGATTCGAGCCCGCCGGCGTGCGGGCGACGGATGGGGAAGCGCAGCGGGGCGATGACGACGACGCGCAGTCGTGGACCGGCCGTCACGAGGCGCGCTCGGCGACGACGCGGCGGTACAGCTCGGCGTGTGCTGCTGCGCTGACGGCGTCGTCGACGTCGCGCCGGGAGCGGCGCGCGGCGACGGCCGCGATCCGGTCGGAGGAGCCGGCACGGGTCGTGCCGTCCGCATCGAACAGCGCGCCGATGAGATGCTCGAGTGATGCTCCGTCCCCGAGGTCGTAAGCGGAGACGGTGTCGTCGGGATGCTGATCGAGGTACGCCCCGACTCCGGACGGGACGGCGACGGACACGCCGAGATCCCAGCAGAGTTCGAGCCAACCCGAGTGCGTGCCGTGCCGGTAGGGGAGGAGACAGACGTCCAGGCGGCTGAGTGCGATGGCGAGTCCGAGGTCGTCGAGACGCTCGTGCTCGATGAGCAGCGCGGCTTCCGAGCTGCTGACAAGCCGTCGGACGGCCTCGCATGCCTCCGGATCGCGGACCGCATGGTGCATCCGGACCTCTGCGACAACGTCCGCTCCACGGCGGCGGAGGCGTTCGACCGCGTCGATGAGGGTGGTGACGGCACCGACCGCGTCGACATTGGGGCGCAGGTCCTTCAGGTGGACGCCGACCCTCGTCTCCGCCGACGGCAATACGAGCGGAACCGTGACGTCATCCGACAGGAGCGACGGGTGCGGGATGACGACGGCGTCGCGGCCCCAACGTTCCCGGATGCGGGCGGCGGCGCCAGGGGTCAGGGTGATCAGGGCGTCTGCTCCACGGACGAGCTCGTCGAGCTGCCGGTCATAAGCGGCCTGGTTGTCGAGCTGCGGGTGTTCAAGATCGTGCACCGTGTACACGACCGACCAGCCGACCTGGTGCGCTGCCTCGATGCACGCGGTCACGTGTCCGGGTGGGAACGACTCCGTCCCGAAGTGGATGTGCAGCACGTCGGCATCGACGGCGTGGTCGTGGATCCAGTCCGGATCGAGGGCGGCGGGCGGCCACCAGACGCCCGATGGCGCTCCGTCGACCGGCGGATCGCTCAGCACGTCGATGTCGGGCGAGGCGGTGATGCGGCCGACGTAGGGGTGCGCGGCCGGGATCGAGACGACGCGGATCGGACGAGATGCCGGGTCGGCAGCTCGATCGGTGGCGTGCGGCATCACGGTCGACTGCATGGCGGGATCCCCTGTACGGATGCGGGCGCGAGACGCGCGGACGGGTCGGCACGATACGGGCGCCGTCCTCCGAACATAGGTCCGATGACGAGAGTGCCCGCGACCCTTGACGCGGGCCCCCCACTGCACCACGATGACGCAGGTGATCGCAGCCCCACCCCGTCTCCTCATGGTCGGCCCACAGCACCACGGAGTCGTCCAGTACGCGATCGACGTCGCCGACGCTGTCGTCCACGCAGACCCTCGCGCGGAACGGATGTACGCTTCGACCCCGGCCGACGCCGTGCTTCTGCTCGACGGCGTGGACCGTGCCCACGTCCACGTCACCGACCGTCTCTTCGGCCGGTCACCCGAAGAGGCGGCGGACGCCGTCGAGCGTCTCGCGGACGCCACCGAGTTGACGGTCACCCTCCACGACGTCCCGCAGACCTCCGACGGCAGGATGCTGGACCGCCGCATCGCCGCGTACGCCCGGTTCATCGCCGCCGCCCATGCGACAGCCGTCAACAGCCGGCACGAACAGGCGCTGGCTGAAGAGTTCCTCGGTGTCAGTGCCGCGACCGTTCCGCACGCCATCCCGCTCGGCTCCCGGATCGGTACGGCGGCGGTCTCGGCCGACGATGCATCGCTGCCGGGACCACGCCCACTCACCGTCCTCATCGCCGGGTTCATCTACCCGGGCAAGGGGCATTCGTCGGCGATCCAGGCGGCTTCGCGTGCGGCGGAGGTGCTCCGTGCCACCGGTCACCAGGTCGCCGACGTCGTCGTCCGTGCCATCGGCGCCCCCTCGGCCGGGCACGAGGACGACGTGCTCGACCTCGAGGCGGAAGCACGCGCCGCCGAAGTCTCGTTCGAGGTGACCGGATATCTCGACGATGCGGCGTTCACCGCGCAGATCTCGCGCCCCGGCATCCCCCTGGCCGCGCACGGCCATGTCTCCGCGTCACGCTCGATGCTCGACTGGGTCGAGGCAGGCCGCCGACCGCTCGTCGTCGACTCGCGCTATGCAGCGGAGATGGACCAACTGCGCCCGGAGACGATGGTCCGCTACGACCCGTCGACGCTTCACACCGAGTTGGCCGCGGCCTGGCTTGATCCCTCCCGGACGCGCCTGCCCGCCGGTCGTAGCCTCCGCCCGGCGCTGCCGGACACCGCGAGCGCGTACCTCGACTGGTGGGGCGCGACGGCCGGTACCGGTCGGCACCGCCCGCCGACGCTTTAGCACGCTCGCAGGAGCGACGCACCACCCTGGCCTCCGGTCGCTCGACCTGGGATCGTGGAACGATGACGCACAACGCACGGGACGGGTCGACGACGGACAGCTGGCGGTCTCGCGGCACGAGCGAGCCGGTGTCCGAGCGGAGCATCGAACAGGTCGACGCCTGGTGGCGCGCCGCGAACTACCTGTCCGTCGGGCAGATTTACCTGCTCGACAACCCGCTCCTCCGCCGCCCGCTCGAAGCCGTTCATGTGAAGCGCCGGCTCCTCGGCCACTGGGGGACCGCTCCGGGATTGAATCTGACGTACGCGCATCTCAACCGCGTGATCGCGGAGCGCCACCAGTCGGCGATGTTCATCGCCGGGCCCGGGCACGGCGGGCCGGCGATCCTGGCGAGCGCCTACCTGGACGGCACCTACAGCGAGATCTACCCGGACGTCGCCGAGACCGAGGCCGGGTTGACCCGGTTCTTCCGTCAGTTCAGCTTCCCCGGCGGGGTTCCGAGTCATGCGGCGCCCGAGACACCCGGCAGCATCCATGAGGGTGGCGAACTGGGGTACGTCCTGAGCCACGCGTACGGCGCGGCCTTCGACAACCCAGATCTCCTCGTCGCAGCGGTCGTCGGCGACGGTGAAGCGGAGACCGGACCGCTCGCGACCAGCTGGCACTCCAACAAGTTCATCGACCCGGTCCAGGATGGCGTCGTCCTGCCCATCCTGCACCTGAACGGCTACAAGATCGCGAACCCGACGGTCCTGGCGCGCATTCCACGCTCCGAACTCGAGAGTCTCCTGCGCGGATACGGACACGAACCGTTCTTCGTCGAGGGCGGGTTCGACGGCGAGGATCCGATGGAGGTCCACCGCAGGTTCGCCGAGGTCGTCGACGTCGTGCTCGACCGCATCGCGGCCATCAAGTCCCGGGCCGCCGCCGGAGACACCGGACGGCCGGTGTGGCCCATGATCGTGCTGCGCACACCGAAGGGCTGGACCTGCCCGGAGGTGATCGACGGCGTCCGGGTCGAGGGGACGTTCCACGCGCATCAGGTCCCGCTCGCCGACGCTCGGGACACCGAGGAGCACACGCGGATCCTGGAGTCCTGGATGCGGAGCTACCGGCCTGAGGAGCTCTTCGACGAACATGGTGCGGTGGTTCCGCTCGTGCGGGAGCTCGCTCCGCTCGGGGAGGCCCGGATGAGCGCGACCCCGCACGCCAACGGAGGTCTGCTGCGCACGGAACTCGACCTCCCCGCGATCGACGACGCCGCCGTCGTGGTGGACGCCCCGGGTGGTCGCGACGCCGGGGCGACGGGTGTCCTGGGGTCGTGGCTCACGGAGGTGATCCGGCGTAACCCGACCACCTTCCGGATCTTCGCTCCCGACGAACTCGCCAGTAACCGACTCCAGGCGGTCTTCGAAGTGACCGAACGGCAGTGGAACGCCGAGACCGTCCCGGGCGACGAGCATCTCGCCCGCGCCGGCAGGGTCATGGAGATGCTCAGCGAGCACCAGTGCCAGGGCTGGTTGGAGGGCTACCTGCTCACCGGTCGGCACGGCCTGTTCACCTGCTACGAGGCCTTCATCCACATCGTCGACTCCATGTTCAACCAGCACGCGAAGTGGCTGAACGGTTCACGTGAGTTGCCGTGGCGGCGCCCGGTGGCGAGCCTCAACTACCTCCTCACGAGCCACGTCTGGCGTCAGGACCACAACGGCTTCAGCCACCAGGACCCCGGGTTCATCGACCACGTCGTCAACAAGAAGCCCGATGTCATCCGGGTGTATCTGCCGTTCGATGCGAACACCCTCCTGGCCGTCTCGGAGCACTGTTTGCAGAGCACGGACGAGATCAACGTCATCGTCGCGGGCAAGGACCAGGAACCCGTGTGGCTCGGCATCGACGACGCTCGCGCGCACTGCGCCCGCGGGCTCGGCATCCTGCCCTTCGCCGGTTCAGAGCGTGCGGGGGAGCGCCCGGACCTCGTCATGGCCTGTGCCGGGGATGTCCCCACGCTCGAGACGCTGGCCGCCGTGAGTATCCTGCGCGAACGTATCCCGGAGCTGTCCGTCCGGGTCGTGAACGTGGTCGACCTCATGCGACTCATGAGCGAGGATCAGCATCCGCACGGCCTCTCCGACGCCGAGTACGACAGCGTGTTCACGACGGACCGTCCAGTCGTCTTCGCCTACCACGGGTACCCGTGGCTCATCCATCGGCTGACGTACAAGCGCCACGGGCACGATCAGCTGCACGTCCGCGGGTACCTCGAGAACGGGACCACCACGACACCGTTCGACATGGTGATGCTCAACGAGATCGACCGGTTCTCGCTCGTGTGCGACGCGATCGACCGGACGCCGGGGCTCGGCGAGCGGTTCGCGGGTCTCCGTCAGGAGATGCAGGACGCCCGGGTCCGAGCCCGAGCGCACACCAGGGAGTTCGGCGAGGACGCACCCGAGATCACCGGCTGGCGCTGGCCCGCTGTCGGTTAGGACCGCCCCGTGACGGGTCGCCCGAGCTCTCGGAGGAGCGTCGGGAACTCGTCCGCGAACTCGCGGGCGAGGGCTCCGAGGGGGCCGATCCGGTCGGCGAGCCGATCGCCGGAGGCGGCGTGCAGCACGGTACCCCAGCAGCTCGCCGCGAGCGCGGAGAGTCCGCGTGCCGCGAGCCCGGCGATCGCACCGGCCAGGACGTCACCGCTCCCCGCCGTCCCGAGGGCCGGACTCCCGCCGGGCGCGATGAAGTCCCGCTCACCGTCGGAGACCCTGCCCTGACAGGTGACGACGGCTCCGAACCGTCGCGCCAGCTCGAGCGCCGCCGTGTCCGGGTCGGCCTCGTCCACGTCGAGGAGGATCGCGGCCTCGGCCACGTTCGGAGTGAATACAAGGCGGCCCTCCAGCCCCTTCGAGAAGTCGGGAGCGTGTGACAGGGCACCGAGCGCGAAGGCGTCGAGGACCACCACGGTGTCGGCGCCAAGGAGCGGGCGCACACCGTCGAGGAGTGCCACGGCTTCGTCCGCGTCGTCGAGGCCAGGACCGAGCAGCAGACAGTCGACGTCCAGGACGTCCTCGAGGGGGCCGGCCCCGTCACCCCGGACGGCTCCGCCGCTGGTCTCCGCCAACCCGATCACGCCTGCCTCCGGGAAGGCGATCGCGAGTGGGGACGCTGCCGACGCACCGACCGCGAGCGTGATCCGACCCGCGCCGACCCTGAGAACGGCGAGGCCCGCCAAGGCGACCGCCCCGGGCGTCATCCGCGCGCCGCCGACGACGAGCACCGACCCACGATCGTCCTTCGACGATCCGGGATCGGGGAGTGGCCAGTCGGCGAGGACCTCGGGCGTGAGCGTGGTGGGGTCAGCTTCGGACATCGTTCGCCCCCGAGTGCTCGGTGACCGGAACCTGCGCCTGCTGCAGGTGCGCAGTCGCATTCGCCGCCCGCGCCTTCCACGCGCGTCCGTCGTGGACGAGGTGGGTGAAGGACGCGTTCGGCGTCGGACGGAGAGCGGCCTCCTCCAGGACGCGACGCTCGTCCCACCCCTCGCAGATGTAGCGGAAGAGCGAGATGACGGCGTCGTGACAGACCACCAGGGCCCGCGTGCGGTCGGTGTGCCGGTCCAGGTCGCCGATGAACGAGCGGAGGCGGAGGGCCACGTCCGTCCAGGCCTCACCTCCAGGCGGTCGATAGTAGAACTTGCCGAGGAACCGTCGTCGAGCGGCCTCTTCCGGGAACTCGGCGTCGACGCCGATCGAGGTGAAGGTGTCGAGGATACCGAGTTCGCGATCACGCAGCCGCTCGTCGACGACAGGACGAAGCTCATCGGCGTCGAGCGCTGCGGCCCGAAGGGCGACCACGGCCGTCTCGTGCGCTCGCCGATAGGGCGAACTGAACACGATGTCCGGCCGGTCGGCGGGTGTGAGGGCCGCGAGACGTCTCCCCACCGCAGCCGCCTGCTCGAGCCCGAGTGCTGAGAGCGGGACGTCGGCGTCACGGCTCGGAACGGCGATGCGGTGGGATTCCGAGCGATCGGCTTCGAATGCGGCGACGTTCCCGGCGCTCTCACCGTGGCGGACGAGGATCAGTTCCGTGATGGCCATGGATCCACGGTAGCCAGCACGATTCGGCGGCCGCAGACCTTGACGATTCGACGATGATCCTCCATGGAGCGACGCCGGCGGCCGTCCACGCGACGGTGATGCACCGTTCGATGATTGCGACAAACCGACGATGCCCCGGTCGCGACGGCGTCCTATCGTTCGACCATGTCGTCACCCTCCGCAGTTCCATCGTCGCAACCGTCAGCATGGGCTCCCATGGCGATCACCGCCTTCAGGGTGCTGTGGTTCGCCCAGCTCGGGAGCAACATCGGCACCTGGATGCAGACCGTGGGGGCCCAGTGGGTCTTGGTCGAGGCCGCAGCCGGCGCAGCGGTCATCGCGCTCGTGCAGACCGCGAGCCTCGCGCCCGCCATCCTGGTCGCCCTCCCGGCAGGTGTCCTCGCCGACTCGCTCGACCGGCGACGGCTGCTCATCTGGGGATCGGCGGCGAGTGCGGTCCTCGCGGCCGGACTCACCGTCGTGGCGTGGATCGGCGCGCTGTCGCCGTGGACGATCCTGGCCTTCACCTTCCTGCTCGGCATCACCTCCACCCTGACCTCACCCGCATGGCAGGCGATCCAGCCGGAGCTCGTGCCGCGCAACCTGATCGCGGCTTCGTCGGCGCTCGGTGGTGTCACCGTGAACGGAGCCCGCGCGGTCGGTCCCGCCCTGGCCGGCGTCGTCCTGTCGGCCTTCGGAGCCCCCGTCGTGTTCGGTGTCAACGCGCTGAGCTTCGTCGGGGCCGTGATCGCCCTCATCTGGTGGAAGCGGCCGGCGCAGACCGGTCTCGACGACCGCGAGCCGTTCGGGGCGGCGTTGCGAGCGGGGGTCCGGTACGTCGTGTCCGCGCACCTCGTCCGCCGGATCCTGCTGCGTTCCGCGCTCTTCGCCCTGCCGGCCAGCGCGCTCTGGGCGCTGCTGCCCCTCACCGCGAAGCGACTTCAACTCGACTCGAGCGGCTACGGCGTCCTGCTCGGCGCGCTCGGCGTCGGCGCGGTGCTGGGCATCTTCGCCCTGCCGCTCGCTCGCCGTCGGTTCTCAGACAACCTCGTCATCGCGGTGAGCGCGGTCCTCTTCGCGACGGGGTCGCTCGCAGCGGCTGTCCTGCCCGTCGTCCCGACGCTGGTGCTCCTGGTCCTCGCGGGGCTGGCCTGGATCGGCACGCTGACCGTGCTGAACGCCGCCCTGCAGCTCACCCTGCCGCAGTGGGTGCGATCGCGTGGCGCGTCGATCTACATCCTCGTCTTCATGGGGGCGATGGCCATCGGCTCGACCGGCTGGGGCATCGCGGCGCAGTGGCTCGGGACGTCGCTCGCCTACAGCGCTTCGGCCGTCCTGCTCCTGCTGGTGGCGGCCAGTGTGCGGGTGCTGCCCCTGCTCCCCGGAACAGGGACCGTCGACCGCAGCATCTCGATGTCCTGGCCCACACCCACGCTCGTGTTCGAGCCACAGCCGACCGACGGGCCGGTCCTCGTGCAGATCTCCTACGCGGTCCATCCCGACTCGCTCGCGGCGTTCCAGAAGGCCATGGGCCATGTCGAGTCCTCTCGTCGCCGGACCGGTGCCTCGAGATGGGCCCTGTACCGGAGCGGCGAGGAGTCCGACGTGCAGTTGGAGACCTTCATGGTGCCGTCGTGGGGCGAGTTCCGACGACAGGAGACGCAGCGTCTGACCGGCCGCGACCGCGACATCCGCGCTGCAGCGCTGGCCCACGCCGACGGTGCACCCGTCGAACGACACTTCTTCCCGAGTGATGCCCGCCGGACCGGTTCTGCCAGGGCGGAACGTCCTGATCTCGCGGAGTGAGTCGCAGCCGTGGAGGTGGAACAACCCGGGCGATGGTGAATGATGTGGGCGATACCGGACTCGAACCGATGACCTCTTCCGTGTGAAGGAAGCGCGCTACCAACTGCGCCAATCGCCCGCAGGTCGTCCGCACCGGAGAGGTGCCGAACAGCCGCGAGTCACGATACTAGCCGATGCCGGGGGACCAACGCACATCCGCACCGCTGTCGACCCAGTATGCGCGCCGGTTTGAACATCGGTCCCGGTTTCGGCTAGAGTCGTTCGAGCACGCAGTGATGCGGGCAATGCGGATGTGGCGCAGTGGTAGCGCATCACCTTGCCAAGGTGAGGGTCGCGAGTTCGAATCTCGTCATCCGCTCGAGTGTCAGTGGTGTTGTTCCGGCAGGAATCCTACTCGGCAGTGTGTTCGGTCACACATGGTGGCGTGGCCGAGAGGCTAGGCAGCGGCCTGCAAAGCCGTCCACACGGGTTCGAATCCCGTCGCCACCTCACCTCAGCAACACAGTTCCACCAGCAACATCCCGGCGTCGTGTTCACACACGCCACCCGGGCGATTGGCGCAGCGGTAGCGCGCTTCCCTGACACGGAAGAGGTCACTGGTTCGATCCCAGTATCGCCCACCACAGAAAGCCCCCGGACCCCCGGGGGCTTTCGTCGTTCGAGCACGTGCAGGCAACGCAGGGGGACCATGCTTCAGCGAGTCATGGCGGAGACCACCGGGCCGCAGCGGCGCTCGTCGCCATGGCGCGACGGACGTGTGGCATGAGCCGCATCGGCGATTGGTGGCGGTCAAGCAACGCGAAACCGCGACTGCATCCCACGGACCCGGGCCACGCCGCCGTCCCGTACCCGGCGCTCAGCCGGTCGGGCCGGGTGGCGTTCGCCCAGTGCGAGCAGTACCTCCTCCGTGAGATCGTCGAGGCCAGAGCGTGGGGACGACAGGTCGCCAGCCGCGGTGACACGCCCGACACCAACGGTTGGCTCGTCATGCCCGGTCGGACGCACTCCTCCCTGATGGACGACTCGAGGGGCATGGGGGCGATGCCGGCGGTGATGGACTCCGTTGTCCAGTGGCTCGCGGACGCCGGGGCGATCCGCCCACTCTCGGAACACACGCGGCGGGCCATCGCGGCATCGAACGCCGAGGAACGGCTCCGCGATCACCCGGAGTACCACCCTGACGGCGACGGCCGGCGCACCTGGGACGACGATGTCTGGGAGGTGGAGCCGATTCGGATGCTCCAGATCTACCCGCACCTCGCCGATGCGAACGACGACTGGAGCCAGCAGGCGCGCCGGTGAGTGGCTCCACCCACGTACCGCCCCCCGCCTGGCCGACGCGCCGAGGAAGACGGAATTTCGGCCCGATTTTCCGCGGAACATCAAGGGTTGGGCCGACTCGCCCGCGCCGAGGTGTCAACGAGCGCCCTCAACATCGGCTAGAGTTTCCAAGCACCCGGAAACGGGATGCAATGCGGATGTGGCGCAGTGGTAGCGCATCACCTTGCCAAGGTGAGGGTCGCGAGTTCGAATCTCGTCATCCGCTCGAGTGTCAGTGAGAACGTGCAAGCGTTCCGCTCGACAGTGTGTTTCATCACACGTGGTGGCGTGGCCGAGAGGCTAGGCAGCGGCCTGCAAAGCCGTCCACACGGGTTCGAATCCCGTCGCCACCTCGCTGGCAACACCACTCACCTGGGCGATTGGCGCAGCGGTAGCGCGCTTCCCTGACACGGAAGAGGTCACTGGTTCGATCCCAGTATCGCCCACAGGAACACGAAGGGCCCGAGCGAACAGCTCGGGCCCTTCGTCGTTGCACAGACCACCTCTTGCGCAGACCACCCGTCGCACGCCCGGACGTCCGTTCAAACGGCGAGGACCGCCCGCTCTCGGCGACGCAGGACCTCCGCGACGCCCCACACGATGAGGCCTTGGCCCGCGGCGTACGTCGCCATGATGATCTCGTCTGCCGCCCAGATCGTCACTGCAGGCACGAAGCGGTCGAGCCCGATCAATGAGTCGGAGACGAGGAACAGCGCACCGCCCACGGCGATCGTCGGCGTCGTCATCGTGGAAGACGCTGCCATGGCCCCGATCACGACGGCATAGAGGACCACCGCCGGATACAGCGCCCCCATGTCCTGCTGACTGAGGAGCGCGATGCCGGCGACGAGCCACACCAGGTACACGAGCGCCCAGACCGGCGGACGGTTCCTGATGCGCAGATGCCGCACGAAGAGCACGACATAGCCGGCCTGAGCGAGCATGAAGAACAGTATCCCCACGCCGAACGCGAGTTCGCCCGGGACCATGAGGGCGACGTCGCCCAGCCAGCTGCAGAGGATCGCGACGAGCGCCGTGACCGCAGCGGCCGACAGTCGTCGAACCGACCACACGAGCGCCAGCGCGAGGACCAGCATGATGAACGGCTTGGTGAGGAGCGACAGCCACTCCTGACCGGAGGCGAGGGCGATGATGTGCACGAGCGCGACCACGGGCAGCGTGGCGAACAGCGCCGTCGCAGCCCCGCTCCTCTGCACAGCCGTCATCAGCGCCACCCCCGTCACGTCGTAGGCCTTCACTCTAGCGATGCGGCCGAGCACGAACCACGGCCGCCGACCGACGGCAGCGTCTCCTCGTCGTGGACGACGATAGGCTTGCACGGCCAAGGTTTCACCTGAGAAAGAGAGATCATCCGTGAGTGACGGGTTCGCACTGTTCACCGACCGATCCGTGGTCGCCATGCGCGTCAACGGCGAACTGAAGGACCTCGCCGCCACGGTGACGGAGACGGACACCGTCGAGCCGGTGCACCTCGACTCGCCCGACGGTCTCAACATCCTCCGCCACTCCGCAGCCCACGTGCTCGCCCAGGCCGTGCAGCAGGTCGACCCGCACGCGAACCTCGGCATCGGCCCGCCGGTCACCGACGGCTTCTACTACGACTTCGACGTCGCCGCACCGTTCACGCCTGAGGCGCTCAAGGTGCTGCAGAAGACGATGGACCGCATCATCCGCCAGGGCCAGCGCTTCGTGCGACGCGTCGTCACCGAAGACGAGGCTCGCGCGGAACTCGCTGGGGAGCCCTACAAACTCGAGCTGATCGGCCTCAAGGGCGGATCGGCAGCCGACGACGAGAACGTCGAGGTGGGCGGCGCGGAGCTGACCATCTACGACAACGTCGACCCGAAGACGGGGGAGACGGTCTGGAAGGACCTCTGCCGCGGTCCACACCTGCCGAACACGCGCATGATCGGCAACGGCTGGGCCCTGACGCGTCTCGCCGCGGCGTACTGGCGGGGGAGCGAGAAGAACCCGCAGCTGCAGCGGATCTACGGCACCGCTTGGGCGACCAAGGATGAGCTGCGCGCCTACCAGACGCGGATCGAGGAGGCGGCCAAGCGCGACCACCGCAAGCTCGGTGCCGAGCTCGACCTCTTCAGCTTCCCCGAGGAGATCGGCTCGGGTCTCGCGGTGTTCCACCCCAAGGGCGGCATCATCCGCAACGAGATCGAGAACTACATGCGCGAGCGCTTGCTCGCTTCCGGCTACGAGCTGGTGAACACCCCGCACATCACGAAGGGGCACTTGTTCGAGGTCAGCCAGCACCTGGCCTGGTACAAGGACGGCATGTTCCCGGCGATGCACCTCGACCAGGAGGTCGACGCCGACGGCCACATCACCCGTCAGGGCCAGGACTACTACCTGAAGCCCATGAACTGCCCGATGCACAACCTGATCTACCGGGCTCGCGGGCGCAGCTACCGCGAACTGCCGTTGCGACTCGCCGAGTTCGGCACGGTGTACCGGTATGAGAAGAGCGGCACCCTCTCCGGGCTCACGCGCGTCCGTGGCCTCACGCAGGACGACGCCCACATCTACGTGACCGACGACCAGGTCAAGGACGAGGTCGGCCGCCAGCTGCAGTTCGTCTTGGAGACCCTCCGTGGCTACGGTCTCGACGACTTCTACCTGGAGCTGTCGACGAAGGACCCCGACAAGTACGTCGGCACCGACGAGGTCTGGGACGAAGCGACCGAGACCCTTCGCCAGGTGGCGGTCGAGTCCGGTCTCGAGCTCGTCCTCGACCCCGCCGGCGCAGCCTTCTACGGTCCGAAGATCTCGGTGCAGGCGCGCGACGCGATCGGTCGGACGTGGCAGCTGTCCACCGTGCAGCTCGACTTCAACCTGCCCGAGTTGTTCGAGCTGGAGTACACCGCCGCGGACGGCACGCGCAAGCGTCCGGCGATGATCCACCGCGCACTCCTCGGCTCGATCGAGCGCTTCTTCGCGATCCTGCTCGAGCACTACGCGGGTGCTTTCCCGGTATGGCTCGCCCCCGTGCAGGTCGTCGGCATCCCCGTCTCCGAGCAGTACGAGGAGTTCCTCGGCGGAGTCGTCGCCGAGCTGCGCTCGTCCGGGGTCCGAGCAGAACTCGACGCCTCCGACGATCGGATGCAGAAGAAGATCCGCAACCACACCAAGGCGAAGACCCCGCTGCAGCTGATCGTCGGCGAGGAGGACCAGGCCAACGGCGCGGTGAGCTTCCGATTCCGCGACGGCACTCAGGAGAACGGTGTCCCCGTGGCCGACGCCGTGCGCCGGATCCGCGCCGCCATCGCCGCGAAACTGCAGGTGAACACCGCAGCGGATCTGCCGGCATGACCCCGGGCACCGAACCGGAGTCGTTCGAGTCGATCGACACCTCCCACCTGGTGGGCGTCCCGGACGCGTTCCAGCGTCTCTGGACGCCCCACCGGATGGTCTACATCAAGCAGGGCCAGCCATCCGACGACGGTTGTCCGTTCTGCATCGCGCCGACGCTCGACGACGAGTCAGCGCTCATCGTGTATCGGGGCGAGCACGCCTTCGTGCTGCTGAACCTCTTCCCGTACAACTCCGGGCACCTGCTCGTCTGCCCGTACCGCCACGTCGCGATGTACGACGACGCGACGACGGAGGAGGTCGCCGAGATCGGTGGCCTGACGCAGACGGCGATGCGGGTCGTCCGGTCCGTCTCGAGGAACGACGGCTTCAACCTCGGCATGAACCAGGGTGCCGTGGCCGGCGCCGGGATCGCGGCGCACCTGCACCAGCACATCGTGCCGCGCTGGGCGACGGACGCCAACTTCTTCCCGATCATCGCCCAGACCAAGGCGCTCCCGCAGCTGCTCGGCGATGTCCGACAGGCGATCGCGGACGCCTGGCCGACCTCGGCCTGATCCGTCGTCGGCCGGTCCATCTGGACCGGTCCACCCAAGTCCAATTTCCGGCCTGTGGACGGAGCACCGTCAGGCCACCCGGCGGTACGCTCGCCATCATGACCGAGAGCAGCACGACCACTGGACAGCACGGCTCGAACCGCGTGAAGCGCGGACTCGCGGAGATGCTCAAGGGCGGCGTCATCATGGACGTCGTCACCGCCGAGCAGGCCCGTATCGCCGAGGACGCCGGGGCCGTCGCCGTGATGGCCCTCGAGCGCGTCCCGGCGGACATCCGGTCCCAGGGCGGCGTGGCTCGCATGAGCGATCCGGACCTCATCGAATCGATCATCGCCGAGGTGTCCATCCCCGTCATGGCGAAGGCTCGCATCGGACACTTCGTCGAAGCCCAGGTCCTCCAGGCGCTCGACGTCGACTACATCGACGAGTCCGAGGTCCTGAGCCCGGCCGACTACGTGAACCACATCGACAAGTGGGGCTTCGACGTGCCGTTCGTGTGCGGCGCCACCAACCTGGGAGAGGCGCTGCGGCGTATCAACGAGGGTGCCGCGATGATCCGCTCGAAGGGTGAGGCCGGCACCGGCGACGTGTCCGAGGCGACGAAGCACATCCGCAAGATCCGCTCCGAGATCGCGCACCTGTCGTCGATGTCGAAGGACGAGCTGTACGTCGCGGCGAAGGAGCTCCAGGCCCCGTACGACCTCGTCGTGGAGATCGCCGAGACCGGCAAGCTCCCGGTCGTGTTGTTCACCGCCGGGGGTGTGGCGACGCCGGCGGACGCCGCGATGATGATGCAGCTGGGTGCCGACGGTGTGTTCGTCGGATCCGGCATCTTCAAGTCCGGCAACCCGGCTCAGCGGGCGGCGGCCGTCGTCAAGGCGACGACCTTCTTCGACGACCCTCAGGTCATCGCCGAGGTCTCCCGCGGTCTCGGTGAGGCGATGGTCGGCATCAACGTCGCCGACCTCGCGGCACCGCACCGCCTCGCCGAGCGTGGCTGGTAGCCCCGCGTCCGGCCTGAGCCAGGTGACGTCGTGACCGGGGCGGCACGCGTCGGCGTCCTCGCCCTGCAAGGGGACTTCCGAGAGCACGCGGCCGTCCTCACCAGCCTCGGGGCGGATGTCAGCCTCATCAGGCGCCCCTCGGAACTGACCGGCCTCGACGGACTCGTCCTGCCCGGCGGGGAGTCGAGCGTGATGGACAAGCTCGCTCGCTCCTTCGACCTCGCCGGTCCGTTGCGCGAAGCGATCACCGCTGGCTTGCCCGTGTACGGCACTTGCGCCGGGCTCATCCTCCTGGCGGACCGGATCCTCGACGGGATCACCGGCCAGCAGAGTCTCGGCGGACTCGACGTCTCGGTCCGGCGCAACGCCTTCGGGTCGCAGCTCGACTCCTTCGAGACGGACCTGTCGATCCCGGTCCTCGGCGACCCGCCCGTGCACGCCGTGTTCATCCGCGCACCGGTGGTCGAAGCCGCCGGTCCGGCGGTGACACCCCTCGCCTCGCTGCCCGACGGTCGGATGGTCGCCGTCGAGCAGGGGAACCTGCTCGGCACGTCCTTCCACCCCGAGGTCACCGGCGACACCCGTTTCCACGCCTACTTCCTCGACAAGGTCGAGCGATCCCGCTGAAGCGCTGGCGCCCGATCCCGCGGCCCGTCCCGGCGTGATCGCGAGTTCCGGGCCGCTGGCCTAGACTGGTCAGGTTCTTTTCACGCAGTTAGGGAGCACATGTCCGGACACTCCAAGTGGGCGACGACCAAGCACAAGAAGGCCGTCATCGACGGCCGTCGCGCGAAGTCGTTCGCCAAGCTCATCAAGAACATCGAGGTCGCGGCCAAGATGGGCGGCGCAGACCTCGCGGGCAACCCGACGCTGCAGGACGCCATCCAGAAGGCGAAGAAGACCTCGGTCCCGAACGACAACATCGACCGCGCCGTCAAGCGCGGTGCCGGCCTCACCGGTGAGGTCGTCGACTACACCACGATCATGTACGAGGGCTACGGGCCGAACGGCGTCGCCCTGCTCGTCGAGTGCCTCACCGACAACAAGAACCGTGCAGCAGCCGATGTCCGGACGCTGATGTCCCGCAACGGCGGCACCATGGCCGACCCTGGCTCCGTCGCTTACAACTTCCAGCGCAAGGGCCTCATCGTCGTCCAGGCCGAGGGCACCACCGAGGACGACGTCCTCGGCGCCGTCCTCGACGCCGGCGCAGAAGAGGTGAACACCGAGGGTGAGACCTTCGAGGTCGTCACCGAGCCGAGCGACATGGTCGCGACCCGGACCGCCCTGCAAGAGGCCGGTATCGACTACGACTCCGCCGACGTCGCCTTCGTCCCGAACCTCAAGGTCGAGATCGACGCCGACACGGCGCGCAAGGTCTTCAAGCTCATCGACGCCCTCGAGGACAACGACGACGTCCAGAACATCTACAGCAACTTCGACCTCACCCCCGAGGTGCAGGCCGAGTTGGAGGCCGACGACGAGTAGTCCGGCGTCCGTGCCGAGCGGAGCTCGTTCGAACGGATGTACGACACTCCGTCCTCGCGGAGTGCTGGGCGCATCGCCCGCGCTTAGGGTCGGAGCATGACTCTGCGCGTCCTCGGCATCGATCCCGGCCTGACCCGATGCGGGGTGGGGGTCGTCGACGTCCTGCCGGGACGGCAGGCCACGATGGTCGAGTACGGCGTCATCCGGACGGATGCGCACGCCCCACTCGAGCAGCGACTCCTCATGATCGCGCAGGGCATCGCCGAGGCGATCGAGCGCACCTCGCCGACCGCGATGGCCGTCGAGCGGGTGTTCGCGCAACACAACGTCCGGACGGTCATGGGCACCGCTCAGGCGAGTGGGCTCGCCCTGCACGCTGCGGCCGCGAACGGGATCCCCGTCGGCCTGCACACCCCGAGCGAGGTCAAGGCCGCGGTGACCGGCTACGGCCGGGCGGACAAGCTCCAGGTGCAGACCATGGTCGCGCGGATCCTCGGTCTCGACGAACTCCCGAAGCCCGCTGACGCCGCAGATGCGCTCGCGCTCGCGATCTGCCACGCCTGGCGACCAGTCGTGTCGACTGCGGCGACACCCGTCGGCGCACCGCCGCAGGGGAGTGGAGCACTCACCCCGGCCCAGCGTGCGTGGGCGGCTGCGGAACGCGGCGGCGCTCCGCGCGAGGCGGCCGTCCGGGCCCGGGCAGCGCGGAGCCCTAGGCTGGAAGCATGATCTCCTCCCTCCGCGGCACCGTCCTGAGCGCGGTCGGCAACCTCGTCGTGATCGAGGTGGGCGGCGTCGGATTCGCCGTCCAGGTCACGCCGGCCCATGCCCTCTCACTCCGGGTCGGCACCGAAGCACTCCTCTCGACGACACTGATCGTGCGGGAGGACTCGCTCTCCCTGTTCGGGTTCCGATCCGCCGAGGAGCTGTCCGTGTTCGAGCTCCTGGTGAGCGTCACCGGGGTCGGCCCGAAGTCGGCACTCGGCGTCCTGGAGGCGCTGACGCCGGAGCAGATCGCCGCCGCCATCTCCGCGGACGACGACGCCCCGTTCCGGAAGGTCTCCGGGATCGGGCCGAAGACGGCGAAGCTCATCACCGTCTCGCTCGCCGGAAAGCTCCGCGTCACCAGGACGACGCCTGAAGCTCCGGCGACCACCGTGAACGCGGCAGCGATCGCCGATCAGGTCGTGACGGCGCTCATCGGGCTCGGTTGGCCGGAGAAGACGGCGACGCAGGCGGTCGTCGAGGCCTCCGCCTCCGCGAGTGCGGACGACCTCTCGACCGTGCCGTCGCTCATCCGCCTGGCCCTCGGCAGACTCGGCCCGGCGCACGCCGGAGGCCGTACCTCGTGACCGACGCTCCAGAAGACCTCACCAATCCAGCCGCCGAGTCCGATGCGGAATTGGCGTTCGAGGGGGCGCTCCGTCCGCGGTCGCTCTCCGAGTTCGTCGGTCAGTCCAAGGCGCGCGGTCAGTTGCAACTCCTGATCACGGCGGCCGGGATGCAGAACCGCACCCCCGACCACATCCTGCTGGCCGGCCCTCCTGGACTCGGCAAGACGACCCTCGCGATGATCGTCGCGCACGAGACGGGGAAACCGCTCCGGCTCACGAGCGGCCCGGCCATCCAGCACGCCGGCGACCTCGCCGCGGTCTTGTCGTCGCTGACCCCGGGTGAGGTCCTCTTCATCGACGAGATCCACCGCATGGCCCGCCCTGCCGAGGAGATGTTGTACCTCGCCATGGAGGACTTCCGCATCGACATCATGGTGGGCAAGGGTGCCGGCGCGACGAGTATCCCCCTCGAGCTGGCGCCGTTCACCCTGGTCGGGGCGACCACCCGGTCCGGTCTGCTGCCGAACCCGCTCCGCGACCGCTTCGGGTTCACCGCCCACCTCGAGTTCTACGACGAGCCGGAACTGCAGCAGGTGCTGCACCGCACCGCCGACATGCTCGGGCTCGACATCGACGGTCGGGCCGTCGCCGAGATCGCCGGACGCTGTCGGGGTACGCCGCGCATCGCCAACCGACTCCTCCGCCGGGTCAGGGACTATGCACTCGTGCACGGTGGCCGAGCCGACCTGGAGACCGTCCAGGCCGCGCTCGAGCTCTACGACGTCGACGCCCTCGGTCTCGACCGACTCGACCGGTCGGTCATGGAGGGCATGCTCGACCGCTTCGCCGGAGGCCCGGTCGGGCTCAGCACGCTCGCGGTCTCGGTCGGCGAGGAAGCGGAGACGATCGAGTCCGTCGTCGAGCCGTTCCTCGTCCGGATCGGCCTCATCACGCGCACGCCACGGGGCCGCGTGGCGACCCCGGCCGCCTGGCGGCACTTCGGCAGAACACCTTCTCAGCATGGCTCGACCCTCGATGGCCTATAATTTCCCTTTGGCGGTGCGTTCCCAACGTCTCCCGCCCTCAATCTCCTCTGGAAGGTTCCCATCGTGGATGCAATGACCCTCGTCCTGTTCGGCCTCGCCGGCGTCATGATCGTGTTCATGATGGTGAGCAACAACAAGCGGAAGAAGCAAGCCGCGGAGACCGAGCAGAAGCTCGTCCCCGGCGCCGAGGTGCTCACCGGCTTCGGTGTCTACGGCACCCTCATCTCGATGGACCGCGACTCCCGCAAGGCCGATGTCGAGATCGCCCCCGGCGTCATCGTCACCATCGACCCCCGCTACGCGGGTGCGGTCGTCGCACCGACGGTCGCCGAGACCGCCGAGGAGGCCCCCGTCGTCGAGTCGATCCCCGACGACGCCTCCTCACTCGACCTCTCCAAGCCCGAATTCGGCCAGCGCGTCGAGGACACCTCGAAGCCGCAGAAGAGCGACGACTAGTCCCAACCCCTTCCCGGGTGGTGGCCGTCGTGCCACCGCCGGCAGAGAAAGCTGAGTTCCGAGTTTGGCAAAGTCGACTCCGGTCAAGAAAGCGTGGCGTTCGCTCACCTGGCTTGGCGTAATCCTCATCGGTTTGTTCGCGATCAACGCGGCCGGGGTCCTCTGGGGGAACAGCTCATGGGCGCCCAAGCTGGCCCTCGACCTCGAGGGCGGCACCCAGATCATCCTCGCGCCGAAGCTGGAGTCCGGCCAGACGGTCTCCAACGAGCAGCTGAACCAGGCCGTGGCGATCATCCGCCAGCGCGTCGACGCGTCCGGCGTGTCGGAGGCGGAGATCACGACGCAGGGTCAGAACGTCGTCGTCTCGATCCCGGGAACCCCCGACGAAGCGACGCTGAACCGCATCGAGAGCTCCGCGAAGCTCGAGTTCCGTCCGGTCCTCACCTCGCAGCAGCTGACTCCCGGTCAGCCGTCCAACACCTTCATCGGTGAGGACGGCGCCTCGACCCCGTATCCGACGCCGGATCCGGGCCTCGAGAGCACGCCGACCGCGTCGCCGACGAACGCGAGCGACCTGTCGCAGGTGACGCCCGCGCTGTACGCCGCCTTCCAGGCCTACGACTGCGCCGCGAACGCGGACTCGCTCGACGCCACCGCAGCGCCCGCTGCCGAGCCGCTCATCACGTGCGACGTCGACGGCACCTTCAAGTACGTCCTCGGCCCGGTCGAGGTGTCCGGAGAAGACCTGTCCGACGCGAGTGCCGGCATCAAGACGACGTCGTCGGGTGCCAGCACGGGCGAGTGGGCGGTGTACCCGGTCTTCAACGAGAAGGGCACCGCGCTCTTCGCCGACGTCACCGGCCGCCTGACCTCGCTGCAGAGCCCGCAGAACCAGTTCGCGATCGTGCTCGACGGCAACGTCATCTCCGCTCCGCAGTCGCTCGCCGTCATCTCGGACGGCAAGCCCGAGATCAGTGGCTCCTTCACGGAGGAATCCGCCAAGACCCTCGCCGACCAGCTCAAGTTCGGCGCCCTGCCGATCAGCTTCGTCGTGCAGAGCCAGGACACCATCTCGGCGACCCTCGGTTCGACGCAGCTGGAGAGCGGCCTCATCGCCGGTCTGATCGGGCTCATCCTGGTCGTCATCTACACGCTGTTCCAGTACCGGCTCCTCGGCACCGTGACCATCGCCTCGCTCGTCGCGGCAGCGGTGCTCACCTATGTGGTGATCCTGCTGATGTCCTGGCGTCAGGGCTTCCGGCTCTCCCTTGCCGGGATAGCAGGTCTCATCGTCGCGATCGGTTTCACCGCGGACTCGTTCATCGTGTACTTCGAACGCATCAAGGACGAACTCCGCGACGGCCGCGGTCTGGAGTCCGCCGTCGAAGCCGGCTGGAAGCGCGCGAAGCGCACCATCTACGCGGCGAAGGGTGTCAACCTCCTGTCCGCCGTGGTGCTGTACGTCCTCGCGATCGGCAACGTCCGCGGCTTCGCCCTCACCCTCGGCGTGACCACGATCATCGACGTCATCGTCGTGCTGCTGTTCACCCACCCGATGATGCAGCTCCTCGGCCAGACGAAGCTCTTCAACAGCGGCAAGCCGTTCACCGGTCTCGACCCGTCGGCGCTCGGCGCCATCTACCGTGGTCGCGCAGAGTTCCGGAAGCCCGTCTCGGTGCCTGGCGCCAAGGCCGCGTCCAGCAGCCGTGAGGCGGCCAAGCGCCAGACGATCGCCGAGCGCAAGCAGGCGGCCCTCGTCGGAGGCGGCTCCGACACCAGAGCAGACGATCTGCCGACCGATGGGAAGGACTCCTGATGGGTGCGTTCGCACGGTTCGGAAACGAGCTCTACACCGGGAAGCGCTCCTACGACTTCGTCGGCAAGCGCAAGATCTGGTACACGATCGCCATCATCGCGGTCGTCCTCTCGGTGTTGATCCCGGTCGTCAAGGGCGGATTCAACTTCGGCATCGAGTTCCGCGGTGGTTCGCAGTTCCAGATCGCCGACGTCAAGAGCACCGATCAGACGCTGGCCGAAGACGCGGTCGCGTCCGTCGTCAGCGGTGCGACCACCCATGTCACCGTCGTGGGCGGCAACTCGGTCCGCGTGCAGACCGACCAGCTGAAGAACGACAAGGTCACCCAGCAGGTGTCGGCAGCCTTGGCCGAGGCCTACGGCGTCGAACAGTCCGACATCACGAGTTCGTTCATCGGCCCGTCATGGGGTCAGGACGTCTCCAAGCAGGCGATCGTCGGCCTCATCGTGTTCCTCGTGCTCGCGGCGATCCTCATGGCCCTGTACTTCCGCACCTGGAAGATGTCCGCGGCCGCGCTGCTCTCCCTCATGCACGACCTCATCATCACGGCCGGTGTCTACGCCGCGACCGGCTGGGAGATCACGCCGGCCGCCATGATCGGTTTCCTCACCATCCTCGGGTTCTCGCTGTACGACACCGTCGTGGTGTTCGACAAGATCCGCGAGAACACGACGCTCGACGCCGACGGCGCGGCCCGGACGTTCGGGGAGTCGGTCAACCTCGCGGTCAACCAGACCCTGGTGCGCTCGATCAACACCGGCGTGGTGGCGGCGCTCCCGGTCGCGGCGATCCTGTTCTTCGGTGCCTTCGTCCTCGGTGCCGACACGCTGCGCGACATCTCGCTCGCTCTGCTCGTCGGTATCCTCGTCGGCACGTACTCGACGATCTTCGTCGCCGCACCGCTCTACGCGAACTTCCGGCACAACGAGCCCCGCATCGCCAAGCACGACAAGCGCGTGCTGCAGGCGCGCGAGCGCGCTCAGACCTCGGATGACGCCGAGGGCGAACGCACGGAAGCAGACGCGCCGCTGGCGCGTTGACCCTGACAGCGACCGACAACCGCGTGCACGAGCGCAGGGAGGCCTGAGATGGCGGACACCACGACATCCTCGACGGCCTCCCTGCGCCGTCTCGTCCCACGGATCTTCTCGAAGGCACAGCCGGCCGGCGCCGTCGACACCCTGATGCGGACGGTGCGGCAGCACCATCCCAAGGCCGACCTGGCGCTCATCGAACGTGCGTACACGGTCGCCGAGCGGGCCCACTCCGGGCAGAAGCGCCAGAGCGGCGAGCCGTACATCACGCACCCGGTCGCCGTCTCCCAGATCCTGGCCGACCTCGGCATCGGACCGAAGACGATCGTCGCCGCCCTCCTCCACGACACCGTCGAGGACACCGACTACTCGCTCGACCAACTCCATGCGGACTTCGGCGACGAGGTCGCCATGCTCGTCGACGGCGTCACGAAGCTCGACAAGGTCAAGTACGGCGACAGCGCACAGGCCGAGACGGTCCGGAAGATGATCGTCGCGATGTCGAAGGACATCCGCGTCCTCATCATCAAACTCGCCGACCGGCTGCACAACGCCCGGACCTGGGGATTCGTCCCGGCCGAGAAGGCGGCGAAGAAGGCCACGGAGACCCTCGAGATCTACGCACCGCTCGCGCACCGCCTCGGGATCCAGGCGATCAAGTGGGAGCTCGAAGACCTGTCCTTCGCCGTGTTGTACCCGAAGCTCTACGCCGAGATCGAATCGCTCGTCAAGCAGCGGACGCCGCAGCGCGAGGAGTACGTGCAGCACGTCATCGACGCGGTGAACGAGGATCTCAAGGCGCAGAAGATCCGCGGCAAGGTCGCCGGTCGTCCGAAGCAGTACTACTCGATCTACCAGAAGATGGTCGTCCGCGGCCGCGAGTTCGACGACATCTACGACCTCGTCGGCATCCGTGTCCTCGTCAACTCGCTCCGCGACTGCTACGCGGTCCTCGGGTCGATCCACGCGCGGTGGACCCCCGTCCCGGGGCGTTTCAAGGACTACATCGCCACGCCGAAGTTCAACCTGTACCAGTCGCTGCACACCACCGTCGTCGGACCGGGCGGGAAGCCCGTCGAGATCCAGATCCGTACGAACGAGATGCACCAGCGGGCCGAGTTCGGTGTCGCCGCGCACTGGAAGTACAAGGAGCGGATGAACAGCGGGAAGACCGCGTCCTCCGCCGAGCCCGACAGCTCGATGGCCTGGCTCGCCCACATCTCCGACTGGCAGGCGGAGACGGCGGACCCGGGGGAGTTCCTCGACTCGTTGCGGTTCGAGATCGGTGCGAAGGAGGTCTACGTCTTCACCCCGAAGGGGCGTGTCGTCGGCCTGCCCGCCGGCGCGACGCCGGTGGACTTCGCCTACGCCGTCCACACGGAGGTCGGCCACCGGACGATGGGCGCCCGGGTCAACGGGCGGCTCGTGCCGCTAGAGAGCTCGCTCAACACCGGCGACGTGGTGGAGGTCTTCACCTCGAAGAACCCCGACTCCGGTCCGAGCCAGGACTGGTTGAACTTCGTCAAGAGCCCTCGGGCGCGGAACAAGATCCGCCAGTGGTTCACGAAGGAGCGACGCGACGAGGCCATCGAGCAGGGCCGTGACGCGATCGCGCGGGCGATGCGCAAGCAGAACCTGCCGCTCCAGAAGCTCATGAACCAGGACTCGTTCGCCGAGGTCGCGGCGCAGCTGCGCTACGAGGACGTCACGGCGCTCTACGCGGCCGTCGGCGAGGGCCACGTCTCGACGCAGTCCGTGCTCGAGAAGGTGGTCGCGCTCCTGCAGAAGGACGCCGACAGCGAGCACGCCGAGTACACCGTCCCGGTGCGCGGGAGCCGCCGTGAGCGGCTGCAGAACAGCGACTCCGGGGTCCTCGTGCTCGGTGCTCCCGACATCCTGGTCAAGCTCGCGAAGTGCTGCACCCCGGTGCCGGGTGATGAGATCGTCGGGTTCGTCACGCGGGGCTCCGGCGTCTCCGTCCACCGTTCGGACTGCCACAACGTCCAGGGACTCCTGCAGGAACCCGAGCGCATGATCGATGTGGAGTGGGCGCCGTCGTCGAAGAGCGTGTTCCTGGTCCAGATCCAGGTCGAGGCACTCGATCGAGCTGGACTGTTGTCGGATGTGACGCGGGTGCTGTCCGAGTACCACGTCAACATCCTGTCGGCGACGGTGAACACCTCGAGCGACCGCCTGGCCATCAGCCGCTTCGTGTTCGAGATGGGCGACACCACCCACCTCGACCGGGTGCTGAACGCGGTCCGGCGGATCGACACCGTGTACGACGTCTACCGGGTCAAGGGCGGCTGAGCGGGAGCGACCAGGACGCCAGTTCGCTCCGAGTCGGCTCGAGGCCGGGCAGCATCACCTCGGTGGCACTCGACACGACACGGACGATCCGTGTGCCGCCGAGGACCCGCGGGACGGAGCGGACCCAGGCGACGACCTCCTCAGGGCTGGTGAGCCCGAGCAGGAAGTAGTTGCGGATCGTCGTCATGGCCTCCTCAGCTTCGGCGCCGGTGCGCCGTGCCAGATCCGCGACCGTGCGCGTGGGGGTCGTGACCCGCAGTGCGCCGCACCGCTCGCTGTCGTCGGGGCGGAGTGACACCTGACGCAGACGCAAGCGGGGCGAACGCGCGCTGCGCCGTTCCATCGACACGAAGCCCGTGTGGACCCTCGGTGCGATGAGCGCCGCGCCGTGCAGCCAGGCGGCACTCGTCTCAGCGATGACCGCGCCGGCCAGCCCGGGCAGCTGTTCGAGGACCGCCGCGCGCAGCCTGACGGTGTCGGGTTCGTCGACACTGCAGTAGCCGTCTTCGAAGGCGAAGAGCTCGCCGTCGAGCCGCGCGGCGGCGAGCTCGGCGACGGAGAGCTCAGGTGGCTGGAGGTAGGCGGGGAGGCGGCTCGTGGAGGCCGGGGGATCCGTCGCGCAGTCTGGCTCGATGGGGGAGGACGTCTGGAGTGCCGTGGACATACGACGATCCTCCTGTAGCCGTCCGGCAGCAGGAGGATCGTCGACGGATCTGTGGAGAACCGCGACCGTCACGCGGTTGGTGGAGCGGATCCGCCTAGCGGATCGCCCCGAGCCACGCCTTGCGTGCATCCAGCGCCTGGATGGCCGCGGTGAGCCGGTCGGCGTCACCCGAGGCTCGTGCAGCCTCGACCTCGTCCTCGAGCTTGGCGATGGCGTCGGCGAGCTGGCTCGCGAGCCCCTCGGTACGCGCCTTCGTCTCGGGGTTGTTGCGCTTCCAGTGCTCGTCCTCGAGCTGCTTGACGTGGGTCTCGATCTTGCGGAGACGGTCTTCGACGACGCGGACCTGCTCGCGCGGGACCTTGCCGATCTCGTCCCACCGACGCTGGATGTCGGTGAGCGCCTTGCGCGCCGAGTCCCGATTCGTGTCGGCCAGGATCGGCTCGGCATCCGCCAACACCGCGAGCTTCAAATCCAGGTTGCCCTGGAACTCCTCGTTGTCGCGCGCGTCGAGCTCGGCCTTCGCGCCGTAGATCGCGTCGCCCGCGGCCTTGAACTTCGCCCAGAGCGCGTCATCCTGGCGCTTCCCGGCACGTGGGGAGGCCTTCCACTCGTCGAGCAGACTGCGGTAGGCGGGGATGCCCTCGGCGCCCTTGGCGATGAGGGCCTCGGCGCGCTCGACGAGCTTCTGCTTGATCGCGCGTGCTTCCTTGTGGACCGAGTCCAGCTCCGTGTAGAACGCACGACGGTGCTGCTCGATCGTCGCGCGCGCCGTCCGGAACCGCTTCCAGAGGTCGTTGGCGTCGTTCTTCGCGAGACGCGGACCGTCGTGCTGCTGGCGCTGCCACTCGGCGAAGAGTTCGTCGAGTCTCGCCGAGGTCTGCTTCCACTGCACCCGTGCCGGATCCTGCTGCGCGAGCTGCTCGGCCTCCTCGACGATCGCGAGACGCGCACGTGCCGCTTCCTCGAGGGCTGCCTTGGTCTCCTGGCTCTGCGCCTCGGTCAGCTCGCTCACGGTGCCGTCGAGCGCCGCGAGGCGGGTCAGGAGCGCCTGGAGGTTGCCGACCGCGTTGGCGGACTCGACCTGCTTGGTGATCGACTTCACGGCCTTCGCGACGTCCGTCGCCGGTGCACCGCGCTTCGCGCGCTGCTCGAGGAGCGTCACCTGTCCGGCGAGGTCCGTGAACTTGCGCTCGAAGTACGCGAGCGCCTCCTCCTTGGAGCCGTCGGGGTACTGTCCGACCGCTCGTTCACCGTCGGCCTCACGGACGTAGACGGTGCCGTCGTCGTCGACACGGCCCCACGGTTCGATCTCTGGACTGGTCACGCGCATCACCCTTGCTGTGTGTTGACCGCCGTTCGTGGCGATCGTGATCGATCCACAAGCCTATTACCCCGAGTCCTGCTCGGGGCGACCGCTTGCGCCGGTCGGTTCCGTCTGGTGCAGGTTACTGCACGCGCTACTGGACCGTCACCGAGGTGATGGTGGCCGGGACCGCTGGAGCACCGTCACCGCTGCCGTCTGCGACGCCGCCGGACACGACACCCGAGACGAGCTGGTCGAGACCGCTCGTGATCTGACCGAGCACGGTGTAGCCGCCGGCGGCGTCGGACGGGATGGTCGAGTCCTGGTAGACGAGGAAGAACTGCGAACCGTTGCTGTAGCCGTTCCCTCCCTGGCGTGCCATGGCGATGGTGCCGGCCGGGTAGACGTCGTCGGTCGGTGCGTTCTCGACCGGGCCGTAACTGTAGCCGGGGCCACCGGTGCCGGTGCCGTCGGGGTCGCCGCACTGCAGGACGTAGATGCCACTCGTCGTGAGGCGGTGGCAGGTGACGCCGTCGTAGAAGCCGGATTGGGCGAGGGAGATGAAGGAGGAGACGCCCTGCGGCGCGCAGGCGCCGTCGAGGGTGAGGTTCATGACGACGTCGTTGATCGTCATCTCACCACTCCAATCGCGGTCCTCGGCGATGGTGCTCGCGGGGACCTCGCCGGTGTTCGCGCCGTCCGTGGCCCCGGTGACACCGCAGGCCCCTGCCTCGGCGGAAGCCGTGGGCGTCGCGACCGGGGTGCCCGGACCGCCGGCGAAGAAGAACACCTGCGCAGCCGTGGCACCGGCCAGGATGACGACGAGCGCCGCCGCGGCGATCACGTTGTCGCGGACGCGGCGCTTCGAGCGGTGCTCGTGCACGGTGCGCCGGGCGTTGTAGGCGCGCAGTCGTGCGCGTGCTGCGCGTGCCTCTTTGTCCGGACCCTTGCTCGTTGCCACGTCGTTCCCTCCAGGTGCCGTCGGCCGAGCGGCGGCATCGCGCTGTCATCTGGCACCACGCCCGCGGCGGACTGCCCAGGAGAACCTTACGGGGAGCGCTCCGCGCGGACCAAACGACGCACGACGGCGGCGACCCCGTTCTGCAGCGGGTCCGCGTGTCGCAGGCTGCGGCTAGCCTGGTGGAATGTTCAGTCGAGGACCCGGCATCGCCGGCGCACCGGTTCCGCTCGCCGTGCGCATGCGGCCCCGCAGCCTCGAAGAGGTCGCCGGCCAGCAGCACCTGCTCCGTCCCGGCTCGCCGCTCGTCCGCCTGGCGAGCGACAACGAGGGGACGCAGGCGGCCGTGTCCGTCATCCTCTGGGGCCCACCGGGCACCGGGAAGACGACCCTGGCGCAGGCCATCGCGCACAGCTCCGGCCGCCGGTTCGTGGAGCTCTCGGCCGTGACGGCGGGCGTCAAGGACGTCCGGCAGGTCATGGAGGAGGCGATGTCGAGCCGCGACCTCTACGGCAGCTCGACCGTCCTCTTCCTCGACGAGATCCACCGGTTCACGAAGGCCCAGCAGGACGCCCTGCTCCCCGGCGTGGAGAACGGCTGGGTCATCCTGGTCGCCGCGACGACCGAGAACCCGTCGTTCTCGGTCATCTCCCCGCTGCTGTCGCGTTCGCTGCTCCTCACGCTCGAACAGCTGAGCGACGACGACCTCGGCATCCTCATCGACCGCGCCGTGACCGACCCGCGCGGCCTGGCCGGTCGCTTCACCGTGACGCCGGAGGCCCGCGCCGCGATCATCCAGTTGTCATCCGGCGATGCCCGACGAGCCCTGACGGCACTGGAGGCGGCCGCGATCGCCGCCGACTCCGACCTCGGCGCTCCGGTCGACCCCGACGAGCTCGATCTCGACGACTCGGGCCTCCTCGACGTCGGCGATGAGGATGATGAAGACGACGAAGACGGGGTGGACTCCGACACCGCGACGCGGGCGCCCCGCGGTCCCGTGATCACCGATGAGCTCGTCGCGCAGGCGGTCGACCGCGCCCTGCTCCGATACGACCGCAACGGCGACGAGCACTACGACGTCATCAGCGCGTTCATCAAGAGCATCCGCGGATCCGACGTCGACGCCGCGCTGCACTACCTCGCTCGGATGATCGAGGCGGGGGAGGACCCGCGCTTCATCGCCCGCCGCATCATCATCTCCGCGGCCGAGGACATCGGCATCGCCGACCCGCAGGCGCTGCCCATCGCCGTGGCGGCCGCCGACGCCGTCCAGTTCATCGGCATGCCCGAGGGTCGCATCCCGCTGGCCGAGGCCGTGGTGTACCTGGCCACGGCCGCCAAGTCGAACGCGGCCTACGTCGCCATCGACCAGGCCATCGCCGACGTCAGGGCCGGAGCCTTCGGACGCGTGCCGAAGCCGATGCGAGACGCCCACTACGCGGGCGCCAAGCGTCTCGGACACGGCAAGGGCTACCGCTACCCGCACGACCACCCGATCGGTGTCGTCGCCCAGCAGTACCTGCCCGACGAGCTCCGCGACGTCCGGTACTACCAGCCCACCGACCACGGCCACGAACGCGACATCTCGGCACGGTTGGACAAACTCCGGAAGATCGTCCGGGGCGAGTGATCCTCGGGTCGCGGCGGCCCGGCGACCGGGGCACGTCGTGCTAGTATTGAGCCGCCTAGAACCGGTGTGACTGCGCGGCTGCTCGATCACCGTGTTCGACGGGCGTGTTCTGTAGCCGAACAGCCCCGGCAGACCCCTCTGACTTTGTCCGGTGTGATTCCGGATCACCGACGCGTCTTCGCGCCGGTCATTCATCGTTTGAGACTTCATCGAAAGGAAACCGTGTCTACCAAGTCACGTACCCGCAGCAAGACCCGCCTCTCGCGAGCACTCGGCATCGCCCTCACCCCGAAGGCCGCCAAGTACCTCGAGAAGCGTCCCTACGCTCCCGGTGAGCACGGCCGCACCAAGCGCAAGGCCGACAGCGACTACGCCGTCCGTCTGCGCGAGAAGCAGCGTCTGCGCGCCCAGTACGGCATCCGCGAGGCTCAGCTCAAGATCGCCTTCCAGGAGGCACGTCGCACCCAGGGCCTGACGGGTGAGAACCTCGTCGAGATCCTCGAGACCCGTCTCGACGCGCTCGTCCTCCGTGCCGGCTTCGCCCGCACCACGGCTCAGGCTCGCCAGATGGTCGTGCACCGCCACATCATGGTCGACGGCCAGCTCGTCGACCGCCCGTCCTTCCGCGTGAAGCCGGGTCAGCTCATCCACGTCAAGCCGCGCTCCGAGGGCACCGAGCCCTTCCAGGTCGCCGCTGCCGGCGGTCACGTCGACGTCCTGCCGAAGGTGCCCGCGTACCTCTCGGTCGAGCTCGACAAGCTCCAGGCACGTCTCGAGCGTCGTCCGAAGCGCGCCGAGGTCCCCGTGACCTGTGAAGTGCAGCTCGTCGTCGAGTACTACGCAGCCCGCTAGGACTGCGACCCGGCCCAGGGCACCACACGAAGAGGCATCGGCTCCGGCCGGTGCCTCTTCGTCGTTGTACGACGCCATCGGTCCACCGCGCTCGACTACGATGGATGCTTGGTACGCCCGGCGACGCCCGGGTGGTCGCACCGCAGATGAGGAGTTCCCCATGAAGAACGTGTTCTGGCTGATCGTCGGCATCGGCGCCGGCTTCGTCGTCGCCCACGAGATCAACAAGACACAGTCCGGCAAGCGGTTCTTCTCCGAGCTGGACTCACGCGTCAGGGAGTTCACCGACACCGTCGGCGACGCCTACAAGGAGCGCGAGGCGCAGCTGCGCGACACGGCGGAGACCGTCGTCGCGCGCGTCGAGGACGCAGCAGAAGACCTCACCAAGCCGTAGCGGCACGCCCGGACGGGCATCGCCGCAGCGCACGAACATCGACACGCACACCCCTGACGTACGGACACCATGGACACCGCTGACATCCGCTCCCGCTGGCTCACCTTCTTCGGCGATCGGGGGCACACCGTCGTCCCCTCCGCCTCCCTCGTCAGCGACGACCCCTCGCTCCTCTTCACGGTCGCCGGCATGGTGCCGTTCGTGCCGTACCTCACCGGCGTCGTCCCTGCGCCGTTCGACCGCGCCACGAGCGTCCAGAAGTGCATCCGCACCAACGACATCGAAGAGGTGGGCAAGACGCCCCGGCACGGCACCTTCTTCCAGATGAACGGCAACTTCTCCTTCGGCGACTACTTCAAGGAGGGGGCGATCACCTACGCGTGGGAGCTCCTGACCGGCAGTGAGTCGAGCGGCGGCCTCGCCTTCGACGAGAAGGACCTCTGGGTCACCGTGTACAAGGACGACGACGAGGCGATCGACCTCTGGAAGCGCGTCGCAGGGCTCCCCGAGCACCGCATCCAGCGGCTCGACAAGGACACGAACTACTGGTCGACCGGTCAGCCCGGACCGGCCGGCCCGTGCTCGGAGATCTTCTTCGACCGCGGTCCCGCGTACGGAGCCGACGGCGGCCCGGCGACCGACGACGACCGGTACGTCGAGATCTGGAACCTCGTCTTCATGCAGTACCTGATCGAGAACGTGCGCGGCAAGGTCGACTTCGACATCGTCGGCGAACTCCCGAAGAAGAACATCGACACCGGCATGGGGCTCGAGCGGGTCGCCTTCCTCAAGCAGGGCGTCGAGAACATGTACGAGATCGACCAGGTGCGCCCGGTCCTCGATCGCGCCGCCGAGTTGAGCGGCCGTCGCTACGGCGCCGACCACGACGACGACGTCCGGATGCGCGTCATCGCCGACCACGTGCGCTCCTCGCTCATGCTCATGAGCGACGGCATCACCCCGTCGAACGAGGGACGCGGGTACATACTCCGCCGCCTCATGCGACGTACCGTCCGTGCGATGCGCCTCCTCGGTGTCGACACCGCGACGTTCCCCGAGCTGTTCTCCGCGTCGCGCGACGCCATGAAGGCCGCCTACCCCGAGGTCGAGACCGACTTCGGCAGGATCTCGCAGAGCGCCTACGCCGAGGAGGAGACCTTCCTCCGGACATTGGCCAGCGGGACGACCATCCTCGACCTCGCGCTCGAGCAGACGAAGGGCACGGGCCGGACGGCCCTCGCCGGCGACTCCGCGTTCCTCCTGCACGACACCTACGGGTTCCCGATCGACCTGACCCTCGAGATCGCGGAGGAAGCCGGCCTCTCCGTCGACCGCGACGCGTTCGATTCGCTCATGACCGCGCAGCGCCAGCGGGCGAAGGCCGACGCGAAGGCGAAGAAGAGCGTCCTCGCCGACCTCTCGGTCTACAGCGACATCCGCGCCAAGGGCGAGACCGTGTTCACCGGCTACACCGAGCTCGAGACCGAGAGCCGCATCCTCGGCATCATCGTGGGCGGCCACCCGGTGCAGCGCGCGGTCGCCGGTGACATCGCCGAGGTGATCCTGGCGGAGACCTCGCTGTACGCCGAGTCCGGCGGGCAGGAGGCCGACCAGGGCGTCATCGTCGGTCCCGGATACGAGCTCGAGGTGCTCGACGTCCAGAAGCCGGTCAAGGGTCTCATCGCGCACAAGGTGCAGGTGAGCCAGGGCGAGGTGGGCGTGGACGCACCGGCGACGACCATCGTCGACGCGAGCTACCGCCGCGGCGCGCAGCAGGCGCACTCCGGTACGCACATCATCCACGCCGCCCTCCGGCAGGTGTTGGGCGACAGCGCCCACCAGTCCGGTTCGTCGAACAAGGCCGGGTATCTGCGGCTCGACTTCACCTGGAACCAGCCGCTGTCACCGACGACGAAGTCGGAGATCGAGGAGATCTCCAACAACGCCATCCGCGACAACCTGCAGGTGAGCACCCGCGAGATGGCGCTTGACGACGCGAAGGCGCTCGGCGCCATGGCGCTGTTCGGCGAGAAGTACGGCGAGACCGTCCGCGTCGTCGACATCGGCGGACCGTGGTCGCGTGAGCTGTGTGCGGGCACCCACGTCAGCTCCAGCGCCGAGATCGGGTTGATCAACCTCGTCAGCGAGTCGTCCGTCGGCTCGACGAACCGTCGGGTGGAGTCGCTCGTCGGACTCGAGGCATTCCGCGACCTCGCCGCCGAGCGGGCGCTCGTCTCACAGCTCTCCGGCAGCCTCAAGACGCCGAAGGAGCAGCTGCCCGACCGCATCGCCGAACTCGTCGCGAACCTCAAGGCCGCTGAGAAGAAGATCGCCGCGTTCGAAGCCCGTGGCCTGAGCGAACGCCTCCCGGCACTGGCGCAGACCGCTCACCGCGTCGGCCCGGTGTCGCTCGTCGCCGAGCACCTGGGCGAGCTCGGGTCACCGAACGACGTCAGGACGCTCGTCACGCAGCTCCGCGAGCAGCTCGGCGCGAGCCCGGCGGTCGTCGCCCTGGGCGCGGTCGTCGGCGGGAAGCCCGCGATCGTCGTCGCGACGAACCAGGGTGCCCGCGACGCCGGACTCAAGGCAGGCGTCCTCGTCCGGGTCGCTGCCGGTGTCCTCGGCGGCAACGGTGGCGGGAAGGACGATCTCGCACAGGGTGGCGGCGTCGACGCCACCGCGCTCGGCGACGCCCTCGCGGCGATCGCACGCGAGATCGCCTGACGTGACGGACGAGTTCCGCCGCGGAGTCCGACTCGGGATCGATGTCGGGAAGGCCAGGGTCGGGGTCGCGAGAAGCGATCCCGACGGCCTGTTGGCCACGCCGGTGGAGACGGTCCCACGGGATCTCGGGGGCGATACCGACATCCGGGCGATCGCGGTCATCGCCGAAGAACTCGGCGCGGTGGAGCTCGTCGTCGGTCTCCCGATCGCCCTGTCGGGGAAGGACACGGCGTCCACGCAGGACGCCCGGGAGTTCGCGGCCCGGCTCAGATCGATCACCGGTGTCCCGGCCCGTCTCGTCGACGAGCGGCTGACGACGGTGACCGCCCACAGCGCCTTGCGCTCCGCTGGGAAACGACAGAAGCAGACCCGCTCGATTGTCGATCAGGTGGCGGCCGTCATACTCTTGCAGTACGCCCTCGACGCCGAACGCGGTTCGGGGCGACCCCCCGGAAGCCCCGTCGACCCGTGAACAGGACGTGCCTGTGTCGAATCTGACACCTCAGAACAACCCAGCAGACGATCCGCTCGCCGACCTCTTCACGTCCGAACGGAACGCCGCGGGGGAGCAGCCGGTGCCACTGTCCCGACGCGAGGCACGTCAGCAGCGTGAGGCCGCGGAAGCCGCCTCGACGCCGTCCGAGCCCGTCGATGAAGACGCCGCGAGCGACACGGCCGAACCGGCCCCGACCGGCGCCGCGTCCGTCGACGCCCCCTCGACCGCTGCGTCGTCGGGTGACTCCGGCGTCAGCGAGCCGGCCGCGAGCGACACACCCGTGAGCGCGCCGAGCCCACGTGCGCCCGAGTCGGACGACACCGATTCCTCAGCGTCCCGGGCCAGGACCACGACCATCCCCGCGTTCGAGGACCTGCTCGCTGAGGACGACACGGCGAACGACAGCGGGCCGCAGCCGATCCATCGGGGGCGCCGTCGTGCGCTGGCCGGCGGGGAACCGCCGAAGCGCCGACGTGGCCGTCGCGGGCTCATCGCACTCATCGTGTCGATCGTCGTCGTCGGGGGTCTCGTCGCGTGCGCCGCGGTCGTGTGGACGAGTTACGAGCCGCAGATCCGCAAGGTCCTCGGCTGGGAGGAACCGAACGACTACGAGGGTGCCGGCAGCGGCGAGGCCGTCGTCATGGTCAACGAGGGCGACATCGGCGAGGACATCGCGACGAGCCTGCACGACGCGGGGGTCACGAAGTCGTTCGACGCCTTCTACGACCTCCTCCTCGCCCAGCCCACCCAGCCGGAGTTCTTCCCGGGCGCCTACAAGCTGAAGCTCAAGATGAGCGCCGAATCCGCCCTTGCCGCCCTGACCGATGAGGCGAACCGCATGGAGGACACCTTCGTCATCCCCGAGGGCACCGCTGAGCAGGACGCCCTGCCGTCGATCGCGGAGGGCACCGGCATCCCGCTGGAGGAACTCCAGGCGGCGGCCGCCGACGTCGCGTCCTTCGGTCTCCCCGCCGAGGCGACCTCGCTCGAGGGGTTCCTCTTCCCGGCGACCTACAGCCTCCCCGACGGCGGCGATGCGCACGCGGTCCTCCAGACCCTCGTGAACCGATCGTTCCAGGCGCTCGACGACGCCGGGGTGAAGCCCGAGGACCGTTGGAAGACCATCGTCCTGGCCTCGCTCATCCAGAAGGAGGCTGGCCTCCGCGACGACTACTACAAGGTGTCGCGGGTCTTCCTCAACCGGCTGGACCCGGCCCAGTGGGAGAGCGGTCTGCTGCAGTCCGACGCCACGGTCGCGTACGGGACGGGCAACACCCACCGGGTGTCGACCACGGACGCCGAGCGCGCCGACGCCTCGAACCCGTACAACACCTACGTCCACCCGGGCATGGTCGTGCGACCGATCTCGAACCCGGGCGACCTCGCGATCGACGCCGCGCTGCACCCGGCCGACGGACCATGGCTCTACTTCGTCACCTGGAACCTCGACTCCGGCGAGACGATCTTCTCCACCACCCAGGAGGAGCATGAGGCAGCGGTCGACAAGTGGCTGTCCTGGATGGACGAGCACCCCGAGTACCAGTAGCGGGAGCGTGGCGCACATGAGTGGAACACGGGCGGGTCACGGCGAGGACGGACAGCCGCGGCTCGCCGTGCTCGGCGCGCCCATCGCCCACTCCAAGTCCCCGGCACTGCACGAGGCCGCCTACCGGGTGCTCGGGCTCGACTGGGACTACGGTCGCCACGAACTCGAGGCGGCCGACCTCTCGGCCTTCCTCGACGAACTCGGCTCGGACTGGCGGGGGCTCTCACTGACCATGCCCCTGAAGCATCGCGCGCTCGAGCTGGCCGACGTGGCCGACCGCGCCGCAACCGAGACCGGGGCGGTCAACACGCTGCGTCTCCGCCGAGCCGAGGATGGATCCCGTCGGATCGAGGGGTTCAACACCGACGTCGGCGGCATCGTCCGCGCGATCGGGGCGGCCGGCGTCGACGCGATCGCCTCCGCTGTCGTCCTGGGCGGGGGAGCGACGGCGTCCTCGGCGATCATGGCCGCGGCGGACCTCGGTGCCGAGCACGTCCACGTGGCGCTCCGACGACCGGCCCAGGCGCGACCACTCGAGGACCTCGCCGGCCGGCTGGGGCTGCGGTTCGCCTCAGGGCCGCTCGACGGTGAGACGCCTGACGCACCACTCGTGATCAGCACCCTTCCCGGCGGCGCCCTCACCGAACCGGGTCCGGTCCTGTCCCATGCTCCAGGCGCGCTCCTCCTCGACGTCGCGTACGACCCGTGGCCGAGTGTGCTCGCGGAGGCGTGGTCGCAGGCCGGCGGGTCGGTCCTCAGCGGACTGTCCATGCTCGTGCACCAGGCGTTGCTCCAGGTCCGGATCTTCGTCCTCGGCGATCCGCTCCTGCCGCTCGAGGACGAGACGACGGTGCTCCGGGCGATGCTCGACACGGTCCACCTCGATCACACCGGGGCGCCGGTCGCCTCGCACTGACCGCGCCGGACGCATCCGTCGCCCACCTGCACACCCGTCGACCGAAGGCGCACGGTCGCGTCCCGGCTCTATGGAAGGATAGGACCATGCTTCGTTGGCTCACTGCCGGAGAGTCTCACGGCCCGGAACTCATCGCCGTCCTCGAGGGACTCCCGTCCGGCGTACCCATCTCCATGGACGGCGTCCGCGCCGACCTCGCCCGACGGAAGCTCGGCTACGGCCGAGGATCCCGCATGAAGTTCGAGGAGGACGAGCTCAACCTGTCCGGCGGCGTCCGCCACGGCTTCTCCATGGGCAGCCCGATCGCGATCCGCATCGGCAACACCGAGTGGCCGAAGTGGGCCGAGGTCATGAGCCCCGAGCCGACCGAGATCTCCGACAAGTCGCGTGGCCGCAGCGCCGCGCTCACCCGCCCGCGTCCCGGGCACGCCGACCTGACGGGCATGCAGAAGTACGGTTTCGACGAGGCGCGTCCCGTGCTCGAACGCGCCAGCGCACGCGAGACCGCTGCGCGAGTGGCCCTGGGTGCCGTCGCGCGCTCCTTCCTCGGCGAGCTGGGCATCACCCTCGTCAGCCACACGCTGTCGATCGGGCCCGTGCGCGTTCCCGAAGACAGCCCGCTGCCGGTCCCGGCCGACGTCGACGCGCTCGACGCCGATCCGCTGCGCTGCTTCGACAAGGCGACCTCGGAGCGCATGGTCGCCGAGGTCGATGCGGCCAAGAAGGACGGCGACACCCTCGGCGGCATCGTCGAGGTCCTGGCCTACGGACTCCCACCGGGACTCGGCTCCTACGTCCACTGGGACCGCCGACTCGACGCACGGCTCGCAGCAGCGCTCATGGGCATCCAGGCCATCAAGGGTGTGGAGGTCGGCGACGGCTTCCTCACGACGACGCGTCGCGGTTCCGCGGCCCACGACGAGCTCGTCCAGGAGAGCGACGGCATCGCACGACAGAGCGACCGCGCCGGCGGCACCGAGGGCGGCATGACCACCGGCACCGTCCTCCGTGTCCGCGCCGGCATGAAGCCGATCGCGACCGTCCCGCACTCGCTCCGCACCGTCGACGTCGCGACGAGCGAGGCCGCCACCGCACACCACCAGCGCTCGGACGTCTGCGCGGTCCCGGCCTCCGGTGTCGTGGCCGAGGCGATGGTGGCCCTGGTCCTCGCCGAAGCGGTCCTCGAGAAGTTCGGTGGCGACTCCGTCCCCGAGACGAAGCGCAACCTCGACGGATACCTGGCAGCGATCCCGTCCAACCTGCGCACGCGAGGCGACCACGCCTCCAGCGCCGATGCCTGAGCAGGCCGCCGACCTCCGACTCCCCGTCGTCCTCATCGGACCGATGGGGTCGGGGAAGAGCCGGGTCGGCAAGCAGTTGGCGAAGCGCCTGGGCCTGCCGTTCGTCGACACCGACAGCGTCGTGTCCGGCGAGCACGGCGCGATCGCGCGCATCTTCGAGCAACACGGTGAGCCTCACTTCCGCGCCCTGGAGCGGGCGGCGGTCGCCGCCGCGCTCGAGCAGCCGGCGATCGTGTCGCTCGGCGGGGGCGCGGTCCTCGACGAGGACACGCAGCGTGAGCTCGCCGACGCACGCGTCGTGCTGCTGACGGTCACCGAGGAGGCCGTGCTGGCACGGGCCAACCTCGACAAGCGTCCACTGCTCCGCGACGACCCCGGCGCGTGGTCGCGCATCGCCGCCGCCCGGCGTCCCGTGTACGAACGACTCGCGGATGTCACCTTCGACACCTCGCACCGACCCATCTCAGGCATCGTCGACGAGCTCGTCGCCTGGGTGAAGGAGCCTGCATGAGCACCGAACCGACCACCCCGACCGAGCGGACCGTCATCGAGGTGACGGGATCCTCCCCGTACCCCATCACGATCGGGAGAGGGCTGGAGGACGTGCTCGTCGACGCCCTCGGGACCGGCGTGCAGCGGGTCCTCATCGTCCACCCGGCGACGCTGGGCGAGAAGGCGGCCAAGCTGCGCGAGACCCTGAGCGACCGGTACCAGGTACTGCTCGCCGAGGTGCCGGACGCCGAGGCCGGGAAACGGGTCGAGGTCGCCGCGTTCTGCTGGGGAGTCCTCGGGCAGGCCGACTTCACGCGCTCCGACGCGGTCATCGGGTTCGGCGGTGGCGCGGTCACCGACCTCGCCGGCTTCGTCGCCGCCACCTGGCTGCGCGGCGTCCGGCTCGTGCAGGTCCCCACGACGGTCCTCGGCATGGTCGACGCGGCCGTGGGCGGCAAGACGGGCATCAACACCGCGGAAGGCAAGAACCTCGTCGGCGCCTTCTACGCCCCGGCCGCCGTCGTCTGCGATCTCGACACGCTCGACACCCTCCCGAAGAACGAGATCCTCGCCGGGTTCGCCGAGGTTGCCAAGGCCGGGTTCATCCGCTACCCGGAGATCCTCGAACTCATCGAGGCCGATGTCGACGCCGCGACCGACCCCGACACGCCCGCCTTCCGCCGCTGCATCGAGCTCGCGATCCGGATGAAGGCCGACGTCGTCAGCGAGGACTTCACCGAGCAGGGCCTCCGCGAGATCCTCAACTACGGACACACGCTCGGGCACGCCATCGAGCACGCCGAGCGGTACCAGTGGCGACACGGTGCCGCGGTGGCGATCGGCATGATGTACGTCGCCGAGCTGTCCCGCCTCGCCGGCCGACTGTCGGACGAGGTCGTCGACCGCCACCGTCGCGTCCTGGAGCTCCTCAGCCTGCCGATCGCCTATCCGGTGGGCCGCTGGAACACCCTGCTCGCGACGATGCAGCGCGACAAGAAGACGCGCGGTTCGATGTTGCGGTTCATCGTGCTCGACGACCTCGCCAAGCCGACCGTCCTCCAGGGGCCCGAGACCTCGCTGCTCTTCGCCGCCTACCAGGAGATCGGCTCCTGACCGACGCCGGCGCGCTCCGCGAGCGCTCGTCCCGAACGGATACCCTCGACTCATGACCACCGTGCTCGTCCTCAACGGACCGAACCTCGGACGCCTCGGCAGCCGTGAACCCGACGTCTACGGCTCGGCCGACCTCGATGCGCTGCGCACCGTGCTCGAGACCGACGCTGGCGACGGGACGCGGATCGACCTGCGTCAGACGGACGACGAGGGCGAGCTGATCGGCTGGCTCCACGAGGCCGTCGACTCCGGGACGTCCGTGATCCTGAACCCCGCGGCGTTCACCCACTACAGCTACGGGCTCCGCGACGCGGCGGCCATGGTCACGAAGGCGGGCCTCCTGCTCGTCGAGGTGCACCTCTCGAATCCGCATGCCCGCGAGGCGTTCCGTCACACGAGCGTGATCTCCGGTGTCGCGACCGGCGTGATCGCCGGTTTCGGCTTCGACTCGTACCGCCTCGCCCTCGACCTCGTGGTCCGCCGCAGCACCGAGTGACGTGCGAGGCGCCCTGGTCCACCACGGGCGCGTTGGTCACGGGTCCTCGCAGCGGTTACACTCGTTCGTTGGGTCGTATCCGGCCGCACACTTTCCACGAACGGACATTCTCGCGCATGGCTTCTACCGCTGACATCAAGAACGGCATCGTCCTGAACATCGACGGGCAGCTCTGGACGGTGATCGAGTTCCAGCACGTCAAGCCGGGCAAGGGTGGCGCGTTCGTCCGCACCAAGATGAAGAACATCATGACCGGCAAGGTCGTCGACAAGACGTACAACGCCGGCACGAAGATCGACGTCGAGAACGTCGACCGCCGCGACTTCACCTACCTGTACGCGGACGGCGACTCCTTCGTCTTCATGGACAAGAGCGACTACGACCAGATCACCATCCCCGCCGTCGTCGTCGGCGACACCAAGAACTTCCTCCTCGAGAACCAGGACGTCACGGTCGCCCTCAACAACGGCAACCCCCTGTACGTCGAGCTCCCCGCGTCGGTCATCCTCGAGGTCACCTACACGGAACCCGGGCTCCAGGGCGACCGCTCGACCGGTGGCACGAAGCCGGCGACTGTCGAGACCGGCTACGAGATCCAGGTCCCGCTCTTCCTCGAGACCGGCACCAAGGTCAAGGTCGACACCCGCACGGGTGACTACCTCGGTCGCGTCAACGAGTGAGCGCTCGTACCAAGGCGCGCAAGCGCGCCCTCGATCTGCTCTACCAGGCCGACGTCCGTCAGCAGACCCTCGCTGAAGTCCTGTCCGCGGAAGCCTCTCGCGCCGTCAGCGAGCCCGACCGCCAGGCCTCCTGGTTGTACGCGCGGGAGATCGTCGACGGTGTCGGTGACCACGCCGAGGAGATCGACGAACAGATCGAGACGTACGCGCAGGGCTGGACGCTCGCGCGGATGCCCACGGTCGACCGGGCCATCCTCCGGATTGCGATCTGGGAGATCCTGTTCAACGACGAGGTGCCGCACGGCGTCGCCATCGACGAAGCGGTCGAGGCGGCCAAGACGCTGTCGACCGACGACTCGGCCGGCTTCATCAACGGCCTGCTCGGTAAGATCTCGCAGATCAACCCGCGGTGACGATGAGCGACGAGACCGGCGCGGCCCTGCCGCTGAAGCGCGTGCACCACATCGCGATCATCGCCAGCGACTACGAGGCCTCCAAGCGCTTCTACACCTCGGTGCTCGGCTGCGAGCTGCTCACCGAGGTGTACCGGGCCGAGCGTGACTCCTGGATGGGCGACCTCGCCCTGAACGGTGAGTACCTCATCGAGTTGTTCTCCTTCCCGGACCCGCCGGCACGCGCATCCGGACCCGAAGCGCTCGGACTGCGGCACCTCGCCTTCGCCGTCGACGACGTCGACGCCGGCCACGCCCGTCTGGTGGAGCTGGGGGTCCGCGTCGAAGACGTCCGGATCGACCCGCACACCTCGCGCAAGATGCTGTTCTTCTTCGATCCCGACGGCCTCCCGTTGGAGCTCTACGAGGCCTGATCCGACTGCTAGGCTCGGGTGTTGACCAAGACAACCTTTAAGACCGTCCAGAGAGGCGGAGAAGGGAGTCGGCGATGAGCGCACGTACCGTGCTGCACGAAGCTGACATCGCGCGGGCGTTGACTCGGATCTCCCACGAGATCCTCGAGTCCAACCGCGGAGCAGACGACCTCGTGATCCTGGGCATCCCGACGCGCGGGGTCATCCTCGCGAAGCGGATCGCCGCCACGATCTCCTCGATCTCGGGCGCGACCATCGTCTCGGGTGCACTCGACGTCACGATGTACCGCGACGACCTGGCGAAGCACCCGACCCGTGCACCGCAGCCCACGACGCTCCCGCCACAGGGGATCGACGGGCGCACGGTCGTCCTCGTCGACGACGTCCTGTACTCGGGACGCACGATCCGCGCCGCCCTCGACGCCCTGACCGACCTGGGCCGCCCGCGCGTCGTGCGGCTCGCCGCGCTCGTCGACCGCGGGCACCGCGAGCTCCCGATCCGACCCGACTTCGTGGGGAAGAACCTGCCCTCCTCCCAGGCGGAGCGCATCTTCGTCCGGCTCACCGAGTTCGACGGCGACGACTCCGTGACGATCGAGGGGAGCGGCGAATGAGGCACCTGCTGTCGACGAAGACACTCACCCGCGACGAGGCGATCGAGATACTCGACGTCGCGGAGGACATGGCCGAGACGCAGTTCCGTGAGGTCCGCAAGCTCCCGACCCTCCGTGGGAAGACGGTCGTCAACCTCTTCTTCGAGGACTCGACCCGCACGCGCATCTCGTTCGAGGCTGCCGCGAAACGGCTGTCCGCAGACGTCATCACCTTCAGCGCCAAGGGGTCGAGCGTCTCGAAGGGTGAAAGCCTGAAGGACACCGCACAGACCCTCGCCGCGATGCACGCCGACGCCGTCGTGATCCGACATTCCGCGTCCGGAGCGCCGCAGACCCTCGCCGACAGCGGGTGGATCGACGCCGGCATCCTGAACGCGGGGGACGGGACGCACGAGCACCCGACGCAGGCCCTCCTGGACGCGTTCACCATGCGCAAGCGCCTCCACGGCGAGCGGTCCCGCGGTCGCGCGCTCGACGGGGTGGCGGTGACGATCGTCGGCGACATCCTGCATTCCCGGGTCGCCCGCTCGAACGTCTGGCTGCTCGACACGCTCGGCGCCGAGGTCACCCTCGTCGCCCCGCCGACACTGCTTCCGGTGGACCTCGGCCCCTGGCCGGCAACCGTCCGCTACGACCTGGACGACGCGATCGCCCAGCGTCCCGACGTGCTGATGATGCTCCGGATCCAGTCCGAACGCATGCACGCCGCCTTTTTCCCGAACAGCCGGGAGTATTCCAGGCGCTGGGGGCTCGACGACGAGCGGCTCGCCCGCCTCGATCCGGCTAGCATTGTCATGCACCCCGGGCCGATGAACCGCGGTCTGGAGATCTCGTCCGGGGCAGCCGACTCACCCCGGTCGACCGTCCTCGAACAGGTCGCCAACGGGGTGTCGGTCCGGATGGCCGCGTTGTACCTGCTGCTGTCCGGCGATCGAGAGGAATCCACCCGTGTCTGAGCCCACTTCGAACCACGACGTCACCCTGATCACCGGAGCGACGCTCGCCGACGGGACACGCACCGACATCCTCCTGCGCGACGGACGGATCGCGGAACGCGGCTCCGGGCTGAGCGCCGTCGGCGCGACCGTCGTCGACGCGGACGGCCTCCTCGCGCTGCCCGGGCTCGTCGACCTCCACACGCATCTCCGGGAACCCGGGTTCGAGCAGAGCGAGACGGTGCTCACCGGCACGCGTGCCGCAGCCGCCGGCGGCTTCACCGCGGTGTTCGCGATGGCCAACACCTCGCCGGTGGCCGACACGGCCGGGGTCGTCGAGCAGGAGCAGTCGCTCGGTGAGCGCGCCGGCTACGCCACGGTGCAGCCGATCGGTGCCGTGACGGTCGGACTCGCCGGAGAACGACTCGCCGAACTCGGCGCCATGGCCTCCTCACGCGCCAAGGTCCGGGTCTTCTCGGACGACGGCCTCTGCGTGTCCGACCCGCTGCTCATGCGTCGCGCGCTGGAGTACGTGAAGGCCTTCGACGGCGTGATCGCCCAGCACGCGCAGGAGCCCCGACTCACCGTCGGTGCGCAGATGAACGAGGGCGCCCTCTCCGGCGAGCTCGGTCTCACCGGATGGCCGGCTGTCGCTGAGGAGTCGATCATCGCCCGCGACGTGCTCCTCGCCGAGCACGTGGGTTCCCGCCTCCACATCTGCCACGTCTCGACGGCCGGTTCCGTCGACGTCATCCGCTGGGCGAAGGCCCGGGGCATCCCCGTCACGGCCGAGGTCACGCCGCACCACCTGCTGCTCACGGAGGAGCTGGTGGCGAGCTACGACGCCCGGTACAAGGTGAACCCGCCCCTGCGACGGGCGGAGGACGTCCAGGCGCTGCGCGAGGCCCTCGCTGACGGCACGATCGACATCGTCGCGACGGACCACGCACCGCACCCGGTCGAGGCCAAGGACTGCGAGTGGGACGCCGCCGCGAACGGCATGGTGGGCCTCGAGTCCGCCCTCTCCGTCGTGCACGCGTCGATGGTCGCGACCGGGCTCCTGGACTGGAACGACGTCGCCCGGGTGCTCTCGGCGACGCCGGCGAGGATCGGACGGATCACCGGGCAGGGGGCTTCGATCGAGGCCGGTGCTCCGGCGGAGGTCGTGCTCTACGACACCGCCGCCACCCGTCCGTTCGGCACGGCCGACCTGGCCGGCAAGGGCGTGAACTCGCCCTACCTCGGCCTGGAGCTGCCCGGCCGCGTCGTCGCCACCTTCCACCGGGGCTACGCGACCGTCCTGGACGGCGCCGTGCTCCCGACGGAGCAGGTCGCGGCCGCAGCACGCCGTGCCGCGCGATCCGCGGAGGTCGAGCACTGATGGACGGGCGGATCCTCGCGGCCGTCCTCGTCGCCCTCGTCCTCCTCGGCATCCTCGCCCTCATGGCCTTCGCCTGGCGACGCCGCGTCGCGCGCGACGCCCAGGTCGGTCCCCTCGCGGAGCTCCCCGACCCTCGGCCGGTCCCGTCACTGACGGTCGAGGTCCTCTACGTCGCGACGTCGAAGCACGACCAGCCGCTCGAACGGCTGGCGTTGCAGGGACTGCGCTACCGATCCCGGGTCACGCTCGAGCTCGGTGCCGCCGGAATCGTCGTCGACGTCCCGGGGGAGCGGCCGACGTTCATCCCTGCGACGAGCATCGTCGGCGTCGACCAGACCAACCTCACGATCGACCGGGTCGTCGAGCCGGGCGGGCTCATCCGCCTGAGCTGGCGCCCCGTCCCGACGGTGATCGCGGACAGCACCTTCCGCGTCCTCGAGCAGGCGGACCGCGCCCGCATCATCGACACCGTCACGAGCCTCATCCCCGCCGCGGACGCCGGATTCCGGCCGACCGGCACCCCAGACACCGTCGCCGACATCACCTCGGCCGACGACTCCACCCCACCGCCTCACGAGAGGGCTTGACCATGACCTCCTTCACCCCACCCAGTCCAGCGGTACTCGTCCTCGAGGACGGCAACCGCTACGTCGGGCACGCCTACGGCGCGACCGGCCGCACGCTCGGCGAGGTCGTCTTCGCCACCGGCATGACCGGCTACCAGGAGACGCTGACCGACCCGTCCTACGCCGGACAGATCGTCCTGATGACCGCGCCGCACATCGGCAACACCGGCGTCAACCGCGAGGACATGGAGTCCGCCCGCGTCTGGGTCGCCGGATACGTGGTGCGTGACGCGTCGCGCGTCGTCTCGAACTTCCGAGCGGACCGCTCGCTCGACGACGAACTGGTCCAGGACGGCGTCGTGGGCATCAGCGGCATCGACACCCGCGCGGTGACCCGGCACATCCGTTCCGCCGGTTCCATGCGCGGCGGCGTGTTCTCCGGCGAGGACTTCGAGTTGTCCGGCGCCGAGCAGCTCAGTCTCGTCCGGGCCGGCGCGCAGATGGCCGGTCTGAACCTGTCGAGCCAGGTCTCCACGACCGAGCAGTACACCGTGCCGGCGGTGGGCGAGCGCGTCGGTTCCGTCGCGGTCCTCGACCTCGGCGTCAAGACGTCGACGCTCAACCACCTCGCCGCTCGCGGCTTCGACGTCGTGGTGCTGCCGCAGTCGGTGACCTCGGCCGAGGTCCTCGCGCTCGAACCGTCCGCACTTTTCTTCTCCAACGGCCCCGGTGACCCGGCTGCGAGCGACGCGCACGTCGCCCTCCTGCAGGACGTGCTCCGCGCGGGCGTGCCGTACTTCGGCATCTGCTTCGGCAACCAGCTGCTCGGGCGCGCGCTCGGCTTCGAGACCTACAAGCTGCCGTTCGGTCACCGCGGGATCAACCAGCCGGTCCTCGACAAGGCGACCGGTCGGGTGGAGATCACCTCGCAGAACCACGGTTTCGCGGTCGACCTGCCGATCGAGGGCAGACACGAGACGCCCGCCGGGTTCGGTCTCGCCGAGGTCAGCCACTACAGCCTGAATGACGAGGTCGTCGAGGGCATCAACTGCATCGACATCCCCGCGTTCTCGGTCCAGTACCACCCCGAGTCCGCCTCGGGTCCGCACGACGCGGTCTACCTGTTCGACCGGTTCCGCGACCTCGTGACCGGCCACGCCACCACTTCCAGCACCAAGGAGAACAACTAGTGCCCAAGCGCGACGACATCAACAGCGTCCTCGTCATCGGCTCCGGGCCGATCGTCATCGGGCAGGCCGCCGAGTTCGACTACTCGGGCACCCAGGCATGCCGCGTGCTGCGCGAGGAGGGCGTCCGGGTCATCCTCGTCAACTCGAACCCGGCGACCATCATGACCGACCCCGACTTCGCCGACGCGACCTACGTCGAGCCGATCACCTGGCAGGTCATCGAGACGATCATCGCGAAGGAGAAGCCCGACGCGATCCTGCCGACCCTCGGCGGCCAGACGGCGTTGAACGCCGCGATCCAGCTGCACGAGCACGGCATCCTCGAGAAGTACGACGTCGAGCTCATCGGCGCGAACTTCGAGGCGATCAACAAGGGCGAGGACCGCCAGATCTTCAAGCAGCTCGTGCTCGACGCGGGCGCGGACGTGGCCCGTTCGTACATCGCCCACACGGTCGAGGAGGCCGTCGGCTACGCCGAGGACCTCGGCTACCCGCTGGTCGTGCGCCCCTCGTTCACCATGGGCGGCCTCGGCTCGGGATTCGCATACACCGAGACGGAGCTCCGCCGGATCGTCGGCGACGGCCTCCACCAGAGCCCGACCACCGAGGTGCTCCTCGAGGAGTCGATCCTCGGCTGGAAGGAGTACGAGCTCGAGCTCATGCGCGACACGGCCGACAACACCGTCGTCGTCTGCTCGATCGAGAACGTCGACCCGGTCGGCGTGCACACCGGCGACTCCATCACGGTGGCCCCCGCCCTGACGCTGACGGACCGCGAGTACCAGAAGCTCCGCGACATCGGTATCGACATCATCCGCGCGGTCGGCGTCGACACCGGCGGCTGCAACATCCAGTTCGCGGTCGACCCGGCCGACGGCCGCATCATCGTCATCGAGATGAACCCGCGCGTCTCCCGCTCGAGTGCCCTCGCCTCGAAGGCGACCGGCTTCCCGATCGCGAAGATCGCGGCGAAGCTGGCCATCGGGTACCGCCTCGACGAGATCCCGAACGACATCACGAAGGTCACGCCCGCGAGCTTCGAGCCCACGCTCGACTACGTCGTCGTGAAGGTCCCGCGCTTCGCGTTCGAGAAGTTCCCAGCCGCCGACCCGACACTCACGACCACCATGAAGTCGGTGGGTGAGGCGATGGCCATCGGACGTAACTACGCCACGGCCCTGCAGAAGGCGCTGCGGTCGCTCGAGAAGCGCGGTTCCAGCTTCCACTGGGGCGACGAGTCCCGCAGTGTCGAGGAGCTGCTCGAGGTCATGAAGACCCCGACCGACGGCCGCATCGTCGTCGTGCAGCAGGCGCTCCGCAAGGGTGCCACCGCTGAGCAGGTCTTCGAGGCCACCAAGATCGACCCGTGGTTCATCGACCAGATCGTCCTGATCAACGACGTCGCCGACTGGATCGCCGCGGCGGAACGCCTCGACACCGAGGTGCTCCGTACCGCGAAGAACCACGGTTTCTCGGACGCGCAGATCGGTCAGCTGCGCTGGTTCGGCGAGCAGGAGGTGCGCGAGGTCCGGCACATCCTCGGTGTCCGCCCGGTCTACAAGACGGTCGACACGTGCGCCGGCGAGTTCCCGGCGCTCACCCCGTACCACTACTCGAGCTACGACACCGAGACCGAGGTGGTCGCGAGCGACCGCCGCAAGGTGGTCATCCTCGGGTCCGGCCCGAACCGCATCGGCCAGGGCATCGAGTTCGACTACTCCTGCGTGCACGCGTCCTTCGCCTTGCAGGCCGCCGGCTTCGAGACCATCATGATCAACTGCAACCCGGAGACCGTCTCGACGGACTACGACACGAGCGACCGCCTCTACTTCGAGCCGCTCACGCTCGAGGACGTCCTCGAGGTCATCCACGCCGAGAGCGAGTCGGGCGAACTCGTCGGTGTCGTCGTCCAGCTCGGCGGCCAGACGGCGCTCGGGCTCGCGAAGGGGCTCGAGGCCGCAGGCGTCCCGATCCTCGGCACCACGCCGACCGCCATCGACCTCGCCGAGGAGCGCGGCCAGTTCCAGGAGATCCTGGACGCCGCCGGCCTCGTCGCACCGAAGAACGGCACCGCGGTGGAGATCGAGGGTGCGCTGCGCGTCGCCGAGGAGATCGGCTACCCGGTCCTCGTCCGCCCGAGCTTCGTGCTCGGCGGACGCGGCATGGAGATCATCTACGACAGCGCCTCGCTCACGGACTACTTCGTGCGCATCGAGGACCAGGGCATCGTGGGCCCGGCCCAGCCGCTGCTCGTCGACCACTTCCTCGACGACGCGATCGAGATCGACGTCGACGCCCTGTTCGACGGCGAGGAGCTCTACATCGGTGGCGTCATGGAGCACATCGAGGAGGCCGGGATCCACTCGGGCGACTCGAGCTGCACCCTGCCGCCCGTCTCGCTCGGTCGTGCCGAGATCGACCGCGTGCGGAACGCGACGCTCGCGATCGCCCAGGGGATCGGCGTGCGCGGTCTGCTGAACGTCCAGTTCGCGATCGGCGCCGGCATCCTCTACGTCATCGAGGCGAACCCGCGTGCGTCCCGCACGGTGCCGTTCGTGTCGAAGGCGCTCGGCATCCCGCTGGCGAAGGCCGCATCACTCATCATGACCGGCGCGACGGTCGCCGAGCTCAAGGACTCCGGGCTCCTGCCCCCGGTCGACGGATCCCGGGTCCCGATCGACTCCCCGGTGTCGGTCAAGGAGGCCGTGCTGCCCTTCAAGCGCTTCCGCACGAAGGACGGCCAGATCGTCGACAGCGTGCTCGGCCCGGAGATGCGCTCCACCGGCGAGGTGATGGGCATCGACAAGGACTTCCCGCGCGCGTTCGCGAAGAGCCAGGAGGCGGCCTACGGCGGCCTGCCGTCGAGCGGAACGGTGTTCGTCTCGGTCTCCGACCGCGACAAGCGCTCGATCATCCTGCCGGTGCTGCGCCTCCAGCAGCTCGGGTTCGACATCCTCGCGACCGACGGCACGGCCGAGGTGCTGAACCGGAACGGCATCAGTGCCCGGACGGTGCGCAAGTACAGCGAGACCACGGCCGCGGGCGAGGACGACTCGATCGTCGACCTGATCAACCGCGACGAGGTCGACATGGTCATCAACACCCCGAGTGGCCGGTCGGCTCGCGCGGACGGCTACGAGATCCGCGCGGCCGCCGTCGCGGCCGACAAGCCGCTCTTCACGACGATCGCGCAGCTCACCGCAGCGGTCGGCTCCTTCGAGGCACTCGGCGGGGGCTTCGAGGTCCGCTCGCTCCAGGAGTACGCACTCGATCGGGCTGCGCGCTCGTGACGGCTTCCTTCGGAACCCGACTGGACGAGGTCTTCATCCGGTCGGGCCGACTCTGCGTCGGCATCGATCCGCACCGCTTCCTGCTCGAGGCGTGGGGGCTGCCCGACACCGCCGCCGGCGCGGGGGCCTTCGGCCTCGCCGTCGTCGAGGCCGCAGCCGGTCGCGCCGGGATCGTCAAGCCGCAGGTGGCGTTCTTCGAACGGTTCGGGTCGGCCGGGTACATCGCCCTCGAAGGGGTCCTCGCCGCGGCACGCGACGCCGGGCTCCTCGTGATCGGCGACGCCAAGCGCGGTGAGATCGGGACGAGCATGGAGGGCTATGCCGAAGCGTGGCTGACCCCCGGTTCACCGCTGGAGGTCGACGCCCTCACCGTGAACCCCTATCTCGGCTTCGGCTCACTGCAGCCGGTACTCGAGCTCGCCGAGCAGCACGGCAAGGGCGTGTTCGTGCTGACGGCGACCTCGAACCCGGAGGGTCGCGACGTCCAGCTCGCCGAGGACAGGGCCGGCCTCACCGTCGCGGCGTCGATGCTCGAGGAGATCGACCACTGGAACGCACGGCACCACCCCGGGGCTACCGGTTCGATCGGTGCGGTCATCGGAGCCACGCTCCGTCTCGAGGAGTTCGGCCTGACGGAGGTACCGCCGACGACCACGCTCCCGATCCTGGCACCCGGGTTCGGCCACCAGGGGGCCTCGGTCGCCGACCTCGGATCCATCTACGGCGACCTCGCGCCGGGCGTCATCGTCTCCGAGTCCCGGAGCCTCCTCGCGGCTGGACCCTCGGGGATCGCGGACGCCGTCGAACGTTCCGTCGCAGCCGTGAGGAGCGCCCGTGGTTGACCAGGAGCAGGACCAGCCCAGTAGGAACATGCCGGAGGTCGACCGGGCCGCCGCCTCACGTGAGGCCGTTCGCAAACGCCGCGCGCGTGCGACCGTCAAGGCGTCCATCGCCTCCGGTGCCCGCACCCCCTTGGAGGTACTCGACGCCGCGACCGCCGATCCGGACGGTATCGAGGGCGGCATCCGCATCACCGAGTACCTCCTCAGCATCCCGAGTGTCGGCGTCACCAAGCTCGGGCGCATCCTCGAATCGCTCGGCATCTCCTCGGTGAAGCGCCTCGGCGGTCTCGGGCGGTTGCAGCGGGATCGCCTCCGCGCCTTCATCGCCGAGCGCTACCCGGGGAACGCGCGCAGCCGACTCGTCGTGCTCGCCGGCCCGACGGCCGTCGGCAAGGGGACGGTGGCCGCGTACATCCGCGACCACTACCCGGAGGTGCACCTCTCCGTCTCGGCCACGACGCGCAAGCCCCGACCGGGGGAACAGCACGAGGTGAACTACTACTTCGTGACCGACGACGAATTCGACGGCCTCATCGAGGGCGACCGCCTGCTCGAGCACGCCACGGTCCACAACGCGTACCGCTACGGCACGCCACGCGAGCCGATCGAGCGTGCGCTCGCGGCCGGCGACAGCGCGTTGCTCGAGATCGACATCCAGGGTGCCCGGCAGGTCCGGGAGGCGATGCCGGAGGCGACCCTGGTGTTCCTGCTGCCCCCGAGCTGGGACGAACTGGTCCGCCGACTGGTCGGACGAGGCACCGAGGACGAGGAGGAACGGGAGCGCCGACTGCGCACCGCGAAGGTCGAACTGGCCGCCGCGGACGAGTTCGACCACCGTGTCGTCAACGACGACGTGGCCCGCGCGGCCCAAGAGGTCGTAGACTTGATGAAGATTCACGGGGATTGACGTCCGACGCGCACCCCGCATCGATCCGATCTTCCCCGAACACAACCACACGAGGAGTGTGAACCTGCATGGCTGACAAGCTCAAGGGCATCATCGATCCGCCCATCGACTCCCTGCTCACCAAGGTCGAGTCCAAGTACGCACTCGTGATCTTCGCGTCCAAGCGCGCGCGCCAGATCAACGACTACTACGCCGACCTCCACGAGGGCAGCCTGTTCGACAACGTCGGGCCGCTGGTCGACTCGTCCGTCGAGGACAAGCCGCTCTCGATCGCGATGCACGAGATCAACGAGGACAAGCTCCAGATCAAGCCGATCGCCGAATAACCGCTTCACCACGACGAATCCGCCGGGCGCCAGACGACCGGCGGATTCGTCGTGTCGGGCCCGTTCCCACCACCGCGACGCCTTGCGTCATGGACGGACGACGTGTCCGAGGCCTCGACTAGAGTGATGAACGGTCCGGCCCCGGAACACCGCGACGGCCGATCCCTCCACCATCGCACCACCACTTCCGACGGGAGACCGCATGACCGAGCTGCGCCTGTTCACCTCCGAATCCGTGACCGAGGGACATCCCGACAAGATCTGCGACCAGATCTCGGACAGCATCCTCGACGCACTCCTCGAGGTGGATCCGCGCAGTCGAGTCGCCGTCGAGACGCTCGTCACCACCGGGCTCGTCCATGTCGCCGGTGAGGTCTCCACGAGCGGCTACGTCGACATCCCGACGATCGTCCGCGAGCGCATCCGGTCCATCGGCTACACCTCGTCCGACATCGGATTCGACGGCGACTCCTGCGGCGTGAGCGTCTCGATCGGCTCGCAGTCCGCCGACATCGCCGCCGGAGTCGACCATGCCTTCGAGTCCCGCGAGCAGTCCAGTGTCGACGCCTACGACCTCCAGGGCGCGGGCGACCAGGGCATCATGTTCGGGTTCGCGACCACCGAGACGCCGCAGTACATGCCGCTGCCCAGCTGGATCGCACACCGTCTCGCGGAGCGACTCGCCGAGGTCCGCAAGTCCGGCCAGCTCGACTACTTGCGCCCGGACGGCAAGACCCAGGTCACCATCGGGTACGACGGCTTCCTCCCGAAGACCGTCGAGACGGTCGTGGTCTCCACGCAGCACAATCCGGGTGTCTCCACGGAGCAGCTGCGTCGCGACGTCCAGCGTCACGTCATCGAACCGGTCCTCGCGACGGTCGAACTCGACAGCTCGAACGTGACGCACCTGATCAACCCGACCGGCATCTTCGTCGTCGGTGGCCCGATGGGCGACGCGGGGCTCACCGGACGCAAGATCATCATCGACACCTACGGCGGAGCGGCTCGACACGGCGGTGGGGCCTTCAGCGGGAAGGACCCGTCGAAGGTGGACCGCTCGGCCGCATACGCCATGCGCTGGGTGGCGAAGAACGCGGTCGCCGCCGGATTCGCCGAACGTCTCGAGGTGCAGGTCGCCTACGCTATCGGCAAGGCCGCGCCTGTCGGACTCTACGTCGAGACCTTCGGGACGGCCCATGTGCCGGAGGCGGACATCACGCGCGCGATCCGCGACGTCTTCGACCTCCGTCCGGCCGCGATCATCGCCGACCTCGACCTCATCCGCCCCATCTACGCCGCCACGGCGGCGTACGGGCACTTCGGCCGCGAGCTCCCCGACTTCACGTGGGAGCGTCTCGACCGGGTGGAGGCGTTGCGGTCAGCAGCCGGGCTGTAGCCGTGGTCGGCGCGAGGGTCGCCAGGGTGGTACTCGACTCCCCGTTGCCACAGCTCGACCATCTGTTCGACTACGCCATTCCCGAGGAGCTGGCCGATGACGCCGTGCTCGGCGCGCGCGTCTCGGTCCCGTTGCGCTCGGCCGGGCGGTCGGCGAACGGGTTCATCGTGGACCTCGCCGACTCGAGCGAGTTCGGCGGAGCGCTCAGCCCGCTGAGCTCGGTCGTGTCGTCGGTACCGGTCCTGACCCCGACCCTGTGGACGCTCGCACGCCGTATCGCGGATCGCAGCGCCGGGAGCGCGATGGACGTCCTGCGTCTCGCCATTCCGCCGCGACAGGTCCGGGTGGAGAAGACCTGGACCGCCGCGACCCCGCCGGAGCCTCCGTCGGTCGAGCGGCGCACCGTCCCGGGGTTCGCCTCCGGCACCCTCGACCGCCTCGCGCCGGGGGAGCGGTACGCGATCAGCGCGATCCCCACCCTGACCGCGACGAGCGCGGGCGTCTGGCTCCCGGACTGGTCCTTCACGCTGGCGGCTCTCGCCGTGAACCAGCTGGCCGAGGGCAGAAGCGCGATCCTGTGCGTCCCCGACTACCGGGACGTCGAACACCTCCTTGCGGCGCTCGACGACCTCGGTGTCGGTGCCGCGGTCGCGAGGGCCGACGCCAAGCAGACCCCCGCTGCTCGCTACCGCTCCTACCTGGACGGACTGCATCCGGTGCCGCGGATCGTCGTCGGCAACCGGTCGGCCGTCTATGCACCGGCGCACGACCTCGGACTCATCGCCCTCTGGGACGACGGCGACCCCCTCCATCAGGAGCAGCTCGCCCCCTATGTGCACGCCCGCGACGTCGCGTTGACCCGGCAGGAGATGAGCGGATCCGCGCTCGTCTTCGCCGCGCACTCGCGCAGTACCGAGACGCAGCGACTCGTCGAACTCGGCTGGCTGCACGAGGTCGCACCGACCCCGCCGATACGACCGAGAGTCGTCGTGTCCCGGGCCAGCGGCGACGACGCCATGACGAGCCAGGCGAGGATCCCGTCGAGCGCGTGGCGCGCGGTCGACGAGGCATTGCATCACGGACCGGTGCTGGTCCAGGTCGCGCGGCCGGGGTACGCGCCGCACCTCGCCTGTCGACGGTGCGGGACGAGGGCCCACTGCTCGGTGTGCCACGGTCCACTCCAACTCGCCACAGCCCGTTCGCAGCCCTCCTGCCGGTGGTGCGGTCACCTCGCGGCTGGGTGGTCGTGCGAGACCTGTCACGACACCGCGTTCCGCGTCACGGCCGCCGGCACCGGCCGGACCGCCGAGGAACTGGGCCGGGCGTTCCCCCGGTACCGGGTCGTGGTGTCGGACGGAGACGCCCCCAAGTTCGAGGTCGGCCCGGAGCCGGCGCTGGTGATCGCGACGCGAGGCGCGGAGCCCGTCGCCGCGGGCGGCTATGCCGCCGTCCTCCTGGTCGACGCCGACCGCATGCTGGCGCGGGAGTCGCTCCGCGTCGCCGAGGACTGCCTGCGGTGGTGGTCGAACGCCGCAGCTCTGGCAGCTCCACGCGCCCCGGTGCTCCTGATCGGCGTCGAGGCCCCCGTGGCGAACGCCTTCGCCCTCTGGCAGCAACCGCGGTTCGCGAGTGAGGAACTCGCCGAGCGCAGAGAGCTCGGGTTCCCTCCCGCGGTCCGGAGCGCGACCCTCACCGGCACCCGCGACGCCGTCGACGCCGCTCTCGCCGCACTGCCCGCCGAGTACCGGAGCCGCGTGCTCGGCCCGACCGTCGACGAAGCGGGGGACAGCGTCGCGATCCTGCGGGTCGACTACGGCCACGCCAGGGCGGTCGCCGAGCAGTTGCGGGCGACCGTCGTCGCGCAGGCGGCGAAGCGTCGACGGCCGACCCCCGGCAGGCGGGCGCCGAAAGCCCCGCCTACACTCAGAGTACGATTCGACGATCCGGAGATGCTGTCATGATCCACCCCGTCCACGAAGTCCGAACCGCATGAGGCTGGTCTTCGCCGGCACCCCCGCCGTCGCTGTCCCGACGCTCGACGCCCTCGTCTCGGCCGGGCACGAGATCGCGGCCGTCGTGACTCGACCCGACGCCCCGCTCGGCCGCAAGCGGGTCCTGACCCCGTCGCCGGTGGCAGCGGCCGCCGAACGGCTCGGGCTCCCGGTCATCCGCGCTGCACGTCTCGACGACGACGCGACCGCGCGGATCGTCGCGCTCCGAGCGGAACTCGGCGTGATCGTCGCGTACGGCGGACTCGTCCGCGAACCCCTCCTGTCCGCGCCGGCACACGGTTGGATCAATCTGCACTTCTCATTGCTGCCGTCCTGGCGCGGCGCGGCTCCCGTCCAGCGGTCCGTGATGGCCGGAGACGCGGTCACCGGTGCATCGGTCTTCCAGCTCGTGCCGGCTCTCGACGCCGGAGACGTCTTCGCGACGGTGGAGACGCCGATCGGCGAGGGCGAGACCTCGGGGGAGCTCCTCGACCGCCTCGCCGAGCTCGGCGCACCGCTCACCGCGGAGGTCGTCGCCGCCATCGCCGCCGGCACCGCGGTCGCGGCCCCGCAGCAGGGCGAGGTGTCGCTCGCGCCGAAGCTCGACGGCCAGGACGGTCGGATCGTCTGGGACCGCCCCGTCGCCGACGTGTGGTCGCAGATCCGCGGGGTGACCCCCGAACCGGGCGCGTTCACCCTCCTCGACGAGTCACGGCTGAAGGTGCACCGCGCCGTCCCCGCGACGACCATGCCGACGGACCCACCGGCGCCCGGGACGATCGCGTCCGTCGACGGCCTCGTCCTGGTCGGCACGGCGGACACACCGTTGCAACTGCTGCAGGTGCAGCCGGCCGGGCGCACGGCGATGCCCGCCGCCGACTGGTGGCGCGGCGCATCCGCTGGAACCGATCGGCTGGTCACCGCGTGAGCGGCCAGCAGCCCGAGGGCCAGCGACGCCGCGACCGACGGCCCCGCGACGAGGAACCCCGACGCGGACGCCAGCGTCCCACGCGTCCGCGTGACTCGGCGACCGTGCAGCCGGCACGCCGAGTGGCCTTCGACGTCATCCACGCCGTCAGCACCTCGGACGCCTACGCGAACCTCCTCCTGCCGCACCGGCTGGCCGAGGCGAAGTTGAGTCCGGCGGACGCCGGCCTCGCGACCGAGCTGACGTACGGCACCCTTCGCCGACGCGGGTACTACGACCGCGTCATCGCGCACGCGGCGAAGCGTCCCGTGACCGAGATCGACGACGCGATCCTCGACGTCCTGCGGCTCGGTGCCCATCAGCTGCTCTCCATGCGCGTCGCAGGCCACGCCGCCGTGAACGAGTCCGTCGAACTCGCCCGGTCCGCCGGTTCGCGGTCGGCGGCCGGCTTCACCAACGGTGTCCTCCGCACCATCTCGCGGACCGAACCCGCCGAATGGGAGCGGATCCTGCTGGGTGAGGTCACGAACGACACCGATCGCCTGGCGGTGAGCACCGCCCACCCGTCGTGGGTCGTTCGGGCCATCAGGCAGGCGCTCGACCTGCAGGACCGCGGCGACGAACTCGAGGAGGCGCTGGCCGCGGACAACCTCGCCCCGCAGGTGAACCTCATCGCGCTCCCGGGGCTCGCCGACCGGCCTGAGGACGCCGAGCCGAACCGCTTCTCCCCGTACGGCTTCCGCAACCCCGGCGGCGACCCGGTCCAGCTCGTCGGGACCGGCGGCGGCCGCCTCCGCGTCCAGGACGAGGGCTCGCAGCTCGCCGCGCTCGCGCTGACGCGGGCGGTACCGGTGCGGCCCGGCGAGCGATGGCTCGACCTGTGCGCGGGCCCGGGTGGCAAGGCGGCACTCCTGGCCGCCGAGGCTCTCGCCGGGGAGGCACGCCTCGATGCGAACGAACTGGTCCCTGCGAGGGCCCGTCTCGTGGAACGCGCCCTCGCAGGTGTCCCGCTCGAGGTGTCGGTCTCGACCGCCGACGGCACGAAGCTCGCTGCGGAGCATCCCGGGAGCTACGACCGAATCCTCCTCGACGCCCCGTGCACCGGGCTCGGCGCGCTGCGACGACGACCGGAGGCGCGGTGGCGGAAGACCCCGAAGGACGTCTCCGAACTCACCCGACTGCAGGGCTCACTGCTCGACGCCGCCATCACCGCGCTCGCTCCCGGCGGGATCGTGGCGTACGTGACCTGTTCGCCGCACGTCGGCGAGACGGCACTGATCGTGGAGAGCGCGCTGCGAGCCCACCCCGGGATGGAGCGACTCGACACCTCCGCGGTGCTCGACCAGGTCACGACCGAACCGCTCGACGCCGCGGCGCCCGGTGGCGCGGTCCAGCTCTGGCCGCACCGCCAGGGCACCGACGCCATGTACATCGCGCTGCTCCGCAAACCCGCGGAGTCGGCCGGACCCGCTGTCGATCGATAGGCTCGAGCACATGTCCGCGCGCATCAACCCGAGCATCCTGTCCGCCGATTTCGTGAACCTCCAGGCCGACCTGGAGCGGATCGCGAGCGCCGACCTCGTCCACGTCGACGTCATGGACAACCATTTCGTCCCGAACCTCACCTTCGGTCCGCAGATGGTCGGTCGCATCCAGGACGTGTCTCCGGTCCCGCTCGACGTCCACCTCATGATCTCGGACGTCGATCGATGGGCTCCCGGCTACGCCGAGCTCGGGGCGTTCTCGGTGACGTTCCACGCCGAGGCCACCGGCGACCCCGTCGCCCTCGCCAGACGCCTGCGTTCCATCGGAGCGCGTGCCGGGATCGCGGTGAAGCCCGGCACGCCCATCGAGCCGTACCTGGAACTCCTGCCGGAGTTCGACCAGGTGCTCGTCATGACGGTCGAACCGGGGTTCGGCGGACAGTCGTTCATGCCGGAGACCATGCCGAAGCTGCAGGCGCTGTCAGCCGAGGTCGCACGCACCGGTCTCGACGTCTGGCTCCAGGTCGACGGCGGGATCTCCGCGGACACGATCGGGATCGCGGCCGCCGCCGGTGCCGACACCTTCGTCGCGGGGTCGGCCGTCTACAGCGGTTCCGATCCGGCCTCGAACATCGCGCTGCTCCGGGCCGCCGCCGAGGCGTCGACGCACACCCACTGACGCAGCGGGCCGGTCCAGCGCGTCCGCGGTGCGCGCCGCCGCCCGGAACCGGTACCCTGGAGCACGTGAAAACCTTCGACGAGCTGTTCGACGAGCTGCGCCTGAAGGCCGAGACCCGGCCGGAGGGTTCCGGCACCGTCCGCGAACTGGACACGGGTGTGCACGGCATCGGGAAGAAGATCGTCGAGGAGGCCGCCGAGGTCTGGATGGCGGCCGAGTACCAGAGCGACACCGAGACGGCCGAGGAGATCTCCCAGCTGCTCTACCACGTGCAGGTGATGATGGTGGCGAAGGGGCTCACCCCCGCCGACGTCTACCGACATCTGTAGGAGCACGTCGCGGCGCATCCGCCGCGCCTCCTGATCACCCTGTCGAGACACCATCGCACAACACGAAAGTCACCCCATGCTGAGAGTCGCCGTGCCCAACAAGGGCTCGCTGTCCGAGACCGCCGTCGAGATGCTGCAGGAGGCCGGCTACGCGACCCGTCGCGACACCAAGGAGCTCCACGTCGTCGACGCACGGAACGACGTCGAGTTCTTCTACCTCCGTCCGCGCGACATCGCGACCTACGTCGGTTCCGGCGCCCTGGACATCGGCATCACGGGGCGCGATCTGCTCCTGGACTCGCACTCCGCCGCGACTGAACTCGCCGAGCTGGGCTTCGGCGGGTCGACGTTCCGCTTCGCCGGTCCGGCCGACGAGTTCTCCGAGCTCTCCGATCTCGCGGGGAAGACGGTCGCCACCAGCTACCCCGGCCTCGTCGGCAACTTCCTCCGCGACGCCGGTGTGGATGCGACGCTCGTCCACCTCGACGGTGCGGTCGAGTCGGCGGTCCAGCTCGGGGTCGCGGACGCGGTGGCCGATGTCGTGTCCACCGGCACGACCCTCCGGAAGGCCGGACTGGGCATCTTCGGCCCGGTGATCCTCGACTCCACCGCCGTGCTCATCGCGTCGCCGGAGACGAAGCCCAACACCGCGACGCTCATCCGCCGACTGCAGGGCGTCCTCGTCGCGCGGCAGTACGTGCTCGTCGACTACGACCTCCCGGTCCGGCTGCTCGAGCAGGCGACCGCCGTCGCCGGTGGCATCGAGTCGCCGACGATCTCGCCGCTCCGCGACCCCGAGTGGGTGGCGGTCCGGGTCATGATCCCTCGCGGCGACGCGAACGACGTCATGGACCGCCTCTACGAGCTCGGCGCACGCGCCATCCTCGTCACGGCCATCCACGCCGCCCGACTCTGATTCGCCCGTCCCTCACCACCCGTCCCAGTCGCTCTGCGGAGGCCTCCGTGTCACTCGCCACCCGAGTCATCCCCTGTCTCGACGTCGCCGACGGGCGCGTCGTGAAGGGCGTCAACTTCCTCGACCTCCGCGACGCCGGCGACCCCGTCGAACTCGCGAAGCGCTACGCCGAGCAGGGCGCGGACGAACTGACCTTCCTCGACGTCACGGCCACCGTCGCCGAACGCGACACCACCTACGACCTCGTCAGCCGGACCGCCGAGCAGGTCTTCATCCCGCTCACGGTCGGCGGCGGGGTCCGCTCGACCCAGGACGTCTCCCGGCTGCTGGCCAGCGGGGCGGACAAGGTCGGCGTGAACAGCGCGGCGATCGGCCGACCGGAGTTGCTGGGGGAGATCGCCGACCGCTTCGGCGCTCAGGTCCTCGTCCTCTCCCTGGACGTGAAGCGACACGCCGGCAGCGCATCCGGATGGATCGTCACGACACACGGCGGCCGACGTGAGACCGAACTCGACGCGCTCGCCTGGGCCATCGAGGCGATCGAACGCGGTGCGGGCGAGCTGTTGGTGAACTCGATCGACGCCGACGGCACCAAGGCCGGGTTCGACACCGAGCTCATCAGCGCCATGCGCGAGATCAGCCGGGTTCCGGTCATCGCGTCAGGGGGAGCAGGCCGCCTCGCCGACTTCCCACCTGCGATCGCCGCGGGGGCCGACGCCGTCCTCGCTGCGAGCGTCTTCCACAACGGCGAGTTGACGATCGGCCAGGTCAAACAGGAACTCGCCGACGCCGGTTGGACGGTGCGGGCATGAGCGCGGACATCACCATCCCGGTGGGCGCCGATCCGGAGACCGCGATCGGGCAGCTCACCTTCGACGCGCAGGGCCTGCTCCCCGCGATCGTGCAGCAGTGGGACTCCCGCGAGGTGCTCATGCTCGGCTGGATGGACGCCGAGGCCGTCCGCCGGACGATGACCGAGGGTCGGGTCACCTACTGGTCCCGCTCACGACAGGAGTACTGGCGCAAGGGGGACACCTCCGGACACGTGCAGTTCGTCCGGGCGCTCGCCTACGACTGCGACGGGGATACCCTGTTGGTGGAGGTCGATCAGCACGGCGCTGCCTGCCACACGGGCACACGCAGCTGTTTCGACGGCCGGAGCCTCGACGTCGTCGCAGCGCCATCGCCGACACCATGAATCGAGTTGGAGCATGACCGAGAGCACTGCAGCACCCCAGTCCGGGCCGGTGGAGCCGCCGAGGCGCGACGAACCGTCCGAGGCTGACGAGCTCGAGTCACGAGCTCTGCGCAGTCGTCAGCGCCGCCTGAAGACCCTGCTCCTCGTCACCGCCGTCCTCGCCGACGCGCTCATCCTCGCGGCGTGGACCCAGACCTGGCTCTCGATCAGCCTCGTTGGCGTCGGCCCACACTCCGGCGCGCTCGACGTGGTCGGCTCCGTCGCCGCTCCCGCCCTGTCCGCACTCGCCCTCGCCGGTCTCGCCCTCGTCGCCGCGCTGGCGATCGCCGGGCCGGTGTTCCGCATCATCCTCGGCCTGCTGGAGGCCGTGATCGGCGCCTGCGTCATGATCTCGTCGATCGCCGTGCTCGCCTCGCCGGCGACCGCGGGCGCGGCGGCCGTGACCGAGGCCACGGGCGTCGCCGGGAGCCAGTCGACCATCGACCTCGTCGCGGCGACCACGCTCACCGCCTGGCCGGCGATCACCCTGGTGCTCGGCGTCGTGCTCGCACTCGCCGGGCTCGCGACCGTGCTCACCCACCGCCGGTGGCCCGGTCCGTCGAAGAAGTACCAGACCGTCCGGTTCACGCAGGTCGAGACGGCCCCGAGCGCCGACCCGGTTGGCGCCTGGGACGACCTCAGCCGCGGCGACGACCCGACGCGCTGACCGCTCCGCCGACCCCCGACGGCACCCCGGGCCACCTGGGAACTCGTGGCCCACGCACGGAACCGCGCGCCGGTTGCCGGTACACTGGAACCCGCACTCGCACAGAAGGAGAACCATGAGCACCGACCCCTCGGACCCCGGCCACGGACACTCGCCCGCCGCCTGGACGGCCGTGATCATCATGTTGGTCGCGTTCGCCGCCGGTACGGTCTTCTTCTGGCTCGACATGCCCGTCCTCGTCTGGGCCTCCGCCGGCGTCCTCCTCCTCGGGTGGATCACGGGTGGTGTCCTCGCCAAGGCGGGTTACGGCGTCGGCGGGTCCAAGACCGTGGCGAAAGAGCACTGAACATGCTCGCCGACCTGATGGCCGGCGCGAAGGAGGACGCTCTCGGGCGCCTCGCGGGCCGTCCGGCTGCAGTCGTCGAAGCCGCTGCTGTCGAGGCCCCTCCGGCCATCGACGCCCTCGCTGCGCTCGCCCCGGCCGACCAGGTCAAGATCATCGCCGAGGTCAAACGGTCCAGTCCGTCCCGCGGCGCGCTGGCCGACATCCCCGACCCGGCGCTCCTCGCCTCGCTCTACGAGCAGGGTGGTGCCAGCGCGGTCAGCGTGCTGACCGAGGGCCGGAAGTTCGGCGGCTCGCTGCAGGACCTCGAGGCCGTCCGTGCCGCGATCCGCATCCCGGTCCTGCGCAAGGACTTCATCTCCCTGCCGTACCAGGTGTTCGAAGCCCGGGCATCCGGCGCCGACCTGGTCCTCCTGATCGTCGCCGGACTCGATCAGGCCACCCTGTCGTCGCTGCATGAACTCGTCGTGCAGCTCGGCATGACCCCGCTGGTCGAGACCCATTCCGCCGACGAGCTGGCCAGAGCGAGCGACATCGGCGCGCGGCTCATCGGTGTCAACGCGCGGAACCTCAGCACCTTCGAACTCGACCAACACCTCTTCGGATCGTTGACCGACCGTTTCCCCGCCGACGCCGTCAAAGTGGCCGAGTCCGCTGTGCTCCGCGCCGCCGACGTCGCCGCCTACCGACGTGACGGCGCCGACGTCGTCCTGGTCGGCGAGGCGCTCGTCACCGGCGACCCCGTCGCCACCCTCGAACAGTTCCTGGGAGCCACCGCATGACCATGTCACCAGCAACCCCCGCCCACGCGGAACCGACGCACCTCCGGGACGAAGCCGGTCCGTTCTTCGGTGACTTCGGCGGACGCTACATGCCGGAGGCGCTCATCGCCGCGGTCGACGAACTCGCGACGGCCTACGAGGCCGCCAAGGCCGACGAGAGCTTCCAGGCCGAGCTGACCACGCTGCTCCGCGACTACGCCGGCCGCCCGTCGATCATCACCGAGGTGCCACGCTTCGCCGCATCGGCCGGTGGTGCGCGCATCTTCCTGAAGCGCGAGGACCTCAACCACACCGGCTCGCACAAGATCAACAACGTCCTGGGCCAGGCGCTCCTCACGAAGCGCATCGGCAAGACCCGCGTCATCGCCGAGACGGGGGCCGGTCAGCACGGTGTGGCCACGGCCACGGCGGCCGCACTCTTCGGCCTCGACTGCACCATCTACATGGGCGAGGTCGACACCGAGCGCCAGGCGCTCAACGTCGCCCGCATGCGGCTCCTCGGCGCGACCGTGATCCCCGTCACGACGGGGTCGCGGACCCTCAAGGACGCCATCAACGAGGCGTACCGCGACTGGGTCGCGTCGGTCGAGACCACGAACTACATCTTCGGCACCGCGGCGGGCCCACACCCGTTCCCGGTCATGGTCCGCGACTTCCAGAAGATCATCGGAGAAGAGGCCCGCGCACAGCTCCTCGAGCTGAACGGTTCACTTCCCGACGCGGTCGTCGCCTGCGTCGGTGGCGGCTCCAACGCCATCGGTATCTTCCACGCCTTCCTCGACGACGCGGACGTCGCGCTCTACGGAGTGGAGGCTGCCGGCGACGGCGTCGACACCCCTCGGCACGCCGCGTCCATCGGCCGCGGTCGTCCGGGTGTCCTGCACGGTGCCCGCACCTTCGTCCTGCAGGACGACGACGGCCAGACCGTCGAGTCCCATTCCATCTCCGCCGGCCTCGACTACCCGGGCGTCGGACCGGAGCACGCCTGGCTCGCCGACACCGGGCGGGCGACGTACGTCCCCGCGACGGACGCCGAGGCGATGGAGGCCTTCCGGCTCCTGAGCCGCACCGAGGGGATCATCCCGGCGATCGAGTCCGCCCACGCACTTGCCGGGGCCATCGTCCTCGGCAAGGAGCTGGGCCCCGAGGCGACCATCCTGATCAACCTCTCCGGGCGCGGAGACAAGGACGTCGAGACGGCTGCCACCTACTTCGGACTCCTCGACGAAGCCGGGCGGAACGCATGACCGCCCCGGCCACCGACCACACGACGGTCTCACCGGTCGCCTCGGCGATCGACGCCGCCGCCGCCGACCGCCGCGGCGCCCTCATCGGGTACCTCCCCGTCGGGTTCCCCGACCTCCAGACGAGTATCGACGCCGCCATCGCGCTCGCGCAGAACGGCGTCGACGTCCTCGAGCTCGGCGTGCCCTACTCCGACCCCGTGATGGACGGAGCGGTCATCCAGGCTGCGACCATGACCGCCCTCGCGGAGGGGTTCCGGTTGCGCGACGTCTTCACGGCGATCAGCGCCATCCGCGCCGCCGTGGACGTCCCGATCCTCGTCATGACGTACTGGAACCCGGTGCTGCAGTACGGCGTCGAGCGCTTCGCCTCCGACCTCGCCGCGGCCGGCGGAGCCGGGCTCATCACCCCCGACATCACCCCCGACGCCGCGGCGGACTGGCTGGACGCCAGTGAACGCCACGGTCTCGACCGGGTCTTCCTGGCAGCACCGACCTCGAGCGACGAGCGCCTGTCGCTCGTGACCGAGCGCTCCCGCGGCTTCGTGTACACCGTCTCCACGATGGGCATCACCGGTGCCCGGCAGGACCTCGACGCGGCCGCGAAGACCCTCGTCGGTCGTCTCCGCACGGCGGGGGCACAGCACGCGTGCGTCGGCATCGGCATCTCGACAGCGGAGCAGGTCCGCTCGGTCCTCGAGTACGCCGACGGAGCCATCGTCGGCTCCGTCTTCGTCAAGGCTCTCGCCGACGGCGGCGTCCCGGCGATCACCGAGGTCGCCCGTTCACTCGCGGCCGGCACCGCCCGCTGAGGGTGTCCTCACCACGTCCGCGATGCTGAAAGCCGTACACTCGATCAGAGTTCGTAACGAAAGGCGACCACTGCAGTGATTGCACCCCTCAGCATCCCGAGCCCGAACCCGGACATCGCGACCTTCAGCGTGGGCCCGTTCACGGTGCACATGTACGCGCTCTGCATCATCGCCGGGATCATCGCCGCCACCATCCTCACCTCCCGCCGGCTGACGAAGCGCGGCGCCGAGCCGGGCATCGTGCTCGACATCATCCTGTGGGCCATCCCCTTGGGGATCATCGGTGCGCGGATCTTCCACGTCCTGACCCACCCCGGCGACTACTTCTACCCGGGTGCCGACCTCCTGCGGACGCTCTACATCTGGGAGGGCGGCATCGCGATCTTCGGTTCGCTCATCGGTGGAGCGGTCGGTGCCTACATCGGCTGCCGCATGACGGGGATCCGGTTCTGGACCTTCGCCGACGCCCTCGCGCCCGGCCTGCTGCTCGCCCAGGCGTTCGGTCGCCTCGGCAACTACTTCAACCACGAGCTCTACGGGCTCCCCACGGACCTGCCCTGGGGCCTCGAGATCGAGGCCAGCAACCCCGCGTTCCCGATCGGTCTGCCCGCCGGCACGCTGTTCCACCCCACGTTCCTGTACGAGATCATCTGGAACCTGCTGGGGGTGGCCGTCATCCTCTGGATCGGACACCGCTTCAACCCGCAGTGGGGCCGCTTGTTCGGTGTCTACCTCATCTGGTACGGCGCCGGTCGCACGGTCTGGGAGACCATCCGGATCGACCCGAGTGAGTACCTGTTCGGCATCCGCGCCAACGTCTGGGCCGCGATCCTCGCGATCGTCGTCGGACTCGCGATCATCGTCATCCAGTCGCGTCGCCACACGGGTGCCGAGCCGTCGCCGTACGTCCCCGGCCGTTCCTGGGCCGATCCGAAGGCTGCGGTAGACTACTACGACACCGACGCGGAGAACCTGGGGCTGCGCAGTGCCTCCGCCGACGACGATGCCGACGGATCAGACCGCACTGCGTCATCCACTCCGTCGTCCGAAGCCACGGTCGCCACAAGCAAGACCGGCTCTCGCTCCTAGGCTGAACGCACCCTCGTCGGCCCGGTGGATCCCGGCTCAGCAGGGGATCCATCACCCGTTTCGTCCCAGGGCCAGCGACGTCCCCCTTCTGATCCCCTTTCGTGAGGACGGTAATTCCATGGCGCATGCACCGTACGCTTCGTTCAGCTCGGTTCCGCCCAAGCAGGGCATGTACGACCCGGCGAACGAGAAGGACGCCTGTGGCCTGGCGATGGTCGCGACCCTGACGGGCGAGGCCTCGCACAGCATCATCGACGCGGCGCTCGGTTCGCTCCGCAACCTGGAGCACCGCGGCGCGATCGGTTCCGACGCCGGGACCGGCGACGGCGCGGGCATCCTCACCCAGATGCCCGACGCCTTCCTGCGCGGCGTCGCCGGATTCGACCTGCCGCCGCTCGGTGCGTACGCCGTGGGCATCGCCTTCCTGCCCACCGACGCCTCCGAGCGCGCACAGCTCCAGACGCGCATCGCCGCGATCGCCGCGGAGGAGGAACTCACCGTCCTCGGCTGGCGCGAGGTGCCGGTCGACCCCGACGAGCTGGGGAAGCTCGCCCGTGCGGCCATGCCGGCGTTCGAGCAACTGTTCGTCACCGGGTCCAGCTCCTCGACGCCGACCGGGATCGCCCTCGACCGACTCGCCTTCCGGCTCCGGAAGCGGGCGGAGCGCGAGCTCGGGGCGTACTTCATCTCCCTGTCGAGCCGCACGCTCGTCTACAAGGGCATGGTCACGACACTCCAGCTCGAACCGTTCTACCCCGACCTGTCCGACGAGCGGTTCGCGACCAAGCTCGCCATCGTCCACTCGCGGTACTCCACCAACACGTTCCCGTCCTGGCCGCTCGCCCAGCCGCTGCGCATGATGGCACACAACGGCGAGATCAACACCGTCGAGGGCAACCGCAACTGGATGCGCGCGCGGCAGTCGCAGCTCGAGTCCGAGCTCATCGGCGACATCCGCCCGCTGCTCCCCATCATCACGCCCGGAGCGAGTGACTCCGCCTCGTTCGACGAGGTCCTGGAGCTGCTGACGCTGACCGGGCGGTCCCTCCCGCACGCCATGATGATGATGGTGCCCGAGGCCTGGGAGAAGCAGACCGGGCTGTCGCAGGAGCGACGCGACTTCTACGAGTTCAACTCCATGCAGATGGAACCGTGGGACGGTCCGGCCGCCCTCACCTTCACGGACGGCTCACTCGTCGGCGCGACCCTGGACCGGAACGGCCTGCGTCCGGGTCGCTGGCTGGAGACGACCGACGGCCTCGTCGTCCTGGGTAGCGAGATCGGCGTCCTCGACGTCGACCCGAGCCGGGTCAAGCGCAAGGGCCGCCTGCGCCCCGGAAAGATGTTCCTCGTCGACACCGAGGCCGGGCGGATCATCGAGGACGACGAGATCAAGGACGAGCTCTCGGCTTCGGCACCCTGGGGCGACTGGCTCGACGCCGGACGCATCAACCTGAGCGACCTGCCGGAGCGCGAGCACATCGTGCACACGCCGGCATCCGTCACCCGCCGCCAGCGGACCTTCGGATACACCGAGGAGGAGGTGCGCATCCTCCTGCAGCCCATGGGGCAGAACGGTGCGGAGCCGCTCGGCGCGATGGGGTCGGACACCCCGATCGCGGTGCTCTCCGACCGCCCTCGGCTCCTCTTCGACTACTTCGTGCAGCAGTTCGCCCAGGTCACCAACCCGCCGCTCGACTCGATCCGCGAGGAGGTCGTCACCTCGCTGAAGCTCGGGCTCGGCCCGGAGCGCAACCTCCTCTCGTGGGGCCCCGAGCACGCCAAGCAGGTCGTCCTCGACTTCCCGGTCATCGACAACGACGAGCTCGCCAAGATCCAGCACATCGACCCGAACCCGGCGAGCCCACTGACGACGACCGTCAAGGCGCTGTACCGCGTCGAGGACGGCTCGGCCGGACTCGAGACGCGCCTGCGCGAGATGTGCGACGAGGTCGACCAGGCGATCCTCGCCGGCTCGGAGTTCATCGTCCTGAGCGACCGTGACTCGAACTCCGACCTCGCGCCGATCCCGTCGCTGCTCTCGCTCGCCGCCGTGCACCACCACCTGATCCGCGCCGAGAACCGGATGAAGGTCGGGCTCGTCGTCGAGGCCGGCGACGTGCGCGAGGTCCACCACGTCGCGCTGCTCATCGGCTACGGCGCCTCCGCGATCAACCCGTACCTGGCCATGGAGAGCTGCGAGGACCTCGTCCGCAGCGGCCTCATCCAGGGCGTCACCCGCGAGCAGGCCGTCAAGAACGTCATCAAGGCGCTCGGCAAGGGCGTACTCAAGATCATGTCGAAGATGGGCATCTCCACGGTGTCCTCCTACGCCGGAGCACAGGCCTTCGAGGCCGTCGGCCTGAGCCAGCAGCTCGTCGACAGCTACTTCACCGGTACGGAGACGAAGCTCGGCGGTGTCGGCATCGAGGTGATCGCCGAGGAGAACGCGAAGCGTCACCGGTACGCCTACCCCGAGGACGCCGCATCGACGGCCCACGAGCGCCTGCAGTCGGGCGGGGAGTACCAGTGGCGTCGCGACGGTTCGCCGCACCTCTTCAACCCGGAGACGGTCTTCAAGCTGCAGCACGCGACCAAGACGCGCCGGTACGACATCTTCCGCGAGTACACCCACATGGTCGACTCCCAGGCGGCGCAGCTCATGACGCTCCGCGGGATGTTCACGCTCCGCGCCGGTGCCCGCCCGCCCGTCCCGCTCGACGAGGTCGAGTCGGTCGCGTCGATCGTGAAGCGGTTCTCGACCGGGGCGATGAGCTACGGTTCCATCTCGCGCGAGGCGCACGAGACGCTGGCGATCGCGATGAACAGCATCGGTGCCAAGTCGAACACGGGTGAGGGCGGCGAGGACGTCGACCGGCTCCTCGACCCGACGCGCCGCAGCGCGATCAAGCAGGTCGCCTCCGGCCGGTTCGGCGTGACGAGCATGTACCTGACGCACGCCGACGACATCCAGATCAAGCTCGCCCAGGGTGCGAAGCCCGGCGAGGGCGGGCAGTTGCCGCCGACGAAGGTGTACCCGTGGGTGGCACGGACGCGGCACGCCACGGCGGGCGTCGGCCTCATCTCGCCGCCGCCGCACCACGACATCTACTCCATCGAAGACCTCAAGCAGCTCATCTTCGACCTGAAGCGTGCGAACCCGAAGGCCCGGATCCACACCAAGCTGGTGAGCCAGTCCGGCATCGGTGCGGTGGCCGCGGGCGTCGCGAAGGCGCTCTCGGACGTGATCCTGGTCTCGGGTCACGACGGCGGAACCGGCGCGAGCCCGTTGAACTCCCTGAAGCACGCCGGGACGCCGTGGGAGCTGGGTCTCGCTGAGACGCAGCAGACGCTCATGCTCAACAACATGCGCGACCGCGTCGTGGTGCAGGTCGACGGTCAGATGAAGACCGGACGCGACGTCGTCATCGGCGCACTGCTCGGCGCGGAGGAGTTCGGCTTCGCGACGGCACCGCTCGTCGTCTCCGGGTGCGTCATGATGCGCGTGTGCCACCTCGACACCTGCCCGGTCGGCGTCGCGACGCAGAACCCGGTGCTGCGCGAGCGGTTCACCGGCAAGCCGGAGTTCGTCGTGAACTTCTTCGAGTTCATCGCCCAGGAGGTGCGCGAGTACCTCGCCGAGCTCGGGTTCCGGACGCTCGAGGAGGCGATCGGCCACAACGAACTGATCGACGCCGACCGAGCGATCGACCACTGGAAGGCGTCCGGGCTCGACCTCGCCCCGGTCCTCGTGGGTCCTGTCTTCGCCGACGACGAGCCGCGGATCAACCGCCGGCCGCAGGAGCACGAGCTCGAGAAGCACTTCGACCAGCAGCTCATCACGGCCGCCTCTGACGTGCTCGAACACGGCGGCCACTTCTCGGTCGACCTGCCCATCCGCAACACGGAGCGGGCGGTCGGCACCATGCTCGGCCACGAGGTCACCCGGCGGCACGGCGAGAACGGGCTCCCGGCAGGGAGTATCGACATCACCCTGCGCGGCTCGGCCGGGCAGTCCTTCGGTGCGTTCCTCCCCGGCGGCATCGCCCTGCGGCTCATCGGCGACTCGAACGACTACGTCGGCAAGGGCCTGTCCGGTGGGCAGATCGTCGTCCGGCCATCCGAGCGCGCAGCCTTCGCGCCCGAGGAGAACGTCATCGCCGGCAACGTCATCGGGTACGGCGCGACCCAGGGCACCATGTTCCTGAGCGGGATCGTCGGCGAGCGGTTCCTGGTGCGCAACTCCGGCGCCACGGCGGTCGTCGAAGGCGTCGGTGACCACGCGCTCGAGTACATGACGGGTGGTCTCGCCGTCATCCTGGGTCAGACCGGCCGGAACCTCGGCGCGGGCATGTCCGGCGGCACGGCCTACGTGTTCGACCTCGAACGTGACCAGGTCAACCGCGACTCCCTCGCCTCGGGGGAGCTCACCCTGTCCGAACTCGACAGTGCCGACGCCGAGATCGTCCGCGACCTCCTCGAACGGCACGTCGTGGAGACCGGTTCTCCGCTGGCCGGCCGGCTGCTCGCCGACATCGAAGACTCACTCGCCCGGTTCGTCAAGGTCCTCCCGCGTGATTACGCGGCAGTCCTGGCGACCCGACAGACCGCACTCGACGAGGGGCTCGACCCCGACGGCGACATCGTATGGAACCGAATCCTGGAGGTGACCGGTGGCTGATCCCAAGGGATTCCTGAAGGTACCGGAGCGCGAGCTCCCGAAGCGCCGGCCCGTGCCGGTCCGCATCATGGACTGGAAAGAGGTCTACGAGCAGAGCGACCCCGCGACCGTCCGCAAGCAGGCTGGTCGCTGCATGGACTGCGGCATCCCGTTCTGCCACCAGGGCTGCCCGCTGGGCAACCTCATCCCGGAGTGGAACGACTTGATGTGGCGAGGCGAGGGCCGCTCGGCCATCGAGCGCTTGCACGCCACGAACAACTTCCCGGAGTTCACGGGTCGTCTCTGCCCGGCGCCGTGCGAGAGTTCGTGCGTGCTGGGCATCAACCAGCCCGCCGTGACCATCAAGCAGGTCGAGGTCTCGATCATCGATCAGGCGTTCGCCAACGGGTGGGTCGAGTCCCACCCGCCGGAGCGGCTGACCGGCAAGACGGTCGCCGTCGTCGGCTCCGGGCCGGCCGGCCTCGCCGCAGCCCAGCAGCTGACGCGTGCCGGCCACACGGTCGCGGTCTACGAGCGCGACGACCGCATCGGCGGTCTGCTGCGCTACGGCATCCCCGACTTCAAGATGGAGAAGAAGCACCTCGACATCCGGCTGAAGCAGATGCAGGACGAGGGCACCCGGTTCCGCGCCGGCGTGAACATCGGGGTCGACATCAGCTGGGACGAGCTCCGCGCCCGCTACGACGCCGTCGTCATCGCCACCGGTGCCATGGTGCCGCGCGACCTCCCGATCCCCGGTCGTGACTTCTCCGGGGTCCACTTCGCGATGGAGTACCTCGTGCAGGCGAACCGCGTCGGCGCCGGAGACACGGTCTCCGACCAGATCACGGCGGAGGACAAGCACGTGGTGGTCCTCGGCGGCGGCGACACCGGTGCCGACTGCATCGGCACGGCGCACCGTCAGGGTGCCGCCTCCGTCACGAACCTCGCCATCGGCACGCAGCCGGCGGGGGAGCGGCCCGAGCACCAGCCGTGGCCGATGATGCCGACGCTCTTCGAGGTCGCGAGTGCGCACGAAGAGGGCGGCAACCGCGAGTACCTGGTGTCGACCGTCGAGTTCCTCGCCAACGAGGCCGGCGAGGTGCGGGCGATCCGCGTCGCCGAGACGGAGTTCGTCGACGGCCGTCGCGTGCCGAAGAGCGGCACCGAGCGGGAGATCCCCGCCGACCTCGTCCTGCTCGCACTCGGGTTCACGGGCCCGGAGGGCGAGACCCTCGAGTCGCAGTTCAAGCTCCCCTTCACCGGGCGCGGCAACGTGGCACGGGAGCACGACTACCAGACCAACCAGCCCGGCGTGTTCGTCGCCGGCGACGCCGGTCGTGGCCAGTCCCTCATCGTCTGGGCGATCGCCGAGGGCCGCGCTGCGGCGTCGGCAGTCGACCAGTACCTCGAGGGTGAGACCCAGCTTCCCTTCCCCGTCCGTCCCACGGATCAGCCCATCTCCCTCTAGGCTTTCAAGCGGACGACAAGCGTCGGACGCATCATGCCGAGCAGTGAGTACCGAAGCGCCTCGTGCGCAGAAACCATGGAGAACACACACACATGAGACGAGCCAAGATCGTCGCAACGCTGGGGCCTGCAGTCTCCAGCTATGAGAACATCCGGGCCATCATCGATGCGGGGGTCGATGTCACCCGGATGAACCTGAGCCACGGCAGCTACGACGTGCACGAGGCCATCTACGCCAACGTGCGCAAGGCCACCGAGGACTCCGGCCGTGCCGTCGCCGTCCTGGTCGACCTGCAGGGCCCGAAGATCCGCCTCGGCAAGTTCGAGGGCGGCCCGTACGACCTCGCCGTCGGCGACATCTTCAAGATCACCATCGAGGACATCCTCGGTACCAAGGAGATCTCCTCGACGACGTTCAAGGGCCTGCCCCAGGACGTCAAGCCGGGCGACTTCCTCCTGATCGACGACGGCAAGGTCAAGGTCGAGGTCGTTGAAGCGGACGACACCGTCGTGACCACTCGCGTCATCGTCGCCGGCCCCGTGTCGAACAACAAGGGCATCAACCTCCCCGGTGTCGCCGTCAACGTCCCCGCGCTCAGCGAGAAGGACGAAGCGGACCTCCGATGGGGACTGCGTCTCGGCGCCGACCTCATCGCCCTGTCCTTCGTGCGCGACGCGGCCGACATCGACCGCGTCCACGAGATCATGGCGGAGGAGGGCCGCAAGGTCCCCGTGATCGCCAAGATCGAGAAGCCGCAGGCCGTCGAGAACCTCGAGAGCATCGTCGAGGCGTTCGACGCGATCATGGTCGCCCGTGGCGACCTCGGCGTCGAGCTCCCGCTCGAGGCCGTCCCGATCGTGCAGAAGCGCGCGGTGGAGCTCGCCCGTCGTATGGCTAAGCCGGTCATCGTCGCGACGCAGATGCTCGAGTCGATGATCTCCAGCCCCATCCCGACCCGCGCGGAGACCTCCGACGTCGCGAACGCGGTGCTGGACGGTGCTGACGCGGTCATGCTCAGTGGCGAGACGAGTGTCGGCGCCTACCCGGTGATCACGGTGCAGACCATGGCCCGGATCGTCGAGTCGACCGAGATCCACGGTCTCGACCGCGTTCCGCCGCTCGGCACGAAGCCGCGCACCCAGGCCGGAGCGATCACGTTGGCGGCCGTCGAGGTGGCGGACTTCGTCGAGGCGAAGTTCCTCTGCGTCTTCACGGAGTCGGGCGAGTCGGTCCGCCGAATGGCCCGTCTCCGCAACCGGATCCCGATCCTGGCGTTCACGCCCGACCCGGCCATCCGTCGTCGGATGGCGCTGAACTGGGGCGTCGAGTCCTTCGTCGTCGAGCGCGTCACGCACACCGACCAGATGGTCGCCCAGGTGGACGAGGTCCTCGTCGCCACGGGCAAGGCCGCCGTCGGTGAGCCGGTCATCATCATCTCCGGTTCCCCTCCCGGCATCCCCGGGACGACGAACGACATCCGCGTCCACAAGGTGGGCGACGTCCTCTAGTCGTCGACAGCAGCGAAGGCCGTGGTCCTCCCGTACGGGGACCACGGCCTTCGTCGTCCGCCGGGTATGCGGTGGCACCGCGATTCCGGAGGCCGTGGGTCTAGCCTGATGCCCATGAACCGTTCCGTCCTCGTCGACGACACCCTCCGCAGCGCCGTGGGCCTGGACCAGGGAGGAATCGACCGTGAGGCGACCGGGTCGGCGGGACTCCTGGCCTCCCGATTCGCCGTCCTGGAGCTCGCCGCGGTCGCCGTCGGCGCCGTGGAGGATGCCGCCGACCGACTCCGCATCGCCCTCGGATACGAGCCGATGCACACGGCTCTCGACCTCGAGCGGATCGCCGCGGCCTACCAGAGCGACCGCCTGTTGCGGATCGACGGAGCAGCCGTGGACGCGTTCGCGCCACTGTCCGGCTTCTTCGCCGCGGCCGACGGCTGGGTGCGCACGCACGCGAACTACCCCCACCATCGTCGCCGCCTGAGCGCCATGCTCGGGATCGGCGACGAGGCCACCCGCGCAGAGCTCGCCTCGGCGATCGCCTCCCGCTCGGCTCTCGACCTGGAATCGGAGGCCGCGGGAGTCGGCGCACTCCTCGTCGCCGTCCGGAGCGCTGCCGAGTGGTCGTCCACACCACAGGCCGCCGTCGGTGATGGACCGCTCGTCAGGCGTCATGGCGGCTCCGTCGGCTCGACGATCGCCTCGCGGGTGCGGCCGACGAGGCGGCAACCCTTGCGCGGCCTCCGCGTCCTCGACCTGACGCGGGTGATCGCCGGTCCGGTGTCCACGAGGACCCTCGCGCTCCTCGGCGCGGACGTCCTGCGCGTGGATCCACCGCAGGTCCCCGAGATCCCGTGGCAGCACACCGACAGCGGCCAGGGGAAGCGGACAGCGGCGCTCGACGCGTCGACACCGCGCGGCCTCGCGACACTGCAGACGCTGAGCGACGAGGCCGACATCCTGATGACGGGGTACCGACCACACGCCCTCGAGCGCCTCGGTCTGCGAGGTCGCGACGGTCTGGTCACCGGCTCCGTCGACGCCTGGGGTACGACGGGGCCCTGGGGTGATCGACGCGGTTTCGACAGCCTGGTCCAGGCCGCCACGGGCATCGCGCTGGTCGAAGGGAAGGACGGCGCCCCGGGTGCCTTGCCTGCTCAGGCGCTCGACCACAGCGCGGGATACCTGCTGGCGGCGGCCATCGTCGACGACGTGGCGGCGGTCGTCGGCGGCGGTGATGCCGGCCGGTCGTCGGTGTCGCTCGCCCGCGTCGGTGCGGCGCTCCAGCGACTGCCACGATCCGAGGAACGCCCGCCGTCGGACCTCCCGGGAGCGCGGTGCCTGGTGACCCACGGTGCGGTGACGACGGCCCGCCCCGGGCTCAGCGCCTTCGACGACCATGCGTCCCCGGCGGCGGTCCTGGGGAGCGCCGAACCGCAGTGGACCCCGCGCAGCTGATCCCGGCACACTCCGCACCGGGAGATGACCGCCGTCCGGTCGCTCGCCTACCCTGGAGGTATGCGCCTCATCCTCATCAGACACGGTCAGACCTCGTCCAACGTCGCCGGCCTGCTCGACACCGCGATCCCCGGCGCCGTCCTCACCGACCTCGGCGAGACGCAGGCGGCCGCCCTCCCCAAAGCGCTCGTGGGGGAGCGGATCGACGCGGTCTACGCCTCCACCGCGGTGCGGGCGCAGCAGACCGCCGCACCTGTCGCCGAAGTCAGCGGGCTTCCCGTGATCGTCCGTGACGGACTCCGGGAGATCAGCGCCGGCGACAACGAGATGCTCGGGTCGCCCGAGGCCGTCCAGGTCTACATCGACACCATCGTGGCGTGGGCGATGGGAGACCTCGACACCCGGATGCCGGGCGGCGAGAACGGCCACGAGGTGTTCGCGCGCTTCGACGCCGTGATCGAGGAGCTCGAGGGTTCCGGACTGGAGAGCGTGGTGGTCGTGAGCCACGGAGCGATGCTCCGGTCCTGGCTCGGGCTGCGCGGGGCGAACGTCGACGGACACTTCATCGGCACGCACCCCATCACGAACACGGGCGTCATCATCGTCGACGGGGACACGACCACCGGTTGGCGGGTCGACACGTGGACGGGCGACGCCGTCGGCGGACCGGAGCTGACGACGGAGGCCGACGGTCCGGCCGCCGCCGTCGAGCGCGGCTTCTGATCAGTTCGCGTCGTCGGCCGAGGTCGCGCCGTCCGTGAGGAACGGTCCGGGCTCTTCGCCGGGCTGACCCGGGAGTGAGCCGACGAGACGGTCGAGCTCGGCGGCGTCGACGTCGATGCCCTGGTCGCTGAGACGGTCCGCCAGCGCTGCCCGGACGTCGAGGTCGGGAGTGAGGGACCGGTCGGCCGCGACCTGCACGAGGATGCCCTGGAGCCGGTCGTCGGTGCTGGCGTCGTGGACGTCCTGGCGCGGGTCGGTGTGCTCTGCGGTCATGGTGTCGGGTCCCATCGTTGTCGGACGACGTGAGGTACGCCGTGCTCTCGACGGTACGCTACGGCGTCGCCGACACCTCCCGCAGGGGCTTGCGCAAGCTGTGTCGGCAGAGCATGTTGAGTGCACCCAACTGGGATTCCACTCGTTCGCGGTACCGGTGGTGGGACTCGAACCCACACGTCTTTCGACAAAGCATGTTGAGTGCGCCCGGAGGGCTTTCCCACTCATCGCGGTACCGGTGGTGGGACTCGAACCCACACGTCTTTCGACAAAGCATGTTGAGTGCGCCCGGAGGGCTTTCCCACTCGTTCGCGGTACCGGTGGTGGGACTCGAACCCACACGTCTTTCGACAAAGCATTTTGAGTGCTCCGCGTCTGCCATTCCGCCACACCGGCGCGTTCGCCGCACGGCGAACAGCAACCTGCATCAGAGTACCGTAGGATTTGAGGGTGACCGAGCAAGAGACCCCTCCCGCAGCCCCACGGCGCGTCGTCGTCGCTGAGGACGAATCCCTCATCCGCCTCGACATCGTCGAGATCCTCCGCGACAACGGTTTCGAGGTCGTCGGCGAGGCCGGCGACGGCGAGACCGCTGTCGCCCTCGCGACGGAACTCCGTCCGGATCTCGTGATCATGGACGTCAAGATGCCTCAGCTCGACGGCATCTCCGCGGCCGAGCGCATCGGTAAGGCGCACATCGCCCCGGTGGTCCTCCTCACGGCCTTCAGCCAGAAGGAGCTCGTCGAGCGGGCGAGTGAGGCAGGTGCCCTCGCCTACGTCGTGAAGCCGTTCACGCCGAACGACCTCCTTCCCGCGATCGAGATCGCCCTCTCGCGCTACCAGCAGATCATCACCCTCGAGGCCGAGGTCGCCGACATGGTCGAGCGGTTCGAGACCCGCAAGCTCGTCGACCGGGCGAAGGGCCTCCTCAACGAAAAGATGGGCCTCACCGAGCCCGAGGCGTTCCGTTGGATCCAGAAGGCCTCCATGGATCGCCGCCTCACCATGCACGATGTCGCGCAGGCCATCATCGAGCAGCTCAGCGCCAAGAAGTAGCGCTCCTCCCTCGTCGCAAGAGCGGCCCGTCCCCTCGGGGGCGGGCCGCTCTGCTGTGTCCGGTGCCGGACTCGTCAGCCGGTCGGTGCGTCCTTGATGAGGTTCGTGATGCGGATCGTGGAGCACCGTCGTCCCTGCTCGTCGGTGACGGCGATCTCGTGCACGGTGAGCGAGCGACCGAGGTGGATCGGCGTGCAGACACCCGTCACAATGCCCTCGGTGGCGGATCTGGTGTGCGTCGCGTTGATGTCGATGCCGACCGCGAGCTTGCCCGGGCCCGCGAAGAGGTTGGCGGCCATCGAGCCGAGGGACTCGCCGAGCACGACGTACGCCCCACCGTGCAGCAGCATCGCAGGTTGGGTGTTGCCCTCCACCGGCATGGTGGCGACGGATCGCTGCACCGTGAACTCGGTGAACTCGATGCCCATCTTGGCGGCGAGTGCGCCACTGCCCCTCGTCCGCAGGAACTCGAGTGCGTCGTCGGTCTCGTTCGTCATGTCCACCTTCGGATCGGGCCTGAGCCGTGTCGGCACCGGCTTGTAGGCTGGGCGCGTGTCGGAATCAGAAAAGCCTACCCTCCTCGTCGTCGACGGCCACTCGCTCGCATTCCGGGCGTTCTACGCCCTGCCGGTCGACAGCTTCCAAACCCGCGACGGTCAGCACACGAACGCCATCCACGGCTTCATCTCCATGCTGATCAGCCTGCTCAAGAACGAGAACCCGAGCCACATCGCCGTGGCGTTCGACATCTCGCGCCGTTCCTTCCGCACCCGCGAGTACCCCGAGTACAAGGGCACACGCGGCGAGACCCCGCCCGAGTTCAAGGGGCAGGTGCCGCTGCTCGAAGAGGCGCTCAAGGCGATGAACATCACGACGATCAGCAAAGAGGACTACGAGGCCGACGACATCCTCGCCACCCTCGCCAAGCAGGGCGCTGAGGACGGCTTCCGCGTGCTCGTCGTCTCCGGCGACCGCGACACCATCCAGCTCGTCACCGACGACGTCACCCTGCTGTACCCGTCGAGCCAGGGCGTCTCCGCGCTCACCCGGTACGACGGCGCCAAGGTCTTCGAGCGCTACGGCATCCGGCCGGAGCAGTACCCGGAGATCGCGGCGCTCGTCGGCGAGACGAGCGACAACCTCCCGGGCATCCCGAAGGTCGGCGAGAAGACCGCCGTGAAGTGGCTCAACCAGTTCGGCTCCCTCGAGCAGATCCTCGAGCGCGCCGACGAGATCACCGGCAAGGTGGGGGAGAGCCTCCGCGAGCACAAGGAGAACGCGGTCCGCAACCGCCGCCTCAACCGGCTCCTCACCGACGTCGAACTGCCTGTCGGACCGAAGGACCTCGAACGCCGACCGATCGACGCGGACGCGGTGGCGGCCGTCTTCGGGCGGCTCGAGTTCCGCACGCTGCTCGATCGGGTCCTCAAACTCGACGGACTCGAGGCCAACACGGATGTGTCCGCACCGCAGGCGGGCGGCATGGTCATGCCACCGCAGAAGGAGCTGCTCGACGAAGAGCTCGAGGCGTGGATCACCCGTGCAGTCGCCGCACATCCCGCCGGGATCGGTCTCCACCTCGACCTCGACGGCGGCCTCCCGGTCGCAGCCGGCCTCGCGACGCCCACGGAGATCGTCTCGCTCGCCTGGCGTCCCGGTGAGGCCGACTACGCGCCGCTCGAGGCGTGGTTGGCGAGCGACGCCCCGAAGATCATGCACGACGCCAAGCCGCAGCTCCAGGCGGTCACGCGCGCCGGCCTGACGGTCGGCGGTCTCGGCTACGACACCGCGGTCGCCGGTTGGCTCCTGCGTCCGAGCGGCGGCGACAAGACGATCGCCGACCTCATCACGCGCTATCTCGACGAGACGATGCCAGTCGCCGACCCGAACCAGCTCGTCCCCGAGACCGACCCCGTGGGTGCCGGCGGCACCGCCTGGTACGCCCTCCGCGTCGCCGAGGCGACCCGCACGGCGCTCGACGCCGGGTCACTCGGCGTCCTGCTCGACATGGAGCTGCCGGTCCTCCAGGTGCTGGCCCACATGGAGCTGACCGGCGTGACGGTCGACCACGACATCCTGAGCGGCCTGTCCGAGCAGCTCGGCAACCGGGCCGCGGAGCTCGCGAGCAACGCGTATACGGAGATCGGCCGCGAGGTCAACCTCGGATCACCGAAGCAGCTGCAGGAGGTCCTCTTCGACCAGCTCGCCATGCCGAAGACACGCGCCAACAAGACGGGCTTCTCGACGGACGCCGGCGCCCTGGCCGATCTCCAGGAGAAGAGCCCGCATCCGTTCCTCGGGCTTCTCCTCGAACACCGCGATGCGACGAAGCTCCGCCAGATCGTGGAGACGCTCGACAAGGCGATCACGCCCGACGGCCGCATCCACACGACGTACGTGCAGATCGGGACCAGCACCGGTCGGATCTCCTCGACCGACCCGAACCTGCAGAACATCCCCGTGCGCACCGAGGAGGGACGCCGCATCCGTGCCGCCTTCCAAGCCGGCTCCGGGTACGAGACCCTGCTGACCGCCGACTACTCGCAGATCGAGATGCGGATCATGGCGCACCTCTCCGGCGACGCCGGCCTCATCGAGGCGTTCAAATCCGGCGAGGACCTCCACCGCTTCGTCGGCGCGCGCATCTTCGGCGTCGCCGCCGAGGACGTCACGCCCGCGATGCGCAACAAGGTGAAGGCGATGTCGTACGGACTCGCCTACGGTCTGAGCGCGTTCGGGCTCTCGAAGCAGCTGCGGATCACGAGCGCTGAGGCGAAGCAGCTCATGGTCGACTACTTCGAGCGCTTCGGTGCGGTCCGCGACTACCTGCGCAACGTCGTCGAGCAGGCGAAGCTCGACGGCTACACCGAGACGATCTTCGGTCGTCGGAGGCTCTTCCCCGAGCTCTCGAGCCCCAACCGACTGGTCAGGGAGAACGCCGAACGTCAGGCGCTGAACGCCCCGATCCAGGGTTCGGCCGCCGACATCATGAAGCGCGCCATGATCGGCATCGAGTCAGAGCTGCGCTCCGAATCCCTCAGCTCGCAGATGATGCTGCAGGTGCACGACGAACTGATCTTCGAGGTCGCAGAAGGGGAGTGGGACGCCCTGGAGCGCATCGTCCGAGCACAGATGGCGGGTGCCGCCGAGCTGTCGGTGCCGCTGGAGGTCCAGATCGGCCGCGGGCACGATTGGGACGCCGCAGCCCACTGAGCGCCCCGCAGGTCCGCACCCGGCGCCGGACGGGTGCGGACTAGGCTCGACGTCATGTCCCACGAAGAACCTCGTCAGAGCACACCGATCGACGTCATCGCCGAGAGCTGGGTGGAGACCCTCGTCCAGCTGAAGCCGGAGGTCGGTACCTACATCGGCCGCACGGACGTCGGCGGACGGTATGGCGACTACTCGCCGGCCGGGCACGAGGCGTACATCGACGCCGCGTCGCGCACGCTTCGCGAGCTGCGGTCGGCCGCACCGGTCGACGCCGTCGACCGCGTCACCCAGACCGACCTCTCGGCGGAGCTGGAGCTCGACCTCGCCTCGTCGGAGGCCGGTCTCCAATACCGCGACCTCAACGTGATCGCGTCGCCGTCGCAGGAGCTGCGCGATGTCTTCGACCTGATGCCGACGGCCACGGTCGAGGACTGGAGCACCATCCGGACCCGCCTCGGCGCGTTGCCGGACGCGGTCGACGGGTACATCGAGACCCTGCGCGCGGGCATCGCCCGGGGGATCACCCCGGCACGCCGTCAGGTGGCCGAGGTGTACGAGCAGGTCCTCCGCACCGGCGCCGGCGACGGGTTCTTCATCGGCTTCGCCGCCAACGCCGGACCGGCGGACGGCCAGCTCCCGGCGTCCCTCGCCGGCGAACTCTCGACGGGTGCCGGTGCCGCAGCCGTCGCCTACAACCGTCTGGCGGACTTCCTCGCGCACGAACTGCTGCCTGCTGCAACCCAGGAGGACGCCATCGGCCGCGAGCTCTACACGCTGCAGTCCCGCCGTTTCCTCGGCGCGACGGTCGACCTCGACGAGAGCTACGAGTGGGGCATCGAGGAACTGGCGCGCATGGTGTCGGAGCAGGAGGCGATCGCGAACGAGATCCTCCCCGGCGCGTCCGTCGAGGAGGCGGTCGCCTTCCTCGAACAGGATCCGGCGCGCAAGCTGCACGGCACCGACGCGCTCCGGCGGTGGATGCAGGAGACGAGCGACCGTGCGGTCGAGGAGCTGGGGCGGACGCACTTCGACATCCCGCAGGAGATCCGCGCGCTCGAGTGCATGATCGCGCCGACGCAGGAGGGTGGGATCTACTACACCGGCCCGACGGACGACTTCTCTCGCCCTGGCCGCATGTGGTGGTCCGTCCCCGCCGGCGTCACCGAGTTCGACACGTGGCGCGAGCTCACGACCGTCTACCACGAGGGCGTGCCAGGACATCACCTGCAGATCGGGCAGGCCGTCGTCAACCGGAAGACGCTCAACCTCTGGCGTCGACAGCTCGCCGGCACCTCCGGCCACGCGGAGGGCTGGGCCCTCTACGCCGAGCGCCTGATGGAGCAGCTCGGATACCTCGACGACCCGGCGGACCGTCTGGGCATGCTCGACGGTCAGCGGATGCGCGCGGCCCGCGTCGTCCTCGACATCGGGGTGCACCTCGGCAAGCCGCTCCCGGACGGCAGCGGAACCTGGACCGCCGAGTACGCCTTCGACTTCATGGGTCGGAACGTCAACATGTCGCCGGAGTTCGTCCGGTTCGAGGTCAACCGGTACCTCGGTTGGCCCGGCCAGGCGCCGTCGTACAAGATCGGCCAGCGCATCTGGGAACAGCTCCGTGACGACGCGGCCCGCCGCGCCGGGGACGCCTTCGACATCAAGGACTTCCACCGTCGGGCGCTCGACCTCGGGGGCGTCGGGCTCGACACGCTGCGGTCGGCGATGCTCGGATGACGACCGAACGGATCGTCGTCGCCGGCGCGTCCGGGTTCATCGGGCGTCGTCTGGTCGAGTCGTTCCGGGCCGACGGTGCCACCGTCTCCGTCATCGGGCGCGGTGCCGCCGACGCGCGGTGGGGTGACCACACGGGCATCGCCCGGCTGGTCGACGGCGCGGACCTCCTGGTCAACCTCGCCGGGAAGAGCGTGAACTGTCGCTACACCCCGTCGAACCGCGCCGAGATCCTCCGGTCCCGCGTGGACACGACGACGGAGCTGGCGCGGGCGGTGCGTGCAGCCGCCTCGCCTCCGCCGCTCTGGATCAACTCGTCGACCGCCACGATCTACCGCCATGCCGACGACCGCCCGATGACGGAGGCCGACGGTGAGATCGGTTCCGGGTTCTCCGTCGACGTCGCGACCGCCTGGGAGCAGGCGTTCTTCGCGGACGAGCTGCCCGGGACACGACGGGTCGCCCTCCGCATCGCGATCGTCCTGGGCGACGGCGGAGCGCTCACCCCGCTCCGGTGGTTGGCGCGTCTCGGCCTCGGGGGACCCCAACTGGACGGTCACTGGCCCACTTCCCGATCGCGTCGTGCCGCCGGGACGGATCACCGGTTCGGGACGCCGGGCGGGCGGCAGCGGTTCAGCTGGATCCATCTGGACGACGTCGTCGGCATCGTCCGGTTCCTCCGTGGCCATCCCGAACTCGACGGCGTCGTCAACGTGACGTCACCGAACCCCACCGACAACCGCGGATTCATGCGGACCGTGCGGTACGTGCTCGGGATGCCGCTCGGCCTCCCCGCACCCCGCTGGTTGCTGGAAATCGGGATGTCCGTCCTGCGGACCGAGAGCGAACTGGTCCTGAAGAGTCGCTGGGCGATGCCGGAGCGGTTGCTGCAGGCGGGCTACCGGTTCGAGCACCCGACGCTCGATCCAGCGCTGCGGGACATCCTCTCCGACCGCGGCTTGCCTGCACACCCGGAAAATCGCTAGACTGGACTGTCACAATTGTGACGTCCTATCCGCCTGCCCGTCTCGCAGAGCGACACCGATCCCCGGATCGGTTCACACAACAGCATCGCTTCGATCAACGTCCGTGGTCATCCACGGGTCCGGAGCCGTGCGCGAGGCCGGCCTGAATCATTGTCCACCTGGAGCAATTACTACATGACAAGCGCAACGACCGCCCCCAAGCAGGTCGCAATCAACGACATCGGATCTGCTGAGGACTTCCTCGCAGCGGTCGAAAAGACTCTGAAGTTCTTCAACGACGGCGACCTCATCGAGGGCACCGTCGTGAAGATCGACCGCGACGAGGTCCTCCTCGACGTCGGCTACAAGACCGAGGGTGTCATCCCCTCGCGTGAACTCTCCATCAAGCACGACGTCGACCCCTCCGAGGTCGTCAACGTCGGCGACACGATCGAGGCTCTCGTTCTCCAGAAGGAGGACAAGGAAGGCCGTCTGATCCTGTCGAAGAAGCGCGCACAGTACGAGCGTGCTTGGGGCGACGTGGAGAAGATCAAGGAATCCGACGGCGTCGTCACCGGTTCGGTCATCGAGGTCGTCAAGGGCGGCCTCATCGTCGACATCGGCCTCCGTGGCTTCCTCCCGGCCTCGCTCATCGAGCTGCGCCGCGTCCGCGACCTCACGCCGTACCTCGGCCAGGAGATCGAGGCGAAGATCCTCGAGCTCGACAAGAACCGCAACAACGTGGTCCTGTCGCGCCGTGCGCTCCTCGAGCAGACGCAGTCCGAGAGCCGCACCACCTTCCTCAACAACCTCCAGAAGGGACAGGTCCGCAAGGGCGTCGTCTCCTCGATCGTCAACTTCGGCGCGTTCGTCGACCTCGGCGGCGTCGACGGTCTCGTCCACGTCTCCGAGCTCAGCTGGAAGCACATCGAGCACGCCAGCGAGGTCGTCGAGGTCGGTCAGGAAGTCACCGTCGAGATCCTCGAGGTCGACCTGGACCGCGAGCGCGTCTCGCTGTCGCTCAAGGCGACCCAGGAGGACCCGTGGCAGGTCTTCGCCCGCACCCACGCCATCGGCCAGGTTGCACCGGGTAAGGTCACCAAGCTCGTCCCGTTCGGTGCGTTCGTCCGCGTCGCAGACGGCATCGAGGGCCTCGTGCACATCTCGGAGCTCTCCGGCAAGCACGTCGAGCTGGCCGAGCAGGTCGTTTCGGTCGGCGAAGAGGTCTTCGTCAAGGTCATCGACATCGACCTCGAGCGTCGCCGCATCTCGCTGAGCCTCAAGCAGGCCAACGAGGGTGTCGACCCCGAGGGCACCGAGTTCGACCCGGCCCTCTACGGCATGCTCACGGAGTACGACGAGCTCGGGAACTACAAGTACCCCGAGGGCTTCGACGCCGAGACGCAGGAGTGGAAGGAAGGCTTCGACGCCGAGCGCGAGAAGTGGGAGCAGGACTACGCTGCCGCCCAGGCTCGTTGGGAAGCGCACAAGAAGCAGGTCGCTGCCGCAGCCGTCGAAGAGGCCAACCAGGCTTCCTCGTCGACCGCGTCCTCGTCGGCCGGTTCCTCGTTCTCGAGCGACTCCGCCGGCGGCGGCACGCTCGCTGACGACGAGTCCCTCGCGGCCCTCCGCGAGAAGCTCTCGAGCAACTAGTCCCACCAGCACCGACCAGCGTCGGTGTCCAGCAGGGGGTCGCCTTCGGGCGGCCCCCTGCTGCGTTGTGCGGGGCGCTCGTCGGAGGCGCTGCACGCTCCGCGGGTACGCTGGCTGACATGTACCTCATCGGCCTCACCGGCGGGATCGCCTCCGGCAAATCGACCATCGCGGCCCGGCTCGCTGGACACGGCGCCGTCGTCATCGACGCGGACGTCCTCTCACGAGAGGCCGTCGAACCGGGGACGCCGGGACTGGCCGCCATCGCGGAGCGCTTCGGTGCCGACGTGATCGGGCCCGACGGAGCACTCGACCGCGCTGCGCTCGGCTCCATCGTCTTCGCCGACGACCAGGCGCGGGCCGACCTCAACGCCATCGTGCACCCGGAGGTCAAGCGGCGTTCGCAGGCCCGGATCGCCGAAGCCTCGAGCGACCCCGGTGCCGTCGTCGTCTACGACGTCCCGCTGCTCGTCGAGACCGGCCGCGCCGACGAGTTCGACCTCGTGGTCGTCGCCGCGGCTCCGGAGGGGGAGCGCGCCCGTCGGCTCGTCGACCTCCGCGGGCTCGACCGGGTCGAGGCGGAACGACGGATCGCGGCCCAGGCGACCGAAGAGCAGCGCACCGCCGTCGCCGACGTGGTGATCGACACCGCCGGCTCGCTCGAGCACACCCTCAGCCAGGTCGACGCGGTCTGGCACCGCGCCGCCGCGGCCGCTGTACGGGCGCCCGATCGGCAGGACGGCGTCTGAGCGCGTCGCCCGCTCCGCTGTGGGCGAAGCGGGGCAGCGGTGTCGGTGGTCCTCCGTAGACTCGGAGCATGGAACCAACACGCGCCGTCCGCCCCTTCGAGGTGATCAGCGAGTACGAGCCGAGCGGCGATCAGCCCGCCGCCATCGAGCAGCTGTCCGGGCGCATCAACGCCGGCGAGACCGACGTCGTCCTGTTGGGCGCCACGGGTACCGGCAAGTCCGCGACGACCGCCTGGCTCATCGAAGCCGTCCAGCGCCCGACGCTCGTCCTGGCGCACAACAAGACGCTCGCGGCCCAGCTGGCGAACGAGTTCCGCGAGCTCATGCCGAACAACGCGGTCGAGTACTTCGTCTCCTACTACGACTACTACCAGCCCGAGGCCTACGTCCCACAGACCGACACCTTCATCGAGAAGGACTCGTCGATCAACGCCGAGGTCGAGCGGCTGCGGCACTCGACCACCAACTCGCTGCTGAGCCGTCGTGACGTCATCGTCGTGTCGACCGTGTCGTGCATCTACGGCCTCGGTGCGGCGGAGGAGTACCTGGAGGCGATGGCGGCGCTGCAGGTCGGGCAGAACATCGGGCGCGACCGACTCATCCGCAAGTTCGTCGGTATGCAGTACAACCGCAACGACGTCGACTTCTCGCGCGGCAACTTCCGTGTGCGCGGCGACACCATCGAGATCATCCCGGTCTACGAGGAGCTCGCGATCCGCATCGAGTTCTTCGGCGACGAGATCGAAGCCCTCTACGCCCTGCACCCGCTCACCGGCGACGTCGTGAAGAAGCTCGACGCGGTGTCGGTGTTCCCGGCCTCCCACTACGCCGCCAGCCCGCAGACGATCCAGCGCGCCATCGGCACCATCCAGGAGGAGCTGGCGGAGCGGCTCCAGTCGCTCGAACGCGAGGGCAAGCTCCTCGAGGCCCAGCGGCTCCGCATGCGCACCACCTTCGACCTCGAGATGATGCAGCAGATCGGCTTCTGCTCCGGCATCGAGAACTACTCGCGCCACATCGACGGCCGCTCGGCCGGCGAGGCACCGAACTGCCTCCTCGACTACTTCCCCGACGACTTCCTCACCGTCATCGACGAGTCGCATGTCACCGTCCCGCAGATCGGCGCGATGTTCGAGGGCGACGCCTCCCGCAAGCGCACCCTCGTCGAGCACGGGTTCCGACTCCCGAGTGCGATGGACAACCGCCCGCTCCGGTGGGACGAGTTCAAGAACCGCGTCGGCCAGACGGTGTACCTCTCGGCGACGCCGGGCAAGTACGAGATGGGCATCGCGGACGGCATCGTCGAGCAGATCATCCGCCCGACCGGCCTCGTCGACCCGGCGATCATCGTGAAGCCCTCCAACGGCCAGATCGACGACCTCCTCGAGGAGATCCGGGTCCGCGCCGAGCGCGACGAACGCGTCCTCGTCACCACCCTCACCAAGAAGATGGCGGAGGAGCTCACCGACTTCCTGACCGAGGCCGGCGTGCGCGTCCGCTACCTGCACTCCGACGTCGACACCCTGCGGCGGGTCGAGCTGTTGAGCGAACTCCGGCAGGGCGTCTACGACGTCCTCATCGGCATCAACCTGCTGCGCGAAGGGCTCGACCTCCCCGAGGTCTCGCTCGTGGCGATCCTCGACGCCGACAAGGAAGGCTTCCTCCGCTCGTCGACCTCGCTCATCCAGACCATCGGTCGTGCCGCCCGCAACGTGTCCGGCGAGGTCCACATGTACGCCGACGTCCTGACCGACTCGATGAAGCGCGCGATCGAGGAGACGGACCGTCGCCGCGAGAAGCAGGTCGCCTACAACGAGGAGCGCGGGATCGATCCGCAGCCGCTGCGCAAGCGGATCGCAGACATCACCGAGGCGCTCGCCCGGGAAGGCGCGGACACCGCGGCACTGCTCGCCGGACGCGACAACGGCAAGAAGAAGAGCCCGACGCCGAACCTGCGGCGGGAGGGCATCGCCGCCGAGGGCGCGAACGACCTCGAGTCGATCATCGCGGACCTCAACGCGCAGATGCTGGCCGCCGCGGCGGAGCTCAAGTTCGAACTCGCCGGCCGTCTCCGCGACGAGGTCTCCGAACTCAAGCAGGAACTCCGACAGATGGCCAAGGCCGGGCACATCTAGTCCGCCGCTTCGCTGAGAGCGCAGTACCACAGACACCGCTCGGGAGTCCGGTGTCGGTGGTGCTGCGTAGACTCGAAGGGTGTCAATTGCCAAGGTAGATCACCACTCCACGCTCAGCGTCCGCGGTGCCCGCGTCCACAATCTTCAGAACGTCGACCTCGAGATCCCTCGCGACTCGCTCGTCGTCTTCACGGGTCTCTCGGGCTCGGGGAAGTCCTCACTCGCCTTCGACACGATCTTCGCCGAGGGCCAGCGACGCTACGTCGAGTCGCTCTCGGCGTACGCCCGCCAGTTCCTCGGTCAGGTGGACCGCCCGGACGTCGACTTCATCGAGGGCCTGAGCCCCGCGGTCTCGATCGACCAGAAGTCCACGAACCGCAACCCCCGGTCGACCGTCGGGACGATCACCGAGGTCTACGACTACATGCGGCTGCTCTGGGCGCGCATCGGCGTCCCGCACTGCCCGGTCTGCGGCGAGGTCATCCAGCGTCAGACGGTGCAGCAGATCGCCGACCAGCTGATGGAGCTCGAGGAGCGACGCCGCTACCAGATCGTCGCCCCCGTCGTGAGCCAGAAGAAGGGCGAGTTCGTCGACCTCTTCAAGGAGCTCTCGGCCAAGGGCTTCGCGCGCGCCATCGTCGACGGCGAGGCGATCCAGCTCGCGGAACCGCCGACCCTCAAGAAGCAGGTCAAGCACGACATCGCGGTCGTCGTCGACCGCCTCGTCGCCGGGCCCGAGATCCTCGGTCGCCTGACCGACTCCCTCGAGACGGCACTGCAGCTCACCGACGGCCTCGTGACGATCAACTTCGTCGATGAGGAGGGCGACGACGCCTGGCGCACCTTCTCCGAGAAGCTCTCCTGCCCGAACAACCACCCGTTGCAGCTGACCGAGATCGAGCCGCGGACGTTCTCGTTCAACGCCCCGTTCGGCGCCTGCCCGGAGTGCTCGGGCCTCGGCACGCGCATGTCGGTCGACGCGGAGCTGCTCCTCGGCGACGAGGAGCTCAGCATCAACGAGGGCGTCATCGTCCCGTGGACCACCCAGGGCAAGGGGCTCTACCAGTACTACGAGAAGCTGCTCGACGGGCTGGCCCGCGACCTCGACTTCTCGCTCGACACCCCCTGGCGCGACCTGCCGGCGTCGGTTCAGGAGGCGGTGCTCCGCGGCGACAACTTCAAGGTCAAGGTCAAGTGGAAGAACCGCTTCGGCCGCGAGATGAGCTACTCCTCGGGCTTCGAGGGCGTCATCCCGTACATCGAGCGTCAGTACCTCCAGGCCGACACCGACAGCCAGCGCGTGCGCTGGTCCGAGTACCTGCGCGAAGTCCCGTGCCAGGTCTGCGGCGGTCGTCGCCTCAAGCCCGAGGTCCTCTCCGTCCTGATCCACGAGCACAACATCGCCGAGGTCGCCGAACTGAGCCTCTCCGACGCCCGCGCGTTCATGGACCGCCTCGAGCTGAGCGACCGCGAGGCCCACATCGCCGCGCAGGTGTTGCGCGAGATCAAGGTCCGACTCGACTTCCTGATCCAGGTCGGACTCAACTACCTCGACCTGGCCCGGACCGCCGGTTCCCTCTCGGGCGGTGAGGCGCAGCGCATCCGCCTCGCGACGCAGATCGGCTCGGGACTCACCGGCGTGCTCTACGTCCTCGACGAACCGAGCATCGGCCTGCACCAGCGCGACAACCGCCGTCTCATCGAGACCCTCGTGGCCCTGCGCGACCTCGGCAACACGCTGATCGTCGTCGAACACGACGAGGACACCATCCGCACCGCCGACTGGATCGTCGACATCGGTCCCGGCGCGGGCGTCAACGGCGGCCGTGTCGTGCACTCCGGGTCGTACGAGGCGCTCGAGGCCAACACCGAGTCCCTCACCGGTGACTACCTCTCCGGCCGCAAGGCCATCGAGATCCCGGCGAAGCGTCGTCCGATCGACACGAAGCGTCAGATCCAGGTGATCGGAGCGCAGGCCAACAACCTGAAGAAGGTCAGCGCGGACTTCCCGCTCGGGGTCCTCACCGCCGTCACCGGCGTGAGCGGCTCCGGGAAGTCCTCGCTCGTCAACGACGTCCTGTACCGGGTCCTGGCGAACAAGCTGAACGGCGCGCGCAAGCTGCCCGGCAAGCACACCAGGGTCACGGGTCTGGAGCACCTCGACAAGGTCGTCCACGTCGACCAGGCGCCCATCGGCCGCACCCCGCGCTCGAACCCCGCCACGTACACGGGCGTCTTCGACAAGATCCGCAACCTCTTCGCGGAGACGCAGGAGGCCAAGGTCCGCGGCTACCTCGCCGGCAGGTTCAGCTTCAACGTCAAGGGCGGCCGCTGTGAGGCCTGCTCGGGCGACGGCACGATCAAGATCGAGATGAACTTCCTGCCCGACGTCTACGTCGCCTGCGAGGTGTGCGGGGGAGCGCGGTACAACCGCGACACCCTGACCATCCACTACAAGGGCAAGAACATCGCCGAGGTCCTCGACATGCCGATCGCCGAGGCTGCCGACTTCTTCGAGCCGATCTCCTCGATCCACCGGTTCCTGAAGACGCTCGTCGAGGTCGGCCTGGGCTACGTCCGTCTCGGCCAGAGCGCCACGACGCTGTCCGGTGGCGAGGCCCAGCGCGTGAAGCTCGCGACGGAGCTGCAGCGGCGGAGCAACGGACGCAGTGTCTACGTCCTCGACGAGCCGACCACGGGTCTGCACTTCGAAGACGTCCGGAAACTGCTGCTCGTCCTCGGCGGGCTCGTCGACAAGGGCAACACGGTCATCGTGATCGAGCACAACCTCGACGTCATTAAGTCCGCAGACTGGCTCATCGACATGGGCCCCGAGGGTGGAGCCGGTGGTGGGACGGTCCTCGCCACCGGGACACCGGAGCACCTCGCGACGGTCCCCGGCAGCCACACGGGCTTCTTCCTGAACGAACTGTTCGAGGCAGAGGCCGGCGGCAGCCGCAAGGCGGGCTGACGTGGCGGCCGTCCGCGGCGGAAGTGGTCTGGCGTACCGGCCGAAGGCGGGGGAGATCCCCACCATGCCCGGCGTGTACCGCTTCAGCGACGACTCGGGCCGGGTGCTCTACGTCGGCAAGGCGATGAACCTCCGGGCGAGGCTCAGCAACTACTTCGCGCCCCTGCACACCCTCCACGAGCGCACGCGCCGCATGGTGACGACCGCGACCGGGGTCACCTGGACGACGGTCGGCAGCGACGTCGAGGCGCTGCAGCTCGAGTACACGTGGATCAAGGAGTACGACCCGCCGTTCAACGTCAAGTTCCGCGACGACAAGTCGTACCCGTACCTCGCGGTCACCCTCGGTGACGAGGCGCCGCGCGTCATGGTCACCCGGAACACCCGGATCCCGGGGGCCAAGTACTTCGGCCCGTACCCGAAGATCTGGGCCGTCCACGACACGGTCGACCTCATGATCAAGGTCTTCCCGATCCGCACCTGCTCCGATTCGGCGTACAAGCGGGCCATGGCCTCGGGAAAGCCCTGCTTCCCCGGGCAGATCGGGCGGTGCGGCGGCCCGTGCTCCGGCAAGGTCACCCTCGAGGAACACCGTGCGATCGTCGACGACTTCGTCTCGTTCATGGTCGGCAACGACCGCCGCTTCACGACGCGCATCACCGCCGACATGAAGGCCGCCGCGGCGCGCCAGGACTACGAGTCCGCGGCCGTCTACCGGGATCAGCTCCAAGCACTCGACCAGGTGCTCGCGAAGAGCGCGGTCGTCCTGCGCGACGCCGTGGACGCCGACCTGTTCGGCATCGACCACGACGAGCTCGCCGCGTCGGTGCAGCAGTTCATCGTCCGTGGCGGCCGCATCCGCGGTGTGCGGTCGTGGACCGTCGACAAGGAGCTCGACATGTCGACCGCCGAGCTCGTCGACAGCGTCGTCCAACGGGTGTACGCCGCCGCGAGCGGGACCGAGGTCCCGCGAGAGGTGCTCGTCCCGGAACTGCCGGACGACGCCGAGAGCCTCGAGGACTGGCTGGCCGAACGCCGCGGCTCGAAGGTCGCCCTCCGCGTCGCCCAACGCGGTGAGAAGGCGACGCTCATGGAGACCGCGGTCGTCAACGCCAAGCAGGCCCTCATGCTCTACAAGACCCGGCGCAGCTCCGACTTCGTCGCCCGGACACAGGCACTCGAGGACATCCGCGATGCGCTCGGGATGCCCGAGGCGCCCCTGCGGATCGAGTGCTTCGACGTGTCGCACCTGAGCGGCACCAACATCGTGGCGTCGATGGTGGTCTTCGAGGACGGGCTGTCCCGCAAGGACGAGTACCGCCGCTTCGGCGTCGCCGAGTCCACCGACGACACCGACTCGATCTACCAGGTCGTCTCCCGGCGACTCGCGCACCTGACGTCGTCCGAGCCCGTCGAGACGGTCGACGAGACCACGGGGGAGCGCAAGCGCCGGAAGTTCACCTATCCGCCGCAGCTCCTCATCGTCGACGGCGGGCAACCGCAGGTCGCCGCTGCCGCGCGTGCCCTGGAGGAGTCCGGCCTGACCGGGATCACCCTGTGCGGACTGGCGAAGCGACTGGAGGAGATCTGGTTGCCCGACGACCCGTATCCGGTGATCCTGCCGCGGGGGAGCGAAGCGCTGTTCCTCCTCCAGCGGGTCCGCGACGAGGCGCACCGGTTCGCCATCAGTTTCCAGCGACAGAAGCGAAAGCGCGACATCTCGACCGTCCTCGGTGAGATCCCTGGGCTCGGTCCGGCGAAGGTCCGCGAGCTGCTCAAGCACTTCGGATCCGTCGCCCGCTTGAAGACCGCGACGCCGGCCGAGATCACCGAGGTCAAGGGCATCGGCGACAAACTGGCGGCCACGGTGCACGAGGCGTTGACCTCCGGCTCCGCACAGCCCTCGCAGGCCTCTCGGAATGGGTAGGCTGGGACTTCAGACCTTCGAGGAAAGCGTGTCGATGACCCCGGGCCAGCCGCAGCACCAGCAGGAAGTCCTCATCGTCACGGGGATGTCCGGCGCCGGACGCTCCACCGTCGCGAACGCGCTCGAGGATCTCGGCTGGTACGTCGTCGACAACCTGCCCCCGCAGATGCTCCGTCCCCTCGTCGATCTCGCCGAGCGCGCCGGATCACGTCTGCCGCGGATCGCCGCGGTGGTCGACGTCCGAGGCCGCGACTTCTTCAGCGAGCTGCAGGAGATCGTGCCGGCCCTCCGGGGCGGGACGCACCTCCGCATGATCTTCCTGGAGGCGACCGACGCGGCGCTCGTCCGCCGGTTCGAAGCCGTCCGCCGGCCGCACCCGCTCCAGGGCGAGGGAACGATCCTCGACGGCATCGTGGCGGAGCGTCACCGACTGAGCGAGATCCGCGAGTCGAGCGACGTCATCATCGACACGAGCGACCTCAACATCCACCAGCTCGCCACGACCACGCGTGAGCTCTTCGCCGGCGCGGAGACACCGGGTGTCCAGGTCACCGTGCTGAGCTTCGGGTTCAAGTACGGCCTGCCGCCTGATGCGGACCTCGTCGCCGACATGCGGTTCCTCCCGAACCCGTTCTGGGTCCCGGAGCTGCGTGCGTTGAGCGGTCAGGACCCCGAGGTCAGTGAGTACGTGCTCTCGCAGACCGGAGCCGCCGAGTTCCTCGAGAGCTACGCCCACGCCCTCGAACCCGTCCTCGCCGGGTACCAGCGCGAGAACAAGCGTCACGTCACCATCGCCGTCGGCTGCACGGGGGGCAAGCACCGCTCGGTCGCGGTCGCCCTCGAACTCGCCGACCGGCTGCGGAACCAGTCCGGCGTCGCCGTGCACGTCCGGCACCGAGACCTCGGGCGCGAATGACGCCCACGGGCCCGACGCAGCCGCGGCGGAGCCCGAACGGTCCGAGGCACCACGCCTCCGGATCGCGAACATGCAGGATCGACGCCGCACTCCGACGGTGCGATCACGACAGATAGGAACCACCGTGGCCCTCACCGCCGACGTCAAGAACGAACTGGCGCTCGTCCGCGAGACCCGCAACTCGGTCCGAGCGGCCGAACTCGCGTCCCTGCTCCGCTTCTCCGGCGGACTCCACACGATCTCCGGGCGCGTGGCGATCGAAGCCGAACTCGACAGTCCGACCCTCGCGCAGCGGGTGCGTCGTGACATCGGCGAGCTCTACGGGATCCGCAGCGAGATCCTCGTGCAGAACCCCGGCAGCTCGGGCAAACCGAGCCTGTTCGTGGTGCGCGTCATCGAGGGCGGCGAGACCCTCGCCCGGCAGACCGGACTCCTCGACGCCCGACGGCGTGCGGTCCGCGGGCTGCCGAACCGGCTGACCACCGGGTCGCGCGACGAACTCGCCGCCGTCTGGCGGGGCGCGTTCCTCGCGACCGGGTCCCTGACCGACCCCGGCCGATCCGCGTCACTCGACGTCGTGTGCCCCGGCAACGAGTCCGCGATGGCGCTCGTCGGTGCCGCGGGCCGCATCGGTGTCTCCGCGAAGGCGCGGGAGGTCCGCGGCATCCACCGTGTCGTCATCCGCGAGGGCGACGCGATCAGCGGCATGCTGTCGCTCATGGGGGCCACCGGCACCGTCACCTCCTGGGAGGAGATGCGGCAGCGCAAGGAGGTCCGGGCGACCGCGAACCGCCTCGTCAACTTCGACGACGCCAACCTGCGCCGCTCCGCCCAGGCGGCCGTGGCGGCCTGCGCGCGCGTCGAGCGCGCCCTCGAGATCCTGGGCGACGAGGTCCCCGACCACCTGCAGTACGCCGGTGCCCTGCGCCTCGACCACCGTGAGGCCAGCCTCGACGAACTGGGCCACTTCGCCGACCCTCCGATGACGAAGGACGCCATCGCCGGCCGCATCCGGCGCCTGCTCGCCATGGCGGACAAGCACGCGAGCGATCTCGGCATCCCGGGCACCGACGCCAACCTCCCGGCGGATTACGAGGACTGAAACAGCTCGTGAATCCTCGCCGACCCGCCATCGTCGCGGTTCGTCATGCTGGGAACAAGCCCCGACTCCCGACGGTTGCCGCTCACTAGACTGGGTGATGACGCTCAGAGCCGTGTGCAGACAGCGCACGGGACAACACGAGGAGATCACGAAGAATGGCTGTTTACTCACTGCCCGAATTGCCGTACGACTACAGTGCGCTCGAGCCGCACATCAGTGCGACCATCACCGAGCTCCACCACGACAAGCACCACGCCACCTACGTGGCCGGCGCGAACACTGCCCTCGAGAAGCTCGCTGAGGCCCGCGACGCCAACGACTTCACGAACGTCAACAAGCTCGAGAAGGACCTCGCGTTCAACCTCGGCGGTCACGTCAACCACACCATCTGGTGGAACAACCTCTCCCCGGACGGCGGCGACAAGCCGACCGGCGAGCTCGAGTCGGCCGTCGACGAGTACTTCGGCAGCTTCGACAAGTTCCAGGCGCACTTCACCGCCGCCGCACTCGGCGTGCAGGGATCCGGATGGGCCGCGCTCACCTGGGACACCCTCGGTCAGCGCATCAACATCCAGCAGTTCTTCGACCAGCAGGGCAACTTCCCGGCCGGCACCGTCCCGCTGCTGCTGCTCGACGTCTGGGAGCACGCCTACTACCTCGACTACAAGAACGTCCGCGCCGACTACGTCAAGGCGTTCTGGAACATCGTCAACTGGGCCGACGTCCAGGCACGCTTCGAGGTCGCGCGCAAGCAGACCAACGGCCTGCTGGTACTGTCGTAGTTGACCGGTCCGTCCCGGTCCCACGGGCCGGGACGGACCACCTTCCTCCTCACTCGGGGAGGGCGCTCACTCCGAGCAGACCGTACAATCGCGCCGTCTGGCGCCTCAGTATCAGGAGTCATCTGTGTCCGTCAAGATCGGCATCAACGGCTTCGGCCGCATCGGCCGCAACTTCTTCCGCGCCGCCCTCGCCAAGGGCAGCGACCTCGAGATCGTCGCTGTCAACGACCTCACCGACAACAAGGCGCTCGCCCACCTCCTGAAGTACGACTCCATCACGGGTCGTCTGGACGCGACGGTCGAGCTCGACGGCGACAAGATCATCGTCAACGGCAAGCCCATCATCGTGCTCGCGGAGCGCGACCCCGCCGACCTCCCCTGGGGCGAGCTCGGCGTCGACATCGTCATCGAGTCGACCGGTCGCTTCACGAAGTCCGACGACGCCCGCAAGCACATCACCGCCGGCGCCAAGAAGGTCCTCGTCTCGGCTCCCGCCACGGGCAGCGACGTCGCCACGATCGTCCTCGGCGTCAACGAGGGCACCTACGACGCAGCGACGCACGACATCATCTCGAACGCGTCCTGCACGACGAACTGCCTCGCGCCGCTCGCCAAGGTCCTGCTCGACAACTTCGGCATCGAGCGTGGCCTCATGACCACGGTCCACGCCTACACCGCCGACCAGAACCTGCAGGACGGCCCGCACAGCGACCTCCGTCGTGCCCGCGCCGCCGCTGTCAACATCATCCCGACCTCCACCGGTGCAGCCAAGGCACTCGGCCTGGTCATCCCGGAGCTCGTCGGCAAGCTCGACGGCTACGCCCTGCGCGTCCCGGTCCCGACCGGTTCGATCACCGACCTCACGGTCGAGCTGACCAACCCGGCCACGGTCGAGGAGATCAACGCCGCGTACAAGGCTGCCGCCGAGGGCCCCCTCAAGGGCATCCTGAAGTACACCGAGGACCCGATCGTCTCGAGCGACATCGTGACCGACCCGCACTCCTCGATCTTCGACGCCGGCCTCACCAAGGTCATCGGCTCGCAGGTCAAGGTCGCCTCGTGGTACGACAACGAGTGGGGCTACTCGAACCGCCTCGTCGACCTCACCGAGTACGTCGCGGACCGCCTCTAACCAACCGGCTGTCTGCCGCACTCCTCACCCGAGCAGCCAGACACCGCATGGTCCGAACGGGCGTCCTGAATCATCTTCAGGGCGCCCGTTCGGCTTCGTCGGTGGTCGTGGCTCAGCGCAGAGAAAGACCTTCCTCATGACCCTCCGCACCCTCGACTCGCTGGGCGACCTCAGCGGTCGCAGAGCCGTCGTCCGCCTCGACCTCAACGTTCCGCTCAAGGACGGCGTCATCACCGACGACGGCCGCATCCGCGCGGCCCTCCCCACCCTCAACGCGCTCATCAACCAGGGTGCGCGTGTCGTCATCGTCTCGCACCTCGGCCGCCCCGACGGCACACCCGACGCGAAGTACAGCCTTGCGCCCGTCGCGCAGCGGCTGTCCGAACTCCTCGGCAAGCCCGTGACCTTCGCCGCCGACACCGTCGGCAGTGCCGCGACCGACGCCGTCGCCGCGCAGACCGACGGTGACGTCGTGCTGCTCGAGAACCTGCGCTTCAACTCCGCCGAGACCAGCAAGGACGCCGGCGAACGCGAGGCGTTCGCCGCCAAGCTCGCCGCCTTCGGCGACGTCGTCGTCTCCGACGGCTTCGGTGTCGTCCACCGGAAGCAGGCGAGCGTGTACGAGCTCGCCCAGCTGCTCCCGAGCGCTGCCGGGCTGCTCATCGCCGCCGAGCTCGAGGTACTCGACCGTCTCACCGAGACCCCGGAGCGCCCCTACACGGTCGTCCTCGGCGGCTCGAAGGTCTCCGACAAGCTGGGCGTCATCGGCCACCTGCTGCCGCGCGTCGACTCGCTGCTCATCGGCGGTGGCATGCTGTTCACCTTCCTCGCCGCCCAGGGGCACGCCGTCGGCTCGAGCCTGCTCGAAGCTGACCAGATCGAAACCGTCCGCGGGTACCTCGCGAAGGCCGACGAGCTCGGCGTGACCATCGTCCTGCCGACCGACGTCGTCGTCGCCTCGGCGTTCGGTGCCGACGCCGAGCACGTCGTGCGCCCGGCCGACGCCATCGAGGACACCCCGTTCGGTGCCTCAGGACTCGGACTCGACATCGGACCGGACACGGCTGCAGCGTTCGCCGAGATCGTCGCCGCGTCCAAGACGGTGTTCTGGAACGGCCCGATGGGTGTGTTCGAACTCGCGCCCTTCGCCGCCGGTACGCGCGCGGTCGCTGAAGCACTCACCCGCACGGACGGCCTGAGCGTCGTCGGTGGCGGTGACTCGGCCGCAGCGGTTCGTGCGCTCGGCTTCGATGATGACCAGTTCGGTCACATCTCAACTGGTGGCGGCGCCAGCCTCGAGTTCCTCGAGGGCAAGCGTCTGCCTGGACTGGAGGTCCTCGGATGGCAGCAGTAACCCCCGGGCGCACGCGTGTGCCCCTGATCGCCGGCAACTGGAAGCTCAACCTGGACCACCTCCAGGCGATCGCCCTCGTCCAGAAGCTCGATTGGACGCTCAAGGACGGCAAGCACGACTACGCCGACGCCGAGGTGGCCATCTTCCCGCCGTTCACGGACCTCCGCTCGGTCCAGACGATCGTCGCCGCCGACAAGCTCAAGCTGGCCTACGGCGCGCAGGACCTGTCGCAGCACGACTCCGGCGCCTACACCGGTGAGATCTCCGGGGCGTTCCTCGCGAAGCTCGACTGCCGCTACGTACTCGTCGGACACTCCGAGCGCCGCACCCTGCACAACGAGACCGACGAGGTCGTCCAGGCGAAGACGGCCGCAGCCGTGCGACACGACCTCGTCCCCGTCATCTGCATCGGTGAGACCGCCGAAGACCTCGAGGAACACGGCCCGTCGGCCGTCCCCGTGGCGCAGCTCAAGGCGGCCATCGACGGACTCGCACCGGACGCGGACATCGTCGTGGCCTACGAGCCGGTGTGGGCCATCGGCTCCGGTCAGGCGGCGACGCCCGACCAGGCGCAGCAGGTCGCAGCCGCTCTCCGCAGCACGCTCGCCGAGGTCCTCGGCGACGAGGCGGCGCAGCGCACGCGGATCCTCTACGGCGGTTCGGTGAAGGCCTCGAACATCGCCGGCTTCATGCGCGAACCAGACGTCGACGGCGCCCTCGTCGGTGGTGCGAGCCTGCTCGCCGACGAGTTCGCCGGGATCGCCCGCTTCTCGCAGCACGTCGGACTCTGACCGACCTGCTGCACCAGCAGCACCGACACGGCTCGGCCCGCGGCACCAGCCGCGGGCCGAGCCGTGTCCGCTGAACCGTCGAGGTATACTGGACGGCGGTTCAGCCCCTCTGAACGCGAATGCGAAAGGTCTCACGTGGAGATTCTCCAGGTCATCCTGCAGGTGCTGCTCGGCATCACCAGCCTCCTGCTCACCTTCCTGATCCTGCTGCACAAGGGCCGCGGCGGCGGTCTGTCCGACATGTTCGGCGGCGGCTCCTCCAGCAACCTCGGTTCGTCAGGGGTCGCCGAGCGCAACCTCAACCGCTTCACCGTCATCCTCGGCCTGACCTGGGGTGCCTGCATCGTCGTGATCGGGCTCCTGACGAAGTTCGCCGCCGCCTAGACCGGCCGCGAAGCCCCGATCCCGGGGACGCAACTCGACGCACCACACCCGAACCACTCTCGACAGTACGAGAAAGAGGAAACACCATGGCATCAGGCGGAAGCGCTATCAGGGGATCACGCGTCGGCGCCGGTCCCATGGGCGAGCAGGACCACGGCTACCACGCGGACCGCATCGCCATCTCCTACTGGGACGCCCTCGGCAACGAGACGGTCCGCCACTTCGCGGCGAACGTCCCCGACGAGGAGATCCCGGAGACGATCGACTGCCCGACGTCCGGTCTGCCGGCCGGTCGCGACAAGGCGAACCCGCCGGAGGTCGCGAAGCTCGAGCCGTACAAGACGCACCTCGCCTACGTGAAGGAACGACGCACGGAGGAAGAGGCGGAGCAACTGCTCGAAGAGGCACTCCAGCAGCTCCGTGCACGCCGCGGTACGGCAGCGAAGTAACCGCACAGCACCACATGCAGAAAGGCCGTTCCCCGAGGGGAACGGCCTTTCTGCATGCTGGCACCGGATCGGCGACCGGTCTCCCGCTAGTACTCCGGGAGGATCAACGAATCCGGGACTTCTGCGGCCGCATCCTGGTCGACGAAGAACACCGTCCGTTTGCGTCCCTTGGCCCCGGCGGCGGGGACCTCGTTGTAGCTGGCACCCGCGAGGGCGAGGCCGAGTGCCGACGCCTTGTCGGTGCCGGCGAGGACGAGCCAGACCCGCACGGAGGAGTTGATGGCCGGCCGGGTCAGGCTGAGTCGTTCCGACGGCGGCTTGGGGGAGTTCCGCACCGGCACGACCGAGGTGTCGGTGACCGAGACCTCGGCCCGCTCCGGGAAGAGCGACGCCACGTGACCGTCGGGACCGACACCGAGGAACGTGATGTCGAACCGCGGGTGGTCCTCGCCGGGCCGCGCGAACCGACGGAGCTCGTCCGCGTAGCGCACCGCAGCGGCGTCGAGGTCGATGCCGTCCTCCGGCGCCGGGTATCCGTGCACGTGTTCGGCGACGAGGCCACGCTCCGGAAGCGCCAGCAGGGTCTCCAGCAAGGCCTCGCGTGCCTGCAACTCGTTCCGATCGGCGTCGTCCCGAGCGACCCAGCGCTCGTCCCCCCACCAGAGGTGCACCCGGGACCAGTCCACCCGGTCGCGGTCCTTCGACGCGGCCACGGCGGCGAGCGTCCCCGTGCCGACCGTACCGCCGGTGAGGACGACGTGGACCGTCTCCTGCGACTCGAGCAGTTCACGGGTTCGGGAGAGGAACCGCTTGGCGACCGAGGTCGTCAGCTGGTCGCGGTCCTGGTAGACGAGGACGCGTCGCTCGGTCGGCATCAGCTGGTCCGAGCGCGGAGCGTGACCGGCTCGCCGAGGCCGGGGAGGCCCACGGTGATGACCTGTCCGTACAGGACGTCCGGGTCGAGCGTGCGCAGCTCCTCGGCGAGGCAGTCGCGCAGACTGCGACGGGGGAGCGAGAGGTCGTGCGTCGGCTGTCCGGGCTGGATCAGCGTCGCGATGTCGGGAACGGGTCGCTCGAGGACGACGTTGCCGGACGCCCGCGTGAGGCGGACACCGTGGATGCCGCTCGACCCGTGCGCCATGCTGAGTTCGTGGGTCACGTCGACCTGCAACTGCAGCTGGAGCCAGGCGGCGAGCAGCTCGGTCGACGGGGAGTCCGATGCTCCGGACACCTCGATCGCCGTGACGGGCTCGTACGGCGGCTGGTCGAGCACCGCCGCGAGCTGTGCACGCCAGAGCGTGAGCCTGGTCCACGCGAAGTCCGTGTCTCCGGGGGCGTAGTTCGCCGCGCGACCGCGGAGGGCGGCGTGGGTGTCCGCCGCCGCGGACGCGTCGGTGATGCGACGCTGGGCGATGCGGCCGATCGGTGACGTCGAGACGCGTTCCGGTGCCTCTCCCGGCCACCAGGCGACCACGGGCGCGTCGGGCAGGAGCAGACCGGTCACGAGGCTCTCCTCGTTCTCGGCGACCGCACCGTAGGCGCGCAGGATGACCACCTCGCTCGCTCCGGCGTCGCCGCCGACGCGGATCTGGGCATCGAGCCGGTCTCCGATGGAGGAGTGCTGGTCGTCGTGCTCGGTGGAGAGGACGATGACCCGCATGGGGTGCTCGCGGGAGGCCTCGTTGGCGGCCTCGATGGCCTCCTCCTCGGCTCCGAGCCGCGTCGAGATCACCAGGGTGAGCACGCGCCCCAGGGCGACGGCGCCGCCGTCCTCGCGGATGGTCACGAGCGCCTTCGAGAGCTTGCTCGTGGTCGTGTCTGGCAGGTCTACGATCATGGTCGTCTCCAGGTGCGTCCGTCGCGGTTCATGAGGTCGTCGGCCGAGGACGGGCCCCAGGTGCCGGGAGCGTACTGCTCGAGCGGCGTGTCCTGAGCGGCCCAGTACTCCTCGATCGGGTCGAGGATCTTCCAGGAGAGCTCGACCTCCTCGTGACGGGGGAAGAGGGGCGGGTCGCCCAGCAGGACGTCGAGGATGAGACGTTCGTACGCCTCGGGGCTCGCCTCGGTGAAGGCGTGGCCGTAGCCGAAGTCCATCGTGACGTCGCGGACCTGGGTGCCGGCACCCGGGACCTTCGAACCGAAGCGGATGGTGACACCCTCGTCGGGCTGGACCCGGATGACCAAGGCGTTCTGGCCGAGCGCCGAGGTCTGGCTCTCCGCGAACAGGTACTGCGGAGCACGCTTGAAGACGACCGCGATCTCGGTGACGCGGCGTCCGAGGCGCTTCCCGGCACGCAGGTAGAACGGCACGCCGGCCCACCGACGCGTGTTGATGTCGAGCCGCATGGCCGCGTAGGTCTCGGTCGTCGACTCCGGGTTCATCCCGTCCTCGTCGAGGAAGCCCAGCACGTGCTCGCCGCCCTGCCAACCACCGGCGTACTGCCCACGGGCCGTCGCGGCCCCGAGGTCGTCGGGGAGGCGGACGGCCGCGAGGACCTTCTCCTTCTCCGCGCGCAGGTCTGCGGCGTTGAAGGAGATCGGCTCCTCCATCGCCGTGAGGGCGAGGAGCTGCAGCAAGTGGTTCTGGATGACGTCGCGCGCTGCTCCGATGCCGTCGTAGTACCCGGCGCGACCGCCGACGCCGATGTCCTCGGCCATGGTGATCTGCACGTGGTCGACGTAATTGGCGTTCCAGATGGGCTCGTACAGCTGGTTCGCGAACCGGAGCGCCAGGATGTTCTGGACGGTCTCCTTGCCGAGGTAGTGGTCGATCCGGAAGATCGAGTCCGACGGGAAGACCGACTGCACGATGTCGTTCAGCTCGCGAGCCGTCTTGAGGTCGCTGCCGAACGGCTTCTCGATGACCACCCGGCGCCACTGACCATCAGCGGGTTCCGCGAGTCCCGAGCGACGGAGCTGCTCGGTGACCTGCGGGAACGCCTTCGGTGGGATCGAGAGGTAGAACGCGTGGTTGCCCATCGTCCCGCGATCCGCATCGAGTTCCTCGATGGTCTCTTTCAGCTTCTCGAACGCCGCGTCGTCACCGAATTCACCGGGGACGAACCGGATGCCCTGGGCGAGCTGGTTCCAGACGTCCTCGCGGAACTCGGTCCGGGCGTACTGCTTGACGGATTCGTGGACGACCTCCATGAAGTCCTGGTCCTCCCAGTCCCGTCGGGCGAACCCGACGAGGGAGAAGCCAGGGGGCAGGAGGCCCCGGTTCGCCAGGTCGTACACGGCCGGCATCAGCTTCTTGCGGGACAGGTCGCCTGTCACGCCGAAGATGATGAGGCCGCTCGGACCGGCGATCCGATTGAGGCGTCGGTCGGTGTCCACCCGCAGCGGGTTGGACTCCGGGGTGATTTCCACCGGGGACATGAAGCTCCTTGTGCAGTGACGCGCTAGTCGTTGACGGCGTCGAAGAGGGTGACGATGTTCTGGTCCGGCGACGTGAGGGTCAGCGTGAGGACCGGACGACCGTGCTCGGCGAGGACGCGGGCGTCGCCGCCAGCCTGGGCCTCGATGAGCTGGCCGAAGGTGAACGGGCGCTCGGGGATCTCCAGGTCGACGGCGGCCGTCTCGGTGATCTGCAGGAACACGCCGTTCGCGGGGCCGCCCTTGTGGTACTGACCCGTCGAGTGCAGGAAGCGCGGACCCCACCCGAAGGTCGTGGGTCGTGCCGCCTTCGCCGCGACGAGGTCGCGGATGCTCTCGAGCTGCGGGGAGGCAAGGCGGTCGACGTAGCCCTGGATCGCGACGTAGCCGTCGGAGGGGAGCTGCGCGAGCAGTGCCTCGACAGCGCCGGACAGGGTGGTCACGCCGTCGAGCAGACCGGCCGAGCCGCGGACCTCGACACCGTCGGCGACGAAGGCGGGTGCCTCAGGCTCCGGACGGTTGTCGAGCAGACCACGGGTGGCGACCTTCGCGGACTCGACGTCCGGCTGGTCGAACGGGTCGATGCCGATGAGGCGCCCGGCGACGACGGTCGCGTACTCCCACACCAGCATCATCGCGCCGAGGCTGCCGCTGACGAGGATCTCGCCCTCGTGGCGGTCGTGGCGCAGCAGGTGGAACTCGTGGGCGTCGTCGACGATGCGGACGATCTGGAGGTCGGCCGGCTTCGACTCGAGCTCGGGAGCGAGCGGGTTGAGCACGACGGGCAGCAGGCCGCGACCGGACTTACCGGTCGATTCGGCGATGAGCTGTTCGGCCCAGTCCGGGAATCCGACGATGTGCGTCCCGTCGGTGATGAGACCGACCTTGTCGCGCAGCGGAACGGTGCCGCCGATCGCCGCACCCAGGATGAGTCCCGGGTTCGACGCGTCGTCGATCGCGAGTTCGCCGAGCACCGCGTCGGCCTCGTCGAGCAATGCGCCGATGTCGACACCGGCGAGACCGGACGGCACGAGACCGAAGGCGGTGAGCGCGCTGTAGCGACCGCCGACGTTGGGGTCGGCGTTGAAGACCCGGTAGCCGGCCTCGTTCGCCGCCGCCTCGAGCGGGGAGCCCGGGTCGGTGACGATGACGATGCGACCGGCGGGGTCGATCCCCGCAGCCGTGAACGCGGCCTCGTAGGCGCGGCGCTGGCTGTCGGTCTCGACGGTGGAGCCGGACTTCGAGGAGACGACGAGCACCGAGGTCTCGAGGCGGTCCGCCAGGGCCGAGAGGACCTGACCGGGAGCGGTCGAGTCGAGGACGGTGAGATTGCCGCCCAGCGTGTTCGTGATGACCTCGGGTGCGAGCGAGGAACCGCCCATGCCCGCGAGCACGATGTGGTCGATGCCCTCGTCGTTGAACTGCTCACGGAGCGCGAGGATCGGCTCGACCAGCGGGCGGGAGATGGACACCGCCTGGACCCAGCCGAGGCGCTTGGACGCCTCGGCCTCGGCCGCAGGACCCCACAGTGTGGGGTCCTGGTCCGTGATGCGCGACGCGACGAGGTCGCTGACGAGCGTCGGGACCACCGATGCGACAGCGGCTTCCGCCGCGCCGCTCACGCGGATCTTGAAGCTCACTTGGAGGCCTCCAGAGCCGTCTTCACGGTCTCGAGCAGCTCGTCCCAGGACACGATGAACTTCTCGACACCCTCGCGCTCGAGCAGCGCCGTCACCTCGTCGTAGGACACGCCGAGTGCGGCGATGGCGTCGAGGACCTCGTTCGCAGCCGCGTAGGAGCCGGTGACGGTGTCGCCGGTGATGACGCCGTGGTCGAAGGTCGCCTCGAGGGTCTTCTCCGGCATGGTGTTGACGACGCCGTCGGCGACGAGCTCGGTCACGTAGAGCGTGTCGGGGAGGTCGGCGGACTTGACGCCCGTCGAGGCCCAGAGCGGACGCTGCTTGTTGGCGCCGGCCTCGAGGAGCGCGGTGGCACGCTCGCTCGCGAACTCCTGCTCGAAGACCTGGTAGGCGAGCTGGGCGTTCGCGACGCCGGCCTTGCTCTTCAGCGCGGTCGCCTCGGGGCTGCCGATCGCGTCGAGGCGCTTGTCGATCTCGGTGTCGACCCGCGACACGAAGAACGAGGCGACCGAGTGGATCGTCGAGAGGTCGTGGCCCGCGGCCTTGGCCTGCTCGAGACCGGTGAGGAACGCGTTGATGACCTCGCGGTAGCGGGTGAGGCTGAAGATCAACGTGACGTTGACGCTGATACCGGCGCCGATGACCGCGGTGATGGCCTCGAGGCCCTCGACCGTCGCGGGGATCTTGATCATCGCGTTGGGCTGGTTGACCTTGGCCCAGAGCTGCTTGGCCTGGTCGATCGTCGAGGCTGCGTCGTGCGCGAAGCCCGGCTCGACCTCGATCGACACGCGGCCGTCGTACCCGTTGGAGGAGTCGTAGACCCCACGGAAGATCTTCGATGCCGCGGCCACGTCGTCGGTGGTGATCTCGAAGACCGCCTCGGTGACGTCCTTGCCGTCGGCGGCGAGCTGGGCGACCTGCTCGGCGTAGACGTCGCCGTTGCTGAGCGCGGACGCGAAGATCGTCGGGTTCGTCGTGACACCGACGACGTTGCGGTCGGCGATGAGCTGCTCCAGCCCACCGGACTGGATGCGTCCGCGGGAGAGGTCGTCGAGCCAGATGCTGACGCCGGCGGCGGACAGCTGGGCGGTTGGGGTTTCAGTCATGTTCTTCTGTCTCCTTCGCCCGGGCTACTTGCCGAGCGTCTCGTGTGCTGCGGAGACGACTGCCTCCGTGGTGATGCCGAACTCACGGAACAGCGTCTTGTAGTCGGCGGACGCACCGAAGTGCTCGATCGACACGGTCCGGCCGGCGTCGCCGACGATGCTCTTCCAGGTCAGGCCGAGACCCGCCTCGACGGAGACGCGTGCGGTGACGGCCTTCGGGAGGACGGACTCGCGGTACTCGGCGGACTGCTCCTCGAACCACTCGAGTGCGGGCACCGAGACGACGCGGGCGTTGACGCCCTCGCCGCGCAGGACCTCGCGGGCCTCGACGGCGAGCTGGAGCTCGGAGCCCGTCGCGATGAGGATGACGTCCGGCGTGCCGCCGGGCGCCTCGGCGAGGATGTACGCACCCTTGGCGACGTTCGACGCTGCAGCGAAGGTCTCGCCGGTGGCGTCGCCCGTGCCGCGCTCGAACACCGGGATGTTCTGACGGGTCAGCGCGATGCCGGTCGGGCCGCCGCGACGCTTGAGGATCTCGAGCCAGGCGTAGGCCACCTCGTTCGCGTCGCCCGGTCGCACGACGGCGAGGTTCGGGATGGCACGGAGCGAGGCGAGCTGCTCGATCGGCTGGTGCGTGGGGCCATCCTCACCGAGGGCGACGGAGTCGTGGGTCCACACGAAGATGGACGGCACGTTCATGAGCGCGGCGAGACGGACGGCCGGACGCATGTAGTCGCTGAAGATGAGGAAGGTGCCACCGAACGCGCGGGTCGGGCCGTGCAGGACGATGCCGTTGAGGATCGCGGCCATGGCGTGCTCGCGGATGCCGAAGTGCAGGACGCGACCGTAGGGGTTACCGGTCCACTCGTGGGTGGAGTGCTCGCTCGGGATGAACGACGCACCGCCCTCGATCGTCGTGTTGTTCGACTCGGCGAGGTCGGCCGAACCGCCCCAGAGCTCCGGGATGACCGGGCCGAGGGCGTTGAGCACCTTGCCGGATGCGGCGCGGGTCGAGACGTCCTTGCCGGCCTCGAACACGGGCAGCGCCGACTCGACACCCTCGGGGAGTTCGCCGGCCTCGAGACGCTCGAGCAGCGCAGCGCGCTCCGGGTTGGCCGCGGCCCAGGCGTCGAACGTCTGCTGCCACTCGGCGCGTGCCTCGGCACCGCGGTCGATCGCCTTGCGGGTGTGCTCGATGACCTCGTCGGCGACGAAGAAGTTCTGCTCGGGGTCGAAGCCGAGCACCTCCTTGACGGCCGCGAGCTCCTCGGCGCCCAGCGCCGAACCGTGGATCTTGCCGGAGTTCTGCTTCTTGGGAGCCGGCCAACCGATGATGGTCTTGAGGATGATGAGCGACGGCTTGTCGGTCTCTGCCTTCGCGGCCTCGATCGCGTCGTTGAGCGCGTGGACGTCCTCGACGTACTCGCCCGTCTTCTTCCAGTCGACGACCTGGACGTGCCAGTGGTAGGCCTCGTAGCGGGCCTTGACGTCCTCGGTGAAGGCGATGTTGGTGTCGTCCTCGATCGAGATCTGGTTGGAGTCGTAGATCGCGATGAGGTTGCCGAGCTGCTGGTGACCGGCGAGCGAGGAGGCCTCGCTCGTGACGCCTTCCTGCAGGTCACCGTCACCGGCGATGACGTAGACGAAGTGGTCGAACGGGCTCGTGCCGGCCTCGGCCTCGGGGTCGAACAGGCCACGCTCGAAGCGGGACGCGTACGCGAAGCCCACGGCGGAGGCGAGCCCCTGGCCGAGGGGACCCGTGGTGATCTCGACGCCGTCGGTGTGGCCGTACTCCGGGTGACCCGGCGTGAGCGAGCCCCAGGTGCGGAGCGCCTCGAGGTCGGAGAGTTCCAGACCGTAGCCGCCCAGGTAGAGCTGGACGTACTGGGTCAGCGAGCTGTGCCCGACCGACAGGACGAAGCGGTCGCGTCCGAGCCAGTCCTGGTCCTTCGGATCGCGTCGCATGACCTTCTGGAACAGCAGGTAGGCGGCGGGGGCGAGACTCATCGCCGTTCCCGGGTGGCCGTTGCCGACCTTCTCCACCGCGTCGGCGGCGAGGATGCGCGCCGTGTCGACTGCTTTGCTGTCAATGCTTTCCCACTGCAGATCTGCCACTGAATACTGACCCTTCTCATCGGAACAGGAGGCCGACGAGCGGTCGAGCCTTCTTCTGTGCGTTCGCGGCCCACGTCGTCTTCGGCGTCCGAGCACACGACACCGCTCTTCGAACTGGGTGAAGGGGGGCGCACGCGTGCACAGTGGCTGGCGAGCACTTCCCAGCATAGCGAACCCCTGCAGCCGAGGGTCGATTTTCGACGAGCGCGAACACGCGACGTCACGGATCGTCGCAGAGCTTGCAGGACAGGCGTGACCCGGTGAGGGACCGCGCGTCTGCGCACCGTGAGTAGGGAGCCGTCCGCGCGTGTCGTAGAATCGTCTGCGGACCGCGCACCGGGCGAGCAGTGCGTGGTGAACCGAACGTTAGAGGAGCAATGGACGTCGCTGTAGCAGAACGTGTGTCGAGCCCCAAGCTCGGTTTCCGACGCAAGGCGAAGGCGTACATCGCCCTCACCAAGCCGCGGGTCATGGAACTGCTGCTCGTGACGACGATCCCCGTCATGATCCTCGCGAAGGCCGGTCTGCCCGACTGGTGGCTCGTGATCGCGACCGTCATCGGCGGGTCGTTGAGCGCCGGCTCCGCGGCGGCGTTCAACTGCTACATCGACCGCGACATCGACGCGGTCATGGACCGCACGAAGAAACGCCCTCTCGTCACCGGCGAGCTCACACCGCGTGAGGCACTCGTGTTCGCGTGGACGCTCGGCGTCGTCTCGACGGTCTGGCTCCTCGCCACCACCAACTGGCTCGCGGCCGCACTGTCCGTCGGCGCGATCCTCTTCTACGTCTTCGTCTACACGCTGTGGCTGAAGCGACGCACCCAGCAGAACATCATCTGGGGTGGCATCGCGGGCTGCTTCCCCGTCGTCATCGGCTGGGCCGCCGTCACCGGTTCGCTCTCGTGGGCACCGATCATCCTCTTTGCGGTCGTGTTCCTCTGGACGCCGCCCCACTACTGGCCGCTGTCCATGAAGTACCGCAGTGATTACCAGGCCGTCGGCGTGCCGATGCTCGCCGTCGTCCGCGGTCGCGCTCAGGTCGGCCTCCAGGTCATCCTGTACGCGTGGGCGACGGTCGTCTGCTCGCTCCTGCTCATCCCGGTGGCCGACATGGGGCTGCTGTACAGTGCCGTCGCTCTCCTGTCCGGCGGCTGGTTCGTCTACGAGACCCACCGCCTCTACAACCTCGCGATCCGCCACGAGCACGTCTCGCCGATGCGCGTCTTCCACGGGTCGATCACCTACCTGACCCTCCTGTTCCTCGCCGTCGGCATCGACCCGCTGCTCCCGTTCTGACCCGGTGGCTGACGCAGCGGAACGCGGCCGGCTGATCGCTGCGACGGGGGAGAGCCCCGACATCGTCTTCGATCGGTTCGTCTCCTGGGCCGAGGCCGGCGGACTCAGCCTGTACCCGGCGCAGGAGGAGGCGCTCATCGGCATCGTCGACGGCGCCAACGTCATCCTCTCCACCCCGACCGGCACCGGCAAGAGCCTCGTCGCCGCCGGCGCACACTTCGCGGCGCTGAGCTCCGGTCGCCGCAGCTACTACACGGCCCCGATTAAGGCGCTCGTCAGCGAGAAGTTCTTCGCACTCGTCGAGATGTTCGGCGCGGAGAACGTCGGGATGGTGACCGGGGACTCCTCGGTGAACGCCGACGCGCCGATCGTCTGCTGCACCGCGGAGATCGTCGCCAACCTGGCGCTCCGGCACGGCGAGGACGCCGGCATCGACCAGGTCGTGATGGACGAGTTCCACTTCTACGCCGACCCCGACCGCGGGTGGGCGTGGCAGGTCCCGCTGCTCACCCTCCCGGACACACAGTTCATCCTCATGTCCGCGACCCTCGGCGACGTCGGCGACCTCGCACGGGACCTCGAGCGCCGGACCGGCCGTGAGACCGCCATCGTGACCGGCGTCGAACGACCGGTGCCGCTCCACTTCTCCTACGCGACCACACCGATCCACGAGACCGTGGAAGACCTCCTCCACACGGGACAGGCTCCGATCTACATCGTCCACTTCGCGCAGGCGGCGGCGCTCGAGCGGGCCCAGGCGTTGACCAGCCTCAAGGTCGTCACCCGCGAGCAACGCGATGAGATCGCCGACGCCATCGGCGACTTCCGGTTCAGCACCGCGTTCGGCACGACGCTGTCCCGGCTCGTCCGCAGCGGAATAGGCGTGCACCACGCCGGCATGCTGCCGAAGTACCGACGCCTCGTGGAGCAGCTGGCCCAACGTGGTCTCCTCCGCGTCATCTGCGGGACGGACACCCTCGGCGTCGGGATCAACGTCCCGATCCGCACGGTCCTGTTCACGGCGCTCACGAAGTACGACGGCACGAAGATGCGCCAGGTGAACGCCCGGGAGTTCCACCAGATCGCCGGTCGTGCGGGTCGGGCCGGCTACGACACCGCGGGCACCGTCGTCGTCCAGGCCCCCGAGCACGAGACCGAGAACCTCAAGCTCATCGAGAAGGCCGGCGACGACCCGAAGAAGCGCCGGAAGATCATCCGGAAGAAGGCGCCGGAGGGGTTCGTGTCCTGGGGGGAGCCGAGCTTCCAGCGACTCGTCGCGGCCGAGCCTGAGACGCTGACCAGCCACATGCAGCTCACCCACGCGATGATGCTCAGCGTCATCGCACGAGGCGGCGACAGCTTCGGCACCATCCGCTCCCTCGTCTTCGACAACCACGAGCCTCGGGCGAGACGCTTCGCCCTGGCCAGGCGCGCGCTCGAGATCTACCGCACCCTTCGCACGGCAGGCGTCATCACCCAGACGATCGACCCCGAGACGGGTGAGGTCGTCATCGGCCTCACGGTCGAGCTGCAGCCGAACTTCGCACTCAACGCTCCGCTGTCGCCCTTCGCCCTCGCCGCGTTCGAGCTCTTGGACCCCGCGGAGCCCGGCTTCGCGCTCGACGTCATCTCGGTCGTTGAGTCGACGCTCGACGATCCGCGCCAGATCGTCATGGCCCAGCAGCACCTCGCCAGGGGTGAGGCCGTGCAGGCGATGAAGGCCGAGGGGATCGAATACGACCAGCGCATGGAGCTCCTCGAGGCGGTCACCCATCCGAGACCGCTGGCGGAACTCCTCGAGGCGGCGTTCACGAGCTACACCGCCGCGCAGCCGTGGGCACTCGACCTCGAGCTGCGCCCGAAGGCGGTCGTCCGCGACTTCATCGAGCGCGCACTGAACTTCAGCGAGTTCGTCTCGTTCTACAGTCTCTCGAGGTCCGAGGGACTCGTTCTGAGGTACCTCTCCGACGCCTTCCGGGCGATCCGGCAGAGCGTGCCGGACGAGTTCAAGGACGAGGAGCTCCAGGACCTCATCGAGTGGCTCGGAGAACTCGTCCGACAGGTCGACTCGAGTCTGCTCGACGAGTGGGAAGAACTGTCCCACCCGGACCCCGAACGCCATGCGGAGACGAGTCGGTCACTCCCACCCACGCCACGGAGCGTCCTCGCCAACCGCCGGGCGTTCACCGTCCTCGTCCGGAACGAACTCTTCCGCCGGGTCCAGCTCGCGTCGCTGGAGCACTACGACGCGCTCGGCGAGCTCGACGCGTCGGCTGGATTCGACGCAGATACCTGGGCGGACGCCATGGATCCGTACTTCGAGGAGCACGGTGAACTCCCGACGGGTGCTGCAGCACGGAGCCCGGCGCTACTGGTCGTCGACGACGAGGACGAGCGCCCCGTCGGCGACACGGGCGGTGTCTGGCGGGTGCGTCAGGTGTTCGCCGATCCAGCCGGCGACCATGACTGGGGGATCAGCGCGGTCATCGATCTCGACGCCTCCGACGAGACCGGCACCGCGGTCGTCCGGGTGACCGCGGTCGGGATGCTCTGAGCCCTCAGCAGGCGCAGTGGGCCGTCAGCAGACCCGCTGACCCGTCGGCGGGAGAGCGTCTGAGTCGTCAGCGGGAGACGCTGAGGAATGCCGACTCGTCGACGCATGACGCGGTCCGGACCGGGATCCGCTGCTGCAGCACGACCCAGGTCATCGCGGCGACGAGCAGTCCGGCCAGCACCATGTGCAGCCCGACGAGCACCTCGGGGAGTCCGAGGCGGGCCTGGGTGAGCCCCACGATGATCTGCACCACTTCGACCGCGAGCAGTGTGGAGACCGCGGTGCGCACCCCGCGCGACCCGCGGCGGGCGCCGAGCGCGATCGCACCGACGAGCAGCACGATGGTGCCGGCGAGCGTCGCGTAGGCGGGCCAGCTGTGGAGGTGCTGGAGGAACTCGGGGTCGAACCCGTTGCGCGGCGCCGGCACCTCCTTCGAGTTGTCGCCGGCGTGCGGGCCCGAGCCCGTCGTCAGGATGCCGAACACGACGGTGACGGCGACGAAGAGGCTCGTCAGGTGGACGACGCCGAGGTACCAGCCGGGCATGACTTTCACCGCACCGCGGGGGCCGCGGTAGACCCGATGGACGAGCATCGTCGCGAGGGCGACGAGGACGATCGAGATGACGAAGTGCAGCCCGACCACGTACGGGTTCAGCCCGGTGAGGACGGTGATGCCGCCGAGGACCGCCTGCGCGGGGATCGACAGGCCCTGGAGCAGGGTCAGTCGGAAGAGGTCGGGGCGCTGCCGACGCATGCGGATCACCGCGAGGAACGCGGCGATGACGATGGCCGCGAGGACGAAGGTCAGGAGTCGGTTGCCGAACTCGATGAACCCGTGGATGCCCATCTCCGGCGTGTTGACGAAGGAGTCGTCCGTGCAGCGCGGCCACGTCGGGCACCCGAGCCCGGAGGCCGTCAGACGCACGGCGCCCCCGGTCCCGATGAGGACGAGCTGGAAGGCGAAGGAGAGCCAGGCGACGACCCGCACGCGCTTGTCGATCGTCGTCGGCAACCACTGCCAGAACCGGGTGGCCCGCACCCGGTCGGGAAGGGACGGTGCCGGCGTCGGTCGACCGGCGGTCTTGGAGTGGTGTGACACGGGGTCGATCCTTCGGTTCGCGGTGGCCACGGCTGCCGTATCCACCGTCCTCACCCACAACCCACAGGAAGCTGTAGGATTATGAGGTTCACGGTGCGCGCGAGAAGCGCCATGGTTCATGAACATTGTAGGTTCGCGAAGAAGCCGCCCGCACATCCCCTCCCCAATCCGCTCCGATCAGGCGCGTGCCATGGGAGGGAATGACGACCTCCAGCCGGTGGTTGTCTCCAGGGAGGAAAGAGGGACACATGTCAGACATCCTGATCGATCGCCCGGAGCTCGCCGGACTCGGCCAATACGAGTTCGGATGGCACGACGGCGACGTCGCCGGCGCTTCAGCGCGCCGCGGCATCTCCACCGAGGTCGTGGCCGACATCTCCGCACTGAAGAACGAACCGGACTGGATGCTGCAGCGCCGCCTCAAGGCCCTGCAGCTGTTCGAGCGCAAGCCCATGCCGACATGGGGTGCCGACCTCTCCGAGATCGACTTCGAGAACATCAAGTACTTCGTCCGGTCCACCGAGAAGCAGGCTCAGACCTGGGAGGACCTGCCGGACGACATCAAGAACACCTACGAGAAGCTCGGCATCCCCGAGGCGGAGCGCCAGCGCCTCGTCTCCGGCGTCGCCGCGCAGTACGAGTCCGAGGTGGTCTACCACCAGATCAACGAGGAGCTCGAGGCGCAGGGTGTCATTTTCATGGACACCGACACGGCGTTGCGCGAGCACCCCGAGTTCTTCGAGGAGTACTTCGGCACGGTCATCCCGTCCGGCGACAACAAGTTCGCCGCGCTGAACACCGCCGTGTGGTCGGGTGGCTCCTTCGTCTACGTGCCGCCCGGCGTGCACGTCGAGATCCCGCTGCAGGCCTACTTCCGGATCAACACCGAGAACATGGGCCAGTTCGAGCGCACGCTGATCATCGCCGACGAGGGCAGCTACGTGCACTACATCGAGGGTTGCACCGCGCCGATCTACAAGTCGGACTCGCTGCACTCCGCGGTCGTCGAGATCATCGTCAAGAAGAACGCCCGCGTCCGCTACACGACGATCCAGAACTGGTCGAACAACGTCTACAATCTGGTCACGAAGCGCGCTACGGCCGCCGAAGGCGCGACCATGGAGTGGATCGACGGCAACATCGGATCCAAGGTCACGATGAAGTACCCGTCCATCTACCTCATGGGCGAGCACGCCAAGGGCGAGACCCTGTCCGTCGCGTTCGCCGGTCCCGGCCAGCACCAGGACGCCGGCGCGAAGATGATCCACATGGCTCCGTACACGCAGTCGTCCATCGTCTCCAAGTCGATCGCCCGAGGCGGCGGACGCGCGGGATACCGCGGCGAGGTCCGGGTGGACGCCAACGCCCATCACTCGGCCAACACCGTGCGCTGCGACGCGCTCCTGGTCGACACCATCTCCCGCAGCGACACGTACCCGGCGATCGACATCCGGGTGGACGATGTCCAGCTCGGACACGAGGCGACGGTGTCCAAGGTCAGCGAGGAGCAGCTCTTCTACCTCATGAGCCGCGGCATGCCGGAAGACGAGGCCATGGCGATGATCGTCCGCGGCTTCATCGAGCCGATCGCCCGCGAACTGCCCATGGAGTACGCACTCGAACTCAACAAGCTCATCGAGATGGGCATGGAAGGATCCGTCGGTTAATGACGACTGCAGCACCGACTCAGACCGAAGGACAGCACGGCATCACGGCACACAGCGACGGCGCAGGACGCGTCATCCCGGTGCAGACCCGATCGGAGCGCTTCAGCTCCTATGATGTCGCCGACTTCCCAGCGGTGACGGGACGCGAGGCGGTCTGGAAGCTCAGCCCGGTCGCGCAGTTCACCGACCTCACCGCGGGGGAGCTCGACGGCTCACCCACCCCGATCACGCACGACGACGTCGACGGTTTCAGCGTCGAGTGGATCAGTCGCGACGACGCCCGCGTCGGCTCCGCCGGCGTGCCGGAGGAGCGCGCCTCCGCGAACGCCTGGTCGAGCTTCGACCAGGCACTGGCGATCTCGGTCACGGGCGAGGAGCCCAAGACCCTGCGCCTCGAGCGGAGCGGGCTCGGCGACGGCGCCCGCGCTGCGCACACCGTCATCACCGCCGCGCCGTTCAGCCGTGGCCTCATCATCATCGAGAACGCGGGCGACGCCCGCCTCACCGAGAACGTCGAGATCGTCGTCGGCGAACAGGCCGACGTGACCGTCGTGACCGTGCAGTGGTGGGACGACGCCGCCGTGCACCTCGCCAGCCACTTCGCGTCCATCGGTCGCGACGCCCACCTCAAGCACGTCGTGGTGTCGCTCGGCGGCAAGGTCGTCCGGGTGAACCCGACCCTGCACCTCGCCGGTCAGGGCTCGGACCTCGACTCGCTCGGGGTGTACTTCTCCGACGCGGGTCAGCACCTCGAGCAGCAGGTCTACATGCACCACGACGCACCGAACACCCGCGGGCGCGTGACCTACAAGGGCGCACTGCAGGGCGAGGGTGCGCGGTCCGTGTGGATCGGCGACGTCCTCATCAGCAACCGTGCCGTCGGCACCGACAGCTACGAGCAGAACCGCAACCTGGTCCTCTCCGACGGCACCCGTGCCGACTCGGTGCCGAACCTCGAGATCGAGACCGGCGACATCGCCGGTGCCGGTCACGCGAGCGCGACCGGACGCTTCGACGACGAGCAGCTCTTCTACCTGCAGGCTCGAGGCATCCCTGAGGACGAGGCACGACGACTCGTCGTCCGCGGCTTCCTCGTGGAGATCATCCAGCAGATCGGTGACACCGAGCTGCAGGAGCGCCTCTCGGCGGCCATCGAGGCCGAACTGCTCGGCGCCGACGGACAGGGCACCGGCGGAGCGCAGCACTGATGGCGACGAAGGTGTGCTCGTTCGACGAGCTCGCCGTCAACCAGGCCAAGCGGGTCGTGGTGGACGGCGTGCCGATCGCCCTCGTGCGCGACGCGTCGGACGAACTGTTCGCGATCGGCGACGTCTGCACCCACGGCGACATCTCGCTGTCCGAAGGCTTCGTCGAGGACGGCAACCTCGAATGCTGGGCACACGGTTCGCAGTTCTCGCTCACGACGGGCAAGCCGCTCACCCTTCCGGCCTACGAGCCGGTCCCCGTCTACACCGTCGAGCTCATCGACGGCGACATCTACATCGACCCGACCGCAACGAAAGAGATCTAGCACCATGTCAGTCCTCGAAATCCGCGACCTGCACGTCAGCGTCGAAACCGAGCAGGGCACCAAGCCGATCCTGCGTGGCGTCGACCTCACCATCCGCACGGGCGAAACGCACGCGATCATGGGTCCGAACGGTTCGGGCAAGTCCACGCTCGCGTACACGATCGCCGGCCACCCGAAGTACACCGTCGACAGCGGATCCATCACGCTGGACGGCGAGGACGTCCTCGCGATGAGCGTCGACGAGCGCGCCCGTGCCGGACTCTTCCTCGCGATGCAGTACCCGGTCGAGATCCCCGGAGTCACGGTCACGAACTTCCTCCGCACGGCGAAGACCGCCGTCGACGGCGAGGCGCCCGCGATCCGCGGCTGGATCAAGGACGTCCGCGAGTCGATGAAGAACCTGCGCATGGAGCCTGCCTTCGCCGAGCGCAACGTCAACGAGGGCTTCTCCGGTGGCGAGAAGAAGCGTCACGAGATCCTCCAGCTCGAGCTGCTGAAGCCGCAGTTCGCAGTCCTCGACGAGACCGACTCCGGCCTCGACGTCGACGCCCTCAAGATCGTGTCCGAGGGCGTCAACCGCGCCAAGGAGAACACGGGCCTCGGCGTCCTGCTGATCACGCACTACACGCGGATCCTCCGCTACATCAAGCCGGACTTCGTGCACGTCTTCGTCGCCGGCAAGATCGCCGAGCAGGGCGGTCCCGAGCTCGCCGACCGACTCGAGAACGAAGGCTACGACCGTTTCCTCGTCGACGCCGTCGTCGCCCCGGAAGGTGCCTGAGGCCGCGCGAGCGGTCTAAGATAACGACATGGTAACAACGCTCAGTCCGCAACGATTCGACGAGGTCGAAGAGGCGCTCAAGGACGTCATGGACCCCGAGCTCGGGGTGAACGTGGTCGACCTCGGTCTCATCTACGACCTGGGGTGGGATGACGAGAACGACGCGCTCATCATCCACATGACCCTGACCTCCGCCGGATGTCCGCTCACGGACGTCCTCGAGGAGCAGACGGGTCAAGCGCTCGACGGCATCGTCGACGCCTTCCGCATCAACTGGGTGTGGATGCCGCCATGGGGCCCGGAGCGCATCACGGACGACGGGCGCGACATGATGCGTGCCCTCGGCTTCTCGATCTGATCGAACCTCCACGACGACGGACGGCTGCATTGCAGCCGTCCGTCGTCCTGTTCCCGGCAGCGTCGTCCGGCTGATCCCGGATAGGGTCGAGGCATGACCGAGATCGTGTCCGCAGACCCCCTCGACGTCCTGCGCAGCCGGACGAGCGAGAAGTGGTCCGAGTACCCCGACGACGTCCTGCCCATGTTCGTCGCCGAGATGGACGTCCCCCTGGCACCCGTGGTCCGCGATGCCCTGCACGCGGCGATCGACCGCGGTGACGCCGGGTATGTCGCGAGCCGCACACGGCTCCCACAGGCGTTCGCCGACTTCGCAGCGCGACGCTGGGGATGGGACGTGGATCCCGGCTCCGTGTTCACCACCGCCGACGTCAGCATGGGCATCGTCGAGATCCTGCGTCGCGTCATCTCTCCCGGCGAGGGCGTCGTGATCACCTCGCCGGTCTACCCGCCGTTCTTCGACCTCGTCACCGAAGCCGGGGGAGTCGTGGTGGACGTCCCCTTGCTCGGGTCCAGCCGCGCCGACGATCCCGCCGGGGGCTGGCGGCTCGACCTGGACGGTCTCGAAGCCGCCTTCCGCAACGGCGCGAAGGCGTTCCTCCTCTGCAACCCGCACAACCCGATCGGTCGGCCGCACACGGTCGACGAACTCCGCTCGGCCGCCGCGCTGGCCGCGCGGTACGGGGTCACGGTCGTGAGCGATGAGATCCACGCTCCGCTCACCCAGCCGGGCGAGCGGTTCGTCCCCTATCTCAGCGTGTCCGACGAGGCCGCCGAACACGGGTACGCCGTCCTGTCGGCGAGCAAGGCCTGGAACCTCGCCGGCCTGAAGTGCGCGGTGATGGTCACCGCCGGCCCCGGGCCACGGAGCGTGGTCGCTGGGATGCCGGTCGAGGTGTTCTGGCGGACGGGCCAGTTCGGTGTGCTGGCTTCAGTCGCCGCCTTCGAGGCCGGAGAGCCCTGGTTGGACGGGCTCCTCGGGTTGCTCGACGGCAACCGGCGGCTGCTCGGTGAGCTGCTGGGCACCGAGTTGCCCGAGGTCGGCTACCGTCCGCCTGCCGCCGGGTACCTCGCCTGGCTGGACTGCACCACGCTCGGTTGGACCGAGCCACCGGCGCGGCGCATCCTGCGCGAGGCGCGCGTGGCCCTGCAGGAGGGAGCCCCGTTCGGGCCCGGCGGCGTCGGCCACGCGCGACTCAACCTGGCCTGCTCACCCGAGCTCCTCACCGAGGCGGTCGTACGGATCTCCGCCCTGCGTTGACGGCTGTCCGGCCGCACCGGAACGGCCGCGGTGCTGAGCATCGGATTCACGATTTATACTGGGAGGCTGACCCCCACCCTCCGCGTTGTCGAAACGCACCCGAAGAAATGGACTATGCCTGTGCTGAGTGTGCACGACCTCGAGATCCGCGTGGGGGCACGCGTGCTCATGGAGCACGTGAACTTCCGCGTGTCCGCCGGCGACAAGATCGGCCTCGTCGGCCGCAACGGTGCCGGTAAGACGACCCTGACCAAGACGCTGGCGGGGGAGACCCTCCCGACGAACGGCAAGATCGATCGCGGTGGCGAGATCGGGTACCTGCCGCAGGACCCGCGCTCCGGCAACCCGGAGGACCTCGCCCGCACCCGCATCCTCGATGCGCGTGGTCTCGGCCAGCTGGCGCTCGGCATGCACGAGTCGAGCATGGCCATGGCGAGCGACGACCCGAAGGTGGCGGAAGCCGCCATGAAGAAGTACGGCAACCTCACCGACCGGTTCAACGCGCTCGGCGGGTACGCCGCAGAGGCCGAGGCGGCCTCGATCGCGTCGAACCTGAACCTGCCCGACCGCATCCTCGATCAGCAGCTGAAGACGCTCTCGGGTGGACAGCGCCGACGCATCGAGCTCGCGCGCATTCTTTTCTCCGACGCCGAGACGCTCATCCTCGACGAGCCGACCAACCACCTCGACGCTGACTCGGTCGTCTGGCTGCGTGAGTTCCTCAAGCAGTACAAGGGCGGGTTCATCGTGATCTCGCACGACATCGAGCTCGTCGGCGAAACCGTCAACCGGGTCTTCTACCTCGATGCGAACCGCACCGTCATCGACATCTACAACATGAACTGGAAGAACTACCAGCGTCAGCGCGAGGCCGATGAGGAGCGCCGGAAGAAGGAGCGCACCAACGTCGAGAAGAAGGCCACGGCGCTCCAGCTCCAGGCGGCCAAGTTCGGTGCGAAGGCCAGCAAGGCGGCCGCAGCCCACCAGATGGTGGCCCGCGCCGAACGGATGCTCTCCGGGCTCGAGGAGGTCCGCGCGCAGGACCGCGTGGCCAAGCTGCGGTTCCCGACCCCGGCGCCCTGTGGCCGGACGCCGCTCATGGCGAGCAACCTGTCGAAGAGCTACGGCTCGCTCGAGATCTTCACGGCCGTCGACCTCGCGATCGACCGTGGCTCGAAGGTCGTCATCCTCGGATTCAACGGTGCGGGCAAGACGACCCTGCTGCGGATCCTCGCTGGAGTGGACCAGCCCGACACCGGGCAGCTCGAGCCCGGGCACGGCCTGCGGATCGGCTACTACGCGCAGGAGCACGAGACGATCGACGTGAAGCGCAGCGTGCTCGAGAACATGGTCTCCTCGTCGCCGAACATCACCGAGATGGAAGCGCGCAAGGTCCTCGGCTCGTTCCTGTTCACCGGCGACGACTCCAACAAGCTCGCGGGCGTGCTGTCCGGTGGCGAGAAGACGAGACTCGCTCTCGCGATGATCGTCGTCTCGGGCGCGAACATGCTCCTCCTCGACGAACCGACCAACAACCTCGACCCGGCCAGCCGTCTGGAGATCCTCGACGCGCTCGCCCACTACGAGGGTGCCGTCGTGCTCGTGAGTCACGATGAGGGCGCCGTCGAGGCGCTCAACCCCGAGCGGGTGCTCATCCTGCCCGACGGCGTCGAGGACCACTGGAACAAGGACTACCAGGACCTCGTCAGCCTGGCCTAGCGCCAGCGGGCCAGCGCGCCCGGCCCGTGAGCATCATGGGCCGGGTGCGCCCCGTCCGTCGACGGCTCGGGCCGGTCGGGTCAGCGACTCGCTTCGAGGATCTCATCCTCGATGTCGGCGTCGGACCGTGCCTTCGCGGCGAGCCGTTCGGCGCGCGCAGCCGCACGCCGCTGCTCCTTCGGGTCGTCGGAGTTCAGGATGCGGTACTCCTGACGGATGGCATAGGCGAGGAAGATGAAGCCCATCAGCGCGAAGACCACCCATTGCAGCGCGTACGAGAGGTGCATCCCCTCGTTCGGCTCGGGCTTGATCGGACCGAGCGGTGCCGCCTCGGCAGGCGCCGGGCTCTCCGAGAGGAGCATGCCGTACGCACCGGAGTAGAGCGTCTCGCCGCGGAGTTCGGCGATCTGCGGGAGGTTGATCGTGGCCACCTGGCCGTCGGCGGCCCCGCGGCCCGGGAGCGTCGGTTCGCCGGGTCGGATGCGGACGACGACCGAGACCTCACCGCTTGGAGGGGCCGGGACCGACTCGGGTGCTTCGAGTGAATCGTTCGCAGCGACCCAGCCACGGTCGACGATGAACACGTCTCCGTTGGCAAGTCGGAGCGGCGTGAGGACATTGAAGCCCGCCTGGTTGTTCCGGGGACGGTTCCGGACCAGCAGCTGTTCGTCAGGCAGGTAGGTGCCACTCATCGACACCGGGTGCCATTCGTCGGCCACGCTGAAGGAGTCCAGCGACGGCAGCGCTTCGTCGAGCGGGATCGGGGTCGCGTCCCAATTGGTCTCGATGCGCTGGACCTCCTCCTCCTTCTCGCTCGCGCGGGCGAGCTGCCAGTTGGAGAGGAGGACGCACACGATCGCGAACACGATCGCGACGCCGAGGTAGCCGAGCCAACGGCGGCTGAAGGCGAACCGCCAACCCGCGCTCATGAGCCGACCGCCGACGCCAGCGGACGCCGCTCGAGCGGGAAGGAGCGGGCTTCGAGGAAGGCTTCCAAGAAGTCGACGTGTTCGTCGCAGGCGGTCCAGACCTTCACGCGGTCCTCCGCGTGGATCTTCGGATTGCGCCACTCGATCCGCCAGCTCGCCGCCGCGCGGCAGCCGGCCCGGGAGCAGATCACGCCGTCGGGCTCGGCACCGAACCCGATCATGCCTGGTCGGCCGGACGAGGCGGAACCGAGTCGTCGACGATGATCGGCCGCTGGGACACGACGACACCGGTGGGGCGCTCGATGGCCCCCTGCGACGGCAGCGACCCGGCGTTCGCGATGATGACGGCGACGTACGGCAGGAAGATGGCACCGGCTGCGACCGCGAACATCCAACCGCCCTGGACGAACGGGAGCGCAGCGAGGCAAAGCAACCGGACACCCATGGTGATCGAGTACTTGATGAGCCGCTGCCGGCGCTCTTGTTCGGGAGCCGGTGGGAGGGAGGTGATGCTCTGCTGCTTCATGCCATGACCAGCCTACGCGCTCGGCGGGTGGGCGAAGCCCCCAAATCACCGGGAGAAAGGGAGTACCCCCATATGCTGGTACGGGCCCGCGGCCGGAACGTCGCGCGCCCCGACGGCCGCCGCACGAGTCGGCCGGTATCGCCGCAGGAGAGGAATCGACCATGACCGCACCACGCACCGTACTCGTCACCGGAGGCAACCGGGGGATCGGCTTCGCCATCGCCGAGGAGTTCGTCGCGCAGGGTCACCGCGTCGCCGTCACCGCACGATCCGGCGAGGGCCCCGCTGGCACGTTGACCGTCCGCGCGGACGTCACCGACGCCGCCTCCGTCGACGCGGCGTTCACCGAGATCGAGTCGGAGCTCGGGCCGGTCGAGGTGCTCGTCGCGAATGCGGGCATCACGAAGGACACCCTGCTCATGCGGATGAGCGAAGACGACTTCGACCAGGTGGTCGACACGAACCTCGGCGGCTCCTTCCGCGTCGTCAAGCGCGCGTCCAAGGGCATGCTCAAGGCACGCTTCGGACGCATCGTGCTCATCTCCAGCGTCGTGGGTCTCTACGGGTCCGCCGGCCAGGTCAACTACGCGGCCTCGAAGAGCGGCCTCATCGGCATGGCGCGATCCATCACCCGCGAGCTCGGTGCACGTGGGATCACGGCGAACGTGATCGCCCCGGGGTTCATCGAGACCGACATGACCGCCGAACTGCCCGCCGAGACCCAGGCCGAGTACAAGAAGAGCATCCCGGCAGCGCGTTTCGCGAGTGCGAACGAGGTCGCGAAGGTCGTCACGTGGATCGCCGGTGACGACGCGGGCTACATCTCCGGCGCCGTCATCCCGGTCGACGGCGGCCTCGGCATGGGTCACTGACCCGGGCAGCACCGCACCGAGCAGAACCCGACCTCGGGCGCTGACCCCGACGCGCGGATCAGAGCCCGAGGAGCGGGAGGACGCCGGCGAGGTCGACCCGCCCGGCGACGACGTCGGCATGGCGGCGGACGATCGGCTTCGCGTTGAACGCGACCGAGAGCCCGGCGACGGCCATCATCTCGAGGTCGTTGGCTCCGTCGCCGATCGCGATCGTCCGTCCCAACGGCACGCCGTCCTCGTCGGCCCACTCCTGCAGTGCGGCCGCCTTCGCCGCCGCGTCGATGATGGGGCCGCTGAGGCCTCCCGTCAACCGACCGTCGGCGGTCTCGAGGCGGTTCGCCCGCACATGGTCGAGGCCGAGTACCTCGGCGAGCGGGTCGAGCAGTTCATGGAACCCGCCGGACACGACACCGATCCGTGACCCGTGCGCATGCAGCCGGCCGATCAGCGTCTCCAGGCCGACCGTCGTCCGGATCCGTTCGGCGATCACCGGGATCCGGTCGACGGGCAGGCCCGCGAGCGTCGCGACCCGGGCCCGGAGGCTGTCGGCGAAGTCGAGGTCACCGCGCATGGCGCGCTCGGTGATGGCGGCGACCTCAGGAAGGCTGCCGACCTCCTCGGCGAGCAGCTCGATCACCTCGTTCTGGATGAGCGTCGAGTCGGCGTCGAGGACCGCGAGGAACCGGACGCCTCGTCCGGCCTGTGGGGGGAGTGCTGCCTCGGGATCCGCCACTGCCGAACGCTCGGTACTCATGGAACGACGCGTACTCCCTTGCCAACCACGGTGAGACCGGATTCGGTGACGGTGAAACCGCGAGCGCGGTCACGGTCGTGGTCGACACCGACGCTCGCGCCGGAGGTGACCACCACATCCTTGTCCAGGATAGCCCGCTTGACGACGGCGTCCGGTTCGATGTGGACCTTGTCGAACACGACCGAGTCGGAGACGTGGGCGCCGGATTCCACGAGCGCCCATGGCCCGAGGACACTGCGCTCGATGTGGGCACCGGACAGCAGCGAACCGAGGGAGACGATCGAGTCGATGGTCTGGCCGAGGTTGCCCTTCGCGTCCCGCACGAACTTCGCCGGCGGCGAGTTCAGCTGCGAACTGAAGATCGGCCAGTCGCGGTTGTACAGGTTGAAGATCGGGAGCGTCGAGATGAGGTCCTGGTGGGCCTCGTAGAACGACTCGATCGTCCCCACGTCGCGCCAGTAGTAGCGATCGCGATCCGTCGAGCCGGGCACGTCGTTCCGCTGGAGGTCGTAGACGCCGGCCTCACCGCGGTCGACGAAGTACGGGACGATGTCGCCACCCATGTCGTGGTTCGAGCTCGTCACCTCACCGTCGTCGATGACCGCCTGCATGAGTGCGTCGGCGTCGAAGACGTAGTTGCCCATCGAGGCGAGCACCTCGCCGGGGGAGTCGGGCAGGCCCGGCGCGTCGAGCGGCTTCTCGAGGAAGCGGGCGATGGTCGTCGGGTCGTCCGCGTCGACGTCGATGACGCCGAACTGGTCGGCGAGGGAGATGGGCTGACGGATCGCGGCGACCGTCGCCTTCTTGCCCGAGGCGATGTGCGCCTCGATCATCTGCGCGAAGTCCATGCGGTAGACGTGGTCGGCGCCGACGACCACGACGATGTCGGGCTTCTCGTCGCGGATCAGGTTGAGGCTCTGCAGGATCGCGTCGGCGGATCCGCTGAACCAGCGCTTCCCGAGACGCTGCTGCGCCGGCACGGACGCGACATAGGAGTCGAGCAGGCCGGACAACCGCCAGGTCTGCGAGACGTGGCGGTCGAGGCTGTGGGACTTGTACTGGGTGAGGACGACGATCTGGGTGAGTCCGGAGTTGATGAGGTTCGACAGCGCGAAATCGATCAGGCGGTACTGCCCGCCGAACGGTACGGCCGGTTTCGCGCGGTCTGCGGTCAGCGGCATCAACCGCTTCCCTTCCCCACCAGCGAGGACGATTCCGAAGATCTTCTTTGAGGCGGCCATGGCTTCACAATAGATGCCGGACGAGACCTGTACTAGCGTCTAGACATGCGAGTTGATCTTGTGACAAAGGAGTACCCGCCGGAGATCTACGGCGGCGCAGGCGTCCACGTGTCGGAGCTGGTGAAATCCCTCCGTAGCGACATCGACGTGACCGTGCGCTGCTTCGGCGCTCCACGCGACGAGGCCGACACCGTCGCGTACGGTGTCCCGGCCGAGCTCCAGGGGGCGAACGGCGCCCTCACGACCCTCGGGACGGACCTCCTGATCGCCCAGGACGTCGCCGGGGCCGACCTCGTGCACTCGCACACCTGGTACGCGAACGGCGCCGGTCACCTCGCGTCACTGCTGCACGGCATCCCGCACGTCGTGACCGCGCACAGTCTGGAGCCGCTCCGCCCTTGGAAGGCCGAGCAGCTCGGCGGCGGGTACCGCGTGTCCAGCTGGATCGAGCAGTCCGCCTACGAAGGCGCCGCGGCCGTCGTCGCGGTCAGCGACGGCATGCGTCGCGACATCCTGCGGTCGTACCCGAGCCTCGACCCGGCCAAGGTGGAGGTCATCTACAACGGCATCGACCTGACCGACTGGCAGCCACGCGTGGACGACGAGCTGTTGCGGTCCCTCGGCATCGACCCGTCCCGTCCCTCCGTCGTCTTCGTCGGTCGGATCACCCGTCAGAAGGGGCTGCCGTACCTGCTCCGCGCGGCCCGATTGCTGCCACCCGACGTGCAGCTCATCCTGTGCGCAGGCGCTCCCGACACCCCCGAGATCCTCGCCGAGGTCAAGGGGCTCGTCGAGGAGCTGCAGCGCGAGCGCACCGGGGTCGTGTGGATCGAACGACTGCTCCCGCGTCACGAATTGTGCACCGTCCTCACCGCCGCCACGACCTTCGTGTGCCCGTCGATCTACGAGCCACTCGGCATCGTCAACCTCGAGGCGATGGCCTGCGGTGCCGCCGTGGTCGGGACGGGGACCGGCGGCATCCCGGAGGTCGTGCAGGACGGTGTGACCGGCAGGATCGTCCCGCTCGCGCAGGCCTCCGACGGCACCGGCACCCCGCTCGACCCGGAGCGCTTCGTCGCCGACCTCGCCGCCACCCTCACCGAGGTCGTCCAGGATCCCGCCCAGGCGAGGGCCTACGGGGCCGCTGGTCGCCGACGCGCGGAGTCCGACTTCAGCTGGTCGCGCATCGCCACCCAGACGGCGGAGCTGTACCGCAGCCTGGTCTGAACCACCTGCGGACACCTCGGAGGACGGCGACGCGCGACGAGTCTTGGCGGATAGGCTAGGACCATGCCGAGCGTGTTGCAGTTCTCCGATGTGTCCGTCGTCCGTAATCTCAACCCCATCCTCGATGGCGTCGACTGGACGGTGACGGGCGACCAGCGATGGATCGTCCTCGGCCCGAACGGCGCCGGCAAGACGACGCTCCTGCAGCTCGCGGCGACGCTCATCCACCCCTCGAAGGGCACGGTCTCCGTGCTCGACGAGACGCTCGGCCGGGTCGACGTCTTCGAACTGCGCCCGCGCATCGGCTTCGCGTCCTCCGCCCTCGCGAAGCGGGTGCCGCCGGAGGAGACCGTCCTGGACGTCGTGCTCACGGCGGCCTACTCGGTCACCGGGCGCTGGGTCGAGCAGTACGAGGACATCGACGTGAAGCGCGCGTCGCGGGTCCTCGCGGAGTGGAAGCTCGACCACCTCGCCGACCGCCGCTTCGGCACGCTCAGCGACGGCGAGCAGAAGCGCGTGCAGATCGCGCGGGCCATCATGACCGACCCCGAACTCCTCCTGCTCGACGAGCCGGCAGCGAGCCTCGACCTCGGCACGCGCGAGGAGCTCGTCGAGCTGCTCGGCGGCTACGCGAGCGCCGACGACTCACCGGCGATCATCATGGTGACCCACCACGTCGAAGAGATCCCCGTCGGGTTCACCCACGTCCTGCTCGTTCGCGACGGCGGCATCGTCGCCGCCGGCCCGATCGCCGAGACACTCACGGCCGAGCACCTCAGCGAGACCTTCGACCTCCCGATCGAGCTGAGCGAGGAGGACGGCCGGTTCCACGCCCGCTCCGTCCGCGCCGGACGCTCGGCCGTCGCCCCCTCCTGACCGCCACGCCTCGGCGAGTCGTCCTCGGCTGGCGAGCAGATGCGCGCCGAGTCTGGTAAAGTCGACCTTTGGCTCGCGGAGCCAAGAGCTTTCTGCCTCGTGCCTGGAGTTCCGAGCGCGGGTACTACCCACACCATCCACTCAACAAGGACTGCTGATGAAATCTGACATCCACCCCACGTACGAAGCCGTCGTCTTCCGCGACCTCGCCTCCGGCGCGACGTTCCTCACGCGCTCGACGGTCTCGTCGGGCAAGACGATCGACCTCGACGGCGTCACCTACCCGGTGATCGACGTGGAGATCTCGTCCGAGTCGCACCCGTTCTACACGGGTAAGCAGCGCATCATGGACTCCGCCGGTCGCGTCGAGAAGTTCAACCAGCGCTTCAAGGGCTTCGGCAAGTAGTCCTTCAGCTGGAATACACGAACGCCCCGATCCTCGGATCGGGGCGTTCGTCGTCGTGGCGAGCCGTACGGCTCAGATGCCGATGGGCAGCTGGTCCGCTGGGACGATGATCGGTGCCTCGGGTCGGGCGGCAGGGCGTCCGGTGCGGATGGGCCAGGCACCGTCGGCGGTGAACTCGGGATCGCGCACGCGGCGCATGTAGGACTGGAAGCTCTCCGCCTGCTCGAGCGACCAGGTCCGCTGGGCCTCGTGCAACTCGTCGACGCTCGTCGGCAGGGCGTCGGCATGAAGCCGACCGATGGCCTGAGCGACGCGTCCGGCGGCGACGGCGTCCACCCCCGCGTCGTGCGCACCCTCGAGCGGGACGCCGTGTAGGGCGGCGACGACCTCGAGCGTCCGCTTGCCGCGCCGGAAGGTGTCGAGCCGCCGGTCGAGGATCAGCGGGTCGACGACGGGGGACGGGTCGGTGATCGAGGTCACCCCGTGTCGCTCCGCCTCGAAGTGCAGGAGGGAGAAGTCGTAGGGCGCGTTGTAGGCGACCACCGGGGTCCGTGCGGCGAACAGCTCGGTGAGGACGGCGACGATCTCGCCGACGACGGCCGGTGCCGGACGCCCCTCCGCCCGGGCCCGCTCCGTCGTGACGCCGTGGATCTCGGCGGCGCGAGCGGGGATCTCGACCCCGGGGTCGGCCATCCACGACCACGAGCGTTCGACCGAACCGTCCGCGGTGATGACACCGACGAAGGCGGTCACGATGCGACTCGTCTCCACCTCGATGCCCGTCGTCTCGAGATCGAAGACCGCCAGGCGGTCCGTCCAGTGGGGATTCGCGTCGACCGTGTTCACGCCTTCACCCTATGACGCACCTCCGACAGGGTCCTGTGCCACGCCGGGGCGGCACGGTCCGCGTCATCGGGTGAACGCGGAGCCGGACTGCCTAGACTGAGTGGATGCCCGTCGAATCACCGTACGCCGACCAGCTCGACCGCATCCCCGTCCGGGAGCGCTCGCTCATCGTGGACGGAGCCGAGACCCGGTTCTGGGACTACGGCGACCACGAGGCGTCGACGACGATCGTCATGGTGCACGGGTTCCGGGGCGACCACCACGGCCTCGAACCGGTCGTCGCGCAGCTCTCCGGGTTCCGGATCATCGCTCCGGACCTCCCCGGCTTCGGCAGCTCGGCCCCGTTCCCCGAGGCCACCCACTCCGTCGAGGGGTACGCCGCCTGGCTGGGACGGTTCATCGAGGAGCTGCACCTGACCGGCCGTGTCGTCCTGCTCGGGCACTCGTTCGGCTCGATCGTGTCGAGCGCCGCCGTCGCCGGGGGACTCCGACCGGACGACCTCGTCCTCGTGAACCCGATCGCCGCCCCGGCGCTCCAGGGCCCTCGAGGTGTCCTGACGAGGCTCGCGGTCTTCTACTACTGGTCGTCCGCGAAGCTCCCGAAACGCCTGGGATTCGCCTTCCTCCGGAACAAGGGCGTCGTGCGCATCATGAGCGTCGCGATGTCGAAGACCAAGGACCCGACGCTCCGTCGGTGGATCCACGCCCAGCACGACCAGTACTTCAGCGCCTTCGCCGACCGGGAGGTCGTCCTCGAGTCGTTCACCGCCTCGGTCAGCCACGACGTCAGCGAGTACGCCGACCGCATCCCCAGCCGCACGCTGCTCATCGCCGCCGAGCGTGACGACATCACGCCCGTGGCCGCGCAGTACGCGCTCGCGAAGCGGTTCGCCGACGCGCAGCTGCACGTCATCCCGGGCGTCGGACACCTCATCCACTACGAGGAGCCGCACGACGCGGCGCAGCGCCTCACCGCGTTCCTCGCGGACGACCGCACCGACGCCTGAGGCGTCAGGCGTCGGTCGCCTCCTGCGAGACGACGCTCGTGAATGCGGACGGGACCAGGCGGGCGGCGATCCCGGTGAGCGTCTCACTGGCACCCGCGTCGAGCTTCACGTCCGCGCGGCCGTCCGCCTTCGTGACGCCGCGGTTGATGACGACGATCGGCAACCGCTTCCGGCGGGCGAGTTCGAGGAGCCGGATCCCCGAGTTGACCACGAGCGACGACCCGGCGATCACGAGTGCGTCGGCGCCGCGCACGAGTGCTGCCGCCTCGGCGTACTTCTCCGTCGGGATGAATTCGCCGAAGAAGACCACGTCCGGCTTCAACATGCCGCCGCAGACCGTGCACACGGGGACGACGATCTCGTCCACGCGCCCGACCTCGGCGTCACCGTCCGGGTTGATCGTCACGTCCGTCTCGGTGTCGAGCCAGGGGTTCAGGGCCGTCATGCGCTCCGCGATGCTCGACCTGGCGTAGCTCTGACCGCAGGAGAGACAGCTGACGCGGTCCATCGACCCGTGCAGGTCGACCACTCGGCGCGAGCCGGCCCTGACGTGGAGGCCGTCGACGTTCTGCGTGATGACGCCGTCGGCGATGCCGGCCTCCTCGAGGAGCGCGATCGCCCGGTGGCCGGCGTTCGGGCGAGCTCCGTCGAACCGCTTCCACCCGAGGTGGCTGCCGGCCCAGTAGCGTTTGCGCGCGGCGTCGTCATTGGACAGGAACTGGTCGACCGTCATGGGGGTCCGCACCGGAGCGCCCTGGCCCCGGTAGTCGGGGATGCCGGAGTCCGTGCTCACGCCGGCCCCGGTGAGGAAGGCGACACGGCGGTCCGTGAGCAGCTCGATCGCCCGTTCGAGCCCGGCCTCGGCCGTCTCGTCAGCGGGATCCCCTGCTGCGATCAGCGTGCTCATGCCTGCTCCGTCCATCCGTCCGCGATGATCGGAGTGCTCCAGGCCATCGCTTCCCCTGAGTCTAAACGGCCTCGTTTTCGATCGTGTTCCCACTCTGGCAAGGTGGAGGTCGAACATCGCGTCGAGAGGACGTCTCCCATGCAGGTCATCCGGATCACCGATCTCGACGACGGACGACTCGACGACTACGCGCGACTGACGGACGTCGCCTTACGCCGGGTGTCCGAACCCGCGGGTGGCCTGTACATCGCCGAGTCGACGAAGGTCATGGAACGTGCGCTGCGCGCCGGCCACCGACCACGATCCGTCCTGCTGCAGGAGAAGTGGCTCGAGGACGTCTCGCCTCTCCTCGAGGACCACGACGTCCCGGTCTTCGTCGGCGAGCCCGCACTCCTCGAGCAGCTGACGGGCTTCCACCTGCACCGGGGGGCGCTTGCGGCGATGCACCGCCCACCGCTCGCCGACCCCGCCGAACTCCTCGCCGACGCCCGCCGGGTGGTCATCCTCGAGGACATCGTCGACCACACCAATGTCGGTGCCATCTTCCGCTCCGTCGCCGGCCTCGGTGCCGACGCGGTCCTGATCACCCCGCGCTGCGCCGACCCGCTGTACCGTCGAAGCGTCCGCGTCAGCATGGGCACGGTCCTGCAGGTACCGTGGACCCGCCTGCCGGAATGGGACGTCGCTTCCGGCGTCCTGCGGGATGCCGGCTTCGAGACGGCCGCCCTCGCCTTGGCCGACGACGCCGTGGACCTCGACACCTATGCTCGGACCGCGCCGGAACGGCTCGCCATCGTGCTCGGCGCCGAGGGCGACGGTCTGAGCGCCTCGGCCCTCGCCGCCGCCGACACGATCGTGACCATCCCGATGCTCCACGGCGTCGACTCGCTGAACGTCGCGTCGGCCAGTGCCGTCGCCCTCTGGGAGCTCCGGGTCCGCTGACCACGGTCCCACGCTGCTCGAGGACGCCCGGTCGGCGGCACGTCGCGACAGGGTACGCGCAGGAGCGCCGGGTAGCATGACCGGGTGCCACTCACGAGACGACAGATCTACCGCCGCCGCCGTCTCGCCGTCTTCGGCGTCCTCGCCCTCCTCATCGGGCTGTTCGGCTACAGCGCTGGCGCGCTGCTCCGTCCGGTGCCGGCCGCGGCTGCGATGCTCGAATCCAGCGACGCCCTCACCACCTCGCTCGTCCAGCAGACCACACCGGTCGCCTGGCCAGGGTTCGGTCGGGGCGCCATCGGTGCCGTCGGGTTCGACGGCGTCCTGAGTTCGAGTGGCGAGCAGACGCCGTTCCCCATCGCGAGCATCACGAAGACGATCACCTCCCTCGTCGTGCTGGAGGCCAAGCCGCTCGCGGCGGGGGATCAGGGCCCGTCCATCACGCTGACCGACGCCGACGTCGGGTTCTACTACGACACCATCGCGGAGAACGGTTCAGCGGCACCCGTCGTCGCCGGGTCGGTGTTCACCCAGCGGCAGATGCTCGAAGCACTGCTCCTCCCGTCGGCGAACAACTACAGCATCTCCCTCGCCGTCTGGGCCTTCGGTTCGGTCGACGCGTACCTCGACGCGGCGCGCGCCTGGCTCGATGCACGTGGGCTGACGGGCACGACCGTCACGAACACGAGCGGGCTGGGCGAGACGAACGTCAGCACCCCGAGCGACCTCGTGACCATCGGCAAGCTCGTGCTCGCCGACCCGGTGCTCTCGTCGATCGTCAAGGAGCCCACCGCGGTGCTGCCCGCCATCGGCGAGGTCGAGAACACGAACGCCCTCCTCGGCCAGTACGGGGTGACCGGCATGAAGACGGGGACCGACGACGCCTCCGGCGCCTGCCTGCTGTTCTCCGCCGACCTCCAGGTGCAGGGGCGGACGGTGACCGTCGTCGGCGTCATCCTCGGTGCCGACGACCACACCGTGCTCAACGAGGCCGTGGTCTCCCTGTTGCAGAGCGTGCCGGCCGGATTCCACCAGGTCCAGCTCGCCACCGCCGGGCAATCGGTCGGCTCGTACTCGACCGCATGGGATCAGGCCGCGAAGGTCGTCGTGGCGTCCGACGCCTCCGTGCTCGTCTGGCAGGACACCCCGATCACGGTCGAGAGCCGCGCCAGAGCCATCGACGCCGGTGCCGCCGGTTCGACGGTCGGGAAGCTCAGCTACACCGTGGGAGCGGGCGCGGAGGGTGGTGCGGCGACGATCGACGTCCCGCTGGCCCTCGACGCGGACGTCGCCCCGGTCACGCCCTGGTGGCGCCTGACCAACCCGTGACCGCAGCAGACGCCGGAGCCCGGGTGATCGGCCGGACGGTCAGACGTCGAGTTCCTGGTCCTGCGCTGCGACCGTGAGGAACGGGCCGGCGAGCGGTCGCTTGGCGGTGATGTGGTCGCCGGACGACTGGTGCCGCACCCGACGGAGCACCCACGGCACGAGGTACTCACGCGCCCAGGCGAAGTCCTCGGTCCGGGCCTGACGCCAACGCCTGACGGGGAGCGGCTCCGGCTGCAGCGGCTTGAGGTCGTTCTCCACGTTCAGCGCGTGCAGGACGAGGCGGGCGACCTCATGGTGGCCGAGCGCGTTCAGGTGCAGGCGGTCCGGCGCCCACATCCGCGGATCCTGGATGGCCTGGAGTGCCCACTGGTCGGCGATGATGCAGTCGTGTCGGGCGGCGATGGCCCGCAGGTTCTCGTTGTAGATCGCGACCTTGCCGCGGATGCTGCGGAAGACGGGAGAGAAGCCGACGTCCACGCCGGTGAACAGCACGACCGTCGCTCCGTCGCTCCGGAGGCGGATGATCGCCTGCTCGAGTCGTCTGGCGATGTCGTCGGGGTCGGTGCCGGGCCGGATCACGTCGTTGCCGCCCGCCGAGATCGTGATGAGGTCCGGGTGCAGCTCCAGGGCGGGCTCCACCTGGTCGTCGAGGATCTGCTGCGCGAGCTTGCCGCGCACGGCGAGGTTGGCGTAGGCGAAGTCCGAGTTCTGCGCGGCCAGCACCTCGGCGACCCGATCGGCCCACCCACGGTGCCCGCCCGGCGCGCCCGGCTCGGGATCACCGATCCCCTCGGTGAACGAGTCGCCGATGGCGACGTACCGCGACCAGGGATGGTGCTGTTCGGTCATGGGTGGTTCCTCCTGCTGTGCATCCGGAACCTCCAGCGTACGCCCGCCCCTCGGCTGGCGGATCAGTCGCGAGTCGGACATCGGGATGGGTGTCGAGGCCGCACACGATGGTCGGCGGTGTCGGTGCGGCCGGGTACAGTGGTCTCCAGTGAACGCGGAAATCTCTTCGACCCAGCACCTGGGCGGGTCCGCAGCCGAACACCTCTCACCGGCCTTCCCGGAACGCGCAGCGTGGGGCACGGCGAGCAAGCTTCGAGCCTGGCAGGCCGAGGCGCTCGAGCAGTACTTCACGACCGAACCCCGTGACTTCCTCGCGGCGGCGACACCGGGCGCAGGCAAGACGACGTTCGCGCTACGGCTCGCCTCCGAACTCCTCCATCGCGGCACGATCGACCGCATCACGGTCGTCGCCCCGACCGATCATCTGAAGCGCCAGTGGGCCGAGGCCGCGAGCCGGGTCGGCATCCGCCTCGACCCGAACTTCGCGAACCGCGACCAGGTCTTCGGCCGCCACTACCACGGTGTCGCGGTCACCTACGCCCAGGTCGCGGCGAACCCGCCCGTGCATCAGCGCACGACCGACTCGGGTCGCACCCTCGTCATCCTCGACGAGGTCCACCACGGCGGCGACGCCCTGAGCTGGGGCGACGGCATCCACGAGGCCTTCTCGCGGGCGACCCGTCGCCTGTCCCTCACCGGGACCCCGTTCCGGTCCGACACGGCACCGATCCCGTTCGTGGTCTACCAGCCGGACCACCAGGGCATCCGGACCTCCGTCACCGACTACAACTACGGGTACGGTCGCGCGCTCCAGGACGGGGTCGTCCGTCCGGTGCTCTTCATGGTCTACGCCGGTCACATGCGCTGGCGGACCAAGGCCGGCGACGAGATGGAGGCCCGCCTCGGCGAGGGAAACACGAAGGACATCACCTCCGCGGCCTGGCGCACCGCCCTCGACCCGCAGGGTGACTGGATCCCGGCGGTCCTGAAGTCCGCCGACCTCCGGCTGTCCGAGGTCCGTCAAGCGGTCCCGGACGCCGGCGGACTCGTGATCGCCACCGATCAGACGACCGCGCGAGCCTACGCGGCCATCTTGCACGAGCTGACGGGGGAGCAGCCCACGGTCGTCCTCTCCGATGAGAAGGAGGCCAGCGATCGGATCGCCGACTTCTCGGGGAACACCAAGCGCTGGATGGTCGCGGTCCGCATGGTGTCGGAAGGCGTGGACGTCCCACGACTCGCCGTCGGCGTCTACGCGACGTCGTCCGCCACGCCGCTGTTCTTCGCGCAGGCGATCGGGCGATTCGTCCGGGCACGTCGACGCGGCGAGATCGCGAGCATCTTCCTCCCGAACGTGCCGAACCTGATGGCCCTCGCTGAGAAACTCGAGCTCGAACGCGACCACGCACTCGACCGCCCGAGCGACCCGGACGCGGAGGGCGACCTCTTCAACCCGGAGGACGCCATGATGGCGGCCGCGGAGCGCGAGGACAAGGCTTCCGACTCACTCCTCGAGGAGTTCACCTGGCAGGCCGTCTCCTCGGACGCGCACTTCGACCGGGTGGTGTTCGACGGCGACGAGTTCGGCGAGCTCGCCCAGCCGGGCACCGAGGAGGAGTTCGACTTCATCGGGTTCCCCGGGCTCCTCGAGCCTGAACAGGTGCACGAACTGCTCGTGCAGCGCCAGAGCCGCCAGGCCAAGCGCGGGGCGTTCGTCGACAAGAACGCCGCATCGCCGAGTCCGCAGGCGGACATCCCCGCTCCGCTCTACCGCACCCTCAAGGAGCAGCGCCAGGTGCTCAACACCCTGGTGGGCCTGTACGCCAAGCACACGAAGGAGCCGCACGGACTCGTGCACGCGGAACTGCGACGCGTCTGCGGCGGGCCCGCCGTGGCACAGGCGAGCGTGACGCAGCTGCAGTCACGCATCGACCTGCTCCGGCGTCGCCTGGGTCACGGGCACTGAGGACAGCGCTTCTCCGCACGCGTGCTCCTGCTTCGCGGTCGGCCCGCCGGAGCTGCCCTTCGGCAGGCTCAGGGACCGGCGGTGCAGGCTCAGGGAGCGGCGGTGCAGGCTCAGGGACCGGGGGAGGTGCGCCGGTTCTCGCTCTGGCCGAAGACGATCTCGGGTGTCCGCGTCTCGTGGAGTCCGGCGGGAAAACAAGAACGGCCGGAGCTTTCGCTCCGGCCGTTCGCCGTCTCAACACGGTGTGCGCGAAGGGGGACTTGAACCCCCACGCCCGTAAGGGCACTAGCACCTCAAGCTAGCGCGTCTGCCATTTCCGCCACCCGCGCGTGTTGTGATCGTGTCCGGCTTTCGCTGGGCACGAGAAGAAACTCTAGCACGGATTTCGACAGCCGTTCACCACCTCGTACCGCCAGACGAAGTTCCCGACGCCCTCCGGCCGTGCGCCGACCGAGCAGAACGGGGGAGAGGTGCAGCGGTCAGGGCCGACGGGTAGCGTGGAACCATGACCTCCGGCTCAGACGCATCCGACCTCACGCTCGACGAGACCACGCGGATCGCGCGGGACCTCATCCGCATGGACACGACGAATTACGGCGAGGGCCGCTCCAACGGCGAGACGGAGGCGGCCGAGTACGTCGAGGCGTACCTCCGCGACCTCGGACTGGAGCCGGAGCTGATCGACGCCGCTCCGGGCCGGACCAGCGTGGTCGCACGGGTCGCCGGTGCGAACCCCGAGAAGCCGGCGCTCGTCGTGCACGGGCACCTCGACGTGGTGCCCGCCGATCCTGCGAACTGGTCGGTGGACCCCTTCGGGGGCGAGATCAAGGACGGCCTGCTGTGGGGACGCGGGGCCGTCGACATGAAGAACATGGACGCGATGATCCTCGCGTCGCTCCGCGAGATCCTCGGCAGCGGCCGTCGGCCGGAACGCGACCTCGTGATCGCGATGTTCTCGGACGAGGAGAACGGCGGCGTGTTCGGCTCGCACCACCTCGTGACGGAACGGCCGGAGCTCTTCGCCGGCGCGACCGAGGCGATCAGCGAGGTCGGCGGGTACTCGATCACGTTCGGCGGACGCCGCTCCTACCTCCTCCAGACCTCGGAGAAGGCCCTCGTCTGGATCAAACTGGTCGCGACCGGACGAGCGGCCCACGGATCCCGCTACGTGCAGGACAACGCCGTCACCCGCCTCGCGGAAGCGGTCGCGGCCATCGGACGCACCGAGTGGCCCGTCCGACTCACCGACACCACCGAGCAGCTGCTCCGGGAGATCGCCACCATCCTCGGGACCACGCCCGAACGGCTCGGCCCGGACGAGCTCGCCCTCGCGACGGGTACCGCCTCCGGCTTCATCCAGGCCTCGCTCCGCACGACGAGCAACCCGACCCTGCTACAGGCCGGATACAAGCACAACGTGATCCCCGATCGCGCCGAGGCGCTCGTCGACATCCGCACCCTGCCCGGCGAGGAGGACGCCGTGCTCGCGCGCGTCGCGGAGATCGTCGGTGAGGACATCGAGATCGTCGTCATGCACCGCGACATCGGTCTTGAGACACCGTTCTCGGGTCCGCTCGTCGACGCGGTCGTCGAGACCCTCGGGCGCCATGACCCCGGCGCCCCGGTGCTCCCGTACATGCTCTCCGGCGGTACCGACAACAAGGCGCTCTCGCTCCTCGGCATCACCGGGTACGGCTTCGCTCCGCTGCGCCTGCCGGAACACCTGGACTTCCCCGCGATGTTCCACGGAGTCGACGAGCGCGTGCCGCTCGACGCGCTAGGGTTTGGCAAGCAGGTCCTCACGGACCTCCTCCTCGACTACTGACTTCCCACGGTCCGTCTCCGCGCCCTCCGAGCCGCGAGACGCTCCAGGAGCCGCCCCGCCGACGACTGCCGGATCCGGCCGAACACCAGCCATCCGGCTGCAGAAAGGTGCCCTGTGGACCTCATCAACGCCATCATCCTCGGACTCGTCCAGGGACTCACCGAGTTCCTGCCGATCTCGTCGAGCGCACACCTGCGCATCCTCGGCGAGTTCCTCCCGGGGGCGAAGGACCCTGGCGCGGCGTTCACCGCGATCACCCAGATCGGTACCGAGGCCGCCGTCGTGGTGTTCTTCTGGCGCGACATCGTCCGCATCATCTCCTCCTGGTGCAAGGCCCTCGTCGGCAAGATCCCGAGGGATGACGCCGACGCCCGCATGGGGTGGCTGATCATCATCGGCAGCCTCCCCATCGTCGTGCTCGGCCTGTTGTTCCAAGACGAGATCGAGACGACCTTCCGCTCACTGTGGATCGTCGCGATCATGCTCATCGTGTTCGGCATCCTGCTCGGTGTCGCCGACGCCGTCGGAGCGAAGAAGCGACGCCTGAAGAGCCTGACCTACCGCGACGGTGCGATCTTCGGAGGCGCCCAGGCCCTCGCCCTCATCCCCGGTGTCTCCCGCTCCGGTGGCACGATCACGGCGGGGCTGTTCATGGGCTACGAGCGCCGTGCTGCGGCGCGGTACGCCTTCCTGCTCGCGATCCCCGCGGTGTTCGGCAGCGGCTTCTACCAGGTCTTCAAGAGCATCGGTGAGCCGAGCCCGTACGGACCGGTCGAGACGCTCGTGGCCACGGTCATCGCGTTCGTCGTCGGCCTCGCGGTCATCGCCTTCTTCATGAGCTACATCTCGAAGCGCAGCTTCCTGCCCTTCGTCGTCTACCGCATCGTGCTCGGCGTCGTCCTGCTGGTGCTGCTCGGCACGGGCGTGATCAACGCGTGAGGGCCTGGTCCGCCCCGGTCGTCCCGCAGCTGCCCGGCTCCGGCACGGCCCCGTGTCTCTGGGACACCCCGAGCGCCGGGCTCATCGAGGCCTCCGCCGAACGCACGGCGCGGTTGTACGTCTGCGGCATCACGCCGTACGACGCGACCCACCTCGGCCATGCGTCGAGCTACCTCGCCTACGACACCCTGCAGCGCGTCTGGCTGGACGCCGGCTACGAGGTGCACTACGCCCAGAACGTCACCGACGTGGACGACCCGCTGCTCGAGCGGGCCACCGCGACCGGCGTCGACTGGGTCGAACTCGCAGCGAGCCAGGTCGAACTCTTCCGGAGCGACATGGAACGCCTCAGCATCCTGCCCCCCGAGGACTACGTCGCGGTCACCGAGGTCATCGGACCGATCGCCGACGCCGTCGCGCTACTCATCGAGCGCGGTGTCGCCTACACGGTCGCCACCCCGGACAGTGCCGCCGGAGACGACGTCTACTTCGACGTGCGCGCCGCGGCCGACGACGTCTGGCACCTCGGCTCGGAGAGCGGGCTCGACGAGGCGACGATGGCCGCGTTCTTCGCCGAGCGCGGGGGAGACCCCGACCGAGCCGGGAAACGCGACGCCTTCGATCCACTGCTCTGGCGGGCGGCGCGCGACGGTGAGCCGAGCTGGGAGTCACCCGTCGGCCAAGGGCGTCCCGGCTGGCACATCGAGTGCTCGGTCATCGCCCTCCAGCACCTCGGATCCGACTTCACGGTCCAGGGTGGCGGCTCCGACCTCGTCTTCCCGCACCACGACCTGAGTGCCGGGCATGCCGCAGCGCTGTCCGGTCGCCCGCTCGCCAAGGTGTTCAGCCACGCCGGCATGGTCGCCTACGAGGGCACGAAGATGTCGAAGTCCCTCGGCAACCTCGTCCTCGTCTCACGCTTGGCCGCCGACGGAGCAGACCCCTCGGCCATCCGACTCGCGATCCTCGCGAACCACTACCGCAGCGACTGGGAATGGCATGACGAGCACCTCGTCCTGGCCGATCGTCGGCTCAGGACCTGGCGTTCGGCCTTCGCGACGGACGCCGCGAGTGGAGCGTCCGCCGTCGAGCTACTGCAGGCGATGCGGGTCCGACTGGCGGACGACCTCGACACCCCGGGTGCCATCGCACTCGTCGACGCCGCAGCGACGACCGGCGTCGACGACGCCGACCTCGCGCGGTCGGCCGTCGACGCGCTCCTCGGCGTTCGCTGAGCAGGACGGCGGCTCACCGGAGTCGCGCGACTGCGAAGGGACCGGGCTACTCGCGGTCCTTCCGCCAGGGCTCGTCGCCCTTGCCCTCGTCCCGACGGAGGTACCGCTCGAACTCCTTGGCGATGGCCTCGCCGCTCGCCTCGGGCGACTCGACGGTGTCGCGAGCCTGCTCCAGCTGCTGGATGTAGGCGGCCATGTCCTCGTCTTCGGCGGCGAGCGTGTCGATCCCGCTCTGCCACTCGCCGGACTCCTCGACGAGGGCTCCGCGGGGGATGACGACGTCGATGAGCTCCTCGAGCTTGTCGATCAGCGCCAGGACGGCTTTCGGGGAGGGCGCGCTGTGCACGTAGTGGGGGACCGAGGCCCAGACCGACAGACTCTGGACGCCCTGCCGCTCGGCGGCGTCGGCCAGCACGCTGAGGATGCCGACCGGCCCTTCGTACGTGCTGCGCTCGAGCTGCAGGGCCTGCCGCAGCTCCGCGTTCTCGCTCGACGCGAAGACCGAGATGGGTCGCGTGTGCGGGACGTCGGCGAGCATCGCACCGAGCATCACCATGCCGGTGATGCGCTGCTCGGTGATCACAGCGAGGATCTCGTCGACGAACGCCTTCCAGCCGCGGGAGGGCTCAGCGCCGAGCAACACGTAGACGTTGTCGCCGCCGCCCTCGCTGACCCGGAGCGCAGCGTCCTCCGCCAGAGGGGTCGCGGGCTTCGCCGCTTCGGGGTCGGGCCCCGAGATCGTGGTACCGGGCCAGGTCAGGGACCGTTTGCCGTCCTCGTCGACGCCGACCGTCGGCCGGTTGAACTGGTAGTCGTAGTAGGGCTCCGGGTCGATCTCGAGCAGCGGGCGGAGGGCGAGCGAGTCGCGAAGCACGCGCACCGCGCCGCTCGCCGCCTCGCCGGCATCGTTCCAACCCTCGAACGCCACGACGAGCAGGCGACCGCCCAGCGGCTCCTTGGTGTCTTCCGTCACGTCTCACTCCTCGGTGCACGGGGACCTTCCGCGACCATCCATCCAGGATAGGCGCTTCACCACCCGGTAGCATGGCACCCCGTGACCACTCTCCTCCCTGCCGCAGTCCTCTGGGACATGGACGGCACCGTCGTCGACACCGAGCCCTACTGGATGGAGGCCGAGACCGAGCTGGTCGCGGCCCACGGTGGCACCTGGACCCATGAGGACGGCCTCCTGCTCGTCGGGAACGGCCTCTGGGACTCGGCCGCAGTGCTCCAAGGCCGCGGGGTCGCGATGGACGCGGACACGATCGTCGCCCACCTCACGGACCACGTGCGGCGCCTCATCCAGGAACGCGGCGTCCCGTTCCGTCCCGGGGCCCAGGAGCTGCTCCACGAGCTCCGGGAGGCCGGCGTGCCGACCGCACTCGTCACCATGTCGATCCGGTCCATGGCCGAGGACATCGCGAGCGGCATCCCGTTCGACGCGTTCGACCTCATCGTCGCCGGCGACGAGGTCGAACAGCCCAAGCCCCACCCGGACCCCTACCTGAGGGCCGCCGAGGCACTCGGTGTCGACCCGCGCGAGTGCATCGCGATCGAGGACTCCGCCACCGGTCTCGCGTCCGCGCTCGCGGCTGGGACCATCGCCGTGTCGGTCCCGCACATCGTGCCGATCCCCGAGGGCCCGCACCACACCACCTGGGACACCCTCGCCGGGCGCTCCGTCGCCGACCTCGCCGAGCTGCGCTCGACCGCGAGCGGCTCCACCCACCACCCCGAGACAGAGGCAGCACAGCGATGAGCGCGAACCACCAGCCGGCGAACAGCGGGCCCTTCCGCGAGGGCGACCGCGTCCAGCTGACCGGACCGAAGGGGCGGAAGAACACCATCACGCTGGAGGCCGGCAAGGTCTTCCACACGCACCGCGGGATGATCGAGCACACCACGATCATCGGCCTGCCGGACGGCAGCGTCGTCGCCAACACCGAGGGCATCGAGCACCTCGCGCTCCGGCCGCTGTTGGTCGACTTCGTGATGTCGATGCCTCGCGGTGCCGCCATCATCTACCCGAAGGACGCGGCCGAGATCATCGGCCAGGCGGACATCTTCCCCGGCGCGACGGTCGTCGAGGCCGGTGTCGGTTCCGGCGCGCTCTCCCTCTGGCTCCTCCGGGCCATCGGACCGTCGGGCAGGTTGGCCTCCTTCGAGCGTCGGGACGAGTTCGCCGACGTCGCCCGCGGCAACGTCGCGACCTTCTTCGGCTACGACCCGCAGAACTGGTCGGTCACGGTCGGCGACCTCCAGGAGACCCTGCCCGACACGATGCCCGCCGAATCCGTCGATCGCGTGGTGCTCGACATGCTCGCACCGTGGGAGTGCCTCGACGTCGCGTGGGAGGCGCTGAAGCCCGGTGGAGTGATCCTCTGCTACGTCGCCACCGTTACCCAGCTGTCCCGGGTCGCCGAGGCGATCCGCGGGACGGGCGGCTTCACGAACCCGCAGTCGAACGAGACGATGATGCGCGGGTGGCACGTCGAGGGACTCGCCGTGCGACCGGACCACCGGATGATCGGACACACGGGCTTCCTCATCACCGCGCGGAAGCTCGCACCCGGCACGGTCCTGCCCGAGCTGAAGCGACGCGCCTCGAAGAGCGACTTCAGCGCCGAGGACGTCGAGCTGTGGACACCGGGCGCCCTCGGGGAACGCTCCGCGAGCGCGAAGATCCTGCGGAAGCGTGCCAGGAGCGCCGGGGCGAGCGCCGAGCTCTCCCGGGCGCGGGGCCTCGACGGCGAGAGTGCGGGGCCCGACGGGTCGATCGAACCGTCCGCCGCTGAGCCGCCGCTCGGCGACGATCGTTGACCCCGGTTCACGTCGACTAAACTGTGCGACGGCGACCTGCCGTCCCACCCGTACCACCGAAACGAGGATCCGTGCGCACTGCACCAGCTCTCATCGCCGCAGCAGGCCTCCTGCTCGTCTCCCTCACCGGGTGCACCGCGCCGGGCTCGGCCTCGTGCGACACCGCGGCGTCCGCCGGCGACGCGACGAAGCTCATCAGCGTGTCGGGTGACTTCGGCGCCACCCCGAAGGTGGAGCTCCCGAAGCCGCTGTACACGAAGACGACGGAGCGCCAGGTCGTGATCCAGGGCGACGGTCAGCAGGTCTCGGCCGACGGCACCGTCAACCTCAACCTGATGCTCCTCAACGGACGCACGGGCGACGTCCTGCAGCAGACGGACTTCAACGGGCCCGCGAGCACCCTCATCGCCCTGTCCGGAAGCCTCCCCGGCTTCGCGAAGGCGTTCGCCTGCACGACGGTCGGATCCCGTGTCGTCGCGGCGATCTCACCCGAGGATGCGTTCGGCCCGAGCGGTGGCAGCGAGGCGAACGGCATCAAGAAGGACGACGCGATCATCCTCGTCGCCGACATCCAGGGTGCGGCGCTGCCCAAGGCCGACGGTGCCGAGCGCCCGATCCCGTCAGGGTTCCCCTCCGTCGTGACCGCTCCGAGTGGTCAGCCCGGCATCACCATCCCGGCGGCCCCAGCACCGACCGAGACGAAGCACACCCTGTCCCGCGTCGGCGACGGTGCCACGGTCAAGGCCGGCGACCAGGTCATCGTCAACTACACCGGCGTGCTGTGGGATCAGAAGAGCGTCTTCGACAGCAGCTGGGAGAAGGGCCAGCCCCTCGTCTTCCAGGCCGACGGCGGTCAGATGATCAAGGCCTTCAACGACGCGGTCGTCGGCCAGCAGGTCGGCTCGCAGATCATCCTCGTGGTGGCGCCGAAGGACGGCTACGGCGAGCAGGGTTCGGGCAGCGTCCCGGCCGGCGCCACGCTCGTGTTCGTCATCGACGTGCTCGGCACGCAGCGCGCGGCGCAGTAACCGACACGCCTCGGATACGGCCCGTCCCACGCCCGCGTCGCGGGTGGGGGACGGGCCGTCCGTCGGTAGACTGGACCGGTGTCCTCAGCCCGCGAGTCCCCGAAGCCGGTCCCGGTGGAGGAGCGACTCTTCAGCCTCGTGCTCGCGCTCCTCGCCACGCAGACCGGCCTGACGAAGAACGAGATCCTGTCGACCGTCCAGGGGTACCGCCAGCAGTATTCGAGTGGCGGTGGCAACGCCAGCCTCGAGCGACAGTTCGAGCGCGACAAGGACAACATCCGCGAACTCGGCGTCCCGCTCGAGACGATCGAGCAGCCGGGTGAACCCGGCAACAACCAGTCGATGCGCTATCGGATCCCGAAGGGCGCCTACGAGCTCCCCACCGACGTCCGGTTCACTCCGGCGGAGCTGTCACTGCTGTCGCTCGCAGCCACCGTTTGGCGTGAGGGGTCGCTCTCCGGCCAGTCGCAGCGCGCGATGACGAAGTTGCGGTCGCTCGGCATCGAGCCCGACGAACCGATCATCGGATACGCGCCGAGACTCCGCACCCGGGAGGCCTCGTTCGAACCGCTCGACGCGGCCCTCGAACGTCGGTCCGTGGTCGCCTTCCCCTACCTGAAGCCCGGCGAGGCGCGGCCACGCGTCCGCACCGTCGCACCGTTGGCGCTCGTCCAGCACGAGGGTCGCTGGCACCTCTACGCGACCGACCGGACGGTGGACGAGCCCCGGACGTTCCTCCTGTCGCGGATCGTCGGTCCGGTCAAGCCGACGGGGGAGTCGTTCCCCGCCGACGACCGCGACCACGCCGCCGACGCGATCGACGGCCTGCGCCGCGTGTCTTCGTCGCAACGCGCCCTCGTCCGTGTCCGGCCCGGGACCGACGCCGCGGCCCGCCTCGGCAACCGCTACGGCGTCAGCGACACGGAGCGCACGGAACTCACCATCCCGTACCTCGACCACCACATCCTCGCCGACGAGCTCGCCGGGTTCGGCCCGGAGGTCGTCGTCCTCGACCCTCCGGCGCTCGTCGAGGCCGTGGCGTCCAGACTCGAGCTGGTCGTCGCCCGCCACCGCGCGACCGACGACGCACCCCACCCCGAGGAGACCGCCCGTGGCTAAGCGACCGGCGGCGCCCCGCGCCCAGGACAAGCTGATCTTCCTCCTCTCGCTCGTGCCGTACCTCATCGACCGCGAGCGGGTCACGGTCGACGAGGCCGCGCGGCACTTCGGTCTGTCCCCGCGCCAGATCCGAGAAGCGGTCGAGCTCTTGACGGTGTCCGGCGTGCCGGGCGACACCCGGCAGTACCTCGCCGGCGACCTCTTCGACATCGACTGGGGCAGCTTCGAGGAGGACGACGAGATCGTCCTCACCCACCGGGTCGCCCTCGACGACAGTCCTCGCTTCTCAGCCCGCGAGGCCTCCGCCCTCATTGCCGGCCTACAGTCGCTCCAGCGCCTTCCCGAGTTCGTCGACAGCGACGTCATCGGCGGCGTGATGGCGAAGCTCGCCCGCGGGGCGTCGTCCGCACCGGGCCAGCTCGCGGTCACCGAGTCCTACTCAGCACACGCGGTCGGTATCATCCGGTCGGCTCTGGCCGCCGGCCACAGCGTCGCGTTCGACTACGTCGACGCGAGTGGGGCGACCGAGGCGAGACTGGTGGACCCGCTGCGTCTCGAGTCCCAGGATCAGGACTGGTATCTCTACGGGTGGTGCCACCTGCGCGAGGCGACGCGTCGCTTCCGTCTCGATCGGATGACCGAGCTGCGGGAGACCGACGCCGAGGTCGTGTTCCGCGAAGCGGACGTCGTCGTCCCGACCGCGTTGTTCGAGCCGAGCGACTCCGACCGCAATGTCACCGTGCTCGTCCGACGCTCGGTCCTGCCGCTCATCGACGACTACGTGGTCGCCGTCGACAGCGCGCCAGGCAGCTCCGCAGCCCGCGAGGACAGCGACGCCGAGGTGACCGCGACCCTACGCCTCGCGCACCATCACGGCCTCAAACGACTGGTCGCCGCACACCCCGGGCTCATCACCGTGCTCGGCCCGGCGGACGCGCGCGACGCGGTCGCCGATTGGGCGGCCGCCGGTCTCGCGCAGTACCGCACGACATCCGCGAGCTGACTCCCGAGACTCCCGGCAGCAGAGCGGGAGATGCAGGGTAGAGTGAGTGGACCTCGACCTCGAAGATCAGGAACGAAGACTATGTTCGGCAACGCATTCACCGGGTGGCACCTCGTCATCATCCTCCTCATCGTCCTGCTGCTGTTCGGAGCACCGAAGCTCCCGGGTCTCGCCCGCAGCGTCGGCCAGTCGATGCGGATCTTCAAGAGCGAGGTCAAGAGCATGCGCGACGACGAGCCCGCCTCGCCCGACGCGACGGGCACGGTTCCGCCCGCGAGTACGACGCCCGCCGACCCGACTCCGGCCGCGACGGCCCCGCAGAAGCCGACCGACCCGCCGGTCAAGCCGTAACCCTGAGGACCACCCGAGCCCGATGACGCCAGCACCTGGCCCCCGACGAGTGCGCCTCGAACACGCTGCTCAGGAACGGACGATGTCGCCGTGGCCCTGACCGAGAAGCGTCCCAAGAAACAGAACCGCGAAGGGCGGATGTCGCTCGGCGAGCACCTCGTCGAGTTGCGGAAGCGGCTGTTCTACTCCGCCATCGGCATCATCGTCGGCATGGTCGCGGGTTTCATCGCCTCCGAGTGGATCATCGAGGCGATGAGCGCCCCCATCCTCGTCATCGCCGACGATCGCGGGCAGGCGTTCCTGAACTTCACCAACGTCACGAGCGCGTTCGACCTGCGGATGAAGATCGCCCTCACCGCCGGCGTCGTCCTGTCCAGCCCGGTGTGGCTCTACCAGATCTGGGCGTTCCTCGTGCCCGGCCTGACGCGCAAGGAGCTGAAGTACGCGATCGGGTTCTTCGCGACCGCCGTGCCGCTGTTCCTCGCGGGCTGCTACGCGGGCTGGTTCGTGTTGCCGCACATCGTCGAGCTCATGCTCGGCTTCACCCCGACGGCGGCGGCCAACTTCCTCGACGCCACCACCTATTACGACTTCGTCCTGAAGCTGGTGCTCGCGGTCGGTGTCGCCTTCGTCCTGCCCGTGTTCCTCGTCCTGTTGAACTTCGTCGGCGTGCTCTCCGCAGCGGCGATCATCAAGGCGTGGCGGGTCGCGATCCTCGTCATCGTGCTCTTCACGGCCATCGCCACGCCTGCCGCCGACATCGTGTCGATGTTCGTCCTGGCGATCCCGATGGTCCTGTTGTACTTCGCGGCCTACGGCGTCGCCGTCCTCCACGACCGCAGTGCGGCCAAGCGGCAGCGACGCATCGACGCCGAACTCGGTAGCGCGGGGCTCGCATGAGCGACACCGCTTCCCCTGCCGAGCGGTATCGGGCAGCAGCGGTCCGGAACGCGACACCGAGGCTCCAGGAGTTCCGCGCGAGGCAGCGTTTCGACCTCGACGCGTTCCAACTCGAGGCGTGCGAGCGGATCGAGAACGGCAGCAGTGTCCTCGTCGCAGCACCGACGGGTGCCGGCAAGACCATCGTCGCCGAGTTCGCGATCGCGCTGGCCATGCACGGCGACCGCGGCAAGGTCTTCTACACCACGCCGATGAAGGCGCTCAGCAACCAGAAGTTCCAGGAGCTCACCGCCGAGTACGGGTCCGAGCACGTCGGCCTGCTCACGGGCGACACGAACGTGAACGGCAACGCCCGCATCGTCGTCATGACGACCGAGGTCCTCCGCAACATGCTGTACGCGGACTCCGACGCGCTGACCGACCTCGCCTTCGTGATCATGGACGAGGTGCACTACCTGGCGGACCGGTTCCGCGGAGCGGTGTGGGAGGAGGTCATCATCCACCTCCCGCAGGCCGTCCGGATGGTGTCGCTGAGCGCGACCGTGTCGAATGCCGAAGAGTTCGGTGACTGGCTGCAGGCCGTCCGCGGCGACACCGCCGTGATCGTGTCCGAGGAGCGCCCGGTGCCCCTCACCCAGCACGTGCTGATGCGCAACAAACTCATCGACCTGTTCGCCGCGCCGAGCCTCGCCGACACCCATCAGGTCAACCCGGAGCTCGTCCGCATGGCGCAGTTCGGTGGCCGTGCGCCGAACAGCCGTCAATACAAGGACGTCAGCCGCTACAACCAGCGCCGAGCCCCGCATCGGGCCGAGAAGCTCGACCGTGGGCATTTCGTCCAGATGCTCGACGACCACCACCTGCTCCCTGCGATCTTCTTCGTCTTCAGCCGTGTCGGGTGCGACCAGGCCGTCAAGCAGGTCCTCCGTTCCGGCATCAGGCTGACCGAGGCGCACGAACGCGACGAGATCCGCCAGATCGTCGACGAGCACTGCCGGACCCTGCTCGACGAGGACCTCGCCGTCCTCGGCTACTGGGAGTGGCTCGACGGTCTGGAGCGGGGCGTCGCCGCCCACCACGCCGGTCTCCTCCCGGCGTTCAAGGAGGTCGTCGAGGAGCTCTTCCGGCGGAAGCTCGTGAAGGTCGTCTTCGCGACCGAGACCCTCGCGCTCGGCATCAACATGCCGGCCAGGACGGTCGTCCTCGAGAAGCTCGAGAAGTTCAACGGTGAGGCACGCGTCCCGATCACCCCGGGGGAGTACACCCAGATCACCGGGCGTGCCGGACGCCGCGGCATCGACGTCGAGGGCCACGCCGTGATCCAGTGGACCGAGGGGCTGCACCCGCAATCCGTCGCCTCGCTGGCCTCCCGACGCACCTACCCGCTCAACTCCAGCTTCCGCCCGACCTACAACATGGCGGTCAACCTGATCGACCAGTTCGGCCGTCAACGCACCCGTCAGATCCTCGAGTCGTCCTTCGCACAGTTCCAGGCGGACCGAGCCGTCGTCGGGATCGCCCGGAAGGTGCGCGAGCAGGAGTCGTCGCTCGCCGGCTACGAGAAGTCCATGGCCTGCCACCTCGGGAACTTCGTCGAGTACGCGGGCATTCGCCGTGAGCTCACGGACCTCGAACGCAAGGGCGAACCGAACGGCTCGCGCGCGTCGAAGGACCGTCGCCAACGCAAGCTCGCCGAACTCCGCAAGCGGATGCGGGCTCATGCCTGCCACGTCTGCCCGCACCGCGAGGACCACGCTCGCTGGGCGGAACGATGGTTCAAGCTCAAGAAGCAGACCGACCAGCTGCGGCAGCAGATCCAGACGCGGACGGGCGCGGTCGCGCGCGTGTTCGACCGGGTCGTCGACGTCCTGCTCGAGTACGAGTACCTGGCACGCGACGAGCACGGCGCGGTCGTCGTCGCGGCTCCCGGACGCACCTTGAAGCGCATCTACGGAGAACGGGACCTCCTCGTGGCGGAATGCCTGCGAACCGGTGCCTGGAACGACCTCGATGCCGCATCCCTCGCGGCGATGGCCGCCGCGATCGTGTACGAACCACGGCGTGAGGAGCAGAACACCCCGGAGCGTTTCCTGCCCCGCGGCCCGTTCCGCTCCGCGCTCGAACGGACGCAGGACCTCTGGAGCCGGCTCGACGACAGCGAACGGGAGCACCGCCTCCCGGGGAGCAACCCGATCTCGACCGGCCTCTCCCTCGCGATGCACCAGTGGGCCAAGGGTGCGAACCTCGACACCGTGCTCATCGAGGCGGAACTCGCCGCCGGCGACTTCGTACGGTGGTGCAAGCAGACCATCGACCTGCTCGATCAGCTCCGCGTCGTCGACGGACCGGTGGGTCGTCATTCGCGTGAGGCGCTGGACTCGATCCGACGCGGCATCGTCGCGTACAGCTCGCTGTGAGGTCCCTGCATCGTCGGAGCGACCGGCTCCGACCGATCGACGCGCTGGTCGACCGTCGTCCGCCGCTCCCGCTCTGGCTCGCGGCCGTCGTGGCCATCGCCGCCGGCCCGGTCCTCGACGCCGGCTTCCCGGACCGCGGGGTCTGGCCCCTGACGTTCGTCGGCATCGCCCTCGTCCTCCTCACCCTCATGGGGCGCAGCATCGGCGGTGCGCTCCTCGTCGGCTTCCTGGCGGGGGAGTCGTTCTACCTGATCCACATCGAGTGGGCGACCGCCTACCTGGGTCCCGTCCCGTGGGCGGCACTGTCGACGCTCGAGGCCATCTTCTTCGCGCTCGGAGCCGTGCTCATCACCCTGTCGTACCGCTGGGTGCCGCGCGCCTTCCCCGGAATCGGGGGACGCGTCTGGTTGACCGCCGCGGTCGTCGCCGCCCTGTGGACCGCCCGCGAGACGCTCGTGAGCACCTGGCCCTACGGCGGATTCCCGTGGGCGAGGATGGCGCTCAGCCAGTCCGAGAGCCCGTTCGCACCGCTCGTCGCCTGGATCGGGTTCTCGGGGCTGTCGTTCCTCATGGTGCTGCTCGTGGCACTCGCCCTGCAGCTCGCGGCGACCGCCGAGCTCCCGACGGTCAGCAGGGTCGGGACCGCGGTCCTCGCGGTCATCGCGGTGCTCGTCGTGCCGGCATGGCCGACGGCGACGACCGGGAGCATGCGGGTGGCTGCCATCCAGGGCAACGGCCCCGCCGGCTACTTCGATGCCGCAGCACCCGGCACCGTCATGCAGACGCAGATCGACGAGACGCTGCAGGTGCTCGACGCGGACGTCGACGTCGTGGTCTGGCCCGAGGGCAGCGCAGACCTCGACCCGCAGCGGGTTCCCCAGTCGGCTGCGGCCCTCGACGCGTTGAGCCGTCGCATGGACGCACCGTTCGTCGTCGGTGCGATCTCCCAACGCGGCGACCGCTACTACAACTCGTCACTCCTCTGGGACGCCTCGGACGGCGTCCGCGACGTCTACGACAAGAAGCACCCGGTCCCGTTCGGTGAATACGTCCCGGACCGGAAGTTCTGGGAGCCGTTCGCACCCGACCTCATCGGCCTCATCCAGCGCGAGTACACCCCGGGTACGAAGGACAACGTCTTCGACATCGACGGCGTGCTCGCGGGGATCAGCATCTGCTTCGACATCGCCGACGACCAGCTCACCCGCGACGCGGTGGCGGGCGGCGCGCGGATCGTGTTCGCCCAGACCAACAACGCGGACTTCGGGCAGACGGACGAGAATCAACAGCAGCTGGCCATCGCTCGACTCCGGGCGATCGAGTCGGCACGATCGGTCGTGAACATCTCGACCGTGGGGACCAGTCAGATCATCGGCCCAGACGGCTCGACGATCGACAGCATCCCGGCTTTCCGTCCCGGGTCGATGGTCTCCGAGGTGCCGCTGACGGACACGGTCACGCCGTCGATGGCATTCGGCCACCAGCTCGAGACGTTCATCGGTGGTATGGGACTCGCCTCGCTGGTCCTCGCCGGGTTCGCCGCCAGGCCCCGGCGCATCTCGAACCGTCCCCGGACATGACGATCGGCTGATCCGATACCGGATCAGCCGATCGAGGGGAGGCCTGTCAAGCGCTCGGTGTCACGCGCTCTTCTGCTGGCCGCGACGGGCGCGGAGATACGAGAGCCGCTCTTCGAGCAGCTCCTCGAGCTCATCGCGCGAGCGGCGCTCGAGCAGCATGTCCCAGTGGCTGCGGGGCGTCTTCACGTCACCGCGGTCGACGACGACGGGCTTCGAGTCGACGAGGAGGACGGCCTCCGCACCGCAATGGCGGCACTCCCACAGTTCGGGGACTTCCGCATCGGCGGCGAAGGTCATGGTGGTCTCGCGCTCGCAACTCTGACACCGGTAGATGTGGTTGCTCCGCGCCGAGAATATGACGCCCTCTTCCGTTTGTAGACTCTGGGCGCCCAGGCGCATTCCGCGCAAACTGCGATCTGCCATTGTGTGGTCTCCTCTCGCTCGGCATCCACAGTTATAAACCCACAAGCTGGGTAAACTGTTCCGTTCACCCATCCGGCTCTCAGCTCCTGCCCAGCTGCAGACGCGCCAGCTGAGGCGAGCCGACCCGTCAGCGCGAGCGGACCAGCTCGAGCGCGAGATCACAACGGTCGGTGACGAGGCCGTCGACGCCGAGATCCAGCAGGCGTCGCATGTCGGCGGGCTCGTTGACCGTCCACACGTGCACCTCGACGCCGAGGGCGTGCATCTGTGTGAGGAGACGCTTCGTCACGACGGGCACGCCGCGGAACCGTTCGGGCACCTGGAGCGCCTGGACACCGTCGAGCGACCGACGGAGTGCTCCGCGGAGACCGAGGGTGGCCGCGGGGAGGACGCGGAGCAGGATCCGGGCCGACGCGGATGAGGCCACGGAGTCGGCACCGGCCTCCAGTCCCACGGCCCGCACGATCGCGGAACGTCTGCCCTCGTCGAAGGAGGTGACGAGCACCCGATCGGCGGCACCGGCGCCGACGATCGCCGCAGCCGCCGGCGCGGCCGCTGCCGCGGCCTTGATGTCGAGGTTGAAGCGTGCCCCGGGGAACTCGGCCAGCGCCTGGGACAACGTCGGGATGCGATCGCCGCCGAGGTCGATCCGCTGGAGTTCCGCGAGTTCGAGGTCGGCGATCGGTCTCGGATCGCCCGTGATGCGGCGAAGGGACGGGTCGTGGAAGAGGACGGCGTGTCCGTCGCGCGTGCAGTGCGCATCGGTCTCGACGTACTCGGCGCCGGCAGCCAGGGCACGACGGAAGGACGACAGCGTGTTCTCGGGGACCCCCGGCCCGGCCAGCCCTCGATGGGCGAGGACCCGAGGGCGGGCCGGACGGAAGTAGGGGAGGACCGCTGTCGTCACCGCGTGCTCAGCCCTCGGGCTGGACGGGAGTCGTCGGCGCCGGTGGCGTCTGGGGTGACGAGGCCGGCGCTGCGGTGAAGGAGGGCGTCTGCGCAGCTGCGGCCGCCGCCCGTGCCGTGGCTGCAGGGTCGCGGGTGTTGCCCGGCCCGAAGGCGGAGCCGATGCCCTTGAGCGCCTCGGTCAGTTCGCTCGGGATGACCCAGAGCTTGTTCGCCTGGCCTTCCGCGAGCTTCGGGAGCATCTGCAGGTACTGGTAGCCCAGGAGCTTCTCGTCGGGGTCGCCGTCGTGGATGGCCTTGAACACCGTCTGGATGGCGGACGCCTCACCCTGAGCACGGAGCACGGCTGCCTGGGCATCACCCTCGGCGCGGAGGATCTCGGCCTGCCGCGCACCCTCGGCCGTCAGGATCGCCGACTGCTTGGTTCCCTCAGCGGTGAGGATGAGGGCACGACGGTCGCGCTCGGCCCGCATCTGCTTCTCCATGGAGTCCTGGATGGAGAGCGGCGGGTCGATCGCCTTGAGCTCGACGCGTCCGACGCGGATGCCCCATTTACCGGTCGCCTCGTCGAGCACGATGCGGAGCTTGCTGTTGATCTCGTCGCGGCTCGTCAGCGCCTCCTCGAGGTTCAGCCCACCGACGACGTTTCGGAGCGTCGTCGTGGTCAGCTGCTCGACGGCTCCCAGGTAGTTCGCGATCTCGTACGTCGCGGCTCGCGCGTCGGTCACCTGGAAGTAGACGACCGTGTCGATCGAGACGACGAGGTTGTCCTCGGTGATCACCGGCTGCGGCGGGAAGGAGACGACGGTCTCGCGCAGATCGATGAGCGGCCGCAACCGGTCGATGAACGGGATGAGCAGGTTCAGACCCGGCAAGAGGGTCTTGTGGTACTTGCCGAGCCGCTCGACCACACCGGCGCTCGCCTGCGGGATGATGCGGATGGATCGGAACAGCACCACCAGCACGAAGATGACGACGATGGCCGCGATCACCCAGCCGATGATCGCTCCTGATGAGATGTCGTTCACGACTACTCCTTCTGCTCGCCCAGCGGTGCCGGGTGGGTTGGGACGGGGACGACGACGGCGGTGGCACCGTCGACGACGGACAGGACGATGCGCGTGCCGGGCTCGAGGGACGACGCGGGGGAGTCGTGCGGGGTCCTGGCGGTCCAGACCTCGCCGTTGCCGAGCTTCACCTGGCCACCGTGCGGGGTCACCGTCGAGAGCACGAGCCCCGGCATGCCGAGGAGCGCGTCGACGTTGCTCTTCGCCGGGTCCGCGCCGCGTTGCAGCGCTCGGAGCAGCGGCGGCCTGACGGCCAACAGGAGCAGGAGGGCGGCAGCGGCTGCGATGAGCAGCTGGAGCCACCACGGAGCGCCGAGGAGGCCGGAGAGCAGCCCGACGGTGCCGCCGAGCGCGAGCATGAGGAAGGTGAACTCGAGCGACAGGATCTCGATGATGACGAACACGAGGATCAGGACCAACCAGGCGATCCAGGCGTACTCGGTGATGACGTCCATGGTGCGGATTCCTCCCGGATCGGCTCTCGCGTCTGCCGCCTCGCAGTCCGGGGGAGCGCGAGACGGTGCGCCGGTCGGGTTCAACGCTATCAGCTGGGTGGACCGCCGAACCGGATCCGTCTGCCGGTTGTTGGTAAGGTCGTTGGCTGGAACCAGCCGCCGATGAGCGGCCCCAGATCTGAAGGAGCCCTCACGTGACGAACCCCCTGGCCGCCGGATCACTCTCCGGGAAGAACGTCCTCGTGACGGGCTCGTCCCGCGGCATCGGTGCCGACACCATCCGGTACTTCGCCGGTGCCGGCGCCAACGTCGTGATCAACTACCGGAACAAGGAGGCTCGCGCCGTCAAGCTCGCCGACGAAGTGCGAGCCCTCGGTGTGCAAGCCCTGGTGGTCGGAGCCGACCTCACCGACCCCACCTCGGTCGCCGCCATGTTCGCGACCACGAAGGCCGAACTCGGCGACCTCGACGTCCTGGTGCTGAACGCCTCCGGAGGGATGGAGAGCGGCATGGCCGAGGACTACGCCATGCAGCTCAACCGGGACGCACAGGTGAGCGTCGTCGAACACGCCCTCCCGCTGCTCCGCCCCGGCTCGCGGATCGTGTTCGTCACGAGCCACCAGGCGCACTTCATCCGGACCACGCCGACGATGCCCGAGTACGTCCCGGTCGCGACGTCCAAGCGTGCAGGCGAGGACGCGCTCCGCGCCAAGCAGGACCAGTTCGACGCGGCCGGTGTCGAGTTCGTGGTCGTCTCAGGCGACATGATCGAGGGGACCATCACCGCGACCCTCCTCGAACGCGCCAACCCCGGTGCGATCAGCTCCCGCAAGGAGTCGGCCGGTCGTCTCTACAACGTGGGTGAGTTCGCGGCCGAGGTCGCCTCGGCCGCCGTGGACCCGATCCCCGAGGACCACACCCGCTACGTGGGGGACACGAGCGACTTCATCGCCGAGTAATCGACGATCCTGACACGACGACGAACGCCCGGTCCTTCGAGGGACCGGGCGTTCGTCGTCCTGCCACCAGGTGTCAGCCGGCGAGACCGGCCCGCTTCACCTGCTTGCCGAAGGTGATCGCCTGGATGATCTCGACGACGCCGGCCGCGATGAGGAAGAACGCGGTGACGAGCAGGAGGGTCACGGCGGCGAGCAGCGGGTTCGCGAGGACGAACACGCCTGCGACGACGCTGATGACGCCGTAGAGGATGGTGATCCACCGCGACACGTCGGGTGCCGAGTCGAACAGCGAGGCCACGCCCTCGACGATCCAGGAGACACCGATCACGAAGACGAGCGCGCCGATGCCGAGCAGCGGATCGATGAAGATGTAGACGCCGGCGGCCAGCAGCAGCACACCGAACACGATCGTGAGGACCCGCCAGAGTCCGCCGTGCTCCCGAGCGACGACGCCACGCGTGATGCGGGCGATCCCGGCGACCAGGAAGTAGACGGCGAAGATCCACGCGACGGCGACCAGCGAGGCCTTCGGCGCGACCAGCAGGAAGACACCCAAGAGGATCGTGAGGATCCCACCGACGGCGAAGGCCCATCGGACACCGGAGATCTGGCTCGCGGTCAGCTTGGCGGAGTTCAGCGTGTAGGTGGTGGTGGATGATTCGGACATGGTCGGCTCCTGACGGTGGACAGTGCGGCGCTCCCGAGCAGACCGGGTGCGTTCCACCAGTGTGACGCATTCACACAGGTGTTTCACAGCATGACCTTTCATGTCGCGCGGGTCCAGTGCCGATCGAGGCGAGACGCCGACGATGACGACGGATACGCTGATCGCCATGAGCGAGACGCCGATGCACACCAGGGCCGCCGACAGCCACGACGTCATCCGGGTCAGGGGCGCCCGCGAGCACAATCTGCGCGACGTCGACGTCGACCTCCCGAAGCGCCGCCTCACCGTGTTCACCGGTGTGTCCGGCTCGGGGAAGAGCTCACTCGTCTTCGGGACGATCGCCGCCGAGTCGCAGCGGATGATCAACGAGACCTACAGCGCGTTCGTCCAGGGCTTCATGCCGTCGCAGGCGCGGCCCGACGTCGACGTGCTCGAGGGACTCACCACGGCGATCATCGTCGACCAGGAGCGGATGGGCGCGAACTCACGTTCGACGGTGGGCACGGCGACGGACGCGAACACCATGCTGCGCATCCTCTTCAGTCGGATCGGAGACCCGTCCATCGGGTCTCCGCAGGCCTTCTCCTTCAACGTCGCCTCGATCAGCGGCGCCGGAGCGGTGACCATCGAGCGCGGGGGACAGAGTACGAAGGAACGGCGGAGCTTCTCGATCACCGGCGGCATGTGCCCTCGGTGCGAGGGGATGGGGACCGTGAACGACATCGACCGTTCCCAGCTCTACGACGCCACGAAGTCGCTCAACCAGGGTGCACTCACGATCCCCGGCTACACACCCGACGGCTGGGGCGTGCGGATCTTCACCGGATCCGGATTCCTCGACGCGGACAAGCCCATCCAGGACTACACGGAGCGGGAGCTCCACGATTTCCTCCACAAGGAGCCGGTGAAGGTCAAGGTCGGCGACATCAACATGACCTACGAGGGCCTGATCCCGAAGGTGCAGAAGTCGTTCCTCTCGAAGGACCGTGAGGCGATGCAGCCGCACATCCGCGCATTCGTCGACCGCGCCGTCACCTTCACCACGTGTCCGGCGTGCGACGGGACCCGCCTGAGCGAGGGTGCACGGAGTTCGCGCATCGCCGGTCGGAACATCGCCGAACTGTGCGCGATGCAGATCAGCGACCTCGCGGCGTGGACCCGGGCGCTCGACGCACCGTCGGTGCGCCCACTCCTGACGGTCCTCCAGGAGACGCTGGACTCCTTCGTCGCCATCGGGCTGGGGTACCTGTCGCTCGACCGCACGACGGGCACCCTCTCGGGTGGGGAGGCGCAGCGGACGAAGATGATCCGCCATCTGGGGTCGTCGCTCACCGACGTGACCTACGTGTTCGACGAGCCGACCGTCGGACTGCACCCGCATGACATCCAGCGGATGAACGAACTGCTCCTGCGGCTCCGCGACAAGGGGAACACCGTCCTCGTCGTGGAACACAAGCCGGAGACGATCACGATCGCCGACCACGTCGTCGACCTCGGCCCCGGTGCAGGGACCGGCGGGGGACGGGTGACGTTCCAGGGGAGCGTGGACGGCCTCCGAGCGAGCGACACCCTCACCGGGCGCCACTTCGACGACCGCGCCGCGCTCAAGCCGGCGCTGCGTCGACCGACCGGTGTCATCGAGATCCGCGGCGCCGACCGGCACAACCTGCAGGCCGTCGACGTCGACGTGCCGCTCGGCGTCCTCGTGGTCGTCACGGGTGTCGCCGGCTCGGGCAAGAGCTCCCTCATCCACGGCTCGGTCGCCGGGCGTGCCGGTGTGGTGACGGTCGACCAGAGCCCGATCCGCGGCTCGCGTCGCAGCAACCCGGCGACGTACACGGGTCTGCTCGAGCCCATCCGCAAGGCGTTCGCAAAGGCCAACGGGGTCAAGCCGGCGCTGTTCAGCTCGAACTCGGCGGGTGCATGCCCGAACTGCAACGGCGCCGGGGTCGTCTTCACCGATCTCGGCGTCATGGCGAGCGTCTCGACCGTCTGCGAGGTGTGCGAGGGTCGCCGGTTCGATGCTTCCGTTCTGGAATATCAGTTGGGGGAGCGGGACATCAGCGAGGTGCTCGCGATGTCGGTGACGGAGGCCGAGGCCTTCTTCGCCGACGGGCCGGCCCGGACGCCAGCCGCGCACCTCATCTTGGCGCGACTCGTCGACGTCGGGCTCGGCTACGTCAGCCTCGGACAGCCGTTGACGACCCTGTCAGGAGGCGAACGACAGCGACTCAAACTGGCGACGCAGATGGCCGATTCGGGCGAGGTCTACATCCTGGACGAGCCGACGACGGGCCTGCACCTCGCCGACGTGGAGAACCTGCTCGGGCTCCTGGACCGGTTGGTGGACTCCGGCAAGTCGGTCATCGTCATCGAGCATCATCAGGCGGTCATGGCGCATGCGGACTGGATCGTCGACCTCGGACCCGGCGCAGGTCACGACGGCGGACGTCTGGTGTTCACCGGGACGCCCGCAGCGCTCGTCGCCGATCGCTCGACGCTGACCGGAGAACATCTCGCTCGGTACATCGGTTCCTGACGCGCCCCGGTCGTCGCCGCGATCCTCAGGTCGGTGATGTAGGCGGACGTGACCCGATCGGACCCCGCTCGCGGCGGGCTGGAAAAAGCTGATAATGCACATTATGTCAACTCAGTCGAATCTGACCCGCCCCACTGCGCGGGTTCGAAGCTCCTGTCCCAGGATCACCGCGTGGACCCGGTCGCGGAGGTGCAACTTGGCGAAGATGCGGTTGACGTGCGTCTTGACCGTGGACGGCGACAAATGGAGTGCGTCGGAGATCTCACGATTCGAGAGCCCGGCGACGATGCATCCGAACACGTCGAGCTCGCGCGGGCTGAGCGGGTCCAGTGTGTGGGCTGTCCCACCTGCTCCCCCGTGCTCGCGCGACCGTCCACCGGAGGCATAGTGCTCGACGAGTCGCTTCGTGATCCTGGGTTCGACGACGGCTTCGCCGGCATGGATCGTCCGAACAGCCTCCTGCAACCGGTCTGGAGGGGTGCTCTTCAGCAGGAAGGCGCTGGCGCCCGCGTCGAGGCCTCCGAACGCGTACTCGTCGATGTCGAAGGTGGTGAGGATGAGGACGCGTGTGGCCGGGTGGACCGTGGTGATGATCCTGGTCGCTTCGACGCCGCCCATGCCGGGCATCCGCACATCCATGAGGACGACGTCCGGTCGCAGTTCCCGTGCACGCCGAATCGCCTCCTCACCCGTCGCCGCCTCCCCCACGACCTCGATGTCGGGCGCGGAGTCCAGGGTCAGCGCGCTGCCCATCCGGACGAGTTCCTGGTCGTCCACCACCAGCACGCTGATGATCGAGGGACTGGTCGCGCTCACGTCGCTGCTCCTCGCTCGATGTGCAGCGTCGCGCTCGTCGACCAGCCCCCGCCCGCGCACGGCCCTGCTTCGCTCGTGCCGCCGTACGCCGCGGCTCGAGCGGCGATACCCGGGAGCCCCTGCCCACTCCCCTGGCTCGGAGCTCGAGTTCGGTGGGTGTCGATACGGCCGTCGTCGGTGACCCGCACCGCGACGGTGCCGGGCGCCACGTCGATGCCGACCTCGACCCGCGTGGGGTCGACGGCGTACCGCAACACGTTGGTGAGCGACTCCTGGACGATCCGGTACACCGTCGTCACCAGCGCGGGCTGCTCCGGCATGGCCCCGCCGGAGCGGGTGAGCGTGACGGGCATGCCGGTGCTGCGGAAGACCTCGACGACCTCCTCCACGTCGGAGACGTTGTGTCCCGACCGGTGCAGACGCTGATCCAGCACCGCATCCCCCTCTCGGAGTACCTGCAGGACGCGGTTCATCTCGCCCAGCGCGCTGCGCCCGACGCCACCCAGCTGCGCGAGCGCTCGGGCCGACCGCTCGGGGTGCCGTTCCCAGCCGCTGGACGCCCCGTCCGCGAGGGAGATCATCGTCGACAGCGAGTGGGCGACGACATCGTGCATCTCCGCGGCGATCCGCTGCCGCTCCACCACCCGCGCCGTGGTGAGTCGTTGGTTCACGAGTTGTGTGAGGGCCGCTCGGCGCTGCGTCACACCGCGGGCGGCGACACCTGCGGCAAGAGCGAGCAGCGCCAGCGGTTCCAGCAACGACGGGGCCTGGGACGACCCCGTCATGAGCAGACGGACGAGCAGTCCCGCCGCAGGGAGTCCCACGAGGACCGCATAGCCCGACAGCGCGGTTCTGGTGGGCAGCATGGCGGCTACCGTATACAGCGCGACGGCGGCGGGCAGCGTCACCGGTGCGACGGGGGCGGGCAGGAGCACACCCGCCGTGTTCGCGAGCGCGACGGCGACGAGGATCGCCCGCGGATACCGACGCCGCCACAACAGGAGCACGCTGGAGAGGATCACCAACGGCAACCCCGGCCAGAGCGGTTGCGCACCCGGCAGGACCAGCCCGAGCGCCTGGACCAGGAGACAGGTCACTGCGACCAGTGCGTCGACCACACGCTGGTGGGCGCTGAACCAGCGCAGCACGCGAGTGCCGAGGACACGGTCGACCTCCGCGGCGTCCACGACCGGCTGGATCGCACTCATACCCTTGCCACCTCCACGCTGAGCTCGGCTCCCATTCTCCCTCGCGCCCCTCGTGAGCACCGTTCAGGCGTCGCGGCGCAGGAACGTGATCGCTGCGACGACGAACGACGCCAGCGTCCAGATCAGCAGAACGGCATATCCGGTCCACGGTCCCATCGGGTCCGTACCGGTCGGGGCGAGGAGCAGGGAGCCGGCCTGGATCGGGAAGAAGCGGGTGATCTCGGTGCCGTATTCGGAGAACATCTGCGGGATCACCGGCACGATGAGGAGGAGCACGATCGTCGCTAGCACCGCGGCGACGACGTTGCGGATGATGGTGCCGAGTGCGATTCCGAGAATGCTGATGGTGGCCAGGTAGAGCCCGGATCCGAGCACCAACCGCGCCAGCTCGGGTGTTTCCAGCACATAGCCGTATCCGCCCCCGGCCAGGATGATGGGCGCGAGGGCGAACCCGACGGCTGAGCTGACGACACCGATGAGGAACGAGACACCCGCGATGATCGAGGCCTTCGCGACCAGCACCGCCGTCCGACGCGGAACCGCGAGCAGTGTCGTGCCGATCTGCGCGGACCGGTACTCGTTCGTGATCATCAGGACGGCGAGCACCGCGAGGACGATCCCGACGTAACCGGTCTTGTCGACGGTCATCTCGGGGTAGGCGTCGTAGTTCGCCTTCGGTGACCCGCGGTCGCGGAAGACGTACGCCCAGGGCATCGCGATCCCGTTCGCGGTCAGCAGCAGGAACGCGAATCCTGCGAGGACGTGGTTCGAGGCGAGTCCACGGAACTTGATCCATTCGGAGACGATCGTGCCGCCGAGGCTGACCTCGCCTGCGGGGAAGCGCCGCACGACGGGTGCCGCGGCCATGTCGGTGGTGGTGCTCATGAGGATGGTCCTTTCGAGGGGGCGCGACGTCAGGCGGAGACGAATTCCTGCGCGTCGCGGGTGAGTCGGTTGTAGGCCTCTTCGAGGGTCTGGCGCAGGGGCGTCAGCTCGGTGATCAGCACTCCCGCCTCGTTTGCGGCACGGGCGATCTGCTCCGCGGAGAGGCCCTCCACGTCCAGTACGCCCGGCTCGCTCGACGCGACGGTCGCCCCCGCTGAGGTGATCCGGCGAGTGAATGCAGGCACATCGAGGGTGCGAACGCGGACACGACCGTCTCCCTGCTCGGTGAGCGAACCGATGGGCGCGTCCGCGATGATCTCGCCGCGACCGATGATGATCACGTGGTCCGCGATGAGTGCGAGCTCGTTCAGGAGGTGCGAGGACAGGAACACCGTCCGCCCCTCGGCCGCCAGCCGGGCCAGGAGCTCCCGGACCCAGGTCACGCCCTCGGGGTCCAGGCCGTTGACCGGCTCGTCGAGGATGAGCGTGCCCGGATCGCCCAGCAGTGCCGCGGCGATCCCCAAGCGCTGACCCATCCCGAGGGAGAACCCGCCGACCTTCTTCCTGGCGACCGCGCTGAGACCCGTCGCCTCGAGGACCTCGTCGACGCGCGAGCGCGGGATGCGGTGCGTCGCCGCGATCGAGGTGAGGTGGTTCAGCGCCGACCGCGAGCGGTGCGCCGCCCTCGCGTCCAGCAGAGCACCGACCTCGCGCAGCGGCGCGGCGAACGCTCGGTACTCAGAGCCGTCGATACGTGCACGACCAGCGGTGGGACGGTCGAGCCCGACGATCGAACGCATCGTCGTGGACTTGCCGGCGCCGTTCGGCCCCAGGAACCCGGTGACCTTGCCCGATTGGACACTGAAACTCACATCGCGCACCGCGTACGTGCCTCGGTAGGTCTTGGTCAGCCCCTCCACGTCGATCGTCATGGCGTCTTCCTCCTGCTCGTAGCGGTCACCTCGTGCCATCGACGCTACGGACGCGTGTGCGTCGGCGACTGCCAACCAGGGGTTGATCATCGTCGTCGCACTCCGCGGCGACCTGCTCGCCGAGCGTCCGGCCGCGAGGGAGCACCGCCTTGCGCTCCGAGCTGCGCGACATGATCGCATTGACGGGGAAGTCAGCTCTGACCTGGACCGAATTGATAGAGTGCGTGCTCTAGAGTAGGTGCACTAGGAATACGGGAGCAGTCATGCCGAGAATCGTCGACCCACAGCGGTTCACCGCGCGCCAGACCGCGATCCTCGCTGCTGCCTACCGCTGTTTCGCCACCGAGGGGTATGAGACCACGTCGACGGCTGATATCTGCCGAGCGGCGGACATCTCCTCGGGGACCCTGTTCCACTACTTCCCCACCAAGCTCGACATCCTGGTCACGCTGCTGCGCGTGAGCGCCGCCTGGACCGAGGAGCAACTGCACCTCGCCACGCGCGCCGGGCCTGGGCGCCCTGCGTTGACCACCTATCTCGGCGCACTCGACCGCCAACGGGCTGCCGATCAGACGGTCGGTTTCGCTCGCGCGGTCCAGGGCATGGCGCATCTCCACGACGTGGCGGCCGTCCTCGACGTCGAGCGGGACATGGTCGACCGCTTCCTCCTCGACCACATCACCGAGGCGGTTCGCACCAGCGCTGCCCGCTCCGACGCCACGCCGGAGCAGCTCGTCCGATGGGTGCGCTGGCTCGTCGACGGCAGCGCACTGCACGAGACGCCGGCGTCGAGCACGACGGGTGTCAGCGTCGCCGTCCGGTCGTTGCTCCTCCTCGGATGACGGCGTAGGCCACCGGGGTCGTCAGGCCGACGGAGCAGGTCGATCGGGGTCCTGGTCCCAGAGCGGCATCCCGAACTCGTTGACCGGGACGGCGGACTGCGCCGGGTCCGGAAGCCGCTCCCCCGTCGGGCAGGTCATGAAGTGATCGTGCCCGGAGGAACGGTCGAAGGTGTGCTCGGCGAGCGGATGGCCACAGACCGTGCACTGGCGGTCTTCGGTGTCCGACGTCTTCGTCTGCTCGTTCATGCGGGTCATGCTACGCCGACCGCCGGCGTCGACCACCCCGTTGCGCACGGGGCGCCGACCTGCTTCCGCCCCGAGCGCGACCCGTCAGACCTCTCCGAAGCCGGATTCGATGAGCGACGCCAGTGCCCCGATGGCATCCTCCGCGTCCGGACCGTCCGCCTGCAGCTCCACGACCGCCCCTTTGACGAGGCCCAGTGACATGATCCCGAGCAGGCTCTTGGCGTCCTTCCCGTTCACGACCACCTTGGCCGCGAACGTGCTCGCCAGCTTCACGAACTCCGCAGCGGGTCGAGCGTGGAGCCCGTCCTTGTTCCGCAGGGTCACGGAGGCTGCGGCGTGGGGCGCTGTCGGGTCGTCGGACCCACCCGCCTGAATCGCCTCGTCGGCGCCGTGCTGGGCAGGGCCACCACCGGCTGCGGACCGCGCGGCGGCCACGACCTCGTCGAGCGACGCGCCGGTCTGCGCGGCCACGGCTGCGGCGACCCCGCCTTCGACGAGCGGGGCGTCGACGATGCGTACCCGGCCCCGGACATCGTCGTCGAGGAAGTCGAGTGCCGTCTCAGCGGTGAGGATCGCCGATCCCAGATCGCACAGCACCACCACCCCGGCCCCGGAGTCCACGGCGGCGATCCCGGCGGAGACCAGCTCGAAGCTCGTGCCGATCCCTCCCTCATCGGTACCGCCGGCTGCGGCGAGGGCCGCGTCGGGCGCCATCTGGCGCGCCAAGGCGATGAGCCCTTCCGCGATCAGCGCGCTGTGCGAGACGAAGACGAGGCCGACGGCTCCCCCGCTCATGCAGCACCCTCCCCAGCGGCGGCAGCCGCCGCTTGCAGGAGATAGGAGGTGGACTGCGCCCCAGGGTCGCGGTGCCCGATGGCCCGTTCTCCGAGGTAGCTGGCGCGCCCCTTGCGGGCGACGAGCGGTTCGGTCGCGGCGGCGCCACCCCACGCGGCGTCCGCGGCTGCGGCCAGCACCCGTGCGGGCGAATCCCCCGCTGCCGCCGCCGCTGAGGCAGCGTCCACGGCGGGTGTCCACGCGTCGATCATGGTCTTGTCGCCGACCTCGGCCTTGCCACGGAGCACGATCCCGTCGCGTGCCGCCGTCAGCAGGGCGACGACGGCATCGGCGTCGAGGTCCTCCTGGCCGGCCACGGCGATCGACGCCTTGAGCAGCGCAGTGCCGTACAGCGGGCCGCTCGCGCCTCCGACGGTCGAGATGAGCGTCGTCGCGGCGAGCTTGAGGATGTCGGCGGGCGTCGCATCAGCAGGCTGCTCGTCGAGCTTCGGCAGGATCGCGGAGAACCCGCGGTCGAGGTTCTCGCCATGGTCGCCGTCCCCGATGTCGCGGTCGAGCGTGATCAGCTCCACCCGATGCTCTGCGACGACCGCCGCACTCCCCCGCATCCAGGCGATCGCCCAGGCTCCGTTCAATCCCATCCGTCTACCGTCCCCACCGGAGCGCCGCGGTCTGCACCGGGGCGTCCCACAATTCGATCAGTTCGTCGTCGAGTTTCAGGAGGGTGATCGACACACCCTGCATCTCGAGGCTGGTCGTGTAGTTCCCCACGAGCGACCGGGCCACCTCGATCCCGCGCTCCGCGAGCGCCTCGGCCACGCGGCGGAAGACGATGAAGAGCTCCACCTGCGGTGTCCCGCCCATCCCGTTCACGAGGACGAGGGCCCGCTCGCCCGGCGCGTACGGAAGGTCCTCGAGGATGGCGGCGAGCAGCCGGTCGACGATCCGGTCGGCGGGCTCCAGCGGGATGCGTTCACGGCCGGGCTCACCGTGGATCCCGATGCCGATCTCGATCTCGTCGTCGGCCAGGGTGAAACTCGGCTCGCCCGCGTGCGGGACGACGCACGGTGTGAGTGCCACGCCCATCGTGCGGGTGCGCTCGTTGACCTTCGTCGCGAGGTCGGCGACCTCGTCGAGTCCTCCCCCGGCCTCGGCACGTGCGCCGGCGAGCTTCTCCACGAGGACGGTGCCGGCGACACCCCGTCGCCCCGCCGTGTAGAGCGAGTCCTTCACCGCGACGTCGTCGTCGACGATGACCGAGCGCACCTCGATGCCCTCGGCCAGCGCGAGGTCGGCCGCGGTCTCGAAGTTGAGGACGTCGCCTGTGTAGTTCTTGACGATGTGCAGGACGCCGGCACCACCGTCCACCGCCTTCGTGGCGGCGAGGATGGGGTCCGGAGTGGGCGAGGTGAACACCGGGCCGGGTACGGCGGCGTCGAGCATCCCGAATCCGACGAACCCGCCGTGGAGGGGCTCGTGCCCGCTGCCGCCGCCGCTCACGATCCCCACCTTCCCGGCGACCGGGGCATCGGCTCGGGCGATGAACACCGGGTCGAGCGACACGGTGACGAGGTCGGAGTGCGCGGCGCCGAATCCGGCCACCGCCTCGACGACGACGTCTTTGGGATCATTGATGAGCTTCTTCATTGAATCCTCCTGCAAGATCGGTTCGGGTCCGCCGACCGGGTACGCCGGCATCGGGTCTCAACCTACGCGCTGCGGCCCACCGCCGGTAGGGCCGGAAGACCCGGCCACGGCGCGGATCAGCGCGAGCCGAGCGTGCGGGTGGCGTCCACCCAGGCGTCGAGGGTCGCGGTCGCCGCACCCGAGTCGATGACGGCCGCGGCGGACACGAGTGCGGCGGCGAACCGCTCGAGGATCGGCCGCTGGGCCTGCGTCGGATCCTCCGACAGTTCGAACGCCACGATCCCGGCCGCGGCGTTCAGCAGGACGATGTCGCGGACCGGACCCTCCTCGCCGGCGAGCGTGGCGCGCACGACACCGGCATTGTGCTGGGCGTCACCGCCGATGAGATCGTCGATCGACGCACGGCGGATGCCGAGCTCCCGGGGATCCAGGTCGTGCTCGGTGACGGCTCCGCGGGTGACCTCCCAGAGGTGGCTGTGCCCTGTCGTCGTCAGTTCGTCGAGTCCGTCGTCGCCCCGGAAGACGAGGGCGGTCGCTCCGCGCGTCTGGAAGACGCCCACGAACAGCGGGATGCGGTCGGCGTGCGCGACGCCGACCGCCGACGCCTCCGGCCGGGCCGGGTTGACGAGCGGGCCCAGGAAGTTGAAGACCGTCGGCACGCCGAGCTCCGCACGGACCGGTCCAGCGTGGCCGAAACCGGGGTGGAACGCCGCCGCGTACGCGAAGGTGATGCCCGTCGACGCCAGCACCTCCCCCACCAGGTCCGTCGGCAGGGCGAGGTCGACGCCCAGCGCCGAGAGCACGTCGCTCGATCCCGAGGCGGAACTCGCCGCACGGTTGCCGTGCTTGATGACGGGGATGCCCGTCGCCGCGGCGACGATGGAGGCGGTCGTCGAGATGTTGACCGTGCCGAAGCGGTCGCCGCCGGTGCCGACGATGTCGAGGGCCCGGGACGGGGCGACGAGCGGCTTCGCGTGGTCGAGGATCGCGTCGCGGAACCCGACGATCTCGTCGACCGTCTCCCCCTTACGGCGCAACGCGATCAGGAAGCCGGCGAGCTGGGCGTCCGTCACCTGGCCGGTCATGATCCGCTCCATGGCCCACGTCGACTCCGACACACTGAGATCGGTTCCGGCGAGCAGGTCGCCGATGAGCGTCGGCCAGGTCGTGAGAGGCATGTCGACGATCTTACAAGCGCGACTCGCCGACGCCTCGAGCGGCCTGTGGAGCCGAAGATCACATGAATCCCGCAGCAGAACCGAAGATTCCGGTCAGGAAATAAGGCTAGCCTTACTGAACCGAGCGTGCTCGCCGCCCCCGAAATGCGAAAAACCGCTCCGGCTTTCGGCCATAATGGAGGGGTGACGAGCACCTCAATCAACCTTGCGCCGAGCGCGCCCCGGATCAACCGACCGAACACGGTCGCGGTTGGAACGATCGTCTGGCTGGGCAGCGAGGTCATGTTCTTCGCCGGCCTCTTCGCGATCTACTTCACGCTGCGATCGATGGCTCCCGAGCTGTGGGCGGCCGAGGCCGGTCGCCTGAACGTCCCGTACTCGACGATCAACACGATCATCCTCGTGTCCTCGTCGTTCACGTGCCAGTTCGGCGTCTTCGCAGCGGAGCGCATGCAGCCCCGCATGACGGGCTGGAGCCCGCGCAAGTGGGGCATGGTCGAGTGGTTCTTCCTCACCTACGCCCTGGGCGCCGTGTTCGTCTCCGGCCAGATCCTCGAGTACGCGACGCTCGTCAGCGAGGGTATCTCCCTCAGCTCGAACGCGTACGGCTCGGCGTTCTACCTCACGACCGGCTTCCACGGCCTGCACGTGACCGGCGGCCTCATCGCCTTCCTCCTCGTGATCGGCCGTGCCTATGCCGTCAAACGATTCGGCCACAAGGAGGCGACGAGCGCCATCGTCGTCTCGTACTACTGGCACTTCGTCGACGTCGTGTGGATCGGCCTCTACTTCGTCATCTACATCCTGCGCTGACCCGGAATGACTGACTCCATGAAGACTGACCCCACCCAGACGACGACCACCAAGGCGTCCAAGAAGGCCGCCCGCGCCACGCGCAAGAGCGGCCGCCGCAGCCCGTTCGCCTCGGCGGCGCTGCTCGCGATCGGCCTCCTCGTGACCGGTGGCGCCTACGCAGCCGTCAGCGTCAGCACGGCCAGCGCAGAGCCCGTAGCCGCCGCCAAGTCGCAGGCCTCCGTCGACGAGGGCGAGAAGCTCTTCTCCGCGAACTGCGCCACCTGCCACGGCCTCGACATGCAGGGCACGACCGCCGGACCGAGCCTCCTCGGCGTCGGTGCCGCCGCCGTCGACTTCCAGGTCGGCACCGGCCGGATGCCGCTGCAGAACCAGGGCCCGCAGGCCCCGGAGAAGCCCGTGCAGTTCACCGAGGAGCAGATCTCCTCCCTCGCGGCCTACGTCGCCTCGGTCGCACCCGGCCCGGAGATCCCCGAGGAGCAGTACCTCGACGGTGAGGGCGACGCCTCCAACGGCGCACAGCTCTTCCGCATCAACTGCGCGATGTGCCACAACGTCGCAGCCGCCGGTGGCGCCTTGACCGAGGGCAAGTACGCTCCCTCGCTCGTCGGCGTCAGCGCCGCCCACATCTACGAGGCCATGATCACCGGCCCGCAGAACATGCCCGTCTTCAACGACATGAACCTCTCCCCCGAGGACAAGCGCGACATCATCACCGCGCTCAAGTTCATGGAGAAGAACCCGTCACCGGGCGGCAACGACCTCGGCTCGCTCGGCCCCGTCTCCGAGGGCCTGTTCCTCTGGATCTTCGGCCTCGGCTCGATCGTGGCCCTCACCGTCTGGATCACCGCGAAGTCGAACTGACCGACGCGGATCGACAACACGTAAGAAGGAGCACCATGGCTCACGACAACTCGAGCGGCTCGGGTCACCCAGCCGCCGACTCGTCTGCCGATCCGTCCGCCCACGGGCAGGAGCTGCAGGTCGCGACCGGTACCGGGGTCATCTCCCGCGACGCCGTCGTCGACCCCGGCCTGCCTCCGCACCGGAAGCGCGTCACGGACCTCGACCCCAAGAAGGACAAGCGGGCCGAGCGCGCCGTCTACACCCTCTTCTACCTGTCGATCGCCGGCAGCGTCTGGGCGGTCGCCGCCTACATGGCGTTCCCGATCGAGCCCGAGGACATCGCCTCGGTCCGCCTGAACAACCTGTTCATCGGTCTCGGCATGGCGTTGGCCCTGCTCGCGATCGGTATCGGCGCCGTGCACTGGGGCAAGGCCCTCATGCACGACGAAGAGGGCATCGACTACCGTCACAAGGTCGGCGGCAATCAGGCCAGCCGCGATCGCGCGGTGGAGATCATGCACCAGGCGAACGTCGAGTCCGGCATCGGACGACGCGCGCTCATCCGCAACAGCCTCATCGGCTCCCTCATCGTCTTCCCGCTCCCGGGCATCGCGCTGTTCCGCGGTCTCGCGCCGTACGACGAAGACCCCGTCGAGCTCATGCAGCACACGATGTGGAAGGAAGGCACGCGCCTCGCCCGTGACCCTTCCGGTACGCCAATCAAGGCGTCCGACGTGACCCTCGGCAGTGCGTTCCACGTGATCCCCGAGAACCTCCACGAGGCCGATCACGTCCTCAACGAGAAGGCGAAGGCGATCGTGCTGCTCATGCGACTGAAGCCCGAAGACCTCGTCGAGGAGGAGTCCAAGAAGGACTGGTCCTACGACGGCATCGTCGCCTACTCCAAGGTGTGCACGCACGTCGGTTGCCCGGTCGCGCTCTACGAGCAGCAGACGCACCACCTCCTCTGCCCCTGCCACCAGTCGCAGTTCGATGTCACGAACCACTGCGCGGTCATCTTCGGACCGGCCGCCCGGCCGCTTCCGCAGCTGCCGATCACCGTCGACGACGAGGGCTACCTCGTCGCGCGGAGCGACTTCCACGAACCTGTCGGCCCGAGCTTCTGGGAGCGTCATTGAGCACCTCGACCGCAACACGCGCCCCTGAGCAGGCCAAGGCCGCTCCGGCGAAGAGCTCCGGTGGATTCACCGGCGCCGCAGCGAACTACCTCGAAGAGCGGACGTCCATCTCGGTCGCCGTCAAGGAGTTCGGCCGCAAGATCTTCCCCGACCACTGGTCGTTCCTCCTCGGCGAGGTGGCGCTCTACAGCTTCGTCATCATCCTGCTGTCGGGCTCCTTCCTCACCTTCTTCTTCCAGGCATCGATGGCGGAGGTCCACTACGACGGGTCCTTCGTCCCGCTGAAGAACATCGAGATGTCCGTCGCCATGGCGTCGACGCTCGACATCTCCTTCGACATCCGCGGCGGCCTCCTGATGCGTCAGGTGCACCACTGGGCGGCCCTGCTGTTCGTGGCGTCCATCGGCCTCCACATGCTGCGCATCTTCTTCACCGGTGCGTTCCGCAAGCCGCGTGAGCTGAACTGGGTGATCGGTTTCGTCCTGTTCATCCTGGCCATGGCCGAGGGCTTCACCGGGTACTCGCTGCCCGACGACCTGCTCTCCGGTAACGGTCTGCGGATCATCGACGGCATGGTCAAGGGTCTGCCCATCATCGGCACGTGGACGACCTTCCTGCTCTTCGGCGGGGAGTTCCCGGGCACCGACATCGTCGGCCGCCTCTACACGCTCCACATCCTGCTCCTGCCGGCGCTGGTGCTGCTCTTCATCGCCCTGCACCTGGTGTTCGTCGTCGTGCACAAGCACACGCAGTTCCCGGGCGCCGGTCGCACCGAGCAGAACGTGGTCGGATTCCCCGTCCTCCCCGTCTACGCGGCGAAGGCCGGTGGCTTCTTCTTCATCGTCTTCGGTGTCGTGATGCTCATCGCCTCGCTGTTCACGATCAACCCGATCTGGAACTACGGACCGTACGACCCCTCCCCGGTCTCGGCGGGTACGCAGCCTGACTGGTACATCGGGTTCGCCGACGGCGCGCTCCGACTGGTTCCGCCGCACCTCGAGTTCGTCCTCTGGGATCACACGTTCTCGTTCAACATCATCCTTCCCGTCCTCGTCCTGGGTCTGTTCATCGTCACGGTGTTCATCTACCCGTTCGTCGAGGCGTGGATCACGGGTGACAAGCGTGAGCACCACATCCTCGACCGTCCGCGCAACGCGCCGACCCGCACCGCCATCGGTGCTGCCGGTGTCACCTTCTACGCCGCCCTCTGGGCTGCTGCGAGCTCGGACATCATCGCCACCCACTTCAAGGTGACGATGGAGGGCGTGATCCACACGCTGCAGGCGATCCTCATCCTCGGACCGTTCATCGCCTACTTCATCGCGAAGCGCACCTGCCTGGCGCTGCAGAAGAAGGACCGCGAGATCCTCCTCCACGGCTACGAGACCGGGCGCATCGTCCGCCTCCCCGGTGGCGAGTTCATCGAGGTCCACGAGCCCGTCGACGAGTACGAGCGCTGGCGCCTCGCGAGCTACGACGACCACAAGCCGTTGATGATCCGTCCGAACGCCAAGGGCAAGATCACCGGTGTCCAGAAGGCTCGCGCCGCGATGTCCCGCTGGTTCTTCGAGGATCGGATCGCTCCGGTCACGAACACCGAGATCGAACGTTCCCACGGCGACCACCACTAGGCGGATCCTCTTGGAAGGCCCCGCAGTCCTCACGGACTGCGGGGCTTTCGTCGTTGCGGGCGGGGATCGCCGAATTGCGCCGCGACAAGACGCGTGCGATAGCGGACGTCCGTGCAGCCCCTCTCCCCCGTTCTCCGGGCGCCGAAGGCCGGTGCGGATGAGGTGAGCCCTTCGAAAGGCTCAGGGACCCGCGTCCGCTCACCGTGGCTACCGGCATTCCTGCGCGACAGCAGACGATGTGAGCCGATCGACCGGCCCCGGGGGCGACGTTCCCGACCCAGGGTGATCGTGGCCGTACTGAACAGACACCGGACTACGGCTGCCCTTCGACGGGCTCAGGGACCGGAATGCCTGCGCCAGATCTCTTCGAACGCACCCTGAGTCCTTTGTGGGCCGCGCACCCGCCCGACAGGAGGGCCAGGTTCTCCCTCTGCGCCCAGGTCTCCTGATACGCGCCCTGAATCCTCTGCGGGCGGCGTGTGCCCCTCGACAGCGTCAGGGACCGGGGGCCGCTTCCCCTGTCGATCAGGAACAAGGAGGCGTCACCAATACGGCTGCCCACCGGGAGCAGCCTCGCCGAACGGAAGGGTGACGATCGCGACCTTCGGGGGCGGGTGCGCGCACCAACGCCGGCTGCTTGTTCTCCACGTCCAGGCGAGCACCAGAACACGAAAGAGCCCCCGAGCATGGCTCGGGGGCTCTTCGATGACTCTTTGGCGATCAGCCCAGCGGGAGGATCTTCTTGTAGAACTCCGCCGTCACGTTGTAACCGAGACGACGGTAGAAGTCGCCGGCTCGAGAGGTGGACATCGTCAGCTGGCGCGCACCGCGCTCGACGGCGTAGTGCTCGTTCGCCTCCACCAGGGCCGAACCGATGCCGGCGCCGCGGGCCGTCTCGTCGACGACGAGCTCCTGCAGGTGGGCGGTGAGGCCGGCAGCGTGCAGCAGCCGGGACACCGTCATCAGGGTGTAACCGACGACGCGGTTCGCTTCGTCGACCGCGACGTACAGCACGTTGGTCTCGTCTTCACGAGGGCGCATGACGTTGTTGTATGCGGCCATGAAGTCGTCCGCGGCAGGCGGGATGGACCCCGTGATCAGCTGGCCGGCCAGCGCGAAGACGGCTGAACGGTCGTCGGGCTGACCACGACGGATGCTGAACGAGGCGACCATCAGCGTGCGAAGTATCCGCGGTAGTACTCGTAGTTCCAACCGACGACCGCGATGACGACCAGCGGGATGCCGATGATCGCGATCCAGAACCCGACCGCCAGACCGAGCACGAGCAGACCGCACGCACCGGCGAGGATGATGGGCCACCAGCTCCACGGGCTGAAGTGCCCGATCTCCGGGTCGCCGTCGTCGATGTTCGCCGTCAGCGTGTCCTCGGGGAGCTCGGCGCCCTGGCTCTTGTGCACCCGGCTGAGGTAGAAGCCGAGGAAGGCGCTCAGGATCGCGGCGAGAGCCAGGGTGACCGTGCCGACCCACTCGACCCGACCGTGCAGCGGATCGACGAGCGACCACACCGTGTAGACCGCGCAGAGGAGGGCGCAGAACACCGTCAGGATCGTGAAGAGGATGATATTGGCGCGCATGGCGGCTACTTCACCTTTCCGGCGTCGATGTCGAGCGTGGGTGCGTCAGGTGCGTCCTTCGCGGGACCGACGCCGACCGGGATACCGACTTCGGGGTGGTGGAGGTCGAAGGCCGGTCGCTCCGAGCGGATGCGCGGGATGGAGACGAAGTTGTGACGCGGCGGGGGCGAGCTGGTCGCCCACTCGAGCGATCCCCCGTAACCCCACGGGTCGTCCTCGGTGACGCGAGGAGCCTTCCGGATCGTGATGTACACGTTCAGGAAGAAGGGCAGCAGCGAGATGGCGAGGATGAACGAGCCCACGGTCGACAGCTGGTTCATCCAGGTGAAGCCGTCCTCGGGCGAGTACGTCGCGTAGCGGCGCGGGAACCCGATGACGCCCAACCAGTGCTGGATGAGGAACGTCGTGTGGAAGCCGATGAAAAGCAGCCAGAAGTGCCAGTAGCCGAGCTTCTCGTTGAGCATCTTGCCCGTCCACTTCGGCCACCAGAAGTAGAAGCCGGCGAACATGGCGAACACGACCGTGCCGAACACGACGTAGTGGAAGTGCGCCACGACGAAGTAGGAGTCGGAGACGTGGAAGTCGAGCGGCGGCGAAGCGAGGATGACACCGGTGAGTCCACCGAAAACGAAGGTGATCAGGAAGCCGATGGACCAGAGCATCGGGGTCTCGAAGGTGACCGAGCCGCGCCACATCGTGCCCAGCCAGTTGAAGATCTTCACGCCGGTCGGAACCGCGATGAGCATCGTCATGAGGGCGAAGAACGGCAGGAGCACCGACCCGGTGACGTACATGTGGTGTGCCCACACCGTCACGGAGAGGGCCGCGATCGCGATCGTCGCGTAGATCAGGGTCTTGTACCCGAAGATCGGCTTGCGGCTGAACACCGGGAAGATCTCGGACACGATGCCGAAGAACGGCAGCGCGATGATGTAGACCTCGGGGTGCCCGAAGAACCAGAACAGGTGCTGCCAGAGGATGACACCGCCGTTGGCCGCGTCGTAGATGTGGGCGTCGAACACGCGGTCAGCTGCGAGACCGAAGAGGGCCGCCGCGAGCACCGGGAACGCCATCAGGACGAGGATGGACGTCACGAGGACGTTCCACGTGAAGATCGGCATGCGGAACATCGTCATGCCGGGGGCGCGCATCGTGATGATCGTGGTGATGAAGTTGACGCCACCGAGGATGGTGCCGAAGCCACTGAGCGCCAGGCCGAGGACCCAAAGATTGCCTCCGAGCCCTGGCGAGAACGTCGTGCTCGACAGTGGCGCATAGGCGAACCAGCCGAAGGCGGCGGCGCCCTGCGGGGTGAGGAAGCCACCGACGGCGATGAGGCTACCGAAGGCGTAGAGCCAGAACGCGAAGGCGTTCAGACGCGGGAACGCGACGTCCGGTGCGCCGATCTGCAGCGGCATGAGCGCGTTCGCGAACCCGGCGAAGAGCGGCGTCGCGAACATGAGGAGCATGATCGTGCCGTGCATCGTGAAGAGCTGGTTGTACTGCTCCTTCGTCTCCACGATCGTGCCGCCGGGCTCGAAGAGCTGGGCTCGGATGATGAGCGCCATCACGCCGCCGAGGCAGAAGAAGATGAACGAGGCGATCAGGTACATGTACCCGATGGTCTTGTGGTCGGTGGAGGTGATCCACTTGACCAGGATGTTGCCCTTGCGCTCGACCGAGGTGCGTCCGACGACGCTCGCCTGGCCTGCGGGAAGCGTGGTGGAGGTCATTCCCCGTCTCCGTGCTCTTCGAGACCTGCCGGCGCCTTGGTGCCGGGGAGGTTGCTGTTGCGATCGTATTCCGTGCCGTAGTCGCCGATGTTGCCCGACTCGGCCAGGTCTTCGAGGTGCTTGTCGTACTCGGCCTGCGAGACGACCTTCACGTTGAAGAGCATGAGCGAGTGGTACTCGCCACAGAGCTCGGCGCACTTGCCGGCGTACGTGCCCTCGCGCTCAGGGGTGAAGGACATGTAGTTCGTCTTGCCCGGGATCATGTCCTTCTTGTAGAGGAAGTCGATGACCCAGAAGGAGTGGATGACGTCGCGCGACTGCAGCGCGATCTTCACCGTCTTGCCGACGGGCAGGTAAAGCGTGGGAAGTGCGTCCTGGTCGATGACGCCACCGGGCTTCTCATCGGCCTGCACGCCCGCGGTCCAGACGTCCTGGCCGTTGACGGCCTCGTCGTACACGAAGTCCCACGCCCACTGCTTCGCGAAGACCTCGATGGCCACGTCGGGATCCTCGTACTGGGTCTCGATCGCGTTCTGGTCGCGCGCCGTGAAGGCGAAGAAGCCGAGGACCAGGATGAGCGGGACGATCGTGTAGAAGATCTCGATCGGCATGTTGTACCGCAGCTGGACCGGGAGACCGGTCTGCCCCTTGCGGCGTCGGTACACGATGACGGCCCAGATGATGAGCCCCCACGTGATGACACCGACTGCGAGCAGCACCAGCCATGCCGTCACCCACAGGCCCGCGATGCGGTCCGTGTGGTTCGTGACGGGAGATTCGCCCTCGACGAATCCCGGCAGGTAACCATGCAGTTCCGCCTGCGTACAACCCGCCAGGACTATGGCGAGTGTGGCTGCGACCGGAATGGCAGCCCATCTGAGACGACGAGTCGAGCGCACCTCTGAAACCTTTCGAATACACACCTGTGGATCGCCCCCCAGTCTAGTGGGGATGGGCGGTGAACGCCGGACCATTCGCGTCCGCGGTGCGGGATCGTGACCGGAATGACGAAGGGGAAACCACCCGGGACCGGGTAATTTCCCCTTCAGGAAGAATCTGGCTCAGTGGAAGCTGTCGCCGCAGGCACAGCTGCCCTCGGCGTTGGGGTTGTCGATGGTGAACCCCTGCTTCTGGATGGTGTCCTCGAAGTCGATCTTGGCGCCGTCGAGGTAGGGGACGCTCATCTTGTCGACGATGACCTCGACGCCGTCGAAGTCGACCGTGGCGTCGCCGTCGAGCATGCGCTCGTCGAAGTACAGCTGGTAGATGAGGCCCGAGCATCCACCCGGCTGGACGGCCACGCGGAGACGGAGGTCGTCGCGACCCTCCTGCTCGAGGAGGCTCTTGACCTTCTGCGCCGCCGTGTCGGACAGGCCGACGCCGTGAGCCGCGTCGATCTTGGTCTCGGTCAGGATGGTGTCGCTCATGATGCTCCTCGCGAGGTCTGGCGGCGCCGGGTCGACGCCTGTGTGAGATTCTACCGCCTGACGCGCCGGACGCACCCCGTGGTTCCGGCGGCGCGTCCGGCGCCGACTACGCGTCGGAGGACGGGCGGGGTGCGGCCGCCAGGCGGGCGAGGAGCACCGCCTCCGTGAGGATCGCCTTCTGGAAGACGCCGAGGTGCAGCGACTCGTTCGGGCTGTGGGCGCGCGAGTGCGGGTCTTCGACACCGGTGACGAGGATCTGGGCGTCCGGGAAGACCCGGACGAGGTCGGCGATGAACGGGATCGATCCGCCGACACCCGTCTCGACCGGCTCGACCTCCCAGGCGTCGGCCATGGCGCGCTTCGCCTCCGCGACGGCCCAACCACTCGTGTCCACGAGGAACGGGCTCCCCTGGTCGACCTCGTCGATCGTCAGCTGCGCGCCGAACGGGCTGTTGGCGAGGAGGTGGGCCTCGAGTGCACGGTAGGCCTCGGCCGGATCCTGCCCGGGGGCGATCCGCGCACTGATGCGCACCGACACCTCCGGGATGAGCGTGTTCGAGGCGTTGGCCACCGACGGTGCGTCGATGCCCGTGACGGTGATCGCGGGCTGCGACCAGATCCGGCTGAGGATGGAGCCGCGTCCGATGGGCGAGACCCCCTCGGACAGACCTGACTCGGCGCGGAGCTGCGCCTCGTCGAACTCCGGGGTCACGGCGTCGTGCGAGGTGAGTCCGTCGACCGCCACCGAACCGTCGGCGTCCCACAGGGTCGCGAGCAGGGTGACCGTGGCCAGCATCGCGTCCGGCACCGCTCCACCGAGCATCCCGGAGTGGGAGGCGTGGTCGAGGGTCTTCACACGCAGCCGGAAGGTGACGTTGCCGCGCAGACCGATCGTCAGCGCCGGCGTCCGCTCGTCCCAGTTGTCGCTGTCGGCGACGACGATCACGTCCGCCGCGAGGGTGTCGCGGTGCTCCTCCAGGAAGGAGCCGAAGGACCGCGAGCCGAACTCCTCCTCCCCCTCGATGAACAGCACGATACCGAGGTCGAGGTCGGAGCCGAGGACCTCGGTGACGGCTCGGATCGCGGCGATGTGGGACATGACGCCGGCCTTGTCGTCAGCCGCGCCCCGTCCGTAGATACGGCCGTCGCGGACGGTCGGCTCGAACGGCGGCGAGTCCCACTTGTCGTCGCTTCCGGGGGGCTGGACGTCGTGGTGCGCGTAGAGCAGCACGGTCGGTCGGCCGTTCCGTGGTTCGCGGCGGGCCAGCACGGCGGGCTGTCCGAGCTCCGCTCCGCCGTCGATGGCGGACCGGCGCACCGAGACCTCGTCGAAGACGCCGAGACCGCGGGCGAGCTCCGCGACCGCCTCGGCACTCCGCGCCACCTCGGCCGCGTCGAACGCCGACCACGACACCGAGGGGATGCGGACGAGCGCCGACAGATCGGCGATCGACGACGGCAACGCACCGGCGACGGATTCGCGCAGCCGATCGAGGACTTCCTGGTCGTTGCGTGGGTCTTGGGTCGATTCCGTCGTGGTACCTGTCGTCATGCGAGTAATCTTAAGGGAATCCCCGAATCAAGGACGTTCCATCGTGGCCAAACAGCAGAGCACCCCGGCATCAGAGCCGATCGTCGAGACCGCAGCGCAGACGGCTGAGCGCCTCGCCCGCGGCGCCAAGGAGGCGAAGGGTCGACCGACCCCGTCCCGGGCGGAACGCGAGGCGCAGAACAAGCGTCCGCTCGTCCCCTCCGACCGCAAGGAGGCGTCGAAGGCGGCGAAGGCGCAGCAGGCCGAAGCACGGCGGCGGGCGCAGGCCGGCATGGCCGCCGGCGACGACAAGTTCCTCCCGGCACGCGAGCGCGGTCCGCAGAAGAAGTTCGTCCGCGACTACGTCGACGCCCGGTTCAACATCGGCGAGTTCATGATCCCGGTGATGTTCCTCGTGATCATCCTCACCTTCATGCCGGTGCCCGAGATCCAGGTCTACGGCATGCTCACCCTCTGGGTGTTCTTCATCATCGCGATCGCCGACTGCTTCTTCCTCGGCTTCCGCGTCCGGAAAGCGCTGCGGGCGAAGTTCGGGCAGGACGAGCGTGGCGTGCGCTGGTACGCCGCCATGCGCGCGCTGCAGCTGCGCCCGCTCCGTCTGCCGAAACCGCAGGTCAAGCGCGGCCAGTTCCCCAACAAGTAGTCCCACGAACGACGAACGCCCGCCGGTCCCAGACCGGCGGGCGTTCGTCGTCGATGGCGCCTTATGCCGATCAGCGGGCGGTTCGAGCCAGTCGGTCGAGCCCGCGGTTGATGTGTCTCGCCCAGAGCGGCCCGCGGTAGAGGAACGCCGTGTAGCCCTGCACGAGGGTTGCTCCTGCAGCCAGGCGCTCCCGGACGTCTTCGGCGGTGTCGACGCCTCCGACTGAGATGACACACAACTCCGGGGGCACGATGGCCCGGATGCGCCGCAGGACGTCGAGCGAGCGAGCCGCAAGCGGCGCACCGGACAGCCCACCGGCTCCGGCCGCCTCGACGACGGCGGGATCGGTGGCCAGGCCGTCGCGAGAGATGGTCGTGTTCGTCGCGATGACACCGTCCAGGCCGAGTTCCACGACCAGCTCTGCGATGCGGTCGACCTCCGCATCGCTGAGGTCGGGCGCGATCTTGACGAGCAACGGCGTGGATCCGGCGGCCGCACGGACGGCTTCGAGCAGCGGCGCGAGCTGGTCGAGCTCCTGGAGGCCGCGGAGCCCCGGGGTGTTCGGCGAGCTGACGTTGACGACGAGGTAGTCGGCCACGGGCGAGAGGAGCGTCGCGCTCCGGACGTAGTCGGCCGTGGCGTCGGCGACGTCCACGACACGGCTCTTGCCGATGTTCACGCCGAGGACGGGTCGGTGGCTCACCCGCGCGGTCCGTTCGAGCCGACGCCTGGCCTGGTCGGCTCCCCCGTTGTTGAAGCCCATGCGGTTGACGACCGCCCGATCGGCGATGAGTCGGAACAATCGGGGCTTGGGATTGCCCGGCTGCGGAATCGCCGTGATCGTGCCCACCTCGACATGGCCGAACCCGAGGAGTCCGAGGCCGAGGACGCCCTTGCCGTCCTTGTCGAAGCCGGCGGCGACACCGAACGGGGTCTCGAACCGCAGCCCCAGCGTCTCCACCGACTGGTCGAGTCGCGGTGCCGTCCAGCGTCTGATGACGGGGCCGAGGCCGGTGGCGGGAAGCGAACGGATGACGTCGAAGGCCAGGTGGTGTGCGCGTTCGGGATCGAGCTTGGACAGCACCTGGGCGAAGAGGAAGCGGTACACGGCTCAGAGCTCCTCGGACGGCACGGGGGCGGCACCGGAAGCGTGCTCGACGCGGAGCAGCGCGATCGCGGACTCGAAGTCGTCGAGCGATTCGAAGGCCTGGTAGACACTGGCGAAGCGGAGGTACGCGACCTCGTCCAACTCACGCAACGGCGCGAGGATCGCCAGACCGATGTCGTTCGCGTCGATCTGCGACGCGCCGGTGGCGCGGATGGACTCCTCCACCCGCTGAGCCAGGACGGCGAGGTCGGAGTCCGTCACCGGGCGGCCCTGGCAGGCCTTGCGGACACCGCTCACGACCTTCTCCCGGCTGAAGGGCTCCACCACGCCGGAACGTTTGATCACGCCGAGACTCGAGGTCTCCATGGTGCTGAAGCGCCTCCCGCACTCGGGGCACTGCCGGCGTCGGCGGATGGCGAGTCCGTCGTCGCTGGTGCGCGAGTCGATCACACGGGAATCCGGGTGGCGGCAGAACGGGCAGTACATCAGCGGGCTCCCTCGGGGGCGGTGGGGGCGGTGGTGTCGTCCGCCGCACGGATCTCGGCATCGACGAGCCCGAAGCGGGCCGACACCGCCTCGCCGTGCGCCGGCAGGTCCTCCGAGCCTGAGAGAGCGACGATGTGGGCCGAGACCTGACGGAGCGCCGGTTCGTCGTACCGGACGACCTGCTGCGGCCGGAGGAAGGTGAACGCTCCGAGGCCCGAGGAGAATCGTGCCTGACCGCCCGTCGGGAGGACGTGGTTCGACCCGGCCAGGTAGTCTCCGAGGCTCACCGGGGTGTGGTCGCCGAGGAAGATCGCGCCGGCGTTGGTGATGGCGCCGAGGAGCGACTCCGGGTCGCGGGTCTGCACCTCGAGGTGCTCGGGCCCGTACGCGTTGCTGAACGCCACGGCCGCCTCGAGGTCGTCGACGAGCACGATCGCCGACTGCGGCCCGCCCAGGGCCTCGACGACGCGCGCTCCATGACGTGTGCCTGCGGCGTACCGCTGCAGCCACTCCTCCACCGCGGTGGCGAGCGCCGCACTGTCGGTGACGAGCAGCGATGCCGCCGCCTCGTCGTGTTCCGCCTGGCTGACGAGGTCGGCTGCGACGAGCCGGGCATCGGCCCCGGCGTCCGCGATGACCAGGATCTCGGTGGTCCCGGCTTCGGCGTCGATCCCCACCTGCCCCTTCACGAGGCGCTTGGCGGCCGCCACGAAGATGTTGCCCGGGCCGGTCACGACGTCGACCGGGTCGAGGGCGAGGTCTGGTACTCCGTAGGCGAACGCACCGATCGCTCCGGCGCCGCCCATGGCGTAGACCTCGGTCACCCCGAGCAGCCCGGCGGCGCCGAGGATCGTCGGGTGGACGCGGCCGCCGAACTCGCGCTGCGGGGGCGAAGCGAGCGCCACGGAACCGACGCCGGCCTCCTGGGCCGGCACGACGTTCATGACGACACTCGAGGGGTAGACGGCCTTCCCGCCCGGGACGTAGAGGCCGACGCGACCGACCGGGGCCCAGCGCTGCACGACGGTCGCGCCGTCGCCGAGTTCGGTCGTACGCTCCGGCGGGACCTGCGCTCTCGTGGCGGTCCGGACCCGGTCGATGGCCTCCACGAGCGCGGCGCGCACGGCCGGCTCGAGTGCCGTGACGGCGGCGTCGATCTCGGCCTGTGGGACGCGGATCCGCTCAGGGCGTCCCCCGTCGAACCGGTCTGCCTGCGCTGAGAGCGCCTCGGAACCGTCCGCTCGGACGTCGTCGATCAACGCCTGAGCGGCGTGCGCTGCCGCGGTGATGTCGACGACGGGACGGGGCAGCATGTCCAGGAGCTCGGTGCGGCTCGGCCGCACTCCCCTGAGGTCAATGGTGGTGATCATGGCCGTCACAGCCTATCGTCCGCAGCGGTCCGTCCCGGCTGCCGCCCGCGCCCGAGCGGGGTCAGCCGAGACAGTTCGGGCCGAGCAGGGACTTCAGCTCGCCGAAGAGTCCGGACGAGAGACTGACGCGATGGGGCAGCTCGAACACCCGCGCGATCTCGCCTCGGATGAGCTTCAATCGGACCTCGGTCGACCCAGCGTGCCGCGTCAGCACATCGCTGAGCGTGGTCACCGTCTCGGTCGTCGCCCGGGCGTCCGCCATCGACAGCTGGAGCATGCGATCGGCACCGGCCTCGGGCAGTTCGGGCGAGAAGATGCTGTACGCGTGGAGGTTCATCCCGTCGTCTCGGACACTGACCCGTCCGCGAACCACCACGATCGAGTCGCCGACGAGTTCGGATGCGAACTCCTGGTACGCCTTGCCCATGAACATGGCGGTCATCTCGCCGCCGAAGTCCTCGACCTGGATCATGCCGTACTGGTTGCCGGAGGCCTTGGCGATCCGGTGCTGGACACTCGTGACGAGCCCCGAGATCACGACGGTCTCGCCGTCCATGCCCTCGGAGGTCATGAGGTCGGTGATGGTCGTCGTGGCGTGCTTCGCCAACTCGATCTCGAGTCCGGCCAGCGGGTGGTCCGAGACGTACAGCCCCAGCATCTCCCGTTCGAAGTTGAGTTTGTCGCGCTTGCTCCAGTCAGGACGCGCGGGGACGCTCGCGAGCGGCACTTCGCCGACCTCGGCGAACAGGCTGTCGAAGTCGAAGCCGATGCTCCCGGACGCCTCGGCACGCTTGTCCTTCACGACCGAGTCGACGGCGTCCTCGTGGATCTCGTAGAGCGCACGTCTGCTGTCGCCCATGGAGTCGAACGCGCCGGCCTTGATGAGCGACTCGATGGTCCGCTTGTTCGCCACCGGCAGCGGCACCTTGCGGAGGAAGTCGTGGAAGGAGGTGAACCTGCCCTCGCGCTCGCGTGCCTGCCGGATGAGCTCCACGACGTTCGAACCGACGTTGCGGACGGCACCCAGACCGAACCGGATGTCCTCCCCGACTGCGGCGAAGAACCCGATGGACTCGTTGACGTCGGGCGGCAGGACCTGGATCCCCATGCGGCGGCACTCGTTGAGGTAGAGCGCCATCTTGTCCTTGGAGTCGCCGACACTCGTCAGCAGACCGGCCATGTACTCGGCCGGGTAGTGCGCCTTAAGGTACGCCGTCCAGTAGGAGATGACCCCGTAGGCGGCGGAGTGCGCTTTGTTGAACGCGTAGTCCGAGAACGGGAGGAGGATCTCCCACAGCTTGTTGACGGCCTCCATCGAGAAGCCGTTCGCGACCATGCCGCCGGAGAAGCCCTCGAACTGCTTGTCCAGTTCGGACTTCTTCTTCTTGCCCATCGCACGACGGAGGATGTCGGCCTGCCCGAGGGAGAAGCCGGCGACCTTCTGCGCGATCGCCATCACCTGCTCCTGGTAGATGATGAGGCCGTAGCTCGTCGACAGGATCTCGGAGAGCGGCTCCTCGAGCTGCGGGTGGATCGGGGTGATCTCCTGGAGGCCGTTCTTCCGCAGCGCGTAGTTCGTGTGCGAGTTCGCGCCCATCGGCCCTGGCCGGTACAGCGCGATCAGCGCCGAGATGTCCTCGAAGTTGTCGGGTTTCATGAGGCGCAGCAGCGCGCGCATCGGTCCGCCGTCGAGCTGGAACACCCCGAGGGTGTCGCCTCGGGACAGGAGTTCGTACGCACCGCGGTCGTCGAGTTCGAGGTCTTCGAGGACGAGTTCGATGTCGCGGTTGCTCTTGATGTTGTCGAGGGCGTCGTTGATGATCGTCAGGTTGCGCAACCCGAGGAAGTCCATCTTGATCAATCCGAGGGACTCGCACGCCGGGTAGTCGAACTGCGTGACGATCTGGCCGTCCTGCTCGCGCTTCATGATCGGGATGATGTCGATGAGCGGGTCGCTCGACATGATCACGCCGGCCGCGTGGACACCCCACTGGCGCTTCAGGTTCTCGATGCCGAGCGCGGTCTCGAAGACGGTCCGCGCTTCCGGGTCGGTGTCGAGGATGCCACGGAGGTCGACCGCCTCCTTGTACCGCGGGTGCTTGGTGTCGAGGATGCCCTCGAGCGGGATGTCCTTGCCCATGACCGCCGGCGGCATGGCCTTCGTCAGTTTGTCGCCCATGCCGAACGGGAAGCCGAGGACGCGCGACGAGTCCTTGAGCGCCTGCTTGGCCTTGATGGTGCCGTAGGTGACGATCTGCGCGACGCGCTCGTCGCCGTACTTCTCGGTGACGTACTTGATGACCTCGCCGCGGCGGCGGTCGTCGAAGTCGACGTCGAAGTCGGGCATCGACACGCGGTCGGGGTTGAGGAACCGCTCGAAGATGAGCCCGTGGCGGAGCGGGTCGAGGTCGGTGATCTGCATAGCGTACGCGGCCATGGAGCCCGCACCGGAACCACGACCGGGACCGACGCGGATGCCGTTGCGCTTCGACCACTGGATGAAGTCAGCGACGACGAGGAAGTACCCGGGGAAACCCATCTGCACGATGACGCGCGTCTCGTAGTTCGCCCGTTCCCGGACGTCGGCTGGGATCCCGTTCGGGTACCGCAGGTTCAGCCCGGTCTCGACCTCCTTGATGAACCAGCTCTCCTCGTTCTCGCCCTCCGGCACGGGGAACCGCGGCATGTAGTTGGCCGAGGTGTCGAAGGCGACGTCGCACCGCTCCGCGATCGCGAGGGTGTTGTCGCACGCCTCGGGGTACTCGCGGAACAGTCGGCGCATCTCGTCCGCGGACTTCAGGTAGAACTCGTCCGCGTCGAACTTGAACCGGTTCGGGTCGTTGAGGGTGGAGCCGGACTGCACGCAGAGGAGGGCGGCGTGGGCTTTGGCGTCCGCGGCGTGCGTGTAGTGGAGGTCGTTCGTCGCGAGGAGCGGAAGACCGAGGTCTTTGGACAGCCTGATGAGGTCGGCCATGATCCTGCGCTCGATCCCGAGCCCGTGGTCCATGATCTCGCAGAAGTAGTTCTCCGCGCCGAAGATGTCGCGGAAGTCCGCCGCGGCCTTGACCGCCTCGTCGTATTGACCGAGACGGAGTCTCGTCTGCACCTCGCCGCTCGGGCAGCCGGTCGTCGCGATGAGGCCGGCGCTGTACAGGCTCAGGATCTCGCGGTCCATGCGTGGCTTGAAGTAGTACCCCTCGATCGACGCCTTCGACGAGAGCCGGAAGAGGTTGTGCATCCCCTCGGTGGTCTCCGAGAGCAAGGTCATGTGGGTGTAGGCGCCGGCGCCGGAGACGTCGTCTCCCCCGCCGTCGCCCCACTTGATCCTCGTCCGGTCGCCGCGCGCGGTCCCCGGGGTGATGTACGCCTCGGTGCCGATGATCGGCTTGATACCGGCATCGGTCGCCGTGCGCCAGAAGTCGAAGGCGCCGAACATGTTGCCGTGGTCGGTCACGGCGACGGCGGGCATCCCCTGCTCGACCGCGGCCTGGATGAGCGGCTTCACGCGGGCTGCTCCGTCGAGCATCGAGTACTCGCTGTGGACGTGCAGATGGACGAACGAATCGGTGGACGTGGGCACGGACGGCGCCTCCGGGGATCGTGCTGTGGGGTTCGGCGCGGACGCCGAGGTGGTCTGTGATCCAGCCTAACCGTCACCGCCGACGGTCGGCTCCGGCGATGCCGTCAGGGACACCGACGGGATGGGCGGGCGTCGGCTCAGTCGAGCTCGAGCACGGACAGCGCGTGCTGGAGGTCGGCCGGGTAGGCAGCCTCGAACCGAACGAACTCGCCCGTGGCCGGGTGGGCGAACCCCAGCTTCGTGGCGTGGAGCCACTGGCGGGTGAGTCCCAACCGCGCCGACAGCGCCGCGTCGGCCCCGTACATCGCGTCGCCGACGCAGGGGTGCCGCTGGGCCGCCATGTGCACGCGGATCTGGTGGGTGCGGCCGGTCTCCAGGTGCACCTCGAGCAGCGAGGCGTACGGGAACGCCTCGAGCGTCTCGTAGTGCGTGATCGAGGGCTTGCCGTCGGCGGTCACGGCGAACCGCCAGTCGTGACGCGGATGGCGGCCGATCGGTCCGTCGATGGTGCCGGCGAGTGGATCGGGATGCCCCTGCACCACAGCGCGGTAGATCTTCTCGACCTCGCGGTCGTGGAAGGCCCGCTTGAGCCAGGTGTAGGCCCGCTCGGTCTTCGCGACGACCATGAGGCCGCTCGTCCCGGCGTCCAGCCGATGGACGATGCCCGCGCGCTCGGCGGCTCCCGAGGTCGAGATGCGGAAGCCCGCCGCCGCGAGGGCGCCGAGCACCGTCGGTCCCTCCCAACCGACCGAGGGATGCGCCGCGACGCCCGCAGGCTTGTCGACGACGACGATCTCGTCGTCGTCGTGGACGATGCCGAGGTCGGGGACGGCGATCGGGACGATCACGGCCTCCCGTCGAGGCGTCCATTCGATCTCGAGCCAAGCGCCGCCGAGCAGGCGATCGGACTTGTCGACCGACTTCCCGTTCATGGTAACGCCGCCGGCCAAGGCCACCTCGGCTGCGTAGCTGCGCGAGAAGCCCAGGAGCTTGGCGAGTCCGGCGTCGACGCGCTCGCCGTCGAGTCCGTCGGGGACGTACAGGCTGCGGGACTCGTTCACGGACGACCTGCGTCCGGGCTCGCGTCGCCAGGCTCCGCAGGATCGAGGACGGCCGCGTCGGCTTCAGCCTCGCGGTCCTCCGCGTCCTGGGCGGCCCGTTCACTGGCTCGCGTCGTGCGCGTGCCGTCGAGGTTGACACCGAAGAGCGTCAGGAGGATGAACAGCGCCATGCTGACCACGATGCAGATGTCGGCCACGTTGTAGATCGCGGGGAGCATCCAGGGCGTCGAAATGAAGTCGACGACGTGGCCGAGGCCGAAGGACGGCTCTCGGAAGAGGCGGTCGGTCAGGTTGCCGAGCACGCCTCCGAGGAGCAGGCCGAAGACGATCGCCCAGGCGCGCGAACGGATGCGGCGCGCGAACCAGACGATGACGACGACGACCACCGCGGCGAGGATCGAGAAGATCCAGGTGTAGCCGGCACCCAGCGAGAAGGCGGCGCCCGAATTCTTGACGAAGTACAGGACCAGCGCCTGTCCGAAGACGGGGACGGACTCACCGACCGTCAGGTTGGTGGTGACGAGGAACTTCGTGAACTGATCGGCCGAATAGGCCACGACGGCAACCAGCGCCAGGACTGCAAGAGTCCTGGCGCTGGCCTTCGACGGTGATGCGGGAGACAACCGGGTGTCTGCGCTAGACCGCTGCGCTGTCGGCGGTGACGCCGGACTTCGCATCGGGTGCGGAGCTCGACGACGAGGCGTCGAGGTCCTTCAGCTGACCCTCGATGTAGCCGCGGAGCTGCGAGCGGTACTCGCGCTCGAAGTTGCGCAGCTCGTCGATCTTGTGCTCCAGCACGGAGCGCTCCTGCTCGAGGATCTGCATCTGTGCGCGCTGCTTGGCCTCGGCCTCGGCGACGACACGTGCCGCGGTCGCGTGACCTTCGGCGATGAGTGCGTCGCGACGCTGAGCGCCCTCTGCGACGTGCTCGTCGTGCAGGCGGCGGGCCAGCTGCAGGAGGTTGTTGGAGCTCTCGGCCGTGTTGTCGGTCGACTCGGCGGCAGGAGCCGCTGCGGGTGCGACGACCGGAGCCGGTGCGGGAGCGGGCTCAGCCTTGGCGAGCGCGGCGGGAGCGGAGGAGCCGCCCTTCTGCAGCTCGGCGACCTTGGCCTCGGCCGCGGTCAGCTTCTGCTGGACCTCGTCCTTCTCCTGGATGAGGCGACGCAGTTCGACGACGACCTCGTCGAGGAAGTCGTCCACCTCGTCCTGGTCGTAGCCTTCGCGGAACTTGGTCTGCTGAAACCGCTTCTGGACCACGTCTTCGGGAGTGAGCGCCATAGCGAACCACCTTCACTGTCGAATCGAAAATCTGTGTACAACGCCCCCACGCTAGCAAAGTCTGACCCAGTGGGTGAGACATGTTGTCAGCGTCGGAGCTTCCCGTCAGGTGACGGGCGTTCTATCGTAGCCGCACAATCGGGGTGAACTCTGCGCGGGCACCGGCGTCGGCGGCTACAGGAGCTGGACGAGCGTCATCGCGATGATGCAACACAGCATCGTGAGCGTCCAACCGAAGTCGAGCGCGACGGGACCGACCGCGACGCGCGGCAGGACACGGCGGAAGAACCGGATCGGCGGGTCGGTGACCGTGAAACTGAGCTCGGCGAGGACCAGGCCGACGCCCGACGGTCGCCACTGCGGTCGGAGTACCCGAGCCAGGTCGAGGATGAACCGCGCCCAGAGGACGAAGAAGTACAGGAGCAGCGCGAGATAGAGGATCGTGCCGATCACGGAGATGAGAGAAGCCACCCCTCGATTATGACTGAGCGAAGAAGGTCGCCTCGGTCGCTTCCGGTGCGCCCTGCCCGTTGTCGCCGGAAACGGCGACGTGCTCGGGCGAGAGCAGGAAGACCTTGCTCGTCACTCGCTCGATCTTCCCGTAGAGGCCCTGCGAGAGGCCACTGGCGAAGTCGATGAGGCGTCGGGCGTCGCCGTCGCTCATCTGGGAGAGGTTGATGATGACCGGGACACCGTCGCGGAAGCTCTCGGCGATGATCTGAGCGTCGCGGTACTGCTTGGGGTGCACCGTGAGGATCTCGTTGAGGTCGGAGCTCGGGGCGACCGGCTGGCGGACCGGGACCGGCTTGCGCAGCGGGGTCACGGGAGCGGCCTTCTCGACGCGCTCGACACGCTCTGCGCGCTCGGGACGTTCTGCCCGGCGAGGCTCGGACTGCTGCGTGGGCTCGGCCTGGGCAGCGTGCTGCTGCTCGTACTCGAGATCATCGTCGGCGAGCCCGAGGTACACCATGGTCTTCTTCAGTGGGTTCGACATCGTTTCCTCCGTGATCTGCGGTCCTTGCACCTTTGAGATTAACGTCACACCGGACGATTCCCGGTGATTGCCGTGCCGATGCGTAGGTGTGTCGCGCCCGCTTCGATCGCCTCGACGTAGTCGTGGCTCATCCCGATCGACAGGCCGTCGGCCTGCGGAGCGAGGGATCGCACCCGCGCGGACGCCGCGACGACCCGCGCGAACGCGGCGGCCGGTGGCTCGTCGAGCGGCGCGACGGCCATCACGCCTCGCAGGAGGACGCCTTCGGCTTCGAGCGTCTCCGTGGCGAGCGCTTCCAGCGCCTCGTCGCCGACCACACCGCCTCGACCCGGGTCGTCGGTCAGGTTCACCTGGAGGAACACCTCGATGAGGCGGTCTGGTGATGACAGCGCGCGCAGGAGTTCGGGCCGGTCCACCGAGTGCACGGCGTCGACGTATCGGCGCACCTGCTTGGCCTTGTTCGTCTGCAACTGGCCGATGAAGTGCCACCGCAACCCGAGTCCGGCGGCCGCCTCGGCCTTGTCGCGGGCCTCCGGGTGTCGGTTCTCCCCCACGTCGGTGACCCCCGCGGCCGCGAGCTGCTGCACGAGTGCGACCGGGTGGAACTTCGTCACGACGATGAGCGTCGGCTCGTGGGTGCGACCGGCCGCACGGGCGGCGTCTGCGACGCGGCCGCGGATCGCGGCGAGGCGATCGAGCAGAGCCGGATCGGGCTCCGAAGAGCCCGACCCGGCCGGGGTGATCGTGTCGCCGCCCACTACTTCAGGAAGTCGGGGATGTCCAGCTCGCCCTCGTCGTCGAACGAGGGGTCGACGACGGCGGTCTCGACGACCGCTTCAGGCTGGCGGTGCGTCGCGCCGGAGAAGGGCGAGGACGCGTTCTGCCTGGAGCCCCAGTCGCCGCCGGAGGCGACCGGCGCCGCAGCGGGCGCCGAGCGGTGCTCGGACGACTCGGAGGCCGTGTTGGCCGAGGTGCTGATGGGAGCACTGGGTGCCTCGTCCGAGGTGCTCATCACGCCGCCCGAGATGACCGCGTCGGCCGGCGAGGCCGCCGTCCTGGTGAGGGGCTCACCGCCGTCGAATCCGGCGGCGATGACCGTCACGCGCACCTCGTCGCCGAGGGTGTCGTCGACGACCGCACCGAAGATGATGTTCGCCTCGGGGTGCACGGCCTCCTGGACGAGCTTGGCGGCGTCATTGATCTCGAAGATGCCGAGGTTCGAGCCACCCTGGATGGACAGCAGGACACCGTGGGCGCCCTCGATGCTCGCTTCGAGGAGCGGTGAGGCGACGGCGAGTTCGGCCGCCTTGATGGCACGATCCGCGCCACGCGAGGAGCCGATACCCATCAGGGCGGAGCCGGCTCCCTGCATGACCGACTTGACGTCGGCGAAGTCGAGGTTGATGAGACCGGGGGTGGTGATGAGGTCGGTGATGCCCTGGACGCCGGCGAGGAGCACCTGGTCGGCGGTCGCGAAGGCCTCGAGCATGCTGATGCCGCGGTCGCTGATCTCCAGCAGGCGGTCGTTCGGCACGACGATGAGCGTGTCGACCTCCTCCTTCAGGCGGGCGACGCCGAGCTCGGCCTGGGCCTGACGGCGACGACCCTCGAAGCCGAAGGGCTTCGTGACGACACCGATGGTCAGCGCACCGATCGACTTCGCGATCCGTGCCACGACGGGTGCGCCACCGGTTCCGGTACCGCCACCCTCACCGGCGGTGACGAACACCATGTCGGCGCCGGCGATGGCCTCTTCGATCTCCTCGGCGTGATCCTCCGCCGCACGGCGTCCGACCTCGGGGTCGGCGCCGGCGCCGAGGCCGCGGGTGATCTCGCGGCCGACGTCGAGCTTGACGTCGGCATCGCTCATCAGCAGCGCCTGCGCGTCCGTGTTGATGGCGATGAATTCCACGCCTCGGAGGCCGAGCTCGATCATGCGGTTGACCGCGTTCACGCCGCCGCCGCCGATACCGACGACCTTGATGACGGCGAGGTAGTTCTGGTTTGTAGTCACTTCAGGCCTCCGTGAGAACTCTCAACCTCTAGTTAAGGTTTAAAGTTATGCTGCGTATGCATTTTCTGTCCTGAGCACGACGTTAGGGCCCAGCCCCGACCGTGTCGGGACGCTTCCGGGCGTGTCGGCACATCGACGGGAATATCCCGGCGCGCTTCCTCAGCGAACGATCGCGGCGGAGGGCGACGACACGTCGTACTGGTTCACCTGGGACGGGTCGGTGGCCGCCATCGTGGTCGCGAGGATCCGCGCTTTCAGGACCGAGTCCTCCGCACTCCCCCACACGACTTCGGCGGGCGAGTCCACGAGCGTGAGGGTGACGTCGTCCGCGGTCGACGCCGAGACGGACGCCACGCGGGCGCGGAGATCGGCCGGGAGCGCGCGGATCACCGCCGCCGCGGCGACGAAGCCCTTCGAGGTCGGGCCGCCGGTGACCATGAGCGTGGGATACCCGGCGATCGGTTGGTCGCTGCGCTCGATGGTGACCCCGGCGGCGTCGACGAGGGTGTACACCGATCCTGATTGCAGCACGCCCACCGGCTCGCGTTCGACGATCCGCACGACGAGCGTGCTCGGGGGCTGGGATTCGAGGGAGTAGCTCGCGATGAGCGGGTATCCGACGAGCACCGCCTTGACGGCGCCCGCATCGACCAGCGCGAGTGGGCGACCCAGCTGGTCGCTGAGCGCCTCGGTGATCTCGGCCTGGTTGACCCGGCTCGCACCGACGACCTCGATGGACCGGACGGCCAGCAGCGGCGAATAGGCTCCGGCGAGCGAGACGACGATCAGGACGGCGAGGATCGCGGCCGCGATCACCCAGGGACGGTGGCGACCCCGCTTGCGGGCCGTGAACCGACGGATCTCCTGGCGTTCGTGACGACGTCGCAGCTTGGCGGCCTCACGCGGGGTGAGGAACGCCTCATCCTCCGGTTCGTCCGGGCGCTCCAGGGTCGCCGTCGCCGAGGCGGAGGACGTCGCCGCCGGTTTCGCACCGACCTTCGACGATGGTGCCGGCGTCGATGAGGCTGACGCCGACTTCGACTTCGACTTGGACCTCGAGCCCGACGGCTGGGACGGTGCGCCGGCACCCGACCGCTTCGGCCGGAGCCGCGCGGCGTCCAGCTCGATGACGTCCGTCTCCTGCTCTGTGACGGGCTCAGCAGGCGCGGCGGCGCGGTCGACCGGCGCGGACGCCGACGGTCGCGCCTGGCGCTCGGGGCGCGGACCGGCCGCGGGGTCGAAGCCGTCCGGGCGCTTCACCGGACGCCCATCAGACGGACTCGCGACCGGCGATGGCCTCGAGGAGCTGCGGCACGATGCGATAGACGTCGCCGCATCCGAGCGTGATGACGAAGTCACCGGGTCGCACGACCGTCGCCGTGTAGTCCGCGGCGCGCTGCCAGTCGTCGATGTACGCGACGCGGTCCGCGTCGGAGAACCGGGTCGACACCGTGGCACCGGTCACACCGGGCTCGGGGTCCTCGCGCGCGCCGTAGACCTCGAGCACGACCGTGTGGTCGGCGTACCGTTCGAGGGCGTCGGCGAACTCCTGGGCGAACAGGCGGGTCCGGCTGTACAGGTGCGGCTGGTGGACCGCGATGATGCGTCCGTCGCCGACCACCGTGCGCGCGGCGGCGAGAGCGGCGGCGACCTCGGTGGGGTGGTGCGCGTAGTCGTCGTAGACACTGACACCGTCGACGACCCCGTGCAGCTCGAATCGACGCTGCGTTCCGCCGAAGGCGCTGATGCCTCGGAGCGCGTCCGCCGGGTCGAACCCGACACCGACGAGGACGGCGAAGGCGCCGGCGGCGTTGATCGCGTTGTGGCGCCCGGGCACGCGGAGGGTCGCCGCGTAGCTGGTGCCCTCATAGCTGAGCTGGAACGAGACCGGACCGGTGGAGCCGACGTCGTGCAGTCGGACGTCCGCGTCGGGGGCCTCTCCGAAGGTCAGCACGCGCTTGCCGTCGGCGGCCGCGCGAAGCGCCGGGGTGATCCGGACCGCGCCGGCGTCGTCCGAGGAGATGACGACAAGTTCGCGAGCCTGCTGTGCGAAGGTCACGAACGCCTGCTCGAACGCTTCGAGCGAGCCGTAGTGGTCCAAGTGGTCGGGGTCGATGTTCGTGATGAGCGCGACGGCCGTGTCGTAGAGCAGGAACGAACCGTCGGACTCGTCCGCCTCGACGACGAACAGTTCTCCGGCGCCGCGGGCCGAGCTCAGCCCGAGGGACTCGATCACGCCACCGTTGACGAAGCTGGGATCGGCACCGAGCTCCAGGAGCGCCGTGATGATCATGCCGGTCGACGTCGTCTTCCCGTGGGCCCCCGCGACGGAGACGAGCCGTGTCCCGGAGGTCAGCCACGCGAGAGCCTGCGACCGGTGCAGGATCGTCAGACCCCGTTCCTTCGCCAGCAGGTACTCGGGATTGTCCGCCCACAGCGCTCCGGTCACGACGAGGGTGTCCGCGTCACCGACGTTCTGTGCATCGTGGCCGATGGCGACGGGGACGCCGAGCTCGCGCAGGGCGTCGATGTTCTTCGACTCGCGCACGTCCGAGCCGGTCACGCGCGATCCGGCGCTCACGAACAACCGTGCGATGCCGCTCATCCCGCTGCCGCCGATTCCGACGAAGTGCACGACGCCGAGGTCGGCGGGGATCTCGACGGTGGGGTCTGGCTTGATCACGGTGTCACGCTTTCTGGGAAGACTGGATCACCGGCCGCGCACGCGCTGCACCGATGGTTGGAGCGCCTCATCGATGAGGGCGATGACGCGAGCCGTGCCGTCGGAGACACCGACGCTCTTGGATTGGGCGGCCAGGTCGTCGACCCGGTGCCGATCGCTCAGCAACGGGACGAGGTGCTCACGCACCCAGGCTGGCACGAACTGCGCGTCATCTACCATAACCGCTCCCCCGGCACGCACGACGTCGGCGGCGTTGAAGCGCTGCTCACCGTTGCCGACCGGGTAGGGCACGTAGACGGCGGGGAGCCCGACCGCGCACAGCTCACTGACGGTGGCGCTGCCAGCACGCGACACCGCGAAGTCGGCTGCGGCGATGGCGAGCTCCATCCGGGAGCAGTACTCGAGGAGGTGGTAGTGGGCGACACCGGGATCTGAGATCTCGCTCTTCGCACCCGTGATGTGGAGCACCTGCCAGCCTGCCGCGACGATGTCTTCGGCGCTCTGGCTCATCGTCGCGTTGATCCGTCTCGCGCCGAGCGAACCGCCGGTGACGAGCAGCAGTGGTCGGTCCGACGCGAGGCCGAACTCGGCGAGGGCCGCCGGCCGGAGCGCCTCGCGGTCCAACTCCTCGATCTCGCGACGCAGCGGCATGCCGACGAAGCGTGCGTTGCGGATGGGCGTGTGGTGGAAGGCGACACCGACGTAGGGCGTGTACCTCGCGCCGAGCCGGTTCGCGAGGCCCGGACGAGCGTTCGCCTCGTGGATGACCAGCGGGACACCGGCGCGCCTGGCAGCCGTGTACGCCGGTGCGGCCGCGTAGCCGCCGAAACCGATCACGACGTCCACCCGATGCTCCCGGATCATCGCGACCACGGCTGCGACCGTCCGACGGAGGCGACCGGGGAAGCGGAGCGCATCGACGTTCGGCCGGCGGGGGAAGGGCAGTTTGAGGATCGTGAGCAATTCGTAGCCGCGTTCCGGGACGAGTCGCGCCTCGAGGCCCTCCGCCGTACCGACGACGAGGATCGTCGCTTCGGGGTCTCTGGCGCGGAGTCCGTCGGCCACCGCCAACAGCGGATTGACATGGCCGGCGGTGCCGCCGCCGGCGAGGAGGTAGGTGGTCATCGGGTGGCTCCGGAGGATTGGGGACGTCGAGCGGGTGTCCGACGGGACTGCTGGGACGCGGGGCGCCCCCGCTCCCGGGCGAAGGACAGGACGATCCCGATCGCGACGAGGGTGGTGAGCAGCGCCGTGCCGCCCGAGGACAAGAGTGGTAACGGCACGCCGAGCACCGGGAGGACTCCGAGGACGACGCCGATGTTCACGAGCGCCTGGCCGATGATCCAGGCCATGACGGCGCCGGTGGTGATCCTCACGAAGGAGTCGTCGCTGGTGCGGATCACCCGGATGAACATGACGGCGAGGAAGACGAACAGCCCGAGGACGAGGACGGCGCCGATGAGGCCCAGCTCCTCGCCGATCGCCGCGAAGATGAAGTCGTTCGAGATCGCCGGCAGCCACCCGTACTTCGCGCGCGAGTTGCCGAGGCCGACTCCCCAGAGGCCGCCGTTCGCCAGCGCCCACGTGCCGTGGGTCGACTGCCAGTCGGCGTTCTCGTAGTCCCCCTTGCCGTCGCCGAAGAACGCCATGATGCGCTGCATGCGGTTGGCGCTCGTGACGGCCATGATGAGGAACAGCACGGCCCCCGCGACCACGGGGATCGCGATGTAGCGCAGTCGCACTCCGGCGAAGTACAGCGCCGAGAACACGATGAGGGCCATGATCACGACGGTACCGAGGTCGCCACCGAGCAGGACGAGGCCGATGGAGAGACCGGCGAAGGGGATGACCGGGATCAGGGCGTGCTTCCACTCGAGGAGACGCGGTTGCTTGATCGTCAGCACGAGCCCGAGCCACACGACCAGTGCGAGCTTGACCGCTTCCGAGGGCTGCGCGGTGAAGCCGCCGATCTCGATCCAGTTGCGGTTGCCACCGATCTCGTAGCCGAGCGGTGTGAAGACGAGCAGTTGGAGGCCCATGGCGACCAGGAGGAACACCCACGCCCACTTCTTCCAGAACCGTGCCGGGAAGCGGCTCACGATGAGCATGAGCGGAACACCGATCATCGCGAACGTCGCCTGGCGCCAGAACAGCCCGAAGTACCCGTCGCCGGCCTCGTAAGACTCGACGGAGGATGAGGACAGCACCATGACGAGCCCGAGCCCGACGAGGAACAGGGTGACACCCAGCAGGAGGAAGTAGTTCTTCGACTCCGGACGCAGCACCTTGCCCAGCGAGATCCGCGCACTCGACATGCCTCTCGGCGACGTCGGTGCGTCGGGTGTCCCACTGCCTGAGGCGACCGTCGTCATCCGGGACGACGACCGCACGCGGCGCGGGTCAGCGCGAGGCGGATCGATCATCCGCCTCACCTCCCAGCTCTGCTTCGACGGCGGCCTGGAACAGGCGACCACGGTGTCCGTAGTCCGTGAACTGGTCCATCGAGGCGGCTGCAGGAGCGAGGAGCACGGTGTCCCCTGCCTGCGCGACCTCGGCGGCCCGGCGAACGGCCTCCGGCATGACGTGTTCAGTCTCCGCTGCGTCGACCTCGATGACGGTCAGGGTCGGCGCGTGTCGCGCGAATGCCGCGAGGACCTCCGAGCGGTCGGCGCCGATCACGACGGCCGCGCGCAGGTGGTCGGCGTGCCGCTCCACCAGATGATCGATCGAGACGCCCTTCAACAGGCCTCCGACGATCCACACCACCGAGCGGTAGGCGGCGAGCGAGGCGTCGGCGGCGTGCGGATTGGTGGCCTTCGAGTCGTCGATCCAGTCCACCTCGAGCCTCCGCGCGATGAGCTGGATCCGGTGCGCGTCCAGGCCGAACGACAGCAGGGTGTCGCGCACGGCCTCGACCGTGATGCCGGCGGCCCGGGCGAGTGCCGCTGCCGCCAGGATGTTGGCGACGATGTGCGGGGCGGCGAGCCCGCGCTGGGCGAGCGCTTCGACCGTCGTGATCTCGAGGGCGCTCGTCCGACGGTCGTCGAGGAACGCGCGGTCGACCAGGATGCCGTCCACGACGCCGAAGTCGCTCGGTCCGGGGACGTCGAGGCCGAACCCGACGGCTCGGGCGCCGTCGACGACCTCGGCCTCCTCGACCATCGACATCGTCGCCGCGTCAGCGCGGTTGTAGACGCACGCGATTTTCGTGTTCTCGTACACCACGGCCTTCGCCGCCCGGTACGCCGCGGCGGAGCCGTGCCAGTCGAGGTGGTCGTCGGCGAGGTTCAGGCAGACGCTGGCGAGCGGCGAGACGATGCTCCGACCGCCCTGCAGGCCGAGGGTGTGCAACTGGTAACTCGAGAGCTCGACGACGAAGAAGTCGAAGCCCTGCGGATCACGGACGGCGTCCAGGACCGGGACGCCGATGTTGCCGCAGGGCGCCGCCCGGAAGCCCGCCTCGACGAGCATCGACGCCGTCAGCTGAACGGTCGTGGTCTTGCCGTTCGTGCCGGTGACGCAGATCCACTCAGCCGGGGTGCCGACCTTGTCGCGGACCCGCCAGGCGAGCTCGATGTCGCCCCAGACGGCGACCCCGGCCGCCTGCGCCCACGCGACGACGGGGTGGTCGGGGTGGAAGCCGGGTGACACGACGACGAGTTCCGGAGCGAACTCCACGAGCTCGGACGGCACGGTCGACAGGTCCCGCTGGATGAGACGCGCACCGATGACGCCGACGAGTTCGGCACGTTCGTCCGCGGCCTCGCCGGCCAGGACCAGTACCTCCGAGCCGAGCTCGGTGAGCGTGTCAGCGACGGAGAACCCGGTCATGCCGAGCCCCAGGACGGCGACCCGGAGTCCGCGCCAGTCGGCGTGCCAGCTCCGGAGTCCGTCGAGGCGCTCGGCGCTCAACGGCTCAGCCACTCGAGGTAGAAGGAACCCACACCCGCGGCGACGAGCAGACCACCGATGATCCAGAAGCGGACGACGACGGTGACCTCAGCCCAACCCTTGAGTTCGAAATGGTGGTGGATGGGGCTCATGAGGAAGATGCGCTTGCCGTGGGTCACCTTGAAGTAGGCGCGTTGCACGATCACCGAACCGGCTTCGATCACGAACAGCCCGCCGACGAGCACCAGGAGGAGCTCGGTCTTGCTGAGGATGGCCAGCGCCGCGAGTGCTCCACCGAGCGCCAACGAACCGCTGTCGCCCATGAAGATCTGTGCCGGCGAGGTGTTCCACCAGAGGAACCCGATGAGCGCGCCCACGATCGCCGCGGCGACCACGGCGAGGTCGAGCGGATCCCGGACGTCGTAGCACTTGTAGGCCACGTCGGAGGCGAGCGAGGAGCTGAAGCAGGACTGGTTGAACTGCCAGAACCCGATGATGATGTACGAGCCGATCGCGAGGATCGAGGCACCGGTGGCGAGCCCGTCGAGCCCGTCGGTGACGTTCACGCCGTTCGACGTCGCCGCCACGATCACCGAGGTCCAGAGGATGTACAGCAGGATGCCGATCACCGGGATGCCGATCGCCATGAAGTTGATCGGGATGTCGCGGATGATCGAGATGTTCGTCGATGCCGGGGTGAACCCCTCGGTGTTCGGGAAGTTGATCGCTAGGACGGCGAACACCGTCGCGACGATGAGCTGCCCGGAGACCTTCGCCCACCCACCGAGGCCGAGGCTCTGCTTCTTGCGGACCTTGAGGAAGTCGTCGATGAACCCGACGATGCCGAGTCCGACCATCATCAACAGGACCAGGAGCGCCGAGACGCCGACCTGCTCTTGGAAGATCAGATAGCTCGCGAAGAAGCCGACGAGGGTACCGACGATGATGATGACGCCGCCCATCGTCGCGGTTCCGCGCTTGGTGTGGTGGCTCTGCGGTCCGTCGTCGCGGATGAACTGACCCCAGGCGAGTTTGCGGAACGCTCTGATGAAGAGCGGGGTCAGGAAGAGGGAGAACGCCAGCGAGATCGCTCCCGCGGCCAACAGGACTCTCATGCGTACAACTCCCCCAGTCGATCGCCCAGCAACCGGAGCCCGGCCGCGTTCGACGATTTCACGAGCACGGTGTCGCCCGGGGCGATCTCCGCGCTCAAGTACGCGAACGCCTCGTCCGCGGTCGCGAAGTACACCGACTCGCCGTCCCACGACCCTTCGTTGATCGCGGTGATGTGCATGCGGCGGGCCTCGGGGCCGACCACGACGAGGCGGCCGATGCCGAGCCGGACGACCTGGAGTCCGATGCGGTCGTGTTCCTCGCCCGCCCAGTCGCCGAGTTCGCTCATGGCACCGAGCACCGCGATGGTCCGGCCGCGTTCAGCACCGATCTGGGCGAGGGTCCGGATGGCGGCCGACATCGAGTCGGGGCTCGCGTTGTAGGCGTCGTTGATGATGGACACGTCGTCGCGTCCGCCGAGGGGCTCCATCCGCCACCGCTCCGCCCTGCTCACGCTCTCGAGGGCGTCGACGATGAGGTCGATCTCCACGCCGAGTTCGTGGGCGGCTGCGGCCGCGGCGAGGGCGTTCATGACGTGGTGCTCACCGAGCACCTTGAACCGGACGGGCGCAGAGGAACCGTCGGGCAGGTGCAGCGTGAACGCGGTCCCGGACGCCGTCGCGACGATGTCGGTCGCTCGAACGGCGGCGCGGTCGTCGAGGCCGAACCAGAGCACGCGTGCCCGGGTGGCATCGGCCATACCGGCCACCCGTGGATCGTCGAGGTTGAGGACGGCGACATCCTCCGGGAGCAGCTCGGACACCATCTCGGTCTTCGCCGTGACGGTCGCTTCGATCCCGCCGAACTCCCCCGCGTGGGCGAGTCCGACCTTCAGGACCACGCCGATGTCGGGCTTCGCCATGCGGATGAGTCGGGCGATCTCGCCGATGCCGCTGGCACCCATCTCCGCGACGAGGAACCGCGTCTCGTTCGTCACGCGCAGCATGGTGATCGGCGCTCCGACCTCGTTGTTGAAGGAGGCCTTGGGGCTGACCGTCTCCCCGACGCGCTCGAGGACCGCGGCGAGGAGGTTCTTGGTCGTGGTCTTGCCGTTGGAGCCGGTGATACCGACGATCCGGAGTCGTCCGAGCGCGCGCACCCTCGTGATGACCTCGGTGGCGAGGGCACCGAGCGCGGTCACGGAGTTCTCGACGACGATCTGCGGCACGGCGACGGCCAGTTCTCGTTCGACGAGGAGCAGGGCGGCGCCGTTCGCGACCGCCGCATCGGCGAACAGATGTCCGTCGGTCTCCTCGCCGGGCTTCGCGACGAAGATGTCGCCGGGCGTGATGAGTCGGGAGTCGGTGTCGGCGACGCCGGACACGACGAGGCCGGGGTCAGCCGTACCGGGGATCAGTCGGCCGTCGGTCGCCGCGGCGATCTCGGTGAGGGTCAGGTCGATCATCAGAGCCACCCTGCCTCACGCAGCGCGTCGCGCGAGTCGTCGCGCGCCGAGTACGGGAGCTTCACACCGGCCACCTCGTGGTAGTCCTCGTGCCCAGGTCCGGCGTAGAGGATGGTGTCGCCCTGACCGGCCAGCGCGAGGGCGGTGCGGAACGCGGTCGCCGGGTCGGCGACCTCGTGCAACTCGCCGTCCGGTGCGGCTTCGCGGGCGGCTTCGAGGAGCACGCGTCGGATCGACGCCGGGTCCTCGCTCCGTGGATGGAAGTCGGTGACCACCACGACGTCGGCACCCCGGGCCGCGATCGCGCCCATGTCGCGACGCTTCGTCGTGTCGCGGTCTCCGTCGGCGCCGAACACCATGATGACCCGGCCCGGCGTGACGGCCCGGATGGCCGCGAGGGTGTTGAGGAACGCGTCTGGGCTGTGCCCGTAGTCGATGTACACGACCGGGCCGCGGTCGCCGCTGATCCGCTCGGCACGCCCGGGGATGTAGGCGTCGATGCCACCGTCCCGCTCGAGGGACTGAGCGATCATGTCGAACTCAACACCGGACTCGACGAGCATCACGATCGCGAGCGCGGCGTTCGCCGCCATGAACCAGCCGAGCAGCGGCACGCTCGTCACGAGCACCTGGTCGCCGGGGCCGTCGAGGCGGAACGTCGTGGAACCGGCGGTCTCCTCGAGGATCGTCATGCGCCAGTCGGCGTCGACCTCCGGGCGGGTCGTCAGGGTCGTCACCGGGATCCGGCTCTGCTCGACGAGCCGGCCGCCCCAGTCGGAATCGATCGTGACCACGCCTCGTCGGGCCCGGTCGGGTTCGAACAGCTCCCGCTTGGCCGCGAAGTACTCGTCGAAGTCGCCGTAGTCGTCGAAGTGGTCGTGACTGAGGTTGGTGAAGCCGACGACGTCGAAGACGATGCCGTCGACGCGGTGCCTGGTCAGCGCCTGGGCGGAGACCTCGATGGCGACCGCGCGCACCTCGGACTCGCGCATGCGCGCGAGCAACGCGTGCAGCTCGCTGGCCTCCGGCGTGGTGAGGGAGCTCGTCACCGCGAGGTCGCCGATGCGCCGCTCCGCGGTCGAGCTCAGACCGGAGACGATCCCGAGTTGCGCGAGCATGCCGCTCAGGAGGTAGACCACGCTCGTCTTACCGTTGGTGCCGGTCACGCCGAACAACGTCGGCGGCTCCTCGGCGGTGCGGTAGACCCAGGCGGCGAGGTGGCCGAGGGCGGCACGCGGCTCCGGCACGACGATGATCGGCAGACCGGCCGCTGCGGCCAGGTCTCGTCCGGCGTCGTCCGTCAGCACCGCGACGGCGCCGCGTTCCTTCGCCTGCTCCGCGTACGCGGCACCGTGGGCACGGACACCCGGCATGCCGATGTAGAGGTCACCGGGCTCGACGGCACCGGAGCTCAGACTGACACCGCTGATCTCCACGCCGTCGGCTGATCCGTGCAGGTCGAGGTCGAATTCGGTCACCAGCTGCGAGAGCGCCCGCCGTTGCGGATGTTCCGGTCTGAGGCTGATCGGGCCCTGATTGTTCACGCTGAGCCCATCCTTCATGAGGTCGTTCAAAATCTGAGCGGCAGGTTCGGTGCCGGCTCCGTGGACGGCTGCACTCCCCTGCTCTTCAGCACCTGGGTGGTCACATCCCGGAAGATGGGAGCGACCGCAGCCGATGTGTTCATCTTAACCGGGTCCGCCAGGTTCACCGAAACGACGAACTGCGGGGCCTCGGCGGGTGCGAAGCCGGCCATCGAGACGAGGTAACTCGAGCTGTATCCGCCATCGCCGTCCGGCTGCTGGGCCGTTCCGGTCTTCATCGCGACGCGGTAGCCGGGAACGTCGACGTTCGCCGCGACCCAGCTCTCCTGGTCGACCATCTCGAGCATGTCGCTGACCTGCTTCGCGGCATCGGGCGAGACGACCTGGGTCCCGGTCGCGTCGGGGACGTCCGTCACCGTGCCGTCCGCGTTGCGACACCCCTCGACGAGCTGCACCGGCATCCTGACGCCACCGTTCGCGATCGTCTGGTAGAGGCTGGCACCTTGGATGGCGGTCGTCGAGAAGCCCTGACCGAACATGGTCGCGTAGTCCGTCTGGTTGTCCCAGTCCGCCGGGTCGGACATCAGGCCTCCGGACTCGCTCGGGAAGCCGACCTCGGTCTTCTGGAGCTGACCGAACTTCTGGAAATACGCGTAGCGGGTGTCGGCACTCATCTTCTCGCCGAACTGTGAGATCCCCGTGTTGGACGACTCGACCATGACACCCGCCAGCGTGAGGTTCATGTCCTCGTGGAACTCGCTGTCGTTGATGTCGGCACCGTTCGACGGCTTGTACCGGAACGGAGCGACCACCTGGGAGTTCGGGTTCGCGACACCCTGGTCGATGAGTGCGGCGGCGGTGAGGGACTTGTACGTCGATCCCGGTTCGAACGGGGCCGCGAAGGCACGTGAGCCTCGGTCCTCGGCAGGCGTCGCGCTGACGTTGCCGGGGTCGACGGCCGGGTACTCGGCGACGGCGAGGAGCTTGCCGGTCTTGACCTCCATCACCGTGACGACGCCCCAGCTCGCACCGACCGCTTCGGCCTGCGCGGCGAGCGACTGCTGCGAGAACCACTGGATGTCCTTGTCGAGCGTGAGCACGACGTCGCCGCCGTCCTTCGCCGGCTTCGTCACCGTGGTGCCGGGGAGCGGGAGACCGCCGCTGCCCTTCTCGTAGGTCGTGCGACCGTCCTCCCCCGCGAGGCAGGAGTTCTCCATGAGTTCGACGCCCGCTTGCGCCTCGCCCTCCTCGCCGACGAAGCCGACGATGTTGCCGGCGACGGCACCGTTCGGGTACACCCGGTACGGCTCTTCCTTGAAGGTCGTCCACGGGATCTCCAACGCCTTGAGCGCGCGGAGCTGGTCGAGGGTGAGCTTCTTCGCAAGGAGGGCGTAGAGCGAGTCCTTGTCCGCGGCGAGGGCGTCCGTGATGAGCGCGAGGACCTCCGGGCCGGGCTTCCCGATGATCGCGCCGATCTCGTTCGTCGCCTGCTCGAGGGTGATCGTCTGCTCGGTGCCGTCGACGTCGCGTTCGAACGGTCCGGCGTCCTTCGGAGACGCCGCCATGCTGTAGCGCATCACCGCTTCGGCAAGCACCGAACCGTCGGAGGCGAGGATGCTGCCGCGGGTGGCGAGGATCGTGTCGCCCGTCTCGGTCTTCTCGAGGGATTCGGCGCTCAAGGCACTCGCGCGGACCACCTGGATGTCGACCAGACGGAGGACGAACAGCGTCATCACGATGGAGACCGCGACGATGGTGAACGCGAGGCGTCGGCGCGTGGTCTTCGTGTGTCTCACCATGATGCCCGCACCGCGTCCTCTCCTGACGTCGCACCTCCGAGCAGGGCGTCGTCCTCCACCGTGAGCCGTCCGGTCATCGTGTGGTCGGCGACGGCAGCCCGTCCTGCAACGGTACGGGCGGGGTGACAGCTTCCTGGCTCGACGCGCCGTCTGCGGCGGCGGCGTTCTGTCCGCCGACGAGCGGGAGCGTCGCTGCCTGTGCGTTCGGCACGAGGGCGGCGTTGAAGATCGGACTCGTGCTCGCCGACGCCGGCGTGGGCGTCCCCAGCACAGCGCCGTCGGAGAGCCGGAGGTAGGTCGGGAGCGAGTTGCCCACCATGCCGAGTGCCTGCGCGTTGACGGCGAGGTACTGCGGCGAGGCGAGGCGGTCGAGGTCCTCGGCCAGCGCGGCCGAGGTGCGGCCGAGTTCGACCTGCTTCCCCTCGAGCTGCTGGATCTGGTAGGCGCCCTGGCTCAGCCCGACGCTGAGGAGCAACTGGCCCACGACGATGGCGACGACCGCACCGACGACGATGACCGCGTACATGGGCCGTGGTCGGAGCTTCGAGCGCGCCCCGGTCGTGACCGCACGGATGTGCTGCCGTTCGGGGGCGGTCCGGGTCGGCTGCGGCCGAGCGCGCCCGAGCCGTTCGGGTGCGAGATCGAGTGCTGCGGTCGCTCCGCTCATGCTGGCCTCCTCAGCCGTTCAGCCGCGCGGAGTCGCACGGGTTTCGCTCTGGGGTTCTCGTCGATCTCCGCCTCGGTGGCGAGTTCGGCGCCCTTGACGAGGAGTTTCAGCTCCGCACTGTGCTCCGGGAGTTCGACGGGCAGGCCCGCCGGTGTGGTCGACTTCGCCCGGGTCTGGAGCTCGCGCTTGACGATCCGGTCCTCCAGCGACTGGTAGGACAGGAACACGATCCGGCCTCCGACCCGCAGCAGGTCGAGGGCGCGGGGCACGGCGGCCTCGAGGACCGACAGCTCCGCGTTGACCTCGATGCGCAGCGCCTGGAAGACCCGCTTGGCCGGGTGGCCGGTGCGACGTGCGGCCGCCGGCGTGGCCCGATCGATGAGCTCGACGAGCTGACCGGAACTCGTCAGGGGTCGCTGCTGGCGTTCCTCGACAATGCGGCGCGCGTAGCGCTGCGCCAACTTCTCGTCGCCGTACTCCCAGAAGATCTTCCGAAGTGCGACCTCGTCGTAGGTGGCGAGGATCGTCTCCGCCGTCAGCTCGCTCGAGGCGTCCATCCGCATGTCGAGTGGCGCGTCCTGCGAGTACGAGAAGCCGCGTTCGGTCCGATCGAGTTGCAGTGAGGAGACACCGAGGTCGAACAGGATCCCGTCCACCTGTGGGAACCCGAGCTCCTCGGCCGCCTCGTCGATGTCGTCGTAGACCGCTTTGACGAACCGGGCTCGCGACCCGAAGCGCTCGAGCCGCTCCTGAGCGATGTCGAGTGCATCGAGGTCTCGGTCGAGCCCGATGAGGGTCAACTGCGGGAACCGCTCGAGCATCGCTTCGGCGTGGCCCGCCATGCCGAGCGTGGCGTCGATGAGGACCGCGCCCTCGTGGGACACAGCGGGGGCGAGCAACTCGATGCATCGCTCGAGGAGGACCGGGGTGTGGATGTCGTTGATGGCCATATGCGTAATCCGGACGGTCCCTGACCCCTGATCCCCATCCGTTCCGACCTGGCACCGGGGAAGTGTGTCAGGGCGGGCTCCGACCTGGCACCGGGGAAGTGTGTCAGGGCGGGACGGCTGGGAGTCAGGGGGCAGGGCACTAGAAGAGTCCGGGGATCACCTCCTCGGCGGTCTCGGAGAAGACGCTCTCCTGTTCGGCGAGGTAGGACTCCCATGCCTCGGCGTCCCAGATCTCCGCGCGGCTGCCGGCGCCGATGACCACGAGGTCGCGGCTGAGCCCGGCGTACTGGCGGAGGTTGGACGGAATGGTCACGCGGTGCTGCTTGTCGGGGGTCTCGGCGCTCGCTCCGGAGAGGAACACGCGCAGGTAGTCGCGGGCCTGCTTGCTGGTGACCGGAGCCTGGCGGATCTTCTCGTGGAGCGCCTCGAACTCCCGCGTGCTGAAGACGTAGATGCAGTGCTCCTGGCCTCGAGTCATGACGACCCCGCCGGAGAGCTCATCGCGGAACTTCGCCGGCAGGATGATGCGGCCTTTTTCGTCGAGTTTGGGGGCGTGACTACCGAGGAACATACGCCCCCGCCCCCAATCGTTCTGGCCAACATCTTGGTTGGGCTCCACTTTACTCCACTTTGCACCACCAATGCAGCACATTCCCCCACATTGGACCATTTGCTCATGAAAAAACCCCGCAAAGTCAGGACTCTGCGGGGTGGAGGGAAATGGAGGAGTTTTGCCATACTCGGGACGATCAGGGAGGGCCCGAAACGACGAAACGGGGCCGATCCGAAGATCGGCCCCGTTTGGAGTCGTGGTGCGGCGGCGCCGCGAGGGAGGGAAGTGGAGTCAGGTGGCCGACCGAGGAGCGACCAGGAGACCGGGCCTCGCTACCGCTCGTCGCCCGACTGGCGCTTGTCCCAGCGGTCGTTGAAGCGGTCCATCAGACGCGAGGACTTCTGTCCTGCCGGCGCAGCCTGACGAGGTCGCGGCTGTTCGAGTGGAGCCCGGGTCGGCTTCGTCGCCACGAGCACGCCCGTGAGCATGATCGCGAACCCGAGCAGACCGACGATGGGCTGCTGGATCACGACTCCGAGCACGAGGCCGATCGCCCCGACCACCGCGATGAGGGAGCCGAGCGCGATTCCGCGGTAACTCGGTTTGCCCGCGCCAGCGCTGACCTTGGAGACGAAATCGGCATCGCTGCGGTAGAGGTGGCGTTCCATCTCATCGAGGAGCCGTTGCTCCTGCTCTGAAAGTGGCATCTGATTCCCCTCAAGGTCACACGACGCGACGTTGTTGATCGAGTCTAGCCACCGAAGCATGACTAGGCTAGGTGCGTGATCGAAAGCAATGAACTCGCCACCCTGGTGGGCCGCGGGCTCTCCGACTTTCTCTCCTCGCGAAGCTCCATTGTCGCGCAGATCGGCCCGGAGCTCTCCCCGTTCCTCGACTTCTCCCGGGAATTTCTCAGCGGTGGGAAGCGGTTCCGAGCACAGTTCTGCTTCCGGGGCTGGCAGGCCGTCTCGACCGGGAGGCACGCCAGCGGCCAGGGCGGCCTCGAGACCGTCATCGCGACGTGTGGAGCACTCGAGCTGTTCCACGCCGCGGCGCTCGTCCACGACGACATCATCGACAACTCCGACACCCGCCGGGGTGCACCGTCGGCTCACGTCTCCTTCGCGGAGTTGCACCGTCGCAGCCGATGGGACGGCGACCCGACCACCTTCGGCACCGGAGCCGCTACACTCCTCGGCGACCTGCTCCTCGGCTGGAGCGACGAACTCCTCGACGACGGACTCGACCAGCTGGACGACCGCACCGCCGCTCGCGCAGCGCGGGCTGAGTTCAACCGGATGCGGACCGAGGTCACGGCCGGCCAGTACCTCGACATCCTCGAGGAGCGCGCCTGGCGCGACGCCGCCGACGACGAACAGCGCCGCCGGGCCGAGCGCGTCCTGATCTTCAAATCGGCCAAGTACAGCATCGAGTCCCCGCTCGCGCTCGGGGCGCTCCTCGGCGGCGGGAACGAGCAGCAGCTCGCGTCGCTCCGCGGGTACGGCCTCCCCCTCGGCATCGCCTTCCAGCTGCGTGACGACCTCCTCGGCGTCTACGGCGATCCCGCCGTGACCGGCAAGCCGAGTGGCGACGACCTCCGCGAAGGGAAGCGAACCATCCTCATCGCGCTCACGAGGGAAGCCCTCCAGCCGGGCGCGCGCGCCATCCTCGACGAGCTGCTCGGGGATCCCGAACTCGACGACGACCAGATCGGCCTGCTCCAGGCGACCATCCGCGACAGCGGTGCCGTCGACCAGGTGGAGAAGCTCATCCAGGACCACGTCGCACGGGCGCTCTCCGCATTGGGCGAGGCTCCGATCAACGACGACGCCCGGGCCCACCTCCGCGGCCTCGCGGTCTCGGTCGCACGCCGCGAGACCTGAGCCGTCCGGCTCGGACGGCGCGGGATCAGGCGAGCGCCTGAGCCACCCGGCGCACCTCGGAACGACGTCCCTCGCGGAGGGCTTGGATCGGCGAGGTCCCGATCGCGTCGTCGTCCTCGAGCATCCAGACCATCGCGGCCTCATCGTCGAAGCCGTTGTCGGACAGCAGCGTGAGCGTGCCGCGCAGGTTGTGCACCGGCCCGCCGTCCGCGATGAACGACGACGGCACCTGCAGCACGCCGTCACGTCGGACGGCGAGGAGGTCGCGCTCCTCGAGGTACTGGCGGATGCGGCGGATCGGCAGCCCGAGTTCGGTCGCCAGATCGGGAAGGGTGAACCACACGAGTTCGGAATTCTGCTCAGTCACGCACAGCAGTCTGCCACGACCGCGCTCCGCTCGGCGCCGTCGGATCGCGTTCGGGTAACGATCCAGGCACCTCGCCGCCCTCCCGGGGTGTTGACAGCTCTTCGCGCTCGACGTTCCATACACTCGACTGGTGAGTAGCAACCAGCAGACCGATCCGATGATCGGCCGTCTCCTCGACGGGAGATATCAGGTGCGCTCACGCATCGCCCGTGGCGGCATGGCGACGGTCTACCTCGCCACGGACCTCCGGCTGGAACGGCGCGTCGCGATCAAGGTCATGCACGGCCACCTCTCGGACGACACGACGTTCAAGAACCGCTTCATCCAGGAGGCGCGCTCCGCCGCCCGGCTCGCGAACCCGCATGTCGTCAGCGTGTTCGACCAGGGCCAGGACTCGGACATGGCATACCTCGTCATGGAGCACCTGCCGGGCATCACCCTCCGCGACCTCATCCGCGACAACGGCACACTGACCCCGCGGCAGGCCGCCGACATCCTCGACGCCGTGCTGTCCGGCCTCGCCGCCGCGCACCGCGCCGGCATCGTCCACCGCGACGTCAAGCCGGAGAACGTCCTCCTCGCCGACGACGGACGCATCAAGATCGGCGACTTCGGCCTCGCGAGAGCCGCGAGCGCGAACACGGCCACCGGCCAGGCACTCCTCGGGACGATCGCCTACCTCTCCCCCGAACTCGTCACCCGTGGACAGGCCGACGCGCGGAGCGACATCTACGCGCTCGGGATCATGCTCTACGAGATGCTCACCGGCGAACAGCCCTACAAGGGCGAGCAGCCGATGCAGATCGCCTACCAGCACGCCAACGAGTCGGTCCCGGCACCGAGCGCCAAGAACCCCGCCGTCCCGAAGGAACTCGACGACCTCGTCTTCTGGGCGACTGAGCGCGAACCGGACGATCGTCCGTCGAACGCCGGCGAGATGCTCGAGCGCCTGCGCTCCATCGAGTCCAGTCTCGGGTTCACCTCGGTCGCCACCGGGGCGCAGCCCACGATCGTCATGCCGGCCTCCTACTCGAGCGAGCACGCCGACGACGTCACCCAGGTCATCGGCCGCAACACCAAACCGCAGCAGGTCCCGGTGCGCGCCGACGCGACGGACGGTCCGGGCAAGCTTGCCACGAAGGCCCGCAAGCGCAGCCGCGTGGGCGTCGCGCTGTTCACGATCGTCCTCATGCTCGCCGCGCTCGCCGGTGGAACCGGATGGTACTTCGGCCAGGGCCCCGGCTCGCTCGTCGAGGTCCCGAACGTCGCCGACGGGAGTTTCGACCAGGCGTCCGCCAAACTCGTGGAGCTGGGCTTCGTGCCCGTCGAAGGCGCGACGTTCAGCCTCACCGTCCCGGCCGGCACGGTCGCCGGCAGCGATCCGCCGTCCGGCTCGAAGATCGACAAGGGAAGCTCCGTCACGGTCCTCGTCTCGCAGGGACCGCAGCCGGTGGACATCCCGGTCCTCGCCGGGCTCGCACAATCCGACGCCGAACAGCAGCTGGACGCGCTCGGCGTCGCCGTCGGCACCGTGAACCAGCAATTCGACCCGAGCATCGCGAAGGACATCGTGCTCGCGGCGACCGACGCGACCTCGGGCGCCGACTACAGCCAGGGCGGACCGTCCTTCCAGGGCTCCACGGTGACGTTGCTCGTCTCGGCCGGACAGGTGCCCTCGGTCTCGGGGATGACGCCGGACCAGGCGCGCGACGCCCTCGAATCCGTCGGGCTCGGCGTGGGTGCCTCGGACGAGGCGTTCGACGACACGATCCCCGCAGGGCAGGTCATCGGCATCCAGGCCAAGACCGATGCCGACGGGAACGAGACGGCGTTCATCCCGGGCGACGACGTCACGCTGATCGTGTCGAAGGGCGTCGAGTTGGTCGCCGTCCCGGACACCACCGGCCAGACGATCAACCAGGCCATCACGACGCTGCAGGACGCGGGTTTCACCGTGGGTGACATCGCCGTAGCCGAGGCCTTCCGCGACATCTTCAAGGTGAAGAAGACCGATCCCCCGGCGGGCAAGTCCGTCAAGAAGGGCTCCACCGTCAACATCACCGACTTCGGTCTGTAGCCACGGCGAAGCGCGATCCACCCACGCAGCTGCCAGACGACGAAGCGCCCATGCCGGACCAGGCATGGGCGCTTCGTCGTGTGAGACCTACTTCGCGGCGGCGAGCTCCTCCGCCACGAGGAAGGCGAGCTCGAGCGACTGCATGTGGTTGAGGCGCGGATCGCACAGCGACTCGTACCGCGTCGCCAGGGTCGCTTCGTCGATCTGCTCGGAGCCACCGAGGCACTCGGTGACGTCGTCGCCGGTGAGCTCGACGTGGATGCCGCCCGGGTGCGTCCCCGCGGCGCGGTGGGCTTCGAAGAACCCCTTGACCTCGTCCACGACGTCGTCGAAACGACGCGTCTTGTAGCCGGTGGGCGTCGTGAGTCCGTTGCCGTGCATCGGATCGGTGACCCACAGCGGCGTCGCGTCGGCACCCTTGATCGCCTCGAGCAGCGGAGGCAGGGCGTCCCTGATCTTGCCCGCACCCATCCGCGTGATGAACGTCAGGCGCCCGGGCTCGCGCTCGGGGTCGAGCTTGTCGATGAGACGCAGCATGTCGTCGGCCGAGGTGGTTGGGCCGAGCTTCACGCCGATCGGGTTGCGCACGCGCGACAGGAAGTCCACGTGCGCGCCGTCGAGCTCGCGGGTCCGCTCACCGATCCACACGAAGTGGGCCGAGGTGTTGTACGGCGTCCCGGTCCGCGAGTCGATCCGCGTCATCGGTCGCTCGTAGTCCATGAGCAGCGCCTCGTGGCTCGAGTAGAACTCCACACCGCGCAGCTGGTCGAAGTCGGCTCCGGCCGCCTCCATGAACTTGATCGCACGATCGATGTCGCGCGCCAGTCCCTCGTACCGGTGGTTCACCGGGTTGGCGGCGAACCCCTTGTTCCAGCTGTGGACCTCGCGGAGGTCGGCGAACCCGCCTTGGGTGAACGCCCGGATGAGGTTCAGCGTCGATGCGGAGGTGTGGTAGCCCTTGACGAGCCGAGCGGGGTCGGCCGTGCGCGACTCCGGGGTGAAGTCGTAGCCGTTGACGATGTCGCCGCGGTAGGCGGGCAGGGTGACGTCGCCCCGCGTCTCGGAGTCGTTGGAGCGCGGCTTGGCGAACTGCCCGGCCATCCGGCCCATCTTGACGACCGGCATCGACGCACCGTACGTGAGCACGACGGCCATCTGCAGGACCGTCTTCACACGGTTGCGGATCTGCTCGGCCGTCGCACCGGCGAAGGTCTCCGCGCAGTCGCCGCCCTGGAGCAGGAACGCATTGCCGCTCGCCGCCCGGGCCAACCGGTCGCGCAGGATGTCGACCTCGCCGGCGAAGACCAGCGGAGGGAGGGTCGCGAGTTCGGCGGAGGCACGCGCCACCGCGGCCTGGTCCGGCCATGACGGCTGCTGCTTGATCGGCAGCTCACGCCAATAGTCCAGTCCGGCGATCACCGAGGGTTCGGCCATGACGACTGGTTCTGTAGCGTGGGACACGGATTTCCTGTTTCTCTTCGACCGGACGCGCTCCGGAGCCCGCCCGGAAGGGGGAACGGACCGCGATCGCGGCCCGGTTTTTCAGCTTAGCGTCACGCCGACGCGGCGCGCTCCTTGACGCTCGTGGCGTAGACGTCGCGATAGTCCTGGCCCGAGAGCTTGCGGAGCTCGACCATCAACTCGTCCGTGACGCTGCGGAGGATGAAGCGGTCCCCCTCCATGCCCTCGAACCGCGAGAAGTCGAGCGGCTTGCCGATGACGATCCCGATCCGACGGATCCGGGGCAGCTTCGTGCCGATGGGCATGACCTTCTCGGTGTCGATCATCGCGACGGGGACGATGGGGACCCCGGCCTCGAGCACCATCCGCGCGACCCCGGTGCGGCCTCGGTACATCGTCCCGTCGGGACTGCGCGTGCCTTCCGGGTAGATCCCGAGCAGATGACCGCCACCGAGGACCGCGAGTCCGGTGTTGAGCGAGGCTTCGGAGGCCTTGCCTCCCGACCGGTCGATCGGGAGTTGCCCCGTGCCGAGCATGAAGGTCTTCGTGGCCCAGCCGCCGAAGCCCTTGCCGCGGAAGTACTCGCTCTTGGCCAGGAAGGAGATCCGCCGATCGACGCACAGCGGGAGGATCACCGAGTCGATGAAGGACAGGTGGTTGCTGGCGATGATCGCGCCGCCGTGCTCCGGGATGTTCTCGGCGCCGATCACCCACGGCCGGAAGATCGACTTCAGGATCGGGCCGGCGACCAGGTACTTCATGAACCAGTAGAACATCGTGCTCCTCCGTCTTGCCGTCGTCGTCAGCCGAGGACGAGGGCGCTCCTGGCGAGATCGCCGGCGCCGATGACACCGGCGTCGTTCACGAGCTGCGCGATGCTGAAGGACGGCTCCGGGTGGAACCCGCGCGCCGGGAGGTGCGTCAGGAACGCCTCACGAACGGGGTCCAGGAGGAGGTCGCCGGCCTGGGCGACGCCGCCGCCGATCACGAAGATGTTGGGGTCGAGGATGGCCGACATGCTCGCGAGGGCCTGCCCCAGCAGATCGGCGAGCTCGTTGAGGCACCGGAGGGCGCCGGGATCACCGGACTCGAGCAGGGCGGAGACGTGGTGTCCGTTCAGCAGCCCCCCGGCCGCCACCCGGGCTCGGGCGAGGGCGGCACCGTCGCCACCGGCGTCCGCTGCCTCGTTCGCGAGTCGGAGCAACGCGTTCCCCGAGCAGTACTGCTCGACGCAGCCACGCGCGCCGCAGCCGCAGGGCAGACCGTCCGGGATGAGGCGCATGTGTCCCAGTTCCGCACCGCTGCCGAAGCCACCGGTGAGGAGCCGGTCGTCGAGGACGATCGCTCCGCCGACACCCGTGCCGATCGTCACCATGACCATGCTGCGTTCCTCGCGCCCCGCACCGAACCGGAACTCGGCCCAACCCGCGGCGTTCGCGTCGTTCTCGATGGTCACGACCTTGTCGGGCAACCGCGCGGCCAGCCGGGCCTGCAGGGGCTCGTTCCGCCAGGCGATGTTCGGCGAGTAGTAGACGGTCGAGCGCGTGGCGTCGAAGAACCCGGGGGCGGCGACGCCGACGCTCGAGATGCTGCCGTCGTCCAAGGATCGGACCATGGCGACGACGTCGTCGATGATGGCGTCGGGATCGGAGGCCTGCGTCGGCGTGCGCCCGGCCGCGAGGATCCGGCCGTCGTCGTCGACGACCCCGCCCGCGATCTTCGTCCCGCCGATGTCGATGCCGATCGCGTTTGCCATAACGGTGCCGTCTCCCTGTCCTGATGTCGCCGATACCGGCAGCGGCGTGTGACCGACCGTCAGTCGAGTCGGTCGCCCGCGCACCGCAGTCGAGTCTACTGAGCGTCTGCGCGCCACAGAAACCGCGCAAACACCCGTGCTCTAGGATGGAGCCACATCTTGCCGACCTGGTACCGAAGGAGTTGCCGTGGAACAGTTCGACGTCCCTGCAGTCGTCGCAGCAGACCCATCCGCCAATGCGACCGATCTGCTCGTGAAGCGCCTGGCTGCTGCGCCCGACGCCGCACTGTTCGCCGTTCCCCGCGGGTCGGAGTGGGTGGACGTGACCACCGCCGAGTTCCACGCCCAGGTCGTCGCCCTGGCGAAGGGGCTCGTCGCCGCGGGGATCGAACCCGGCGACAAGATCGGGCTCATGTGCAAGACCCGATACGAGTGGACCCTCATCGACTTCGCCGTGTGGTTCGCCGGAGCACTCCTCGTCCCGATCTACGAGACCAGCTCGCCGAGCCAGGTGCAGTGGATCCTCAGCGACTCGGGAGCGACGAGCGTGCTGGTCGAGACGCCCGACCAGTTCGCCCGCTTCGACGAGGTGCACGGCGACCTCCCCGATGTGGCACGGGTCTGGCAGATCGACCTCGGAGACCTCGACAAGATCGCGGCCGCCGGCGTCGACGTCCCCGACGAGGAGATCGAACGCCGCCGCAACCTCGCGGTGGGTTCCGACATGGCGACCCTCATCTACACCTCCGGCTCGACCGGCCGGCCGAAGGGCTGCGTCCTCACCCACTCGAACTTCGTCGAATTGTCGCGGAACTCGGCCGTCGCACTCAAGGACGTCGTGTCCGCTCCCGGCGCCTCCACCCTCCTCTTCATCACGACGGCGCACATCTTCGCGCGCTTCATCGCCGTGCTGTGCGTGCACTCCGGCGTGAAGACAGGCCACCAGCCGGACACGAAGCAGCTGCTCCCCTCGCTCGGCACCTTCAAGCCGACGTTCCTCCTCGCGGTCCCCCGGGTCTTCGAGAAGGTCTACAACTCCTCCGAGCAGAAGGCCGAGGCCGGCGGCAAGGGCAAGATCTTCCGTGCGGCCGCCGAGACCGGGATCGCCTACTCGAAGGCCCTCGAGAGCGGTTCGGTGCCGTTCGGCCTGAAGGTGAAGTTCCGGGTCCTCGACCGCCTCGTGCTGTCGAAGATCCGCACGGCCATGGGCGGCCGGGTGCGGTACGCGGTCTCCGGCAGCGCTCCACTCGGTCCGCGACTCGGTCACTTCTTTCACGCGCTCGGCATCGTGATCCTCGAGGGCTACGGCCTCACCGAGACCACCGCGCCTGCAACGGTCAACCTCGCCCAGAAGTCGAAGATCGGGACGGTCGGACCGGCACTCCCCGGCGTTTCGCTCCGCATCGCCGACGACGGCGAGGTCGAGGTGCGCGGGATCAACGTCTTCAAGGAGTACTGGCAGAACCCCGAGGCCACGGCGGAGGCCTTCGACGACGGCTGGTTCCGCACCGGCGATATCGGGTCCTTCGACGCCGACGGCTTCCTCACGATCACCGGGCGGAAGAAGGAGATCATCGTCACCGCCGGCGGGAAGAACGTCGCCCCGGCGGCGCTCGAGGACCCGATCCGCGCGACCCCGGTCGTCGGACAGGTCGTCGTCGTCGGCGATCAGAAGCCGTTCATCAGCGCCCTCATCACGCTCGACACCGAGATGCTGCCGTCATGGCTCGCCAACAACGGCCAGGACGCGTCGATGAGCGCCGCCGAGGCTGCTCGGAACCCCGCAGTGCTCGCCGCCGTCCAGCGCGCCATCGACGAGGCCAACACCAAGGTGTCCCGCGCGGAGTCGATCCGCAAGTTCGTCATCCTCGACGACGAGCTCACGGAGGCGAGCGGTCACCTCACGCCGAAGCTCAGCATCAAGCGGAACGTGATCCTCAAGGACTTCGCGGAGACGATCGAGGGCATGTACCTCGGAGCGGGTTCGCCCGAGACCCAGGGGATGTCCCTGAAGTAGCGCCTCGACGGGCTCGGCGGTCGGTCGACGACCGCCGGGCCCGTCGACCGGCGTCTAGAACCAGTCGCTCTCGCGGACCTGCTTCATCGCCTCGCGGCGGTGCTCCTTCGACAGCCGGTCGAGGTAGAGCATGCCGTCGAGATGGTCGGTCTCGTGCTGCAGTGCCTGGGCGAGGAGTCCTTCACCCTCGACGACGAGCTCCTGCCCGTCGAGGTCGATGCCGACGGCACGCGCGTAGGGATGGCGCGGCGTCGGGAACCAGAGCCCGGGCACCGACAGGCAGCCCTCGCCGATCTCCTCGAGTTCACCGCGCACCTCGACGAGCTTCGGGTTGATGAGGTACCCGATGACGCCGTCGACGTTGTAGCTGAACACGCGGAGTCCGACGCCGATCTGCGTGGCGGCGACGCCGGCACGACCGGGGAGCTCCACGCTGTCCACGAGATCGCGGACGAGGCTGCGGATGTCGTCGTCGATCGTGACGACCTCGGCCGTCGGAGCCTTCAGGACCGGGTCACCGAAGTGTCTGATGGGTCGTGTCGTCACGGGTTGGATCCTTCCGGGCGGGACAGGTGTGGTGGACGCGGAGACCGGCCGCGTCGCCTCGAGGAGGGGCGCGGCCGGTCTCGGGAGGGTCAGGCGCTCGGCTTCACGACGACGAGCAGGTCGCCCGCCTCGACCTGCTGGGTCGCCGGGATGGCGAGGCGCTCGACGATGCCGGCGACGGCGGTCGTGATCGCCGCCTCCATCTTCATGGCCTCGATCGAGGCGACCGGCTGGCCCGCCTCGACGCGGTCGCCGACGGCGACCTTGACGGTCACGACGCCGGAGAACGGCGCGGCCACCTGGCCGGGGACGGAGGTGTCGGCCTTCTCGGCCGCGCGGGAGTCGACCTCGATGCTGCGGTCGCGGACGAACACCGGTCGCAACTGACCGTTGAGGGTCGCCATGACGGTGCGCATGCCCTTCTCGTCGGCCGCACCGATCGCTTCGAGCCCGACGAACAGCCGGACGCCCTTGTCGATCTCGACGACGTGCTCCATGCCCGGCTCGAGGCCGTACAGGTAGTCGGCGGTGTCGACGACGGAGAGGTCGCCGTACAGGTCGCGCTGCTGCTCGAACTGCTTGGTCGGCGCCGGGAACAACAACCGGTTGAGGGTCGAGCGGCGCTCGGCGGACTCGCCGTCGAGCGAGGCCTGATCTTCAGCGGAGATCGGCGTGATCCCGATGTCGACCGAACGACCGGCGAGGACCTTCGAGCGGAACGGCTCTGGCCATCCGCCCGGGAGTTCCCCGAGTTCGCCCGCCATGAACCCCACGACGGAGTCCGGGACGTCGTACTTGTCGGGGTTGGCCTCGAAGTCGGCCGGGTCCGCCTTGACGGCGGCGAGGTGGAGCGCGAGGTCGCCGACGACCTTGCTCGACGGGGTCACCTTGGGCACCCGACCGAGGATCTTGTTGGAGGCCGCGTACATGTCCTCGATGAGCTCGAAGTGGTCTGCGAGTCCCAGGGCGATCGCCTGCTGGCGGAGGTTCGACAGCTGACCGCCCGGGATCTCGTGCGTGTACACGCGACCGGTCGGGCCCGCGAGTCCTGACTCGAACGGCCGGTACATCGCGCGGACCGCCTCCCAGTAGGGCTCGAGGTCGGCGATCCCCTGCAGGGAGATGCCGGTGTCGCGCTCCGTGTGGGCCAGCGCGGCGACCAGCGAGGACGCGGACGGCTGACTCGTCGTGCCGGCCATCGGCGCGCTCGCGACATCGACGGCGTCGGCGCCCGCGTTGCTCGCCGCGAGGAGGGTCGCCAACTGTCCACCGGGGGTGTCGTGCGTGTGCACGTGGACCGGCAGGTCGAACCGCTCGCGGAACGCCGCGACGAGCTTGGCCGCCGCGGACGGACGGAGGAGCCCCGCCATGTCCTTGATGGCGAGCACGTGGGCACCGGACTCGACGATCTTCTCGGCGAGACGGAGGTAGTAGTCGAGGGTGTAGAGGTCCTCGGCCGGGTTCAGCAGGTCGCCGGTGTAGCAGACGGCGACCTCCGCGACGGTCGTCCCCGTCTCCAGGACCGCATCGATGGCGGGGCGCATCTGCGACACGTCGTTGAGGGCGTCGAAGATCCGGAAGATGTCGATCCCGGTGTCGGCGGCCTCCCGCACGAAGGCGTTCGTCACCTCCGTGGGATACGGCGTGTAGCCGACGGTGTTCCGGCCGCGCAGCAGCATCTGGATCGCGATGTTCGGCATCGCCTGACGCAGCGAGGCCAATCGCTCCCACGGCTCCTCACCGAGGAAGCGGAGGGCCACGTCGTACGTCGCGCCACCCCAGGCCTCGACGGACAGCAGTTCGGGGGTGAGCCGGGAGACGAACGGTGCGACCGCCAGGAGGTCCTTCGTCCGGACGCGCGTGGCCAAGAGCGACTGGTGGGCGTCGCGGAAGGTGGTCTCGGTCACGGCGAGGGCGGTCTGAGCGCGGAGGGCGTCAGCGAAGCCCTTCGGGCCGAGCTCGAGCAGTCGCTGACGCGAGCCGGCCGGGGCGTCGGTGGTGATGTCGATCGCGGGCAGCTTGTCGACCGGGTCCGCGCCGGACGGACGCGACCCGTTGGGCTGGTTGACCGTGACGTCGGCGAGCCAGTTGACGATCTTCGTCCCGCGGTCCTTCGAGACGTGCCCGCGCAGGAGCTGCGGACGCTCGTCGATGAAGGAGGTGCTGAGGTCGCCGGCCACGAACGAGGCGTCCTCGAGGACCGCCTGCAGGAAGGGGATGTTCGTGGAGACGCCGCGGATGCGGAACTCGGCGAGGGCGCGCTTGGCTCGCGTGACGGCCGCCTCGAAGGTGCGCCCACGGCAGGTGAGCTTCGCGAGCATCGAGTCGAAGTGGGGACTGATCTGTGCACCGGAGGCGACCGTGCCGCCGTCGAGTCGGATGCCGCCGCCGCCCGGAGAGCGGTAGGTCGTGATCTTCCCGGTGTCTGGACGGAAGCCAGCAGTGGGGTCCTCGGTGGTGATGCGGCACTGGAGCGCGAAGCCGCGGAGGTGCAGGGACTCCTGCGTGAGGCCGAGGTCGCCGAGCGACTCGCCGGCGGCGATGCGCATCTGCGACTGGACGAGGTCGACGTCGGTGACCTCCTCGGTCACGGTGTGCTCGACCTGGATACGCGGGTTCATCTCGATGAACACGTGCTGTCCGGCCCGCTCCCCCGCGGTGTCGAGGAGGAACTCGACCGTCCCGGCGTTGACGTAGCCGATCGACTTGGCGAACGCGATGGCATCGCGGTACATGGCCTGACGAGTGTCCTCGTCGAGGTTCGGGGCCGGCGCGATCTCGACGACCTTCTGGTGCCGGCGCTGCACCGAGCAGTCGCGCTCGAAGAGGTGGATGGTCTCGCCGTCGGCGCTCGCTAGAATCTGGACCTCGATGTGCCGGGGACGGACGACCGCCTGCTCGAGGAACATCGTCGGGTCGCCGAAGGCGCTGTCCGCCTCACGCATGGCGGCCTCGAGGGCGCCGCGGAGGTCCTCGGCGTTGTCGACGCGGCGCATGCCTCGTCCACCACCACCGGCGACCGCCTTCGCGAAGATCGGGAACCCGATGTCGGCGGCACCGGCCAGCAACTCTTCGATGTCGCGGCTGGCCGGCGTGGACTTCAGGACCGGGACCCCGGCCGCGATGGCGTGCTCCTTCGCGGTCACCTTGTTGCCGGCCATCTCCAGGACGGAGGACGGCGGACCGATGAAGGTGATGCCGGCGGCTCGAGCGGCCTCGGCCAGTTCCGGATTCTCGGAGAGGAAGCCGTACCCGGGGTAGATCGCGTCGGCGCCCGACTCCTTCGCGACGCGGATGATCTCCGAGACGTCGAGGTAGGCGCGCACCGGATGACCCTCCGTGCCGATCTGGTAAGCCTCATCGGCCTTCAGCCGATGCATCGAGTTGCGGTCCTCATAGGGGAACACCGCAACCGTCTTCGCCCCCAGCTCGTACGCGGCACGGAACGCCCGGATGGCGATCTCTCCGCGATTGGCGACAAGAATCTTCCTGAACATGGAACCCTTCCCACAACAGCCAACTCAGCAAACGTTGAGATTCCCTAGCCTAGTCACGGTAACGTTGAGCCTTGTGCATGTACTCAGCGTTAGCTCCCTGAAGGGGGGCGTCGGCAAGACCACCGTCACCCTTGGCCTGGCTTCCGCCGCGTTCTCGAAGGACATCCGCACGCTGGTCGTGGATCTCGACCCCCAATCCGACGTCTCGACCGGCATGGCCGTCGACGTCGCAGGGCACCTCACGGTGACGGATGTGCTGACCTCGCCGAAGAAGAAGATCGTCGAGCAGGCGATCGTGGCGAGCGGCTGGACGAAGATCCACCCGGGCAAGATGGACGTCATGATCGGCAGCCCGTCTGCGATCAACTTCGACGGCCCGCACCCCAGCATCCGCGACATCTGGCGCCTGGAAGAGGCACTCGCGCACGTCGAGGAGGAGTACGACCTCGTCCTCATCGACAGCGCCCCCTCGCTCAACGCGCTCACCCGCACCGCCTGGGCGGCGAGCGATCGCGTCGCCGTCGTCACGGAGCCGGGCCTGTTCTCGGTCTCCGCAGCCGACCGCGCCCTCCGCGCCGTCGAGGAGATCCGTCGTGGGCTGAGCCCCCGGCTGCAGCCGCTCGGCATCATCGTCAACCGGGTGCGTCCGCAGTCGATGGAGCACCAGTTCCGCATCAAGGAACTGCGCGACATGTTCGGTCCCCTCATCCTCAACCCGCAGCTGCTGGAGCGCACGTCACTCCAGCAGGCTCAGGGTGCCGCCAAGCCCGTCCACGTGTGGCCGGGTGACACGGCGCAGGAGATGGCGAAGAACTTCGACTCGCTCCTCGACCGCGTGCTGCGCACGGGCCGCGTCGGCGAGTACGCCGACGGCGCTCCCCCGGAGCCGGCTGCCGTCACGAGTCCCGCTGCCGTCGAGGCACCCTCCACCGACAGCTGAGGTCGCGGCGAGACCGTTCGGTCGGCTCACGGACCAGGCGCTCGCTCGGGTCGCCCTTCGACAGGCTCAGGGACCGGCAGGCGCGCTCAGGGACCGGCAGGAGCTCCAAGGATCGGCAGGAGCACCACGTACCGGGGATGCGTGCTCAGACAGCGTGTGGCGCGCGTCGGTGAGCCCTTCGACAGACTCAGGGACCGGCGCCTTCGGCTCGGGTCAGGCGCTGCGAGCGGAGCGACGTGCTGCGAGCTCGTCCATGGGGTCGGCCGACTGTGCGTCGAACTCGATGAGCGTGGACTCCACCTCGCGCAGCACCTTGCCGACGGCGATGCCGAAGACGCCCTGTCCGCGGCTGACGAGGTCGATGACCTCGTCGTTCGAGGTGCAGAGGTAGACACTGGCGCCGTCGCTCATGAGCGTGGTCTGGGCGAGGTCGACGATGCCCGCTTCGCGGAGCTGGTCGACTGCCGTGCGGATCTGCTGCAGGGAGATGCCCGTGTCGAGCAGGCGCTTGACGAGCTTGAGGACGAGGATGTCGCGGAAGCCGTAGAGACGCTGCGTTCCGGATCCGGATGCACCGCGGACGGTGGGCTCGACCAGACCCGTCCGGGCCCAGTAGTCGAGCTGGCGGTAGCTGATGCCGGCTGCACGGGCGGCGACCGCTCCGCGGTAGCCCTGGCCCTCTTCGAGTTCTGGAAGCCCGTCGGTGAACAGCAGCCCGAGGTCACCGTACCGTGACGCCCCGTCGCGACTGAGTTCACTCATGTCTGCTTCTCCTCGATGCTCGCTGCACGGTCGGTACGGTCTCGACGGGGGCGTCGAGCCGGCTTGACCACTCCCACCACGCTACCGATCCGCCCCGGTCAACGCTGCGACATCCGTTCGAAACGGACGGCGTGTCGTGACGAGTGATCGAACTGTGACCTGGCCGTGATGGATGAGGGCAGTCTACGCCCTGGTCGATCAGGAGGATTGGTGTCGCTCGAGTGCCGAGCGGACGAGGTTCGACCGCACACCCTCGAGCTGTGCGGCGATCTCCAGCGCCCGGTCGGCGGTACGTGCCCGGCCGGCGGCGTCGTTCCGCTTGGCGACGGCGCTCAACGCGCTCTCGATGAGCCCGACCTCGCGCTCGATCGAGGCGCGGAACCCGCGGAGGTGCCGTGGTTCGATGCCGGAGCGCTGCAGCTCCACGAGGATCCGCAGGAGGGACGCGACGTCCTCGCCGTAGTTCTCGGCGGGCAGGATCAGCGACGCGCTCACGGCGTCGTTGAAGAGCATCGGGGTGGCGCCGGCTTCGCGGATCAGCTCGTTCCGCGAGAATCTGCGGACCCCTGGGTGGATCGACGGCGCGCCGACGGCTTGCCCACTGCCAGGGAACAGCGGCGACCGTCCCGCGTCGACCTCGACGAGGTAGGTGCGGATGACCTTGAGGGGGAAGTAGTGATCTCGCTGCATCGACAGGATCAGCCGCAGGCGTTCGAGGTCATCGCTCGAGAACTTCCGGTACCCCGACTTCGTCCGTGCCGGGGACACCAGCCCCTGCTCCTCGAGGAACCGGAGCTTCGAATTGCTCAGCTCGGGGAACTCCGGAGTGAGGCGTGCGAGGACCTGCCCGATGCTCAGCAGCGGAGCGCCGTCGCTTCGCGCGTTCGCGCTGGCTGCCGCCACTAGCTTCCCAGCTGGGAGGCGAGGTCGATCCGCGACGCGTAGAAGGTGAGGCGGAACTTGCCGATCTGCACCTCGGCGGCGTCGCGCAGGATCGCCTTGTCGATGCGGACACCGTCGAAGTACGTGCCGTTCAGGGAGTTGAGATCGCGGATCTCGAACGCGGTCCCGTGACGGTGGAACTCGGTGTGCCGACGCGACACCGTGACGTCGTCGAGGAAGATGTCGGCCTCGGGGTGACGTCCGACGGTGGTGACGTCGGCGTCGAGGAGGAACCGCGCACCGGCGTTCGGACCACGACGGACGATCAGCAGCGCTGAACCGGACGGCAGGGCCGCGATCGCCTCGTGCTCCTCAGCGGTGACGTCGGAGTCGATCGCCGCGAGGGCCGCTCCGAGGTCTTCACCGAAGGTGAGTGTCGTGTCGACTTCCCGATCGCCCGAGCCGCTCGTCGGGGCACCGTCATCGACAGCTCCCGGCGTGTACGCCCCGGTCGCGGGATACTTCTCATCGTGCTCAGCCACCGTCGACCTCCTCTCCGTCAAGCGTATCCGATGTGGCGTCACTGTCGAGCCGCCCGGTCGAGGGTGATCCGTCGGATCGGGCCCGTTCCCGCTGCTTCGAACGGGCATCCCCCGAGATGCGCACGGTCTGCAGCAGGTAGAGGATGCCGGCCCACCAGTAGAGCGTCGCTCCGGCGATCACCGACACCCAACCGAGCGGCGTCGCGATCATCGCGACGGCTGGGAACGCCTGACCGAGCATGAGGACCGGGAGCCCGATGAACAGGAGTGCCGTGCCCCACTTCCCCACGCGGATGACCGGGAGCACGCCCGTACCGGACCGGTGCAGGACGACGGCGAGCCCGACGAGCAGCAGGTCGCGGGCGAAGACGACGATGAGCAACCACCACGGGATGAGTCCGCGGGCCGCGAGACCGATCAACGCTGCGAGGATGTAGAGGCGATCGGCGGCCGGATCCAGTTGTCGACCGAGCTTCGTCATCTGGTCGAACCGTCGCGCGATCCACCCGTCGAGGAGGTCGGTGACGCCCGAGAACGCGAGCGTCGCGAGAGCCAACAGGTCCTGCCCCTGCACGAGGAGGATCAGGAAGACCGGGACGAGGAGGATCCGGAAGACGCTGAGCGCATTGGGGAGGGTGACGACGCGGTCTTCACCGGTCCGTCGAACCCCGCGCCCCGCCCCGTCAGTCACGGGTCGAGTCTACCGATGGGCTGCTCTACCATCGGAGGATGGACAGCCCGTCGAGCGTGCGCGTCGACGCATGGATCTGGGCGGTGCGGCTGACGAAGACCCGCTCGGCCGGCGCGACCGCTTGCCGAGCCGGCCACGTCCGGGTCAACGGCGAGCGGGCGAAGCCGGCACAGGCCGTCAGGATCGGCGACGAGGTCCGACTCCGCGTGGCGGGCTTCGACCGGGTCGTGGAGGTCCGACGCCTCATCGCGAAACGGGTCGGGGCGGACGTCGCGGCGGAATGTCTCATCGACCGCTCTCCCCCGCTGCCGACGCCGGCGGAACGGCAGGTCGTGGCCGTCCGAGACCGGGGCGCCGGTCGACCGACGAAGCGTGAACGACGCGACATCGAGCGGTTGCGAGGGCGCTGACGCGCTGCTGACGACCCGACCGGCCTCATCGGCGACGCATCGTCCCCGTCCAGGGAACACTCAAGCGCCGCCAAGGTGGCTCGGGCATGCTGGGCCGATGTTCCGCCGCCATCCCGTGCTCAGCACCCTCACCGTGGTGTACCTCGCGCTCGTGGCGGCCATCACCCTCGGCCCACGGCCCTTCGACGGCCGGACCGAGTCCCTCGTGTACCGACTCGTCGACCTCCTCGCCCGGTGGGAGTCGACGGCGTGGGTCACTTACGAGCGCCTCGAATTCGGAGCGAACATCGCCATGTTCGTCCCGATCGGCGTCTTCTTCCTGCTCCTGCTCGGACGGCGGCGCTGGTGGCTCGCCATCCTCGTCGCAGCCACGCTGACGGTCGGCATCGAGGCCGCGCAACTCGCGATCCCCGGACGCGTGAGCGATCCCCGCGACCTCCTCGCGAACACGTCCGGGGCCGTCGCCGGGGTCGTCCTCGGCCTGATGCTGACCGCCGGGCGCGCCCGCCGGCTCCAGGCCTCGTCACGTCGCCGCGCGGCCCTGCAGCACTGAACTGCTCGCGACGGTCCTGATTCACAGGAGGCTGAGAGGCGTTCCAAGGCCGCTTCAGTAGAGTGCGAGCGGGCCGTCGGCCCGTCGGAGACAGAGCTGGAGCGCACGCCCATGACCGGACCAACGTCGTCGGACAACCTCGAGGAGCTGAAGCGCCTCAAGGACGAGTTCACGCGGTTCATGATGCTGTACAAGTTCGGCATCGACGAGATCACCACGAAGCTCAACATCCTCAAGGAGGAGTTCACGCAGATCCACGACTACAACCCGATCGAGCACATCAGCTCGCGGTTGAAGTCGCCGGAGAGCATCATCGGCAAGATCGAGCGCAAGCAGTACGGGCAGGACATCGACGACATCCGCGAACACATCACGGACATCGCGGGCATCCGCGTCACCTGCAGCTTCATCTCCGACACGTACAAGGTGTTCGAACTCCTGACGAGCCAGCAGGACATCACCGTGGTGAAGGTCAAGGACTACATCGCGAACCCGAAGCCGAACGGGTACCAGAGCCTCCACGTGATCGTCGAGGTTCCGGTGTTCATGTCCGACGGCGTCGTGCAGGTGCCCGTCGAGATCCAGTTCCGGACGATCGCCATGGACTTCTGGGCGAGCCTCGAACACAAGATCTACTACAAGTACGACAAGGCCGTGCCGGACAGCCTGCTCGCCGAGCTCAAGCACGCCGCCGAGGCTGCCTCCAGGCTCGACGCGAAGATGGAGCACCTCCACGGTGAGGTCCTCGCGCTCGACCGGGCGACGACCTCGCGGACCACCGCCGACGGGCACCCGAAGCCTCCGTCACTCGCCGACCGGGTCATGACCGAGCTGATCGACGGGCTGGACCCGCGTTAGAGCGCCTTGCGCATCTGCACGGCCATCGTCTCGTAGCCGAGCGACTCGTACAGGCCGCGCGCGATCCGGTTGAATCCGAAGACGTTCAGCCCGAGCGTCTTCGCGCCCTGCTCCTTGGCCGCCGTCTCGGCGAGCTGCATGGCCTGCCGGCCGAGCCCACGCCCGCGGAACGACTCGTCGATCTCCACGTCCCAGACCCACCACTCGTCCGGGTGGCTCGTGCTCCGCGGTCCGATCCAGAGCACGCCGACTGCGGCTTCGTCGAGGACCACCTCGAAGACGAGGTGTCCGACCTGGAGTCGGCCGGCCGGGAACGTCTCGGCGAGGGACTGTGCAGCCTTCGCCGTCGCCTCTGCCTCGGTCTCCCCCGCCTCGATGCGTTCGAGGCGGTACTGCGCGTTCGCGGCGAGCATCCACCCCCGCAGTCGATCGGCGGGCATGCGGACGAGCGTGGCGTTCATGAGGACATCCTCCCAGACCGTCGCGACCCGGTCGCTCGCCGTCCCGCGCAGGGTCGTCGCCGGGCTCGGGAATAGTTCCCGCCCGAAACGAGCTGGACTCCGAAGGACACACGATTGGGACCCGCCCGCCGTCATCCGGAGAATCGAGACATGCCGATCCACACCGCCCCGCAGCCGAACGCGATCGCCGAGCACGACGCCTGGCGCGAGGAGCGTCGAGCCGCCGTGACCGCGCCGCTCGGCAACCTCGCCCTCGTCGAGACGCGGTGGCTCGCGGAGGAGACGCCGGCCACCGTCGATGCAGCCGCAGCCGCCATCGCCGCCGAGCAGCCGAGCGGCGTCACGGTGACGACGCTCCGCCGCACCCACCTCGACACGGGCCAGGACGAGGTCGGCATCCGCCGATGGGACGCGAACGCACCCGCCATCCGCGCGTTCGACGGCATCGAGGTCTTCCCGTACGACCCCGCCTGGGTCCAGACGGCGCGGTTCACGCCCGTCGACGGCTCGCGGACCGTCCCGTTCGAGCACATCCGAGACAACGGCGGATCACGGGAGCTCGTCGTCCCCGGCGACATCGTGTTCACGCGGGACGGCGTCGAGTACACGATGAGCGCCTTCGACGACGGCGGCACGCTCCTCCTCGTGTTCGGCGACGCGACGAACGGGCGCGATGACGAGTCGGGCACCTACGGCGCCGGCCGGTTCCTGTTCGTGCAGCGGACCGACGACGGCGGCTTCGGCACGGCGGGCGAGGTCGTCCTCGACTTCAACCGCGCGTTCGTGCCGCCCTGCGGCTTCTCCGTGCAGTACAACTGTCCGATGCCGCCGCCGCAGAACCGGTTCGCCGGAGACGTCCTCGCCGGAGAACGGATCGTCCGGTTCCGCGAAGGCTTCGACCTCTACGCCGTCTGACCCCCAGCACCCCACACCTGCACCAGCACCCCCACACCACAGGAGTATCCGTGAAGAGAACCATCGGGCTCGTCGCCCTGTCCGTCGCCGCCGCCGTCGCCCTCGCCGGCTGCGCCGGTGGTGGTGGCAGCTCGGCGACGGGCGACGACGCGACCATCGCCGTCGGCTCGCTCTACGAGCCGCAGAACCTCAGCAACACCGGCGGCGGCGGCCAAGGCGTCACGGAGGCCTTCACCGGCAACGTGTACGAGGGCCTGTACCGCCTCACGGACGACGGCGAGGTCGAACCGGTGCTCGCCGCCGACAGCACGGTGAGCGACGACGGCCTGACGTACACCTTCACCCTCAAGGACGGCGTCACCTTCCACTCCGGCGACCCGCTCACCTCGGCGGACGTGAAGTCGAGCATCGAAGCCGTGACCGCCGAGGACTCGCAGTCGGCACGGAAGAGCAGCTTCGCGGTGATCTCCGGCATCGCGACCCCCGACGACAAGACCGTCGTCATCACCCTCTCCGAGCGCTCCATCTCCTTCATCTACAACCTGAGCTACGTCTGGATCGTCAACGACGCGGCGAAGGACCTCAAGACCACCGAGGACGGCACGGGTCCGTACACGCTCGGCGACTGGAAGCGCGGCAGCACCCTGAGCCTCGAGCGCTGGGACGACTACTGGGGTGAGCCCGCCAAGAACGCGGAGGTGGTCTTCACCTACTTCACCGACGCGACCGCGCTCAGCAATGCGCTCGTCACGAAGCAGATCGACATCATCACGAGCGTGCAGAGCCCCGACCAGCTGAGCCAGTTCACCGACAACGCGGACTACGTCGTCTCCGACGGCGACTCCACGACGAAGGAGCTGCTCGCCTTCAACGACCGGGTCGCCCCGTTCGACCAGGCGCTCGTCCGCAAGGCCGTGTACTCCGCGATCGACACCAAGAAGCTGCTCTCGTCGATCTGGGGCGACTACGGCACGCTCATCGGGTCGATGGTCCCGCCGACGGACCCCTGGTACGAGGACCTCACGCAGGTGAACCCGTACGACCCCGAGCTCGCCAAGCAGCAGCTCGCCGAAGCGGGCTTCGCCGACGGCTTCACCTTCACCCTCGACACCCCGAGCTACGACCCGCACCCGGCCGTCGCCGAGTTCCTCCAGAGTGAACTCGCGAAGGTCGGCATCACGGTCGAGATCAACACGATCAGCGCGGACGAGTGGTACTCGAAGGTGTTCAAGGAACGCGACTTCCAGGCGACCCTCCAGGAGCACGTGAACGACCGCGACGTCGTCTGGTACGGCAACCCGGACTTCTACTGGGGCTACGACAACCCCGAGGTGACCCAGTGGGTGTCGGAGGCCGAGCAGGCGACGACCACCGAGGAGCAGACGGCGAAGCTGAAGCTCGTCAACGAGCAGATCGCCGAGGACGCGGCGAGCGTGTGGCTCTACCTCTACCCGCAGATCGTCGTCGCCGCGAGCGACGTCTCGGGGTACGGCGTCAACGGCCTGAACTCGCAGTTCTTCGTGGCGGACATCGTCCGCAAGTAGTCGTCGCCCGGGCCGACCGGCACCGCCCGGTCGGCCCGGGCCTCGCTACGCTGAGGTCCACCATGCTCGCTTACCTGCTGCGCCGATCCGCGTTCCTCGTGGTGTCGTTCCTCGTCGCCATGACGGTGCTGTTCGTGCTGCTCCGGCTGCTGCCGGGCGACCCGTCGAACGCCCTGCTCTCGGTGAACGCCACGCAGGAGCAGATCGACGCGGCGCGCGAGCAGGTGGGAGCCGACCGGCCGCTCGGCGAGCAGTTCGCCGCCTGGTTCGGCGGCGTCCTCACCCTCGACCTCGGTTCCTCGTTCGTGAGCTCGCTCCCGGTCGGACCCGAGATCGCGTCGCGCCTCCAGGTCACCGTGCCGCTGACGCTCCTCGCCTTCCTCCTCGCCGTGGTGCTCGCCCTCGTGGCCGGTGTCGTGTCCGCACTCCGGGCCGACCGCTGGTACGGCATCGCGTTGTCCGGCCTCTCGCAGCTCGGGATCGCCGTGCCGGTGTTCTGGGTCGGCATCCTGCTCGTCAGCGTGTTCGCGGTGACGCTCCGACTGTTCCCGTCCGGCGGCTTCCCTCGCGACGACTGGGCAGATCCTGCCGCGGCACTCACGAGCCTCGCCCTCCCGGTCATCACCATCGCCATCGTCATGAGTGCGTCGATCACCCGATACGTCCGCTCCGCCACGCTCGACGTGGTCGGGAGCGACTATCTGCGCTCGGCACGGGCGCAGGGAGCCGGCTTCGGTGAGGCCCTGCTCCGACACGGCGCCCGGAACGCGGCGGTGCCCGTCGTGGCGATCCTCGGCATCGAGCTCGCCACCACCTTCCTCGGCGCCGTCGTGGTCGAGAGCGTCTTCAGCCTGCCCGGCCTCGGGTCGATGCTCCTGACGGCGATCCAGCAGCACGACTACCCGAACATCCAGGGCATCCTCCTCGTCTCGACCCTCGTCGTCCTCCTGACGGGTTTCGTCGCCGACATCGCGCAGCGGCTCATCGATCCGCGTCTGCGCACTTCGATCTCGGGGAACGGGCTCCGATGAGCGCCGTCGACGCCCAGACCGCGCTCGCCGACCGACGCCCGGTGCGGCGCCGCGCCCGGTCCGCGACGCTGACCGTCGGACTCGTCCTCGTCGGCGTCATCGCCGTCCTGGCGGCCGTCTCGCTCGTGTGGTTGCCCTTCGCCCCCACGGACACCTCCGGCGGTCGTCTCGAAGGCCCGACCGGCACCCACTGGCTCGGTACGGACAAGCTCGGTCGCGATTTGATGACCCAGCTCATGATCGGTGCGCGCATCGCGCTCGCGACCGGGGCGGGGGCCGTCGCGGTCGGCGCGGTCATCGGTATCGCCGTGGGACTCGCTGCGGCCTTCGCGTCGGCCTGGCTGGACGACACGATCTCCGCCGCGCTCGACGTCGTGATCGCCTTCCCGGTGCTCCTGCTCGCCATGCTCATCGTGGCAGCCCAGGGCGCGTCACTCGGCACCGCCATCATCGCGATCGGACTCGCCATGTCGGCCATCGTGGCCCGCCTGACCCGGATCCTCACGAAGCGGGTCCTCAGCGAGCAGTACGTGGTCGCGGCCAGGACTGCCGGGACGAGCTGGGCCGGTGTCATCGGCCAGCATGTGCTCCCGAACATCTGGCCCACCCTGAGCGTCAACCTCGCGCTGCAGTTCGGCATCGCCGTCCTCGCCGAAGCGAGCCTGTCGTACCTCGGCCTCGGCGCGCCACCGCCGAACGCCTCCTGGGGACGCCTGCTGCAGGAGGCCCAGGCCACCGTCACGACGGCACCGGTCGGCGCGATCGCTCCGGGTGTCGCCGTGGTGATGCTCGTGGTGGGCGTGAACTTCATCGCGGACGGCCTGCGGGACCTCGGCGATCCGACGAGGAGGCGCGGCGCATGAGCGATCTCCTCGACATCTCCGGACTGACCATCACCCGAGGCGTCCGGCGCGGTGCTCCCGACGGCGCTGACCAGCCGCTCCTCGACGGGCTGGACCTGACCATCGCCGCCGGGGGTCGCCTCGGACTCATCGGCGGTTCCGGGTCCGGGAAGTCCTTGACCTCCCTCGCGGTGATCGGGCTGCTCGGCGAACAGCTGAGCGCGAGCGGCAGCGTCGAACTGGCCGGCACCCAGGTGATCGGTGCCCCGGACCGCGCGCTGCGGCCACTCCGCGGTCGGGTTGCCGGACTCGTCTTCCAGGAGCCGCTGACCGCACTCGACCCGCTCATGCGGGTCGGCGCCCAGCTCGCCGAGCCCCTGCGTCGCCATCTGGGACTCCGGGGCGAACGGCTCAAGGAGGCCGTCGAAGCAGCCCTCGTCGAGGTGTCCCTCACCGACACTGCGCGCATCGCCGCCTCCTACCCCCACGAGCTGTCCGGCGGGCAGCGGCAGCGCATCGCGATCGCCATCGCGCTCGCCGGTCGCCCGCAGCTCCTCATCGCGGACGAGCCGACGACGGCGCTCGACGTGACCGTCCAGGCGGAGGTGCTCGCGCTCATCGACCGGCTCGTCCGGGAACGCGGCATGGCGCTCCTGTTCATCAGTCACGACCTCGCCGTCGTGTCGACCATGGTCGACGAGGTCGTCGTGCTGAGCGAGGGTCGGGCCGTGGAACGCGGCGCGGTGGCGCAGGTGCTGACGGCACCGCAGCACGAGGACACCCGTCGTCTGGTCACCAGCGCACGCGCGCTCGACGACGCGCTGGAGGACCCACGATGACCGATGCACCGATCACGACGACGCCGATCCTCGAGCTGGATGCGGTCGGTTTCCGGTACCGCGGCGGTCAGGAGGCCCTGGCCGACGTGTCGCTGGCCGTCGGCGCAGGAGAGGCCGTCGGGATCGTCGGTCAGTCCGGCGCCGGTAAGAGCACCCTCCTCCGGCTGCTGCTCGGCCTCGACCGGCCGACCACGGGCTCGGTCCGGTTCGACGGTGGCGCACTGGACCCCCGCGATCGGACACGGGTCCGTCGGTTCCGCGCATCGGTGCAGGCCGTCTTCCAGGATCCGTACTCCTCGCTCGATCCTCGGCAGCGCATCGGGCGCATCGTGGCCGAACCGCTGCGATCCCTCCGTCTGGCGACCACCGAGCAGGCGACCGTCCGCGCGACCGAGGCACTCGAGGCGGTGGGACTGCCCGCCGACGCGGCGTCGCGGTTCCCGCACGAGTTCTCGGGCGGCCAGCGGCAGCGGATCGCCATCGCCCGCGCGATCGTCCCGAACCCCCGGCTCCTCCTCGCCGACGAGCCCGTCAGTGCCCTCGACATGAGCACCCGGATCCAGATCATCGAGCTCCTCGCCGAACTGCGGGCCTCGAACGGTCTGGCGCTCGTGATGGTCTCGCACGACCTCGGCACGGTGGCCGCGCTGTGTGAACGCACGATGGTCCTCCGACACGGGCAGGTCGTCGAGGCCGGCGCCACCGCGCAGGTCCTCCACGATCCCGCCGAGGCCTACACGAAGCAGCTCATCGCGGCGATCCCCCGCCTCCCCCGCTGAGTCGACGACGAGGCCGACGCCATCGGCCCGGCCGAGCCGGGAATACGGCGCCGGCGGACGGTGTTCGAATCCGAGTGGCCTCGGCCGCATCGACTCTCCACAGGAACAGGACCCGTGACGCAGGATTCAGCGCAGCCCGACGACCACGACGAGGACCAGCCTGGGGCCGAGCGCCCCTGGCTCAGCGACGAGGAGCGGGCGGCACTCCGCAAACCACTTCCGGAGCGGGCGGTCGTCACGAGCCTCGCGTTCACCGGTCTCGTCGCGGCGTTCATGATGACGCTCGTCACCCCACTCGTGCCGACGCTTCCCACGATCCTCGGCGTGCACGCCTCCGACAGCATGTGGGTCGTGACGGCCACGCTCCTGTCGGCCGCGGTCGCGACCCCGATCGCCGGTCGGCTCGGCGACCTCTACGGCAAACGACGGATGGTGCTCGTCCTGCTCGGGATCATGATGGCCGGATCGGTGCTCGCCGCCTTCTCGTCCACGATCGTCCCGCTCATCGTCGCCCGTGCCCTCCAGGGGATGGCGATGGGCGTGATCCCGCTCGGCATCAGCATCCTGCGCGACGTGCTCCACGCGAAGCGGCTCGGCCCCGCGGTCGCGCTCGTGAGTGCCACCCTCGGCATCGGTGGTGCCGTCGGTCTCCCGATCTCCGCCGTGATCTCGCAGTACCTGGACTGGCATGTGCTGTTCTGGGTCGCGGGTGCACTCGGGCTCATCGGCTTCGTCCTCGTCGCGCGCTTCGTCCCGGTGAGCACCCTCCGGAGCGAAGGCGGTTTCGACTGGATCGGCGCGATCGGTCTCGCCGCCGGCCTCGTCCCGATCCTCCTCGCCGTCTCGAAAGGCAACGAGTGGGGTTGGACGAGCGTCGGGACCCTCAGCTGCTTGATCGGCGGCGTCGTCGTGCTCCTGCTCTGGGGGTGGTTCGAGGTACGGTCCTCCAGCCCGCTCGTCGACCTGCGCATCGCCGCCAGGCGGACGGTGCTCTTCACGAACCTCGCATCCATCACGGTCGGCTTCGCCTTCTTCGGCAGCACGGTCGTCCTCCCGGGCATCCTCGAGGCGCCGGTCGGCACCGGGGTCGGTCTCGGGCAGAACATGCTCATCGCGAGCCTCTGCCTCATGCCCAGCGGTCTCATCATGTGGGCGATGTCGCCGGTCGCCGCTCGACTGACCGCGGCCAAGGGCGCCCGGTTGAGCCTGCTGATCGGCATCACGATCATCGCGGTCGGCTACGCGATCGCGATCGGACTCATGACCGAGGTCTGGCACACCGTGCTCACAGCCACCGCGGTCGGCTTCGGGGTGGGGTTCGCCTACGCCGCCATGCCGACGCTCATCATGGGTGCCGTCCCGCCCAGCGAGACGGCGGCGTCCAACGGACTCAACTCCGTGATGCGGACGCTCGGTTCCACGATCGCGAGTGCGGTGATCGGCGCCATCCTGGCCTCCCAGGTCGTCACCGACGGAGCTGTCACGACACCCAGTGCGGACGCCTTCCGTCTGAGCTTCGCGATCTGCGCTGCAGCAGCCGTCGTCGGACTCGTCTGCACGATCCTGCTGCCGCGGCACCTGGCCAAGGACACCCGCTCCAGCCTCCACGAGGGCTGATGGGCGATCAGCCCACGATCCCGAGCGCGAACGGGAGGACCGGGCCGGATCCGGCGCGGCGGAGCGCGCGACCGGCGACGGTGAGCGTCCACCGACTGTCGGCCCGGTCGTCGACGAGCAGGACCGGCGCGCCCTCGAGCGCTGCGAGCTGCGCCCGGAGTTCGGATCCGACGGTGAAGGCGTCCCAGACGCCCGCCAGACGGTAGGCGCTGTTGCCGCCGGGACCACCGCGCGGGCCGTCGCCGACGAGGTCGAGCTCCCCGAGGTACGGCAGTCGCCCGAGCGACGCGATGCCCCTCGCCACCGAGTCGACGAGCTGCGGACGCGACCGTGACGGCACACTGACCACGGCGGCCGGCCGTTGCGTCCACGGCCAATCCGCCAGGACGCGGACACTCGCGTCGATGACCGCGCGGGAGGCGGGAGCGTCGGGTGCACCCGCGGCGAAGAGCTCACGCAGCACACCACCCCAGCCGAGGTCGGTGAGCCGAGCGAGCGCACGCCCGGCCTCGAGGCGGTCGTCGAGCGCAATGCGTCCCTTCACCGCTGCGCCGTCGGCGGTGACGCCGAGGCGGTCGGCTCCCGTGGGCCACTGCGCCCGCGGTTCGAGCTCCACGCCGACCCGACCGAGCGCTTCCGACGCGGAGGCGGCCGCCGCACTGTCGAGTTCGGTGGGGAACCACGGCCCGGCGCAGCGGTCGCACCGGCCACAGGGCACCGCGCTCGCGTCGTCGAGCTCACGTTGCAGCACGAGCATCCTGCACTCGTCGCCCCGCTCGTAAGCCAGCATCGCCTGTTGCTCCGCAACCCTGGCCTCAGCGATCCGCCGGTACCGCTCCCGGTCGTAGACCCACGGCTGCCCGGTCGACACCCATCCCCCGGCCACCCGCTGCACCGCGCCGTCGACGTCGAGCACCTTGAGGAGGAGTTCGAGGGGTGTGCGACGCAGGTTGACGAGCGCCTCGAGCGCGGGCGTGGACCGCGGCTGACTGTCGAGTGCGTCGAGCACCGCGGTGGCCCGCGCTTCGTCCGGCATCGACGCGGTCGCGAAGTACTGCCAGATCTCCTCGTCCTCCGCCCCGGGCAGGAGCAGGACGTCGGCATGCTCGGTGGCGCGGCCGGCGCGACCGACCTGCTGGTAGTACGCGACCGGCGAGGACGGAGCGCCGAGATGCACGACGAACCCGAGGTCCGGTTTATCGAACCCCATGCCGAGCGCGCTCGTCGCGACCAGCGCCTTCAAGCGGTTCTCCTTGAGGAGCCGCTCCGACTCCTCGCGTTCATCGGGATCGGTCCGGCCCGTGTAGGCCCGGACCTCGTGACCGGCCTCGCGCAGCAGCCGCGCGGTGTCCTCCGCGGCGGACACCGTGAGCGTGTAGATGATGCCGGACCCGGTGAGCCCGCCGAGGTGGCTGAGCAGCCAGGTGAGGCGGTCCCGGGACTCCGGCAGCCGGAGCACGCCGAGCCGGAGGGACGCCCTCGCGAGCGAGCCGCGGATGGTGAGCACCTCGGCTCCGTGGGAGCCTGCGGCGCCGGGTGCGGTGAGCTGCTCGGCGATGTCGCGGACGACGCGTGCGTTGGCCGTCGCGGTGGTCGCCAGAACCGGGACCTCGGCCGGGAGGCGTCCGATCAGTTCGGCGAGCCGCCGGTAATCGGGTCGGAAGTCGTGTCCCCAGTCGGAGATGCAGTGCGCCTCGTCCACCACCAGCATGCCCGTGCGGGCCACGAGGGTCGGGAGCTGTTCATCGCGGAAGCGTGGATTGTTGAGCCGCTCGGGTGACACGAGCAGGACGTCGACCTCGTCGGCCTCCAGGCGCGCCCGGACGTCGTCCCATTCGTGTGCGTTCGCCGAGTTGATCGCCACAGCGCGCACGCCGGCGCGCTCGGCGGCCGCCACCTGGTCGCGCATGAGCGCGAGCAACGGCGAGACCAGCAGCGTCGGCCCGGCGCCCCGTCGGCGCAGGAGGGCGGTCGCGATGAAGTAGACGGCGGACTTGCCCCAACCGGTGCGCTGGACGACGAGCGCACGACGTTGTTCGTCGACGAGCGCGAGGATCGCTTCGAGTTGACCGTCGTGGAACGTGGCCCCCGGAACGCCCGTGAGTGCGGCGAGCGCCGCCGTCGCCTCGGCGACCGATCCGGTGGGGGTCGGTTCGGAGTGGGCGGGGGTGGGCGCGCTGGGGTGGGACATGCGGCAAGTCTGTCAGGAGCTGCTGACGGTGGACTGCGTCGGCGTCTCGGAGGGGCGGTGTCCCGTCGATTGGTCGGTTGTGGAGGAGCCGCTATCGACCGTCCGCTGCGGCGATGAGTTCGGCGATGACGAACTTGGTCTGCCCCATCATGCATTGCATGGCCCGTGCCGCGCGTTCCCGGTCGGGGTCGTTCTGCAGTTCGGCGAGGATGGCTGGCACGATCTGCCAGGACAGTCCCCAGCGGTCCTTGAGCCACCCGCATTGGCTCGGGGCGCCGCCGTCGGCGATGAGGGCGTCCCAGAGCCGGTCGATCTCGTCCTGGGTGTCGGCTCTGACGGAGAAGGAGAACGCCTCGGTGAAGGAGAAGATGGGCCCGGCGTTCATCGCGCTGACGGGGAGTCCTTCGAGCTCGAACTCGACGACCATCGCCTGGCCGGCCGGCATGGGTCCGCCCTCCGGGTAGCGGCTCACCGAGGTGATCCGGGAGTCGGGGAACAGTGACACGTAGAAGGTCGCCGCCTCCTCGGCTTGCGAGTCGTACCAGAGGAACGGGGTGACGCGGTGCTCCATCATGTCGTGCTCCCTCTCAGCCCGGGCGTCGTCGCTCAGGCGCTCTTCTTGCGTTTCGTCGCGGTCGACGGTTTCGACGCCGCGGTCTTGGCGGTAGCGGTCTTCGCGCCACTCGTCTTGGCGGTACCCGTCTTCGCGGTACCGGTCTTCGCCGAGCTGCTCGTCGCGGCCGGCTTGGCGGTGCCGGACCGTTTCGCTCCACTCGCCGTCTTCGCGCCGGTCGTGCCACGTTGCCGTTCGATGCTGCGTTGCAGCACCTCCATGAGGTCGATCGGCTCGGCGCCCGTGTCGTCGTCGGGTTCGGGCTGCTCGCCGAAGGTGGCGGCGGTGTCGAGTGCGTCGCCCTGCTCGAGTTTCGCGTCGATGAGCTTCCGGAGCTGTGCCTGGTATTCGTCGACGAACGCGTCCGGGCGGAAGCGGGACGAGAAGGACTCGACGAGCGCCTCCGACATCTCGAGTTCCTTGGCGGAGATGCGGACGCGTTCCTCGAGGGCCGGGAACCGCACCTCCCGGACCTCGTCCTCCCAGAGCAGTGTCTGCAGGAGGATGACGTCCTCGCGCACCCGGAGGGCACCGAGACGCGTCTTCTGGCGGAGGGCGAACCGCACGATGGCCGTGCGGTCGGTCTCCTCGAGCGTCCGCCGGAGGAGGACGTAGGCCTTCGACGAGGAGGAGTCCGGTTCGAGGAAGTAGCTGCGGTCGAACATGATCGGGTCGAGGTCGTCGCTCGGCACGAACTCGACGACCTCGATCTCGCGGCTGCGTTCCTCGGGGAGTGACGCCAGGTCGTCGGCGGTGAGGACCACCGTCTGCTCGCCGTCCTGGTAGGCCTTGTCGATGTGGTCGTAGCTGACGACCTTCCCGCAGACCTCGCACTTGCGCTGGTACCGGATGCGTCCGCCGTCGGCGTCGTGGACCTGGTGCAACGACAGATCGTGGTCCTCCGTGGCGCTGTACACCTTCACCGGGACGTTCACCAGACCGAAGGTGACCGCACCCTTCCAGATCGCGCGCATGACCGCTCCCGTCCGCGGGCGGATCCGCCCGCGCTGTCGTGGTGACCAGTAGACACCCGGAACATCGTCAAGGGCTAGCCCTTGACGCCCCTGGGCGGCAGGCTGATCGCCATGGCGAGGACGAGCGGTGGCGGGCAGACGCAGTGGGTCGACGTCGACGGACGCCGGATCCAACTCACCCATCTCGACAAGGTGCTGTACCCCGAGACCGGCACGACGAAGGCCGAGGTCCTCGCCTACTACGCCGCGGTCGCCGAACACCTGCTCCCGCACCTCGCCGATCGGCCGGTGACTCGGAAACGCTGGGTGCACGGCGTCGGCACGGCTGCGTCGCTGGAGTCGGGGTTCTTCCAGAAGGACCTGGGCGCCTCGGCTCCCGACTGGGTCCAACGGCTCCCCATCGAGCACAGCGATCACACGAACGAGTACCCGATCGTCGACGATCTCGCGACACTCACGTGGCTGGCGCAGCTGGGTGCGCTCGAGCTGCACGTGCCGCAGTGGCGGTTCGACCGATCCGGCGAGCGCCGACCGCCCGACCGTCTCGTCCTCGACCTCGATCCGGGTGAGGGGGTGTCCCTCGCCGAGTGCGCGGGGGTCGCGGGCCTGGCGCGGGCGGTGTTGGTGGACATGGGGTTGGATCCGGTTCCGCTCACGAGTGGGAGCAAGGGGATCCATTTGTACGCGGCGCTGGACGGTCGGCAGAGTTCCGCGGAGGTGTCGCTCGTGGCGCATGAGCTCGCGCGGGCGCTGGCCGCGGACGAGCCGGGCCTCGTGGTGAGCGAGATGTCGAAACAGCGACGCACGGGGAGGGTCTTCGTCGACTGGAGTCAGAACAACGGGTCGAAGACGACGATCGCGCCGTTCTCGTTGCGGGGTCGGTCACGGCCGACGGTGGCGGCTCCCCGCCGGTGGGAGGAGCTCGACGATCCTGGGCTGGCGCAGCTGGAGTTCCCTGCGGTGCTCGAGCGGCTGGCGGACGGTGAGGACCCGTTGCGGGTGCTCGGCGACCCGCGTCCGTCGATCACGATCCGCCCGTCGGAACACGAGGACCGGCTCGTGGAGTACCGGCGGAAGCGGGACGCGGCGCGGACGCCCGAGCCCGTCCCGGAAGGACCGCCGGCGCCTCCCGCTGCCGGGACGCCGCCCTCGTTCGTGATCCAGCGACACGAGGCCCGGAAACTCCACCATGACTTCCGACTCGAGCACGACGGCGTGCTGGTGTCCTGGGCCCTGCCGAAGGGGGTGCCGACGGATCCGAGCAGCAACCATCTGGCGGTGCGCACGGAGGACCACCCCATCGAGTACGGCAGTTTCGAGGGCACGATCCCTGCTGGTGAGTACGGGGCCGGTGAGGTGACCATCTGGGACGCGGGCACCTACGAGCTGGAGAAGTGGCGCGACGACGAGATCATCGGGACCCTGCACGGCCGGGCGGGAGGTGCGCTCGGCGGGCCGATGCGGTTCGCGCTCATCCGGACCGCGGGCGGGACGGGACGGGAGGCGCCGTCGTGGCTCATCCACCGGATGCGCGCCCCGGGTGACCCGCCGGCTCCGCCGGTCGCACGGCCTCGTGGGATCCCCACCCCCATGCTCGCGAGTGTCGCGGCACCCGGCGAGCTGGTCGACGACGGATCCTGGGCGTTCGAGATGAAGTGGGACGGCATCCGTGCGATCGCGAGCGTCGACGGCTCGACGGGGCGGGTGCGGTTGTCGAGCCGGAACGGCAAGGACCTCACGGCGGCGTACCCGGAGGTGGTCGAGGAACTCGCGGCGTCGCTCGCCGGCCGTGCGGTCGTCCTCGACGGCGAGATCGTGGCGTCGGGTCCTGACGGCCGTCCCGACTTCTCGCTGCTGCAGCGTCGGATGCAGCTCACCGCGGAGCGCGACGTCGAACGGGAGCGCCGTCGGACGCCGGTCCGGCTGCTGCTGTTCGACCTGCTCGCGCTGGACGACACGGATCGGACGGAGCTGCCCTACCGGGAGCGTCGCGAACTGCTCGAGCGGACGATCGGATCCGGGACCGTCGTCCAGGTGCCACCAACGATCGACGGCTCGCTCGACGATGCGCTCGAGGTGAGTCGGGGGTTGCGGTTGGAGGGGGTGATGGCGAAGGAGCTCGACGGACGCTACCGCCCGGGTCGGCGCAGCAGCACCTGGGTCAAGTTCAAGCACGAACGCATGGAGGAGGTCGTCGTGGCCGGCTGGCGTCCCGGTCGGGGCGGGCGCTCGGGTGGGATCGGGTCGCTCCTACTCGGGGTGCCGGGCTCGGACGGGTTGCTGCACTACGCGGGACGGGTCGGAAGCGGCTTCAGCGATCGGGAGTTGGCGGCGACCGCGCTCCGCTTCGAACGGCTGGGCCGGGCATCGACGGCCCTCGTGGGTGTCCCGCCGGCCGATGCGGCCGACGCCAACTGGGTGGAACCCGTCCTCATCGGGGAGGTCCGCTTCAGCGAGTGGACACCGGACGGACGGTTCAGGCATCCGGTCTGGCGTGGGTGGCGCCCCGATCGGACGGTGGACGACCTCGAAGCGCCGGACCGCGGACGCTGAGCCCGCGCATCGACCGCGGACGTCCCGTCAGGACAAGCGGCCGGATTCGGCGAGGAGGGCGAGGACGGCCGAGACCCGTGGGTTGCTCGAGGTGTCGTGCTCGATCCCGAGTGCGGCGTAGATCGCCGTGAGGTGGTTCTGGACGGACTTCTCCGCGATCCCGAGCCTGGTCGCGATCCCCGTGTTCGAACGACCGGTCGCGAGCAGCTGCAGGACGGCGTACTGCCGGTCGGTGAGCGACTCGAGACTCGATCCCGCTCTGGGCCGGGTCCGGTCGATGAGTTCGGGATCGAGCATCGTCTCGCCACGTGCGGAGACCCGGATGGCCTCGAGGAGGATCTCGCGCGTGAGCGACGAGGTCTTCGACAGGTAGCTCCACCCGTCGCGGACGTCCGCCGGCATCTCGAGCAGCATGTCCATGAGGTCGTAGGCGGACAGCAGGACGACACCGAGGCCGGGTTGCGCACGGCGGAGGGAGACGCCGAGGCTCACCCCGTTGCCGTCGGGCAGCTCGATGTCCATGGTCAGCACGTCCACCGTTCCCGGGAGGAAGAGCCTGCGGGCCTCGGCGACCGTACCGGCACGCCCGACGAACTCCACGCCTGGCGCCCCGTCGAGCAGCTCGGCGAGCATGCCGCCGAGCAGCGGCTGATCCTCGATCACCCCGACACGCAGCGGCCTGGTGGTCGCGGCGTCCGTCGTCGCGTCACCGACCGTGGACAGCGCGGCGGGCGAAGGGTCGGAGTGCGACTGGTGGTGCATGTTCCGAGTATCCCGGATCGACCGGGGAACGACCGAGGGGGAAGCTCCCGACCGACCGCACGTCGATGTCGGCGGTGGCGCGCACGGCAGGTCAGAATGGACCCATGACCCAGGAGGCCCGGACCGCTCGCGCTGAGCGCTGGAGCGACAGCCGGGCGTTCATCACGGCCAGTGGCGCCATGGCAGCGGTCTTCGGACTCGCCGTGTCGTTCCAGAGCGTCTACATCTACACCTGGGTCGCCCCGGGCGGGACGCGTGGCATGCTCGCCGAACGGGTCACCGCGAACCTCGTCTCGCTGAGCGCGGCGATCCTCGTGCTCGCACTCCTGCTGTGGTCGAGGTGGGGTCCGTCGCTGCACGAGTGGTGGCGCCCGAAAGTGCTCGCGGGTGTCCTCCTCGTGGCGATGCTGACGGGGCTGCTGCGCAGCGGACTCCAGCTCCTGCTGGGCGTGTACCGCGACCCGAGCCTGCAGACGGTCCTCGTCGAAGCCGGGACGACGACGCTCGCCCTGGCGGTCTGCGCGACGTTCGGGTTCAGCCTCAGTGCCGCCCGGCGACGCGCCCGCGAGGAGGAGCGTGCGCACGCCGATCAGCGACACCGGGCCGACCTCGCCCTCCAGTCCCTGCAGGGTGAGGAGCTGCGGGTGAAGCGGGAGGTCGCGGAAGGCCTGCACGGCACCCTGCAGCAGCACCTCGTCCTCATCAGCGCCCAGCTCGCATCCGTCACCACGGCCCTCGAGCAGGGCGGCGCGGACGTCGGGTCGGATGCGGCCAGGACCCTGCGGTCGCTCGGCGAGGAACTCCGCACCGTGCGCGAGCGCGACGTGCGCGAACTCAGCCGGCTCCTGTCACCGCCGCTGCTCGAGGTCGGGATCGCACCGAGCATCCGCGCGATCCTGCAACGGCTCCCCCCGTCGATCACCACCAGTCTCGACGTCTCTCCGGAATTCCGGCTCCTCGACGACCCGATCGACAACGTCTTCACGACCGCGGAGCGCGCGGTCGTCGTCCGCACGCTCGAGGAGGCCGTGACGAACGCACTGACCCACGGGGCGGCCGACCGACTCGTCGTGGACCTCCGGGTCTCGTCGCCCGCCACCGAGCGGCGAGGGACGATGGCGAGCACCGTCGAACTGCGCGTCGTCGACAACGGCTCCGGTCTCCGCGAGGACGCCGAACCGTCCGGCGGCCTGCTGCAACTGGATCGACGGGCCGACGCGTTCGGCGGGTCCCTCAGGGTCGGCCCGGCAGCCGACGACGAGACCGGCGGCACCGTCCTGACCCTGACGATGCCCTACCGTGCGCCGGCCATGCGCTGAGCCGGATCAGGCGGTCGAGGTCTCGGTCAGCAGTTCACGGACGCGAGGGACGACCGCGGAGCCGTACAGACCGATGCTGTCCATGAGGTGCTCGTGCGACAGCGAACCGTTGCTGATCTTCAGATCCACGCGGGACAGCCCCAAGCCGTCGACCGCGGTCGCGACCTTCCGTGCGACCGTCTCGGGCGAACCGACGAACAGCGCACCCTCCGGGCCGGCCTCCTGCTCGAAGTGCCCGCGCGTCATCGGGCTCCAGCCCCGCTCGCGGCCGATCCGGTCCATCATCGCCCGGTAGTGCGGCCAGAGCTGCTCCTGCGCGAGCTCATCGGTCTCGGCGATGTGGGCAGGCGAGTGCATGCCGACGGGCTGGGTCGGCAGCTGGAACTGCGCGAGTGCGCGGTGGTAGAGGTCGACGAAGGGGGCGAACCGCAGCGGCCCACCGCCGATCACGGCCAGCATCATCGGCAGGCCGTATCGAGCGGTCCGCACGACCGACTCGGGGCTTCCGCCGACACCGACCCACGTCTTCAGCTTCCCGTGCTCCACCCGGGGGTAGACCGACTGCTCCCGGAGCGGCGCGCGCGTCTTGCCCGACCAGGTGACCGGTTCCTGCTCGAGGAGGGCGACGAACAGCTCGAGCTTCTCCTCGAAGAGCTCCTCGTACTGCGACAGCTCGTACCCGAAGAGCGGGAACGACTCGGTGAAGGATCCGCGGCCCAGGATGGCCTCGGCCCGCCCTCCGGAGATGCCGTCGAGCGTCGCGAACCGCTGGTAGACCCGCACCGGGTCGTCGGAGCTCAGCACCGTGACCGCGGATCCGAGATGGATGCGCTCGGTGCGGGCCGCGATCGCCGCCAGCACGACCTCGGGAGACGAGACCGCGAAGTCCTCGCGGTGGTGCTCCCCCACCCCGATGAAGTCGAGGCCGACCGCCTCGGCGTGGACGCCCTGCTCCACGACGTTGCGCAGGACCTGCGCCTGGGACAGTGGCGCGCCGTCGGCGTCGACCGTGACGTCACCGAAGGTGTCGATGCCGAACTCGAGGGGTGTGGTCATGGGGTTCTCCAACGTCGTGTGGCTCGCCGCGAGCTGTCACGGCGATTGTATGTGTTTGCATACATATCGGTGAACCCCGTCACTCCGACGGGTATTCCCGATCCACCCAGGGTGGCAGAACCGGACGCCGGCTGGGAGCGCCTTCTCAGCCGTCCCTGGCAAGCTGGAAGACCTGCACCCCGAGCCTTGGAGCCCCTGTGTCGCCGCGCCGCCTCTTCCGCCTGATCGCGATCGCCGAGGCGATCACCTGGACCCTGCTCATCATCGGGATGATCCTCAAGTACGTCACGAAGACGACCGACCTCGGCGTGAGCATCGGTGGCGCGCTGCACGGCTTCGTGTTCCTCGTGTACGGCGCGACGGTCCTGCTCATCGGGATCAACCAGCGCTGGCCCATCGGCACGATCCTCGTGGGCCTCGTGAGCGCCGTCGTCCCGTACGCGACCATCCCCTTCGACCTCTGGGCGGACCGCACCGGCCGACTCGACGGGGCGTGGCGCCGCGAGGCGGGCGCCGACCCGCGCGACCAGCGCGTGCTCGACCGCCTGACGCGCTGGCTCGTCCGACACCCGATCCTGCTCGTGGTCGTCGGCGGCCTCGTGGTCGTCGCCGTCTTCACGGCCCTGCTCGTCGTCGGGCCGCCGGTCCCGAAGGGCTGATCGTCAGGGTCCCTGCGGACCGCCGGGGCCAACCCCTACGCTCAGCCGAGCAGCTCGACCAGATCCCGCGTGATCTCGGAGCGGGCCTCATCGGTGGAGATCGTCGCCGTACCGTCGCCGGGCTGCACCCCGTAGTCACCGAAGCTCGCGTGGTTCGCCCCCTCGATCTCGATCATCGTCGCGTCAGCGGGCAACCGGACGCGCGCGTCGGCGACCTTCTCCGGGGTACTCAGTCCGTCGTCGCTCCCCGCGAGGCTCAGCACCTCGAGGGAGGAGCCGGAGAGGTCGTTCGCGCAGTAACTCCCGAACAGGACGAGACCCGTCACTGCGGGATCCTCCGCGAGCTGGCAGGCTCGCACCCCACCGAGTGAGTGGCCACCGACGAACCAGGTGTCGACGTCCGGGGCGGCGGCGGTGAACGTCTCCAGCGCCCGTTGGTCGAAGAACGCCAGGTTGAGCGTCGGCTTCGTGATGACCACGGTCACGCCGGCCTCCTCGACGACGCCGGACAGCTTGTACAGGTAGGCGTACGGGTCGACCTTCGCCCCGGGGATGAAGACGAGACCGGTACCGGAGGCAGGACGCTCGGCGTCCGCGGTCGGGGCGAGGACCACGGCGTCGCCGACGTCGGTGACGGAGACCGCGGGGTCCTCCCACACCGCGAGTGCGGCGGGACGGGTGCCCTGCATGACGATCTGGGTCCAGACGACGAACCCGAGGACGACGACGAGCACCGCACAGAGGATTCCGATGAGGATCGGCTTCAGCCGCCCCGCCCGCCGTAGTCGGCCAGGGTGCTCGGTCACATCGCTCATGTCGTTCCTCCACGCTCGGCGCCCCGTGAGGATCACGGCGGACCGGCTCCCTCCAGTATCCCAAACCCGGCCCGGCGCGCGTCGGTCGCGAGGCACGCTGCTGCCCGCTGGGCGCTCGGGTCCCGGTCGCGCTGTCAGGCGATCGGCCTATGCTCGACGGGTGACCACCACTCGCACGAAGCACCCCACCGGGCCGTCGATGACGATCGGCCTCATCACGCACCCGACGAAGAACATCGACGACTCCGTCCGCATCCTCCGCTCATGGCAGCTCGAACACGGCGCGCGCCTCGTCGGACTCCGCGCCGAGGCCAACCGGCTCGGCGACGACGTCGAACTGCTCGACGAGGACGCCTTCGCGTCGTCGGTCGACGTCGCCGTGGCGATGGGCGGCGACGGCACGATGCTCGGGGCGATGCGGCTGCTCGCCGGCCGGTCCGCACCGGTGCTCGGCGTCAACTACGGCAACGTCGGCTTCCTCGTGGAGGTCGAACCGGCCGCACTCGCGGAGGCGCTCCAACGGGTCAGCGACAACGAGTTCTCCCTCGAACCGCACCACGGCCTCGAGGTGACGATCACCACCGGCGAGCAGGTCGCCCATCTCCTCGCCTTCAACGACGTCTCCATCGCCCGGCGCCCGGGAACCGGCGTGGTCATGGCCGACCTCGCCGTGGACGGCACCGCCTACGGGTACTTCAAAGCCGATGCGATCGTGATCGCCACCCCGACCGGATCGACCGCCTACAACTACGCGGCCGGCGGACCGGTGCTCTCCCCCGCCGTCGCCGCCACCGTCGTGACGCCGGTCGCCCCGATGTCGGGCATCGACCGCTCCTTCATCCTCGGGCCGGCGGAGCGCCTGCAGTTCTCGATCGGGACGGCGACCAAGCAGGCCGCCGTCGAGATCGACGGCCAGGTCCTCGCCGATGTTGCAAGTGGCGCGGTCGTGACCGTCCGGCTCGTGCGCGACGCAGCCAACGTCGTCCGTCTCGACCCCAGCCGGCACTCGCGCAAGGGCCGGATGAAACTCAGCCTGCTCGACCTCCCGTTGCGGCGCGATCAGTTGCTCGACCTCGTTCCACCGGACATCCGCGCGCGCGTCGAGCGTCCGTCGCGGGTCCGCCGGACGCGGAGCAAGCCGGCCGACCCCTCGCACTGAGTCCCGCGCCCGCCCGCAGCGCGGCGCCGGGGCGGGGCGGGCGTCACGACGTCGGCAGGACGACCCCGATCGGTTCGCGCTTCTCCGCCTGGAAGCGGTCCTCCGTGCGTCCGTAGGCCCAGTACCCGGACAGAGAGAGCTGGGAGCGGTCGAGCCCTCGTTGGGTGAGGAACACCTCGCGCAACGCCTTCATCGACTCCCGCTCGCCATGGGCGAAGACCTGCACGCGTCCGTCGGGCCACGGGTGTCCGCTGATGGCGGTCGCGAGGAGCGCGGCCGTCGATTCGTCGCGGGCCGCACGGCCGACCCAGATCAGCTGCACCCCGGCCGGGTGGTCGAGGTCGACGAGGTCGTCCCGGCCACCGATCTCGAGGAACGCGAGCCCTTTCGCGTCCGCCGGGAGCGCCTCGAGGGCGGCGGCGATCGCGGGGATCGCCGACTCGTCGCCCGCGAAGAGGTGCCAGTCGGCGGTCGGGTCGGGCCGGTAGGCACCGCCGGGGCCGGCGAGCACGACGCGGTCTCCCGGCTGCGCGGCAGCGGCCCACGGGCCGGCGATCCCCTCATCGCCGTGCACCACGAAGTCGATGTCCATGGTGCCCGCCGCCTGGTCCACGCGTCGCACCGTGTAGGTGCGGGTGACCGGGAGGTCGGCGGGTGCCAGCGTCTCGCGGAGCGCCGCGAGGTCGTACGGCGGCTCGAGGCCGAGTTCGGGCTTGGCGAAGGAGATCTTCACGTAGCTGTCGGTGGCGTCCTTGGGCTGGAAGTCGGCGAAGCCGGGACCGCCGAGGGTGAGGCGCACGAGGTGCGGTGTGACCCAGGAACTGCGGACCACCTCGAGGATGATCTGTGGACGTGGGGCTCGAGGTCGCGGTGTCGTCGTCATGATTGTCTCCATTCTGCCGCCCATCGGACGGTCTCGGCATCCCCGGTCCCGCTGTCATACTTGAGGGATGGCTACGACCGCAGGCTGGTACCCGCACCCCGACGACCCGACGAAGGAACTCCACTTCGACGGCGAGACCTGGGGCGACTCGAGGGTGCTGCGGTTCCAGCGGGACAAGCCCTCGCAGGCCGAAGCCGCGGGCTGGTACCCGCACCCGACCGACGAGGAACGCCAGGTCCACTTCGACGGACGAGCGTGGACGGACACGCGGGTGTTGCAGCTCAGCGGCGGGGCGTCCGGTGACGGCGGGCAGGCTCCGGTCTACGTGTCGCCCGCCGAACTGCCGGCACCGGAACGCGAGAGCCGCGCCTGGACGATCACCAAGGCCGCCCTGTCGTTCGGGCCCATCGTCGCCATCGCGGTCGTCGGCGTGCTGGCGATCGTAAGCGGCAACACCGGGGGCTGAAGGCACCCTCCACAACGACGAAGAGCGCCCCGCCGAACCGGCGGGGCGCTCCTCGTGTACATGGGTCCTACTTGGCTGCGACGGCCTCGGGGGTCGCGATCGACGAGGCGAGCACCTCGTCGAGGCCCGCGGACGCCTCTTCGTCCGTCATCGACTGCGCGAGCGCGAGTTCGGAGACGAGCACCTGGCGCGCCTTCTGGAGCATGCGCTTCTCGCCGGCCGACACGCCGCTGTCCTGGTCGCGACGCCACAGGTCGCGGACGACCTCGCCGACGCGGTGGACGTTACCACTGGCCATCTTCTCCTGGTTGGCCTTGTACCGACGCGACCAGTTGCCGGGCTCCTCGACGAACGGCTCGCGGAGCACGCCGTAGACGGCCTGGACGCCGTCGTGGTCGATGACGTCGCGCACACCGACGAGGTCGGCGTTCGCGATCGGCAGCTTGATGGTGAGCTCGGACGTGTGCACGCGAAGCGTCATGACGTCCTGCTCGACACCCTTGATCGTCACCTTCGACAACTCGGTGATGGTGACCGCTCCGTGGTGCGGGTAGACCAGAGTCTCTCCAACGATGAACTGCATGGTTCCTCTTCTCTTCTCAGGTCGTCACCGGTACTCGCGCACCGGCGTCGTCGTGCTCCGGCGGTTCAGCGGCCGGATGGCTCAGGGGTCGGTGGTGGCGGTGACGCGCCGACGGGTCGTTCGTCGAGCAACCAGGCGGGCAGCAGGGCGACCAGGGCTTCGACCAGTTCGTCGTCCGAGACGTCGATGCGTCCGCGGCGCCAGCCGTCGACGAGGGAGAGCGTGCCACCGGCGACATAGGCGGAGACCAGGCCCGCCGGGATGCCGACCGGGACCTCGGTGCGCTCGAGCAGCGAGCCGATGAGGTGGTCGGCGTGCTCGCCGACGAGGTCGTCGAATGCGCTGCGGGCGACGGGGAGCTCGAGCACGCTCGAGTAGAGCGGTGCGTCTTCGAGGAGCTGGGCGACGAGGCGTCGGTAGGCTTCGCGGGCGCGCTCGGCGCTGCCCAGCGACTCCCCGGCGGGACGCACCGAGACACCGGACGCGGCAAGGCCGGCGAACTGCACCCGTAGGTAGGCCGCGGTGAGGTCGTCGAGGCTGGAGAAATGTGCGTAGAACGAGCTGCGGCTGATGCCGGCGACCCGGACGATGTCGCCGACGGACACCCGTTCCGGCCGACCGGCGAGGATGGTGGCGACGGCGTCGAAGATCGTCTGCCTGGTGCGCTCGGCACGTGGGTCGCCCGTCACTCGGAGGACGGGAGCGAAGCGCTCGACGCGCGACGGCGGAGCGGGACGTTCAGTGGTGGACTGCTCGACACCGAGGGCGGGAACTCCTGATGTGCGAGGCATTCCCACCAGTGTACCACGACTTCTCGGACAGCTGTCCGAGACAGGTGTCGGCTCGGGGACCGAGCGTGTCCAGCTGCCCCCTCCCGGTCGCCGAGGCAGCGCGACCCGAGTGCCCTTCGACAGGCTCAGGGACCGAAACGTTCCCGGAGAACCTCCCCCGGTCACTGAGCTTGTCGAAGTGCCCACGAGGACGCCTCATCGTCCCGGGCACACCGCGCCCGCTCACTGAGCTTGTCGAAGTGCTCAGGAGGAACCCTTCGATCTGAGTACGCCGCGGCAAGTCAGAACGGTGCGGGATCCGGTTCCGTCCGGTGGTGCTTCCCGTCGGGTGTCGTCCAGTCGAGCACGCCGCCGGGACCGTGGTCGAGGTTCCACCCGGGCAGATGCTTCATCCGGTGGTGATGCCGACAGAGACAGGCGAGGTTCCCGACATCTGTCGTCCCGCCGTCTTCCCAGGCGACCGAGTGATCGAGGTCGCAGGCCCGGGCTCGCCTGCCGCAGCCCGGTGCACGACAGGTGCCGTCCCGAAGCCGGACCGCGCGCTGCAGATCGGCCGGAACCCGGTACTGATTCCGCCCGACGGAAAGGACCGCACCCGTTTCCGGTTGGACGAGGATCCGGGTGAAGCTGGGCGCGTTCACCGCGATACGTGCTGCAGTCTCCGGGTCGATCGGACCGTACCCGTCGAGCGTGGCCGGGGCGTCACTGACACCGGCCATGCTCAGCGCCGGCACGGTGATCTGCACGGTCGGCTTGATGTGCTCCTGGACCTCGATCGGGTGCGGGAGCACCGGGCTCGACATCACGTCGTCCGGGGTCACTCCGGTGAGAGCGAGCGCCGCGAGGGCATCGGCCTGCAGCTGCGCGCAGGTGCGAGTGTCACCCGCAGCGCGCGACTCCGCTGCCGCTGCTTCGACGCGCTCGATGATGCCCTGCGCGATCGGCGCCGTGGTGAAGAGGTGCACCCAGGCCATACCGTCCGCTGCGGGCTCGAACTCCGCCCGACGGTCAGCCTCGGAGCGGGTTGCGCGTGTCGTGATGGATTCAGGGTGGAGGCGCTCGCGCAGGACGCGGGCGCTCGTGCGGAGGCCAGCGACAGTGGTGCGCTCGGCGACGACGAGAACCTGTTCGAGGAACACCGCCCGGCCAGCGGTCGGGACGTCGCAGAGTTGGTCGGTGATCACCTGGGCGTGCCGGGCGGAGATGCGACCGGCCTCGAGTGATTCGAGCACGGCTGGAGCGTCGTTGACGAGGCGTTCGGCGTCGTTCGTCGCACGCTGGATCGTCCGTTCCGGTATTCGGGTCGCCATCGCGAGGGCCGCACACGTCGACCGGCGGGAGAGGGCCTGACGTTCAGCCGGCGGGAAGATGGCCGGGACCGTGGCGTCCGCGAACGCGTCGGCATAGGCGGCGGAACGGGCAAGGAGGCGCGCCTTCCGCGCGTCGAGGACGGCCTGTTGCCGGTGGATCTCTGCCCACGCATCCGAGAACTCCGCCAGCTGCGCGGCGTATGTGTCGCCGACGCGGGTTGCGGTGAGGGTGGTCTCGGTCATGGAACAAGTCCACCATGGACCACTGACATTCCAGATGCCGAGTCGCGCCGATTGTGGAAGTTGCTCGGGCGCCCTTCGACAAGCTCAGGGACCGAAAGAGAGATACAGGCTTCGCGGGGTCTCTGGTGTGCCCTTCGACAGGCTCAGGGACCGGAGAGGGTTGCTCGGCGAACGGAGTGAATGCGAGTGCACCTCTCCCGGTCACTGAGCCTGTCGAAGTGGCTACGCGAGCCCTTCGACAAGCTCAGGGGCCGAGCGCCTTTCGGACAGACCGCTCCCCCCTCGCCTGGCGTGTCCAGGTGGAAGTGTTCCCCGGCTACGCGGCTGCCGGGGCGGCGATGTTGACCATCCAAGCGACGCCGAAGCGGTCCTGCAGCATACCGAAGGAGTCACCCCAGGGCGCCACCGTGAGTGGCTGCTGAACCGTCCCTCCGGCTGCAAGGCTGTCGAAGTAGCCGGTCAGTTGCGCTTCGTCCTCGTTCGGCCCGCTCAGCGACATCGAGAAGTTGCTGCCCTCGCGATAGTCCATGTGCTTCGGGGTGTCCGACGCCATGAAGACCACACCAGCATCACCCGTGAGCTGGGCGTGCATGACCAGATCCAGCTCGTCCGGTTCGACCTCGGCACCGAAGTCACGGAAGGTCGAGAGCAGCAGCTCGCCGCCGAAGACCCCCTGATAGAACTCCATCGCCTCGCGGGCTGTCCCGCGGAAGCCGAGGTACGGGTTGAGCGTCGTCATGATCGTCCCTTTCGCCTGGGCGGGCGCATCGTCGCGCTCGTCTCGCGATCATTCTCACGCTCCGACGTCGGATGCGCGAGCACGTTCCGGTGTCTCCGTCACGAGGGGCCGGGACGCCCACGGCTACTAGGCTCGTCTGGTGCCCTCGCAACCCCAGCCCCTCCGCATCGCGATGATCTCGCTCCACACCAGTCCCGGTGACGAGCCGGGTTCCGGTGATGCTGGCGGGATGAACGTCGTGGTCCGTCATCAGGCCGTCGCGATGGGCGCAGCGGGCCACGAGGTCGACGTCATCACCCGGCGGTCTTCGGCCGACCAGCCGTCCGCCGCCTCCCTCGCCCCCGGCGTGACCCTGCGCTTCCTCGACGCCGGTCCCGTCGAGCCGGTCGCGAAGGGTCGGCACGAGGAGTTCGTCGAGGACTTCCGCTCGGAACTCGCCCGACTGCCGCGATACGACGTCCTACACGCCCACCACTGGTTCTCCGGCATGGCCGCACTCCCCCTCGCGCGGGAACTGGGGATCCCGCACGTGCAGAGCTTCCACAGCATCGCCGCCGAGTCCACCACGCCGCTCTCGCACGGCGAGCGCGCCGAGTCCCCCGGGCGCCTGGCCGGCGAGGCACGGCTCGCCGCGGAGTCGGACGCAGTCGTCGCGATCAGCGCAGCCGAGGCCGACACCGCGATCACCCGGCTCGGAGCCCGCCCCGATCGGGTGTCGATCGTGCCACCCGGTGTCGACGGGACGCTGTTCCACCCGCTCGACGGTCCTCGTGCAGGTCGTCCGACCGCGGTGGTCGCCGGTCGCCTGCACCCGCTGAAGGGCTTCGACCTCGCCATCGAGACCATCGCCGCGGTCGCGCCCGAGCTCCGCCCCGAACTCGTCATCGCCGGGGACGTCTCGGTCGACTACGACCGCTACGCTGAGGAACTCGCCGCCCTCGCCCGCGACCTCGGCGTCGCCGACGACGTCCGATTCGTCGGGCCGCAGTCGCGCGTCGGGCTCGCCACGCTATTCCGCGAGAGCACGCTCGTGCTCGTCCCCTCCCATTCGGAGACGTACGGTCTCGTCGCACTGGAAGCCGCGGCGAGCGGAGTGCCCACCGTCGTGGCGGCCTCGGGCGGCTTGCGGGAGGCCGTCGTCGACGGTGAGACGGGCATCGTCATCGACTCCCGCGACCCGCAGGTCTGGGGCGCCGCGGTCTCGTCCATCCTCGGCGACCCGGAGCGGCTCGCGCAGCTCGGTTCGGCAGCGCGACGTCGGGCAGAGCGGTTCGACTGGCAGCGCTCGGGAGACGCCCTCGTCGACGTCTACCGGACCCTGCTCGACACCACTCCGGCCGCCGCCACCGCTCCGGCGACCTCCGTCTCGTGAACCGCGGACTCCTCCCGCTCGTCGACAGCGGGCGCACCGTCCTGTTCGCACACGCGCACCCCGACGACGAGACGCTCGCCTCGGGTGCGCTCATCGCCGAGCTCGTCGACAAGGGGGCTCGCGTCGTCCTCGTGACGGCCACGCGAGGCGAGCGCGGCGAGGTCGTCGACGGCCCGCTCCGGTCCCTCGCCGGCTCCGCTGCACTCGCGTCCCACCGCGAGTCGGAGCTCGCCGCCGCCTGCCGGACGCTCGGCGTGGCCGAGCAGTTCTGGTTGGGGACGGGTCCGGCGGCCCGGCCGGGGACGTCGACGCGGTACGTGGACTCTGGCATGCGGTGGGTGCGCGAGGGACTCGCCGGCCCCGCTGACGACGTCTCCCCCGGCGCGTTCTCACTCGCTCCGCTCGACTTCGTCGCCGACGACCTCGTCGCGCTCATCGGACACGTCTCGCCGGACCTGGTGATCAGCTACGACCACGGTGGCGGGTACGGGCACCCTGACCACCTCCGCATGCACGAGGCCGCGATCGTCGCGGCGCGGAGGAGCGGGGTGCCGTTCGCGGAACTCGTGCACCACCGCACCGACCTGGAACCGTTGGGCGACGACGCCGTGTGGTTCCCACTCGATCACCGCCTCCCGATCGTCGCCGCGGCACTCGCGGAACACGCCAGCCAGCTGACGGTCGACGGCGAGCAGCTCGTGCACTCCGGCGGTCAGCGCGAGGGCATCACCACCTCGGTGGGTCTGCGACTCCGGTCCCGCTAGGTGGTCGCCGGCTGGTTCCGGTGCTCCCGCGGCATGCGGGCCGCGAGCACGGGGACGAGCAGCATGAGCACGACCGCGGAACCGAAGGCCGCGGGGAACGAGAAGGCGTCGAGCAGTGCGCCGGCGACCAGCGGGCCGACGATGGCGCCGAGATCGGACGTCGCCTGGAAGACCGCGACGGCCCGGCCTCCCCGACCACCAGCGGCGTCTCCGACGGCCGCCGCCGGAGCGGTCCCGAGAAAGGCCGCCGCGACACCGTAGACGCACAGGGCGACGACCAGCAGCCAGAGCTCGCCGACGAACGGCATGGCGAGGAGCGCCCCCGCCGCGACCGGGAAGGCGACGAGCATCGCGGGTCGCCGTCCGACGGTGTCGACGAAGCGACCGGCGGGACCGAGCGCGAGCGTCTGCGCGACAGCGGCGATCGCGAAGGCGATCCCGGTCCAGGCGGCCTCCTCGTGGAGCGCCTCCACCACGAGGACCGGCACGAGTGCGCCACGGACGCCCATCGACGCCCATCCGTTCGCGAAGTTCGCGAGGAGCGCCGCCTGGTACCGGCGATCGGCGAGGACGGTGCGGAACGGCTCGGCCTGCGTGGCGGTCTCGACCGGCGCGGCGATCCGACTGCCGCGCAGCATCACGAGTCCGAGGACGCCGGCGACCGCGAGGGTCCCGGCGTAGAAGAAGAAGGGTGCCGTGAGCGAGATGGTCGCGAGCAGGCCACCGACGGCCGGTCCGGCCATGCCGCCGACGAGGAACCCGCCCTGGTAGAACCCGACCGCCCGCCCACGACGGTGCGGTGGGGTGGTGCGCAGCAGCAGCGTCATCGCGGCGACGGAGAACATCGCCGACCCGATCCCGCCGACCCCGCGGAGCAGGAGCAGCTGCGGATAGTCCGCCGCGAGCCCGACGAGCGCGCTCGACACCGCGACGATCCCGATGCCGGTGGCCAGCACCACCCGCTCGCCGATCCGATCGACGAGCGCACCCACGAACGGGTTCGCGATGAGCCGCATGAGCGCGAAGACCGAAACGACCGCCCCGACCTCGAGGTAGCCGACGCCGAAACTCCGCACGTACACGGGCAGGACCGGGATCACGACACCGAACCCGAGCATCACGAAGAACGCGACACCGCCGAGGACGAGGACCTCGCGGCCGAGGGGCTCACGAGGAACGGCTCCCGCTCCGCCTGGACGACGGAACGGGAGCCGGATCATGCTCTCAGGGTATCGGTGCGATCAGCCGATCGTCGCCGTGTCGATGACGAAGCGGTAGCGGACGTCGCTGCGGACCACGCGGTCGTAGGCGCCCTCGACCTCGTCGGCACCGATGAGCTCGATCTGCGAGCCGATGCCGTGCTCGGCGCAGAAGTCGAGCATCTCCTGCGTCTCGCGGATGCCGCCGATGTTCGAGCCGGCGAGCGAGCGGCGGCCACCGACGAGCGAGAACACCCGGAACTGCTGCGTGTTCTCGGGCAGTCCGACGAAGACCATCGAGCCGTTGAGCTTGAGCGTCGACAGGTAGGCGTCGATGTCGAGGTCGGCGGAGACCGTGTTGATGATGAGGTCGAAGCGTCCGCGGAGCGACTTCAGGGTGCCCTCTTCACCGGTCGCGTAGTAGTGGTCGGCCCCGAAGCGCTTGCCGTCCTCCTCCTTCGAGGTCGTCTGGCTGAGCACGGTCACCTCTGCGCCGAGGGCGTGGGCGATCTTGACGCCCATGTGACCGAGGCCACCCATCCCGACGATGGCGACCTGCTTGCCGGGACCGGCGCCCCAGTGCTTCAACGGCGAGTAGGTGGTGATGCCGGCGCACAGCAGGGGTGCCGCGACGTCGAGCTCGATGCCCTCGGGGATGCTCAGCACATAGTTCTCGTCGGCGACGATCTGCTTGCTGTAGCCGCCGTACGTGGGCTCGCCGTCGTACTCACGGCCGTTGTAGGTGGCGACGTTGCCCTTCAGGCAGAACTGCTCCTCGCCGGCGAGGCAGTTCTCGCACTCGCGGCAGGAGTCGACGAAGCAGCCGATGCCGACGCGGTCGCCGACCTGGTGCTTGGTGACCGCGTCGCCCACCTCGGTGACGATGCCGGCGATCTCGTGGCCGGGGACCATCGGGAAGATGGCCTTGCCCCATTCCTCGCGGGCCTGGTGGATGTCGCTGTGACAGATGCCGGCGTAGTGGACGTCGATGACGACGTCGTTGGCGCGCGGCGCACGGCGCTCGATGGTGCCGACCTCGAAAGGCGCGTCGGCGGTGGGCTTGATGATGGCGGCGACGGTGGTCATAGGACTCCTCGGGCTGGGGGTGTTGGGGGTGCCGTGGGGCGGGATGCACGCGCCGGACAGCACGTTCGACGCTAGCAGCCCACTCCACCGGACGAACCCCCAAGGGACGATCACCCGAGCTGTGCTACGAGCGGCGCGGAGGTGTGAATCCCTGCAGAGTTGCTTGGCAGTTCCCGCAGAGGATCGGCCTCAGGGTGGCATCCTGCCGCGAACCCGAGCAAGGTGGGGAACTCGTATTCGCGAACGGAACGGAGAACACACATGCTCACCCTGACCGAGAACGCCGGCCGAGTCGTCAAGACCCTCGCCGAGAACGCACCACTCACCCCGGGACTGGTCGTCCCGGACGACGCGTCGTCGCTCACGCACGGCGCCGGACTGCGCATCAGCAGCAGCTCCGACGACAACAACTTCGAAGTCACCATGACGGCGACACCGCACGAGGCCGACCAGGTCATCGAGAGCGCCGGAGCGACCGTCTTCCTCGAGGAGTCCGCAGCCGTCGCCCTGAGCGACGCGGTCCTCGACGCGCAGATCGACGAGCAGGGCGGCGTCCGCTTCGCCCTCGGCAAGGCCGAATAGCGCCCTGATTCAGCAGAACGCCCGGTGATCCACGATCACCGGGCGTTCGTGTGTCCGGGTGGGCTCAGTCCTCGGAGTGTCTGGCGCGACTCGGCTGCACCCGCGGCGGCTCGCCCGGCATCTTCGGGAAGTCGGGAGGGAACGGGAGCTCCCCCAGTCCTTGCTCGAGGTCCCGCTCCCACCACTGCAGGAGGACGTCGATGCGCCCGGCGGTGTCGTGCATGCCGGCCCACGGGTCTCCGGTCGTCCGGAGTCGCTCCGGGACGGTCCGCACGGTGAAGGCGCCCGGGTCGATCTCGGGGAGTTCGTCCCAGGTCACCGGACATGAGACGGTCGCCGAGGCCAGCGCACGGGGGCTGTAGGCGCCGGCCATCGTCCGGTCGCGGTTCGCCTGGTTGTAGTCGACGAAGATGCGTTCACCGCGCTCCTCCTTCCACCACGAGGTCGTGACGCGGTCGGGATCCCGTCGCTTCAGTTCCCGAGCCGCCGCGATCACGGCGTGCCTGACGTAGAGGAACTCGTGCTCCGGCACGATGGGCGCGAACACGTGGACACCTCGGTTGCCGGAGGTCTTCACGAACCCGGTCAGTCCGACCTCCGTCAGCAGCTCCCGCAGCGAGCCCGCAACGCGCACGGCGTCGGCGAAGTCGGTCCCCGGCTGCGGGTCGAGGTCGATCCGCAGTTCGTCGGGATGGTCGGTGTCCGACGCCCGTGACGGCCACGGATGGAACACGACCGTGTTCATCTGCGCGGCCCAGACGACCGCAGCGGCCTCGTCGAGGACGAGTTGCGGATGCCGCCGGCCACTCGGATACACGACGTCGACCGCCCGGACGTACTCGGGTGCTCCTTTCGGCGGGTTCTTCGAGAAGAACCATTCACCGTCCACACCGCCCGGGAACCGCTGGAGGGACACCGGGCGGTCGCCGTTGGCGGCGAGGAAGGCCGGCGCGACCTCGATGAGGTATTCCGCGAGCTCCCGCTTCGTGACACCGGACTCCTCCCAGAGCACGCGGTCGGGACTGGAGAGACGCACCTCGCGGTCGCCGTGCGGTCCGGGGACGGTGAGGACGATCGCGGTGCTGGCCATGTCGGACACCGTACGCCGACGGCACCCTGCTGTCAGGAGGCTTGCGCTCGACGAGGCAGGGCCGTCCCGCTCAGCCCAGGTGGACGGCCTGCTGGTCCCCCGAGGGCAGGAGGTCCTCCTTGCGACCGCGGATGCAGACGATGGCGATGACGCTCGCGATCACGAGGCCGACCGCGGCCGCGATGAACGCCGCCGAGTAGCCCTGGGTGAACGCCACGAGCTGCGACGCCTGATCGGTGACCGTCGCCTGGTCGGTGACACTCGCGTAGACCGTGGTGAAGACCGACAGGCCGATCGACCCACCGATCTGCATGGAGGCGTTCGCCGTCGCGGAGGCCGCACCGGCGTCGTGCGGGGCGACACCCGTCAGCGCGAGGTTCTGCATCGGGACGAAGATCATCGCCATGCCGATCCCGAGCACGAGGAGCGCCGGCAGCACCTGGACGAAGTAGTCGCCGTCGGCCGTGATGCGGCTGAGGTACACGAGGGCGGCCGCCGCGATGAGCGGACCGATGATGAGCAGCGGGCGCGGGCCGATGGCCGGCAGGAGCTTCGTGGCGATCGGGGCGACGATCATGATCGCGACGGTCATCGGGAGGGTCGCGATGCCGGCCTCGAGCGGCGGGAAGCCGAGCACGATCTGCAGGTGGAACGTCAGGTAGAGCAGGGCCCCGATCATGACGCTGCCGACGATCATCTGCATGAGGAAGGCACCGCCGCGGACCCGGTCCGCCACGATGCGCAGCGGGAGCAGGGGCTGCGCGACGCGCATCTCGATGAAGACGAAGAGGGAGAGCAGTCCCGCACCGAGCGCGAGGAAGCCGATGGTGTCGGCGCTCCCCCAGCCGCCCTCGGCGAGCGTGAAGCCGTAGACGAGGGAACCGAGGCCCAGGATGACCGTGATCGCGCCGAGCCAGTCGTAGCGGTTGTCGCCCTCGGCCTTGCTCTCGGTCACGAGGATGAGGCCGGCGATGAGTCCGACGATCACGAACGGCACGTTGACGAGGAGGCACCAGCGCCAGTCGACGAACTCGGTGAGCACGCCGCCGAGGATCAGGCCGACGGCCGCTCCCGCACCGGCGACGGTGCCGAAGACGGCGAAGGCCGTGTTGCGGTCGCGTCCGTGGGAGAAGGTGACGGTGAGGAGCGCGAGTGCGGCAGGTGCCATGAGCGCTGCGAACACGCCCTGCAGACCGCGAGCGACGATGAGCTCGGTCCCGCTCTGGGCGAACCCACCGAAGGCCGATGCGGCGCCGAAGCCGACCATGCCGACCAGGTAGGTGCGCTTCCGACCCCAGTAGTCGGCGATGCGGCCACCGAGCAGCAGCAGGGCACCGAACGCGAGCGCGTAGGCCGTGACGACCCACTGACGCTGCGTGTCGGACAGCTCGAGCTCCTGCTGGGCTGCCGGAAGGGCGATGTTCACGATCGTGCCGTCGAGGACGACGATGAGCTGCGTCATCGCGAGGACGACGAGGACCCACCAGCGGCGGGCCGGGGAACCGGACGGTGCTTCGGTGGGATGCGATGCGGTGGCTGCGGATGCAGACAAGGAGGACCTCCGTGCGAGGGGTGGGGGTGCTGGGGGTTTCCAGCCCCAGATCGATGCTCGGCACACGGCGCGAGTGCAGCACGGTGCGGACGATCAACCACCCCAACCACGAAGTCGGGCAGAGGACCAGGATAGCGGATGCCGACGTGGCTGCACCCGCGAGGCCACGCGGATCACTCCGAGGTGACGAGCTCCAGGACGGCCTCCGGGTGTTCCACCGCCGCGAAGTGCCCGGTCGCCGGCAGCGTGCGCACTCGGAGGTCCGGGACCAGGGCGGCGAGGACGGCTGTGTCGTCGGGCCCGATGAAGACGTCGCGGTCGCCCATCATGCCGCGGACGGGACACCGCACGCCGCGCCAGACATGCAGGTCATAGGCGGCGGCCGCTCGGGCCGCCAGGAGGAACGACGCCGGCCGGACGTCGGCTGCGAGCGCGTCGACGACCGACCGGTCGAGGTCCCGGCGTCGTCCGAACAGGGGCGACATGAGCGGTGCGAGCAGGCCGATCCGGTTCAGCGCGCGGACGAGCCCCGATCCGCGTTCGCCGAGTGCCTGCAGCAGGCGCATCGCGAGGAGCATGCCCGCGAACCACGGGAGCCGGGCGCCGCCACCGACCGGCTGGCGGATCGCCTCGACGACGCCGATCCCCGTCGGCGAGACGAGGTCGACCCGGATCGTCGCCTCGGGCTCGCGGACGGCGAGGTCGAGCGCGACGAACCCGCCGAGCGAGTGCCCGACGACGCGCCAGGACCGGTAGCCGAGCGAGCGAGCGACGGTCGCGACGGCTGCGGAGAGGTCTCCGACCGTCACCGGGTCGGCGGTGGGCAGAGCCGACTCGCCCCACCCCGGGAGGTCCACGGCGATGACGTCGTCGACGACCGCGCCCCGCTCGTCGTCGGCACGGAGGAGGGGTGACCACGTGGTCCAGGAGCCGGCGGCGCCGTGCAGCAGGATCATGGCCGGTCCGCCCGCTTCGCGACCCGCCCGGACGGTGACCGGTCCGATGTCGGTGTCCACCGTGACGCGTCGCAGGCCGAGCGCGGTCGCGTCGGCGGTGATCACGGAGGGGTCGTCCGGCGGGGCAGGACGCGAGGAGTTCACGGGCATGCGTGTCATTCGGAAACGAGGTACCGCTCGGATCGGTGCTCGATCGACGACGCCGGTCCCCCGGTGCGGCGCGCAACCCCCCTTCCGGTCGGGAACCCGGCCGCTACCGTGGTCTGATGCCTGAGAACGCACGCGCCGCCGCAGACCAAGCCGCTGGAACCGCACAGAACAGCACGACCCTCCGCACCCTCGCCCGCACCGGCCACGCCGTCAACGGATTGCTCCACGTCCTCATCGGCGGGATCGCGATCTCCATCGCCCTGTCCGGCGCGGGCGGTGGATCCGGCGGCGGCGGTGACGCGGACCAATCGGGTGCGCTCAAGACGCTTGCAGGCACGCCCGGCGGGATCGTGATCATCTGGGTCGTCGCCGTCGGATTGTTCGCCCTCGGTCTCTGGACGGCGATCTCCGCCTTCCTCGTGCGCGAATCCGACACCCGCAAGCGGTGGAGCAAGCGGATCTCGACCGCCGGACGCGCGATCGCCTACCTCGCCGTCGGATCGACCGCGCTGACCTTCGCCCTCGGCGGCAGCCAGGACTCCTCGCAGTCCAGCCAGGGCCTCACGGCGACCCTCCTATCCTCCCCCGGTGGGGTGTTCGTCGTCATCGTCGTCGGCCTCGTGGTCATCGGCATCGGCGGCTTCTTCGTCTTCAAGGGCGTCACGCGGAAGTTCCTCGAGGACGTGCACCCGCCCACCGGCACGACGAAGCGTGCCGTCGTCGTCCTCGGGGTCGTCGGATGGGTCGCGAAGGGCGTCGCGCTCGTCACGGTCGGGATCCTCTTCATCGTCGCCGCTGCGACCCAGGACCCCGAGAAGGCCTCCGGCATGGACGGCGCCATCTCGGCATTGGCCGCGCTCCCGTTCGGCGTCGTCATCCTGCTCGTGGTCGGCGTCGGGCTCATCGCCTACGGACTCTTCTGCGGTGCCCGGGCGCGCTGGGGCAGCCTCTAGGACGGTGAGGCGGACGCCTCGGGCGACGACGCGGACGGGTCGGCTCCAGACCATGTCCTGCAAACGCTTGCGTTGCGACTACCGTTAGGAGTATGACGTCTTCTGATTCCACGACGCAGCCCGAGGCGGAACCCGCCGGCGCTACGCAGACCTTCTCCGACCTCGGCCTCGACGACGCGGTGCTCAAGGTACTCAAGGACGTCGGCTACGAGACCCCGTCCGCCATCCAGGCGGCCACCATCCCGCTGCTGCTCGAGGGACGCGACGTCGTCGGCCTCGCACAGACGGGCACCGGCAAGACCGCGGCGTTCGCCCTGCCGATCCTGTCCCGCCTCGACATCACGCAGAAGACGCCGCAGGCGCTCGTCCTCGCACCGACCCGTGAGCTCGCCCTCCAGGTCTGCGAGGCGTTCGAGAAGTACGCCACGCACCTGCGCGGCGTCCATGTCCTGCCCGTCTACGGCGGCCAGGGCTACGGCGTCCAGCTGTCGGCCCTCCGTCGCGGTGTCCACATCGTCGTCGGCACGCCGGGTCGCATCATGGACCACTTGGAGAAGGGCACCCTCGACCTCACGGAGCTCAAATACCTCGTGCTCGACGAGGCCGACGAGATGCTGAAGATGGGCTTCGCCGAGGACGTCGAGACGATCCTGGCCGACACCCCGAAGGACAAGCAGGTCGCGCTGTTCTCCGCGACGATGCCGTCGTCCATCCGTCGCATCTCCGCGAAGTACCTGAACAACCCGGAAGAGATCACGGTCAAGACGAAGACCACGACCTCGGCCAGCATCACGCAGCGCTTCCTGACGGTCTCGTACCCGCAGAAGGTCGACGCCCTGACCCGCATCCTCGAGACCGAGAACTTCAGCGCGATGATCATCTTCACGCGCACGAAGAACGAGACCGAGACGCTCGCGGAGAAGCTCCGGGCGCGCGGCTACTCGGCGGCCGCCATCAACGGCGACGTCGCCCAGGTGCAGCGCGAGCGGACCGTCAACCAGCTGAAGGCCGGCAAGCTCGACATCCTCGTCGCGACCGATGTCGCCGCGCGCGGTCTCGACGTCGAGCGCATCAGCCACGTCGTCAACTACGACATCCCCGTCGACACCGAGTCCTACGTGCACCGCATCGGCCGCACGGGCCGCGCCGGACGCACCGGTGACGCGATCAGCTTCGTCACGCCGCGCGAGCGCCACCTCCTGAAGGCCATCGAGCGGGCCACCCGCCAGCCGCTCACGCAGATGCAGCTGCCGAGCGTCGACGATGTCAACGCCACGCGCCTCACCCGCTTCGACGACGCGATCACCGAGGCACTCGGCCAGACCGACCGCATCGAGCGCTTCCGCGAGATCATCGGCCACTACGTCTCCCACCACGACGTCCCGGAGGCCGACGTCGCCGCGGCCCTGGCCGTCGTCTCCCAGGGCGAGACGCCGCTGCTCCTCTCGGCCGAGGACGAGCGCCGCCGCCGCGAGGAGTTCGACAACACCAACCGTGGCAACGACCGCGCCGGTCGCGACCGTCGTGACTCCGGCGACCGCGGCTCACGCTTCGACCGCGGCGACCGCGGCGATCAGGGCGACCGTCCCGAGCGTCGCAGCCGTCCGTCCAGCGGACCGATGGCTCCGTACCGCATCGCGGTGGGTCGTCGCCAGAAGGTCGACCCGCGTCAGATCGTGGGCGCGCTCGCGAACGAGGGCGGTCTGAAACGCGAGGACTTCGGCGCGATCCAGATCAAGCCGGACTTCTCGATCGTCGAACTGCCGGCGAGCCTCGGCAACGACGTCTTCGACCGTCTCGAGAACACCCGCATCAGCGGCAAGCTCATCGAGCTCCGTCCCGACCGTGGCGGTCCCGCCCGCCGACGCGACGACGAGGGTGGCACGAGCGGCGGCTCGTACGACCGCAAGCCGCGTTCCTAGCTCGCACGCACACGACGAGGGCCGGACGGAATCCCAGGATTCCGTCCGGCCCTCGTCGTTCCGCACCCGGCGGGGTGCGTCCGTCAGTCGCGCGGGTCGAGCACGCTCGTGACCACGGCGTAGTCCGCGTCGAGCGCGACCTCGAGCTCGTCGCCGTTCTCGAGGAGGACGTCGACCTCGAACGCCTCGCCCGGGTCGTCGCTGCGGTCCACATCGGTCACGGTGCCGCCCTTCGCCTCGGCGAGCGCTGCCTTCGAGGCCGCGTCGAACTCGGTGTCGGTGAGCGGCACGTCGTCGGCGTCACGGGCGTCACGGTCATCGGTGGCAGCCGTGGTGTCACCGTCGTCGATGGCGGTGCCGCCGTCGCGGTCGGTGTTCGACGCCGCGGTGGCGCGGTCGTCGTCGGTGTCTCCGAACTCGTCCACCGCGTAGGCGGCGCCGGCTCCGCCGAGGGCGAGGGCCCCGACGACGATCGCGGTGATCCACACGGGCTTCCGGCGCCAGAAGGCCGGCTTGCCGGTGGTCGCCGGGGTCGCGGGGATGGCGGTGTGGTCGGTCGCCTCGACGCGCTCGACGGGTTCGATGCGCTCGGTGGCTGCGGTGGGCTGTGTGGGATCGGTGGGCTGGGAGGCGGTGTGCTCGTTCATGTGCCCCAGACTGTCCGAGGAGCGCTGAAGCGGACCTGAAGCGAGCTGAAGCCGCGTTCAGGAAGCGGACGACGCCGGGAGCGTGACGATGAACGCCGCCCCGCCGAGCGCGCTGTCGATGAGTTCGATCGACCCACCGTGCAGCCGCACGACGTCGGCCACGATCGCCAGGCCGAGGCCCGAACCGCCGGCGTCGCGCGAACGACTCTCGTCGAGGCGGACGAACCGTTCGAACACGTGTGCGCGGGACTCGACCGGCACACCGGGTCCGTCGTCCTCCACGGAGATCCTGACGATCCGACCGTCGGTGGCGGATCCCAGTCGGACCACGGATCGTGCGTGCCGGACGGCGTTGTCGACGAGGTTCCGCGCCACGCGGGCGAGGAGCACCTCGTCGCCGTCGACCCTCGCCGCCGCGACGGCCGCGGACTCGACGCGCAGTCCACCGGCGGATCGGAGACGTGCAGCCTCCGTCAACAGGAGGTCGTCGACGTCGACCATGCGCCGCGCGGTGCCCGTCGCCCCTTCGTCGAGCTTCGCGAGCAGCAGGAGCGACTCGACGAGCGCCTGCATCCTGGCGCCCTCCTCGAGGACCGTCGAGGACAGCTCGGCCGGGTCGACCCGGTCCGGGTGGAGCGCCGCCACCTCGGCGTACTGCCTGATCACCGCGAGCGGTGAGCGGAGCTCGTGCGAGGCGTCCGACACGAACCGCCGCTGCGCCGTCTGGGCGTCCTCGAGCCGCTCGAGCATGCCGTTCATCGTCCCGGCCAGGCGACCGATCTCGTCGCCCGTGGCGGGGACCGCGATCCGTCGATCCAGTTCGCCGGCCCCCAGTTCCGAGACCTCGCGGCGGATCCGCTCCACCGGCGCCAGCGCACGCCCGACGAGCAGCCAGGTCAGGCCGCCGACGAGGGCGACGAGCACGGGGACAGCGATGAGCAGGAGCATCGACACGAGTCCGACGGCGTCGTCGGTCTCCTCGAGGGAGCGGCCCGCGAGGACGACCAGGTCACGGCCGTCGACGTCGACGTCCTCGCTGGCGAACAAGACCGGCTCGTCGTCGACGACTGAGACGAACACGTCACCGTCCGGGATCGGCGTCGGGAGCTCGATCTCGTCGTCCGTCCGGTCCACGACACGGCCGTCCTCGACCAGGACCAGGAGTCGACCGTCGTCCTCGGGCAGCGTCGTCGCGTCCGCCGCGACCAGCTGCGCCGAGACGCTCTCCGCCTCGGCCGATGCGCTCTGTTCGACGCCGGAACGGAGCGCCGCGGAGAAGAGGCCGACGAACGCCACGGAGCCGACCCCGAGGAACAGTCCGACCGCGAGCACCGATCCCAGTGCCGCGCGGGCTCGGACCGAACGCCACAGCCGCTGTCGGGGCGCGACCGCTCCGTGCGGCCCGCCGTCAGCCACGTCCGCCCGCCAACCGGTATCCGAACCCACGCACCGTCTCGATCGAAGCCCGCTCGAAGGGGCGGTCCACCTTGTTGCGGAGATGCCCGACGTAGACCTCGACGATGTTGGGATCGCCCTCGAAGTCGTCGTCCCACACGTTCTGCAGCACCTCGCGCTTCGACACCACCTCGCCGCCGCGTCGCATGAGGAACTCGAGGACCGCGAACTCGCGCGAGGTCAAGTCGATCGGGACGTCGCCCCGGTGGACCTGCTTCGACGCCGGGTCGAGCCGCAGTTCGCCGACCTCGAGCACCGCCGGCCGCTCCCGCGATCCACGTCGGACGAGTGAGCGGATCCGCGCGACGAGCACCGCGAAGGAGAAGGGTTTGCTCAGGAAGTCGTCGGCACCGGTGTCGAGGGCTTCGACCTGGTCCCAGTCGCCGTCCTTCGCCGTGAGCATGAGGATCGGGGTCCAGTCGCCCGCGTCGCGGAGCTGCTGACAGACGCGGTAGCCGCTGAGGCCCGGCATCATGATGTCGAGGATGATCGCGTCGTAGCGGTGTTCTCCGGCCATCCAGAGTCCGTCGACGCCGTTCGCCGCGACGTCCACGGCGAAGCCCTCCGCCTCGAGTCCCCTCCGAACGCCGTCGGCGAGTCGCACCTCATCGTCCACGACGAGTATCCGCATCCGGTGCGACCTCCAGGCTCCGTGCCGGTCGACGGTCGAGCGGCGCGTCCCAGTCTGGCGCGGACAAGCTGAAGCAGCGCTGAAGCGGGACGGTCCGGCGTGGACCCCCGTACGCTGGAGCGGTGCCAGTCCCCGCCGCCGCCGACCCGTGGCAGCAGTCCCTCGACGCGACGGACACGGCACCGGCGCGTCGCAGACTCCCCCTCTTCGAGGCCGGCGCGATCCCCGTGCCGTTCGTCATCCGCGGCAACACCGAGCGGATCGCGCGGGACACGCACTGGGACGAGCACTCCCACCCCACGCACGAGCTCCTGTGGAACGATCGCGGCGCATCCACCGCGACCGTCGGCGAGCGCGTCTGGACCGTGACCCCGCACCACGGTCTCTGGATCCCGGCCGGTGTCCGCCACACCGGATGGACCCCGGCCGGCACCTGGCAGCGGGCAGCGATGTTCAGCGTCGACCGCGTCCCCACGATCTCCGAGCAGCCGACCGCGGTGGAAGTGACGCCCTTGCTGCGCCTCCTGCTCGACCGGCTCGGCGACGCCGAGCTCGAGGACCGCGCGCGTGCCACCACCGAGGCGGCCATCGTGGACGTGCTCGAGCCGGCCGAGCACGAACTGCTCCTCCGACTCCCCCGGTCGGCGCTCCTGACACCCATCACCGAGCGGATGCGCACGAACCCGTCCGACACGACCTCGCTCGCCGAATGGGCCACCCGGCTGGGCGTGAGCACGCGGACGGTGACGCGCGCCTTCGAATCCGAGACCGGGTTGGGGTTCACCCGGTGGGTCGCCGCCGCGCGAGCTCAGCACGCGATCACCCGACTGACGGCGGGTGACAGCATCGACGAGGTCTCGACCGCCGTCGGGTACCGCTCGTCGACGGCGTTCGGGACCGCGTTCCGCCGCGTCACCGGCATGAGCCCCGGGCGATTCCGGAACCGCTGAGGACGGATCGATGCACCCGCGATCGGTTGTCCGATTCGCGAAGGAACACGTCGGATCCGCTCGATTGCGTCAGGGTGGGATGCCAGCTAACTTTGGTTAGGCAATCCTTCATCATCCCCTCCTCGCGTGTGACGCCGGCCGTTCACGGCCGCCATGCCGACCCCTCGACGACGTCCTCCGACGTCGTCGTTCGTCGTGCTCGCACGCAGGTGTCAGCCAGCAGCACCCGAAAGGACCCCATGCAGCGCGCATCACGTCTCGTCGCCCTCTCCGCGGCGGCGTTCCTCACCATCGGCCTCGCGGCCTGCTCGTCGTCATCGGCCGAAGAAGGCACCGGCAGTGGCGACGGCTTCACACCGATCACGATCGAGCACGCCCTCGGCACCACGACGATCGACGCCAAGCCGGAGCGCGTCGCCACCGTGAACTGGGCGAACCACGAGGTTCCACTGGCCCTCGGCATCGTGCCCGTCGGGATGGCCGCTGCGAACTTCGGTGACGACGACGGCGATGGCATGCTCCCCTGGGTCGAGGAGAAACTCGAAGCGCTCGACGCCGAGACCCCGGTGCTCTTCGACGAGACCGACGGGATCGACTTCGAGGCCGTCGCCGACACGAACCCCGACGTCATCCTCGCCGCCTACTCGGGGCTCACGCAGGAGGACTACGACACCCTCACCGAGATCGCCCCCGTCGTGGCCTACCCGGAGACCGCCTGGGGCACGTCCTGGCGCGACACCATCCTCTTCAACAGCGAGGCGATGGGCATGGCCGACGAGGGCGAAGCACTCGTGACGCAGCTCGAGGACGAGATCAGCGACGCGGCGGCGGCGTACCCGCAGCTCGAGGGCAAGACCGCGATGTTCCTCACCCACGTGGACACCAGTGATCTCAGCGAGGTCAGCTACTACACGACCCACGACACCCGCACCGCGTTCTTCGAGGACCTCGGCCTCGCGTTCCCCGAGAGCGTCGCGACGGCCTCCGCCGAGACCGAGTTGTTCTCCCTGACGCAGAGCGCCGAACAGGCCGACGCGTTCAGCGACGTCGACATCATCGTGACGTACGGCGGCGACGAGCTCATCGCGGCACTCGAGGCCGACCCGCTGCTGTCGCAGATGCCCGCCGTCGCGAACGGCGCCATCGTCGCCCTCCCCGGCACCAGCCCCCTCGGAACCGCCGCCAACCCGACGCCGCTCTCGATCTCCTGGATCCTCGACGACTACCTGAAGCTGCTCGCGCAGGCGGCTGACCAGGCGGCGTGATCACCTGTACCGCCACCCCACCCGCCTCGCGTGTCGCCGTCGTGCGACGCCCGAGGCGGGTTCGTGGGCTCTGGCTCCTCGTCGCGGCCCTCGTCCTCCTCGCCGCGATGGTCGGTTCCGTGACGATCGGATCGCGCGACGTCGACTGGTCAGCGGTCCTCGGTGCCGTCGCGGGTGGCGTGGACGGCTTCGACCAGGCGGCGGTGGCCAAGCGGATCCCCCGCACGCTCCTCGCGGTCGTGGCCGGTGCGGCGCTCGGCGTCTCCGGCACGGTCATGCAGGGCGTGACCCGCAACCCCCTCGCCGACCCGGGCATCCTCGGAATCAACCTCGGCGCCTCCCTCGCCGTCGTGACCGGTCTCGCATACTTCGGGCTCGCAGCGGCGAGCACCACCATCTGGGTCGCGATCATCGGCGCCGGAGCCACGGCGGTCTTCGTGTACACGGTCGGCTCGCTCGGCCGAGGTGGCGCGACACCGCTCAAGCTCGCGCTCGCGGGCGCCGCGACGTCCGCCGCGCTCGCCTCCGTCATCACTGCCGTCGTGCTGCCCCGCGGCGACATCGCGAGCAGTGTGCGGTCCTGGCAGATCGGTGGCGTCGGTGGTGCCACCGTCGTCCAACTCGAGCAGGTGCTGCCGTTCCTGGTCGTCGGGTTCCTCGTCTGCCTGCTGTCCGCACGCGGTCTCAACTCCCTCGCGCTCGGCGACGAGCTCGCCGCCGGCCTCGGTGAACGCGTCGCCATCGCACGCGGTGCGGCGGCCCTCGGTTCGGTGGTGCTCTGCGGGGCGGCGACCGCGGTCACCGGTCCCATCGGCTTCGTCGGGCTCGTCGTGCCGCATGCCTGTCGGCTCATCGTCGGCGTCGACCACCGGTGGCTCCTCCCCTTCTCAGCCGTCGTCGGGGCGATCCTCCTCACCGTCGCCGACGTCCTCGGCCGCATCGTCGCCCGCCCCGCGGAGATCGACGTGGGCATCATCACCGCGTTGATCGGCGCTCCGATCTTCATTGCGATCGTCCGTCGGCAGAAGGTGAGCGCCCTGTGACCGAGCGCCAACCCGTCTCGGCGCCCGGCCTCGGTGGACGGACGCCCTCGACCCTCGACCGCGTTGTCGGTGGACGCCGGGGGCGCCGCCGTCGCCGGGTCGCCGTCATGACCACCCTCGCCGCACTCATCGTCGCGGTCTTCCTGATCTCCCTGATGGTGGGCAACACCTTCTATCCGCCGAGCGACGTCGTGCGTGTCGTCCTCGGTCAGGACGTGCCGGGCGCCTCCTTCACCGTCGGACGGTTGCGGCTCCCCCGGGCGGTCCTCGCGGTCATCGCCGGGGCTTCGTTCGGTCTGGCCGGCGTCACCTTCCAGACGATGCTGCGGAACCCCCTCGCGAGCCCGGACATCATCGGCATCAGCGCCGGGTCGAGCGCGGCCGCCGCATTCGCGATCGTCACCCTCTCCCTCGGCGCGACCGAGGTGTCGGTCTTCGCCATCGTCGTCGGCCTCGCCGTCGCGGTCCTCGTGTACGTCCTCGCCTACCGCGGCGGCGTCGCCGGAACGCGACTCATCCTGATCGGCATCGGTGTCGCCGCCATGCTCGACAGTGTGACGACGTACATCCTGTCGCGGGCAGCCCAGTGGGACCTGCAGGAGGCGACCCGGTGGCTGACCGGCAGTCTCAACGGGACAAGCTGGTCGCAGGTCGGTCCGGTCGTCGTCGCGCTGCTCATGCTCGGCCCCGTCCTCCTCGCCCAGTCCAGGAGCCTCGCCGCGACCCGACTCGGCGACGACACCGCCGCCGCACTCGGCGTCCGCGTCGACCGGACCCGCCTGATCGTGATCGTCGCGGCAGTCGGCCTCATCGCGTTCGCGACAGCGGCGTCGGGCCCCATCGCGTTCGTCGCGTTCCTCTCCGGCCCCATCGCCTCGCGGATCGTCGGACGCGGCGGGTCGATGCTCATGCCCGCCGCGCTCGTGGGCGCCCTCCTCGTCCTCGTTGCCGATCTCACCGGGCAGTACCTCCTCGGCGCGCGCTACCCCGTCGGCGTCGTGACCGGAGTGCTCGGGGCACCGTTCCTGATCTGGCTCATCATCCGCACCAACCGCGCCGGTGGCTCGCTGTGACCGGCACGCCACCCGACCATCCCGGAGGCACCCTGTGACCACGGAACACCAGCTCCTCGTCGAGCGACTCGCACTCGGCTACGGCGACCGGACCGTCATCGACGGACTCGACCTCCTCGTTCCGCCCGGCCGGGTTACGGCGATCGTCGGCGCGAACGCCTGTGGCAAGTCGACGCTGCTGCGTTCGATGTCCCGCCTACTGACGCCTCGGAGCGGCCGCGTCGTCCTCGACGGTAAGGACGTGCACCGATTGCCGGCGAAGCAGCTGGCACGCACGCTCGGCCTGCTCCCCCAGTCGCCCATCGCACCGGAGGGGATCACGGTCGCCGACCTCGTCGGGCGAGGCAGACACCCGCACCAGGGCTTCCTCTCTCGTTGGAGCACCGAGGACGACGTCGCGGTCGCTGCGGCGCTCGACGCCACCGAGACGAGCGAGCTCGCGGACCGGCACGTCGACGAGCTGTCCGGCGGACAACGTCAGCGCGTGTGGATCGCGATGGCGCTCGCGCAGCAGACCGACCTGCTCCTCCTCGACGAACCGACCACCTTCCTCGACGTGAGCCATCAGGTGGAGGTGCTCGACCTCCTCACCGACCTCAACCGTTCCCGCGGGACGACCATCGTCATGGTGCTGCACGACCTGAACCTCGCCGCACGTTACGCCGACCACCTGGTCGCCCTTGCCGGTGGGCGCCTCCATGCGGCGGGGACACCCCACGAGGTGCTGACGGAGTCGACGGTGCGCGCGGTGTTCGGACTGCAGAACCAGGTCATCACCGACCCGACCTCGGGCAAGCCGCTCATGCTGCCGATCGGCCGTCACCACGTGACGGTCTGAACGGGGGCGTCACCGTCGACCGCGTCTAGGCTGGGCGCATGGGTGATGAGGACCGCAGGAAGCGAGCCGCCGAGCAGGAGGCCCGGGCGCTGCGGGCGCTCGAGTCCATCAGGAACGGCGGCGATCTCGGCAAGGAGACCCTCGACCTCTCGAACGAGTACTCCGACGGACTGCGCACCCGCGTCGCAGCGTGGTTCCGTGGCGCGAGGCGCCGGAAGGACTGAGCGCCGTCAGTCCGCCTGCTCCGGGTGCACCGGGTAGTGGCTCGTGATGGAGACGCGGTTGAAGGCGTTGATGACGATCGCCAGCCACCGGACCGCGGCGATCTGACCGTTCGTGAGCGTCGACAGGTCGTCGTCCGGCAGTCGCCGGCGATGCTGCACGTCCGCGATGAGGGTGACGTCCTCGGTGATCGCGAGTGCGGCCTGCTCCACCGGGCTGAAGTACTCGCTGTCGCGCCAGGCGGACAGGATGGCGAGGCGTTCCGTGGTCTCGCCGAGCGCGATAGCGTCAGCGACGTGGAGACGCAGGCAGTACGCGCAACCGTTGATCTGCGAGGCCCGGATCCGGATCAGCTCGATGAGCCGCTTGTCGATGCCGGCGTCGAGAGCCGCGCGACCCGCGGCGCGGCCGGTCTCGACGAGCGCCTGATAGACCTCGGGTGATTCCTTGTCGAGCCAGACGTCGGCGCTCATGGGGTTCCTCTCGTCACTGGGCGGGTGCGGTCCCGCAGACCACTCCTCCAACGCTAACGCGCGTGGCGGGAGGACGTCACCGTGGACGGTCTCGGTGATGCGTCACCGCGGCGGGATGTCCTGGCGCGTGACCGGGACCGATGGTGCGTCGTCGTTGGGTCGCAGTTCCATCCGACGACTGCCGCAGGCGGTACACCGGAGGTAGCGCAGCGACCCCTCCGAGGTGGTGTGCGCCGACTCAGTCGCCCAGATGTGGCGGCAGGCGTCGACGGCGTTCGGCGACGGTTCGGAGGACTGCGGGGGTGCGTCGAGGAGGGTCATGACTCCACCATGATGTAATGGCGTTATGCATCTCAACCCTTACGGCTCGTACGCCGTCCTCCTGGCCGCTTCGCTGGCGAACGACTGGCCCGACGACCGGGACGCCATCGTCGCCCGCACCCGGGAGCACGGGATGACGATGCCCTTCACCGAGGTCCCCCATGACCACGCCCGCGTCCGCCGGGTCGTCGACGAATGGCTGACCGTCGTCGACGCGGCCGACGATCAGGCCAGGGCGGCCGCCCTCAACCGCCAGATGGCCGCTGCGGCCGCGTTCCCGCGCCTGACGGACCACGACGGCGAGGGGTGGCACCTGCACTACCGCGACGAGCACCAGGCGCTCCCCGAGGTCCTCGGCGCGGTGATCAGCGTCGGGACCGCCCTCCACCTGACGACGAGGGGGATGCAGCGTCTCGGTCGGTGTGCCGCGGGGACCGAACCCGGCGACACCTGCCGACGGGTCGTCGTCGACGTCACCCGCAACGGCCGTCAGCGCTACTGCTCGGTGCGGTGCGCCAACCGGTCGGGCGTCCGGAGGCACCGCGCACGCGCGGGCGACTCAGGCCGCTGATCGGGCGTCGGGCAACAGGAACCAGACGCTCGCTCCCCCGAGCCCCGACTCGTCGATCTCGATCCGGCCACCGTGCGCCTCGACGATGCGTCGACAGGTCGAGAGGCCGATGCCGAGGCCGGCGACCTCGCTCCCCGCCGCGCGTTCCATGAGGTCGAAGACGCGCTCACGCTGCTCCGGAGCTACACCAGGACCGTTGTCCTCGACCGCGACCAGCACCCCGGCGGAGACCCGCTCGGCCTGCACCAGCACGTGCGGGACGACTCCGGCGGCCGCACTGAACTTCACCGCGTTCGCGATCAGGTTCTGCAGCAGCGCGCCCAGCAACGTCTCGTCGCCGTGCACCTGGAAGGGCGTGTCGACGTCGACGGTCGCGCCGGTCGAGGTGATGGTCGCATCGAGGTCCTCGACCACCGAGGACACGAGCGGCCCGAGGTCGATCGGGGCGCGTCGCGGACGGGCGCCACCGATCCGGGCGAAGTCGAGCAGGTCGGTGATCATCGCCGCCATCCGGTCGGCGGCGGACTCGGCTCGCGCGAGCGCTTTCGCCGCGTGCGGCGCGTTCGCCATCTCCGGGCTGTCGGTCGCGAGCTCGAGGAACCCGGAGACCGCCATGAGCGGGTTGCGCAGGTCGTGGCTCACCTGGCCGGCGAACTGGGCGAGCTGCTCGTTGGACTGGCCGAGCTCGTAGGTGAGGCGGAGCAGCTCGAGGACGTCGACGACCTGCCTCGCGAGGAGGTCGAGCGCCTTGCCCTGTTCCGGAGTCAGCTCACGGACACGGTCGTCGAAGATGCACAGGGTGCCGATCGGGACGCCGTCGGGGGTGACGAGCGGGCTCGATGCGTAGAAGCGGACGTTGGCGAGCTCACCGGTGACGAAGGGGTTCGCCGCGAAGCGCGGGTCCTCACGAGCGTCCGAAACGATCGTCCGTACCTGCTGTTGGAACACGACCGCGCACATCGAGTCCTCACGCGAGCAGCTCGCCGGTTCCAACCCGACCGCAGCGATCTGGTGCTGGAACCGGTCGTCGATGATGTTGATGACGGCGGTCGGCACGCCGCACATGGCCGCGGCGAGGTGGACGAGGCTCTCGAGGTCCGTCTCGGGCGGACGACCGACGACCTGGTATTCGGCGATCGCGGAGCGCCTCGTGATGTCCTCTGCGGTGATCACGCGCGCCCTTTCGTCGTCGGAATCCGGAACGTGTCCATGCTACCCATCCAGGGCACATGCGCTGCCCCGACTGTCGGATACGTCCGGGATGTCCCCACTCGCCACCCGGACGGTCGACCGTCGCTCAGGCGAGCTGCAGGCGCCTCCAGGCGAGTTCGGCGAGCACCGCGGCCTGCAGGTCCAGGACGTCGTCGTCGAACACCGCGCGTTCGGAGTGCAGGGCGACGGAGCCCTCGTCCGGGGCGGCACCGACGAAGACGAGCGTGCCGGGGACCTCGTCGAGGATGTAGCCGAAGTCCTCCGATGCCATCGACGGCACCTCCTGCCGGACGACCCGGTCGGGCCCCACGAGTGCGTCGAGCGTGCTGAGGACGAACCGCGTCTCCTCCGGGTCGTTGACGGTGACGGGGTAGGACGCGATGAACGTCGACTCGAGGGTGCAGCCGTGCGCCTCGGCGATCGCGGTCAGCAGCTCAGGCAGCTGCTCACGCACCGTCTCGAGCGTCGCCTTCGACAGCGTGCGGATGTTCGCCTCCAGGCTGACGGCCGAGGCGAGCACGTTGCTGGCCTCGGAGTCGCTGCTCAGCCGGGTGATGGAGATGACGGCCTGGTCGGTGGCCGGAAGCCGACGGGCCGCGAAGGTCTGCACGGCGAGGATGAGGTGTGCGGCGACCGGCACCGGATCGACGGCGAGGTGCGGGAACGCCGCGTGACCGCCCGTCCCGCGGAGGGTGAGCTGCAACGCGTTGGCACTCGCCATCATCGCGCCCTCGCGCGTGACGAGCTGCCCGCGTGGGGTGCTGCAGTCGACGTGCAGCGCGTACGCCGCGACGGGTCGCTCTCCGGCGATGTCGAGCAGGCCTTCCTCGAGCATGATCCGCGCGCCGGCCTGGCCCTCCTCCCCGGGCTGGAACATGAACACGACCGTTCCGGCGAGGTCATCGCGACGGGCGACGAGCAGCCGGACGGCGCCGAGGAGACCCGCCATGTGGAGATCGTGGCCGCAGGCGTGCATGGCCCCGGAGGTCGACGCGAACGGCAGCCCGGTCGCCTCGGTCACCGGCAGACCGTCCATGTCGGCACGGAGCAACACGGTGGGGCCGGGGGCGCCGCCCCGGAGGACGGCGACGACCGAGGAGAGTCCGGTGCCCGTCGTGATCTCCAGGCCGAGCCCCGCGAGTTCGCGCAGGATGATCCCCTGTGTCATTGGCAGGTCGAGGCCGATCTCGACCTCCTGGTGCAGCTCACGTCGGACGGCGATCAGCTCGTCGCGCATCGCGGTCGCGTCCCCCTGGAAGCCGGTCATGAGCGGACCCCCTCGTCCTGCGGCGAGCGCCGGTACACCTGCTCGCCGCGGATCCATGTCTCGGCCACCCGGACGGTGGCGATCTCGTCGGCGGGGACGGAGAAGACGTCGCGGTCGAGGACGGCGAAGCTGCCGTCGTATCCCGTGGCGATCCGGCCGACGCTGTCGAGCGGCGAGAGCAGGCCGGCTCGTCCCGTGTACAGCAGGAGCGCCTGGGCGACGCTGATGGCTTCCTCGGGGACGAAGTCGGCGCCGTTGTAGGCCTGGCGTCGGACGGCGGCCTCGACGGAGAGCATGACGTCGTCGGCGCCGCTCCAGGCGGTGGCCGGGCGGTCGGAGGAGAGCGCGAGCGGCCCGATGGTGCGGAACAACCGGGCGATCGGGTAGGCGTCGGGGACCTGTTCGGCGCGGAGGGCGAGCTCGTAGCCGTCGTATTCGGCGAAGAAGAACACGGTGTGGGTGGCGATCCCGAACGTCATGCGCGCGGAGCGGAGCCGTTCGGCGTACTCCTCGCTGATGATGGTCGCGTGCTCGATGCGGACGGAGGGGATGCCGTCGAGCCAGGGCTCCTGGTCTTCGAAGAGGCTCGCGACGCGGTCGAGGGCGCGGTCGCCCATGGCGTGCACGGCGAGCTGGACGCCGTTGCGGCGAGCCCAGGCGCCGGCTGCGAGGACGTCGTCGTCCTCGACGAGTCGGAGTCCGTGGTCGCAGGATTCGGGATATGGTTCGGCGACCCAGGCGGTGCGGTTCGAGTAGGCCCCGTCGAGGACGACCTTCACCCCGCCGATGCGGATCTGTCCCTCGCGATCGTCCGGGGTCAGCTCGGCGAGTGGCACGGAGGGGTCCCAGCCCGGGTAGAGGGCGACGCGGGTGCGGAGCCCGATGGCGGCAGCGGAGCGGAAGGCGTCGAGGGGGTCGTGCAGTCGGTTGGACAGCAGGTCGCACACGGCGACGATCCCTCGCGAGGCCAGTTCCTCGCCGATCGCGACGAGTGAGGCGACCTGCTCGTCGCGTTCCGGCACCGGGATGAACCTGGCGACCGCCTCGACCGCGGCGATCTCGGTGAGGACGCCGTTCGGTTCGCCGTCCGGTCCGCGTTCGAAACGCGCCCCGGCCGGGTCGGGCGTTGTGGCCGTGATGCCCGCGAGGCGGAGCGCCGCGGTGTTGCAGACGGCGGAGTGGGCGTCGCAGCGCCAGACGAGGACGGGGCGTTCTGCGGACACCGCGTCGAGGTCGGCCGTGGTCGGCATCCGCCCCTCGGGGAACTTCGTGTCGTCGAACCCGCGGCCGAGCACCCAGGCGCTCGGCGCGGTCAGCGTCGCCTGGTGCTCTCGCAGCCGCTCCACGAGTCCGTCGATGGAGACCACCGACGGCGGGAAGCACTCGGCGGCCACGGCGGTGGCGGCCATGAGCGCCGGGTGGGTGTGGCTGTCGATGAGGCCGGGGAGCACGGTGCGTCCGCCGAGGTCGACCGAGGGTTCACCTGCGACCGCGGACGCCTCCCCCACCCAGTCGAAGCGGCCGTCGACGATGCGGAACGCGGAGGCGAAGCCCGTCTCGTCGGTGCCGGTGAACACCAGTGCGTTCGTGAAGAGCTGCACGTGGGTCGGCGTTGCGGTGGGTTGCGGTGTCACGGTGGGGGTCTCCCTCTCGGTCTCAGCTGCCATCAGATCGCGCGCCAGGTGAAGCGTCCGCCGAGCAGGGCCGCCGCGACCGGCATCGAGCGCAGCCGTTCGGTGTCGGCGTCGAACGGGTCGAGGTCCGTGATGACGAGGTCGGCGGGCTGCCCGACCGCGATCGAGGTGCGGACGCTCGCGGCCAGGGCGACGTCCAGCGGGAGCCGTTGCTCGGGGTGCCAGGCGTCGCGGCCGTCGCGACTCCGGCTCGTCGCGGAGGCGATCGCCTGCCACGGGTCGAGTGGCGAGACCGGAGCATCCGAGCCGAGTCGGAGGCCGACGCCTGCGCGGTGCAGGGATCCGAACGCGAAGGCGCGACCCGTGCGGCCGCTCCAGTGGCGGTCGGCGACATCGCGGTCGTCCATCGCGTGCTCGGGCTGCACGCTCGCGATGAGCCCGAGGCTCGCGAACCGGGCGAAGTCCTGCTCGCGCACGAGCTGGGCGTGCTCGATGACGCCGCGCATCCCGAGCGCTTCGAAGGTGTCGAGGACCTCGGTGTTGGCTCGGTCGCCGATCGCGTGGACGGCAGCCTCGATCCCGGCGCCCCTCGCTCGTTCCAGCAGTCGGCGGAGCTCGTCGACCGAGACGCTCTCGACCCCGCAGGCGTGCGCACTCGACGGGTCGACGCCCGGATACGGGTCCCAGCACCAGGCGGTCCTCGTGTTGAGGGAACCGTCGACGACGACCTTGAGCCGCCCCATGGTGAGGAGTCCGGCCGGGTCGATCGCGTCGCCGGTGCGGAGTCCCGCCGCGATGACGGACTCCAGACGGTCGGGCCACGCGGCGGCTTCGATCCGCAGGCTCGTCCCGCCGTCCGCGATGCGCTCGGACCATTCGCCGAGATTGTCGGTGTTCTCGAACTCGACGACCCCGACGACGCCGCGTCGGGCTGCCGAGTCGGCGGCGTCCCGGTAGGCGTGCGCGGCGAGCCCCGAGTGCTGGTCGATCCGCTGCAGCGCCTCGATCCACGGAGCTTCGGCGACGACCCCGCTCGCGTCGAGGTCCAGACCGAGTCGTCGCGCGGCGCGCGTGTTCATCCAGGCGCAGTGGAGGTCGCCGCTGACGAGCACGACGGGTACGTCCGATTCGGTGGCCTCCAGCGCGGCGAGCGTCGCCGGCTGCGCCCACAGGCCGTCGCGGAACCCGTACCCCATGAGGAACCCGTCAGTGAGGGGTGCACCGGTGTCGACCGCGCGACGGACGGCCGCGAGGACGTCGGCCGCGCTGGCGGTCTCCGTCAGGTCGATCCGTCGCCGCTGGATCACCCACTGGGTCATGTGGACGTGGGCGTCCCAGAGCCCCGGTCCGATCGTGCGTCCGGCGACGTCCACGACCTCGCCGGACGCCGGGGCCGTCCCGGCCGGTCGGATCTCGGCGATCCGACCGTCGCGGACGAGGATGTCGACGGGCTCGCCGCCGGAGGGTCGTGCGTTCCGGAGCGTGAGGTCGGTCGCGGTCACCGTGCCGGTGTCCCGTCGTCGGTGGTCGGCGCAGCTGTCCCCATGTCGAGCCCGTGGAGGGCCGCCATGCGGGCGGCGAGGCTCGGGTTCCGGTACGGACCCGGCTCCCCGAGCGCCGTGACGACCCGTTCGACGACCTCGGCCGGTTTGTCCTGGCTCATCTTCTCCTTGGCCTCGAACCGGGTCACGCGCAGGCGGAATCCGACCGTCCCATGGACGATGCGTGCCGCGTACTCGCTGTTCGCGATCGTCCCGTTCATCAGGTACGGCTCGGGCAACACGCGCTCGAAGTGGGCGACGAGACGGTCGAGCACCTGCAGGTTCTCCTCGTCCGAGAGCAGTTCGGGCACCCCGTACAGGTGCGCGACCGCGAAGTTCCAGGTGGGGACGGCCGGCGACGTGTCGTACCAGCTCGGCGACACGTACCCCTGGGGGCCGTAGACGATCACCATGGCTTCGTGCTGACCGAGCTCGTGCAGTCGCTCATCCGGCCGCCCGACGTGGCTGAGGAGCACGATCCCGTCCTCGTCCTGCTCGAGCAGGACCGGATAGTGCGACGAGACGAGCCCACGACCGGGGACGTGGCTGACGACCGTCGCCCAGGGGTGCTCGCGCACCAGCGCGCGGACCGCTTCGACGTCGCCCTGGACGTACTCGGTGGTGTGCCTCATCTGCCGCCTCCTGCGGTGCTCGGGGTGTCGACCGCGGACGCTGCGGCCGCCAGGGCCGTCGCCACGTTCGAGGGGGCTGCGACGCCCCGGACGCGCGCCAACCAGGCGGTCGTCGCGGCGAGGGCCCCGAGGTCGAGCCCGGTCTCGATCCCGAGCCCGTGGAGCATCCACACGAGGTCCTCGGTTGCGAGGTTACCGGTGGCGCCCTTCGCGTACGGGCAGCGACCCAGGCCACCCACGGAGGAGTCGAACTCGGCGACGCCCAGCGAGAGCGCCGCGTACACGTTGGCGAGTCCCTGCCCGTAGGTGTCGTGCAGATGCAGCGCGACCGCCTCGACCGGGATCCCGGCGGCGAGCACGTCCCGGACGACCCGGGTCGTGAGCCCGGGCGTCCCGACCCCGATCGTGTCGCTGACGGCGACCGTCGAACACCCGGCGCGGTACAGCCGCACGGCGGCCTCGACGACCGTCGCCGGATCGACCGCACCCTCCCAGGGGTCCCCGAACGCCATCGACACGTAGCCGCGCACCGGCACGCCCTCCGCGGTCGCGGCGGCGACGACCTCCTCGGCCCGTTCGACGGCACCCTCGCGCGAGGTGTTGAGATTGGCCCTGGCGAACGACTCCGATGCGCTCACGACGACGGAGACCTCCCGGACACCCGCGTCGATCGCCCGATGCAGGCCGCGCAGGTTCGGCACGAGGCCGACCGCCCGCGCACCCGTCGGCACGTCGAGGCCCGCGACGAGCCGTTCCGCATCCGCGAACTGCGGGATCCAGGTGGCCGGCACGAAACTCGTCACCTCGAGGTCCCGCGACCCCGCCTCGTACAGACGCCGACAGAGCTCCGCCTTCACCGCCGTGGGCAGGGTGTCCGTCTCGGCCTGCAGCCCGTCGCGCGGCGCCACCTCGTAGACGCGCACCCGCGTCGGGAGACCGTCCACCGGTTCCATCCGGGGCTGCGGCAGGCCGCTCATGCCGAGGTCGCCCGGAGCTCGTCGAGCACCTCGCGTGCGTACTCGACCCGGATCCGACGGTCGGCGACGATCCTCGCCGCGACCGCCCCGATCTCGTCCACGGTCGCGCCGGCGCTCGCCGCGATCGTCCGGGCGTGCAGGGTCATGTGGCCGCGCTGGATGCCTTCGGCGGCGAGCGCCCGACACGCGGCCAGGTTCTGGGCGAGGCCCACGGAGGCGATGGCCGCCGCGAGTTCCCGAGCCGTCTCGACGCCGAGGAGGGCCACGCCCGCCTGCGCCGTCGGATGCGCCTTCGTCGCTCCACCGACGAGCCCGACGGCCAGTGGGACCTCGATCGTGCCGACGAGGTTCCCGTCGGCGTCCTGCTCGAACTGCGACAGCGCCGCATAGCGACCAGACCGCGCCGCGTGGGAGTGGCAGCCGGCCTCGACCGCCCGGGTGTCGTTGCCCGTGGCGAGGACGACGGCCGTGATGCCGTTCATGATGCCCTTGTTGTGCGTGGCCGCCCGGTACGGGTCGGCCTCGGCGAACGCGCTCGCGGCGACGATGTCGGCGACGACCTGCGCACCGCCGAGGAGGTCGGCGTCGAACACCGCCCTGGCACGGGTGATGCGCTGGTCGGCTTTGTTCGTGAGGATCCGCAGGAGGGTCCGCGATCCGGCGATCTCGGCGATGCGGGGCGCGATCGCCTCGGCCATCGTGTTCACGGCGTTCGCGCCCATGGCGTCGCGGACGTCGACGTGGAGGTGGACGATGACCTGTGTCCCCACCCGCGTCGGCAGGATCCGCACGTCGATGTCGCGGGCGCCGCCGCCGAAGGAGACGAGGATCGGGTCGAGCTCGTTCGCGAGGGCGAGCAGTTCGTCGCGGGCCTCGAGGACGCGGAGCCGCGCGGCGTGCGGGTCGACGGCGTCGAGGATCTGGATCTGCGCGATCATGACGTCGCCCGACGACGACGTCCGGAAACCGCCGTGCACGCGCGCGATGCGGGCGGCGTTGGATGCCGCGGCGACGACGCTCGGTTCCTCGGTCGCCATGGGGACGAGTCGATCCTCGCCGTCGATGGTGAAGTTCGTCGCGACACCCACCGGGACGGCGATGACGCCGACGACGTTCTCCACGAGGTGGTCCGCCTGGGCGATCGACAGGCCGGCATCGGGTCGCAGTGCGGCGAGCGCCTCCGCCGCGATCCCGGCCCCCTCGGCGACGAGGTCGAGCCGCTCGTCCGGCGTGTGGTCGCGCAGCCCCTGGATTCGGCTGTTTCTCGGCATGGGTCGCCCTTCGGTACAGGCAGACACCGGATCCTCGGTGCTGCGGTCAAGACGACCCTAGGAGCGGTGATCGTCGACGACGATGGGCGGATGACTCAGCGGATCGGCGATCGTGTGGGCGGATCCCACACCCCGCTGGACCGGCCGTCGCCTTAGACTCCTGAGGGACCAGTCAGGAGACCCGATGCGAGAGCCTGCCGACGTGCGAACGGCCACCGACCTCGTCGACGCCGAACCCCACGACACCGAGCGGGAGCTGATCCGGCTGCGACGCCGCGAGCACGAGCTCTCAGCCCTGTTCTCGAGCGCCCGCGAACTGGCCGAGCTCCGCGACAGCGACGCCGTGCTCGCCAGACTCGTCCAGCGCGCCCACCAGATGATGGGCGTCGATCTGGCCTACCTGTCCGAGTTCGACCCGGTCACCCACGAGTTGCGCGTACGCGAGACGAGTGGCTCCGTCAGTCCGTCGTTCCAGACGCTGCGCGTCCCTCCCGGGCGCGGGCTCGCGAGCGTCGTCGTCGAATCGCGCACGGCCCAATGGGTCGCGGACTACTCCGACTACTCGACCGATCGACACGAGCGGGGCATCGACGACGCGGTCGCAGCGGAGGGGCTCGTCTCCCTGCTCGGCGTGCCGATGCTCACGAGTGATGACGTCCTCGGCGTCCTCTTCGTCGGCAACCGCGACCGGAAGGACTTCTCCCCCGACGAGGTCGCGCTCCTGGCGGCGCTCGCGGACCACGCCTCGGTGATCCTCCAGACCACGCAGACCCTCCGCGACCTGCAGGACTCCGAGGACGCCAGCCGACGGAACCTCGCGGACCTCACCGCCCACCTCGTCGAACGCGACCGGGCGAACACCGTCCACCAGGAACTCGTCCAGGCGGTCCTCGCCGGGGGCGGATTCGCACCCGTCGCGGACACGCTCGCGACGGCACTCGGCCGTGCGGTCGCCGTGACCGACGCGCAGGACCGGGTGATCGCGGCAGCCGGTCTCCCGCTCTCCCCCGGCATGCTCGACCTCGACGACGTCACGCGCGCGGCCATCACCGACAGCCGTCGCTCGGGCCACTGCGTCCTGGTCGCGAGCGGCGGTGTCGGAGCGGTCGCCGCCCTGTCCGCCGGCAGCCGGCACTTCGGCGCCCTCATCCTCGGTGACGGCGACTTCGAGCTCGGCGCCGTGGACCTCCGCACCGTCGAACGCGCGGCGCAGGTCGCGGCACTCCTCGAACTGCAGCAGGAGGCGGCTTCAGGCGCAGACCACCGGGTCCGCAGCGAACTCATCGCCGACCTCCTCGACGACGTGCCCGAACGCCGATCCGACGTCGAACGACGCGCCAGGCGCCTCGGCATCGACCTGCACGAACTCGACTCCCTGCTCCTCCTCGCCGTCCCCGGAGACCAGCAGACCACCGCCGCCCGAGCGCTCAGCCGCCGACTCGACGACCATGCGCTCGTCGGCGAGTACCGCGGGTACGTCGTCGCCGCACACGCCTCCGGCCGTCAGCCGCTCGACGCCGACGCCGTCCGCCGACACGTCGCCGGCAGCATCCAGCAACCCGTCGTCGCCGTCGTGCCCCGCACCGCACCCGACGCCCTCACCTCCGCGTTCACCAGCGCGATGCGCACCGCCAGACTCATCGCCGCACTGGAACTCTCGGACCTCACCGCATCGACCGACGACTTCCTGCCCTACTCCGCGATCTTCGACACCGATGCGCGGGCGCTCGCGGACTTCCTGCGCGACACCATCGGACTCGTCCGGCGCTACGACGCCGAGCGGAACGCCGACCTGCTCGGGACGCTGCGCGCGTTCGTGCGGAACAACGCGAGCCCCACCCGCACGGCGCGCGCCCTGAACTTCCACACGAACACGATCCTGCAGCGGCTCGACCGGCTCGACCAGGTCCTCGGAGCCTCCTGGCGCGAGGACGAGCGCATGTTCCGGCTCGGCATCGCCGTCCGCCTCGACGAGCTCCGCGAGCAGTTGCAGGCCGGACGGTAACCTGCAGCACTCGGACCGGCCCGCTCCGGATCAGCTCGCGGAGGTCGGCATCGGTGAGAGGCGGTCGGCGCTGCGGGCATGGGACGGGGCGAAGCTCGCGATGTGGTCGCTCGTCTCCCCGTCGAGCGCGAGCTCCGCGAGGATGCGTCCGAAGGCCGGCGTGAATTTGAAGCCGTGACCGGCGGCGAGGGCGACGATGACGTCCGGGTGCTCCTCGAGCGGGCCGAGGACGAAGTTCCGGTCCGGGGTGAGCGCGTACTGGCAGGTCACCGTGCGGAGCTGGGGGCCCGACGCCGGCACGAGGTCCGCCATGAAGTCGGCCAGCTGCCCGGTGAGCTCCGGCGACGGGACGAAGGTGCGCTCCGCCGGCGACATGCGGTTCTCCGAGACGTCGCGTGCGGCCTTCACCGTCGGTTCCCCGAAGGTCGGGAAGCCGTAGTAGCACTCCTCGTCCTCCCAGATCCACACCGGGAACCGCTCGCGATCGAGCTGCTCGGCGTCGGCCGGGCGGAAGTAGGTGACCTGCTCCTGCATGACGTCGAGTGGGATCGCCGCGCCGAGGGGTTCGAGCAGCTCGTTGGCCCAGGCATCGGCGGCCAGGACGACCTTGCCGGCACGCACCGGGCCGCCGGAGGTCTGCACCACGACGCCGGATCCATCAGGGGTCAGCGCGTCGACCCGGGTGCGGTCGCGGATGTCCGCACCGAGCGCCCGAGCACGGAGCTGCAGCGTCGCGACGGTGCGCGCCGCGTGGGCGATGCCGGTGTCGGCGGTGTAGACCGTCTCCACGTTCTCGGGGATCCGGAACTGCGGCCACCGCGCGTGCACCTCGGCCGGCGTCAGCAGCTCGTGCGGGACCCCGCACTCCTCCAGCGCCGCGGTGAAGTCGGTGGCCGAGTAGGGCCCGTCGACGGGCAGGAAGATGACCCCGCCGGTGATGGTGAGCAACCGCTCGCCCGACTCCTGCTCGAGGTCGGCCCAGTCACGGTACGCCGACTGCGCGAGTCGCACGCACTGCGGAGCGCCGTACGACGTCCGGATGATCCGCGAGGTGTCGTGCGAGGCGCCGCGGACGTGCCCGAGTTCGAACTGCTCGAAGGCGACGACCTTCGCGCCCCGACGGGCGAGGTGGTAGGCGGCGGCACTGCCGAGAGCTCCCATACCGACAACCGCGACGTCGAACGATTCCATCCGGTGGTGCTCCCTCGTGCTTGCCCGATCGATTCAGGCAAGTGTGCTGGAGCGCCGGAGACCGGCCTATGGACCGTTGATCCAGGTTTTCGCGTCAGGAGTGTGCCGTGGCGACGACCCCTCGCCGGGGTCAGCGCCCGCGGCGCCCCGAGAACAGTGCATGGAGGAGTGGCACGACGGAGACCACCATGAAGACGGTGCCGAGCACCGCGTCGTCGGCCCGGAGGACGGCACCCGCGACGAGCAGCGCGGCGAACAGCACGGCCGAGACGACCCGGCCCGTCGTGCGGTCGAGCCGCGCGATCCGCTGTTCCAGTCTCGGGTTGGTGGTCGCGACGGTGCCGGCTTCGACCCGCGTGATGACCGCGTCGAGACGCTTCGGCAGGCGGACGGCGACCGTGGCGATGTCGAGTGCCTCGCGACCGAGGTCCTGGACGACGTTGCCGCGTTCGTCACGGAGCAGCTGCGCGGCGTAGGGCTCGACGGAGTCCCAGAGGTTGAACTCGGGGTCGAGGGCGCTGCAGACACCGGAGGTGAGCGAGATCGCGCGGATGATGAGCAGGAAGTTCTCGGGGAGCTGGAACGGCAGCGTGCGGATGACCTCGCTGAACTGGTTGCCGAAGTCGCGGAACTCCTTCGGGTCGACGTCGCGCAGTTCCGCGAACCCCATGCCGCCGAAGCGTCCGAACAGCGCGGTCATGGCCCGCTCGAGCTCGGTCGTGTCGGCCGAGGGCAGGAGGACGCCGAGGTCGCGGATCGCGTCGACGAGGCCCTTGCCGTCGCGCGATGCGGCGGCGATGAGCAGCTTCCGGAGGCCGCGCCTCGTGGTCGGCGGGACCTCGCCCATCATCCCGAAGTCGATGAAGGTCAGCTTCCAGGGTCGCTCGCCCGGGGTGGCCTCGACGGGCGTCACGAAGATGTTGCCGGGATGCGGGTCGGCGTGGAAGAACCCGTTGGTGAAGAGCTGGTCGAACATGACGGCTGCGAACACGGGCGCCACGTCGACCGGGTCGATGCCGGCGGCGCGCAGAGCGTCCGCGTCGGTGATCTTGATGGCGGTGACGTCTTCGAGCGTCAGGACGCGCTGGGTCGTGCGCTCCCAGACCACCGCGGGCACGGAGACGCGGTCGTCGCCGGCGAAGTCGGCGGCGAACCGCTCGGAACTCGCGGCCTCATGGAGGTAGTCGATCTCCTCGAGGCTCGTCGCGGCGAACTCCTCGACGAGTGCGGGCATGTCGACGCGGTCGGAGACGAGCCGGACGCGGCGCAACCAGCCGCCCACCTTGCGCAGGGCGGCGAGGTCGACGGTGACGATCTCGTCAATGCCCGGCCGCTGGACCTTGAGCACGACGGCGTCGAGCCCCGTGTCCGCGGCGAGCGCCGGAGCGAGCAGGGCGCGGTGCGCCTGGCCGAGCGAGGCCGCTGCGACGGGGCTTTCGTCGATGCCGGCGAAGACCTGCGAGAGCGGCACGCGGAGTTCCGACTCGGCGAGCGCGCGGATGCGAGGGAAGGCGACGGGCGGGACTTCGTCCTGCAGGCCTTCGAGCTCCTTCGTGATCTCCGGCGGGAGCACGTCGAGGCGCGACGACATGAACTGGCCGACCTTGATCATGAGGCCGCCGAGGTCCACGGCGAGCACGTGGAACCGTCGTGCGAACTTCTGCATCCGACGCGTGCGGGTCCGCTCCGTCAGCTTGATGAGCCCGAACCGCGGCAGGACGATCTCGAACCACCAGGCGGCGGCCAGGTGCCAGCTCGCGAAGCGGAGGATGCGACGGTACCGGGCGCGCCCGTGAGCGGGCGGACCGGCAGGAACGCCGGCCCGCCCGCTCATGGGGAGCTCGCCGAAACGGGACGCAGAGTCGCTGGGCGTCCCGCCGGTCGACGACACTCGGTCAGTCCTGGGCGAGGATCGCGTAGAGGCGCTTGCGAGCTTCGTCGAGGATGGTGACGGCCTGCTGGACCTGCTCGGGCGTTCCGGTGCGGCCGACCTGGGCTGCGGCCTGGGCCAGCTCGACGCCGGCCTTCGGCAGAGCGGTGAAGCCGGGGTGCTCGGACGACTCGGCGTTCTGCCACGGAGCGGATGCGCCGGACTCGGCGACCTCGTCGCGACCGGCCTCGGTCAGTGCGTAGGTCTTGCGGCCGCCCGACTCCTCGGCCGTGATGATGCCCTCGTCGGACAGCAGCTGCAGCGTCGGGTAGACCGAGCCTGCGCTGGGCTTCCAGGAGCCGCCGCTGCGCTCCTCGATCTCGCGGATGATCTGGTAGCCGTGCATCGGCTGCTCGGCCAGGAGGGCCAGCACGGCGGAGCGGACGTCGCCGCGGCCGACGCGCGAGCCGGCGCTCTTCTCGAACTTCGAACGCAGCTGCTCCATCATCTGCCACATGCCGTCGGTACCGAAGCCGGCTCCGTTGCCGAAGCCTCCGCCGTTACCGAACCCGGCGCCACCGAATCCTGCGCCACCGCTTGGGAATCCACCCATGATTGCTCTCCTTCGTCGTACGTGAACGATGCTCAACGATATATCGGTGAAGCTGTGAACGATATGTGTAATCGGAAGATCGTGATGGCGTAACGTCGCCCTCATGAGCCCCTGGACCGCAGCAGACATCCCCGATCAGCACGGCCGCGTCGCGATCGTGACCGGCGCGAACAGCGGGATCGGCGCGGTCACGGCCCGCGAGCTCGCCGCCCACGGTGCCGCCGTGATCCTCGCCTGCCGCGATACGGACAAGGGCGCGCGGGCCGCGGCGACGATGACCGGCGACGTCGAGGTGCGGCAGCTGGATCTCGCCGACCTCGCGTCCGTCCGCCGATTCGCCGACGGCGTCGAGCGGGTCGACGTGCTGGTGAACAACGCCGGCGTCATGGCGGTTCCGGAACGACGCACGGCCGACGGCTTCGAGATGCAGATCGGCACGAACTTCCTCGGGCCCTTCGCACTCACCGGCCTCCTGATCGACCGCATCACCACGCGGGTCGTGACGCTGTCGAGTGCTGCACACCGCGCCGGCAAGATCGACCTGGCCGATCTCGATTGGCGCAACCGGACGTATCGGCGCTGGTCCGCCTATGGCCAGTCGAAGCTCGCCGACCTCATGTTCTCGGCCGAGCTGCAGCGACGCCTCACGGCGGAGGGTTCCTCGGTGCTGTCCGTGGCCGCACACCCCGGCTTCGCGTCGACCGAGCTCCAGTCCCACACCGAGTCCGCGCAGGGTCCGCTCCTCGCGTGGGGAACCAGGCTCCTCGGTCAGAGCGCTGAGATGGGTGCGCTTCCGACGCTCTACGCGGCGACGTCGCCCGATGTCGAGCCCGGCGGCTACTACGGTCCGAGCGGCTTCGGCGAGATGCGCGGCGGTCCGAAGCCCGTCGACCGGACCTCGGCGGCCCGCGACGAGCACGTCGCCGCCGAACTCTGGACGACGGCCGAGGCGCTCACCGGAGTCACCTACCGGTGAGCGCGCCCGGCCGTCCCGGCGTCACGCGGGAAGGCTCTCCTCGATCGCGGCGATGACCTCGGGGGCGTCCGGCTCGGTCGTCGGACGGAAGCGGTGCACGGTGCCGTCGGGCGCGATGAGGAACTTCTCGAAGTTCCACTTCACGTTGCCCGCCTTGCCGTTCGCGTCGGCGGTCTTCACGAGCTCCTGGTAGAGCGGGTGCCGGTTCCGGCCGTTGACCTTCACTTTGTCCATCATCGGGAAGGTGACGCCCCAGGTGGCCGAGCAGTATTCGGCGATCTTCTCGTTGTCGCCGAGCTCCTGCAGGAACTGGTTGCTCGGGAACCCGATCACCGTGAAGCCGCGGTCGGCGTACTCCTTCTGGAGTGCCTCGAGCTTCTCGTACTGCGGCGCGAGGCCGCAGCGGCTCGCGACGTTGACCACGAGTTTGGCCTTCCCGTCCCACTCCGCGAGGGTCGTGTCCCGGCCGTCGAGGGTGGTGACGGGGATGGTGTCCAGATCGGTCATGGTGTGATGCCTCTCATCTGTCGAACGACGTCCTGCCCGTGCACTGGTGTGCGCAAGCGGATCCACTCCGAACGCTACTCGCCCAGGACACGGCCGATGCCCTTTCGTCAGTGCGTTCTCAGCCGACAGCCGTTGACACCGCCTGCCGGCCGGTGGATCGTGAGTGCAGCAGATCGGAGCAGGACATGGGACGCATCCACATCGACCTCTTCATGACCCTCGACGGCGTCGCTCAGGCGCCGGGTGGGCCGGAGGAGGACCCCAGTGACGGGTTCGCGTTCGGCGGCTGGCAGGCACCGCTCATCGACGAGGTCGACGGTGAGCAGATCGACGCCGGCATGGTGGGCATGGACGCCCTCCTGCTCGGGCGCCGGACCTACGACATTTTCGCCGGATACTGGCCGCACCAGGAGGGTGGCCAGGACGACGGCATCGCCAGGCTCTTCAACCGACTGCCGAAGTACGTCGCGTCACGCGAGCCGAGGGAGCTGGGGTGGGGGAACTCGACGCAACTCGGACCGGACCTCCCCCAGGCCGTTCGAGCACTCCGCGAGCGCCATGCGCAGATCCACGTCATCGGCAGCCTCGACCTCGTGCAGACCCTGCTCGCCGACGCACTCTTCGATCAGCTGAACCTCTGGGTGTACCCGATCACGCTCGGCACCGGGAAGCGGGTCTTCGCCACCGGCACCGTGCCGTCCTCGCTGCGCCTGCTCGGCCCGGCGACCACCTCCCCCGCAGGGACGGTCCACCTCAGGTACGAACGGATCGACGGCACACCGGCCACCGGCGACATGGGCGACCCGCGATGAGCGCGTCGGACGAGGCATCGGCGCAGACGCCCGAAGCCGACACCCGCTTCGACACGGTCGTCGTCGGTGCCGGCGTCGCCGGGCTCGTCGCCGCACGACTCCTCGCGGCCGCCGGACGAACCGTGGTCGTCGTCGAGGCCCGTGACCGGGTCGGCGGGCGGGTGTCGACCGAGCGTCGCTGCGGTCAGGTGACCGATCTCGGCGCATCGTGGGTGCACGGGGTGAATGACAGTGCGGTCGCCGCGGCAGCCGACGCGTTCGGCATGCGGACGGTCGAGTTCACCGTCGGCGGCTACCAGCCGGACAGCCGGCCGATCGCGTACTACGGACCCGACGGCGAGCGCCTGTCGGACGCCGAGGCTCGCGGCTTCGCCGAGGACGTCCACGCCCTCGACGCGACGCTGCTCGGTGTCGTCACCGAGTCCGCACCGGACGCGTCCTACCGTGACGTGACCGAGGCGGCGCTCGCGCTGCAGGACTGGGACGCCGAGCGGGTGCAGCGGGTCCGCGAGTACCTGGAGCATCGTTCGGAGGAGCAGTACGGCGCGTGGATCGAGGACCTCGCGGCCCACGGGCTCGACGACGACGCGATCGACGGTGACGAGGTCGTGTTCCCCGACGGGTACGACGTGCTCCCCCGGAAACTGGCCGAGGGGCTCGACGTGCACCTCGAGCACGTGGTGACGAATGTGCGGTGGTCTGCACAGGGCGTCGAGGTCACCGCCCAGGGGCCGACTGGTGAGGTGGTGCTGCATGCGGGCTCGGTTGTGGTGACGGTGCCGGTCGGGGTGCTGCAGTCGGAGGAGATCAGGATCGATCCCCCGCTGCCGGAGCCGGTCGCCGGTGCGCTCGCCCGGTTGCGGATGAACGCGTTCGAGAAGGTCTTCCTCCGGTTCGAGCGGCGATTCTGGGACGACGACGTCTACGCGATTCGACAGCAAGGCCCGGAGAGTCGACGCTGGCACTCCTGGTACGACCTCACGACGGCGCACGGATCACCGACGTTGCTGACGTTCGCCGCCGGCCCGACGGCCGCGGAGATCCGGGACTGGGACGAGTCGCGCGTCGTCGAGTCGATCCTCGAGCAGCTGCGGCGCCTGTACGGCGACCGCGTCGGGGAGCCGACGGAGGTGCACGTCACCCGGTGGCAGGACGACCCGTTCTCCCGCGGGTCCTACGCCTATATGACCGTCGGCTCGACGACGGACGACCACGATGCCCTCGCGACCCCGGTCGGCGGCGTCCTGCATCTCGCGGGTGAGGCGACGTGGACCGACGACCCCGCAACGGTGACGGCGGCATTCCACTCCGGCCACCGGGCGGCGGAGCGCGTCCTCGGTCAGTCGATCCCGATCGACACCCTCTGGCTCGACGAGAGCGCAGTACCAGTCGTCAACCAGCTCAGATAACGACCACGAGTGCGCTCTCGAGAGCGTCGAATGAGAGGAACCGTATGCGATTCATGATGTTCGTCCTCACGGACCCGGTGCCCGACGAGCCCACCGATGACTCCGACGTCGACCTCTGGGTCCAGGAGCTCGACACGACGGGACGTCGTCTCCTCGGCGACGTGCTCGATCCGGGCGAGGCGCGCGGCGTCCGTGTCCGCGCCGGCGAGCGCCTCGTCACCAACGGCCCGACCCCAGGAGCGACCGACACGCTCTGGGGCTTCGACATCCTCGAGTGCGCCGACCTCGACGAGGCCATCGACATCGCGGCCCGCCACCCGATGGCCCGCAACGGCCGCCTGGAGCTGCGCCCGTTCCCTGCAACGAGCTGAACGGCACGCTGTCGAGACCGGGGGTCAGTACTCGCGCATCTCGTAGAACGGCAGATCGTTGCAGCCTGCCTCCAGTGCGTCCATCCGCCGCTCCGTGGGTGTATCGAGTAGTCGCTCCAGCGGCGAGTTCGAAGCCCCTGCGGCGATCGCATCACACGTGGCGACGGCACGGAAGTGGGCCGGGTAGATGAAGATCGCCAAGACGATCGCAGCAAGGCTGAAAAGCAACAGCCCTGGATCGATGCCCCGTTCCTTCCGCTTGAGTTGGAATCCGACCCCGGCGATGATCGCTGCGATCGGCGCGAAGAGGGCACCCGCAATGACGACACCCCCGAGCAAGCCGACAAGGGCGAGCCACACCTCTGGATTCCGCATTCGAACCTCCATGGGTTCCGATGCAGCTGATGCTCCTACCGCGCCATGGCATCGACAACCCCCAAGGCGGGGGGGGCAGCTGGCGAGCTGAGCGGTCCTCACGCCGACCAGGGTCCTCGGCATCGGTCGAAGCATCGCCACCGACCTCGCCCGGGCTGGCGTCGCGGTCCTCCAGCCCGTGCGTTCGACCACGAGGGGCGAACACCTCGTCGAGCCGGTGGGGTGTCTCCAGCAACCTGTCCCCCCTGCTTCTCCCCCACCAATCTGTTGGCCGCCCAACCGGGCATGGGTCGCCAGCGGGACACCGGAGCCCGTCGCGTGGTCACCCTGCTCTCACGCCTCGGCGCCGCAGGCACGGTGTCGAGTGACGCGCAGCCTGCGCTCATGGCCGCAACGGCTTCGACCGCACGAAGCGACGAGTTCTACGGCCAGGTCCGGACCATCGGCGGCCGCCCCGCGCTCCTCCCGCCCCTGTGTCCGCCGATGCGGAACCTGGATGACGCCCAGAGGCTCTGGGACGAGTCCGAGCGGCTCATCGGTGGGTGCGCCCGCGTCTGCCCCGCCGGCCAGTTGTTCGAGTGCCCCGATACGCGCCGCGCCCGCGGCGATCGCGTCGACCAGGCCACCGGTCGCCCGCGTCGAGACGGTCCGCATCGTCGCGCGCTACTCGGCGACGGGCCGCTGCTCAGCACCGCCAGCGATGCGGAACATCCGCGTCGCCGTCGCGCGCACGAGCTCGCGGAGATCCTCGGGCTCGTCGACGATCACCGCATGATCTCCCAGCCCGGCGATCACCGCTGGGAACCAGTCGAGGCGTTTAGCTCGGATCGAGACCCGATGCCAGGCAGGTGCGTCCTCGATCGACTCCACGACGGCCACGCTCTCCGGGAAATGGGCCCGTATCCGCGGGACGCTCGCCTGGATGCGCAACCGGACGTGCCATCGGTAGTCCGCTCCCGCGAAGCGATCGACGAGTGGAGGGCGCTCCGCTCGAGCAACCGGGCCTGGGAAGACCCCGGGCAGCGTCCGCGCCGATCGGATGCGGTCGACCCGGAAGGTGCGCTCCTCCGCTCGCTCGACGTCGAACGCGTCCAGGTACCAACGACCGGCATGGACGAGCAGGTCGAACGGATGCACCGTGCGACGCGATGGCGTGTCCTCCGCGTCGCGGTAGCGAAGTTCGAGGGGACGTCTCGCTCGGAGCGCATCCGACACGGTGAGCAGGACGCCGGCGTCGGGCACGTGGACGCGCGACGGGCTCAGCACTGTGGCCCGCATGACCGCCTCGACGCGTTCAACGGATGCGGCCGGGAGGGAACGCCGGACCTTCGCGAGGGCGATCTGCGCTGCGACGTCCGGGGAGTCCGAGGACGATTGAGCCTCACTCAAGCCGAGGAAGACGGCGACCGCTTCCTCATCAGTGAGCATGATCGGCGACACCCGTCGGCCGACGCCGAGGCGGTACCCGCCGTAGCGACCGCGCACCGATTCGATCGGGACATCCATGTCCACGAGACGCTGCACGGAGCGGCGCACAGTCCGTTCGTCCACGCCCAACCGCTCGGCGAGCTCTGGCACGCTGCGGATCTCCGCCGACTGCAGCAACTCGAGCAGCTGCAGCGCTCGAGCAGTCGGCGAGCCGGCATGTCCCATCTCATGAGAATACCGGGCGGAAACAGTCCGGCATTGGCTCTATCGTCATCACCGCCACCGCACCCGCGGGAAACACCACCAGCCAAGGAGACACGCATGCAAGTCGCAGCCACCCGGATCATCACTGACGACGTCGACACCCTGGTCGAGTTCTACGAGCGGGTCACCGGTGCGACCGCGACACGATTGCACCCACTGTTCGCCGAGGTGCGCACCGACACCGGCACGCTCGCCATCGCCAGTTCAGCGACCATCCCACTGTTGGGCGAGGACGCCGCCGCACCGCGAGCCAACCGATCCGTCATCCTCGATCTGCTCGTCGATGACGTCGACGCGGTCTACACGACACTCCAGGGCGTCGTGGAGACGTTCGTGAACGAGCCGACGACCATGCCGTGGGGTAACCGATCGCTGCTGTTCCGCGACCCCGACGGCAACCTCGTCAACGTCTTCACCCCGACCACGGCTGACGCAAGCAAGCGGGTCGCATCGTGAACCTGGACGTGCGGCCTACGCCGGGATGACGCTCGGGATGAGTCGTGGCGCTGGAGGAAGCGGTCCGTGCCGGTCTGACGCACGCAGTCCGTCGATCACGAGCGCGGCGTAGCGTCGTGCAGCTCGGACGCGCTCCGTCTCCGTCGTACGTGAGAGTCCGCGAGCCGCGAGCAGGACCACGAGGAAGTCGTCGAGGACGAAGTCCGGGCGCAGCGCGCCGACGTCGATGGCACGACGAGCGACGGCGGTGATCGCCCGCACGGCCTGTTCACGCTGGGTCCGGAAGTCGACGGCATCGGGGTAGGCGGCGAGGAACGCGTCCGTGAACCCCTGGTTCCGGGCATTGAGGACCAAAACCTCCTCGATGATGCTGCGGAATCCACGCCAGGGGTCGACGTCCGCGAGGGCGTCGACCACGATCGAGCGGCAGGCGTCGAGCTCGTTCACGAAGGCGGCTCTGACGAGATCGGCTTTGGTCGGGAACCGTCGGTAGAGGGTGGCCGGCCCGACACCGGCTCGGCGGGCGATCTCCCGCATCGTCACGTGGAGGCCGTCGGTCCCGAACAGGTCGCGGGCTGCCGCGAGGACGCGGTCACGGTTCTCCTGCGCGTCGGAACGCAGGTTCTGAGGCAGTGTCTCGGACATGTGTCTCACATTACTCAAGTGGACGGGTGCGTCCGTTACGTTTCGGGAGGCGGGTCAGATCCCCCCGCCGCGAAACGGAGTGCACCCATGCGCGCAGTGATCATCCGGACCTTCGGTGACCCGAGTGGGATGGAGGTGGCGGACCTACCCGTCCCCACGCCCGGGGCCGGTGAGGTCCTCGTTCGAACGGAGGCCGCAGGCGTCGGCGGGGTCGACGTCGTGATCCGCCGGGGCGGGATCGCCGAAGCCGCCCGCGACTCGGGCATGATCCCGGGGGGTGAAGCCGCCGGCGTCATCACCGCGACCGGGCCCGACGTCGACCCCGCATGGGTCGGTCGACGGGTCTGGGCGTTCACGGGAACCTCGGGCGCGTACGCCGAGTACGTGATCGCGCGAGCCGACGAGATCGTCGAGCTGCCGTCCGACCTGACGTCCGTCCAGGCGGTGACGCTGGGCAGCGCGTTCCCGGTCGCACACTTCGCGCTTGAACGCGCTCGCCTGGCCGAGGGCGAATCCGTCCTCGTGCGCGGGGCCGCCGGGAGTATCGGCCTGGCCGGCGTCGAGCTGGCCGCTCGTGCCGGTGCCGGCGTCATCGCCGTCACCACCTCGTCCTCCGAACGCGGGGAACGTCTGCGGGCGTTCGGTGCAACCCACGTGCTCGACCGCTCCGGCACAGGCGATGCGGACGCCCCGGCGGAGTTCGACGTCATCCTCGACATCGTCGGCGGGCCCAACCTCCCCCGGTTCATCGAGCGGCTCTCGCCGAACGGCCGCCTGATCGCCGTGGGCGTGGTGGGCGGGTTCCCGCCCGCGGACTTCGGCACGGCGCTCCTGGCCGGCTTCCGCCGATCGATCACCTTCGGAACCCTGAGCCTCGACACCGTGCCGCGCGAGGAACTCGCCCGGGTGCGAGCCGAGGTGTTCGACGACGCCGTCCGAGGCACGCTCTCACCGGTGGTCCACGACACCCTGCCGCTGAGCGACGCAGCCGAGGCACACCGTCTCATGGACGCCGGGGACGTGTTCGGGCGCATCGTGCTCGTCCCCTGAGTCGGCTGACGAGGCAGGCACCGATCCGCCACCGCTACAGCCAGATCGTCGCCAGCCAGATCTCGACGGCGGCGAGCACCAGCAGAGCGACGTTCAGCCCGAGTACCCGGATCTCGCCGCGACGTAGGTGCAGGGTGATGCCACCGATCTGCACGAGGACCAGTCCGACCGCCGCAGCGACGCTCAACCAGGTGACGACGCCCACGAGCGGGGGCAGGATGAGGCCGACCACACCCAACACTTCGAGCAGTCCGATCACTCGAACCGCCGAGAGCGGCATGCCGTCGACCCACGCCATCATCGGGCGGAGCTGCTCGGCAGAGCGGACGAGCTTCATGCCGCCCGAGTACAGGTACAGGACCGCGAGCAGTCCTGCGACGATCCAGTAGGCGATGACCATGTGCAACCTCCGAGTGCGTGTGTGCGTTGATGGTTACGATGGGTAACCGACGCAAGTGTGGACCGGATCGGACCGGCGTACAAAAGGCACACGCGTGTGACCGAGCCGCGAGGGGTGCCGTGCTCCGCTACCAGAGGCTGTGTTCCGTCCGGGGCGACCAGGGCAAGGCCATCCGCTCACTCCTGGACCGCATCGCCGACAAGTGGGCGCTCCTCCTCATCGCGACGCTCCATGACGGCCCGTTCCGGTTCACCGAGCTCGAGCAGCGCATCCCGGGCATCTCCCGACGCATGCTCACCCTCACCCTCAGGAACCTCGAGCGCGACGGGCTCGTCACCCGCACCACCTTCGCGGAGGTGCCACCACGGGTCGAGTACGAGTTGACGGACCTCGCGCAGTCGCTCATCCCCCATGCGGTGGCACTCGCCGAGTGGGCCGGCGAGCACGTCCCCGTGATCGAAGCGAGCCGAACGGCATACGACGAGCGGTTCTGACCGCCTACCCGCGCTGCGGGCCAACGAAAAAGTCCCGGAAACCAGTTGGTTTCCGGGACTTCATGGTCGGGCTGACAGGATTTGAATCTGCGACCCCTTGACCCCCAAGCGCCAAAGCATCGCTCCCAGCCGGCTCGACCTGGGTAGGCATTTCAGAAGAATGCTCTGTGCATTACGCGCAAGCGATCCAGCGACCCCCTCGTGAACTCAGATCTTGATCTGCCGTGTAAAACACTTCTAGATCAGTGCGTGCAGAATCGTTAGCTAGCGCCTCTGCACTGCCCCGCACAAACAACCGTGACTCCGTCGACCAATCGCACTTTGAAGGCTCTGAGCAACATGGTGAGCCTGGTTCCCATCTGAAGGGAAGGAACCGATCAAATTGTTTGATCTATCCCGCGATCGCTACGTCCGGAACCCAGGAGTGGCGGTTGATCCCTTGATCTTCATCGTCCGCACGCTCTCCGAGCTCAATTGTAATCAATTCGTCGCCCGCGTATGCCGGGCTGAGCTCCAGGGCAAGATAATCAAACAGCTCGCGCTCGTGAACAGCGATGATGACTTGCCTGCCGTTCTGCTTCGAGAGCAGACGGATGAGTCCAGCAAACTGCGCTACGTGAACCTCGTCCATCGCCTGAACTGGATCATCGAAGACAAGGCACGGCACGACGGGTTGCACGGCAAGGTGGAGCGCGAGGAACAATGACAGCGCGGCGGTGTTCAGATTTCCAGCAGAGAGCATCATTTGGGGTGGGCCACCCGCCTCACCGTTTCGGTGAGTCGTCTCTAGATTGATGTCAAAGGTCTTCTTGGTTGCGCTGGGGACTCCAAATCTTGGTATAAATCCCTCGTTCGGGGCAAGTCTGGTGAACACGGTCTTCCAGACCTCATTGAGGGATTCAGTGAAGACTCGATGGACGATTTCAGTTCGAGTCTTTGTAACGGCCTCACGAACCTCTCTCGCGATTCCCTGACGCCGTTTCGCCTCCGTGATTCGATCGTCCCATTGCTTTTTGCGCTCTGCGGCCTCAGCGACACTTTGTACGACGGCCTGCTCGCGTTCGATCACAGCTGCAAGGCTCGCCGCCGCGTCTATCGCATCCTGGTAGTGGTTGGCCTTATCGGCGAGCTGGGAGACCCTCGCCTTCGCAGTTTTGAGCAAGTCATTGCACACTGACTGGAAAGAAACGGAGGTTGATTCCACGGTGACGTTGAGGAGGACGGCATATTTGTCGAGTTCCCTCCTGATGTAAGTGTCTTCAGAACCCGCGGCCTCAAGCTCGCGAAGTGTCTGCTGAAGACCACGAACGCTCTGCGTGAGCTCTGCCCCGTTGGACTTCGCTGTTTCAATACCTGCGGCCGCGGATGCCAGCTGCAAAAGCGTCGAGTGCCGCTGCTGGAGTACCTGGCGCTGCTCGGCAGACATGCTCTGCCCAGTGAGCTGAGTGTGTTCAACCTCCAGCCGAGACACCTTTGCCGCAAGTTCGTCACGGTCGGCGCGCAATTTGACGAGTTGCTGCCCGTGGCTTGTGAGTTCGTCTAGCTTGGCGTCTACATGAGCTCGGAGGCTATGCCTACGAATCTCTGTGATGTCTCGATCACAGATCGGGCAAATGTTGCTTGCCTCGACAACGCTTCGGAGCGCGGTCAACCCCTCTACGAGCGCGCTTGAGTTCTCGTGCGCGTCCGAGAGGCGCTTCTGAAGCGCCTCTAGCTCGGCGCGACCGGCACCCAGTTCGGCACCGACCGCCTCAGCTCTCACCTCAACCTCTGCTCCGGCTTCGAGTTGTTTGACGACTAAGTGGGTGGCGTGCTGCACCGCGGTACTGGGTCCGACTCGGAGATCTACGCCGACGGCTTGGGCTTCCCGCTCCCAAGCGTCGATACCTGACCTGTCGGTACGCTCCCAATCGTCCTTGGCAGCAATTGCGGAAGCCAAGGCCGCGCGTGTCTCTTCGATCCGTTGTGTGGTCGGACGTTCGACCGACGCAGCAATGCGACCGCCCAAAGCGACGAGCTCCTGATGAACCCTCTCTGCGACGGCAAACTCGTCGGCGGTGGTGTCTTCTTTGGTCGCTCGTCGCACGCGCTCCATAAGCTCGATATCAGTATCGCCGACGGCGGGTCCGAGGTCGAGCTCGATGAGGACGTCTCGTGTGGCTTGCCGAGCGCTGGCAGCCTCCGCGCGGACATCGGTTCGCAATCCAGTCTTTTCTTTCAGATCCGCGGCTGCCGCTTTCGCCTCACGATCAGCCTCGTCGACACCTGCCGCTAGCTTCTTGAGTAATCTGAAGTCACTCGCATCACTGAGCCCACTAAGGAGTGCGTCGAGCTTCTCTAGTCCAAGAAGCTCGTTCACGAACTTCTCAAGTGCAGTCTGCTCACTGCCTTCTCGAGCTTGATATAGATCCAGAAGACGACCCAGCGATGACTGATCCAGGTAGCACCGCTCGGCGTAGAACTTTGAAGCTGCGTGATTTAGTGCCGGAGCACCTTCCAGCCGTGAACCGCTGACGGTCAGGGGAACTCCTGGCGTGCCGCCTTGTAGGTGCTGGGCAATATCCACCCGCACCGTTGCGTACGACTGTCCGAGGAACGGCAGATGCGCGCGGTAACGATCTGAATGACGTTCCATGCTCCGAATCTCGCCGGTCAGTGCGAGCTCCAGCGCGGAGAGGAGGCTGGTTTTTCCTGTGCCATTTGGGCCGTGGATGAGAATTACAGGCGCGTCTAGAGGGAATTCTCGAGTTCCTTCGATTCGTCGGAAGTCGGAAACCGTCAGGCTACGGATTGGAACATCACTCATCGTCCTCCTCCAAGTCATCGTGCCACTCAACTCCGGCGTTCACGTAACGGCGCAGTCTCTCTCGTACCGCCTCCGCACCATCGACGGCAGCCCTGACCAGTGCGATGTGATCTGGGGTGTCCTTCGACATGCCAAGGGTTGCCATCACCTCGTTCACCGGGTCGTTTCCGTGAACGAGATCAGTGTTCGGCAGTTTCAACGGGAGCAGAACCGCAATTGCTTCCTCGACCTCCGAGACGCTGGGTAACGAGGAGCCAACGGAGAGCACCCGCGCGTAGCGTTCTAGCTCGACCCGGTCGCCCGCAGCAATCGCCCCCAGGAAAACGAGACTCACGGGCCGCCGCGACGAGGCGAGGTCAAGAGACCGCGCCAAACCAGCCACCAGACGTTGAAGTCGCCGTGTAGGAACTTGATCGGTCATGATCAGCACAAGGTCGTGCGAACTGCCAGTCCCACGAGCTGCTGCTTCGAAGTCGAACTCCGTACCGACGACGGTTAGGGGCTTAGGAAGCTTCTCGAAACCTGCTTTTTCCAAGACTGTGAGAACATCCGAAATACCTGCCATCATAAGCCCCCTGCGAGCTTGAACGCCTCGTACAGCTCATCGGGCGATGCCGTGCCGGCCACACCCGATGCAACGCTAAACCGCCCTGCTCCAGGCCTACCGCCCCGGCCGAAGCGCCCCCTCGGCGACCGAGTTTGAACGGGTGGCTCCTCGTCTGCCATGACAATCAGAACGTCAGGGTCGCCGGCATCAAACGAGCCATCCACCTCAAGCTGCGTCAATGCGGCGCTGTCCTTTACAAAGAACACCCGCGTGTTCCTCTCGGATGTGGCCAAGCGCAAAACTCCGTCCTGCGGCAAGCTGCTATCTCCCGTGGAAGCCGACCACTGCCCTGAGGCAAGTCCTCGACCGACCAATGACAACGCAACGCCGAGTCGACCAAACTGCCGAGCCGGAAAATCGGGATCCAAGACCGCCTGAGCAGCTGGACGAGCAGACAACGGCTCATAACGACCACTTCGCGGAGCTGGAATCTGCCCAGTCCGAAACACTGCTAGCGCCAAGTTGACGACATCGACAATCCGAGCGGCAAAGGCACGTTGATGCCCCAGACGCTCCTCAGACTCAACTGCCTCAGGATGAGCAGGGTCGGCATGTATCGCTACCAAGTCCCTGAGACTGCGGAGATCATCCTGCAGCTGCTGAACAGCGGCATCCCCCCAGGTTTCCTGCACCTCCGGCTGAACCCAGAAGCTGAGCTTCTCAGTAAGCGAGGCGAGCACCAAGGCGAGCAAGGTGGGCTTACCGTAGGCGCCTAGAAGGGCAGACTGGGCGATCGCGGCTGCGTTGCCCTGGTAGCTCGAACCATATGTGATCTTGAGCAGGTTGCGGTGATACGCCTCAAGCTGCTCCTCGCTGAGAACCACGGGCGGCGGGGACGCCGGCCAAGGCCGAGCGAGGTCCTGGATAGCACCAGCAAACACGGTGTGGAGATTCGCGTCCTGTGCTGACAGACCCAGCATCAACGTCAACCGGTCCGTGTAGAGCACCTCAAGGTGCTTGCGCATCGACCGATTCTCCGGCTGCTCAGTCCAACGCGAAATCTGCGACTCGCGCGCAACTAGGAGTTGCCGGTACTCGCCCTGATTATCTCGGGCGCGAACCGCGCAGCCGTGGAACTTGATGATCTCGATCGAGGGCCCCGCGTTACGGAAGTCATCGGGTTTTACAGCAACGCGAACTCGGGACTCGAACGCCGGCGTCAGTTCAGCCAAGGCTTTCTCCAGAAGTCCATCCCAGTTGGCAGTAACGGCAGACGAAACGAGCCCCTCCAACATGAGAATGGCGATGCAGTAATGCTCGACGTCCGGAACGAGGTCCGGTGCCCCGTAGGTGTTGGGAACATCGAGCGCGGTCCACACCAGGTAGTCGTCAGGATTCGAGTCACCCACCGAAACGTCAAGCACCTGCGAGTAGTTCGTTATGAGTGTCGAGACGATTCGCTCGCGCAAGGGCCAACTCGTGAATGTGGTTGAGAAGTCGAGGGTGTCCAGCTCCTCACGTCGCAAGGCGGCGAGTCGCAACACTTCGTTGAGCGCGGTCCGGTATTCACAGTCGTCGTCGCCGATGTCAATGTTCACCCGAAGGTGTTCGACGACGCTGGTGAGCAATTCAGCGACGTTCTTTACCCTGTCGCGCGAGATGCCCGAACCCAACCAGAGGACGTACTGACCCTCATTGAAGGCGGTGTTGAAGCCTGAGAACGCGGTGTGAAGCTTCTCGAGAAGGGCTACAACCGTGCGCGCCGGCCCCACTGTCATCCGTCCCCCTTCACTCGAAGCACTTCCGTGCCAAGCGGATTGTCCAGCATGCTGATGCGCCTCATGACTACCTTGCCATGCGCAGACAGACGTTGGAAGGGCCAAGAAAGCTGTGCTGGTCTAGTCAGCCTCAGAGGACAAGAACGGGCTCTCGATGAGCCGAGATCAATGTGTCGCCGTCTAGCGCTTTGGTCCACATCTTCGGGTGGGGGGGGGGGGTACACCCCCCAACCTACAAGAATTGGGCAATTCGTTCTTATGTTAGTCGGAGCGAAGTACCCCTACCGTGCGACCTTCCGGATCTCGGAAGGTCCGTTCGGCTCAGATTTCGGAAACTCCGAAAGAACAACGCCTAGAAGTCCATCCCTTCCAGGAATCGACGTGCCTCCTCGTCGTTCCTTCTTCCTTCGTCGCGGTACGTCTCGGCAATGTCACGGAGAGTGGCTGCGGTGCGCGGGTGTGAGGCTTGCACTGCCTCCGCCCACGCCGAGTACTTGTTAGCCAGGTCGTATTCCTGCTGCCCGCCTTCAGTCATCCCGCGAGATGTGACCCCTCGCTTGTTGTAGACCCCAATCGAGAAGCCCCGAGCCAGACGCTCGTCAGGTGCGTCTTCCAGAATGTCGCGAACTGGCAGCGCAGGATACGTTCCGTCCGGGTCTTTAGGTGAATGTGCGAAGACCTCCCCGATCTGCAGTTCTCCGATCTCGGTGCGGTCGGCTTCTGCAAGCAACTCACGCGCGCCTTCTAGCCACTTACGGAGGGCGTTTGCCTCAACGACGCCTTCGTCATTCGTTCCAGGAACAACCTTCCACTCACGAAGAAGGCGAAACGCATTCGACGCCAGGTTGGAATCTTCAGACGGCTTCTCGACCTGCTCCTCGTTCCTCGCGCTGGCGGGCCTGAAGACCATCTCGATCATCTGGACGAACGTCCGAGGATCTTTGGCGAGCAAACGCTGAAGTGCAGGCATTTCGGCGTCACGCTGAAGCAGTGGCAAGTAGCGCCACTCCAAGAGCGCGATTTGACCCTCATCCACACCGCGGTGCTTCAGGAACGCGAGCAGTCGGGAGATGTCGTAGGCGGAGACGCGTCGCGCCTCAGGGTCGTCGCGAGTGCCGAACTCCTGAAGCGCCTTGATCACCAGAACCTCGTCAACCGCGCCCTCGTGCCGTGCGGCATACATGCTGAGCGCGTCTACGGCGATGGCTGCACGTCCGTGCTCAAGGAGGTTCTGGATTGCTTCGTTGATGTAGGGGAACTCCTCGCCACGGCCGTAGGGCGAAAACTCTGACCAGTACGCGTTGCTCACCGCCTCGTCGTAGTGCCGCAGCGTGTCCCAGGCAGCCGACACATCATCTGCGGACTGAAGAAGGCGAGATTGGAGTAGCGGTCTTGATTCGAACTGGTCGACCCAAGGGCGAATGTCGTCGATCGAGCCGCGTAGGCGACGACGGACGAACCCCTCGGCAAACTGAACCGCGGCCCGGTCTTCGCTGTCGAGTTCCCCGATCACATCGGCATCGACAGAATCGGTGGCTTTGGCCAAGGCTGACCCAACTGCCCATGGAAGCTCAACCGAGGCGGCGAGTCGGCGAACGCCCTCCAAGCCTTCCTCGGCGAAAACCTGTGCGATTCCTGCTGCGCGTCGCTCGCTCAAGGCAGCGTCGTACGCACGGAGTTCGTCGGCAGGTATGCCGATGTCGGGGTGCCAATCGTCGAACAGCCATCGGGTCATGTCTGACGGCCTGGCCGGAGTCAGGTTCTGCGCAACCTCCGCGAGCGGTCCGAGCCACTCCTCAGACAATGACCACTCAGCATCGGCGTACTCGCGTTGGTGTCTCACGTAGCTGCTCAGCGCCTCCCACAACGCAGTGCTCTGCTCGGCAGTTAGTTCGTTTACAGGGAGCGAAGACATGGCTGCGATCGCTTCGTTTCGAACATCCGGCGGAAGTCGATCGAACTTCGGGACGATCTGCTCCCAGCGCGCGGGGTCAGCCTTGGCGAAGCTAAGGAGGAGCGCCCCTGCCGCTTCCAGCGTCGCGAGAAGATCAGCGCGCGTCGCAGGTGTGGTCTCGGACGCCCACTCGCGAAATTCGGGAGTATGGCTCTGCATGCCGAACTCAGAGGTGCTCGGAAACAGCGAGAGCAGGAGATCCCACGAGACGCCTGGGTGGCGTCGAGTCAGGCTTTCCAACGTCTGGATACGAGCATCGAGCGAGGCAGACGTCTGGGGTGACCAGGACCTGAAGATCGCTTGCAGGCTCCCACTCGGTCGGTTGCTCAGGCGACCGCCAGGGTCGATCTCAGCTAATGCTGCGAGAGTCTCAGCGGCATACGCCATGTGCTGCTCCGACCAAGCAATCTCCTCAATCGCCCACAGCAATCCGGAGTGTGGACTGCTCACATTCCAGCGGTCATCGGTGTCCTGGAAGAATCGCTTGGCGAGCGGGTCGTCCCCCTGTGTGGCCTCCGAGATGGCTCGGAGGAACGCGTCCGGAGCTGCCTCTGCCAACAGAGGCAAGACGTCGGAAATCGACGTCCACAACTGCGCCTCCACGTCCTCGTTCGCACGAGTAAATAGGCTCAAGGCAACGCGCTCGGCCCATTCCCGAGCCGACCGCCCTCCGGCCAGGCGGACATCGTCGCCACGCGCGCCCAGTAAGGCGAGAGTCCGAGCCAATCCCTTTCGCAGGTTTAAAGAGTGCACCGGCGTCTTGCCATGCACGGCGGCGGCCCACCTGTCCTCTGCCGCGAGTTCGAGTCGCGGATCTACAGCCCCGAGAACGGTCTGAACAGCCCGTTCCAAGGAATCCAGGTCGCCATCGCTGACTAGTCCGCGGGCCGTTCGCCACGAATCCTGAGGGGACGCAACGGCCCACGTCGAACCAACCTTTGTGAACAGTGGGTCGGGCCGACGGAGGGCTTGCCGAAGGCGCTCGTCCAGGTCTTCCGGCTCGTCCTCGCACAGGCCTGTGAGTACTTCGTTGTCGCCGCTCCGGGACTGGCTCCAGCCTCCTGCGAGCCACGCCCGTCGAACGCCGCGGTTCGCCAAATCCGTCGCCCATTCCCCTGGGTCGCGCTGACCAAAGCGCGTCGCCACGCGGCGCAACGCCTCCAGGCTCTTCGTGCCCGCTCGGACGTATCGGGCGAGACGCTCGGCCGGGACTCCGACTTCTGCGAGTGCCTGTTTAAGCGCCAGGTGGTCGTGCGGCGGCAACTCGATGTCGACGTCGCCGCCTGGGTCGGTGACCACGAAAACCACGTGATGGTTTTCGACCAGGTGGGCTTCTCGCTGCAGTCCCTCCTCGTATGGCAAAAGAATCAGGAGGCTGGACGTCCGGTCCAATCTGATGAGAGTTGGGCCATCGTGCACGAGCAGAGACCGTGCGAGGATCGGCTCCGCGTACTCCGGCCCGACCGCCATCATCGAGCACGCGGCAAAGGCCAGGCCGTCATCGACGCTGGCTGCGCGGATGTAGGTCCGGCCAACATCCTCGGCTAAGCGACGAACGAGGGCAGCGGCCGGATCCGCACGACCGGCGAGGACGACAGCTGGGGTCAGCGTCGGGTCAAACCCTCGGGAATACCTCCCCCACCAATCTTCGATCGACATTGCTCCCAGCGGTCCCAGGCCGAGCAACTCCGACAACCAGACTTGAACTGCAGGCGAGACCTCAAGCGCCTGCTCGATGTCGTCGGCATCGAGAACCCGGATGTCCCGCCAGACTCCCTCCTCCCGCTTCCGCTGCTCCCAGTCCTTCTTAGCGTCCCACCGCCGCGGGGTGACGAAGACGAAAGTGTGCTCCGCGGGGTCGATCCCCTGGGGGTCGTCACTCCTTGACCGGTAGTCGCTCTGAGCCTTCGCCGCGGGGTCGCCACCAACGCCCATCTCCCACACGCTCTCGCCCTCGGGCACGAAGGACGTCGCACGGCCGGCTTCAACGAAACCGTCGTAGCCGGGGAGGCCGACCCCCTCGCCCCCGCGCATCTCCACCCGCTGCACCTGATCATTCTCGGCGCGGATCAGGCGTCTTACCAGGCGGGGCAGGTCGGCCTGGGCAGACCTGGTATCGGCCCATCGGTCGAGATCCGTCGCGTCGGCGAGATGCGGCAGTCCATGCGACACGATGTCCTCCGTTCTGAATGGACCAAGCCTAGTCGCGGCACCGGCCACAGTCCGGGCCATGCAAGTGACAAGGGCTAGGTGTTGAGTGACGCTCGCAACAGGCGTCGCGATCCGAGTGCTGCATCATTTGGGCGGAAGACGCACTGGCGATGCCAAGCATCATGTCGTGGGAATCGTCCATCTCGCACATCACCAACTTCACTTCAGTCCCCCACTCCCCACGTGGGGCACCTCCGGGCTCCTTGGCCTGTGATGCCAGCATCAGGACCCCACCCCTGTTGACCGCGAGTTTCTCGTATCCTGATGTGTCTCGGCTCTCTAGCTCTAGCAGGGGTTGCAGGTCTTCTCCTACCTGATTGTCCACTTCGCTTCCCCGCCAGCGGACGCACGTATGCGTGATCTCTGTTCACCGACTTGCGAATGTTGCAGATCAGGTGAGCGAGCACTGAGTTGTCACGCGTATGATCTCCGCCTCTCGACAGCGGCACGACGTGGTCCAAGCTCGCGCTCGTAGCGTCGGGATCGAGCACTTCGGGGTCGACCTGCTGTCCGCAGATACCGCAAAGCCAATGGTCTCGCTCGTACACCTCCCACTGGTCGAATCGCTCGATGGCCGCCTCCTCCCGCGCCTTCCGCTCATGCTTCGCCGCGTTGCTGCTGACTCGGCGTCGACGATCCATTTCCGCTCGGTAGCGAGCCGAGTGCGTCGGCGCAGGATAGCGCGGCGAATCGACGGGGCGGCGGCACAGCACTCCCAGAAGAAGTAGTCCACGCCGTCGGGCTGTCGGTCCGTAGTGCGCTCGCGACGCCATGCACACAGCACGCCGTCGACTTGGAAAGTGTGGCTGAACAATGGCCTTGAAGCCGTTCGCCTCCTGGGATGTGCGGCCCGATCACCAAAGATGAGTATTAGCCGTCGCTGGTGGCGCCGGAAACAAACATGTCGCCGCTTTCGGCAACGGCTATCACGACCCGCGCGGTGAAGTAGCTGTCGGGCACGTCCTAGACGAGGTATTGGGTGCAGTCGCTCATTCCCCATGCGGTGGCGCTTGCCGAGTGGGCCGGCGAGCGCGTCCCCGTGATTGAAGCGGGTCGAACGGCGCACGAGGAGCGGTTCTGACCACCTGCCCGCGCTGCGAGCCAACGGAAAAAGTCCCGGAAACCAGATGGTTTCCGGGACTTCATGGTCGGGCTGACAGGATTTGAACCTGCGACCCCTTGACCCCCAGTCAAGTGCGCTACCAAGCTGCGCCACAGCCCGATGCCATCTCCGCGGGCGGAGAAGACAACTCGAACAGTCTAGCGGATTCCGAGAGCGCTCCGTGACACGGCTCCGGCGACCACGGCCCGGCCCAGACAGGCCGCATTCGTCGGGTAGGAGGTCTCCCCTGCCCGCCCCCGCACGGGGCACGCTACCGTGACTCGTCCGCGCCCGCGTGACAAGACAAACCGACCGATCCGGTCACCCGACGAAGGACCACCATGCGCTACAGCCACTACTGGAAAGAGGTCCGCGTCGCGGCCCTCACCGCCCTGCCCGTGGCGATCGTCTCGGGCATCGTGCAGGTCAGCCGGAACACGCCGATCGACGACGCCATCATCGGCGGCGCCATCACCTTCGTCGCGTTGTCACTGCTCATCCCCGTGGTGCGCCACTGGCTGCACCCCGAGTCCCGCGGCTGACCACCGCGACACGACGAGGCATCTCCAGGACGCATCCCACGACGTGCCGAGAGAGACGGGCCTGAGCCCGGACAGCCGCTACTCGGCCTTGCGATCCGCGACGAGCTGGTCGCGCACCTTGCGCCGCAGCACCTTACCGATGAGCGACGTCGGCAGCTCGTCGAGCTGCACGACCCGCTTCGGCACCTTGTACGCCGTGAGGCGGGTCCGGCAGTAGTCGCGCAGCGAGCCGGCGTCGAAGACGGTCCCCGCACGCATGACCACCGCGGCCGTCACGTCCTCGCCACCGGAGTCGCGCGGCAGTCCGACCACGGCGGCCGACTCGACGTCCGGGTGCGACAGGAGCGTCTCCTCCACCTCGGACGGGCTCACGTTGAACCCACCGGTGATGATGAGCTCCTTCACCCGGTCGATGACCGTCACGAAGCCGTCCGCCGACACCGTCACGATGTCGCCGGTCCGCAACCAGCCACCCTCGAGCAACGCCTCGCGCGACTCGTCCGGACGACCCCAGTAGCCCTGGAAGACCTGCGGACCACGGAGCAGCAACTCACCCGACTCCCCCGCCGCACGGTCGACCGTCGGGTTCTCGGGATCGACGACGCGGATCTCGGTGCTCGGGAACGGCACACCCACGGTGCCCGGCCGACGCGACGGACCGATCGGGTTGCCGAGCGCCACCGGCGACGACTCCGTCATCCCGTAGCCCTCGACGAGCAGACCGCCGGTCGCCTCCTCCCACCGCGTCACCGTCGAGACCGGCAGGCTCATCGCCCCGGAGATCGCGAAGCGGACACTCGTCAGGTCGACGCCCTTGCGGCTCGAAGCACGCGACAGCGCGTCGTAGATGGGCGGCACCGCCGGCAGGAACGTCGGCGGGGACTTCTTCGCCGCCGTGAGCACCAGCTCCAGGTCGAACTTCGGGAACAATACGAGCCGCGCCCCGATGCTCATGGCGAACGTCAGGCACAGCGTCATGCCGTACGCGTGGAACAGCGGCAGTACCCCGTAGAAGACCTCGCCGCCCTCGCTCAGGCCAGGCACCCAGGCGCGTCCCTGCTCGGCGTTCGCCCGCAGATTGCGATGCGTCAGGATGGCACCCTTCGGTGCCCCGGTCGTCCCACTCGTGTACTGCAGGAGCGCGGTGTCGTCGAGCGTCGGACGCACGACCCGCTTCGACAGCTTCCGTCCGCCGATCAGCCGTTCCCACGGGAGCACGTGCTTCGCCGACGGGGTCGCGGTCATCGCCGCACGCGACTCGCGCGCACGCTTCACCGGCAGCCGGAGCGCCAGACGCTTCGACAACGGCAGAGCCTGGGTGATGTCGACCGAGACGATGCGGCCGCGCATCACGTCGGCCGGGAGGTCGGCGACGAGGTCGTAGACCTTGTCCCACACGATCGCGACGTGCGCGCCGTGATCCTCGAACTGATGCCGCAGCTCGCGAGCCGTGTAGAGCGGGTTGTGCTCGATGACCGTCGCACCGAGCCGGAGCGCCGCGTAGAACGCGACGACGTGCTGCGGGCAGTTCGGCAGCACGAGCGCCACGCGGTCGCCCGGCTTCACGCCGAGCTTGCGGAGCCCCTCGGCCGCTCGAGCGACCTGTTCACCGAGCTCGCTGTAGCTCGTCTCGGCACCGAAGAACTCCAGGGCGATGCGATCACCGAAGCGCTTCACGGAGGTGTCGAGCAGATCGACGAGCGTCTCGGTGACCTCGTCGATGTCGGCGGGCACGCCACTGGCGTAGGACGACAGCCACGGCCGCTCGGCCAGACGCTGACGCTGTGCCTCGCCGGCCTCGGTCGGCTCCGACGACTGCCCGCCCTCACGCTGCTCGGCTGTGTTTCCTCGATGGTCCACGACGATCCTCCAGATGACACCCGTGCGCACCGCACGCATGCCTCCACCCTAGGCGGGCGCGTATGCCCGACCGGGGATGCGACCGGACCGCTTGACAAGCTCCAAAGCGACACCGGTGAATCGCCCGAGGAGTCGTGGAACAACGCCAGAAGCCGGCCACCCGAAGGCGACCGGCTCCCGATGATCCAGCGACTCAGACGGCGTCGGGTGACGCGGGCGTCTTCGGCTGACGCCTCGCGGCCGCGGCCGCGTTGTCGGACATCGCCTGCTGGAGGTTCTCCCCCAGCGCGCCACCGGCGACCCCGCCCAGGAGGGCGGACAGGTCGAGCCCGGTGATGTCCTTGACGACCTTCGGCACCTCGCTGACGACCTGACCGACCGTCTTCGTGACGGCCGACGCACCCTCGGTCGAGATGACCGTGAGATTCGAGATGTTGCCGAGCGGCTCGGACACGGCTCGCGTGATCTCGGGCAGACGGGCGATGATCTCGGACGCGAGCCCGGCCTCACCGTACTTCTTCAGCGCCTCGGCCTTCGCGTCGATCGCCTCGGCCTCCGCCAGACCCTCCGCGGCCACAGCCGACGCCTTCGCGTCACCCTGCGCACGGATACCCTCGGCCAGGGCGATCTGCTTGTCGCGCTCAGCGGTACCGGCGAGACGCACGGACTCCGCAGCCGCCTGGGCGTCCTGCACCGCCGCGACCTTGTTCGCCTCGGCGATGGTCTTGCGCTTGAACGCGTCGGCTTCCGTTGCGGCATTGGCCGCATCTCGGGCCGCCTGCGCGCGCTGGACCGTCGCGTACGCGTCGGCCTCGGCCGGCTTGCGCACCTCGATGTCGAGGCGCTCCTGCTCCACCTTCGCCTTCTCGGCGAGCGCCTCACGTTCCTGCTCCGCGACCAGGCGGTCCTGCTGAGCCGTGGCGAGCTGGCCGGAGGCCTCGGCCTCGGCGTTCGCGCGGTCGGTCTCCGCCTTGATGGTCGCCTGCTTGAGGCTCAGGGCCTTCTGGCGCTCCGCGACCTGCTCCGCCGCTTCGATCCGCGCGAACTCGGACGCACGAGCGGTCTCGGCCTCCTTGATCTCCGCGTTCTGCCGGGCGAGTGCGTTCTCCGCTCGACCGAGGTCGGCGAGGTAGTTGGTGCCCGGCGTCGAGATGTCGGAGATGTTCAGCAGGTCGACCTGGAGGCCTTGCTCGGCGAGATCCGTCTTGGTCGCCTCGACCACCGCTTCGGACAGGGCGTTGCGGTTGGAGATGATCTCCTTGATCGGCATGTTGCCGATGATGGACCGCAGCGACCCTTCGAGAGACTGCTGGATGATCTGCGTCAGCGACCCCTGCTGCGAGAGGAAGCGCTGCGCGGCACGGCGCACACCCTCCGGCGTGCCGGACACCTTGAAGTTCACGCTCGCCTGGATGGCGACCTTGATGAAGTTCGTGTCGACGCCCTCCACGACGATGCCGATCTGGCGCTGCTCGAGCGAGATCGGGAAGCCCTGCTGCAGGATCGGCCAGATGAACACCCGCCCACCGATGACGACGCGCTGCCCGCCGTCGGGCTCACCCGTCTTGGCGCCGGCCCCCCGACCGACGATGACGAGCGCCTGGTTCGGCGGTACGCGCTTGATCCGTCCGGCGACGAACGCGACGATCGCGAGCGCCACCACGACGAGTGCGATCACGGCGATCACCGTGATGTTGGTGGTGATGAAGTCCATAGGGCAGGTGCCTTCCCCTCGAGGGCGTGCTGGTGGATGGATGGAATCAGGGCCGCGTGTCGGCAGCGGCTCCGCTCGATGCGGGTTCGACCTTCACGCGGGAGCCCTGGAGCTCGACCACGCGGATTCGACTGCCGGTCTCGATCCGGGTGTCGGAGAAGGCGAGGCGCGTCTCGATCTCGTGCGGACCGTCGAGGCTCACCTCGCCGAAGGAGGCCGAGATGGTCGACCGGGCGACGCCGTAGAGACCGAGCGGTGAACTCGGCGTGCCGTCCTCCGAGCGCTTGAAGCTCCGGATCATCAGCTGGACGCCGACAAGCACGAGGACACCGATGACGGCCGAGATGACGTACGCGGACCAGACGGGCAGCCCGTTCGCGAGCACGATCGCGCCGACCGCACCGAAGACGGTGAACGCGCTCCCGAGCGCGGTGGCCGAGACCGCCCCGTCCAGGAAGTCGAAGATCTCACCGAAGACCAGGGAGATGAGGACGATCACGAGACCGACGGCGCCGACGATGATGAACAGGGTCATGGCACCAACCCTACTGAACGCCCAGGCGGCGTGCGGGAAAGCGGTCTCCCGCGACGGCGGCGACCGGCCGCAGGCTCCTGTGGAGCGTCTGCCGCTGTCCTCAGACCACTGCGTCGAGCAGGTCCGTCAGCCAGCCTGCACCGCGTGTCGTCGCGCCCAGACCCTCGACGCGTTCCCGCAGCTCACGGTCGGAGGTGACCACGACGACCGCGCCGTCGAGCCCACGGACGACGTCCACGATCGCGTCGTCGCCACTCCCCGCCGCGTCGACGACCGAGACGCCCGCCCGCAGCTCGTGACCAGGGTCTCGCAGGTCGTCATCGGTGTGGACGCCTCGGGCCTGTCCTTCGACGACGGCGACGTAGGCCGGCCACCAGCGGTTGAAGTCGAGGTCGAGCGCCTGGGCGTCGAGTCCCTCGTGCGCGAGACGGCCGAGTCGCGCGACGAACCGCTGCGCGGCTCCTGCGCGGTCCTTCCACCACCCGTCCGGTCGCGAGCCGACGACGTTCGCGACGTCGACGACGACCGTGACGCGGCGCTCGAGCTGCGACCGCAGGCCGGGCCACGAATCGGCGAAACCGGGGTGCAGGGGCAACGCCTCGACCTCGTCGAGCGGCACCCAGGCGAGGGCGATACTCTCCGGGTCGGAGACCACGGGTTCGAACGGCTCGACCGCCTCGACGATCACCGTCGTGTACGACCAGAATCCGAGATCGAGCACGGAGTCGAACCGTAGCTCGATCGACTCGGCGGGGACACCCGCCTCCTCGTGCGACTCGCGGACCGCACCGTCGACAGCGCTTTCGAACTGGTGACGCGCGCCTCCCGGGATGCCCCAGGTGCCGCCGAAGTGGCTCCAGCCGGCCCGATGCTGTAATAGCACACCGCGGGCCCGATCGTGCACCAGGAGTCCGGCTGCACCGAACCGTCCCCAGTACTTCCGGCCGTCTCCGGATTCGACCCAGGCATCCCCGGCGTCCCGGACCGGGCCGCCGGGAGGATGCGCATCAGTCATTGGACCAGCCTGGCACGAAACACTGTGCGCCACCCCCTTGCCCAGGGTCATCTCCACCGCACGTGCGGAATATGTTATATATTGAACTCCAGTATTGCATCGGCCGCGCTCGCGCCCGCCGCACCGAACCCACGCGAAGGACCCTCATGGATGCACGTCAACGCCGGACGCGGGCACGGCTCGCGCGCACGATCCTGCAACTCGCCGCAGAACGCCCCACCTCCGAGATCTCCGTCTCGGAGATCGCCGCACGCGCCGGCATCAACCGATCGACCTTCTACCAGCACGCGGCGGCGCCGTGCGAGCTGCTCGAATCGGTCCTCGCCGAGGAGCTCACGGAACTGAGCATGACCCACCTGGCGACCGTCTCCGCGGACGACGCCCCGGCGGCGATCACCCGGGCCACGGTCGCCGCGCTCCGCCACATCGACGAGCGCGCCGACATCTACCGCGTCGGTCTCGGCGACGACCTCATCGGCGCGAGTCTGCAGCCCATGCTCAACCGGGTCTTCACCTCGACGGTGCTCGACATCTTCGAGCGCGGGGCGATCACCCTCCCCCACGCCGAATGCCTGAGCGAGGAGCAGCGCGAGTTGTTCATGCGATCAGCGGCGCACTTCGTCGCCGCGGGCTCCGTCGCGAGCTTCCGTGTCTGGCTCGACACCCCAGCACCACGTGACGTCGAGTCGTTCCTCGAGGTCATCGGCGAACTGCTCCCGAGCTGGTGGCCGTTCGAGACCGAACACGGGCCCGCCCTGGCGCCCGCCGACGAATCCGCCCTCGCTCGCTCCTGATCACGTCTCGACCAGCACGACGAAGGCCCGGGACCACTCCATGGAGTGGTCCCGGGCCTTCGTCCTCGCCGTCCGGCAGACGGGCGCGGTGGATCAGCGCTGGCGCTTCTCGCGGACGCGCATGTTGACGTTGATCGGCGTGCCCTCGAAGCCCCAGATCTCGCGCAGGCGACGGATCACGTAACGACGGTAACCGGGGTCGAGGAAGCCGGTCGTGAAGAGCACGAAGGTCGGCGGACGGCTCGCGGCCTGCGTGCCGAACAGGATGCGGGGCTGCTTGCCACCACGCAGCGGGTGCGGGTGCGCCGCTGTGAGCTCGGCAAGGAAGGCGTTGAACTTGCCCGTGGGGATACGCATGTCCCACGACTCGAGTGCGACCTCGAGGGCCGGGACGAGACGCTCGAGGTGGCGGCCCGTCCGCGCGGAGATGTTGACGCGCGGCGCCCACGACACGTGCGAGAGGTCCTGCTCGATCTCGCGCTCCAGGTACTTCCGGCGTTCGTCGTCGAGCTGGTCCCACTTGTTGAAGGCGAGCACGAGGGCGCGACCGCTCTCGAGGACGAGGTCGATGATCCGCACGTCCTGCTCGCTGATCACCTCGGTGACGTCGATGAGGACGACGGCCACCTCGGCCTTCTCGAGCGCCGTGCTCGTGCGGAGCGATGCGTAGAAGTCGGCACCCTGCGACAGGTGCACGCGACGACGGATACCGGCGGTGTCGACGAAGCGCCAGATCTTGCCGCCGAGCTCGATCTGCTCGTCGACCGGGTCGCGGGTGGTCCCGGCGAGGTCGTTGACGACGACGCGCTCCTCGCCTGCGGTCTTGTTGAGCAGGCTGGACTTGCCGACGTTCGGGCGTCCGAGGATCGCGACACGGCGGGGGCCGCCGAACTCGTCCTTCGCGACGGCCGAGACCTGCGGGAGGACCTTGAGGATCTTGTCGAGGAGGTCGGCGACACCACGACCGTGGATCGCGGAGACCGGGTGGGGCTCGCCGAGGCCGAGGTTCCAGAGCGCCGCGGCCTCCGGCTCCTGACGGGCGTCGTCGACCTTGTTGGCGACGAGGAAGACGGGGCGTCCGGTCTTGCGGAGTAGCTTGACGACCTGCTCGTCGGTCGCCGTGGCGCCGACCATGGCGTCGACCACGAAGATCACGACGTCGGAGAGGTCGATGGCGATCTCGGCCTGGGCCGCGACAGACGCGTCGATGCCCTTGGCATCGGGCTCCCACCCACCGGTGTCGACGACCGTGAAGCGACGGTCGTTCCACTCGGCCTTGTAGTTCACGCGGTCGCGGGTGACACCGGGGGTGTCCTCCACGACGGCCTCACGACGGCCGAGGATGCGGTTCACCAGTGCGGACTTGCCCACGTTCGGGCGACCGACGATCGCCACGACAGGCAGCGCCGGCAGGAAGCGGATCTCGTCCGGGTCCTCCGTCGCGCCGTCGAGGATGTCGAGGTCGTCGCCCTCGAGGTCGTAGTCGGCCAGGCCGGAGCGGAGGGACGCGGCCCGCTGGGTCGCGAGCTCCTCGTCCATGTCCTGGAGGCGGTCCGCGAGGTCGTCGGGGCCTCCGTCGAACTGCTCGTCATCGTGAGCCATGGGAGTTCCTTGCTGTGAGGGATTCGGTGACGCGGACGACCGCGTCGACCGTCTCGTCGAAGTCGATGTGCGTGGAGTCGACCGTGGTCACTCCGTCCGCCGCGTTCATGAAGTCGACGACCCTGGAGTCCGCCCGATCACGCCGCTGCAGTTGTTCCGCGACGTCGCCGGCAGGGTGGCTCTCGAATTCCGCTGAACGCCTGGCCATTCTAGCCGCTTCGGATGCCGTGAGCAGGATCCGAGCCTGAGCATCCGGTGCGACCACCGTGGTGATGTCGCGTCCCTCGACGACGATGCCCGGGCGGTCGACGTCGGCGATGAGCGATCGGAAGGTCTCGTTGATCCACGCCCGCACCTCCGGGACACGGGCGACGGCCGACACGACGGCCGTCACGCGGGGGCCGCGGATCTCGTCCGTGACGTCGCGATCCCCGAGCGTGAACGCGGTCACGTCCGGGTCGAGGGAGACGGTGAAGGCGCCACCGAACGCGTCGAGCGAGCCGATCACCGCCGCCGAGTCCTCGGGGTCGACGTCCGCATCGAGCGTGTGGAGCGCGAGCGCGCGGTACCAGGCGCCCGTGTCCAGGTAGCGGTAGCCGAGCCGGCGGGCGACGGCCTTGCTCACGCTGGACTTGCCGCTGCCGGCCGGTCCGTCGATCGCGACCACGACGGGTGCGTCCGGCGTCGTCGACGCGTCGGTACTGGTGGGGTGCTGTTCGGTCATGTCTCTTCCTATACTTCCGCGATACGCCAGCCGCGCGACTCGAGGTCGTCGACGGTGCGCTGCTTCACCTCGGGGAGGACCTGGACCTCCGCGAGACCGATGTTCGCGCCGGGCGAGTGCTCCAGACGCAGGTCCTCGATGTTGACGCCGATCTCGCCGAGCTCCGTGAACAGGGCGCCCAGCTGGCCGGGGCGGTCGTCGAGGAGGACGACGATGCTCGCGAACCGGCGGTTCTGGCCGTGCTTGCCGGGGAGCCGTGCGACGCCGGTGTTGCCGGCGGCGATCGTGTCCGCGATCGTGCGGCGAGCGCCCGGCACCTCCGGGTCCCGGAGTGCCGAGATGACCGAAATGAGGTCGGTGGACAGCTGCTCCAACACGGGGAGGACCTCGGCGTGGTTCGCGCTGAGGATCTGGACCCAGAGCTCCGGGGCGCTCGAGGCGATACGGACGGTGTCGCGCAGGCCCTGTCCGGCGAGCTGGATCGCGCCCTCCTCGGCGTCCTGCAGCTGGGCGGCCAGGAGGCTCGCGACGAGTTGCGGCGTGTGCGAGACGAGCGCGACGAAGCGGTCGTGTTCGTCCGGCGTCATCTCCATCGGGATGGTGCCGAGGTCGAGCGCGAGGCCCTCCACCTGCGACAGCGCCCAGGCGGGTGTCTCGGCGTCGCGGCAGATCACCCAGGGGCGGCCGAGGAAGAGGTCGGCCCTGGCGGAGATCGCTCCCCCGCGCTCACGGCCGGCGAGCGGGTGGGAACCGATGTACCGGGCGAGGTCGACGCCGCGCTCGAGCAGTGCGCGGTACGGTTCGAGCTTCACGCTCGCGACGTCGGTCACGACGGCGCGCGGGAACGCGGCGAGTTCGGCCTCGATGACGCGCGCGGTGACGTCCGGTGGGACGCAGATGACGACGACGGACGGGTCGTCGGCGGGTTCCGCCGCACGACCCGCGCCGTAGTCGATGGCGAGGCGCAACTGGCTGGGCGACGCGTCGTCGAGGATGATGTCGACGCCCTTGGCGCGCAGCGCGAGTCCGATGCTCGCGCCGAGGAGGCCGGCTCCGACGATGCGGACCGACCCCTGCACGCGCGCGGGCGCGGAACTCAGGTCGCTCATGCCGTCGGCTCCGACGCCTCCGCTGCCGTGCCGTCGGCCGCGCGGGCTTCAGGACCGTGAGCGCGGGCGATGGTCAGGATGGCGCCGAGTTCGTCCTTGCTCAGCTCGCGCAGCTGTCCGGATCCGAGGGTCCCGAGGTGCAGGGGGCCGAACTGACGGCGCACGAGGTCGACGACCGGGTGGCCGACGGCGTCGAGCATGCGACGGACGATGCGGTTCCGCCCGGAGTGCAGCGTGAGCTCCACGAGGCTGAACCCGTCCTCGGTGCCGAGCAGGCGGGCCTTGTCGGCGGAGATCGGTCCGTCCTCGAGTTCGATGCCCGCGGTCAGCTTCGCGAGGACCTGCGCGGTCACCTTGCCGGTGACCTTCGCGATGTACGTCTTCTGCACACCGAACGACGGGTGCGCGAGCACGTGCGCGAGGTCGCCGTCGTTGGTGAGGATGAGCAGACCGCTCGTCTCGGCGTCGAGGCGGCCCACGTTGAAGAGCCGTTCCTCGTACTGCTCGGTGAAGCGGCGCAGGTCGGGGCGACCGCGGTCGTCCTTCAACGAGCTGTAGATGCCCACCGGCTTGTTGAGCATGAGGTAGCGCTTCGAGGCGTCGAGCTGGATGGCGCTGCCGTCGACCGACACGAGGTCGTGCTCCGGATCGATCCGCGAGCCGAGCTCGGTGACGACGACGCCGTTCACCTCCACACGGCCGTCCTCGATGAGTTGCTCAGACACGCGCCTCGAGGCGACGCCGGCGTTCGCCAGCACCTTCTGCAAGCGGATGCCCTCTGATTCAGTGCTGGTCACTGTCGAATCCTTCCCGGCCATCGTCGAGCAACGGCGAGATCCGCGGCAGCTCCTCGATGGCGTTGATACCAAGTTGGGTGAGCAGGAGATCGGTGGTGCCGTAGTTGATGGCACCCGTCTCACTGTCGGTGAACATCTCCGTGATGAGTCCGCGTCCGAGGAGGGTGCGGACGACGGAGTCGACGTTGACGGCGCGGATCGAGGCGATCGCGCCGCGGCTGATCGGCTGCTTGTAGGCGATCACGGCCAGGGTCTCGAGCGCCGCCTGCGACAGCTTCGTCGGGTTCTGGGTCACGACGTAGTCGGTGACGAGCGCGTCGTAGTCGGCTCGGACGTAGATCCGCCAGCCGCCGCCGACCTCGCGGAGTTCGAACCCGCGTCGGACGCCACCGCGTTCGCCGTCGTAGTCGGCGACGAGTTCGGCGATGGCTCGTCGGACGGCGCCGACCGGAACGTGCACGGCGGCGGCCAGGTTCACGAGGCTCTGCGGTTCGTCGGCGACCATGAGGATCGCCTCGAGCGCACGCGGGACGTCCGGTGCGGGCACCGGCGCGGGCTCGGCCGGCAGGCCCTGAGCGGCGTCCGTCGGCCGCTCGATCGACTCGGGTGTCGCGTCAGGCATCGTAATCGGCTCCCAGGTTGGCGAGGCTGTCGTCGTTCCAGGTCTCGGCCGTCCAGCGCAGCGTGAGCTCGCCGAGCGGTTCGATCTGCTCGAAGGACAGCGCCGCGTGTCGATACAGTTCGAGCACAGCGATGAAGCGCGCGATGACCACACCCTTCAACTCCGCGCCGGCGATGAGCTCGCGGAAGGTGTGGGACCCGCCGCGGCGCAGGATGGCGACGACGTGCGCCGCCTGCTCCCGGATGCTCACGAGCGGTGCGTGCAGGTGGTCGAGACCGACGGTCGGCACCTCGCGCGGCGTGAACGCGAGCGTCGCGAGTGCGCCGAAGTCCTGCGCGGTCAGCGTCCAGACGAGTTCCGGGGTCTGCTGACGGTACTGCTCCTCCAGCCGGACCGCCCGGAAGTGGCGCGCCGCCTCCAGGTCGAGGCGCTCCGCGAACCACGCCGACGCCTGCTTGAACGCGCGGTACTGCAGCAGGCGCGCGAACAGCAGGTCACGCGCCTCCAGCAGGGCGACGTCCTCCGCGTCGACGAGCTCACCCTGCGGCAGCAGCCCCGCGATCTTGAGGTCGAGCAGGGTGGCCGCGACGACGAGGAACTCGCTCGCCTGGTCGAGTTCGTCGTCGGCCTCGAGCGTGCGCAGGTAGGCGATGAACTCGTCGGTCACGCGGCTGAGCGAGACCTCGGTGATGTCGAGTTCGTGCTTGCCGATGAGGGTCAGCAGGAGGTCGAAGGGCCCTTCGAAGCCCTCGAACGACACCCGGAACGACGGTGCCGGTGTTGGGTCGACGGTCGTCGCCTCAGCGGAGCGCGAGCCGGTGTCGCCGGCCGGAGGGAGGACGGCCACGGGCGTCCGCGCGGGATCAGGCGATCGCGCCACGGGAGATGAGCTCTCTCGCGAGCTGACGGTAGGCCTTCGCGGCGGCGTGCTCCGGTGCGAACTCGGTGATCGGGGTTCCGGCGACGCTCGCGTCGGGGAACTTCACGGTCCGGCCGATGACCGTCTCGAGGACCTTCTCGCTGAAGGCGTCGACGACGCGCTCGAGGACCTCTCGCGAGTGCAGGGTCCGGGAGTCGTACATGGTGGCGAGGATGCCATCGAGCTCGATCGCCGGGTTGAGGCGGTCGCGCACCTTGTCGATGGTCTCGATGAGCAGCGCGACCCCGCGGAGCGCGAAGAACTCGCACTCGAGCGGGATGAGCACCCCGTGGCTGGCGGTGAGGGCGTTGACCGTGAGCAGGCCGAGCGAGGGCTGGCAATCGATCAGGATGACGTCGTAGTCGTCGGACACCTTGCGGAGCACCCGGGCCAGGATCGTCTCGCGCGCGACCTCGTTGACGAGGTGGACCTCAGCGGCCGATAGGTCGATGTTGGCCGGGAGCACGTCGAGACCCTCGATGGCGGTGTGCTGGATGACCTCGGCCGGGTCCTTCACGGTGCCGAGCAGCAGGTCGTACACGGTGTTGGAGTCGTGGGTGGAGATGCCGAGACCGGCGGACAGCGCACCCTGCGGGTCGAAGTCGACGACGAGCACCCGGCGGCCGTATTCGGCCAGCGCGGCGGACAGACTGATGGTGGTCGTCGTCTTGCCGACGCCACCCTTCTGGTTGCAGAGCGAGATGATGCGTGCCGGACCGTGCTGCGCCAGTGTGGGCGGCACCGCGAACTCACGACGCGGGCGGCCGGTCGGGCCGTTCGGGTTCAGTTCGGCGGCGGTCTTGCGCGCAGAATCCTGCACTGCGCTCGTGTGCTTCGTACCGGCCACCGGTGTTGCCTCGCTCCCGCTTGCTGTCGTTCGAGTGACGAGTCTACCGGGCCACGGGTCAGGCCTGCGGTGCCGCTCCGCCCGTGGTCCATCTGGCCCGGGGATGGGACTGCGTGTACACGTCGCGGAGGTTGTCGACCGTCACCAGCGTGTACAGCTGCGTCGTCGCCACCGAGGAGTGACCGAGGAGTTCCTGCAGGACGCGGACGTCGGCTCCGCCCTGCAGGAGGTGCGTCGCGAAGGAGTGTCGGAGGGTGTGCGGCGAGACGTGCGATTCGAGTCCTGCGCGCTCGGCGGCGCGTTGGAGGACGAGCCAAGCGCTCTGCCGGGACAATCGCGCACCGCGCTGCCCGAGGAAGAGCGCCGGCGTGGACCGGCCGAGGCCGGAGAAGACCGGCCGGACGCGCACCAGGTAGCGGTCGACGGCGTCACGGGCGAAGCTGCCGAGCGGCACGATCCGCTGCTTGCCGCCCTTGCCGAGGAGCCGCACGATGTCGGTGTCGATGACGTCGTCGACGTTCAGGCCGACGGCCTCGGAGACGCGGGCTCCTGTCGCGTAGAGCAGTTCGAGGAGCGCCTTGTCGCGGACGGCGAGCAGGTCGTCGCCGTCGGTCGTCTCGAGCAGTGCACGGACCTGGTCGATCGTGATCGCCTTCGGGAGCCGCCCCGGGAGCTTCGGCGGGCGTACCTCGCGCGCGACGTCGACCTCGACGAGCTGTTCGTCGAGCAGGAACCGGTGGAGACCGCGGATGGACGACAGCACCCTGGCGAGCGAGGACGCGCGCACCGGCTGACCCTCCGGTGTCCGGAGCGACGCCGTGTACTCCGACACGTGCGCAGCGGTGACGGCCGGTGCCTCGACGACACCGTGCGCGCCGAGCCAGGCGAGGTAGCCCTCGAGATCCCGCCGGTAGGCGGCCTGCGTGTTGGCCGACAGGCCGCGCTCGATCGCGATGTGCCGCAGGTAGTCGGCGACCGCGCGATCGAGCGCCACGCCTCAGGCTCCGCCCGGCCCGATCGTGGAGTCGCCGCTGTCGCGCAGCGTCGACCACCCGCGATCGCGAGCCGCAGCGGCCGCGAGGACGCCGAGCATCAAGATCGAGTTGTGGAGCCGGCCGTCGAGCACCGCGGCCACGGCGTCGTCGAGGGGCACCCACTCCACGAGGATGTCCGCCTCCTCCTCAGCACGGGCGAAGGCCTCGGCGGTCGCGGTGAGGTCACGCGCGAGGTAGATGCGGATCGACTCGTTGCTGCCACCGGGCGTCGTGTAGAACTCGGTCAGCAGCTGGAGCGAACCGGCGACGAGGTCGGCCTCCTCCTCCAGCTCGCGACCCGCGGCCACGGCCGGGTCCTCCCCCGCGATGTCGAGGAGGCCGGCGGGCAGCTCCCAGTCGCGCTCGCCGATCGGGTGACGGTACTGCTGGATGAGCAGGACGCGCTCGTCGGCGTCGAGCGCCAAGACCGCGACCGCACCGGTGTGGTCGACGAACTCGCGCACGACCTCGCCGTCGCCGTAGCGGAACGTCTCCCTGCGGATGTCCCACACCTTGCCCGCGAACGCGCGCTCGGAGGACACCACCTCGACGGGGTGCGGCTCGTCGCGCAACGACGCGGCGTCGCCGATCGACTCAACCATTGGCGACGTCGAACAGGCGGCTCGCCTGCTGGCGCTCGAGCGAAGCACCGACGAGGCCGGCGAACAGCGGGTGCGCGTGGTTCGGGCGCGACCGCAGCTCGGGGTGCGCCTGCGTCGCGACGTAGAACGGGTGCACCTCGCGCGGCAGCTCGACGTACTCGACGAGCGTGCCGTCGGGCGACAGACCGGAGAACTGGAGGCCGGCGTCCGCGATCTGCTGGCGGTAGCCGTTGTTCACCTCGTAGCGGTGACGGTGACGCTCGGACACCTCGTCCGCACCGTACAGCTCGGCGACGATCGAGCCCTCGTCGAGCTTCGCCGCGTACAGACCGAGGCGCATCGTGCCGCCGAGGTCGCCGCCGGCGATGATCTCGACCTGCTCGGCCATCGTCGCGATGACGGGGAACTGCGTGTCGGGGTCGAACTCGGAGGAGCTGGCGCCCTCGAGCCCGACGACGTTCCTGGCGTACTCGATGACCATGCACTGCAGGCCGAGGCAGAGTCCGAGCACCGGGATGCCGTTCTCGCGGGCGAACTTCAGGGCGCCGAGCTTGCCCTCGATGCCTCGGATGCCGAAGCCACCGGGGACGCAGATGCCGTCGACGTCGGCGAGGGCCTTGATCGCTCCCTCGACGGTCTCGCAGTCGTCGGACGGGATCCAACGGATGCTGACCTTGGTGTCGTGGGCGAAGCCGCCGGCCTTGAGCGCCTCGGTCACCGACAGGTAGGCGTCGGGCAGGTCGATGTACTTGCCGACGAGGCCGATGGTGACGGCGTGCTTCGGGTGGTGGACGGCCTCGAGGAGGTCGGCCCAGCCGCTCCAGTCGACCTCGTTGGTGACGAGACCCAGGCGGTCGGCGATGTACGCGTCGAGGCCCTGGTCGTTCAGCATCGTGGGGATGTCGTAGATGCTCGGGACGTCGACCGCGTTCACGACCGCGTCCTCGTCGACGTCGCACATGAGCGCGATCTTGCGCTTGTTGCTCTCGGTCACCGGGCGGTCGCTGCGGAGCACGAGTGCGTCGGGCTGGATGCCGATGGACCGGAGGGCTGCGACCGAGTGCTGCGTCGGCTTCGTCTTCTGTTCACCGGAGGCGCCCATGTACGGCACGAGGGACACGTGGACGAAGAACACGTTGTTCCGGCCGAGCTCGTGTCGGATCTGGCGAGCCGACTCGATGAACGGCTGCGACTCGATGTCGCCGACCGTGCCACCGATCTCGGTGATGATCACGTCGGGCTGCGGCGTCTCGGACGCCTGGAGGCGCATGCGGCGCTTGATCTCGTCCGTGATGTGCGGGATCACCTGCACGGTGTCGCCGAGGTACTCGCCGCGACGCTCCTTGGCGATGACGGTCGAGTAGATCTGACCGGTCGTCACGTTCGCGGCCTGGCTCAGCTCGATGTCGAGGAACCGCTCGTAGTGGCCGATGTCGAGGTCGGTCTCGGCGCCGTCGTCGGTCACGAAGACCTCGCCGTGCTGGAACGGGTTCATCGTGCCCGGGTCGACGTTGAGGTAGGGGTCGAGCTTCTGCATGACCACTCGGAGCCCGCGCGCCGTCAGCAGGTTGCCGAGGCTGGCTGCGGTGAGCCCCTTGCCCAACGAAGAAACGACACCACCAGTCACGAAGATGTGCTTGGTCGTGCCGTTGGAGCCCGAGACGATGCCGTCGATCGGAGAGTTCAGGTTGCCCGCTTCAGAAGTATTCACCACGGGCTTTTATCCTACCATCCAGTTCGGGTTCATGTGTCGCTTCCGTCGCGGTCGCATCGTCAGGAGGCTGCGAGGGCGAGCAGTTCGCGGGCGTGGGCGAGGCCGCTGTCGGACTCCGCGAGCCCGGAGAGCAGCCGCGCCATCTCCGCCTCCCGCTCGGCGCCGACGAGCTGGCGCACACTCGAGGCCGTCACCGAACCGTCGCCGCCCTTGACCACGCTCAGGTGGTTGTTGGCGAAGGCCGCGACCTGCGCGAGGTGGGTGACGACGATCACCTGCGAGCGCTCGGCGAGGGCCGCGAGGCGACGCCCGATCTCGATCGCCGCGGCTCCGCCGACACCGGCGTCGACCTCGTCGAACACGAAGGTGGGCACGGGGTCCGCACCGGCGATGACGACCTCGAGGGCGAGCATCACGCGGGACAGCTCTCCACCCGAGGCGCCCTTGCCGAGTGGTCGGGGCTCTGCACCGGCGTGCGGCCGGAGGAGGAAGGCGATCACGTCCTTGCCGTGCAGCGTGAGGTCGTCGCGATCGGACACCTCGACGACGAGCTCCGCCTCGGCCATGGCGAGCGAGCGCAGTTCCGCGCTCGCGGCTGCGCCGAGTCGAGCGGCGGCTTCGACCCGGACGGCGCTCAACGTCGCGGCGGCGGCGTCGACCTCCCCGGACAGTCGTTCGACGTCGCCCTCGAGCTGGGTGATGCGGTCGGAGTCGCCGTCGAGTTCCATCAGGCGGGTGCTGCCCGTCTCGAGCAGGTGCAGGACGTCCTCGGGCGACGGACCGTACTTCCTGGCGAGCGTCGCGAGGGTCGCGCGGCGCTCCTGGACGACCTCGAGTTCGCGAGCGCCGTCCTCGTCGAGTCCGGCGAGGTAGCTCGAGAGCTCGGCGGCGATCTCAGCAGCCAGGTAGCTCGCGTTGGCGACACTCGCGGCGATCGCGCCGAGGGCGGGATCGTGCACCGAGGCCCGGTCGAGCTGCCGCCGCGCGCCTTCGAGCAGTCCGACGACGTCGCTCTCCTCGCCGGCCTCGGCCGAGACGAGCTCTCGGGCGCCGGCCGCCGAGAGGCGGAGCTCTTCGAGGTTCGTCAGTCGATCTGCGCGCTCGGCGAGCTCGGCGTCCTCGCCGGGCTGTGGGTCGGCCTGCTCGATCTCGGCGAGCGCGACGCGCAGCTGCTCGGCCTCGAGGAGTCGCGTGTCGCGCTCGTTCGTCAGGGTCTCGAGTTCCGTCCGCAGCTCCAGGAGCTCCGTGTAGCACCGCTGGTAGTCGCCGAGAGCACGCTGGAGCGGTTCGCCGGCGAAGCGGTCCAGGGCGTCCCGCTGGGCCGGCGCGGCCCGCAGTCGGATCTGATCGGACTGCCCATGCACGACGACGAGCTGCTCGCCGAGTTCGGAGAGGATCCCGATGGGGGCCGTGCGGCCACCGACGATCGCGCGGCCGCGGCCCTCGGCGGTCACGATCCGACCGAGCAGCAGCTCTGCGGCATCACCCGCGGGATCGAGGTCTCCCCCGGCCTCGCGGACGCGCTCGGCGACCGCGCCGTCGCCCGGCACCAACCAGCGTCCTTGGACACTCGTCTGCTTCTGGCCCGCTCGCACGACGCCGCTGTCCGACCGCTGTCCGAGGAGCAGCCCGAGGGCGGTGACGACCATCGTCTTGCCTGCGCCGGTCTCGCCCGTCACGGCGGTGAAGCCGGGACCGAGCGGGAGTGTCCCGGACGCGATCACGCCGAGGTCGCGGATCTCGATCTCCTCGATCATGCGGTGCCCTCCTGATCGCTGTGGTGTCGGGTGGCCGTGGAGGCCGGGAGGTGGATCGTGCCGGTCATCGGCTCCTCGCGTCCGACGGGGCCGCGCCAACCGGTGACCGGCAGCCGGAACTTGTTGACGAGTCGATCGGTGAAGGTGCTCTCGTGGAGGCGCGCGAGGCGGACCGGCACCGAGGAGCGTCTGACGACCACCCGGGCGCCCGGCTGGAGATCCTTGGCCCGGCGGCCGTCGCACCAGAGCACGCCGAGGCCGTCGGTGCGTTCCAGCACCTCGACGGCGAGGGACGACTCCGGACCGACCACGAGCGGCTTCGCGAACAGGGCGTGCGCGCTGAGCGGGACGAGGGTGATGGCCTCCACCGACGGCCACACGACCGGGCCGCCGGCCGAGAAGTTGTAGGCGGTGGAGCCGGTCGGCGTCGAGATGACCACCCCGTCGCACCCGAAGGAGGAGAGCGGACGCTGATCGACCTCGATCACGACCTCGAGCATGCGCTCCCGGCTCGCCTTCTCGACCGTGGCCTCGTTGAGCGCCCACGTCTCGTAGACGACCTCCGCGCCGACCTTGACCCGGACGGAGAGCGTCATGCGCTCCTCGACGAAGTAGTCGCGACGTACGACGCGTTCGACCGTCTCGGCGAGGTCGTCGCGCTCGCTCTCGGCGAGGAAGCCGATGTGGCCGAGGTTCACCCCGAGCAGCGGCGCCGCCGATCCTCGCGTGACCTCGGCCGCTCGCAGGATCGTGCCGTCTCCGCCGAGGACGATCGCCAGCTCGATGTCGCCGAGCGAGACCTCCTCGTCGAGGATGGAGACGACGTCGAGATCCGGGTCGACCGCGATGAGGTCGGCCCGCTCCAGCGCGCTGAGGACCGGTCGGACGCCCGCTTCCAGGAGCAGCCTGGACACGAGCACGGCGGCATCGCGTGAGTCGTCGCGACCGGTGTGCGCGACGACCAGGATGTTCCGCGCCGCGACCGCAGGATCGGTGGAATGTGCCATCGGGTTACGCTCCAGCCATCGAGGTGATCTGCTGCATCCATTCTGTCGGATTGGTTCCGTGCTCCGCCGATATCCACACCACGTACTCGCGGTTGCCGTGAGTGCCGACGATCGGCGACGGGATGAGCCCCGCCGTCCCGAGCCCGAGGTCCCAGGCCGCCCACAGGACGCCTGCGACGGCGTCGGCACGGAGCGCGGGATCGGTGACGACGCCCTCACGGACGCCACCACGACCGACCTCGAACTGTGGTTTGACGAGCAGGACGAGTTCCGCCGGGGACGCGACGACCGACACGAGTGCCGGGAGCACCTGCGTGAGGGAGATGAACGAGAGGTCGCCGACCACGAGCGACGGACGCTCGTCCAGACCGGTGAGATCGCTCAGCTGCTCCGGCGTCAGGAAGCGGACGTTGCACCCCTCCACGACCTGCACCCGCTCGTCTGCTCGGAGCTGCGGCACGAGCTGGTCGTGCCCGACGTCGAGGGCGATCACCCGACGCGCTCCACGCTCGAGCAGGACCTGGGTGAATCCGCCGGTGGAGGCGCCTGCGTCGAGGACGAGTGCGTCGTCGACCACGACCGGGAAGGCGTCCAGGGCGGCGAGCAACTTGTGGGCGGCGCGACTCACGTAGTGGTCGGCGCCGGCGACGACGACGCGAGCATCCGGGTGGACCCGGTAGGAGGCTTTGACGATCGTGCGGTCGTCGACACTCACGAGGCCGTCGGCGATGAGCTGGGCCGCATGGGTCCTGGAGCGGGCGAGTCCTCGCGCGGCGAGGGCGGCGTCGAGGCGGGCGGGCTGCGCGGCGCCGTTCGGCGAATCGGCTGTGGCCGACGGTTCGGGTGTGTTCTCCATGCGCTACGCCGAGGTCTTCGGCGAGTCGCTCCCTTCGAGCGTCGCCCGCAGTTCGTCGACGAGCTGGCTGTATGCGGCGGCCCGCTCCTCGAGCGGCTGCTCGTCGATGAGGTGGACGCGGGACACGAGGCCGTCGGTCGGGTGCTCCGGTTCGTTCGTCACAGGGCAACCCTACCGGCCGCCGCCGTCGCCGCCCCCGGGAACCGCTGTGGGCGAACACCCGTGGTGAACCGCGCCTCCCGAGGGGTGGGCATCACTCCGCGTACAGGCGCTCCGGGACGTTGAGCCCGTAGATGGCACGGCCGGACGCCCAGATCGCGGCGCACGCGGCACGCAACAGGTCGATCCGGGACGGGCCGTCGGACTCCACCACGACGTCGTTCCCACGGATCCGCACCGTGGCCGCACCGACCGTCGCCGCCTTGCCGTCGCGCGACATGGTGGTGGCCGGATACGGCTCGTGCAGCTGCCGCAGGTCCTCGAGGATGAAGGTCGGCCGGGAGTGCTGGTCGGCTGCGAGGACATGCTTGGCCCGATCGATGCCGGTCAGGACGAGAGCTGACGCGATCCCGGCGCGGTTCGCGCCGAGGATGTCGGTGTCGAGTCGGTCGCCGATGAAGAGCGGCTTCGATGCGCCGAAACGCACCTTCGCCTCGTCGAAGATCGGTACCTCCGGCTTCCCGGCGACGGTCGCCAGACGGCCGACCGCCGTGTGGACGGCCGACACCAGCGTGCCGTTTCCCGGAGCGATCCCACGAGCCTGCGGGATGGTCCAGTCCGTGTTCGTCGCGACCCACGGCAGCTCGGAACCGTCGGCGGTCGGCGTCTGCAGCGCGAACGCCGCTTCGGCCAGCTGCGACCAGCCGACCTCGGGAGCGAAGCCCTGGATCACCGCAGCCGGCGAGTCCTCAGCCGAGCGGGTGACGACGAAGCCGCCCTTCTCGACCTCGTCGACGAGCCCGGCGCCACCGACGACCAAGATCGTGGACCCGGCGGGCACCAGGCCCGCCAGCAGCCGGACCGCGGCCTGAGGGCTCGTGACGACCTCTGCCGGCGCGACACTGAGACCGAGGTCGGTCAGGTGCTGCGCGACGGAGGCGTCCGTCCGGGAGGCGTTGTTCGTGATGTATCCGACGCGAACGTGCTCTGCCGCCAGGTTCAGCGACTCGACTGCGTGTGGGATCGGGTTCGGGCCGGCGTAGACCACGCCGTCCAGATCCGCGAGGACCACGTCGACGCCGTCGAGCGGGGTCACGGGCTTAGGCCTTCTCGTCAGCAGCGGACTCACCGGACGGCTCCTCCCCGGGCTGATCGTCGGATTCAGGGGCATCAGCCGTGGGCGACTCGGGTTCGTCGTCGAACTCGAGGAACTCCTCCACGACCACCATCGTCTCGCCCTCGTCGTCCGCAGCGGACTGCTCGAGCGCTTCGGAAGCGATCATCGCCCGGTCGTGCCAGACGGCCGCCTCCTCCTCACGGCCGAGGACCTCGAGGGTCTCGGCGTACGCGTTGAACAGCGCCGGGCTGTAGGAGAAGGCCCGCTTCGGGTCGAGCTGTGGGATCTGGAGCTCGAGCAGCGCGTCCTCGGTCTGCCCGAGGTCGAGCCGGGCACCCGACATCGCGATCGCGAGGGCGACGCGGACCGGCACGTCGAGGGTCGAGCGATCGACGGACCGTCCGAGTTCCAAGGCACGCTCCGGACGGCCGACGCCGCGTTCACTGTCCACCATGAGCGGCAGCTGGTCGTCCTTGCCGGAGATACGGCGATAGGTCCGCAGCTCGCGAAGCGCGAGGGCGTAGTCGCCGGTCTCGTACGCGGTGATGGCGAGGGTCTCGCGGACCATCGCGATCCGGCCGGCCCGACGGGCAGCGGACATCGCGTGGAGGTGGGCCAACGCAGGATCGCTGTCGATCAGTCGCGCCGCCATCGCCAAGTGCTGCGCGACGCCGTCGGCGTTCTCCTTGCTCAGGGTCTTCAGCTCGTTCCGCGCACCCTTGTCCAGGTCCTGCGGCGTGACGTCGTCAGGGATCTCCGGGTCGTCGTGACGCGGACGGATCGACTTGAGCTCGAACGCGATGCGCTCTTCCTCGGTCAGCTCGCGCTCGCGTCGGAACGCGTCGCGGTCGCCGCGGGCCGGAGCGCCATCGCGCGTCCACAGCTCGCGTCCAGCGCTGTCGCGGCCGCGGTCGGGACGGCCACCACGCTCAGAGGAGTGTCCACGGTCGGTCCGGTTTCCGCGGTCCTGACGATCTCCGGAGGACGGACGGTCACCACTGCGTGCGGGACGGTCGGACCGCTGCGGACGATCCCCCGACGACGGACGATCCTGCTGCCAGGCGGGACGGTCCGAGCGTTGCGGACGATCGCCGGACGCTGGCCGATCCTGCTGCCAAGCCGGGCGGTCCGAACGCTGCGGTCGATCTCCGGATGACGGACGGTCACCACTGCGCGCGGGACGGTCCGAGCGCTGCGGTCGGTCGCCGGACGCCGGGCGATCTTTCTGCCAAGCCGGGCGATCCGAACGCTGCGGACGGTCCCCTGATGACGGACGGTCACCGCTGCGTGATGGACGGTCGGATCGCTGCGGACGATCCGTGCGTGGACGATCGCTCCTGGGCGCATCGGACCGCTGCGGGCGGTCGGTGCCACGAACGCGATCATCGCGCCGTGGAGCACCACCGTTCCCACGGTTGTCACCGGAAGATCTCGGAGGACGTCGCTCACCCTTGTCGGGCTGGTCTGCTGACTGGTCACTCACGATGATCTCCACGGTGCTCGGACGCCGTCACCCGGCGTCAACCTACTGTTGAATTCTTGTCCCACGGTACCCGTGAAACGACGACTTCACGCACAAAGCGTGTTAACGCAAAATGGCCACCCAAGAACCTTGGGTGGCCATTTCAACGAAGAAGTCCGGCGGTGTCCTACTCTCCCACAGGGTCCCCCCTGCAGTACCATCGGCGCAAAGAGTCTTAGCTTCCGGGTTCGGAATGTGACCGGGCGTTTCCCTCTCGCTATGGCCGCCGAAACACTATTGATGTATCAAAGTGAACAAGCAAACCAACACGCTGTGCGAACACAGTGGTGTTGTTTGCGGGTTCTCGACCGTACATCGAGAACCACTCAGTGGACGCGTAGCATCTTCGTATTCAAACAAAGAAAGTGTTATCAAATTATCGGCTTATTAGTACCGGTCAGCTCCGAGAGTCTTTCGTCCTCTCTTCCACATCCGGCCTATCAACCCAGTAGTCTGGCTGGGAGCCTCTCGCCCGAAGGCATGGAAATCTCATCTTAAGGCCGGCTTCCCGCTTAGATGCTTTCAGCGGTTATCCATCCCGAACGTAGCTAATCAGCGGTGCTCCTGGCGGAACAACTGACACACCAGAGGTTCGTCCAACCCGGTCCTCTCGTACTAGGGTCAGATCCTTTCAAATTTCCTGCGCGCGCAGCGGATAGGGACCGAACTGTCTCACGACGTTCTAAACCCAGCTCGCGTACCGCTTTAATGGGCGAACAGCCCAACCCTTGGGACCTACTCCAGCCCCAGGATGCGACGAGCCGACATCGAGGTGCCAAACCATGCCGTCGATATGGACTCTTGGGCAAGATCAGCCTGTTATCCCCGAGGTACCTTTTATCCGTTGAGCGACAGCGCTTCCACAAGCCACTGCCGGATCACTAGTCCCGACTTTCGTCCCTGCTCGACTTGTCAGTCTCACAGTCAAGCTCCCTTGTGCACTTACACTCGACACCTGATTGCCAACCAGGTTGAGGGAACCTTTGGGCGCCTCCGTTACTTTTTGGGAGGCAACCGCCCCAGTTAAACTACCCACCAGGCACTGTCCCTGAACCGGATTACGGTTCGAAGTTAGATATCCAGAGTGACCAGAGTGGTATTTCAACAATGACTCCACCTGAACTAGCGTCCAAGCTTCAAAGTCTCCCACCTATCCTACACAAGCCACACCGAACACCAATACCAAGCTGTAGTAAAGGTCACGGGGTCTTTCCGTCCTGCTGCGCGTAACGAGCATCTTTACTCGTAATGCAATTTCGCCGAGTTCGCGGTTGAGACAGCTGGGAAGTCGTTACGCCATTCGTGCAGGTCGGAACTTACCCGACAAGGAATTTCGCTACCTTAGGATGGTTATAGTTACCACCGCCGTTTACTGGGGCTTAAATTCTCAGCTTCGCCTTGCGGCTAACCGTTCCTCTTAACCTTCCAGCACCGGGCAGGCGTCAGTCCGTATACATCGTCTTGCGACTTGGCACGGACCTGTGTTTTTAGTAAACAGTCGCTTCCCACTGGTCTCTGCGGCCTTCAAACGCTTTCGGAGCAAGTCCTAATACGCCTCAGGCCCCCCTTCTCCCGAAGTTACGGGGGCATTTTGCCGAGTTCCTTAACCACGATTCTCTCGATCTCCTTAGTATTCTCTACCTGACCACCTGAGTCGGTTTGGGGTACGGGCCACTAGAACCTCGCGTCGATGCTTTTCTTGGCAGCATAGGATCACCTACTATCCCTTACGGGTCCGTATCGTGTCTCAGCCTTCACGAGAGACGGATTTGCCTATCTCTCAGCCTACGCACTTACACCGGGACAACCATCGCCCGGCATAGGCTACCTTCCTGCGTCACACCTGTTAATACGCTAAACGCACCAGCATGGGGTCGAGCGTTAGACCGGACCCATCATCCCCGAAGGGAATCAGTCGTCCGGGTTAGGACTCTTAGCACCACTGGATTATCTTGGGCGGTTCTTCGCGGGTACGGGAATATCAACCCGTTGTCCATCGACTACGCCTGTCGGCCTCGCCTTAGGTCCCGACTTACCCAGGGAAGATTAGCTTGACCCTGGAACCCTTGGTCTTTCGGAGGACATGTTTCTCACATGTCTTTCGCTACTCATGCCTGCATTCTCACTCGTGTAGCGTCCACGGCTGGTTTACACCGCCGCTTCACTCGCCACACGACGCTCTCCTACCCATCAATACGGCTGGACCACGAAGGCCTACCAAAAATATCAATGCCACAACTTCGGTGGCGTGCTTGAGCCCCGTTACATTGTCGGCGCGGAATCACTTGACCAGTGAGCTATTACGCACTCTTTCAAGGGTGGCTGCTTCTAAGCCAACCTCCTGGTTGTCTGTGCAACTCCACATCCTTTCCCACTTAGCACGCGCTTTGGGACCTTAGTTGGTGGTCTGGGTTGTTTCCCTCTCGACGATGAAGCTTATCCCCCACCGTCTCACTGCTGCGCTCTCACTTACCGGCATTCGGAGTTTGGCTGACGTCAGTAAGCTTTTGGGCCCCATCGGCCATCCAGTAGCTCTACCTCCGGCAAGAAACACGCAACGCTGCACCTAAATGCATTTCGGAGAGAACCAGCTATCACGAAGTTTGATTGGCCTTTCACCCCTATCCACAGCTCATCCCCTCAGTTTTCAACCTAAGTGGGTTCGGTCCTCCACGACGTCTTACCGTCGCTTCAACCTGGCCATGGATAGATCACTTCGCTTCGGGTCTAGGACATGCGACTGAATCGCCCTATTCAGACTCGCTTTCGCTACGGCTACCCCACACGGGTTAACCTCGCCACATATCGCTAACTCGCAGGCTCATTCTTCAAAAGGCACGCTGTCACACCAACAAGGGTGCTCCAACGGTTTGTAAGCAAACGGTTTCAGGTACTATTTCACTCCCCTCCCGGGGTACTTTTCACCTTTCCCTCACGGTACTTGTCCGCTATCGGTCATCTGGGAGTATTTAGGCTTATCAGGTGGTCCTGACAGATTCACACGGGATTTCTCGGGCCCCGTGCTACTTGGGATACTCCTCGCACGATTGCAGCATTTCGACTACCGGGCTGGCACCGTCTCTGGCTGGGCTTTCAATCCCATTCGTCTATACCACGTTCTAATGCTCCCCGAATATCAGTTCGGAGTGAGAAGTCCCACAACCCCGGACATGCAACGCCTGATAGCTATCACACATGCCCGGTTTAGCCTCTTCCGATTTCGCTCGCCACTACTGACGGAATCACTGTTGTTTTCTCTTCCTGGGGGTACTGAGATGTTTCACTTCCCCCCGTTCCCTCTACCCGCCCTATATATTCAGGCGGGAGTCACCAGATCACCACAAGGGGCCTGGCGGGGTTTCCCCATTCGGAAATCCTCGGATCACAGCTCGTTTATCAGCTCCCCGAGGCTTATCGCAGATTACTACGTCCTTCTTCGGCTCCAGATGCCAAGGCATCCACCGTTTGCTCTTAGAAATTTGAAATCACATGAGTTTGAATCGATCGGCACCAGTTACCTGATGCAGATTGACCAATGATCAACATCACTTCCGAAGAAGCATGTTTTGATCTTTGTGATCCACAACCCCAAAGGGTCATGAATCTAAGATGCTCGCGTCCACTGTGTAGTTCTCAAAGTACGGGCGGTACCTCTCTCCTTGACCATTGATGTCAAGCAAAAGAGGCCCTGAGGTTCGTCCTTCCTCCACCGAAGCGGAGAAGATCCGGTCCCTCAGGACCCAACAGCGTGCATATGCAAACCCTCCAGCCGGCCACCGTTCCAATCTCCCGAAGAAGACGTACTTGCTGGCAGACTCTCACGTCTGCATCAATGTCAATGTTCCACCCATGAGCGCCACCCGAGAACATTCGTCTCAGTGTGACTTGGCAACGTAAACCTCGCTGTATACAGACGAGCGTTGCACATGCTCCTTAGAAAGGAGGTGATCCAGCCGCACCTTCCGGTACGGCTACCTTGTTACGACTTAGTCCTAATTACCGATCCCACCTTAGACAGCTCCATCCTTGCGGTTAGGCCACTGGCTTCGGGTGTTACCGACTTTCATGACTTGACGGGCGGTGTGTACAAGGCCCGGGAACGTATTCACCGCAGCGTTGCTGATCTGCGATTACTAGCGACTCCGACTTCATGAGGTCGAGTTGCAGACCTCAATCCGAACTGGGACCAGCTTTTTGGGATTCGCTCCACCTTACGGTATTGCAGCCCTTTGTACTGGCCATTGTAGCATGCGTGAAGCCCAAGACATAAGGGGCATGATGATTTGACGTCGTCCCCACCTTCCTCCGAGTTGACCCCGGCAGTATCCCATGAGTTCCCACCATTACGTGCTGGCAACATAGAACGAGGGTTGCGCTCGTTGCGGGACTTAACCCAACATCTCACGACACGAGCTGACGACAACCATGCACCACCTGTTTACGAGTGTCCAAAGAGTTGACCATTTCTGGCCCGTTCTCGTATATGTCAAGCCTTGGTAAGGTTCTTCGCGTTGCATCGAATTAATCCGCATGCTCCGCCGCTTGTGCGGGCCCCCGTCAATTCCTTTGAGTTTTAGCCTTGCGGCCGTACTCCCCAGGCGGGGCGCTTAATGCGTTAGCTACGACACGGAAACCGTGGAATGGTCCCCACATCTAGCGCCCAACGTTTACGGGGTGGACTACCAGGGTATCTAAGCCTGTTTGCTCCCCACCCTTTCGCTCCTCAGCGTCAGTAGCGGCCCAGAGATCTGCCTTCGCCATCGGTGTTCCTCCTGATATCTGCGCATTCCACCGCTACACCAGGAATTCCAATCTCCCCTACCGCACTCTAGTCTGCCCGTACCCACTGCAGACCCGAGGTTGAGCCTCGGGATTTCACAGCAGACGCGACAAACCGCCTACGAGCTCTTTACGCCCAATAATTCCGGACAACGCTTGCACCCTACGTATTACCGCGGCTGCTGGCACGTAGTTAGCCGGTGCTTTTTCTGCAGGTACCGTCACTTTCGCTTCTTCCCTGCTAAAAGAGGTTTACAACCCGAAGGCCGTCGTCCCTCACGCGGCGTTGCTGCATCAGGCTTTCGCCCATTGTGCAATATTCCCCACTGCTGCCTCCCGTAGGAGTCTGGGCCGTGTCTCAGTCCCAGTGTGGCCGGTCACCCTCTCAGGCCGGCTACCCGTCGTCGCCTTGGTGAGCCATTACCTCACCAACAAGCTGATAGGCCGCGAGTCCATCCTTGACCAAAATTCTTTCCAGCAACTCACCATGCGGTGGAAGCTCGTATCCGGTATTAGACGTCGTTTCCAACGCTTATCCCAGAGTCAAGGGCAGGTTACTCACGTGTTACTCACCCGTTCGCCACTAATCCACCCAGCAAGCTGGGCTTCATCGTTCGACTTGCATGTGTTAAGCACGCCGCCAGCGTTCGTCCTGAGCCAGGATCAAACTCTCCGTAAATGTTGAATTGCACGACCACCGAAGCAGCCGGCACATTTCGCGCACCATGCCACCGGAATAGGTGAACACGATGCAAGTTTGAAACTGACAGAACAAATCATTACTGACTTGCTTTGTTTTGTTTAAATGTTTTCCAAAGGAATCTCTTACAACATCAACCAACCGAAAAGGAAGGCATCAATTGCACGAGGTTTTTGGCATTTGACATTGTGCACGCTGTTGAGTTCTCAAGGATCGGATGCTCCTGCCTTTGGCCATCACGACCGCCCTGCAGGGCAACTTCTCTAACTTACCACTTCTTCGGTTCTTGTCAAGTCGAACCAGGAGCTGATCTGAGTGGACCGGAGTCCGTCTGATCCTCACCGCTTCGATGACCCGAGAGCTGGGAAGTTCCAACCTAGTCTTGAAGTGAGACGATCTCAAGTGTGATTTTGACTCACGTGGAGATGCTCGGCTTTTGGCTGGGTATCAGTCCCACTTGAGGCCGGGAAGCTCTTCCGCTTCCCGCACCTTTGGGGTGACGAGTGATTACTTTACGCAGACCGCCAGGGGCTGGCAAATCATCGCTGCATCCCGGGCGTGTCGCCCGGATCCACGCGCTTCAGTCCCGATCAGCGTCACCGATGCCGAGGACGGCCGCTGAGCCGGAACCGGCCGCGACGACCGTCGCGACGGCGAGTGGGCTTCCGCCCCAGGCGGTGAACGAGTACTCGTCTCCGGCGGAGTCGACCGACCAACTGCGCTCGCCCGTGGTCGAGTCGATCCCGACGAGCGTGCCGTCGAGCGTGAGCAGGAGGGTCCGATCGCTGTATCCGACGAGGCTGCCCTCGGCGTCCTGCTCCTCGTATCGGATCTCACCATCGCGAGCGCCGACCCCGGTGTATCCGCCTTCGCCGTCACCGAGCATGATCGTGTCGCCCACGGTGTAGGCGCCGTCCCAGGTGCTCGTCAGTCCGCTGCGCCACTCGACCTCGCCGGATCGCGGGTCGAGGCGGCGGACCCGCTCCCCCGACTGGTCGGCGACGACCAACAGCCCGCTCGCGTCGAGCACCACCGGCAGCGCCCCGGTCGCCTTCCAGCGCTCGGCGCCGGTGCGGTCGTCCACCCCGCGGATCGTGGTGTCGTTGCCGGAGTAGTCGATCGCGACGAGATCGCCGCCCACCTGCTGGTAGTACCAGGAGAGGTCGCCCTGCCAGTCGATGGTCGATCCGTCGTCGAGCGAGTAGACCGCACCGTCGTAGAAGAGCTTGTCGCCCGCGGTGGTCGCCCGCTCGCCGGCGTCACCGCTGACCTCCCAGACCGGGTCGGTCAGGTCCGTCGACCGGTAGCGGCCGACCGTCCCGGTGCCGTCGGCCGTGGTCGACGAGATGAGCAGGTCTCCCTCGAGACCCGGGACGAACGCCGCCGGTGCAGCGAAGTCGGCGAAGCCGATCCCCTCGACACTCGAGTGCTCTTGCGAGGTGGACACCACGTGCCCGTCGCGACGGCTCACGGCGACCATGAGGTCACCCTGGCTGAGCACGATCGCGGCCGCATCCGGTGGGGAGACGACCACCGGTGCGTCGAAGCGGTCGAACTCCGGAGAGAGCTCGGTGACGCGACGGTCCCAGAGGGTGTGGCCGTTCGCCGTGTTCACCAGGGAGACCACGGTCTCGCCCGGAGCGTCGTCGAGGGCCGACTGATCCAGTGGCCGGTCTGTCGACCACACGAGCAGCGCGGTGTTGGGGCTCGCGGTGTACCCGTTCAGGTAGAGCTCGTCGCCCGCGGGCACCTCGTCGTCCAGCGGATGCGCGAGTTCCCACGTTCCGACGGTCGGCTTCGTCGGGAGGTCGCGGAGGAGCGCGAGCCCCTCGACGCGGTGGGGAACGGCCGCGACCACGATGAGCACGACCGCGACGATCGCAGCGACCACGGCCAGTGCGAGTCCGCCGAGGAGGAACCATCGTCGGCGCGAGGGGGTCCGCTTGAGCGTGGTAGGCAACGAATCAGGGTGCCAGAGGACCCGGGGCCCGCTCTCGGTCGCGGTCTGTTCCCCAGGCGCCTCCCCCGCGGCGCTTGCCGAAGCCGGCTCGACCGCAACGGCTGTCGCCGGGAGCGGAGTCGACGCCTTCGTCGGCGTCGGCGTCGGGGCCGGGGCCGGGTTGGTGAACTCGGGGTCCGGGACCGCTGTCGTCACCGCGTTCGCCGGGATCGACGTCGCGGTACCGGGGGTCGTGGGCTCAGTCGTGTCCACGTCCGGCGACGGCAGTCGATCGGCTTCACCCGCGGGGGCACCGGTCTCGACGTGGGGTGCATCGGTCTCGACGAGGTCGCCGTCGTCGGCCGGCGTGGGCCGGTCGTCCGTCGACTCCGACTCGGGCTCGTCCGCCGATTCGTCCACCGGCTCCGGCTCTGCCGCCTCGGCCTCGGCCAGGGTCTCCACCGTCGACAGCTCGCCCGTGCGCAGCGGCAGCATGGCCCCACAACTCGGGCACACACCGTCGCGACGGTCGACGATCTCGGTCCCGCACGCCTCGCAGAGCTGCACTCGGAGCATCCCCTTCAGGTTCGATGACGACGACGATGCCGTCGTCGGCGGATCAGGCGGGCGCTCCGTCGAGGAACAGCCCGGCGAGGGTGCGCTTGCCGCGGCGCAGCACGGCCACCCCGCCCGTGAGGAACCGGTCGTCCAGGGTCGCGTCGACGTCGTCGATCTTGCGGTTGTTCACCGAGACGCCTCCCTGGGCGACCGCGCGTCGAGCCTCACCGAGGCTCGAGCACAGCTCCGTGTCGACGAGCGCCTGGATGACGAGCGTCTCCGCGGCCACCCGCGCGTTCGGCAGCTCCGTGACGGCCGACCGCAGCGTGTCCGCGTCGAGTGCGTCCAGATCGCCCTGACCGAAGAGCGCAGCCGACGCGGCGATGGCCGCATCCGTCGCGGCGACCCCGTGGACGAGCGCGGTGACGGCGTAGGCGAGGGTCTTCTGCGCCTCACGCTTGAACGGTTCCGACTCGGTCGCGGCCGCCAGTCGCTCGATCTCCACCCGATCGAGGAAGGTGAACACCTTCAGCCGGGCGATGACGTCCGCATCGTCGGTGTTGACCCAGAACTGGTAGAACGCGTACGGGCTCGTCATGCTCGGATCGAGCCAGACCGCGTTGCCTTCGCTCTTCCCGAACTTCGTGCCGTCCGAGTTCGTGATCAGCGGGGTCCCGATCGCGTGGACGGTGGCCCGCTCGACCCGGTGGATGAGGTCGGTGCCGCTCGTGAGGTTGCCCCACTGGTCGCTCCCGCCGGTCTGCAGGACGCAGCCGTATTCGCGGTACAGCTCGAGGTAGTCCATCCCCTGGAGGATCTGGTAACTGAACTCGGTGTAGCTGATCCCCGCCTCCGAGTTGAGGCGGGCACTGACCGCGTCCTTCTTCAGCATCGTGCCGACGCGGTAGTGCTTGCCGATCTCCCGGAGGAAGTCGATCGCGGAGAGCGGTGCGGTCCAATCGAGGTTGTTGACCATGCGCGCGGCGTTGTCGCCCTCGAAACTGAGGAAGCGTTCGATCTGCGCGCGGAGCGACTGCACCCACTCGGCGACGGTGTCCGGCGTGTTCAGCGTGCGCTCGGCGGTCGGTCGTGGGTCGCCGATGAGGCCGGTCGAACCACCGACGAGCCCGAGCGGGCGGTGTCCGGCCAGCTGCAGCCGACGCATGACGAGCAGCTGGACCAGGTTGCCCAGGTGGAGGCTCGCAGCCGTCGGGTCGAACCCGCAGTAGTAGGTGATCGGCGCTCCACCGAGCAGACGCTTCAGCTCCTGCTGATCCGTCGACACGTGGACGAGCCCGCGCCAGACGAGTTCGTCCCAGACGTCCTCGAAGGTCGGATCGTTGCGCTGGTCAGGAAGAGCGAGGTTCGACACGCTTGCAAGGCTATCAGCGCGGCATCGGCTGCTGGATCGGGCGCATCGGCACCGGCGCGATCGCGGCGACCACGACGTGCAGGAATTCCTCTCATTCGTCGGAGTTGTGGAAATACCTGCACGTTGCGACTAGGGTGATCGAGCCGACCCACCGCCGAGAGGAGAGCCGTGTACGTGCTGACCGTCGATCAGATCGCGAGCCGGACCGGCCCTGATCGCGCCGCCGGTGTCATCGAGTCGATCAACGAACGGTTCTCGGAGAGCCTGCTCCTCCAGGCCGAACGCACGGCGGGCGACGAGTTCCAGCTCGCCACCGAGGATGCCGAAGTCGCGCTCGCCATCGCCCTCGACCTCCTCCGGGATCGCGGCTGGAGCGTGGGCATCGGACAAGGCGACGTCCGGCGTCCGCTCCCCGATTCAACCCGAGCCGCGACCGGTCAGGCCTTCTATGCCGCGCGGGAGGCCGTCACGCGGGCCAAGCGGGCGCCCTTCCGGTTCGCGCTCGAGGCGGCCGACCAGCAGGGCGGCGCCGACGTCGAAGCGCTCATCGTACTCCTCCTCCACCTCCGCGACCGGCGGACCGCCGGCGGATGGGAGGTCGCAGACCTGCTCGCGGCCGGCGTGACCCAGTCCGAGGCTGCGGCACGACTCGGCATCACCGAGAGTTCGGTCAGTCGCCGGGTCGCGGCCGCCGGAGTCCGAGCCGAAGCCGCGGCGACCACCGCGCTCATCCGCCTCCTGGCGAAGCTCGACCAGGACGCCTCCGTGCACCACCCCGACGACCGAAAGGACGAGCGATGAACCTCGTCACGCTCACGCCCATCACCTGGCCGACCGTCATCGGCCTCCTCGGAAGCGCGCTCGTCTTCCTCCTGCTGGCCCGGGTGCTGAGCGCGCGTCTCGCGGATCGTCTCATGGTCGTGGCGGCTGCCCTCATGGTGATCGGGGCCCTCCTGGTCGCGCTCGTCCCCTCGGTTCCGCCGACCGGTCCGGCACTCGTGCTCCTCGGCGTCTTCGTCCTCGCCGTCGCGGTCGCCGGCGGTGGTCCGATCGCCTCCTTCGTCCTCGCCCTCGCGACGAAGGGCAGCGTCGCCCCCGGGATCCACGGCGGCATCCTCGTGGAGCACCGGAACCCGAGCGCCTCGCAGGTCGTGGGACGTCCGATCGAAGTGCTGCGCGGCGGGACCGCGATCGGGATCCTGGAACGGCTCGCCCTCGTCGCCGCGTTGTTCTCCGGCTATCCGGAGGCGATCGCGGTCATCGTCGCGGTGAAGGGTGTCGGACGCTTCACCGAACTCGACTCGGCCGAGGCGCGCGAGCGGTTCATCATCGGCTCGCTGGCCAGCCTCCTCTGGGCTGCCGGGGTGGCGTCGATCCTGCTGCTCGCGCGAGGCTGAGCCGGCGGGTCAGTCCACGGCCCTGGGCGAGCGGCGGTAGGGCGAGACGGTCGTCTCGCCCGGGAGCACGAACCGCCACGGGTAGGCGGCTCCCCCACCGACCCCACTGACGCCCGTCCGCGGACCGGCCGCCACGGCAAGCGGGCGCTCGGGCAGGAGCAGCTCGAAGGGCTGCTCGGCGAGGTCGTCACCCGACTGGTCGAGCGCGATCCCGAGCGCCACGGTGAGCCGCGCCGGTCCTCTGGCCAGGTCGCGATCCGGCACCCGTTCACCGCGTCGCATCCGCGCGAGCTCCAGCCCCGCGACGACCTCGCCGGCGCGCAGGAGGACGGCCGACGCCGTGCCGACCGGTGAGCACACGACGTTGATGCAGACGTGCATGCCGTAGCTGAAGTATGCGTACAGATGCCCGGGCGGACCGAACATCGGACTCGTGCGCGGGGTCGGACCACGGTGCGCATGGGAGCCGGGATCCTCGCCGACCCCGAGATAGGCCTCGACCTCGGTGAGGCGGACCGACACGGTGCCCTCGGGCGTCGTGTGGGACAGCACCGCCCCGAGCAGCGCGGGCGCGACCTCGAGAGCCGATCCCGAGGTCAGCGCCCGCAGCGGACCGGCCGTCGTCATCGGACCCCGCCCCGTCTAGAGCGAGAGGGCCTGCGACAGCGCGCCCACCCGCCCGACGAGCGTCACGAGCTGGTCCTGGACCCGCTCCGGCGCAGTCCCACCGGCGCCGAGTCGGCTACCGATCGAGCCGTCGACGGTCAGGACGCTCCGCACGGCCGGCGTGAGATGTGCCGAGACATCCGCCAGTGATGCGTCGTCGGGTTCGTCGAGTGCCAGCCCGCGCTCCTCGCAGTACCGCACGAGCTCGCCGCTGATCTCGTGAGCGTCGCGGAAGGCCACACCTTGCTTGACGAGCCACTCGGCTACGTCTGTCGCGAGGGAGAACCCCTCCGGTGCGAGCTCACGCAGCCGCGCCGTGTCGAAGCGGAGCGTCGCCACCATCCCGGTGAACGCCGGCAGCAACACCTCCAGCTGGTTCACGGAGTCGAACACCGGCTCCTTGTCCTCCTGCAGGTCGCGGTTGTACGCGAGCGGCAGCGCCTTCAGCGTCGCCAGCAACCCGGTCAGGTTCCCGATGAGTCGCCCGGACTTCCCGCGGGCGAGTTCGGCGATGTCGGGGTTCTTCTTCTGCGGCATGATGCTCGAGCCGGTCGAGTAGGCGTCGTCGAGGGTCACGAACCCGAACTCACGGGTGTTCCAGACGATGATCTCCTCAGCGAACCGGGACAGGTTGATCCCGATCAGCGAGGTGATGAACGCGAACTCAGCCACGACGTCGCGGCTGGCGGTGGCGTCGATCGAGTTCTCGGTCGGCCGGTCGAGCCCGAGCTCGTGCGCAACGAGCACCGGGTCGAGCCCGAGGGAACTGCCGGCGAGCGCTCCGGAACCGTACGGCGAGGCGCTCGCCCGGGCGAGCCAGTCGCGGAGCCGTTCCAGGTCGCGGGTGAGCGGCCAGGCGTGGGCGAGCAGCTGGTGGGCGAGCAACACCGGCTGGGCGTGCTGCAGGTGCGTGCGGCCGGGCATCACCGCGTCGGGGTGTGCTTCGGCCTGGGAGACGATCGCGTCGATCAGGTGGATGACGTCGCGGGCGATCACCCGTCCGTGATCGATGAGGTAGAGGCGCACGAGCGTCGCGATCTGGTCGTTCCGGCTCCGGCCGGCACGCAGCTTCCCACCGAGTTCCTTGCCGGCCCGTTCGACGAGCCCGCGTTCCAGCGCCGAGTGGACGTCCTCATCGCCCTCCGCCGCGACGAACGTCCCGTCGGCCACGTCGGCGTCCAGGACGTCGAGGGCGGCGAGCATTCCGCGAAGCTCGTCCTCGTCGAGGTACCCCGCCGACGCGAGCGCCTTGGCATGGGCGCGGGAACCCGCGATGTCGTATGCGGCGAGGACCCAGTCGAACTGTGTGGACTTGCTCAGACGGGCGAGTTCCGGCGACGGTCCGCTCGCGAAGCGTCCACCCCAGAGGGCCCCGGATTCGCCTGCTCGGTTCTGCTGATCTGCCACGATGGGCCTCCTGTACTGCTGGCGCCCGGAGTGCTCCGGACTGGTCGGTCGGCCGCAGCCGGGGAAGGGTCAGGCCGCGGGGCCAGCGTGCTGCTGCTCGAGCAGCCACACCAGCAGGGCCTTCTGCGCGTGGAGGCGGTTCTCCGCCTCGTCCCAGATGATGCTCTGCGCCCCGTCGATGACCTCGGCCTCGACCTCGAAGCCGCGATCGGCTGGCAGGCAGTGCATGAAGACGGCGTCGGACGCTGCGAGCCCCATGAGCCTGCGGTCGACGCGGTAGCCGCCGAAGATGGCGACGCGTTGCGCCTTCTCGTCCTCCTTGCCCATCGACACCCAGGTGTCGGTGATCATCACGTCGGCATCCGCCGCCGCAGTGTCGGGTTCGGTGGTCACGAGCACGGAGCCGCCCGTCGTCGCGGCGATGCGCTCCGCGTCGGCGACGACGTCCGCAGCCGGGGCGAACTCGGCCGGGGCGGCGATGCGGACGTGCATCCCCGCCGTCGCACCGGCCAACAGGTAGGAGTGGGCCATGTTGCTCGCACCGTCGCCGAAGAACGACATCGTCAGACCGGCCAGTTCGCCCTTGTGCTCGCGGATCGTGAGGAGGTCGGCGAGCAGCTGGCACGGGTGGAAGTCGTCGGACAGCGCGTTGACGACGGGCACCGTCGTCCCGGCGGAGATCTCCTCGAGACCGGACTGGGCGTAGGTCCGCCAGACGATCGCCGCGACCTGACGTTCGAGGACACGAGCGGTGTCGGCGGCCGTCTCCTTGCCGCCGAGCTGGCTGTTGGCCGTCGAGATGATGAGCGGTGATCCGCCGAGGTCGGCGATCCCCACGGCGAAGGAGACGCGTGTCCGCGTCGACGACTTGTCGAAGATGACCGCGACGGTCTGCGGGCCTTCGAGCGGCTTGCGCGACCAGCGGTCGCGCTTCAGCTCGGTGGCGAGGTCGAGGATCTCGGCCTGCTCGGCCGGGCTGAGGTCGTCGTCGCGGAGGAAGTGACGGGTCATGGCTGGTGGTCCTGTTCGTGTGGGTCGATGGCCGGTCAGGCCTGGACGGTGTCGAGCGCTGCGCGGAAGAGGGAGGTGAACTCGTCGATCTCGGCGTCGCCGATGATGAGCGGCGGCGCGATCCGGATGCTCGTCGCGTTCGGGGCGTTGATGATGAGCCCTCGGTCGAACGCCGCGGCCGACAGCTCGGCCGCCACCGGGGCGCTCAAGCCGATGCCGATGAGCAGCCCGTGTCCGCGGACCTCCTCGACGAGCGGGGAACCGATGGCGGTGATGACGGCCCGCAACTGCTCACCGCGCGCGGCGGCGTTCTGCACGAGACCGGCGCGCTCGATCTCCTCGAGCACCGCGTTCGCCGTCGCGGTCGCGAGCGGGTTGCCTCCGAAGGTGCTGCCGTGCTGGCCGGGTCCGAACAGCTCGGAGGCGGCGCCGAAGGTGATGAGGGCGCCGATCGGCATGCCACCGCCGATCCCCTTGGCGACGGTGATCGCGTCCGGGACGATGCCGTCCCGCTGGAACGCGAACCACTCCCCCGTCCGGCCGGCCCCGGTCTGGATCTCGTCGATGATGAGCAGCACGCCGTGTGCCTCGGTGAGTGCCCTGGCACGGGCGAGGTAGCCCTCCGGCAGATCGATGACGCCGGCTTCGCCCTTGATCGGTTCGAGGATCAGCGCGGCGACCCGGTCGTCAATCGCCGCCTCGAGTGCCTCGATCGTGGTCGGGATGTGCTCGACGCCGCCCGGGAGCGGGTGGAACCCCTCCTGCAGGGCAGGCTTGCCGGTCAGGGCGAGCGCGCCGAAGGTCCGCCCGTGGAAGGAGTTCTCCAGGGTGAGGACCCGGGTCCGCGATCCGTCGCCGTGGTTGAGTCGGGCGAGCTTGAACGCCGCCTCGTTCGCCTCGGCACCGGAGTTCGCGAAGTACACCCGACCGCCCTCGTCCGCTCCGGCGAGACGCTTCAGCCGGGCCGCGAGCTCGAGCTGCGGCGGACTCGAGAAGTAGTTGGAGACGTGCGCGAGCGTGCTCGCCTGTCGCGTGATCGCACCGACGAACGCCGGATGCGCATGTCCCAGTGCGTTCACCGCGATGCCCGCGAGGAAGTCGAGGTAGCGGTTGCCCTCGGCGTCCCAGACATGGCATCCCTCACCGCGCGTCAGCATGGCGATCGGTGTGTTGAACGTGCGCATCATGTCGCGGTCGACGCGGCTCTTCCAGTCGCTCATGAGTCCTCCGGGACGACCTCGGTGCCTGAGCCGTTCTGGGTGAACACCTCGAGCAGGATGGAGTGGGGTACGCGGCCGTCGATGATGGCAGCCTTGGCGACCCCGCCGTCGACGGCGTCGAGGCAGGCGGTCATCTTCGGGATCATGCCCGATTCGAGCGTGGGCAGCATGGCTCGGAGCTCACTCGTCGTGATCTGCGAGACGAGCGAGTCGCGGTTGGGCCAGTCGCTGTACAGCCCGGCGACATCGGTCAGGATGACGAGCTTCGCGGCACCGAGTGCCACGGCGAGCGCCGCGGCGGCCGCATCGGCGTTCACGTTGAGCGTCTGGCCGGGCTGGTCGAGGTCGGGGGCGATCGAGGAGACCACCGGGATGTTGCCGGCGTCGAGGTAGGCCTGCACCGAGGTCGGGTCGACGCTGACGACGTCGCCGACGAGCCCGATGTCCACGGTCTCGCCGTCGACGACGATCGAGCGACGACGCCCGCCGAACAGGCCCGCGTCCTCGCCGGACAGTCCTGCGGCGAGCGGGCCGTGTCCGTTGATCCGCCCCACGAGCTCGGGGTTGACCTGACCGGTGAGGACCATGCGGACGACCTCCATGGCCTCGGGCGTCGTGACCCGGTACCCGCCGCGGAACTCGCTGTGGATGTCGAGCCGCTCGAGCATCGCGGAGATCTGCGGGCCGCCACCGTGCACGACGACGGGCTTGAGCCCCGCGTAGCGCAGGTAGACCATGTCCTCCGCGAACGCCTGCGCGAGCTCGTCGCTCACCATCGCGTTGCCGCCGAACTTGACGACGATCGTCTGGTCGCGGAAGGTCTTCAGCCAGGGAAGCGACTCGATGAGGGTGGCGGCCTTGATCGCCGCCTCCTCGGGAGAGTTGTCTCGATACTGGGTCATCATCAGCTCGCGTACGCGCTGTTCTCGTGCACATAGTCGTGCGTGAGGTCGTTCGTCCAGATGGTGGCTCCCGTGTCACCGGCGTGGAGGTCGATGAGCACGTGCACGGCGCGCGGTGAGAGGTCGACGAGGTCGCGCGACTGATCCGGCTCGCCGGCGGTGCACACCTGGACGCCGTTCATGGCCACGTCGATCCCGTACGGGTCGAACTCGGCGCCCGTGGTCCCGACGGCCGCGAGCACCCGGCCCCAGTTCGGGTCGTTGCCGAAGATGGCCGCCTTGAAGAGGTTGCTGCGCGAGACCGCGCGGGCGACCTCGACCGCGTCGTCCTCGGACACCGCGCCGACGACCTCGATCGCGACGTCGTGGGCCGCGCCCTCGGCATCGGCTTGCAATTGCAGGGTGAGGTCGCGGCACACCTCCGTCAGCGCCTCGGTGAAGGCGGACAGCTCCGGGGTGACGCCGCTCGACCCGGACGCGAGGAGCGACACCGTGTCGTTGGTGGACATGCAGCCGTCGGAGTCGAGGCGGTCGAAGGTGACACGGGTCGCGCTGTGGAGCGCCTGGTCGAGCTGCGCCGGCTCGAGCACAGCGTCGGTCGTGATGACGACGAGCATCGTCGCGAGCCCGGGGGCGAGCATGCCCGCACCCTTCGCCATGCCGCCGACGGTCCATCCGTCCGCGCTCCGAACGGCCTGTTTCGGCTTCGTGTCGGTCGTCATGATCGCGGTCGCCGCGGCGAGGCCGGCCGCTTCGCTCGCACCGTCCTCGTCGGCGACCGCGCGGGTGGCGTCCCAGACACCCGCGGTCAGCTTGTCGAGGTCGAGCTGTTCGCCGATGAGGCCGGTGGAGCACACGAGCACGTCGCCGGCCGAGATCGCGAGCCGCTCGGCGACGGCCTCCGCGGTCGCGTGGGTGGTCTGGAAACCGCGCGTCCCCGTGTAGCAGTTCGCCCCACCCGAATTCAGGACGATCGCCGAGACGATGCCGTCCTGCATGACCTGCTCGCTCCAGAGGACCGGGTTGGCCTTGCACCGGTTGCTGGTGAAGACCGTCGCCGCATGCTGCAACGGACCGACGTTCTGGACCACCGCGAGGTCGAGGCCCCCGGAAGACTTGAGACCGCAGGCGACGCCCGCCGCGAGGAACCCTGCTGCTGCTGTCACACTCACGGTGCCACTCCATTCACACTCAATCCGGTCGTCTCGGGGAGCCCGAGCGCGATGTTCGCCGATTGGATCGCCGCGCCGGCGGTCCCCTTCACGAGGTTGTCGACGGCGGTCACGACGACGACCCGTCCCACCGTCTCGTCGACGGCGAGTCCGATCAGCGCGGTGTTGGCGCCGAGGACGTCGGCCGTCCGTGGGAACGAGCCCTCGGGCAGCACCTGGACGAACGGTTCGTCGGCGTAGGCCGTCTCCCAGGCCTCGCGGACCGCTGCCGCCGTGGTGCCCGCGACGATGCGCGCCGTCGAGGTCGCCAGGATGCCGCGCGACATCGGGACGATGACCGGGGTGAACGAGATGGACGCGCGATCGGTACCGGCCGCCCGGAGACTCTGCGTGATCTCGGGAATGTGCCGGTGGGTACCGCCGACGGCGTACGGGTTGGCCGTGCCGAGCACCTCGCTCGCGAGCAGGTTGACCTTCAGGCTCTTCCCCGCGCCGGACGGCCCGACGGCGAGCACGGAGACGAGGTCGAGCGGCTCGATCACTCCCGCGGCGATGCCGGGCGCGAGGGACAGGGCGACGGTGCTCGCGTTGCATCCGGGAGCGGCGATCCGCTTGGCGCCCACGAGTGCGTCGCGCCCCCGACCGGTGGACGTCTGGAGCTCCGGCACGCCGTAGGCCCAGGCGCCGAAGTAGTCGCCGCCGTAGAAGGCGTCCCAGTCGGTTTCGTCGACGAGCCGATGGTCGGCTCCGCAGTCGACGACGAGGGTCTCCGGCGGAAGCGATGCCGTGACCTCACCCGACTTGCCGTGCGGCAGGGCGAGGAAGACGACGTCGTGTCCCGCGAGCACCTCCGGCGTCGTCGCTTCGAGGACGAGATGCCGGAGCGATCGGAGGTGTGGCTGGTGGTCGACGAGCGGTTGACCGGCGTTCGCGTGCGCGGTCACCGTCCGGACGTCGAAGTCGGGGTGGTCGGCGAGCAGCCGAAGCAGCTCGCCTCCTGCGTAGCCGGATGCTCCGGCCACCGCTACAGAGAAGGACATGGCTCTACCTTATTGAGTGGACGCTCGAGGGGCGGAGGCGGCGACTCCTGGACGACTGCACGGTCACCTGGACCGTGCGAGCACCGGGGTCGCCTATCGTCGCTCTGCGGTAGCGCGTGCGGACACGGGACGGCGGAGGGCGCGGAGCGTGATCGCCCGCGAAGAACCCTGTGCCTGGAAACGTGCCATGTCGAGAGCGTACTACGACGACGAGGATGCCGACGAATCCGCGCCCGGAGCAGCCCGCTCCGCGATGAGCGCGGCCTGGACCCGCGACCGTGCGTCGAGCTTCACGAGGATCCGGGACACGTGCGTGCGGGCCGTCGCCTCCGACAGCCCGAGCGCGGTCGCGATCCCCGCGTTGCTCAGTCCAGCGCGCAGCTGCTCGAGGACTTCACGCTCCCGCGGTGTCAGTGTGGCCAGACCGGGGTGCGGCAGCGCCGGCTCCGGCACGACCGGAGGTCTGGCCGCGGCGAGACGTTCGAGGACTCGGCGGGTCACCTCAGGGGCGAGCACCGCCTCGCCCGCATGCACTCGTCGGATCGCGTCGACGAGGCCGGCAGCGGAGACCGTCTTCACCAGGAAGGCGTTCGCCCCGGCCGCCAGCGCCTCGTCGACGTACCGGTCGAGCGCGAAGGTCGTGAGCATGATGATGCTCGGCGGTGGGGTGGCCGCAGCGAGGATGGCCGGGATCGCGTCGATGCCGGAGGCACGCGGCATCTGGACGTCGAGCAGCACGACGTCCGGTCGATGTCGCGCGGCTTGCGCGACGACGGCCTCCCCGTCCGCCGCCTCGGCGACGACCAGGATGTCGTCCGGCTCGTCGAGCAGCGCTCCCAGACCCGCTCTGACGGCGGCATGGTCGTCCGCGATGAGGACCGTGATGGTCATGACGCCCCTCCTGCGGTGACGACCGCGGGGGTGGTCGGTGACACGGGGCTCGGCACGGTGAGCGCCGTCCGCCAGTCCGGACCGTCCGGCCCCGCGACGAGGTCGCCTCCGATCAGACGTGCCCGCTCGGCCAGGCCGACGAGGCCGACCCCACCGGACCCGGCGAGCACCGAAGACGAGGTCGCCGTCGGCAGCGGGTTGCTGAGCGTGACGGACAGGGCACCGGGCGGGAGCGAGACCTCGACCCGGACGGAGGCACCCGGTGCGTGCTTCGCGGTGTTCGTCAGGCCTTCGACGAGCGTGCGGAGCCCGACGATCGAGGTCTGCGCGGGGACCTCGGCGAGCGCCGCGTCGTCCGGTGCCCGTACCTCCACCTCTAGCCCGTTGGCGCGGGCGACCTCGACCGCGCGGCGGACCGACTCGGCCGTGAGTCGGTCCGGTGCCTGGGTCGGGTCGTCGGTCGACTGGTCACCGCGGAGCACGTCGATCATGGTGCGCATGTCGGCGAGCGCGTCGAGACTGCTCGTCCGGACGAGTGCGAGGCTGCGCCGCAGCGCCACCGGGTCGGTGCCGTCGCGTCGTTCCAGGGCCGCCGCCGACTGCATCGCGATCGCCGAGAGGTGACCGGCGATGACGTCGTGCAGCTCCCGGCTGAGCTCGAGCCGTTCACGGGTCACGGCGTCCTGCCGGAGCGCAGCCGCCGCCTGGGCGATCGTGTCCGCGCGCTCGCGCTGGCGTTCGGCCTCGAGACGGGGGTACCGGACCATCCTGCCGTACCAGATCGAGCTCGCCAGGATGACCGGGACGATGATGAGCGAGCCGAGGACCACGCCGCGACCGAGCCGGGTGACGGCCTCGACGTCGTCGGTGAACCAGATCACCGCGAAGACACCGACCGACACGACGGCGAGCGCGGTGCAGGCGAACGCGGCGACGTCCATGACCCGGGACCGCGAGTAGAGCGCCGCCGCATAGGCGAGGTCGGACACGACGATGAGCATCCCGAGGCCGCTGCCTCCGGTGGTGAGCGCCTCGGCGAGGGCGATCAGGACGCCGACGGCCAGCGTGGTCAACGGGCGTCGACGGCGGAGCAGGTGCACCGCCAGGATGGCGGCGAGGAAGACGAGGGTGAGGAGGAGCGGCGGTTCCGACACGGTCGTCCCCCAGGGGACATGGATCCCGAGGAGGGCGAACAGGAGTCCCATGGCCGCGCACACCGTGGTGATGACCGGCTCGCGGTGTCGATCCACCCATGCGCGCGGTCCTTCGAGAGCAGCCATACCTCCATCACACCAGCTCGCGCCACACGGCGCGAGCGCCGGAGGGACGAGCCCGCGTACGCAGTTCCGCTGACCCCGTCGCCGGAGGATCAGCAGCACGGTCGATGTGGCACGGCATCACCCCGCGACACCATCGGAACATGGACAGCTTCACTGAACTCTTCGGCACGAGCCCACTCATCTGGGCCATCCTCGGCGCGGAGGCGGCGTTCTGGATCCTCCTCTTCGGCGGGCTCGCGGTCCGCTACCTCCTCCGGCGACGCCGGCTCAGCGCGATCATGTTGATCGGTGTACCGGTCGTGGACCTCGTCCTCCTGGTCCTGACCGCGACCGACCTCGCGTCCGGCGAGGAGCCCAACGTCACGCACCTCCTCGCGACCATCTACCTGGGCTTCACGGTGGCGTTCGGCCACGCGCTCATCACGAAGGCGGACGTCTGGTTCGCACACCGGTTCGCCGGCGGTCCAGCACCGCGGCCGAAGCCGAAGTCCGGGCCCGCGTACGTCCGGGCCGCCTGGTCGGAGTGGCGTCGGGTGGTCCTCGCCGTCGCGATCGCGGTCGCCGGGCTCCTCGCGATGCAGGCCATGGTCGGCTGGACCGTCCCCGCGTCCTTCGCCCTCGCGAACGAGGATGTCATCTGGGGCATGATCATCAAGCTCGTCGCGATCACCGGCATCTGGTTCGCCGCAGGCCCGGTGTACGCCGTCCTCTTCCGGAGCTCCGCGCCCGCGCCTGACACCACGGAGCGGGTTTCAGATTCCGTTCCGACATCTCAGGGGCATCCCTAACGGCGCTCTATCTCATATCTGAGATAGAGTGACGACATGGAAGACACGGCAACGTTTGAACGAACGGACCCTGCGGCACCGCTCCGGCAGGTCGGAGCACTCATCCGCGGCGCCCGTCAGGGACGCAAACTCACCCAGGCCCAGCTGGCGGAACGCGTCGGCACGAGCCAGAGTGCGATCAACCGGATCGAGCAGGGCAGTCAGAACATCAGCATCGACCTCCTGAGCCGGATCAGCACCGCGCTCGAGAGTGAGATCGTCAGTTTCGGCGAACAGAAGAAGAACTCGCACCTCCGCGTCCAGGGCGGCCGACAGCTGCACGGGACCATCGCGGTGCGTTCGAGCAAGAACGCCTCGGTCGCGCTCCTGTGCGCGGCGCTCATGAACCGCGGCCGCACCACGCTGCACGGCATCGCCCGGATCGTCGAGGTCGACCGCATCATCGACGTCCTGCGCAGCCTGGGCGTCTCCGTGGTCTGGTCGCCCGACGGCCAGGACGTCGAGATCCACGTCCCGGACGACCTCTCACTCGAGAGCATCGACGAGGACGCCGGTCGCCGGACCCGCAGTGTGCTCATGTTCCTCGGCCCGCTGCTCGGCCGCTACGACACCTTCGCCCTCCCCTACGCCGGTGGTTGCGACCTCGGGACCCGGACCGTCGAACCGCACCTCATCGCGCTCCGGCCGTTCGGCTTGTCCATCGAAGCGACCGCCGGCTGGTACCAGGCCACCGTCGCCCCCGACGTGCCCGAGGAGCTGAGCGTCGTGCTCACCGAGCGCGGCGACACCGTGACCGAGAACGCCATCATGGCCGCCGCGGTACGCGACGGCGTCACGACCATCCGCAACGCCAGCCCGAACTACATGGTGCAGGACCTGTGCTTCTACCTGGAGCTCCTCGGCATCACCATCGAGGGCATCGGGAGCACGACGCTCCGGATCACCGGCCGCAGCGTCATCAACGAGGACGTGGACTACTGGCCGAGTGAGGACCCGGTGGAGGCGATGAGTCTACTCACCGCCGGGATCGTCACCGACTCGGAGATCACCGTCACGCGCGTGCCGATCGAGTTCATGGAGATCGAGCTCGCGACGCTCGGCGAGATGGGACTGCGCTACACCCGCTCCCCCGAGTACGCAGCCGCGAACGGTCGGACCCGTCTCGTCGACGTCACCGTGCACCCCTCGAAGCTGCACGCCCCGATCGACAAGATCCACCCCATGCCGTTCCCGGGGCTCAACATCGACAACCTCCCGTTCTTCGCGGTCATCGCGGCCTGCGCCGAGGGCGACACGCTCATCCACGACTGGGTGTACGAGGGCAGGGCGATCCACCTCACCGACCTGACGCGACTCGGCGCGAACGTCCGCCTGCGCGACCCGCACCGCATCGACGTCTCCGGGCCGACGCACTGGTCCGGCGCCGAGGTGAGCTGCCCTCCCGCGCTGCGACCGGCCGTCGTCATCCTGCTCGCCATGCTCGCCGCGAAGGGCACGAGCGTGCTCCGGAACGTCGACATCATCGCTCGCGGGTACGAGCAGCTGCAGGAGCGACTCATCACCCTGGGTGCGTCGATCGAGACCTTCCGCGACTGAGTCGTCCCGTCCGACGGACGCGGCCCCGCAGATCGTCGATCCGCGGGGCCGCTGTCGTCCGGTACGACCGGCTCAGTCCCGGATGCTCGCGCCGAAGCGCTCGGCCGCCACTGCCGCGCCGGCCAGCTTCGCGTCGCTCGCCTCCGCCGCGGTGAGCGTGCGGTCCGGCGCGCGGAACCGCAGGGCGAAGGTCAGGCTCTTGCCACCCTCGGGCACGCCCGAACCGCGATAGTCGTCGACGAGGCGGATGTGCTCGAGCAGCGAACCGGCTCCGACCCGGACGGCGTCGAGGACCTCACCGGCCGAGACCGTCGCGGGGACGAGCAGCGAGAGGTCCTGCGTCGCAGCAGGAAGGGTTCCGATGCCGACGGCCTCGGGCAGTGCGTCGCCGAGCGCGATGATGCGATCCAGGTCGAGTTCCGCGACCGCCACGACACGCGGCAGGTTCGCCTCCTCGGCGACGGCCGGGTGCACCTCCCCCGCGTACCCCACCAGGACGTCGCCGACATGCAGCGCCGCAGTCCGTCCGGGGTGCAGTGCCTGGTGGCTGCCCTGCGAGACGGTGATGTCGACACCGGTCGCCACTGCGACGGCCTGGACCGCCTCGAGCGCGTCCGCGATACCGGCCGCGACGGCGGGCTGGCCCGGCTGCTTCGCGACGGCGTTGCCGACCGCGAGGAATCCGAGATGACGCGGTTGGGCCGGGACCCCCGCCTCGAGCTCCTCGAGCTGGGCCTCGCTCGGACGGACCGCCGCCTGCGGGAGTTCGGCCTGGCCGAACGCGCCGTGACGGGACGGACGGAACACCGCGCCCACCTCGAAGATCGAGAGGTCGGTCAGACCGCGCGAGACGTTCCGGTGGGCCACCGCGAGGAGACCGGGCAGAATCGACGCACGGAGGAAGGGGGCCTTCGCGTCGAGCGGGTTCGCGAGCTTCACGGCTGGGAACGCACCCGGCTGCGGAGCGCCGAACCGCGCGTTCTCCTCGGCGGAGACGAACGGATAGGCCAACACCTCGGTCGCGCCGCCGTAGGCGAGCGCATCGGCGACCCCACGGCGCAACCGCTGCGAACGCGAGAGCCCACGTCCCGGAGGCGCGACGGGGAGCACCGACGGGATGCGGTCGTATCCGAGGATCCGCGCCACCTCCTCGGCGAGGTCCTCCTTGCCGGTGATGTCGTGGCGCCAGCTCGGCGGCGTCACGAGCAGGCCGCCATCGGTCGCCTCGACGGCCGCGCCGATCTCGGCGAGCGCGGATCGTGTCTCGTCCGCTCCGAACGTGACGCCGATGAGGCCGTTGATGTAGTCGTCGGGGAGCAGGATCGGCTCGCGATCCGGCGCCGTGGTGACGGTGGAGCCGAGGTCGTCCGTCCGGCCACCGGCCAGGTCGACGAGCAACTGCGCGACGCGACCGGCGGCCGCGACGGCGATCTGCGGATCGACACCGCGCTCGAACCGCTTCGAGGCCTCGCTCGGCAGCTTGTGGCGGCGCGCGCTCCGCGCGATGGACACCTGGTCGAAGTTCGCGGCCTCGATGAGGACGTTGCGCGTGGCATCGGTGATCTCGGTGTCGAGGCCACCCATCACGCCCGCGAGCCCGATCGGGCCCGAGTCGTCGGTGATCAGCAGGTCCTCGTCGTGGAGCTTCCGCTCCTGGCCGTCGAGCGTGACGAAGGTCTCGCCCGCCCGCGCGCGCCGGACGACGATGCCGCCCGTGAGCTTGTCGAGGTCGTACCCGTGGATCGGCTGTCCGAGCTCGAGCATGACGTAGTTCGTGATGTCGACGACGAGCGACAGCGAGCGGATGCCGGCGAGCTTCAACCGCGCCACCATCCACGGCGGGGTCGGCTTCGTCGGGTCGACGTCGCGCACGACGCGGGTGACGAAGACGCTCGACCCGACGCGATCGCGGATCGGCGCCGCATCCTCGATCGTGACGGGGAAGCCGTCGAGTGGCCCGGTGAACGCCTCGGGGACGCTCGCCGCCGGGTCGCGGAAGGCCACACCGGTCGCGTGCGAGTACTCGCGTGCGACCCCTCGGATCGAGAACGCGTAGCCGCGATCGGGCGTCACGTTGAGCTCGACCGCAGCGTCGTCGAGACCGAGCAGGCTGATCGCGTCGGTGCCGACGGGTGCCTCGACCCCGATCGTCGAGAGGCGCAGGATCCCGTCGTGGTCCTCACCGAGACCGAGCTCGCGAGCCGAGGCGATCATGCCGTCGGACACGTGGCCGTAGGTCTTGCGAGCGGCGATCGGGAACGGACCGGGCAGCACGGCGCCGGGCAGGGTGACGACCACCTGGTCGCCGACGAAGAAGTTGCCGGCACCGCAGACGATGCCCCGCACGGCGCCCTCGGCGTCACCCTCGGCGACGCGGACCTGGCACCAGCGGATGGTCTTGCCGTTGGACTGCGGCTCCTCGACGTACTCGAGGACCTCGCCGACCACGATGGGACCGGTCAGCTCGAAGCGGTGGACGTCCTCCTCCTCGAGCCCGACGCGCACGAGCGCGGCGTGGACGTCTTCGGGGGTGGTCCCCGGGGCGAGTTCGACGAACTCCCCGAGCCAGCTCAATGGAACACGCACGACTACACCACCATCCCGAACTGCTGGGAGAAGCGGACGTCGCCCTCCACCATCTCTCGCATGTCCTGCACGCCGTCGCGCAGCATCAGACCGCGCTCGACGCCCATCCCGAAGGCGAAGCCCGAGTAGACCTCGGGATCGATACCGGCGGACCGGAGCACGTTCGGGTTGATCATGCCGCACCCACCCCACTCGATCCAGCGCGGTCCGTCCTTGAAGGTCGGGTGCCAGAAGTCGAGCTCGGCGCTCGGCTCGGTGAAGGGGAAGTAGCTGGGACGCAGGCGGACCTTCGCGTCGTCACCGAAGACGCTCTTCACGAAGTGGTCGAGCGTTCCGCGCAGGTGCGCCATCGTCAGGCCCTTGTCGACGGCGAGACCCTCGAACTGCATGAAGACGGGCGTGTGCGTCGCGTCGAGCTCGTCCGTGCGGTAGACGCGCCCGGGGGCGAGCACGTACACGGGGAGCTCGCGCTCGAGCAGCGAGCGCACCTGGACCGGCGACGTGTGCGTCCGCAGGACGAGATGCGACTCCAGCGGCTCCACGAAGAAGGTGTCCTGCATCGCGCGGGCCGGGTGGTCGGCGTCGAAGTTCAGGGCGTCGAAGTTGAACCACTCGCTCTCGACCTCGGGCCCCTCGGCGATCTCCCACCCCATGCCGACGAAGATGTCGGACACGCGGTCCTGGAGCAGCGTGAGGGGGTGCCGCGCACCGGGCACGCGTCGCAGCGGCACGGCGGTGACGTCGATCGCCTCGGCGGCGAGGCGTGCCTCCGTCTCCGCGGCGACGATCTCGCCCTCGCGCTCGCTCAACGCCTTCGAGACGCGCCCGCGGGCCTGACCGACCAGCTTGCCGAGCGCGGCCTTCTGGTCGTTCGGCACGCTGCGGAGCGATCCGTTCAGGGCGGCGAGCGGTGACGCTTCGCCGGCGTGGGCTGATCGGACCGCTTTCAGGGCGGCCGAGTCGGTGGCTGCGGCGATCGCTTCGAGAGCGGCGTCGACCGCGGCGTTCACCGCTGGTTCGGAGATTGGGGATGCGTCGGACACGAGAGCCAAGTCTACCCAGGCGGTCGGCCCACATGGGCGACCGTCCTCGCCCCGACGGCGGCCCGATCGCCCGGGCTCCGTCGGGACGACGTCAGATGCTCGCGCCGGACGACTGGTTCCCCGCCTGGATGCCGAGGATCTTGGTCGTCGTGTCCTCGGTCACGGCCTGTTCCTTCGGCGTCCGCGGCGACCGTCGGGTACGCACCTCGACGATCTTCGCGACGCCCGAGAGGATCAGGCAGAGCACGATGTAGATCGAGCCCATCACGATGATCGAGGGGATGATCGGGCTGCCGTAGAGCGTTTGCGACCCGAACTGCTTCGCGAGGTAGAGGAGCTCCTGATAGGTGATCAGGAAGCCGAGTGCCGTGTCCTTGAGGGCGACGACGAGCTGGGCGATGATCACCGGCAGCATCGCGCGGATCGCCTGCGGGAACAGGATGAGGCGCAGGACGGCGGACTTCCGCAGGCCGATGGCGTAGGCGGCCTCGCCCTGCCCCTTCGGCAGCGACTCGATGCCCGCTCGGAAGATCTCGGAGAACACCGCGCCGTTGTACAGCGTCAGCGCGATGGCGACGGCGACGAACGGCGTCACGAAGGTGAAGCCGAGGGGCGGCAGCCCGTAGTACATGAGCATCATCAGGATGAGGACCGGGACCGCCCGGAAGAACTCGATGAAGATCGTGAAGGGGACGCTGATGATCTTGTGGTCGGACAGTCGGCCGATCGCCAACACCAGTCCGAGGACGACGCTGCAGACGGCGGCGACCGCGAACGCGGACAGGGTCGCACCCGTCGCCTGGAGGATCTGCTCCCAGACACGCGGGAAGGTGAAGAGCTTCCACTTCGAGGCGGTGAACTGTCCGGTCTCGATGAAGCGGAAGACGACGAAGGCGAGGATGCCGGCGACGACGAGCACCGTCGCCGCACCGATCCAGCGATAGCGGACGATGGCCTTCGGGCCGGGGGTGTCGAACAGGACGGAGCTCATCGCGCGATCCTCCACTTCTTCTCGAAGGCCCGTTGGGCGAGGGACAGGAGCGACACGAGCGCCACGAAGATGAGGGCGACCCACAGGAGACCGACGAGCAGCGGCTCACCTCGCTCGGACAGGTTCGCGCGGATCGCGCCCGCTTCGGCGACGGAGAAGCCGGCGGCGACCGTCGTGTTCTTGAGCAGGGCGATGAGCACGCTGAACAGCGGAGGCAGCACGGCACGGAACGCCTGCGGCAGGATGACGAGCGTCATGGTCTGTCCGAACGGCAGCCCGATCGCGCGTGCGGCCTCGGCCTGACCGATCGGCACCGTGTTGACGCCGGACCGCAGGACCTCTGCGACGTAGGTCGCGGTGTAGAGGCTCAGCCCGATGATCGCGAGCGTCGTGTAGCTCACTTCGGGGAGCCCGAGCTTCGGGTAGCCGAAGGCGAAGAAGAAGAGGATGAGGGTCAGCGGGGTGTTGCGCACCGTGTTGACGTACACGGTGCCGAAGAGGCGCATCGCCGGGACCGGCGAGACCCGCATGGCACCGACGATGGTGCCGAGGATGAGCGCGAAGAACCCCGACACCACGAAGAGCAGCAGGGTGTTGCGGAAGCCCGTGACGAAGAGGTCGAGGTTGTCGAGCAGGACGTTCATGTCGCGCACGCCTTTCGGGAGGGGGACGCCCCTGGCGGGCGCCTGGGCGGAGTCGACGGGACAGCTCCCCCGGACGGCCGCTGGTCGGCGGCCGCCCGGGGCGCTGCTTAGTAGTCGTCGACCGCCGGCTGGGTCACCTTGGTGCCGGAGGCGCCGAGGGTGGCGTCGTAGATCTTGGTCCAGGTGTCGCCGCCATCGGTGAACATCGTGTTGATGAAGTGGCGGAGGGCGTCGTCACCCTTCGGCAGACCGATGCCGTACAGCTCGGTGCTGAACGGCTCGCCCACGACCTTGAGGTCGTCGGGGAACTGCGCCGCGTACCCGATCAGGATCGCCTGGTCGGTCGTGACCGCGTCGACCTTGCCGTCGTTCAGGGCCTCGACACACTGCGAGTAGGTGTCGAACTCCTCCGTCTTGGTGTCGGGGAAGTTGTCCTTGATGTTCTGGATGGGCGTGGAGCCCGTCGCCGAACACACGGTCTTGCCGGCGAGGTCGTCCTCGCCCTTGATGTCGTCGTTGTCCGCGGCGACGAGCAGGCCCTGGCCGGTCTCGAAGTACGGTCCGGCGAAGTCGATCTGCTCCTTGCGCTTGTCGGTGATCGAGTAGGTGCCGACGTAGTAGTCGATGTCACCGTTCACGATGGCCGATTCGCGGTTGGCGCTCGGGATCGCCTTGAACTCGATCTTGTCGGCGTCGAAGCCGAGCGACGCGGCGATCCAGGTGGCCATCTCGACGTCGAAGCCGGAACGCTCGCCGGTGGCGGCGTCGAGGTATCCGAGACCGGGCTGGTCCTCCTTGACACCGATGCGGACCTTGTCGGCCTTCACCATCGCGTCGTACGTGGGGCTGCCCTCGAGCTGGACGTCGGAGGCGACCTCGAAGAGTGCGCCGCCGTCGGACGCGCCGTCGGTCGATCCGGTGCCGGCGTCGCCGCCGCTGCACCCGCTGAGCGCGAGCGCTGCTGCAGCGACTCCCGCGGTGATGAACATGAGCCTCTTGCGCATGTTTTCCTTCCTTCCTTGGTGCCCGGGACGGGCCGATCGGTTGGTCAGTTCCGGGTCGCCGCGCGGGTCGCGCGATCCGGAGTCGGATGGGTCAGTGGGTGAGGAGCTTCGACAGGAAGTCCTTCGCCCGCTCGGATTGCGGGTTCGTGAAGAACGACTCGGGGTCGGTGTCCTCGAGGATCTCGCCGTCGGCCATGAAGACGACGCGGTCGGCGGCCTTCCTGGCGAAGCCCATCTCGTGGGTGACGACGATCATCGTCATGCCCTCGCTGGCGAGCTGCACCATGACGTCGAGGACCTCGTTGATCATCTCGGGGTCGAGGGCCGAGGTCGGCTCGTCGAACAGCATGACCTTCGGCTTCATCGCGAGGGCACGGGCGATCGCCACGCGCTGCTGCTGCCCGCCGGACAACTGTGCCGGCAGCTTGTCGGCCTGCACGCCGATGCCGACGCGTTCGAGCAGCACCTTCGCCGCATCGTCGGCGTCGCGCTTCTTCTGCTTGCGCACCTTGATCGGGCCGAGGGTGACGTTCTCGCGGATCGTCTTGTGCGCGAACAGGTTGAACGACTGGAACACCATGCCGACGTCGGCGCGCAGCTCGGCGAGCTGCTTGCCCTCCTCCGGCAGCTTCTTGCCGTCGATCCGGATCTCCCCCGAGCTGATCGTCTCGAGCCGGTTGATCGTCCGGCAGAGGGTCGACTTGCCGGACCCGGACGGTCCGATCACGACGACGACCTCACCCTTGTTGACGGTGAGGTTGATGTCCTTCAGGGCGTGGAACTCGCCGTAGTGCTTCTCGACGTTCTCCATGACGACGAGGGGCTCGCCGCGCCCTGCCTGGATCGGGTTGCTCGTGGTCTCGTATGCGCCGGCGGCACCATGCGAAGCTGCTGCATCGGGTTCCGTCGGGCCGGAGTTCGGGGACACTGTTGGCTCCATGTAACCCAAACTAGGTGACCGTGTGTTTCGTGCGCATGACGGAAGCGCTACGGTTACCGTTTCGTAACCTCGACGGTCGACGCCTCAGGCGCTCAGGCGTGCTGCGCGAACGCGCTCTCGAAGACGCACACCGAAGCCGCAGTGGCCAGGTTCATGCTCTCGGCACGGCCGTAGATCGGTACCGTAACCGCACGGTCGACGAGCTCGAGGTGCTCGTCGGTGAGTCCCCTGGCCTCGTTGCCGAACACCCATGCCGTCGGCCGCGCGAGCACACCTTCCGACCGGGCCACGAGGAGGTCCTCGCCCTTGATGTCGGCCGCGAGCGCCTGCAGTCCCGCTGCACGGGCCCGTTCCAGCACGGCGGGCAGCTCGACACCGACCGCGACGGGCAGGTGGAAGAGCGAGCCGGTCGTGGAGCGCACGACCTTCGGGTTGTAGAGGTCGACGGTCCGTCCGCTCAGGACGACGGCGTCCGCGCCGGCGGCGTCGGCGGCTCGGATGATCGTCCCGAGGTTGCCCGGATCGCGGACCTCCTCCAGGATGACGACGAGCTGCGGCTCTCCGGCGAAGATGTCCTTGATCGAGGTCGGGAACTGCTGCGCGACCGCGATGAACCCCTGCGGGGTGACGGTGTCGGCCATCGACTCGAGGACCTGCTCGGTGACGAACTCGATCTCGAGTCCTGCATCGGTGGCCGCGGCCCCGATGTCGGTGTAGCGCTCGAGGGCCGTCGGCGTCGCGTACAGCTCGAGGATCAGGTCGGGCCGGAACTGCAGGGCCTCCGAGACCGCCTGTGGTCCTTCGAGGAGGAACAGGCCGGTCTCCTGTCTCGCCGGACGCTTGGCGAGTTTGGCGACGGATCGGACGCGCGGTGACCGCGGATTGTCAAGCACGCACCCATCCTATGGGTCGCGCTCCGGACAGACGAAACGGCCCGATCCCTGGTGGGATCGGGCCGTTCGAACACGTCGTCCGGTCGGACGCAGGGCTTCCGACTACGCGGAGACCTTGGGCGCCGAGGTGTCGGCGGGCAGCGCGGCCTTGGCCGACGCGACGAGGGCCGCGAAGGTGGCGGGCTCGTGCACCGCGAGGTCCGCGAGGATACGGCGGTCGACCTCGATCCCGGCGAGGCCGAGACCCTGGATGAAGCGGTTGTACGTCATGCCGTTGGCACGCGATGCCGCGTTGATGCGCTGGATCCAGAGGCGACGGAAGTCACCCTTGCGCGCACGACGGTCGCGGTACGAGTAGACGAGGGAGTGAGTGACCTGCTCCTTGGCCTTGCGGTACAGACGCGAACGCTGACCGCGGTAACCGGCGGCGCGCTCGAGGATGACGCGACGCTTCTTGTGAGCGTTGACCGCCCTTTTGACTCTTGCCATGTTCCTAGTTCCTTACGGGTAAACGGTCTAGCGACCGAGCAGCTTCTTCATGACCTTGGCGTCGGCGGGCGCCAGCACCTGGTCCTGGTTCAGGCGACGGGTGCGACGGCTGGACTTGCTCTCCAGGTTGTGTCGCATACCGGCCTGCTGCTTCATCAGCTTGCCGCTGCCGGTGACCTTGAATCGCTTCTTGGCCCCGGAGTGGGTCTTCTGCTTCGGCATGGGATTCCTCGTTTCTTATCGGTTCTCGTCGGTGGATGACTCCACCGGAGCAGCCTCGTCGGCTTCGTCGGCTTCAGCCGGACGTGCCTTGGATGCCGCACGTTGTGCGTTGGCTTCGGCTTTCGCCTCGGACTTGTTCTTGAGTGGACCGACGACCATCACCATGTTGCGACCGTCGACCATGGGGGTGGACTCGACGGTGCCCCACTCGGACACGTCCTCGGCGAACTTCTGGAGCAGGCGGACGCCCTGCTCTGGGCGGGACTGCTCGCGGCCGCGGAACTGGATCATGGCTTTCACCTTGTCACCGGCCTTGAGGAAGCCCTCGGCGCGCTTGCGCTTGGTCTCGTAGTCGTGCTGATCGATCTTGAGGCGGAACCGGACCTCTTTGAGGATCGTGTTCGCCTGGTTGCGCCGGGCCTCTTTGGCCTTCTGCGCAGCCTCGTACTTGAACTTGCCGTAGTCCATGATCTTCGCGACGGGCGGCTTGGAGTTTGGTGCGACCTCGACGAGGTCGAGATCCGCTTCCTGCGCGAGGCGAAGGGCGACCTCGATTTTGACGACGCCGACCTGTTCTCCGCCGGGACCGACGAGTCGGACCTCCGGGACGCGGATACGGTCATTGGTACGGGGATCGCTGATGCGGAGCTCCTCTGACTGGGTGGGATGCCACGCGACCAGGTCCGATACCTGCGACGCGACGAAATCGGTTCACCACACACCCGTACCCTCCGCCGGTGTTCAGAACACCTGTCGGAAGGCACCACGCCCGACGACCCGAAGCGGTGAAGCGACAGGCGGAGCGTGACAACCCGGTAACCTTGTGAAGCGGTCAAGCGCGGGTGGGAGAATCTCCTCTTTCGTACCGAGACATGTCTCGGAGCACCGCACGAGTCTAACAGAGGATCCACGTGAACAACACCACCAGCCCGTACGACCACGACGACGAGTCGGGAGGGGCCGATCAGGCCACCCGGGACATCGCCGACGTCCCCGCCGTCGAGGTCATCACCACCGCCGCCGTGCACCTCATGAGCGCCGCAGCGGTCAAGTGCGGCCTCGCGGACGCCCCCGACGCCCAGACGGACCTCGACGAAGCCCGCAAGCTCATCAACGCCCTCGCCGGTCTCATCACCGCGGGCGCCCCGGAGATCAGCGACATGCACGCCCGGTCGCTGCGCGACGGCCTGCGATCCCTGCAGCTCGCTTTCCGGGAGGCGTCCACCATCCAGGATCCCATCGGCAAGGGTCCCGGCGAGAAGTGGACCGGCCCGGTCACCTGATCGCAGCGCGGCGCTCCGCCTCGCCGATCAGTCGGCGGGGCGGAGCGACACCGCGAGCGAGTCGACGCGCGTCGCGATGACCTCGTCCGCGGCCCAGCGCTGAGCCAGCCGCGCGAGCACTGCGTCGAGCTCCTGCTGGGTCAGTCCCTGCAGCAGGCCGAGCTCGACCACGAGCTCGGATCCGGCGAGCTTCGCCTCAGGATCTCCGGCTCGTAGGCGCACACTCACGACCGCGAGCTCCTGCTCGATCGACCGCTCGAACGCGTCGCGCACCAGCGGGTCCGCGAAGCTGGGCGTCCACGGCTGCGACTGCGCGATCGCCCACAGCGCGGGGCGGCGTACGGCGAACTCGGTGATCGACGTCGGATCGAGGACCACGACGTCCGTCTGCTCGCTCGCGGCCGCCAGTGCGACCCGGACGCCGTCGGCCGGGATCGGCCTCGCCGTCCGGTTCCACGCGGACATCGCCTGCACCGAGCTGAACACCGGGAGCACGGTGCGGCCGTCCGGACCGGTCACCGTCACGATGGACAGCTCCTGCGACTTGTCGACCAACTGGCCGTGCTCGTTCTCGCCGGCCTCACCGAGGTGGGCCACGAGCGGGATGAGCAGGCGGGAGTCCCGGAACGCGTCGACGACGTCGGCCTCTCCGACCTCGCCGGCCCGGAAGCGTCTGAGGGACTCGATCAGCCGCTCGGGCGCACTGCCGTCGTCACCGGAACTCGCGTTCGGCTGAAAGCTCCGACCAGCCCAGGGCTGGCCGGCCGAATCGGCGCCACCCGCCGCATGGTGGGCATGCCCGCCCGACGGACCGTGCCGGTCGGGCGCGGAGGATTCGTCAGCGGCCCGAGACATCCAGCGCCTCGGCCAGGGTGAACGCGCCGTTGTAGAGCGCCTTCCCGATGATGGCGCCCTCGAGCCCCAGGGGGACCAGCTCGCGCAGGGCGACCAGGTCGTCGAGGCTCGAGATGCCGCCTGAGGCCACCACCGGCCGCTCCGTGCGCTCGAGCACCTGTCGGAGCAGTTCGATGTTCGGCCCCTGCATCGTGCCGTCCTTCGTGACGTCCGTCACGACGTAGCGTGCGCAGCCCGCCTCCTCGAGACGGTCGAGGACCGTCCACAGGTCGCCGGCGTCCTGCGTCCAGCCGCGAGCGGCGAGCGTCGTGCCACGAACGTCGAGGCCGACCGCGATCGCCTCGCCGTACTGGGCGATGACACTCGCGGCCCACTCGGGGTTCTCGAGCGCCGCGGTCCCGAGGTTGACGCGTGCGACGCCCGTCTCGAGCGCCTGCTCGAGGGAGGCGTCGTCGCGGATGCCACCCGACAACTCGATGTTGACGCCGCGCGCCTTCGAGATGACCTTGCGGATGATCGACCGGTTGTCGCCACGACCGAACGCGGCGTCGAGGTCGACGAGGTGGATCCACTCCGCCCCCTGACGGGCCCAGTCCAGGGCCGCGTCGACGGGCTCACCGTAGTTCGTCTCCGAACCGGCCTCGCCGCGCGTCAACCGGACCGCCTTGCCGTCCACGATGTCGATCGCGGGGAGCAGCGTCAGTCCGGCCGTCGTGTTGAACTCGTTCATGATCCACCGTCTCTTCGGGAGCTGCGAGCCCCTCGGTTCCCGGCGCACAGCATGCCTCGTGGCACAAGCACCTGATCCTAGTCGGCTACAGGGTGCCGAGCCAGTTGGACAGCAGGCGGATACCGGCGTCGCCCGACTTCTCCGGGTGGAACTGCGTCGCCGACAACGGACCGTTCTCGACGGCCGCGAGGAACGGCACGCCGTGGGTCGCCCAGGTGAGGCGCGGCTCGGGGAACGGCGGCATGACCTCGAGGGTCCACTGCTGTGCGGCATAGGAGTGGACGAAGTAGAAGCGCTCGTCTGCGAGGCCGTCGAAGAGCACGGACCCCGCGTCCGGCGACACCGTGTTCCAGCCCATGTGCGGCAGGACGGGAGCCTCGAGTTCCGTGACCGCGCCTGGCCACTCCCCCAGGCCGTCGGCCTCGGAACCGCGCTCCAAGCCGCGCTCGAACATGACCTGCATCCCCACGCAGATGCCGAGGACCGGACGGCCTCCCGCGAGACGGCGGTCGATGACCTCGTCGCCGTGCGAGGAACGGAGGGCGCCGATCACCGCGTCGAAGGCACCGACCCCTGGCACCACGAGACCGTCGGCGGCCTGGGCGGCCTTGCGGTCACCCGTCAGTACGACGTCGGCGCCGGCGAGCTCGAGGGCCTTGACGGCGGAGTGCACGTTGCCGGAGCCGTAGTCGAGGACGACCACCGACGGGCGTGCGCTCACAGCGCGCCCTTCGTCGACGGGATGCCCTGGACCAGGGGGTCGAACGCCTTCGCCTGCCGGAAGGCCCGCGCGAACGCCTTGAACTCCGCTTCGGCGATGTGGTGCGGATCGCGACCGCCGAGGACGTTCATGTGCACGGTGAGGCCCGCATTGAAGGTGATCGCCTCGAAGACGTGACGCACCATCGAACCCGTGAAGTGCCCGCCGATGAGGTGGAACTCGAATCCGGCCGGTTCCCCGCCGTGCACGAGGTACGGACGACCGGAGATGTCGACCACGGCCTGCACGAGGGCCTCGTCCAGCGGGACCAGCGCGTCCCCGTATCGCGAGATGCCGGCCTTGTCGCCGAGCGCCTGACGGATCGCCTGGCCCAGGACGATACCGACGTCCTCGACCGTGTGGTGGACGTCGATGTCGACATCGCCCGTCGCACGGACGGTCAGGTCCGTCAGCGAGTGCTTCGCGAAGGCCGTGAGCAGGTGGTTGTAGAACGGGACGGAGGTCTCGATGCTGCTCGTGCCGGTGCCGTCGAGGTTCAACTCCAGCTCGATGCTGGACTCGCTCGTCGCGCGCTGGATCCGGGCCGTGCGCTGCTGGGTGGTCATGGGATCCAGTGTATCGAGCGCACCGCCGCTGCACGCCGTGTGTCGACGGGTGGGTATCGTCGCGTCATGCGGCTGCACCAGGCCGTGCCGACGCCTATCGTTGAGAGGTCATGACTTCCACACCCAGCATCGCCCCGGCCGTCCAACTCGACGCGACGGAGATCGCCGCTCTCCGTGAACGGTTCCCGATTCTCGCCCGGGAGATGAACGGACACCCGCTCGTCTATCTGGACTCCGGAGCCACTTCGCAACGCCCGATCGAGGTCATCGACGCGGAGCGTGACTACGCGACGCACCAGAACGCCGCCGTCCACCGTGGTGCCCACCTCCTGGCAGCTGAGGCGACGGAGCTCTTCGAGGACGCTCGCGCGACCGTCGCCGCGTTCATCGGTGCCGACGAGCGGGAACTCGTCTGGACCTCCGGCGCGACCGCAGCCCTCAACCTCATCGCCGGAGCCATCGGGACCGCGAGCGCCGGCCTCGGTGGTGCTGCCGCCGAGCGGTTCCGACTCGGTCCAGGCGACGAGATCGTCGTCACGGAACTCGAACACCACGCGAACCTCATCCCCTGGCAGCAACTCGCCGCACGCACCGGTGCGACCCTCCGTCACCTGCCGGTCGACGACAACGGCGTGCTGCGCCTCGAGGCCGCAGGCGACGTCATCAGCGAACGCACGCGCATCATCGCCTTCGCGCACGTGTCCAACGTCACCGGGGCGATCGCGCCGGTCTCCGAGCTCGTCGCCCTCGCCGAACGCGTCGGCGCGCTGACCGTGCTCGACGCCTGCCAGTCCGTGCCGCACCTGCCCGTCGACGTCGCGTCCCTCGGCGTCGACTTCCTCGTGTTCTCCGGCCACAAGATGCTCGGTCCGAACGGCATCGGGGCCCTGTGGGGTCGCCGCCGGCTGCTCGACGCCCTTCCCCCCTTCCTCACCGGCGGGTCGATGATCACGACCGTCACACTCGACGGCGCCGACTTCCTGCCCGCTCCGCAACGGTTCGAGGCCGGGACCCAGCCGGTGTCGCAGGCGATCGCCCTCGCGAGCGCCGTCCGGTTCCTGCAAGCGGTCGGCATGGACCGTGTCCACGCCACCGAGGCGGCCTACGGACAGCGTCTCGCGGCCGGACTCGCTGCCATCCCCGGCGTCACGCTCATCGGGCCGCCACCCGGGACGCCTCGCGCCGGGCTGGCGAGCGTCGACCTCGCCAGTGTGCACGCCCACGACGTGGGTCAGTTCTTCGACGACCGGGGCATCGCGGTCCGCGTCGGTCACCATTGCGCGCAACCACTCCACCGCCGGTTGGGACTCACCGCGTCCACCCGCGCCAGCAGCTACCTCTACACGACGGAGGCCGAGATCGACGCCTTCCTCCACGCGGCCACCCTGGTCGGTCCGTTCTTCGGGGTGTCCCGATGAGCGGCCTGGAGAGCCTCTACCAGGAGCTCATCCTCGACCACGCCCGCCAGCGCCACGGCTTCGGGTTGCGGGACGCGCCCGCCGCCGAGTCGCACCAGCTCAACCCCACCTGCGGCGACGAGGTCACCCTGCAGCTCCATCCCGGGCCCGACGGTCGTCTCGCACCGATCGCCTGGGAGGGGCACGGCTGCTCGATCTCGCAGGCGTCGAGCTCCTGCCTGAGCGATCTCGCAGCAGGCCTCACACCGGCCGAGCTCCAGGCCCTGGTCGACGAGTTCCGGACGGTCATCCGCTCGCGGGGCACGCTCGAGTTCGACGAAGAACGGTTCGGAGACGCCGCGGCGTTCAGTGGTGTCTCGCGCTACATCGCCCGCGTGAAGTGCGCCATGCTCCCCTGGGTCGCCGCCGAGGAGGCCATCTCCCGCCTGCCGTGAGCAGGCGCCCCACCCCCGCCCGGCTGAGGGCTGGTCAGGCGGGGCTGATCGCCGCGAGGGCCTCGAGGAACGCGGTCGTCTCCGCTTCGGTGCCCGCGGTCACGCGCAGGTGGTTCGGGATACCCACGTCACGGATGAGGATCCCCCGCGCCAAGAGCGACTCGAACGCCGCGTGCGGATCGGTGACGCCGCCGAACAGGACGAAGTTGGATCCGCTCCGCTTCGGGTCGTAGCCGAGACGCCCGAGCTCGACGACGAGGCGATCGCGCTGCGTGCGGATGTCGTCGACCATCGCCAGCATCTCGTCGGCGTGCCGGAGCGCGGCGGTCGCGGCCGCCTGCGTCAGGGCGCTCAGGTGGTACGGAAGCCGGACGAGTCTCAGCGCGTCGACGACCGCGGGGTCGGCCGCAAGATACCCGAGACGGACCCCGGCGAAGGCGAAGGCCTTGCTCATCGTCCTGGAGACGATCAAGCGCGGACGCCCCTCCAACAGCGTGAGCGCGCTCGCCTCGTCGTCGGGAGCGAACTCCGCATACGCTTCGTCGACGATCACCATGCCCCGCGACGCCTCGTACACCGCGGTGACGGTCTCGAGCGACAACGGTGTTCCGGTGGGGTTGTTGGGCGAGCAGAGGAACACGAGGTCGGGATCCGCCTCGGCCACCTGACGCGCGGCGGTCTCGGGCGAGAGCTCGAACTCGGCGTCACGCGTCGCAGGGATCCACCTGGTGCCGACACCGGCGGCCAGGAGCGGATACATCGAGTACGTCGGCGTGAACCCGAGGAGCGATCGCCCGGGACCACCGAAGGCCTGCAGGATGTGCTGGAGCACCTCGTTCGACCCGTTCCCCGCCCAGATCTGCTCCGGGACCACCCCGTGACCCAGGTATCCCGCCAGCGCCTCCCGGAGTTCCGTGAACTCGCGATCGGGGTACCGGTTCACCGTGAGGACCGCGGAGGCGAGCGAGGCGACGATGTCGTGCGCGACCGCCTCGGGGATCGGGTGCGTGTTCTCGTTCACGTTGAGCGCCACCGGCACCAGGGCCTGGGGAGCGCCGTACGGGCGCTGTCCTCGGAGGTCGTCGCGGATGGGGAGGTCGTCGAGAGCGGTCACTCCACAATGCTAGCCACTCCGACCGGCGCACTCACTCCGCCTGATGCTCCCGACGAAGGACCTCGTGCCGGGGGCTCGCCGGGTTCAACAGCGAGTGGCGTCGCCCGTAGGCGAAGTACACGATGAGACCGACCACGAGCCAGACCCCGAACCGCAGCCAGGTCTCCCAGTGCAACTGCAGGATCAGGAAGCCGGACGCCAGGACGCCGAACGCCGGGACGAACGGCATCAACGGCAACCGGAAGGAGCGGGGCTCGTCCGGCTTCGTGTACCGGAACACGATCACCGACACGCAGACCACGATGAAGGCGGCCAGGATGCCGATGTTCGTGAGGTCGGCGACCTGCTTGATCGGGAACACCCCGGCGAAGACGGCTGCCGCGCCGCCGGCGATCCAGGTCACCCGCTGCGGCACACCTCGCCGATCCGTGCGCGAGAACCACCGTGGAAGGAGACCGTCGCGACTCATCGAGAACCAGACGCGGGTGACGCCCAACAGGAACGTCAGCATCACGGTGAGGATCGACAAGACGGCGAACACGGAGATGATCGTCGCCACCACGGGCAGGCCGACGCTCTGGAACGCCGATGCGAACCCGGCAGTGGGGTCGATGTCGGTGTAGTTCTGCATGCCGGTCAGCACGAGGGTGGCCGCGACGTACAGGAGCATGGCGATGATGAGGGAGAGGATGATCGCCTTCGGCATGTGCTTCTTGCCGTCCTTCGCCTCCTCGGCCGCCGTACTCATCGCGTCGTATCCGAAGACCGCGAAGAAGACTGTCGCGGCACCGGCGAACACCGGCCCGAACCCGCTGGGGAGGAACGGGTCGTAGTTCTCACCGTCGATATAGAAGACACCGAGGCCGATGATGAACAGGATGAGCAGGACCTTGATCCCGACCGCGACGAGCTCGAATCGACCGAAGGCCTTCGTCCCGCGGCTCAGGATGAAGGTCACGAGGAGACAGACGAAGATGGCGGGGAGATTGACGAGGCCGCCCTTCCCCTCGTCGGCGGTCGAGGTCATCCAGGCCGGCATGTGGATCCCGATGCCGGACAGGAAGGCGTCGAAGTAGCCGGAGATCCCGATCGCGACCACCGCGACGATCGCGATGTACTCGAGCAACAGGTCCCAGCCGATGAACCAGCCGATGATCTCGCCGAGCGCCACATACCCGTAGGTGTAGGCGGACCCGGCTCTCGGGATCATGCCGGCGAACTCCGCGTACGACAAGGCTGCGGCCGCGGAGGCGAGACCCGCGATCAGGAACGAGAAGAGGACGGCCGGCCCCACAGCGGGCGAGGTCTCGCTCCCATGAGCGACGAGTCCGGCAAGTGAGAAGATCCCCACCCCGATGATGCCGCCGACCCCGATGGCCGTGAGTTGCCAGAGCCCGAGGCTCTTGAACAGCTTCGAACCGGAGGTCTCATCCTCGATCTCCGCGATCGGCTTCTTCCGGAGCAGCGAGCGGCTCCGATCGTCTGTACTCATGCTTGCCTCCGACGATGCTGCGGGCGTCGTTGCACCGCGCCATCGACGATAGCTGAGAACCAGTGCGGAGTGACCCGCCGATTGTCGGCCTACTCGCCCGCGTACCGCTGCGGGATCGCCAGGCGCTGCCCGGGCTCGACACCGGCGGTGCTGAGCTGGTTGAGGTTCATGATCTCGGCGATGACGTCGCGCGGGTCGGCGTCGGGTGCGATGGACTCGGCCAGCTGCCAGAGCGACTCGCCCGGGTCGACCGTGATGTACGTGAACGTGGCTCCCGCCGCCGCCGTGTTGGCCGCGGCACCACCTGCGGAGAGTCCGACGACCGCGACGCCGATGACCAGCGGGATGGCGGCGAGCGTGGTGAAGACGACGCGACCGCGCTTCGTCAGGCGGAGTCGGCGTGTGGACGGTGCGTCTGACGTCGGTACCTGCGCCGTCCGTGCGGGAAGCGCCCGGTGGGACCCGATCAGTGCTGCGCTCATGTCAACCCTCCAAGAGTGTGCTCATCGTGTGATGAGGACTCGTACCCGACACTCGACCAGGAGTGCCGGATACGAACCTGTGTTCCGAATATATCTTCGATTGTTCGAATACTCAACCCTGTCTTCGTACCTGCGACGCGCGGGATCGGCGACACGCTCGAACAGATGTTTGTCTGGACGAGCTGGTGCGGATACAGTTTCGAGTGTTGGAAGCAGTACACCACCACCCACCGACATCGGTCACCGACAGCCGATCAGGGCAGGAGCGAAGATGGCAGCGAACACGGCGGGCGACGGAGCCCGGGAACGCCAGATCGGCGGCACCCGGCGACGGAAGAGCCTGAGCGACAAGCAGCTGGCGATCCTCGACGTCATCCAGCGTTCGGTCTCACAGCGCGGATATCCGCCGAGCATGCGCGAGATCGGCGACGCCGTCGGGCTCGCCTCCCTGTCGAGTGTCACGCACCAACTCGGACAGCTCGAACTCAGCGGATACCTCCGACGCGATCCCAACCGTCCCCGCGCCATCGAGGTGCTCATCGACCTGCCGAGCGCCGTCGAGGGCAGCGATCCCGACTCCGCTCCCCCGGTCGGCGACGCCGCCATGGTCCCGCTCGTCGGTCGCATCGCCGCCGGCATCCCGATCACGGCCGAGCAGCAGGTCGAGGAGATCTTCCCCCTGCCCCGCCAGCTGGTCGGCAAGGGCAGTCTGTTCATGCTGAAGGTCGTCGGCGACTCGATGGTCGACGCCGCGATCTGCGACGGCGACTGGGTCGTCATCCGCGAGCAGAAGACCGCCGAGAACGGCGAGATCGTCGCGGCGATGCTCGACGAGGAGGCGACCGTGAAGGTGTTCCGCCAGCGCGACGGTCACACCTGGCTGCTCCCCCGGAACTCGGCCTTCGAACCGATCCTCGGCGACCACGCCGAGGTCCTCGGCAAGGTCGTCGCCGTGCTCCGGACGGTCTGACCGACCGGACCACTCCGCGACACCGACGAGGGCCGGGACGATCCGTGGATCGTCCCGGCCCTCGTCCGTGCAGGCCCCTCGACGTCAGCCGGTCGCACCGACCCGTGCGCGGACCGCACGCGTGGCCTCGACGATGTTGGCGAGGGAGGCGACCGTCTCCTCGTAGCCTCGCGTCTTGAGTCCGCAGTCCGGGTTCACCCAGACCTGTCGCTGCGGGATCCCCTCCAGCGCGATCTCGAGCAACGCGGTCACCTCCGCGACGCTCGGCACCCGAGGCGAGTGGATGTCGTAGACGCCCGGGCCGATGCCGTGGTCGAAACCACTCGCCCGGATGTCGGACACGACCTCCATCCGAGACCGTGCCGCCTCGATGCTCGTCACGTCGGCGTCCAAGCGTCGGATCGCGTCGATCACCACACCGAACTCGGAGTAGCAGAGGTGGGTGTGGATCTGCGTCTCGGCGCGCACGCCCGCGGTCGCCAGCCGGAAGGAGCCCACCGACCAGTCGAGGTACCGCCCCTGGTCGGCCCGCCGGAGCGGGAGCAGTTCGCGGAGTGCGGGTTCGTCGACCTGGATGATGCGGATGCCGGCCCGCTCCAGGTCGGCGATCTCGTCACGCAGGGCGAGGGCGACCTGGTTCGCCGTCTCGGCGAGCGGTTGGTCGTCGCGCACGAACGACCAGGCGAGGATCGTCACCGGGCCCGTGAGCATGCCCTTCACCGGCTTGGTGGTCAACGACTGCGTGTAGGCCGACCACTCGACCGTGATCGGCGCCGGCCGCGAGACGTCACCCCACAGGATCGACGGACGGGTGCATCGCGAACCGTAGGACTGCACCCACCCGTGCTCCGTCACGGCGAACCCGTCGAGGTGCTCGGCGAAGTACTGGACCATGTCGTTGCGCTCGGGCTCACCGTGGACGACGACGTCGATGCCGAGGTCCTCCTGCAGCGCCACGACGCGCCCGATCTCCGCGCGCATCGTCTCGACGTAGGCCTCCTCGTCGAGCGTCCCGGCGACCCGCTGCGCGCGGGCGCGACGGATGTCGCCGGTCTGCGGGAAGGAACCGATCGTCGTCGTCGGGAGGAGCGGCAGGCCGAGCGCCTGCACCTGCGCCGTGGCGCGCTCCTGGTAGTCGTCTCGGGTGAAGTCCGCTGGTGCGAGCGCTGCCGTCCGTGCGCGGATGGCGACATCGACGACCCCGGGTGCGGCGAGCCGATCGTCGAGCGCGGCCGACGCTGCGGTGAGCTCGGCCGCGATGGACGCACGTCCGCGGGTGAGACCACGTGCGAGGACCGCGATCTGATCCACCTTCTGGTCGGCGAAGGCGAGCCAGCTCCGGAGACGAGGGTCGAGCCTCGTCTCCACCGACACGTCGTGCGGGACGTGCAGGAGGGACGTCGAGGTGGACACCGCGAGCCGTGGGAAGCGCTCCACCGCGCGCGCCAGGAGATCGGCCGCGGCCGCCAGGTCGCCACGCCACACGTTGTGGCCGTCAATCACTCCCGCGACGACGGTCTTCGTGGCGAGTCCGGGAGACGAGTCCGGCAGGCCTCCTCGGACGAGGTCGACACCGACAGCCTCGACCCCCGAGGCGGCGAGCACCGGGAGGGCGTCCCCCAAGGCGCCGTATGGAGCCGCGACGAAGATCGCCGGGCGGTCGGACACGGCGGACAGGACGGCCGTCGATCGTTCGAGCGCCGCGAGGACCGTCGACCTCGGCACGTCGAACGTCTCCGACACCAGTGCGGGTTCGTCGAGCTGCACCCAGGGCGCGCCGGCAGCGGCGAGGCGCTGGAGGAGTTCCGCGTAGACGGGCAGCAACGCCTCCAGTCGATCGATCGGGGCGAATCCCGCTGAGGCCCCCTCGGCCGCCTTGGACAGCAGCAGGAACGTCACCGGGCCCACGATCACCGGCCGCGTCACGTACCCCTCGGCGAGGCCCTCGCGGAACTGCTCGACCACCCGGTCGTCGGAGAGCGTGAACGGCGTCGACTCGCCGATCTCCGGGACGAGGTAGTGGTAGTTCGAGTCGAACCACTTGGTCATCTCGAGCGGGGCGAGGTCGCCGGCGCCACGAGCGATCGTGAACGCCCCGGCGAGGTCGACCCGACCGTCGGCCCCGACGAGCGACGAGAAGCGGTCCGGGATGGCGCCGACGGTGAGCGCGGCGTCCAGGACCTGGTCGTAGAACGAGAAGCTCTCGGGGATCGCGGCGTTCGTCGGGTCGAGGCCGAGCCCCGCGAGGCGGGCACGCGTGGCGGCGCGCAGCTCGGAGGCCGTCCGCTCGAGCGCCTCGGCGTCGATCCGGCCGGCCCAGAAGGACTCGACGGCGCGCTTCAACTCCCGGTTCGGCCCGATGCGCGGGTAGCCGAGGATGGTGCCGACGGGGAATGCGGAGGTGGGGATCATCGTGCGTCCTTGCTGGTGAGTGGATCGGGGATGGGATGGCGGACCGGTCGGTCGCCTTGCATGGGGATGCCGGCACGGTGCAACACGTCGAGCACCGTCCGATGCTGGTTGAAGGCGTAGAGGTGGACGCCCGGCGCACCGCCCGCGACGACGTCGCGGATGAGTCGGGCGGAATACTCCGTGCCGATGTCGATCCGTCCCGCTTCGTCCGGCTCGACCTCGAGTGCGATGGCCAGGTCGCTCGGGAGCGCCTCGCCGCTGAGCTCGAGCACCCGACGCAGCCGCGCCGGACTCGTGATGGGCATCACGCCCGGCAGGATGGGCATGGTGACGCCGTGACGTCTCGCACGTTCGGCGAAGGCGAGGTAGTCGTCGGCATGGAAGAAGAGCTGGGTGATGGCGAGCGTCGCCCCCGCCGCCTGCTTGGCCAACAGGGTGTCGAGGTCCTGCGTCGTCGACCGGGAGCGCGGGTGACCGTTGGGGAACGCGGCGACCGCGATCCGAGGCCGACGGCGTCGACCGAGCTGCACCGCGCCCGGGAGTCCGGCCAGCGACCCCTCGGCGTACGGCTCGTGCTCGGCACTGACCCGGCCGATGAGCTGCACGAGTTCTGCGGCACTCCCCAGATCACCGAGGAAGGCGTCCCCCTCGACGGCTCCGGCGGGCGGGTCGCCGCGGAGCGCGAGGAAACTGTGCACCCCGGCATCGAGGAAGTCCTTGATGAGTCGGCTGGCCTGCGCGTGCGTCGAACCGACGCAGGTGAGATGGGCCATCGGGTCCACCGAGGTCGACGTCCGGATGCTCCGCAGCACGTCCAGGCTCGCCGTTCGCGAGGAACCACCGGCGCCGAAGGTGACCGAGATGAACTCCGGACCGGCGGCGGCCAGGTGCTCGACCGTCCGTGCGAGCGCGACGCCGCCGTCGAGCGTCTTCGGCGGGTACAGCTCGAACGAGAAGGGGGTGCGCCTGGGACAGGCCGGCTCCGTCGTGGTCATGAGGTCTCGTCTCGGTGGCAGCGGATCGAGAGCCGGCGACCACGCAGCACGCAGCGGTTCCGCTGGTGTGTCGTGGGCGGGTGCCGGGCTCGGCTGTCGCTCCGAATCCGCCGGTGAGGGCGGGTACGATGCGCACGACGATAGCAACGCCCGACGATCCGCGCGACGGATATCCGCCCGACAGCGTCATCCTGCGACACATTCCCCCGGCGGCGCTCCGGTCCTACGCTGATGCCATGACCATGACCATGGGCACCAGGCACCGGGGCGCCGAGCGCCGAGTACCCGGTTCGCGCGTCATCGCGTCCTGCGTGGCGGTGGTGATCGCCCTGTCCGGGTGCACGACCGCCGGTTCGCCCGTGCCGCGGGCGACACGCGCAGCCTCAGCCGAGGACATCGTGGTCGAGTTCCGTCAGAACCGGGACCAGTACGCGAGCGACGGCGCGATCGTCCGGGTCGGTAACGACGGCGACCACGACATCACGATCGTCGGACTCGAGCTGGCGGGGTCGGCGTTCACCGCGCCGACCGTCCGGGACCGATCCTCGACGGTCCGCGCTGGACAGACCACGGACCTCGCCGTCGAGCTGCCACCGATCGACTGCGACGCACGCGACGGGGACGTGCAGGTCGATCTCCTGCTCCGACTCGACGACGACTCGATCCTGTCCGCCGCCGACCTCCCCGATCCGACGAACGCGCTGCAGCGGATCCGTGCCTCGACGTGCACGGTGGCGGCCGTGCACCGCATCGCCGAGGTGGCAGCAGCTCCCGGGATCCGCCTCGAGGGTGCCGGAGCCACGACGGTCGCCGTCCTGACGATCACTGCCGTGCCGACGGGCGCCCCGGGTCGGCTGGAGCTCGTCGCGCTGCGCTCGACCGTCCTGCTGCGACCGGTGCCGACGGACGGCGGCGGTGACCCACCCCAGGACTGGCCGCTCAGCCTGACCGTCGACGCCGCCGACGGCCCGCAGTCCATCGAACTGCGGATCGTGCCGACGCGGTGCGACCCGCATGCCCTGGCGGAGGACAAGGTGGGGACCCTGTTCCCACTCGTCGTGCGGATCGACGACGGCCCGGAGGCCCTCATGACCCTGCCGCTCGACGCCGACACGGCGGAGGCGCTCAAGGATGCCGTCCGCGCGCGCTGCGCGTGAGGAGTCGGGTCAGCCGGCCACGGCGGGTGCCGGGACGACCTCGGCGAACGGCGCGAGGGCGGCGGCGAGCTCGGCACCGACCAGGGCGTGCACGATCGTGCCACGCTCGTCGTAGTCCGTCGACAGCACCTTGCCGCGTTCGTGCAGCAGCGTGACCAGGTCTCCGCGGTCGAAGGGCACGATGACGTGGACCTCGTTGCTCGGCGACGGGATCAGCGTCTCGATGCGCTCCATGAGCTCGTCGATCCCGAGACCGGTGCGGGCCGATACGAAGACGGCGTCCGGGACGAGACCGCGGAGCACGAGCAGCTGGCCGTCGTCCACGAGGTCGGCCTTGTTGAACACGACCAGCTCGGGGATGTGCCGAGCTCCGACCTCACCGATGACATCTCGCACGGTGGCGATCTGGCCGGCCGGGTCGGGGTGCGCGGCGTCGACGACGTGCACGATGACGTCGCTGTCGGCGACCTCCTCGAGCGTCGAGCGGAAGGCCTCGACCAGCTGGTGCGGCAGGTTGCGCACGAAACCGACCGTGTCGGCCAGGGTGTACTCGCGTCCGTCGGAGGTCACGTTGCGGCGGACCGTCGCGTCGAGCGTCGCGAAGAGCGAGTTCTCGACCAGGACGCCGGCCTTCGTGATGCGGTTCAGCAGGCTCGACTTGCCGGCGTTCGTGTACCCCGCGATCGCGACCGACGGCACAGTGTTGCGGCGACGGTTCGCCCGCTTGGCCTCGCGCGCCGGCTTCATCGCCGTGATCGACTTACGCAGTTTCGCCATACGGGTGTGGATGCGGCGTCGGTCGAGTTCGATCTTCGTCTCACCGGGGCCCCTCGACCCCATGCCGGCCCCGGCACCACCGACCTGACCACCGGCCTGACGGCTCATGGACTCACCCCAGCCGCGGAGGCGGGGCAGGAGGTACTCGAGTTGGGCGAGCTCGACCTGTGCCTTGCCCTCTCGGCTCTTCGCGTGCTGGCTGAAGATGTCGAGGATGACCGCCGTGCGGTCGATCACCTTCACGCCGACCGCGTCCTCGAGCGCGCGACGCTGGCTGGGTGCGAGTTCCGTGTCGGCGATCACCGTGTCGGCGCCGAGCGCCTGGACGATGGACTTCAGTTCCTGGGCCTTGCCTCGACCGAGATACGTGCTCGGGTCGGGGTGCGGTTTGCGCTGCAGGAGCCCGTCGAGCACGACGGCGCCGGCGGTCTCCGCGAGCGCTGCGAGTTCGCGCAGGGAGTTCTCCGCGTCGTGGAGCGCACCCTGCGGGTAGACACCGATGATGACGACGTTCTCCAGCCGGAGCTGCCGGTACTCGACCTCGGTGACGTCCTCGAGCTCGGTCGAGAGCCCGGCGACGCGACGGAGGGCCTGTCGGTCCTCGCGGTCGTACTGCTCGCCGTCGTCGGAGCTGCCGCCCGATGCATCGCCGGTCTGCAACGCCGCGGCACCGCTGCCGAACAGGGTGTACCCGCTCGATCGGGACGCGGCGCTCGTGAGCACGCGTGCGACGACGTCGTCGGGATCGGTGACCGAGGCGTCGTCCACCACCGCCTCGACATCGACATCGGTGTCGTCTGCGTGGTCCTGGGGTGCGTCCATCGGTGGTCTAGGCATCGCGTTAACCCTACTTCCTCCTGGTCCGGTACCGTTCCTGTATGTCGAACGAGCACTACTTCACCGCCGAACCCGCGAGCGAGTTGCAGCTCAAACCGATCACCGCACGGCTCGGCGGCGTCGACCGTTCGCTCGTCTCGGCGGGCGGCGTCTTCAGCCCAGGCCACCTCGATCAGGGCACCCAGGTGCTGCTCGCGAACACCCCTCCTCCCCCGCCGACGGGCGACCTCCTCGACATCGGCTGCGGCTGGGGCCCGATCGCCCTGTCGCTCGGGCTCGCGTCGCCGGACGCGACCGTCTGGGCGGTCGACGTGAACGAACGCGCGCTCGACCTGACCCGGATCAACGCGGAACGCCTCGGGCTCGCCAACATCCGTGCCGTCCTCCCCGACGACGTCCCCGACACGGTCCGCTTCGCGACCATCTGGTCGAACCCACCGATCCGCGTCGGCAAGGACGAACTGCACCGCATGCTCATGCACTGGTTGCCGCGGCTCGAGGACGAGGGCGACGCCTGGCTCGTCGTACAGAAGAACCTCGGCTCGGACTCACTGCAGAAGTGGTTGCAGGAGCAGCTGCCGACGTCGTTCCACGTCGGACGTGCGGCCATGGCCAAGGGCTTCCGCGTCCTGCACACCCGGCGCCGGGAGCTCCGTTCGGCCTGACCGGCTCAGGCCAGGGTGATCGTCCCGGAGTAGACGAGCGTCGCAGGTCCGGCCAGCACCACGTGCTCGCCGTCTGCGCCGGGAACCATGCGCACCCCGAGCGCTCCGCCCGGCACCTCGACGCGCCAGTCGTTCGGAGCCGCCGCGCCCGCCCAGTGGCGGAACGCGAGCGCCGCGGCAGCCGTCCCGGTGCCACAGCTCAGGGTCTCGCCGCTCCCGCGCTCGTGGACGCGCATGCGGATCCGTGCCACGCCGTCGGCGATGAGCGGCTCACCCGGGACGACCAGCTCGACGTTGGCACCGTGCGGCGGTACGGGGTCGAGCTGTGGGACGTACTCCAGTTCCGCTCCGTCGAGTTCGGCGGCGTCGGCGACCGCGACGACGATGTGCGGGTTGCCGACGTCGATTCCGATCCCCGGGCGGGCCACGGGCAGCCCCTTCACCCGGACGAGCGTCTCCCGCTCGTCGAGGCTCCAGCGGCCGAGGTCGACGGCGTAGCCGAGCGGGTCGTAGCCGACCATCCGGACGCCGGCGCGGGTGCCGATGGCGAGCTGTTCGCCGGGGGCCAGCTCAACGAGCCCGCTCTCGAGCAGGTAGTGCAGGAACACCCGGATGCCGTTGCCGCACATCTCCGCGACCGAACCGTCGGCGTTGTGGTAGTCCATGAACCACTCCGCGGCAGGGTCTTCAGCGAGCACGGCCGCCCCGGCATCGAGGTGCGCAGACCGGACGGCGCGGATGACGCCGTCGGCCCCGATCCCGAAATGCCGATCGCAGAGCGCCGCGATCTGGCCAGGATCGAGGGCCTCCTGGCCGTCGGGATCGGAGAAGAGCACGAAGTCGTTGCCCGTGCCGTGGCCCTTCGTGAAGGAGAGTGTCGACGCCATCCGACCAGTCTACGGGCGCACTCGGTGGGCCAGCTCACTGGCCTCGGTGCTGCCGCCCTCCACCCAGGTGATCGCCGGGTAGCGCTTGAACCAGCTGACCTGACGGCGCGCGTACCGCCTCGTCAGACGCTGGGTCTCGGCGATCGCCTGCGCTTCGGTGAGCTCCGACCGCAGTTGCGCCACCGCTTGCGCGTACCCGATCGCACGGGCGGCGGTGACGCCCTGCTCGAGGCCGTGCTCGAGCAGCTCAGCAGTCTCCGCGACGAGTCCTGCGGCCCACATCGTCTCGACGCGCCGGTCGAGGCGCTCGACGAGGACCTCTCGCGGCGTCGAGACCCCGATGACCTCGACCGGCCGCCATGGGACGGGGCGTTCCGGAAGCGCTGCACCGTGGCCGCGCTCGGCCAACTCGTGGACTTCGAGTGCGCGCACGACCCGGCGGGCGTTCGCCGCATCGATGCGGTCGGCGGTCGCGGGATCGGCCAGGCGGAGCCGCTCGATGAGCGCCGGGAGCCCCTCCTCCTCGAGTTCCCGTTCCAGGCGCTCGCGCAGGGCGCGGTCTCTCGGGGGGAACCGGAAGTCATGGATGACGCTCGAGACGTACAGCCCGGAACCGCCGACGAGGATCGGCGTCACCCCACGCGCGGTGAGCTCGTCGATCACCGCGCGAGCCGTCGGCTGGTACCAGGCGACGGACGCCTCCTCCGTGACGTCCAGGACGTCGAAGAGGTGGTGCGGGATCCCGCGCCGCTCCTCCATGGGCAGCTTCGCGGTCCCGATGTCCATGCCGCGATAGAACTGCATGGCATCGGCGTTGACGATCTCGGCTGGACGCCCCGCCTCGCGGAGAGCGGTCGCCAGCTCGAGCGACAGTGCGGACTTCCCCGTCCCGGTCGCTCCGACGACCGCGAGGAAGCCGGTCACCGACGTTCGCCGTCGCTCGGGTCGTAGATGGGCGACGTGGTCACGTCGACGGTCGGCGCCCCGATGCGCAGGCCCGGCAGGCCGAGCGAGACCCGGCCGGGCTCCGCCGCACCGGCCGGCGTCGGCACGCCGCAGGAGTCAGCCTGAGCTCGATCCCAGGCGTCTCCGGCTCGCGTCCGACGAACCCGCAGGGGTTCATCGCCGGGTGCATCGGCGATGAGGTGGAACGACGCTGCCACGGTGATGGTCACCGTCACGACGTCGCCCGGTCGCGGCACCTCGGAGCCCGCCGGCACCTCGAAGTGGACGAGCCGGGAGTCCTCGGCCCGCCCGCTCAGTCGATGCGTGGCGTCGTTCTTGCGGCCCTCGCCGACCGCGACGAGCAACTCGACCTGCCGGCCCACCTGGCGCTGGTTCTCCTCGAGACTGATGCGGTCCTGCAACGCGATGAGGCGCTCGTACCGCTCCTGCACGACGGCCTTCGGGACCTGATCGGGCATGGTGGCCGCCGGTGTGCCGGCACGGATCGAGTACTGGAAGGTGAAGGCGCTGGCGAACCGTGCGGCCTCGACCACGCGGAGGGTCTCCTGGAAGTCCTCCTCCGTCTCGCCGGGGAACCCGACGATGATGTCGGTGGAGATGGCCGCATGCGGGATCCTGGCACGGACCCGATCGAGGATCCCGAGGAAGCGCTCGGACCGGTAGGAGCGACGCATCGCCTTGAGGATGCGGTCGGAACCCGATTGCAGCGGCATGTGCAGTTGTGGCATCACGTTCGGCGTCTCGGCCATCGCATCGATCACGTCGTCGGTGAAGGCGGCCGGGTGCGGGCTCGTGAACCGGACGCGCTCCAAGCCCTCGATCGTGCCGGCCGCCCGCAGGAGCTTGCCGAACGCCTGACGATCCCCGAACTCGACACCGTAGGAGTTCACGTTCTGCCCGAGCAGCGTCACCTCGATGGCGCCGTCCTCGACGAGGGCGCGCAGCTCACCGAGGATCTCGCCCGGGCGACGGTCCTTCTCCTTGCCACGGAGCGACGGCACGATGCAGAAGGTGCACGTGTTGTTGCACCCGACGGAGATCGAGACCCAACCGCTGTAGCTGGAATCGCGTTTGGTCGGGAGGGTGGAGGGGAAGGTGTCGAGCGACTCCAGGATCTCCAGCTGGGCCTCGTCGTTGTGCCGAGCCCGCTCCAGCAGCGACGGCAGCGAGCCCATGTTGTGCGTCCCGAAGACGACGTCCACCCACGGGGCCTTCCGGAGGATGACCTCTTTGTCCTTCTGCGCCAGACAACCGCCGACGGCGATCTGCATGCCGCTGCGCTGCTTCTTGATCGATGCCAGGTGGCCGAGGTTGCCGTACAGCTTGTTGTCGGCGTTCTCGCGGACCGCGCAGGTGTTGATGACCACGATGTCGGCCTGCTCGCCGTCCGCCTTGACGTAACCGGCTGCCTCGAGCGACCCGCTGAGCCGCTCGGAGTCGTGCACGTTCATCTGGCACCCGTAGGTGCGGACCTCATAGCTCCGCTGCCGACCTGACTCGTCGATCGCGGCGGGTGAGGCGCTGATGACCGTGGGCGTCTCGACGATGCTGCTCATACCGGCAGTCTACGCGCGGCCTGAGATGCCTCCGGTCAGCGGAAACTCACGCCGGAACGCTTCGACCCCGACAGGGCACGCGAGCACGCCTCACGGATGATCGCCGAGCCATATCCGCGTCTCGCGAGATAGGCCGACAAACGTCGCTCGGCCGTCGCCTGATCGAGGGAGCGCAGTTGACCAGCACGCTTCTCGGCGACGACCAGCGCTCGTCGGAGCTCGTCGTCGTCGTCGATGGCTTCCAGTGCCTCGGAAACGATCGAGGCGTCGATGCGTCGCGAGGAGAGCTCGCGGCCGATCACCGCACGGGACTGCCCCTTGCGGGTGTGCAGGCTCTCGACGAGCTGCCGGGCGAGTTCGGCGTCGTCGAGATAGCCGCGTCGGCGGAGCTCGGCGAGGACGTGTTCGACTTCGTCGGGTGCGGCGTCGTGGCCGCGGAGGAGTTCCGCGATCTCCCACTCGGAACACCCGCGGCGGGCGAGTCGTCGGACCGCGAGCAGGTCGAGTTCGGCCAGCCGGACCTCTGGATCGACGGGAGCCTCGACCTCATCGACTTCGGCGCGGTCGTCTGCGTCGTCGTCCTCCGGCGCCTCGACGACCGAGGTCCAGGCGAGCGTCCGCGGGGCGGGCTCGGGTGGTGTCGTCGGGCTCGTCGCTGCGGGGGCATCGCTCGATGCGTCGCCCGGCGGGGTGGCCTCCGTCTCGTCGCGCTCGGTGGAGGTCCGTCGCAACGGAGCGACGGGACGCACGACGGGCGCGGCAACGACAGGAGCGTCGTCGGTCTGCCCGACGAACCAGCCGTCGGGCTCGGCAGCTGGATCGGGCGCCGGACGGCGCCCGAACAGCGAGGTCACGGGGGCCACGTGCTCCGACGACTCGTCGGCCGGACCGGCGGGAGGGAAGGAGACGACCATGGTGACCTCGCTGTTCGGGGCGTGCGTTACGCGCTGCGCTTCGCGGCGGACTTCGGTGCGCCGGCGGCTGCGAGCTGCGGGGCTCCACCGGTCGCCGCCTCGAGCGCGGCGGCCTCGGCAGCAGCGACCTCGGCTGCGGCGGCATCCGCGGCCTTCTTGGTTGCGGCACCCTCGGCACCGACACCGAGCTTGCCGAGGATCCGGCGCTCGATCTCAGCGGCGATGTCCGGGTTCTTCAGCAGGAAGTTCCGGGCGTTCTCCTTGCCCTGACCGAGCTGATCGCCCTCGTAGGTGTACCAGGCGCCGGCCTTCTTGACGATGGCGTGCTCGACACCGAAGTCGATCAACGACCCTTCGCGGGAGATGCCCACGCCGTACAGGATGTCGAACTCGGCCTGCCGGAAGGGCGGAGCCATCTTGTTCTTGACGACCTTCACCCGCGTACGGTTGCCCACGGCCTCCGTGCCGTCCTTCAGCGTCTCGATGCGACGGATGTCGAGGCGGACCGAGGCGTAGAACTTCAGGGCCTTGCCACCGGCGGTCGTCTCGGGGCTGCCGAACATCACACCGATCTTCTCGCGCAGCTGGTTGATGAAGATCATCGTCGTGTTCGTCTGGTTCAGGCCACCGGTCAGCTTGCGCAGGGCCTGCGACATGAGGCGGGCCTGCAGACCGACGTGCGAGTCACCCATGTCGCCCTCGATCTCGGCACGGGGCACGAGCGCGGCGACGGAGTCGATCACGATGAGGTCGATGGAACCCGAGCGCACGAGCATGTCGGCGATCTCGAGCGCCTGCTCACCCGTGTCGGGCTGGGAGACGAGCAGCGAGTCGATGTCGACGCCGAGCTTCTTTGCGTACTCGGGGTCGAGTGCGTGCTCCGCGTCGATGAAGGCGGCGATGCCGCCGGCACGCTGGGCGTTCGCGATGGCGTGCAGCGTGAGCGTCGTCTTACCTGACGACTCAGGCCCGTAGATCTCGACGATGCGGCCTCGCGGGAGCCCTCCGATGCCGAGCGCGACGTCGAGGGCGATCGAGCCGGTGGAGACGACCTCGACCGGTGCGCGCTCGTCGCTGCCGAGGCGCATCACCGAGCCCTTGCCGAACTGACGGTCGATCTGGGCGAGTGCGGTTTCGAGGGACTTCTCGCGTTCAGCTGGACTTGGCATGGTGTGCTTCTCTCTGCTCGGTGTCGGGTGCCTATAGGCTGTCGCCGCGTGTTCCGGGACCCGCTTCTGCTGAAGGTCGGGACCCGAGGGCGACAAGGCGTCGGTCGTTCCTGATGTCTCCGACGGTACGCGCCACCACCGACATGCACTGGTGGACGGCTCGATCCGTGCAGAACGCACTCACGAATGATCCTGTGGAGGACACTAGCACCACTAGAACGGATGTTCGATACCGATCGGGCGGCGTGTCGAAGACCGCTTCGCCCGTGGCACTGGACGCGCTACGCGCCCGGCTGCAGCCGTCCGACGCCGTGGCGTCGCTCGTCCGGCACGTCGGTCGCGGTACAGAGCGCGATCCAGACGTCGCGGGGCGGGACACCGGCGCGCAACGCCTCCTCGGCGGTCTTCGAGCCGAACTCGGTGAGTCCGAGGTCACCGGTGAGTACCGCTCCGTACGCCGCGCCGAACTCGTCGGCGACGGCCGTCCTGAACTCACTCAGCTTCATTCCTGCTCCTGTCCCTTCCTCCGTCGTCCGTCCGGACGCGGAAACGCCCCGGGAGAGGGATCCCGGGGCGTTCTGCTGCCGTGCTCGCTCGATCAGCGGGAGACGAGTTCGTCCAGCTCGTTGACCAGTTCGTCCGGAACGGTGTCCGGGATGTTCGGGGAGAGACCCTCGATGACCGCGAGGCGGTCTCCGACCTCTCGCATGATGACGGAGATGGGGGTGTCGAGGGCGTCGGCCACCGAAGCGAGGATCTCGCTCGACGCCTCCTTCTGGCCTCGTTCGACCTCGCTCAGGTATCCGAGTGCGACGCTCGCCTTGCTCGCCACCTGGCGCAAGGTGCGACCCTTCTGCAACCGGAAGTCCCTCAGCACGTCGCCGATCTCTTGACGGACTAGAACCACGTGACCCTCCCTCTGTGCTCTACGACCTCGTGTCGTACAGCGCTCTGCTTCTCCAACGCGGATTCACGTCGTCCCAGCTGATCGCCGTCTCGTTCGTGGATGGCCAACATTACAACCACCGTATGCCGAACAGTAACCAGGATCACTGGGCTTTTCTTGTGAATACGTCATCTGTAACGCGATGGAAACGGACGGTATTCCGCCGAACGGACCCGGCGTTCACTGGAGTGCGCCGAGTTCGCGCACGAGGGCTTCCAACGCCAGCTCCACGGTCCGGTGTCGGATCTCCTGGCGGCCTCCGTCCAGGGTGAGCGGCACCACCCGTCCACCCGCTCGCGTCACGATGCCCACGAAGACCGTCCCGACGGCCTGGCCGTCCTGCGGGTCCGGTCCTGCGACGCCGGTCGTGGCGATACCGACGTCTGCCGGAAGCCCGTCGATCGCCAGGGCACGGCGCACGCCGTCCGCCATCTGGAGGGCCACCTCCGGGTGCACGGCGCCATGGAGCGCGAGGAGGCCGGCGTCGACTCCGAGCAACGAGTGCTTCAGGCGGGTGTCGTACGCGACCACACCGCCTCGGACCGTCGCGGACGCGCCGGGCACGCTGATGAGCGCCGCGGCCAGCAGCCCGCCGGTCAGGGACTCCGCGACACCGATCGTCAACCGGGCGTCGATGAGCGCGTGGACCGCCGAGGCGGCACCGGCGTCGGCCGACTCGACGGCGTCGGACGTCATCGCTTGACCTGCCGGTCGGCGCGAGACCCCCGGACGGCGGTGACGACGTAGTCGATGCCGCTGGCGATGGTCAGGAGCACGGCGATGGTCATGAAGACCCCGTTCACCCAGAGCACCCAGTCACCGAGGAGCACCCAGAACGGCGCGAGGGCGAGTGAGATCGCGACGGCCTGTGCCAGGGTCTTGAGCTTCCCCATCCACGCGGCGGCGACGACATGGTCGGAGATCACGATGAAGCGGTGGACGGTGATGCCGATCTCGCGCACGAGCACGACGGCCGTGACCCACCACGGCAGTTCGCCGAGGATCGACAACGCGAAGAGCGCTCCGCCCGTCAGCACCTTGTCGGCGATCGGGTCGAGGATCTTGCCGAGGTCCGTCACGAGGTTGCGACTGCGGGCGATGTGTCCGTCGATGCCGTCGCTCGCGATCGCCACGACGAAGAGCAGGGCGGCCCACCACCGCAGTGCGCCGTCGGAACCGTCGTCCGCCAACAGCATCCACATGAACACCGGTGCGAGCACGATCCTCGCGACGGTGATCGCGTTCGGGAGGTTCCAGTTCGAGATGCGTGGCTCAGCAGCCGACGCGTTCGATGCCGTCATGTCTACTCCCGACCGGTGAGACTCCAGGCGTCTTCGTCAGAACCGCCCTCGACCTCAGGATAGTCCTGGAACTGGGCCTCGACCGGGTCCGCACCGTAGGGGTCGGGCTCGACGCCGCCGACAGTGCCGGCGACCGGGGCTGCCGCGGCGGCTGTCGAAGCCGCCGCCGCTGGGGCCGGAGCGGCCGAACCGTCGTCCTCGCCGCGCAGACGGGCCAGGACACCCGGCAGCTGCTCCGCGGTGACGAGGACGTCGCGGGCCTTCGAGCCCTCGGACGGGCCGACGATCTCGCGCGACTCCATGAGGTCCATGAGCCGGCCGGCCTTCGCGAAACCGACCCGCAGCTTCCGCTGCAGCATCGAGGTCGATCCGAACTGCGTCGACACCACGAGCTCCGCTGCGGCGAGCAGGAGTTCGAGATCGTCGCCGATGTCCGCGTCGATCTCCTTGCGCTCGGCGACGGCCTGGACGTCCTTCCGGTACTCCGGCCGCGCCTGGTTCGTGACGTGTTCGACGACCCGCTGGATCTCGTTCTCGCCGACCCATGCGCCCTGCACACGGATGGACTTGTTCGCACCCATCGGCAGGAACAGGGCGTCGCCCTGACCGATGAGCTTGTCGGCGCCCGGCTGGTCAAGGATGACCCGGGAATCGGTGACGCTCGTGACGGCGAAGGCGAGGCGCGAGGGGACGTTCGCCTTGATGAGGCCGGTGACGACGTCGACCGACGGACGCTGCGTCGCGAGGACGAGGTGGATACCGGACGCACGGGCCAGCTGCGTGATGCGGACGATGGAGTCCTCGACGTCGCGGGGGGCGACCATCATCAGGTCGGCGAGCTCGTCGACGACGACCAACAGGTAGGGGTAGGGCTTCAGCACGCGTTCGCTGCCCGAGGGGAGGACGATCTCGTTGGCCACGACGGCTTTGTTGAAGTCATCGATGTGCCGGTAGCCGAAGCTCGCGAGGTCGTCGTACCGCATGTCCATCTCCTTCACGACCCACTGCAGCGCTTCCGCCGCCTTCTTCGGGTTCGTGATGATGGGCGTGATGAGGTGCGGGACGCCCGCGTACGGCGCGAGCTCGACGCGTTTGGGGTCGATGAGGACCATGCGCACCTCGCTCGGCTTGGCGCGCATGAGGAGCGAGGTGATCATCGAGTTCACGAAGACCGACTTGCCGGAGCCGGTCGACCCGGCGACCAGGAGGTGCGGCATCTTCGCGAGGTTCGCGACGACGTAGCCGCCGCCGACGTCCTTGCCGACGCCGATCGTCATCGGGTGGTTGCTGTTCGTGGCCGCCGTCGAGCGCAGGATGTCGCCGAGGGTGACGATCTCGCGGTCGGTGTTCGGGATCTCGATGCCGATGGCGCTCTTCCCCGGGATGGGCGAGAGGATGCGGACCTCGTTGGACGCCACGGCGTAGGAGAGGTTCTTGCTGAGTGCCGTCACCCGCTCGACCTTGACGCCCGGGCCGAGCTCGATCTCGTACTGCGTCACGGTCGGGCCGCGGGAGAAGCCCGTGACCTTCGCGTCGACGCCGAACTGGTCGAGGACGCTCGTGATCGCAGCGACCGCTTCGTCGTTGGCCGCGCTGTGCGTCTTCGCTGGCTCACCCGCCGCCAGGGTCCCTGCGGACGGGAGACGATACGGCGTGTCGTCCTGGCCCTGCTGCGCCATCGGGCGCGCCGAGAAGTCGATCTGGTCGGGTGCACCGAGGAGCGCCGGGTCGAGGTCTTCGATGACCTCGGTCGCGCCGGGGATGCTGTCGTCATGCAGACCCGTCTGCGGTTTGATCTCGCCCGTGTTGAACCGCTTGACGGCGCTCTCCGCCGCTTCGAGGTCGCCGAGGAGCTCGGAGCCGAAGGCGTCGTGCACCGGAGCGACCTTTGGCGACGCGGCAGGCATGGCCACCGGTTCGAGCGGCGAGTCGAACCCGCCGGACGGCTTCTCGAGGCCGAGGAGCTCGGTCATGTTGTCGCCCATGAGCGGGTCCTCGAACGTCGGGTCGTCCTCGCGACGGCTCGTGTTGCGACGCCACCACGGCAGTGCCGCCGGCTCGTCGGGTTCCTCGTCGAGGTCGTCGAGTCGCTTCGTCCGCGCGCTCTTCGGCTCCGCGGGCTCTCCTTCTGGTGCCTCTGGCTGCTCGCCGAACATCCAGGTGGAGAACTGCCGCACGCGGGCACCGACGCGGTTCGGCGGCGTCTTGGTCACGATGAAGAGGCTGAGGAGGATGAGGAGCGAGATGAGGACGGTTGCGCCGATCGGGGTGATGATCGCGGCGAGCGGAGCGCCGAGGATCCACCCGAGGAGACCGCCGGCCTGCGCCAGCGCGGGCAGGCCCTCACTCGGGTTCGGCTGGCCGCCGTGGATGTGGCAGAGCGCCGAGATGCTGATGAGAAGCAGACCGAGGCCGATGCTGATGCGGCCGTTGTCGTCGACCGAGGCCGGGTGCCGGAACAGCCAGACCGCGAACACGATCATGATGACCGGGAGCACGAAGGCGAGTCGGCCGAAGAGGCCGCCGAACGACCAGGCGTCGAAGGTCTGGGCGACCGGGTCGGCCGCGCCGAACCACTCGACGACGGCACCGACGACGGCCAGCAGGAAGAGCAGGAAGGGGAAGCCGTCGCGACGGTCCTCCTTGGCGATGCGCTCGGGGCCGAGGGCTCTGACCGCTCCACCGACGCCGTGCGCGAGACCGAGCCACATCGAGGTCAGCACACTGCGCTGCTCCTCGGCGGACGGATAGGCGACGGTCTTCTGCTGCTTCGTCGTCGACGCGCCCGCCTTGGTGCCGGGCTTGGTGTTCGTCTTCGTGCTCGTGGTGCGCGACGAAGCGCCGCTCGGCGAGGAAGCGCTGCGCGAACGGCTGGTCGAGTTGGAACGTGCGGCCATGCGTTCACGGTACTCGTCGCCACCGACGCAGCCCGGCAAGCTGGCGGGGTGTCCACGATCCGCGATCCGCCGGGCGGTCAGCGCAGATTCAGGACCATCGTGTCACGGGTCCCCCGCCGGTCCACGGTCGCGAACCCCTCGGTGCGGTACAGCGAGACGGCGTGGTTCGCCCGCTCCACGCTCAGGCTGATGCGCTGGTACCCGGCCGCTCTGGCGAGCTGCACGGTCGCGCGGAGCAACTGCCGGCCGACACCCTGGGCGCGGTGGATCGGACTGACCCCCAGGATGAGTTCGGGGACGCCGCCCGCCACGTACCCGAACCCGGGTGCATCGGACGGGAAGAGTCGATACCAGCACGCCCCGACGGGCGCACCGTCCTGCCCGACGGCGACGACCCCGGCGTCGCCGGGGCGACGCCAGCCGTGCACATACCGGGTGTGCTGCGCATCGGCGAGGACGGCGGACCGGGGACGGGGCGCGACGGCGTTCCAGTTCGCCGCCTCGACCATCATGTCGGTGAGGACGCGCACATCAGCCACCGCGGCGTCGCGGATCGAGTAGACCGCCATGGACGGATGGTACGCCACCGGTGTTTCGAGCAGATGACGCGTGAGGGGTCGCCGTCGGTCAGTACCGGATGGCGTCGATCACCTTCACGCGGACGGCGACGAGCGCCGGGAGGAGCCCGGCGATCGCCCCGACGGCCGTGGCACTCACCAGCCCGAGGACCGCCGCCTCGATGGGGAACGGCGGGAAGTCCGTCACGAGCCCTTGACCGATGAACTGCTCGACGATCGGACTCTTCACGACGGCGACGGCGAGCATGACGCCGATGACCCCGGCGACGAAGGTGGCGACGACACTCTCCATCATCACGGCGAAGAACACCCGCGGCGCGGTCGCCCCGAAACTGCGTCGGATCCCGATCTCGCGGATCCGCTGGCGGACGGTGACGAGCGAGAGGTTGATCAGCCCGAGGGCTCCGAGCAGGAGGATGAGCCCGGCGACCGCGCCGACCACGAGCTTCAACGACAGGAGCGGGTCTTCCCCCGTCTGGCCGAAGTCGTTGCGGAACACGTCGACGCCGTACGCGTCACCGAGTTCGGCACGCAGGTCGGACTGGATCCGCTGGGTGAAGGCCTCGGCGTCCGCGTTCGGGACCCAGAACTCGAACTGCGGCAACTGACCGGGCTGCCCCATGCCCTCCTCGGCGCCGGACACCGGACCGATGAGCGCTGTCCCCGCGGGCAGGATCGACAGCTGCGGTTCGGTGTCCCACTCGTTGCTCGCGTACACCCCGACGATCACGGCCGTGACCGGGTGCTCACCGTGGACCGTGACCGTGGGGTGCGTCTCGATGGGTGGTGAGCCCAGGCGCTGCCAGAACGCCGGGTTCACGACGATCGCGGGTGCGAGGCGGTCGCCGTCGTCCTCCTGGAACCAGGCGCCCTCGTCGAGTCTGATGCGGTGCATCTCGCCGTATGGGACGTCGACGACGGTGGACTGCACCGGCACGGTTCCGTCGGCGAACTGCACGTTCAACTGGGTGCTGCCGGATTGCGAGACGTACCCGATGCCGTACCGCTCGGCGAGGTCGTGCACCGCCGTGATGTAGGTCTCCGGGTCGGGTTGCTCCGTTCCGGTGCCGTAGGCCGACGCCATGAGCGTGGCGGGCCGGCCGCCGTAGCGTTCCTGCGACTCCGTCTGGGCCTGCGCCGCGAGCGACGACATGCCGACCATGCTCGTGAGGGCGCACACCGCGACGCCGACGCCGATGAGCGAGAGGATGACCCGGCCACGATGGATCCGCAGCTCCTGGGCGGCCTCGACGACCGCTCCGACGATCGAGGTCAGGATCCTAGACATCCGCTGCCTCCAGTTCGTGATCGGGAGTGAGCACGCCGTGGTCGAGACGGTGGTGGGTCGTCGCGAGTCGGGCGATCGCCCGGTCGTGGGTGATCGTCACGAGGGCGGCGCCCGTGGAGGTCGCCACCTCGTCGAGCAGGGACATGACGGAGGTGCCGGTCTCGACGTCGAGAGCGCCGGTCGGCTCGTCCGCGAGGATGAGCCGTGGCCCGCGGACGAGTGAGCGCGCGATCGCGACGCGCTGCTGCTCGCCGCCGGACAGTTTCGTCGGCATCGCATCGAGGCGGTCACCGAGTCCGACGCGTTCGAGCATCGCGGCGGCGATCTCGCGGCGACGCCAGAACGAGCGTCCACTCGCGTAGAGGAGCGGCGTCGTGACGTTCTCGAGCGCGGTCCGGCCCGGCAGGAGGTTGAACTGTTGGAAGACGAAACCGATCTGGGCTCCGCGCAGGCGGTCGCGCGCACCGGACCCGAGATGCTCCGCCGGCCGGCCGTCGAAGACGAGCGATCCGGAGGTCGGCTTGTCGAGCAGGCCGAGCAGGTTCAGGAGCGTCGACTTGCCCGAACCCGACCGACCGACGATGGAGACGCGATCGCCCTCGTGCACCTCGAGGTCGACGCCGTCGAGGATCGTCAGCGGCGGCGCATCGGGGATCTGGACGACCCTGGTGACCCCGCGGAGTTCGAGGAGCGTCACCCGACCGACCCGTCGCAGGCCATGCTGCCGTCCGGAAGCGTGGTGCACCCTTCGGGCGCGGGTGCGACGGCTCCAGGGACGAACTGGAGCACCGAGTCGCCTTCGGCGACGCCGTCGACGATCTGCACCTGCTGCCCGTCGTTCAGTCCCAGCGTGACCGGCCGTTCCTCCTGCGCACCGTCGGCGCCGACGACCCAGACGGTCCCGGTCCCGGCCGAACCCTTGACCGCGGTCGTCGGGAGCACGAGGACGTTCTCGGCGACGCCGCCCGCGAGTTCGATCGTCGCGGCGAGTCCGGCGAAGACCCGGACGTCACCGGGCACCGCGCAGGTGACGGCGGTTCCGCCGGCACCGGGTGTCTGCCCGGATCCACCGCCCGTCGTCGGCTCCTCCTCGTCGCCACCGCTCGACGGCGTCGTGACGCGCACCGCCGGACAGACGAACGGGGCCGGGCCGCCGTTGATGGTGACCGTCGCCTCGCCGGGGATGGTGAGCAGACGGTACTGTTTGTCGGCGCTCAACGCCCCGGTGATCGAGAACGTGGCCGGTGACACCTGCGCCACCGCGTCGCCGATCTGCACCGACTGCCCGTGGATGAGCTTGACGTTGCCGAGGGTGCCCGCGACCGGCGCGGTCACCTGCACGTACCGCTCCTTGCCTTCCTCGTCGATCGTCTTGACGTCGAGGATGGGATCGCCCTCCGCGAGGACGGCCCCCTTGGCCGCGAACACCTCGTCAACGGTGCCGGCGACGGTCGACTTCGCCGTGCTGGCCGGGTCGGCGACGACCTGGCCCTCCACCGAGACGGTGTTGACCACGGTGCCGAGCGCCGCCTGGACCTGTGGTTCCACGAGGCTCCCGGTCGGCTGCGTCGGCCCCTCCTCCTGCGGTGCGTCCGGGAAGAACGCGACCTTCACGAGCGCCACCGCGATCGCGGCGAAGACGAGCAGTTTCAGAATGGGGAACACCCAGGTGCGGACAATGCCCACGCCGACCTCCGGAATCCACCGCAGTCGGAGTGACGAGCGGCCATAGGGGATTCCAAGGTAGCAACGCGGAAGGCGGCCGGACATCACCCTCGCGAATGATGTTCGACCGCCTCCTGGCGGGTGGGACCGAGCGGACCCGACCCGTGATCAGGCCTCGATGACGAGCGGGACGATCATCGGGCGGCGACGGAAGGACGTGTTGACCCAGCGGCCGACGGTCCGACGGATCACCTGCGACAGCGCGTGCGTGTCGCGGACGCCGTTCTCCGCCGCCTCGGCGAGTGCCTTGGCGACCTTCGGCTTGATGTCGGCGAAGACCTTGTCATCCTCGGCGAAGCCCTTCGCGTGCACCTCGGGGCCGGAGATGATGTGCCCGGTCTTCGAGTCGACGACGACGATGACCGAGATGAAGCCCTCCTCCGCCAGGATGCGACGGTCCTTGAGGTCGGCGTCGGTGATCTCGCCGACGGTCGAGCCGTCGACGTAGACGAGCCCGACGTCGAGCTGGCCGACGACCTTCGCGACGCCGTCCTTCAGGTCGATGACGATGCCGTCCTCGCCGATGAAGGTGTTCTGCGCCGGGACACCGCTGTCGATCGCGAGCTTCTGGTTCGCGACGAGGTGACGGTACTCGCCGTGGACCGGGAGCACGTTCTTCGGCTGGAGGATGTTGTAGCAGTAGAGCAGCTCACCGGCGGCTGCGTGACCGGAGACGTGGACCTTCGCGTTGCCCTTGTGGACGACGGTGGCGCCGAGCTTCGTCAAGCCGTCGATGACCCGGTAGACCGCGTTCTCGTTGCCCGGGATGAGGCTCGAGGCGAGGATGACGGTGTCGCCCGGGCCCGGCTCGATCGCGTGGTCGAGGTTCGCCATCCGACTGAGGACGGCCATCGGCTCGCCCTGTGACCCGGTCGACATGTAGACGATCTTGTCCTCGGGGAGGTCCTTCGCCTTCTTGTAGTCGATGAGCAGGCCCTCGGGGACGTTCAGGTACCCGAGGTCGGCTGCGATCCCCATGTTGCGCACCATGGAACGACCGAGGAACGCGACCCGGCGGCCGTGGGCGTGAGCCGCGTCGAGGACCTGCTGGACGCGGTGCACGTGACTCGAGAAGCTCGCGACGATGACACGGCGCTCGGACTTCGCGATGACCTGGTCGAGGACCGGCCCGATGGACCGCTCGAGCGGTGTGAAGCCCGGCACGTCGGCGTTCGTCGAGTCGACGAGGAAGAGGTCGACGCCTTCTTCACCGAGGCGGGCGAAGGCGCGGAGGTCCGTCAGGCGGCCGTCGAGCGGCAGCTGGTCCATCTTGAAGTCACCGGTCACGAGGACGGTGCCGGCGTCGGTGTCGATGAACACCGCGAGCGCGTCCGGGATCGAGTGGTTGACCGCGACGAACTCGAGGTCGAACGGCCCCAGCGCCTCGATCTGGCCCTCCTTCACCGGCAGGGTGTAGGGGACGATGCGGTGCTCCTTGAGCTTCGCCTCGATGAGCGCGAGCGTCAGGCCGGAACCGATCAGCGGGATGTCCTTGCGGAGCTTCAGGAGGTACGGCACGGCGCCGATGTGGTCCTCGTGACCGTGCGTGAGCACGACGCCGACGATGTCGTCGAGCCGGTCCTTGATGGAGGTGAAGTCGGGCAGGATCAGGTCGACGCCCGGCTGGTGCTCTTCGGGGAAGAGCACGCCGCAGTCGACGATCAGGATCTTGCCGTCGATCTCGAAGCAGGTCATGTTCCTGCCGATCTCGCCGAGTCCTCCGATGGGGATGACGCGGAGCGTCCCCGGCTCGAGGACTGGCGGATCGATGATGGTATTGGGCATGTAGCCCCCCTCTGGTTTGTCTAGCGAGTCGTACCGGCGACCTTGGGCAGCGCGCCACCGGCGGCGGCGTTGCGGTCTGGCCGGAAGTTGCGGAAGTCGACGCCTGGGATGTCCTTCACCAGGTCGATCTCATCCTCGATCTGCGCAGCCTCCCACTCCTCCGGACCGACCAGCGGAAGACGTACCCGCGGGCTCTGGATCCGGCCGAGGCCGTGCAAGATGTATTTGGCGGCGACGGTGCCGGGGACGTGGGTCATGACCGCGCGCACGAGGGGCTCGAGCTGCCGGTGCGCCGCGGTGGCCGCGGCGAGGTCGCCGGAGTTCACCGCGTCGACCATGTGTCGGTAGGGCGTCGGCGCGATGTTGGCCGTGACGCCGATGAGGCCGGTGCCACCGATGGCGAGCGTGGGCAGTGCGTTGGCGTCGTCGCCCGCGAAGTACATGAGGTCCGTCTGGTTCATGACCCGGCTCACCTCGCTGAGGTCGCCCTTGGCGTCCTTCACCGCGAGGATGTTCGGGTGCTTTGCCGCACGCAGGATCGTCTCGTAGGTGATGGGGATGCCGGTTCGCCCCGGGATGTCGTAGAGGATGACCGGCAGATCCGTGGAGTCGGCGATCATGCGGAAGTGGGTGAGCACGCCGGCCTGGGTGGGCTTGTTGTAGTACGGGGTGACGATCATGTTGCCGTCGGCACCCGCCTGCTCGCTCTTCTTCGCGAGCTCGATCGCGTGGGCCGTCTCGTTGGATCCACCACCGGTGATGATCTTCGCGCGCCCGCCAGCGACGGCTTTGCCGACCTCGACGAGCTTGACCTTCTCCGGGTCCGTCAGCGTCGACGTCTCACCCGTGGTGCCGGTGACGACGATGCCGTCGGCCCCTGCGGTCACGACGTCGTCGATGTGTCGCTCGACGGCCTTCCAGTCGACCTCGCCGTCGGCGGTGAACGGCGTCACCAGGGCGACGAGGACTTGACCGAAGGGGTTCTCTGCACGCGACACCCTCTCAGGCTATCGGGTTTCCCTCTTGCGGGTCACCACCCGCACGGCCGTCACCTCGCGTCACACGGGCTCAGGGACCGGCACCCGGAACCTATGCTGACGGACACCATGTCCCCGCTGCCCGCCCTCTCGCTGATCCTCGTCCTCGTTCTGTCCGCGACGGCGGTGGGTCTGGTCGTGCGTGCACGGAGCGGGCGTGCGTCGCACCGCACCGACGGGGACCGACTCTCGTCGGCGGCACTCGGGACGACCACTCCGCTCGGCCGATCGGCCACCCTGGTGCAGTTCAGCACCGAGTTCTGTGCCCAGTGCCCCGGGACCAGACGACTGCTGCACGAGCTGGCCGACGGGGAGGCGGGCGTGGGCGTCCTCGACGTCGATCTGACCCACCGTCCCGACCTCGCGGACCGCTTCTCCGTCCTGCAGACGCCCACCGTCCTCCTCCTCGACCGCGCCGGGATCGTGCGCGGTCGGTTCTCCGGGGCCGCACGCCGTGCGGTGCTCGCCGGCGAGCTCCGATCCGTCCTCGGGAGACCAGCATGACCTCGAATCCTCCAGCAGCACAGCCGACCGGCATCGACCCGCGCAGCCCGCGGTTCGGCGCGACCGTGACCGCCGTGCTCCTCCTCGTCGCCGTCTTCCTCGCGCTGACGGCGCCGCTCGCCGACACGCTGCCCGCGCGGGCCGGCCAACCGGCCTTCGTCCTCCTCGTCGTCGTCGCAGCCCTGTTCGCGTGGGGCGCGTTCGCCGGGATCCGACGCCACCCGTACGGCATCGTGTTCCGACGCCTCATCCGCCCGATGCTCGGCCCGCCCGTCGAACTCGAGGCACCCGAACCACCGACCTTCGCGCAGGGCGTCGGGCTCGTGGTGGTCGCGATCGGACTCGTGCTGCACCTCGTCGGGTTGCCGGGATCCCTCGCCGTCTCCGCCGGTGCCGCGTTCGTCGCCGCCTTCCTCAACGCGGCGTTCGGGTTCTGCCTCGGCTGCCGCCTGTATGTGCTCCTCCTCCGCGCCCGCCTCATCGGACGACCAGCGTGACGGTGGCCTGAAGCACCTGTCGACAGCGTTTGTCGACGGGGTGACCGCCCAGGTCGATCCGGTTAGGCTGACCCCACGAACACCAGCGCCGATGCGCTCCTGCACGGCCCGACGATGGAGGTTGCACCATGGCGGTAACAAGCGAAGCCACGACGGTCTGGAACGGCACGCTCTTCGAGGGATCCGGGCACACGAGCCTCGACACCTCCGAGGCGGCCGAGTTCGCCGTCGACTGGAAGGCACGCTCGGAGGGCTCCAACACGACGACGACCCCCGAGGAACTGCTCGGGGCTGCTCACGCCTCCTGCTACTCGATGGCGTTCGCCAACGAACTCACGAGCGCCGGATTCCCGCCGGAGCGCATCCAGGCGACCGCGGCGGTCTCCTTCACCCCCGGCACCGGCATCACCGGCAGCCACCTGCTCGTCAGCGCGGTCGTACCCGGCATCTCCGAGGCCGACTTCGAGCGCATCGCCACGGCGGCGAAGGAGGGTTGCCCGGTCTCGCAGGCGCTCGCCGGCATCCCGATCACCCTCGAAGCCAGCCTCGCGTAACCACCACCGTCCAGCAGCACGAGCAGGAAGGCGACGCGCATGCGCATCGTGATCGGCGGAGCCTCCGGGCTCATCGGAACGGCGCTTGGGCGCTCCCTCGAGACCGACGGCCATGACGTCGTCCGGCTCGTACGACGTCCGGCGCGTGGTGCCGGAGAAGCGGAGTGGGATCCGCTGGCAGGCGTGCTGGATCCAGCGGTCCTGAGCGGCGCCGACGCGGTCGTCAACCTCTCCGGTGCCTCCCTCGGCAAGCTGCCGTGGACGGCGGCCTACCGGTCCACGATCCTCTGGTCACGACTCAGCGCCACCCGGACACTCGTCGACGCCATGAATCGGGCGGAGCAGCCACCGGCCGCCTTCCTCAGTGGTTCGGCGGTCGGGTACTACGGCGACCGTCCCGGAGAGACCCTCACGGAGGACTCCTCCAGAGGGACCGGATACCTCGCCGACGTCGTCGTCGCCTGGGAGGACTCGGCGCTCGCGGCGCCCGACGCCGTCCGCACCGTGCTGCTCCGCAACGGTATCGTCGTCGACCTGGCAGGCGTGCTCAAGCCGCTGGCACCGCTCACCCGGTTCGGGGTCGCCGGTCCGCTCGGTTCGGGCCGCCAGTTCTGGCCGTGGATCGGGCTGCAGGACGAGGTCCGGGCGATCACCCACCTCCTGACCTCGACGCTCTCCGGACCGGTGAACCTGTGCGGTCCGCAGGCCGCCCGTGCCGACGACCTCATGTTCGAGCTCGCCAGACGGATGAACCGGCCCTATCTGCTCCGCGTCCCGAAGTTCGCCCTCAAGGCGCTCCTCGGCGACGCCGCCGACGGACTGCTGCTGAGCGATCAGCGCGTCGAACCTCGTCGGCTCCTGGACGACGGCTTCACGTTCAGCACGCCGACCGTCGAGCAGGCGTTGGCCGAAGCACTCGCCCGGGACTGAACGACGGGACGCCGTCGCTCCGGTCAGCTCCGCGAGAGCCGGATCGCCTGCCGGATGGCCTGCCGTGCTCGGCGGCGGTCTCCGGCACCGTCGTAGACGAGTCCGAGGCGGTACCAGGATCGCCAGTCGTCGGGAGCGGCCTCGGCCGCGTCACGGTACTTCGGGAACAGCTCGTCTGCGGCATCACGCATCGGCCGGCCGCTCTCGCGGGTCTCGACCTGCTCGGGCGGAAGGCCGCCCTCGGCCTCGAGGCGGACGCCGAGGCGCTCGGCGCCCAACCCGAAGGCGATCTCGCGCCAGAGCGCCCAGACGCCGAGGATCGGCAGGACGACGAGCGCCGCACCCATGGCGATGCCGACAGGTTCGCCCGTGCCGAGGAGGACGACGGCACGGTACCCGACGAGGACGATGTAGAGGACGAGCAGGGCCGCGATGATCGCGACCATGACGCGGGTCTTCACAGGGCGCTGGCCGCCGCGGCTTGGCCGGAGACGTGCTCGGGCGCCCCCTGGGCGGGCCGCCGACCCGCCGGCCCTGGGCGATCGAGTCCGAGGTCGAGCAGACTGTCGAGACCGACGGTGACCCCCTGGGCGTCGCGGGCGGCCACGAGGGCGAGCCGGATGCCCCGCTCGTAGGACGCGGGCGAGATCGTGTCGTGCGTGATCGTGACGAGTTCGTCGACGCCACCGAACACGACCTCCTGGCGGGCGACGACACCCTGGAGCCGCAGGCTGTGGATCGGGATGCTCGAGACCTGCTGTCCCCTCGCCCGCTGGTCGGTGTGCGGGGCGGCGACCGGCCCACGGTCGCCTCGCGCGGCCATCATCAGCTCGGCGGTGCGCACGGCGGTCCCGGAGGGCGAGTCCACCTTCGTGTCGCGGTGGGACTCGATGATCTCGATCGAGTCGAAGAAGCGGGCCGCGACGGTCGCGAGACTCGTCGACAGGACGGACCCCAGCGAGAAGTTGGGGATGATGACGACGCCCTGCTCGGGCAGCTCGGCGAGCCGGCGGTCGAGTCGCTGGATACGCTCGGCCGACCAACCGCTCGTCCCGACGAGCACGTTGATGCCCTGAGCGACGGCGTGGTCGACGATCCGCTGGCTGACACCCGGGACCGTGACGTCGACGACGAGGTCCGCCCCGTCCATCTCGCTCAGCTCGCTCGAGGAACCGAGCGACGCGACCAGCTCGAAGTCGTCGAGTGAACCGATGATGCTGGTGAACAGTCGGCCCATCTTGCCGCTCGCGCCGGCCAGCGCCACTCGTGTCGTCATGCCCTCAGCTTACGTGCTGCCCGTCCGGGCGGAGGCGGGCCGCCCGGGCTAGACGATGTGCGGCTCGGGAAGACCCGTGCGGAGCTCCATCGGTAGGTGCGCGAGGTCGTTGTGGGTGATGAGGCTCCACGGACGCCCGGCACGCTGGTGCAGCACCGTCAGTCCGCCGTTGGCCTGGTTGATGCTCACCCAGCGCCATGCGGGCGCCTGGAGCGCTTCGCGGACGAGCCACCCGATGACGAAGTTGTGCGTGATGAGCAGCTCGTGATGGTCACCGCGCTTCGGCGAGAGGAACTCGGCGGCGGCGTCGGCCATCTGCGCCTCGCCCGCCTCGATCTCCGCTTCGGTGATCGAGCCGAAGAAGGGGTCGAACGCCGACGGCGTCTCCGGTGTGCGACCGCTCGGGACGCAGTCGAAGAGCAGTGACGACGGCTCCGGTGTGACCGCCGGCATCCGCTCGGCGATGATCTGGGCGGTCTCCGCGGCACGCTGCAACGGCGAGTGCCACGCCGCGGTCATCGGGACACCGCCGAGGCGCTCCGCGAGCAGCTGTGCCTGACGCCGACCGCGTGCCGACAGTGGTCCGTCGGGCAAGCCGTGCTCAGCGTGTTGCTGCTCGCCGTGTCTGACGAGATACAGGTAATGGGACATTCAACGCACCCCCGCGATGATCGGAGCGAAGGTGTCCTCGTCGACGGCTCCGACCGCCGACACCGTGATGGGCTGCGCGGCGAGGTGCTGCGCGAGCTGCTGGACGTCGTCCTGACCGACGGACTGCAGGCGACGGATGCTCTCGTCGAGGTCGATGAACTCGCCGAGGGTCAGCTCCGCTCGACCGAGGCGGCTCATCCGCGAGTCCGAATCCTCCAGCGCCAGCGCCGAGGCGCCGCTCAGCTGACCGAGCGCGCGCGACAACTCCTCGTCCGTCACACCGTGCTCGGCGAGCCGGTGGAGCTCGGCGAGCATGAGCTCGGCCACGGTCGCCGCCTTCGCCGTGGAGCAGGCGGCAGCGAGGCCGAAGACGCCGGCGTCCGAGTAGCTGCCGGCGAACGAGTACACGGAGTAGGCGAGCCCGCGCCGTTCTCGGATCTCCTGGAACAGGCGGCTGGACATGCCGCCGCCGAGGATGGAGTTGAGCATGCTCATGGCGAATCGTCGCTCGTCGCCCGCGATGAGGCCCGCTCCGCCGATCTGCAGGTGGACCTGCTCGGTGGGTCGGTGCACGACCGAGAGCGGCGATCCGCCGACGACGGCAGCAGGAGCGAGGGTCCGACGCGCGACCGGTGCGGCCACCGCGTCCGCCGGCCAGCCCGCTTGCACGAGCGCCCCCGACACCTGGGCGACGAGCGCGTCGTGGTCGACGGCGCCGGCCGCCGTCACGATGACGTCGTTCGCGCGGTAATTGGCTCGGTAGTGCGCCACGACGGCGTCCCGGCCGACCTCGATGATCGACTGCGGGTGACCGCCGATGGGACGCCCGAGCGGGTGCTCGCCGAGCACGCGCTCGAAGAACCGTTCGTTGGCGACGTCCCCTGGATCGTCGTCCATCATCGCGAGCTCTTCGAGGATGACGCCGCGTTCGTTCTCGAACTCCTCCGGGTCGAGTAGCGAGGAGGTGAGCATGTCGGTGATGACGTCCACCGCCATCGGCAGGTCGCGATCGCGCACCTTGGCGTAGTAGCAGGTGTGCTCCTTGGCCGTGAGCGCGTTGTGCTCGCCGCCAACGGCGTCGAAGGCGACCGCGATGTCGAGGGCGGAACGCGACGGCGTGCCCTTGAACAGGAGGTGCTCCAGGAAGTGCGTCGAGCCGAAGGTCGCCGGTCGATCGGCGGTCGCCGGTTGTTCGTCGCGGGAGCCGACGGCCACCCAGTAGCCGATCGTCGCGCTGCGGCTGCCCGGCATGTGTTCGCTCAGGATGCGCAGCCCGTTGGGCAGGACCGTCCGGCGGACGAGCGCGTCCCCGGATGCGGTGAACGCAAGCTCGGGACGAGTGAGCGGAAAGTCGACGGCGGCGTTCATCACCCCAACCATACGTCAGGTTCCCGGGCGTCGCGCGCGAGCGACCGTGCGCAGGCGACCGCCGGTCGACTCAGCGCAAGCGACCGGAGACGCGGTCGAGCTCGAGGATCTGCCCGCGGCTCAGCCGCACGTCGGCCGCCGCGATGAGCGAGTCGACGTGAGCCGGCTGGGACGCGCTCGCGATGGGCGCGACGACGCCGGGACGTGACATGGCCCAGGCGAGCGCCGCCGAGGCGACCGTGCAGCGGTTCTCCTCCGCGATCTCGTCGAGGACGTGCAGGACCCGCAGTCCACGGCGGTGGAGATGGGTCGCGGCGCGACTGCCGCGGGTGCTCGGGTCGAGGTCGGAGCGGGTGCGGTAGCGGCCCGTCAGGAAGCCGTTCGCGAGGGCGAAGTAGGGCAGGACACCGAGGTGCTGGGCCGTCGCGACGAGCGCGAGGGTACTCTCGTACGGCTCCCGGTGCATGAGGCTGTAGTGCGTCTCGAGCGCGACGAACTGGGTGAAGCCGCTCGCCGAGAGGATCCGTGCCTCCATCAGCCGTTCGGGGGTCGTGTTCGAGGTGCCGAGGTAGCGGACCTTGCCGGTCTCGATCAACCAGTCGACCGTCCCGAGGCTGTCGGCCAACGGGATGCTCGGGTCGTCGTCGTGGAAGGACAGCAGGTCGATGTGGTCGGTCTGCAACCGTTCGAGCGCCGCCTCGACCGCACGGATGATGCTCACCGAGCCGAGACCCGGGTAGTCGGGGTGCCGGCCGATCTTCGTCGCGACGACCATGTCGTCCCGGTTGCGGCGCTTCCGCATCCAATTGCCGATGAGGATCTCGCTGCGTCCGCCCGCGTAGCTGTCGGCGGTGTCCACCATGTTGCCGCCGGAGTCGTGGAACCGGTCGAGGATGTCCGACGTCGTGTCGGGGTCGACGGTCCACCCGAACACGCTGCCGCCGAGCACGACCGGGAAGACCGACAACTCGGAGTCGCCGATCGTGCGCCTCGGTGCCTCAGAAGGCTCGGGGTCCTGGACGGGCGTTGGGAAGGACGGGTGCGGGACGAGCTGCTCGGGACGCCGACTCGCGTCGTCGTCGACGCCGTCCGCTGCTCCGCCGACGAGAGAACTGCCACGGGTGCTCGACGAGCGCCAGAGGTGTGGCATCCCCTGCCCCTCTCTCGGTCCGCCGACCGGTGACGCGCTGCACCGTCGGGATCCGTGCGTGGAGCGACGGGCCGGTGCTTGCTCACCAGGCTAGAGGAGACCGGCGACTTCGGCTGGACGACATCACGACCGGGTGGCAACTGATTCGTAACGATTCCGCGTTCCACCCGGGGCGGCCTTTCGACGGGGCGACATCACCGTTCCTTGAAGTACCGGAAGAGCTGCTCCTCCTTCGTGAGCGCTACCCCGCCGATCACTCCACAAAGGACGGCGGGCACGGCGACCACGGCTGGTCGGATCGCGATCCCAGCGACCACTCCAAGGCCTTCCTGGGGCGCGATCTCCAGGAGCAGCAGGATGGCGGACACCGCCATCACTGCAGCGCCGACGGCCCAGCAGAGTGTTTCGCAGACGAGTTGCAGCACCTGCGACCCGACCGGCACCCCTGCATGACGCGCGGATGCCAATTCGATGCGGCGGGTTCGGGTCGCGACGAACCCGATTGCGGCGGCGATGACGATTCCGACGAGCGGCGCGAATCGAGAGAGACGCTCGGCGTACCGCGCGGCGCCGTCGAAGTGAGCGCCGAGCGTGCTGTTGAGCTGCGCGAGCCGTGGCGGCGATGCATCCGTTGCCCCAGCCCCTGGGAGGAGGACGGTGCGCAGCGCATCGGTCGACGATTGCGACTGCGGCCAGGTGTCGATCCAACATTCGTCGAACGGGCCGATCGCCGCTGTCGGAGCAATGAGCGCGTATCCGAGGCCAAGCCGGCGGCCGTCCTCCACGGAGGTAAAAACGGCTCCGACCTCGACCGTGCCGCTCATCAACGGGAGCTTGTCACTGGCATCGAGTTCGAGGGCATCTGCGAGCGCGGCCGAGACGAGCACGCCACGGTGGGGGCGCGGCGCATCGAGCGCAACGAAACCGGAGAAACCCGGACTGACCTCGAACGTCGGTACGGACGAACTCGGAAGCGCCAGCAGGCGTTCGTTCTCAGTCGACGGCCTCATGGCTCCCGCAGCGTCGATGCCTGGGATCGTCGTGAGCCGGTCGCAGGCTGGCCCGTCGATCTGTTGGGGGGCGATGTAGACCAGGGTCGCCCCACCCGCACGTCGGTAGACGTCGGCAGCAGTCAGGAGTTGGGACATCGTGCCGATCTCAGCCAAGCCCAGCACAAGGACGACGGCGAACAACACACAACCGAGCATCGTCGCCTTCGTCGTGCCGGACTGCACGTCGAGCGCTGCTTCTCGGAGGGTCGATGCCCACCTCATCGCGCTGCACCGAGTGCGATCTCGTCAGTGCATGCATCGCGCGTGCGCTCATCGTGCGTCGCGATGACGACGATGGTCCCGTCGGATGCGATCGACCCGATCGCCTCGTTCACTGAGACGGCCGTGCGCTGGTCCAGCTGAGCGGTCGGCTCGTCCACTAGCAACAGGTGGGGATGCGTCGCAAGTGCGCGGGCGAGCATCAGGCGCTGCGCTTCCCCGCCCGAGAGGTGTCGAAACTGACGCAGGCTGACTCCGGCGAGACCCACCGTCTCGAGGTCGGCGAACGCGCTCTGCCAAGCATGGTCGTGATCCGCGCCGCGCGCGAGGTAAGGGAGCGCGACGTGGTCGAGAGCAGTCCGTCTCGCAACTCCGTGCGGATTCTGGAACACCCAACTGGTCACCGCGACGTCCTCGCGCACGATCACACCCTTCGTCGGGTGCAGCCAGCCGGCGAGCAGACTGAGCAACGTGCTCTTGCCCGAACCGGATGGCCCGGTCACCGCGTACACGCGCCCCGGTACCAAGCGGAACGAGAGGTCTTCAAACAGCCAGTCGCCCTGTGGGAAGCGCAGGGACAGGCCCTCGGCCGTCAACCGCATGGTCGACCGGGAGGGAGCCGAACATCGACTACCACGACCTCGGCGTCTGCTGGCACAACGACGTAGCTCTGACCGAGACCTGATCCGACGACCTCGACGACGACGGTGTGACCGGCACTGGAGATACACCCCGTCGAACCGTCTAGTCCGAAGACCGCAGCGGGTGGCACGGTGGTCACCGTCACCGGCGATGCGAGCTCAAGGTCGACGATGAAGTCCGTGCCATCGTCCGCTGCAACCCAGGCTGCGAATTCAGACGACCGGCCGAGCTCGTGAAGTGCTGCAGGATCCGCGATGGCCCCCTGATCGTCCACCGCAACCCGGACTTCGCCGGCGACGATGACCCGTGGGCCAGGAGCGAGCGTGTCAGGTAGCGCGGCGACACGTGCACTGGCGATGACCGGCGGTGCAACGAACAGCGCGTCATCCGGCGCGACGGATGCACCGAGAACTGTCGGACAGCTCGTGATCGCCGTCGCAGGTGCGGGGATCCAGACGAACGCCGCCCGAGGTATGACGCTCCAGTCGCTGCTGTCCACGCCGTTGCGCTGCGCGAGGTCGCGAGCCGCGCGCAGGGTCAGAGGGCCGAACTCGCCGTCGGCATCCAGCGAGTAGCCCAGTCGATTCAGCTCGGTTTGGAGGCCTCTGACATCGCTTCCGACGGAGTCCGGTGCGAGGTCCCGCCACAGCGGCGCGCCCGACGCGAGGTAGACCAGCGACCGCCCGTTGATCGCTATGCCCGATTCACCGGACTGCGCCTCGCCGCCGACTGCGCAGCTCGTCCGCGTGATGAATCCGCCTACCGGCGTGACGATCTCACCTGCGACTGGGTCTCAAAAGCGAGCGTGACGCTGCGTACGTCGAGGTACTTCGTGCTGGTCACGGGTACCTCGCCTACCGGGACCGCCCCGCCGATCGCCGGCGGCGCAGCCTCGGGACGAGCGACCCCGACGACCGTCACCCCGAGGAGAGCTCCCAGCACGAGCAGCGAGGGGATCATGAGCCACACGGACGGCGGAAGCCGACGACGAGCGCGGTCGTCATTCAAGGAGACCCAATGGGTCGCGGATGCAGGACCCGAACACTGGGTCATCGTTGTCGAATGGGAGTGATTCCTGCTTCGCATCTGAGGCGAGGTCCTCGCCGGAGTACCCGGGTTCGACGAGCCCCGCATCGACCAGACATGCCGCGATAATGGCGTCTTCATCGCGCGCATCCGGATTGCGGGCAAGATCGCGGCGCAGACTGCTGACCGCGTAGAAGTCCGGCGTGCACGCGTCCAGCGCTGCGTCCGAAGCGGCGTCCGGCTTCGGCATGTCTGGGAGCGCGATCGCGCCGTACGCATCGTCGAGCGTCACCCTCACTCCCCTGTCCTGCATGCAGCCGATAAACGCGTCGCTGGTCTCCGCCCATTCGGCGTCGGAGATCGCACCATCCTCGAGGATCGCTCGGACAACGTCACTGCCAGCTCGATATGTGTCCGCGAACTCCGACGCCCACGGTCCCGTGAACTCCGGCACGCCTCCGGCACTCCCGGCAACGATGTCTGACGGTCCGAAGTCTGCGGCGCACCCGTTCGACGCAAACAACATGAGCGCTGCGAATACGGGGACGGTCCAGAGCCTACGCATTGCGGTAGGAGTAACCCGTCGCACCATCCCAACACAGCTGCTGTTTGGACCACTGCCCGGCGCGAGCGGGATTCCCGAGATGTGTACTCGACCCGAACGAAACGTGCACGATATTCAGGCACGTGGCGTTCTTCCCCTGCCACATGCTCAGATTGTCGACCCTGCAGGCAGCCTGCGCTGGAGCCGCGGCAGTCAGCGATACGCCCGTGACCAGAGCCGCCATCGCGACAAGACCGAACAGCTTCTTTTTCATCTCAACCGCCGTTGTTCCTGAAACGGCAGCCCATTGAGATAGGCCGCCGTCGGCCCGATTTCGAGCCAGGTCCAACATATCCAAAATCTAAGATATGAGCAGTCGGCATCTTGGGGGACGGGGCAAGGCTCAGCTCCCAGAAACCTCCCCGGCACGCGCGAGAAGTGCGCGTGCGTGCCTGAGGAGCGGCTCGTCGACCATGCGCCCGGCATGCCGGAAGGCGCCGATGCGGTCGGCGGCAGCCGCCAGTAGCTCCCTCGCCGCGCGCACTGCCTCGGGGTCCGGACGGTAAGCGGCCTGGATGATCGGGACCTGCGCGGGATGGATGCACGCCGTCGCAACGAAGCCGACCGCACTCGCATCCTCCGCCTCTACCGCAAGCGACGCTCGGTCATTGAGGTCGAGATGGACGGCATCGATCGCGGCGACACCGGCGGCCCCCGCTGCGAGCAGGACGTGCGATCGAGCGGCGCCCACGACGTCGCGGTAGCGTCCGTCAGAGCGCCTGCTGCTCGTGCCGCCGAGTGACGCCACCAGGTCCTCAGCGCCCCACATCACGGCGACGACCGAGTCGTGCGCGACGATCGATTCGGCGCGCACGACTCCGGCGGCCGTCTCGCATAGCGCGACGATCGCAACCCCCGGCAGGGCGCGGGCCAGGTCGTCGAGCTGCGCGACGCTCTCGGTCTTCGCGAGCATCACCGTTCGATAAGCCGTTGTCGCCACGGCGGCGACGTCGGCCGCGAAGTCCGGGCCATCCGCTGGATTCACCCGCACGATCGTCAGGAGCGGGTCCAACGGATGCTCCACCATCGCTCCGCGACCGATCGCCTTGCGCGCCGCATCGACGGCGTCCTCGAGATCGAGGATGACGGCATCCGCACGCTCGGCCGCTTTCGCGAAGCGATCCGGACGGTCTGCTGGGACGAAGAGGATCGCCGGCCCCAGGTCGAACGCCGCGGCGCCGGTCACGATGCACCCGAGCACTGGACGAGCGTGCTCCTGGTCGCGGTCGCGACGACGACGCCGTCCTGGTTCCGACCCGTGTGGAGCAGGGTGACGACACCCTCGCCCGGCCTCGACGACGACAACCGTTTGGCCGTCACGAGCGTCTCGGCGTACAGCGTGTCGCCGTGGTGCATCGGGTTCGGGAAGGCGATGTCGGTGAAGCCCAGGTTCGCGACGATCGTCTGCTCGGTGAGCTGTGCGACCGACAGCCCCACGAGCGTCGAGAGCGTCAGCATCGAGTTCACGAGCCGTTCCCCGAAGGGCCCGGTCGCAGACCACGCGGCATCCACGTGCAGCGACTGCCCGTTCATCGTGAGCGTCGAGAACAGGACGTTGTCAGCTTCCGTGAGGGTGCGCCCGGGGCGATGGCGGTAGGTCGCACCCACCACGAACTCCTCGAAGTACAGACCTCGCTGCTCGATCACGGGGCCGGACGACGTCTCGGACGAATCGGTCATCATGACCTCACGACGCGAAGCCGAGTTCGCGGGCGATGATCATGAGCTGCACCTCGGTGGTGCCCTCACCGATCTCGAGGATCTTCGAGTCCCGGTAGTGCCGCGCCACCGGGTTCTCGTTGAGGAACCCGTAGCCGCCGAAGATCTGGGTCGCGTCACGGGCGTTGTCCATCGCGGCCTCCCCGGCGACCATCTTCGCGATCGAGGCCTCCATCTTGTAGGGCGCTCCCCGGAGCATGCGCGACGCGGCGTCGTAGTAGGCCTGCCTGGCGGTGTGGACCCGCGCCTGCATCTTCGCGATCCGGAAGGCGATCCACTGGTTGTCACCGATCGCCCGACCGAACACGACCCGCTCCTTGGCGTAGCGGATCGCCTCCTCGAGGCACCCCTGGGCCGCTCCGACGGCGAGCGCGGCCACAGCGATCCGTCCACCGTCGAGCGCCGTGAGGAAGTTGGCGTACCCGCGCCCGCGCTCGCCGAGCAGGTTACCCTCCGGCACGCGGACGTCCTCGAACCGCAGCGGGTGGGTGTCGGAGGTGTGCCACCCGACCTTGTCGTAGGGCGGTAGCGCGGTGAAGCCCGGCGTCGGGACCGGCACGAGGATCGACGACAACTCCTTCGTCACCCGGCCGTCGGATCGGACCCGCTCCCCCGTGACGGCCGTGACCGTCACGAGACTGGTGATCTCGCTCCCGGAGTTGGTGATGAACTGCTTCGTGCCGTTGATCACCCACTCACCGTCGACGAGCTCGGCGGTGGTCTCCGTCGCGCCTGCATCACTGCCGGCACGCGCCTCGGTGAGGCCGAACGCGGCGAGCGCCTGCCCGCTCGCGAGCTGCGGGATCCATTCCTCGCGCTGGGCGTCGGTGCCGTACAGGTAGATCGGCATGGCTCCGAGGCCGACGCCGGCCTCGAGGGTGACGCCGATGCTCTGGTCGACGCGTCCGAGCTGCTCGACGGCGAGGCAGAGCGCGAAGTAGTCCATCCCCCCGCCGCCGAGTTCCTTCGGGAACGGCAGCCCGAAGAGTCCCAGCTCCCCCATCTGCGCGATGATGTCGTACGGCAGACGCCGTTCCGTGTCGTACTGATAGGCGGCGGGCGCGACGACCTCGTCGGCGAACGCCTTGACCGTGTCGACGATCCGCTGGTGCTCGGGGCTGAGCTCGGTGTTCATGCTGATGCTCCGTTCGTGGGTGCTGCATCGGTTGGGGCTGCGTTGAGGCGTGCTGCGACGGGGTCTGCGGCGATCGTCGCAACCGATTGACGGGTGGCGACCGTGCCACCCGTGGCGACGTGGAGGGTGACCGTGCCGTCGGTCGTGGCGGTGAGGAGGTGCTCCATCTTCATCGCTTCGACGGTGACCAGCGGCTGACCGGCGGTGACGGCGTCGCCGCTCGTGACGTGCACGGCCGTGACGGTGCCGGGCATCGGCGTCCGCACCTCCGGATCGACCGCACCGGCCGCAGTCGGATCCCCGCCGGCTGGGAGCGCCTCACGCGGGAGCACCTCGACCACACTGATGGCACCGTCGAGCGCGATCCATCGTTCGTTTCCCACGCGCACGGTCTCCAACGGGGTGCTGACACCGTCGTGCTCGAACCGCAGGGTGCCGTCCGACCGGCTGAGGACCGCGGCCCGGGTCGGTGCCGCGTCATCGACCGAGACGCTCGCGTCGTCGCTCGGCCCACGCACCTCGATGCGGACGATGCGTCCGTCCTCACGACGCAGGTGCTGTCGCGTCGGTGCTGCCGCGCCGAGGCGCCACCCACCCGGATCCGACCACGGCGTCCCGAGTCCGGCGGTCCGCGCTGCGGCCTCGAATCGTCGGTCGTCCGTTTCGGCGAGCGCCACTGCGGTCAGGACCCGCTCGGACGTCGCGGCGGACGGGATGTCGTCGAGCAGGTCGGCGATGAGACCGGTGTGCAGTCGTCCCGCGACGACGTCCTCGTCGGCGAGGAGCCGCCGGAGGAAGCCGAGGTTCGTGCGGACACCGAAGACCACCGTCGCCGCGAGCGCGGCGTCGAGTCGCCGGAGCACGGTCCCGCGATCCTCGGCCCAGCACACGATCTTCGCGAGCATGGGGTCGTACCACGGGCCGACGAACTGCCCGGCGGCGATGCCGCCGTCGACGCGGACGCCCGGCCCGTGCGGCAGACGCACCCGCTCGAGCACCCCGGTCTGGGGCAGGAAGCCGCTCGACGGGTCCTCCGCGTACAGCCGCGCCTCCACCGCGTGACCACGCAGGACGACGTCGTCCTGCGTCATCGCCAGCGGTTCACCGGCGGCGACGCGCACCTGCCACTCCACGAGGTCGAGCCCCGTGACGAGCTCGGTGACCGGATGCTCCACCTGCAACCGCGTGTTCATCTCGAGGAAGGCGAACTCGTCGGGTCGGTCGTCGGCGACGAGGAACTCGACGGTCCCCACCCCTCGGTAGCCGACGCTCCGGGCGACCGTGCAGGCCGCCTCGCCGAGTCGCGCCCGCTGCCGGTCGTCGATGAGCGGCGACGGGGACTCCTCCACCACCTTCTGGTGCCGACGCTGGAGCGAGCACTCACGCTCCCCGAGGTGCACGACCGCACCGTGGGCGTCCGCGAGCACCTGCACCTCGATGTGCCGGGGTCTCGTGACGAACCGCTCGAGGAGGAGCGTGGCGTCGCCGAAGGCCGCCTCGGCCACCCGGTGCGCGGAGGCGATGGCCGATGGGAGCTCCTCGGCGCACTCCACCACCTGCATCCCCTTGCCGCCGCCACCACCCGCCGGCTTGACGATGAGCGGGAAGCCGATGGCGACGCCGGCACGGACGAGTGCGTCGTCGTCGAGCGAGGCGTCGGCGACGCCCTCGATGATCGGGACGCCTCGAGCCGCGACGTGCTCCTTCGCCCGGATCTTGTCGCCCATGAGGACCAGGGCGCGCTCGTCCGGTCCGATGAAGACGATCCCGGCACCGGCGAGCGCCCTCGCGAGCGCGGGTTGTTCGGACAGGAAGCCGTAGCCCGGGTGCACCGCCTCGGCCCCGGTCGTGACGGCGGCCCGGACGACGGCGTCGACGTCGAGGTAGCTGTCCGCGGCGGGCGCGGGTCCCAGGCGGACGGCGCGGTCCGCGAGCCGGACGTGTGGGGCGTCGCGGTCAGCGTCGCTGAAGACCGCGATGCTCTCGATGTCCATCGCTGTGAGCGTGCGGATCACGCGACAGGCGATCTCGCCGCGGTTCGCGACGAGGACGGAGCGGAAGGGACGCGCGGATGCGTGGCCCGGCCGGTTCGGTGTCTGGATCGTCATGCCGTCACATCCTGAAGAGGCCGAAGCCGGGTTCTGGCAGGGGCGCGCGGGAGCACACCTCGAGCGCGAGTCCGAGGACCGTGCGGGTCCGGGCGGGGTCGATGATGCCGTCGTCCCAGAGCCGCGCGGTCGAGTAGTACGGGTTGCCCTGCTCCTCGAAGTCGGCGAGGATCGGCGCCCGGAAGTCCTCCTCCGCCTGGGCGGTCCACGCCTCACCGCGGGCCTCGAGTTGGTCGCGCTTGACGGTCGCGAGGACGCTCGCCGCCTGCTGTCCCCCCATGACGGAGATGCGCGCGCCCGGCCACATCCAGAGGAACCGGGGGTCGTAGGCCCGGCCGCACATGGAGTAGTTGCCGGCGCCGAACGAACCACCGATCACGACCGTCAGCTTCGGCACCCGGGTGGTCGCGACCGCGGTGACCATCTTCGCGCCGTGCTTGGCGATGCCTCCGGCCTCGGCGTCACTGCCGACCATGAAGCCCGAGATGTTCTGCAGGAACAGCAACGGGATGCCGCGCTGGTCGGCGAGCTCGATGAAATGGGCGCCCTTCAGGGCCGACTCGCTGAAGAGGACGCCGTTGTTCGCGATGATGCCGACGGGGTGCCCGTGCAGCCTCGCGAACCCGGTCACGAGGGTGTCGCCGTACTCACGCTTGAACTCCGAGAAGTCGCTGCCGTCGACGAGCCGCGCGATCACCTCACGGACGTCGTAGGCCGTCTGCAGCTCCGCCGGCACGACGCCGTACAGCTCTGCCTCCGGGACGACCGGCGGCACACTGGGACGCACCTCCCACGCGCGCGGGTGGGTCGCCGGCAGCGTCGCGACCGCATCCCGGAGGATGTCGAGCGCGTGCGCGTCGTCGTCGGCGAGGTGGTCCGTGACCCCCGACACCCGGGCGTGGAGGTCGCCGCCGCCGAGTTGCTCCGGCGTCACGACCTCGCCGATCGCGGCCTTCACGAGCGGTGGACCGCCTAGGAAGATCGTGCCCTGACCGCGGACGATCACGTTCTCGTCGCTCATGGCGGGGACGTACGCGCCTCCGGCGGTGCAGGACCCGAGTACGGCGGCGAGTTGCGGGATGCCGGCCGCCGACATCCTGGCCTGGTTGAAGAAGATCCGACCGAAGTGGTCCCGATCCGGGAAGACTTCGTCCTGCGTCGGGAGGTTCGCTCCCCCGGAGTCGACGAGGTACAGGCAGGGCAGCCGGTTCGCGGCCGCGATCTCCTGGGCCCGGAGGTGCTTCTTCACCGTCATCGGGAAGTACGAGCCTCCCTTCGCGGTCGCGTCGTTCGACACGACGAGCACGTGTCGTCCGTGGACGAGGCCGATCCCAGCGATGACCCCGGCGCCGGGAGTCGCGTCGTCGTACATGCCGTGCGCGGCCAAGGGCGCGATCTCGAGGAAGGGGCTCCCCTCGTCGAGCAGACGGTCGACCCGATCGCGCGGCAGCAGCTTCCCCCGGGCGACATGCCGCGCCCGCGACGCCTCCGGTCCGCCCAGGGCCGCGGTCGCCATCGTCTGCTCGAGCACCGTCACGAGCTCCCGCTGCGCCGCCTCCTGCTCGCGGAATCGGGCTGAGGTGGGATCAGCACCGCTCGTGAGGGTGGGCACTCGGGCTCCTGTCGTCGTCGACCGTGAGTGCATTCAGTTACTCACCACTCACTGAAAGAGAGGTTACAGTTCATTAACTGAAAAAGTCCACCCCGAGGAGATCCGATGACCGGTCGTGACACACCGTCCCCGAACCCGCCGCACCTCGGGCGCTCGGAGGCGAAAGCGGCACGTCGCTCCGCCCTCCTGCGGTCAGCGGCCGGGCTGTTCGCCGAGCGCGGCTTCGCCGGGGTGTCGATGGAGGACCTCGGAACGGCCGTCGGCATGAGCGGACCCGCCGTCTACCGCCACTTCCCGAGCAAGCAGGCCGTCCTCGCAGCACTCCTCGTCGGCGTCAGTCAGGATCTGCTGGACGGCGGGACCCGCGAGGTCGAGCAGGCTCCGGACAGCGATCGGGCACTGCGTTCGTTGGTCACCTTCCACGTGGCCTTCGCCCTCGACGACCCCGACGTGATCCGCATCCAGGACCACGACCTCGACAGCCTGGCACCGGACGACCGCCGAGCGGTCCGTACCCTCCAGCGGCGGTACGTCGAGCGGTGGGTGGACGTCCTCACGACGCTCCATCCCACGATCCCCGCGGCGGAACTGCGGGTCCGCGCGCTCGCGGGATTCGGACTGATCAACTCCACGTCCCACAGCACCTCCCTCGGCAGGAACGAGGCCGGGACACCCGACCGCGAGGCGGTGCGCTCGACGCTCGAGCGGATGGCACTGGCCGCCCTGCTCGCCGCGTGAGGACGCGGGACAGGTTCAGTCGACGAGCACGGACAGGACGTTCCCCGCTGGATCGGTGAACCAGGCGATGTCCGGGCCGTTCCCGCGCATGATCCCCTTCGCATCCGTCGGCAGGACGTCGTCGGGGTAGAGCTTCGTCACCACACCGCGGGCCTGCAGCTCGTCGACCGCCGTGTCGATGTCGTCGACCACGAGGTTCAGCACGGTGAACGAGGCTGGTGTGTGGTCAGGCTTCCCGTAGACGAGCACCGACCCGCCGGCGGGCAGCGCCACGTCCAGGAATCCCATGGCGTTGTCGGTGACCGTGAGACCGAGGACGTCCCGGTAGAACGCCCTCGCGGCGTCGATGTCGTCGACCGAGAACCCGCTGAAGACATCCGTGTACGAGACCATGAGCCGCTCCTTTGCTGATTCCCGATGCGTACACGATGCACGATGCCACGTCGCGGCCGTCGCGTCCAGGCCCGAACGGCCGCCGGGGCCGGCGAGCGCGAGGGCCTGGACTCGACGATCACACCATCGTCAGGACCATCGCCGGATCGGAGAGCATCGTCCCGAGGTCGACGAGGAAACGGGACCCCTGCGCTCCGTCGATGAGCCGATGGTCGAACGACAGCGACAGCGTCACGACGTGTCGCAGCGCGACCTGCCCCTCGAACTCCCACGGCTGGCGACGGACGGCACCGAGCGCGATGATCGCCGCCTCACCGGGGTTCAGGATGGGTGTCCCCGCGTCGACGCCGAAGACGCCGACGTTGGAGATCGTGATCGTCCCCCCTCGCAGTTCCGCCGGAGCGGTGCGTCCCTCGCGGGCGGTGCGGACGAGGTCCGACACGGCGTCCGCGAGCTCGAACAGGCTGAGCTCCTCGGCCCGAGCGATGTTCGGCACGAGGAGTCCTCGCGGCGTCGCTGCGGCGATCCCGAGTCCGACGTGGCCGTACTCGACGATCTCCCCGGCAGCCTCGTCCCAACTCGCGTTGACCGCGGGAGTGCGTCTCACGGCGATGCACACCGCTTTGGCGAGGACGGTCAGGATGTTGACCCGGTGGTCCCCGGTCCGAGGCGAGCGGGCGAGCGCGTCCAGCAGGGACATCGTCGGCGTCACGTCGACCGTCAGGAACTCCGTGACGTGGGGCGCCGTGAACGCACTGTTCACCATCGCCTCGGCGGTCCGGCGCCTGACCCCCGTGATCGGCCGACGCACCGACCCATCGGCCGCCGTGGCCGGCGCCTCTGGGGTCCCGGCCGGTGCCGCTCCCGCTCCGCGAGCACGCTCCGGCAGCTGCCCGCTCAGGCCGGTCGCAGCGCGCTCGACCTCCTCACGCGCGATCCGACCACCGACACCGGTGCCGACGAGCGTTCCGAGGTCGACGCCCAGATCGCGCGCGAGTCGCCGGACCGGCGGTGTCGCGCGGGGCCGGGAACGCTCCGGCACCGGGGCGGTGTGCGCCGGGGCAGGTGTGTCATCGCCGGCGGACCGGGCACGACGCCGTGGCCGTTCACCGCTCGCCGTGCGAGGGCCGTAGCCGACGAGGACCGGCTCGCGGTCCGCCGCCCCACTCGGACGGTCGACCTCCGCTCGGTCGGCCTCGGGGACCGACGGGGGCGGAGCGGTCTCACCATCGGGCGCGAAGTCGACGAGCGCTTCGCCGACGAGGACCGTCGTCCCCGGTTCGACGTGGAGCCTCGTGACCACGCCGGCGGTCGGCGCGGGCAGTTCGACGAGCGCCTTCGCGGTCTCGACCTCGGCGATCACCTGGTTGAGCTCGACGTGGTCGCCGACGGCGACGCGCCAGGACACGAGTTCGCTCTCGGTCAGACCTTCACCGAGATCGGGTAGGGAGAACCGCTTCATCGCCGTCCCTCCCCACCGGTCACAGGCCGGGCATCGGCCCTGCCCACAGCGGAGGCCGAGGACCGACGCCCCAGCGCGCGATCCACCCCGTCCAGGATCCGGTCGAGGTCCGGGAGGAAGTGGTCCTCGAGCGCCGACGCGGGGTAGGGGGTGTCGAACCCCGTCACCCGCACCGGGGCCTCTTCGAGGAGGTCGAAGCAGCGTTCGGTGATCGAGGCCGCCAGTTCGGCTCCGACCCCTCCCGAGCGTTGCGCCTCGTGCGTGATGACGAGTCGCCCGGTCTTCTCGACCGAGGCGGCGACCGCGTCGACGTCCAGGGGCGCGAGGGATCGGAGGTCGATCACCTCCAGGTCGACACCCTCGTCGGCCGCGGCCTCCGCAGCCTCGAGCGCCGTCTGGACGAGCGGACCGTAGGCGACCAGCGTCGCGTCCGTGCCGGCGCGAACGGTCCGCGCACGGGTGAACGCGAGCGGATCGGCGGGGAGGTCGTCGAGGACCTCACCCTTCGTCCAGTACCGCCGCTTCGGTTCGAAGAACAGCACCGGGTCGTCGCACGCGATCGCCTGACGGATCATGGTGTGCGCGTCCTGGGGGTCCGAGCACGTCACCACGCGCAGTCCCGCCGTGTGCGCGAAGTACGCCTCCGGGGACTCGGAATGGTGCTCGACGGCGCCGATTCCTCCGCCGTACGGCACCCGGATGGTGACCGGCATCCGCACGGCGCCCTTCGTCCGGTAGTGCAGCTTCGCCAACTGCGCGACGATCTGGTCGAAGCCCGGATAGATGAACCCGTCGAACTGGATCTCGCACACCGGGCGGAAGCCTCGGAACGCCAGACCGATCGCTGCTCCGATGATCGCGGACTCCGCCAGCGGCATGTCGACGACGCGATCGGCGCCGAACTCAGCCTGGAGGCCGTCGGTCACCCGGAACACCCCGCCGAGTCGGCCGATGTCCTCGCCGAGCAACAGGACCCGGTCGTCATCGGCGAGGGCGTGGTGCAGTCCGGTGTTGATCGCCTTGCTGAGGGTGAGCGTGGTCATCGGGCACCACCGTCGAACATCGCGAGGTAGGAGCGGTACTCCTCGCGTTGCCGTTCGAGCCCGGGGTGGGCGGTGGCGTAGACCTCGTCGAAGAGCGAGAGCGGGTGAGGGGCAGGCAAGGCGAGGCACCCCGCACGGACCCGGGCGGCCGCGGCGTCGGCGACGGACGCGACGTGGGCTCGGGCCGTCTCGTCGAGGACCCCTTCGGACTCCAGCAGACGCTCGAGACGGGTGATCGGATCCTTCGCACGCCACGACGCGACCTCGCTCTCGTCCCGGTACCGCGTCGGATCGTCCGAGGTGGTGTGCGGCCCCATGCGGTAGGTGACGGCCTCGATGAAGGTCGGCCCACCACCGGAACGTGCGCGGTCGACGGCGATCCGCATCGCCGCCGTCACGGCGAGCACGTCGTTGCCGTCGACCCGCATGCTCGGCACCCCGAAGCCCGGTGCCCGGTCCGCGATGGGGCGCTGGGCCTGCAGCCCGACGGGCTCGGAGATCGCGTACTGGTTGTTCTGGCAGAAGAAGACCACGGGTGCCTGGAAGCTCGCGGCCAGCACCAGCGCCTCGTTCACGTCGCCCTGGCTCGTCGCCCCGTCGCCGAAGTAGGCCACGGCCACCGCGTCGGACCCGTCGCGCTGACAGCCCATCGCGTAGCCCGTCGCATGGAGCGTCTGGGCCCCGATGATGACCGCCGGCGTCGCCATGCCGACCGCGAACGGGTCCCAGCCCGACAGCGCGGTCCCCCGCCACATCGCCATCAGTTGGTCGAGTTCGACGCCACGGCAGTAGGCGACGGCCTGTTCGCGGTAGCTCGTGAAGACGAAGTCCCCGCGCCGCAGGACCCGCGCCGACCCCACCTGGGCGGCCTCCTGCCCGAGCGACGGTGGCCACAGACCGATCTCGCCCTGCCGTTGCAGAGCCGTCGCCTCCGTGTCGATGCGACGCGTGACGACCATGTCCTCGTAGAGCGCGAGCAGCTCGGCGTGACCGAGGTCGGCGACGAAGAGGTCGTAGAGGGCGTCCTCCTGCCGGACGCCGTCCGGATCGAGGAGCTGGACGCACCCGTGGTCGCCCGGGACCGGTTCGCGTGCATCACCGCCCCGCTCGTCGGAATCCTGCGGGAATTGGGTGTGAGTCTCCATCGACACGATGCACGCCGCCTTGAGTTCGGTGACCTCACGGCGGTGCCTCGTGAGCGATGCCGTGCCCTCGCGTCATCGCGAGGTGGTCCGAGGCTACGCCGGATCCCCCTGGCGCTCAACCGTCGACACTCCGCGCAACGGCGAACGCCCGCCCCGCAGAGGCGGGACGGGCGTTCGGGTGCAGCTGGTGAGACCTAGCCTTCGGCCGGGGCCTCAGGACCCTCGCTGGCAGCGTCGCTGCCGTGCGTGTCGGCCTCATCGGCGACGACCGGAGCGAGCGAGAGCTTGCCGCGGTCGTCGATCTTCGTGATCTCGACGAGGATCTTCTGGCCGACGCCGAGCACGTCTTCGACGTTCTCCACACGCTTGCCACCGGCGAGCTTGCGGACCTCGGAGATGTGCAGCAGGCCGTCCTTGCCCGGGAGCAGCGAGACGAACGCGCCGAACGCGGCGATCTTGACGACGGTTCCGAGGAACTGCTCGCCGACCTCCGGGTTGGTGGGGTTCGCGATCGCGTTGACCTGGGCACGAGCGGCCTCGGCCGACGGACCGTCGACGGCGCCGATGTAGACGGTGCCGTCCTCCTCGATGGAGATGTCGGCGCCGGTCTCGTCCTGGATCGAGTTGATCGTCTTGCCCTTCGGGCCGATCAGCTCGCCGATCTTGTCGACGGGGATCTGGACGCTGATGACGCGAGGCGCGGTCGGCGCCATCTCGTCGGGAGCGTCGATCGCCGCGTTCAGCACGGAGAGGATCGTCGTGCGGGCGTCCTTGGCCTGCTGGAGCGCACCGGTCAGGACCGAGGTCGGGATGCCGTCGAGCTTCGTGTCGAGCTGGATGGCCGTGACGAACTCGGAGGTACCGGCGACCTTGAAGTCCATGTCGCCCAGGGCGTCTTCGGCGCCGAGGATGTCGGTGAGCGCCGCGTAGCGGGTCTCACCGTCGACGACGTCGGAGATGAGGCCCATGGCGATACCGGCGACGGGTGCGCGGAGGGGCACACCGGCGTTCAGCAGCGACAGGGTCGAGGCGCAGACGGAACCCATCGAGGTCGAACCGTTGGACCCGAGGGCCTCGGAGACCTGACGGATCGCGTAGGGGAACTCCTCGCGGCTCGGCAGCACCGGCACGAGTGCGCGCTCGGCGAGGAAGCCGTGCCCGATCTCGCGACGCTTCGGCGAACCGACCCGGCCGGTCTCACCGGTCGAGTAGGGCGGGAAGTTGTAGTGGTGCAGGTAACGCTTCTTCGTGACGGGCGACAGCGAGTCGATCTGCTGCTCCATCTTGAGCATGTTCAGCGTGGTGACACCCAGGATCTGGGTCTCGCCGCGCTGGAAGATCGCGGAACCGTGGACGCGCGGGATGACCTGCACCTCGGCGTCGAGCGGACGGATGTCGGTCAGGCCACGGCCGTCGATGCGGATGCCCTCGCGGAGGACACGGCCGCGCATGACGACCTTCGAGACGGACTTGTAGGCCGCCGAGAACTGGGTGAGCACCTCGGCGTCGAGCGAACCGGCCTCGACGCGCTCGGTGATCTCAGCCTTGACGCGGTCCTTGAGGGCGTCGTCGGCGTTCTGGCGCTCGATCTTGTCGGCGATCTGGTAGACGTTCACCAGTTCGTCGTGTGCGAGACCGGCGACCGCGTCGTAGCTCTCCTGCGTGTACGGGAGGAACACGGGGTAGGCCGCGATCTCCTTGGCCGCCTGAGCGGCGAGTTCGCTCTGCGCCTTGACGAGCTGCTTGAGGAACGGCTTGGAGGCCTCGAGGCCGGCAGCGACGACCGCCTCGTCGGGCTTCGTGGCGCCGCCCTTGATGAGGTTCCAGCTGTTCTCGGTGGCTTCCGCCTCGACCATCATGATCGCGACGTCTTCGTTGCCGTTGGCGTCGGTCACGATGCGACCGGCGACGATGATGTCGAAGACGGCCTCCTCGAGCTGGTCGACCTTCGGGAAGGCGACCCACTGGTCGGCCTCGCCGGCCTGGCCGGGGATCAGCGCGAGACGGACGGCGCCGATCGGACCGGAGAACGGCAGACCCGAGATCTGGGTGGACATCGACGCCGCGTTGATCGCGAGGGCGTCGTAGAACTCACCCGGAGCGATCGAGAGGACGGTGATGACGATCTGGACCTCGTTGCGGAGGCCGGTGACGAACGACGGGCGCAGCGGCCGGTCGATGAGGCGGCAGACGAGGATCGCCTCGGTCGAGGGGCGGCCCTCACGACGGAAGAACGAACCGGGGATCTTGCCGGCGGCGTAGGAGCGCTCCTCGACGTCCACCGTGAGGGGGAAGAAGTCGAAGTTGTCCTTGGGGTGCTTTCCGGCCGAGGTGGCCGAGAGGAGCATGGTCTCCTCGTCGAGGTACGCGGCGATCGCGCCCTGTGCCTGCTGCGCGAGGCGGCCGGCTTCGAACCGGACCGTGCGCTTGCCGAACTTGCCGTTGTCGAGAACGGCCTCGGCGAACTTGATTTCTGGACCTTCCACAGGTCTCTCCTTCGTACGTGTGCGCTCCCGTCGAGTGACGGGCCGCGCGTCCCGAATGGACGCGCCGTCGAGCGCGGTCGTGCATGATGCAGCGCGCAACACAGCCGCAGTACTTGCTCAAGCCGCCCGGTCTTCCGGGACTTGGCTGGCCACCAGTAGAACACCACCCGCGGATCGCGAGGGATACACCACCGAGGACCAGCTTCCTGTCGGCTGGCTGTGCGCGGAGCGGACCATCACGGTCCGCCGTCGGTCAGCCTAGCAGAGGGGGGTTCGGCGATCCCCGGAACGACACGGATCCTCAGGTGATGGGCGGGGTGCCAGGAGCGTCGGGAGACGCCGCGCGCCGACGGTCACGTCCCCACGACACGAGCAGGAGGACCATCGCGACGGCCGCTCCGAGGAGGGTGTCGAGCACGCGCTCTCCCACGATCGCGAGCACCGGTTGCGTCGACGAGGACGTGCTGATGATGAGCACGAGCGGCGTGATGAAGACGAGCGCCAACGCGTAGTGCCGGATGACGACGAGCTCGATCGTGAACTGCAGGGCGGCGAGCACGAGCGCGAGGATGTAGCCGTGCGGCTGGAGCGAGGCCACGGCGAGGAAGATCCCGGCGCCGACGACCGTCCCGAGCACGCGGTGCACGCCGCGTGTCGCGCTCAGGGTGCGCGAGTGCCCGACGCTGAGGATCGCGACGGCGGACCCCGCGATCCAGTACCCGTGACCGAGGCCGAGGACCGCTCCGAGGGTCGCACTGATCGCGAGCGCGACCGTGAGGCGGGTCGCGATCCGGCGGTCGGTCGCGCTCAGCCGGTACTCGGGGAACAGCACGCGCATCGGCGTCGGCTTCCCCGCGCCGCGGCGGACCGCCGGCACGAGCAACGGCGCGACGACCACCAGCGAGGCGAAGGCGGAACCGGCCGCCACGAGCAGGATGACCAGTCCGCCGTCGAGCCCGGCGCCGCCGATCGGGACGGGCGCGGTCAGGTGGCCGGCGATGCCGAACACGAGGATGAAGAACAGCGCGCCCGGAGGGCCGAGGACGATGCCCTGCACCAGCCAGATCACCACCGACCCGACGACGATGAGGCCGATCGCGGTCAGCGGCCGAGAACCCGACATCGCGACACCCAGCGCCGCGGCCGTGACGAGTCCTGCTCCGATGAGCGGCAGCACCCGCAGACGGTCCCGGCGGCTGAGGGGCGCGCAGTAGAGCGCGGTGAACGCCCCGAGGCCGGTGAGCAGGCCGAGCGGCGTGAGTCCGAAGAACGTCGCGACCGCGACCGGCACGGCCATCGCTATCGCGGCCGTGAGGGCGGCCGGCCAGCGCTTGGGCGATGGCGCGAAGCTGATCAGCGAGGTCTTCAGACCGCGTTCAGCCATCCGGTCCTCCGCTCTCGTGCAACCATCCAACGCTACGCCATCCTGAGCCCGGCGCCCGGGCCCCGTCGTCGCGCGGGTCGCCCCGGGCTACGCTGGTGCGGACCCCAGGAGGTGACGTTGACGCATCCCGCGCCGGCAGCCGCTCGCCCGAAGCAGCGCGTCCCGTTCTGGGACAACGCCCGTTTCGCGTGCATCACGCTCGTGGTCATGGGCCACGCGATCCAACGCCTGACCTCCGAGTCCGACACCGCGCTCGTCGTGTACCTGTTCCTCTACGCCTTCCACATGCCGGCGTTCGCGATCATCAGCGGGTACTTCTCGAAGTCGGCCCCTCCCGGACGACGACAGATGCGTCGGGTGATCACGGACATCCTCCTGCCCTACCTGATCATGGAGGGGATCTGGTCCCTCGTGCAGTTCCTCGTCGAGGGCAAGCGCGCGTTCAACCCGACCCAACCGTCGTGGACCCTCTGGTTCCTCCTCGCGCTCGGCATCTTCCGCCTCGTCCTGCCCTATCTCGCGCTCCTGCGCTGGCCATTGTTCTGGAGCGTCGTGATCTCGATCGGCGTCGGTTACCTCGACAACGTCGACAGCACGTTCTCACTCTCGCGCGCACTCGGGATCCTCCCGTTCTTCGTGCTCGGGTGGCAGATCAACCGCTGGCGGCTCGTGGACCGCTGGCGTCTCGTCCGCACGAGGGCCTGGTGGATCCGGATCGCCGCCGCCGCCGTCCTCATCGTGTGGGCGGTCGTCCTCGTCGTCGGGATCGACCTGTGGCGGCGCATCGACCTGCGCTACTGGTTCTTCTACGACCGGGGGTACACCGCGCTCGGCAACGAGGACGGGACGGGCGGCCTGGTGCGACTCGCGGCGATCCTGCTGGCCGTCGTCCTCACCGCGGCGTTCTTCGTGCTCGTCCCCCGCGGCCAGTCGTGGATCACCCGGTACGGACAGTCGACGATGTACGTCTACCTGCTGCACTCCTTCGTGCTCTACCCCCTGCGTGAGTCGGGCGTACTCACCGACACGGGCAGCCCCGAGCTCGTCCTCCTCGGCCTGCTGGTGCTGTCGGTCCTGATCGTCATCGTGCTCTCCAGCGGACCGGTGCGCCGCATCACGAGACCGCTCATCGAACCCCGCGCGGCGTTCATCTTCAGTCGCAAGCGGGCCTTCGACCCGGAGCCCCCTCGGAGCGACCCGACCGGGTCCCGCCGCGACGTCACGAGGTGACGAGGACGACCTTCCCGCGGACGTGACCGTCGATGAGGTGGCGGTAGGCGTCGACGACCCGCTCGATGGGCCACACGCTGTCGATGGGGAGGACGATCTCACCACGCGCGATCGACTCGCCGAGCGCGGCCAGCTCGTCGAGTGTCGCGTCCTGTCCGCCGACGCCCCGGAACCCGTGCTCGGCGGCGAACGGTCGGTCCGCGATCGTGTTGACCCGCTCCGGCGCGACGCCGAGGTCGCGCGCCAGCTCGAGGGTCGGCCGGCCGTGGGTGTCGATGACGGCGGTGATCCCGCCGGGGGCCGCCTCGAGGACACGCTCGCGCAGCCCGTCGCCGTACTGGACGGGGATGATGCCGAGACCGCGGAGGAACTCCTGATTGGCCGCGCCGGCGGTGCCGAGCACGACCGCGCCCGTCCGCCTGGCGAGCTGTGCCGCGAGCACGCCGACCCCGCCGGCCGCAGCACTCACGAGCACCGTGTCCGGCTGCTGGACGCCGACGGCGGCGACCGATGCGATCGCCGCGCGTCCCGCGATGTCGAGGGCGCCGGCCTGCTCGATGGTGAGCCCGTCCGGCACATGATGGAGGATGCCGGCCGGAGCGATGAGGAAGTCCGCCTGCGCGTGGAACCGGTGTCCGCCGTAGACGTGGTCGCCGGTCGCGAATCCCTGGACGCCGCTCCCCACGCCGTCCACCACCCCGGCGAAGTCGTTGCCGTTCCCGCTCGGGACGTCCCGGCCGAAGGAGGCGAGCGATTCGGGTGATGCCGCGAGCTTGTGGTCCACGGGGTTCAGGCCCGCGGCGAGGACGCGGACACGGACCTCGTTGTGTCCGGGCACCGGGATGTCGCCCTCGACGAGGTGGAACACCTCGGGGCCACCGAACCGGTCGAACCGCACGAACCTCGCCATGATGTCTCCTCCGTCGGCCGTCGCCGACCTCCATGCTCACACGCTTCCCGGACGAGGACCACCCGGGAGAGTGAGTACGTCACATGCCGTTCACCCGGCCGGGCGAGAATCGCGGGCATGGGATGGGTCGATGAGCTGCAGGCGGCGATCACGGCGTGGTTGCTCGCCATCGCGACGTCCGGCTGGGTGTTCGCGGCCCTGTACCTGCTGACGGTCGCCGACGCCTTCCTGGTCGTCCTGCCGAGCGAGACCGCGGTGACGGCGCTCGGCGCGATCTCGGCGTCGAGCGGCTCGCCGGACCTCGCTCTCCTCATCGGTGTGGCGTGGGCGGGTGCCGTGACCGGCGACGTGTCCTGCTACGTCCTCGGCCGCCGCATCGGGACCACGCGGTTCGCCTGGATGCGGCGACCCCGGGTCGCGCGGGCCATCGACCGCGCCGGCGCGGCGCTCGACCGACGTGCTGCGGCCGCCATCCTCACCGCCCGGTACATCCCGTTCGCGCGCATCGCGGTCAACCTCGTCGCAGGGGCGAGTGGGCTCCGCCCACGACGGTACCTCCCCATCACGCTCGTGGCAGGTCTCGCGTGGGCGCTCTGGAACGTCGGCGTCGGCGCCGTCGTCGGTCGTTTGCTCCCGGGCCAGCCGGTGCTCGCGACGGCGGTGTCCATCGTCGTCGCGGTCGGCGTCGGCGTGACCGTCGACCGGATCAGCGCGGCATTCGCCGCACGGCGACAGCGCTCTCGTGCCTCACTCGACGAGTTCGCCCCTGGCCTTCTTACCGACGATGGAGTGGCGGCGGCTGTAGGCGAAGTAGATGATGAAGCCGAGCGCCAGCCAGACGAGGAACCGCACCCAGGTGAGCGTCGTCAGGTTGAGCATGAGCCAGACGCAGAGCACCGCTGAGAGGATCGGGAGGAACGGCGACCACGGGACACGGAATGCGCGCGGCAGCTTTGGATACTTCTTCCGCAGCACGATCACGGCGATGCTGACGAGCACGAACGCGGAGAGCGTCCCGATGTTGATCATCTCCTCGAGGATGCCCACGTCGGTCAGGCCGGCGATCAGCGCGACGAGCGCGCCGACGATGAGCTGCACCCGCACGGGTGTCTTGCGCTTCTCGGAGGTGACGCTGAGCGAGCGCGGGAGCAGGCCGTCGCGGCTCATGGCGAAGACCACGCGGGCGAGGCCGAGCAGGAGCACCATGATGACGGTCGTCAGGCCGGCGAGGATGCCGATCGAGATCACCTGCGCCGCCCAGTCCGCGCCCACCGCGATGAACGCCGTCGCGAGTGAGGGGTCCTCAGCCTCGGCGAGCGTCGTGTACGGCACCATGCCGGTGAGGACGAGGCTCACCCCGACGTAGAGGACGGTCACGATGGCGAGGCCACCGAAGATGCCGCGCGGCAGGTTGCGCTGCGGGTTCTTGACCTCTTCCGCGCTCGTGGCGACGACGTCGAACCCGATGAAGGCGAAGAAGACGAGGGAGGCACCGGCGAGCAGACCGAAGACGCCGTACTGTGCGGGCGCTGCCCCCGTCATGAAGGAGAACAGCGACTGCGACCAGGCGTCGGACGCCCCGCCCTTCGTCGGGACCTCGTCGGGGATGAACGGCGTGTAGTTCGCGGCCTTGACGAAGAAGGCGCCGACGACGATGACGAAGATGACGATCGCGACCTTGATGATCGTGAAGACGCTCGCGACACGCGAGGACAGCTTCGTCCCGAGGACGAGCAGGGTGGTGAAGATCGCGACGATGACGAACGCGCCCCAGCTGACCTTGAGCCCGAAGACGTCGAGCTCGCTCGGCACGTCCCAGCCCCAGAGCAGGAAGACGTTGCTGAGGTAGATGCCCCAGTACTTGGCGATGACGGCGGCCGCCGTGAGCATCTCCAGGATGAGGTCCCATCCGATGATCCACGCGAGGAGCTCACCGAGGGTGGCGTAGGTGAAGGTGTAGGCGGAGCCGGCGACGGGCACCGTGGAGGCGAACTCCGCGTAGCACATGATGGCGAGGGCACAGGTGACGGCCGCGAGGATGAACGCGAGCGACACGGATGGGCCCGCGTAGTTGCCCGCGGCCTTGGCTCCGACGGAGAAGATGCCGGCGCCGACCGCGACCGCGACACCCATGATCATGAGGTCCCAGGTGCCGAGGGTGCGCTTCAGACTGCGCCCTTCGACGCTGGAATCCGCGAGGGAGTCCTCGATGCTCTTCGTCCGCCAGATGCTCATGGTGCTCCTTGCCGTGGTGCGGTACCTCGTGGCCTCGCTCGAAGCCGACTCTCGACCTTGCCAGATGAGCAGGCCGAGGTCGAGTCGCAGACGGGATGTTCTCCAGCTGCAGCGTTCCTGATCGAACACGAACGGGCCGCCATCCCGGAGGATGACGGCCCGTCACGAAGAAGCTCGCGGTGTCAGCGCCCTTCGACAGGCTCAGGGACCGTGGGTCTCGTGAGCTGGCGGAGGGTTCAGAGTGCTGCCTAGCGGCGGAGTCCGAGGCGCTCGATCAGCGAGCGGTAGCGCTCGATGTCGACGGCCTGGAGGTAGCCGAGGAGGCGGCGACGCTGTCCGACCAGGAGCAGCAGGCCACGACGCGAGTGGTGGTCGTGCTTGTGCTCCTTGAGGTGCTCGGTGAGGTCCTTGATGCGGCGGGTCATGACCGCCACCTGGACCTCGGGGGATCCGGTGTCACCTGGGTGGGTTGCGTACTCTTCGATGATCGCCTTCTTACGGTCTCCTTCAAGCGCCATAGTGGTGATCCCCTCTCTGTTCGTTGCGCGGTGCCCGTCGCCTGATGCGTGGGCTCTCTTGATCCGCGGCCGTTCGACGGCAACCTTGTGATTCTAGCAGGTTCAGAGCGTGGGAGGTTCGCGGTGCGTCGAGCGCCGCTTCGCGTTCGCCCGTTCCTCCGCTTCGCTGGCTGCAACCCGACGTCGGCGCCGCAGCACGAGGATGAGGGCGAGCGCGATGAGGTCCAGGATCAGGAAGGCGAGGAGCAGCCAGACCCAGAGCGGCGGTCCGGCACCGGCGTTCGGCGCGGGTTCAGCGGCCGCCTCCGCCGCCTCGGCGGTCGTCGTGGAGTCGTAGACGAGCCGGACCGGGTCGCCGAGCGTGGCCCCGCCGTCGGCGTTCGTCGACACGAGGGCGAGGGTGATGTCGTACTCCCCCGCGTCCGCGCCGCGCAGCCACTGGGTCATGTTGATCCTGGTGGACCATCGGCCGTCGCTCCCGATCTCGATCGGCTGCCCGTCGAAGCGGAACTCGGTCGCCCCCGTCCCGCCGGTGGACTGCAGGTCGCACGACGCATCATCGGCCGTAGAGCTGCTGAAGCAGGCCTTCGCCGAGTCGTACAGGTCGATCGAGCGCCAGTAGGACAGCACGACGTCGGCACCCGGGTCGGCGGTACCGGTGACGTCGAATCCGCTCACCTGCTCGCCGTCCAGGGTGTAGTCGACGCGGTAGACGGTGTCGCCGTCGGTCGGGCTCTCGATCGTGCCAGTGCCGGCGGCCGACGCGGGAGCTGACGCGGCGAGCGGCAGGACGACGGATCCGGCGCCGAGCGACACCGCCACCACGGCGAGCGCCGCGGCACGAGCGGCGCGCTGCAGCAGCGAACCGAGTCGACGCGCTCCGGGGATCACCTGGCCACCACTCCCTCCGGCGACGCCGGACGGCGACGCACGCCACCAGTATCCCAAAGACCGGGGCGCCGAGCCTGGGAACGACGGAGGCCGGGACCGCACCCGCCGATCCCCGCCCGCATCGGGGCGATCGGACGGAGACGTCCGATCAGGCCCCGAGACCGCCGAGCAGCTCGGAGAACGGGCGATCGAGCGCGAACGGGTCGTCCAGGCGCCCGGAACGGTCCGAGGCCGCCACGAGTGCGCTCAACTCGCCGGCCGCGCGGTCGATCCGCGCCGGCAGGGCGCCGACCTGCGCGTCGCCCGACCCCCAGTCCTCGGAGGCCGCGAACACGGCGGTCGGCACGGTCACCGCCCGCAGGTAGGCGAACAAGGGACGCACGGCGTATTCGAGGGCGAGCGAATGCCTGGCCGACCCACCCGTCGCACCGAGGGCGACGGGCACCCCGGTCAAGGCGGTCGGCTCCACCACGTCGAAGAACGACTTGAACAAACCGGAGTAGCTGGAGGAGAAGATCGGCGTCACCGCGATCACGCCGTCGGCGGCGGTCATGGCTTCGATCGCCTCGGACAACCGTGGACTGGGGAACCCGGTCAGCAGGTTGTTCGTGATGTCCTGCGCGAGGTCGCGCAGCTCGATCGACGTCGTCTCGACCTCGTACCCGTCCTGCTCGAGGCGCGCCACGGTGGCGTCGCGGAGGCGGTCGGCGAGGAGGCGTGTGGACGACGGTTGACTGAGGCCGGCCGACACGACGGCGAGCGTGCGCTTCGCGGTCATCGGGTCGCCCCGACCGCCGCCGCGCCGAACGCCGAACCGGATGCGACCCGGCTCGTCTCGACCGCACCGGAGCGCGAAGCGAGTTCCGCCTCAGCGGCCGCGACCATCGACGCGTGCGTCGGCGCCTCCGGCACGTCGGCCGGACGGTCCTTCGCGAACTCCTTGCGCAGCACCGGCACGACCTCGCCGCCGAGGATCTCGAGCTGGTCGAGCACCGTCGCGAGCGGGAGCCCGGCGTGATCCATGAGGAACAGCTGACGCTGGTAGTCGCCGAAGGTCTCGCGCATCCCGGCGTACCGGTCGATGACCTGCTGCGGGCTGCCGACGGTGAGCGGCGTCTGCTCGGTGAAGTCCTCGAGCGTCGGCCCGTGACCGTACACCGGGGCGTTGTCGAAGTACGGCCGGAACTGGGCGACGGCGTCCTGCGAGTTCTTCGCCATGAACGCCTGACCGCCGAGTCCGACGATCGCCTGCGCGGCCGTGCCGTGTCCGTAGTGCTCGAACCGCTGACGGTACAGCTGGATGAGGCGCATGTAGTGCTCCTTCGGCCAGAAGATGTTGTTCGCGAAGAAGCCGTCGCCGTAGTAGGCCGCCTGCTCGGCGATCTCGGGGCTCCGGATGGAGCCGTGCCACACGAAGGGCGGCACGCCGTCGAGCGGTCGCGGCGTGGACTGGAAGCCCTGCAGCGGGGTGCGGAACTGGCCCTGCCAGTCGACGTAGTCCTCTCGCCAGAGGCGGTGGAGCAACGCGTAGTTCTCGATCGCGAGGTTGATGCCCTCGCGGATGTCCTTGCCGAACCAGGGGTAGACGGGCCCCGTGTTGCCGCGGCCCATGATGAGGTCGACCCGGCCGCCGGCCAGGTGCTGCAGCATGGCGTAGTCCTCGGCGATCTTCACCGGGTCGTTCGTGGTGATGAGCGTCGTGCTCGTCGAGAGGATGAGGTCCGTGGTCTTCGCCGCGATGTAGCCGAGCATGGTCGTGGGGCTCGACGGGACGAAGGGCGGGTTGTGGTGCTCGCCGGTCGCGAAGACGTCGAGACCGACCTCCTCAGCCTTCACAGCGATCGCGACCATCGCCTCGATGCGCTCGTGCTCGGTGGGCGTGATCCCGGTGGTCGGGTCGGTGGTGACATCCCCCACCGTGAAGATTCCGAATTGCATCATGCGCTCCCACTCGTTCTTTCATGCGTTTGCATGGATATTCAGGACAACGGCGTTCACGCCCGCGCTATTCCCGGCCCGTTCGGCATCCTGTCCACAGCGCGCCGCGCGAGCCGTACGCCGTGTCGGCGGGCTATGGCAGGATCACCGCATGAACGGCTCACCGAACCCTTCGTCCAGCATGCCGACACCGGCCCCTCGGCACGTGTGCGGCATCGTCCCACCCTGGTTGCTCGAGCGCATCGCCGAACTCGACACTCCACAGCTGGCGCGTGCCGCCAGTGCCGCGCGGTACTCGCTGCTCGCCACGCGACCATACCGCTTCCCCGAGCCCGGGTCGGAGCGGACCACTGATCCCGTGCGCAGCGCCACGGCTGGCAAGCGTCCGGTCGGCACCCCGGAGCGCAGCATCCACGACGCCCGGCGGACCGAGACCCTCCCGGGCACGCTCGTCCGCTCGGAGGGTGAGCCCGCCACCAGCGACGCCGCGGTCTCCGCCGCCTACGACGGCCTCGGAGACACCCACGCCCTCTTCGCCGAGGCGTTCGCACGCGACTCCATCGACGGCCGCGGGCTGCCCTTGCTCGCCACGGTGCACTACGGCGACGACTACGACAACGCGTTCTGGAACGGCGAGCAGATGGTCTTCGGCGACGGCGACGGCGAGGTCTTCCGCAGCTTCACGAGCTCCTTGAGCGTCATCGGCCACGAGCTGGCCCACGGCGTGACGCAGTACACGGCGAACCTCGTCTACGAGGGGCAGCCCGGAGCGCTCAACGAACACGTGTCCGACGTCTTCGGCGCCCTCGTCGAACAGCACGCGCGCGGCGAGGACGCGGCATCGGCGTCCTGGCTCATCGGCGAAGGGCTCTTCACGGACGAGGTCGAGGGCAACGCACTGCGTTCCATGCTCGCCCCGGGTACGGCCTACGACGACGACGTCCTCGGCAAGGACCCGCAGCCGGCGCACTTCGACGACTACATCGAGACGACCGACGACAACGGAGGCGTCCACCTCAACTCCGGCATCCCCAACCGGGCGTTCGCGACGCTCGCCGTCGCCCTCGGCGGCAACGCCTGGGAGCGTGCGGGGCTCATCTGGTACGACACCCTCGTCGGCGGCCTGTCGGAGCGCGCCGACTTCGCGACCTTCGCCGCGGCGACGATCGCTGCGGCCGCCGCCAGGTTCGGTGTGGACTCGGAGGAGCACGCCGCGGTCGGGCAGGCGTGGGCGCTCGTCGGTATCGAGCCGTCCGCCTGAGCGTCGTGGCAGCGCCCGGGCTCGCGGAGTAGCATCGCGGCATGAAGGTCACGGTGACGAGGAGCGGCGGTGTGGCCGGTCTCACCCGACGCTGGGAGGTCGTCGTCGACGAGCAGCCCGACGTCGACCGGTGGATCGTCCTGCTCGACCGCCTCCCGTGGGACGACACCCCGCAAGGACCACCGGTCCCGGATCGGTACGTCTACCGCATCAGATGCGCGCCCAAGGAGGCCACCCTCGGCGAGCAGCAGCTCACCGGTCCCTGGCAGGAACTCGTCGAACGGGTGCGCGCCGTCCAGCCGCCACGCGACTGACGATTCCTCGCCAGTCGCGCGACGCCGACGGCGTCAGTGCTGCGGGAAGCGCTCCGCCAGCAGTTCGATCGTCCGCTCACGTGCGGGCGCCGAGTTCGACGGCGTGCCCTCCCGTGCCGACCCGACGGGCGACACCATGACCTCGTCGACACCGAAGCGGTCGGCGAGACCCTGCAGCTCCGCCGCAGCCTGGTCGGCGTCGCCGATGATCCAGGCAGCGCGCATCTGCTCGACGAAACCGAGCTCGAGATCGCTCTGCTCGGTCGCGGCGGCCTCTCCGACGGTCGCGATGGGTCCGAGCGGCTTGCCGGAACGCAGTCTCGCCATCTGCTGCAGGTTGGGGAGCGCCAACGCCTCCGCCTCGGCGGCCGTGTCGGCGACCACGGCGTTCGCGGTCAGGAAGGTGCGAGGCGCGTCGAGATGTGCGGACGGCTGGAAACTCGACCGGTAGAGCTCGAGGGCCCGAGCCGTCCCCTGGCCGGAGAAGTGATGCGCGAAGACGTAAGGCAGTCCGAGTGCTGCGGCGAGCGCCGCCGAGTAGTCGCTCGAACCGAGCAACCACACGTCCGGCACACTGCCGGCCTTCGGCGTTCCCCGCAGGGCGTACTCCTCGCCGGAGGTCATCCGCACGCTCGCGCCGTCGACGCCGAGGAGGGCGACGATGTCCTGCACGTTGTTCGGGAACCGGTCGACGTCGCTCGTGTTGCCGGACTGGCGGAGCACGGCGGAGATGACGGGGTCGCTGCCCGGTGCCCGGCCGAGGCCGAGGTCGATGCGACCGGGCGCGGAGGCCTCGAGGAGCGCGAACTGCTCGGCGACGACGAGCGGCGCGTGGTTCGGGAGCATCACGCCGCCGGAGCCGACCCGGATGCGCTGCGTGGCGGCGGCCAGGATGCCGATGACGACCGCGGGGTTCGTCGATGCGACGGACGGCATGTTGTGGTGCTCGGCCACCCAATACCGGTGGTACCCCAGCTCGTCGGCGCGCTTCGCCAGGGCGATCGTCGCTGCGAGGGCAGCCGCGGTGTCCTGGTCGGTGCGGACGGGGATGAGATCCAGTATCGAGAGTCGCATGGTCACCTTTCGTCGCGCTGCCGAACGGCGACAGACGCATCAGGGTGCAGCGCTCGGACGGCCTGACATATTCCGCCTCGGCGACCGCAGTGGATTCCCAGGGCGATCCAAGCCAGATGCCACACCTGACGCGTACGCTGGACGCCCGCGACCGTGAAGGAGCACAGCATGGGATTCCTCGATCGACTGCTCGGACGCCCCGAGTCCGATGGACCTGTCCAGGCGACGGCCGGCGGGAACCCGGCTCCGGCCCGCGCGCGGACGGAGGACGAGATCGCCGTGGAACGCTACCGCTACCTCCTGCGGACCGCGCCGCCGGAGACCATCGAACAGGTCCACGAAGAGGCCTTCACGAAGCTCACCCCCGAGCAGCGGGGCATCCTGTACCGACAGTTGTCGGAGGACGCCCCGACCGGTGAGGCACCGGCCGACGACTCCCCCAAGGCTCTCGCGCGTTCGGCCACCCGGGCCGAGGTGCGGCAGCCCGGGACCCTCGAGCGCAACCTCGGTCCGCAGGGCGGCGGGATGGGCTTCGGTGGCATGCTGGCCAGCTCCATGCTCGGCACCATCGCCGGTGTCGTGGTCGGTTCGGCCATCGCGCAGGCGTTCATCCCGGACACCGTCGGGACCGATGCCGGTGGCACCGATCAGAGCGGTGCCGAGGCAGGGGCGGGAGACGGCGCGGCGACAGACGCATCCGCAGCCGACAGCTCCGCCGACGGCGGTGGCTGGGGTGACGGTGGATTCGGCGACGTCGGTGGCGGCGGCGACTTCGGTGGCGGCGGCGACTTCGGGTTCTGAGCCCTACCGGCACCCTTGGAGCGCCGACGCGTGTCCGTCAGCGCCGCTGACCACCCGCGGTACGCGCAGGAGCGGCCGTCCGGAGTTCCACGGCCCGCTGGGCGAGCAACTCGATGACCGCTTCGATCCGTGCATCCCGGTGCGCGTCGTCGGACCGCTCCACCCACATCGCGAGTTCCCGCTGTGCACTGTTCGGCAGGCCGCGGAAGAACGACAATCGACCGGCGTCGTCGATCGCCTCCTCAAGGTCCGGCCGCAGCCGCACCACCGTGCCGGTCGCCGAGAGCGGCGCGGCTCCCACATCAGCGTGTCTGCCCATGCGGCAACGGTAGTGGGTCGGGCGGCAGCCGTCGAGCAGCTCGGTCCTGACCGACCTCGGCAGGGTCCTCGGGCCGTCAGGACCTCAGGCGAGTTCCCATGAGGCGACGCCACCACCGACGACGACGAACACCGGGTGCGGCTGCGGTCGCCAGACCTTCGCCCATCGGGACGCGACGTCCGGGCTGCGTCCGAGCAGATGTCGCCGCAGGTTGCCCCATTCGTAGTCGAGCTGGCCGTCGGTCACGACGAGGGGTTCCGGGAGGACGCCGGAGGCAACGACACGCGCACGGTCGAAGACGATGTCGCGCTCCTGCGCCTCGTCGGCGACACCGTTGAGGTAGGCCGCGATCGCCTCCAACGGTTCGTCGGCCTCGAGGAAGCGCTGGAGCTGCGGGTGTGCACGGAGGCTCGATCCGGGCTCCTGCAGGACCCGCTGGGCGATCAGCCCTTCACGCCAGGACGATGTCAGCGCCTGGGCGTCGAAGTACCGGGGATGGATCGACCAGAGACGCATGACTCCATCCTGCCCGAGGGCGCTGACAACCGACTCCGGGCAGCCCCTGCCCCTCGCCGCGGAGCCCTGCCGCGACGCGCGTAGGCTGAGGTGCATGTCTCCGCGCACCCCATCCCGTCACCCGATGCCCCGGTGAGCGCTGCACCCGCATCCGGGCGGCGCGGGCTCCTCGTCGATCTGAGTCCGCTCCGGGAGAGTCCCGCCTTCGCCCGGCTGTGGATCGGCGGCGCGATCACCGGGATCGGCGGTCAGATGACCATCGTCGCCGTCGGGCTCCAGGTCTACGACCTCACCGCGTCGACGTTCGCCGTCTCACTCGTGGGCGTCATCGCCCTCATCCCGATGATCGGCTTCGGGCTCTACGGGGGCATGCTCGCGGACGCGTTCGACCGACGCACGGTCGCCCTGACGGCCGCCGTGGTCACGTGGGTGTCGACGGCGATCATCGCGGTGCTCGCCTGGAGTGGCTCAGAGGTGGTCTGGCCCCTGTACCTCCTCACGACGATCAACGCCGTGTCGACGACCATCGTCGGGACGACGCGGCAGGCGATCCTCCCCCGGCTGCTGCCGGCCCGCCTCCTGCCGTCCGCCGCGGCGTTGTCCGGCATCGCCGCGGGGGTCATGGTGACGGTCGGTCCCGCACTCGCCGGCGTCCTCGTGGCCAGTGTCGGATTCCGCTGGACCTACACGATCGACGTCGTGCTGTTCGTCGCCGCCTTCCTCGGGATCGCGTCGCTGCCGAAGATCCTGCCCGAAGGCGGCGTCAGTCGACTTCCGGGCCTCGCGAGCCTGGTCGACGGCTGGACCTTCCTCCGGACGGCCCCCAACGTCCGGATGACGTTCATCGTCGACATCGTCGCGATGACGTTCGGCAACCCACGGGTGCTCTACCCCGCCGTCGGCACCCTGTTGCTCGGTGGCGGCGCGATCACCGTCGGGGTCTTGACCGCAGCCGGCGCGGTCGGCACCCTGCTGTCGAGCCTCGTCTCCGGACGACTCGGCCGGATCGACCGCCAGGGCCGCGCCATCGAGCGGGCCATCATCGTCTACGGGCTCGCCATCGCCTGCTTCGGCGCGGTCCTCGCGTGGGTCACGTTCTCCGGAACGGCGACCCCCGATGCGGCAGACGCGAACCTGCCCGCCATCGTGATCGCGGCGATCGCACTCGCCGTCGCCGGAGCGGCCGACAACATCAGTTCGATCTTCCGGATGACGATCCTCCAGGCGGCCGTGCCCGATGCCGTCCGAGGCCGGCTGCAGGGCGTCTTCACCGTCGTCGTGACCGGCGGACCCCGCGTCGGCGACCTCTACATCGGCCTCGCCGCGTCTGCCTTCGCGCTCTGGGTACCGGCGCTCGCCGGCGGACTCCTGGTCGTCGTGCTCGTCTGGACGCTCGTCCGCGTCCAGGGGGCCTTCCGACGCTACGACGCCAGGACGCCGACCCCGTAGCGCCTAGGCGGGGGCCGTGGCGATCGAGAAGACGTCGCGACCGCTGAGCGAGGCCCGGCCGGGCAGTCCCTCGAGCTCGAGCACCAGCCCGAGCCCTGCCACCTCGTATCCGGCGCGCTCGATGAGGTTGACCGCCGCGCCGCAGCTGCCGCCCGTCGCGAGCACGTCGTCGAGGATGAGCACACGCGTCCCGGCCGGCAACTGCTCGGTGCGCAACTCCAGGGCGGCGGCACCGTACTCGAGTCCGTAGTCCTCGCGGAGCACCTCACCCGGCAGCTTGCCCGCCTTGCGGATGGGGACCAGCCGCGTGTGCGTCGCGTACGCGACCGCCGCGGCGAGCAGGAACCCGCGGGCCTCGACACCGGCGACCGCGTCGAAGCGACCCTCGAAGCGCGCCGCCAGCTCGTCGATGATCGCGCGGAAGGCGTCGGCGTCGGCGAAGACCGGGGTCAGGTCGCGGAACAGGATGCCGGGCGTCGGGAAGTCCGGAATGGTCGCCGTCAGGCGGTCGACGTACTGGGTTGCGGTGGTCATGTGGTCCTCGTTCGGTCTGGGAGACATGCGACACCCCTCGCCTCAGCGACGCGTCGGTCGAGAGAGACGAGGGGTGACCTGCGGATGGTTACTTGACGCCCAGGAGGTCGATCACGAAGACGAGCGTCTGGCCGGAGAGCTGGTGGCCGCTGCCGGCCGGGCCGTAGGCGAGCTCCGGCGGGACCGTGAGCTTGCGACGGCCGCCGACCTTCATGCCGGGGATGCCGTGCTGCCAGCCCTGGATGAGGTTGCGCAGCGGGAAGTTGATGGACTGCCCGCGGCTCCAGGAGGAGTCGAACTCCTCGCCGGAGTCGTAGCCGACGCCGAGGTAGTGGACGTCGACGGTCGAGGAGGCCTGGGCCTCGTCGCCCTCGCCGAGGAAGATGTCCTCGATGACGAGTTCGGTGGGGGCCGGGCCCGTGGGGGCGTCGACCTCGGGCTTGGTGCGTGCTGAATCGGTCATGACTCCATCCAAGCAGTTCCGCCTGATCGGTTCACGCGGATTTCGCTGAGCGCGTGACGCCCCGGGCCGACGCCGGGTGGGGTGGTCGTGGCGCTGCGCCCGGTACTTGGGGGTTGCGGGCCGTGGCACCCGGGTGCATGCTGGAGGCACAGACCAACTCATCGCCCGGGCGACTCGCAGGCATTGCCGCAGCACCGGGCGATGAGTCTGTCCGGGGCCGTCGCCCGGGGATCCGCCTCGCATCCCGTTCCGTCGTGTCCGGGCATCCGCAGCTCGGACCGGTATGTCCACAACGCCCGCGCCCGACGCGCCTGCGATACCGTAGACGGGTGAAGTTCGCCCATTTCGTCGCCACAGACCACCAGCCGAGTACCCCCGCAGAGCCGCGGGTCCGACTCGCCGTCATCAGCGACACCGGGGCGGTGTTCCTCGACGAGATCCTCGAGGACGCCCCGCGCGACCTCCAGGAGCTCATCGAGCGCGGCCCCGCCGAGCTGGACCGCGTGCGGAGTTTCGTCGAGACGTCGCTCGCCCACGGTGTCAGCGGAGAACCCCTCGACGGGCTCGTCCACGCGTCCGCGGTCCTCCGTCCGCCGACGATCCTCGCGGTCGGGCTCAACTACTCGGCGCACTCGCAGGAGCTCAATCTCAAGACCGACAACGCCCCCACCATCTTCGGCCTGTGGGCGAACTCGCTCACCGGTCACGGAGGCACCACGAGCTGGCCGGCGGCGATCAGCGAGCAGGTGGACTACGAGGCGGAGCTCGGTGTCGTCATCGGCCGGGCCGCTCGCGACGTCGATGCGGCCGATGCGCTCGGGTACGTGTTCGGGTACACCGTCGTCAACGACATCACCGCCCGCAACATCCAGTACTCCGAGGCACAGTGGTCGCGCTGCAAGTCGTTCGACGGGTTCACCCCGACCGGCCCGGTCGTCGTGACCGCGGACGAGATCCCCGACCCGCAGGACCTCCACATCTCGACCGTCCTCGATGGCGTGACGCTCCAGGACTCCTCGACCAGTCACATGGTCCGCAGCGTCGCGACGCTCATCGAACACCTGTCGGGCTCCGCGACCCTCCTGCCCGGAACGCTCATCTCGACGGGCAGCCCGGGCGGCGCGGGATACTCGCGCGACCCGCAGGTCTTCCTGACCGACGGCGCGACGGTGACCGTGTCCGTCGAAGGCGTCGGATCGCTCACGACGCACTGCACGGTCACCGCCGGGTAGCGACTCCCCCACAGCACACGACGAAGCCGTCCGGACCCTGGTCCGGACGGCTTCGTCGTGTACAGCCGCGTCGGTCAGCGGCTCGGGTCGGAGTCCGCTCCCGGGATCGGCAGGTCGATGATCGGGATGGCCGAGGTGATGGCCTCGATCCCCGAGAGCCGCGCGGGCGAGAGCTGCTTCGTCACCTCGTCGCGCGTCATGAGGTTGGCCTCGACCACGAGGTCCGCGACGTTGCGGCCCGTGAGCAGCGCGGTCTTCGCGAGCGCCGCAGCCGACTGGTACCCGATGAACGGGGTCAGGGCGGTGATGACGCCGACGGACGCACCGACCATCACCTCGAGCCGTTCCTCGTTCGCCGTGATGCCGTCGATGCAGTTCACCCGCAGCGTCCTGCACGCCTGTGCCATCCAGACGATGCTCTGCAGCAGCGAGTGGGCGATGACCGGTTCGAAGGCGTTGAGCTGCAACTGCCCGGCCTCGGCCGCCATCGTGACCGTCATGTCGGCGCCGACGACGCTGAACGCCACCTGGTTCACGACCTCCGGGATGACCGGGTTGACCTTGCCCGGCATGATGCTCGATCCGGCCTGTCGGGGCGGCAGGTTGATCTCGCCGAGGCCGGCCTGCGGACCGCTCGACAGCAGACGCAGGTCGTTGCAGATCTTGGAGAGCTTGATGGCACTCCGCTTCAGGGTGCCGCTGAACGACATGAACCCGCCGGCGTCGCTCGTCGACTCGATGAGGTCGGGTGCCGTGGTGAGCGCGAGGCCCGTGATCTGGTTGAGGTGGCGGACGACGGCCTCCGCGTAGCGCGGGTCGGCGGTGATCCCCGTCCCGATCGCGGTGGCGCCGAGGTTGACCTCGGCGAGCAGCCAGAGGGTCTCGTGGAGGCGGTCGTAGTCCTCGTTCAGCGTCGTGGCGAAGCCGTGGAACTCCTGCCCGAGGGTCATCGGGACGGCGTCCTGGAGCTGCGTGCGCCCGACTTTGAGGACGTGGGAGAACTCGACGGACTTCGCGCTGCACGAGTCGCGCAGCAGGCCGAGCTCCGTCAGGAGGAACTGCAGCGAGAACGCGAGCGCGATCTTGATCGAGGTCGGGTAGACGTCGTTGGTGGACTGCGACCGGTTGGTGTCGTCGAGCGGGTGCAGGAACTGGTACTCACCCTTGGCATGACCGGCGAGCTCGAGGGCGATGTTCGTGATCACCTCGTTCGCGTTCATGTTCGTCGACGTACCCGCCCCGCCCTGGATCACGCCCACGATGAACTCCTCGTGGAAGTCACCGTCGATGATGATCTGGCACGCGCGGTCGATGAGGTTCGCCTTCGCCGGGTCGAGGACCCCGATCTCGGCGTTCGCGCGGGCGGCGGCCTGCTTGACGCTCGCGATGGCGACGACGAGGTCGGGGTAGACGGAGATCGGACGCTTCGTGATGGGGAAGTTCTCGAGCGCGCGTGCCGTGTGGATGCCCCAGTACGCGTCGGCCGGGATCTCCATCGAACCGAGTGAATCCGACTCCGTCCGAGTCTCGTCGCTGTTCGTCCTGTCCGCCATGTCGTCGTCTGCTCCAAGGGTGGTGGGGATGCTGCTGCTGGTGGTGCTGATCGTCACTCGTGGCTCCGTTGCCTGGTGGGTGGATGTCCCTTCCAGCGTAGCCGGGTGCGATCCGCGATGCCTCTGCGGTGTCTTGGACCCGAGACGGTTCCGTGCCTGCGGTTCCGTGCCTGCGGTTCCGTGCCTGCGGTTCAGCGCCCGTGGGTCACCGCTTGCGCGAGAACGCCTCCAGCCGCTCGGCAGGGCTCAGGGCGGCCATGCGGTCGATGAACGCCGCACTGAAGGTGTCGGCGGTGGTGTAGTCACCGAGCGGGACCGTGGAGTGGGTGATGCGGTCGTCGTAGACGTGCACGAGGTTGAAGGACTGACCACCGAACATCCCGTTCACCTCCACGGACGGGAGCGAGAGGTTCATCGAGTAACAGCTCGCGCTGGCGACCTGGACGGGGATGCCGGCGAAGGTGCTCGAGGTGGAGTAGTGCAGATGGCCGCCCAGGATGGCCCGGACGTCGCTCCCGCGCAGCACGGCCTCGAGCCGGTGCTGGTCGCGGAGCTCGAGGATGTCGAAGAACGGGATGCTCGACGGCACCGGCGGGTGGTGCATGGCGAGGATGCTGCCGAGCGGCGCCGGCGTGGCCAGCACCGACTCCAGCCACTGCAGCTGGCTGTCCTCGAGCTCGCCGTGGTGCCACCCCGGGACGGTCGAGTCGAGGCCGATGACGCGCAAGCCGCCGAAGTCCCAGACGGCGTCGAGCGGCTGCTCCCCTGCCGGGAGGTCGAGGAGCGCCGTCCGCATGACCGAGCGTTCGTCGTGGTTGCCCATGAGCCAGACGATGGTGGTGCCGAGTCGCTCGGCGACGGGCTCGACCCGCTCCCGGAGCCGACGGTACGCGTCGGCCTCCCCGAGATCCGCGAGGTCACCCGTGAACACCATCGCGTCGGGCCGGAGCTGCATCCGCTCGATCTGACGGAGGGCCTGTTCCAGGTTGGCCTGCACGTCGACCGCGTCGTAGAGGCGTCGGCCGTCGGCCAAGAGGTGCGGGTCGCTCAGATGGACGATGACCCTGTCGGGAGCCGGGTACTGACCGAAACGGACGTCGGAAGTCATGGTCCGAGTCTAGGAGCCACCACCGACGTGCTCCGCCGCGGTCGACCACCCGAGGGCGGCCGACCGCGGACGGTCAGGACGCGACGCCGAGGAGCTGCTCGATGGGTCCGCGGGCGAAGAAGACGAGGAACCCGGCTGCGACGACCCACAGCAGCGGGCTGATCTCGCGCGCCTTCCCGGACAGGGAGCGGAGCACGACCCAGGCGATGAAGCCGGCGCCGATGCCGTTGGCGATCGAATACGTCAGGGGCATGACGACGACCGTCAGGAACACCGGGAGCGCGACCGAGAACTCGGTCCAGACGATGTCCTTGATCTGCGACATCATCAGCGTCCCGACGATGACGAGCGCGGCGGCGGCGACCTCGGAGGGCACGATCTGCGTGAGCGGCGTGAAGAACATGGCGAGCAGGAACAGCGCACCGGTCACGAGGTTCGCGAGGCCGGTCCGTGCCCCTTCGCCGATGCCCGCACCGGATTCGATGAAGACGGTCGAGGAGGAGGACGAGGTCGCGCCACCGGCGACCGCACCGACACCCTCGACGATGAGCGCCGAGCGGAGTCGCGGGAAGTCGCCCTTGGCGTCCGCCACACCGGCCTCCTTCGAGAGCCCGGTCATCGTGCCCATGGCGTCGAAGAAGTTCGTGAACACGAGGGTGAAGACGAGCATGAGCGCGGCGAGGACGCCGATGCGCTCGAAGCCGCCGAAGCTCACCTGCCCGAGCAGGCTGAGGTCGGGGACCCCGACGACCTGGGTGGGCAGGGTCGGGACGCTGAGGTTCCAGCCACCGGGGTTCTCGCCGCCGTTGGAGGCGCCGACCTTGAAGACGGCCTCGGCGATGATGGCGATGATCGTGGAGGCGACGATGCCGATGAGCAGGGCACCCTTGATCTTGCGCGCGACGAGCACGCCCGTGAGCAGCAGGGAGATGACGAACACGGCGGTCGGCACGGTGGCGACCGAGCCCTCGATCCCGAGGCCGACGGGCGGCGAACCGGCGCCCGTCGAGCGGACGAAGCCGGCGTCGACGAAGCCGATGAAGGCGATGAAGAGGCCGATGCCGACCGTGATCGCGATCTTCAACTGGATGGGCACCGCGTTGAAGATCATGGCGCGGAGTCCGGTCGCCGCGAGGAGGACGATGATCAGCCCGTTGATGACGACGAGGCCCATCGCCTCGGCCCAGGTGACCTGACCGACGACGCTGACCGCGAGGAACGAGTTGATGCCGAGGCCGGCCGCGAAGGCGAACGGCAGCCGCGCCACGAGACCGAAGAGGATCGTCATGACGCCGGCGGTCAGGGCCGTCACGGCGGCGACCTGGGCGAAGCCGAGCTCGCCACCGGTGACGTCGGCCGAGCCGCTCAGGATGATCGGGTTGAGGATGACGATGTAGGCCATCGCGACGAAGGTCACGAGGCCGCCGCGCACCTCGCCTCCGACGGTCGAGCCGCGCTTGCTGATCTCGAAGAAACCGTCGAGACGCTCTCGGAACGAGCGCGGAGCGGTGGGCGTCGTGGTCACTGGACCTCCTGGGTCTGCATCGAAGCAACCAGCGTACCGGCACGGCGGACCGCCCCGCGACGACCGGGATGCGAGGGTGCCGCTACGATCGGCTGGACCCCTTTCCCAGCACCCTCCTCACGGAATCGAGCTCACATGGCGCTGCCCTGGACTCTGCACGGCGACGGCAAGCACGTCCCGACCCACGCGATCGTCGGCCCCGGAGAACGGCTCACCTGGCCGCGGACCATCGGCCTCGGCATGCAGCACGTCGTCGCGATGTTCGGCGCCACGTTCCTCGTCCCCGTGCTGACCGGGTTCCCGCCCACCACGACGCTGTTCTTCTCGGGTGTGGGCACCATCCTGTTCCTCGTCATCACCAAGAACCGCGTGCCGAGCTACCTCGGCTCGTCGTTCGCCTTCATCGCCCCCATCTCCGCCGCGGTCGCGAGCCAGGGCATGGGCAGCGCCCTCTTCGGCATCCTCGCGGTGGGCCTCCTCCTGGCGCTCGTCGGCGTCATCGTGCAGGTCACGGGCACCGGGTGGATCGATGCGCTCATGCCTCCGGTCGTCGCTGGTGCCATCGTCGCCCTCATCGGGTTCAACCTCGCCCCCGCCGCGAAGAACAACTTCGTGGCGGCTCCGATCACCGCCCTCGTGACGCTCGCGGCCGTCATCCTGTCGACCGTCGTCTTCCGCGGGATCCTCGGCCGACTGTCGATCGTCATCGGTGTCGTGGTCGGGTACATCGTCGCGGCGATCCGTCAGGAGATCGACTTCTCGAAGATCGCGGACGCCGCGTGGGTCGGCCTCCCCGAGTTCCACCTCGCGGACAACCCGATCTCGAACCCGGCGGTCTGGGCGGTCCTCCCGGCGTTCCTCCCCGTCGTGCTCGTCCTCATCGCCGAGAACGTCGGGCACATCCGGGGCGTCGCGCAGATGACCGACGCCTCGGTGAACAAGCAGACCGGTCGCGCGCTCCTGTCCGACGGTCTGGCGACGATGCTGGCCGGCTTCGGCGGCGGTTCGGGCACGACGACCTACGGCGAGAACATCGGCGTCATGGCGGCGACTCGGGTCTACTCCACGGCGGCCTACTGGGTCGCCGGTCTGTTCGCGGTCCTCCTCGGCCTCTCCCCCAAGGTCGGTGCGGTCATCAACACCATCCCGGCGGGCGTCCTCGGCGGCGTCACGACGGCCCTGTACGGACTCATCGGGATCATCGGCGTGAAGATCTGGCTCGACAACAAGGTCGACTTCTCGAAGCCCGTCAACCAGTTCACCGCGGCGACGGCGCTCATCATCGGCATCGCGGACTTCACCTGGGTGGCGGGTGGCGACGTCAGCTTCAACGGGATCGCGCTCGGCACGATCGCCGCGATCGTCATCTACCACGTGATGACGACCATCGGTCGCTGGCGGAAGACCGCCTGACCCGTCCGGTGCGGGTGCGTCAGCGCGGTGCGCTGGCGTCAGCGCGGGTCGCACGCGCGAGCGCGGGTCTCTGGAGCCCCGCGCCCACGCGTGTGACCCGCGCTCACGCCGGGTAGGTGCGGTTCGCGTCAGCGCACCGCGCTGGCGCCCCCACACGGATCGGTCCCGTACCGGAGGCCCGCGCTCGCTTCAGCGCACCGCGCTGGCGAACCCCAGGGGTCAGCCCTGGTGGAAGAACGGCACGATCAGGTAGATGCCGAAGAGGACCGCCGCCGCACACAGGGCGAAGCAGGCGTAGGCACCGGCGCGGGCCAGGTTCTGCTGCGCCGGAGTCAACGGGTTCTTCCGAGCGGCCTTCGCGGCCCGCTTCGCCGCCTTCGCGGCCTCCTCCGGCGTGATGACCGTGATCGCATCGGTGAACTCGGCCGGCGCCACCACGGGCACGCGCCCGGCGGTGGTCAGGAGCCGGAGCCCGAGGGAGTACAGACTGACGATCGCGGTCGCACCGATGAGCGACGTCGCGAAGACGATCAGGAATGCTGCCCAGTCGATCACTTCTTCACCTTCTTGGGCTTGGGGTTGCGCTTGATCTTGACCGCACGACCGGAGTCGGCGACCTCACTGACGACGTTGCTGTGGTCGACCTGGTTCCGGCGCGAGATGAGGAAGATGGTGAGGATGACACCGACCCCCACCACGGCGTCGATGATGATGCCGACGAGGCCGAGGTGGGCGACGGCGGCGGCGAGTGCCCCGACGATGCCGGCTGCGGGCAGGGTCATCAACCAGCCGAGGGCGATGCGCCCGGCGGTCCCCCAGCGCACCTTCGATCCGCGTCGCCCGAGGCCGGAGCCGATGACGGAGCCGGAGGCGACCTGCGTGGTGGAGAGGGCGAAGCCGAGGTGGCTCGACGCGAGGATCGTGGCGGCGGTGCTCGTCTCGGCCGCGAAGCCCTGCGCCGGCTTGACGTCGGTGAGCCCTGTGCCGATGGTCTTGATGATCCGCCAGCCGCCCATGTAGGTGCCGAGCGCGATGGCGAGGGCGCAGACGACGATGACCCAGAGCTCGGGACCGGTGCCGACCGCCTGCACCCCGACCGCGATGAAGGTGAGCGTGATGACACCCATGGTCTTCTGTGCGTCGTTCGTACCGTGCGCGAGGGCGACGAGGGACGAAGAGAAGATCTGCGCGTACCGGAACCCGTCGCGACCGTCGGGCTTGCCGTCATAGCGGCGCGTGATCCGATAGGCGAGCTTCGTCGCCGAGTAGGCGACCAGACCCGCCGTGACGGGGGCGATCAACGCCGGGAGGATGACCTTGGAGAGGACGACACCGAAGTCGATCGAGCCGAAGCCGGCGCCGACGATCGCCGCGCCGATGAGCCCGCCGAACAACGCGTGGCTGGAGGACGACGGCAGGCCGAGGAGCCAGGTCAGCATGTTCCAGACGATCGCGCCGATGAGTCCGGCGAAGATCAGCTCCGGTCCGATCCGGATGCCGCCCTCGCCCTCTCGGATGAGCCCGCCCGAGATGGTCTTCGCGACCTCCGTGGACAGGAACGCACCGACGAGATTGAGGATCGCGGCGAGCAGGACGGCGGTCTTCGGTTTGAGGGCGCCCGTGGCGATCGGGGTCGCCATGGCGTTCGCCGTGTCGTGGAACCCGTTCGTGAAGTCGAAGAACAGTGCCAGTGCGATGACCAGCACGACAGTCAGGGTAACGAGTTCCACTGGTGTCTTTCTCGAGGCGGAGCGAATACGGACACAGTGCTCCCCGACGAGATGTTTGGGGGGAATTCACGTGCTGGATACGGGCGGTTCACCCGCCGTACACGATCCTTACACCCTGCCCGGTCGAGGTCAACTCGACGCCGATCAGCGCCCGCCGCCGCCTCCGCCGCCTCCGCCGCCGCCCGCGAAGCCGCCACCCGTCGAGCCGCCGGACGAGCTCGCTCCCCCACTGGTCGACCAGGACGCCGACGTACTCGACGCCGATCCGGAGAAGCCGGAGAACGCGTTCGCGAACATCGCCGCCTGGAACGGGGTGTTCGAGGCGTACCACGACGGCGCACTCCCGGCCTGCTCGTAGCGGATACCGAGTTCCTTGGCCCACTCGCGCTCCACGCCCCAGAGTACGGCGAAGGGCAGGAGCCGTTCGGTGACCCGGACGAGCTGGCCGGGGTCGCCGAGGTCCACCCGTTCGGCACCGTCGGGGCTCTGTAACATGCGGAAGCGGTCCTGCTCCGCCAGCGCCAGGTAGTCGCGGAGGCCGAGCAACTCGTCCCGCGCATCGGCACCTGTGGCGGTGAGCGGTTTCGGTGCGATGGCCAACACGATCCCCGCGAGCAGCGCGATCCCGGTCACGAAGAGCGCGGCGACCGACCAGCCGTTGTCCGCTCGCTGGGAGTAGGCGACCCCGAAGAAGACGATCCCGGCGACGCCCAGGACGGCGAGCGCCCCCACGATGATCCACGCCCGCGCGGAGGAGACCGAGCGTCGGAGGCCGAGGTCGAGGGCGTTCCGCTTGGCGGCCGCGAGTTCCGCGGTGACCGCCTTGCCGAGCGCCGGGTCGACCTCCTTCATCTCCCGCGGTCGGTTCCGGTCGGGGAAGAGCGCGGCGAGCACGCGCCGTTCCTGCTCATCCGTCGCGCTGTCGTCGAGGTACTGCAGGGAGTAGTCCTTCTTGCCCGGTCCGTCCACGATCCGGAGCTTGCCGCGGACGGCGAGGCTGACGATCTCGGCGGCCATCGACGAGGCGGCGCGACCGGCGAGGTCGCCCGCCAGCAGGAGGTTCATCTGCTTCGGGGCGGAGTACTGCGGCACGATGACGCCACGACCGGGGTGGTCCCTCCAGAAGCGCAGTCGGATCCACAGGAGTGCTCCGAGCCCCGCGGCCGACAGCGCGCCGAGGACGATCGGGACGATGGAGAAGACCGGCGCCTCGCCGGGGCGGGCCGGTTGGACGAACGTGCCCGGTTCGAACCCGATCGCGACCGTCAGCGTCTGCCGGGCCTGCAGCGGGACGGAGGAGGTCGTGAAGACGTCTCCGTCGGCGTCCTCCGCCTGGGAGAGGTCGCACGGCGAGCTGTCGTCGGGATCCCCGCGGTAGCAGGCGCCGTCACCGGTGAGCGCGTCGGCGATGTCGGGCGCGACCCGCACCGTCATACTGGCGTCGGCGAACGGCTGGTCCCAGCCGGTCCCGGGCGCGTCCCAGTAGAACTCGTCGGAGCGTGTGTCGCGATAGGCACCGACGACGCCGCGCTGCGTGTAGGTGATGACGTAGCTCTGCGTGCCGCGCACGTAGTCGTCCGTCCCGAGCGACAACTCGAGGAAATCACCGTCGCGGTCGGTCTCCCACTCCACGGGCGCACCGTCGGCGTCGGTCACCGAGACGATCTCCGTGTGCAGTGGTGCCCGGTCGAACTCGTCGGGGATCGCTCGGACAATGCCCTTGTTCTGGTCGGAGTCGGGGAACTCCGCGACGAAGGTCTCGACCGCGCGCAGCTCGGCTTGACCGTCGCCGCCACGGCTCAGGGTGTAGTCGCCGTCGAAGGACGCGAAGGTGAAGTCGGACACGTCGGTCCGAGCGTCGGCCGCGGCGGGCGGCGCGCTCGCCAGGGTCGCGACGAGTGGTGCACCCACCGCCAGGGCCAGGGCGACGAGGAGCACCCGCGAGGAGCGGGCACGGACCGGGGACAGGCGACGACGTCTGGGCTTCACCCGGCCAAGTCTAGGAGGGGTGCCGGCGGGCGCGCGGACGCGCCCGCCGGGACTCACATCTCCTCGTGGGTGTTGGGGTCTCCGTCGAAGAGCCTGCCGTCGGTCCGCCCGAGTGCGGTGATCGCCTGCACCTCGGTGTCGCTGAGCTCGAAGCCGAACACGTCGATGTTCGTGCGCTGGCGTTCCGGGGACGCGGACTTCGGGATCGGGAGCACGCCGCGCTGGTGGTGCCAGCGGAGGACGACCTGCGCCGGTGAGACGTCGTGCGCCGCGGCGGCCGCTGCGACGGGTTCCTCGGCGAACGGCGCCTGTGCCTTGCCGAGCGGGCTCCACGCCTCGGTGACGATGCCGTGCTCGCGGTGGAAGGCGAGGAGCTCCTCCTGCGGGAAGTACGGGTGCAGCTCGACCTGGTTGACGGCCGGCAGCACACCCGTCTCGTCGGCGAGGCGGGTCAGGAACTCCTCGGTGAAGTTCGAGACGCCGATGCTGCGGACGAGGCCCTCGCGCTGCAGCTGGATCATGGCCTTCCACGACTCGACGAAGCGGCCGACGGAGGGGTTCGGCCAGTGGATGAGGTACAGGTCGATGTGGTCGAGGCCGAGCGAGGCCAGGGATCCGCGGCACGAGGTGATGGTCTCCTCGAAGCCGTGGTCGCGGCCGGGCAGCTTCGTCGCGACGACGAGTTCGTCACGGGGGACGTCGGTCTCGCGGACCGCGGCGCCGACGGCGTCCTCGTTGCGGTAGTTCACGGCGGTGTCGATCAGTCGGTAGCCTGCGTCGATGGCGGACAGCGTGGCGTCGGTGCCCTCGCGGCCTCGCAGGGGGTATGTGCCGAAACCGATCGCGGGGACGCTCGAACCGTCGTTGAGCGCGAATGTTGGGATGGTCGTCATCACCCCACGCTAGACCCGGCGGCCCTCGGATGGCTCCGAGCGGGCTGGGAGGGCGGCGCCTCGACTAGCGTTGGACCATGGCGAAGCTCTCTGCCCCCCGTGCCCAGACCCGACCGACCGAACGCACCCACCACGGCGACACCGTGGTGGACCCGTACGAGTGGCTCCGTGAGAAGGAGTCACCGGAGGTGATCGCGCACCTGGAGGCGGAGAACGCCTACACCGAGCAGGAGACGGCCCATCTGGCCGGACTGCGCGAGCGCATCTTCCAGGAGATCAAGAGTCGCACGCTCGAGACCGACCTCTCGGTCCCGACCCGTTCCGGTGCGTGGTGGTACTACGGCCGCAGTGTCGAAGGCCGCCAGTACGGCATCCAGTGCCGCATCCCGGTCGCCGATCCGGACGACTGGACGCCGCCGACCCTGCCCGAGGGCGGCGCGGCCCCCGGCGAGCAGATCATCCTCGACGCCAACGTCGAGGCGGAGGGCCACGACTTCTTCTCCCTCGGCAGCTTCGACGTGTCGGACGACGGCACGCGACTGCTCTACGGCGTCGACGTCGAAGGCGACGAGCGGTACACCGTCCGTGTCCGGGACCTCGCGAGTGGCGTCGACCTCGACGACGAGCTCCTCGGGACCGCGGGCGGGGCGGAGTTCTCCCCCGACGGCACCGCCATCGTCTACACGACGGTCGACGAGAGCTGGCGCCCCGACACCGTGCACCTGCACCGGGTGGGGACGCCCCAGGACGACGACACGGTCCTCTTCCACGAGCCCGACGAGCGGTTCTGGGTCGGCGCCGGATTCACTCGCAGCCGGGCGCTGCTCCTGATCGAAGCCGGCTCCTCGGTCACGAGCGAGACCCGACTCGTCCCCGCCGACGCACTGTCCGAGGAGGCGCGGATCGTCTGGCCGCGGACCGACGGCGTCGAGTACAGCGTCGAACACCGGGTGGCCGACGGCGCAGACCGGTTGCTCATCCTGCACAACCGGGACGCGCCGGACTTCGAGCTCGTCGAGGTGCCACTCTCGGATCCGCTCGGCACGGCGCGGGTCGTCGTCGCGCACAGCAGCGAGCGCCGACTCGAGGACGTCGAGGCGTTCGAGGCCGTGACCACCGTCTCCTACCGGCGCGACGGCCTCACGCGTATCGGCCTGCTCGACCCGACGAGTGGCGACATCGACGAGATCGCCTTCGACGAACCGCTGTCCACCGTGGGCTGGCACGGCAACAACGAGTGGGCTCAACCGATGCTCCGGTTCGGATACGGGTCCCTCGTGACGCCGTCCACGGTGCTCGAACTCGACGTCCGGTCCGGCGAACGCTTCGCGCGCAAGCAGCAGCCGGTCCTCGGCGACTACGACCCGGCGGACTACGAGCAGTTCCGGGAGTGGGCGACTGCCGTGGACGGGACCCGCGTGCCGATCTCCATCGTGCGCCGGGTCGGTGTCCAGGGGCCAGGGCCGCTCCACCTCTACGGGTACGGCTCGTACGAGGCCAGCATGGACCCGTCCTTCTCGATCGCGAGGCTGTCGATGCTCGACCGCGGCGTGACCTTCGCGATCGCCCATGTGCGCGGCGGCGGCGAACTCGGGCGTCACTGGTACGAGGACGGCAAGAAGCTCCACAAGCAGAACAGCTTCAGCGACTTCGTCGACGTGGCCGACCACCTCATCCGCGAGGGCTGGACGACGCCTGCCCGGCTCGTCGCCGAGGGCGGCAGCGCCGGCGGCCTCCTCATGGGCGCCGTGGCGAACCGTGCTCCCGACCGCTTCGCCGGCATCCTCGCCGGCGTCCCGTTCGTCGACGCGCTGACGAGCATCCTCGACCCGTCGCTCCCCCTGACGGTCATCGAATGGGACGAATGGGGCGATCCGCTCCACGACCCCGAGGTCTACGCGTACATGAAGGCGTACAGCCCCTACGAGAACGTCGACCCGGCGAAGCGCTACCCTCGCATCCTCGCGACGACGAGCCTCAACGACACCCGCGTGCTGTACGTGGAACCCGCGAAGTGGGTGGCCCGCCTGCGGGACGCCGGTGCACCGGCGCTGATGAAGATCGAGATGAGCGCCGGGCACGGCGGGGTGAGCGGCCGCTACAACGCGTGGCGTGAGCGCGCCGAGGAACTCGCCTGGCTGCTCGATGTGCTCGAACTCACGGACACCGATCCGGCCTGATCCGAAGCGACGACGCCCCTGCTCCGTCCGGAGCAGGGGCGTCGTCGGTGCGGCGGGTGTCTAGCCGAAGAGGATCGCCGCTTCGTCGTAGCGCTCCTGCGGCACGGTCTTCAGCTTGCCGAGCGCCTCTTCGAAGCGGCAGTTGACGAGTTCGGTGCCGCGGAGTGCGATCATCGTGCCCCAGTCGCCGGCCATGACGGAGTCGATGGCGGCCATACCGAGGCGGGTGGCGAGCACGCGGTCGTAGGCGCTCGGGACGCCACCGCGCTGCAGGTGGCCGAGCACGGTCGCGCGGGACTCGATGCCCGTGCGGCGCTCGATCTCGGGTGCGAGCACGTCGGCGATGCCGCCGAGACGGGGACGGTTGAACGCGTCGAGTCCCTTCTCGGAGTGCGCGGTCTCCATGGTGTCGAGCGTGAAGCCCTCGGACACGACGATGATCGGGGCGCGACCGCGCTGGTAGACGCTGTCCGCCCACTCGCAGATCTGCTCGATCGACTGCGGCTGTTCCGGGATGAGGATGGCGTGGGCACCCGCCGCCATACCGGCGTGCAGGGCGATCCAGCCGACGTGCCGGCCCATGACCTCGATGACCATGCACCGCTTGTGGGACTCGCCCGTCGTCCGGAGACGGTCGATGGCCTCGGTCGCGATCTCGACGGCGGTGTCGAAGCCGAAGGAGTAGTCGGTGGCGTCGAGATCGTTGTCGATCGTCTTCGGGACGCCGACGATCTTGAGGCCGGCGTCGGTCAGCCGCTTCGCCGCGGCGAGCGTGCCCTCTCCGCCGATGGCGATGAGCGCGTCGATGCCGAGCCGGTCCATGGTGTGCTGGACGTTCTCCGGGCCGCCGTGCGGTCCTTCGAACGGGTTGGTGCGGCTCGTGCCGAGGATGGTGCCACCCTGCTTGGCGAGACCACGCACGCTGTGGCGGTCGAGCGGCATCGTCAGGCCCTCGACGACTCCTCGCCAGCCGTCGCGGATGCCGATGAACTCCTGGTTGTGGATCTTCGTCCCTTTGAGGACCGCTCCTCGGATGACCGCGTTCAGGCCGGGGCAGTCGCCGCCGCTCGTGAGCACACCAATTCTCATATCAACAGTCCTCATGGGGATCGGGGCACCTCAGGTGCCGGGAGTCATCCCCGACAATACCGTCTCGCCGACGGTGCTTCATCCGGCGCGGACGGTCCTCCGGCCCAGAGGGTCGGTGCCTCGTCCACCGGGGTTAGGCTGCTGGGATGAGTGCCGACGACTACCTGCCCGCCGATGGCGGCATCACGATGTTCTCCACGACCTGGTGCGGGTACTGCGCCCGACTGAAGCATCAGCTGTCCGCAGCCGGCATCCCGTTCACCGAGGTCGACATCGAGCAGGTCCCGGGGACCGCCGACCTCGTCGCCTCGCTGAACGGCGGCAACCAGACGGTCCCGACGGTGATCTTCCCCGACCGCTCGACCGCGACGAACCCGTCGCTCGCTCAGGTGAAGGCGGCACTCGGCGTCTGACCAGCCGACGACGTCCGGCCGGGCGACCTGTGGTCACCCGGTCGGACGAACCGGACGTCAGGCGCCCAGTGCCTCGCGGAGCAGGTGGACGAGGGCGTTCAGCTGCACCGAGTCGACCGACGCGACGTCCTGGTCGCTTCCGTCGAGCGCGCGAGCGGCCAGGCCCTGCTTGCTGTCGATGAGTTCCGCGACCTTCGCGTCGATCGTGTGCGCGGCGATGATGCGCCAGGCGGTGACCGGCTCCTCCTGACCGATGCGGTGCACGCGGTCGATCGCCTGGGTCTGCTCGGCGGCTGTCCAGGACAACTCGGCGAGCACGACGTTGGACGCGGCCTGCAGGTTGACGCCGACGCCGGCGGCGGTGAGCGAACAGACCGCGACCGCGACCTCCGGATCGGTGTTGAACGCGTCGATCGCGGCCTGACGCGCCTGCGCGGTCTGGTCGCCGCGGAGCGACACCGTCTTCAAGCCGCGACCCGCGAACAACTGCTCGGCCGCGTTCATGACGTCGATGTGCTTCGCGAAGAACACGACCTTGCCCACGGACCTCGCGAGCTGCGCCGTGTAATCGGCGGCGAGGACGGCCTTGGCCTGACCGATCTTGCGGATCATGGTGAACACGTTCTCCGTGCCACCGGCGGCCTTGGACTCGTCGAGCTCGGCCTGGGCGACCATGCGCATGAGGTCGGTGTTCGGCTCGTGCAGCGCGTCGACGCGCTCACCACGCGACTCCAGGACCCGCACGTAGCGGGACTTGAGCCGTTGCCCGAGCTCGGCCTCCGCGTCGCGGATGGACCGGATCGCCTCGTCGTCGAGCTCGACCGGGAGGTCGGCGACGCGCTTGGCGGGCAGGTCCTTGGCGACGTCAAGCTTCTTGCGGCGCACGATGCCCATGTCGATGACGGCGGACCGCGCGGCGGCGTAGAAGGCGTGCTCGGCCGGGGTCAGGCCGGTGTCCTCGAGCCGCTCCATGAGTTCGGCGGTCGGCTTGCCGTCCTTGATCCAGCCGAGGAACTGCCAGATGGCATTGAAGTCCTCGACGTCGTTGATCAGCGGCGTACCCGTCAGCGCGAGCAGCAGCGGGTCCTGGCCGGGCGTCGCCTTCCGGATCCGGTTCGCGAGTGACAGCACGTGCTGCGAGCGCTGGGAGTGGAGGTTCTTGATGAAGTGCGCCTCGTCGACCACCATGCCGCGGAAGCCGAGCGTCCCGAGCCAGGCGAGGTGGCGGTCGAGGACCTCGTAGTTCACGATGATGACGTCGGCGAAGGCGTCGAGCGCCTGGCCGTCGCCGTGGATGACCGTGGCGCGTCGGTGCGGCGTCCAGCGCTCGACCTCGCGCGCCCAGTTCATCTTGACGACGTTCGGCACGATGACGAGGAGCGGGTACGCCTCGGCGACCGAGGCGGCGAGGACCGACTGCGCGGTCTTGCCGAGGCCCGGCTCGTCGGCGAGTAGGAAGGAACGGTGTCCTTCACGGACGCTCTCGACGAAGCGCGCCTGGTGCTTCATGACTTCGAGGCCGCGCGGCGAGAGCCGGTCGAGCTTCGGGGCGTCGGGCAGGTCCATCGAGGCCGCTCCCCCGCCGGAACCGAGCTCGAACGCCTTGTACAGGGGGCCCATGAGCTCCCAGCTGTCGAGTCGTCGACGCACGGTCGGCTGCGGTGCCGCCTGGCTGAAATCCGGGGCGAGGAACGGATTGGCCAACTGACGTGCCTTGACCGACTGCGGGATGACCTGCTTCTCGGCGAGCTCGGCCGGGACGACGGACTCCACGACGGGCTTCTCGACGGTGATGATGAGTTCGTCGGCGCTGAGTTCGGCGCCCGACTCGAGGAGCCAGTCGCGCCGGAGCCGCTGCGCGACGGGGCTCGTCGCGGCGTCGGCCTCGAGGAGCTGGATGAGCGAGGTGTCGCGCGCCGCCGTCTTGGCGAGGATGGTCGCCACACCGTCGAGGCGCTTCAGGAGCTCGGCCCGCGTGGCGTCGCTGTAGCTCGTGTCGGCCTTGACCCTGGCGCGTTCCTCGCGGACGAGGAAGGCGATGACCTGGTACTTGGTCCGGTTGGTTGGCCCGACCTTGCCCTTCTGCGCCTTCGCCTCGACCTCGCGCACCTTGCGGGCGAGGATGGGGATGATCGGCGCGTCGTCGTCGTGACGCGACGAGGACCCTCTGGGGTTCGAGCGGCCAGATGAACGGGTGCTGGAACGCCCCTGGGAACGGCGTTGCTGGCCGGTGTGCGGCATGCTCCTCCTGAGCAGTCGAAGAGCCTCATCGGCCGAGGGGCCGGAAGAGACGGGCGTCGGGCCCGACTGGTCGTCGTGGAGCAACAGAGCGTTGCACGAGACCGACACGGGCGCCCGACGGGCGTGTGCCCAGTCTACGCCATCGGCCGCATCGGTCGCGAGCGCTCAGTCCGGCGCGCTGTCGACGAGTCCGAACCGCTCCAGTTCGGCGTCGTCGAGCATGCGGGAACGGATGAGGAACCGCTGCCCCGTCGGGGCCTCGACGCTGAACCCGCTGCCGCGCCCCTGCACCACGTCGATCGTCAGGTGCGTATACTTCCAGTACTCGAACTGGGAACGCGACATGTAGACCTCGACGGGCGCGTCGAGCCCGGGCACGTCGAGCGTGTCGAGCAGGACGTCGACCGCGCCCGTGCGGAACATCCCGACGGGGTAGCACATGGGCGAACTCCCGTCGCAGCATCCGCCGGACTGATGGAACATGAGCGGTCCGTGCAGCGCGGTCATCTCCCGCACCAGTGCGGCCGCAGCGTCGGTGACGTCGACCCGTCCGGTCATGGTGTCCTCCTTCGTCGTGTCGTGCATCCGGCCCTGCCCCTCCGCCGGTCCCTGAGCCTGTCGAAGGGCGCCCTTCGACAAGCTCAGGGACCGGGTGGGGCTCAGGGACCGGGATGTGGATCAGAAGAAGCCCATCGGCCCCTCCGCGTAGCTCACGAGCAGGTTCTTCGTCTGCTGGTAGTGGTCGAGCATCATCTTGTGGTTCTCCCGGCCGATCCCCGACTGCTTGTACCCGCCGAACGCCGCGTGCGCCGGGTACTGGTGGTAGGTGTTCGACCAGACGCGTCCCGCCTCGATCGCCCGCCCGGCCCGGTACAGCGTCGTCGCTTCACGGCTCCACACACCGGCGCCGAGGCCGTAGAGGGTGTCGTTCGCGATGGAGATCGCCTCGTCGTAGTCAGCGAAGCTCGTGAGTGCGAGCACGGGCCCGAAGATCTCCTCCTGGAAGATCCGCATGTCGTTCGTCCCCTCGAAGACGGTCGGCTGGACGTAGAACCCGCCGCTCAACTCACCGCCGAGGTCGGCTCGCTCGCCGCCGATGAGCAGCTTCGCGCCGCCCTGCTTGCCGATGTCCATGTAGGAGAGGATCTTCTCGAGCTGGTCGTTCGACGCCTGGGCACCGATCATCGTGTCCGTGTCGAGCGGGTTGCCCTGCTTGATCGTGCCGATGCGGGTCAGCGCGTCGCCCACGAAGCCGTCGTAGATGGAACGCTGGACGAGCGCCCGACTCGGGCAGGTGCAGACCTCGCCCTGGTTCAGGGCGAACATGCTGAAGCCCTCCTGCGCCTTCTCGTAGTACTGGTCGTGCTCGCGCGCCACGTCCTCGAAGAACACGTTCGGGCTCTTGCCGCCGAGCTCCAGCGTCACCGGGATGAGGTTCTCGCTCGCGTACTGCATGATCAGGCGACCGGTCGTGGTCTCACCGGTGAACGCGATCTTCCGGATCCGCGGGTGGGACGCCAGCGGGGCGCCGGCCTCGATGCCGAAACCGTTGACGACGTTGAGCACGCCGGCCGGCAGCAGGTCCTTCACGAGGTCGACGATGAGGTGGATCGACGCCGGGGTCTGCTCGGCCGGCTTCAGCACGACGCAGTTGCCTGCGGCGAGCGCCGGTGCGAGTTTCCACACCGCCATGAGGATCGGGAAGTTCCAGGGGATGATCTGCCCGACGACGCCGAGCGGTTCGTGGAAGTGGTAGGCGACCGTGTCGTGGTCGAGTTCCGAGATGCCGCCCTCCTGAGCGCGGATCGCCCCCGCGAAATAGCGGAAGTGGTCGATCGCCAAGGGGATGTCGGCGGCCAGGGTCTCGCGGACCGGCTTGCCGTTCTCCCAGCTCTCGGCGACGGCGATCTCCTCGAGGTGCTCCTCCATGCGGTCGGCGATGCGGTTGAGGATCACCGCGCGCTCGGCGACGCTCGTCTTCGACCAGGCGGGGAACGCCTTCCATCCCGCCTCGACCGCTCGGTCCACGTCGGCCGCGGTGCCTCGGGCGATCTCGGTGAACACGGCTCCGGTGACCGGGGTCTGGTTCTCGAAGTACTGCCCGTTCGCGGGCGGGACGTACTCGCCCCCGATGAAGTGGTCGTAGCGGGGGGCGTAGCTGAACACGGCACCTTCGGTACCCGGGTTGGCGTAGACGGTCATGTCACTCCTTGTCGACGACGTTGTCGGTGGCGCACCGCTCAGGTGCGTGCCGTCGACGCTAGTCGGCCCGAGGTTGCAGGAGGTTGCGCCGAGGACCGCGGACCGGATCGGCCGTCAGGACGCCGAGAGCTCGGCGTCGATCGCCTCGATGCGGGCGACGAGGCCGGCGCGCTTCGGTGACCGCGGCGGCAGCAGTCGGAGGCAGGCGTGCAGGACCTCGACGTCGTCGGGCGCGGCCGCGGTCCGGATGTAGTCGTGCAGCAGGTCCGCCGAGGCGTCGGTCAGCATCGCCTCGCGGAGGCGCGTCGCGACCCGGTCGCGGAGGTCGACGACACCGGGGGCGGTGGAGTCCGGCAGGAGCGGGCCCGGGTACGCGGCGAGCGCGGCGCGGTGGGCGCCGCGGTCGAGGAGGGACAGCACCTGGTGGGCGTCGAGCTGGAGCGGGGTGGTGAGCCGGTACGGCCGCGAGGCCGGCACGAGTGTCGGCGCGGTCCCGCCGAGCACCTTCCGCAGCCGGACGAGCTCCGCCCGGAGGGTGACCGACGCCTCGTCCGCGTCGTAGAGCAGCCCGGCGAGCGCGTCGGCGCTCAGGCCCTGGTGGTGCCAGGCCAGCAGGGTCAGGATCTCGGCGTGCCGTCGGCTGAGCTCGGTCGGGCGACTCGCCCCGTGTCCGACCAGCAGGCCGGTGTCACGGCCGAGCACCTGCAGGCCGGGCCGCACCGTGGTCGTCCGGCGGGCTGTGTCCGTGCGTGGGCGACCGGCGAACCGGCGGTCGGCGACCGCGCGCAGCCGCTGCACCATGATCTCGGACTCGACGGCGGCGGCGGTCGCCTCCATGAGCGGCAGCGCATGCGAGGCGACCGCCTGCGGGCCACCGGTGATGTCGATCACGCCGATGATCTGCCGGGTCTCGGGATCGTGCACCGGGACCGCCGTGCAGCTCCACGGGTGCACGAGGCGGTTGAAGTGCTCGGCCGCGTGGATCTGGATGCCGTGGTCGAGTTCGAGCGCGGTGCCCGGGGCGCTCGTCCCCACCTCCCGCTCCGACCACCCGGCACCCTCGACGAAGAGCATGCCCTCCGCCCGTCGCCGCAGATGACGGTCGCCGTCCACCCAGAGCAGTCTGCCCATGGCGTCGCCCACCGCGACGAGCATGCCGGAGTCGTCGTCCGCGTCGTTGACCAGCAGCTTGGTGATCACCGGGAGGACGCCGGCGAGCGGGTGTCCGAGCCGGTGGTCGCGCAACTCGTCCTCGTCGAAGGCGAGCTCCGGCATGAGGTTGTCCGGGTCGAGGTGACGGCCCATCGACCGTTCCCACGACTCGCGGACGAGCCGTCGGACGAGTCCGCGCTGCGCTTCGGCACGCGCCGGGGCCGCCAGCCACGGACTGGACACCTCACCACCACCCATCCACGTCGACCGGTTCTGCGGACAGTGTATCCGCCGCAGCCCACCGGTCGACGGGTAACCTCAGGCGGCCGGACGGAACCGGCGGAGGCGCAGGCTGTTGAGCACGACGAACACGCTGGAGAACGCCATCGCCGCACCCGCGATCATCGGGTTGAGGAGGCCGAGCGCAGCGAGCGGGATCGCCGCCACGTTGTAGGCGAACGCCCAGAACAGGTTGCCGCGGATGATCCCGAGCGTCCGCCGGGAGAGCCGGACGGCGTCGATCGCCGTGGCGAGGGAACCGGAGACGATGCTGAGGTCGGCTGCGCCCTTGGCCGCATCCGTACCCGTCCCCATGGCGATGCCGAGATCGGCCGTGGCGATCGCCGCGGCGTCGTTCACCCCGTCGCCGATCATCGCGACGCGGTGACCGGCCGCCTGGAGCCGTTCGACGGCGGCGACCTTGTCGGAGGGGCTCGCGTCGGCGATCACCTCGCTGATCCCGACCTCGCCCGCGACCCGCGCTGCGACGGCCGCGTTGTCGCCGGTGAGGAGCACCGGCGTCATCCCCAGGGACACGGCGCGTCCGATGGCGGCGCGGGCCTCCGGCTTCACGGTGTCGGCGACCTCGACGACGCCGCGGACCTCACCGTCCCAGGCGACGACCACCACGGTGCTCGCACGCTCCGCGGCGGAGGCCAGGGCGCTCGCCGCGTCCGGTCCGATGCGGAAGCCCTGGTCCTCCGCGAAGGCGGGACGTCCGGCCAACACGGTTCCTCCGGTGATCGTGCCGGTGACGCCGAGCCCCTCGAGGCTCGCGAAGTCCGAGACCACCGGACGAGCTGCATCGCGGCGGGTCGCTTCGGCGACGATCGCCTCGGCGATGGGGTGCTCGGAGGCGGCTTCGAGCGCCGCGCCGAGGGCGAGCACCTCATCCGTCGCACCGGACGCCCAGACCTCCGTGACACTCATCCGCCCGGACGTGACGGTCCCCGTCTTGTCGAGCACGATGCGGTCGATGCCGCTCGCCCGCTCGAGCGCCTCCGGACCGGCGATGAGGATGCCGAGCTGCGCGCCACGCCCCGTCCCGACGAGGAGGGCCACCGGTGTCGCGAGCCCCAGCGCACACGGGCAGGCGATGATGAGGACGGCGACCGCGGCGGTGAACGCCGCCTCCATGGTCGAGCCGGTGAGCGCCCACACGATGGCGGTGGCGAGGGCGATCGCCAGGACGACCGGGACGAACACGCTCGAGACGCGGTCGGCGAGCCGTTGGACCCGGCTCTTCCCGAGCTGCGCCGCCTCGACCGCTTGCGCCATGCGCGCCAGCTGCGTCTCGGCGCCGACGGCCGTCGCCCGCACGACGAGACTGCCGCCGCGCGCGATCGTGCCCCCGATGACCCGCGAGCCGGCTACGAGCTCGACCGGGACGGACTCCCCCGTCACGAGACTCTCGTCGACACTCGCCGCCCCCTCGACGACGACCCCGTCGGTGGCGACGGACTCACCGGGACGCACGAGGAAGTGGTCCCCGACGAGCAACTGCTCGATCGGGATCCGTTCCTCGGTGCGGGTGGGCGCCATGAGGTCGGTGGGGTCCGGCGCACGGTGCCGGAGCACGGAGACCTCCGAGGCGCCCAGCGTCATGAGGTCGCGGAGTGCCTCGCCTGCCGCACGCTTCGAGCGCTGCTCGATGAGACGGCCGGCGAGCAGGAAGACGGTCACGCCGGCGGCCACCTCGAGGTAGAGCGCGCTCGACGGGTCGGCGTCGGGTGCGAAGAAGGTGAACTCGTGCCGCATGCCCGTCATCCCGGCCATGCCGAAGAAGAGCGCCCAGACGGACCACAGGTAGGCAGCCCCCGTCCCGAGCGTGATGAGGGTGTCCATCGTCACCGAGCCGTGCCGCAGCGTCGCGAACGTCGCCCGGTGGAACGGGTACCCACCCCAGAAGACGACCGGCGTCGCGAGGGTCAGCGAGAGCCACTGCCAGTGGTCGAACTGCCAGGCGGGGATCATCGCGAGCAGCACGACGGGCACTGCCAGCACCGCACTGACGACGAGGCGGGTGCGGAGCGTCGTCACGGTCGCCGAGGGGTCGGACGTCGGTCCCGACGTCGGAGTCTGCTCCCGGTCCGCCGCGGCGCGTTCGTCAGCGGGCGGACGCACCGTCGCCGTGTAGCCGGCCTTCGCGACGGCTGCGACCAGCTCGTCAGCGGTGACGGTGGAGGGCGCGGTCACCGTCGCCCGTTCGGTCGCGAGGTTGACCTGCGCCTCGACACCGTCGAGCGCGGTCAGCCGCTTCTCGACGCGTGCCACGCAGCTCGCGCAGGTCATGCCCTCGATGTCGAGGTCGAGCTGGATGAGTGGCGCGCTCATGAGCGACGACCCACGAGGGTGTAGCCGGCCTCCTGGACGCCGGCACCGATGGCCGCCTCGTCGGCCGACGAGGCGCCCGAGACGGTGACCGTCCCCGCGTCGAGATCCACGGCGACCCCGTCGACGCCGGAGAGCGCGGAGAGCTCGGTCGTGACGGCGGACACGCAGTGCGCGCAGGTCATGCCGTCGACCCGGTAGGTGATGGTTGCGGTGGTTTCGGACATGCGTCCTCCTCAGTGGATCGGAGCCTTCACTATACCCCCCGGGGGTACCTGTTGCAACCGACCCGGCGCGACATGACGGCGAACTGATGAGGCATCGACACCGGGACGGCCGTCGCTCGACCGCGTGCATCCCGGCGCCGAGCGCGGACGAGCTCAGTCGGCCCGCACCGGGCCGATCGTCATCCAGGCGACCGCCGTGTTCGAGCAGGCCGGGACGGCTGACGAGGCCACGAAGACCGCCGTGAACGAGTGCGGCGGGTAGACCCGATAGCCGTCGCCGGTCACCGCCTCGCAGTCATCGAGCGGCCCGCCGTCGGATCCGATGTTGACCGAGGTGAGGGTCGCCGACGCCGAACCTCCCGCTGGAAGCGTCACGTCGGCCGGCGCCGCGTCCTCCTGCTGGACCGCTGCGGCGCCCAACTGGGTGCCGTCGCCGTCTCCGACGACCGAGACCCCCGGAGCCCCGCGGAGGACACACGATTCCCGACCGGTGTTCGTGAACACGACGTTGGAGAAGATGCTGCCCGCACCTGCATCGGCCCCCGAGACGGTGACCTGGAGGACGCTGTCCGCGCACTGGCCCGCCGGCGCGTTCGGATCGACCGCAGCCGTTGACGTCGTGCTGCTCGTCGGTGACGGAGCCGCCGACGTCGCGATCGCCGAGGGGGACGGAGCGGGAGACCCCGCGCAACCTGCCAGGAGCAGGACGACGGCGAGCGGTGTGATGGTGAGGAGGGATCGGCGCATGCGCTCACGCTAGCGACCGGGCGAGTCCGACGCCAGGGACCGACGTCCCCTGTCGACGTCCGGAGACCCTCCGCGGCGTTCAGCCGAGGAGACCGAGCTCACCCACCGCAGCACGCTCCTCCTCGAGTTCCGCCACGGAGGCGTCGATACGCCGCTGCCAGACGGGCGCGATGTCGAGCCCCTCGACGACCTCCCAGCGTCCGTCGACCGAGCGGGCCGGGAACGAACTCACGAGCCCCTCCGGCACGCCGTACCAGCCCTCCGAGGGGAGCGCCACGGACGTCCAGCGCTCCGGCCGGCCCGGGGTCGACGTGCCGTTCACCCAGTCATGCACGTGATCGATGGCGGCGGCAGCGGCCGAGGCGGCGGACGACGAGCCCCGGACCGCGATGATCTCCGCACCGCGCTTCGCCACCCGTGGGATGAACTCGTCGGCGATCCACTCCTCGTCGACGAGTTCGAGGGCCGGACGACCACCGACCGTCGCGTGGGAGAGGTCCGGCACCTGGGTCGCCGAGTGATTGCCCCAGATCACGACGCCGTCGATCTCGGACACGGCTGCGCCGGTCTTGGCGGCCAACTGCGCGACGGCGCGGTTGTGGTCGAGTCGGGTCAGGGCGGTGAACCGTTCGGCCGACACCCCGGCGGCGGCCGACTGCGCGATGAGTGCGTTCGTGTTGGCCGGGTTGCCGACCACCAGGACGCGCACGTCGTCGGCCGCACCGGCTCCGATCGCCGCGCCCTGCGGTGCGAAGATCCCGCCGTTGGCCGCGAGGAGGTCGGCTCGTTCCATGCCCGGACCACGTGGACGGGCACCGACGAGCAGGGCGACGTCCACCCCGTCGAAGGCGCGCGACATCTCGGTCGTCGCCTCCACCCCGGCCAGGAGCGGGAACGCGCAGTCCTGCAGTTCTAATGCCGTCCCCTCGGCCGCTCCGAGACCCTGCGGGATCTCGAGCAGGCGCAGGACGACGGGCCGGTCCGGCCCCAGCAGCTGACCTGACGCGATGCGGAAGAGCAGGGAGTAGCCGATCTGGCCTCCGGCTCCGGTGACGGTGACGACGGTGGGTTCGCTCATACGCCCACGCTACTCCGCGGCCTCCGGGGTGGGTCGTGAGGCCTGCAGGTCCGCCTCGGCGGAGTCGACCGCCTCGTGCTCCTCCGGGGACACCGGCCCCACCCGGCTCTTCCGTTGGGCCGAGGACTCGGACGGCAGCGCGACGGCCGCCTCCGTGATGCGGTTCGCCATCCCGTTGAAGATGATCCCGTGGAACGGCAGGATCGCGAACCAGTAGAGGCGTCCGCCGAGCCCCTTCGGGAAGAAGACGGCGCGCTGCCGGTAGACCGAGCCGTCGCCGACCGGGGTCGCGCTCATCTCCAGCCACGCGAGACCGGGCACGCGCATCTCGGCGCGCAGGCGCAGCATACGACCACGTTCGAGGTACTCCACGCGCCAGAAGTCGAGGGCGTCCCCGACGCTCAGGTGCTGCGGATCGTCGCGACCACGTCGCAACCCGACACCACCGACGAGCTTGTCCATCCAGCCACGGATCGCCCACGCCAACGGGAAGGAGTACCACCCGTTCTCGCCGCCGATGGACTCGATCACCGAGAAGAGCCGGTCGGCACCCGCGGAGGTCTTCCGTTCCTTGAGATCGATGTAGACGGTGTGTCCGGCCCAGTCGGGGTCGCTCGGCAGCGGGTCGCTCGGCGCGCCGTCCACGGTCGCGTTCCGCCAGGAGGTCTCGACCTCACCGTCGCGCATGCGCTGCAGCGCGAGGCGCACCGCGCGTCGGTACCCCGTCAGACCGCCCTCCGGCGGCGGGATGACCGCGTCGATGTCGTGGTCGCCCATGACGCAGTCGACGAGCAGCGACTCGATGATCGGCGACGCGAGCCGGCGCGGGATCGGGGTCACGAGGTTCACCCACTGCGAGGCCAACCACGGGGTGAGGACCGGGAGCGGCGCGATCGGGCGCTGCGGGAGGCCGGCCTCGACCGCATAGCCGTTCATCATCTGTCCGTACCGGAGGACGTCGGGGCCGCCGATGTCGAAGGCCCGGTTCACGTCGCGGTCGACCTCGGCGCTCGCCAGCAGGTAGTGCAGGACGTCACGGACCGCGATCGGCTGGATGAAGTTCCGGACCCAGCGCGGCGCCGGCATGTACGGCAGGATGTCCGTCAGATGGCGGATCATCTCGAAGGAGGTCGATCCCGAACCGATGACCACGCCGGCCTGCAGGACGATCGTCGGAACGCCCGAGGCGAGCAGGATCCGCCCGACCTCGGTGCGGGACCGCAGGTGCTTCGACAGCTCGACGCCCTCGGGGTGCAGGCCACCGAGGTAGACGATGCGCGACACCCCTGCCGCGGCAGCGCCGGCGGCCACGTGCTCCGCGGCGTCGAGCTCCGTCTGCTCGAAGTCGCCCTTGCCACCCATGGAGTGCACGAGGTAGTAGACGACGTCGACGTCCACGCAGGCCGATGCGACCTGAGCCGCGTCACCGAGATCACCCTCGACGACCTCCACCTGATCGCGCCAGGGCACGTCAGTGAGCTTCTGCGGCGAGCGCACGAGCACCCGGACCGTGTATCCGGCCTCCAGCAGCCGCGGCACGAGCCGCCCGCCGATGTAGCCGGTGGCACCCGTGACGAGCACGCGCTTCGAAGTCGATGATTCGGTCATGGGTGCAACGTTACGACCCGTCGACGACAGCGGCGCCCGGCTGTACAGCCGGGCGCCGCTGTGCAAGCACCACGCGGGTGCCACGAGTCGCTACAGGAGCGCCTTCGTGTGCCAGACGGTCTTCACCTCGGTGAACGCGGTGATCCGGTCGAGACTCGCGGGGACCGAGCCCCGGGAACCGTTCGGGCGGACCACCCGCTTGAGCGTCTCGGCCGCGAGGACCTCGAGCTCGATCCAGTCGAGCTCGCCGGCGCCGGCGAGGTCGATCGCGTTGACGTCGGCGTGCGATGCGAGCCACGGAGCCATCTCAGCCGGCGATCCGGTCAGCACGTTCACGACACCGCCGGGGACGTCACTCGTGGCGAGCACCTCGGCGAGGCTGATCGACGAGAGCGGCAGGCGCTCGCTCGCGATCACGACGATCGTGTTCCCCGCGACCAGCGCTGGAGCGACGACGCTCACGAATCCGAGGAGCGACGAGTCCTGCGGCGCGATGAGCGCGACGACGCCCGTCGGCTCCGGAACCGAGAGGTTGAAGTACGGACCCGAGACGGGGTTCGCTCCCCCGACCACCTGGACGTACTTGTCCGCCCAGCCCGCGTACCAGACCCAGAGGTCGATGGCCTCGTCGACCTGTGCTGCGGCCTTCGCCTGCGAGACGCCTTCAGCCTGGACGATCTCCTCGATGAACTGCGCCCGCCGACCCTCGAGCAGCTCGGCGATACGGTACAGCACCTGCCCGCGGTTGTAGGCGGTGGCACCCGACCAGCCGGCCAGCGCCGATCGTGCGGCGACCACCGCGTCGCGGGCGTCCTTCCGCGAGGCGAGCGATGCGTTCGCGAGGAACTCCCCCTTGGCGTTCGTCACCTCGTACGTCCTTCCGGATTCGCTGCGTGGGAACTTGCCGCCGATGGCGAGCTTGTAGGTCTTCGGGATGGTGAGCCGGCTCATCGCTGGGCTCCCTTCTTGGCAGCCTTGGGAGCTGCGGTGGGGGCGGACACTGCGGAACCGGCCGGCGCGAGGTAGGCACCGAGCCCGTGGCGACCACCCTCGCGGCCGTACCCCGACTCCTGGTACCCGCCGAACGGGCTGGCTGGATCGAACCGGTTGAAGGTGTTCGCCCAGATGACGCCGGCGCGGAGCTTGTCCGCGACCGCGAGGATCCGGCTGCCCTTGTCGCTCCAGATCCCGGCCGACAGTCCGTACGGGGTGTTGTTCGCCTTCGCGATGGCCTCCGCGGGCGTCCGGAAGGACATGACCGAGAGGACCGGCCCGAAGATCTCCTCGCGGGCGATCCGGTGACTGGTGGACACGTTCGTGAAGATCGTCGGCGCGAACCAGAACCCGTTCTCGGGCAGCTCGCAGTCCGGGCTCCACCGTTCGGCGCCTTCGAGCTCGCCGATGTCCGAGAGCTCGCGGATGCGGGCCAACTGCTCGGCCGAGTTGATCGCGCCGACATCCGTGTTCTTGTCGAGCGGGTCGCCGACGCGCAGCGTCTGCAGACGGCTCTTCAAGCGGTCGACGACCTCGTCGTGGATGCTCTCCTGGACGAGGAGCCGTGATCCGGCGCAGCAGACGTGACCCTGGTTGAAGAAGATGCCGTTGACGATGCCTTCGATGGCCTGGTCGATCGGTGCGTCGTCGAACACGATGTTCGCGGCCTTGCCACCGAGCTCGAGCGTCAGGCGCTTGTCGCTGCCGGCGATGGTCTTCGCGATCTCGCGCCCGACGGCGGTCGACCCGGTGAAGGCGACCTTGTTGACGTCGGAGTGGCGCACGATCGCCGCGCCGGTCGCTCCGGCACCCGTGACGATGTTCACGACACCGGCCGGCAGCTCGGCCTGCTGGAGGATCTCAGCGAAGATGAGTGCCGTGAGCGGCGTGGTCTCGGCCGGCTTGATGACGACCGTGTTGCCGGCGGCGAGCGCCGGTGCGACCTTCCACGCGAGCATGAGGAGCGGGAAGTTCCACGGGATGACCTGCCCGGCCACGCCGAGGGCACGGGGGTTCGCGCCGAGGCCCGCGTAGTCGAGCTTGTCGGCCCAACCGGCGTAGTAGAAGAACCAGGCGGCGACGAGCGGGACGTCGACGTCGCGGGACTCCTTGATCGGCTTGCCGTTGTCGAGGCTCTCCGCCACGGCGAGCTCGCGGGCGCGCTCCTGGACGAGGCGCGCGATCCGGAAGAGGTACTTGCCGCGGTCGGCGCCCGACAGCTTCGACCACACGCGGTCGTAGGCACGCCGCGCGGCGGTGACGGCGCGATCGACGTCGGCGTCACTCGCCGCGGAGATCGTCGCGATCGACTGCTCGGTGCTCGGGGAGATCGTCTGGAAGGTCCCGCCCGTGCCCTCGGTGAACTCGCCGTCGATGAAGAGGCCGTACTCGGAACGGAGGTGGAGGACGGAGGTGGACTCCGGGGCTGGTGCGTATTCGAGGAAGCTCATGATGTCCTAGTCGATGGTGACGTAGTCGGGGCCGGAGTAGTGGCCGGTGGTGAGTTTCTGACGCTGCAGGAGCACGTCGTTGAGGAGGCTCGAGGCACCGAAGCGGAACAGGTGCGGCTGGAGCCACTCCTCGCCGACCGTCTCGGCGACGGTCACGAGGTACTTGATCGCGTCCTTCGAGGAGCGGATGCCGCCGGCGGGCTTCACACCGATCTGCTCACCGGTGAGGCGGTGCCAGTCGCGGACGACCTCGAGCATGAGGAGGGTCACCGGGAGGGTCGCGGCGGGCGCGACCTTGCCGGTGGACGTCTTGATGAAGTCGCCGCCCGCGAGGATGGCGAGCCAGGAGGCGCGCTTCACGTTGTCGTAGGTGTTCAGCTCGCCGGTCTCGAGGATGACCTTGAGGTGCGCCGAGGTGCCGTCGCTCCGACGGCAGGCCTCCTTGACCGCGACGATCTCGTCGAAGACCTGGCCGTACCGGCCGGAGAGGAACGCACCCCGATCGATCACCATGTCGATCTCGTCCGCTCCGGCGTCGACGGCGTCGGCCGTGTCCGCCAGCTTGACCGCGAGGGAGGCGCGTCCGCTCGGGAAGGCCGTCGCGACCGCCGCGACGTTGATCCCGCCGGCGTCGTGTGCCGCACCAGGCTGCGTGTGCGCCGCGCCGAGCGCCTCGACGGCGTACGGCACCATGTCGCCGTAGACGCAGACCGCGGCGACGCGCGGTGTGGACGGATCGCCGGCGTCCGGGGTGATGGCCTTGGCCACGAGGGAGCGCACCTTCCCGGGGGTGTCGGCACCCTCGAGGGTGGTGAGGTCGATGAGTTCGATGATGCGGTCGAGGGCCCAGGCCTTCGACGTCGTCTTGATCGAGCGAGTGCCGAGGTCCGCTGCGCGCTGTTCGAGCCCGACGGCGTCGACGCCCGCGAGGCCGTCGAGGTAGCGTCTGAGGCTGGCGTCGGTGACGGGGCCGTCGACGAGTTCGAGCGCCGTCGGCTTCGCCACGAGGTCGCCTGGTGGAGTGGTCATGGTGCGTTCCTTCCGAGCAGATCCTGCTCCGGGGTGTGCTGCTTGGCGGATGATGGTTCGTGGTCGGCGAGCAGTGCGGTCGCGGTCGCCTCGTCGGTGACGAGCACGGTGCAGAGGCCGCTGCTGACGACGGCTCTCGCGACGGCGTGCTTCTGCGCTCCGGCGATGACCGCGATGCTGCGACCGGCGCGTCGGAGCGCTTCGAGTCCGAGCCCGACCGTGCGCTCATCGAGTGTGGGGTCGACGATCATGCCCTCGGCGTCGATGTAGCGCCCCACGACGTCCCCGACGGCACCGCGTGCGACCAGGACGTCGACGTCCGCGGCCGTGAGGTACCCGCTGTGGACGAGGGCGGAGTCGGGCCCGGCCACGCCGGCACCGTAGAGGTAGGTGTCGGCCGCTGCGGCCGTGCGGAGCACCTCCGCGACGGTGCGGTCAGACTCGATGCTCAGCTTCGTCTCCAGGCGCTCGAAGATCGCCGGGCTCGGGAGCAGGGTGACGTCGCCACGGCCCTTCTCGGCGATCCGTGCAGCCGTGGCGGCCGCGGTGCCGACGCGCTGGTTGAGGCTCACGCCGCCGTTGATCTGCACGACGGAGAGTCCCGTCGCCCAGCCGTCGGACAGGTGGTCGGCGATGTCGCGCAGCGTCCTCCCCCAGCTCACGCCGAGCGTCCGCGGCACCGGTCGCATGGCACCGAGGTAGTCGGCCGCCGCGCGAGCGACGCGTTCGTGGAGGTCGGCACTGTCGCTCGGGCTCGGCACGACGACCGCGTCCACGAGTCCGAAGCGCTCGCGGAGCGCCCGTTCGAGTGGGAGGCGGCGTGCGCGCGGGTGCACGATCTCGATGCGGATGTAGCCGAGTTCGCGGGCCTGGGCGAGGAGCCGACCGACCTTCCACCGCGTGATGCCGAGCAGCGCGCCGATCTCGTCCTGGGTCTTCGTCTCGTCGTAGTAGAGCTCCGCGGCGCGCACCGCGAGCAGCTCGTCGCTTTCGATCACCTCGGGCCTCCTCCGGATCGTCTCCAGCCTAGGACGCCACCACCACCCGGACAACGTCCGTTGGTACCCATGCTCAGATGAGCAGTGGCCGGTGCGCGGATGCGCATCGTCGCCGGGGATCCGTCAGGAGGTCTGGACCAGACCGGTCACCGACCGCGTGCTGCGAGGTCCGCTTCGATCGTCGTCGGCCGGCCGGTGATTCGGCCGGCGATGGCGCACAGCGCGCCCGTGGCCAGCAGGAGCAGCAGCGGGACGGTCCACGATCCGGTCACGGCGTGCAGCAGGCTCACGACCAGGGGGCCGAGTGCGCCGAGGGTGTAGCCGACGCTCTGCACGAAGCCGCTCAGGGCGACCGCGCCCTCGTGGGTCGCCGTCCGCAGGTTGATGAGCACGAGGGCGAGCGGGAACAGCAGCGGGCCGAGCCCGGCGAGCAGCACCCACAGCCACGTGAGCGTCGCCGGCCACAGGAGCAGCCCGAGGTAGCCGAGCACGAAGCACGCGCTCGCGACGTAGACGAGGACGGCGACGTTCCGCAGCCTCGCGACGAGCATCGGGACGATCAGGCTCGCCGGGACCCCCATCGCGGAGAAGAGCGAGAGCAGCAGGCCGCCCTGGGCCGCGGTGACGCCGGCGACGTCACCGACGATGGTGGGGAGCCAGGTGAACATCGCGTAGGCGTTCAGCGAGGAGGTGGCGAACACCGCCGCGATGGCCCACGCGATCGGCGAGCGGTGGACGAGGACGCGCCCGGCGCGAGGCACCTCCTCGATCTCGGGGTCCGTCGCGGCGGCGGCCCGGGCATCCCGACGCTCCCGGACGATGAGCGTGATCCAGGGCAGCACGGCGAGCATGGCGACGATGGACCACACCCCGAGCGACACCTGCCACCCCGCGGCATCGGCGACCGGTACGGCGATCAGCGGCGGGATGAACGTGCTGACCGACAGGACCGTCGCGTAGAGGGAGGTGACGAGGCCGACGCGGTCGGGGAAGTACTTCTTGACCAGCGGCGGGAGCACGACGTTGCCGATGCCGATCCCGGCGAAGCAGAGCGCACTCCCGATCGCGAGGACGGCGAAGTCGGGGGCGAGCGAGCGCATCAGGTGCCCGGCGACGATCGAGCCGAGTGCGATGAGCAGCACCGGCTCGAGGTGCAGTCGACGCACGAGTCGCGGGGTGAAGACGCCGAAGAGGGCGAAGCACAGTGGCGGCAGCATCCCGAGGAGCCCCAGCCCGACCGACCCCACGCCGATGTCGCCGTCGATCTCGGCGAAGATCGGCGACAGCGAGGTGACGGCCGTGCGGAGGTTCGCCGCGACCAGCACGATACCGACGAGCGCGAGGGCCCTCCCCCGCCACAGGGGACGCGGACCCACTAGGACAGCATCCGGCGCGCGCGCTCGACGTCGTCGGTCATCTGCACGATGAGCGGCTCGATCCCGGTGAACGCGACCATGCCGCGGATGCGCTCGACGAACTGCACCTCGACCTCGTCGTCGTAGAGGTCGAGATCGGTCTCGTCGAGGACGTAGGCCTCGACCTGCTTCTGCGGGACGCCGTCGAAGGTCGGGTTGTTCCCGACCGAGATCGCCGCCGGATACCGACGTCCTCGCCAGAACAACCAACCCGCGTACACGCCGTCCGCGGGGATGAGACCCTGCGAATCGGGAGACAGGTTGGCGGTCGGGAAGCCGAGTTCCCGGCCACGCTTGGCACCGTGGACGACGACGCCCCGCACACCGGGCGGACGACCGAGGAGCCGCGACGCCTCGCGGACGTCACCCTCCTCGAGGAGTTCGCGGATCCAGGTGGACGACACCCGACGCCCGCCGCCGGGACGGACGTCGTCGACGACGCGCACGGAGAAGCCGTAGACCTCACCGAACGACTCGAGCGTGGCGACCGTGCCGAGGCCGCGATGGCCGAAACGGAAGTCTTCGCCGACGAGCACCGTCCTGGCGTGCAACGCTCCGACGAGGATCGAGGTGACGAACTCCTCCGGCGTGAGCTGGGCCAGTGTCTGGTCGAAGCGCAGCAGCAGGGCCGCGTCGACACCGGCGGCCGCCAGGAGACCAAGCTTCTGCTCGTTGCTCACGAGCGACGCCGGGCAGCGGTCCGGGTTGATGAGACTCAGCGGGTTGCGGTCGAAGGTGACGGCGACGGAGCTGAGACCGGCGGCCGAGGCCTCCTCGAGGAGCGCGGCGACGACCGCGCGGTGACCCGTGTGGACGCCGTCGAACTTGCCGATGGTGACGGCCGACGGTCCGAACGCGTCGGGGACCTGGTCGAGCTCGGTGAACGTGATCATTTGCCGGTACGCCGATGTCCGGCCAACCACCACAGTCCGAGGACCGGGAGGACGAGCGGGATGTAGACATAACCGCGGCCGAAGCCGGACCAGACCGTGTCGTGGGGGAACAGCTCGGGATCGAGCAGGCTCAGCAAGCCGACGATCAGGACCCCGGCGAGCTCGAAGGAGATCGTGGCCCAGGCGATCCGCCGCCAGACGGCGCCTGGAGCGACGAGCGAGACGGTCGCCAGGATGTACACCACCGCGGCGACGGCCGAGAGCAGATAGGCCAGTGGCGCCTCGTCGAACTTGGTCGTGATCTGCACCACGGACCGGCCGGTGGCGGCGAGCGCCAGGATGCCGTAGACGGCGACGAGCACGACCCCGACACCACGGACGCGTGGGCGGGCTGGAGCGGTGGTGGGGAGAGGCATGACCCGACGATTCTATGCGAAGCAGGCCCTCGCCCAGACACTTCGCGACGGTCACGCGAGCTGCGGTGCCGTCGTCCTCCGCCGCCGTCGGTCAGCCGAGCTGGACGGTCCAGATCTGCTCCATGCGGTAGAGCATCACCGCGATCGCGAGACAAACGACGCCGAGGACGACCGTCGACCATCGGGTGCGCTCGACGAGCGCCCAGAACCCGCCGGCGATCGGCAGGATCATCGCGGAGACGAGGTAGGTGTAGAACTCGGGCACACTCCCCGTGGCGGTGTTCCCGAACGCGGGCGCGGCGATCGCCACCACCAGTTGCGCGATGAGGAGGACCTCGACAAGTGCCGTCGCCCCCATCGTCAGGTCGTTCGGCGCGCGCCCGGCGAACCCGAGCACGATGCAGAGGAGCCCGGCCACGACCGCGACCGCGATCTGGGCGAGGGTGAACCACTCGATCATGCCGATTCCTCCGCCGGGAAGTTCACGACCGACTTGAGCGACCCGCCACGGCGCTCGACGAGCCCCACCAGTCGGCCGTCCGGCGCGACGGCGGCGATCGGACCGGTGTGGCCGGCCGGCAGCTCGCGTTCGAGCCGCTTCCCGTGGCCGAGGTCGACCGCCTCCTGCTCCGTGAGCTCGAGGGCACCGAACAGGCGCTTCGCGACGTCGGCCGGGTGCAACAGCGCCGTCTCAACGTCGAGGTCGTCGATCGTCGACGCGTCCGTGACGTCGAAGGGTCCGATCCGGGTCCGGCGAAGCGCGGTGAGATGGCCGCCGACGCCGAGGGAAGCCCCCAGGTCGCGGGCGAGGGCGCGGATGTAGGTGCCGGAGGAGCAGACGACCCGGACGTCGACGTCGACGGCCGCACCATCCCGACGGATGGCCAGCACGTCGAACGCGCTGACGGTGACCGCACGGGACTTCAGCTCCACCTCGATCCCCTCGCGGGCCAGGGCGTAGGCGCGCTTCCCGCCCACCTTGATGGCGCTCACCGTGCTCGGCACCTGCTCGATGTCGCCCGTCAGCGGACGGATCGCGGCGATGATCGCGTCGTCGTCCACCGCTGCCACCGCGGCCTGGTCGGCACGCTCGGTGACCTCACCTTCGGCGTCGTCGGTGGAGGTCGCCTCGCCGAGGCGGATGGTCGCCGTGTACTCCTTGTCGAGACCGACGATGAACGTCAGCAGTCGGGTCGACGAGCGCGTGCCCAACACGAGCAGCCCGGTGGCCATGGGGTCGAGCGTTCCCGCATGCCCCACCTTGCGCGTGCCGGCGAGCCGTCGCACCCGGGCGACCGCGTCGTGGGAGGTGTACCCCTGCGGCTTGTCGATGAGGAGGATACCGGGACGGGCGGACGCCGACCCGGGTGCTGCTGTGCTGTTCTCGACCACCCTGCAACGGTACCAGCGGCGGTCGGCGCCGCCGGGCGCCCGGAGCACCCCCTGGGCGGCGGCGCTCAGCAGAAGTCGGCGAAGATCCGCCGTGGGTGCCGCTCGTCCGTGTTGTCCACGAGGGCGGTCGCCCGCGCCGTCGGGTCGTCGTCCTTGCGGTAAAGCGCCTGCCCGCCCACGTAGCGTGCGTTGGACGGCGCCGTCGGGTCCGCGTCGACGCCGAGGCGCTCGTGCAGCCGCTCGTAGGCCGTCGCCATCGGGACGTCGAGCCAGACCGACGCATGCCAGAGGCCGCGGAGCTCGGGACGGTTCAGGAAGACGCCGTCGACGATGAGGACGGCGTCCTGCGGGCCGGTCGTCCAACGCAAGGGAGCGCCGACGTCGCGCTGCTCGTCGAACCCGACGAGTTGGAAGCCGGCGCTGCCCGCCAGGCGGAAGGGTTCGACGAGCACCCGGCGGAACAGCGAATAGTCGAACGAGTCGAGCCAGTAGCCCTCGGCCGAGTCCCGCCCCCGCGCGTACCGTTCCTCGCGAGGACGGTGGAAGTCGTCGATCGAGGCACGGAACACCGCGCGTCCGGCCTCGTCGAACACCTCGGCCAGTCCGTCGGCGAACGCCGCCGTGCCGGAGCCGCTGACGCCGTCCACCGCGATGAGGGTGCGGCCTCGTGGGTAGTCCCGCTGGAACTGGTCTCGCAGCTGCCGGAGCAACTCGATCCGTGGTGTCGTGACGAGCTTCATGGCGCCGAGCCTACCCGCGCGGATCGTAGGCTGGTGCGGTGCCGCCCGAACCCTCCGACCTCGCCCCGCTCGTGACGGGATGGTTCCGCACCAACGCGCGCGACCTCCCGTGGCGACGCCCGGGGTTCCCCGCCTGGGGCACGCTCGTGTCGGAGTTCATGCTCCAGCAGACGCAGGTCAGCCGGGTGATCCCGCGGCTCGAGGAGTGGCTCGGGCGCTGGCCGACGCCCGCCGACCTGGCGGCCGAACCACCGGCCGAAGCCGTCCGCGCCTGGGGCCGACTCGGCTATCCGCGCCGAGCGCTCTGGCTCCATGCGGCGGCCACCCAGATCGCCGAACGGCACGACGGCATCGTCCCGTCGGACGTGGACCAGCTCCTGGCGCTCACCGGCATCGGCGACTACACCGCCCGCGCCGTCGCCGTCTTCGCCTACGGGGACCGGCACCCGGTGGTGGACACGAACACCCGACGGGTCATCGCCCGCGCCGTCCGCGGCCAAGGCGAGCCCGGCCCACCGAACGCCAAGGCGGACCTCCCCGCCATGGAGGCGCTCCTGCCGGAGTCCCGCTCGGAGGCAGCCGTCTTCAACGCAGGGCTGATGGAGATCGGCGCGGTGGTCTGCACGGCTCGAGCACCGCGGTGCGAGGAGTGTCCGCTCCGCGAGGTGTGCGCGTGGCGCGCGGCGGGATACCCGGCCTACGACGGACCGGTCAAGACGAAGCAGAAGCAGTTCGCGGGCAGCGACCGACAGGTCCGGGGCATCATCATGGCCGAGCTCCGCTCGACCCACCGCTCACTGACGGACGAGGAGCTCCGGGCGCTCTGGCCCGACGGCGAGCAGTTCGACCGCGCACTCGCCGGACTGGTCGCCGACCGCCTCGCGGTGCGCGTCGACGGCGGGTACGCCCTCCCCCACGACTGACCGGTCCCTCAGCCCCACCCGGTCCCTCGGCCCCACCCGGTCCCTGAGCCCCACCTGGTCCCTGAGCTTGTCGAAGGGCGCACGTCGACAGGCTCAGAGACCGGATGAAGGAATCCCGGTCCCTGAGCCTGTCGAAGGGCTGGTGCGAGGTGTCTAGTCCTCGGCGTCCACGTCGCGCGGCTTGACGTAGGGGTCCTCGTCGCCGGCGTAGGCGGCACCGGCGGCAAGCCCGGCCACCTCGGTGTCGCGGTTCTTCGCCTCGCGCAGCAGGTCTTCGATGTGCTGCGCGTTCTCCGGGATCGCGTCCAGGAAGAAGTCGAGGCTCGGGGTCAGCCGGGTGTTGATGTTGCGGCCGATCTCGGCACGCAGCAGGCCCTTGGCGGACTCGAGCGCGGCCGAGGTGTCGGCGCGTTCCTCGTCGGAGCCGTACACCGTGTAGAACACGTTCGCGTGCTGGAGGTCGCCGGTCACCTGTACGTCGGTGATCGTCACGAAGCCGAGCCGCGGGTCGCGGATGCCCTTGTCGAGCCGTTTGGCGATGACTTCCTTGATGCGGTCCGCCAACTTGCGGGCCCTGGGGTTCTCTGCCATCTCGTCCTCCTCTGATGACCGTCGGGCGGAGGGCCGCCCGACGGATGCTGCACACACAATACAAGCAGGAATCCCCGCCGCCCTCCCGGAGGAGGACGACGGGGACCGGCCGAGCGGACTAGCCGCGCGGCTTCTCCTTCATTTCGATCGTCTCGATCTCGTCACCGATCTGGATGTCGTTGAACTTGCCGAGACCGATACCGGCCTCGAAGTCCGTACGCACCTCGGTGACGTCGTCCTTGAACCGACGCAGCGATTCGATCGCCAGGCTGTCGCCGACCACGACGCCGTCGCGGATGACCCGCGCCTTGGCGTTCCTCGTGATCGTGCCCGAGCGGACGATGACACCCGCGATGTTGCCGAACTTGGAGGAACGGAACACCTCGCGGATCTCTGCGACACCGGACTGGACCTCTTCGTACTCGGGCTTGAGCATGCCGGTGAGGCTCTGCTCGACGTCCTCGAGTGCGTTGTAGATGACCGAGTAGAACCGGACGTCCACACCCTCACGGGCCGCACGCTCGCGGGCCTTCGGGTCGGGGCGCACGTTGAACCCGATGATGATCGCGTTGTCGATCGTGGCGAGGTTGACGTCGGACTCGGTGACCGCACCGACACCGCGGTGGATGATCCGCAGCTGGACGCTGTCGTCGACGTCGATCTTGAGCAGCGACTCCTCGAGTGCCTCGACGGCACCGGAGACGTCACCCTTGATGATGAGGTTGAGCGACTCGACCTTGCCCTCTTCGAGTGCACGGGTGAAGTCCTCGAGCGAGATGCGCTTGCGAGCCTTGGCCAGAGCGGCGTTGCGCTCCGCGGCTTCACGCTTCTCGGCGATCTGACGCGCGGTGCGGTCCTCCTCGGTGACGAGGAAGGTGTCGCCGGCCCGAGGAACACTCGAGAGGCCCTGCACCTGGACGGGACGCGAGGGACCCGCCTCGGCGACGGTGTCGCCGTTCTCGTCGACCATCGCACGGACGCGGCCGTACGCCGTACCGGCGACGATCGCGTCACCGACGCGGAGCGTACCCGACTGGATGAGGACGGTCGCGACGGAACCGCGGCCCTTGTCGAGCTTGGCCTCGATGGCCACACCGCGTGCATCCTTGTTCGGGTTGGCGCGCAGGTCGAGACCGGCGTCCGCGGTGAGCAGCACGGCGTCGAGGAGGTCCTTGATGCCGGTGCCGGCACGAGCCGAGACGTCGACGAACATGACGTCTCCGCCGTACTCCTCGGCGACGAGGCCGTATTCGGTCAGCTGCTGGCGCACCTTGGCCGGGTTGGCGTCGGGCTTGTCCACCTTGTTGACCGCGACGACGATCGGCACGTTGGCCGCCTGCGCGTGGTTCAAGGCCTCCACCGTCTGCGGCATGATGCCGTCGTCGGCCGCGACCACGAGGATCGCGATGTCGGTGACCTGCGCACCACGAGCACGCATGGCGGTGAACGCCTCGTGACCCGGGGTGTCGATGAAGGTGATCGGACGCTCGATGCCCTCGTGCTCCGCGACGACCTGGTACGCACCGATGTGCTGCGTGATGCCACCGGCCTCGCCGGCGACGACGTTCGCGTTGCGGATGGCGTCGAGGAGGCGCGTCTTACCGTGGTCGACGTGACCCATGACGGTGACCACGGGAGGACGGATGGCGAGGTCCTCGTCGGACTCGTCCTCCAGCTCCTGGTCGAGGTCGATGTCGAAGCCCTCGAGGAGCTCCCGGTCCTCGTCCTCGGGCGAGACCATCTGGATCTTGTAGCCGAGCTCGGAACCGAGCACGTCGAAGGTCGCCTCGTCGAGGGACTCCGTCGCCGTCGCCATCTCACCGAGGTGGAACAGCACGGTGACGAGGTTGCCGGGGCTGGCGTCGATCTTGTCGGCGAAGTCCGAGATGGACGCGCCACGACGCAGACGGATAATGGTGTTGCCGTCGCCGCGGGGGACGCTCACACCGCCGAGCGACGGGGCTTCCCGCAGCTCGAATTCGGCCCTCTTCGTCCGCTTCGACTTCCGTGCCTTGCTCTTGCCGCCACCGCGACCGAAGGCACCTGCGGTACCACCGCCGGGTCCGCGACCACGACCGCCGCCGCCACCAGGGCGACCCGCGAATCCACCCGCGGGTGCACCACCGGGGGCACCACCGGGACGGAAACCGCCACCGGCGCCACCGGGACGGAAGCCGCCGCCACCGGCGGGACGACCTGCGCCACCCGGACGACCGGGACCACCGGGACGCTGACCCTGGCCGACGCCCGGACGGGGCGAGCCGGGGCGCGGAGCCTGCGGACGCGGGATGTTGCTGGGGTTCGGACGCTGACCCATGCCCTGAGCCGCTGCGAACGGGTTGTTCCCCGGACGCGGCGTGCCGGTCGGGCGCTGGCCCATGCCCTGCGAGGACGCGAACGGGTTGTTCCCCGGACGCGGAGCACCGGGACGGGGGCCGCCCGGCTTCGCGGCGTCGCCGGAGGGCGAGTCGCCGGCGGCCGGAGCAGCGGGTGCGGACGGTGCCGCCGGGGCAGCGGCCGCGGGTGCCTCCGCCGCAGGGGCGGGGGCGGCCGGAGCCTTCGGGCCTGGGGCGGCCTGCTTCGGCGCAGGCGCAGCGGGCGCCTCGGCCTTGGGGGCGGGTGCCGCGGGGGCCGGAGCCTTGGGTGCGGCGGGACCCGGGGTCGGAGCGCCGGGCGTGGCCGGACGCTTCGCCGGGGCGGCGGGGGCGGCTGACGCCTTCGCGCCCTCGGCCTCGAGGGCGGCGCGCAGCTTGCGGGCCACCGGTGGTTCGATACTGGAAGACGGTCCCTTGACGAACTCGCCCAATTCCTTGAGCTTCGCCATGGCGATCTTGCTGTCTACTCCGAGTTCGGATGCGATCTCGTGTACACGTGGTTTTGCAGCCACAATTCTCCTGTCTGAGCTTGCACCCAGGCAGGGGCAAGCGTTAGTGGTGGACGGTGCTCATTTCGAGCCGCTCATGAGTTGTCCATTAGCCGTTCAGCCTGTTCTCTCGGAATGCCGCACCCGGGTGGGGCGGCAGCAGGATGGAGGCCCGGGATCCGGGCCTGATACCTGCGGTGGGAAGCACGGTGTGCGCCGGAGCGCTCTCGCGTGCACTCACCATCGTACACCCCGACCCTGGGTGCGGGCTCACCACCGGATCGTGAGCGGGTCGTTCCAGCCCGACGACGTCATTCAGCCGTCGGCGCGGCCGGTTCCGTCGACACGAAGGCCCGGACCGCCGACGCGTCGGGTCCCGCACTCAGTCTGAGCGCCCTCGTGAACGCCCGACGCTGCACCGCCTGGTCGACGCACGCCGACGTCGGGTGCACCCAGGATCCGCGACCCGGCAGGCGCGCCGCGGCGTCGGGGACGAGCGCCCCCTCGACCGCGACGACGCGCAGCAGTGCCGAGCGCGGCTCGCGACGGCGACAGCCGACGCAGGTCCGCACCGGTTCCATCCGGCTCAGTCCGATTCGAGGATCGAGTCCGGCTGGATGTCGATCTTGGCGCCGGTGAGCTTGGCGGCGAGACGGGCGTTCTGCCCCTCCTTGCCGATCGCGAGCGACAGCTGGTAGTCCGGCACGAGCGCCCGGACGGCCTTCAGTGACTGGTCGATGACGTACGAGCTCGTGACCTTGGCCGGCGAGAGCGCGTTCGCGACGAACGTCGGCAGGTCGGGCGAGTAGTCGACGATGTCGATCTTCTCGGCGCCCAGCTCGTCGGTGACCGCGCGGACACGACGCCCGAGCTCACCGATGCAGGCGCCCTTGGCGTTGATGCTCGGGTCGTTCGCCTTCACCGCGATCTTGGTCCGGTGTCCGGCCTCGCGAGCAAGCGAGACGATCTCGACGATGCCGGAGGCGATCTCCGGGACCTCCAAGGCGAACAGCTTCCGTACGAGTCCGGGGTGGGTGCGCGAGACGGTGATCTGCGGACCCTTGAGGCCCTTCGTCACGCTCGTCACGTACACGCGGATGCGCGCACCGTGCGGATACTCCTCACCGGCCACCTGCTCCTCGGGCGGGAGGATCGCCTCGATGGTGCCGAGGTCGACGTGGATCATGCGCGGGTTCGGGCCCTGCTGGATGACGCCCGCGATGATGTCGCCCTCGCGACCCTTGAACTCACCGAGGACGGCGTCGTCCTGGATGTCGCGGAGCCGCTGGAAGATGACCTGCTTCGCGGCGAAGGCGGCGATGCGGCCGAAGTCGTCCGGCGTGCTCTCGGCCTCACCGATCAGGACACCCTGGTCGTCGAACTCGGGCACGAACACCCCGACGTGGCCGGTCTTGCGGTCGAGCTGGACCCGCGCTGCCGGGACGTCGCCGCGCGCCGTGGTGTCGGTACCCTCGGTGCTCTTCAGGTACGCACTCAGGATGGCCTGCTCGATGATCACGACGAGCTCCTCGAACGGGATCTCCTTCTCGCGTTCGATCGACTTCAACAAACCGAGATCGATGTCCATCGATGGCCTCCTCTATTCAACTGGTGGTGCCGCGGCAAGACGTGCAGCGGCACGACGGGCATGCTGCTGCCGTGCTGCCGAACCCGTCTGTCTACGGTACCGGATGCCGAGGGGTACGTCATCCACCCAGCTGGGAAGCCCCCGCGCGTCCTCGAGGGTCCCGCTCCCGGCTCGACCGCGTCTCGGGGCGGGTGACATGATTGCCCAATGGTCTTGGGCGAGCTGCGGAACGTCATGCGGAGCACGAGGGTGAGGATCCTCGTCGCGATCCTGCTCGCGACGACGCTCGCGATGACGCTCGTGGGCGTCTCCACCTACACGCTCGGCCGGCAGCAGACACTCGCGACCATCGACGCCCGCCTGGAGCACAGCGCCGAGCTCATCGCCTTCATGGTGGTCGGTTCAGGGGACTCCGCCGAGGCCCCGGCGACGAGCGACGCGGCCGTCGACGCGGTGATGCGACGATGGATCTTCGCCGAGGACGAGACCGCCATCGGTGTGCGCGCCGACGGCTCGACGGTCGCGCCCAGCGCCCCGTCCGCCTTCCGCCTGGACGACGACCCGCAGTTGCTCGACACCATCACGGCCCGGTCGTCCCGCGGCGTCGTCACGGGCGAGGCCACCGGTGACCGCACCGTGCGGTACGCGATCATCCCGGTGCAGGTCGTCGGCGACCCGAACGTCGCCCACGTCGTCATCGCCACCGACGTGCACGCGGCACTCGCGGAGTCCCGAGGCATCCTCGCCGTCGAGATCGTCGTCGCCGTGGTGTGCCTGCTCCTGCTCGGCCTCGTCGGCTGGCAGCTCGCGGGTGGACTGCTCCACCCCATCCGACTGCTGCGGGACGCCGCCGCCCGCATCACCGAGTCGGACCTCGACGAGCGGATCCCGGTCGTCGGTCGCGACGACGTCTCGGAGCTCACCACGACCGTGAACAGCATGCTGGACCGGCTCGACGAGGCCTTCACCAGTCAACGCCAGCTGCTCGACGACGTCGGCCACGAGCTGAAGACGCCGCTGACCATCGTGCGCGGACACCTCGAGCTCCTCGATCCGTCCGACCCCGCGGAGGTGGCCGCCACCCGGGACCTCGCCCTCGACGAACTCGACCGGATGAGCTCCCTCGTCGCCGACATCACGGAGCTCTCGACGGCCGGACTCGCGTCGACCCTCGACCGGGAACCGGTCGACATCGAGGCGTTCACCGCCTCGGTCCATGAGAAGGCCACGGCGATCTCGCCCGAGCACGAGTGGACCCTGGGCGAGCAGGCCGCACTCACCGCGGATGTCGACGCCGGGCGCTTGGCCCAGGCCTGGCTGCAGCTCGCGGACAACGCCGCGAAGTACTCCCCGGCCGGGTCGACGATCGTGATCTCGAGCCGGTTCGACGAGTCGGACGACCCGGCGCTCGTGCTCTCCGTCGCCGACGACGGGCCCGGGGTGCCGGAGGCGCTCCGCGAACGCATCTTCGACCGGTTCACCCGGGTGAGCGGTGGACGGGGTGTCGCAGGCTCCGGCCTCGGCCTGTCGATCGTGCAGGCGATCGCCGCGGCACACGGCGGGTGGGCCGAGGTCGAGGACACCCGACGGGCCGGCTCCCTCTTCAGCATCCGACTGCCGCTCGCGGTGGCGGACGACGACGAGGGGTCCGACGCTGACCTCGACCTCGACCCGGACGAGACCGCGGCGATCCCCCGCAGCGCGATGGCCCAGGCGATCGCGCTGCGAGAGGCGCAAGCTGCTCAGGACGCCGCTGCGGCGCAGACGACCGCGGCGATGCAGGCCGGGCCGACACCCGGCGATGCACGCCCCGCGAACGACGCACCACCGCGCTCGCGAGCACCGTCCCCTGAGGACGACTTCCCGGACCTCGTCGACACCTCGGCTCGGCGGAGTGCGCCTGAGGACCACGCATGAGCCGGATCCTGGTCGCCGAGGACGAGACGCGGATCTCCGCGTTCGTGAGCAAGGGCCTGCGTGCCGCCGGCCACACGGCGGACGTGACGGTCGACGGATCACAGGTCGTCGAGCTGGCGGAGAGCGGCGACTTCGACCTGCTCGTCCTCGACATCGGACTCCCCGGCGTCGACGGCTTCGAGGTGCTCAGGCGGCTGCGCGACGACGGCAGCGAACTCCCCGTCATCATCCTGACCGCCCGCGATTCCGCGCGAGACCTCGTGGCGGGCCTCGACGGCGGGGCGAACGACTACATGTCGAAGCCCTTCCGGTTCGAGGAGCTCCTGGCCAGGATCCGCCGACGCCTGGCGGAGCGGGCACCGGCGTCGACCACCGCCGTCCAGGAACGGCTGTCGGTCGGTCATCTGGAGCTCGAGCTGCGCGAACGGCGCGTCCTCGTCGACGGTGTGCCGGTCGAGCTGTCCACCCGCGAGTTCGCCCTGGCCGAGGAGTTCTTCCGCCACCCGGACCAGATCCTCAGCCGGGAGGAACTCCTCAGCCGGGTCTGGGGCTACGACTTCGATCCCGGTTCGAACGTCGTCGACGTCTACGTGCGGTATCTCCGGAACAAGATCGGCAAGGACGCCATCGCGACGGTCCGCGGAGCCGGCTACCGCCTCAGCACGAGAGCGCAGTAGCGGCCGTCATTCCCCGCGGATGGCGACGGTTACTGCGCTCTCGCGCGCGGCTGTGGACAACGCTGGGGCAGGATTTCGCCGGCTTGCGAAGGTATGGGGATGCGACCCCCTCGACCGTTGCCCGCGCATCTCGTCGGCCGCGCGTTCACGACCGACGACGTCGGACTGCACGGCCAGTCGATCGGACGTCTGCGGGGGCGGGATCTCTCGGCCCCGCATCGAGGCGTGCGGACGGTCGGCGTCGATCTCGACACCGTGCGCGGACGGTGCCGTGCGTACGAACCGCTCCTGGGACGCTCGCGGGTCTTCAGCCACGTCACCGCCGCACTGCTCCTCGACCTGCCCCTCCCACCGCGGGTCGCCTCCGCGCCGGAGCTCCATGTCGGTGCACGTGACGGGACGACACCGCCCCGAGCGCGCGGCATCGTCGGACATCGCCTGGCCGCCGAGACCGCCGTCGCCTTCGCCCATGGACACCCGGTGACCGCCGCACTCGACACCTGGCGTTCGCTCGCGGATGTCCTGCCACAGGAAGAGCTCGTCGCCGTCGGGGACCGCATCGTGTCCGGGGTGCGGTCAGGGACGGATCGGACCGGCGTGCTCGCCTCCGTCGCCGATCTCCGGCAGGCGGCCCTCGAGCATCGGGGACGACGCGGGGCAGCTGCCCTCAGATGGGCCGCGGCGCTGGTCAGGACCGGCGTCGACTCCCGTCCCGAATCACTCCTCCGCCTCGCCGTCGTCGAAGCGGGGCTTCCCGAACCGCTCGTCGGACACCCCGTCGTCGTCGATCACGGGGGCTTGACGCTTCACCCGGACCTCGCGGACATCCCCGCGCGACTCTTGTACGAATACGAGGGCGACTACCACCGGACCGAGCGCCACCGGTTCCGGAACGACATCCATCGGCGGGAACTGCTTGAAGATGCAGGGTGGCGGGTGATCCGCGTCACCGCCGACGACCTCTTCGTCCGCCGGCAACAGTTCATCCGGCGGATCCGGCACCTCCACGCAGCGAGAGCGCAGTAACGGTCGTCATCCCGACAGGAAGACGACCGTTACTGCGCTCTCGCGGCTCAGAGGGCGAGGTCGGCGATCGCGACCCGGTCCTTCGTGCCGGCGGCCCGGTCCCAGAGCTCGACGAAGCCCTCGGTGGCCTCGCGACCGACGACCACCACGACGGGCACGCCGATCAGCTCGGCGTCGCCGAACTTGACACCCGGGGACACCTTGCCGGTGCGGTCGTCGTAGAGGACGTCCTTCCCGCTCGCCTCGAGCGAGGCCACGAGTTCCTCCGCCACCTCGAAGATCGCCGCGTCGCGTCCTGCTGCGACGACGTGCACGTCGAACGGGGCGACGGCCTTCGGCCAGATGAGACCGCGCTCGTCGTTGTTGCCCTCGGCGATGATCGCGAGGATGCGCGTGATCCCGATGCCGTAGGAGCCCATGGTCACCGTGACGAGCTTGCCGTTCTCGTCGAGCACCTTCAGTCCGAGCGCCTCGGCGTACTTGCGCCCGAGCTGGAAGACGTGTCCGATCTCCATGCCTCGAGCGAGCTCGACCGGTCCGGAGCCGTCGGGCGCGGGGTCGCCGGCGCGGACCTCCGCCGCCTCGACGAAGCCGTCGGCGGTGAAGTCGCGCCCGGCGACGAGGCCGAAGACGTGCTGCTGATCGACGTTCGCGCCGGTGATCCACTCGGTGCCGTCGACGACCCGCGGGTCGAGGAAGTACCGGATCTCCGTTGCCGACTCCTCACCGAGGACGGGCCCCTGCGGGGACCACGGTCCGATGTAGCCCTTGACGAGCCCGGCGTTCGCGGCGAAGTCCGCTTCGGTCGCGGCCTCCACCTCCGCGGGGCTGAAGGCCACCTCGACACGCTTGAGGTCGACGTCGCGGTCGCCCGGCAGGCCGATGACGACCAGCTCGCGCGTGCCGTCGAGGTGCCGCAGTGCCAGCACGACGTTCTTGAGCGTGTCGGCGGCCGTCCAGGCCCGTCCGTCGTCGCGCGGGTGTCGCTCGTTGGCGAGGTCGACGAGCGTCGAGATCGTCGGGGTGTTCGGCGAATCAAAGACCGTCGCGGGTGCCAGACCCTCGATGGGGCGGGCCTCCGGGACCTCGGTCGTGTAGGCCTCGACGTTGGCGGCGTATCCGCCGGCCGAACGCACGAAGGTGTCCTCACCGACCGCGGTGGGGTGCAGGAACTCCTCGCTCCGCGAACCGCCCATGGCTCCGGCGTCGGCCTGCACGATCTCATACTCCAAGCCGAGCCGCGTGAAGATGCGCTCGTAGGCGTCGCGCTGCGCCTGGTAACTCGCGTCGAGCCCGGCGTCGGACACGTCGAACGAGTAGGCGTCCTTCATCGTGAACTCACGACCGCGCAGGAGGCCTGCCCGGGGACGGGCCTCGTCGCGGTACTTGTCCTGGATCTGGTAGATCGACAGGGGCAGGTCCTTGTAGGAGGAGTACAGGTCTTTCACGAGCAGGGTGAAGACCTCCTCGTGCGTCGGCGCCAGCAGGTAGTCGGCACCCTTGCGGTCGTGCAGGCGGAAGAGGGCGTCGCCGTACTCCTCCCACCGGCCGGTGACCTCGTAGGGCTCGCGCGGCAGGAGCGCGGGGAAGTGCACCTCGAACGCGCCGGCGTTCGCCATCTCCTCGCGGACGATGGCCTCGATCTTGTTCTTCACCCGCAACCCGAGCGGCAACCAGGCGAAGACACCCGGCGCCTGGCGTCGGATGTACCCCGCCCGCACCAGCAGGCGGTGACTCGTCACCTCCGCGTCGGAAGGGTCTTCACGGAGCGTACGGAGGAAGTAATTCGAAAGGCGCGTAACCACCTGTCCATGCTAGTCCGTCACACGCAGGCAGCCCGGAACCGCTACCAGGGGCGATCGGCGAAGTTCCCGTTGTCGTTGTTCCGACCGCGGTTCTTGGCGTCCTCGGTCGACTTGTCCTGCTGGGCGTCCTGGCCGGCGTCCTTCAACTTGTCGACCTTCCCGTCGACCTCGCTGTCACCGGTACCGCTCGAGCCGCTCGAGTCGCCGTCGCCTTGTCCCCCGTTCGAAGGATCCTGCTGGCCCTGCCCGCCGGACCGGTCGCGCTGGTCGGTCGCATCCTGACGTTTGCGGTCGATGCGATCGCCGGTGTCCTGCAGGTTCTCACCGGGCGTGCCCTTCGGATCGATCACGTCGGGCTGCTGCCCGGTTCCGCCCTGATCGCTCTGGTCACCCTCGTCACCCTGATCGCCCTGGTCACCCTCGTCACCCTGATCGCCCTGGTCCCCCTGGTCACCTTGACCGCCCTGGTCGTCCTGACCTCCTTGACCACCTTGATCACCCTGGTCCTGCGGGTCCTGCGGGTCCTGCGGGTCCTGGGGGTCCTGCGGGTCCTGAGAGTCTTGCGGGTCCTCGTTCTGATCCTGGGACTCCCCCTCGAAGCAGCCCTCGCCCTCGTCGACGATGCGCTTCGCGGTGTCGTAGAGGTTGATGGCGCCCTGGAAGAACTGGCCCTTCACGTACTCGTCTGCCTGGGTCTCGTACGCGCGCGCCAGGTTGACCCGGACGATGCAGGCGGTCTCCTCCGTCGGCGCGAGCTCGAGCGCCTTGCCGAGGTCGTCGGCCCCCTGCACCCAGTCCTGTCCGGCCGCGGCCGCGGTGCCCCGGTCGAACCAGGCGATCCACGGCTCGACGACGTTCGCCGTGAAGAGGTGGCCCGCGCTCAACTGCGCCCCGGAGTAGTCCTCGGCGCGGTACTCGGCGATCGCCGACTGCGCGACGACCGGCAGACTCACGAACTTGACCCCGACGACGAGGGCGACGAGGACCAGCGGAAGGGACCACCAGAACAGCCGACGGCGCAACCGGGCGACCTCGGCCGGGGCCAGCGGCGGACGCCGCGGTTCCTCGAGTCGTGGCCGTGGCTCAGGGCTGCGCGGCGCATCGTCGGACCGGTCGGTGCGGGTCCGATCATCGAAGAGGGTCATGCCTGCCCACCCTTCGTCCGTCGGAGCTCGCCCAGCGCGCCGACCAGGCCGGGGAGCTCGGTGAGGAGCAGCACACCGAACCCGAGCGCGAACACCCAGTACAGCTCATCGGTGCGCCGGATGTCCACCTCGTCCTCGACGGTGACGCCGCCGACGGCGAGGCCGTCGAGTGCGTCGTCGAGCGACGCACCCGGTGTCCTGATCTCCGACTCGACGCCGAGCTGCGACGCGATCGTCTCGAGTGCGCCCGGATCCAGCCGGGACACGGCGGGCTCACCGGTCGAGTAGTCCTGGATGTAGCGGACGCTGCCGTCCTGGTATCCGGAGAACTCGCGCATGGTCCCACCGGCCTCGGTCCCATAGCCGAGCACGCCACCGCCGCCGATGAGCGGTGCGATGCTCTCGAACGACCCGGGGGCCGCGCCACTCGTCTGCTCGCCGTCACCGAGGTAGAACATGATCCGGTTCCGACCCGGCTCCTGCTCCTCGGCCTGGGTCAGCAGCGTGGTCATGAACTCCACCGGTGCGTCGATGCTGCTGCCGCGGGAGTAGGTGGTGATCTCCTGCGTCATCGCCTCCGCAGCCGACCGGAGCGCCGTCGCGTCCGTCGTGAGGGGCATGCGCTGGACGGCCACGGCGTCGAACGTCACGAGGGCGTATCGGGCACCGGCCAGCCGGTCGGCGATACCGGTGATGTCGGCCTTCGCACCGTCGAGTCGGGTCGGCGGCTTCGGGGCGCCGTTCTCGTCCGTCCCCGACGCGGTCTCGTCCGGCCAGTCCTCGGCAGCCATCGAGCTCGTCGTGTCCACGACGAAGTAGACGTCGAGGTCGCCCATCGCGGACGGTGGGCGATGGTTGCCGGGGATGGTCGGTCGGAGGGCGATGATCACGAGCACGACGACCATGGCCAGTCGGGCGATCCAATGCCAGGCTCCTGGCCGCCGCACCCCGGCGAGGAACTGCCAGACGGCGAAGGCCGCGAGGACGGTGCCGAGCACGGCGACGGCCCAGATCGGCAGAACGGGGGTGATGGTCATCGGCGCAACCTCCAGGCGAGCAGCATGAGCGCCGCGAGGCCGCCGAACGCCGCCAGCACGAACACGAACGGCTCGTCGACCTGCACGAGCTGTTTGGCGCCCTTCAGCGTCTTCGTCTGCTCCGCCGTGATCTGCTGGACGATGCCGCCGACCGCGCCGGGGTCGGCGAGCGCGTAGTAGTCCCCGCCGGTGGACGTCACGACCTCGTCCATCTCCGCGGCGAGGTCGTCGAGGTAGTCCTTGCTGGAGACGTCGCCGGGGTTGATCCCGTACACCGTCACGTCCTGCGCCTTCGCGTAGGCGCCGGCCTCCTTGAGCGTGAGGATCGGCTCGCCCGCGACGTAGTTGTCGGTCGCGAGCACGATCGAGCGCGACCGTTCCTCGCCGACCTGGTCGAACCGCATGACGCAGGACCCGAGACCGTCGCCGATGAGGGACGAGCCGTTCCCGAGATCGGTGCCGTTCCAGTACTCGTAGTCGCTCTCCGGCGAGGTGAGGTCCTCGACGAGGTGGTCGAGCTGCGCTGCCACGTAGTCGTAGTCACTCGTCAGCGGGAAGTACGTGGTCGCGGACGCGTTGAACAGGACGAGCGCGATCCGCTCACCGTCGAACCGCTGCACGAGCTTCTCGAACACCCCGACCAGCGCGGCGTCGTACTCCGTCATCGACCCGGACACGTCGAGGCAGAGCACGATGTCGCGGTTGCGCAGTTCGGGCTGGAACACCGTCGTGCTCACCACGCGTGACCCGAGGGCCGTGCCGGCGAGCAGCAGCACCCCGAGCGCGGCGATCGTCGCGATGATGAGGCGCCGGTACCGCGACAGCGCGCGACGGTAACCGGGGAGCGCGGTGAGCCGTTCGGAGTGCGCGACCCACAGGGGCTCGGCGTTCGCCTTCCGGCGCCGCCCGGTGCGGGCCACGAGGACGACGACGGCGACCACCGCGGCCACGGCGAGGAGCCAGACGAGCGGCATCCACCAGTAGATCAGCTCCACGTCGTCACCACCTGGCGGGCGAGCGTGGCGGCCTCGGCGACGCTGCCCGTCTCGGCCTCGCGGAACTCGACCGGGTAGTAGGCCGACACGGCACGACTGAGTGGCGCGAGTCCGGCGCGATCGAGGTCTGCGAGGGTCATGACCTGGGCGCGGACGCCGCTGGACTCGTGCGCGTACATCCGGAGGATCGCGCCGAGCCGTTGGTGGGCGCGCCGCGTACTCAGGGCGCCGTCCCCGTGCTCGCGCTCGATCTCGCCGATGAGTGCGAGGTAGCGGTCGCGCAGGACGGTCGGCGACGGCTGCGGCGCCGGGCGCGGCGCGCTCCCGCGCGCGCGACGGCGCACGTGGGCGAGCATCCAGACGTACCACCCGATCACGAGCGCGATGAGCACGAGTCCGAGCACCGGCCAGAGCAGCGTGTACTGGACCGGTGCGTAGTAGCCGTTATCGCCGGGCATGTCGGTGGGCCTCGAGGAGGTGGAAGAGGACGGGGACGACGTCGTCGGCTCCGGTCACGCGCTGACCGCTGATGCCGAGTTCCTCGAGCTGGTCGAGGTGTCGGGCGGTGGCGCTGGTGACGGCCTCGGTGAACTCACGACGGAGCGCGTCGTCCGACCGGATGAAGGCAGGCAGGGACCGCTCGTCGGCGACGTCGACCATCGCTCGACCGGTGTACTCCGCCCGCATGAGGTCGGCGTCGCCGACCGAGATCCAGAGCACCTCGTGCTGGACGTGCAGGCGGCGGAGGATCTCCGACCGCTTCGGCGTGATCTCCTCGTCGTCCGAGACGATCACGAGCAGACAGCGCTGCTTGACCGACCGTGCCGCGTAGCCGAGCAACTCGTCGAGATCGCTCTGGGGTGCCGCGAGCGACGCACGCCGGTCGATGTGCTGCAGCAGGCGCTCGAGTGCCGATTCGGTGCCGGCGGGTCGGACGAGTTCCGGTGCGGCGGCATCGCCGGCGACGAGACCGACGAGGTCGCCGTGCCGGATCGCGAGGTATCCCAGGATGCCGACCGCGAGGATGGCGACCTCGCGTTTGGTGCTCCCACCCTCGGCGAGCGCCGCGAGATCACGACCCGTGTCGACGACGAACAGCACCTGGTGTTTCCGCGTGGCGATGTAGCGCTTCACGAGTGGAGCGCCGTGTCTGGCCGTCGCCTTCCAGTCGATGTCCTTGATCTCGTCGCCCGGGGTGTACTCGCGGAGGTCGTCGAAGTCGAGGCTCCTGCCCTGGAACACGGAACGGTACTCGCCGTCGAGCATCCCCCGCACGCGGCGGTGGGCGTGGATGAAGAGTTTGGACTTCACCCGGTGGAGCAGCGGGGCTGACACGGGCCTACGGCGCCTGGACCGCTCCGAAGACGGCGTCGATGATCGTCTCGGGCGAGACGTCGTCGGCCGCGGCTTCGAAGTTCAGGATGATGCGGTGCCGCAGCACCTGGTGGCGGTAGCCCTTGACGTCCTCGGGGATGACGTGGTCGCGGCCGGCGAGGATCGCGAGCGCCCGCGCGACGGTGCTGAACGCGATGCTGGCGCGCGGGCTCGCCCCGTACTCGATGTAGCTCGCGAGCTTCGGCGGCAGGTAGTCGCTCGCGTGGCGGGTGACGTAGACCGTCTGGACGATGTAGTTGAGGATCGATGCGTCGAGGTAGACCCGCTTGGCGAGGGACTGCAGGAACAGGACGTCCTCGAGGCTCACCCCCGGGCGGTCCTGGTCGGTCTCGTAGAGCCCGGAGTTCACCCGACGGACGATCTCGGCCTCCTCGCCGATCGTCGGGTAGTCGAGCACCTCCTTGAGGAGGAAGCGGTCGAGCTGCGCCTCGGGCAGGTGGTACGTGCCCTCCTGCTCGATGGGGTTCTGCGTGGCGAGGACGAAGAACGGCTTCGGCAGCGGATAGTGCGTGCCGCCGATGGAGGTCTGGCGTTCCTGCATCGCCTCGAGCATCGCGCTCTGGGTCTTCGCGCTCGACCGGTTGACCTCGTCGAGGAGCACGAAGTTCGCGTGTACGGGCCCGAGCTGGGTCTGGAACGCGCCCGTGCGGGCGTCGTAGATCTGGGTGCCGATGATGTCGCTCGGCAACAGGTCGGGGGTGCACTGGATGCGTTTGAACGAGGCGTTCACCGCTTGGGCGATCGATTCCGCCGCGGTCGTCTTCGCGAGTCCTGGGACGCTCTCGAGCAGGACGTGTCCGCCCGAGACGAGCGCCGCGAGCAGGGTGGTGCGCAGGCCCTGCTGGCCGACCACCTTCGCATCGTAGGCACCGACGATCTCGGAGAGGATGCTGCGGGCCCGCTGCAGCTCGGCTGGCGCGATGGGGGTGCTCGGCGTCACGGTCACTGGTCTCCCTGGCGAGGCTGGCGGTCCGGACGGATGACCGTCGAACGCGGATCCGCCTGGTGGAACCCGGCGGTCCGAACAGTCTACGTGTGAAGATCCGGAGCTCGGACGCGTCGGCCACCGGATGGCCACCAGGGCGTCGGCCGCCGTTCGCCCACCGTCCCCCTCGCGTCCACCGCCGCTTCCTACCGTGGATCGATGACATCTGCAGCGCACGGGAGGCACCCGGAGACCGACGGCGCGACGGCGATCGTCCCGGTCAGGGGCGGTTCGAAGGGGATCCACCGCAAGAACCTCAGGACGGTCCGCGGGAGCACCCTCATCGCGCGATCGGTCGAAGGGCTGCTGCGGTCGGGTGGCGTCTCGCGCGTGGTCGTCACGACCGATCACCCGGACCTCGCCGCCGCCGCCGTCGCCGCCGGTGCCGAGGTCATCGACCGGCCGGCCGAACTCGCCGAGGACAGCACCTCCTCCGAGGCCGCGCTCCTCCACGCGCTCGGCGTCCTCGCGGAGCGCGGAGAGCTGACCCCCGTGACGGTGTTCGCGCAGGCGACGTCGCCCTTCCTCGACGTTGAAGCACTCGACGACGCCGTCGCCCTGGTCTCCTCCGGGCGGGCGGACTCCGTCTTCGCCGCGGTGCTCGACCACGGATTCCTCTGGACGGAGAAGACGAAGGGTGCCCGAGGGATCGGTCACGACCACCGCGAGCGGCCCCGGCGACAGGACCGCGCCCCGCAGTACCGCGAGACCGGCTCGTTCTACGTCTTCGACACGGACGGCTTCCTCGAGGCCCGGCACCGCTTCTTCGGCCGGATCGCGCCGGCTGTCACCAGGTCCTTCGCCGCGCTCGACATCGACGAACCGGAGGATCTGCTCGTCGCCGAGGCGATCGCCGGACTCGCCGAACGTCAGCTGGGCATCCCGTCGGGCTCCGAGCGTTCGGAGCACCACCTCGACGTCGACGCCGTCGTCACCGACTTCGACGGGGTCCACACCGACGACCGCGCCAGCATCGACGCCGACGGGGTCGAACGGGTGAGCGTCCATCGCGGTGACGGCCTCGGCGTCCGTCTGCTGCGCGAGGCCGGGCTGCCGTTCCTGATCCTGTCGACCGAGCGGGTCCCGATCGTCGCCGCACGCGCGGCCAAGCTCGGCGTCGACGTCGTGTACGGCTCGGCCGACAAGGCGACCGCGCTCCGCGACTGGGCGACGGCGAAGGGCGTCCCACTCGACCGCATCGCGTACCTCGGCAACGACGTCAACGACATCCCGGCCCTCGAGATCGTCGGCTGGCCGGTCGTCGTCGCCGATGCGCACCCGGAGGCCCGTGCCGTCTCCCGGCTCGTCCTGGAACGCCGAGGCGGCGACGGGGCCGTCCGCGAACTCGCCGACCTCGTCCTCGCCGCACGCGCGACCCTCGACCCCCTGAAGCTGTCCACGCTGCAATCGAACGGAGCACGACCATGAGCATCCACCAGGACGCGAACGACACCACCGACCTCGACGGCCGGACGCAGCCGTCTCCCGTGCGCATCGACGGCATCCCCGTCGGCGGCGGCGCCCCCGCGTACGTCATCGGGGAGATCGGTCTCAACCACAACGGCGACGTGGAGCTCGCGAAGCGACTCATCGACGTGGCCGCCGACGCCGGCGCACAGGCCGTCAAGTTCCAGAAGCGCACGCCGGAGATCTCGACGCCGGCGCACATGCGCGACGTCCCGCGGCAGACGCCGTGGGGTGAGATGAGCTACCTCGACTACCGCTACCGGGTCGAGTTCGACCGTGAGCAGTACATCGAGATCGGCGATCACGCCACCCTGCGAGGCCTCAGCTGGTTCGCCTCCCCGTGGGACGAACCGTCGGTCGACTTCCTCGAGGACCTGGGCGTCAGCGCGCACAAGGTCGCGTCCGCCTCCGTGACCGACTCGGGCCTCCTGACCCGTCTCGCCGCGACCGGGAAGCCGATCATCCTCTCGACCGGCATGTCGACGCTCGAGCAGATCGACCGCGCAGTCGAGATCCTCCGGGGCTCGCCGCTGGTCATCCTGCACGCGACCTCCACGTACCCCTTGCCCGCCGAAGAGGCGAACCTCCGGATGATCGACAGCCTCGCCGCCCGGTACCCCGGTGTGCCGATCGGGTACTCCGGCCACGAGACCGGTCTGCAGATCTCCCTCGCCGCGGTCGCCCTCGGGGCCACGATGGTGGAACGCCACATCACGCTCGACCGTGCCATGTGGGGCTCGGACCACGCCGCATCGCTCGAACCGCACGGCTTCTCGAACCTCGTCCGCGACATCCGGGTCATCGAGACCGCCATGGGCGACGGCGTCAAGCGCATCTTCCCCGGCGAACTCGCCCCGCTCGCGAAGCTGCGCAGGGTCGATGCCTGATCATCGGCCCCGCCGTCGGGTGATCGGGGTGGTGGACTCCGACTCCTTCGTGAAGTGGGGCGCCGCCACCCTGTCCCGCGCGACCGGCTGGGACGTCGACCTCGTCCTCATCGAGAGCGACGTGTCCGCCACGGACCGGCAGGTGGACATCGCCCTGCTCCACACGGCGTTCGAGGGGCGGACCGTTCGTCGCCTGTCGCTCCGACGACTCGTCGACCTCATCCGGACCGAGCAGCCGGACGGCGTGTTCGTCTCCACACGTGGCCCGGTCGCCGAGGTCGTCATCTCGGAACTCCTCGCGCTCGGGCGCGCCACCCGCCCGGTGCTGCTCACCGGTCTGCCCGGCATCTCGATCCCGGCGAAGTGGAAGGGGATCTTCCTCCGCGCGCAGGCGGACGTCTTCGTCCTGCACAGCCATCGCGAGGTCGCCGCCTACCGTGAACTCGCGCTGACGCACGGGGTCGAACCGGCGTTCGCGCTCGCGACCCTGCCGTTCCTGACGGACACGGCGACCGAGTCACCGGCCGAGCCCGCCCCGCGTACCCGGGTCGTCTTCGCCGCCCAGGCCACCGTCCCGGCCGATCGCGGCGACCGGCTCCGGATCCTGTCCTGGCTGCGGACCCTCGCGAACCGGCACCGCGACCTCGACGTCGTGATCAAGGTGCGCGGCCTCGCCGGCGACCCGCAGACCCATCACGAGCACTACCCCTTCGACACCCTCCTGACCGGTCCGACACCCGACAACCTGCGGGTCGCCACCGGGTCGATGGCGGTCCACCTCGGCCACGCGGCCGGGCTCGTCACCGTGAGTTCCACCGCCGCGATCGAGGCCATCGCGGCCGGGGTCCCGGTCATCCTGCTCGACGACTTCGGTGTGGACCCGGCACTCATCAACACCGTCTTCGAGGGCAGCGGGCTGTTGGCTTCCAAGGACGACCTCATGGCCGCCCGGTTCCGGCACCCGAACCCGGACTGGCTGCAGCAGAACTACTTCCACCCCGCCCTGGAGGACGACTGGATCCAGCGGTCGGAGGAGGCGTTCGCCGCGCGCGACCTCGGGACCCTGCCGATCCGTCCTCGGGCACGACAGAGTCGCGGCGGCATGCTCCGCACCGGTTGGGAGCGGCGTCGGGCGTTCGGGCGGGCCGACACGAGCGCGCTGGGCACGGTCGCCTTCGTCATCGGTCGGCCACTGCAGATCGCTCGCCGTCTGGTCCGTCGCGCTCGTGGCGTCCAGCCGGCCGAGCGCCAACCGATCCCCTCCCGTCGGCTCGCGCCGATCGAGACGGAGACGCCGGTGCGCGCTCCGCACGGGGCTCGTCACCGCACGGCCCGCTGACGGGAGCGCCGCTCGACCGGAGACTGGTCGGGCGGCGCTCCAGGCTCAGTTGGAGCCGACCGTCACCACCGGAGCACCCGTGGAGGTGTCGTCGGCGGGCATCTCGGCGGCCAGACGGTTGGCCTCCTGGATGAGCGTCGCGACGATCTCCGATTCCGGCACCGTCTTGATGACCTCGCCCTTGACGAAGATCTGGCCCTTGCCGTTGCCGCTCGCGACGCCGAGGTCGGCTTCGCGTGCCTCTCCGGGGCCGTTCACGACGCAGCCCATGACCGCGACGCGCAGTGGGACGCTCATCCCCTCGAGGCCGTCGGTCACGTCGTTCGCGAGCTTGTAGACGTCGACCTGCGCGCGCCCGCAGCTCGGGCAGGAGACGATCTCGAGCTTGCGCTCGCGGAGGTTCAGCGACTGCAGGATCTGCAGCCCGACCTTGATCTCCTCCGCCGGCGGCGCGGAGAGCGAGACACGGATGGTGTCGCCGATGCCCTCGGAGAGCAGGATGCCGAAGGCGGTCGCGCTCTTGATCGTGCCCTGGAAGGAGGGACCGGCCTCCGTCACGCCGAGGTGCAGCGGCCAGTCACCGCGCTCGGCGAGCAGCCGGTAGGCCTTCACCATGACGACCGGGTCGTTGTGCTTGACGGAGATCTTGAAGTCGTGGAAGTCGTGCTCCTCGAAGAGGCTCGCCTCCCAGACGGCGCTCTCGACGAGCGCTTCTGGGGTCGCCTTGCCGTACTTCTGCAGCAGACGCGGGTCGAGGGAACCGGCGTTGACACCGATGCGGAGGGAGACGCCGGCGGCCTTCGCGCGCCGGGCGATCTCGCCGACCTGGTCGTCGAACTTCCGGATGTTGCCGGGATTGACCCGGACGGCCGCGCACCCTGCGTCGATCGCGGCGTAGACGTAGGCGGGCTGGAAGTGGATGTCGGCGATCACCGGGATCTGACTCTTCTTCGCGATGATCGGCAGCACCTCGGCGTCGTCGCGGGTCGGGACGGCCACGCGGACGATGTCGCAACCCGAGGCCGTGAGCTCGGCGATCTGTTGGAGGGTCGCGTTGATGTTGGTCGTCTGGGTCGTCGTCATCGACTGGACGCTCACCGGGGCGTCGCCGCCGACGAGCACCTTGCCGACCTTGATCTGTCGCGACTTGCGCCGCGGGCTGAGCGTCTCGGGAACCGACGGAAGACCCAGATTGATAGCTACCACGAGCCTCAGCTTACGCGCGCGACGCCCCGCAGGCTCCCCGTGAGCTGAATGCCTGCTGGGACGTCGCGATCCACGGTCAGCGCGCGGGCGGCGCCTCGCGATTCGCACGCAGGACGCCGAGCCGCTCCCGGTACTCGACCTCGTCGATGTCGCCCTGGGCGAAGCGCTCGGCGAGCGTCTGCTCGGCGCTCCGGGCCCCGTCCTGACGCCAGGCCCACGGCGGGCCCTGGTGGCCGTCCGGGGACGCCCCGGACCAGGCTCGGCGACGCCACCGCCGACCGACGAGCGCGACGATGAGGACGATCACGGCGATCCAGAACGCGGGGATGAGCAGCAGCCAGAGGAGGTGGAAGCCCGGCCCGGGACCGCCGGGATGCATGGCGGTCGCGGCGAGCACGATCAGGGAGGTGGACATGGAGGACTCCGTTCGTCGGGCGGACGACGACCGTCGTCCGCATCACGACCCCGAGCCTCCTCCGGATGACGGCCGAGGGCATCCGACGACGGGACGGATCACCGCACTCCCCCGGGAGTACGACCACCCGGCGCTCAGACGCCGGGACTGACGAGCCCGGTCTCGTAGGCGATGACGACGAGCCGGACCCGGTCGCGCGCGGCGAGCTTCGACATGATGCGCGACACGTGGGTCTTCGCCGTGAGCGCGCTGAGGAACAGCGCCCCTCCGATCTCCTCGTTGGTGAGTCCGCGTCCGACGAGACCCAGCACCTCGCGTTCGCGCTCCGTGAGCCCGGCGATCGCGGCGTCGTCGAGCGGCGCGGCGATCGCTCCGGCGACCTGGGTGAGCAGCCGCCTCGTGACCCCGGGCGACAGCAGGGCGTCACCCGACGCGACCACTCGGACGGCCCGGATGAGCTCGGCCGGCTCGGTGTCCTTCACGAGGAAGCCGCTCGCGCCTGCCCGGATCGCCTGCGCGACGTACTCGTCGAGCTCGAAGGTGGTGACGACGATGATGCGGGTGGCCCCGAGCGCCGGATCCGCGACGATGGCCTCGGTGGCGGCCAGGCCGTCGCCTCCGGGCATCCTGATGTCCATGAGCACCACGTCCGGTCGTTCCCGACGCACGACGATGAGCGCCTCGTCCCCACCGGCCGCCTCACCGACGACCGCGATGTCGGGCTCCGCATCGAGGAGGGCGCGGAATCCGCCGCGGATGAGGGCCTGATCGTCGGCGACGACCACGCGGATCATGCGACGCCTCGGACCGGCACCCGGGCCGTGACACGGAAGCCGCCGAGCGGACGCCGCCCGGTCTCGAGGGTGCCGCCGAGGAGCTCGGCGCGCTCGGTCATGCCGAGGAGGCCGTTGCCGTGCTCCGCGGGGCCGGGTGGGGCACCGACCCCGTCGTCCTCCACGAGCAACCGGTAGGACCCGTCGACCTCGACGAGCTCGACGGACACCCGTCCGGCCCGCGCATGCCGGAGGACGTTCGTGACGCTCTCCTGCGCGATCCGGTACAGCGCCTGCTGCACGGCCGCGCCGGGCGTGGAGACGAGGCGCAGCTCGAGTACCGCGTCGACGCCCTGGTCCCGGAGGGACTGGACGAGGACTGGTAGTGCCTCGAGATCCGGCCCCGGTCGCCTCGGCGCGCCGGTCGTGGGATCCTGGGCCGCATCGGCACCACGGAGGACGTCGAGGAGGCCACGGACCTCGTCGAGCGACGCCTTGCTCGACCCCTTGATGTTCGTCAGAGCCTCCCTGGCACGTTCGGGCTGGGTGTCCATGAGATGCAGGCCCATGCCGGCCTGGACGGTGATCTGCGCGAGCGAGTGGGCGACCACGTCGTGCAGCTCACGGGCGATGCGCACGCGCTCCTCCTGCGCGGCTGACGCCCGGCGTTCACCTTGACGCCGGCGATCCGCGTCGAGCTGTTCGCGCCGGGTGCGGAGTCCCTCGGCGAGGAGGACGGCGACGATGACGAGGGCGGTCGTGGCCCCGACACGGAAGCCCGACACCTTCCAACCGACGGCGAGCGCGACGGTCAGGGCGAGCGCCCACCCGAGTCCCAGCGACGGATAGGTCCAGCCGCGCGCTCCACGGACGATGCCGGAACCCGCGGCGAACGCCAGCGCCACGGCGGGAGGACCCCAGGTGGGACCCGTCAGCATCGAGGCGCTCGACAGCACGGCGACCGCCGCGACCGTCGGCCCGGGCGACCGCCTGGCAGCGAGCAGGCAGAGCACGCCGGCGAGTGCCAGGAGGACGGCCGAGGAACGGGACCACCCCGAGGCACCGGCACCCGGGCCGAAGGAACCGTGGAGGGCGAGCACCGCTGTCGCGGGCACCTGGACGAGGAAGGACACCACCACCGGCGCCCAGAGGCGCCAGACGGGGCGTCCGGGTCGGCGATCGCTCGGCGTCGTCCAGGGTGCCGAACCCGTCTCGACCGATGCCATCCCTGCATGCTACTCGCGGGTCGGAGCCGCCGCGTCGCCCGCACGGAGCCTGCACCGTACTCCCCGGGGAGTACGGCCGTACCGGGATGGGACGGTCCCGCGGGCTCCGGTCGCGTCGGCCTAGCCGAAGAGGTTGACCGGCTTGACGATGTCGGCGTACACGAGGAGCGCGCTCATGCCGCCGAGGACGATCACCACGCCGAAGGTGAGCGGGATGAGCTTCGCCGCGTCCACCGGTCCCGGGTCGCGACGTCGGAAGACCTTCGCGAAGCGGCGACGGATCGCCTCCCAGAGCGCTGCTGCGACGTGCCCGCCGTCGAGGGGCAGCAAGGGGATGAGGTTGAAGACGAAGAGCGCGACGTTGAGCGACCCGAGGATGCCGAACACGGTCGCCGCCTTCGACGCGACGGGGATCTCGTCGAGGCTGACCACCTCGCCCACGACCCGTCCGACGCCCACGACGCTCATCGGCCCGTTGGGGTCGCGCTCGCCGGATCCGAACGCGGCCTGCCCGACGTCGATGAGTCGCTGGGGCAGGTTCAGGATGATGTTGGCGGTCCGGGCGATCGTGTCGCCGACCGTCGGCAGGATCGTGGTGACGGGCTGCGCCACCATCTGCTGCTGCGGGGTGATGCCGACGAAGCCGACCTCATGGGTCTTCGCCGAGCCGTCGGCGTTCGTGACGATCTTGCCGGTCTCGGCGTCGACGACGTCCCGCTCGAGCAGCAGCGGCGTCAGGGTGAGGTCGAGTCGCTGCTCTCCGCGGGCGACCTCGAGGGCCAACGGCTTGCCCGGCGAATCCTGCACGGCCGCGGAGATCTCGGCGAAGGTGGAGATCGGGGTGCCGTCGATCGAGAGGATCGTGTCGCCCGGCTTCAAACCCGCGGCGGCCGCCGGACCCTGCGGATCCCCAGCTGCACAGCTCTGGCGGTCGCTGGTGGACGGCAACACGCACTCGTACACCGAGGTCAGCGTGCTGCTCTGCTGCGGGACGCCGAACCCCGACACGGCGATACCGATGAACAGGACGGCGAGGACGAGGTTCATGAACGGCCCGCCGAGCATGACGACGATCCGCTTCCAGACGGGCAACCGGTAGAAGGTGCGCTCCTCGTCGCCGGCGCCGATCGTGTCGGCACTCGCCTCCCGCGCGTCCTGGACCAGCGTGTCGAAGAAGCCGGTGCTGGCGTTCCGGGCGGCACCGCCGGGCTGCTTGGGCGGGAACATGCCGATCATCGAGATGTAGCCGCCGAGCGGGATCATCTTGACGCCGTACTCGGTCTCGCCCTTGCGGCGCGACCAGATGGTGCGACCGAAGCCGATCATGTACTGGGTGACCCGCACGCCGAACAGCTTCGCGGGCACGAGGTGACCGACCTCGTGCAGCCCGATGGACACGATGAGGCCCACGAGCACGATCACGATGCCGAGGAGGTAGAGGAGGACGGATTCCACGGCGTAACCCTACTCGCGCGGTCGGGTCGCCGGCTGCACGCCGGCTGTACGGCCGCTCGGAAGCTTCCGACGATGGACGGGCAGGTCAGCCGATGCGCTGCTGCGCGCGAGCCCTCGCCCAGCGCTCGGCCTCCGCGAGCGCCTCCCGGGTGAGCTCGCCCTCGGGCGCCTCGTGGTCGTCGACGACCGCGCGGACGGTGTCGAGGATGCCGAGGTAGCCCAGCCGACCCGCGTGGAAGGCCGCAACGGCCTCCTCGTTCGCCGCGTTGAACACGGCCGGATAGGTGCGGCCCTGTCCGCCCACGAGCTTTGCCAGCCGCACCGCCGGGAAGGCCTCGTGGTCGAGGGGCTCGAACGTCCACTGCTGGGGCGAGGTCCAATCGAGCGGGACGCCCACGCCTGGGACCCGGTTGGGCCAGTCGAGCCCGAGGGAGATGGGGAGCCGCATGTCGGGCGGTGAAGCCTGGGCGATGGTGGAACCGTCGATGAACTCGACCATCGAGTGGACGATCGACTGCGGGTGGACCGTCACCTCGATGCGGTCGTACGGGACGTCGAACAGCAGGTGCGCCTCGATCACCTCGAGACCCTTGTTGACGAGGGTCGCCGAGTTCGTCGTGACGACGAGACCCATGTCCCAGGTGGGGTGGGCGAGCGCCTCGGCCGGCGTGACGCCGGCGAGCGACGCGCGGTCCCGTCCGCGGAACGGTCCTCCCGATGCGGTCAGGACGAGCCGCCGCACCTCGGTGGCGGTGCCGGAACGGAGCGCCTGGGCGATCGCGGAGTGCTCGGAGTCCACGGGCACGATCTGGCCGGGTGTCGCGATCCGCCGCACGAGGTCACCACCGACGATGAGCGACTCCTTGTTCGCGAGCGCGAGCGTCCTGCCCGTCTCGAGGGCCGCGAGGGTCGGGCCGAGCCCGATGGAGCCCGTGATGCCGTTCAGCACCACGTCGGCGTCGACGCTGCGGATGAGCCGCTCGGCGTCGGCCGCGCCCAAGGCCGTGTCGTCGACGTGGAAGGCGGCGGCCTGCTCGGCGAGGAGCTCGGCGTTCGAACCGGCCGTCAGGCCGACGACCTCGAAGCGGTCGCGGTCACCCCGGATGACGTCGAGTGCCTGCGTGCCGATCGAGCCGGTTGATCCGAGGATGATGACGCGTCTCACGGCGGTCAGTCTACGTCGGCGGCGGTGCGGGCCGCTCAGCCCGCGGCGGGAGCCGTGGTGCTGCTCGCGTCGAGGATGTCGATGACGAACACGATGGTGTCGTCGGCCTCGATGCCCGCCTGGCTGTTGCCGCCGCTCGGCCCGTACCCGAGGTCGGGTGGGATGACGGCGATGACCTGCGATCCGATGTGCTGGCCGGCGATGGCGCTCGAGAAGCCCTTCACCACGGCGGACAGCTGGAAGTTGGTCGGTCCGTTGCCCCAGCTCTCGTCGAAGACCTCGCCGGTCCGCCAGTTCACACCCTGGTAGTTGATGATGACCTCGGCGTCGGGCTGCACCACCGCTCCGTCGCCCTGCTTGAGGACCGCGACCTGGAGATCGGCCGGAGCGGGCTCCTCGGGGATGGTGACCGTGGGTCGTCCGGCGGTGTCGAGCTCGACCGCGGGCATCCCGGCGACGGGCTCCTGCGGGACGCCGTCCGCCTTGGCGTCGCTGTGCACCGTGCTGAGGACGTCGGCCACGACGACCAGCGGCTGGTCGGCCTGGACCGTGCCGTCGCTCGACCCTGCGGAACCGAACCCGTCGCCCGCCGTGACGAACGCCGCGACGCGGGATCCGACGTTCGTGCACTCGACGGCGCGGACGAGGCCCTTCAGGTACTTCTGGTCGTTGACCACGATCGCCGTCGCCGGGCTCGCACCGTAGGCGGTCTGCGCGACGATCGACCCGGTCACGGCGTTGTAGATCGACATCTCGACGAACGTCGTGTCGCCGGGATCGACCCGCTCTCCGTCGCCCTTGGCCACGATCGTGCGTTCGGTCGTGTCTGCGGCGAGGGTGCCCTTCGCGAAGGTGACCTCGGGGATCGAGCCGAAGTCGCCACTGACGCTGATCGCCTTGGACGCCTTGCCTGCGCTCGTGTCGGCGCACTCCCCCGGACTGGGAAGCGCTTGCGACTGCGACGTCGCCGAACTGCACGCGGTCAGCGACACGAGGGACGCGATGACGGCCAGAAGGCAGAGGCTCTTGCGCACAGGGGAACTTTCGGTCGTTGCTGAGGGGTCGGTCCAGTTTCACCCACCAGGCTCCATGCTGGCTGACAGCGCGCCGAACATCCGCGGTGGGTGGTCACACGTGAGTATGCCGGGTCGCGCATGCGTCGCCGGGTACAGTCGTGCGCATGGCCGATGAGGAGCAGACGCAGCGACGCGCCCAGGAACCCTCCGACCAGACCACGGTCGAACCGTCGACGGACGACACGGTGTCCACGCCCTCGAAACCCGGTGTCGTCTACTACTTCGGACGAGCCGTCCTGAACACGACGGCGAAGCTGCTCTACCGCCCCAAGATCATCGGCCGGAAGAACGTCCCGAAGCGTGGGCCGGTCATCCTGGCGAGCAACCACCTCTCGTTCATCGACAGCATCGCGATCCCGATCAGCGCGCCACGACGGGTGCAGTTCCTGGCGAAGTCCGATTACTTCACCGGACGCGGTCTGAAGGGCTGGGTCTCGCGCACCTTCTTCACCTCGATCGGCGCGGTCGGGGTCGAACGTGGCGTCGGGCAGGCGGCGCAGGAGGCGCTCGACCAGGGACGCCGGATCCTCGAGAGCGGCGAGGCCTTCGCCATCTACCCCGAGGGCACCCGGTCGCTCGACGGACGGTTGTACCGCGGCAGGACCGGTGTCGCCTGGCTGGCACTCACCACGGGCGCGACGGTCGTCCCGGTGGGCCTCATCGGCACCGACGACCTCATGCCGGTGGGCACCACGATCCCGAAGTTCAAACCGGTCACGGTGATCTTCGGTGAACCCATCGACGTGAGCCACCATGGCCCGGCGACCTCAGGACGCGCCAGACGTAAGGCGACGGACGAGATCATGGCGGCGATCCACGCCCTCACTGGCCAGGAGCTCGCGAACGCCTACAACGAGTCGCCGCCCGCCGACACCGTCGAGCGCATCAAGCGCGCCTTCCGCCCGGAACGGCTCTGAGCCGCGGCGTCGGTCCACTCCTCAGGTGGTCGTCGCGACCACGATCGTCGGCTCATGACGGACCGGGAAGTTCACCGAGTTGGCGATGAAGCACAGCTCGTTCGCGCGGGCGTGCCCGGCTCGCGCCGCCTCGACCATCGACGCATCGGCGACCGTGACCTGCGGACGCAGGACCACCTCCGTGAACGCACCGCTGCCCGCGCCGTCCTCGACCATGGTCCCGACAGCGTCGTCCGTGTAGGCCGTCACCACGACACCGAGGGTCACGGCGACGTGCAGGTAGGACAGGAGATGGCACTGGGCGAGGGCCGCGAGGAGCAGCTCCTCGGGGTTCCATCGACCCGGGTCGCCGCGGAACGGTTTGTCGGCCGAGCCCTCGAGGTCGTGCTTCCCGGCGGCCGTCACCGTGAGCTCCCGGGAGTAGTCCCGGTACCCGCTCGTGCCCGTCCCGAGGTCTCCGTCCCAGCGGACGCCGATGGTGTAGTCGTGGTGGCCCGTGATCATGCCACCAGTATCCCACTGGCCTCTCCGCCGCGGCCCGCGTTCGCGGCCCCGCTGTCGGGAGGTCGCGCTACGCTGGAGGACTATGACTGACACGCTCGACACCACGGACCAGACGACCGCCTCCGCCCCCAGCGTGACGCAGGAGCGTCGCATCGTGACGGGCGTCCCGGGCCCGCGCTCGCAGGCGCTGCACGCCCGCCGGACCGCCGTCGTGTCCGATGGCGTGTCGAGTGTCCTCCCGGTGTACATCGAGCGCGCGCACGGCGCGATCGTCGTCGACGTCGACGGCAACCAGTTCATCGACCTCGGTGCCGGTATCGGTGTCACCACCATCGGCCACACGGAGTCCTCCGTGGTCGGCGCCGTCCAGGACCAGGCGGCCGACGTCCTGCACACCCTGTTCACGATCACCCCCTACGAGGAGTACGTGCGCGTCGCGGAGCTGCTCGCCGAGCACACCCCGGGCGACTTCGCGAAGAAGTCGGTGCTCGTGAACTCGGGCGCCGAGGCGGTCGAGAACGGCGTGAAGATCGCTCGCAAGTACACCGGTCGGCGGGCTGTCGCGGTGCTCGACCACGGCTACCACGGTCGCACCAACCTGACCATGGCGATGAACTACAAGGCCGCCCCCTACGCGACCGGCTACGGTCCGTTCGCCGGCGACGTCTACCACGCCCCCAACTCCTACCCCTACCACGACGGCCTGTCCGGAGCTGCGGCTGCGGCCCGCACCATCGCCTACCTCGAGAAGCGCATCGGTGCCCCCGACCTCGCATGCCTCGTCGTCGAGCCGATCCAGGGCGAGGGCGGCTTCGTCGTCCCCGCGGAGGGCTACCTCCCCGCGCTCCAGGAGTGGTGCACGGCCAACGGCGTCGTGTTCATCGCCGACGAGATCCAGAGCGGCATGGCGCGCACGGGCGAGTACTTCGCGAGCTCGCACTTCGGCCTCGTCCCCGACCTCGTGCTGAGCGCGAAGGGCATCGCCGGCGGCCTGCCGCTCGCAGCGGTCACGGGGCGCGCCGAGATCATGGACGCCAGCCAGCCCGGCGGGCTCGGCGGCACCTTCGGCGGTAACCCCGTCGCGTGTGCCGCGTCGGTCGCGGTCTTCGAGTCGATCGAGTCCCGTGGACTCCTGGCCGAAGCGGATCGCATCGGTGCCACCCTGACGGCGGCGCTGCTCGAGCTCCAGGGCAAGTACGACATCATCGGCGACGTCCGCGGCATCGGCGCCATGATCGCGATGGAACTCGTCCAGCCGGGTACCGCCTCGACGACGAAGGAGCCCAACCCGGCCGCCGTCAGCGCCATCGCCGCAGCCGCCGCGCAGCAGGGCGTGCTCGTCCTCACCGCCGGCACCTACGGCAACGTCCTCCGCTTCCTCCCGAGCCTCGCCGTCTCCGACGAGCTCATCGCGGACGCGATGACGGTCATCGATCAGGCGCTCGCAGCACTGTGAGCACGACGGTCCCCCAGACCTTCCACGTCGCGGACGCGGTGGAGTTGGCCGTCGTCGAGCGCAGCGGCTTCATCGAGTCACGACACGCGGGATCGGCGATCGTCCTCGGGCCCGAGGGCGAGGTCCTCGCGAGCCTCGGAGCACCGGACGCACCGGTCTTCCCCCGCTCGTGCCTCAAGCCCTTCCAGGCGATCACGATCATGAACGCCGGGGTGTCCCTCGAGGGCGCTCAGGCCGTGCTCGCGACCGCGAGCCATGCGGGCACCCGGAAGCATGTCCAGGTCGTGCGCAGTATGCTCGGCCGGGCTCGGATCGAAGACTCGGCGTTGCAGTGCCCGGCCGATTGGCCCGGTGATCGCGCGTCCCGCGACGAGCTGGTCCGGGACGGCCTCGGCACGAGCCCCCTGTACATGAACTGCTCCGGGAAGCACGCGGCCATGCTGCTCGCCTGCGCTCAGAACGGGTGGGACCAGGCGACGTACCTCGAGCCCGACCATCCGTTGCAGCTCGCCGTCCGCGACACCGTCGAGCGCTTCACCGGCGAGAAGCCCGCCGCGAGCGGGGTCGACGGCTGCGGGGCTCCGGTGTACGCGATCTCCCTGACCGGACTCGCACGTGGCATCGGACGCGTCGTCAACTCCTCCCCCACCTCGCCGTTCGCCCTGTACCGGAACGCCGGGCTGCTCACGGCGGCGGTGCTCGCCAACGGCTGGGCACTCGACGGACCCGGCCGGGCGAACACGCTCGTCATCGAACGCCTCGGCCTGTTCGCGAAGCTCGGTGCGGAAGGCGTGATGGTGATGTCGGCACCCGGCGGCGCGACCGTCGCGCTCAAGGTCCTCGACGGCTCGCTCCGGGCGTCGACGATCGTCGCCCTCCGACTGCTCGTCTCGGTCGGGGCGCTCGATGCGGCCGCCGTCGACGCCCTCGAACCGGAACTCGACCTGGCCATCCACGGCGGAGCCGCCGTCGTCGGCCGGATCGCCGTCACCGCGGTCTGACCGCCCGGCCGACAGCCTCGGCCGCTTCGGGTCAGGAGCCGAGCAGGTCCACACGCATCGCCTCCTGTCCGGCCCGCCACCACCAGGCACGGCCGCTCGCATAGCCGAGGAGCGGGGGGAGTTCACGGCTCCTGGTCACCTGCCGGAAGTCGGCGGCGGAGCAGCCGTGGACCACCAGGTCGGCACCGGCTGTGCTCGGCGGAAGGTCTCGCCCGACGACCAACCGGCCCGACAGCCACGTCTCGGGGTCGACGAGGACGACGATCGCGGCGTCGTCCTCCAGGACGTCGCTCTCGACGCCCGCGACGCCCGCGAGCGGTGCGGACGGGAACAGCTGCGCTGCCGGTTCGATGAGCCGCACGCGTCGCTCCGTCCCGGTCGAGCGCTGCAGCATCGCCCGGACCGCTCCGGTCGCGCGCGTGACGATGACGGTCGCGCGTTGCGGGCTCGGTCGCCAGCGGTGGACCCCGGGCGCAGAGGACGGTGACGCCTGCGACGGTGGAGCGAGCGCGATCTGCACTTCCGAGTCCTGCCAGTGCGCGCGGCCGGCGGGTCGGCGTGGATCGAAGCAGGAGGCGGGTGCGCCGGCGACGAGATGATCCTGCCGATCGGCGAGGCGGAGGACGAGCGTGCTGCTCAGCTGAGCCGAGAACCGGTGGACCACACCACCGAGCCGGGAGGCGACGAGGACGACGCTGATCCCGCGGCGTCCCCCGTCTCGAAGCAGGCCGAGCAGCGCATCGCGGAGGGCGGCGCCGTGCTCGTCCCCGGCGGTCGCGAGGAGCGACTCCACGTCGTCGACCAGCAGGAGGGTGCGCTCGGTCGGGCGGAGCGGATCCGACAGCGCCATGACGGTGTCCCAGGCCTGCTCGGCATCCTGGCCGACGCGCTCCACGCGGAAGCGATCGCGCGCGCCGACCTCGAGCGTGTCCAGCAGGGTCGTTCGACCGGAACGTCCGGTGCCGAGCACCAGCAGCGAGCCGTCGTGCTCCGGACACCACACCGCGGGGCGTTGTGCCTGCTCCTCGGGGAGGTCCGCGAGGCCGAACACGATACCCTCCCCGGGAAGACAGTCGACACCGGTGCTCTCCGAGCCTCCGGCACGTCCCGCCTCGATCGCCGAGACAGCGCTCAAGGCCAGGCGTGCCGGCAGGGGGTCCAGCCATGGTCGCCGAGGTGCAGGCGCGTCGCGCCAGCGCTCACGGACCGCGAGGATGTCGTCGGACGTGGTGACCGCGGACTGGAACACGAGTCGTCGGTCTCCGTTCCAGACGATGCAGCGGCCCGGTGTTCCGGCCGGGATCGCGGCCGCATCGGGCACACCGAGGATCGCGGCGCTGTCGGGGCGCGAGGTGACCCGGAGCGAGAGGCGGAGCGTGCAGTTCGCGAGGATGGCGTCGGCGGCGACCGCCGCAGGACGCTGACTGCAGAGGATCAGATGCAGGCCGAGTGATCGCCCGCGGGCCGCGAGGTCGGCGAACACCTGATGGAGGTGCGGGCTCGCGTCGAGCAGTGCCTGGAACTCGTCGACGACGACGACGAGCCGTGCCGGGCGATGCTCCGGCAGGAGCACGGGGTCGAGCAGGTGCCGCGCCCCGTGTCCGGCGAGCACACGCTCGCGGTGGCGCAGCTCGGCACGCAGACTCGACACGACGCGGTCCGCCGCTCCCGGTTCGAGGTCGGTCACCATCCCGACCACGTGCGGCAGAGTCTCCACCGCTTGGAAGGAGGCGCCGCCCTTGCAGTCGACGAGGAGCAGGGAGAGCTCCTGCGGCGAGCACTGCGCGGCGAGAGCCGTGATCCAGGTGATGAGCAGCTCGCTCTTGCCGCTCCCGGTCGTGCCGCCGACCAGTGCATGGGGTCCGTCCGCTCCGAGGTCCAGCAGCTGCACGCCCTCGACGCCGGTGCCGACGGCGACCCGGAGCGCATCGGGCCGCCAGTCGGATCCCACCGACGGGCGACGGCCCCGCACCGGATGCACCTGCGCGAAGGCGACGTCGGTCGGCAGACTCGAGAGGGTCGGGGACTCCCCCGTCGTGAGTGCGGCGGCGGTGAGCGCCTCGACGACGTGTTCCGCTTCGGCCTCCGCGAGCAGGGTTGGCGACACCGGCACGGACGTGGAGGCGCCGGTACCGTCGGCGAGGACGGTCTGGCCGTCGGTATCGAGGACGAGCAGGTGTCGGCAGCGGGTGGGGATGAGCTCGACAGTGTCGGACAGGGCGACGAGTACACCGCCGGTCGGCGGGCGTCCTCCCGATCGCCCCGCGGCGGACCCGACCGCTTCCCAGCGTTCGACGACCGAGACGAGGGTCGGCTCCGCCGGTCGCCCACCGGGCATCGGGTCGGCGGGGTCCGAGACCGCACGGTGCGGGAGGTCCTCGAGGAACGCCCAGGTGCGGTCGTCGGGAGCCGCGGGCTCACCGGAGAACTGCGCTGCCTGCGGCGGGAGCTGTCGGGCGAGCTGCAGGAGGATGCTGCGGGCCACCGCGCGCGCGAACACCTTCCCACCGACGATGCCGATCCCCTCGACCGCCTCGACCACGACCGGCGCCTCGGACAGCCGTGCCGCCCACTCCCATCGGTCGTCGTCCGCCCCCGCGTCCACTCGGACGGCACTCCTCGTCTCCCCTCGCCCGACGCAGACGAGCGTGCGGCGGGCCTCCGGTACCCGCCACCTGGCACGATCGGGTCCGTCGATGACCCCGAGGAGCCGACCGGCAGGGTGGAGTGCTCGCAGTTCCTCGCGTTCCTCGACGTGTGCTCGCGCGATGTCCTGCTCCAGCTCCTGCGCCGCAGCGTCATACGCCGCGCGCGCCCGCCGTCCGCGCCGACGTCTGGTCCAGCGTGCGTCGATGTAGCCGGCGACGGCGATGAGGGGCCCGAGCGCGGCGAAGACGAGGGTCACGGGTGAGCCGGTGATCGCGAACAGGGCGACCGACCCGACGACCGGGGCGAGACTTGCGAGGATCGGGAGCGACCCGGTGGGCGGCTCTGCCGGCGGGCTGGGGGCACGGAGGCGGGCCGGCGTCGTCGCGGGCCGGTGCGAGGTGGTCGCGGAGGGCGTCACGTCCGAAGGGCTCATGGCTCCAGTGGAGCACCCTGCGGCCCTGACCGGCTGACGGGACGGTCCGACCGGGCGCGAAGCCCGCGCGAGCAGCGGCTGTGGAGCGGGCTCAGGAGGCGGGCTGCTCGACGCTCTCGTCGACCGCCGCGATGTCGAGCACGATGACCGAGACGTTGTCGCGTCCGCCGTTGTCGAGGGCGGCACGCAGGAGGAGTTCGGCCGCGTCGACCGGCGTGGCCCCCTCGGTCAGGAAGTACCAGATCCCGTGGTCGGTGAGTTCCTTCGTGAGCCCGTCCGAGCAGACGAGCCATCGGGCACCGGTCTCGATCGGGAAGAGCTCGACGTCAGGTACGGGGTCGTCCGACGGTCCGACGGCCCGGGTGATCATGTTGCTGTTCGGGTGGAACTCCGCCTCCTCCGGGCTGATCGCTCCCGCGCGGATCAGCTCCTGGACGATCGAGTGGTCTTCGGTGACCTGGACCAGCTCGCCGTCCTGCAGCCGGTACACCCTGGAGTCGCCGATGTTGAAGACCGCGACGCGACCCTCGCCCTCGTCGGCCGTCAGCACGACACCGGTGACGGTGGTGCCCATGCCGAGTTCGCCCTCCTCCGCGGTGTCGATCATGTCCGCGACGGCCATGCGCAGCGCGTCGACGAGGCCGTCGACGGTGAGGATCTCGGCTCCCTCGGTGGCCTTGGTCAGGCGGTGCGCGACCGCGGCACTCGCGACCTCGCCGGCGGAGTGCCCACCCATGCCGTCGGCCACGGCGAACACGGGAGGGAGCGCCACGAAGGCGTCCTCGTTCAACTCGCGTCGCTTGCCGACATCGGTCATGCCGGCCCACGCGAGTGAGACTCGACGCCCGCCGGGCAGCGTGACGATCCGTTGCCCGTGCTCGGTCACGTCTGCTCCTCTAATACGGCTGGCGGTGGCTGATGCACCCTCGACGATAGTACGGTACCGGCCGACCGCAGGACCGCCCCACCCGGCTCGGCGGATTCCGTCCGGGGATCGGCGACGACGGATCCGGACGCCGGGGTCGGTCGGTCCTGCGGATCCGCTTGCCGCGACCCGTCCACGCTGTCATGATCGACGCATGACACGAGCGAGCTCCGATGCACCGGCGAAGGCGGCGCCGCCCGACGACACCTCGAAGGCGATCATCGAGCAGCTCCAGACCGACGGACGCCGCTCCTACGCCGAGATCGGGAAGGCCGTCGGACTCAGCGAGGCCGCGGTGCGGCAACGGGTGCAGAAACTCACGGAGTCCGGCGTCATCCAGATCGTCGCGGTGACCGACCCGATGCAGCTCGGTTTCACCCGACAGGCGATGATCGGCGTCCGGGTGACCGGTGACACCCGCGTGGTCGCGGACCGCCTGTCCGCGTTGTCGGCCGTCGACTATGTCGTCCTGACCGCCGGCTCCTTCGACCTGCTGGTCGAAGTGGTCTGCGAGGACGACGAGGAACTGATCGCGCTGCTGAACGACGAGATCCGCACCGTCGACGGTGTCTCCGGAACGGAGACCTTCGTCTACCTGCGCCTGCACAAGCAGCTCTACGACTGGGGCACCCGCTAGAGGGGATCCCCGCACCGGCGCAAGCCGTCCCCAGTATCACGTTCCGCCACCCCCGACAGAGGTACGCTCAACCCATGCCCGCGAAACCGATCGGAGAACGGACTCCCCCGTCCGGCCCGTCGGCGTCGGGTGACACCGCCTCGGCACCCGGTCTCGCGGACACCGGGCCCACGAGAACGGGCCCGCACGCGGTCGAGGTCCCACGACGCGTCGGCCGGATGACCGGCTACAGCGCCTTCCCACAGCTGCTCTTCGGCCTCGCGGTCGTCGCCATCCTCTTCGCCACGCTCCTGTTCCAGGGCGTCGACGACAACTCCGTCCTCTTCTACATCGGGGTGATCCTGGCGTTCATCGCGACGGCGCTCGCGCCGATCGTGCCGTGGCACCAGGTGCCGCGGCTCCTCATCGCGCTCCCGATCCTCGACATCATCGCCATCGCGCTCATCCGGCAAGGCGAACCCCTGATCGGCGCGGGACTCCTCTGGGTCTTCCCGACCATCTGGATGGCGACGGCCTTCGGCCTCGCAGGTGCCGTGACCGCCATCGTGCTCGTCTGCACGTCGAGCTGGTCATCACTCGCGATGACCCCGGGGGACATCACCATCGCCAACCTGCCGGCGCTCGTCATCCTGCCCACGGTCCTCGCGTTCGTCGCCGTCTCCACCGCGATGACCGCGAAGCGGACGGAGGCACAGCGCGTGCTGCTGAACAAGCAGGCCGGACAGCTCGAGACCGCCCTGGGGCGTGCACAGGACCAGGAGAGCCGCCTCGCGGAGATCCTGAACGCCGTGAACTTCGGCGTCGTCCGCTTCGACCGCATCGGAGCCCGGGCGATGGTCAACCGGTTCCAGACGCGGCTGCAGGACGAGGTCGGCGAGCTGTCCGACGTCAATCCCGCACTCCCGGTGTGGGCCGAGGACGGACTGACCCTCCTCCAGCCGCAGGACAAGCCGTACATCCGTGCACGCCGTGGTGAGGAGTTCGAGAACCTCACGGTGTGGCTCGGCGCCCCCGGTACCGAGCGGATCGCCCTCGCCCTCACCTCCCGCCGCCTCTACGACCACGAGGGCGGCTACGACGGCACGGTGCTCGTCTCACGCAACGTCACGAGCGAGATCAACGCGATCCGCGCCAGGGACGACCTCGTGGCCTCCGTGTCGCACGAGCTCCGGACGCCGCTGACGTCGATCCTCGGGTACCTCGACCTCGCGCTCGACGACCCGGGGCTCCCACCGCGGGTCGCGAAGCAGCTCACGATCGCCCAGACGAACGGCGATCGACTCCTCGAACTCATCGCGGACATCCTCGCAGCCTCCCGCGACGTGAACCGGACCATGGTGCTCGAACGCTCCGAGTGCGAGCTGCGGGAGATCGTCGACCGCTCGGTCGAGTCGTTGGCGCACGTGGCCGCCGAACGGAGCATCACCATCGTGCGCCACGACGAGGAGGCCGTGCCGTTGTTCGCCGACCCGTTCCGTCTCCGGCAGGTCGTCGACAACCTGCTCTCGAACGGCATCAAGTACAACCGGGACGGCGGCGAGCTGAGCGTCGGTGTCACCGCGGAGGGCGACACCGCCTGGGTCATCGTGCGGGACACCGGCATCGGCATCTCCGAGGAGGACCAACCGAAGCTCTTCGAGCGGTTCTTCCGCTCCGACCTCGTCCGCAACTCCACGGTGCACGGCAGCGGTCTCGGCCTCGCGATCAGTCGGGACATCGTCCGTTTGCACGGCGGCGACCTCACCGTCCACAGCGTGCTCGGTGAGGGCACGACCGCGGTCGTCCGTATTCCGAGAGGCGGGACCGAATGACCTTCGACAGCCAGACCGTCGCGGTGATCAACGCGCTCGTCATCTTCGTCTGCGGCGCGACGTTCATCGTCAACACCTTCATGCGGAAGGACGACGCGAGCGGGAGGGTGTGGTCCGTGTCTTACATGGCCGGGATGTTCACCAGCTTCTCCTACGTCGTCAGCGCCCTGAGCCAGGAGGCCTGGTGGGCGATCGCCGCCGGGAACGGTGGATACGTGCTGAGCATCGCCGCCCTGTGGTCCGGCGCGCGGCTCTTCAACGGCAAATCGAGTCTGCTCTGGGTCTCACTCATCGGGACGGCGGTCACGATCGTCGCCGCGCTCGCCGCCGGCCCCTCGGGAGGCCCCTGGGCGGGCGCGCCTGCGACGTTCCTCTGCATCGCCCTCTTCGCGGGCCTCGGCGCGGCTGAGACGCTCGTCGGCGCGATGCGGGACAACCCGACCACCCGTGGCTTCACCATCGTGCTCGGCATCGCGTCGGCGTTCTTCGCGGCTCGGCTGGTCGCACTCCTCGTGGAGGGGCCGGACGGTTCGTTGTTCACGACGCTCTTCGGGACCGTGGCCGCCTCGCTGCTGCTCATCGCGCTCCTCATCGTCGCGACCGTGGTGCTCTCGGTCCTGCGGGCCGAGCGCGCCGCACCCGCCAGCCGACGGCACGGGAGCATCGTCGCGTACACGGGCGACGACGTCCTCCTCCAGGAGTCCTTCGTCCGGATCGTCGACGACTGGCTGGAACGGGCGAACTTCCATGACGAGCAGCTCGCGATCCTCCACGTCCGGCTCGACGACCTCGATGAGATGAAGACGGCGTTCGGAGCGGCGTTCAGCAGTGAGGTCGCCGAAGGGTTCATCTCCTCGGTCCGTCGGTACGGCCCGACGCTCTCCGACATCGGCGAGGACGGCGCGGGGTGTCTCCTGATCGCGACCCCCGCAACGGACGCCGACGTCGCGCTCCAGGCGGCCAAGGGCATCCAGGACGGCCTGCTCGACCACCCCGTCGAGACCACGCCGCGCCTGCGCCCGACGGCCAGCATCGGGATCGCTCTGACCGACTACCTCGGGTACGACGTCGCCGTCCTCACGCGTGCCGCCAGCGACGCCAGCCTGCGTGCTGCAGCGTCCGGCGGGAACCGCACGGTCCTCGCCTCGTCGTCGCCGACGGGCCGCTGACGGATCGGTTCGAGCTCGGTCAGGCGGGCGGGGCGATCGCGATGGTGAGGGTGTCCACCGCAGTCTGCTTCGCATATTCGGCGGACGTCGGCGTCGCCTGCACCAGCAGCTCGTAGGTGATCGTCAAGGTGACGCCGGTCGCGGCACTGTCCACCTCGGGGAGGACGAACGTCTGGCTGTAGCTGTACGGTGCCTTGATGAGGTACCCCGGTGCCACCGTCGACTGGTCGGTGAACGGGGCAGGCGACTCCAGCTGCCCCTTCGGTCCGTGGACGGTCGTGGTGAGCGTCACCCGCGAGAGATAGAGCGCCTGGAGGTCGTCGGGGTTGAGCACGCCGCTGAGCGAGAAGCTCACCGGTTTGTTGACGTCCGCGGTCCACGCGTCCATCGACAGTGTGGACCAGTAGTCGACCGTGAGGGTGGCGGAGCCCGCCGTGAGCGTGTGCTTGGCACTCCCGCTCGCGAGTTCGTTGGTGATCGCACTCACCGTCGGCCTCGGCGTCTTCGACACGCGCGGCGAGCTGGTCGGCTGCGCGCCCGGCTCCTCCCACGGAGGCGTCCCGCAGGCGCTCAGCCCGAGGACGAGCGCGGCGGCGGTCGCGGCCTGGAGGGCGTGCCTGACGTGCCGGTTCCGGACCGGGCTTGGGTGGTTCGACATGAGGCTCCTGGCGGGTGTCGGAGGGATGATCGAGTGACCCTGGAGGGTCCGTATGACCCACGAACTGGGGCCAGCGCGAATCTTGAGGAAATCCTGAGCCGACGCTATCGCATTCACGCGCGAAAGCCGCGCCCAACGCGGCAGAGTTGCAACTGCAGCGCGAACCGTTGCACTCGACCCACTCGGAACAGGACCCCTGATGTCAGAACTCGAAGCGCGACCGGACAGCTCTCGGCCCAACGCCCCGCAGCCTGACCCTCGGTACATTCAGACGCAGCCGCTTCTCGCGCCCGAACTTGAAGCGTATGCCAACGAATTCATCGACTCGGTCAACTCGCTCCCCGAGTACCGCGCGACCATCGGGTGCATCATCCCCGCCTACAACGAGGAGGAGTCGCTGCCGGCAGTGCTCGCGTCCCTCCTCGAGCAGACGCGGATGCCCGATGTGATCCACGTGGTCATCAACAACACCACGGACCGGTCGGTCGACGTCGCCGCGCCCTACGCCGGCCCGCACTCCCGGGTCGACGAGGACGGCTACGAGCAGTTCACCGAGGTGTTCATCCACGACATCGGGAAGAACCCCGACAAGAAGGTGGGCGCGCTCAACTACGGCTTCACGCTCGTCGAAGGCTACGACTACCTGCTCGGTGTCGACGGTGACACGGTCGCCGACCCGACCGCGATCGAGTCGCTCGAAGCCGAGATCGTCTCGGACAGTCGCATCGGCGGCATCTCCGCGATCTTCTCGATCGACGACGAGCCGTTCAAGAAGCAGCTCGTCCCGGCGTTCCTCATCGCCGGCCAGCGCACGCAGTTCGCCGCGTTCAACATGCAGAACATGCTCCGAGGCCGCAACATGGCCGTGCTCGGCGGGCAGTACTCGATCTTCTCCGTCCAGGCCCTGCGCGACGCCATGGAGCAGAACCACCAGTCCACCCCGTGGGTCAAGGACTCCGAGGTGGAGGACTCGCTCCTGTCGCTGCAGATCAAGAGCGCCGGCTACCTCACGAAGATCAGCGCCCGCGCCCGTGCCGACGTCGGTGGGATGACCACGGTCCGCTCCCTCGACGCCCAGCAGGTGAAGTGGAACTACGGCGCGATCGAGCTCATGTGGCCCGGCCAGCGCGGCGACACCAAGGGGCAGCCGTTCCACCCGAACTTGCGACTGCGGTGGCTCGAGAACGCGGAGATGCTCCTCAACATCGTCACGCGCATCCTCTTCGTCGTGCTGCTCGCCGGTTCGCTGTCGATCCACGCGTTCGTGTTCAGCCCCGTGTGGCTCATCCCGCCGCTGGTCGCCATCTTCCTCAACCTGCGCATCGCGCTGTCGATGAAGAAGCGGAACGCCCGCGACATCCTCTTCGCGGTCCTCATCTTCCCGGCCGAGTTCTACATGTGGATCCGAATGGGCCACTTCATCCGTGCCTGGTCGAAGTTCGCGTCGAACAAGAAGGTCGACAACTGGGCTGAGCAGGCGAAGGCAGAACGCGGCTCGGGCAACGCGCACCTCGCGCCGCTCCTGTTCGTCCTCGCCGCCATCATCGCGATCGTCGCCGCCTGGACCCAGCTCTCTCCCGTCGTCCAGTCTACGATCCTCTGGGCGGGCTGGCCGGTCCTCGGCGTCATCACCGTGCTGCAGACGCTCAGCATGTTCGGCAAGCTCATCCGTCGTCAGCGCGGCTACCGCGTGTGACGTCCCCCGACCCGGGCACGGTCGACGCCGACGAACTGCGCAGGTTGCTCCGAGAACTCTCGGGCGACCTGCGCAGTCGTCGTCGGTTCGTCCAGACCTATGTCGAGATGTGGCCCACCCGTCTGGCGCGCCTGGGAGCGGCACTCGACGCCGACGACACCGACGAGTCCAAGGTCGTCCTCCTCAGCATCCGATCCTCCAGCGTCATGCTCGGCGTGATCGGGGTGGCCGGACTCGCGAGTGCCGGTCTCCAGGCGATCGAGCTGGGGCGACTCGAACGCGCGCGCGAGATCCACACCGCCCTCCAGGAGGTCGGCCGTCGCAGCTGCGAACGGCTGCTCGAACTCGACGCGGCAGACGCAGCGGAATCCTGAGCTCCGTCCACCAGGCGTCGTTGGTCGCCGGCGAGGCTCCGTCGCGGTCGGGACCGCGGTGGTCTCAGTCGTCGGAGGTCATGCGGTAGCCGACACCGCGCACCGTCTCGATGAACCGCGGGGCCACGGTGCTGTCCGCGAGCTTCCGTCGCAGGTTGGCGAGATGCACCTCGATCGCACGCTTGTCGGCTTCGCTGACGTAGTAGGCCGTGATGTAGCTCTCGCCACGGAGCATGAGCGCGAGGTCCGCCTTGCTGCGCACTCGACGGCGGGACTCCATCAGTGCCTGCAACAGGTCGAACTCGCTCCGCGTGAGGTCGACCTCGGCGCCGTCAACCTCGACGATGCGGGTGGCCGAGCTGAGCTTCAGACCGCGGTGGACGAGCCACCCCTCGCCGTCGTCGGGCGCTGCGGCGGCCGGTTGCATGATGATCGGGACGACCGACTGACCGACGGGAGCGGCATGACGCGCGACGGTCTCGTGGACGATCGTGGGGTCGGGCGACGACACCTGCTGCTGCAGCGGCGGAGTCGCGACCTGAGCGACGGGAGCCGGCGCGACCACGGTCGGAGCCGGTTGCGCCGGTGCCGCCGCGGCGACGGCCGGAGCATCACCGTTCGCGCGAGGCCGACGAAGCATCGCCTCGATGCGGGCACGGAGCTCGCGCGGACGGAAGGGCTTGGTCATGTAGTCGTCGGCGCCGGAGTCGAGGCCCTGCAGGGTGTCGATCTCGTCACCTCGGGCGGTCAGCATGACGATGTAGGTGGAGCTGATGGCGCGGATGCGCTTGGCAGCCTCGAAGCCGTCGATACCCGGCATGCTGACGTCGAGGGTCGTGACGAGGGGGTTGTGCCTCCGCACCGCCTCGACGCCGTCCAGACCGTTCGCGGCGGACACGGTCTCGAAGCCGGCCTGCTCGAGGACGGTCTCGAGCAGTTGGCGGATGTCCGCGTCGTCTTCGATGACGACCGCGGTCCGACGTTCGCTCAGCTCTTCGGTCACGATGCCCCTACCCGTTCCACCCGTCAGCGACGTGCCGGATGTAGCCGTTGCCGACTCACCACGCGCTGAATCCCTTGGCCAGTTGCACGGCCTGCTCCGGCCACCATACCCCAGCAAGGGGGCCACCGTTGCACGCTCCGTCGCTCTCGCCGGGGGCTTTCACCCAGAGGTTCGCGTCGAGGTGTTCGGCCTGCGCGGTGAGGGGCTGCTGCCCCACCGTCCGGCCGGACGGGTTGCACCATTCGCCGTTCGAGCCGCTGCCGTTCCGAGAGGTGTCGATCACGTAATGGGCGCCGTCGAGGAGGCCGCTCAGTTCCTCCGCATAGGCGATCTCGTCCTCGGTCGTGTTGTAGTTGGAGACGTTGGTGGCGAAGCCCGTTGCGTCGGCGACACCGGCCTCCCGGAGGAGCTCGGCCATCTCGGCGGGCGGTCGCCAGTCGGAGTGGCCGCCGTCGAGGTACACGGGGACCGATGCGTCCGCGAACTGCTCGGTCGCGGCTGCAAGTTGCCGCATCCGCGCGGTGCGGTCACCGCAGTCCGGCGCGAGCGCGACGGCATCCGGTTCGAGGATGACGGCGACGCGGTGATCCGCGACGGCGGCGACGATCTCGGCGACCCAGTCCTGGTACTCGTCGCTCGACAACCCACCGGCGGACTGGTTGCCGCAGTCCCGCTCCGGCACGCCGTAGACCGTGAAGACCGGCATGGACCCGGAGCGCTCGGCGGACCGGACGACCTCGGAGACGGTGTCCCGGACGGTTCCGATCGGGTAGCGCTCCGGCACGAGCCAGATCGCGGTCGGCTCCGCCGCGAGCCGCTCCGCCGCCGCGAGCTGTTGGGCGACGTCGCTCGGGTCGCCGTTCGAACCGCCGCTCGTCCCGGCCGTGGCGGAACTCGTCGGTTCCTCGGTCGCGGCCGCCGGATCGGCTGCGGCGGCTCGGGCGGCAAGCGAGGACGGATCGACGTACAACTGCGCTCCGTCGAACGGGCCGGCAGCGGCGTTCGGGACGCGGCTCACGAGCGACACCGCGAGCGCACCGCCGGCGAGGAGGACGGCGACGACGCCGAGGGCGACGGCCGTCCGGGTACGTCGTCGGTCGCGGGGCGTTCTCGGCACGGATCCTCCTGCATGGTCATCCGCAATTGTGCCCGACAAAGCCTCGCCACGGTGCCGATTCGCTCGAATCCGTGCCCCGAGTGGGGGTGGGCGCGATGTCCGAGAGGCACCGACGCGTCCGGGACCGCCCAGCCGGTCGACGAGCGCGCACGCCGGACTGCACACCAGGGCCCGCTGCGCAACGTTGTCCGGATCGCCGCGGCTCCCTACCCTTGATGATCGTGGCGACGCAGGGTCGCCCGCACGGCCCGAGGAGCGCACACGTGAGCACGAAGACCATCCCCACCTCCGACGCGGCGGCTGGTGACGCCCCCGCGAAGGTCATCCCCTGGGTGCTCGGGCCGGCCCTCGTGGTCATCCTCGGTGTCGCGCTGTTCTCGATCCTGCTCCCGAAACAGGCCGAGTCCGTCTTCAACGCCATCCAGTCCGGGATCATCGGAGGCCTCGGGTGGTACTACGTCCTGCTCGTCGCCGGGTTCGTCATCGTGGCGATCGTCTTCGCCGTCTCGAAGTTCGGCGACATCAAGCTCGGCAAGGACGACGACGAACCGGAGTTCTCGCTCCTGTCCTGGTTCTCCATGCTGTTCGCCGCCGGGATGGGGATCGGCCTGGTCTTCTACGGTGTCGGTGAGCCGCTCACACACTTCCTCGAGCCGCGCCCCGGGGTCACGGGCTCCCAGCAGTCCCTGGCCCAGCAGGCCATGAGTCAGACCTATCTCCACTGGGGACTCCACGCCTGGTCGATCTACGCGGTCGTGGGTGTGGCGCTGGCGTACGCCGTGCATCGCAAGGGGCGCCCGATGTCGATCCGGTGGTCGATCGAGCCGTTGCTCGGCAAGCGCGTGCAGGGCGGCTGGGGCAATGCGATCGACGCGATCGCCGTCATCGGTACCGTGTTCGGCGTCGCGACCTCGCTCGGCCTCGGTGTGCTGCAGATCTCCGCGGGGCTCGGGTACACGGGCATCGCCGAACCGAACATCGTCACGCAGGTCATCCTCATCCTCGTGATCACCGGCGTCACGATCTTCTCCCTCGTCTCCGGCGTGCACAAGGGCATGAAGTGGATCTCGAACACCAACCTCGTCCTCGCGGCGCTGCTGCTGTTCTTCGTCCTGTTCGCCGGCCCGACGCTGTTCCTCCTCCGCGAATGGGTGCAGGCTATGGGCGCCTACCTCCAGAACGTGGTCGGGCTCACCTTCAACGTCTCCGCGTACCAGGGTGCTGCGGGCGAGGCCTGGCAGTCCTCGTGGACGACCTTCTACTGGGGCTGGTGGATGTCGTGGGCGCCCTTCGTCGGCGTCTTCATCGCCCGCATCTCGAAGGGACGCACCGTGCGGCAGTTCGTGCTCGGCGTCCTGCTCGTCCCGACCCTCGTCACCTTCCTCTGGTTCGCCGTGCTCGGCGGCACCGCCATCATGCAGTCGCTGGAGGGCCGTGACTTCAGCGGCGCCGACGGCCCGGTGGATCTCAACACCGCCCTGTTCAACATGCTCGCCGGGCTCCCCGGCGGATCGATCGCGACCGTCGGTGCCCTGCTGCTCATCCTCCTGTTCTTCGTGACCTCGGCCGACTCGGGATCGCTCGTGATGGGCATGCTCACCACCGGCGGCACGGAACCGCGGAACCGAGTGCGGATCGCTTGGGCGCTCGTGACGAGCCTCCTGGCCATCTCGCTGCTGATTGCCGGCGGTCTCGCATCGATGCAGACGGCGGCCATCATCACCGCGCTGCCCTTCAGCGTCGTGATCATCCTCATGTGCATCTCGTCGTTCAAGGCCTTCGGGATCGAGGTGCGACGGGAGCAGCGGGCGAAGCGCCGTCTGTTCGCCGCAGAGCTCACCGAGAGTGTCTCAGCCGACGTGAGCGAACAGCTGTCCGATCAGGTCTCGGAGCAGGTCACGGAGCACTTCGGCACGATGACCGCCCAGCTCGACCTCCGACAGCTCGCGTCCCCGGACACCCCGGGATCATCGGCGGTGTCCACTGACCCGCAGCAGCAGGACGCGAAGCAGCGCCGCTCGAAGGACTGACCGGGCGGCTCAACCGACGGGGAAGCGGTCCGAGATCCAGGCCGCTTCCTCGGCGGTCGGCGACCACGCCGAACCGGCCGCGGCGTTCGCGCGGATCTGTTCCGGAGTGGTCGCACCGGCGATGACACTCGTGAGCCCGTCTTGGGCGAGCAACCAGCCGAAGGTCGCCTCGAGCATGGAGATGCCGCGCTCGTCGCAGAAGGCCTGGTAGGCCTCGATCACGTCCCAGGGCGCCGTGTCGAGCAGGTGTTTGCGCTGGCGCATGATGCGGCTGTCGGCCGGCCCGCCGTCGCGGGAGAACTTCCCCGTGAACAGACCGTTGTAGAGCGGGAAGTACGGGAGGAAGCCGATACCGGCGGCGCGCATGGCCGGGAACAGCTCGCGCTCCGCGCCCCGGACGAGCAGGCTGTACTCGTTCTGGGCCGAGACGAAGGCGGGGTGGCCGGCGGTGCGAGCCGCCCAGTCCGCCTCGGTCAGCTGCCAACCGGCGAAGTTCGAGTGGCCGGCATAGCGGATCTTCCCCTCGTGGACGAGCTCGTCCAGGGCCGCAATCGTCTCCTCGATGGGCGTGAACGGGTCTGGCGTGTGCAGCTGGTACAGGTCGATCCAGTCGGTGCCCAGGCGGCGGAGCGAACCTTCGACCGCGAGCCGGATGTAGCGACGGGAGCCCTTGGCACCCCAGTTCGGGATCGGGCTCTCGTAGTCCACATGGCCAAACTTGGTCGCGAGCACGATCTCATCCCGCCGCCCGGCGATCGCCTGCCCGAGGAGTTCTTCGCTCAGCCCGTACTCCCGGCCGTAGATGTCGGCGGTGTCGAAGAGGGTGACCCCCGCGTCGATGGCCGCGTCGACGACGGCTCGCGTGCCGTCCAGGCTCTCGGTGACCGTGCCCTCGCGTCCGAAGTTGTTGCAACCGATGCCGACCGCTGAGACGAGGAGGCCACTGCGACCGAGTGGGCGATAGCTGAGATCAGACATGCATCCAGGCTAACCCGACCGTCCTCCACAGGCACCCGTCGGCCCCTGACGTCGCGGCCACGGCCGTGTGACGCATCGCGCCGATCACGGGCTTCCTACGCTCGGTGCATGACCACACACCTCACCGTCACCGATCCCGTACTCCCCTGCTCTGCCATCGTCGACCCGGCCGCCGAGGGCTTCCTCCGGATGCCGACGCCGGTGGGACGGATCGAGCTCCGCTCCGTCGACGACGCGGTCTCAGCCGTGCGCTTCGAGCACCACGGGCGACTCCCCCTCGACGGCGTGGCCGAACGCCCCACCGCGGTCCTCCTCAACGCCGCGGAGCAGATCGACGAGTACTTCCGCGGACGACGCACCGTGTTCGACCTCCCGCTCGTCACGACCGGCACGCCGTTCCAGCAGGCGGTCTGGTCGGCGCTCGGCGAGGTGCCGTTCGGCGACTCCATCGGGTACGGCGCCCTTGCGGCCACGGCCGGTGCCCCGCAGGGCGGCCGGGCGGCCGGCCAGGCGGTTCGGGCGAACGCCATCGCGCTCCTCATCCCCTGTCATCGCGTCCTCGGAACCGGGCGGATCGTGACGGGCTATTCTGGCGGAGACGGACCGGCCACCAAACGCTGGCTCCTCGACCACGAAGGGATCCCGTACCGCCGATGAGTCCAGCCTCCCCGACCATCGTCGGCACCGACGGCCTGACCCGCTGCGCCTGGGCGGGGACTGACGCGGAGTACCAGCGCTATCACGACGAGGAGTGGGGCGTGCCGCTCCACGGACAGCGGCAGGTCTTCGAGAAGATCAGTCTCGAAGGGTTCCAGGCCGGGCTCTCCTGGATCACGATCCTCCGGAAGCGGCCGGCCTTCCGGGAACGGTTCCACGGATTCGACCTCGACTCCGTCGCAGCCATGACGGAGGCGGATGTCGAGAGCCTGCTCGACGACGCCCGGATCATCCGGCACCGCGGGAAGATCAACGCGGTCATCGGCAATGCCCGCACCGCCCTCGAGCTGGGCGACGACCTGGACGAGCTCCTCTGGAGCTTCGCTCCCCCGCCACGGCCCGCACGGTTCGCCCAGTGGACGGAGGTCCCCGCGGTGACCCCCGAGTCCACCGCGCTCAGCGCCCACCTGCGGAAGCGCGGCTACCGGTTCGTCGGCCCGACGACGATGTACGCCCTCATGCAGTCCGGAGGCCTCGTCGACGACCACCTCGTCGGCTGCTGGCGCTCCGAGAGCACTCCCTGATCCGGAGGATCAGACGACGAGGGCGAGCTCGGTCACCCGACCGTCGTCGGCACGGGCGTGGACGTCGAGCACCCATCCGGTCGATCGCGCCCAGTCGAGCAACGAGTCGACATCAGGGTGGTCGACACCGGCCTCCAACAGCGCGCGGGTGAACCGGCCCTTGCCCTGCTTATTGAAGTGGTTGAGCGCGCGACGGCGACCATCGTCGCCGACCGTGAGCACACGCAGGTAGACGGCACCGACGCGATCCGGCAACGGCCCGAGCACCGCGTAGCCTTCCGAGCGCAGGTCCAGCAAGACACCCGGGACGGCATCCAGCTCGCGCGCGACCGGCACCGCCCAGTGACGTTTCAGGACGAACCCGGGGAGCCTGGAGTCGTGGGAGAGCCGATACGCCGGAATGGGATCGAGCGCGCCGACCGGGCCGAGCAACGCCGAGTGCACGACCAGGTGCTCAGCGGCGAAGCGTCGCGCGTCCGCTGAGAGCGTGCCCGCATCGAGCGCGTCGTACAGCACCCCCGTGTACCGGTCGATCGCCGGCATCGTCGCTGACGTCGCCGCCACGCGGTTGCGCTGGACCTCACCGAGCTGCTTGGGGCCGAGCTTCAGGGCCTTCACCGTCGCGGCCTCATCGGCAGCAAGCGACACCAGGGCGCCGAGGCAATCATTCCGGGACGAGGAGAGCCCTGGAAACCGCAGCAGGGCGGTGTCCAGGGCTCGTCCGTCGCCGCCGTCCCGCTTCGTCTCCGAAGGGGGAAGGAGGATCAGCACTGAATCAGGAGCTGGTCACGAGCGTGGCGTTGCCGGCCACGACGGTGACGGTGTTGTTCTCGACCGACAGGAAGCCGTCTTCAGCGTTCGCGACGATCTTCGAGCCGTCTTCGAGCGTGACACGGACCTCACCGGCGGCGAGGATGGCCAGCATCGGCTCGTGGCCGGGCAGGATACCGATCTCGCCGTCGACGGTCTTCGCGATCAGCTGGCGTGCCGGGCCGGACCACACTTCGTGGTCGGCCGCGACGACGCTCACGGTCAGAGGAGCGGAAGCCATGCTTAGCCGTTGTCCTTCTGGATCTGCGCCCACTTCTCTTCGACGTCGGTGATGGAACCGACGTTGAAGAAGGCCTGCTCGGCGACGTGGTCGAACTCACCCTTGGCGATGGCGTCGAACGACTCGATGGTGTCCTTCAGCGGGACGGTCGAGCCCTCGACACCGGTGAACTTCTTCGCCATGTAGGTGTTCTGCGAGAGGAACTGCTGGATCCGGCGCGCACGCGACACCGTGATCTTGTCTTCCTCGGAGAGCTCGTCGACACCGAGGATGGCGATGATCTCCTGCAGTTCCTTGTTCTTCTGGAGGATCTGCTTGACCGTGGTGGCGACGCGGTAGTGGTCGGCACCCAGGTAGCGGGGGTCGAGGATACGGCTCGTCGAGGTCAGCGGGTCGACGGCCGGGTACAGACCCTTCGACGCGATCTCACGGGAGAGCTCGGTCGTCGCGTCGAGGTGCGCGAAGGTGGTCGCCGGTGCCGGGTCGGTGTAGTCGTCGGCGGGGACGTAGATCGCCTGCAGCGAGGTGATGGAGTGACCACGCGTCGAGGTGATGCGCTCCTGGAGGAGACCCATCTCGTCGGCGAGGTTCGGCTGGTACCCCACGGCGGACGGCATGCGACCGAGCAGGGTCGACACCTCGGAACCGGCCTGGGTGAAGCGGAAGATGTTGTCGATGAAGAGCAGCACGTCCTGCTTCTGAACGTCGCGGAAGTACTCCGCCATCGTCAGCGCGGAGAGGGCGACGCGCAGACGCGTTCCCGGCGGCTCGTCCATCTGGCCGAACACGAGGGCCGTCTTCTCGAAGACTCCCGCCTCTTCCATCTCGTGGATGAGGTCGTTGCCCTCACGGGTGCGCTCACCGACACCGGCGAACACCGACACACCACCGTGGTCCTGCGCCACGCGCTGGATCATCTCCTGGATGAGGACGGTCTTACCGACACCGGCACCACCGAAGAGACCGATCTTGCCACCGAGGACGTACGGCGTCAGGAGGTCGATGACCTTGATGCCGGTCTCGAACAGCTGCGTCTTCGATTCGAGCTGGTCGAACGACGGCGGCTGGCGGTGGATCGGCCAGCGCTCGGTGATCTCGATCTGCTCGCCGGGCTCGGCGTTGAGCACCTCGCCGATGACGTTGAAGACCTTGCCCTTGGTGACGTCGCCGACGGGCACCGAGATGGGCGAACCCGTGTCGGTGACCTCCTGGCCGCGGACGAGGCCGTCCGTCGGGTTCAGTGCGATGGCGCGGACGAGGTCGTCGCCGAGGTGCTGTGCGACCTCGAGCGTGAGGACCATCGTCTGCTCGCCGATCACGACGCTGGTCTTCAGGGCGTTGTAGATGCCCGGGATCGCGTCGTGCGGGAACTCGATGTCGACGACCGGGCCGGTGACGCGCGAGATGCGGCCGACGGCGCCGGCCTTCACCTCTGCAGCGCCCTGCTCGGCAGTTGCGGTGGGAGTCATGTTCTTCTCTTCTCTGTCTCTACAGATACGTGTGCGTGTTGCGATGACTAGGACGAGAGCGCGTCTGCGCCGCCAACGATTTCGGAAATCTGCTGGGTGATCTCGGCCTGCCTCGCGTTGTTGCGGAGGCGGGTGTAGTCGGTGATGAGCTTGTCGGCGTTGTCGCTGGCCGACTTCATCGCCTTCTGCGTCGCGGCGTGCTTCGCGGCGGAGGACTGCAACAGCGCGTTGAAGATCCGGCTCTCGATGTAGTTCGGGAGCAGTGCATCGAGCACGCTCTCCGCATCCGGCTCGAACTCGTACAGCGGCAGCACAGCGGTGTCGGTGGGCTCCTCGACGCCTTCGACGACCTCGAGCGGCAGGAGACGGACGACCTCGGGGGTCTGCGTCATCATGCTCACGAGGCGGTTATAGACGATGTGGATCTCGTCGACGCCACCCTCGGAGGCGTCCGTGAGGAACGCCTTGAGGATGGACTCGCTGATCTCCTGCGCCGTGGCGAAGTCAGGGTTCTCCGTGTTGCCGACCCACTCCCCTGCAGCCTGCATCCGTCGGAACGTGAAGTAGGCGACGGCCTTGCGGCCCACGAGGTAGTGCGTGACGTCCTTGCCCTGGCTGCGCAGGAGCTCGGTCAGCTCGGCGGCCTCACGGAGGACCTGCGAGTTGAAGGCGCCGGCGAGGCCTCGGTCGGATGCGAACACGACGACCGCAGCCCGCTCAACCTTCTCCGGCTCGGTCGTGAGCACGTGGTCGACGTTGGAGTACGTCGCGACGGCGGACACGGCACGAGTGATCGCACGAGAATAGGGTCCGGATGCCGCCACCCGCGCCTGCGCCTTCTGGATGCGCGACGCGGCGATGAGCTCCATCGCCTTCGTGATCTTCTTGGTCGTCTGCGCAGACTTGATCTTCTGCGTGTAGACCCGGAGTTGAGCGCCCATGGACTAGCGGCGACCCTTCACGATCTTCTCCTGGTTGACGTCTTCAACCGGGAGCTCCTCGACCTGCTCCGAACCGAGGGCAGCGCCCTCGCCCGTCTGGAACTCGAGCTTGAACTGGTCGACAGCGGCATCGAGCTTCGAGACGGTGTCGTCGTCGAGCACGTTCGTGTCGCGCAGCGTGGTGAGGACCTCGGTGTTCCGACCCAGGTAGTCGAGCAGTTCGCGCTCGAAGCGGAGGACGTCCTCGACCGGGACGTCGTCCAGCTTGCCCTTGGTTCCGGCCCAGATCGAGACGACCTGCTCCTCGACGGGGTACGGCGAGTACTGCGGCTGCTTGAGCAGCTCGGTGAGGCGGGCGCCACGGGCGAGCTGACGGCGGCTGGCCGCGTCGAGGTCGGATGCGAACATCGCGAACGCCTCGAGCGAGCGGTACTGCGCGAGCTCGAGCTTCAGCGTTCCGGAGACCTTCTTGATGCTCTTCACCTGAGCGTCGCCACCGACGCGCGAGACGGAGATACCGACGTCGACCGCGGGGCGCTGGTTGGAGTTGAAGAGGTCTGACTGCAGGAAGATCTGGCCGTCGGTGATCGAGATCACGTTGGTCGGGATGTACGCGGAGACGTCGTTCGCCTTGGTCTCGATGATGGGCAGACCCGTCATCGAACCGGCGCCGAGCTCGTCGGACAGCTTCGCGCAACGCTCCAGCAGACGGGAGTGCAGGTAGAAGACATCACCCGGGTAGGCCTCGCGTCCCGGCGGACGACGGAGGAGGAGGGAGACGGCACGGTAGGCCTCGGCCTGCTTCGACAGGTCGTCGAAGATGATCAGGACGTGCTTGCCCTCGTACATCCAGTGCTGGCCGATGGCCGAACCGGTGTACGGAGCGAGGTACTTAAAGCCGGCCGGGTCGGACGCAGGCGAGGCGACGATCGTCGTGTACTCGAGCGCGCCGGCTTCCTCCAGCGCACCCTTGACGGAGGCGATGGTCGAGCCCTTCTGGCCGATGGCGACGTAGATGCAGCGGACCTGCTTGTTGACGTCGCCCGACTCCCAGTTGGCCTTCTGGTTGATGATGGTGTCGATCGCGATCGCGGTCTTGCCGGTCTGGCGGTCGCCGATGATGAGCTGGCGCTGGCCACGGCCGACGGGGATCATGGCGTCGATCGCCTTGATGCCGGTCTGGAGCGGCTCGTGCACCGACTTGCGCTGCATGACGCCGGGAGCCTGGAGCTCCAGCGCGCGGCGGCCGGTGCTGGCGATCTCGCCGAGGCCGTCGATCGGGTTGCCGAGCGTGTCGACGACACGGCCGAGGTAGCCGTCGCCGACGGGGACCGAGAGGACCTCACCCGTGCGGGTGACGTCCATGCCTTCGACGATCTCGTCGAACTCACCGAGGACGACGACGCCGATCTCGTGCTCGTCGAGGTTGAGCGCGAGGCCGAGGGTGCCGTTGGCGAAGCGGAGGAGCTCGTTCGCCATGGCGCCCGGGAGGCCCTCGACGTGGGCGATGCCGTCAGCGGCATCGATCACGCGTCCGACCTCGGTGGCCGCGGCGGTGCCGGGCTCGTAGGCCTTGACGAAGTCCTTGAGAGCATCCCGGATCTCGTCTGGGCTGATCGTGAGTTCTGCCATCATGTTCCTTTTGGTTGTGGAACCCGGGGGTTCCGAGAGGTGCGATCCGTCAGGATCAACGTCTTGAGTTGTGGAGACCGTCGGGCCGGTCCCCGCGCTGCACGGGCCGTTATCCGGCCAGTTGCAGACGGAGGTCGTTCAGTCGGGCAGCGAGGCTGCCGTCGATGACGTCGTCCCCGAGCTGCACGCGCAGTCCACCGACGACGGCGGGGTCGATCACCTGGTTGATCTTCACCTGACGGCCGTAGGCCGTGGCGAGGTGGCGCTCGAGGCGCTGGAGCTGCGACGCCTCGATCGGTGCGGCTGCCGTGACCGTGGCGACCGCGAGGCCCTGCTGGTCGGCGACGATGCCTGATGCGTACCGGAGCAGTTCTCCGATCCGACGGTCACGGGGCTGCTGCACGAGCTGACCGACGATGCTGACGGTCTGCGGGCTCGCCTTGCCCGCGAGGAGGGACGCCGCGAGGGCGCCCTTCGCAGCGGACGAGCCGAGCTTGCTGCTGAGGGCGAGTTCGAGCTCGTGGTTGCTCGACACGAGCTTCCCGAACTCGAACAGCTCGGCCTCGATGTCGCCCTGAGCGCCGGCGGAGATCGAGGCGGCCCGGAGGCCGAGCTCCTCGATGCCCGCGAGTAGGTCGGCCTCGCTGGACCAGCGGCCGGAGACGACGGTCTGCAGCAGGCCGAGCGCCTGAGCGCTCAGCTGGGTGCCGAAGATCCGCTCGACGACGGTGCGCTTGGCACCGGCGTCGGCTGCGGGGTCGCTGAGCGCTGCGCTCAGGTGGCTCGAGCCGCCGATGGCCCGGCCCGCTGCGAACAGTCCGTCCGCGGTGGCCAGATCGGCCCCGGCGCCGAGGGCGGCGAGGGCCTCCTTCGACGAGGCGAGTGCTTCTCTGGTCGCGCTTCCCATTACTTGGCTGCCTTCTCCGACGCTTCGAGGTCCGCGAGGAACCGGTCGACGACCGCCGTGGCCTTCGCGTCGTCGTTCAGCGTCTCGCCGATGACGCCACTGGCGAGGTCGAGCGCGAGCGTGCCGACCTCGGCACGCAGCGACACGACGGCCGCCTGACGCTCGGCTTCGATCTGTGCCTGAGCGCTCGCGGTGACGCGAGCGGCTTCGACCGTGGCCTGCTCCTTGAGCTCGGCGAGGATCGTCTGACCCTCGACACGAGCCTGCTCGCGGATGCGGCCGGCTTCCTGACGGGCCTCGGCGAGCTGAGCGTTGTACTGCTCGAGCGCCGCTTCGGCCTGCTTCTGCGCTTCATCGGCCTTGGCGATGTTGCCCTCGATGGCCGCTGCGCGGTCGTCGAGGAGCTTCTGCACCTTGGGCAGGATCAGCTTCCAGAAGAAACCGAGGATGATGATGAAGACGACCGCAGACCAGATGATGTCGTACCACTCTGGAATCAGCGGGTTCTTGGCCGCCTCTTCAGCAGCGGTGATCACTGCGTGAGACATCTTGCCTCCTTCGGAGATGTGAAAGGGGGCTTACTGGAAGATGAAGTAGGTCGCGATGCCGATGAAGGCGAGCGCCTCGGTGAAGGCGATACCGATCCACATGAGGACCTGGAGACGACCACCCAGTTCGGGCTGACGCGCGGTGCCTTCGATCGTCTTGCCGACGACGATACCCACACCGATGGCGGGGCCGATGGCTGCGAGACCGTAACCGACCGTCGCGATGTTTCCTTCAAGGGCGGCGAGAACGGTAGTTGCGTCCACGTTTGTTTCCTTCCGTTGGGTGAGACCTGGCGGGCGCCGGGCTCGGTTAGTGCTCTTCTGCGACCGCGAGCTGGATGTAGACCGCGGTGAGGAGGGTGAAGACGTACGCCTGGAGGACGGCCACCAGGAGCTCGAAGAGAGTGAAGGCGAGGCCGAAAGCCAGGGTGCCGACGCCCATGAGGGCGAACCATCCGCCGGCCGTGAAGAGGAAGAACTGCGTCGCCGCGAAGAACAGGACGAGCAGCAGGTGCCCGACGATCATGTTCATGAGGAGTCGGAGCGTCAGCGTGAGGGGCCGGATGACGAAGGTCGAGATGAGCTCGATCGGCGTGACGATGATGTACACCGGCCACGGCACCCCGGAGGGGAAGAGGGAGTTCTTGAAGAACTTGCCCGGGCTCTTCTTGACGCCCGCGTAGATGAAGGTGACGTAGGACACCAGGGCGAGCACGAGCGGGACGCCGATGACCGAGCTGCCGGCGAGGTTCAGGAAGGGAATGATGCCCGTCAGGTTCATCGCGAGGACCATGAAGAAGATGGTCGTCAGGATCGGGAGGAACCGCAGGCCGTCCTTCTTACCGAGCAGGTCTTCCGCGATGTTGACGCGGACGAAGCCGAGCCCCATCTCGGCGAGGCTCTGAGCGCGGCCGGGGACGAGGCGCATCTTGCGCGTCGACAGCCAGAAGAACAGGAGGAGGGCGATGACCGCGATGAACCGGATCAGGATGACCCGGTTGATCTCGAACGGCGTCCCCTCGAAGAAGATGGCGTCTGGGAAGAACTCATTGATCGTTGGACCATGGAACCCACCATCATCGGTGGCCATCGGTGCGATCAGGTGCACGGCGTTAGCGAACAGCACGTATCTCCAGTTTCGGGGGCGTGGAGCAGAGCTCTCGCGGCGACGAACAGGGGGGATGTCTCCTCGCCGCACGCCGAAGCGGTGCTAGTGGGAGGATTCGTTGACCAGTCTAGCAAGGAAACCGGGCCCCGACGAACCCAGGGGTGGTATTCCACGGCTATATTCCGAGCCGCGACCTCGGCTGCGCCTCGGATACCGCTTCCGGCATGCTCCCGCGCGACCACGTTGCGTCCGCGGCGTCAGCTCGGGTCGGAGTCCTGCGGCGACGCCTTCGGGAGGATGTCGTCCGAGACGTAGGGCACCCGCACCTTCGCAGCCACGACGGCGTCGATCACGAGCGATCCGACGACACCCACGATGACGCTCCCGAACAGGATCGGTGCGTTGACCCACGGCTGGTCCTTCAGGATGAAGCCGAGCACGAGGAAGATGACGAACTTCACCAGCCAGCTGCCCATCACCACCCCGAACAGGATGCCGACGAAGAACTCCTGGCCGGACCAGCGGTTGGCGAAGAGGATGCTCACCGAGGTGATGCCGAGGAACACGAGCGCCATCGCGGTGCCGATGAGCGCACTCGTCAGTCCGCGGGAACCGTCGACGCTCCAGCCGACCGCTCCCCCGACGACGGCGATCACGAGCGCGAGGAGCGCGCTGTACCGGAGTGCCGTGCGGAAGACCCGGTTGGCGCTCACATGCGAGCCGGCCTGGGCGGGAGGAGTCATGGGTGCTGGTCCTTCTTGGCGAGAGAGTCGAGGGTGTCGAGGGTGTCGCCGCTCACGGGCGCCTCGGGGTCGCGCTGCCCGGAGGCCTCGTCGAGCCGATCGTACAGCGCGGACCCGGGAGCGCCCTCCGTGCCGGTGGCAACGCGCTGCGCGAGCCGGTCGGCCCGCCTGCGGCGACCGATCGGCAGGAGGGTGAACGCCGTGCAGGTGACGACCCCCACGGAGACGAAGAGGACGGCCAGCCACGTCGGGGCAGCGAAGAACGCCAGGCATCCGACGGAGATGACGACCGTCCAGCCGTAGAAGATGAGGACGGCGTGCACCTGGCTGTGACCGAGGTCGAGCAGCCGGTGGTGGAGGTGCATCCGGTCGGCGCTGAACGGTGACTTTCCGGCGCGGAGACGACGGAGGACGGCCAGGACGAAGTCGGCGAGCGGCACGACGAGGATGGCGAACGGCAGCAGGATCGGGATGAACGCGGGCAACAGTTGCGTGCGGCCGAGGGCGGCCGGGTCGACCTGGCCGGTCACGGCGGCTGCGGAGGTCGCCATGAGCAACCCGACGAGCAGGGCGCCGGCGTCGCCCATGAACAATCGGGCGGGGTGCCAGTTGAGCGGGAGGAAGCCGAGGCAGGCTCCGACGAGGATCGCGGCGATCAGCGAGGCCAGGTTGAAGTAGTCGCTCGCCCCGGTGGAGGTCACGAGCAGCTGGGTGTAGACGAAGAACACGGTGTTCGCGATGACGGCGACACCGGCGACGAGCCCGTCGAGTCCGTCGACGAAGTTGATCGCGTTCATCACGAGCACGATGGCGAAGACCGTCATCGAGAACGACACCCATGACGAGCCGACCGTCAGGCCACCGATGGGCAAGGAGTAGATCTGCACACCGAGCCAGGCGACGAGCCCTGCCGCCATGAACTGCGCGGCGAGCTTGATCATCCAGTCGAGGTCCCACAGGTCGTCGGCGACGCCGATCCCGACGATGAACAGGGCGGCACCGAGGATCGCCAGCACCGGTTCCGGATCGGCGAACACGAGGTCGAAGAACGGCAGCTGCCAGGCCACGCCGAACGCGACCAGGATGCCGATGAACATCGCGACCCCGCCGAGCCGCGGCGTCGGCGTCTGGTGGACGTCGCGTTCGCGGATCGGCGGGTGGAGACCGTACTTCACGCCGACCCGCCGCGCGAGGTGGGCGAAGCCGAAGGTGATGCCCGCGCTCACGACGAGCACGATGAGGTACCCGGAGAACTGGCTCATGGTTCGCGCGGCTCGGGGAGCAGATCGCCCACCACGCCGCGGATCGCCTCGCGGGAGACGGCTCCGTCGCGCAGGACGACGATCCGTTCGTCGGCTGTGCCGAGTCGGGTCGCGTCGATGATCGTCGACGACTGCTCGCCGCTCTCGCCGCCGTCGAGGTAGACCGAGACCGAGTCGCCCAGCATCTCGAGCGCGGCAGCGGCTGAGGTGGCGGCCGGTCGGCCGGTGAGGTTCGCGGAAGAGACCGCCAGCGGGCCGGTGTCCTGCAGGAGTTCGAGGGTCACCGGGTTCGACGGCATCCGGAGCGCGACCGTGCCCGCGGTCTCGCCGAGGTCCCAGGCGAGCGACGGCTGGGCCTCGAGCACGATGGTCAGGCCGCCGGGCCAGAACGCCTCGACGAGCCGGTGCACGGCATCCGGGACGGACGCCGCCAAGGCCTCGAGCGTGTTCACACCTGACACGAGGACGGGCGGCGGTGACTGCCGGGTCCGACCCTTCGCGTCGAGCAGGCGCTGCACCGCGGCCGGCGAGAACGCGTCGGCGGCCACCCCGTAGACCGTGTCGGTCGGGAGCACGACCAGCTCACCCCTCGCCAGGGCCGTCCGTGCCAAGCGCATCCCGGCGAGCAGCTGCGCGTGATCCTGGCAATCGAAGGTCTGCGGCATGTGATGGGTCCTGGCTGAACGGGGCCGCCGATCGGTGATCAGTCGGCCGGATGATCGGGGTGACGACGCTCAATCATAGCCTCGGGCGTCTTCCGAGCAGTCTGGGCAGGCACAGGTAGACGACGAGGACGAGCAGGATGCCGAGGACGGCGAGGACCTGGAAGGGCCAGGCGCCCGTCGCGACGACCACCCCGAGGAGCCCGGTGGAGAGGGTCGCGACGCTGACGACGGCGGTGGACCCGAGGTGACCGAGTCCGCCGGCGGCGAGACGCTGGTACACGTGGCTGCGATGCGCCTCGTGCAGCGGCTCCCCCCGCCGCCAGCGCGCGATGATCGTCGTGCCGGTGTCGGCGACGTACACGAGGACCGGGCCGATCAGCGCGACGAAGGAGATGCCGCTGAAGGCAGCGTAGATGGCGACCGCGACGAGGGAGCCGCCGAGCAGGTAGCTGCCGACGTCGCCCAGGAACATCCGGCGCCGAGCGAGGTTCCACGGCAGGAACCCGAGGAACGCGGCCGCCACGACGAGGCCGGCTGCCGTGACGCCAGGGAGACCGGCCACGGCGCCGAGACCGGCGTAGAACCCGCCGACGACCGTGCCGTGCATCGAGGAGATGCCGTTGACGCCGTCCATGAAGTTCGCGATGTTCGTGTAGGCGACGAGCGCCACGATCCCGAGCGGGATCCACCAGGAACTCGCGGCCATCGAGACGACGAGCACCCAGGTCGCCACGAGTCCGAGTACGACCTGCAAGCCGAAGCGCACCCGGACGGGGAGTCCGCGGACGTCCTCCACGGCTCCGATGGCCGCGTTCACGATCGACACGGCGGCGACGATCCAGAGCGGCAGACTGTGGAGCAGGACCGCGGCCGTGCCGAGACCGACGGCGACCGCGAGCGCGACGCCGATCCCTCCCCCGCGGATCGTCGGCGTGACGTGCATGGATCGGTGGTTCGGGGTGTCGACGACCGCCCGACGGAGGAGGATCGGGCGGATGGCGAGCTGGGACAGCAGGCTCACGACGAGCGCGAGCACCCCCGCCAGGATGGCAACCGTCATTGCACCAGGTGGTGGGTGCCGGCGCCCTCGTCGGCGATCGTCTCCCGCCAGACGGCGATGTCGAGGAGTGCCGGGTCGAGCGGTTGGATCCGCGTGTGCGAGACCTTCGGGTGCTTCGAGCGGTCGGCGATCTCGTCGGTGTCGATGAGGACCTCGTGCAGCTTCTCGCCGTGCCGGAGACCGGTGTACACGATCTCGACGTCCTTGCCGGACGCGGCGATCATGCGCTTGGCGACGTCGAGGATGCGGACCGGACGGCCCATGTCGAGGATGAGGACCTCGCCCGGGTCGCCGATCGCGCCGGCCTGGATGACGAGCTTCGACGCTTCGGGGATCGTCATGAAGAAGCGGGTGACGTCGGGGTGCGTGACCGTGACCGGACCGCCGGCTTCGATCTGGGCGGTGAACGCCGGGATGGCGGAACCGCGGCTGCCGATGACGTTGCCGAACCGGACCGAGAGGTACCGCGCGTCGGTCTCCTGGGCGCTCATCCATGCGGTGAGCTTCTCGGCGATGCGCTTGCTGTACCCGAGGACGGTCGTCGGGTTCGCCGCCTTGTCGGTCGAGATGTTGACGAAGGTGCCGACGCCGACCGCCCGCGCCGCGTTGAGGACGTTCAGGGTGCCGAGGACGTTGTTCTTCCAGGCCTCGTCGGGGTACTGCTCGAGCATCGGAGCGTGCTTCAGTGCTGCCGCGTGGAAGACGACGTCGGGACGGCGGTCCTCGAAGATCTCCATGAGCGACGGGAGGTCGCGGATGTCGGCGAGCACGACCTCCTTGGTGTCGAGCAGACCGTGTCCGGAGATCGAGAGCTGCGTGGTGTGGAGCCCCGTCTCGTCGCGGTCGAGCAGGACGAGCTCCGCCGGACCGAACTGGTTGACCTGCCGGGCGATCTCGGAGCCGATGGATCCGCCGGCACCGGTGACGAGCACGCGCTTACCGGTGAGGTACCCCGCGATGCTCTCGACCTGCAGGTCGACGGTGTTGCGGCCGATGAAGTCCTCGACGTTGAGGTCGCGCAGGCTCGGCGCGCTCTCGCCCGTCCCGGGAGCCAGCATCGTGTCGATGGGCGGCACGACGAGCACCCGGAGCTTCGCCTCGTCGGCTCGCTCACTGACCTGGCGGATGAAGTCGTTGTCGACGTCCGCGATGCTGATGATGAGCGCCTGCGCCCCGGTGCGCTTGACGGCCGCCACCAGGTCGGCTCCCGTGCCGACCACGGCGACCGAGGCGATGCGGAAGTTGCGCTTCGACGGGTCGTCGTCGATGACGCCCACCGGGAGGTAGGGCGACTGCGGGTCACGCATGAGCCGAGGGATGATCGACATCCCCAGCGCACCGGCTCCGTAGACGAGGACGCGCTGCGCCTCGATCGGCCGACTGCGACTGTCGACGAAGAGGCGCTTGATGTACCGCGTGATGCCCATGAAGACGATCGCGAACGGGAACGCGATCACCGTCGTGGACCGTGGAACCCCCCACGCGACGCCGAACACCGCGTTGACCGCGATGAGGATCGCGGTGACGATCAGCGCGACGACGATGAGCTGTTTCGCCTCGTAGAAGCTGCCGAAGCTGTGCAGGCCGTGGTAGTAGCTCCACAGGTAGGCCACGATGAGCTGGGCGACCACGGCGATGACGCACAGGAGGACCGTCCCCACGAGGGCCACGCGCTCGTACTCGAGCTCGAACCGGACGAGCTGGGCGACCACGATGGCGAGCACCCAGCACAGTGCGTCGAGGGCGGTCTTCGCGGCGAAACGAGGACCGGGCGCCTGCGTCCATCTACGGGGGGCGTCGGGGAGCGTGGAGGTCATAACGTGTCGATCCTACCGATCGCCGGCTTCGCGTTGGCTGCGCACGGACTGCGCGTCGGGGCCGGGCGCACCGCGCTCCGCGGCGAGGGCTGCGATCGAGGACCGGAGACCGTCGTCCGTCGCCGTCGGCATGCGCTCGTGCCCGAGTGCGCCGAGCAGTCGGGCACCGGAGACGCGGTAGTCCTCGGTGAGCTTCGCGAGACGCCCGGAGTTGAGCGGCACGGCGGGGACGCGATCGCCGACGACGGCCGCCAACCGCACGAGGGCCGGTGGGAGCGCCAGGCGACGGACCCGGCGACCGGTGACCTCGGCGATGAGCGTGACGAGGTGCCCCGTCGACACGGGCTCGTCGTCGGCGACGAGGTAGACACCCGACGTGACGGCGGGCGTGTCGATGATGCTCGTGATCGCCCACGTGAGGTTCTGGATCGACACGAAGCTGCGCTCGTTGCGGAAGGCGTCGAGCGGGTACGGGATGCCGCGGGACAGCAGACCGAACAGGAGGCGCAGGTTGCCCTTGTCCCCCGGCCCGTGCACCATCGTCGGACGGAGGACGATCGTCCGGCGACCGGCGGGCGGTTCGACGGCGAGCAGGAGCCGCTCGGCTGCGAGCTTCGACTTCCCGTACGGGGTCACCGGGTGGGGCTCGGCGGACTCGTCGAGCACGCCGTCGACCGTCGCCTCGTTCACCGCGGCGACGCTGCTCAGCTGGATGAAGGTGGTGGCGTCCGACGCCAGGAAGGCGACGTACGCGCGTTCGGCGAGGTCGGTGTTGATCCGGCGGTACACCTCGGGAGAGGCGGTGCCGTCGAGGTCGTGCGCCTTCCCGGCGAGGTTCACCACGACGTCGACGTCCGCCGGGAAGGGCTCCCCCGTCCACCCGCGCAACGAGAACGGCACGACCTCGTGGCCGGCCGCCTCGAGGACGGGGACGAGGTTCGTCCCGATGAAGCCGGTCGCACCGGTCACGAGCACCCGGCTCATCGTCCGAACCATCCCCACGTGCGGAAGTACACGAAGGCCCCCTGGATCGAGTACCACATCAGCTTCCGGTTGTGATGCGAGCCCTTCGCGAAGTGGTGGTGGATCGTCGCGCCGGGGTAATACGCGGTCCGGGACACCTGGAGGAAGCGTCGGGTGAGGTCGGCGTCCTCGATGTACATGAAGATCCGCTCGTCGAAGAAGCCGACGCGGTGCAGGGTCGAGGTCCGGAGGAACATGAAGCACCCCGAGAGGTAGGGCACGTCGAACATCGTCTTGCTGTAGTCGTGCGCCGGGTTCTCGTCGATGTCGCGGTACTCGTAGCGGGCCATGCGCTTCGCGACGAGCGGCTTCAGCGGACCGGGCAGGAATCGGCGGGCGAACAGGTCGAAGACGGAGGGGTTCCGCTTCACCAGGTACTGGAGGGATCCGTCGGGGTACAGCACCTTCGGCATGACGTGCCCGACCTCGGGGTGCTCGAGCATGAACTCGTGGAGCTGCTCGATCGCCTCCGGCTCGAAGTACACGTCCGGGTTGACCACCATGTGGAACTTCGAGCGCCCGAGGACCTTCGCGATCGCGAGGTTGTGGGCGGCGCCGAAGCCGGGGTTCGAGGGGTTGTGCAGGTACTCGACCCGCGGGTCGACCACGAGGTCGCGGAGCTCGTCCGTCGGCGAGTTGTCGACGAGGTAGAGCGTCTCGACGAGCGGGCTGCCGAGGGTCGAGTCGATGGCCGCACGCAGCTTGTCGCGATCGTTCCGGTACATGACGATGCAGGCGGTCACAGGACGGTCCACGGTTCACCCTCTCCGGCGGCGGGGACGGCACCGCCGAGGCACGACGGACGTGGGCCCGACGCGCCTGGTCAGTCTACGTGCTGCCCGCGTCCGGTCCTGGGAGCCCGTGGCCGCATACTGGAGTGGTGCCAGAGCGTGTGTTCTTCTTCGACTGCGACAAGACCCTGTACGACTACGACTTCCGGAAACGCCTCCCGGCGCTCTCCCGGTTGACGGGCGTGAGCCAGTACCGGCTCGCGAAGCAGTGGTGGGTCGGCGGCCACGAGGCCGCGGCCAACATCGGCGAGTACCCGACGAGCGACGACTATCTGGCGGTGTTCGCCGAGGTCACCGGATACCCGCTGTCCCTCGAGGAGTGGCGCGAAGCCCGTGCGGCGGCGATGACCCCGGTTCCCGGCGTCCTGGCCACCCTCGCCCGTGCCGCGACCCTCGGCACGGTCTCCCTGCTGTCGAACAACCCGATCCCGTTCCGGGACTCCTTCGCGCAGCTGGCTCCCGAGGCCGCAGCCCTCCTCGGCGAGAACGACCTCGTGTCCGCCGTCCTGGGAGCGGAGAAACCCGAGCCCCGTGTCTACACCCGCGCGCTCAGCCGGTACGGCGTCGCGCCCGACCGCACCATGCTCATCGACGACTCCGCGGCGAACTGCGCGGGCGCCGAGGCCGTGGGGATGCACGCGTTCCAACTGACGAAGGACGCCTCAGGCGCATTCGACGTCGCGGGACTCGACGCCGCGGTCGACGCCTTCGTGGCGGCCACACCCTGACTCGACCCACCGGGCGATGCGTCCCACCGGTCCCTGAACCGAACCACGACTCCCTGGACCGAACCATCGGTCCCTGAGCTTGTCGAAGGGCGGCTCGGACTCGCCCTTCGACAGGCTCAGGGACCGGAAGAGGGGCCTACGGAGCGGAGAATCGCGGGCTCGCGACGCGTCAGCGGATCGCGATGGTGGTGCGGTCTCGGGTGGTGAGGTCGCGGTGCGTCGCCGCAGCGTGCCAACCGTCGGCCGTGAGCAGCTCGCGGATGGCCTGCCCCTGGAGTTCACCGTGCTCGATGATGAGCGTGCCGCCCCGGTGGAGCAGTCGCTGCGCGGTGGCGGACACCTGGCGCACCACGTCGAGTCCGTCCGGTCCGCCGTAGAGCGCGGCCGAGGGGTCGTGGAGACGCACTTCGGGATCGCGCGGGATCGCGTCGTCCGGGACGTATGGAGGGTTCGAGATCACGACGTCCACCGAGCCGTCGAGCTCGTGAAAGGCGTCGGCGAGGTGCTCGAAGACCACGGTGGCGTTGTCTGCACCGGATTCGGCGAAGTTCCGTCTCGCCCAGATGAACGCCTCGACCGAGTTCTCGGTCGCGTAGATCGCCGCGTTCGGGACCTCGGTCGCCATCGCCAGCGCGATCGCTCCACTGCCGGTGCCGAGGTCGACGCCGATGGGCCGAGGGATCGGCACGGCTCGGAGCGCGTCGATCGCGAACTGCACGACCGACTCGGTCTCGGGGCGCGGGACGAAGACGCCTGGTCCGACCGCGAGTTCCATCGAACGGAACGCGGCACGACCCGTGATGTGCTGCAGCGGTTCACGCGCGGCCCGACGCTCGACCAGCTCGGCGAACACGGTGCGTTCTTCGGCGTCCAACACGCGACCGGTGATCGCCGCGGCTTGTACAGCCCCGCGACCGAGTCCGAGCACGTGTCCGAGGAGGAGCTCCGCGTCGACGTCGGGTGACGGCACGGCTGCACGGGTGAGGATCTCGACGGCGTGTCGGCGCGCGAGTTCGACGGTCGCAGGGTGGCCGGCGGACGGGGTGTCTGCGGCGGCGGCGGAAGGGGTGCTGGGCATGAGCGAGGTCATCATCTGGGGCGGCCTGGTCGGGTGGGCCGCACCGAGCCTACCCCACCGCCTCGGTGCGGCCGCGGGCCGGCGACCCTCGTCGTCACACGGGACACCCCCGATCGGCCAGGTCGTAGGCTGGACCGAGCCCCGTTCGAGGAAGAGGAACACCGTGACCGGCACCGTCTACACCGACATCACCCAGGCCTACGGCCGTACCCCGCTCGTCCGTCTGAACCGCATCGCCGAGGGTGTCGGCGCGACCGTCCTGGCGAAGCTGGAGTTCTACAACCCCGGATCGAGTGTCAAGGACCGTCTGGGTATCGCGCTCGTCGATGCGGCGGAGGCCTCGGGCCAGCTCCAGCCAGGAGGGACCATCGTCGAGTCGACGAGCGGGAACACCGGCATCGCGCTCGCCCTCGTGGGAGCCGCGCGGGGCTACCGGGTCATCCTCACGATGCCCGCCTCGATGAGCAAGGAACGCCGGACCCTCCTCCGCGCCTACGGCGCCGAGCTCGTCCTCACCGATCCGACCAAGGGGATGGCGAACGCCGTGCAGGAGGCGCAGCGCATCGTCGCCGAGCACCCCGGCGCCGTCTGGGTCAGGCAGTTCGAGAACGAGGCGAACCCCGCCATCCACCGGCGGACGACCGCACCCGAGATCTGGGAGGACACCGCCGGCACGGTCGACGCGTTCGTCGCGGGCATCGGGACGGGCGGGACGATCACCGGCGTCGGCGGCTGGCTCCGCGAACACAACCCCGATGTGCAGATCATCGCCGTGGAACCCGCGGACTCCCCGCTGCTCAGCGAGGGTCGCGCCGGTGGACACAAGATCCAGGGCATCGGCCCGAACTTCGTGCCCGACATCCTCGACACCTCCTTGTTCAGCGAGATCATCCCGGTCGAGACCGACACGGCCTACGCGACCGCACGACGCCTCGCGACCGACGACGGCATCATCGGCGGCATGTCCTCCGGCGCCGCGGTGTGGGCAGCCCTCGAGGTCGGACGCCGTCCGGAGATGGCCGGCAAGACCATCGTCGTCATCATCCCCGACGCGGGCGAGCGCTACCTGTCGACGACGATGTACGACGACCTGCGCGACTAGGCTCGACGCATGGGAATGCTGTCGCGGGTCCGCGAGGACATCGGTGCCGCACGCGCACACGATCCGGCGGCCCGCGGCACCATCGAGATCGCGCTCAGCTACTCCGGCCTGCACGCCGTCTGGGCGTACCGGCTGCACCACCGCCTGTGGCGGCGCGGCTTCCGCACCCTCGCCCGGTTCGGCTCCCAGTTCACCCGGTTCCTCACCGGGATCGAGATCCACCCGGGCGCCCGGATCGGCAGGCGGTTCTTCATCGACCACGGCATGGGCGTCGTCATCGGCGAGACGGCCGAGGTGGGCGACGACGTCATGATCTTCCACGGCGTGACCCTCGGCGGGAAGAGCCGCGGCGTCGGCAAGCGCCACCCGACCATCGGTGACGGCGTCGCCGTCGGCGCCGGGGCGAAGATCCTCGGGCCCATCCTGATCGGGGCGGGGACCATCGTCGGCGCGAACGCCGTCGTCACCAAGGCATGCCCACCCCGCAGCCTGCTGCTCGGTGTCCCGGCGGTCGAGCGTCCGCGCGGGAGCGGCACGCACGGTCTCGCGTTGCTCGATCCCGAATACCACATCTGATCCGCGCGAGGTGAGGTGATCCGTCACCCGTGCCTCCCCCGGACGACGATCCCCCGCATCCCACCTGCATCCCCGCTCCTCGAGAGGTCCCCATGAGTCTCATCCGCCTGCACGACGTCACCGTCCGGTTCGAGGAGCGCCCGGTGCTCCGCGACGTCTTCTTCCGGCTCGAGCCAGGCGACCGGGTCGGGCTCATCGGCCGGAACGGCTCCGGCAAGTCCACCCTCCTGAAGCTCGCGCTCGACCAGCTCCAGCCGGACTCGGGCACCGTGACCATCGAGGACGGGACGCGGATCGGGTACTTCTCGCAGTTCTCGGAGCTCGACGGCAGCGCCACCATCACCGAGGTCCTCGAAGGACTCTTCGGTCACATCCACGCCATCGAGGCGGAACTCGCATCCATCGACGCCGCGATCGCCGCCGACCCGAACGACCTCGACGGGATGACGAAGCTCATCGAACGGCAGGCCGAACTCTTCGAGGAGATGGAGCGCCAGGACGGCTGGGACTACCAGCGCCACATCGACACCGCCCTCACCACGCTCGGCTTCGACGCCGCGCGCCGCGTGCTCCCCATCGACTCGCTCTCCGGTGGTTGGCGCAACCGCGCGGCGCTCGCGAAGATCCTCCTCGAGCGGCCGGACGTCCTGCTCCTCGACGAGCCGACGAACTTCCTCGACGTCGCGGGGGTCGAGTGGCTCGAATCCTGGTTCGGCTCGTTCCGCGGCGCGGCGATCGTCGTCTCGCACGACCGGACCTTCCTCGACGCCGTGGTCACACGCATCGTCGAGGTCGAGAACTTCCACCTCCACGAGTACCCCGGGAGCTTCGACGAGTACGTCGTCCAGAAGCAGTTCCGGCTCAAGAGCCTCGAGGCGCAGTTCGTCCACGAGTCCGAACTGCTCGCCTTCGAGGCCGAGGGCATCTCGGACCGTCGCGAGGCGGCCAAGGCCGCCGGGAAGAAGGACCTCTCCTCGCAGCTGGCGAAGATCAAGAAGGCCAGGCCGCCGCGTCCGGTCGACGACATCATCACCGACATCTACGGCGGCCTGCACATCAAGGACACGCTCTGCCGGATCCAGGGGCTCACGAAGGCCTACGGCGAGCACACGCTGTTCGACGGACTCGACCTCGAGATCGGCCGCCGCGAACGCATCGTCGTCCACGGACCGAACGGCGCGGGCAAGTCCACGTTCCTCCGGATCCTCGAGGGCGACGAACGCGCCGACGCCGGTCACGTCACCTGGACCGGTGGGGTCCGATACGCGTCCTACAACCAGATGGTCGACGAGCTGGACCTCACCGACACGGTGGCGCACGCCGTCGGCGCCATGCCCGACAGCCTCGCCTTCGCAGCGACGAAGAAGTCAGTGAACCGCTTCCTCGGTATGTTCCAGTTCTCCGACGCCGACCTCAAACAGAAGATCGGCATGCTCTCGGGTGGGCAGCGCGCCCGCGTCGCCATGGCCCAGTGCCTGCTCTCCGGAGCTTCGGTGCTCCTCCTCGACGAGCCGACGAACCACCTGGACCTCGCGAGCACGCAGGTGATGGAGCGCGCACTCGTGCACTTCCCCGGCGCCATCGTCGTGGTCAGCCACGACCGGTTCTTCGCCGACAAGGTCGCGACGAAGCGACTGCGCATCGGCTGAACGACGAAAGCGCAGTCGTGGTCGTCATCCGAGCGGGATGACGACCACGACTGCGCTCTCGAGTGCTAGTCCTGGTCGCCGATGTCGGCCAGGCGCGCTTCCTCATCGGCGGTGATCGCCGATTCGATGATCGGCCCGAGCGCGCCGTTCATGACGCCGTCGAGGTTGTACGCCTTGTACCCGGTCCGGTGGTCGGCGATGCGGTTCTCCGGGAAGTTGTAGGTGCGGATGCGCTCGGAGCGGTCCATCGTGCGGATCTGCGTCTTGCGGGCAGCGCTGTCGAGTGCCGCCTGCTCCTCCTGCTGACGCGCGAGGATGCGAGCGCGGAGCACACGCATGCCGGCCTCACGGTTCTGCAGCTGGCTCTTCTCGTTCTGCATCGACACCACGATGCCGGTCGGCAGGTGGGTGATGCGCACCGCGGAGTCCGTGGTGTTGACCGACTGACCGCCGGGGCCGCTCGACCGGTAGACGTCGATCTTCAGGTCGTTCTGGCTGATCTCGACCTCCTCCGGCTCATCGACCTCGGGGAAGACGAGGACACCCGTGGTGGAGGTGTGGATGCGGCCTTGGGACTCGGTGGCCGGGACGCGCTGCACGCGGTGCACGCCGCCCTCGTACTTGAGGTGCGCCCAGACCCCCTGCGACGGGTCGGTCGCGTTCGACTTGATCGCCACCTGGACGTCCTTGTATCCACCGAGGTCGCTCTCGGTGCGTTCGAGGAGCTCGGTCTTCCACCCCTTGGACTCCGCGTAGTGCAGGTACATCCGGAGCAGGTCGGCGGCGAAGAGCGCGCTCTCGGCGCCGCCCTCGCCACCCTTGATCTCCATGATGACGTCGCGGCCGTCGTCGGGGTCGCGCGGGATGAGCAGACGGCGGAGCTTCTCCTGGTTGGTCACCAGCAGCTCTTCGAGCACCGGCACCTCCTCGGCGAACGCCTCGTCCTCCTTGGCGAGTTCCCGGGCGGCGTCGAGGTCCTCCTGCGTCGCCTGCCAGGTGTGGTAGGCCGCGATGATCTTCGACAGCTCGGCGTAGCGGCGGTTGATCTTCTTCGACCGTGCGGGGTCGGCGTGGACCGCCGGGTCGGCGAGCTGATCCTGGAGATCTTTGTGCTCGGCGACGAGCGTCTCAACTGATTCGAACATCGTTCTCTTCCTTCATCACCATCATGCGGCACCGGGGGCGAAACGGGACCGACCCCACCCGTTCCCGATGCCGGTGCGGCGCGGGTACGGATGGGGTCGGTCGGGACCGCTAGCGGTGGTTGTTCTCGTGTCCGTGGCTGTGCGAGGTCGGTGCGGGCATCGACTTCTGCATCTGAACGAGGAACTCCACGTTGGACGTGGTCTCCTTCAGCTTGCCGAGGACGACCTCGAGGGCCTGCTGCTGGTCGAGGCCGGCGAGGGCACGACGCAGCTTCCAGGTGACCTTGACCTCGTCGGGGGCGAGCAGCATCTCCTCGCGGCGGGTCGAGGACGCGTTGACGTCCACGGCCGGGAAGATCCGCTTGTCGGCGAGCTGGCGCGAGAGCCGGAGCTCCGAGTTGCCGGTGCCCTTGAACTCCTCGAAGATGACCTCGTCCATCTTGGAACCGGTCTCGACGAGCGCGGTCGCGAGGATCGTGAGGGATCCGCCGTTCTCGATGTTGCGAGCGGCACCGAAGAAACGCTTCGGCGGGTACAGCGCCGCGGCGTCGACACCGCCGGAGAGGATCCGACCCGAGGCGGGTGCGGCCAGGTTGTAGGCACGACCGAGACGCGTGATCGAGTCGAGCAGCACGACGACGTCGTGGCCGAGCTCGACGAGACGCTTGGCGCGCTCGATCGCGAGTTCGGCGACCGTCGTGTGGTCCTCGGCCGGACGGTCGAAGGTGGAGGCGATGACCTCACCCTTCACCGTGCGCTGCATGTCGGTGACCTCTTCGGGACGCTCGTCGACCAGCACGACCATGAGGTGGACCTCAGGGTTGTTGATCGAGATCGCGTTGGCGATCTGCTGGAGGACGATGGTCTTCCCGGCCTTCGGCGGGGCGACGATCAGGCCGCGCTGGCCCTTGCCGATCGGTGCGACGAGGTCGATGATGCGCTGCGTGAGCTTCGTCTGCTCCGTCTCGAGACGGAGGCGCTCCTGCGGGTACAGCGGGGTCAGCTTGCCGAACTCGACGCGGGCGCCGGCCTCGTCGACGGACAGGCCGTTGACGGAGTCGACCTTGACGATCGCGTTGTACTTCTGGCGGCTGCTGCTGTCGTTGTCGCGCGGCTGACGGATGGCCCCGACGACGGCGTCACCCTTGCGCAGGTGGTACTTCTTCACCTGGCCGAGGGAGACGTAGACGTCGTTGGTGCCCGGGAGGTAGCCGGAGGTGCGCACGAAGGCGTAGTTGTCGAGGACGTCGAGGATGCCGGCGACCGGGATGAGGACGTCGTCCTCGGCGATCTCAGGCTCGACGTCGTCGTTCTGCACGGATCCGCGACGCTTGCGGTCGCGGTAGCGGCTGCGGCCGCCACGACCCTCGGAGTCGTCGCCCGGTGCGCCCTGGTTGCCCTGACCGCCCTGGTTGCCGCGGTTCTGCCCCTGCTGCTCCTGCTTGGCATCGGCCTTCTGGCCGCCGTCGGCGTTCTGGCCACCGTTGTTCTGGTTGCCGTTGTTCTGGCCACCGTTGTTCTGGTTGCGGCCTCGGCCACGACCGCGGCGCCCGCCGGACGACTGGCCGTCCTGCTGCTCGCCGTCCTGGGTGTCGTCGGCGTCCGTGTTCGCGGCGTCGTCGTTCGAGTCCTGCTCGGAGGCGTTCTGTGCGGCGCGGTTCTGCTCGCCGCCGGCCTGCTCGCCGGTGACCTGCTCAGCCGTGTTCTGCTCGGCGTCGTCGGCGTTGCGGTCGCGATCGCGTCCGCGACCACGGCGGTTGCCGCGCGAACGCCTCGGCGTCTGCTCGGGGGTCGTCTCGTCGGCGCTCGGCGACTCGGCGGTCGCGGCAGTGTCATCGGACTGCTCGGCGGGAGCCGCGTCGGCCGGAGCGGACGGTGCCTCGGCCTCGACCGGGGCGGGCGCTGCAGCCGGCGCAGCCGGTGCCTCGACGACGGGGGCGCCGACGATCGGGGTCGCGTTCGGGGCGACGGTGGCCGTCGTGGCCCGGCGGGACTTGCGTCGCGCCGGCGGGGCCGCCTTCTCGGCACCGAAGGCCTGGTCGAGCGCGAGGTCGAGCTCGGGCAGCTTGGACTGCACCGGTGCCTCCGGCGCGACTTCGAGCGCGGAGACCGACTCGATGACGTCGGCGGTCTCCGTGGCCACGGCGTCGGTGTCGGTGTCGGTGCTGTTCTGGATGTTCTGGATGGCTTCGACCAGCTCGCCCTTGCGGAGCTTCGAGGCTCCGGCCACTCCGAGAGCGGCGGCGAGACGCTGCAGGTCGGCGACCTTGAGCGTCTTCGGGTCGGCATCCAGCGAGACGCCTGAGGCGCCTTCGTTGACGTCTGTCACGTGTGTCTTCCTTCCCTTGCGTCGAGACAGAGCTGTCTCGCGCAGGCGGCGATCGCACCGGAATCCTGTGCGGCGGGTGGGTGATGTTCACACGACGCAGAGCCTGTGCGGATAGCCCGGTGCGACGACCCGGCGGAGCGCTGCTCAGCAGGATGGAAACACGGTGGGACCCGAACAGACGCGATCAATTGGTGCGAAAGCGATGATTGTGCGGAACTGCCCCGGAAGCCGGTTACGCCGAAGAGGCGGGGTGGGCCGGGTGCCCTCCCACTGTAGCACCCTTGAAGTCGACCGCGAGCATGAGCGACTGCCACGGGGTGGTGGCGTGCTCGGCGACCAGCGCAGTGGCTTCGAGGCGTCGTCCGGGATCGTCCGCGAGGACGAGGATCGACGGACCGGCGCCGGACACGACGGCGGCGAAGCCGTGCTCGCGCAGCAGCGTGATGAGGGTGTTCGTCTCGGGCATCGCTGCGGCGCGGTAGCTCTGGTGGAGCCGGTCCTCGGTGGCCGCGAGCAGGAGCTCGGGGCTCTGTGTGAGCGCGGCGACGAGGAGCGCCGAACGCGAGACGTTGAACGCCGCGTCGGCGTGCGGCACGTTGGCGGGCTGCAGGCTGCGGGCGAGTTCCGTGGACATCGTGTGCTCGGGGACGAGCACGAGCGGCGAGACCCCGCGGTGCACGATGAGCTTCTTGTGCTGCGGCCCGTCGTCAGTCGTCCACGCGATCGTCAGGCCGCCGAACAGCGCCGGAGCGACGTTGTCGGGGTGACCCTCCATCTCCGTCGCGAGCCGGAGGAGGTCGTCCGGACCGAGCTCGACCCGACCCTCGAGGAGCCCCTTCGCCGCCATGATGCCGGAGACGATCGCGGCGCCCGAGGAACCGAGGCCGCGGCCGTGCGGGATGACGTTCCGCGCGACGACGTCGAGACCGGGGAGGTCGTGGCCGTAGGCACGAAGAGCGTGTGCGATCGCGGTGATCACGAGGTTGGACGCGTCGGTCGGCACCTCGCCGGCGCCGACACCGATGACCTCCACGAACACGCCCGGCTCCTCGCGGACCGTGACGGTCAGCTCGTCGTACAGGGCGAGCGCCAGACCGAGCGTGTCGAAGCCGGGGCCGAGGTTGGCGGTGGTCGCCGGCACCTTCACGGTGACGGTGCGTCCGATCGCAAGCGGTTCGGTGTGACTCATAGGGATGCCTGCAATCTGGTGAGAGGTCGGCGAGCGACGCGGTCGGTGGTCCTGCGGTTCGGCACCTACTCGGCTCCTTCGACCCGGAGCACGGACACGACCCGCTCGACGTGGGCGTTCGAGGCGAGCTGCTCGACCGTGGCCGCGAGGGCCGATTCGAGCGCCCGGTGGGTGCCGATGACCAGGGTAGCGGTCGACAGCGTCCCGTCCGAGGAGGCCACGGACTGCTGGAAGGTCTCGACCGAGACGCCGCCGTCGCTGAGGATCCCCGCGACCGCGGCGAGCACGCCGGGTTCGTCGGCCACCTCGAGGGTGACCTGGTATCGCGTCGTGACACGGCCGATCTCGAGGACCGGCAGGTCGGCGTGCGTGGACTCGCCGACACCGGGGCCGCCGGCGACGTGACGACGGGCCGCCGAGACGAGATCGCCGAGCACCGCGGAGGCGGTCTCCTTGCCACCGGCGCCGGCGCCGTAGAACATCAGGCTCCCGGCGTTCTCGGCCTCCACGAACACGGCGTTGTTGCCGCCGTGCACGGCGGCGAGCGGGTGCTCCCGACCGATGAGCGCCGGGTAGACGCGGGCGGACAGGCCCTCCTCGCCGGTCGTCTCGTCGACGATCCGCTCCGCGATCGCGAGCAGCTTGATGACGTAGCCCTCGCTGCGGGCGAGGTCGACCTGCGCCTTCGTGATCCCGGTGATGCCTTCACGGTGGACGGCCTCGACGGGGACGGTGGTGTGGAAGGCGAGACTCGCCAGGATGGTCGCCTTCTGCGCCGCGTCGTAGCCCTCGACGTCGAGGGTCGGGTCGGCTTCGAGGTACCCGAGCTCGCTCGCGACGGCTGCCGCATCCTCCATCGTGTCGCCGAAGCGGTCCATCCGGTCGAGCATGTAGTTCGTGCTGCCGTTGACGATGCCGAGCACCCGGTTGATGCGGTCGCCCGCAAGGCTCTCCCGCAGGGGTCGGATGATCGGGATCGCCGCGGCGACGGCCGCCTCGTAGTACAGCTGGGCGCCGACCTGCTCAGCGGCGTCGAACAGTTCAGGGCCGTGCGTCGCGAGCAGCGCCTTGTTGGCGGTGACGATGTCGGCGCCGGCGTTGATGGCCTGCAGGATGTGGCTGCGCGCCGGCTCGATGCCGCCGATGAGCTCGATCACGATGTCGGCGCTCAGGATGAGCTGCTCGGCATCGGTCGTGTACAGCTCCTTCGGCAGGTCGACGTCGCGAGGTGCGTCGACGTCGCGCACGGCGATGCCGATGAGCTCGAGGCTCGCTCCGGCTCGGGACGCCAGTTCGTCGGCGTGCTCGAGCAGCAGACGCGCCACCTGCGAGCCCACCGATCCGGCGCCCAGCAGGGCGACCTTCAGTCCGCGGTATTCGATCATTCCGTGTCCAATCCCGCATCGCGGCTGAGGAGGTCGTGCTCGGTCTCGCCCCGCACGATGACGCGGGCCGCGCCACCCGACACGGCGACGACGGCCGGGCGACCGAGGTAGTTGTAGTTGCTCGCGAGGGACCAGCAGTAGGCCCCGGTCGCGGGGACGGCCAGGAGGTCGCCGTCGCGGACGTCCGCCGGCAGGTAGTCGGCGTTCACGACGATGTCGCCCGACTCACAGTGCTTGCCGGCGATCCGGACGAGCGCGGGGGACGCGTCGCTCACGCGATCGGCGATCCGGACCGTGTAGTCCGCGCCGTACAACGACGGCCGGGCGTTGTCGCTCATCCCACCGTCGACGCTGACGTAGCGGCGGACGGCCGTCTCGCCCTCGTCGTTCCAGGCGACCACGACGTCCTTGATCGTGCCGACCTCGTAGAGCGTGATGCCGGCGCCGCCGATGATCGCGCGTCCCGGTTCGAAGGCAAGCTTCGGGATCCGGACGCCGTGGAGGTCGGCCGCAGCCTGGACACCGGCGAGGATGTCCGCCGCGAGCTGCTCGATCGGCGTCGGGTCGTCGGCGCTGGTGTAGGCGATGCCGAAGCCACCACCGAGGTTGAGCTCGGGCACGGGGCCGCCCTCGAGCAGGCGCGCGTGCACGGCGAGCAGGCGTGCGGCGGATTCGGCGAACCCGTCGGACCCGAAGATCTGCGAGCCGATGTGGCAGTGGAGTCCGAGGAAGTCGAGCGAGGCGTGGGACCGGATGCGCGCGACGGCGTCGGCGGCGTCCTCGAGCGGCAGGCCGAACTTCTGGTCCTCGTGGGCGGTCGCGAGGTACTCGTGCGTGTGGGCGTGGACGCCGCTGTTCACGCGCAGGCGCACCGACTGGACCCGGCCGGCGCGCTCTGCCGCCGCGGCGACGCGGTCGATCTCGGTGAGGCTGTCGAGCACGATGGCGCCGATCCCGACGCCCACGGCTCGCTCGATCTCCGCGACCGACTTGTTGTTGCCGTGGAAGCCCAGCTGGGCCGGATCGGTTCCGGCGGCGAGTGCGACGGCGAGTTCTCCGCCGCTGCAGATGTCGATGCGGAGGCCCTCCGCCGTCATCCACCGCGCGACCTCGGTCGAGAGGAACGCCTTCCCCGCGTAGTAGACGGCGACACTCGTGCCGCGGGCGGCCGCCTCACGCTCGAACGCCTCTCGCAGCGTGCGGGCGCGGGCCCGCGCGTCGTCCTCGTCGACGACGTAGAGCGGCGTGCCGAAGCGCTCCTGGAGCGCGCGGACGTCGACGCCGCCGAGCTGCAGGAGGCCGTCAGCGTCACGGGCGGCCGACGCCGGCCACACGGCCGGATCGAGCGCGTTCGGATCGACGGGCTCGGCGAGCCAGTCGGGGGCGAGGGGGTTTCTGGCCACGGGGGTGTCCTGAGTCCTGTTGAGCGGAAAAGGAGGTTCTCGTTGGGCGAGCGGACCCGGTTTGGCCCCTGAAGCACCGATTTGTAGAGCACCGAAGAAGGTGGATGCGCACGACCGGGTGGTTGGTGATCCCGGTCGTCCGCACCCATCGTCGCTCGGTTGGAACGACTGAGGTGGAACACGGGCCTGGAGGCCCGGCGGCACACCTCACCGCCCGGTCGGAGCAGTGGGTGTGTGGAAAGTCTAGCGAGACGCGCGTGCCCGTGCAGCATCGTGACGTCGGGTGGCCCGCTCCCCTCCGCCGCCGGGTGGCGGGGCGAGGTTCAGTCGCAGCTGCCGAGCGTCTGCAGCGACGCCTCGTCGAGGCGGAGCGTCGTCGAGGTCAGGGTGGCGGTCGCCGCCTCCGGCGTCACCGCGAGTCCATCGAGGTCGACCCCCTCCGGCAGGTATTGGGCGACGCAGATGCTGGGCGGGTCGCCCTGCAGGAAGCCGGTCACGAGCGCCCGGAGGTCGATGACGCCGAGGAGGCCGGTGTCGACGTTCACGGACGTCGGCATCAGGTTCACGCGGTCGGCCGTGGTGGTCGGTGCCACGGAGAAGTCGTACGGGATCGTGAACCCGAGGACGGTCGCCTCGCCTGCGTACCCGATCTCGTCGTCGCCGAGGGTGAGCGTGCCCGGGAGCCCGGCCGTCTTGGCGAGGTCCGCCGCTCCGGCGGCATCGATCCTGATGGTCGCCACCACCCGACCGATGGTCTGCTCCGGGTCGAGCGGGACCCGGTCCGCACTGACGCGGAGGTCCAGCGGCACGCCGTCGACGCTCGCATCCGGTGCACGCAGGTCGACGTGCTCGAACGTTCCGGTGAGGTACTGGGCGATGACCGAGGCACCGCCGATCGACACGGCGACGTCCGCGTCGACGTTGTCCGGCAGACTCTGCTCGATCCGCGTCGCGACGCGCTCCTCGGCGACGCCGCGCACGATCGTGTCGGCGATCAGGAACGCGCCGACGAGGACGACGAGCACCCCGACGACGATGACGATCGGAAGCCAGGGACGCCTGCGCTTACCCGACGGTTGCTGCTCACTCATGTTCCGAGGGTAGCGAACCGTCGTCGGCAGGAGGACGCCGCGAGCGCAGGACCGTTCCCGAGGAACCGTCCTGCGCTCGCGCGGATCTCCCGCTGCGGGGAAGCTACATGCGCTCCGGCGCGGAGACGCCGAGGAGCGCCAGCCCGTTGCGGATGACGGTGCCGGTCGCGTCGTTCAGCCAGAGGCGCGTGCGGTGCAGGTCGGTGACCGGCTCCTCCCCCATCGGGACGACCCGGCAGCTGTCGTACCACTTGTGGTACAGGCTCGCGGTCTCCTCCAGGTGCCGGGCGACGCGGTGCGGCTCGCGCAGCTGTGCGGCCTGCGCGACGATCCGCGGGAACTCCTGGAGGACGCCGAGGAGCGCCGACTCCGTCTCGTGGACGAGCAGCTCCGGAGCGAAGGCGCTGCGGTCGACCCCGGCCGAGGCGGCGTTGCGCGCCACCGAGTTCGTGCGGGCGTGGGCGTACTGGACGTAGAAGACGGGGTTGTCGTTCGTCCGGCTGCGGAGCTGCTCCGGGTCGAGGGCCAACGGCGAATCGGCCGGGTAGCGACCGAGCGAGTACCGCAGGGCGTCCGTACCGATCCAGGCCTGCAGGTCGTCCAGCTCGATGATGTTGCCGGCCCGCTTGGAGAGTCGGGCGCCGTTCACACTCACGAGCTGCCCGATGAGCACCTCGATGTCGCGGTCCGGGTCGTCTCCGGCCGCGCCAGCGAGCGCCTTCAACCGGTGGACGTACCCGTGGTGATCGGCACCGAGCAGGTAGATCTTGTGCTGGAAGCCGCGGTCGCCCTTGTTCAGGTAGTACGCGGCGTCGGCGGCGAAGTAGGTGTAGACGCCGTTGGAGCGACGGATGACGCGGTTCTTGTCGTCGCCGAAGTCCGTCGTGCGCACCCAGACGGCGCCCTCCTCGTCGAACACGTGCCCCTGCTCGCGCAAGCGGTCCACGGCCTGGTCGATGAGGCTCGTGCCGTCCTCGCCCGTCGCGTGCAGCGTGCGCTCGCTGAACCAGACGTCGAAGTGGACGTTGAAGCGCTCGAGGGACGCGCGGATCTCACCGAGCTGCAGGGCGTAGGCGCGTTCCCGCGCGACCTCACGGGCGTCCGGACGCTCGAGGAGGTCGGGGATCTCGGCCAGCACGGTCTTCGCGAGGTCGCCGATGTACGCCCCGGGATAGCCGCCCTCGGGGGTCGGCTCGCCCTTGGCCGCGGCGAGGATCGAGTCCGCGAAGGTGTCCATCTGGTTGCCGGCGTCGTTGATGTAGTACTCGCTGACGAGCGTCGCACCGGACGCGCTCAAGACGCGGGCCAGGGAGTCGCCGAGCGCGGCCCAGCGCGTGTGGCCGATGTGGAGCGGGCCGGTCGGGTTGGCCGAGACGAACTCGATGTTGATGGTCTGACCGGCGAGGCTGTCGTTGCGACCGAACGCGTCACCGGCGTCGACGATCACCTTCGCGAGCGCACCCGCGGCAGCGGCGTCGAGGCGCACGTTGATGAACCCGGGACCGGCGACCTCGACCGAGGCGACGCCGTCGACCTGCACGAGCGCGTCGGCGAACTCCTGCGCGAGCTCGCGCGGGTTCGCCCCCACGCGCTTCGCGAGCTTCATCGCGATGTTGCAGGCCCAGTCGCCGTGATCGCGGTTCTTCGGACGCTCCAGCACCACGTCGTCGACCGACACCGCGACCTCGTCGGTGATGCCCGCCGCCTCGCGTCGTCGTTCGACGATCGGAACGACGATGGCGTGCAGGGCGGAGGCGAGGTCTTCAGGAGTCACGAGGAGCGATTCTACCCGGGCGCGTCGCACCGGTGACACGGCGGCCTCGGGGCGACCGTCAGGCGAGCACGACCGCCTGCGCCGGGTCGTCGGCGGGCAGGACGTCGATCAGGGCGTCGATCCGCATGTCCTCGACGGTCACGTTGCCGTGGTGGTTGCTCAACCAGGCCACGTCCGCGGCGTCGCGTCCGGTGGCGATGCGGACGAGCGACTGCCGGGGAGCCAGGCCCGTCGCGTCGACCACGTGCCAGGCGCCGTCGACGAAGCCCTCGGCCACCGCGTGGAAGTCCATGGGGACGAGACCCGGGGCGTAGACCGCGGCGTACCGGGCCGGGATGTCGAGCGCCCGCAGCATCGCTATGGTCAGGTGCGCGAAGTCCCGGCACACGCCACGCCCCGCGGCGAGGGTCGACACCGCACTGTCCGACACGGTCGTGGAGCCGGAGACGTAGGAGAGGTGGCGTCCGACCCAGGCAGCCACCCATGGCAGCACCTGCAGACCGCCGGACACCGTACCGTCCTCGTGCAGGCGACGGTGCTCGAGGAGGTAGCCGAGCTCGGAACGCGCGAGCGAGAACAGCGCGTCCGACTCGCAGTACCGGCTGGGACGGAGGTAGGTCACGGTCTCCAAGGCGTCCACGGGACGCGGCACGGCCTGCCCGACGACCACCGCCTCGTAGTCGACCTGCAACCGGCCGGGCTCGGCGATGACCCGGTGGAGTCGCGTGTCGTCCGGACCCATGATCTCGGTGACCGCGCACGGGCCGTCCGAGGAGTGCACCTGCAGTCGCTCGCTCGCCAGCGGGGTGCCGCCGGCTGCAGCGATGGAGAAGATGAGGTCAGCTCGATCGTGCACCCGCAGATCGAGCGACGCGGTCAGGGTGCGCTGCATGACCTCATTGTCCCACGCGACCGGGGACGCTGATCCCGCACGCCTCCGGTACCGGCGTGGGTCCCGACTCTGGTAGCTTGGACACGTTCCGCCTTCGTAGCTCAGCGGAAGAGCGCTTCCCTCCGGAGGAAGAAGTCGCTGGTTCGAATCCAGTCGAGGGCACCATCACCATCTCGCGAGGTCCTGCTTCGCATCGCTCCGACTCCGGGACGCGGGGGCCATGCACCGAGCCGATCCCCTCCCGCAGCCGACGGTCCGCTTCCTGCGCTGGGCCAGCGCGGCTGAGCTCGACCTCGCCGGCACGGCGGCCCGGCTGGACGCGTCCGCCCGTGACCGCCTCGACACCTCGTCCGCGACCGCGGCCCGTCGGTTCCTGTTCGGTCGCGCACTGCTCGTGCGCACCGTCGCGGAGACGATCGGCACCGACCCCGAGCAGATCGGGGTCACGGCGGTCTGCCCGGACTGCGGTCTCGCGCACGGACGACCACGGGTGCGCTTCGGAGACCGGACCGTCCACGTGAGCGTCTCCCACACCGCCGACGCCTCCGCGGTAGCGGTGTCGATCGAGCACCCCGTCGGTGTCGACGTCGAACGGCTCGACGCGGCCCGGTTCGCCGGCGTCGAGGACGTCGCCCTCACCCCCGCGGAACGGGAGCAGTGGCAGCGGCTGCCGGACCGACGACGCCTCCGGGCGCTCGCCGAGCGTTGGACGGCGAAGGAGGCCGTGACGAAGGCCCTCGGTACGGGCCTCACGACCGATCCCGCGACGATCGACCTCGGGCGGGATGCCGCACCACACGTCACCGAGACCGCGGGCCACCGCTTCGTCATCGACCACCCGGAGCCCGTGCCGGGATTCGTCGTCGCGACGGCCCTCCTGCTCCCCTGACCCGGTTCAGCCGACGGGGAACGGCGGGAGCGCCTCCTGGAAGAGCCACGCGTCGAGGAGCGGCTCGACCGGTGCCGGTGTATGTCGATCGGCCGTCCGGATGAAGTCGTCCGTCGACACGCTCGAGTGCCGGAAGGACGCCACCCAGTCACGCAGGAGGTCGAAGAACGCCTCGTCGCCGAGCAGTCGGCGCACGGCGTGCAGGGCGATCGCGCCCCGCTTGTAGACCCGGTCGTCGAACATGTCCGCGGGTCCCGGGTCGCCGACGACGAGGTCCTGCGGTGCCCGTCGGAGCGCTGCGTAGTGCGCCCGGGCACAGGCGTCGGCGCTCTCGGCCCCGGACTCCTCCGACCACAGCCACTCGGCGTAGCAGGCGAAGCCCTCGTGCAACCAGATGTCCCGCCAGGTGGCGATCGTCAGACTGTTCCCGAACCACTGGTGGGCGAGCTCGTGCGCGATCAACCGTTCCGAACCGCTGACGCCGTCGACGTGGTTGCGGCCGAACACGCTCATCCCCTGCGCCTCGAGTGGGATCTCCAGCACGTCGTCCGTGACCACGACGCCGTAGCTGCCGAAGGGGTAGGGTCCGAAGGCGCGCTCGAAGCACGCCAGCATGTCGACCTGCTCGGCGAAGTCGTGTCGGAACCGCGCCGTGAGGTCACGCGGCAGGTGTGCGACGACCGGCACCGTGCTCGTCGCGACCCGAGCGCTGACGGCGAGCCGCTGGTACCGGCCGATCTGCACCGTCGCGAGGTAGGCGGCCATCGGTTCGGGCTGCTCGTAGACCCATGTGGTCCGGCTCGCGCGGGCAACGCGCGACACCAGCTCTCCCGGGGCGACGACCGTGTACGCCGACGACGCCGTGACACTGATCCGATAGGACGACTTGTCCGAGGGGTGGTCGTTGCAGGGGAACCAACTCGATGCGCCGCACGGCTGGGACGCCACGATGACGCCGTCCTCGAGTTCCTCCCAGCCGATCTCGCCCCAGGGGCTGCGCACGGGACGGGGCGCACCCGAGTACCGGACGAGCACGGAGAACTCGGCGCCGTCCGCGATGGTGTTCCGGGGCGTCAGCGTGAGCTTGCCCGAGCTGTGCGTCCGCTTCGCCTCGACCCCGTCGACCTGGACACGGGTGACGCGTAGCGCGGCGAGGTCGAGCGAGAACCGCGTGAGCTCCTCCGTCGCGACGGCGGTGAGCCGAGCCGTCCCGGACAGGGCGTTGCGGTCGACGTCGTAGTCGAGCTCCAGCTCGTACCGTATGACGCGGTAGCCACGATTCCCGCTGGAGGGCGTGTAGGGGTCGCCTGCGCTCCGCAGACGGGCGAGAGCCTCCCCCATCAGGACGCGACCTGGGGCTCCCGGTACTCCGCCGTCGTCACCTCGCGCCACGGGCCGATCGGGTTGCCGCTCCACCGGGTGCCCGCCGGGACGCGTTCTCCGCGCATGACGAGCGAGGCCGGTCCGACCGTCGCGTCGTCGTCGATCCGCGCTCCGGGGAGGATGACGCTGTGCGGCCCGAGCGTGGCGCCCGATGCGAGTTCGACCTGATCCATACTCATGATTCGATCATGGAACAGGTGCGTTTGCACAACGCAGCCCCGGTTGACCGTCGCGCCGTCGCCGAGTCGGACGAGGTCCGCCTCCGGCAGCCAGTAGCTCTCGCACCAGACCCCACGACCGATGCGGGCACCGAGCGAGCGCAACCACCAGGTGAGGGCTGGGGTGCCGGTGGCGGGTGCCGCGAACCAGGGTGCCGCGACCATCTCGACGAAGGTGTCGGACACCTCGTTGCGCCAGATGAACGAGGACCAGAGCGGGTGCTCCCCCGTGCGGATCGGGCCGACGATGACCCACTTGGCGACGGTCGTGATCCCGGCCGCGACCGCGCCGGCGGCCAGAAGCACGGCACCGCTGACGGCGATCGCGACACCGAGACCCCAGGTGTCGGCGAACCAGGCGAGGGCGAGGAGCACCAGGAGCGCGATGCCGGTCGTCACCATGACGGGGACGATGCGGCAGAGTTCCCACAGTGCGCGGGCGATCCGAAGCCGGAGCGGCGGGTCGTAGGTCCGGTCGAGATCGGCGTCGGAGACCTGCCGCCGGAGCCGCATCGGTGGGCTCCCGAGCCAGGACGAGCCGGACTTGGCCTTCCGCGGTGCGGCCGACAGCACGGCGACGAGGCCGTTCTTGGGGACGTGCATGCCGGGGCCCGCCATGCCGGAGTTGCCGAGGAAGGCGCGCTTGCCGACGGACGCACCGGCGATCCGCATCCACCCGCCACCGAGCTCGTAGGAGGCCACCATCGTGTCGTCCGCGAGGAACGCACCGTCGCCGACGGTCGTCATCCGCGGGAGGAGGAGCACCGTCGACGCCTCCACGTTGCGCCCGACCTTCGCCCCGAGCAGGCGGAGCCAGACGGGCGTGAAGAGGCTCGCGTACAGGGGGAAGAGGAGGGTGCGCGCGGCGTCCAGGAGCCGCTCCGTGGCCCACACCTGCCAACCGACCCGACTGCGCACCGGGAAGTAGCCCTCGCTGAGACCGAGGCCGAGCAGCCGGACCAGGCCGATCGTGCTGATCGCCAGGACGACGAACCACACGAGGGTGGCGACGGGCACCCAGAGGAGCGCGCGCCAGGAGAACTCGAGCAGACTGGTCGCGCCCGACGCCCCGGCCGCCACGACCGCCGCCGCCAGCACGAAGGCGAGGAACGGCAGCACCGACAGCAGCGCCGATCCCGCGCCGTACGCGAACAGCCAGCGTCGGCGACGCGGGGGTCGTTCGGTCGGCCACACCGGCTTCGCCTTGCCGACGCGGACGGCGGGCGACCCTGACCACAGGTGTCCGGAGGGGACGCGGCCGAAGACGGACGATCCTGGAGCGATCTCCGCACGCTTGCCGATCCGGGTGCCGGCGAGCAGGGTACTGCGAGCGCCGACCGTGCTCTCGGCGCCGATGTGGACGTGGCCCAGTCGGAGCGTGTCGCCGTCGACCCAGTAGCCGCGGAGGTCGACCTCGGGCTCGATCGACGCGCGCGCCCCGACGGTGAGGAACCCGGTGACCGGCGGCACGCTGTGGAGGTCCGCGTCGGCACCGATCTTCGCGCCGAGCGCCCTGGCGTAGCTCGAGATCCAGGGGGCTCCGGCGAGACTCACCGCGCCGACCGTGTCGGCGACGCGTTCGGCGAGCCAGAGTCGCACATGGACCGAGCCGCCGCGCGGGTAGTCGCCCGGGCGGACGCCGACGAGGAGGAGCTTCGCCGCGATCACGGAGATCGCCATGCGTCCGATCGGGGTGATGACCACGAGGAAGCCGAGGGCGATCCACCACCACGAGACCATGGGGAGGTACGGGACATCCGCGACGAGGCCGAGGACCCGACTGCCGGCGAGCAGGTACACGAGCCACCGGAGTCCGACGAGGATGAGGAGCGGGACACCCAGGAGGGTCTGTGCCCACTGGGTCGCGAGCGGCGTCGGGAGCACGGGGTCCGCGACGGCCGCTCGGCTGCGACGCTCGGGGCGTCGGCCGTCGAGTTCGGCGGCCATCGCGCCGAGTCGGGGGTGGCCGTAGATGTCGGCGACCGTGAACTCGGCATCGCGGGTGCGGATGAGCGAGACGAGCTGCGCGGCCGCCAGGCTCCCGCCGCCCAGGCTGAAGAAATTGTCGCTCTCGGCCGTGACCCGGACCCCGAGGACGGCCGTCCACTGCTCGGCGAGCCACGCGGCGGTGCCCGACAGGGTCGAGGCGTCCTCCCCGTCGGCGGCGTCGAGCGGCCACGGCAGCGCGGCCCGGTCGACCTTGCCGGAGGTGCGGGTGGGCAGCTCGCCGACGACCGCGAGGAGCGGGACGAGCGGTGCCGGGAGCTGCTCACGGAGGGTGTCGAGCGCCCGCTCGACGGAGAACCCGTCGCGGTCGGGCACCGCGAGGTACCCCACGAGGACGGCGTTCCCGGCGGCGGTGCGCTGGACGGCTGCTGCCGCACCCGAGACACCCGGCAGCGCCTGCAGGGCGGCCTCGATCTCTCCGAGTTCCACGCGCCGACCGCCGATCTTCACCTGGTCGTCCGCGCGCCCCTGGAACACGAGTCCTGCGGCCTCGTAGCGGACGAGGTCGCCGCTCCGGTACGCCCGCGACCACCCGATGCTCGGCATGGGCGCATACCGTTCGGCGTCCTTGGCGGGGTCGAGATACCGGGCGAGTCCGACGCCGCCGATGATGAGCTCGCCGACGCCGCCCTCCTCGACCGGGACGCCCTCGGCGTCGACCACGGCGAGATCCCAGCCGTCGAGCGGCAGTCCGATGCGCACGGGCTGCTCGCCGGTCAACAGCGCGGCGCAGGCGACGACGGTGGCCTCGGTGGGTCCGTAGGTGTTCCAGACCTCGCGACCGTCCACGGCCAGCCGGGCGGCGAGCTCCGGCGGGCAGGCCTCGCCGCCGAAGATGAGCATGCGGATGTTCTCGAGGGATTCGGCGGGCCACATCGCCGCCAGCGTCGGAACCGTCGACACCACGGTGATGCCCTTCGCGGTGAGCCAGGGTCCGAGGTCCATACCGCTGCGGACGAGCGAGCGCGGCGCCGGGACCAGGCATGCGCCGTGTCCCCAGGCGAGCCACATCTCCTCGCAGGACGCGTCGAAGGCGACGGACAGGCCGGCCAACACACGATCACCGGGGCCGAGGGGCTCCGCCTGGAGGAAGATCCGCGCCTCGGCGTCGACGAACGCGGCGGCAGAGCGGTGCGAGACGGCGACGCCCTTCGGCGTGCCCGTCGAGCCGGAGGTGAAGATGATCCAGGAGTCGTCGTCGAGTCGCGGTGGTTCGAGGACCGGGATCGCCCGGGTGCCCGGGTGGGGTGCCGCGCCCGTCGCGAGTTGCACCCGTTCGGGATCGACGCCGTCATCGGCCGGGTCCTCCGTTCCGCGGCGCGAACGCTCGAAGACGCCGCCGTCGACCAGGACGCCGACGACGGCCGCCTCACCGAACACGAGTCGTGCCCGCTCCTCCGGGTCGTCGGCGTCGACGGGCACGTAGGCCGCTCCGGTGAACAGGATCCCGAGGATCCCGAGGTAGAGGTCGCGGGTGCCCGAGGCGATCCGGACACCGACCCGGTCACCGCGCCGGACCCCGGCGGCGAACAGCCCCGCCGCGACCCGCTCCGCGCTGAGGACGAGCTCGCGGTAGCTGAGCGCTCCCTCCGCGTCCTCGATCGCCGAGGCCTCGGGGTGCGACGCGGCGACGTCACGGAGGACGTCGAGGAGGGTGCGCTCGGCCGGTGCGCGCACGCCACCGAGCAGCGCGGGCTGCCGCTCGATGAGGAGGGCGGTGCTGGTGTCGGCGTCCATACGCGATCCCCTGTCGTCCGGCTGTTCAGCGCCGCCAACGGTAGGCAGCGCGCATGGACGGTTGGTGAACACCAGTCAACCGCCAGATGTCGTGGAATCGTCGGCGACGCTCCGTCGGCCCCAGGCATCCTCGGAGGACGCGCGCCTACCATGGCCTGCATGACCATCGACTACTCCGTGCCCCAGGAACGCCAGCTCGTGACCGCCATCCCCGGCCCCCGATCGCTCGCCCTCACGGAACGGCGCCGCCGGGCGGTTTCGCGCGGTGCCGGCAACCTCGCGCCGGTGTGGATGGACCACGGCTCCGGCGGCATCCTCGTGGACGTCGACGGCAACCACATCATCGACCTCGGAACGGGCATCGGCGTGACGACCATCGGACACGCCAACCCCGACGTCACCGCGGCCGCAGCCGAGCAGGCGAAGAAGCTCACGCACACGCTCTTCACCGTCACGCCGTACGAGAACTACCTGCGCGTCGCGGAGAAGCTGTCCGAGATCACGCCGGGCGACTTCGAGAAGCGCTCGATCCTCCTGAACTCCGGCGCCGAAGCCGTCGAGAACGCGGTGAAGATCGCGAAGAAGTACACCGGACGTCGCGCGATCGTCGCCCTCGACCACGCCTTCCACGGACGCACGAACCTGACGATGGCGATGACCTACCGGCCGGCGCCCGAGCGTCTCGGGTTCGGCCCGTTCCCGGGCGAGATCTACAGCGTCCCGCTCTCCTATCCCTTCCGCGACGGACTCGACGGACCGGCGGCCGCCGAGGTGACGATCGACTACATCGAGCGGCACATCGGTGCGAGCGAGGTCGCCGCGTTCTTCGCCGAACCGGTCCTCGGCGACGGCGGCATCGTCATCCCCGCGCCCGGCTACTTCGCGCGCATCAGCGAGTGGTGCACCGAGAACGGGATCGTGTTCGTCGCCGACGAGATCCAGGCCGGCATCGGCCGCACCGGCGCCTGGTACTCGATCGAGCACCACGGCGTCGTGCCCGATCTCATCACGAGCGCCAAGGGCATCGCCGGCGGCTTCCCGCTGTCGGCCGTGACCGGGCGCGCCGAGATCATGGACGCCGTCCAGCCCGGTGGCATCGGCGGCACCTTCGGGGGCAACCCGGTGTCCACGGCGGCCGCGCTCGCGACGTTCGAGGTCATCGAGCGCGAGGACCTGCTGGGCGAGGCCCGTCGGGTGGAGGCGACCCTGCGATCGCTCATGGGCGACTGGGCCGAGCGGTTCGACATCGTCGGCGAAGTCCGGATCATCGGTGCGATGGCCGGCGTCGAGTTGGTCGTCCCCGGCACGAAGCAGCCGCACCCCACGGCACTGCAGACCGTCATCGACGCGGCGATCGCCCAGGGCGTGCTCGTGCTCGACGCCGGCTCATGGGACTCGGTGCTGCGACTCCTCCCGAGCGCGGTCATGTCCGACGAGCTCCTCCGCGACGCGGTGTCCGTCCTCGAGGACGCCCTGGGGCAGGTCTCCTCCTAGCCGCGGCGGTCGCGCGGGCGGGTCAGTCGACGGTGACGAAGTCGATGAGCTGTTCGACGCGACCGAGGAGTTCCGGCTCGAGGTCGTTGAAGGTCCGGACCTGACCGAGGATGCGCTTCCAGGCCCGGGCGATGTCGGCCTGCGAGTCGTGCGGCCAGCCGAACGCCTGGCAGATGCCCTTCTTCCACTCGATGGAGCGAGGGATGGTCGGCCACTCGCGCAGGCCGACCCTGGCGGGCTTCACGGCCTGCCAGACGTCGACGTACGGGTGCCCGACGATGAGGACGTTCCGGCCGTTCGGTCCGGCCATGACGGCGTCGGCGATCCGCTGCTCCTTCGAGCCGGGGACCAGATGGTCGACGAGGACGCCGACGCGACGGTCGGGGCCCGGCCGGAACTCGGCGAGCGCGGCGTCGAGGTGGTCGACGCCCGCGAGGTACTCGACGACGACGCCCTCCACGCGGAGGTCGTCGCCCCAGACCCGCTCGACGAGTTCCGCGTCGTGGCGACCCTCGACGAAGATCCGGCTCGCGCGAGCCACCCGAGCGGTCGTCTCCACCGCGAAGGAGCCGGAGGCGGTGCGCGCCCGCCCCGTCGGTGCGCGCTTCGGCACGACGAGGACGACGGGTTCACCCTCGAGGAGGAACCCCGCCCCCATGGGGAACACGCGTCGCTTGCCGCGGTAGTCCTCGAGCTCGACCGTCTTCGCCTCGACGCGCGTGATCGCGCCGCAGAAGCCGCCGAGTTCCTCGACCACGAGGTCGGTCACCGCCTCGACCTCTCGGGCCACCACGCGGTTCTTCTTGCGCCAGTCCCCCGCGAGGACGTCCTGACCGTACCTGTCTTCGAACACCCGTCAACGCTAACCAACCCTCCGACCTTTCTCAGGACGGCCTCGGCGTGGCGCGGCCGATACGCCGCAATCCAGGCTCGACACGCCGACGCCGTCCTGAGTCGGGGACAGGTCGAGCGGTGGGTCGCCTGCAGCGGGAGGGCCTCCTGGCATGCGAAGCCGCCCGGTGCGGAGACACGCCCCGACTAGGCTGCGGCGCGCTCAGCCTCGCGGGCGAGACCGCCGAGCAGGAGCCCGAGCTGGTCGTCCACGGTGCCGGGGTCCTCCGGGTGCCATTGCACGCCGGTGATCGGCAGGGTGCGGTGCTCGATCGCCTCGACGGTGCCGTCGGAGGCCCAGGCGACGGCACGCAGGCCCTCGCCGAGTTCGCCGACCGACTGGTGGTGGGCGCTCTGCACCTGGAGGTGACGGGCACCGAGTCGGAACGCGAGGGCACTCGATGGGTCGAGCTCGACCTCGTGCGGGGTCATGCTCTCATCGACCGGGACACCCTCGTTGCGGTGGGCGCTGTGCTCTCCGAGGTCCTGCACGAGTGTCCCGCCGAGGGCGACGTTGATGATCTGGTGACCGCGGCAGATCCCGAGCAGCGGTGTGCCCCGCTCGGCGGCGCGACGGGCGACCGCGAGCTGGGCGCGGTCGGCCTCGGGGAAGTGCTGGCCTTCGGCGCGGTAGCCGGCGGTGCCGCCGTACTGGGCGGGATCGATGTCGGCTCCACCCATGATGACGACGGCGGAGGCCCCGTCGGTCGAGGCGAGGAGTGCTTCGGTGCCGAGGTCGTGCGCGGCCAACCTGGTCACGCGCCAGCCGGCCCGTTCGGCGGCGGCGATGGTCCGTCCGACGAGGATCTGCACGTACTCGTGGTACGCCTGGTCGTCCTCACGGAACCTGGTGACCTCGACGAGCGCCAGCATGGGTGAGACGTGTCCTTGCATGATGCTCCTTCCAGGGGTTCCGTGAGGTGACTCGACCAGTCTCGCCGGGCAGATGCCCTCGCGCGAGTGGCCGCGTCATGGTCGGTAACAGAGTCCGTCACGGTCGGTGACAGCGTCACGGTCGGTGTCGGCGAAGCCCCGCCACCGCCGTACAGCACAGCTCTGGTTCGGTGCGCTCGCTGGGAGCCCGCTGTAGAGATGTCGAGGGCCCGGACCTAGACTCGGAACCGAGCCGCGGGGTGGGGCTCCAGGGTCCGAACGAGTGACGAGGTGGCCGATGCGGGTTCGCTGGGCGGTATCGATCTGGGCGTTCTGCGTGGCTGTGCTCCTCGGAGCGGGAGCCACCGCCGCCTGGGCGGAGAGCCCGGTGCAGCTCGGGGCCGGGCGCGTGAGCGACAGCGCGGGTGCCCTCAGCAGCGGTGAGGTCACCGAGATCACGACGGCCGTCGACGACCTGGCCGCGGATCACGGCGTCGACCTCTGGGTGGTCTACGTACCGACCTTCACCGACCCGAGTGACGCCGAGTCCTGGGCGAACCAGACCGCGAAGGACAACAACCTCGGACCGAACCAGTACCTGCTGGCCGTGGCGACCGAGGACCGCGCCTACTACCTCTCCGGCGACTCCAGCGGACCGGTGAGCGGCGATCAGCTGACCGAGATCGAGCAGCAGCGCATCCTGCCGCAGCTGCGTGACGAGAACTGGGCCGGGGCCGGCGTCGCTGCCGCCGAAGGCTTGGGTGCCGCCGTCGGCGGCGGGTCGATCGGAGGCACCGGTGGCGGCTCAGGGGGCTCGGCCGGGTGGCTGACCATCCTGCTGATCGTGGTCGTCGCCGTCGTGGCCGTCGTCCTCCTGGTCGTCTTCCTCCGCCGGCGCCGCGCTGCGAACGGCGACGGCGCCGTGACCGCGGGCCGGCAGGGGGCACCGGTCGACCCGCTGACCACCGCCCCGATCCCCGAGCTCGAACGACTCGCCGGCAGTGCGCTCGTCCAGACCGACGACGCCGTCCGGACGAGCGAGGAGGAGCTCGGCTTCGCGACCGCCTCCTACGGCGAACCGGCCACGGCCGCGTTCACCGCCGCGCTCGCCGGAGCGAAGGACGACCTTTCGCAGGCCTTCGCACTCAAGCAGCGGCTCGACGACGCCGAGCCGGACGCGGAGCAGCAACAGCGCGACTGGAACCTCCAGATCATCCGGCTCTGCGAGCACGCGAACCACGTGCTCGATGAACAAGCAGCCTCCTTCGACGAGCTCCGCGCGCTCCAGAAGAACGCACCCGCCGCGGTCGAGGAGCTGCGAGCCAGGGCGGCCGCGGCCGGACCGACGGTGACGGCCGCGCAAGACGCGGTGCGCGCCCTGCAGACGCGCTACAGCCCCGACGCCCTCATCACCGTGATCGACAACCCGGCGCAGGCGACGGAGCGTCTCGCCTTCGCCACCGCGGCGATCTCGGACGCAGCTGCACGGCTCGCCGCCGGAGACTCGGGCGAGGCCGCCGTCGGCATCCGAGCCGCCGAGGAAGCGCTCGACCAGGCCACCCAGCTCACCGGGGCCGTGAAGCGGCTGCAGGCCGACCTGACGACCGCCGAGCAGCACCTCGCCGCCCGACTGGCCGAATTGGACGGAGACGTCGCCGCGGCTGGCGGCCAACCGGACCCGACCGGCACCCTCGCCGCGGCGGTCGCGAGCACCACCGCGACGGTCTCCCAGGTTCGCGGCGCGCTCGGCGCACCGAACAACCCGATCGCCCTCCTCGCCCGCCTGGATGCGGCGAACACGCAGATCGACGGTGCTCTCCAAGGGGTGCGCACCGCGGCGGAGCAGCGACAGCGCGCCGCAGCCGCCCTCGGACAGACCCTGCAGACGGCGGGCGCGCAGGTGTCGGCTGCAGAGGACTTCATCGTCTCGCGGCGCGGAGCCGTCGGCCCGGAGGCCCGGACGCGCCTCGCCGAAGCCGGCCGCACCCTCGTGCAGGCCCAGGGCCTCGCCGCCAACGACCCGACGCAGGCGCTCTCCCTCGCCCAGCGCTCCAACTCGCTCGCGAGTCAAGCGGTGCAGCTCGCCCAGGCCGACCTCGGGCAGTTCCAGAGCCAGTCGGCGGGCGGACTCGACGGCATGTTCGGCGGCGGCCAGGGGCAGCAGGGCGGCAACGGGATGCTCGGTGCCGTCCTCGGCGGCATCCTGATCAACTCCGTCCTCGGCGGCGGCGGGTCCCGTTCCGGCGGCGGCATGTTCGGCGGCGGAGGATCGAGCGGCGGCATGTTCGGCGGTGGCTCCGGTCGCTCACGCAGCGCCGGCAGCTTCGGTGGCGGCGGCACCCGTTCCCGACGCGGCGGCGGTCGCTTCTGATCCGCGGCACCACCCACCTCATCACCAGACACCGACCGACACGACCCAGCAGGACACGAGAGAGGAACCACACCATGGCAGAGAAGCAGTCCATCTTCGGACGCATCGCCCAGCTGACCAAGGCCAACATCAACGCGCTGCTCGACTCCGCCGAGGACCCGCAGAAGATGCTCGACCAGATGGTCCGGGACTACACGAACTCGATCGCCGACGCCGAGAGCGCGATCGCCGAGACGATCGGCAACCTCCGGCTCCTCGAGCAGGACCACCAGCAGGACGTCGAGGCGGCCTCCGAGTGGGGCACCAAGGCGCTGGCCGCGAGTCACAAGGCCGACGAATACCGTCAGGCGGGCAACGCCGCGGACGCCGACAAGTTCGACAACCTCGCGAAGATCGCGCTCCAGCGCCAGATCGGCGCCGAGAACGAGGCCAAGCAGGCCGAGCCGCAGCTGGCCTCGCAGACGAAGGTCGTCGAGCAGCTGAAGAACGGCCTCAACGGCATGAAGACGAAGCTCGAGCAGCTGAAGACGAAGCGCAGCGAGCTCGTCGCCCGGGCCAAGACCGCCGAGGCCCAGCGCAAGGTCGCGGATGCGGTCGGCAGCATCGACATCATGGACCCGACGAGCGACCTGAGCCGCTACGAGGACAAGATCCGCCGCGAGGAGGCGAAGGTGCTCGGCCAGCAGGAGCTCGCCGCGTCGAGTCTCGACGCGCAGTTCAACGACCTCGAGGACCTCGGCGAGCTGACCGAGGTCGAGGCCCGCCTCGCCGCGCTGAAGGGCGGCGGTTCCGCGTCTCCCGCGATCGAGTCCTCCGGCCCCGAGTACACGCCGAACGCCGGCCAGTAGTGCCGATCCGACGGGCCCTCGGGACCTCCCGAGGGCCCGTCGCCCTCGCCCCCTCGCACCACCTCCAGGAAGGCACCGCATGACGAAGTTCGTCGTCGTCCCCCAGTGGCAGGGCTCCGGTTCGTCCAGGGCCATGCAGTTGATCGATGGAGCCGAGGCGATCCGTGGCGACCTGCCCACGGCGGCCACGACACTCGTCCACGTGCCGACGGAGGCCGGCGAGGCCCTCGACACCGACATCCGGCGCGCCAGTTCCCTCGTGACGACCGCGGAACTCCAACGTCAGGCGCTCGTCGGGATCGACGAGCCCGTCATCACCATCGGTGGGGACTGCGGCGTCGAACTCGCGTCAGTCGGTGAGGCCCTCCGACGCGACCCCGGCATCGCCGTCGTCTGGTTCGACGCCCACGGCGACCTCAACACCCCGCTCAGCTCGCCGTCCGGGTCGTTCAGCGGAATGGTCGCCCGGGCACTGACCGGCGAAGGCGCCGCGATGCTCCTGCCCGAGGCCCCACTCGATCCCGCCCGGCTCGTCCTCGTGGGGGTGCGCGACCTCGACGACGGTGAACTCGCCCACATCGAGGAGCGTGGCATCCCCATGGTCTCCTCGGTGATGACGAGCGCCGCCGAGGTGGTCGCCGCCGTCGAGGCGACGGGCGCCGACCGCGTCTACCTGCACGTGGACGTCGACGTCCTCGACCCCGCCGTCATCGCCGGCGTCAGCTCGGCCGTCCCCTTCGGTCTCGAACTCGGCACCCTGCTGGACTGCATCACCGCGCTCCGCGCGCGGTTCGGCTTCGCCGGGGCCGGCGTCACGGGCTTCTCCCCCGGTTCCCCCGACGCCGCAGCCGACGACCTCGGCACCATCCTCCGCATCATCGGCGCGATCAGTCGCGAACCGAAGCCCGACAGCACCAACCCGACAGGAGTCACCCCATGAGCCGTACCGTCGATCTCGTCGTCATCGGAGCCGGACCCGTCGGCGAGAACGTCGCCGACTACGCCCACCAGAGCGGTCTGAGCGTCGTCATCGTCGAGAGCGAACTCGTCGGCGGTGAGTGCTCCTACTGGGCCTGCATGCCGTCCAAGGCCCTCATCCGGTCGGGCGCCGCCCTGCGTGCCGCCAAGCGCACGGGTGGAGCCATCCCCGAGGACACCGCGCTCGACCCGCTCAAGGTCCTCGCGCGACGGGACTCGTTCACGAGCGACTGGTCGGACGACGGCCAGGTCGAATGGCTCCAGGGCGCCGGCATCGAGCTGGTGCGTGGGCACGGTCGACTGACCGGCGAGCGCGAGGTCACCGTGACGGCCGCCGACGGTTCGACCACCGTGCTCACGGCGACGCACGCCGTCGCGGTCTGCACCGGATCCGCCGCGCTCCTGCCCGACATCGCGGGGCTGGCGGCAGTGGAGCCATGGACGAGCCGCGAGGCCACGAGCGTCCAGACCCTGCCAGCGTCCGTCGCCTTCCTCGGTGGCGGCGTCGTCGCCGTCGAGCTCGCGACGGCCTACCGCTCGCTCGGGGTCGACGTCACGCTCGTCGCCCGCAGTGGCCTGCTCGGCAACACCGAACCCTTCGCCGGCGAACTCGTCGAGTCCTCCCTGCGTGAGCTCGGCGTGACGATCGTGCACGCCTCGCCCACCGCCGTCTCCCGGGCCGCCGACGGTGCCGTCACGCTCGAGTTCGACGATCGGGACGCGGTGACGACGGCGGAACTCGTCGTGGCCACCGGCCGGACGCCACGGACGGACGACCTCGGGCTCGAGACCGTCGGCCTGGAACCGGGTGCCTGGATCGAGGTCGACGATCAGCTCCTCGCCCACGGCAGCGACTGGCTGTACGCCGTCGGCGACGTCAACCACCGGGCACTCCTGACGCACCAGGGCAAGTACCAGGCACGCGCCGCGGGCGCGGTCATCGCGGCACGGGCGAACGGCGAGGATGTCGACACCAGCCCGTGGAGCGACCACGCGGCGACCGCCGACCACCGTGCCGTGCCGCAGGTCGTCTTCTCCGAACCGGAGGTCGCCGCCGTCGGACTCACGGCCGCGCAGGCCGAGGCGGCTGGGATCGACCACCGGGTGGTCGACTACGACCTCGGTGGCATCGCGGGCTCGAGCCTCCACGCCGACGGCTACACCGGGCAGGCGAGGATGGTCGTCGACGAGGAGCGCGGCGTGATCATCGGGATGACCTTCGTCGGTCAGGACGTCGCCGAACTCGTCCACGCGGCGACGATCGCCGTCGTGGGTGAGGTGCCGCTGCACCGCCTCTGGCACGCGGTGCCGTCCTACCCGACGATGAGCGAGATCTGGCTGCGGCTCCTTGAGACCTACCGGAGCGGTGCGTGACCCGTCCCGGCGAGGTCGATCAGCCGCGGAGCCGTCGTTCCGGCGGCCCGTGGCTCGACTCACCGCTCAGCCGGATCGGGTACTGGTACGCCACGCTCACCGGGCTCGTCTGGGGCGCACTCTGGAGCACCGGGCCGGTCGAACGGCGGGGCGGGATGATCGTCTTCCGCGGGATGCCGTCGTGGACGTTCGGCCGAGGTGGTTCATGCGTCGGCGGGGTGTACCTCACCGATCGGAACGTGTCGACCCGGGTGCTCGAACACGAGGCGGTGCACAAGCGGCAGTGGCAGCGGTACGGCATGCTCTTCCCGCTGATGTACGCGATCGCCGGTCGTGATCCGCTCCGGAACCGGTTCGAGATCGAAGCCGGTCTCGAAGCGGGAGGCTACCTGCCGAGACGCCGCTGACGAGCGTCGCGGTGCGGTGCGGCCCGGTGCGAGGTCGTGTCAGTGCGATGCGCGCTCGACCGAGCTCGAGCGCTGACGTGCGCCGATGCTCGCCAGGGTCATCCTGAGGTCGTTCCGGAGACCCGTGAGGTGCTCCGTCTCGCCGCCGATCCACACGTGGTAGTCGGCCGCGTCGTGTCCGTCGACGTCGAGCATCTCGCTCGCCCAGGCCCGGGTCGCTCGCGCGACGGCCTGACCGCGTGCGCACCGGCTGCCCGTTCCGGGTTCCCCCGAACGCGCTGCGCGGACGAGCCACGTCACGACGACGCGTCCCGGCGAGTCGAGGGTGGTGATCGACGCGGCGTCGTCGACCTCGACGAAGACCTGGCCGCGGGCGCAGATGGGGAGCAGCGCGAGGACCTCGGCCAGCTCGCCGACCGACGACTCGTCGCCCGCGAGCAGCACGTGGCGTGCGTCCGCGACGGCGAACTCCGCCGGATCCTCGAAATAGCTCACGCGATCAGTATAGGCGAGCCTAAGCTCACTTCGATCCCCTGCGCCGGGTCTTCCAAGGCGGCGGAGCACATCACGATCCGATCACTCTGTGACGCCCCCTGACACCGTGGCTGGCACCACACACGTCGACTGGGTACGCTCGCTGGAGCCCCAGCGATGCGGCTTTCCGGACGCGGTCCAGTATTCACGCGGCCCAGGCGGGAATGCCCGCTGCCCGGAACCGGTTGTGCGTCTCCAGATGCCGGCCACTCCAGCATCCCCGAAAGGACCTCCATGCGTCATCGTCAGCTGCGTCGTCAGCTCCTCACCGCCGCGATCGCGGTCACCGGCGCCGCCCTCGTCCTCACCGGCTGCGCAGGCCCGGCCGCGACCCCGACGCCCGACGCCGACGCGACCCTGCGGGTCGGTCTCGTCCTGGAGCCCTCCGACCTCAACATCCGCACCACCTCGGGCGCCGCGCTCGATCAGATCCTCATCGACAACGTCTACCAGGGCCTCGTGTCCCGCACCGAGGACAACCAGATCGTCGACACGCTCGCGAAGAGCCACGACATCAGCGCCGACGGTCTCACCTACACCTTCGTCCTCCGCGACGGCGTGACCTTCCACGACGGCGCCGCCCTGACCGCGGCCGACGTCGTCGACTCCATCACCCAGGTGCAGCAGGACCCGACGTTCGTCGACAACGTGGCGCTCCAGAAGGTCACCTCAATCACGGCCGTCGACGACTCGACCGTGCAGTTGCAGCTCACCTCGCCCGACTCCAACCTGTTGTGGACCCTGACCGGACGCGCAGGACTCGTGCTGGAGTCGGGCGCCACCAACGACCTGTCGACGACCGCCAACGGCACCGGGCCGTTCACCCTGAAGACCTGGAAGCAGGGCGACAGCATCACCTTCGACCGGAACGCGAAGTACTGGGGCGACGCTCCGAAGGTCAAGGAGGTCGTCTTCAGCTACATCCCCGACGCCTCCTCCGCCGTCAACGCCACCCTCGCCGGCGAACTCGACGTGCAGACGGCGCTCGACGCGAACCTCAAGGACCAGATCACCCGCGCCGACGGGTTCAGCATCACCGAAGGCAAGACGACCGACAAGTACACCCTCGCCTTCAACAACCAGCGCGCTCCCCTGAACGACCCCCTCGTCCGGCAGGCGCTCCGCTCCGCCATCGACCACGCCGCGATCGTCGAGGCCGTCGGCGGCGCCGCGGTCGAGCAGTACGGACCGATCCCCGAGCTCGACCCGGGCTACGAGAACCTCAGCGAGCTCGTGAAGTACGACCCGGAACAGGCGAAGGCGCTCCTCGCCCAGGCCGGCCAGGAGAACCTGTCCCTGACGCTCACGATCCCGAGCTTCTACGGCACCTCGGTGGCCAACGTCCTGGTGTCCGAGTTCAAAGCCATCGGCGTCACCCTCACCGTCAAGAGCGTCGAGTTCCCGACCTGGCTGAACGACGTCTACACGAACAAGGACTACGACCTCAGCTACGTGAACCACGTCGAGGCACGCGACTTCCAGAACTGGGCGAACCCGAACTACTACTTCGGCTACGACAACGCGCAGGTCCAGTCGCTCTATGCTGAATCCGTAGCGGCGACCGATCCGGCCGTCGCAGCCCAGAAGCTCAAGGAGGCGGCGTACCTCGTGTCGAAGGACAACGCCGCCGACTGGCTCTACACCGCGATCACCCTCACGGTGGTGCGCGACGGCGTGACCGGCTTCCCCGTGGACTCGGTCAACTCGCGCATCAACCTGGCGAAGGTCGCCGTGACCGGGTGACCCGGTTCATCCTGACGAGGCTGGTACTCCTCCTCGTCGGGCTCCTCGCCGCGAGCGCCCTGATCTTCTTCACCATCAGGGTGCTCCCGGGCGACGTCGCCCAGGTCATCGCAGGAACGGACGCGACGCCCGAAGCGGTCGCCGCGATCCGTGAACAATTGGGACTCGGCCAGCCCGTCCTCCTGCAGTACCTCGACTGGATCGGCGGGTTGCTCCGCGGCGATCTCGGGAACTCGCTCATCACGGGCACCCCCGTCGCCAGCGAACTCGCCCAGAAGGCGCAGGTGACCGTCCCGCTCGGCATCATGGCCCTCGTGATCGCCCTCGCGTTCAGTGTGCCGCTCGGGGTGCTCGCGGCCGTCCGGCGCACCCGCGCGACGGGCGTCGTCATCTCCTTCGCGTCGCAGGGGCTCGCCGCCGTCCCGGTCGTCTGGGCCGGCATGATGCTCGTGCTCCTCTTCGCCGTCGTACTCGGTTGGCTCCCGGCGCAGGGCTTCCCGCGCGCGGGCTGGAACGATCCGCTGGCGGCGATCCGCGCCCTCCTCCTCCCGGCACTCACGATCGGCGTCGTCGAGGGCGCGGTCCTGCTGCGCTTCGTCCGTTCCGCCGCCCTCGACGCGATCGGCCAGGACTACGTCCGGACGGCGGCGGCGAAGGGGCTGACCCGTTCGCAGGCACTCATCCGCCACGGGCTGCCGAACGTGGCCCTCTCGGTCGTCACCGTACTCGGGCTCCAGATCGCCGGGCTCATCGTCGGCAGTGTCATCATCGAACAGCTCTTCACCCTGCCAGGCATCGGGCGCATGCTCGTCGCCGACGTCGGCAACCGCGACCTCGTGAAGGTGCAGGGCGAGCTCCTCGTCCTCACCGGGGTGGTCCTCGTGATCGGTGCCGTCGTGGACGTCGTCCACCGTCTCGCAGACCCGCGACTCCGAGAACGGGAGCGGACCACATGACCGCCCGTCAGGATCACCCGCGTCGGCGCGCGGCATCAGGCGGACTCCGCACCCCGGCCGGCGTGTTCGGGCTCGTCGTGGTCGCCCTGCTCCTCCTGAACGCCGGCGTCTCCTTTCTCTGGACGCCGTACGACCCCCAGCTCACCGATCCGTTCGCGAAGTGGCTGGCTCCGTCGCCGGCCCATCTGCTCGGCACGGACGAGGTCGGACGCGACATCTTCAGCCTGCTGCTCGTCGGTGCGCGGGTGACCGTGGCCGTCGCGATCGGTTCCGCAGTCGTCTCGACGGTCATCGGGGTCGCCCTCGCCGCCCTCGGTTCGCTCACGCGGCGCTGGGTCCGGGAGACGGTCGCGGTGCTGATCGACATCCTCATCGCGTTCCCGACCCTCCTCATCGCCATGATGATCGCCTCCGTCTTCGGCGGCTCGCTGTGGGTCGTCATCTGGGCGGTGGGCATCAGCTTCGGCGTGAACATCGCCCGGGTGACCCGACCCGAGATCCGCCGGGTCTCGCACAGCGAGTACGTGCTCGCCGGCAAGGCCGCCGGTCTCGGACCGGTGAGGAACCTGACGCGGCATCTGCTGCCGAACGTCGCACCGGTGTTCATCGTCCAGCTGTCGTGGTCGATGGCGGTCGCGGTGCTCGCCGAGGCGGGCCTGTCGTACCTCGGCTACGGCGCCCCCTCCAGTGTCCCGTCCTGGGGTCGGATGCTCAGTGAACTGCAGACCTACCTCGCCGTGCACCCGCTGTCTGTGCTGTGGCCGGGGCTCGCCATCACCATCACCGTCCTCGCCCTGAACCTGCTGGGCGACGCCCTCCGGGACGCGACCGATCCGACCCTCGGTCGCCGGGGACCCACCTCGACCCCCACCTCGCCCCAGGGGGTGACCGCATGAGTCTCGACGTCCAGGACCTCGTCGTCACGCTCGGTGGCCGCCGGGTCGTCGACGGCGTGAGCTTCAGCGTGCCGGCGGGCGCACGGTTCGGCCTCATCGGCGAGTCCGGATCCGGGAAGTCGCTGACGGCGCTGGCGATCCTCGGACTGCTCCCCGACGGCGCCTCGGTGAGCGGCAGCATCCGCTGGCAGGGCGAGGAGCTCCTCGGCCGCGGCGACCGCGAACTCGCGCGCATCCGCGGGCGTGAGATCGGGATCGTGTTCCAGGAGCCTCGGACGGCGCTCAACCCGATCCGCACCATCGGACGCCAGATCGGCGAGCCGCTGCGCATCCACGAGGGGCTGTCGAAACGGGAAGCGCTCGACCGGGCCGTCGAACTCGCCGCGCGAGTCCGTCTGCCCGACCCCGAGCGCATCGTCCGGCGGTACCCGCACCAGCTGTCGGGCGGACAACGCCAGCGGGTCGCGGCCGCCATCGCCCTCGCCTGCGGACCCTCCCTGCTCATCGCGGACGAGCCGACCACAGCGCTCGACGTCACCATCCAGTCGGAGATCCTCGGCCTCTTCGAGCGTCTCGTGAGCGAGACCGGGGCGTCCCTCGTCTTCATCACCCACGACCTCGCGGTCCTCTCCCGGATCGCCAGCGACGCCGTGGTGCTCGCGCAGGGGAAGGTCGTCGAGGCCGGGCCGGTGGCCCAACTGCTGTCGATGCCGGTGTCGCCCGTGACGCAGCGGCTGTTGGCCGCCGCGAAGACCATGAGCTGGAAGGGCGAGGACGATGACTGAGCCGCTGCTCCACGCCCAGGGGCTCGGTCGGGTCTACACCAACCAGCGGGAGTCGCTCTTCCAGCGCCCGAGCCGCACCGTCGCGCTCCACCCGAGCGACCTCGTCGTCGCCCCCGGTGAGGCCGTCGGCATCATCGGTGAGTCGGGGTCGGGCAAGTCGACGCTCGTCCGCCTCCTCCTCGCGCTCGACACCCCGAGCTCCGGGTCCGTGGCGTTCGACGGCCGTCCCGTCAGCGCCACCGCGAGCGCCAGGAGTCTGCACTGGTTCCGTCGACAGACGGGTGTCGTGTTCCAGGACCCGTACGCGTCGCTCGACCCGCGCATGAGCGTCGGGCGGATCGTCGCCGAGCCGCTCTCGGCGCTCGGGATCGAGGGCGACCACCGTTCCAAGGTCCGCGCGGTGCTCCGGCTCGTCGGGCTCGAGGCCGACGCGGCCGACCGCTTCCCGCACGAGTTCTCGGGTGGTCAGCGGCAGCGCATCGCCCTCTCGCGCGCCATCGTGCACCGCCCGCGCCTCCTCGTCGGTGACGAACCGCTCAGCGCGCTCGACGTCACCGTCCGCGCGCAGATCCTCGAGTTGCTCGGCGGGCTGCGGCAGGAGCTCGGGCTGGCGATCGTGCTCGTCTCACACGACATCGGGGTGGTGCAGCATCTCTGCGACCGGGTCGTCGTCATGCGCGACGGAGCGATCGTCGAGGAGGGCCCGGTCGCCAAGGTCCTCAGTCGTCCGTCGCACCCCTACACGACGCAGCTCCTCGCCTCCGTCCCCCGCCTCTGACGCGCGAGCGGGCGGCGGAGCCGCCGCGACCTGAGGGACGGGTCCGTGTCGACCGCTGCCGTCCAGCTTGGCAATCTTGTAGAGTACTTCAGCGTAATATATATCTGTGGTTTACTAGAGGTATCCGAAGCGGTAGATCGCTCACCTCCCCCGATAGGAACACATGCGCACCCCCACTCTCCCCCGTCAGCGCTTCGCCGGTCGTGCTGCTGCCGCAGCGGCCGTCGCCACCGTGACCGCGGCCCTCCTGACCCCCATTGCCGCGCAGGCGGTCACGCCGGCGAGCGGACCCGACACGGGAGGCACACGGATCGAGACCCCGGCACCAGGAGTCTCCTCGACCGTGACCTCCATCGCATCCGGGCTCTACTTCACCCTCGAGTTGGACTCCGATGGATCGGTGTGGTCCCTCGGCGACGGAACGCTCGGCGAACTCGGCGATGGCACGACGACGAGGGCGCAGCTCACGCCCGTCCGGGTCGAGGGCCTCCCGCCGATCGCCGAGGTCGAAGCCGGCGACCGGTTCGCCATCGTCCGCGGCGTCGACGGCTCCGTCTGGACCTGGGGGCTCGGCTCATCGGGCCAATTGGGAATCGACGACACGGCGAATCAGACCCGTCCGGTCGAGGTGACCGCCCTCGCCGACCGGGACATCATCGACGTCGGAGCCGGGTCCGTCCACTCAATGGCCGTCGCGTCCGACGGCACGGTGTGGGCTTGGGGCTCCGGACTCGGCGATCAATTGGGGACCGGCGACCGGCAGCAACAGAACCTCCCGGTCCAGGTCCCCCTGCCGGTGCCGGCGTCCCGCGTGGCATCGAAGTACCTCACCTCCTTCGCCGTCGGGGTCGACGGGAGTCTGTGGGGATGGGGCGACAATTCCTACGGCGAGGTCGGTGAGGGTACCGCGATGCGGCAGCCCACCCCGACGAACGTCACGGCACTCGCGGGCGTCCCGGTCAAGGATGTCGATCCCAGTTTCCAGGCCACCACCGTCCTCACCGAGGCCGGTGCAGTCTGGACCTGGGGCCGCGGGTCGAACCTCGGCGACGGGAACACTGTGCGACGGCAACCGACGCCGGTGCCCGCATTGGACGGCGTCGTCGTCGACGAGATCGCGACCGGTGAAGCACACTCCCTGGCTCGGACGATCGACGGCCGGGTGTTCACGTGGGGCTACAACAGCAATGGACAGATCGGCGACGGTACAACCGCGATGCGACCCCTGCCCACCGACATCACCGGCTTCTCCTCTGCTCCGGTCATCGCTGTCGCGGCCGGACGGTCGCACTCCTTCGCGCTGACCACGGACGGCGAGCTCTTCGGCTTCGGGAACAACCAGTCGGGCCAGCTCGGTATTGGTGTGAACGGGAACACCGAGCGGACACCGACACGGTCTGACACGGTCCCGCTCAGCCCGGTCGGCGTCTCATTCGACGGGATCGCAGGAACCGACATCGCCGTGCCGTCCCCCGGCGTGGTCGCCGCCACGACCCCGCCCCACGCTGCCGGTCTCGTCGACGTGATCGTGACGACCGCCTGGTCGAGCGGCGTCCAGAGCGGGGCACCCGTTTACACGACGCCTCAGGCGTTCGAGTACATCCGCACCGCCGCAGCGGCCTCGTCGACCATCGAGGCGACGCCCGTCGAAATACCCGCCGACGGGACCTCCGAGTCCTCGGTCATCGTCTCCCTGCTGGGGTCCGACGGCATCCCCCTGGAGGTCGGCGGCGACACCGTCGTGCTGAGCACCTCCCTCGGCGCACTGTCCGAGGTCATCGACAACGGCGACGGCACCTACGGCGCGACGCTCACTGCGGGCTCCACCCCGGGTGAAGCCACGGTCGCGTTCTCCGTCAACGGTGTGGCGGGTGACACGACGGCCGTCGTGACCTTCACGGTCGTCGACCAGGGTCCCGGCGACGACGACGGCGGACCTGGCTCGGGCGACACGGGGTCTGGCTCAGGCGGAAGCGGAATCGGAACGTCCGCAGCATCGAACGGACTCGCCGACACCGGCACCGGCTGGACCATCGGCGCCATCATGGCGGCCCTGCTCGCCCTTCTCGGCGGCGGAGCGCTCCTCATCATCCGTCGACTACGAACCGCCCATCGGTCCTGACCGTCTCAGCCGGCATCGCGCGTGACCCGTCGGTGCCGGCGCAGGGCGGCCCGCTGACTCGGGGACTCACCGTGCAGGACGAGCCCGATGACCCAGAGGACGACGCGCGTCGCCGGCACGACCGGCAGCGGGATCGGCCCGAGGTGGGCGGTGCGGAGCCCGAGGATGCGGCGGTACTCGGGCGGGATCGTCGCGACCGCCCCGGCGAACAGGACCGAGTAGGCCGGGAGGAGCGACCGCTCGAGCGGCGGTCGGCGGAGGAAGGCGAGGGTCTCGGTCACCCGGGGACCACCGGTGAGCTCGCCCCGATCGAGGTAGCCCCGGAGCTGTTCCGCCAGTTCGTCGGCGGACCGCGGTGGGTCGACGACCCCCATGAGGTCCCCGGCGAGCGCCCAGTCGGAGACGTAGGCGTCCGGTCCGCCGGGGATCGGACCACCCCAGGTCCGCCGGACGCTCAGGAAGGCGTCGGTGAAGGCCAGGTGGACCCAGCGCAGGAGGTCGGGATCGTTGGCGGCGTAGGGCCGGGCGACTCCGTGCGCGTCAAGATACTCGCCCACCACGCGCTCGTGGAGTTTCAGGACGTAGTCGCTCGTCCGCCGCGCCGTCTCGCGATCGCCGTAGGTCACGGTGAAGATCCAACGAATGGTGCCGTCGAGCCGACCGAGGGGGTCCTCCCGGTATCGGGACCAGTCGTGGACACCGGCCAGGGCGCCCGGGTGGGCGGCCTGCAGCAGGAGCGCCCGGATACCGGCGACCATCGTCTCGACCCCGCCGTGGACGACCCAGGCCGCAGACTCGGGCGCGAAGTGGCCGGTGTCGGTTCCGTCCTCGAGATCGAGCGTCCACTGCGGCGGACGGTCCTGCTCGACGGCGAAGACGGAGAGGATGCGCGCCCGGAGGCCGGCGAGCAGCCGTGTGCGCAGACGGGAGACAGGACGTCGCCCGGTACCGCTGTCCGTCACTCGATCGTCCTCCGCCCGCTGTCACGACGAGCCTACGTCGGGATCGCGCGTCACCCGCCCGTAGGGGGATCGTCTCCCGTCTTCCGGTCCCTGAGCCTGTCGAAGGGCGCTTCGGCAGGGCTGCTCACCGGGCGGGCTTGCGGGCCTCGATGAGGGTTCGGGAGGAGTGCGCGACGAACGGGCCGTCCTCCTGCAGGGAACGGTGCAGCTCCTGCAGGCGGTCGAGGTACCGCGCGGAGGTGAATCCGGGCACCATCCAGATCACCTTGCGCAGGAACCAGACGATCGCACCGACGTCGTGGAACTCGATCCGCAGCCGTTCGGTCCGCAGCTCCACGATCTCGAGTCCGGCGGCGCGGGCGCCGTCGGCCTCGTCATCAGGGTGACGTGCTCGACGGACGGCTTCGGGCTGCGGGCCGAGGAAGGCCTCGACGAGTTCGAACACGCTCGCCGGTCCGACGTGCTGGGCGAGGTAGCCTCCTCCCGGCGCGATCACCCGCGCCACGTCGGCCCAGTCCACAGCTACGGGATGCCGGCTCGACACGAGCGCGAACGAGTCGTCCGCGAACGGCAGTGGAGCACCCTCCTCCGTGCGAACGACGACGACCCCGCGCGGGTGCAGGCGGGCGGCGGCTCGGGCGAGGTTCGGTGGCCAGGACTCGGTGGCGGCCGCGAGCGGTGGAAGCACCGGCGCCGTGTCGAGCACCTCTCCCCCGCCGGTCTCGAGGTCGAGCGAGGACGGGACGTCGGCCAGACGTCTCCCGAGCAGCTCCGAGAACCGCCAGGAGGGGCGCGCCTCACTGGCTCGGCCGTCGAGCCACGAGAAGTCCCATCCGTCGACCGAGGCGGCGTCGGCCTCGGCGACGAGGTCGTCGAACGATCGTGACATGGTCTCCTCCGTGCATGGCTCCGTGGTCGGTGCGCTCATCCGACGGCCTCGAACCGGCTCGGATCGAGCCGCTCGACGTCGAACCGCGGCACCGCGTCGAGCAGCTCCCGAGTGTACGCGTGCTGCGGATGCCCGAGGACGGCCGAGGCCGGACCCGACTCGACGACGCGCCCGGTCGACAGCACCGTCACCTCGTCGGCGATCTGCCGGACGAGACCGAGGTCGTGCGAGATGAACAGGTAGCTGAGCGCGTGCTCGTCCCGGAGGTCGAGGAGCAGTTCGACGATCTGCGCCTGCACCGAGACGTCGAGCGCCGAGGTGGGCTCGTCGAGGACGAGCACCGTCGGCGCGAGGACCAGCGTCCTCGCGAGTGCGACCCGCTGGCGCTGACCGCCCGACACCTCCCGTGCACGACGCCCCAGCGCACTCGTGGGGAGGGCCACCTGATCGAGGATGGTCGCGACGCGGCGCCGGCGTTCGGCGGCGCTCCGCACCCCGTGGATCCGCAGGGGCTCCTCGATGATCTGTCCGACGGTGTACCGCGGATCGACCGCCGAGAGCGGGTTCTGGTAGACCAGCTGGAGGTCGCGCGCGAAGGGGTTGGCGACGGCGTTGTCCCGTGACAGCTCCCGGCCGGCCACCCGCACCGACCCGTCGTCGAAGGACGTGAGCCCGGCGACGATGCGGGCGAGTGTCGATTTGCCCGACCCGGACTCGCCCACGAGCGCGTGGATCGAGCGCGGGCGGAGCATGAGCGAAGCCTCGTCGAGTGCGGGCGGCGTCTGAGGATCGCGCCCGTACCGTTTCGACACGTGCGACACCTCGACCACGGCGGGTGGCACGATCGTCCCGCCGCGCTGCTCCACCTGCACCTGCTCGGCCGCAGCGCGGATGCGTTCCCGGTAGCGCAGCGGCGACGACGCGGGCGAGTCGGAGAGCAGCGCGACCGTGTAGGGGTGCTGCGGTGCAAGCAGCACCTCCTCGGCCGGGCCCGATTCACGGACGTTCCCGTCCTGCAGGACCACGATCGCGTCGCTGCGCTCCTGCGCCAGCGCCAGGTCGTGGGTGATGAAGAGGATCCCGAGCCCGAGCTCCTGCCGGAGGCCGTCGAGGAGGTCGAGGATGCGCCGCTGGACGGTCACGTCGAGCGCGGACGTCGGTTCGTCGGCGATGAGCAGCTTGGGCCTCGCCGCGATGGCGATCGCGATGAGCACCCGCTGCAACTGCCCGCCGGAGAGCTCGTGCGGGTAGGACCGCACGCGGGCCGAGGCCTGACGGATGCCCACGTGCTCGAGCAACTCGATCACGCGCGCGGGGACCTCCGAGCGCGGGGTGTCGCCCGCCACCTGGACCGCCTGGGCGATCTGCACGCCGATCCGCTGCAGCGGGTCGAGTGAACTGAGCGGATCCTGCGGGATGAAACCCAGCGTCGAGCCGCGCAGGGGGCGCCACTGCTTCCGGGAGAAGTCGGCGACCTCGTGTCCGGCGACCGCGACCCGACCGGCGGTGACCGAGCCGTTGCCCGGGAGGAGTCCCGCGACCGCCCGGGCGATCGTGCTCTTCCCCGAACCGGACTGGCCCACGAGCGACACCGTCTCGCCGCGGCCGACCTGGAACGACACGTCGCGCACCGTGTCGGTCGGCCCCCTCGAGCCACGTGTCCGGTACCCGACGGCGAGTCCGTCGACGAGCAACGGCACCGGAGCCGCGTCGACGACATGGAGTGCGCTGTGCTGCGGGGCTGCCTGGTTCATGCGGTGGTCCTCTCGCGGGTGAGTTGGCTGAGACGGCTGATGGCGAGCACGGTGACGGCGATCACGAGGCCCGGGACGACGACGAGCCACGGCGAGGACACGACGTACTGACGACCCTCGGAGACGAGCAGGCCCCACTCCGGGTCGGGCGGCGGAGCTCCGTACCCGAGGAAGCTGAGCGAGGAGATCCAGATGATCGCGAGGCCGAACTGGAGGGCCGTGAGCGACAGCACCGCGGAGTACGAGTTCGGGAAGACGTGCTTCGCGAGGACGTACGCCCGCGACCCGCCGAGATGGTGACTCGCCTCGACGAACGGCAGGTCCTTCACCGTCAGCACCTCGGAGCGCATGATCCTCGTGAACGCCGCGATGGAGGATATCCCCACGGCGACGGCCGCGTTCAGGGTGCCGAAGCCGAGCGCCACGACGACGACCATCGCGAGGAGCAGCCCGGGGATCGAGAGCAGCACGTCGACGATCCGGCTGATGACGGCGTCGACGAGACCGCCGAACGAGGCGGCGACGAGCCCGAGGACCGTGCCGGCGCCGAGTCCGATGAGGACGGCGACCGCCGAGCCGAGCAGGGTCCGACCGGTGCCGTGGATCACCCGCGACAGCAGGTCGCGACCGAGGGAGTCGGTTCCGAACCAGTGCGCGACCGATGGAGCGGCGAGCGCGTTGGCGTCGTCGGGCTCGAGCGGGTCGTAAGGCGTGAGGAGGCCGGGTGCGATCACGGACACGAGGACGAGACCGACGACGATGATCGCCAGGACGTCCGCGACCCCGAGGCGGCCGAGGAGTCGACGGAACGCGTCCGGTCCGTCGTCGGCCGCGGTGACGTCGCGGTCCGCTTGGAGTCGGAGGCTCATGCGTCCACGCTCGCTTTCGTCGGGATACCGCCGGGTACCGCCGTCCCCGTCGCCGCCGCTGTCGCGACAGCAGGCCTGGCGAGGCGGGAGCGTCGTGACCTCCCATGCCCGGGCCTGACGATGCGCGGGTCGAGGACGGGGTAGACGAGGTCGGTCACGAGGTTGATGCCGACGTAGATGGAGGAGATGAGGATGACGACGGCCAGGATCACCGGGGTGTCCTGATCGCGCACGCTCTCGAAGGTGATGAATCCGAGGCCGGTGCGGGTGAACACGGCCTCCACGACGACGGCGCCGGCCAGCAACTCTCCGACGACGAGGGCGAGCATCGTGATCGACGGGATCGCACCGTTCTTCAGGACGTGGCCGAGGGCGATCCGGACCTCGCTCGTCCCCTTCGCGCGGAGCACGGTGACGAAGGGTTCGTCCGCAGCCTTCCGGAGTCCCTGGATCAACACCTGCGTCAACGGACCGTTGACGGCGAGCGCCAGGGTCAGCGCCGGGAGCACGTAGGACACGAAGCCCTGATCGCGCACCGACGACACCCAGCCGAGCTGGAAGGAGAAGATCGCGAGGAGCACGAAGCCGATGAGGAAGCTCGGCGCGGAGATGGAGGCGATGGGCGCCGATGCCGCGATGCTCCTGATCGCCCTGACGGGGGCGTACACGGCGGTGAGCGCGATCGCGAGCGACAGCACGATCGTCATGACGAACGCCACGCCCGCGAGCACGATCGTGTCCGAGAAGCCCTGCGCGACGAGGTCCGACACGGCACGACCGCTCACGAGCGAGTAGCCGAGGTCCCCGTGGAGGAGCCGCCCGACCGTCAGCGTGAACTGCTCGAGCGGCGACAGGTCGAAGTGGTAGTACGCCCGCAGTGCTTCGCCGGCGGACGGGGGCAGTGGGTTGAGCGGACTCGTCAGCTTGTTCTCGATGGGGTCGCCGGGCAGGACGAAGAGGGTGAAGAAGACGAGCGTGTAGACGAGCGCGATGACGAGGAGCGCCTGGGCGACGCGCCTGATCACGTACTCGCGGTACTGCCGGTGTCGCGTGTCCGCCGCGCTGGCGTTCGGATGCTGGTTGGACATGTGGGGCCTCCTCTCGGAAGGGACGGGACCGGACACGGGAGGGCGGACCGATCGACCGCCCTCCCGCTCGCTCAGTCCTCGATCGAGGTGTTGTAGAACTCCGGCAGGGCGCCGTCGGTGAGGGAGAAGCCCTTCACCCGCTGCTGGGTGACGAACACCTGGCTGTCGTTGAGGATCGGGACGACGTAGGCCTGGTCGATCAGGTGGTCCTGGATCTGTCCGAGGATCGCCGCACGGGTGTCGTCGTCGGTCGCGGCGTTCTGCGCGTCGAGCAGCGACTGCAGGGTCGTGTCGGAGCCGGCGAGACCGAGGAGGTCTGAGCCGTCCTTGCTGTAGTACTCGCTGAGGCCCTTCGAGGGGTCCGGGTGCGGCCAACCGACCCGAAGCGCCCCGACCTCCGGGTCCGCGAACGCGGTCGCCCAGTAGGTGGAGTAGTCGAGCTCGTTGAGCGACAGCTCGATCCCGACGTCCTTGAACTGGTTCTGGATCTGCTGGAAGAGGCTCTTCGCCGTGTTGTCGTAGACGTCGATGTAGGTCTTCACCGTGAGCCGCTCGCCGTCCTTCGTGCGGTAGCCGTCCGCGTCGCGCTCGGTCCAGCCGGCGCCGTCGAGGAGGCGGTTCGCCGCATCCGGGTCGTAGGCGAACTTCGCCGATTCGTCGACGTAGCCGAAGGTGCCCGGCGACAGGACCGACGTCGCGGGCGTCCAGCTGTCGGTGTACTGCGTCTCGATGATCTGCTCACGGTCGATCGCGTGCAGCAGCGCCTTGCGGACGTCGACGTCGTCGAGGAACGGCGCCTGGCTGCGGAGGAACCACTGGTTGCTGAGACCGACACCCGTCTTGGACACGATCTCGTAGCCGGCGTCGACGAGCCCTTGCTCCTCGCTCGGCTGGACGTAGCGGATGACGTCGGCCTCGCCCGACTTCAGGGTGCCGAGCCGGACGCTGTCTTCCTGCACGGGGATGACCGTGACCGAGGCGAGGTGCGCCTCGCCCTGGTTCGGGGAGGACGGCGGGGCCCAGGCGTACCCCTCACGACGGTCGAGCACGATCTCCTTGCCATAGGTCTCGGAGGCGACGACGAAGGGGCCCGAGCCGATGAGGTTCACGAACTTCGACTGCTCCTCCTTGCTCGCGTCGATCGTGGCGTCGGCGACGAGCCCGGATCCCCACCCGGTGAGCACGTTGAGGAAGGGCGCGTAGGGTGCGGCGAGGACGACGGTGACGGTGCTGGTCGCCTCGTCCGGCGTCGCGACGAGTCCGGGCGGGAACTGCGCGTTCGGGGTCGTGCCCTTCGCCTCGTCGCCGGTCGACTGCCAGTTCAGGTTCTTCGCGACGCTCGTGGCGTCGACGGCGGTGCCGTCGCTGTAGGTGACGCCGTCACGGATCACGAAGGTGTACGTGAGACCGTCGGGGCTGACGGTCCAGGAGTCGGCGATCCACGGTTCGAGTTCGCCCGTCTCCGCGTTGCGGTAGAGCAGTCGGTCGGTGATGTTCTGCTGGAGCGCACGGGTCTGCCATGTGCCCGCCTCCTGCACCTGCGCCGAGGTGGGGATCTCCGCGTCGAGGTAGGTGAGGCTGCCACCGTCCGCGTCGGACGAGGCCGACGCCGCAGAGCAGCCGGTCAGCGCGATGCTCACGGCGACGAGGGCTGCGGCGGCGAGTCGTGCTCGCCGTCTGGTGGTTCGGGTCATGACGGGTACTCCTGTGGGTCGGGGTGGTCCGGTGCTGTGCCGGTGTGGTTGCCCATCCTGGTCGGCGCACCGGGCCACCCCGCCGCTCTGTTACGACAGGTTTCCCGCGGGTTCCCTCGATGACGCCGTGTGACCGTCGAGCGCCCTCTCGTGCTGGTCGCCGAGGTTCCGTCCTCCGCGATATCGTGCGGCCGGGTGGTCGTCGGGGAGCCGGGCCGCCCCACCCGTCAGGCGCTCGCGGAGCGTCTCCCCCGGTCGATACGCGTCGCGCAGCCGCCCTCGGCGACGCAGCTCCGGCACGACGAGTTCGACGAAATCGGTGAGCGTGTCGAGGCTGTGGTACTGCCGCAGGTTGATCCCGTCGATACCGACCTCGTCCAACCATCGCTCGATCTCGTCGGCGACGACCTCGGGGGTGCCGACGGCGAAGAATTCCCGTTCGAGGTCGCTGCCGACCCGCACGATGAACTCGCCGACGGTGCCGGCCGTCACCTGCGGCGGCAGGGCGTCCGCCGGGACCCCCTCTGCGGCGAGCGCCTCGGCGACGGTCCAGTCCTCCGGGTGGGCCAGCGGGTCGAACGGCAGCCCGGCGTGCACGAACCGGCCGACGATACTCGCATGCTCGCGGTACTGCGCGGCCTTGGCCTCGGCCTCCTCCTGCGTCCGCCCGACGATGACGGCGGCCTGGACGACGATCTTCAGCGCGGCCCCGTCGCGTCCGTTGTCGGCCGCTGCCGCACGGAACCGCTCGAGGAGGGGTCCTGCACCACCTGGACCCCGCACGCCCGTGAACACGGCTTCGGCGTGCCGGCCGGCGAACGCGATGCCGGCAGGCGATGCGGTCGCGGTGTAGAGCAGCGGTGTCCGCTGCGCGCTCGGCTCGGACAGGTGCGGTCCGGCGACCTGGAAGTAGCGTCCGACGTGATCGATGTACCGCACCTTGTCGGGGTCGGAGTAGACGCCGGTCTCCCGGTCGCGGATGACGGCGTCGTCGTCCCAGGAGCCCTCCCAGAGCTTGTAGAGGACGTCCAGGTACTCCTCGGCGATCGCGAACCGTTCGTCGTGCGGGATCTCCTCGGCGAGGCCGAAGTTCCGTGCGGCGTTGGGCAGGTAGGAGGTGACGATGTTCCACGCGACGCGGCCGTTCGTCAGGTGGTCGAGGGTGCTCATGCGACGCGCGAAGGCGAACGGCGGCTCGTAGCTCGTCGAGAAGGTGATGCCGAAGCCGAGGTGCTCGGTCACGGCGGCCATCGCGGGGACGACGAGCAGCGGGTCGTTGTTGGGGATCTGCAGGCCCTCGCGCAGGGCGTCGGCCGGGCCGCCGCGGAAGACGTCGTAGGCGCCGACCACGTCCGCGATGAAGATCGCGTCGAACCCGCCCGCCTCCGCTGTCCGGGCAAGTGTCGTCCAGTACCGGATGTCGGTGTACTGGTCGCGTCGGTTGTCCGGCAGGCGCCAGAGGCCGTGGGTGATGTGGCTCACGCAGTTCATCTCGAACAGGTTGAGGATGAGCTGCTTGGGGCTGGACCGCGTCGGGCTGGACTGTTCGCTGATGATCGACTCCTCCGGTGAAGCGGCGATCGGTCCGTCCGGACCGGGCCGCCTCAGCACCCTAGGCGCAGCGGGAGGGACGAGGTCCGGCCGCGATGTCACATCCCGTCATACGCCACCGGGCGACGCGGGGCGACGATCGGTCAGCGGGCGACGGACGGGACGCGGTCCTGCCAGCGCAGTCGCCGTTCCAGTTGCGCACCGAGGGCGAGCAGGGTGGCCTCGCCACCGGGACGCCCGATCAGCTGGACGCCCATCGGCAGCCCCTCGGACGTCTCGTGCACCGGGAGCGTGATGGCCGGAAGGCCGGTCGCGTTCACGAAGGAGGTGTGCGGCGCGTAGCGCACCTGCTGCTCGAAGTTCAGCTCGGGCGAGTCCTGGTCGTACCACCCGATCGGCCGTGGTGTCTGGGCGAGCGCCGGCGTGATGATCGCGTCGAACGGCGCGAACTGCGCGAGAACGCTGCGTTCGAACCGGTGGAGACTGGCGAGCGTCTCCATGAGCCGGGTCGCCGGCAGCGCCCGACCGCGCTCGACGAGGGACCTCGTGACGGGTTCGAGGAGCGCCAGCTCCGCCTCCGAGGACGCCGGGACACCGGCCGCTGAGGCCTGCCAGATCGTCGTGAAGTCTGCCGGGTACCGTTCGGCGTCGCGGAGGGTGAGCTCCTCCAGGCCGTGCCCCATCGCGGTGAACGCCCGGGTGGCGACGTCGACGGCGGCGCGGGCCTCCGGGTCCACCGCCAGCTCGAAGGCGCTGTCCCAGGGTGAGCCGTCGAGGACCGCCAACTGGAACCGGCCTTCGCCGCGGACGGCGTGCCCGAGCAGTGGTCCGTCGTCGGCGTCGGGTGCGCGCAGCGTGAAGTGGTGGTCGATGCGTCCGTGCACGCGCTCGATCATCGCGTCGAGCAGGAGCGCCGCGTCGGCGACGGTCCGGGCGATCGGCCCGGGGACGACGAGGCCGGCGAGTCGGTCGACACCGGAGCCCGCGGGGACGAGCCCCCTCGTGGGCTTCAGGCCGACGAGCCCGCAGGCGGCCGCCGGGATGCGGACGGAGCCGCCACCGTCGGAGCCGGGGGCGAACGGGAGGAGCCGCGCGGCGACGGCGGCTGCGGCCCCGCCACTCGACCCCGCCGCTCCGCGGTCGAGGGCCCACGGGTTCCGCGTCGGCACCCCGTCGAGCGGCTCCGTGTAGCCGTAGAGCCCGAACTCCGGGGTCGCGGTCTTCCCGAGGCTCACCGCTCCGGCCCGGTCGAGGACGCCGACCAGCTCGTCGTCGGTCGTCGCCACGACCTCCGCGGTGAGCCGTGACCCGAAGCGGACGGGCTGACCGGCACGGGACACGAGGTCCTTGTCGCCGATCGGGAGTCCCCAGAGCGGTGCGGTCCGAGGAAGTGCCTCGACCGCCTCCACGCGTTCGGCGAGCGATCCGGCGGCGACCGAGGTGAAGGCGCCGATCGCGTCGTCGAGGCGCTCGATGCGGTCGAGGTAGTGCCGGGCGAGCTCCGTCGGTGAGACCTCGTCCCGCTGCAACGCCTGCCACTGCTCGAGCGCCGTCAGCTCGTGGAGTTCCGCCATGCGACCAGCCTAGAGGCGGCGCTCTCCTGTGGTCCCCGTTCCCCGGCCGTTCCGGTCCCTGGTCCCTGTCCGTTCCGGTCCCTGAGCCTGTCGAAGGGCGTCGACCGGTTCAGCGCTTCAAGGACTTCTGGAGGAGGACCGTGCCGATCCAGCGGCCGAACTTGAACCCGACACGGCCCATGCGGCCCACCTCGGTGAACCCGAACTTCTCGTGCAGGGCGATCGACGACTCGGCGCCCTTGTCGGCGATGACGGCCAGCATCTCCTTGAGCCCGGCGGCCTTCGAGCGCTCGATGAGCTCACCGAGCAGATCGGTGCCGAGGCCCTTGCCGGTCGCCGCCGCTCCGAGGTAGATCGAGCTCTCCACGGTGAATCGGTAGGCGCGCTTCTGCTTCCACGGCGCGCACAGCGCGTACCCGAGGATCTGTCCGGTCGGGTTGACGGCGACGATGAACGGGAGCTGGAGCCGCTGCAGGTAGGCGAACTTGGAGCGCCACTCGGCGAGGGTCATCGCGTCCTCGTCGAAGGTGACCATGCTGTTGGCGACGTAGTGGTTGTAGATCGCCCGGATGTCGGGCAGGTCGGCCGCAGTGGCGTCGCGCATCGTGAAGGCGAACGGCGTCTCGGGGGTCGGCGGCTTGCGCAGGTGCGGCGGCAGCCGGCGCCTCGGCTCGTACTCCTCTTCCAGCATCCCCCAAGCCTAACGAGGGGGTGGGTCGGCGGACAGCCCTTGCGGCCGATGCCACGACCCGATCGTCAGTCGAGCGACCAGTCGATCGGGTCCACGCCGCGGGAGACGAGGAAGTCGTTCGTGCGGCTGAACGGCTTCGAGCCGAAGAAGCCCCGCGAGGCGGAGAGCGGACTCGGGTGCGCCGAGACGATGACGTGGCGGTCGGGGTCGCCCGATGATTCGAGCAGCGGTGCCAGTCGTTCGGCGTCCTTGCCCCAGAGGATCGACACGAGCGGTGCGGGGCGTGCGGCGAGCGCGCGGATCGCCTGTTCGGTGACCGCCTCCCAGCCGTGTCGGCGGTGCGACCCGGCGGAACCCGCCTCGACCGTGAGGACGCGGTTGAGGAGCAGCACGCCCTGTCCGGTCCACGAACTGAGATCGCCGTGTTCCGGCGTCGGGACACCGAGGTCCTCGCGGAGTTCCCGATGGATGTTCGCGAGGCTGCGCGGCACCGGGCGGACCTCCCGGTCCGCGGCGAACGACAGGCCGATCGGATGACCCGGCGTCGGGTACGGGTCCTGCCCGACGATGAGGACCCGGACCGCGCTGAACGGCGTGCGGAAGGCCCGCAGGACGAGCTCGGGTGCCGGCAACCATCGGGCACCGGCCGCTGTCTGCGCCGCGAGCCAGTGGTCGATCGTCGCGAGGTCGTCCGCGACGGGTGCGAGCGCGTCGGCCCACCCCTCGTCCATCGACCCCACCGCGGCGAGCTGTGCCGGGGTGCCGCCGAGGATCCCGTTCGTCATGGACTACTGCTGCTGCGGCTGCTCGGCACCGATCGTGCGGACGACGACCCCGTGCTCGGCGGTGAAGACCTGCCAGACACTGCCGCCACCGAGGACGGAGAGCGCCCCCTGCCCGACGACGAGCGCCGTGTTCTCGTCGATCGCGACCCCGCCGTCGACGACCCCGGCCTCCGTCGCGGCGACGAGCCGCCCGAGGGTGCCCCACTGTGCGGCATGCGCCTCGACCGCGATGTCGACGAGCCCGAGACCGTCGCCGATCGTGACCTCGTCGAGTTCCTCGGACGCCGCCTCGGGGCTCACGGGGACCTCGCCGACACGCCATCCGCCGATGATCGCGTGCTCGGCGGCGATCATCGCGCCCGCCGAGATGCCGAGGTAGGGCAGACCGGACGCGACGAGGCGTCGGATGTCGGTGGCGACCGGCGCGACCGCCTCCGCGTAGGCCGAGGGCAGTCCGCCGCCGACGACGATCCCGTCGACCTCGGCCAGCTGAGCCTGCGCGACCACGCCGCCCTCGCGGACGACCACGCGGATCGCCTCGATCTCACCGGAGCGTGCGACGGCACGTTCCAGGGCGGCGGACTGCTCGAGCCCGTCACCGTCGTGCACGACGACGATCGCGATGCGCGGGGCCAACCGACCGGCGACGACCGCGAGCGCGGCCGCCTCGGCGATGAACGCTGCGTAGACGGTCGACTCGGTCTCTGGGGCGGCCGGACCGCCGAGGAGGAAAACACTCACCCTGAGACCCTACCCGGCACCCCGGATCAGGCGGGGACGATCAGGCCGTGATCGTCGGCAGCGTCGACCAGGGGAAGGAGATCCAGCGGTCGACACGCTTCCACACGTAGTCGGGGCGGAGCACCGTCTGCGGCTTCTCGTACAGCGTCACCGTGCGGACCTCCGCACCGCTCGCCTGCATGAGTTCCAGCACCATCGCGAGCGTGCGACCCGAGTCGGACACGTCGTCGACGAGCAGCACCCGGCTCCCCGGCAACCCGGCCACGTCGAGCAGCGGCGGGAGCACGACGGGCTCGGGGAGACGCGCGTCGACCCCGGTGTAGAACTCGACGTTCAGCGCGCCGCACGCCTTCACGTCGAGGGCGTAGGCGATGGCACCGGCGAGCAGGAGCCCACCGCGCGCGATCGCGACGACGGAGTCGGGCCGGAACCCGCTCGCGACGATCGCACTGGACAGTTCGCGGGCCGCGTCACCGAACGTGGGCCAGTCGAGGACCTCTCGCTCCGGGGACGCTGCGCTGGGGTTCTCGGTCGACATCCTCCAACGCTATCCTGCCGGCCGGGCCGCCTGTACCATCCCCACATGGCGCGAGACAGCACGACGACCGGCGGAGCCTCGGCGACCGGATGGCGGACGTCGATCCGTGGGTCGGCAGCCGGCATCACCGCAGGACTCATCGGCTGGTTGTTCCTCGTCGAGATCACGAGCGGCGTCCTGCAGGGCTACTACGTCCCGCTCATCCCGGACCTTGTCGAGCACCTGGGCATCCACGACGCGGACTTCAACTGGTTCGAGGCCGCGCAACTGCTGTTGTCGGCGCTCGTCGTCCCCATCCTCGCGAAGCTCGGCGACATGTTCGGGCACAAGCGGGTCCTCCTCGTCTCCACCGTGTTGACGGCCGGCGCCAGCTGGTGGCTCGTCCTCGCCGGGGACTTCTGGTCGTTCCTCGCGGCCTGGGCACTGCAGGGCTTCTACGTCGTGTGGCTGCCACTCGAGATCGCACTCATCTTCGAGCGGGGCCGTCGCTCCGGAACCGGGGCCTCGCAGACCCGCCGGGCCGCCGGCCTGCTCGTCGTGGCGCTCGAGGCCGGCGCCATCATCGGTGCGCTGTCGAGCGGACGCATCCTCACCGCCCTCGGCGGCGACATCCCACTCACGATGATGCTGCCGGCCGTCGCGGTGACCCTCGTCTTCTTCGCCATCCTGTTCGGCGTCCCCGAGTCCGAACCCCTGCCGGGCAGGACTTTGGACCTCGCGGGCTTCGTACTCCTCAGCCTCGCGCTCCTGCTCATCACCTCTGGGCTCACCTTCCTGCGACTCAACGGTCCGCAGACGTGGTGGGTGTGGGGGCTCATCGCGATCGGCGTGCTCGCGTTCCTGCCGTTCGGGCGACATGAACTGCGGCAGCCCGACCCGGCGATCGACCTCCGGGTGCTCCGGCAACCCAACATGTGGCCGGTGCAACTGACCGCCGGGCTCATCGGGATCAGCCTGCTCGGCGCCCAGGCCCCGCTCAGCACCTATGCGGGGACACCCCGGGAGAACGGATACGGACTCGGGCTCGACGCCGGCGACATCTCCACGCTCATCGGCGCCTACCTGATCTCGATGATCGTCGGTGCGCTCCTGTTCCCACTCGTGTCGCGCTGGGCGACGCCTCGGATCGCGCTCATCATCGCCGCCTCACTCGTCGCGGTCGGGTATCTGCTGTTCCTCCCGTTCCACCTCGAGACGTGGCAGGTCTTCCTGAACATGGCGATCGCGGGGCTCGGCTCCGGTGCCCTCGTCGGAGCCATGCCGGCCGCGGCCGCGGCCGCGGCACCTCGCGGGCAGACGGGCGTCGCGTCGGCACTGACCAACACGACGAAGACGATCGGTGGCTCCTTCGCCTCGGCCGTCTTCGGCGTGGTGCTGTTCGCCGGCGCCGCGCAGGCCGTCACGGCCGGGGCGTCGAGCCTGTCCGGCTACCTCACGGTCTGGGCGATCTGCGGGGCGGGTGCGCTCGTCGCCGCCGTCCTGCTCTGCTTCGTCCCGAAACTCGCCTTCGCGGACGCGGCCCCGGTCGACGCGGAACCCGGGCCACGCGTCGATCCCGCTGACGAGCACCCGACCGGTCACTGACCTCCCGCCCGGTCGCTGACTGCAACCGGTCCCTGAACTCCCGACCGGTCCCTGAACTCCCGACCGGTCTCTGAGCCTGTCGAAGGGTCTACTCCGCGACGCGCAACGGCCCCTTCGCCAGGCGGTACGGGGCGGCCTGGGCGACCGGCTTGATCGTGATGAGGTCGAGGTTGACGTGGGGCGGCAGGGAGGTCGCGTGGACGATCGCCTCGGCGACGTCGTCGGCCGAGAGCGGATCCGGCACGTCCTCGTAGACGGCGTCGGCGCGGTCCTGGTCGCCACCGAAGCGCACGAGCGAGAACTCCTCGGTGTGGACCATGCCCGGCGCCACCTCGATCACCCGGATCGGTTCGCCGTTGAGCTCGAGCCGGAGCACCTCGAAGAGCGCCCGCTCGGCGAACTTCGCCGCGTTGTACCCGCCGCCACCCACGTAGGCGACGTGGCCCGCGATCGAGGTGACACCGACGATGGTGGCGGCACCACCCTCCGGGATGCTCCGGCGGAGGATCGGCAGGAGCGCCTGGACCACGCGCTTCGTGCCGAGGACGTTGATGTCGAACATGCGGCGCCAGTCCTCCGCGTCGCCGTCCTCGACGGACGCGAGGCCGAAGGCACCGCCCGCGTTGTTGACGAGCGCCTGGGCGCCACCGAGTACCTCCACCCGGGCGGCGAGCGCGTCGACGTCCGCCTGCACGGTCAGATCCGCGACGACCGCCGTACCGCCGATGTCCGCGACGAGCGCTTCGAGCCGCTCTGCTCGGCGGGCCACCGCCACGACGTCCCAGCCGTCGGCGGCGAATCGCCTCGCGGTCGCCTCCCCGATCCCTGAACTCGCACCGGTCACCACCACACGTCTCGTCGTCATGCCTCCAGGGTAGCCACCGGTCCGAGGCGTTACGCCGTGTTTCCGCGTGGTTGGCGCGTGCAGGTGGGGCCGGTAGCCTCGGGGTCACGACGGAGCACCACCCGGAGCCACTCCCGGCGACATCGCTGTCGGACCGAGCGGCCACACCGGCGGCACCCATCACCCGAGCAGCACCGACCACCCGAGCAGAGGGGACCATCCACCATGAGCGATGCCACGAACGACTGGAAGTTCGAGACGAAGCAGATCCACTCCGGAGCTGCGCCCGACCCGGTCACGAAGGCTCGGGCCACGCCGATCTACCAGACGACGAGCTACGTGTTCGACAACGCCGACCACGCGAAGAACCTCTTCGCCCTCGCGGAGTTCGGCAACATCTACACGCGCATCCAGAACCCGACGCAGGCCGTCGTCGAGGAGCGCCTGACCGCGCTCGAGGGTGGCAGCGGTGCCCTCCTCCTCGCCTCGGGGCAGGCGGCGGAGGCCTCGGCGGTCCTCAACATCGCGCAGGCGGGCGACCACATCGTGTCGTCCTCGTCGATCTACGGCGGCACGTACAACCTCTTCAAGTACACACTCGCGAAGCTCGGCATCGAGACCACCTTCGTGGAGAACCAGGACGACGCCGAGGAGTGGCGGCGTGCGGTTCGCCCGAACACGAAGCTGTTCTTCGCGGAGACGATCGGCAACCCGAAGATCAACATCCTCGACATCCGCCTCGTCGCCGACGTCGCGCACGAGGCCGGCGTCCCGCTGATCGTCGACAACACGATCGCCACGCCGTACCTCATCCGTCCCTTCGAGCACGGAGCGGACATCATCGTGCACTCGGCGACGAAGTTCCTCGGCGGTCACGGCACGGTCATCGGCGGTGTCATCGTCGACGGCGGCACCTTCTCCTGGACCGGGCACGCGGACAAGTTCCCGGGCCTCACGACGCCGGACCCCTCGTACCACGGCGCGGTCTACACCGACGCCGTGGGCGACTCGCTCGCCTACATCATCAAGGCGCGCGTGCAGCTCCTGCGCGACCTGGGTGCGGCCATCGCCCCGGCGAGCGCCTGGCAGCTCATCCAGGGCATCGAGACGCTCAGCCTCCGCATCGAGCGCCACGTGCAGAACGCCCAGCAGGTCGCCGAGTGGCTCGACGCCCACCCAGACATCGCGAGCGTCAACTACTCGGGTCTGCCGTCGAGCCCCTGGTACGCGGCGGCCAACCAGTACGCCCCGAAGGGTGTCGGAGCAGTTCTGTCCTTCGAGCTGAAGGGCGGGGTCGACGCCGGCCGCGCCTTCGTGAACTCGCTGCAGTTGTTCTCGCACCTCGCGAACATCGGCGACGTCCGTTCGCTCGTCATCCACCCGGCGTCGACGACGCACTCGCAGCTCACCCCGGAGCAGCAGCTCACGGCCGGCGTCACGCCCGGGCTCGTGCGGCTCTCGGTGGGACTCGAGAACATCGACGACATCACGGCCGACCTCCAGGCCGGTCTGACCGCCGCGAAGCAGGTCGTCGAGGCCGCCCGGGTCTGAGTCCGTCCCGAGGCGTCCCCTCCTGGGTTGCGCCAGCGCGGTGCGCTGACGCGAGCGCACCCCACAACCGCGAGCGCGGGTCTCCAGAGACCCGCGCTCGCGTCGTTCGTTGCGCACTCGGGCCGGTTCCTCGTCGCTCGGGCCCGTTCCCCGTCACTCGAGCCCGTTCCGGTGCGCCGGAGCCGACGGGAGTGCACTCGCGCCAGCGCACCGCGCCGACCTCGACCGATCGGTTGACGTAACACGGCCGGTCGACGCCCCAGGGCACGCCACAATGGAGACCTATGGACTGGCAGACCCCGGAAGACAGCGTGCCCTCCCGCTTCGTGACCGAAGCCGAGGTCGGCGCCCTGCTCGCGAACCCGCCCTCGAGCGGCGCCTGGCGCGACGGCGACCGGCCGGGCGACCGGCTCTTCGCCCCGCTCGGCCGCCTCGACTTCGAGCACGGCGGGAGCATCCCGCACGCCAGACTCGCCTACGAGACCTGGGGCACGCTCGACGACGACGGCGGCAACGCTGTCCTCATCCTCCACGCGCTCACCGGAGACAGCCACGTCCTCGGAGGCGCCGGCAACGGGCATGCGACCGCCGGGTGGTGGGCCGGCATCGTCGGTCCGGGACTCGCCGTCGACACGGACCGCTGGTTCGTCGTCGCGCCGAACATGATCGGCGGCTGCCAGGGCAGCACCGGCCCCTCCTCCTTCGCGCCCGACGGCGTCGAGTGGGGTTCGCGGTTCCCGTACACCTCGATCCGCGACCAGGTCGAGGCCCAGCACCGACTGCTCGGACACCTCGGACTCGACCGCTGGGCCGCGGTGATCGGTGGCTCGATGGGCGGCATGCACGCCCTCGAGTGGGCCGCCACCCACCCCGAGCTCGTCGACCGACTGGCCGTGATCGCCGCGCCCCCGGTCACGACGGCTGACCAGATCTCGCTGAACTTCGTGCAACTCGAAGCGGTCCGCACGGACCCGCACTTCCAGGGCGGCGACTACTACGACGCCCCGGACGGCGAGGGCCCGCACCGAGGCCTCGCGCTCGCCCGCCGGATGGCCCTGCTCAACTACCGCAGCCCGGGTGAGCTGAACGCCCGGTTCGAGCGCAGCTGGCAGTCGAGCGTGAGCCCGCTCGGGCACGGCGGACGCTTCGCCGTCGAGTCCTACCTCGACTTCCACGGCAACAAGTTCACGCGACGCTTCGACGCCGGGAGCTACGTGACCCTCGTCGAGGCGATGAACTCGCACGACGTCGGACGCGATCGCGGCGGCGTCGGCGCGGCGCTGCGGGCCTACACCGGTCCATCGCTCGTGCTCGGGATCGACAGCGACCGGCTCTTCCCGGTCAGTGGGCAGGAGGAGATCGCGCTCCACCTCCCCGGCAACCTCGACGGCACACGACCGTCGGTCCTCCGGTCCGACTTCGGACACGACGGCTTCCTCATCGAGAACGCGTTGGTCGCCCCGCATCTCAGCCGGCTCCTCGCCGTCTGACAGCTGCGCCCCGTCTGTCCGACACCCGTTCCGCGGCGGTCGTGTCACCCGATAGGGTGACTCCTCAGAGGAGCGTGAGCATGGATCGGGTGGCGAGGACCCAGCGACGGCTGCTGCTGCGTACGACGCGTCTCTTCGGACTCGCGGGGTGCGTCACGGCCGCGATGATCCTCAGCGTCCCGGGCGTCGTCTCGGGAGGTCGGTACACCGTCCTCCTCGTCCTCGTCGCCGCCCTCGCGCTCACCCACGTGGCCGCCGAGCAGTACGACGGCCGTCGGTGGGTGGTGCTGGTGTTCCTGGTCGGTGTCGGGGTCGTGATCGTGATCGGTCTGTCCGACGGGAACACCGGCCAGGTCGGCTCCGCGAGCGCGATCGCCGCGATCACCTCCCTCGGCATGGGCGCCGTCGCGGCACGACTCGTGCCGCTCCGGCGCACCTGGCCGTTGCTCCTGACCGCGTTCGTCGTGACGGCGGTCACCATCATCGTCGTCACCGGGCCCACCGCGCTCACGGTCCCGACCATCGGCCTGACCGCGGTCGTGTGGGTCGCGATCGGTGCCTTCGGCGGGTGGCTCGACACGAGCATCCCGCGGCTCATCCGCCGGGTCGACACCATCGGCAACGCCTACAACGCCGAGCGGCTCGCGAGCCAGGCCGAATCACAGCGACGCCAGGACGCACGACTGCTGCACGACACCGCGCTCGCGACCCTCACGATGCTCGCCCACTCCGGACGCGGCGTCGACGCCGCAGCCCTCCGTTCGCAGGCCGGGAACGACGCGCATCTGCTCCGCAGCCTCCGCCTCGGCGAGGAGCTCAGCCCCGTCTCCTCCGGCTCGTACATCCTCCAGCGAGGTGCCGACTTCACCCTCGACGAGGGCATCGAGGCCGTGACGGACCGGTTCGCCGGGCTCGGCCTCACGGTCAACGTCTACGGCGGTGGACAGGCGAACCTCGACCCACGTGTGCGGGAGGCGTTCCTCCTCGCGCTCGGGGAGTGCCTGGAGAACGTCCGGCGTCACTCCGGGGTCGACTCGGCCGACGTCACGGTCTCGATCGACGAGCTGACCGCCCGACTCCTCATCACCGACACCGGCACCGGGTTCGATCCGTCGGCCGTGCCGGACGGCCACCTCGGCGTCGCGGAATCGGTCGTCGCGCGCATCCAGGAGGTCGGTGGGCAGGCGCGTGTCTTCTCCGCCCCGGGGGCCGGGACGACCGTCATCCTGGAGGTCCCGCAAGCATGAGTGTCGACGCCCTCGTTGAGGCCACCGGGCCGACCCGGCGCTACCGCCATCGGCGCGCCATCGACCGGCAGCGCTCGTCACTCGGAACGACACAGCTCGGCATCGGGCTGTCGGTGTCCGGCCTCATCCTCGTCGTCTACGCCGCGATCCGCTTCGTCGGCTCGGTCCACCACTACCCGCGACCACTGCTCAGCGTCGTCGCCTGGCTGCTGCTCACCGCGGCGATCGCGTCGACCTTCCTCCTGCTCCGCCGTTCCGCGTTCCACCTCTCGGACCGGCTGTTCGTCGCGCTCCTGATCCAGCTGGTGGTGGTCGCCGCGCTCGACCTGGCGAGCGTCTGGAGTCGCGACGCCGTTGGCGTCTATCCGACGGCGGCCGCGGCGGTCGGCGGCGTCCTGCTCGCGGTCGTCGCCCTCCGCCCGGTCCGCGACATCGCCGCCGCGACCGTGGTGCTCGGGCTGATGCTCGTGGGGTCGATCCTCACGATCACGCGGACCCAGACCGCGACGCTCGGGGCGGAGTTGCTCTTCGCCGCGGTCGCCGTCGTCCCCCCGCTCATCGCCTGCGCGATCGTCTCCCAGTACCGCCGGATCGTCCGCCTCGAACTCGACCGGGTCATGGTCGCCTCCACGGTCGCGAGCGTCCGGGACGCACTCGGGTTCTTCGACTCGGAGGAACTCGTCACCCTCGACCTCGAAGCGGAGGAGCTGTTCGTCGGTGTCGCCGACGGTTCGGTCGACCTCCCGCTCAGCCCCGAGCTCGCGGCGCGCGCCTCACGCCTCGCGACCGAGCTCCGGCGTCATCTGATGTCCGAGGGCAAGGAGTCCTGGCTCGAGCACGCGTTCCAGGAGTCGTCCGTGTTGTCGGACCGCGCGACCCTGCGCGACCCCGAGCGACTTGCGACGTATCTCGCAACGGATCAGCGGGATGGACTGCTCTCTGCAGTATGGTTGCTCCTCGGGGAAGCAGATGCGCAGAGTGCCAGAGCTGTGCTGACGCTCGGACCGGTCGACCGCTCCGAACGACCGGGCCGATCTGGTGCGCTCGTCATCCCGATCGTCCTCGAAGCGGTCGGAGTGCAACGCGCCAAGGTGGATCCCGCGGTGTGGGAAGCGCTCGGACGAGTGGGCAGCTCCACGGACACGTACCAGAAATCCCGGATCAGGATCGAGATCGACAGCACCGTCGACAATCCTGCTGCGGGCCAGCGGAAAGGGGAACGTCAATGACGTCACAGGAGTCTCGCATCAGGGTCGGCATCGTCGATGACCACCGGATGCTGCTCGGTGCGCTCACCGAATGGATCAGGAGCGTCGCCGACGACATCGAACTCGTCGTCGTGACCCCGTCCTGGCCGGAGCTGCTGACGCACCCCGCCTTCCCCGTCGACGTCCTGCTGCTCGACGTCGACCTCAAGGACAACGTCCCGGTCGCCGTGAAGCTCGCGACGCTGAAGACCACGGGCGTCACGACCGTCCTCATGAGCACCTACAGCGACCCGGCGGTCGTCCGCGAGGCATTGGCCGCCGGCGCCCTGGGCTACCTCGCGAAGAGCGAGGACGCCGAGACCATCGTGCACGCCCTCCGTGCGGCGTCACGCGGTGAGTCCTACATCTCCCCCGAGCTCGACCTCGCCCTCGCGAGCGGCGCCTCCGGGACCGGCCCCCGCCTCAGCGCGCAGGAGCGTCGCGTCATGGCGCTGTACGCCGCCGGTGAGCCCGTGAAGATGGTTGCCGAGAGCCTCGGCATCTCCGACGAGACCGCGAAGAGCTACCTCAAGCGCATCCGCGAGAAGTACCGCAACGCCGGCATCGACGTCGGCACGAAGGTCGCCCTGCGCAAGCGGGCGATCCTCGACGGCATCATCGTCGACTAGCAGCGCGGTGCGCCGACGCGAGCGCGCGGGTATCGGTTCCAGCGCGGTGCGCTGACGCGAGACCGCATTGTTCGGCGTGAGCGCTACCCGGAGACGTCGGCGCGGGTCTCCGGAGACCCGCGCTCACGCGTGCGGGGTGCGCTCGTGCGAGCGCACCGCGCTGGCACCCCACCCCACGGGCCGGGACGGGCGCCGGGTGTCGGTCAGACGGGGATCGGTGCCGTCGGCGGGTTGCGGTCCGCGATCCGACGATCCTCGGCGTCGTTCGCCCGCAGGAGTTCGCGCCGGAGCTGCCGGCGTTCGACGGAGAAGCTCGTGATGACGATCCCGAGGCCGATCACGGTCAGCACCACACCGGTCCAGACCGGGGCGAGGTAGCCGAGGCCACCGGCGATGACCACACCGCCGAGGAAGGCGCCGAGCGCGTTGCCGATGTTGAGCGCCGAGTGGTTGAGCGCTGCGGCGAGCGACTGGCTGTCGCCGGCGACGTCCATGAGCCTCGTCTGGATGGCCGGACCGAGGCCCTGCGACGCGAAGCCGACCGCGAAGACGAAGAGGAACATGGTCGGGGTCCATGTCGCGGTGAGCGCGAGGGCGGTCAGGACCACGATCATGAGCGCGAAGAAGACGATCAGGGCTCGCTTCACCCCACGGTCCGCGAGATGCCCACCGACCAGGTTGCCGATCGTCATGCCGACCCCCATGGTCGCGAGCGCCCACGGGACGAGCGTCGCCGACTCCCCCGCGACCTCGGTCACCAGGGGCGCGAGATAGCTGTAGACGGCGAAGAGCCCGCCGAACCCGATGGACCCGAACCCAAGCACGAACCACACCTGGCCGCGTCGGAAGACACGGAGTTCCCGACGCATCGTCTGCTGCGGGTTGCCCGCCTGCACCGGCACGGCGAACCAGATGGTCACGGTCGCGAGCGCGAAGATGCCGGTGACGATGAGGTAGGCGGAGCGCCACCCGAACTCCTGGCCCACCCAGGTCGCGAACGGCACGCCCACGACGTTGGCGATCGTCAGCCCGGTCATGACGAGCGCGACGCCCTTGCCGCGCTTCCCGGGCCCCATGAGACTCGCGGCGACGAGGGCCGCCATGCCGAAGTACGCGCCGTGCGGCAGGGCCGCTACGAACCGTGCGAGGAGGACGAGGCCGAAGCTCGGCAGGAGCGCAGACGCGAGCGTGCCGACGGTGAACGCGACGCCGAGCCAGAGCAGGACGGTCTTGCGCCGGTATCGCGCGACGAGCGCGGCGATCGTCGGCGCACCGACCACGACGCCGAGCGCGTACGCCGTGATCAACCAGGCGGCTTGCGCGTTCGCCTGCTCCTGGCTGCGAGCGGCCAGCTCGGGCAGGAGGTCGGTCGCGATGTTCGGCAGCAGACCCATCGCCACGAACTCGGTCGTACCGATGCCGAAGGCCCCGACGGCGAGCGCGAGGATGGCAAGACGAACACGGGTCGGCGACAGCTGCGTCGACCCGTCCAGGATGGTGGGCATGGATCGAGTGTACGGGAATCCTCGAATCGATTCGAGTCCCCGACCGGCGAAACCGGACGACCGCCTCCCGGTGGGCTCAGCCGTCGTTCTCGAGTGCGGCGTCGAGGCGGTCGAGCTTGGCGGTCAGCTCACCCGTGTAGCCGGGACGGATGTCGGCCTTGAGGACGAGCGAGACCCGGCTGCCGTAGGCGCCGACCGCCTCGGTGGCGTCCTTGATGACCGCGAACACCTCGTCCCACTCCCCCTCGATGGTCGTGAACATGGAGTCGGTCCGGTTGGGCAGGCCGGACTCGCGGACGATCCGCACGGCCGCGGCGACCGCGTCGTGGACGGAACCGTCCGAGTTGCCGGAGCCGCTGGGGGCGACGGAGAAGGCGACGAGCATGGTCACTCCTTGTGGGTTCGAGCGGGGACGGGGATGGACACCGACGAGACGTCCTCATCGTGGTGGGACGGGGTGAACAGTGCGTGGACGGCCCAGCCGGCGAGGACCAGGTAGGCGAGGTTGCGGACCGTCAGCACGGTCACGAGGACCGGGTCGACGTTGAGCAACCACAGGTACAGGTAGGGGTAGACGAGCTGCGTGAGCGCGGCGATCATCAGCGCGAGCACGGCCGGCGCGACGAAGCGCCGACGCTGCAGGACGATCCCGAGGATCACCGGTGCAGCCAACCACATCGCGAACTGCGGTGACCCGACCTTGTTGAAGATGATGAGCGTGAGGACGAAGAGGAGCGACAACGGCGCGAGCACCTGCACGAGGGGGCGTCCGGACCGCACCGCGAGCACCCCGAGGAGCACCGCCCCGGCGACGGCGAGGCCGAGCAGCGGCGTCATGACGGCGATCGCCGTGTCGACACCCGGGCCGGTGACCTGGAAGGTCAGGATGTCGCGGTCGTAGTAGACGAAGCTCTGCGGGACACCCAGGACGGCGAGCCACAGGTAGGCGTTGCCGATGGGCGACTCGATCTGAAGACCACGTCCGGTCTGCTCCGTCACGAAGCTGACGGCGTTCGCACCGCCGAGCACGAGGCCGACCCCGAGGACCACGACCGACGTCGCCGCCGCCGCGACCAGGACCTGTCCGCGATGGCGGTGCGCCAGGACGATCGCGCCGATCACGGCCGCCGGCCAGATCTTCATCCAGGCGGCGAGCGTCAGGAGGACGGCGGCGACCCGCGGGCGGCCGGCGACCCAGAGGAGCCCGACGATCGCGATGGGGACGGTCACGGAGTCGATCCGGGCGAGCGCGATCGGTCCGAGCAGGAGGAGGAACGCGAGCCACCACCATGCCGCGATCAGCCGTGGGCGCGAGTGGCCGTTGCCGAGGAGGACCGCGAACGCCCCGGCGTTCATCGCGGTCACCAGCAGGAGCCAGCCGACGCCGTACCCGGCGCTGCCGAGCAGCAGGGGGATCAGCATCGGCACGATCGCGAGGATCGGATAGACCCAGGGCTCGTCGATGGCGGGGATCGGGCCGCCGGACGTCGCCTGTTCGACCCACGGCCGGTACACGAGGACCACGTCGCCGAGCGGGAGGCCCTCCGCCACGAGGCACAGCCAGCCGACGAGGAGGTGCACGAGGCCGAACCCGCACCAGAGGAGCCAACGCCGCATCACGTGGACCATCCTAGGCTCGTGCCGCCGGTGGAACCGGTCCGCCACTCGCTCGACGCCCGAGCGGGTCGGGTCCGCGAGCCTGCTGATCAGTACCCGCTGAAGGCGTCGCTGCGGACGTGTCCGACGCCGATCCCGCGCAGGGCGGGCTTCAGGGCCTCGATCATCGCGGGCGGACCGGAGATGAAGACCTCCCGCTCGGCAAGGTCGGGGACGGCCTCGGCGAGGCGCTCGTGGTCGAGGCGCCCGGGTCCGAGGCCACGCCAGCCGTCCGGCAATCGGACGTCGTCCGTCGGTCCCAGGACGAGCACCGGTGTCCCCCAGGTCTCGAGCTCGGCCGCGTAGGCGAGCTCCTGCGGGTCGGACACGACGTAGACGAGGACGAGGTCGCGCTGGTCGGCACGGAGGTGCAGCCGGGAGAGCTGGCTGACGAACGGGGTGATCCCGATCCCGGCGGCGAGGAGCAGGATCGGCTTGCTCGTGTCCTTCGGCAGGACGAAGTCGCCCCACACGCCGGTCGCCGAGAGGCTCGCGCCGACCGGCAGCACGTTCAGCGCCCGCTTGAAGCTACTGGCCCGCTCGGGTACACGCATGGCCACGCGGATCGTACGGTCGTCGTCGGGTGGCGAGGAGATGCTGAAGACGCGCCTCGAGCCGCGGACGTCGGCTCCGCGGTGCGGCAGCGACAGCTCGAGGTACTGGCCGGCCGCGAACGGGATCGACCGCTTCGAGCTGAACCGGTACTCGACCGCCGTCGGGGTGAGCGCGCGGGTGCCTTCGAGCGTCAGTCGCATCCCCCGACGACGGGCGACGATGAACGCCAGCACGTTGCCCACGATGAGCGCGAGCTCGGGGGTCGACGCCACCTGGCCGAGCGTGAAAGGGATGGAGAACAGCGCCGCGACGATCGCCGCCTCGGCGAGCTGCTGCCAGCGCCGCGGTGGAAGCGTGAGCGGCTCGGTGAGCATGAACGCGGCGAGGAAGAGGATCGGGTAGGACGTGAGCGGAGCCAGCAGTGCCGGTCCCAGCTCTTGACCACCGGTGACGAGCCGGACGGTGACGAGTGCCCAGGACAGCACGATGAAGACGAGCGCCATCGTGAGCCGCTTCGTCCGGACGAGGACGAGGCCGCCGAGGATGACGACACCGGGCAGCAGCCACGGGTTGGCGACCCACCAGACCGACGGTGACACGCCGGGGAGGGTGACGTAGCTCGCCAGCACACTCATCACGAGTGCGGCGATGGCCGCCGGGTTGAGGACGTGTCGGCCCCGGATCGCGAGCAGGTACTTCGACGCCGAGGCGACCGTGGCGGCGAGGGCGATCCAGGCCAGCGCGGTGGGCTCGCTCGTCGGCCACAGGATGAAGAACAGCAGGAGTGAGGTGATGACGGACGACTCGCTGTGCGGCTGCACCTGGAACAACGCGCCGAACAGGCGGTTCGTCAGGTAGCCGACGACGAGCAGCGTGGCCAGGGTGGCGAGGAGCTCGAGCGGCTTGTAGAACACCTGCCCGAACAGCGACAGCACGAAGGCGTAGATCGCGAGGGTGCCGAGTGACAGCGTCACGAGGCGGTACATGGTGACCCGCCCGAGGACGGTGCCGAAGAAGGAGCCGGTGCGGCCGTTCATGTGCGGTCTGCTTTCTGGGAGATGGTGCCGTCCGGGCTCGAGCCCTGTGGCGCGTGACTCAGGTGAAGAGTTCGCCGGGGAATCCGACGGACCGGTCGGTGAGACCGGTCGTGAACATACGGACGCTCTCGAAGGTGAACGCCTCCGCCAGGGTCTCGTGATCGTTGAAGAACAGTGCGGTGGCCAGTCCGTCGGCGACCATCGCGTCCGGGGCGGTGACCCAGGTCGCCGCGACGGTCCTCGTCGGTTCGCCGGTCCGGCCGTCGATGACATGGTGGAGTCCGTCGCCCCAGGCACGACGATTGGTCGCGGAGGCGCACAGGGCGCCGGCGTCGATCGTCGCGACTCCGATGGCCTTGCTGGGATCGTACGGATGCTCGAGCGCGATACGGAGCGGGTCCGCCGGGCGGGACCCGTGCTCGTGACGCAGGTCGCCCGAGGCGTCGACCGTGAAGGACTCGTGACCGTGGCTGCGGAGGAGGTCCGCGACGAGGTCGACGAGCCGCCCCTTGCCGGCCGCACCGATGTCGATCACGAGCGGGAGGCTCGTCTCGAGCACCTCGCCGTCCCACCGGGCCACGTCGTCCCAGTGCGGGGCGGCGACCGCCGGGCCCTGGGGGACGAGCGAGTAGGAGGCGTCGTAGCCGAGCCGTTCGAGCGAGGTGCCGATGAACGGCGTCACGGCCCCGGCGGTGGCATCGTGCAGACGCCGGTACGTGTCGAGCAGTGCGACCGCATCCTCGCGCGCGTCATCGGGGAAGGCGGTCGAGACCGGGCCGGCGGCGAACCGCGCGATGAACGCGTCGTCCCGGAACCTCGACCACGTCCGGTCGAACCGGTCGATACACGCGGCGACGGCCTCAGCGGTCTCAGGCGCGAGCGGGAGAGCCGTATCGAGCTCCCATCCGGTGCCGATCGCCTCGAAGCGCAGTGTCGTCTCGCTCATCGTCGGTCCGGCCCCGCGGCTCAGCCCTTCGCTTCGGTCTTGATCGTGTCGATGGCCGCGTTGAAGCCGCCGCTCGTGAGCGAGGAACCGGCGACCTTGGAGACCTTGAGGCTGTCGATGTCCTTGCCGACCACCTCGGCTGCGATCCCGGAGATGAACTCCGCCTGGTAGCGCTTGCTGTTCGCGCTCTCGGCGTGCGAGACGACGTCGACCGCCGTGACCTTGTCCTCGGCGAGCGTGACGGTCACCGTGATCGACTCGGTGCCGTTCGGCGACTGGTAGCTGCCGTCCGCGGTGTAGGAGCCGTCCTGGTAGTCGGTGGAGCCGGAGCCCGCTGCAGCGTCGGTGGAGGTGGTCGCCTCCGGCGCCGCCGTGCTCTTCGTCTCGGGGGACGTGGTCGTGGTCGAGCTGCCGGCGTCGGCCGCCGAGCAACCGGCCAGGCTGCCGACGAGGGTGAGGCCGGTCAGGGCTGCGAAAGTCGTCTTCTTCGCCGCCACGGACAGGCGTGGCGTGCGGACGGGAGGCTGGGTGGTGGGGTTGCGCATCGTTCAATCTCCTCGGGCGATGTGTGGGCCGCGGTGCGGCGGCCGCCGTGGCGAGGTCTCTGCCGCGGTGGCACCAGTGTCCTGAGCTTCCCTATGGGCGAGCTATGAGCGTTCTGGGAGTTGTCCTTCGTCCACCGATGAACGATCGTTCAGCGCAGGAGACCACCGACGACACCGCGCACCGCTTCGGCCACGTCGAGCGCGGCCAGCGGGCCCTCGGCTGCCGCGGCATCCCCGGCAGCCGCGTGCAGCAGCACCCCGCTGGCGGCGACGCTCGCCAGGCAGCCGGGGTCGGCGAGCACGCGCTCGGCGTTCGTGGCGACGAGCGCACCGATGATGCCGGCCAGGGCGTCGCCGGTGCCGGCGGTCGCGAGCCACGGCGATCCGCCGGAGACCGTGATGGCGTCACCGTCCGGCGCGACCACGTGGGTCGTGCCGCCCTTCAGCACCACGACGATGCCGAGGCGGGCGGCGACGTCGGCCGCGTACGACACCGGGTCGGCACGGATGGCCTCGACCTCGGCCGGGCTCCCCAGGCCGCTCAACATGGTCGCCAGTTCACCGACGTGGGGCGTGGCCACGATGCGCCACGACTCGTCGACACCGAACGCCCGCTGGTGGGCACCTGCGGCGACGCGACGGAGTGAACCGGCATCGGCGACGACCGGCTCGCCCCCGTGCAGGGCGGCGTCGAGCAGGGAGCTCTCCTCTCGGGTCAGCTTGCCGGGGTCCATGCCGGAGCCGATGAGCCACGCCTGCACGCGCCCCTCCGCCGTCACGATCTCGGGGCGGCGCTGCAGCACGAGGTTCGCCGGTCGGTCCGCACCGAGGTACCGGACCATGCCGACGCCGGTGCGGATCGCCGCCTCGACGCCGATCACGGCGGCACCCGGGTAGCGTTCCGATCCGGTCACGACGCCGAGGACGCCCCGGGAGTACTTGTCCGATTCGGCGTCGGGCACGGCGATCCAGTCGCGTGCGTCGGCAGGGGTCCAGAGTCGCGGTTCGGCCATGCCATCACCCTAGGCCAGTCGTCGCGGCGGACTGACGCTGAGCCGTCGATCGTCGGTCATCCTGCAGGCGGGAATCCGAACGCATTCCGGAACGTTGGGCCGGGTGGCGACTCCCGTCGCCCCGAGACCCGAGGAGTTCCGTGCCCCAGCTGTTCGATCCGATCACCATCCGCGACCTCACCATCCCCAACCGCCTGTGGATCGCCCCGATGTGCCAGTACAGCGTCGCCGCCCAGGACGGCGTCCCGACCGACTGGCACCTCGTGCACCTCGGCCAGTTCGCGGCGGGCGGCTTCGGCCTCGTCATCTCGGAGGCGGCGGCGATCAGCCCCGAGGGCCGGATCTCGCCCCAGGACGCAGGCATCTGGAACGACGGACAGCGCGACGCCTGGCGACGGATCACCGCGTTCATCACCGAGCAGGGTTCCGTCCCCGGCATCCAGCTCGCGCACGCCGGCCGGAAGGCCTCAACGTTCGCCCCCTGGGGCACCGACGGTCAGGGCAGCGTCCCGATCGAGGACGGCGGCTGGTCGACCGTCGCCCCGTCGCCCGAGGCCTTCCCGGGCTACGCGGTGCCGGAAGCCCTCGACGATGAGGGCATCGACCGCGTCGTCGACGACTTCCGGGCGGCGGCCGTCCGGTCGGTCGACGCCGGCTTCCAGGTGATCGAACTCCACGCCGCGCACGGCTACCTGCTGCACCAGTTCCTCTCCCCGCTCGTCAACCACCGCGAGGACGGCTACGGCGGCTCGCTCGAGAACCGGGCCAAGCTCCTCCTGCGGGTCGTCGATGCGGTGCGTGAGGTCCTCCCGTCCGGTCTGCCGTTGTTCGTCCGGTTCTCGGCCACGGACTGGGTGGACGACGGATGGGACGAACACCAGACCGCGACCGTCGCCGCCTGGTGCGCCGAGCGCGGGGCCGACTTCTTCGACATCTCCACCGGCGGAGCCGTCGGCGGCGTCCGCATCCCGCTGTCCCCCGGCTACCAGGTCCCGTTCGCGGCGCACATCGGGTCGACGGGTGTCGACACGAGCGCCGTCGGACTCATCACCGACGCCCAGCAGGCCGCGGCCATCGTCGCCGACGGGCAGGCGGAGGCGGTCATGGTCGCCCGCGAGGCGCTCCGTGATCCGCACTTCGCGTTGCGCGCCGCCACCGAGCTCGGTGTGGAGGTGGCCTGGCCGGGCCAGTACGAGCGGGCCAAGCCGCGCGCCTGAGCGCGACCCCGACACGACGACGGCCCGCACGCGATCGCGTGCGGGCCGTCGTCGTGTCCGTGCTCCGGCGTCCGATCAGCGACGCCGGGTGGCGTCCTGGACCTCGCCGACGAGCTCCTCGATGATGTCCTCGAGGAAGAGGACCCCGGTGGTGGCGCCCGCTTCGTCGAACACCCGGGCGACATGTGCCCCCGAGCGGCGCATCGTGGTCAGCGCGTCCTCGACGTCCGAGTCCTCGAACACCGACACCAGCTGCCTGATGTGCTTCGCGGGCACCGGGCGCTCCTCGTCGCCACTGCCGTCGAGGTCGTCGTACCGCAGGACGTCCTTCAGGTGCAGGTAGCCGATCGGCACCGACTCGTCGTCGACGATCACGTAGCGGGAGTAGCCGTACTTGGCGACGGCGCGCTCCACGTCCGAGGGGGTGGCCTCCTCCGTCAGCGTGATGAGGCTCCCGAGCGGCAGGGCCACGTCGTGGACCTTCTTCTCGGTGAACTCGAACGCCGCCACGAGCGCACCCGTCGAGTCGGTGAGCACACCCTCGCGGGTGGACTGGTCGACGATGGTCGCCACCTCGTCGAGCGTGAAGGCACTGGCAGCCTCGTTCTTCGGCTCCACCCGGAACAGACGGAGGACGGCGTTCGCGGTCGCGTTGAGGGACACGATGATCGGACGGAAGACGCGCGCCACGAAGACGAGCGGCGGAGCGAGCAGCAGGACCGCACGATCCGGGATCGAGAAGGAGAGGTTCTTCGGGACCATCTCGCCGAAGACCACGTGGAGGTAGGAGACGAGCAGCAGCGCGATGATGAACGCCACCGTGCCGATGGTCTCCTCGGGCCAGCCGGTGAGCGCCAACGGCACCTCCAGCAGGTGGTGGATCGCCGGCTCGGAGACGTTCAGGATGAGCAGCGAGCAGACGGTGATGCCCAACTGACTCGTCGCCAACATGAGCGTGGCGTGTTCCATGGCCCACAGCGCGGTCTTGGCGCTCCGGCTCCCCTGCTCGGCGAGGGGTTCGATCTGCGACCGACGCGCGGAGATGACCGCGAACTCGGCACCGACGAAGAAGGCGTTCGCGAGCAGCAGCACCACGAGCCAGGCGATTCCTGCCCAGTCGCTCATACGTCACCACCGTCCTCCGACACGACGGGTCTCGGGGTGAATCGGATCCGATCGATCCGTCGGCCGTCGAGTCGCTCGACGCGGAGCGTGCCGTCCTCGAGCTCGAGCTCGTCGCCCGAGACCGCGAGTCGTCCGAGCTCGCTCATGACGTAGCCCGCGACCGTCTCGTACGGACCGTCTTCGGGGACACGCACGCCGGCGCGCTCGAGGAGCTCGTCGGGACGGAGGCTGCCCGGGAAGGTCGTGGAGTCGCGTCCGCGGACCACCCCGGCACGCGAACGGTCGTGCTCGTCGGCGACCTCGCCCACGAGTTCCTCGACGAGGTCCTCGAGGGTGGTCACGCCGGCGGTGCCGCCGTACTCGTCGACCACGACGGCCATCTGGTAGCCGCGTCCGCGCAGCTGCGAGAGCAGTACGTCCAGCTTCATCGTCTCGGGGACACGCAGGGCCGGCGATTGCAGGGCCGAGACGGGCACCTCGCCGCGTCGGTCGCGCGGGACCGCGATGGCCTGCTTCACATGCACGACGCCGGTGATGTCGTCGACGTCGGCATCGGTGACCGGGAAGCGCGAGTGGCCGGTCGACCTCGCGAGGGCGAGCACCGCCTGGGCGGGTTCGCCGCGCTGGATCGACGCGATGCGCGGCCTGGGCGTCATGACGTCCGACGCATCGTGGCTCGAGAAGCGGAGGGTGCGGTTGAGCAGGGTCGCGGTGTCGGCCTCGAGTGTGCCCTCGAGCGCCGATCGACGCACGAGGGACGACAGCTCCTCGGCCGTCCGGGCTCCCGACAGCTCCTCCTTGGGCTCGATGCCCATCGACCGCAGCAAGCCGTTGGCGCTGCCGTTGAGGACGACGATGGCGGGCTTGAACACCCAGGTGAAGGCCGTCTGGAACGGGACGACGAACTTGGCCGTCTGTCGGGGCAGCGCGAGCGCGAAGTTCTTCGGGACGAGCTCGCCGATGATCATGCTGAGCAGCGTGGCGAGGGTGATCGCGACGATCGTCGCTACGATGGCGACGACGCCCTCGGGGATCCCGATGGAGCCGAGTGGACCGGCGAGCATCGACGACAGCGCCGGCTCCATGGTGTACCCGGTGAGGAGCGTGGTCAGGGTGATCCCGAGCTGCGCGCTCGACAGGTGCGTCGAGGTGATCTTGAGCGCTGCGATCGTCATCGTCAGGCGGGTCTCGCCACGGTCGCGGCGGGCCTCGAGGTCGGCGCGGTCGAGGTTCACGAGCGCGAACTCGGAGGCGACGAAGAAGCCCGTCCCGATGGTCAGTACGAGGCCGACGCCGAGCATGATCCACTCAGACATGACGATCCCGTCCGTGCTGAGCGGTCGATGCCGGAGTGGGGGTTCCGTCGCCCGGGTGGGCGGTCGTCGCCCGTGATCGGGTCAGCACGGGGCTGGGATGGTGGCCGGGGGATCTGTCTGAAGGAGGGTCGTCCATTGTGCGGACGAGTCTATCGGACATCCGCGGCTGTGGACCCCGGATTTCCGGGGTTCTTCTCAGCCTCCGCGAGACGCCGGCGCTCCTCGGCCGCGCGACGCTTCCGACGCCGCAGGAGGAGGAACCGCACGCCGATGCACGCCGCGGCGAGCGCCGGGACCCCACCCGAAACGATCATGCCCACGTGTGCCCCGGCGACCTCGACGAGCCACCCCATGAGCGGACCGCCGATCGACTGTCCGCCGAGCAGCACCAGGATGTACAGCGACATCACCCGGCCACGGATCGCCATGTTGGACGACAGCTGGACGAGTGAGTTCGCCGCCGTGATGAAGAGGAGGTTCGCGACCCCGCCCGCGACGAGCAGGAGGGCGAAGGGGAGGAGCACGGGCATCGCCCCGGCGGCCGCCTGCAGGACGCCGACCGCCGCCGCCGCGACGATCACGATGCGCAGGTCCACACCCCCGCGCCGCGTCGACGCGAGTGCACCGGTCAGCGCGCCGACGGCGACGAGGGCGTTGAGGAACCCGTAGCCGCTCGCGCCGATGTCGAAGACGTCCGAGGCGTAGGCGGCGAGCAGGACCGGCAGGTTGAACGCGAACACCGACATGAACGCGACCATGATGACCGTCCACCGGATGGCCGGCTTCCGCATGGCGTACCCGAGTCCCTCCTTGAGCTGGCCCTTCGCCTTCGCGACGACCGGCGTCGGGACGAGTTCCGAGACACGCATGAGCGCCAGGGTGAGCACGACGCCGGAGCAGGCGAGGGCGTTGATCGCGAAGGACCACCCGGAACCGACGGCGGTGATGAGGACACCACCGACGGCCGGACCGACGAGCTGGCCGAGCTGGAAGACGGCGGAGTTGAGGCTGATGGCGTTCCGCAGTCTCGCCGGGCCCACGAGCTCGTTCACGAACACCTGCCTCGCCGGGTTGTCGACGACGGTGACGAGACCGAGCATGAAGGCGATGACGTAGATGTGCCACACCTCGACCGCGCCGCTGAGCGTCAGGATCGACAGCGCGACCGCGAGGACGGCGGCGAGCGACTGCGTGATCATGAGCAGCACGCGCTTGGAGTAGCGGTCCGCGATCACGCCGCCGAGCAGCCCGAACAGCAGCATGGGCGCGAACTGCATGGCGACTGTGATCCCGACGGCGGCGACGCTGCCGGAGAGCTCGAGGACGAGCCAGTCCTGCGCGATGCGCTGCATCCCGATCGCGGTCGTCGCGACGATGTGCCCGATCGTGAAGAGTCGGAAGTTCGGGACGCGGAGCGAGGAGAAGGTGTCCCGCCAGGCGGGACGCTCCCCCACGATCGGCATGGGGGCGGTGGGCGGTGGTGGAGCGACGGCGGTGTCGGATGGAGGGGTCACGGAGAGGGCCAGCGTTTCGTATGTCGAGTGCGTGTCGTATGGGTGGAGCCGCGGAGGCCGTCGGCTCCCTTCCACGCTATTGCCGACGCGACCATTTCCGAGCAGGATGATCCCTATCAGTCCTATTCGATTCCCGAATGATCGGCTCACGCATGTTCGACCCCGCCCTGCTGCGCACCTTCCTGGCCGTCGCCGAGACGAAGAACTTCACGCGCGCCGCCGCGCAGCTCGGGTTGAGCCAGCCGACGGTCAGTCAGCAGATCCGACGGCTCGAGGAGGCTGCCGGCCGGTGGCTCGTCGTCCGGGACACGAGAGCGGTCCGCCTGACCGACAACGGTGACGCGATGGCCGGGTTCGCGCGCACCATCCTCGCTGCACACGCCTCGGCGGAGAGCTACTTCACCGGCTCGGCGATGAGCGGTCGCCTCCGCTTCGGGGCCGCCGACGACCTCGCGATGACCCAGCTCCCCCGGATCCTGCGCCACTTCCGCCAGGGTCACCCGCAGCTGAACCTCGAACTCACCGTGAACCAGAGCGGGCCGCTCTACCGTCGGCTGAAGGCGGGCGCCCTCGACCTCATCTTCATCAAGATGCGCCCCGGCCAGAACGAGGGCAAGCTCGTGCGGACCGACTCGATGGTCTGGGTCGGTCTCGAGAAGACCACGATCGAGCCGGGCCAGCCCGTCCCCCTCATCGCCTATCAGGACCCGAGTCTCTCCCGGCAGCTGGCGATCGACGCCCTGGAGGACGCCGGGCGCACCTGGCGGATCACCTGCAGCACCCGTGAGGTGAACGGCGTGCTCGCGGCGGTGCGGGCCGGGCTCGGTGTCGCGGTTTTCCCGCGCAGCCTGATCCCGAGCGACCTCGTCATGCTCAGCAACCGGCTGGAACTCCCGACCCTGGGCGGCGTCGACTTCACCCTGCTCGCGAACCCGTTGGCGGCGGCCGGCCCGGTGGAGGCTCTCTCCTCGGCCATCATGGACCGGTCGCTCGCCTGAACGAGCACGCGGCGGTCAGGCGTCGACGGACTCCGACGCCTCGGCGAAGGGTGCGGGGATGAGATAGGTCTCGCGGACCTCGGCCGATTCGTGCGGGCCGCTGCCGTCGGGCGGCGTGAAGGGTTCGTCGAACTCGACGATCCAGGTCGTCAGCTGTTCGGTCCACACCGAGACGAACGCCGCGGCACGCTGGCGGCCGGGCGCGACGATGACCCCGGAGGCACGCTCCCCCGTCGAGGGATCGGATCCCGGGTCCACGAGCACGAGGACCTGCATGCCGACACCGAACCCGTGCGTCCCACCGTTCACCACCATGGGCCCATCATCCCACCGCGGTCGTGCGAGCCGCACCAGCACCGCGGCTCACCAGGAGACGGGCAGCGCCTTGCCCTCCTCGTACCCGGCGGCCGACTGGACGCCGACGATGGCGCGCTCGTGGAAGCCGGGGACCGAGTCGGCACCCGCGTAGGTGAACGACGAGCGCACCCCGGCGGTGATCATGTCGAGGAGGTCCTCGACCGAGGGCCGGAGCGGATCGATCGTGATGCGGGAGGACGAGATACCCTCGGCGAAGAGCGTCTTCCGCGCGAGTTCGAACGGGTCGAGTCGGCCGAAGCGCTCGTGCACGGCCTTGGTCGACGCCATGCCCCAGCTCTCCTTGTAGAGCGACCCGTCGGCGGCGCGCTGCAGTTCACCGGGGGCTTCGATCGTGCCGGCGAACCAGGAACCGATCATGACCGAGGACGCGCCGGCCGCGAGGGCGAGGGCGACGTCGCGGGGGTAGCGGACACCACCGTCCGCCCAGACCTTCGCGCCGAGCGCGCGGGCGGTCGCGGCCGTCTCGAGCACGGCCGAGAACTGCGGACGCCCGACCGCCGTCATCATCCGCGTGGTGCACATCGCACCGGGTCCGACACCGACCTTGAGGATGTCCGCACCGGCGTCGACGAGGTCCTGCACCGCGACGGCGGACACGACGTTGCCGGCGACGATCGGGAGGCCGAGACCGAGGGCACGGACGGCCGCGATCGCCCGGAGCATGCCCTCCTGGTGCCCGTGGGCGGTGTCGATCACGAGGACGTCCACCCCGGCGGCGGCGAGCGCCCGCGCCTTCACGGCGACATCGCCGTTGATGCCGATCGCCGCGGCGACCCGCAGTCGGCCCGACGCGTCGAGCGCCGGCGGGTAGATGGTCGACCGGAGCGCGCTCGTCCGGCTGAGGGTGCCGACGACGGCGCCGTGGTGCAGCACGGGCGCGAACTCGAGGTCGGCGGCGACCATGAGGTCGAACGCGGCCCGGCCACCGGTCACGTCGTCGGCGTCGATCGAGGCGAGCGACCCGCGAGCGAGGTCGCCGAGCCGTGCGTCGGGCAGCGCCGTGGCGAGACGTGCGGCCGGGATGCAGCCGGCGAAGGCGTCGCGCTCGTCGTGGAGCACGATGCCGTGACCGGCGACCGCGGGGATGAGGCGCAGTGCGTCGGCCGCGGTCTGATCGGCGCGCATGATCAGCGGGGTGTCGAAGGCGACCGGCTGCTCCTTGACCCAGCGGATCGCCGCGTCGAGCTCTTGGAGCGGCATGTCCTGCGGCAGGACGCCGAGTCCGCCGCGCCGCGCCAGTGCCGCCGCGAGGCGTGGCCCGGTGACGGAGTTCATGTTGGCGGAGACGATCGGGATCGTGGCGCCGGTGCCGTCGTCCGGAGCCAGGTCGACGTCGAGTCGACTCGTGATCCCGGAGCGGCTGGGGACGAGGAACACGTCCGAGTACGTCAGGTCGTGGCTGGGAATCTCACCGATGAACCGCATGAGAACACCGTATCCCGACCGGCGTCCGAGCCGCACCGACGACGGAATGGGTTTAGGCTTGATGACTGGATCGTGCGGGCATGTTCCCTGCCTGCAAACAGTGAGAATTCAACGGAGAGAGTGGGCGATCGACGGTGTCGAGCCAGATGACCGGAGTGGGCGCCGATGACGGCGCAACGAACGAATTCGGAGCCAATGAATGGCTCGTCGACGAGATGTACGAGCAGTACCTCGTCGACAAGGATTCCGTGGACCGCTCCTGGTGGCCGATCCTCGAGCACTACCGGCCGGTGAACGGCGCAGCCCAGGGAACGACGGGCGGCCAGTCGGACGACGGTGCGGCGTCCGCCGGCACCACGGCGTCGGCCCCCGCCCCCGCGTCGGCGGACGAGGCGGCCCGGGTCAACCCGCCGACGGCCCCGATCCAGGTCATCGGCGCGCAGCCGGTCGCCCGCACCACCTCGGTCCAGGCGAAGCCGGCCCCGATTCCGGCCGACGCCCCGATGACGAGCCCGAACCAGGTCCAGCAGCCGAAGAGCGACCAGACCGAACCCGCTCCGGAGGACGTCGACAAGGTCACCGTGCTGAAGGGCATGGCCAAGTCGCTCGCCACCAACATGGACGCGAGCCTGACGGTCCCGACCGCGACGAGCGTGCGCACCATCCCGGCGAAGCTGATGATCGACAACCGCATCGTCATCAACAACCACCTGAAGCGCGCAAGAGGCGGCAAGGTCAGCTTCACCCACCTCATCGGCTGGGCCCTCATCCAGGCGTTGAAGGACTTCCCGAGCCAGAACGTCTACTACGAGGAGACCGACGGCAAGCCCACGGTCGTCGCCCCGGCGCACATCAACCTCGGCATCGCCATCGACCTCCCGAAGCCCGACGGCTCCCGCGCCCTCATGGTGCCGGGCATCAAGCGCGCCGACACCCTCACCTTCAACGAGTACCTCTCGGCCTACGAGGACCTCGTGACCCGTGCCCGCAAGGGCAAGCTCACCGGAGCCGACTTCCAGGGCGTCACGATCTCGCTCACGAACCCCGGTGGCATCGGGACCGTGCACTCGGTCCCCCGTCTCATGAAGGGCCAGGGCTGCATCATCGGCGCCGGCGCCCTCGAGTACCCGGCCGAGTTCCAGGGCGCCTCCGAGCGCACGCTCAACGAGCTGGCGATCGGCAAGACGATCACGCTCACGAGCACCTACGACCACCGCGTCATCCAGGGTGCCGGCTCGGGCGAGTTCCTCAAGGTCGTCCACGAGCTGCTCATCGGCAGCCGCAGCTTCTACCAGGACATCTTCGCCGCGCTCCGCATCCCGTACGACCCGATCCACTGGTCGCCCGACATCAGCGTCGACCTCGCCGACGCCGTCGACAAGACCGCCCGCGTCCAGGAGCTCATCAACGCGTTCCGCGTCCGCGGCCACCTCATGGCCGACATCGACCCGCTGGAGTACGTGCAGCGCTCGCACCCCGACCTCGAGATCGAGACCCACGGCCTGACCTTCTGGGACCTCGACCGCGAGTTCGTCACTGGCGCGTTCGGCTCGGCCCGCACGGCCAAGCTGCGCGACATCCTCGGCGTCCTCCGCGACTCGTACTGCCGCACCACGGGCATCGAGTACATGCACATCCAGGACCCCGCGCAGCGCAAGTGGATCCAGAGCAAGGTCGAGCGCAAGTACGAGAAGCCGACGCACGACGAGCAGATGCGCATCCTCGGGAAGCTCAACGAGGCCGAGGCCTTCGAGACCTTCCTGCAGACGAAGTACGTCGGCCAGAAGCGCTTCAGCCTCGAAGGCGGCGAGTCCACCATCGCCCTCCTCGACACCATCCTCCAGGGTGCGTCGCAGGCCCAGCTCGACGAGGTCGCGATCGGTATGGCCCACCGCGGCCGTCTCAACGTCCTCACGAACATCGCCGGCAAGACGTACGGTCAGATCTTCCGCGAGTTCGAGGGAACGCAGGACCCTGCGAGCCACGGTTCCGGCGACGTGAAGTACCACCTCGGCACCGAGGGCACCTTCAAGGCCGAGGACGGCCGCGAGATCCCGGTCTACCTGGCAGCGAACCCCTCGCACCTCGAGGCCGTCAACGGCGTGCTCGAGGGCATCGTCCGCGCGAAGCAGGACCGCGGGCCGATCGGCGCGTTCGGCACCCTCCCGATCCTCATCCACGGCGACGCGGCGATGGCGGGGCAGGGCGTCGTCCTCGAGACGATGCAGCTGTCGCAGCTCCGCGGCTACCGCACGGGCGGTACGGTCCACGTGGTCATCAACAACCAGGTCGGCTTCACCACGCCTCCTGGCGAGGGCCGCTCCTCCATCTACAACACCGACGTCGCGAAGACCATCCAGGCGCCGATCTTCCACGTGAACGGCGACGACCCCGAGGCCGTCGTGCGGGTCGCGGAGCTGGCCTTCGAATACCGCCAGGAGTTCAAGCGCGACGTCGTCATCGACCTCGTGTGCTACCGCCGACGCGGCCACAACGAGGGCGACGACCCGTCGATGACGCAGCCGCTCATGTACAGCCTCATCGAGGCCAAGCGCTCCGTGCGCAAGCTGTACACCGAGGCGCTCGTCGGCCGCGGCGACATCACCGAGGAGGAGTACGAGGCCGCGCACCGCGACTTCCAGGACCGCCTCGAACGCGCCTTCATGGAGACGCACGCCGAGCAGACCTCGCCGACGCCGATCCCGACCGAGGTCCTCGACGAGGACGGCTACTCCGGCGAACTCGAGACGACCGGCGTCTCCGAGGGCGTCGTGCAGCTCATCGGCGACGCGTTCAACAACAAGCCCGCCGGGTTCACCGTGCACCCGAAGGTGCAGCAGCTCCTCGAGAAGCGTCTCGACATGAGCCGCAACGGCAACATCGACTGGGGCTTCGGAGAACTGCTCGCACTCGGATCGGTACTCATCGAGGGCACCCCGGTGCGGATGTCCGGACAGGACTCCCGCCGCGGCACCTTCGTGCAGCGTCACGCCGTCCTCCACGACCGGGTCAACGGCCAGGAGTGGCTGCCGCTCGCGAACCTCAGCGACAACCAGGCCCGCTTCTGGATCTACGACTCGCTCCTCAGCGAGTACGCGGTCATGGGCTTCGAGTACGGCTACTCGGTCGAACGTGCCGACGCGCTCGTGCTGTGGGAGGCGCAGTTCGGCGACTTCACCAACGGCGCGCAGACGATCATCGACGAGTTCATCTCCTCCGCCGAGCAGAAGTGGTCGCAGCGGTCGAGTGTCACGCTCCTCCTCCCCCACGGCTACGAAGGCCAGGGCCCCGACCACTCGTCCGCGCGGATCGAGCGGTTCCTGCAGCTCTGCGCCGAGGACAACATGACCGTCGCCCGGCCGTCGACCCCCGCGTCGTACTTCCACCTCCTGCGTCGCCAGGCGTACGCCCGCCCGCGTCGGCCGCTCGTCGTCTTCACCCCGAAGGCGATGCTGCGTCTGCGTGGCGCGACCAGCCCGGTGGCGGACTTCACCTCCGGCCGCTTCGAGCCGGTGATCGACGATGCACGGATCACCGACAAGGCCGCGGTCAAGCGGGTGCTCCTGCACTCCGGGAAGATCCACTACGACCTCCTCAGCGAGCTGCAGAAGCAGCCGAACGACGAGATCGCCCTCGTCCGCGTCGAGCAGTTCTACCCGGTCCCGGTGGCCGAGCTGAACACCGTGGTCGCGCAGTACCCGAACGCCGAACTGGTGTGGGTACAGGACGAGCCGGAGAACCAGGGCGCGTGGCCGTTCATCTGCCTGGAGGCCGCCAAGCACCTCGAGGGTCGGACGATCCGCAACGTGTCGCGCGCCGCGTCCGCCTCCCCCGCCACGGGTTCGGCGAAGCGTCACGCCGCCGAGCAGGCGGAGCTCCTCCGCACCGCGCTGGCGCTCTGACCTCAGCCGCACGACCGACGACCGCCTGTTCCGACAGGCGGTCGTCGTCATCTGCGTCGTCGGCTGCGTCGTCGGCTGCGTCGTGGTCCGGGTGGTCAGCACGGCGACAGCGATCCGTGAGTGGGCGGTGAGCCACCGCCAATAGGCTGACGCCATGGACTTCGCATTCCTCGCCGTCGTCGCGGTGGTGACCATCGTCGCGGTGGCCCGCTTCGCGAACAAGCTTCGCGTGGCGGCCCCGCTCATCCTCGTCCTGGTCGGCCTGGCCCTCAGCTATCTGCCGTTCGTGCCGGACGTCGAGGTCAAGCCGGAGTGGATCCTCGCCGGGGTGCTGCCGCCGCTCCTCTATTCGGCTGCCGTCAACGTCCCGCTGGTCGACTTCCGCCGCAACCTCAAAGCGATCTCCGGGCTCTCGGTCGTCCTCGTCGTGGTGTCGTCGGTCCTCATCGGCTGGATCCTGTCGACGATCCTCCCCGACCTGAGCCTGGCCGCCGGCATCGCCCTCGGTGCCGTCGTCAGCCCGACCGACGCGGTCGCCGCGACCTCCATCGGTAAGCGATTGGGCATGCCGTCGCGACTCGTGAGCGTCCTCGAAGGCGAGAGCCTCGTGAACGACGCCTCGGCCCTCGTCCTCCTGCGCTCCGCCATCGCCGCGACCGCCGGCACGGTCTCGTTGTGGGGTGTCCTGGGCGACTTCGCCTATGCCGTGGCGCTCGCGATCGCGATCGGGATCGTCGTCGGGTTCATCACGGTCCGGATCCGATCCCGCCTGGGCGACCCGGTCCTCACGACGGTCATCTCCTTCGCCGTGCCGTTCATCGCGTATCTCCCCGCCGAGCACTTCCATGCCTCAGGCGTCCTGTCGGTCGTGGTCGCCGGGCTCTACACCGGGCATCAGAGCGCGAAGTACTTCACCGCCCAGGACCGCATCAGCGAGCGCATCAACTGGCGGACGACGCAGTTCCTCCTCGAGAACGGGGTGTTCCTGCTCATGGGGCTCGAGCTCGAGGCCATCGTCTCGCAGGTGGAGCAGGACGACCTCGGCATCTGGTCGTCGATCGGCCTCGGGTTGCTGACCGCCATCACCCTCATCGTCGTCCGCATCGTGTTCGTCGGCGTCCTCGTCTGGTCGTTGCGACGCGATGAACGGGAGGCCCTCGCCCGGCGGCCGAGACTGGAGCAGGTCTCCGCACGCCTCGAGGAGCATCCGACGGAGAACGCGCGATCGGCCAAGCGCAAGGCCGCCTTCTCGAGGTCGATCGCCCGGCGGAGCGCCGACCTGGACTTCCTGCAACGTGAAGGACTCGGCTGGCGGGGCGGCGCGGTGCTCGCCTGGGCGGGGATGCGTGGTGTCGTCACGATCGCCGCCGCACAGTCGCTGCCACTCGACACCCCGTATCGGGCGGAGCTGGTGCTCATCGCGTTCACGGTCGCGATCGTCACCCTCCTGCTCCAGGGCGGATCCCTCCCGCTCGTCATCCGGCTGACCCGGGTCGGCGGGACGGACGAGCAGGCGGCGATGGCGGAGCTGGCCGGACTCGTCGAGGAGATCTCGACCGTCGGTGTGGCCGCCCTCGACGACCCGCAGCTGCGCACGGACGGCGGGGAGCCGTTCGACTCCGCGGTCGTCGACCGGGTGCGCACGAGCAGCCTCATCCGCGTCGAGTCGGCGGCGGAACGCACCGATGCCGGCGTGGGCCCGCACGAGCAGTTCCGACAACTGCGACGCCGAGTGCTCGACGCCGAACGCGATGCGCTCCTCGATGCGCGGGCGACCGGCAGTTACTCCTCCGAGGTGCTGGCGAAAGCGCAGCGGATGCTGGACGTCGAGGAGTCACGCCTCGACGGCGCAGGCTGATGCGGTCGGTCCGTCGTCAGGCGCTCTCGTGGGTGGCCTGGGTGGCCCGCAGCGACGCCAGGACCTGGTTCTTCAGGTCTTCGGGTGCCGTCTCCTTGCACGCCCGCTGGACGGCCTCGGTGAGGGTCTGCGCGACGAGCGCCTCGTTCTGACACTCCGGGCAGTTCGCGAGGTGCTCGCGGATGTCGGCCGCTTCGGTCGTGCACACCTCGTGACGGAGGTACTCCTCGAGGTCCTTCTTGGCCTTGTCGCAGCCGCAGTCGCTCATTTCTTGCTCCCCTGCTTCGTCACGGTGAACCCCCGGGACTCGGCGTAGTCGGCCAACAGGTCGCGGAGGAGTCGTCGGCCACGGTGCAGACGACTCATCACGGTCCCGATGGGCGTTTTCATGATGTCGGCGATCTCCTGGTAGGCGAAGCCCTCCACGTCGGCGAGGTACACCGCCAGGCGGAAGTCCTCCGGGATGGCCTGCAACGCGTTCTTCACGTCGCTGTCCGGCAGGTGATCGATCGCTTCGGCCTCGGCGGACCGGCTGGAGGTCGCGCTGATCGACTCGGCGCCGCCCAACTGCCAGTCCTCGAGGTCGTCGATGGTGCCCTGGTAGGGCTCGCGCTGCTTCTTCCGATACGTGTTGATGTACGTGTTCGTGAGGATGCGGTAAAGCCATGCCTTCAGGTTGGTGCCCTGTTCGAACTGCGCGAACGCGGCGAAGGCCTTGACGAACGTCTCCTGGACGAGGTCCTGAGCATCCGACGGGTTCTTCGTCATGCGCATGGCAGCGCCGTACAGCTGATCGATGAACGGCAGTGCCTGTGCTTCGAACAGTGATCGGGGGTCCGGCTCGGCCGGAAGGGCTTCTGGGTCGACGGAGGTCATCACCGGCCAGTCTACGGCCAGCGCCAGACGACCGTGATCGGCCCCCGTCACCGGTCGTTCCAGTACCGCTGTGGACATCCGTTCCTCCTTCTGCTCGTGACCCCGACTACTGTTGGAACCAATGTTGACCAATCCGTATTCCGCACCCGATTTCGACGTGTACGGCGATGCCGAACCCGAGCACGACGACGCCGCCTGGCCGGCGCCCGTCGCGGACGGGCCGGTCGATGCGACCGTGTCCCTCCCGGGCTCGAAATCCCTCACGAACCGCGAGCTCGTCCTGGCCGCCCTGGCCGACGGACCGTCGCTGCTCCGTGCTCCGCTCCACTCGATGGACAGCACCAACATGGTGGAGGCGCTCCGCGCACTCGGGACGACCATCGTCGAGCGCCCGGCCTCGGGCGCGTTCGGCAAGGACTGGCTCGTGACGCCGGGCGAGCTGTTCGGCAGCACGACCGTCGAGTGCGGGCTCGCCGGCACCGTCATGCGGTTCGTCCCGCCGCTGGCAGCGCTCGCCCTCGGACCGACCGTGTTCGACGCCGACCCCTCCGCCAGGAACCGCCCCATGGCGACCATGATCGCCTCGCTGCAGGCGCTCGGTGTCGACATCAGCGACGACGGCCGGAAGGCGCTCCCCTTCACGGTGCACGGCACAGGCGCGGTCGCGGGTGGCAAGCTCACGATCGACGCGTCATCGTCGAGCCAGTTCGTGTCCGGCCTCCTGCTGGCCGCGGCCCGCTTCGAGCAGGGTCTCCACCTCGTCCACGAGGGCGAGCGCCTGCCGAGCCTGCCGCACATCGAGATGACCATCGCGGCCCTCGCGGCCCGCGGGGTCACCGTGGAACAACCGGCCGTCGGTGAGTGGGTCGTCGCCCCCGGCACGATCGCCGCGCTCGACGTCGACCTCGAGCCCGACCTCTCCAACGCCGCACCGTTCCTCGCCGCGGCGCTCGTCACCGGCGGAAGCGTCACGCTCCGCGGCTGGCCCACCTCCACCACCCAGGTCGGTGCCGACCTGGCGGACCTCCTGCCTCGCTTCGGCGCGACGGTCGCCCTGGACGGCGACCGCCTCACCGTCACCGGCGGCGAGCGGATCACCGCTGTCGACCTCGACCTGACCACCGGCGGCGAGCTCGCGCCCGCCCTCACCGCGCTCGCGGCACTCGCCGACGGACCGTCGACCATCACGGGCATCGGGCACATCCGTCACCACGAGACCGACCGCCTCGCGGCCCTCGCGACGGAGATCAACAAGCTCGGGGGCGCCGTCACGGAGTTGCCGGACGGCCTCCGCATCGAGCCGCGCCCCCTCCACGGCGGCGAGTGGTCGAGCTACCACGACCACCGCATGGCGACCACAGGAGCGATCCTCGGTCTCGTCGTGCCCGGGGTCACCATCGAGAACGTCGCCACGACCGCGAAGACGCTCCCACAGTTCACCGAACTGTGGCACGCGATGCTCGGGGGCTGAGCCGATGAGCTGGTGGGACGACGGCGTCGACGACGACGAGCCGGAACTCGACGAGTCGAGCATCAGGATGCGGCCGAACCCGAAGGCGAACCGCCCTCGGACGAAGACGCGGCCCGAGCACCTCGATGCACTGACCGCACGCGTCCTCGCGGTCGACCGCGGTCGCTACACCGTGCTCCTCGACGAGGGCACGCCCGAGGAGCGCGTCCTGACGTCCACACGCGCTCGTGAACTCCGCAAGCAGGCCATCGTGACCGGCGACCGGGTCGATGTCGTCGGCGACACCTCGGGTGCCGAGGGCACGCTGTCGCGCATCGTGCGGATCGTGCCGCGCACGACGCTGCTCCGCCGCAGTGGCGACGACACCGACGCCATGGAGCGCGTCGTGGTCGCCAACGCCGACCAGATGCTCATCGTCGTCGCCGCCGCGAACCCCGAGCCTCGGGCCCGACTCGTCGACCGCTACCTCGTCGCCGCCTACGACGCGGGGATCACCCCGATCCTCTGCATCACGAAGACGGACCTCCAGGACCCCGACGAGTTCCTCGCGAACTTCGCCGGGCTCGGCCTGCGCGTGTTCCGCAGCCGGGAGGACGACGTCCCGCTGGCCGAGATCACCGAGGCCCTCATCGGCCACGACACGGTCTTCGTCGGCCACTCGGGCGTCGGCAAGTCCACCCTGGTCAACGCCCTCGTCCCGACCGCTGAGCGCGCCACAGGGCATGTGAACGTCGTCACCGGGCGCGGGCGCCACACCTCCTCCTCGACCGTCTCGCTGCGCATCGAGGCGCCCGCAGGGTCCGGGTGGGTCATCGACACCCCGGGCGTCCGCTCGTTCGGTCTCGGACACGTCGACACCGCCAACATCCTGAAGTCGTTCACCGACCTCGCGGAGATCGCCCTCGAGTGCCCGCGTGGCTGCACCCATCTGCCCGACGCGCCCGACTGCGCGATCATCGAGGCCGTCGCCGAGGGACGACTCGGGGAGAACGGCCCGGCACGCCTCGACTCGCTCCAGCGGCTGCTGGGCACCTTCGCGACGATCAAAGCCGACCAGTACTCCTGACTAGGCTTGGGGTATGCCTGAAGCACTCCGTCTCTCCGCCGGCGACCCGGCCCCCGCGTTCACCCTCACCGACCAGGACGGCACCAGCGTGTCCCTGTCCGACTTCGCCGGACGACGGGTGATCCTCTACTTCTACCCCGCCGCGATGACGCCCGGCTGCACCACCCAGGCGTGCGACTTCCGCGACAACCTCGCATCGCTCGGCGGTGCGGGGTACGTGGTGCTCGGCGTCTCGAAGGACTCCGTCGAGAAGCTCAAAGCCTTCCAGGAGGAGGACGGGCTCACGTTCCCGCTCCTCAGCGACCCGGAGCTGACGGTCCATCAGGCGTACGGAGCCTACGGTGAGAAGAACTCGTACGGACGCATCGTCACGGGCGTCCTCCGCTCGACGTTCGTCATCGACGAGACGGGCACCCTCACCCTCGCCCGGTACAACGTCAAGGCCACCGGCCATGTGAAGAGCCTCCGCAAGGCCCTCGGCCTCGACGCCTGACGCGTCGCTGCTGGACCATCACGACCGACCCGTCGCGCTCAGATCTCGCGTCGGGTCACGGCGGCGACCGCGGGCGTGAACAGGAGCCCGAGGACGGCCAGCGACGGCAGCAGCAGGAACCACCCGATCGCGGGTTGCGCGAAGACCCCCTGGAACGCGCCGACGGCGACGGCGATCTGCACGAGCTGCCAGGTGACCGCTCCCCCGCGGATCCAGCTCCGTCCGCGGATCGCGCCGAGGGCGAGCGCCGTGACGAACGCCGTGGCGATGAGCAGGATCACGAAGATCGCCAGTGCGCTCGTGAACGAGGCCGGCGTCGCCGCGACCAGCTCGAAGAGGAACCAGGCCGAGAGCCCGATCATGAGCAACGCCTCGGCGACGAGCAGGACGATGAAGGCCAGCACCGCGGGCTCACGACGCCTCCCCGGGTTCGGAGCGGAGGCGGCGTTTCGATCGGTACTCACAGGGTTCACCCAAACTTGACTATTGATTTGCTCTTACCGATATGAAACCATGTTTGAGGCCGACATGAGGTCCACGAGGGTGTGGACAGATCCCGATTCCCGGACGATCATCCCCCTCGCATTTCGGCTTTCGCTTCCCGAGACCCCTCACTCGGTTGAAGAAATCTCACCATGCAATAAAAGGAGCTCCCCTATGGATTGGCGCGATAAAGCTGCCTGCCTGACCGTCGACCCGGAATTGTTCTTCCCGGTCGGGAACACCGGTCCGGCGGTCGATCAGATCGACAAGGCGAAGGCCGTGTGCGCCACCTGCAGTGTCACGGAGCTCTGCCTCCAGTACGCGCTCGAGACCGGCCAGGACTCCGGCGTGTGGGGCGGCCTCAGCGAAGACGAGCGTCGCGCCCTCAAGCGTCGCGCTGCTCGCGCTCGCCGCGCCTCCTAATCGCAGACGAGAACCCCGGGTGCCGAACGGCCCCGGGGTTCTCGCACGTCTGCGGCCGTTCGTGACGGACCAGGACCTCAGCTCTTGGCGACCCAGCGCATCGGGATCGCGATCGTGACCTCGGTTCCGCTCCCCATGAGCGTGTGCCAGTCGATGGTCCCGCCCAGTTCACCCTGGATGAGCGTCCGCACGATCTGGGTGCCGAGACCGGACCCGACCTTCCCCTCCGGGAGCCCCACGCCGTTGTCGCGGACCTGCACGCTCAGCAGCTCGTCCGTGCGATCGGCCGTGATCTCCACGTCGCCGTCGCGGCCGTTGAGTCCGTGCTCCACCGCATTGGTCACGAGTTCGGTGAGCGCGAGGGCGAGTGGCGTCGCGTACTCGCTCGGGAGCACGCCGAACGAGCCGGAGGACTTCGGGCGGACCGTCGTGTTGTGCGAGCTCGCCACTTCGGCGATGAGCAGGAGCACGCGCTCGAAGACCTCGTCGAAGTCGACGTTCTGATTGAGCCCCTCGGACAGCGTGTCGTGCACGACCGCGATGGCGGCCACGCGCCGCATGGCCTGCGTGAGGGCGTCGTGGGCGTCCTCCGAGTGCGTCCGCCTGGCCTGGATCCGCAGGAGCGATGCGACGGTCTGGAGGTTGTTCTTCACCCGGTGGTGGATCTCGCGGATCGTCGCGTCCTTGGTGATGAGTTCCTGCTCCTGGTGACGCAGTTCGCTGACGTCGCGGCAGAGCACGATCGCGCCGACCCGCTCGCCGCGGCTCCGCAACGGGATCGCCCGGAGGGAGACCGTCACGCCCTTGTCCTCGATGTCGGTCCGCCACGGCGCCCGACCGGTGACGACGAGTGGCAGGGACTCGTCGACGGTGACGGTCCCCGTCCCGGAGAGCAGATGGGTCGTGACGTCCGCGAGCGACTCGCCCTCGAGTTCCTCGGCGAATCCGATCCGGTTGAAGGCCGAGAGCGCGTTGGGGCTCGCGAAGGTGACGGTGCCGTCGACATCGAGACGGATCAGGCCGTCGCTCGCGCGCGGCGCGCCCCGGCGCGGTCCGGTCGGCGCTCCGAGATCCGGGAAGTCGCCGACCGCGATCATCTCGAACAGGTCGCTCGCGCAGTCGTTGAACGTGAGTTCCTGGCGGCTGGGCGTCCGAGCCTCACCGAGATTGGTGTGGCGGGTGATGACCGCGATCGGTCCGTCGGCATTGGTCGTCTCGGTCGGAGATATCCGCCGGGCGACGGGTACGGCACGAACCCTGGTCGGGGTCTCCTCGTACCAGTCCGGTGCGGACGACTCGATGATCCGTCCACTCTCGAAACAGTCGGTGACCTGCTTGCGCCATTCCTGCTTGATGGATTGCCCGACGAAGTCGCGATAGAAGAGTGTCGCGGCACTCGACGGACGCGAATGCGCGACCGCTATGAAACTGCCGGAATCGGTCGGTACCCAGATGACGATATCGGCGAACGCCAGATCCGCGAGGAGTTGGCTGTCCGCGAGCAGCATGTGCAGCCACTCCACGTCGGCCGCACTGGAGCGGCCCTGGGCGAGAACGAGATCACTGAGCGTCGACACGATTCCAGTCTAGGCTCGGCCGGCCGACACCGAGTGCGCCGAGCGTGCCCTGACGACCACTGTCAGGCAGGCGTGGAACGGCGACGGCGCTCAGCGGCGCGTGGGGGGCCGCTGAGCGCCGTCGCCGGACGTGATGTCAGTTGGCTGCGCGGTAGGCGTCCTGGACCGCCTGAGGGATGCGTCCGCGCGACGACACGGCGTGCCCGTTCTTCGCGGCCCACTCGCGGATCGCGGCGAGGTTCTCGGCGCTGTTGCGGGTGCTGGTGCTCGAGGTGCGGCGCCCACGCTTGACCGGGCGTCCGGCTCCGATATAAGGCTTCAGCGACTCGCGGAGGTTCTTCGCATTGTCTGCCCCGAGATCGATCTCGTATTCGGTTCCGTCGATCGCGAACCGGACGGTCTCTCCTGCACCGGAAGCGAGTTCGCTGCCGTCGAGATCGTCGATGTATGTGGTGATGACTTTCTGAGCCATGGGGGGTCCTCCTGAAGATATCCGTGGTGGGTCCGACGGTTATCCGATCATATCGAACACCATCAAGCGAATTTGAATACCGACACGATACCGAAGTAATTCATCACCCAACGGATAGCGATGCTTCGGAGAAGAATGCAGATGCATATATCGGCGAGCCAATGCATATTCGGTTGATCACCCAATTGTATTGAGTGAATCTGTCGAGACTATTCCGCTCGGCGTGACCGACTCCGCGCACGACGCCCGCGTGCTCCACCCGCCGAGCGCCGCGAGCGGTCGCGCACCGGCGCCGGCTCCTGGTCGAGGAGGGTGGACACGAACCGCCGCAACGCGACGGGCAGCGCCCCGCGCGGGGCCTGGTCGCGGAAGCTCCTCCCCGCGATCACCGCGGCGTCCACCACCCGCTGGTCCTCCGGCAGGAGCGCGGCCGCCTCGATCCCGCCGAAGCGGGAGAGCGTGGACGCCAATTGACCGGCCGGGCCGGTACCGAGCGCGACGCCACGCAGCCGGTTCACCACCACCGAGATGCGCGACGGGTCGACGAGTTCGACGAGTTCCGCGTGGCCGCGGAGCAACCTCGTGACCCCGACCGGGTCTGCCGCACCGACCTCGACCACCCGGTCTGCGGACCCGAGGACGGCGAACGCCGCGCCGTTCCGTCTGGGCGCGAACAGGTCGCTCGAGATCTCCTCGTCCGCCTCCAGGCAGAACGCCGTGTCGATCACGATGTCGTCCATCCACGCCCGGCACCGTTCGATGGTCGTCGCGACGCGTTCCGTCGACAGTTCCGTCCAGCGTGCCGCGCGCGAGATGCCGGTCAGGACCCGGAACGCGCCGGACGGCGACGGATGGACGACCGCGATCCGCTCGAGCTGCTCGATGTCGAGCGCCCCACTTCCGGCCAGTCGGCAGGCCGCGGCGAACCCGGGTGCCTCGTCGAGGAGGCCGAGCATGGCCGCGACGGATGACCCGTAGGTGTCCGCATCGATGAGGACGACCCGGCGGCCGCGCGCAGCGAGCTCACTGGCGATGCCTGCGGCGACGGTGGTCGTGCCGGGCGACCCGGCCGCACCCCACACGGCGATGACCCGCCCTGCGGCCTGGGCGACCGGACGAGGGCCGTCGCCGGCGAGGTCGAGCGGCGCGATGCTCCGATCGAGCTCCTCGGGATCGACCGGCAGGAGGACGATGTCGACGAGACCGAGCCCAGCCGCATGGCGCCGTTCGGACTCGCCGGACGCGAGCGCCACGACCCTCGTGCCCACGCGGTCCGCGAGGTCGATGAGTTCGGCGCGCAGGCGGTCGGTCCCGGGTGACACGAGCAGCACGTCGACGGGCGTACCGGCGCCGACGCGCTCCTCGAGTTCGGCGCCGTCGTGACAGCGCCAGGCGACGCGGTGTCCGAGGTCGAGCATCGTCGCGAGGATCTCACCCTCGACCCGTGGATCGAGGGCGAGTCCGACGCGCAGCATCAGCGTTCGCCGGGCTCGGTGGGGACCACGGACAGCAGGTGCGCCGCCGCCGTCGCCGAGAGCACCGTCGCGACGGCGGAGCGCGGGACCGCGAGCTCGAGGGCGACCGAACCACCGCCCGACAGGAGCCCTTCGTCCTCGCCGACCCGGACGACGGTCGCGGCCGAGACCAGCACCTCCGGGACACCGTACCCGTCGCCGTCCGGCGCGGCCGCCCAGAGGTCGACGACGGTCCCCGGCACGATGTCGGCGCCGAGCCGTCCGGCCGGTTCGACGACGAGCGTGGTCACGCCGACGGCGCTCGCCTCGCCGAGCGCGTCGAGCGGCACGAGCTCCCCCGCTGCGATCGTCCGCGTGACGACGATCCCCGGCGGCGGTGCCGCTCCAGCTCCGAGGTACCCGCCCTCGACCGACCCCAGACGCGCGTCGATCACCTGGAGTGAGGAGCGGTCGAGCCGCGTTCCGGGCGTCAGCGTCTCGGACGCCGCATACACCGGGGTCGTCCGACTCGAGGTCGTGACGAGCCACCACACTCCCAGGATCGACGCGACCACCAGCATGAGGCCCACCAGGAAGCGTGGGTCCACCCAGATGCGCGACCGGGACACCTGCCGTCCGCCGACACCATGACGCAGTCCGGCGAGACGGTCGGTCATCCGCTCCCCGTCGATTCGCGCTCCTCCCGACTCCGATCCGTGTCCCCGCTCGCTTCCCCGCACCGTCTCCTCCTTCATGGGCACCCCGTGCGCCGCCTCCGGTCCCATGCTGCCCGGGCTCCGGACATCGCGCCGAAGTTATCCACAGCCCGGCGGACGCCGCCCGCGCGAGAGGATAATCGAGGAATGGAATCGCAGCGCGATGCGGCCCCGCTCGGTCGCTTCCTCACCGTCGCCGATACGGCCGAGGTCTTGAACGTCTCGGCCCAGCACGTGGCCGAGCTCATCTCGAGCGGTGAACTGCCCGCCATCCGGATCGGGCGCAGCGGACCGTGGCGCATCGAGTTCCCGGCACTCGAAGCCTTCATCAGCGGTCAGTACGAGGAGGCACGTCGTGCAGGCCTCTGGCACCAGGCCCAGCTCACCGAACTCGCCGAGTTCACCGGCGCCCCGATGCTCCGGCCCGTGCCGCCCCTCGGCTGAGCCCCGGTTCCGGCAAGCGTCCGACGCGCCGCCTCAGGCGGCACGCTCGACGACGACGACCTCAGCGAGCACGATGACGCGGATCTGCTCGATGCTCCGGCTGCGGCGCGGCGACCCTGGCTCGTGGACTGCCAGATCCAGATGGTCGCGGCCCACCCGGTCGACCGTGCCCGTCCAGCTCCCCGACCGGGTCCGCACGATCACTGCTGCACGGCGTCGGCACAGATCACGGAGCAGGAACGAGACGGTGAGGCGGTCGAGCAGTCGCGGTTCGCGGACCGCGACGTCGTCGAGACTCCAATCGATCTGCGTCTGCGTCATGGCGATCGCCGCGATCGCATCGAGCGGGACGACCACCTCTCGGCCGCCCGGGGTACCGGAATCGGCCTGCAACCAGTCCTTCCCGATGCTCCGGACCCGCAGCCGCCAGGTCGTCCCGTCGACGAGTTCGACGACGAGCGGGCCTGGTGCGTCGGCGTCGCCGCAGAGGGCGACCAGCCGCTCGCGGAGCATGAGACGCCCACGCCGAAGCCGCTCGGCCTCGATGCGGACGGCGTCGTCGTCGACGGCGAGCTCGTCGTCGAGCTGACCGGCGAGATCGTCGAACAGGCTGTCCCAACGCATACGCCGACGGTAGTGCGCAGAGGGCGGCGACGTCCTGCGTTCTCCACAGACCCCTGGTCCTGGACACCCGGGAACTGACATGATGAGTGTGACATGTCAGATTCTGGTCGCCCGACTCGTGGCGGCCGCTCACCCCTCGGAGGCCCCATGAGCACCGTTGCCCGGCACGACGACGACGAGCCCGAAGCACGCACGGCTCGCCTCCGGCCGGCGCCTCCGCTCCCCGAGCGACGCACGCCGGAGATGCGGGCGGCGGCGCGCACCGGCGCTGACGACTACTTCGCGCCGCAGCCGGCGCCCCGAGCCGAACTCCCTGATCCGCGACCACTGCTCGAGAACCTCACGCGGAGCGTGATCGAAGTGATCGCCGGAGCCCGCGACCTCACACAGCTCGCGCGGTGGATCACCGCCGACGTGCACACCGTCCTGCTGAAGCGCGTGATCCTCGCCGAACGGGCACGACGCGTCCGCGGCGTCCCGGGCACCGTGCCGGCCGTCTCCATCGGCACCGTGACCGTCTCCGAGCCACGCGACGGCGTCGTCGAGTCCGTGGTCATCGTCCACGGACGAGCGCGGTCCCGAGCCGTGGCCATCCGACTGGAGGGCTTGGACGGCCGCTGGCGGGCGACCTCGGTGAGCGTGCTCTGACCGCCGCTGCACATCCGCCCGCAACCGACAGACGGGAGCCCTCCGGACCGATGTCACCATGGTCCGGAGGGCTCCCGTTCGCGCCGGCGTGGGCCTACTTCTTCTTGCCCTGCTTGCGACGGTCCGAACGGTTGCTCGGAGCAGCCGCAGGCGCCTCGGACTGCTGACCGAAGGCCCCACGCGACGCCTTCGCGGCCGGGGCGGCCTTCGTCGCCGGAGCCGCATCGCCGGCGGGACGGTTCGTCTGCTGGAGCCGCTGTGCGCGTTCGGTGGCCGCCTTCTCGATCTGCCCGCGCTGGTTGCGGACCTCGACCCCACCCTGCTCGCTCGGAGCGGAGTAACTGAGCTTCTCGGTGTCGGGGGTCTCCTGCGTCAGGCCCTTGGCCGTGATCGCCGGTGCAGCGGTGCCCGCATCGACCTCGCCGGCGACCTCGACCTCGAGGTTGAAGAGGAAGCCGACGCTCTCCTCGCGGATCTGCCCCATCATCTGCTGGAACATCGCGTAGCCCTCGCGCTGGTACTCGACCAGCGGGTCGCGCTGCGCCATGGCCCGCAGACCGATGCCGTCCTTCAGGTAGTCCATCTCGTACAGGTGGTCGCGCCAGCGGCGGTCGATCACCTGGAGGACGACGCGGCGCTCGAGTTCGCGCATCGCCGGGGCACCGAGCGACTCCTCGCGGTTGGTGTACGCGAGCTTGGCATCGGAGAGGATCTCGCGCCGCATGAAGTCGCGGTTGATCCGCCCCTTCGTCCCCGCCTCCTGGACGACCTCGTCGATCGTCAGGCCGACGGGGTAGAGCGTCTTCAGTTCGGCCCAGAGTGCGTCGAAGTCCCAGTCGTCGCCGTTGCCCTCGCCGGTGTGCTCGTCGAGGACGTCGTCGACGACGCTCTCCAGGAACTGCTGTGCGCGATCGTGGAGGTCGTCGCCCTCGAGGATGTGGCGGCGGTCGGAGTAGATCGCCTCGCGCTGCCGGTTGAGGACGTCGTCGTACTTGAGCACGTTCTTGCGGATCTCCGCGTTCCGCGCCTCGACCTGCGACTGGGCGCTGCGGATCGCGCGGCTGACGATCTTCGACTCGATCGCGAGGTCGTCCGGCACGTTCTGGCGCCCCATGAGGCTCTCCGCGGCTCCGGCGTTGAAGAGGCGCATGAGGTCGTCGGTGAGGGACAGGTAGAACCGGCTCTCGCCGGGGTCGCCCTGACGGCCGGAGCGACCGCGCAGCTGGTTGTCGATGCGGCGCGACTCGTGGCGCTCGGTACCGAGGACGTAGAGTCCGCCGGCGTCGATGACCTTGTCGGCCTCCTCCTTGACCGCGGCCTTCACCTCGGTGAAGACCTCGTCCCACGCGGCCTCGTACTCCTCGGGGGTGTCGATCGGGCTGAGACCCTTGGCGTTCATCTCCGCGACGGCGAGGAACTCGGCGTTGCCGCCGAGCATGATGTCGGTTCCACGACCGGCCATGTTGGTGGCGACGGTGACCGAGCCGAGTCGACCGGCCTGGGCGATGATCGCGGCCTCACGCGCGTGGTTCTTCGCGTTGAGGACCTCGTGCTTGACGCCCTTCTTGGCGAGGAGCCTCGACAGGTACTCGCTCTTCTCGACGCTCGTCGTGCCGACGAGGACCGGCTGGCCCTGCTCGTGGCGCTCGACGATGTCCTCGACGACCTGCGCGAACTTCGCCTCCTCGTTCTTGTACACGAGGTCCGACTGGTCGATGCGCTGCATCGGGCGGTTGGTCGGGATCGGGACGACGCCGAGCTTGTACGTCGACATGAACTCCGCCGCCTCGGTCTCAGCCGTACCGGTCATGCCGGACAGCTTCTCGTAGAGACGGAAGTAGTTCTGGAGCGTCACGGTCGCGAGGGTCTGGTTCTCGGCCTGGACGGCCACGCCCTCCTTGGCCTCGATCGCCTGGTGGATGCCCTCGTTGTAGCGACGTCCGACCAGGATGCGACCGGTGTGCTCGTCGACGATGAGCACCTCGCCGTTCATCACGACGTAGTCCTTGTCCTTCTTGAAGAGCGCGCGGGCCTTGATCGCGTTGTTCAGGAAGGAGATGAGCGGGGTGTTGGCGGACTCGTAGAGGTTGTCGATGCCGAGGTAGTCCTCGACCTTCTCGATGCCGGGCTCGAGCACGCCGACGGTGCGCTTCTTCTCGTCGACCTCGAAGTCCTCACCGGGCTCGAGTCGCACCGCGAGCCGGGCGAACTCCTGGAACCAGCGGTTCGCCTCGCCGGAGGCCTTCCCGGAGATGATGAGCGGGGTCCGTGCCTCGTCGATGAGGATGGAGTCGACCTCGTCGACCACGGCGAAGAAGTGACCGCGCTGGACCATGTCCTTGGCCTGCCACGCCATGTTGTCGCGGAGGTAGTCGAACCCGAACTGGTTGTTCGTGCCGTAGGTGATGTCGGCCGCATACTGCTCGCGGCGCTGCTCCGGCGTCTGACCCTCGACGATCACGCCGGTCGTCATGCCGAGCGCGCGGAAGACGCGCCCCATGATCTCCGACTGGTAGGACGCGAGGTAGTCGTTCACCGTGACGATGTGCACGCCCTTGCCGGCGATGGCGTTGAGGTAGGCCGGGAGGGTCGCGACGAGCGTCTTGCCCTCACCGGTCTTCATCTCGGCGATGTTGCCGAGGTGCAGCGCGGCGCCACCCATGATCTGGACGTCGAAGTGGCGCATGCCGATCGTGCGGCGTGCAGCTTCGCGCACCGCGGCGAAGGCTTCGGGGAGGAGGTCGTCGAGGGTCTCGCCGTTCTCGAAGCGCTCGCGCAGCTCGACGGTCTCGCTCTTCAGCTCCTCGTCGCTCAACTCCGTGAAGTCGTCCTCGAGGGCATTGACCGCCTTCGTGAGGCTGGTCAGCTTCCGGAGGATGCGACCTTCGCCGACGCGAAGGATCTTCTCAAGTGGTGAGGCCACGAATTGCTCTCCATTACGTGTTCCTGTTCTCCGTCCTGGTCGACTGACCGGGACGGACGGGGTGCACCAGAACGGGGCAGTCCTCTGAACATGTTAGCGGGGAGTCCCTTGAGTGGACGCTGTGTATCGAGGGGCGGACGGATGTCGACGGAGCGCCGCCGCAGCGCGGGACGGACGGGTCACTAGGCTGGCGACACCTACGGCGTAGGTATTTCATGGAGGTTCGATGTCGGTCAAGCACGGTCTGCTCGCGATCCTCGCGCTCGGCGACGACTACGGGTACCGTCTGCGCGGTGAGTTCGACCGGCGGACGACACCCGACACACCGCTCAACGTCGGCCAGGCCTATGCGACCCTCGATCGTCTCGAGCGGGACAGGCTCGTCGAGCGGGCCGCCGTGGATGCGCAGGGGCATGTCTTCTACCGCATCACCGCCGACGGGCGCGACGTCCTCGAACGCTGGTGGGCGACACCCGTCGCGGCCAGCGCTTCGCGGGACGAACTCCCGAACAAGGTCGCCCTCGCGGCGTCACTCGACGGCGTCGACGTGTTCGGGGTCATCGCCGTCCAACGCGCGTGGGCGCTCGATCTCGTGCAGCAGCTCGACGAGGATCTGTCGACGCTCCCCCCGACGCCGCAGGGTGACATCGCGTGGATCGGGCTCGAAGCCAGACGGCGACGCTCCCTGGCCGAGCTCGACTGGCTCGAGGTGACCTCGGCACGCCTGCGGGTACACGACGCCGTCTTCGACGTCGCCACCGACATGCCACGACGCGGCCGCCCGGCGAACCGGGCGACCGCGTCGGTCGGGGTGCAGGACGCTAGTTCGAGCCGTCCTCGAGGCTGATCACGCCGTAGTCCCAGCCCTTGCGGCGGTACACGACGCTCGCCCGCTCCGACGAGGCGTCGATGAACAGGAAGAAGTCGTGGCCGACGAGTTCCATGCGGTCGACGGCGTCCTCGACGCTCATCCACTCCGCGGGGAACTCCTTCGTGCGGATGACGACGGGCGAGTACGCCTCCTGCTCCTCGTCCTCGTGGGTCAGCGTCGCGACGCTGCCGGTCGCGACCTGCTCGAGCAGCTCCGGCGCGGCAGGAGTGATGTCGACGCCGCTGAACCCCTCGCTGCTGGCGGCGTGCAGCGAGGTGCGGTGCTTGCCGCGGTGCTCCTTCTTGCGGTCCTTCGAGCGGCGGACGCGCTCGAGCATCCGCGCGATCGCGAGATCGAAGGCCACGTACTTGTCGGAGCCGGTCGACTCCGCACGGACCAATGGTCCGGGGCCGACGAGCGTCAGCTCGACGCGGTCCTCGCCCTTGCGTCCGTTGGCGTCGTGATGGCGGGACACCTTGATGTCGAGCGACTGCGCCTGCTCGACCAGATGGGCGACCTTCTCCGCCTTCTCGGTCGCGTACTCGCGGAACCGATCGGTGATGCCGAGTCCAAGTCCGACGATGTTGATATCCACGTTCGACCTCCTCATCCGGCTGACCACCCGGTCCCGGGCGGTCCTTTCACGCCGTTCTGCAACCGTAGTGCCCGAGCCTGCGGAAGTCATCAGCGGTGTTCAGGGAACGTTCATCTTCCGGCCTCGTGACCCGCCGTCCGTTCACGGTCCGACCCTGGCGAGGGCCACGACACCGACGACGAGGCCACCGCCGTCGTGCATCGCCCGGACCGCTTCCCCGACGGTGGCGCCCGTCGTGACGACGTCCTCCACGAGCAGGAAGCGGCGCCCGTCGAGCCGCCGTGGCGCGACCAGGGCATCGGCGAGGTTCTCGAGACGCTCCGCCCGGCCGAAGTCCCGCTGGTCGGCGGGCTCCCGCGCCCATCGCAGCGGGCGCGACGGTCTGGCGCCGAGCCGGCGCACGAGCTGCTCCACCGGGTGGAAGCCCCGATCGCGGGCGGCGCGTCGTCTGGCCGGGATCGTCGCGATCTCCGGCGAGACGCCGCCCATCGCCCGGCTCGCCTCGAGCACGGCGGACCGGAACGCCGGTTCGAGTGCGGCGGCCAGCGGGCGGACGAGGCCGGTCCGGGCATCCTCCTTGTAGGCGAGGAGGATGGCGCCGACGAACTCGTCGTAGCGACGGGCGGCGAGACCGGGGGTACCGTCCGCACCGTTCCACCGCACGAGGAGGGCGTCGTCGTCGGGGGCCGCCGGTCGGACCAGACGCCCGCGGCAGTCGTCGCACAGCCCGCGGTCCGGCGCACCGCATCCGGCGCACGTGACCGGGACCACGAGGGCCCATGCGTCCAGGCAGGCCTCGCGGGCATGAGCGAGGGGCGTGCTTCGACTCGACGAGGATCGCATCATCCGATGGTCGCGCCCACGCGGCACGTCCGGTGGCGCATCGTCCGAGACGCAGACGGCTTCGGCACTCCGAACACGCTGTGGAGCGCGTTCACTCAGTCGGGCGACCCCAGCTGGGTCGCGATGAACCGGACGTCGCTGCCCGCCTCCTGCCAGCTCGACCCACGGGGCAACAGCAGCCGACCGTCACTCGTGAGGGCCCGCAGTTGCGTCGGTCCGTTGCCCCCGACCAGGTTCGTAACGTCCGCGAGCTTCGGCACGGGCGCGGAGCGGCCGCCGATCTGCTGCGTGACGATCGCCGTCGCGTCACCGCCACCCAGCAGGACGGCGACGGTGATGTCGTCGACCCAGGTGACGGTCGTCGCCTCCGTCGACATGACGCGGAGCTCGACGGGGTCGCCGAGTCGCAACGGCGCGTTCCGGTCACCGCGGATGATCGCGGCGGCCACGAGCCGCGACTGCGTCCCGTCCCTGAGCAGCGCGACGAGGCGCGTACCCTCCCGGGACACCTGGATCGAATCGATCGTGGACGCGCCGGTCCAACTCGTCGCGACCTGCACCGTGCCACCCGCGGCGTCGTGCGCGAGCAGTGCGGACGGCGCCGCCGCGGGGACGGTCCAGGTGAAGCCGAACGGGTCCATCGTCGGCGGGAGGAGTCCCGGGCGGTTGTCGACGAGCCGGATGTCGCCGTCGGCCTGGATCACCGTGACACCGGCGGCGGAACGGACCGCGGCCTGGTCATGGTCGGCGGACAACACGGCCGCGTCGGCCCCGGCCGCCACGACCGCCGTCGAGATCCCCGGCACGGCCTCGAGCCGGTTCCCCGAGGCGAAGCCGAACTCGTCCCCGCGCTGGACGAGTGCCCGGGGGTCGACCCGCGGTGCGGCGAGCGACAGCGGCGAGACCGTCTGCGTGGAATTGCCGACGACGGTGATCGCGACGTTCGAGACGGCGGCCACCCCGCCGACGCTGCCGGACAGCTGCACGAGGCTGCTGCTCAGCTGGAGCTGCATCCGCTGGAGGGTGACCGCGTCCGCTTGCAGGGCCGGTTTGGTCAGGTCCACGCGCGCGGTCCCGGCCTCGACCGGAACGGCGTCGCTCGTGAGCGAGGTCCCCTCGGGGAACGCCGTCGCCACCGCGCCCTTCAGCCACTCCGCCGGTCCGTCGAGCAGCGCCCCCACGATCCTCGTCGCGGTCGACGCCCGCGAGGGGAACCAACGCTGGTCGGGGACGAGTCGGGTGAAACTCGGGTCGAAGTAGCTCAGTGAGTAGGCCGCGAAGACGTCGGCAAAGGTCGATGACTCGAGGACGATGCCCGGCGGAGCGGCCGCGATCCGCCACTCCCCCCGCACCTGCTCGAAGGAGTAGGTCCAGCTCAGTGGCGACGAGTTCCCCGATTCGCGGTACTCACCCCGGTCGTCGACCGCCGCGACGGGGCTGACGGTGAGTTGCACCGTGTCGGCGACCGGGGCGAACGTGCGGCCGCCCTGGTCGATGGTCACTCCGGCGTCGGGATCCCAGTCGGACCGGAGCGCGGGTGCGAGGAACTCGCGCGCGATCTCGTAGTTGTTCTGCGGGCTCGCGGCGGCGTCGATGAAGCCCCGGAGGATCTGCTCCGGCGTCGCCCCCTCGGCGGGGCCCGGCGCGATGAAGTTGACGTCGACGTCGCCGCCGTCCCCCTCGACCGTTCCGCCGTCCTGCACGGAACCGCCCCGCGGGATGCCCACGCAGGCGCTGAGCACCACCACGAGGAGCATCGGCAGCGCCGCCGCAGCGATCCGACGTACTGCGGATCGTCGTCTCGGCGATCGTGCGGGGACGTCAACCACGAGCATCCTCCTTGTCGTCGTCCGCCGATCGCACGGTCGGGAGTGAGCGGGTCGTCGGCGCGGTGAGCTCGTCGACGATGGACTCGATCGCATCGTCGGGCGGCAGGCTGATGGGCGAGCGGACGATCTCCGTCCCGGGTTCGCGTGGGATGGTGAGGCGGAAGGACGAGCCGGCGGCGGGCTCCGACCAGACCTCCAGCCACCCCTCGTGCAGGACCGCGTCCTCGAGGGAGATCGCGAGTCCGAGCCCGGTGCCGCCGATGGTGCGCTTGCGGGACGGGTCCGCGCGCCAGAAGCGGTCGAACACGCGCTCGGTGGCCTCACGCGTCATGCCCTGGCCGTAGTCGCGTACCGCGATCGCGACCGAGGACTCGTTGCTATCCACCGACACCACGATCGGTTTGCCCTCGCCGTGCTCGATGGCGTTGCCGACGAGGTTGCGCACGATCCGCCGGATGCGCCGCGGGTCCATCGGGACCGCCGAGTAGCCACCCGGTGCGACGATCCGGAGGTCCGAACCGGTCGGCTCCGCGAGCGGTCGGAGCTCCTCCACGACCTCCTCCGCGAGATGGACGAGACTCGTCGGTTCCAGTTCGAGTTCGATGCTCCCGGCGTCGTAGCGGCTGATCTCCAGCAGATCGGCCAGCAGGATCTCGAACCGCCCGACCTGATCGTGGAGGAGCTCGGCCGTCCGCTCGGTGGCCGGTGGGAAGGAGTCGCGCTGGTCGTAGAGCACGTCGCCGGCCAGGCGGATGGTCGTCAGAGGTGTGCGCAGCTCGTGTGAGACGTCCGACACGAACCGCTGCTGCACGAGCGAGAGGTCCGCGAGTTCCTTGATCTGCTTCTGCATGCTGGCGGCCATCCCGTTGAAGGAGCGGGCGAGGATGGCGAGCTCGTCCTCGCCCTTCTCGGGCATCCGCACGTCCAGGTCGCCGCCGGCCAGACGCTGACTCGTCTCGGCGGCGAACCGGATCGGTGTCGCGACGAAGCGGACGATGAACCACGCGGCACCACCGACGAGGATCATGAGGCCGACGCCCGCGAGGAAGAGGGTCCGTTGGACGAAACCGAGCGTCTGCTCCGAGTCGCTCAGGTCGTAACCCAGGTAGATCTCGTATGACCCCGCGGTCGGCATCGACACCATGGAACCGACGACGATGCCGGCGGTGGTCGAGCCGTCGGCGGCCGTGAGGGTCACCGACTGCCACTGGAGGGTGTCCGGGTCGGCCCGGACCGCCTCGCTGAGCGCGTCCGAGATGACGCCCCCTCCCAGCCCCGGCGACTCGAAGCCCGGAGGCGTGACCTGACTGGGGTCCTGCCCGGGCGCCCGGTAGGCGGCGATGAGGCTGCTGCCGGAGGTCGTCTGGAGATCGGTCCGGACGGTCCCCATGAGCTGCTGGAGGGCGACGCGCTCGCTGGCGTCGGACGCGTCGAGGATGCTCTGCGCGGACGCGATGGCACGACCGGAGCCGCCGAGCGCCTGCTGCAGTCGGGATTGGAAGAGATCGTTGCCGATGCTGAACGAGAGGTAGGCACCGGTCAGGAGGATGGCGAGTCCCGAGAGGCCGACCGTGATGGCGACCGTCCGGAACTGCAGCGAGCGCCGCCACTGCGAGCGCACCTGCTGCGGCCACCTCCGCCACAGCCGCCAGTCGGCCGCCCAGCCGGCGAGTCGGGAGGCCATGTCGGATCAGCCGGTGACCGCGCCGGCGCGGTATCCGACGCCACGCACCGTCATGACGATCTTCGGGTTGTCGGGGTCTTCCTCGACCTTCGCGCGGAGCCGCTGCACGTGGACGTTCACGAGTCGGGTGTCGGCCTTGTAATGGTATCCCCAGACCTGTTCGAGCAGCATCTCGCGGGTGAACACCTGCTGGGGTTTGCTCGCCAGTGCGAGGAGGAGGTCGAACTCCAGCGGCGTGAGCCCGATGACCCCGTCGGCGCGACGGACCTCGTGGCCCGCGACGTCCACGGTGAGGTCGCCGATGCGGAGGGTCTCAGCGAGGTCGGCGGCCGGCGCGCGCAGCCGCGTGCGGATCCGGGCGACGAGCTCCTTCGGGTTGAACGGCTTCACCATGTAGTCGTCGGCGCCGGACTCGAGCCCCTTCACCACGTCCGCGGTGTCGGACTTCGCGGTCAGCATGATGACCGGGACACCGGACTCCTGACGGATCAGGCGGCACACCTCGATCCCGTCGATCCCCGGGAGCATGAGGTCGAGGAGGACGAGGTCGGGCTTGGTGTCGCGGAACGCCTGGAGCGCGCCGCCCCCGTCCGCGCAGAACGACGGCTCGAAGCCCTCGGTGCGCAGCACGATGCCGATCATCTCGGCGAGTGCGGTGTCGTCGTCGACGACGAGAATGCGTGCGTTCATAGCTCCGTCTCGGGTGTGACCGGCCGGCCGCGCTGCCTGACCGGTGTCCTTACGTCTCGCCTCAGCGTAGTCGAAGTGTCCAGGAGAACCGCCGAACCGCCGGTCGCGGGCAGGCTCGGTGTGACAACATGGAGGGGTTCGAGACGGCGAGGGGGTGTTGCTGATGGACACGGAACAGCGAGCCGGGGGCGAGACGGGCGATCAGGATCCGAACCCGTGGGTGACGCCGCAGGGGCCACAGCAGCCGGTGGCGCCGGAGCAGGCGACACCGCAGCCGCTGCCACCGCAGCAGGGGTATCCACAGCAGCCCGGCTATCCGCCGCTGCCGCCGCAGGGAGCCCCACAGCAGCCCGGGTACCCGCCGCAGCAGGGATACCAGCAGCAGCCCGGGTACCCGCCGCAGCAGGGACACCCGCAACAGCCCGCGTATCCGGCGCAGGCGGGGTACCCACAGCCGGGATACGGCCAGCAGCCGTATCCACAGCAGATCCCGCCCCGGTACACCCAGCCGTATACCCAGGCGCAGCAGCCCGGGTACGGGACCCCTCCCTCGGCTCCGACCGCCGCCTACGACGCGAACCCGTACGCGACCGGTGCGTCCTGGGCCCCGGGTCCCCAGCAGGGATGGGCACCGCCGCCGAAGCCGGGGCTCATCCCGCTCCGGCCGCTGTCCTTCAGCGACCTGTTCGGCGCCCCCTTCCTCGTGCTGCGACGCAACCCGAAGGCGACGTTCGGGAGCGCCCTCCTCCTGCAGGGTCTCACCGCCGTCCTCTCCCTCGTCATCGTCGGCGTCGTCACCTGGCTCTCGTTGAGCCGGCTGTCGCAGGCGGCCCCCGGCGAGGAGGACGCCATCAGCGCCGGGGCGATCACGGCCATCATCCTGTCCTTCCTGATCCCGGTGGCGGTCTCGATCGCCGGCAGCGCGATCCTGCAGGGCATCATCGCGCAAGAGGTCGCCCGCGGCACCCTCGGTGAGAAGTTGCCGCTCGGCGTGCTCTGGCGACGCACGAAGGCGCGGTTCCTGCCGCTCATCGGCTACACCTTCCTCCTGATCGGTGTCGTGACGGTGTTCATCGCCGTCGCGGTTGGCCTCGGATTCGTGCTGACCGGTCTCGGCGGGACCGCGGGCGTGGCCCTGACGGTGGTCATGGGCATCGGCGCACTGCTCGTCCTGATCGCCGCTTCCGTGTGGCTCGGGACGAAGTTCTCCCTCACACCGAGCATCATCGTCCTCGAGAACGGCAAGGTCTTCGCCTCGCTCGCTCGCTCCTGGCGCCTGACCGACGGCTATTTCTGGCGGACCTTCGGCGTCCAGTTCCTCGTCTCCTCGGTCGTCAGTGTCGCGTCGCAGGTCGTCGCGACCCCGATCAGCCTGCTCGCGAGTCTCGTCCCCGTGCTGTTCGTCGGGGTGGACTCGGAGGCGACCATGATCGTCGCCACCATCGCCGCGCAGGGCCTCTCCCTGCTCGTCTCCGTCATCATCGGTGCGATCACGGTCGTCGTCATCAGTGCCACGTCGGCGGTCATCTATGTGGACCTGCGGATGCGCAAGGAGGGGCTCGACCTCGACCTCGCGCGGTTCGTCGAGGCGCGCGCCGGCGGTCGCGAGACGGTCGACAACCCCTTCGACGTCGCCGCCGCCGGAGGCAAAGCGACCCGATGAGCCCACTGTTCCTCGCGTCGCGCCTCGACGTCCCGCTCGTCCCTGATGCACCGGGCGCCCGGGACCTCCTGCAGCGTGAGCTGTCGAAGCCCGAGTACCAGACAGCGCAACCGTCGTTGTGGGACATCGTGTCGAAGGCGTTCTGGGACTGGGTGAACTCCCTCCGGGTGCCGGGTGAGGGCCCTTTCACCGGCCTGTTCCCGATCATCGCGATGACCGTGGTCGTCGTCGGGATCGTCATCGCGTTCATCGTGTGGGGCGTCCCCCGCCTCAACCGACGGAGCGCCCGTCAGCTCGACCTCTTCGGCGAACGCGACGATCGGACCGCCGATCGGTTGCGCCAGGACGCGAGGGCCGCCGCCGCGGCCGGCGACTGGACTCTCGCGCTCCAGGAGCTGTACCGGGCGATCGCTCGCGGACTGTCCGAGCGGACGATCGTCGTGGTCACCCCCGGCACGACGGCGCACGGTTTCGCCGCCCGGGCTGCGGCCGCGTTCCCGCAGGACGGGCGCGCGCTCGCGGAGGCCGCGGACGTCTTCGACGCCGTCCGCTACCTCGAGGCGACGGGCACCGAGGCACAGTACCGTGAGTTCGAAGCGCTCGACGCCCGGCTCTCCGCCGCCGCGCCGCAGCTGCTCGCCGACCCCGAGGAGCTGGTCCGGTGACGCTCACGACGAAGCCCGCGGTGCAGCGGGAGCCCGAGCCCGACGTCGCCACGCCTCGGCTGCGAACCCGGCTGCGGCGGAACCGGTTCTGGATCGTCGCGGCGGTCTTCGCGGTCGGGATCGCCCTCGTGCTCATGTTCGCGACACGAGGCGCGTCGATCGACGCGGCCCTGCTCAGCCCCGGAAACCAGACCCCGAACGGCGGACGCGCGCTTGCGCAGGTGCTCCGCCAGGAGGGCGTCACCGTGACGGAGACCACCACGCTCGACGCGACGCTCGAGGCGGTCGAGGACACCGACAGCACCGTCCTCCTGTTCGACCCCAGCGGACTGCTCGACGCCTCGCAGCTCGAGCGGTTGAGCGACGCCGACGCCGGACTCGTCGTCGTCACCCCCCGGGCCGCGGCGCTCCGCACCCTGTTCCCCGGCGTCTCGTTCGCGGGCAGCTCGGACACCGCCGACGTCCTGTCGTCCGACTGCGGCGACCCCACCGCCGAGCGGGCGGGGACGGTCACCGGTGGCTGGACGCTGTACACGACCACCGACGCTGACGCCGACGGCTGCTTCACGGCCGACAGCGGCGGGAGCGCGGTCGTGACGCAGGCGGACGGCGCACGGGTGCTGCTCGGCTCGGCCGACGCCCTGACGAACGATGTCATCGACCGGGCGGGGAACGCCGCCCTGGCGCTCGGCCTGCTCGGCTCCACCGAGCAGTTGGTCTGGTACCTGCCGAGCCTCGCCGACGTGCCGGTCACCGGTCCCCCGAGCCTCGACGAGCTGACGCCGAGCTGGGTCGCCGGAGTCACCGGCACCGTCGTCGTCACGGCGATCCTGGCCATGTTCTGGCGCGGGCGACGCTTCGGCCCGCTCGTCATCGAGGACCTGCCCGTCGCGGTCCGCGCGAGCGAGACGATGGAGGGGCGCGCACGCCTCTACCAGCGGTCCGGCAACCGTCAGCGGGCGCTCGACGCGCTGCGGATCGGCACCGTGTCCCGCCTCGCGGTCGCCGCAGGCCTCTCCCGCCACGCCTCGGTCGTCGAGGTCGCCGACACGGTCGCCGGACTCGCCGGACTCGATCCTCGGCACGTGCGGTCCGTCCTGCTCGACGCCGTACCGACGAGCGACGCCGACCTCGTCTCCCTGTCCGATCACCTGCTCGATCTCGAAGCCGCCGTCGCGCGCGCCACGGACCTCACCGGAAGGAACCATCCATGACCGACGCCCCCGCGCCAGGATCCACCGCACCGCACCCCGACGACCTCCGGCGAGCCCTCGCCCAGGTCCGCGTCGAGGTCGGCAAGGCCGTCGTGGGTCAGGACGCCGCCGTCACCGGGCTCGTCATCGCGCTCCTCGCCAAGGGCCACGCGCTCCTCGAGGGTGTGCCCGGCGTCGCGAAGACGCTCCTCGTCCGATCGCTCAGCCACGCGCTGAGTCTGGACACGAAGCGCGTGCAGTTCACGCCCGACCTCATGCCCGGCGACGTCACCGGCTCGCTCGTCTACGACGCCAAGACCGGCGAGTTCGAGTTCCGCGAGGGCCCGGTGTTCACGAACATCCTGCTCGCCGACGAGATCAACCGCACACCCCCGAAGACCCAGTCCGCCCTGCTGGAGGCGATGGAGGAGCGCCAGGTCAGCGTCGACGGCCGTTCGCTCCCACTCCCGGACCCGTTCATCGTGGCCGCCACGCAGAACCCGATCGAGTACGAGGGCACCTACACGCTCCCGGAGGCGCAGCTCGACCGCTTCCTGCTGAAGCTCGTCCTCGACGTGCCCGAACGCGACGTCGAGGTGGAGGTGCTCCGACGGCATTCCGCCGGGTTCAGCCCGCGCGACCTCACGGCCGCGGGTGTCAGGCCGGTCATGGGCGCGGCCGATCTGCGGGCGGCGCAGCTCGAGGTCGGACGCGTGGGTGCCAGCGCCGACGTCCTCGCCTACATCGTCGACCTCGCGCGCGCCACTCGGCGCAGCCCGTCCGTCCGGCTCGGGGTCAGCCCTCGAGGGACGACCGCCCTCCTCGCGTCGGCGAAGGCCTGGGCCTGGCTGAGCGGCTACCAGTCGATCACCCCCGACCACGTGCAGACGATGGTCCTCCCGGTGTGGCGCCACCGCATGCAGCTGCGGCCCGAGGCCGAGCTCGAGGGTGTCTCGGTCGACGCGATCCTGCGTTCGATCATGCAGCAGGTGCAGGTGCCCATCTAGATGGCCGTCACCGGGAGGTTCGTCGCGCTCGTCGCGTTCGGCATCGTGCCGATCGTGGTGCTCGGCGTGCTCACGGGCGACGCAGCTCCGGCGTTCATCGCGTGGCTCGTGCTCGCCGCCGCGCTCGGAGCGCTCGACCTCGTGGTCGCCGGTTCGCCTCGGGACATCGTCCTGCAGCGGCAGCTGCCGTCCCGGGTCAGGCTCGGTGACTCGGCGACGAGCACCCTCTTCCTCACCAACCGCGGAGGTCGCCGCGTCCGGGCGCTGGTGCGCGACGCCTGGCAGCCGTCGGCCGGCGCACCCACCGGGCGGCTCCGCGTCGACCTCCCGCCCGGGGAGCGACGGAGCGTCAGCCTGGTGCTCACCCCGTTCCGTCGGGGCGAGCGACGGGTGTCCCAGGTCACGGTGCGGTCGTTCGGTCCGCTCGGTCTCCTGGCTCGACAGGCGACGCTGAACAGCGCCGGGCACCTCCGGGTCCTGCCGGCGTTCAACTCCCGGAAGCACCTCCCGAGCCGGATCGCACGCCTCCGCGAGCTCGACGGCGCGACGAGCGTCATGGTCCGCGGTCAGGGCACCGAGTTCGACTCCCTCCGCGAATACGTGCGAGGTGATGACGTCCGTTCGATCGACTGGCGTGCCACGGCACGACGCGGCGACGTCATGATCCGCACCTGGCGGCCAGAGCGCGACCGCCGGGTCGTCATCGTCACCGACACCGGCCGCACCTCCGCCGCGCGCATCGCCGACGAGCCGCGCATCGACACCGCGTTCGAAGCCGCGCTCCTCCTGGCCGCGCTCGCCACGAGAGCAGGCGACCGCATCGACTATCTCGCCTACGACCGTCGCGTGCGTGGTCGCGTCCAGGGGGCGACCGGCGCCGAACTCCTCTCCAGGATGGTCGATGCGATGGCGCTCGTCGACCCGGAACTCATCGAGACAGACTGGGACGCCGTCCCCGGCCAGGTCAGGCAGATCACGAACCAGCGCGCCCTCGTCGTCCTGCAGACCTCGATCGACGCCCCCGGGGCCGCGCGCGGGCTCCTCGCCGTCCTCCCCCAGCTCACGCAGCGCCACACGGTCGTCGTGACGAGCGTCGTCGACCCGGCGACCCTCGAGGCCACGCGCGACCGCGGCGACCGCGAGACCGTCTACCGCGCCGCTGCGGCCGAACGCGCCCTGCTGGACATCGAACGCGTGTCGGCGGCGATCAGACAGCTCGGGGCCGACGTCGTCACCGGTTCGCCGGAGACCCTGCCCCCGGCGCTCGCCGACGCCTACATCGCGCTCAAGGCCTCCGGTCGGCTCTAGCCCGATCCGTCGCCGATCGAGCGGCTTCCTCCGAGTGCCGGCCGGAACCGGATCGACGGGTCAGCGGCCCTTACGCTTCTTGCGGCGTTCCCGGGCGAGCTCCTCCTGCTTGGCCTTGCGCGCGGCGAGCTGGGCGCCTCGGCTCGTCCCGGCGGCGGTGCCCTGGGTCGAACCGGCCTTCGGCGCCTTCCGTCGTCTCGCGGCCTGCTGCGGTGCAGGAGCGGCGGCCTGCTCGGTCGGGGCGGACCGTCGCGAGCTGTTGGCCGTGCGTCCGCGCACGATGCCGATGAACTCCTCCACGGCTTCGTCCTCGCGGTCCTGCGGCCAGACCAGCACGACCGGGATCGAAGGAAGACCGACGATCGGACGGTACTCCACGTCCTTCCGCTGGTGCAGTCGCGCGACCGACTGCGGGACCACGACGATCCCGACCTCGGACGCGGCCAGTTCGACCGCTGCCTCCGGGTCGTCGGTCAACGGTGCCGCCGGGGCGTCGAACCCGAGCACGGCGGCACGTTCGGCCCACTCGAGGACGAGCGGCGTCATGATCAGCTGCTCGTCGGCGAGCGCGGCCATCCCGACCGTGTCCTCGGCTCCGAGTGCAGCGCCCTTGGCGAAGACGACGACGGGGAGTTCCTCGAACAGGGCGATCGTGTTCAGCCCGTCCTGGTCGATCGGGACCCGGGCGAGCACGACGTCCGCCGCACCGGAGGCCAGGACCGCTCGCTGCTCGTCGAGGTCCACTCGGATCAGGCGGAGTTCGTCGTCCGGACGGCGCTCGCTCCAGATGCGCGCCCACTTCCCCGGGTTCACGCCGCGCGCGTAGGCGACGGTCAGCGCCGGCGGGACGATCTCCGGCACCGTGTCGGCACCGATCCCGTCGTCGCCGACCTCGATCCCGTCGACCTGGTCGTCCTGCCTGTCCATCGAAGCCTCCACTGCTCGGCTTGCCACACTACTGCAGCTCGGTCGACGGGTGATCCGGCCGGTTGGGCGAGGACACCGCAGCGAGGTACGCTGAGCGGATGGGTGCGAGCGAACAGATCATGAAACCGGCGACCGCGGCGAAGAAGCTCGGGGTCTATCTGCCGGCGACCCCGGCGTCGTTCCAGGAGGAGCCGATCACGCGATCGGCGTTCCTCGAACTGCAGGCGAACCCGGCGGACTGGCTCGTCGAGCTCCGCAAGAACGGACCGCACCCGCGCGACGTCGTCGCCCGCAAGCTCGGCGTGTCGACCTCCGGTCTGGCTCGCGCCGAGATCACCGAGGCGTTGACCACCGAACAGATCCAGGAGCTCCTCCGCACGCTGCCCGCCTGGCTCGTGCAGGAGCGCGCCGTCCACGCCGAGGTCAATGCCGAGAACGCCCGGGTCAACGCGAGGAACGCCGAGCGCCGCGCGCGATCCGAAGCCGGCGAGTAGCCGTCAGCCGGCGACGATCCGCTTCGCGCCGGCCTCGAACTCAGCCAGGTCACCGCGCTCGCCCGAGCGGTATGCGCGGCCGCCCCACCAGCACATGTAGCTCAGGAATGCGGCGAGCGCTCCCCCGCCGATGAGCATCTTGACCGCCCACGGCCATGGTGCGGGCGTCACGAAACCCTCGACGAGCCCCGAGACGAAGAGCACGATCACCAGCCCGATGGCGATCGTGAACAGCGCTCGGCCCTCCTCGGCAAGCGCCTGGCCCCTCGTCCGTGGCCCCGGTGCCACCCAGGCCCAGAAGATGCGCAGACCCGCCGCTGCCGCGACGAACACCGCCGTGAGCTCGAGCATGCCGTGCGGGAGGATGTACTCGAAGAACACGTCGCCCTTGCCGTAGGCGAACATGACCCCTGCGGCCTGCCCGACCCCCTGGGCGTTGGTGACGATGATGTACGGGACCCAGACACCGCTGATGCCGAACGCGACGCATTGCGCTGCGATCCACGCGTTGTTGGTCCACACCTGGCCGGCGAAGCTCGCAGCCGGGTTGTTGGAGTAGTAGGCGACGAAGTCGTCCTCGACGTACTGCTTGAGCTGGGCGTCGGTACCGAGGTTCGCGAGGACCTGTGGGTTGCCGGCGATCCACACGGCGTACAGGGTCGCGATGACGACCGTCGCGACCGCGACCGCGAGGGTCACCCATCGGACCCGGTAGAGCGCGGCCGGCAGCGCCAGGACGAAGAACCGCGGGACACTCGACAACACGTTCGCGCTGGCCCCGGTGAACCGGAGGCGCGCCCGCGAGAGCGACACCGAGAGGCGGTCGCCGACGAGGGTCGATCCGGCCGTCGTCTTGATCGCGGAGAGCTGGGTCGCTCCGGCCTGGTAGCGGTCGATCAGCTCGTCGGCCTCCGGCCCGCTGAAGAACCGCTGCTTGCCGAGCGCGTCGAGGCGGTCCCATTCCTGACGGTGGGCTGCGGAGTAGGCGTCGAGGTCCATCGCAGCCATGCTACGCGGTGGTGGCGCTCCATGGCCGGTCCCCCGCGCATCTGCTTGAATGGAGCACATGTCCGAACCGGCCCGGGTCCCGCTGCACGAGACGACGCTGGACGACGGCACCGAGCTGATCACCGGCGAGGCGGTCGCCCTCGACGTGCGGCCCACCGGATTCATCCTGCGCGCGGCGGGCGCCATCATCGACTACGTGGTGTCCATCCTCGTGTTCGTCGGCCTCATGCTCGCGATGTTCTCCTGGATCCTGTCCGGGGTCGCCATGGACACCGCGATGTTCACCGCCATCGTGCTCGGCCTGACGGTGCTCTGCCTCGTCGTCCTGCCGGCAGCGGTCGAGATCGCCACCCGCGGACGGTCGCTCGGCAGACTCGTGGTCGGTGCCCGCATCGTCCGGGACGACGGGGGTGCACCCGGCTTCCGGCACGCGTTCATCCGTGCCCTCACCGGGTACTTCGAGATCTACGCCACAGCTGGTGGCATCGCTGCACTCACCGGCCTGCTCAGTGCTCGCTCGAAGCGCCTCGGCGACGTGCTCGCCGGGACCTACAGCCAACGTGAGCGTCTGCCGCGGGTGGTGGAGCCCGTCGCGATGATCCCACCGCAGCTCGCCGCCTGGGCCGGCGGCGCCGACGTGGCCCGACTGCCCGACCCGCTGGCGCGGCGCGTCACCCAGTTCCTCAAGCAGGCCGGCTCACTGACCCCGGCCACGAGGACCCGATTGGCGGCCGAACTCGCGGCAGAGGTGTCCCGATTCGTGTCGCCGCTGCCGATCGCTCCCCCGGAGGCGTTCCTCGTCGGTGTCTCCGTCATCCGCCGGGAGCGCGAGTACCAGGCCCAACTCGCAGCTCGTCAGCGCCTGTCGCTCCTCCAGCCGGTGCTGAGCGGTCAGCCGCACCGGTTCCCCGACCGCTGAGGCGGGGAACCGGCGGCACCGCCTAGTAGCGGTAGTGGTCGACCTTGTACGGGCCCTCGACCGGCACACCGATGTAGTCGGCCTGCTCGCCCGTGAGCGTCGTCAGCTGCACGCCGAGCGCGTCGAGGTGCAGGCGAGCGACCTTCTCGTCGAGGTGCTTCGGCAGCACGTACACGCCGATCGGGTACTCCTCGATCCGCGTCCAGAGCTCAAGCTGTGCGAGCACCTGGTTCGTGAAGGAGTTGCTCATCACGAACGAGGGGTGCCCCGTCGCGTTCCCGAGGTTCATGAGTCGTCCCTCGCTGAGCACGAGGACGCTGCGCCCCGTGGGGAGACGCCACTCGTGGACCTGGGGCTTGATCTCGATCTTCTCGGCGCCCTCGAGCGCCTCGAGCGAGGCCATGTCGATCTCGTTGTCGAAGTGCCCGACGTTCGAGACGATCGCGAGGTGCTTGAGCGCGAGGATGTGATCGAGGGTGACGACGTTGAAGTTGCCGGTGCACGTCACGATGATGTCGACCTGGTCGGCGACGCTCTCGAGGGTCGCGACCTGGAAGCCGTCCATCGACGCCTGGAGGGCGCAGATCGGGTCGACCTCGGAGACGATGACCCGAGCGCCCTGGCCGCGGAGGGCCTCAGCTGCGCCCTTGCCGACGTCGCCGTAGCCCGCGACGAAGACGACCTTGCCACCGATGAGCACGTCGGTCGCGCGGTTCAGGCCGTCCGGCAGCGAGTGCCGGATGCCGTACTTGTTGTCGAACTTGCTCTTCGTGACCGAGTCGTTCACGTTGATCGCGGGGAACAGCAGCTCACCCTGCTTCGCCAGCTCGTAGAGGCGGTGGACACCGGTGGTGGTCTCCTCGGTCACGCCGAGGATGTCGGCGGCGACCTTCGTCCAACGGTCGCTGCTGCCGGCGAGCGAACGACGGAGCACGTCGAGGACGATGCTGTACTCGTGGCTGTCGGCGTCGGTCGTGTCGGGGACCGCTCCGGCCAGCTCGAACCGACGGCCCTGGTGGACGAGCATGCTCGCGTCGCCACCGTCGTCGAGGATGAGGTTGGGTCCGGTCCACTCGGCTCCGGCCGCGGCGGCCTCGGTCGACCAGTCGAAGATCTGCTCGGTGCACCACCAGTACTCTTCGAGCGTCTCGCCCTTCCAAGCGAAGACCGGCACGCCGGCCGGTGCCTCGACGGTCCCGTGCGGACCGACGGCGACGGCCGCTGCCGCCTCGTCCTGGGTCGAGAAGATGTTGCAGCTCGCCCAGCGCACCTGGGCACCGAGCGCGACGAGCGTCTCGATGAGCACCGCGGTCTGCACCGTCATGTGCAGCGAACCGGCGATGCGGGCACCGGCGAGCGGCTGGCTCGCGCCGAACTCCTCACGGAGGGCCATCAGGCCAGGCATCTCGTTCTCGGCGAGGCGGAGCTGGTGTCGGCCGGCCTCGGCGAGCGACAGGTCGGCCACCTTGTAGGGCAGGGTGGTCGTGGGGGCAGTCGGTGCGGAAGAACTCATGACGCCATTCTCGCAGACCGTCAGGCGTCGTGGACCTTCATGTCGGGCCCGAGATCGGCACCACGCGGTGGCGGGCCGACGGTCAGGAGCCGTAGCCGACGTCGCCGAGGACGCTGTGCTTCACGACGCTCCAGCCCTGCGGCACGCTCAGCCGTACGGCGTGGATGGAGCAGAGGTCGTAGCTGTGCGGGCTCTTCTCGATGCTCAGCGGACCGAGGACGGCCATCGAGTCGCGATAGTCGTAGGTCAGCGTCGCCACGGGCTCGCGCGAGCAGCCGACCTTCGAACACATCCTGTCCACCATTTGCCCCAGCGTAGCCCGCGGGCGCCGGCGGCACCGTCCGGCTCGCCGGTCGAGCGGGTCTGAACCGGGCCGCCGACCACACCTAGACTGGACGCATGGCGCAGGCTGACGAGGAGACGCGAGGCGCCCTCTCGCGCCGCCGATCACGGCACGGTCGCAACGGTCGGTCGAGCGTCGTCGGACCGGACGTGCCGCCGATCGACACCCGGATCGACCAGTTCGACCTGACGGTCGCCACCACCGCCGACTACCTCCGCGGAGCCTGGCCCACCGAACTCGCCGACGTCCGGTTCGAGGTCGGCGCGATGCCGGCGCAGAACTCCGGGACGGACGGCGTCGACCGTTGGTTCGTCGACCGAGCACGCCGACGGATCATCCTGTACCGGTTGCCCATCCAGCGGATGAGCAAGCTCCACCGGAACGACGAGCTGCATCAGCGCATGATGGTGGAGAGCTGCGTGTTCCGCGCCGTCGCCGAGCTCCTCGGCAAGGACCCCTGGGACCTCGGGCCGGAACGGTACCGGTTCCTCTGACCCGAGGCCGCCGCGGTCAGCGCGGGTAGACGCTGATCGGCGCCGCCAGCGGGTTCGGCGGCGTGACCGGCAGCGACGTGAGCCGCCCCGCCGCAGCGAGACTGATCGAGGCGTGGAGGCCGTCGGCCCCGGCGAGGACGTAGCTCTGACCGGCGCCGACGCCGATGGTCACGGCCGCTCCAGCGCCGACCTTCGCCGTGGTCTCCTTGCCGTCAGCCCCCGTCAACGTGAGTTCGGCGTCGGAGCCAGACGGGTTGAAGACGTGGAGCTTCTGCCCCGGCCCGGTGGGGACCGTGAGGGCCGCGGTGTCGTCGAGTGCGGGCGTCGCTCCGAACCAGGCGAAGTCCTCGAGCGTTCCGCCGCGCGAGTTCGTCCTGGCCGCCGCGACCACCGGTCGGGTCGAGGTGATCTCCAGCGAGAACTCACCGGCCGGGAGTTCGGCCAGGGCGATCTCACCGGGAACGCCCGGCTGGATGGTCGCGTCGATGACGATCGGCTCGTCCTTCGCATTCTCCCGGGTGGCGGTGATGACGACGTCGGCTGGCTCGGATCCCGGCGCGAACAGTCTGAGGGCCGTGGCCCGGTCGTCGACGGACGCGGTGTCGGAGCTCGCCCCTGCGGCCGCGGGGGCCGTGACGACGACGCCGGGGATCACGAGGTCGGTCGAAGGCGACGCGGTCGGCCCCTGGACCTCGACGCCACCGGGGGTCAGGACGCGGACCGTGCTCTGCTGGAGCGCCGCCACCACCTGGCCGCCCTCGCTCGTCACGTGCACGACCGGGGTCGGCTCATTGGGTGCGAGGCCGGTGAGGGCGATCACCCGCTGCGTGCCGGTGGCGACGACGATCCCGGCGGCACCCGGAGCGTCGATCCGCCCGGCGGCACCGAAGACCTCGAGGGTCACGTTCGCGTCGACGGCCGACGGGTTGCTCAGGAGGATCAGCGTGGTACGACCGATGTCGCTCGAACCACCGACGAGCCAGCTCTCGGCCGATGCCGGCGTGCAAGCGGCGGCCGCCAGACCGGCGACCTCGGCTTCCGCGGCGATCTGCGACTGCGCACCGCTCAGCGGCGTCACCGTGCCGTCGGTCGCGCCGGGGACGGTGATCACCGTGGGTCCACCGTCCGCCGCACCGCTCGTGTTGTCGGGTGCGGCCAACTCACTCGTCGTGGGCGTCACCCCGTTCGCTCCGAAGTCCACGGTCGCCGGGCCGAAGGAGCCGGCCGCCGTGGCGGCCGTCGCATCCTGAGCCAGGGCGAGCAGCGGCCCCGGGCACACGACCGACTGGTCACCGGCCACCGGGGTGACTCGGATGTCCTGAGGGGCGATCTCGACCGTCGGGAGGGGCAGCTGCCCGGCCGCCGCGATCGTGACCGCGGCGATCCCGATCCCGACGAGGCCGGTGACGATCCGACCGGAGGTGATGGCGACTCCGCGCTTACTGGGCATGCGGCTGCTCCGTTCCCGGGGTGTCCCGGCGGGTGGTGTCGGGATCCGGCGTCGTCTCGGTCGAGTCGCTCGGATCCGGATCGGACACGACGGCATCGCCTGTGGCGACCGCCGGTTCGTCGGGGACCTGGTCGGCTGTGGTGTTCGTGTCGGCGTCGGCGTCCGCGTCTGGAGTCGACCCGGTCACGTCGAGGTCCGTGTCGACGGTGTCGTCCGTGACCGGCACGGTTCCATCGCGAGCGACGGTGTCGTCGGCCGACCCGGTGACGACGGTCGATGCACGGTCGTCGACGGACTCGGCGTCATCGGCTGGTTCGGCGGTCACCGCCGCGGGTGCGGGCACCTCGGCGGAGGCCTGACCCCGACGCCACCAGCGCGGCTTGGGCGGGCGGGTCGACGCGTCGGCGGTGTCGGCCGACTCGGATCCCTCCGCCTCGTCGTCGAGATCGGCGGTCGGTTCCTCGTCGTCATAGGTGCCGGTCGCGTCGTCGTCGATCACCGCGACCGTCGCCCCGGAGGCGGCCGCCTTACGAGCGGCACGGCCCTTCAGCTTCGCCGGCTTCCTGGATCCCGCGCGGTACCCGTCGCGGGACGCACCGTTGGGGATGCTCAGGAGCAGGGTGATGAGGAACACGACGCCCAGGCCGACACCGATGAGGGTGCCGAGCACGTTGGACGTGGGGAGCTCGGGACCGGTGCCGACGTCCGCGACGGTGCGCCAGAGCGTCCCGCTCGTCGTGTCACCGACGGCGACCAGCGCCGCGTTCGCGTCGAGCGCGCTCGCCGCACGGCCGGCGGTCTGACCCGCCGCCGTCTGCTCTTCGCCGTCGGCGACCGGCGACAGCAGCACGAAGGCGATGCCGTGCTCGACGAGGGTCTCCGTCGGGTCCAGTCCGCTCTGCGACGCGAGGTTGCCGGCGAGCTCGGCGACGACGCGGTCGTCTGAGGACACGCCGGGGGCCGTCTGGGCGATGGTGGACTGGCCGTCGAGCGTCTCCCCCTGTCCACGGATGACGACTGCGGTGATGGTCCCGTCGTCGCCGGGCGTGATGACGAGGGTGCCGAGCCGCGGATCGGTCTGTGTAGCGGCCGTCACGTAGGCGGGCAGCTGCCGCCCGGAACTCTCACGGACCACCGAGGTGCCGAGGGGCTGCGCGAGCGCGAGCGGGAGGGCGATCACCGCGGCGGCGAGGACCATGACGAGCGCCGGGGCTGCCTGGAACCGCGGGATGCGATCGAGGCCGAGGGTCGCAGCACCCACGATCCCGAGCCAGTACAGGCTGATCGCCGCGCCGGCCCAGACGGGGACGGCCGTTCCGGCGGCGGAGGCGAGGAGGAGATGCGTGGCGAACACCGCCGACACGAGTCCGAGGAACGCCGCGATCAGCAACGGGACGGCCCGTCTGGAGCCCGGAAGGAACAGGGCCAGCAGAGCGACGATCGCGAGTGGCGCGAGCAGCGCGGGTACCACGATGGCGGGAGTCGCACCCGGCAGCCCGAGCGCTGCGCCGAGCTGGCTCCATCCACCCAGGCTGCCGCCGGGGAAGCCGAGGGACAGTTGCCAGCCGGACGCCGCGGTCCCGGGCGTCGCGACGCCCGGGTCGGCGAGGAGTCCGAGCCAGTTGTCGCGATGGAGCCCCTGCTGCCAGATGAGCGGGGCGAACAGCGCGATGGCGGGGATCGGGACGAGTCCGACCCTGGCGACACCTCGACCGGCGAAGACCATCGCGACGACCCAGATGACGAGCAACGCCGGGGCGAGGGACGGCGAGCTCGCTGTGATCGCTGCGAACAGGAAGGCGCTCGTGCCGGCTGCGGCCCACGACCGGGACGCGACCACACCCGCGTAGAAGAGCCAGGGCAGCAGGACATGGACGATGACGGCCGCGGGACGGCCATCGGCGAGCGCGGTCAGGAGCGTCGGGGCGAGCGCCCAGAGCAGCGCCGCCACCGCACGAGGACCGCTGCGCTCCGTGAGCCGGGTGGCGGCGAACCAGGCGCCGAGCGCCGAGAGCGGTAGCGCGAGCAGGAAGAGCAGGACCAGGGAGAACGAAGGCTGCCAGAAGGTGATGGTCCCGAGCACCGCGAGGACCGCACTGAACGGGTCGGCGGCACCGACGAAGCCGAGACCGACGTCGCGCCACCCGAAGCCGATGTGCTGCCAGAGTTCGCCGACGGTCGCCGAGAGCGGGAGGAGTCCCCCACCGGTGAGGTACGTGGCTCCGAGGAGCGGAGCGAGGATCGCCGCTCCGATGACCGCCGTCGCGAGGACGACCCAGGCGCCTCCGCCGGAGAAGAAGCGGAGGTCGCGTTCCTCGCCGATGAAGCCGATCTGCGTCGCCTCCCGCGCGAGCGCGCGTTTGCGGCGGACCTCGTCGAGTCGCATCCGCAGGCCGGCGATGCTCGACCAGCCCAAGGTCCGGTTCTTCGCGAGCTGGCGCCGGGCACTCCCGACCTTCGTTCCGGAGAACGCGACGGCGAACGCCGCCGAGAGCTCGCCCAGCACGAGCTCGGGTTGCTTCTTCACGAAGTGGCCGATGACCCGCAGGATGGCGAGGGGCACGAGGCTGAGCCAGTGCACGGGGACCATGATCCCGGGCGCATAGACGAGACGCCGGTGGAGCTGTGCGGCGCGGGCCTGGCGATGGCGACGACGACGCGCGCCGAGCCGGTTCGACCAGGAGGGCCCGGCGATGCCTTCGCCGGCTGAGGCGACCCGCGCCGTCGGCACGACCGCGACCAGGTAGCCCGCGAGGCGGGTCCTGATGCAGAAGTCGAGGGCGTCGTCCGCCACGAGGGCCTGGTCGAAGCCGCCCAACTGGTCCCACAGCTGATGGCGCACGAGCATGCCGGCCGGACCGACCGCCATCACGTCGTTCATCGTGTCGTGCTGGGCCTGGTCGAGCTCGTCCTCGACCACCGGGACCGCCGCCCCGAGGGTGGTGATCGTCTCGCCGTAGCGACGAAGGAACGACGCGTCGTCCCAGTCGAGGATCTTCGGGCCGGCCACACCGACGGACGGCGAGACCTCGAGGGCGCCCAACAGGGCGGCGAGCGCCGTCGGCTCGGGAGCCGTGTCCTCGGAGAGCAACCAGAGCATCTGCTCGGCGTCCTCAGGCTGATCGGTGACGCGGACGCCCGCGGCCACGGCTTGCGCGAAGCTGAGGTCCTCGGTCGAGGTCACGAGCTTCATGCCGGGGACGCGACCGAGTTCCTCGATCGTCGCCTCACTCGCGCGGGTGGCGACGGCGATGATCCCGTCCGCCGGACGGGTCTGGGCACGGAGGGCGTCGAGCGTGCGTGCGAGCGGCTCTGAGCCGTCGCGCACCACGAGAATCGCCGTTACTCGGGGAGACATCGGATTCAGACTAAGCGGGTCCGGCCGGAAGAGCGGGAACCGAGCGGGCGCGCCCCGAATCGGGGGTGTTCCGGTGAGTCGTGAGCGGTTCGGTCAGCGTCCGGCGACGGGTCAGACGGCGCGTTTGCGGAGTTTGCGACGCTCGCGTTCGGACAGGCCGCCCCAGATGCCGAAGCGCTCGTCGTTCGCGAGTGCGTACTCGAGGCACTGCGACTTGACGTCGCAGCTGGTGCAGATCCGCTTGGCGTCGCGCGTGGAGCCACCCTTCTCGGGGAAGAACGCCTCAGGGTCGGTCTGCGCGCACAGCGCGTCGGTCTGCCAGGAGAGCTGGGTGTCGTCCTCGCCCTCGGCAGCGGGCTGACGGACGCCGGGGACACCGAGATTGACCGGATCGACGAACCAGTCGTCGGGTACTCCGGCACGATACTCAGGAATCGCCATACCGTCTCCCCACCTAGTCGTACCCTGCGCCACGCGGCGCGATACATAATTACACCCTTGTAGTTATGGTCGAGTCAAGTCGCGCATCGTAAAGCCTCAATCACGAGGTGAGGGTTCGCGACGCGCCGGGTGTGACCCGAACTGGGTGTCGGGGGCCGCCTCGGCGGATCGAGCGGTCGCGCGACGTCAGTCGGCGGCGCGCCTGGCCCGCCATGCGCTCTCCACCATCTGGCGCAGATCGTGTCGCATCCGCCAGTCGAGATCGCGAGCTGCGAGCGCACCGGACGCGACGATCCGCGCAGGATCGCCCGCCCTCCGCGGCATGATCTCGGGGGTGAAGTCGATCCCGGTCACCTCCGCCATCGCGGTCATAATCTCGCCGACGCTCGACCCGTCCCCACTCCCGAGGTTGTAGGCGGCCTCGAGGGACTCACCCGCATCGAGCCGCTTGGCTGCGGCGACGTGCGCGGCCGCGAGATCCGCGACGTGCAGGTAGTCGCGGACGCAGGTGCCGTCCGGCGTCGGGTAGTCGTCACCGTTGATGCGGGGGGTGCGTCCGGCGAGAAGCGCGTCGAAGACGAGTGGGAAGAGGTTGTGTGGGCTCGTGTCGTAGACCTCGTCCGTCCCGGAACCGACGACGTTGAAGTACCGCAGCGAGGTGTGACGCAACCCGGTGGCGACACCCTGGTCGCGGAGCAGCCACTCGCCGATGAGCTTGGACTCGCCGTAGGGCGACTCGGGCGCTTTCGGGGTGTCCTCGGTGACCAGGTCGACGTCCGTCGTCCCGTACACCGCGGCGCTCGACGAGAAGACGATGCGCTCCACCCGGTGCTCCTCCATCGCGGCGAGCAGCATCGCGGTGGCCGTGACGTTCTGGGCGTAGGTGTGGAGCGGGCGCTGCACGGAGACACCCGCGTACTTGTACCCGGCGACATGGACGACACCGCTCAGCTCGAACTCGGAGAAGGTGCGCTCGAGGACCGAGCCGTCGAGCAGGGTTCCGCGGACGAACGGCACCCCGGCCGGGACGAAGCGCTCGTGCCCGCTCGACAGGTCGTCGAGGACGACGACGTCGATCCCCTCCGCTTGGAAGGCCCGAACCACATGGGCTCCGATGTATCCGGCTCCGCCCGTCACCAGCCACGCCACGATGCTTCCTCCAGGGAGTCCTCCACCTGCCGTGCTGCAGACGGAGTGACCAGACTACTGGAGGCGCGTGCCCCGCGCGGCGGGGCGGACGGGGACGCGGCGATAGCCGTCCTTCAGGACGGCACGGATGGTCGCGGCGGAGGCGACGACCGCGACGAGGACGATGAGGAAGCCGACGACGAGTGCGATGATGGACATGTCTGAAACTCTAGGAATGGCGAAAAACTGCCACCAGTGGCAGAATGGACGCAAAGCAGCACATTCCTGCCAAATCGATCATCCGGAGGTCCCATGCTGTCGAAGGTCGCCCTGCTCGCCATTCCGGGGCTCCAGCCGTTCGAGTTCAGCGTCGTCTGCGAGGTCTTCGGCATCGACCGGTCGGACCAGGGCGGTCCCGCCTTCGACCTCCGCATCGTCACGAAGGACCCGGGCCCGGTCCGGATGAACCTGAGCGACGACGGTGCGCGGGGCTTCGACATGATCGTCGACGACGACCTGTCCTTCGCGGCCGAGGCGGACCTCGTGGTGATCACCGGTCGTGGCGGATCGCGTGGCGGAGCGGTCGACGAGGCCTACCTCGGCGTCCTCCGAGCGGCGGAGGCGCGGGGTGCCTGGGTCCTCAGCGTGTGCAGCGGGTCGTTCGTCCTCGGTCAGGCAGGGCTGCTCGACGGTCGCCGCAGCACGACCCACTGGATGTACACCAGCGAGCAGCAGACGATGTTCCCGGGCACCACCGTCGACCCCGACGTGCTGTTCGTCGAGGACCGCAAGGTCATCACGGGCGCGGGGACCGCTGCCGGCATCGACGCGTGTCTGCACCTGGTACGACAGGAGTACGGCGCGGCGAGCGCCAACGTCATCGCCCGCCGGATGGTCGTCCCGCCACAGCGCGACGGTGGTCAGGCGCAGTACGTCCTCTCCCCCGTCGCGGCGCAGCAGTGCGAGTCGCTCGCCCCGGTCGTCGACTGGATGCTCGACCACCTCGCCGAGGACCTGCCCATCGGGCGTCTCGCGCGGCAGGCGCACATGTCCGAGCGGACCTTCGCACGCCGCTTCCGCTCAGAGCTCGGCAGCACGCCGGCCGCCTGGCTGAACCGACAACGCCTGTTCCGAGCGCAGGAGATGCTCGAACGCACCGACCACGGTGTCGAGCGGATCGCTGCGGACACCGGGTTCGGCACCGCGGCGGTCCTCCGTCACCACTTCGACCGCGTCCTCGGCACCACGCCCGCCGCCTACCGACGGAGTTTCGGGGTGCGGGAGAGCGCCTGAGCCACCTGGACCGGACCATTCGGCCGGGCGGTCAGCCCTGGGTCGTCGCGAGGAAGAGGGTCCCGGTCCCGGAGAAGCGCAGCTCCGCCTCGTCGGGCGTGATGAAGGCGTAGCCACCTCGATCGAGCTCCACCGACGAGGTGGCTCCGGTGATCCGCGCCGAACCGTCGGTCACGATCGCGATGCCGGGTCCGGGGAGGTGGAACGATGGATCCTGCTCAGACGGCTCTGCGGGCAGATCCACCCGCAGCAGCTCGAAGTCCGGCACGTCCGGCACGAAGAGGCTGCGTCCACCGCCCAGGTCCGTCGGGGTCAGCCACGGCACCGGCCTCGGCTCGAACTCCAGGACCTCGAGCAGCTCGGTCACGTCGACGTGCTTCGGCGTGAGCCCCCCGCGCAGGACGTTGTCGCTCGCGGCCATGAGCTCGACGCCGATCCCCCGGAGGTAGGCGTGGATGTTGCCGGCGGGGAGGTAGAGCGCTTCCCCCGCTCGCAACGTGACGAGGTTGAGCAGGAGGGCGACCGCGATGCCCGGATCGCCCGGATACTCCTCCGCGAGCCGCCCGACCAGGGCCCGCTCGGCGTCGAATGCACCCGAACCCGGAGCCGCGGCGGACGCGACGAGGGCGTCCAGTAGCCCGCCGGGGAGCTGTTCGAGCAGGATCCGCACGGTGTCGCGGAGCCCGTCGGGGGCGGCCAGCATCCCGCGGAGCATGGTGATGCGCGCTGCCGCAGCCGGATCGGGTGCCGAGGCCACCAGGTCGACGAGCAGCGCATCGGTCGCGGCGAGCTCGCGGAACCCGCAGAGCGCCTCGAAGCCGTCCCGGAGCGCGACGATGAGTTCCGGCTTGTGGAGCGCGTCCTTGTAGTTGCGGTGCGGAGCGTCGAGCGGCACCCCGCGTTCGTTCTCGGCGGCGAAGCCCGCGGCGGCCCGGTCCAGGTCGGGGTGGGCCTGCAGCGAGAGCGGATGGGCCGCTGCGAGGACCTTGAGGAGGAACGGCAGCGAGCCGCGCCCGCCGAGCGCGGCGGGATCGGCGGCGAGCCAACGTTCGAGGTCGGCATGTCCCCCCACCGTCGATGGATCCGCGATCGGCGTCGGGGCCCCGGGGTGTGCGCCGAGCCAGAGTTCCGCCTCCGGACGTCCCGAGGGCTCGGACCCGAGCACCTCCGCGATCGCCGTCGACGACCCCCACGCGTAGTCACGAGGAGTGGCACGGAGCGGCACGAACATGGTGGAGCCCTTTCGACGGACGAGGGTGACGCGCCAGCCGGACCCTGGGGCCGCTTGGCGTCGTCCTACAAGCCGTGCGACGCGGTCGCCCGGCACCGTGCACCAAACTACCAAGCCGTTGTCCGCGCCGAGCACACCTGCCTAGGCTGGCCGGGACGCCGATCCGGCGCCAGCGGACGCAATGGAGCAACGGACCATGATCTTCGAACCCCTCGCCAGCGACTTCTACGGCTTCGAGAGCCTCCTGACGGCTCCCGAGCAGGAGGCCATCGCCCGCCTCCGAGCCTGGGCCGAGACCGAGGCGAAGCCGATCGTGAACGAGTACTGGGAGCGGGCGGAGTTCCCGAAGCACCTCATCACGCCGCTCCTCGAGCTCGACGTCGCCCGGTGGGCCTGGCCGGAGACGACGCCGTTCGAGAACAGCGCCGTGTTCCGCGGCCTCGCCTCGATGGAGCTCTCCCGGATCGACGCGTCGATCTCCACCTTCGTCGGGGTGCAGGACGGCCTCACCATGGGCTCGATCAGCGAGTGCGGGTCCCAGGAGCAGCAGGACGAGTGGCTTCCGAAGCTCGCCTCCGGCGAGGTCCTCGGCGCCTTCGGTCTCACCGAGCCGCAGTCGGGGTCGGACAGCGCACAGGGGCTCCGCACCACGGCCACGAGGGACGGCGACGACTGGATCCTGTCCGGCTCGAAACGGTGGATCGGCAACGCGACCTTCAGCGACATCACGATCATCTGGGCGAAGGACACGGCCGACGGTCAGGTGAAGGGCTTCATCGTGCCGACCGACTCCCCCGGCTACTCCGCGACCAAGATCGAGGGCAAGATCAGCCTGCGCATGGTGCAGAACGCCGACATCACCCTCGAAAATGTCCGGGTCCCCGAGCGCCTCCGGCTGCAGCACGCGAACTCCTTCCGCGACACGGCGAAGGTCCTGCGGCTCACCCGCGCCGGCGTCGCCTGGTCGAGTGTCGGCGTCGCTGTCGGCGCGTACGAGGCGGCGGTCGCCTACGCCAAGGAGCGCGTGCAGTTCGGCAAGCCGATCGCGGGCCACCAGCTGATCCAGGACCTCCTCTCGAAGTGCCTCGGGAACATCACGGCATCGATGGCGATGTGCGTCCGGGTCTCGCAGATGCTCGACGAGGGCACCCAGCGCGACGAGCACTCCGCGCTCGCCAAGGCGTTCTGCACCGCGCGGATGCGCGAGACGGTCGCCTGGGCACGGGAGATCATGGGTGGGAACGGCATCGTGCTGGACTACCACGCCGCCCGGTTCTTCGCGGATGCCGAAGCCCTCTACAGCTATGAGGGCACGCGGGAGATGAACGCGCTCATCGTCGGGCGGGCCATCACCGGCACCGCGGCGTTCGTCTGACCACCGGGCCGGACCAGGGCCTCGGTGCCGGCCGCAGCCGCTACCCTGGGGGCACGATGCTGTCCACCGAACCCGCCCCGCCCCGCCCGCCGGCAGCGCTGACGACACGCGCGCTCGTCGTCAGACATGTCGCCGTGTTCGCGACGTTCGCGGTCCTCGCCGGGACGTTCTGGACGAACCTCTTCACCATCTGGGGGTACACGGCGGTGGCCCTGGTCTCAGGCGGCGCCGCGCTCGCGTGCCTGATGGTCGTCCGCCCGAAGTGGCGGCGCACCCGGGTGCCGTGGTCGCTCGTCGGCTACGGGGCGCTGTCGATCGTCTCGCTCGCCTGGTCCGCCTACCCCAGCGGCACAGCCGCGACCCTGCTCGGTGCGGCGCTCTGCACCATCCTCGGAGTGACCCTCGCCGGCTGCTTCACCTGGCCCGAGGTCATCCGGGTCCTCGGACGTGCCGTGACGTGGGTGCTGTCACTCTCCCTCCTCTTCGAGTTCGTCGTCGCGGCGATCATCCGGCACCCGGTGCTCCCCAACTTCTACGCCGGTGACGCGGCGGACCCGCCGTTGCTCGACTACTGGTCGCGGGACCTCCTGTTCTCCGGAGGACGCATCCAGGGCATCTCGGGGAACGCCAACCTCCTCGCCGTGGTGGCGCTGCTCGGGATCATCGTCTTCGGGCTTCGGCTGGCGGCGCGGCGCGACGAGCCCGGCGCAGCCAGGCTGGCCGGCCCCGAACGTCGCTGGACCCTGCTCATCCGCCTCGGTCTCTCCGTCGTGATGTTCCTCCTGAGCTTCTCGACCACCATCCTGCTCGCCGCCGTGGTGACGGCGGTGGTGCTCGCCGCCGCACTGGCGATCCGTCGGGCACCTCGCCCGGAGGCGAGGACACCGGTGTACCTCGGCTTCCTCGGCATCGGGGTCGTCGGCGCGGTGGGAGCGGTCGTCTTCCGGACGCAGCTCCTCGGCCTCCTCGGGAAGAGCCCGGACCTCACCGGTCGACTCGACATCTGGGCGACCGTGTGGCGCCTCATCGAACAGCGACCGGTCTTCGGTTGGGGCTTCTCGAGCCCGTGGGCACCGTGGGAGCCGCTCTTCACCGACCTCGTCATCCGACGCGGCGTCCGACAGCTCCAGGCGCACAACGCCTGGCTCGACGTCTGGTTCCAACTCGGCGTCGTCGGCCTCGTGCTCTTCGCCGCGGTCGTCCTGTCCATGTTGACGCGCACCTGGTTCCTGGCCGTCGACCGTCCACGCGTCGACCTCGACGCACGGCGGCCGTACACGGCCCTCTCGCTCGCCCCCGTCCTCATCGCGGTCTCCCTCGTCGTGCAGTCGGTCGCGGAGAGTCGGTTGCTCATCGAATCCGGCTGGGTCCTCCTGGTGCTCCTCGTCGTGAAGACGAAGCAGGAACCCGCCTGGCCGATCCCCGCCGTCGCGACCTCGGCCGACCTCGCACCCACGCACCGGCGCGACGTCGTCGGCGGATGAGCCCGGCGTGAGACCGGCGGACTTCGACGCGTTCTCCGTCGCCGCACGCGTCCTCTCGTCAGCGCCGCTGGCCGCCGCGTTCGCCACCATCGCCGTCGCCACCGCCTTCGGCGAGCACCTCGTCACGAGCCTGATCGGTGTCGCCGGTTTCAGCGCGATGCTCGTCGGCCTCACGACGATCGGCACGGGCATCCTCCTCGCACGCCTCCCCATCATCGAGTGGCGTGGCCTCCTGCCGATCTCGGTCCTGCTGTTCCTCGCCTGGAGCGCGGTGTCGGTGGTGTGGAGCGCCACGCCCCTCGCGACCCTACCCGCCATCGGCGGGCAGCTCGCGTGGGCCTTCATCGCCATCGTGATCGCGCTGACCCGCGACACCATCCAGATCGTCCGGGCGACGGGCACCGCCTTCCGCGCACTCCTCGGCACGTCCCTGGCGCTCGAGGTCGTGAGCGGCGTCCTCATCGACACCCCGCTGCCGTTCCTCGGGATCAGCGGGAACCTCGCCTTCGGCGGCCCCTTGGAAGGGGTCTTCGGAACCCGGAGCGCCCTCGGCATCGCAGCCCTGCTCGGTCTCGTCACCTTCGTCGTCGAGTGGCGGACCCGTTCCGTGCGGCACGGGGTGACGATCGGGTCCATCGCCCTCGCCATCGGGCTCATCCTCGGCACGCGCTCGCCGAGCGTCGCACTCCTCGCCGCGGCCCTCGGCATCGCGACCGCCGTGCTCTACGTCTTCAGGCAACTCCGACCGGAACTCCGCCGCACCTGGCAGTTCGTCCTCCTCACCGTCCTCGCGCTCGTCGGCCTGGTCGGGTACCTCCTCCGATCCGAGGTGTTCCGCGTCCTCGGTCTCGGGCTCGAGATCGAGCAACGCTACGCGCTCTGGCAGGAGACCCTGAGACGACTGGCCCCGAGCGAACTCAACGGCTGGGGGTGGACGGGCGGCTGGGTCTCCGATGCGGTCCCGTACCGGTTCATCGACGCGAGCCTCGGCCGCACGAACGACTCGGCGTTGAACGCCTACCTGGACGTGTACCTGCAGCTCGGACTGATCGGGCTCGCCCTGTTCCTCCTCCTCGGCGGTCTGGCGCTCGTGCGGACCTGGCTCATCGCGACCAATCGGCGCAGCGTCGTGCACGTCTGGGCCGCGCTCATCGTCGTGACCCTGCTCGCATCGGGCGCTGCCGAGAGCAGCCTGCTGCTGAGCGGCGGCTGGCTGCTCCTCGTCGTCTGCGCGGTCATCGGTGCCGGCGGGCTGAGCTGGCGGCACAAGCTCCCGGAACGCTGAACCCGGCCCGAGCGGCGCCGGATCACCGTGCATCGGTTCCCGGGACGACGACCGCCCGCACCGTCTGCGCGAGGATCTTCAGGTCGATCGCGGCCGACCGATTCTCCACGTAGTACAGGTCGAGATCGACGGAGTCGTCCCAGGAGAGGTTGGACCGCCCGCTCACCTGCCACAGTCCGCTCATACCCGGCTTGACCAGGAGGCGTCGCTGGGCAAGCAGGTCGTAGCGTTCGACCTCCCACCCACGGTGAGGCCGCGGGCCGACGAGGCTCATCGAACCGCCCAGGACGTTCAACAGCTGCGGGAGCTCGTCGAGCGAGTACTTCCGGAGGATCCGTCCGATCGGCGTCACGAGCGGGTTGTCCGGAACCTTCGAGAGCAGTTCGTCCGCATGCTGCTGCCTGGCGAGGGCTGCTCCGGTGTCGGCGTCTGCGGCCATCGAGCGGAACTTCAGGATCTGGAAGGGGCGGCCGCGCAGGCCGACGCGCTCCTGCCGATACAGCACGGTCCCCCGACTCGTCGTCTTCACCGCGAGCGCGACCGCGAGTATGACCGGGGCCAGCAGCAGGAGCAGCGTCGCGGAACCGACGACGTCGAACGCCCGCTTCGCCGCCGCCTCGAGCCGGGACAACTCCAGGTGGTCGACGTGGATGAGTGGGATACCGGCCACCGCCTGCAGGTACAGGCGGGTCGAGGCCACACCCGTGAGCGTCGGCGCGATGATGAACTTCACCCCGCGCTCGCTGAGGTCCCAACCGAGGCGGCGGAGCTCGGCGGGGGTGAGTTCGACGGGGCCGACGAGCATCACCGTGTCCGCTTCGACCTCCTCGGCGGCGTCGACGATCGAGGGTCGCCCGGTGAGGACGGGGGCACCCACGATGCGGTCATCGTCGACGATGCCCGGGGTCGCGACGCCTACCACCCGATGCCCTGCCCAGTCGCCCCGGCGCATGCGCTCGGCGACATGCACCGCCTGGTCGCGGTCCCCCACGAGCAGCGTGCGGTAGACGAGTGCGCTTCCGCGTCGCCGCGCACGGAGGTGTCGACGGGCGCCCCAGCGGACCGCCAGGAGGAGGGCGACCCCGAGCGGCATGGCGGTGAGCAGGAACCCGCGTCCGATCTCGAGCTTGAGGAGGTAGGACGCCATCGCCACCGTGCCGAAGACCGTCGTCGTCACGACCACGACCCGCCGATACGGCGTCCAGCCGTCCGCCAGGACCCGCGGGTGGCGCGATCGGGCCGCGGCCAGGGGCGACCACCACGCGACGGCGAGCGCGAGGGTGACCGCCGGGTAGCCGAGGTCGAGGCGTCCGAACGGCCCGACGACCTCCACGGTCCCGCGCCAGTACGCGTCCCACCACAGGAGCTGGGTCACGGTGAGCGCCAGGGTGACGGCCAGGAGGTCGAGGACGAGAACCATGCGCGAGCACCGTCGCTCCCAGCAGCGGCGGGCTTCGACGAAGGGCATGACGGTGGCCTCCCTGGGGATGTTCTGGTGTGCATCGGATCGAGCCTCGGCGCGCACGGGTCGCGGCGGGCGAGGTCGATCGCCGGAACGCGAGACGACCCGGCGACAATCGAGCATAATGTATTCGACCAACTGAAGTATCCGATTGCAGCACAGCGCTCGGTGTCGATCCGGACGGAGCACCCATGCCCTACCTCGAGACCATGCGACAGCGCACCGAAGCCTCCTTCGTCGAGCTACATCGCGGTGTCACCGAACTCCACTACACACAGTTCCCCGATCACCGGAACTCGGGCGACTCGGCCATCGCCCTCGGACAGGCCCGGTTCTGGCGCGCACACGGCATCGACGTCCACACGACCTCGAGCGCCGGCAGCATGCCGGAGCGGGTCCGGGACTCGCCGATCCCGGTGCTCATCCAGGGCGGCGGCAATCTCGGAGGCCTCTACCCGGTGCTGAGCGAAGCTCGCTACGCACTCGCTGAGCGCCTCCCTGCCGACACCTTGCTCATCCAGGCACCGCAGTCGGTCGTGTTCCCCGCGGATGCAGACCGCCGGGCGTTCTCCCGACGGTTCGCCGCCCGGCCCAACCTGCGGGTCGCCGTCCGCGACCAGACCTCCTACGACCTCCTCCGCGACGAGGTCGACGACCTCAGCCTCTCGCCGGACGCGGTGCACCTCCTCGGCCCGATCAGCGCCCCCGAACCGACCCAGCGGCGCATCGTCATCGCCCGGACGGACGGCGAGAGCGCGGGTGGGCTCGTGGGCTCCGAGAGCGCCGACTGGCCGGCCGACCCGTTGGACCTCCGGGCGCACGAGTGGCTCGGCTGGCGGGCGGCGAAGCACCCGGTGTTGAAACCCCTCATGGAGCGCGACCATGCCGCGTGGATGCGGCGAGCCGAACGTCGATTCGATGCCGCCGTCCGGCTGATCGCCCGCGGCGAGGTGGTCGTCACCGATCGCCTCCACGCCATGCTCATCGGGCTGCAGATGGGCCGCCGGGTCGTCGCGCTCGACAACAACAACCGCAAGCTGTCGAACTACGCGGAGACCTGGTTCGGTGACCTCCAGCCGAGGTTGCGCTTCGAGCACACGATCCGTCCGTGACCTCCGGGCAGCCTTCCGCGCACCTGACGCGGCGGGACGCGGCCAGGGCCCGCGCGGAGGCCGGCGCCCACCGTGCCGTGCGGCGCCGGCAGCTGACGCAACGGACGCCCGATACCGGCGGGCGGGAACGTGACCGCCCGCTCATCGGCGGTTCGCTCCTCATGATCGCCTCGCTCCTCGCGCTCGCCTGGGTGGCAGCCGAGCAACCAGGACTGCCCGGGCACTTCGCGAACGACGAGGGCACGATCATCAGCGTGAACCGGGGGACGTTCACCGAGGCCGACTCGTCGTTCCGGCTCATCGCCGCGGTCTACCGCGGGATGGGTCTGGCCGAGCTGCCGACGCTCGCCGCCCTCGTCGGTGTCGCGAGCTACCTGCTCGTCCTGACGGTGGCGATCTCACGCACCCGGACGACGGCGGCCGAGTGGGTTGACTGGGCCATCATCATCAGCTGCGTCGCGCTCGCCGCCGTCTACCATGGCGCGTACACGAAGGATCTGCTGACCGTGGGCACGGTACTCGCCCTCATCGCCCACCGCGGACGAGGCCTGTCGGCCGAGCTGGTACCGGTGGCCGCGATGCTGCTGTACGCCCAAGGCTTCCGCACGTACTGGTTCCTCGTGGCCGGCTTCTATCTGGCGCTCCGTCTCGCGCTGCGGGCGCGGCGCGGCTGGACGGCCACCGTGGCGGTCGTCCTCGTACTCTACGCCGGGCTCTCCGTCGTCTTCCCGCTGATCGTCGGTGTCGACCTCGACCACTACCGCCTGACGGTGAACGAGCACCGCACCGCGGAATCGGTCAACACCCTGATCGTGCAGTTCTTCCCCGGTGCCGGCCCCGTGTCCGGGTTCGTCAACAGTGTCCTCACCTTCGCCTCGTTCATCATCCCGATCCCGCTGATGCTCCGCGGCGGGGCGATCTACCTCGTCGTGGCGCTCGTCCTGCTCGTCATCTGGGGATCACTCATCGCCGCGATCCGGTCGGCGAGGCTCCGAGCGCCCCGCGGCTCGTCGGTCCTCACGGCGTTCCAGAACCGGTTGTTCGCGGCGATCCTCGCCTTCCTGATCGTGCAGTCGATCTTCGAGCCGGACTACGGCTCGTTCCTCCGGCATCTCACACCGATGCTGATCGTCACCGTGTGCCTCCTCCTGAGCCTGCGGCCCGGAGCGACGGGAGCCTCAGCCCGGGTGGGGGCCGCCGTCCGCCGCATCCCGAAGGGGTCAGCGACCCGTGGACACGACGGATGCTGCCGCGACGCGCACGTCGGCTGCGACTCGCGCCCAGGAGAACGGACCCGCTGCAGCGAGCACCCCCGCCGCGGAGAGCGCCTGGTAACGACCGGCGTCGGCGAGGATCTCCTCCAGCGCGTCGGCGAGCGCGGTCGACGTCACCGTCGTGGCCACGATGCCCGATCCTGACGCGATCGCCTGCTCGGCGAGGCCGCCGACCGGCGTCACGACGGAGGGTACCCCGAGCGCCATCGCGTAGGCGAGCACACCGGACTGGCTGGCCTCGGTGTACGGCAGGAGGGCGATGTCGAACCCGCCGACCACCTGCGCGATCTCCTCCTGGCCGACCCAGCGGTTCTCGAGCTCGTCGTCCTCGTGTCGGAGGAGGTCGAGGGCGTCGTCGGTCCCGGACCCGACGACCCGCAACCGGACCCGGATCCCGCGGCGGCGCAGTTCGGTGATCGCTTCCACCCCCAGACCGAGCCCCTTGTACGCCGAAAGCCGACCGAAGCATCCGACGACCGGAACACCCTCCCGGTACGTCGACCGGACCACGGCACGGTCCGCGTCGACACGGTACGCGGCATGGACGGTCTCGTGGACGCGGTCTGCGCGGAACTCGCCACGGGACGTGAGTGCGGCAGCGACCGGCGCGGAGAACGCGATCGCTCCGTCCGCCGCCCTGCGCTCGGCACGACGCAGGAGATGCTCGAGCCGCGAGAAGTCCCCGGGGTGCATGGCCGCGTCATGGACGCAGAGCAGACTCCGACGACCGCCGAAGCGGAACACGGGCGCGACCACCCCCTGCCAGAGCTGCTCCATGGCGATGACGACGACGTCGATGCGATGCCGCCGGAGGAAGCGGTCGAGCCGGAGCGCCGCCCACAGGAGACGCGGGAGACCGAGCGCCGCGCCGCGCTTGTCGCGATACGTGCGGATCGGGAAGGCCGGCACGTCGAGTGTCACGAACCGATCGGCCACCTCGGCGTCGAGGGAATAGGACACGACGACATCGCAGCCGTCCTCCTGCAGCGCCTGAGCCAGTTCCTGGGCGAAGAGCGGGCCCGCACCGGTGCGGCCCCACTGCACGACAGCGACCCGCATCAGGCCACCTGCGGTATCCGGTACGCCTCGGCGAGGGCCGCGCGTTGGCGGGCCGGGGTGTGATCCTTGAGGCGTTCCGACCAGCGGGAGACGTTCCGCTCAGCCCAGCCGGCGAACGCCTGTGGTCCGGCCAGCCGACTGGCGACCATCGCCTCGAGCCCGCCCTTGAGGGTGAGGGCGTCCGGGACCACTCCGAACGCGGCGATCGGCCGGACGAGCGTCGGCACGCCGGCCTGCACGGCTTCCAGAACGGCGAGGGGAAAGCCCTCCCACGCAGCGGTGTGGAGGTAGACGTCACTCTGGACGAGGCGCGAGCCCACCTCGGCGTGCGGGATCCATCCGGTGACGTCGACGCCAGCCCTCTCCAGCCGGGTGACGTCCTCGACGCGGCCGCCGCCCATCCACACGGGAGCCACCTCGACCCCGCTCGCCCGGATCGACGCGATGGCTTCGGCGAACCGCATCGGATCCTTCTGGGGAGCGATGCGTCCGAGACTCGCGACCCGCAGCGGCCGGTTCTGACCCGGGTCGTCTCGGCGGTCATCGGGCAGCGGAACCGCGACCACGTTCGGCACGTGGACGACGCGCGGCCGGAGGGGCCCGCGACGTTCCGCGGCTTCGGCCTCGCCCTCGGAACAGGCAGCGATGGTCTCGACGTTGAACGAGAGCAGCCACTCGACGGCCCGGAACGTACGGCGGCTCCAGACGGAGAGGTCGGCGCGCTCGAACGCGTAACAGTGCGGGGTGTAGACGATGCGGGTCCGCGGCGAGCTGCGCAGGGCGACCCGCGCGTACGCACCGGCGAAGCTCGAGTGGGCGTGCACGATGTCGGCCCCGGTACGACGGCGCACCCGCCGGATCGCCCGCACGGCAGCGAGCGGCCGCCGCCCGAGCGCGGTCACGGAGGCGAAGCAGTCGGACAGCGTCTCGTCGAGCGGGGCGCCGTCCGGGATCTGCGCGAGCAGGTGATGTTCGACGCCCGGCGGTGAATTCCGCACGTAGGCCTCGATCGCCACGGGGATCCCACCCGCGTAGCAGTCGGTGACATGGAGCACGGTCGTCATGTCTGCCGCTCGTCGAACGGGATGAGCGGGTGGACGACGACGATCAGGCTCATATTTCATATGTTGTATGTTAGCCGACGGCAAAGTTGGTCACCTCGCCCATGCCAGATCCGGAGGCCCGTGTACTCGATCGTCATTCCCTGCCGAAACGGCTCGGAGACCCTCGCCACGCAACTCGAAGCCCTGCTCGCTCAAGGCTCGTCCGTCGACATCGAGATCATCGTCGCCGACAACGGCTCTGTCGACGGCACCGCAGCACTCGTCCGCCGATTCAGTGAGAAGGACGGGCGCGTTCGCCTCGTCGACGCGAGCGGCAGGCCGGGTATCAACCACGCCCGCAACACCGGCATCCGGGCATCACGGGGTTCAGCGGTGCTCCTCTGCGATGCCGACGACGTCGTCCAGGCCGGCTGGATCGAGGCTCACCGGCGCGCGCTGGAAGCCGGTGCGGATTGCGTCGGCGGCGCGCTCGAGCGGACCCTCCCGGACGGCACACCTGCGGGAAGACAGGAGGCCGTCAGCACCGTGCACGGCTTCCATCCATGGCCGCCGGGAGCGAACTGTGGGTTTCAACGACGGGTGTTCGACCGGCTCGGTGGATTCGACGAGACCCTGCTCGGCGGCGGCGACGAGACGGACTTCTTCTGGCGGGCGGCGGCGGCTGGTCACCCGACCACCGCGGTCCCTGAGGCCGTGGTCGAGTACCGACTTCGCGGTGACCTTCGAGCCGTGGCTCGGCAGTTCTTCGGCTACGGCCGGGGAACGGTGCGGTTGTTCCGACGACACCGTGGGCTGGGCATGCCGAGGTCCTTCGGCTGGGAGCTCCCCATCGTCCTCGTCGTCGGAGCGCTCCAGGTCATCAGCCCCAGCCGCGACGGCACGCGCCGTCGACGTGGTGTCGAGCGGCTCTCGTCGAGGGCAGGGCGCGCATTCGAGAGCCTGCAATCGAGGACGTGGTACCTGTGATCACGACGATCGTGGCATCCGACGACGACGAGGGTCCCGCCGACGCCACGACAACGCTCACCGACCGAGACGCGGATCGACCACCGTGCGGGTGAGCGGACGATGATCCACCTCGCTTGGGCGATCGTCGAGCGGATCCTTCCCCGGGTGGCGTCGGCGCTCGTCATGCTCGTCCTGGCCGCCCGCCTCACGCCGTCCCTCGTCGGCATGTACGCGTGGATGGTCCTCGCCCTCACGCTCGTCCAGACCGTCGGCGACACGGCCGCCCGGCAGACCGCCGTCGTCCACGGAGGCACCGAGGCCGGAGACCGGTTCGTCCACCGGTTCCGGGTCTGGTCCGCGCTGATCGGAGGCGCCGCGCTCGCCGTGACCGTCGGAGCCCTGCTCCTGACGCATCACGCGGAGGACCGATGGCAGGCGATCGCCCTCGCGCCGTTCGTCCTCGTCCCGGCGGCTTCGGCCGTGGGCGTCGACGCCCTGGTCCGCCTGCAGCGAGCCGGGAGGTGGAAGGAGATCGCATCGCATCAGGCGTGGTCGTCGACAGCCTCCCTGCTCTGCAGCGTGCCGACCCTCCTGGCGACGGGATCGCTGCTCGCCAGCGCCCTGCAGGCGATGCTCGCGGAGGCGGGGTTCGCTCTCCTCAACCGGCGACGCGCAGCGCGACTCCCCCGCGCGTCCGCCACCGACGCGCGTTCCCGCGAACCGACCGTGAACGTCCTGGGCGACTACCTGCACACGGCGCTGTTCTCGCTCCTCGGTTGGGGACAGGGGCAGACCGACCGCCTCTCGATCGGGGCTCTCGCCGGCGGGGCACGCCTCGGCCAGTACGCGTTCGCCATGTCGCTGTCACGGAGCATCGGCGATGCGGCGGCCCTGGCCACGATCAACGTCCTGCGGCCGGTCCTCGCCGAAGCGGCACGCGACGGCCGGGGGTCCGAGATCGTCACGGTCACGGAGGCTTCGCTCCGACGATCGCTGGTCCTGGCGGTCGTGGCCGCCGTGGCGACGAGCATCGGGGCTGAGCTGGTCGTGGACCCCTTCCTCGCAGACGACTGGGACACCGCCCTCGCAGTCGTCCCCGTCCTCGCCCTGTCGGTCGCTCCCTCGGTCGTCGCCTGGTCGGTCACGGCGGTCCTCCAGGCCGAGAGCCGGATGCGTTGGGCGAGTCCGATCAAAGCGGTCGGCGTGCTGCTGTCCCTCCCGGTCGGCATCGTCGCCCTCCACGACCTGCAGCTCGCGGCCTGGCTCGTGAACGCCCGGGAACTCGTCGTGATGGCGCTGCTCCTCCTCGCCGCGCGCCACCGAGCCCCGTGGCGGGGCGGCCTCCTCGCCCTCGGCGTCGTCGTGGTCGGCGCGGCCGTCTGGCAGGTGACGCGAGGCTAGGCCGGCTGCAGCAGATCCCTGACGATGTCCAGCGCCCCCTGGCTCGCATACCGCTGGTACTCGCCGCGGGGAGCACGCAGCATGACGGGGAGGATCCGTCGCCACCGGGCCGGAGCGAGATCGGCCCGGAACCGTTCGAAGGCCGCTTTGGCGACGACGGACGAGGGATCAGCGCGCGGCGCGGGCTCACGGGCATCGTCGAGCCAGGAAGCGAGACCGGCGACGCGATCGGCGATGTCGCGGTTGCGTTGGCGCCCCGGCTGCATCAGTCTCGAGATCTTGTACTTCAGCGTCGGCTCGACGATCCCGATCTGGTTCGCGCCGTGCTGCCGGTAGTCGACGAGCGGTTCGTCCAGGAACTCGATCGGTCCTCGTGCTGCGGCCACGATCGCCAACCACTCGTCGTGCACCCACGGAGCGGGGAACGGCGCTGCCGCGTCGAAGACCGCACGTCGGAACATCGCGGTCGCGCCAGTGACGAGGTTGCGTCGCAAGAGCACGCCGAACGCGTCGCCCGCGCGGATACGGTCGCGCTCGGACGGCCCGATCGACAGCGAGGCGAAGAGGGTGGTGCCGAGCGGGGTACCGTCGGCTCCGACGAGCCTTGCGTTCGAGCACACTAGTTGGAGCTCCGGACGCGCATCGAAGGCGGCAAGGGCACGCTCGACGCGGTCGGGCCGCCATACGTCGTCCTGATCGGACAGGACGACCAGTTCCCCGACGGTCGCGCGGATGGCGCTCTCGAAGTTGCGCGTCACGCCGAGCGCGGTCGGGTTCCGCAGGAAGCGGACCGGGACCGGCGACGCCTCGGCGAACCGCTCGACGATGGCCGACGTACCGTCGGTCGACCCGTCGTCACTGATCACGATCTCGCCGGGCAGCACCGTCTGCCGCGCGACACTCTCCAGCTGCTCGGCGAGGAACTCCCCACCGTTGTAGGTGCAGAGGGCGACGGACACGCGTGCGTCGACTGATGCTGCTGGCATGGATCCGCTCCTCACCGCTCACCGGACCACCCGACAGCCTATCCCGGCCGCCCCACTGGTATCCTCGTGCCTTATGCCCCGCGTAGCCGTCGACCTCCTCTCGTACACCGGCACGAAGGGCGGTATGGAGACCTACGCCCGCGAGCTGTACCGCGAGATCGGCCGGCAGGGCAGCGAGTTCGAGTTCGTGGGGCTCGCGAGCCGAGAGGGCTACCAGCTCGACCGCTCCTGGTTCCCCGGTGAGATGGTGGACACGGGGATCAGCGGGGAGAACCGGTTCATCTGGGCCTACGGCGAGCTGTTCCAGGTGGCCCGCCAGGCGAAGCGACACGGGGCGGACCTCATCCACTCCCCCGCCACGCTCGGGCCGGCGCGATCGTCGATGCCGTCGGTCGTCACCATGCACGACATGCTGTACTGGAGCAATCCGGAGCTCATGACGACGCCGCTGTACACCGCTCCCGTGAAGCTCATGGAGCGCCTCACCTCCAGGAACGCCACCAGGGTCCTCACCATCAGCGAGGTCTCACGTGCCGAGATCGAGAAGTACCTGCACGTCCCGCGGGCCCGGATCGACCTCGTGCCCCTGGCCGGCACCATGCCGACGATCGACGGCGACCGCGACCCGGATCAGGAGCATCCGTTCGTCCTCGCGACCGGGAACCGCCGCCCGCACAAGAACTGGGCGAGCCTCATCCGCGCCCTGCCGTTGCTCCTCGAGCACGAACGGCCGCGGCTCGTGATCACGGGCAGTCACGGCGACGATCCCCTGCAGGCGGTCGTCGAGGAGACCGGCATGCAGGACTGGGTCGAACTCAAAGGTTGGCTCACGAGCGAGGAACTGGGTGAGCTCTACCGACGAGCGACCATCATGGCGATGCCCTCGTTCGTCGACGGGTTCAGCCTCCCGGCGCTCGAATCCATGATGGTCGGCCTCCCCGTCATGATGAGCGACATCCCCGTTTACCACGAGGTGTGCGGCGACGCGGCCCTGTACCTGGACCCCACGTCACTCGACAGCATCGCGTCGGTCATGCGCACCGCCGTGACCCGGCCCGATGAGATGCGACGACTGGCCGCGGCCGGTCTTGAACAGGCGGAGCGGTTCTCCTGGGAGCGCACGGCGACCCAGACGCTCGAGACGTTCCGGCGGGCACTGACCGTCTAGCGCGGCGCCGTCCCCGGTCCCAGCGGCCAGGAACCGAGCCCGGAGCCGACCGTCGTCCACTGACCCACTCGACGGTCGGTCGAGCGGGTCAGTGGACGACGGGAGTCGCCTACTCCGACTGCGGCTGGATGATCGGGATCGACTCGGTGTCCGCCGGCCCGAGCGCGATGGTCGGCATCGACACGGTGATGAGCGAGCCGTCGGCACGGCGGCTGCCCTCGATGTCGCTCGCGCTCGGCTCGCCGACGAGGTGCGGACCCTGGTTGTCGAGCGGAACGGTGACCGTCGTGCCGGCTTCGACGAGGACGTTGCCGCCGCCGACGACGAACGAGGCGGAATCGCCCTCCTCGACGGTGAACCGCATCTCGGTGCGCCGGACGGAGATGCGCACCCGCGTGCCCTTGACGGTGAGCCGGAAGGTGATGCCCTGCCAGTCGACCGGCAGTCGCGGGGAGAAGGAGATCACGCCGCCGTGGTCGCGCATCCCGGCGAAGCCGAGCACGAGCGCGCTCCACACCCCACCGGTGGAGGCGACGTGCACACCGTCCGGGGTGTTGCGGTGCAGGTTGGCGAGGTCGACGAACAGCGCCGACCAGAAGTACTTGAGCGCGAGCCGCTGGTACCCGACCTCGGCGGCGATGATCGACTGCACGACCGCCGACAGGGTCGAGTCGCCCGTCGTCAGCGGGTCGTAGTAGTCGAAGTCGGCGAGCTTCTCCTCGTCGGTGAAGTGGTCGCCCTGCAGGAGCAGCGCGAGCACGACGTCCGCTTGCTTGAGCACCTGGAACCGGTAGATGACGAGCGGGTGGAAGTGCAGGAGCAGCGGGAGGTGCTCGGGAGGGGTGTGGTCGAGGTCCCACAGCTCCTTCTCGAGGAACTGGGCGTCCTGCGGGTGGATGCCGAGCCGCTTGTCGAAGGGGATGTGCATGTGCTCGGCGGCGCGCTGCCACTCGCGGATCTCGGCGTCGTCGAGCGACAGACGCGTGACCAGGCGTTCGAAGGAGGCCGGATCGTCCTCGCGGAGGCGCTCCACGGCCTCGACGGCCGACAGCAGGTTGGCCCGCGCCATGACGTTCGTGTAGAGGTTGTCGTTCACGACGGTCGTGTACTCGTCGGGCCCCGTGACCCCGTAGATGTGGAACGAGTCCTTGCCGTTCGCGCGCCAGAAGCCCAGGTCGGCCCACATGCGCGCCGTCTCGACGAAGATGTCGACGGCTCCGCGGGCGAGGAAGTCCTCATCCCCGGTCGCCGCGACGTACTGCCGCAGCGCATAGGAGATGTCGGCGTCGATGTGGTACTGCGCCGTGCCGGCCGCGTAGTACGCGGACGACTCGAGCCCGTTGATCGTGCGCCACGGGAACAGGGCGCCGTGCTGGTTGAGCTCGGTCGCGCGTGAGCGGGCGGCGTCGAGCATGTTCTGACGGAACCGGAGGGCGTTCCGCGCGACGAGCGGCGCCGTGTAGCTGAGGAACGGGAGGACGTAGACCTCGGTGTCCCAGAAGTAGTGGCCGCCGTACCCGGAGCCGGACACGCCCTTCGCCGCGACACCGCCACCGTCCGTGCGTGCGGACGCCTGCGCCAGCTGGAAGAGGTTCCAGCGCGTCGCCTGCTGGATTGCCGGCTGTCCGTGGACCTCGACGTCGGAGCGCGCCCAGAAGTCCTCGAGCCACAGCTCCTGGTTGCGGATCGCCGATTCGATGCCGTTCTCCGCGGAACGGTCGAGCGTGCGGGCACAACGGTCGGCGAGTTCTTTCGGAGGGACGGCGTTGGAGGTGTGGTAGCTGATGATCTTGGTGAGCTTCGTGGGCACGCCCGCGCGGCCGCGGATCGTGTACACGTGCTTCGCCAGGTCGGCCTCGATGTGCGTCGAGACCTCGTACTCGTTCTCGGTCTCGATCATGTGGTCGGCGCCGGCCACGATCGTCATCCCGGAGTTCGTCGTCTGGTACCCGAGCATGGCGCGCGGACCGTCGATGAGCTTGAACCGCGGCTGCAGCACCCGCTCGGTGAGGGACTCCGCCTTGCGCGGGTCGCCCATCCCCGGCTCGGGTGCGTTCGTGAGGTAGTCGTCCTGACGGTCCTGCCGGTTGATGATCTGACTGGAGAGCACGAGCGACGCGTCCGCATCGAGCAACGTGACCTCGTAGTCGAGGACCGCGAGATGGCGGTCGGTGAAGGACACCATGCGACGGGAGCGGATGTGGACCCGCTTGCCCGAGGGCGTCCGCCATTCGAGTTCACGGCTGAGGACACCGGTTTTGAAGTCGAGGCGACGCTCGAAGCTCAGGAGGTCGGCGTCGTTGAGGATCAACGGCTCGTCGTCGACGTAGAGGCGCACGACCTTCGTGTCGGGCGCGTTGACGATCGTCTGACCGACGCGGGCGAAGCCGAACGCCTCCTCGGCGTGACGGATCGGCCAGGTCTCGTGGAACCCGTTGATGAACGTGCCGTGGACGTGGCCGTCGCGGCCCTCCTCGACGTTGCCGCGGAAGCCGAGGTAGCCGTTGCCGAGCGCGAACAGGGTCTCGGTCGTGCCCTCGTCGTCCGCGTCGACATGGGTCTCGACGAGTGCCCAGTCGTCGAGCGGGAACCGGTGACGGTCGAGCGGGTCGCTGGTGATGTGGTTCATGCCTGGTCCTCGGAGGAGTCGTGGGGTGCCGTGAAGGTCTGGGAGTCGGCCGGATCGTCCGGCCCCGCTGTTCGCGAAGCCGACCGCAGTGGGTCGACGAGCTCGTCGAGGTCGTCGACCACGACGTCGGCTCCCGCATCGATGAGCGCCTGGTGCCCGATGCCGCGATCGACGCCGAGCACGAGTCCGAAGTCGCCACGTCGACCGGCCTCGACCCCGGAGTGCGCGTCCTCGACGACGACGCATTCAGACGGCGCGTAACCGAGCAGACGACCGGCCTCGACGTAGGTGTCCGGCGCGGGCTTGCCGGCGATCCCCTCGCGCGCGGCGACGACGCCGTCCATCACGACCGGGAACCGCTCACGGAGTCCTGCCGCTCGGAGGACGACCTCGGCGTTCTTGGAACTCGACACCACGGCGACCTCGAGCCCTGCCTGCTCGACCGTGTCGAGGAAGGTCAACGATCCCGGGTAGGCGGCGATGCCGTCCGCTTCCAGGACGGCCGTGAACACCGAGTTCTTCCGGTTGCCGAGACCGCACACGGTCTCCAGCTCAGGCGCGTCGGTCGGCGAACCCTCGGGGAGCGTGATGCCGCGTGACGCGAGCATCGCGCGCACCCCGTCGTACCGCGGTTTGCCGTCGATGTACTGGAAGTAGTCGGCGTCGGTGTACGGCTCGGTGATCCCATGAGCGAGGAGCTCGTCGGTGAAGAGCTTCGCCCAGGCGTGCATGTGGATCTCGGCGGTCGGGGTGATGACGCCGTCGAGGTCGAACAGCACCGCCCGGCAGCCGAGGAGCCGCGAGGCCGCCTCGCCGAGGGTCAGGACGTCGTTCGATGGCGCGTTGATCGGCTGGGTCACGGTGCACGGTCCTCGTCGGTTTGGGGGAAGAGGTGGACAGTGGAACGGAAGCTGCTGCGGACCGGTGGGGCGGCCGCGCAGACCCAGCCTAGGAGAGTTTGGCCACCACGTCGTACACGCGGTCGATACCGGCGTGGACCGGGAAGTGGTGGTTGCCGACGAACAGCCCGTCCTCGTGGATCTTGTCGGCGGCGGGGAGTTCGGCCGGGACCTTCGCGTCGAGGTACTTCATGACCGGGTTCTTCGTGAAGTTGCCCGCCACAATGGGCCGTGACTCGATCCCCTCGGCAGCGAACGCCTGCACGACCTCCTTGCGTCGGCCGGCGAGCGCGCCCTCGAGCACGAGAGAGAAGCCGAACCAGCTGCTCTCGCCCTGCTCGCGCTGGATGCGCACGGAATCGAGGTCGGCGAAGCGCTCTGTCCAGTACACGGCGTTCTCCCGACGACCCGCGATGAGCGACGGGACCTTCTGGATCTGCTCGATGCCGATCGCGCCGGACATCTCGAGCGGACGGACGTTGTAACCGGGAAGGACGAAGCGGAAGAGGTCGTCCCACTCGTCGCCCGACTTGTCGTGGACAGCGTTCTTCTCGGGGAGCCCACGGGTCCAGCCGTGGGCCCGCAGCGAGATGAGCATCTGCGCCGTGGCCTCGTCGTCCGTCAGGATCATCCCGCCCTCCATCGTCGAGATGTGGTGGGAGAAGAAGGCGCTGAACGTGCCCATCGCTCCGACCGTTCCGGCGAACCGACCGTCGTCCTTCGCGCCGAGCGACTCGCAGTTGTCCTCCAGCAGGAGGAGACCGTGACGTTCGGCGAGTGCCGTGAGCGCCGCGAAGTCGTTCGGGTTGCCGAGGAGGTTGACCGCGAAGATCGCCTTGGTGCGAGGGGTGATGGCGGCCTCGGCGAGCGATAGGTCCAGGTTGAGGGTGTCGACGTCGATGTCGACGAAGCTCGGGATGAGTCCGTACTGCTGGAGCGGGTAGTAGGTGGTGGCCCACGACACGGCGGGCACCAGGACCTCGTCGCCCGCCTGCAGGTCGACCCGCTCGTCGAGGACCGCAGCGGCGATCGCGAGGAGGTTCGCGCTCGACCCGGAGTTGACCATGACGCCGAATCCGGCGCCGAACGCACTGGCGAAATCGCGCTCGAACTGCGCGACGAGCGGACCCATGGTGAAGCGGCCGCTGTCGACGACGCGCTGGATGGCGGCGTACTCCGCAGCATCCCAGGAGGAGGTGGCGAGGGGGAAACCGGAGTCGAAAGTGTCGTCGGTCATGCTGTCTGTGGCTCCTGAGCTGCGAGGTAGGCGTGGTAGCTCGCAGCGACGCCGGCCGCGAGCGGGGTGGTGGGGTTCCAGCCGAGCGCACGGGCGGCGGCCGAATCGAGCAGGCGCTGGTGCACGCCGGACGGCTTGGTGGCGTCGTACCGGAAGTGACCGGTGAAGCCGGCGGCGCGACCGGCTGCTTCGTAGTACTCGGTGATGCTGTGGTCGACACCCGGCCCGAGGTTGAGCGTGACGGGCCATGCGTCGAGCGAGCCGAGCTGCGTGACGAGCCACGCCGCGAGGTCGGGCGTGTAGGTGAATTCGCGTCGGGCGGTGCCGTCGCCCCAGACCTCGACCTCGTCGGAGCCGCTCGTCACGGCGGCGTGCACCTTGCCGAGGGCGGCGGCGATGAGGTGCGCCTGACCGTGGGTGTAGTCGTCGCCCGGGCCGTAGAGATTCGACGGCACGGCTGCGCGATAGGCGAACCCGTATTGCCGACTCGCGTACTCGCAGAGCTTCGTCCCGGCGATCTTCGCGAGCGCATATCCCTCGTTCGCGCCCTCCAGCGTGCCGCTGAGGAGCGCGCCCTCGCCGATCGGCTGTGGGAGCCCCTCGGGGTAGATCGCCGCGCTCGACACGTAGAGCAGCTCGGGGACACCGGCGTCGATCGCGCCTCGGATGACCGAGGTGTCGATCAGGAGGTTGTCGAGCAGGAAGTCGGTGGGACGCTGCAGCTTCGCCTGGATGCCGGCGACCTTCGCGGCGGCGTGCACGATCGCGTCCGGCGACGTGCGCCCGATGAGGGCGGCGACGGCGGCACGATCGGTGAGGTCGGCGTCTGCGCGCGTCGCCACGATCAGTTCGTCGGCAGCGCGGAGCGTGGGCCAGACCTCGGCGATGCTCGAACCGAGCATGCCGGCACCACCGGTGAGGAGGACGCGCACCGCGCCTAGACCTCCGCGGTGTCGATGTAGGGCTTGCCCGACGCCTCGAGCTCGGCGACGTCGGAGTCGACCATGATCTGCGCGAGGCGCGGTGGCAGCACCTTCGGGGTCCAGCCGAGGACCGACTCGGCCTTCGCGTAGTCGCCGATCAGCGCGTCGACCTCGGTGGGACGGAGGTAGCGCTCATCGAACTTGACGTACTTCTCCCAGTCGAGGTCGAGCCGCTCGAAGGAGAACTGCAGGAAGTCCTTCACGGTGTACGCGGTGTTGGTGGCCAGGACGAAGTCGGTCGGTTCGTCGGCCTGCAGCATCCGCCACATGCCCTCGACGTAGTCGGGCGCGTAGCCCCAGTCGCGGACGGCGTCGAGGTTGCCCATGTACAGGAAGTCCTGCTGGCCGGCGGCGATGCGCGCCGCGGCGCGGGTGATCTTGCGGGTCACGAAGGTGCCACCGCGTCGCGGCGACTCGTGGTTGAACAGGATGCCGTTGACCGCGAACATGCCGTAGGCCTCACGGTAGTTCCGGGTGATCCAGTAGGAGTAGACCTTCGCGACGCCGTAGGGCGAGCGCGGGTAGAAGGGGGTCTCCTCGTTCTGCGGCGGCGGCGTCGCCCCGAACATCTCGGAGCTCGACGCCTGGTAGAAGCGGCAGTGGAGACCGACCTGACGGATGGCCTCGAGGAGCCGGACCGTCCCGATGCCGGTCGTGTCGCCCGTGTACTCCGGCTCGTCGAAGCTGACGCGCACGTGGGACTGGGCGGCGAGGTTGTAGACCTCGTCTGGCTGGATCTCGGCGAGCAGCGTCGCCAGGCGCGACCCGTCGGCCAGGTCGGCGAAGTGCAACTGGAGCCTGGGCGAACCGTCGTGGGTCGCCTCGGGGTCGTAGATGTGGTCGATCCGGCCGGTGTTGAAGGTCGACGCGCGACGCACGAACCCGTGCACCTCGTAGCCCTTCGACAGCAGGAGCTCGGCGAGGTAGCTGCCGTCCTGACCGGTGATGCCGGTGATGACAGCTTTCTTCACGGGGGTGTCAGTCATGAGGTTCCGCTCTGGATCGGTGCGTGTGATCGGGCCGGGAGATCGTCGAAGAATTCCGCACTGCCCGAGAATCGTTGCTAGCTTACCTGAGTGACGCTCGACATCATGATGCCCTTCTACGGCGGCTTCGACCACTTCCAGGCGGCGGTGGAGAGCGTCCTCGCGCAGTCCGATCCCGACTGGCACCTGACCATCGTCGACGACGTCTACCCGGACCTCGCCCCGGGTCGGTGGGCTGTCGGGCTCGGCGATCCGCGCATCACCTACATCCGCAACGAGGTGAACCTCCGCCCCTCGAAGAACTATCGCAAGTGCGTGTCCCTCATGTCCGGGGAGTTCTCCGTCATCATGGGCTGCGACGACGTCATGCTGCCGGACTACGTCCGCCGCGTGCGCGAGCTCATCGCCGCATTCCCGCACGCCTCGATCATCCAGCCCGGTGTCTCGGTCATCGACGAGAACGGCACACCCTCCCGTCCGCTCGCGGACCGGATCAAAGCGCTCTACCGGTTCTCCGGAACCGGTGCCCGCGAGTACCGGGGGGAGCAGCTCGCGACGAGCCTGCTCCGCGGCAACTGGACGTACTTCCCCTCGCTCGTCTGGCGGGTCGAGGCGCTCAGGAAGCACGAGTTCCGACTGGACCTCGATGTCGTGCAGGACCTTGCGATGCTGCTCGAGATCACGAAGGACGGCGGGAGTCTGGTCCTCGACGACGAGATCTGCTTCGCGTACCGCCGGCACTCGCAGAGCGTCTCCGCGGTCACCGGTCCGGACGGCTCGAAGTTCCGTCAGGAGCGCACGCTGTTCGGAGAGGCCCGGCGCGATCTCCGGGCGATGGGATGGAACCGGGCCGCGCGCGCCGCCGCGAACCACTGGACCTCCCGCGCCAACGCCCTGAGCGAGCTGCCCGCAGCCCTGCGCGCTCGGAACACCGCAGGACGCCGTGCCCTGCTGGAGCACGTGTTCGCGCGAGTCTGAGCCGGGCCCCGTCCCGCCCACGCACCGCGCCCCCGCCCAGGACGATCGCTTCGCTCCTCGCCCCGGATCCCGCTCCCCGAGCCTGTCGACGGGTCGGCTCCGCCCCCGATTGCTAGGATTCCCCGTATGACGACCTCTCTCGCCGGCACGCTCATCGTCATGCCGGCGCTCAACGAAGAGGCGTCCGTGGCCGCCGTCGTCCGCGAGGTGCACGCCAAGCTCCCGGGCGTCGCCGTCCTCGTCGTCAACGACGGCTCGACCGACAACACGACCGTCGAAGCCCGATCGGCCGGCGCGATCGTCGCGGAACTGCCCTACAACCTCGGCGTCGGCGGCGCGATGCGTGCCGGGTTCAAGTACGCCCTGGCCCACGGGTACCGGAACGTGGTGCAGGTCGACTCCGACGGCCAGCACGACCCCTCGGGTGTCGTGCGACTCGTCGAGGAGCTGCAGACCGCCGACCTGGTGCTGGGCGCCCGTTTCGCCGGAGAGGGCGACTACGAGGTGCGTGGTCCGCGGAAGTGGGCGATGGTCGTGCTCTCTGGCGTCCTCAGCAGGGTCGCGCGGACGAGACTCACCGACACGACCAGCGGCTTCCGCGCCACAGGCCCCCGCGCCGTGCGACTGTTCGCCGAGCACTACCCCGCGGAGTACCTCGGCGACACCATCGAGTCGTTGGTCATCGCCGCCCGCTCGGGTTGTGTCATCCGTCAGGTCCCCGTCGCCATGCGCCCTCGCGCGGGCGGCACGCCCTCCCACAATCCCCTCAAGGCCGCCAAGTACCTCGCACGAGCCGGTCTCGCGCTCGTGTTCGCGCTCATCCGACCGCCCGTGGCCCTGCACAACGGAGACGAGGTGGTGACCGCATGATCCCCATCGGCACCTACATCCTCGGCATCGTCGGCGCGGTCCTGACCCTCGGGATCGTCGTGGAGATGCTGCGGAAACGGCGACTGCGCGAACGGCACGCCGTCTGGTGGCTCATCGCCGGCCTGCTCGCACTCGTCATCGGCGTGTTCCCGCAGGTCCTCGTCTGGGCCGCCGGCGTCATCGGCGTCGAGATCCCGACGAACCTCGTGTTCTTCGTGAGCATCTTCATCCTGTTCCTCGTGAGCATTCAGCACAGCTCGGAGCTCACCACCCTCGAGAACCGGAGCCGGACGCTGGCAGAGGAGAGCGCTCTGCAGGATCTTCGGATCAGGGCGCTCGAACAGCGGCTGGCCGAGGTGCCTCGAGACGGTTCGTCCCCGGACGACGCGAGCTGACCCGCATCCTCGCGAGCGGCTGGTCGACGAACCACCACAGCAGATAGCCGTAGGCGACCGACAGGACGAGCGTCGTCAGGATGCTCGGGACCCAGTCGAGTTGCGGGTTCAGATGGATGACGAGTTGCTGGACCGGGAAACCGATCAGGAACATCCCGAAACTCGGGTCTCCGAAGCGACCGGCCGATCGCAGGACCGGGATCGGCTGCGATCCGACGGTCACGAGGACGTACGGGACCACGAGGTGCGCGACGAACGAGGTCAGCTCCGGCTCGAGCACCATCACGATGGCCAACACGGACGCGGCGATGATCGCCGCGTCGAGTCGGAGCGGGACACGCCACTCGCGCAGCGCCGCGCCGGCGCAGAAGAACGCGGCGACCCGGAGGATGTCGTCGACGAAGTTGCCCCAGACGATGTCACGCGTCGGGATCGCGTCGACGAGCGGAGCGACGACGCTCCAGACGAGCAGCCCCGTCCAGACCGAGGCCCGCACCCGCCGCCACGGGATCCATCCGAGCACCGGCACCAGCAGGTACATCGCGAACAGCGGTCCGAGCGACCAGAGGGCACCGTTCACGGCGTTCGCGTAGGGGTTGTCGGAGAACACGCCCGGCAGCGTGTAGTCCGGCAGAAGCACGAGGTTCTTCGTGAGGTGGTTGAGCGTCTGCGGATCCGACAGGTATGCGCGCACGCCGAGTGGCGTGGCGATCGCGCCGATGATGACCACCGTCACGAGGAGGCTGACGAAGAGTCCGGGGAAGACGCGCAGGACCCGGGCCGACACGTATCGCACGAGCTGCGGACGGCGTTCCCACGCGCCGGGGAGCAGGAACCCGGAGACCACGAAGAAGACCCAGAGCCCGAGTGCGGGGATGTCCGGCGCACCGAACGGCGAGATCTCGTCGTCCAGGATGATGAGCGAGTGCCGCACGAGGACCGCGACCGCCGCGATGAGACGGAGTGCGGTGAACGAATTGGGACTCACGGTCTGCCTCCTGACGGTGACGGGCCATGCTGCGGCCTGTCGATGCGCCCGCCCACGCTATCCGCGCCGCGCCGGATCAGGAAATCGGGTCGTCCGGCGCCGGCGGGCCGAGGTGCACCGACGCCGGCCGCCGCAGAGCGACGATGTGCACGATCAGACCGGCCACCGGGCCGACGACCATCGCGAGGATCGTGCGCTCGTGCAAGCCCAGCGGCAGGAGCAACGCGAGGATCGTGGAGACGGCGGCGACGATCCAGCCACCGGCGAACGGCCCGTGCTGCGCGCGCGACAGGGTGGCCGCGCCCGTGACGCACAGGACACCGACGAGGCCCGCGGTCGCTACCAGGAGGGCGATGGTGCCCCCGGACAGCACGTCCGCACGTCCGAAGAGGATCGAGAGGGCCCACGGACCGAGCCACCAGGCGAGCACGGAGAGGAGGCCCGCACCGGCGAGCACGATGATCGCGAACCGGACGACCCGGCCGAGCATGGCGTCGGCGTCGGTACGGAAGACCACGACGAGATAGCTCTGCAGTGCGAGCACGACGATGACGATCGGTGCCCTGGTGAGGGTGATGGCGTAACTGAGGGAACCGAACGCGTCCGAGGAGACGATGTCGCCGGTCGCCTGGATCATCAGCGGCAGGCCGCTGACCATGACCCCGGTCGCGGCGGCGGCGGTGACGGTCCGCAGGACGTTCCAGCTGAGTTCCCGCGGTCCGACGTCGATCCCGAACCGCCCGACCACACCGCGCCGGATGAACGGCCAGAGGATGAGCGGGGTGATGGCGAAGGGAAGCGTCACGCCCCAGGCGAGGACCGCGATATCGGTGGTGAGCGAGAGCATGACGGCCACGATGGCGAACCGGACGAGCCCGTCGACGATCGTGAGGGCCGCAGCGGACGCCCAGAGCGAGAGGCCGTAGAGCACGCCCGCGGTCGCAGCGACCACGACGTAGGCGGCGAGGCCGATGACGAGCGGAAGCACCAGCGACCAGCCGTTCGCGGGGAAGACCGCGCCGACCCAGATCCAGGCGGTGCCGGCGATGAGCACGGCGATGATGAGCGCCGCGACCACCGCGAAGTTGCGGACGACCGGCGCACGGGATGCGCCCCGTGCTCCCTCACCGAGGACGTGGGTGGCACGCGCGACCTCCTGCTGGACGCCCGACAGCGCGCTGATGAGCAGGTAGAGCGCTGACCAGAAGACCGCGAACGGCGCGTAGGCCGCCGTCCCGAGGGCTGCGCCCGTGATGATCTGGAGGAGGTAGCCCGCGCCTCCCCCGATGGCGGTCGCCGCGAGGATCAGGACGGCACCGTTCGGCCCGCGGCGCACGGCCTCGGGCGGAACGGCGCTATCGCTGGGCGGCAATCCACTCCTGCAGCGCCGCGACCCCCCGCGTGACGTCCCAGGCCGGGGCCCAGTCGAGTCCGGCGAGCGTGTCGTCGATGCTGCACTCGGCGTGCCGGACGTCGCCGTCGCGGTACATCCCGTTGATCACCGGCGCGGGCGCGCCGTGATAGGCCGCGATGGCCTGTGCCAGCTCGAGGATGGTCGTCCCGACGCCCGAACCGATGTCGAAGCGGGACACGTCGGCGGACGGTCCGGCGGTGATGACCGCGCGGAAGGACTCCGCGATGTCGTCGATGAAGACGAAGTCACGGACGATCCGACCGTCCTCGTACACCTGGATCGTGCCGCCGTCCATCGCGAGCTGGGAGAAGAGGGAGACGATGCCGGTGTAGGAGTTGATGAGCGACTGGCCGGGACCGTACACGTTCTGCAGCCGGAGGACGGTGAGCTTCGCGTCGTGGGCGGCGGTCCAAGCGGACAGGATGTGCTCCTGGGCGAGCTTTGTCGCTCCGTAGACGCTCGTCGGGGCCGGCATGGTGACCGCGGCCCGGCTGGGCAGGGGTGAGGCCTCCGGGAAGTCCCACTCGCCACGTTCGAACTGAGCGTGCGAACGTTGCCCGGGCTCGAACACGGACCCGTCGGTGCGCCGCCACTGGCCCTCGCCGTAGACGGCCCGGCTCGACGACAGGACGAAGTGTCCCGGGACCTGCCCCGCCCGACCGAGTGCGTCGAGCATCTCCGTCGTTCCGACGACGTTCGCCTGGGCGTGGCTCGTGGCCGCGTGGAGGGACTGCGCCGTGCCGGTCTCGGCGGCCAGGTGGACGATGACGTCCGGCTCGACGTCCGCCAGCAGGGCGTCCCAGGCGGCGGCGTCGGTGACGTCACCGACGACCAGCTCGGCCGCCTCGTGGAGGTCGGCGGGCCGTTCTGCGCTCGGATGGACCTGCGGGTGCAGTTTGTCGATGACGACCCACCGCTCGGCTGTGGCAGCCAGCTTGTGGGACAGCGCGCAGCCGATGAAGCCGGCGCCTCCCGTCACCAGAACGGTTCCGAGCGTTGTTGCAGTCACGAATGGGTGTCCTTAGCTGTAGGCGGGCCGACATTCGATGGTACTCGACGCGGTCACCGTCACACGGGATCCGCGGTCCGACGCGTCGCGAGCCACTCGAGTCCCCGCCCGGGACCGCGATCCTTCAACGCCATCGCCCGCTTCTCGACCCCGTGCCAGCTCAACCACGCGCACGCCGCGGTGACGAGGATGGTCAGCCCGACCCACGGCCAGTAACCCAGGGCGTTCCACCCGAGGAAGGCGGTGAACTGCTGGACGAGGAACCCGTAGACGTACATGCCGTAGGAGTAGTCGTTCTTGGCGCCGATCCACTGGACGCGCTTCGGGAGGCGGGCCGCCAGCCAGAGGATGAAGTAGGCGAAAGCCGGGTATCCGAGGAGCACCCATCCTCCGGTCACGAGCGTGACCGCCGCCACGACACCGCACGCGACGCCGATCCAGTCGTTCAGCGGGATCCGCTTCGAGTACATCGCGAGCGACGAACCGATGAGGAAGGCGAGACCCAGCTTGATGGGGTTCGCGTCGACCAGTTGCGGGATGAACACCGTCACGATCTGCGGTGCGACGCTGTAGGCGATGTCGGCCAGCCAGAACCCTGCGGCGAGCGCCGGCACGACCCAGCGGGCATGGCGGAGCACGCCGACCACGAGGAGGGCGGCGATCAGCATGTAACACCCCCACTCGAGCGTGAGCGTCCAGAGCGAGCCGTTGAAGACGCTGTACTGGACGACCTCGCCGTACGGCGTCGTGTTCTGGAAGATGTCCCAGACTCCCCACTGCCGCATCGTGAGGTCCGCGTTGGAGAAGACGTAGGCGACCGGGCTGACCCCGATGTAGTCGCGCAGACCGCGGCCGGAGAGGTGCCAGGCGATCGGTCCGACGATGACGGCACCGACGAGGAGCACGGTCCAGAAGGCCGGGAAGATCCGCAGGGCGCGCCGCCAGACGAACTGGAGGATGTCCGCGGACGCACCGCTCTTCGCGATGAGGTAGCCGCTGATCGTGAAGAAGCCGACCACGGCGAACCCACCGATCGTCTCCTGGCCGTTCGTCCACCCCTTCGACGGATCCTCCCCCCAGCCCCCGGTGGGGAACGCGTGCGAGAAGATGACCATGGACGCGAGGATGAGCCGCAGGACGCCGAGCGAGTTGCGGTGGCCGCCCAGTCCTTCGCTGAGCGACATGCCACCGCCCGGGAGGCGGAGACGCTTGCCCGGACGACGCGGCTGGTCGTACGGGACGTTCGTCGTCGACGTCATGCGTTCCATTCCTGAGTGCGGGGCCGGCCCCTGGACGGACGCTGATGGGCGGTCCGAGGTGGAGTCAGGATACCCCGTCGTCAGCCGTCGCCCGTGACGGCTTCCGCATAAACTGTCTGCAGTCTCCGCGGTCGGCGCACGATCGCCCGTCATCACGTCGAATGGAACATCATCTCGCTCGCAGGCCCGCTCGAACCGTCCGGTGGCGCACGCCCGGTCAGGAACCGTTGGCGCGTGTTCGTGATCGCGTTCGTCTGCTTCTTCGCAGCCAACCTCCTCTGGTCGCTCGCCTCCCCGCTGCGCTCCTCGCCTGACGAGCCGGCCCACTTCATCCGCGCCGCCGCGGTCGTCCGTGGCGACCTCACCGGGCAGCCGAAGGCGGGCGAGACCTGGCTCTCGGAGTCGCTCGTGCCGAAGTACATCGCCGACACCCAGGGGCGCACCTGCTACGCCTACCAGCCGGACGTCAGCGCGAGCTGCGACGGACCCGTCGACCCCGACGACACACCGACCCCGGCCGTCACCACGGCGAACTCCAACCACCCGCTCTTCTACGCCATCACCGGGCTGCCCACGCTGGTCCTCGACGGCAACGCCGCCCTGTACGGGATGCGCGGGATGAGCGCCCTGCTCAACGCGGCGATGCTCGCCATCGCGACGATGTCGCTCTGGCAGTTCCCACGGGCGAGGTTCGCCCTGATGGGGCTGGTCGCGGGCTTCACACCGATGGTCGCGTTCCTGTCGGGAACGCTCAACCCCAACGGTGTCGAGGTCACCGCCGCGGTGGCACTGATCTCGGTCCTGCTCCTCACCCTCAGGCGCGCCTCGTCGACGCGACTGCTCTGGGAGCGCGGAGCGATGGTCGTCCTCGCGACACTGCTCCTGTCCAGCACCCGCAGCATCTCACTGCTCTGGGTGCTCGTCATCGTCGTCGCCGCGCTCCTCGCCGCCGACTGGCGATCCGCGAAGGACCTGTTCAGACGACCGGCCGCGATCGTCACCGTCGTGGTCTCGGGGCTCGTCGCGGTCGGAGCGATGGCCTGGTTCCTGACCCCGCTCACCACCTACGGTGACGGAGGGCAGACGTATCCGGAGGTGGGCACCGGGTACTGGACCGGATTCCTCCAGATGCTCGTGAGCACCTTCGACTACGCCCAGGGGTGGATCGGGCTCTTCGGCTGGATCGACACGGCACTCCCGCTCTCCGCGATGGCCATCTGGACGGTCGCGGCGGGATCGCTCGTGGCGGCCGCCTTCGTCGTGGGCCGAGGTCGCGCTCTGCTCGCCCCGCTCCTGCTGGTGCTCGTCCTGGTCTTCGTCCCGGCATTCGTCCAGGCGGCCCTGGTCACCGAGATGGGCTACATCTGGCAGGGACGGTACACGCTCGCGATGTTCGCGGTCCTCCTCGTCCTGTGCGGCGTCGTCATCGATGGGAGCGACGTCGTCCTCGGGGTGAGGACGACCCGTCGACTCGCGACGATCGCACTCGGCGCCCTGGTGATCGCGCACCTCATCGCCTTCGTGAACACCCTGCGGCGGTACACCGTCGGTTCGCAGTATTCCTTCGCCGACATGCTCCAGCACGCCACCTGGCAGCCTCCCGCCGGCTGGCTGCCGCTCTCCGTGGCATATCTCGTCGTGCTGACGGCCGGGGCCATCCTCCTTCGCCGACGCCTCCTCAACGACCAGGACGCGCCGGTCGGCTCCGTCGCCCAGACACCGGGGCGGCGCGCTGAGGATCCGCTCGGACCCGCCGCTAAGCTGATCGGCGACGGAACCGCGAACCGTCGCGCATCGACCTGATCGGAACCTCCACCACATGGATTCTCCCGCCCGCAGCTCCGCCCCCACCCGCTGGGAGCGACGACGCTGGCTGACCTTCCTCCTCGCATTCGTCACGATCCTGGCGCCGATGGTCCTCTGGGCGCTGGCCTCGCCGATCGGGTCCATTCCGGACGAACCGTCCCACGCCATCCGCGCCGCTGCGGTGGCGCGCGGAGAGCTCGTGTCCGTACCCTGGCCCGAGAATCCGAGCCTGACCGAGGCGACGGTACCCGAGAACATCGCGAACGCGCATCAGCTCGTGTGTTTCGCCTTCGACGGCGAACTGACCGCCGACTGCCAGGCGGGACTCCGGGATCGCGACGAGGATCTCGTGACCACGGGGTCCTCGGCCGGGCTTAACAGTCCGGCGTTCTACGCGATCGTCGGCTGGCCGTCACTCGTCGTCACCGGTGACGCGGCCTTCTACGCCATGCGCATCGCCGGGGCCGCGGTCTGCGCCCTCGCGCTCGCCGTCATGGTCATGCAGCTCACCCTCCTCCCGCGCTGGCGGTGGGCCATGGTCGGCGCGATCGTCGGGGTCACCCCGATGGTGCTCTACCTCAGTGGTTCCCTGAACCCGAACGGCCTCGAGGTCGCGGCTGCCGGAGGGCTCTTCGCCACGTTGCTCGCGATGACCCGAGGAACGGCCACCGGACGACGGCTCTGGGAGCAGGCCGGCCTCGCGCTCGTTACCGCGAGCCTGCTCATGACGACGCGGAGCATCTCGTTGCTCTGGGTGCTCCTCATCGTCGTCGCCGCCATCTTCCTGGGCAACCGGCCGCGGGTGGCGGCCCTCCTGAAGTCGCCACCAGGCCTGGCACTGCTCGTCGGGGCGGCCGTCGTCGGTCTCGTGACCGTCGCCTGGTACCTGCAACCGCCCGCCCTCGCCGGCTCGGCCCCCGCGAGTCTCGGGATCGTGAGTTACCTCTTCGCGGCCGGCTACACCTTCATCCAGTCCATCGACTGGGTGTTCGGCATGATCGGGTTCTTCGGCTGGGTCGACACCCCCGCCCCGTCGGCCACGATCATCGCGTGGAGCGCCGCACTGCTGCTCCTGTTGTCGGCGTCCGTCGTGTGGGGTCGACGACGCACCACCGTCGCGGTCTGGGGCCTCCTCGTCGTGTGCCTCGTCGTGCCCGTCCTCACGACCCTCTCCGTCTACGCGCAGTACGGGTACATCTGGCAGGGCCGCTACATGCTCGCGATGTTGCTGTGCCTCGTCATCGTCGCCGGTCTGGCGCTCGACGACGCCGGTGTCGGGATCGGTGCCGACCGTCGCATCGCGCGGTTCGTCGTCGGCGGGTTCGTCCTCCTGGCGATCGGCCACCTGTTCGCCTTCGTCATGACCCTCAGGCGCTACGCCGTCGGGATCGACGGCGATTTCGGACGATTCGTCTTCGACCCGAGCTGGGAGCCGCCCATCGGCTGGCGCCCGCTGTCGGTCGCGCTCCTCCTCGTGCTCGTCGTCGCCGTCTGGTTGAGCAGGAAGCTCTTCCTGGGAGCACCCGACCATCGGGCCGTCGAACCGAGCGCCGACCGCTTGGACGATCAGCCGTCGAGGACGACCGAGAAGTCCTGATCCGAGCACTCGGCACGCAGGGAGGCCTCGAGGTCGGGGTTCCGCGTCCGGATCGTCGCTCCGCTCTCGAACCGACCGATCGCCGTGCAGACGTCGTCGATCTTCGTCACGTCCAGGGCGTAGGCGGAGATCCGGATGGGGTCGGTCGCGTCCGTCGTGTTGATCTGCAGGCTCCAGGAGTTCACGTAGGCGTCCGTCGAGGGATCGGCGTACCCCACCAGGATGTTCTTCTCCCCCGGCGTCGCGAACCGCATGGCGAGCTCCGCGGCGTCGCCCGACGCGGCGATACCCGTCTTCCGCCAGACCTCGACGATCGGTGACACCGCCGAGTTCTCCGGGCCGAGCGGCGTGATCTGCCACGCGAGCGATCCGACCAGCACGATGCCACCGGCGACGAGGACCACACGGGCGCTCCGCACCTGGTCCAGCCGGACGGACAGCGCCTGAGCGATCAGGGCGAGGATGATGACGAGCGCCAGCGCTTCCAGCAACCAGGCGAACTTCGCCGGATAGTACCCCCAGGGGTTGGGCACGGCGTGGCGCAGGAGGACGAAGACGACGACCAGCAGCGCCCCCGCGCCGGTGAGGGCGAGGACGCCGGCGAAGACGTGCGATCGGCCCTGCTGCAGGCGGGCGCACGCAGCGACGACGAGCAGAGCGGCGCCGACCGCGATGGCGGTGTTGGACGTGGAGGTGAAGATGCCGCCGTCGGCGGAGAGCGCACCCTGCTCACGGAGGAAGTCGGGCACGGTGACGAACAACGCGTACCCCACCATCTGCGCGGTCGCCGCGATCACCAGGATGAACCGGGGGACGTCGACCCTGCTGGTGAGCACTCGGAGGTTCCGTCCGATGAGGACGAGCAGTACCGACCCGAGGACGATGGCGACCGGACCCCACGTGCCGAGGAGCACCGTGATGATCAGGGTGAGGACGACGTAGGCAGGCACCGGGTACTGCTCGGCGCGCAGGTAGACGAGCCACCCGGCCAGGAGCAGGAAACAGGCGAGCGCAGCGTTGAAGAAGCCGAATTGCAGGGCGTTCCCCGCGACGAACCAACTGAGCGGAAGCGCACCGGCGACCAGCGCAAGGGGGGTCGTGACCCACCAGGAGGCCGTACCCCGCGACGCGACGACGACCGCACCGGCCAGGACGGCAGCACCGAGGAGCACCAGGATCCAGAGTTGGGCGAGCTGACCGAGGTCGTGTCGCAGATACTCCTCGGGTGGGATGGAATCCCGCCCGGGTGCCAGCGCTGCGGCCACGAGCGAATACGGGACCGGCACCGGGTTGGTCCGCTCCGGGCTGATCCCGCCGTCGCCGAACATGTATCGGGAGAACATCAGGCTGGTGATGGAGTCGCCGCTCGTCACCCATGCGATGTTCCACCGGCCGGGGACGACGACGATCGCGAACACGGCCACAAGTCCGGCGAGCGCGCTCGCCGAGGCGACCACGATCTGGCGGAGCGGTCGGACGAGGCGATCATCCAGCGTCAGGACACCGTGTCGCCAGAGCAGCATCGCCACGGCGACGCCGATCGCCAGATGGACGATCAGGACCGGTGTGGCGATGCCGACACCGAGGAAGGGCGTCAGACGGAGCAGCATCGTGACGACGAAGAGACCGACGGCAGGGCCGGCGGCGATGCCGAGGAACCAGTCCGTCCGATGGGCGACGAGCGCACCGACACCGAGCCAGACGGCGAGCCAGAGCGGCCATCCCGCTCCCCCGAACCACAGCGCCCAGACGGCGAGCAGGACGACGCCGACCAGGTAGGCGGCCGCGAGGACCGTCCCGGACGAGAGCGCCAGGGGAGGCGATGCATTGCTGCGGTGCGCGACGGTCCCGGTCTCCCCCGGATCCGTCTGCTGACGACGAACCTCGACCACGACCGCCCCCTCATCCGCGGCGGCCGTCGGCCCGGTCGCCATCCGCGAGCCTAGTCGACAGCTGCAGCTCTGATGACGATCGTCACCGCCCGAGCACGGACCGCTCGTCACAGGTCACCCGTCGCTTCCGAGGTCGTGGAAGACTGAACCCACCCGTTCCCACCAGGAGGCCCCGATTGACTGAAGCCGAGACCGAGCGTTCCTACGTGGAACGGCTCGCAGACGCCGAGACCCTCGATGACGTCCCCGGGATCGTCGACCCCAGGGTCCAGGCACCGTCCAATCCACCGCGGCGTATCCAGCAGAAGTTCGTCGGCGCGAGCTACCTCGACGCCTACCGAGAGGCGGAGCGCTTCATCGGAGCAGCCTTCGACCGGTGGCCGACAGGCGACCAGGGCGAACACCTCGTCCTCGACTTCGGTTCCGGCTGGGGCCGGATCACCCGCCTCCTGATGAGTCGCCTCCGGGCGGACCAGATCTGGTCGAGCGACGTCGACAGACAGATGACGGCGCTCCTGCACCACACCCTGCCCGGCGTCAACGCGGTCACGAACCGCCCGATGCCGCCCACAGTCTTCCACAGCGGCAGTTTCGACGCCGTGACGGCGTTCAGCGTGTTCTCCCACCTCTCCGAGGAGGCCCACCGCCGGTGGTCCGCCGAATTCGCGCGGGTGACCCGGCCGGGGAGCAAGGTGTTCATCACGGTGCTCGAGGAGAACTTCCTCGCCCAGGTCGCCGGTGCACAGGCTGCGGTGGCCGCAGGAGAGGCCGACACGTTCGCGACGAACCTCGCGGCTGTGGTCCCCGACGCGCAGCTCGCGCTCGAGCAGTTCCGCAACGGCGAATTCATCTTCGGTGGCGGCGGCGATGACGGACCGCGCGAACAGTCGTTCTACGGTTGGGCGGCCGCACCCCGGGAGTTCGTCGAGCGCACGTGGGGCGCCAACGGGTTCGTCGTCGAGTCCTGGATCCCGACCGGAGAGCTGTTCGAACAGGCGATGGTCGTCCTCAGGCGCGAGGAGGCCGGCCCGATCGCGCGGGCCGAGCGTTTCGCCCGCCGCGCCGTGAACGGGCTGCAGCGCCGCATCGCGCGCTGAGCTGCACGGAACGCAGCGGTTCGGGGCCGTTCTCAGCGACTCTCCAGTCCGGCCGTATACTGAGCCGAGAACCGCCGGTCACCCATCCGGGGGTGGATGAGAGGAAGCCGATGCTGGTCGCACGTCGTGGAGGACTGCTCGCAGTGGTCGGTCTCGTGGCCATGTTCGGGCTGACCGGCTGCTTCGGCGGTGGCGCGGCTCCCGACTCCAGCCCCTCACCGACCGGCTCGACCAGCGAGGTACCGGGCAAGAGCCCGGAGCCGGCGCCGATCGAGCCGGAGGCCGTGATCGTGTTCGCCACCATCGATCCCGACGGTGCGACCATCTCGATCTCCGGCTACGTCGCCGGCGTCATCGAGAACGACGGTTCGTGCACCTACGTCCTGACGGGGCCCGGCGACGAACAGCGCATCGAGTCCGTCGGGGCGGCTGACGCCGGGCAGACCTCGTGCGGGGTCGTCCAGCTGGACACCGGCGCCCTGCTCACGGGCACCTGGTCCGTCACGCTCGACTACGCTTCAGCGGCGGTCACGACGACCTCCGCCCCGACCACTCTGGAGATCCCGTGAAACATCGTTTGGCGGCATTCTTCGCCATCTTCTCGCTCCTCGTGGCCGGCCTCGTCGTCGGTTCGACGCCGGAGACGTCCGAAGCCGCCGAGGCACGGAACTTCGACCCCGGCAACATCATCAGCGACCAGCTCTTCTACAACGACATCTCCATGTCGGCGGCAGCGGTGCAGTCGGTGCTGAACTCTCGGGTGTCCGCCTGTCGGTCCGGCTTCACCTGCCTCAAGGACTTCCGCGAGAACACCCCGAACCGCGCGGCGGTCTCCGGCAGATGTGCGGCGTACTCGGGAGGCAACCAGAGCGCGGCGGAGATCATCACCCGCGTCGGCGTCGCCTGCGGCATCAGCCAGAAGGTCCTGATCGTCATGCTCGAGAAGGAGCAGAGCCTCATCACGGACGATTGGCCCTCCGCGCGGCAGTACCGGAGCGCCATGGGCTACGGCTGCCCGGACACGGCCGACTGCGACACCAACTACTACGGCTTCTTCAACCAGGTGTACGCGGCCGCGCTGCAGTTCAAGAACTACCAGGCGAACCCGACCCGCTGGAACCACGTCCCCGGTCGCAACAACGCTGTACGGTTCAACCCGAACGCCGCCTGCGGGTCGAGCACCGTCTACATCCAGAACGCTGCGACGGCCGGACTCTACAACTACACCCCGTATCAGCCGAACGCTTCCGCGCTCGCCAACCTCTACGGCACCGGCGACGGCTGCGGTGCCTACGGCAATCGGAACTTCTGGCGGATCTACACGGACTGGTTCGGTCCGACGACGGGCTCCTCGTACGGCTCGTACGACGGCGTGTCCGGTGGATACCAGGGCATCTCCGTGTCCGGCTGGGCGATGAACCCGAATAGCACGGCGCCCGCATACGTGTGGGTCAACGTGAACGGCCAGGGAGGACCGTTCCTGGCGAACACGTCCCGTGCGTGGTTCAACTCCCTCTACCCGGGCTACGGCCCGAATCACGGCTTCGACGGGACCATCGCGAAGCCGCCGGGGACTTACGAGGTGTGCGTCTACAACTCGACCATGAACACGCTCCTCGGCTGCAAGCAGGTCACCGTCCCGAAGGGTGCCGGATCGTTCGACACCGCGACGCAGGTCCCGGGCGGCATGATCCTCAGCGGTTGGGCGGTCGACTACACGACGAAGAACCCGACCAACGTGACCGTCTCCGTGAACGGCAAGGCTGAACCGGCGGTCGCCGCCAACGCCTCCCTGCCCTGGATCAACGGATACTTCCCCGGCATCGGTGCCAATCACGGGTATTCCATCAAGCTCGACAGACCACTCGGGACGTACAACGTGTGCGTCGACGCGATCTCGGGTCGGTTGGGTTGCAAGACCGTGACGCTGAAGTCCGAGGAGGTGGGGTCGTTCGACACCGCGACGGCCTCGGCGAATCAGCTCCGGCTCACCGGTTGGGCGTTCGACCGGAGTACCACGGCTTCGACGTTCGTCTGGGTCGACGTCAACGGCAAGGGTTCCGCCTACCGCGCGAACACCGCACTGAGCTGGTTCGAGGGCATGTTCCCGGGGGCGGGGAAAAACCACGGGTTCGACCTCACGATCCCGACGACGGCGGGCAACAATCGTGTGTGCGTCTATGGTTCGGCGACCTCGAAGTTGCTCGGCTGCAAGACCGTCAACGTCCCCGCTCCGGCAGAATACGGTTCCTTCGACACCGCGACCGCCGTCGACGGCGGCATCAAGCTGACCGGCTGGGCCTACAACTCCGCGACGAAGGACCCGTCCTACGTCTGGTTCGACATCAACGGCGTCGGAACCGCGGTCAAGGCGAACACGAGCCTCAGTTGGTTCGAGGGATTGTTCCCCGGAGCCGGCAAGAACCACGGGTTCGACGTCACCCTGCCGAAGGGGCCGGGGACCTACCGGATCTGTGCTTACGGATCCGCGACCTCGGTGCTGTTCAGCTGCAAGACGGTGACCGTCGGCGCCGGGAAGGCTCCGGCACCCGCGCCGACCCCGACCCCGACGCCCACCCCCACCCCCACGCCGACGCCGGTCGCACCGACGCCGACCCCGACCACCGCGACCGGATCGTTCGACACGATCACCCCCGCGGCGGGCACGGTCCGGGTGACCGGTTGGGCGTACCAGCCCGGCGTGGACCCGGCGACGACGACGTCGTTCGTCTGGGTGGACGTCGACGGGGTCGGTGCCGCCTACCGCGCCAACAGCACCCTGTCCTGGTTCGACGGCCTCTACCCGGGTGCCGGCACCGACCATGGGTTCGACCTGACGGTTCCGGCGGCGTCCGGGGCGCGGAACGTGTGCATCTACGAAGCATCGACCAGCGTGAAGTTGGGGTGCAAGGCGACCACGGTTCCCTGACCGGAGCCATGAACGTCGAAGGGGCTGCACCGTTCGGTGCAGCCCCTTCGACGTTCGCGCGAATCGCGCTCAGCGGTACAGGACGTCGCGGATCGCCATCAGGTAGGACTTGCCGAAGCGGAGCGTCGGTTCGAGGACGGCGCTCTCCGCCCATTCGTTCCAGGCGTTGACGAAGACCAGACGGTGCTCGTGGTCGCGGTCCGCGACGGCCGACACGGCCGCGTCGAACCAGCGTCGGAACGTGTACGGGTTCGAGCCCCACCAGAGATCCGGCTGCCACTGGCGTCGGGCCGTGTTGTCGTAGTTGACCATCACGCCCGGGTAGCGGTCATCGGACACACCCTCCAACAAGGTGAGCTCGGCGTTCTCCACCATGGCGTCGTAGCGGAACGTGTTCCCCTGGAACCGATCGTCGAACTCCGTGTCCGCGCGGTCCCATGGGCTCCACAGTTTGTTGTGGGGAGCGAACTCCATGTACGCGTCCATGCCGTGCTCGGAGAGGTCGCCTTCGACCCCGTCGAACGCGCCGCTCACGTCCACGCTGAGGAGCAGGAGGTCGTCCAACCCGGCCTCACGAGCGACCTGACGCCAGTAGGCGACGACCGAACGGTACTCGGGGATCTGGGTGATCCGGTAGACACCGAGCACCGGGCGACCGTCGACTCGGATGTAGCGGTCGTCGGTGAGCAGGTCGATGACGTCGTGGATGAACTGCGTCGCGGGGACCCGCTCGTAGTCCTGACCGATCAGGACGTTCGTCGAACGTCCGTCCCATCGCCGCGTGAAGTTCTCGTTCGCCCACATGATGCAGAACGGTTCGTCATCGGAGTCCGCGACCAGCTGTTCCACCGGCAGGTTCATGAGCTTCTTGCCCGCGAACCAGTAGTAGTAGTACATGAAGCCCTCGATCCCCATGGACTGGGCGAGGTCGTACTGCTTCCGCCGGGTACCGGGCGCCCGGAGGTCGTAGAAGCCGAAGTCGCTGGGGAGCAGCGGCTGGTTCTGCCCCTCGTAGATGGCCTGTGCTCCGGCGACGTTCGACCATTCGGTGAAGCCGGTGCCCCACCACTGGTCGTTCTCGGGGAAGGCGTGGAACTGCGGGAGGTAGAAGGGGACCGCCCTGGCCCGCGGTGCCACTTCGGCATCCCGTCGGAACCGCTTCCAACCGTCGGACTCGACATCGGTCGAGGAGGCGGTGAGCGAACCGACCTCGCGCAGGTCGTATCCGGCCTCCTCCGTGACGATGCCGATGAGGCGCTCGACGCCGTGCGCCGTGGTCGCGTCGACCTGCCCGGCCTCCTCCTCGAAGTCCCACTCGCTCAACTGCAGCGCGCGGAGACCCTGCAGGACGAAGCCGCGGACCCAGTAGACCGAACCGGACGCGAAGTGGAGGGTCTCCGGTTCGAGTTCGAGCTGGAGACGCTTGAGCAGCGCCTCGACGATCTGCTGGTCGCCGCCCCAGAATTCGGGACCGACGAGGTTGCCGTCGGCGGTCAGGAGACCGAGGGCCGGGTCCCCGGCGAATGCCGAAAGGATGGACTCGACGTGCTCCGGCGAGCCGAGCAGGCCGGCGTACAACGAACGGCGCCACTCATCGCCCGTGCCGCTGAGCTCCGTGTGCTCGGCACGCCAGGCACTGCGCTTCGTGTGGATCTTGAGGACCAGCTCGTACGGCTCAAGGATGTCGGCGTTGACCAACGACACGAGCGGCAGGATGTCGCGTCCCTGGTTGTTCACCTCGTACACCTCGACCCGCCCGACGCGGTCGAGGGACGAGGTGTCGAGGTCGAGCGGGACGCCGGTGGCGTTGGTGACGATGAGGTCGAACTCGACGGGCAGGTGCTGCAGCTCGTGGAGGATCTCCGGCACGAGTTCGGCGTAGAAGACGTGCACGACCACAGCGACGCGTGCGGCGGGCACCGTCGACGGCTCGCGCATGCGCCACTCGCTCGGGAAGAGCGAGGTCAGGCGGTCGTTGCGTCGTCGCAGCCAGTTCTCGAACCCGGCCGGATAGGCCGTCGGCACGTGGTGCTGGACGATGGCCGGGTCGAGCTCGGCGAGCTTGACGCCCGCGGAGATCATCTTTCGGCCGGCGAACCGCTTCGCGCCGCCGGGGGTGATTCTTCTCATGTGTTACCTCGGCTTCGTGTCCGGTGTGGTCGGCAACCAGTCCATCGGGTCTTCCCCGAAGGCGGCTCGTACGGTCTCGCGAGCGCGGGCGCCGTCGGCGACCACGCTCGGGTTGGTGATGATCTCCCGCTTCACGAACGGGAATCCGAGCTGGACGAGTCGGCGCCAGCCCCGGATGACGGGGTTCTCCCCCGGTTCGACGACCTGGGCGTGATCGATCCAGGCGCTCGTGACGTAGGCCTCGACGTGGAGCAGCTCGCTCAGCCCGATCTCGTACTGGTCGATGATCTGCTGCTTGTCGTCGTGGTCGACGAGCGTGCGCCAGAAGGTGCGGACCGGGCGGTCCCGGAGCATCCCGTTCCGGAAGCCCAGGAGGTAGCTCTGGAGATGCGGCGAGAACTGGAGCGTGTTCGTCGCGCCCCAGACGTCCGTGTCGCGAGTCTCGAAGTCCTCGAGCATCGGCTGCAGCGACCCGAACGGGCCGACGAGTGAATCGTTCGCAAGTAGCACGAACGGGGCCCGGAGCAGCTGCGGGTACAACGCCATCCCGGTCGCCCATGAACCGAAGTCGTACCCGATGTTGGGCTTGCGCACCACCAGCGCCTCGGGAGGCGTCGGCCAGACCAGCGGTTCGATCGAGTCCGACGCACGGACGACGACGACGAAGTAGCCGCAACGGGCGAGCTCCGAGACGAGGGTGGAGAGCGACCGTGAGACGTGCGGATCCGCGCCCCAACTGGCGACGAACGCCACACGCTCAGGGTGCGTCGGGAGCGCTCGAGGGCGCTCGACCACCACCCGAGGGAGGACCTCACGCAGAACGGTACCGCCCACCTCAGCGGCCCCTGCGGAGCGACGCCACGCGCCGCTTCACGGCTCGCACTGGCTTCGTCAGGCGCCAGGAGGAGGATCGGCGCAGTTCGCGCACCTGCTCCGCGTACTTCGCAGACTTCGCACGCTCAGCCCGGAGCAGCCGCTTTGCGTCGTCGGCTTGACGTGCCAGGCGGGCCGCTTCCGCTCGCAGGCGGGCGATCTCGAGCCTCGCCTGTCGGAGCTCTCCGGTTCCGGCCTCTTCAGTCACGTCGTCCCACCTTCGTCCGTTCCCCACGAGTCAACGCTCCATCCTACCGAGGCGCCGACTTGGAGTTCGCTGGGCTTGCGTGTAGACGAGACCCGGAGGTCACGCGACGGAATCCACCACGCTGGCGGTCGGCACGGCGTGCACGGTTCCGACGGCGAGCTGGAAGTGCGGGGCATCGAACGACGCGATCTGGGGCCGGTCTGCGAGGTGGACCCCGTCGTGGGTCATCAGCGACACGTTGACGAAGTACTTGCCTTCGCCGAAGGTCACCTTCTCGAGCACGAAGTCGACCGTGCAGGAGCTCCGGAGCCGCGGGAGCGACAGCCCGATGCGCTTGCTCGTGGTGCCGTAGACGACCTGGCCGAGCGCACTGTCGATCTGCACCGCGGCGATCCAGTCGTCGAGCCCGTCACTGTGGGAGAAGGTCGCGGACACGATGAGGTCGTCTCCGGGCGCGACGGGCTCACCGACCGCCTTGCCGACGGCGTGGGCGGTCACCGAGATGATGCGTCCGGCGCCCTCCTGCTCCTCGGGGTGCTCGGCGATCTCCTCCTGACGTCGCTCCTCGAGCACGTCGCGGAACTCCGTCGTCGCGACGTGCGGTTCGCCGTCGAACAGCACCTCGCCGCGGTTCAGCAGGACGGCGCGATCGCACAGTTCGGTGACCTGGCCCAGGGAGTGGGTGACGATGACGATCGTGCGGCCCTCGGCCTGGAAGGACCGGATCTTGTCGAGGCACTTCCGCTGGAACGCTTCGTCTCCGACGGCGAGCACTTCGTCGACGAGGAGCAGGTCGGGGTCGACGTGGATCGCCACGGCGAAAGCGAGCCGCATGTACATGCCGCTCGAGTAGAACTTCACCTGCGTGTCGATGAAGTCACGGATCCCCGAGAACTCGACGATGTCCTCGAAGTAGTAGTCGGTCTGTTTGCGGGACAGCCCGAGGATCGAGGCGTTGAGGTACACGTTCTCGCGACCGGTGAGGTCCTGGTGGAACCCGGCGCCGAGCTCGAGGAGCGCGGCGAGCCGACCGCGACGCTTCACCGAACCGCTGGTCGGCTCGATGATGCCGCCGATCGCCTTGAGCAGGGTGCTCTTGCCGGAGCCGTTCGGCCCGATGAGCCCGATGGTCGAGCCTGAGTCGACCTCCAGCGAGATGTTCCGGAGAGCCCAGAAGTCCTCTTTGTGCTTCGCCGACCGGCCGGCGTTGACCAGCCGCTCCTTGAGACTCTTCTCCTTGCGGATGACGAATCGCTTCGAGACGTCGTCGAGACGGACGATGGGGACTGAGGTGCTCATGTTCACAGCTCCTGCGCGAAGTTGCCCTGGAGCTTCGCGAACACGCGCTGGGCTCCGAAGAGGAGGACGATGCCGACCACGGCGGCGATGGCCAGGCGGAGCCCGAGGTCGGGCAGGGTCTCGCCGTTGCTTGTGCTCGCCCAGAACGCTTCCTGGAATCCGATGACCCCGAGCGTGATCGGGTTGTTGAGGTAGATGTCGGCCAGCCAACCCGGCATGTGCTGCACCGCGAACGTCCAGTGGTACAGGATCGGCGAACCCCACATGAAGAGCATGAGGAGCACCTCGACCAGGTACTGCACGTCGCGGAGGTAGACGTTCAGGGCGGACAGCAGGAGCCCGATCGCCGTCGCATAGACCAGCAGCACGAAGAAGCCGCCGAGGCCGAACAGCAGGTTGCCTGAGAACTGCAGCGTCCCGAACAACGCGGCGGCTACCAAGAGGATCACGAACTGGATGCAGAAGTTGAAGATCGCCGAGCCCACAGCGGAGAGGGGGAAGATCTCACGCGGTAGGTAGACCTTCTTGACGAGGCCCGAGTTGGCGATGATCGAGGAGGTCGAGCCGCCGACGATCTCGCTGAAGAGCCCGTAGGCGGTCAGCCCCGCGAACAGGTAGATCGCGAAGTTCTCGATGTTGCGGGCTGCTCCGAGGAACTGCCCGACGACGACCGCGTAGATGAGCAGCTGCATGAGCGGCTTGATGAGGCTCCAGAAGAAGCCGAGTGCGCTGTCCTTGTACCGCGCCTTCACCTCGCGGTTCGTCAGCAGACCGAGGAGCTCGCGGTGCCGCCAGATGTCCTTCAGCTGCGAGGTGGAACCCCCCAGCGACGACCCGGGTGAACCGGCGTCCTCCCAGGGCAGTCCCGCCAGTCGTTCCGCCCGATCGTCCGGGCTCGGCGCAGCAATAGCCATGCAGTGGATCTCCTAGCAGTTCGAAACAGCTCTCCGCTGATTTCGAGCAGAGACGCCTCCGAGGATACAGGAGTGAACATGAGAGACTGCGTGCTGGGGTTCGAAGCGGACTCCCGCCAGGCAATCTCCAGGAAAGCGAGGTCGGTGTGCCCGACGGATACCGGAGCCTCCCGCGGCGCGCGCTCGGCCGCGCGGCGCGTGACTACCGTGGAGCCGTGCTCGCCTACCGGCAGCGCCGGGCCGACCAGCGGATGCGGCGGATGCTCGACGGACGGTTCACCATCGAGCTCCTGGCGGGTGAGGTGCACGAGGAGGACCTCGCGGTCGTCGTGTGCCTGTGGAACCGGCGGGAGCGGCTCGCCGACGTGATCCGTCTGCTGCGCGACCAACGAGTCGACCGCCACCTCCGGTTGGTGCTCTGGAACAACCAGCCGGACGACGAGGCACACTATCGCCGGGTCATCGCGGAGGTCGGCGTCGGCGGTGCGCTCCGCAGCATCGAGTTCCGCGCCAGCCCGGAGAACATCGGCGGCATCGGACGCTTCTGGGCGGCTCGCAAGCTCAGACTCGCCGGCTATCGCGGACCGTTCGTGATGTTGGACGACGATCAGGACGTCGAACCGGACTTCATCCGATCGCTCCTCGAACGAGCGGGCGAGCGGGTGATCGCGGGGGTCTGGGCCTATGCGAACCACGGCTCCTACTGGAACCGGACGGACCTCGCCGACCGCGAGCGGGCCGATTACGTCGGCACCGGCGGCTGCGTCTGCGATTCCGAGATCGTCACGGATGACGCGTTCTTCACCGACCTGCCCGAGCGGTACCGGTTCCTCGAGGACATCTGGATGTCGTTCCTGGCCGCCCGCCTCGGGTGGCGTCTGGAGAAGGCGGACCTCCCCGTCACGTTCGTCCTCGACGAGACCAATCAGAACCATACGCTCGCGTACATCAAGGACGAGTTCTACGCCTACCTGCACCACGACCACACCGGACCGACCGACGCGTAAGCTGGAGCGGTTGTCCCGATGCCGACCCGACAGGAACACACTCGATGAAACTCGCCATGACGATCATGGTCCGCGACGAAGCGGACATCATCGCGGCCATGCTCGACCACCATGAGGCCCAAGGGGTCGACACCTTCATCGTCACCGACAACGGGTCGGTCGACGGCACCACCGAGATCCTCGAGCGCTACGCGGCCGAGGGGCGGATCGACCTCCGTCATGACCCGGTGCACCGCAAGCAGCAGGCGCCCGTGGTCACGCAGATGGCGCGCGACGCCTACACCCGTTATGGAGCGGACTGGGTCATCAACGCCGATGCCGACGAGTTCTTCCTGCCCGTCGATCGCACCAAGACCCTCCACGAGGTGTTCGAGCAGATCCCCAAGACCTACCTCAGTTTCCTCGTCCCGGTCGTCAACTTGACCGGCGCACCGGCCAAGGACGGCACCGGCTTCGATCGGCTCGTCTACCGCGACGCCCGAACCCAGGACCAGCTCGAGCTCGCCGGGGTGCGTGCCCACCCGACCCCGGACGCCGTGCACATCGGGTCCCCCGACATCGACGTGATCCAGGGCAACCACTTCGTGAGCCTGGCGTCGCAGGGTTCCCCGCCGCCGGAACTCGCCATCGAGGTCCTCCACCTGCCGTGGCGTTCGTGGAAGCAGTACAAGAACAAGGTCGAGATCTCCGGGCGCGCCTACGAGAGCAACCCCGAGTTGACACCCAGCCCGAACCACCACGGGATGCGCGACTATGCGAGATTGAAGGCGGGTGCGCTGCTGCCGTACTACTTCATGCGCCACCCCACGCCCGAGGAGCTCGAGCAGGGAGCGGTCGACGGCACCCTGGTGCGCGATGACGTGCTCGCCGATGCGCTCACGGCGCCCGTGCCGGATGCGGACTTCGACAAGGCGACCCGGAAAGCACAGCTCGCCTTCAGCGAGGCGCTCCGGTACGACCGTGTGCAGCGGGCGAAGCGCATCGCCTCCGGCTTCGAGGATCGACTCGAAGCCGCAGCGGAGCGCGAGGCCGACCTCGCAGCCCGCCTCGCCGTTGTGGAAGGTGAGGCGGCGGCCCTGCGCTCGAGGCGGGTCGTGCGCGCCACGGATCGACTCGCACGACTCGTCCGCCGTCGCTGACCGGTCTCAGCAGCGCTTCAGTGCCGCCACCACCGGCGTGAGTGCCGTGGTCCCGCCGATGCTGAGTCAGGCCTGACGCCACCGAAGTCTGGAATCTGTCGCGGATCGCGAGCAGACCATCAGGAGCCCGGTCGCCGTTCGGCCGTACTGCCCGTCGAGCGAAGCTTTACAGAACGCCCCCGGAGTGACACCGTCCCGATGCGGGTTCCCTGCTGAACCGAGCGGCGGCGCCGGCGCCGGAGGCGGGTTCGGAGCAGGAGCCGGCGCGGGTGGCGGAAGGCAGACGAAGCGATCTGCCACAGCGGGAGAAAGCGCCGCGGCACCACCGAGCAAGGTCAGTTCCGTAACTCCTGCCGAAGCCAAACCGTTGGCGACGACAGGCGGAAGGCAAGTCGGCGTCACGACGTACAGCGACGAGCCGGTGCGGCCCGCGAGGACGGCACCCGCCAGTGCGTCCGCATACGCGGTTCCCGTTGCAATCAGGGCAGACGAACTTCCCGATGGAAACTGACTGTTGATGAGGACCGACGTCTCGTAGCGATCCTGGCCGGCGATGCGGCCAACGGATGAGACGGACTTCCGCAGTCCGCCCGCGTAGCCTTCCCCGATAGCGGCCGAACCGCCGATGAGCGTCGCACTCGTCGTTCCCAACGCCTGGAACAGTCCCAGATCATCCAAACTAGGGCCCGATGAGCTTCCGTCGACCAGCAACACCGGGATCCCGCGGGGTCCGCTTGCGGCCCCCGCGGAGAGGGCGTCGGGGAAGTTGGATCCTGTCGCGAGGAAGACCTGCGTTGCTCCGGTCACCGAGAACGCTCGCTGAATCAGCGCTCGCGACGTCGCGAACCGATCTGTACCCGAGACTCTCTCGACGGTGATACCGAGAACACCGAGTTCGTCGACCACCGAAGCGTCGACGGCGTTCACACCGCCGACGACGACGACCTTCGTGACGCCGAGGCGCGAGAGTTCCGCTCGAACGGTCTCGGGAAGCCGATCGCGCATCGTGAGGAGGAGTGGACCACCTTCTACCATCGCTGCGGGCGCCGCGCTGAGGGCGTCCGGAAAGTTGAAGCCGGTCGCCAAGTACGCAACGGTGGCCCCGCCGTCGGGGAACGCTGCCTGCGAGATGGCGACCGCCGTCGAGAATCGATCGTCGCCCGCCAGTCTGACCGTCGCCGCCTGAGCTGGAGCGGCTGTGCCAGCCATCAGGCCGGCGCTTGCGAGAGCGATGGTCGCCGCCACGGCGAGCATCGCCAATCGACCGCGTGGAGCGAACGTTCTGTGCACAGCGCTGTCCTTGCCGCCGACCGCTCGGGTTCGGCAGGCGAGCTGAACTCTAGCAGAGGTGATCACCTCAGTACTGCACCCTCGAGGCACGGCTCCGATGATCGGGGTCAGCAGCGCTTCAGTGCCGCCACCGCCGGCGTGAGTGCCGTGGTCCCGCCGACCACCGACACCGTCTTGGGCTGCAACGCCGCAAGGCGGTCGAGTACGGAAGACGACACACAGGTGGACCCGCTCGTGAGCATCGGTACACCCAACGCGCCGGCTGCGAGTGCGTCGGGGAAGTTCGCCCCCGAGGCCAACAGCACCTGATCGACGGCGCCCGGCCACGCGGCGGCCACGATCTGCGCGGCCGTGTCGTAGCGGTCGGCTCCCGCATACCGCGTCACCTTGCCCGGGTAGAGGTGTTCCAACTGCGACTGGATACCGGCGCTCATCGCCGCACGCCCGCCCACGAGTCTGACGTCGCGGACCCCGAGCCCGGCGATCATCCGGAGCGTCGCAGCGTCCACGGTCGACGCACCACCGTCGACGAGGACCACGGCACCTCCCAGACTGGCTGCGGCCGGGCCGGCGGCGAGTGCGTCCGGGAAGTTGGACCCGATCGCGAGGTAGACCGTCGAGGCGCTACGCAGCGCGTCCGCGATGAGCAGTCGGTTCGTCTCGAACCGGTCCGACCCACCGATGCGGGTCGTACCGTGTGCGAATGCGAGCCCCGTGACCTGGCTGAGGACCGCGTCGGACACGGCCGACGTCCCACCGACCACCTTCACCGTCGCAGGACGCAATCTGAGCAGCTCCGCCCGCACCGCGTCCGGCAGGACCTCCGGTGCCGTCAGGAGGACCGGCGCACCGATCGAGGCGGCGAGGGCTCCGGCTCCCAGCGCGTCCGGGAAGGTGTTCCCCGACGTCAGGTAGACGGTTCCGGTACCCGTGTCGAACGGAGCGAACGCCTGCGCCGTCGCGACCGCGGTCTGGTAGCGGTCCTCCCCCGAGATCCGGACGACCTCCGGCGAAGCGGCCACGGTCAGCGCGGCGGAGACCAGTCGTCCGTCGTCGGACCCGCTCACCCCCCAGAGTCGTTGCACGCCGGCGGGAGCGTCGGCCGGCAGTCGAAGCGTCCCCGCGACCCCGCCGCCCGCATCGGCGACCAGCGCTCCGACCTGCTCAGCGGAACCCGTCGACGGGTGCAGGGAGAAGGTGACCGTCTCCGCCGGTGCGAACCCTCCTGCCCGGACGACGAGGTCGCCTCCCGAGAAGACCGCCCCGCTCGTCGAGAGCGCCTCCGTCGAGCTGAGTGGCATCGGGGTGCCCGGACCGGACGCGAGGCGGAACCGGCTGGTGGCGCCCGCGATCGAGAGGTCGAGGTCGTCCCCGGGAACCCAGCCGCTCGGAACGACGATGTCGACCGTCACCGCACCCGATCCGTCGACCGTCGCCCCGACAGGTGCAGCGACCGCACCGGACAGGTCGCCGCCCGACGCGAGTCCCCGCGTGACGTTCGTGATCGAGGCCGTCACCTGCTCACCAGGCGTGAAGCCGAACGCGCTGGCGGTCACCACGGCTCCCGCCCCGATGGGGCCCGTGATGCTCCAACTCCACCTGGTCGCCGTCGGGCCCGAACGGACCGTCAGCGGTAGGGAGATGGTCTGTGCTGCGCCACCTCCCGAGGGTGTGCACGTGAGCTGCAGGGATCCGGCCGTACCATCGGGGATCGACGCCGACATCTGACCGTCCCGCGAGGTCACGCCGAGCGCTGAATTCGCCTCCGAGGGCGACGGCAGCGGTGTCGATGCTGCGGCGTCGACGAACGCCCAGCTCTGGGAGAACGCGTCACCGCCGTCACCGCACTCGGCGGTCTCGCCGATGAAGTCCACGGTGAACGCGCCATCCGGTGCGACGGACGGTGCAGAGACGTAGGCGCCCGTCGGAGCCGGTTGCGGAGCCTCGGCCACGGCCGCGGGGACGGCACCGAGGGCAGTCGAGCCCACCACGATGGCGACGACCGCGCCGATCGCGACCGAGGTTCTGCGTCGTGGTCTCGGACCGACGTGTCGGGCCCCGGTCGTCTCTGGCATCTCGGGGCCTTCCGCTCGGGGATGTCGTCCTCTGAGGGTATCGAGCGGACCAGCACCGGAGAGACGCCACGCTGCGGTCCCCGACGAGACCCTTCGAGCCGGACCCTGTCAGCCGGCGTCCCGTCCCAGTTCGGCCCAGAGCGCGCGGACGCCGTCGTCGAGTGAGGTCGGCGACTGCGGCCGACCGAACTCGCCCTCGTACCGGGAGACGTCCAGGACGACCCGATCGACGAACGTCTTCGGTTGCGGCAGGCGTTCGATCGCGAAGTCGACGCCGGTGACGCGACGCAAGGAGGCGAACACCTCGGACACGGAGAACCCGATGCCGCTGCCGAGGTTGTAGGTGGAGTGCTCCGGCGTGGTCGCAACCACCGGCAGGATCATCCGTACGAGATCCTCGACGTAGACGTAATCGCGGACCATCGACCCGTCGCCGAACTGTTGGATCGGCCGGCCGAGCGCGATCTGTCTCAGCGCGATCGGGATGAGCCCCTGCTTGCGGTTCGGACGCTGGCGAGTGCCGTAGGGGTTCGACACCCGCAGGGCCGTCGAGGCCAGACCGTGCTTCGCCCGGAAGTAGTCGAGGTAGTGCTCGATCGCGAGCTTGCCGATGCCGTATGGCGAGATCGGGAGCGCCTGGTCCGTCTCCGAGTAGACGTCCTGACCCTGCTGCCCGTAGATCGCCCCGCCGGTCGATGCGAACACGAATCGGCCGACACCCGCGGCGACACTCGACTCGAGGAGCTCGATCGTCTGGGCGATGTTGGTGCGGACGTCCAGCGTCGGATCGCTCTCCGCCGTCGCCGGCGTGGTCGTCGACAGGAAATGGAACACGAGTTCCTGACCTCGGACGGCTTCCTCGAGGTCGCTCCGACTGAGGAACTCCCCGGTCAGCACTCGGGCCCGCTCGGAGCTGAAGGTCGTCGTGCCCGAGCTGAACCGGTCGAACGCGGTCACCTCGTGGCCGGCACCGTCGAGCGCGTCGACGAGGTGCGAACCGATGAACCCGTTCGCACCGATGACCAGTGCCTTAGCCACGCATGACCCGTTCGACTGCCGACACGAACGCGTCACCCGAGTCGCTCCAGCTTGCACCGGCGACCGAGGCGGACATGGCCAGACCACGAGCGGTCGCATCCGGCCGGTCGAAGACGCCGGCGAGCGTACGAGCGAGCGCCATGGGCACCGGAGGCACGTATTCGATGAACGGGTTGTCCGACACCATGCGGTTGTTCGGACCGTCGTTCACGACCGGGGCGACGCCGCTCGAGATCAACTCGAGCGGGAGCAGCGACATGTTGGTCAGCGACAACACGAGCCCCGCAGCACAGCGGTTGTAGAGCTCGTTGAGCTCGGCCAGCTGCATGCTGGAGTGGTTCTTGTACGCGAACGGCAGGTCCCATCCGGAGACGTCCCAACCGGCCAGGTTGATGGTGACATCCGGCTTCAGCTCCGAGAAGTCCTTCAGCGCGAGGACGCCGAGCTCGAACGCGCGCCGCGAGGTGACCGGGCGTGCGTAGAAGAAGATCTCGTTCCGTGGACGCTCATTCGTGATCCGGTAGAGCGAGGTGTCGACCGAGAAGTCGAAGGAGTCACATGCCATGCCGTACTCGGTGCTGAGCTTGTGGGCCAGCCACCCGCCGGCCGTGATGCCGTGGAATCCGAAGCGGTAGGTGTTCTCCGCGAGGATGTACTCCGAGCCGATCGCATAGAAGTACGGCTCGAAGTCCTGCACGAAGTAGAAGCGCTTCGCCGTCGAGCGATCGAGATAGGAGGCGTAGGCGGTCTCCCAGCCGGTGGCGAACAACGCCTGGGTGTCCGCATCCACGCCGACGGAGGCGTCGTACATCCGGATGTCGGCCTTGAGATCCGGGTACGACTTCGAAGCGGCGAGCATCTGCTTCGTCGCGTCGAGACTCGGCGTCAGGTGCAGATTGTCGTAGAGGTAGATCGTGCAGTGGTGACCTGCCCGTTCAGCGAAGTCGATGAACCGGAACAGGTTCTGGTGGCCGCCGCTCTCGGCTCCCGGAGGCGACATGATCCAGGCCATGCGAACCGGGCCGTCGGCGACGGTCACCGGGTTCGCGAAGCGTTCGCCGGGCACCGTCCAGTCGACGGCTGCGGCGTGCTCGAGGTTGACGAGCATCTCCCCGCCGGCGTTCTGCAGGCTCAGTTGGGTCGAGAGCTTGCTGAACACCCGACCGAGGAAGGCCTTCGGACCGAGGTCCTTGAAGAACCGGAGGAGGCGGGCGGCACGGGTCCTGACACGGGCGGCGCGGGTGCGTACCGCCGTCAGCCGCGAGCTGAGAGGCGACACGGTCAGGCCTGCTGGGCCAGCAGCGTCTGCAGGTAGCGACCGTAACCGCTCTTCACCAGCGGAGCGGCGAGGGCTGCGAGCTGCTCATCGTCGATCCAACCGGCACGCCACGCGATCTCCTCGATGCAGCCGACCTTGAAGCCCTGGCGGTCTTCGATCACACGCACGTACTCGGACGCCTGCATCATCGACTCGAAGGTGCCGGTGTCGAGCCAGGCGGTGCCACGGTCGAGCACCTGGACCTGCAGGGTGCCGCGCTCCAGATAGCGCTCGTTGACCGTCGAGATCTCGAGCTCGCCTCGGGCGGAGGGCTCGATCGTCTTGGCGATCTCGACGATCGAGTTGTCGTAGAAGTACAGTCCGGGCACCGCATAGTTGCTCTTCGGCTGCGCGGGCTTCTCCTCGATGGAAAGCGCTTTGAAGTCGTCGTCGAACTCGACGACGCCGTAGGCCTTCGGATCGGCGACCTGGTAGGCGAAGATGAGCGCGCCGTCGATGTCGTTGTGACTGCGGAGAGCTGAACCGAGGCCGGTGCCGTGGAAGATGTTGTCGCCGAGGACCAGGGCGACGCTCTCGTCTCCGATGAACTCCTCACCGATGATGAACGCCTGCGCAAGGCCGTCCGGAGACGGCTGGACGGCGTACTCGAGGCGGATGCCGAGGTCGTCGCCGTTGCCGAGGAGCGCCCGGAACTGCTCGTTGTACTCCGGGGTGGTGATGATGAGGATCTCCTTGATCCCCGCCATCATGAGCGTCGACAGGGGGTAGTAGATCATCGGCTTGTCGTAGATGGGCATGAGCTGCTTGGAGATGCCCTTGGTGATCGGCCAGAGACGCGTGCCGGATCCACCGGCGAGAATGATGCCGCGCATCGTCAGTTCCCCTTCAAGGTCGCGTAGAACGCCCGGGCGTCGTCCCAGGTCGGCAGGAGACCGGCGGCGGCCGCCTCGTCGAGACCGGGGGCCTCGGTGTCCTTCGGTGAGAGCAGAGGCGTGCCGGCCTCCGGTGGGATGACGAGACCGATCCGCTCGTCGAGCGGGTTGATGCCGTGCTCGCGGTCGGGGCGGTACACGTCGGTCACGAGGTAGCTGACGGTGGCGTCGTCGGTCAGGGCGACGAAGCAGTGGCCGAGGCCCTCGGAGATGAAGATCGCCTTGCGGTCGGTGTCGTCGAGCAGCACCGAGTCCCACTGGCCGAAGGTCGGTGAGCCCACGCGGATGTCGATGACGTAGTCGAGGACGGCACCGCGGGTGGCCGTGACGTACTTCGCCTGCCCGATCGGGATGTCGGCGAAGTGGATGCCGCGCACCGAGCCGCGCTTCGACACCGAGGTGTTGGACTGGGCCAGCTTGATCGACCGACCGGAGGCCTCTTCGAGCTTGTCGAAGCGGTACCACTCGAGGAACACGCCTCGGTCGTCGCCGAACTGCTTCGGCGTGATCTCATAGCTGTCGGGGACGTTCAGTTCGCGGATCTGCACCCGGGGAGTCTACCAAGTCGGCGCTCGGCGACAGTATTCCGCGGTTCCTTCACCGGTTGTCTCAGGCATAATCGAGTGTCCGCGCACAGAACGGCCCGCCATGATCCCTCTGCTCCGCCGCCTCTGGAACGGTGTCTCCGCGTACGCGGTGAAGTTCGGCGTCGTCGGGCTGATCGGCTTCGGCCTCGATGTGCTCGTGTTCAACCTGCTGCGCGTCGGCGTCTTCGGGCACGACCACGTCGCGCAGTCCCCGCTTGGCGCCAAGGTCATCAGTGTCTCGGTCGCCATCGTCTTCAACTGGATCGGCAACCGGTACTGGACCTTCCGCGAGCATCGCCGGAAGAACTTCGTCCTGGAACTCGGCGAGTACGTGATCGTCTCCCTGGGTGGCATGGCCATCGCCGTCGGGTGTCTCTACGTCAGCCACTACGTCCTCGGCTTCACCTCGCTGCTCGCCGACAACCTGGCCTCGAACGTCATCGGGCTCGGCCTCGGAACCCTCTTCCGTTTCTTCCTCTACCGCTTCTGGGTCTACGGACACCATCGGGCGGACGGCCTGGCCAACCTCGCTCGCGTTGAGGAGGCCCAGCGAACGCTGTTCGAGGAGCCACCGGCGACTCAGGCACCGACAGGTTCCGCCCTGCCCGAGCCGGGTACGATGAACGGGCCACTCCCGAGAGGACCCCTATCTTGACGTACCTGATCACCGGCGCTTCCGGCATGCTCGGCCACGACCTGCAGGAGGCCCTGACGGGTCGCGAGGTCACCGCCCTCGGTCGCGCCGAGCTCGACGTGACCGACCTCGAGGCCGTCCGTTCCGCCGTCGCAGGGCACTCGGCCGTCATCAACGCCGCCGCCTACACGAAGGTGGACGACGCCGAGTCGCACGAAGCAGACGCCGCGGCCGTGAACGCCATCGGGGCCCGCAACCTCGCGATCGCCGCTCGGGAGGCCGGCGCGAAGCTCGTCCAGGTGTCGACCGACTACGTCTTCGACGGCTCCGCGACCTCGCCGTACCAGGAGGACCACGAGCTCGCCCCGATCAGCGCGTACGGCCGGACGAAGGCCGACGGGGAGCGCGCCGTCCTCGCCGAGCACCCGAACGGCGGCTACATCGTGCGGACGGCATGGCTGTACGGCAAGAACGGACCGAACTTCGCCGCCACCATGGCGAAGCTCGCGGCGAACGGCGTCGACCCGGCCGTCGTGACCGACCAGCTGGGTCAGCCCACGTGGACCGCCGACCTCGCCGCGCAGATCGTCGCGCTGCTCGACGCCGACGCTCCTGCCGGGGTCTACCACGGCACCAACGCCGGACAGGCCTCCTGGTACGAGTTCGCCCAGGCGGTCTTCGCGGCGGTCGGCGCGGACCCGGCCCGTGTCTCCCCCACCGACAGCTCGGCGTTCGTCCGCCCCGCGCCGCGCCCCGCCTACTCGGTGCTCGGCCACGACGCCTGGGCCACCGCCGGTCTCGCCCCGATGCGTGACTGGCGGGAGGCCTTCGAGGCAGCGACGCAGCACGGCGTCGTCACGGCGCCGTGACCACCCTGCGCGTCGTCGTCGACCAGATCGTCGCGCCGGTCGCCGGCGGGGTCGGTCGTTACTCCGAGGAACTCACCCGTGAGCTCATCGCGAGCGCCCCAGCGGGATGCGACGTCGAGGGCATCGTCTCGGCGGTATCGAAGGAGAAGATCGACCTCCTCGAGTCCAAGCTCCCCGGACTGGCGACGCTGCATCGCACCACGCTCCCGCGCCGCGAGCTCAGTGCCGCCTGGCAGCTCGGCATCGTCGCGCCCGGCACCGCGAACGGCATGGTGCACGCCCCGGGCCTGCTCGCCCCGCTCAACCGCCACGACCGCATCAACGACGGCAACCAGATCGTCGTCACCATCCACGACACGCTCGCCTGGTCGCACCCGTCGTCACTGACACCGATGTCGGTGGCGTGGCAGAAGGCGATGGTCAAGCGGGCGCGGAAGCACGCGGACGCCATCGTGGTCCCGACGCACGCCGTCGCCGACGAACTGCGCGACATCGTCGATCTCGGCGACCGCGTCCGCGTCATCGGCGGGGCCGCCGCGACCACGCTCACCATCCCGACCGACGCCGATGGTCGAGCACGGACGCTCGACCTCCCCGCCGAGTACCTCGTGTCGGTCGGCTCACTCGACCCCCGTCGCGGCATCACGGAACTCATCACCGGCCTCGGACGACCCGGTGCACCCGACCTCCCCCTGCTCATCGTCGGCACGGACAGCTGGGGCGACGTCACCCTCGCGCAGGTCGCCGACGAGGCCGGGCTGCCGGAGGGTCGCGTGCGTGCGCTCGGGTTCCTCGACGACGCCGACCTCGCCGTCGTCCTCGACCGCGCGACCGCCTTCATCTACCCGAGTCTCGCCGAGGGGTTCGGGCTCCCACTCGTCGAGGCGTTCCGCTTCGGCACGCCCGTCATCCACTCCGACGTCCCGGCGCTCGTCGAGGTCGGCGGCGGCGCCGGCGTCGTGGTCGAGTCCGGTGCCAAGGGGTACGCCGATCGACTCATCGCCACCATCAACGACGTCATCGGCGACAGCGAACGCCTCGCCCGCCTGCGCATCCTCGGCATGGACCGCGAGCAGGCCTTCAGTTGGCGCGACTCCGCCGAACGCGTCTGGCAGCTGCACGCGGAGATCTGACACCGACGCCGAGCCGGACGGACGACCTCTCAGAGCGGCCTCAGCCGGCGTCCGGCTCCGGGCTCGGCGACGGCGGGAACAGCTGGTCCTGCACCATCTGGTGGATGAGCGTGTAGTCGGGCTCTTCCGGGTCGATCGTCGGCGGGACGAACTGCAGGGAGTTGATCGGCAGCTCGCGCGTCTTGAGCGCGAGGTTCACGAAGTAGCCGAGCATGCCCTGGGGCACATCGGTCTTGACGACGTCGCCTCCCGCAGCTGCGACGTCCTGGAAGCGCGCGAGGACGTTCGCCGGGTTGAACTGCTTGAGCATCGCCGTCTGGAGGATGTGCTGGCGCTCCATGCGGTCGTAGTCGCTCGTCGAGTGCCGCGACCGGGCGTACATGAGCGCGGTCCAGCCGTCCATGTGCTGCTCGCCGGGTTCGATCCACTTCGTGACGTTCTCGAGGTCGGCGTCGCCGTCCATCGGCAGTCGCTCCTTGACGTCGATGTCGACGCCACCGAGCGTGTCGATCAGCGTGGCGAAGCCGTACATGTCGATGAGGACGTACCACTGGATGTGCAGCCCGGTGATGCCTTCGGCTGCCTGCTTCATCGCCTCGATGCCGGGCTCGCTCGCCTCAGCCGTCGCCTTGGGGAACAGTTCGGGGTTCTTCAGCTCGATCTCGGTGTAGATCGAGTTGAGCTGACAGACGTCGACGTCGCAGGAGTCGTCGTAGCCGTCCGGATAGAGGGACGCCATCTCGCTGCCCTCGGGGAACGGGATGTCGACGAGGTCACGCGGCATCGACATGGTCGTCGCCTGCCCGGTCTCGGCGTTGATGCTGACGACCGACATGCTGTCCGGCCGCATGCCGTCGCGGTCGGGACCTGCATCGCCACCGAGCAGCAGGATGTTGTAGTAGCCGTCGACCGGCGGCTCCGACGGGCCGGTGTTGCCGAAGATGGAGGAGATCGACCCGCGGGTGGCGCCTGCGACCACCGCTCCGTAGCCGGCCCCACCGGCCACCAGCACCATGGCGAGGGTCGTGAACAGCGCCACACCGAGCCTGGCGTTCGGCGAGGCCTTCACGAGGCGCACGAGCCGCAGGGTGTCGAGCGTCAACACGATCCACAGGATCGCGTAGGCGGCGAGGAGGATCTGCGCGACGGTGAGGGCGATCGGATTCGTCGCGAGGGTGAAGAGCACCTCGCGGGCGAGGAACATGAGGGCAACGCCGACGACGACGAGCAGCCAGAGGAAGAGGGTGAACCCGAGGCCGAACCGACCGAGCTTCCGGTTCCCGGCGAGCACCTGCGCGGAGCCGGGGATCAGCAGGTTGAGCAGGACCAGCCACCAGGCGCGCTTCGTCATCACCTCGCGCGAACGGGTGTCGGGATACCGCATCGGCTTCGCGGCGGTGGCTGCACTCGTCATAGCTGCGCTTTGAGGTTCCGGTTCTTCTCCTCGACGGAGTCGGCGAGGCCCGCGGCGTAGGCGACGAGCGCCTGGTGCAGGTCGTCGTCGGCCGTGGCGAGGATCTTGACGGCGATCAGCGCGGCGTTCTTCGCGCCGCCGATCGACACGGTCGCGACCGGCACGCCCGCGGGCATCTGCACGATCGACAGGAGCGAGTCGAGGCCGTCGAGGCGGGAGAGCGGCACCGGGACGCCGACGACCGGGAGCGTGGTGACGGAGGCGAGCATTCCAGGAAGGTGCGCCGCTCCACCGGCACCGGCGATGACGACCTTGACGCCACGGCCGTGGGCGGCTTTGCCGTAGGCGATCATCTTCTCGGGCGTGCGGTGGGCCGACAGCACCTCGACCTCGAACGGCACGCCGAAGTCGCGGAGCACCTGCGCCGCGTCGCTCATGACGTTCCAGTCGGAGTCCGAGCCCATCACGACGCCGACGAGCGGCGGGGCGTCACGGGACGGGGCGGAGTTCTCGGGCATGAGCACCATCGTAGATCGCGGTGCCTGAAGATCGGCTCAGGACGCACCGCAGCTGGCGGACAAGCCCTCGCCCAGGAGCCCCCAGTCCGGGGACGCCTCGGTACCGCGCAGCGCACCGGTCGACAGGTGTCTGGGACAATCGGCGGATGAGCACGTCGACCGCGGACGGATCCGCAGCACGCCACGAGCCGCCCAGCCAGCGCGAGCTGCGGCGGTGGCGCGGGTACCTCGCCGACGAACGCGCCGAGGCCGCCGTCTACCGGGATCTCGCCGGGCGGCGGAGCGGTGAGGAGCGCGACATCCTGCTCGCGCTCGCGGAGGCCGAGAAACGCCACGAGTCGCACTGGATCGCCCTGCTCGGGGACGACGTCGGCAAGCCGCAACGCGGTGACCTGCGGACCAGGCTGCTCGGCTGGCTCGCGAGGCGGTTCGGATCAGTCTTCGTCCTGGCGCTCGTCCAGCGCGCCGAGTCACGCTCGCCCTACGCGACCGAACGGGCGGCCACCGAGCGCATGGCCGCCGACGAGCAGATCCACGAGGAGGTCGTCCGGGGCCTGGCCGCCCGAGGACGCAACCGCCTGTCCGGAACCTTCCGGGCGGCCGTGTTCGGAGCGAACGACGGACTCGTCTCGAACCTCGCGCTCGTCATCGGCATGAGCGCCACCGGCGTCGGCAACGGCGTCGTCCTCGCCGCCGGGCTCGCGGGCCTCCTGGCGGGCGCGCTGTCGATGGGGGCCGGCGAGTACGTCTCGGTGCGGTCGCAGCGGGAACTGCTCGAGGCGTCCAGCCCCAACCCGGCGGCCGACGACGCCCTCCCCCACCTCGACGTCGACGCGAACGAACTCGCGCTCGTCTACCGGGCACGCGGCATGGAGGTCGGCGAAGCCGAGGCCCACGCAGCGGACGTCCTGGCCCGCGTCGGCGCCGGCACCTACCAGCGCGAGGCCCGGACGGCGATGGAGCACGAAGCCATCGGGACCGGGCTCGGTGCCGCGCTCTCGAGCTTCTGCTTCTTCGCGTCGGGCGCCGTCATCCCGGTCCTGCCCTACCTGTTCGGGCTGCAGGGTGTCGCTGCATTGGTGGTCGCCGCGCTCCTCGTCGGGGTGGCCCTGCTCGGCACCGGCGCCGTCGTCGGGCTGCTCTCCGGGGGGCCACCGCTTCGCCGGGCACTGCGACAACTCGCGATCGGGTACGGCGCTGCTGCGGCGACCTACGTGCTCGGCCTGCTCTTCGGCGCGAACGTCGGCTGACCCGGCCGTCGGTCGTCCGCCGCGCGACACCGGGAGCCGATGCGAACCCGTCATCTGCCGTCCACGAGTGCGTCACCGGCGTTCCCTACGCTGAGCCCGCCGTCCGTCGACCCGGAGGGCGGAGGAGGGCGCGTGAGGCAGGTGCAGGACCGGACCGACGTGTCTCCCCTCCTCGGAGCGGTTCCGCGCACGCAGCCTGACATCCAGTTGCTCCGCGCGATCGCCGTCCTGTCCGTCGTGGTCTTCCACCTGTCGTCGAGCCTCCTGCCCGGCGGGTACGTCGGCGTCGACGTGTTCTTCGTCGTCAGTGGCTATCTGATCACGAGCCACCTCGCACGCCAGGCCGACGAGACGGGCCGCGTCGACCTCCCGGCGTTCTGGGCCCGCAGGATCCGGCGACTCCTGCCGGCCGCTCTGCTCGTCCTCGCCGTCACCGCCGTCCTGATCTGGCGGCTGGCCCCGCCGAGCGCCTGGACGCAGTTCTTCACCGAGACCGTGGCGAGCGCGACCTCCTGGGAGAACTGGTTCCTGGCCGGGAGCTCCGTGGACTATCTCGCACAGGGCAGCGCCGCGTCACCGGTCCAGCACTTCTGGTCACTCTCCGTCGAAGAGCAGTTCTACCTCGGCTGGCCGCTCGTCGTCGTGCTGTGCGTGTGGCTCACCCGGCGTCGACCGTCGGACCTCCGCCGCACCCTCGGTGTTGCGCTCGGGATCATCGGTGCCACCTCGCTCCTGTGCTCGATCCTGTACACGGCGGCGGACCCGGCTCCGGCGTACTTCGCCACGCCGACCCGTGCCTGGGAGTTCGCGGCCGGCGGTCTGCTCGCGCTCCTCGGGCCGGTCGTGGTCGTGCACCGCACCCGGTGGCGAACGGTCTCCGGCGTCCTCGGTGTCGTCCTCCTGGCGGTCGCCCTGGTCGCCTTCACCGAGCGGACGGCGTTCCCCGGGATCGCCGCCGCCCTCCCGGTCCTCGGGACGCTCCTCGTGATCGTCGGTGGGTCGTCGACCCACCGGTGGTCCGTGACGACCCTTGCGCGCACACGTGCGTCGCTCCTCCTCGGCGATCTCTCCTATTCGCTGTATCTGTGGCACTGGCCGCTCATCGTGGTCGCGCCGTGGGTGCTCGGCGTGCCCGTCGCGCTCGGCGACCCGCTCGGGTGGGCGGTCGCTGCCGCACTCCTGGTCGTCGCCGTGATCCTCGCCGCGCTGACGAAACGGTTCGTCGAGGACCCTGTCCGACGAATCCCCGTCCTCGCGCACGCACGCTCCGCACGGACCGTCCTGCTGGCGGGCGCGGCGACCGCACTCGTGCTCTGCATCCCGACCGCGGGGTTGCTCACCGTCGCTACGGAGGAACGCACCCTCGCGAGCACCGTGGACGCCTACCTCGCGGACGGCGAACCGTGTTTCGGTGCCGATGCGGCCGTGTCGGGCTGCACCAATCCGGCGTTGGCGGACGAACTCCTGCCGCCGCTGTCGGTGCGGACCGAGGACACCGGCGACACCTTCCGGTGCTCCGCGGCGGCCGACGCACCGGACTTCCCCGGCTGCACCTTCGGTTCCGAGCGCCCGGACGCCACGCGGGTCGCGCTCACCGGGAACTCGCACGCCACGATGCTCATCCCCGGACTCGTCGACCAGCTCGAGGCACGCAACTGGCGACTCGACGTGTACGTCGGCAAGGGCTGCGAGTGGCGGGCACCGGGACCCGACGACTCGGCGGCCTGCGACGCCCGGCGGACGCTCATGCAGGAGGCGTTCACGGGTGAGCGGCCGTACGACATCATCCTGGTGACCTCCAAGAGTCCGGACGAGACCTCGGTGGCCGAACAGGCCGCGATCCGCAGCGCGACGCTCGCGGCGTGGAGACCGGTGCTCGAGCAGGGGACGTCGATCGTGGTACTGAGGGACAATCCCCGCGTGCCGACCGAGGCCGCGGCCTGCGTCGACCGCACGAGCGCCGCCGAGCTCATCGCGGGGGCGTGCGCCTTCCCCGTGGCCGAGGCGTACCCGACGTTCGACCTGAACACCGCCACGGCGGCGATGACCGATGGCGCGGTGCCGGTCGTGGATCTCGGCGAGCTGTACTGCGCCGCCGGGACCTGTCCGCTCGCCGTCGGGAACGTGCTCGTCTATCGCGATCTGCACCACATCACGGCCACCTGGTCGCGGACCCTGGGCCCGTTCCTCGTCGACCGGATCCGAGCCGCCACCTCCCGAGGGTGACCAGTCCCCGATCGGGTGGAGTGCCAGCGCGGTGCGCTGACGCGAGGGTGTCGAACCCGGCGTCGGCGCGGTGCGCTGACACGAGCGCGGCGGAACCGGCACGACCGCAGGGCACACGCGTGAGCGCGCCCCTCCGGAGACCCTCGCTGACGTCCCCGACCCGCGGTGACGTCAGCGCACCGCGCCGGCGACCACCCAGGAGAGCTCAGGCGCGGGAGCGGTCAGGCGGAGGTGGGCTCGTACTGCCGGCGGTCGCCCGCGACGCCCGCGAAACGGAACGGCGCACCGGTCTCGCGAGGGCGGTCGGAGTCGTGGACGTCGGCCGACGCCGCGTCCTCGAGGAGCTGCAGGTAGCGGGCGTCGTCGACGACCGTCCGCGCATCGAGCTGCGCGCGGTTCGCGTCGCTCCGCAGAGCCGAGCGGTAGCCGGGACGCACGATGCCGCTGAAGCACTCCGCGACCGCACCCGAGCCGTAGCTGAGGAACGCGATGCGCCGACCGGTGAGGTCGTCGTCGCCGTCGAGCAGCGCGAGCAGCGCGAGGTACACGGAGGCCGTGTAGCTGTTCCCGATCCGGCGGTTGTACCCGGTCGTCGGCTCGATCTGTGCGTCCAACTCCTCCTGGGTGCGCTCGGAGCCGAGCGACTTGGCCAGGTGCCGGTGCGCCTTGATCGCCATCTTCGTGAACGGCTGGTGGTAGCAGAAGTGGTCGACCTCGGAGAAGTCCGCTCCGCCGCGTGACCGGTAGTCCGCCCAGGCACCCTCGATCGCGTCCTGGTAGGCGGAGATGGACAGCTTGCCGTCGACGATCGCCGTCGCGCTGTGGTTCGGGCGCCAGAAGTCCATGACGTCCTGCGTGTAGACGCCGGTCGCGGTCTCGAGCTCGAGGATGGCCGGATCGGCGGCCACGAGCATGGCGACGGCCCCGGCGCCCTGCGTCGGCTCGGCGTTGGAGTGCAGTTCGTACCGCGCGATGTCGCTCGCGATCACGAGCACGGTCTCCTCGGGGTTCCGCGCGACGAGCGCAGCCGCGAACTGCAGCGCCGCGGTGGCCGAGTAGCAGGCCTGCTTGAGCTCGACCACGCGGACCGCCTGCGGCAGGCCGAGCAGCCGGTGCATGTAGACGCCAGCGGACTTCGACTGGTCGATGCCGGACTCGGTGGCGAACAGGACGGTCCTGAGCCGGTCGCTGCCGTGGCGTTCGATGATGGGCGCGGCAGCGGCGGCGGCCATCGTGACGATGTCCTCGTCGGCGGCCGGGACGCTCATCTCGCTCTGGCCGAGACCGACGTAGTACTTGGCGGGTTCGACACCGAAGCGCCCCGCGAGCTCGGCGAGGTCGATGCGGTTCGCCCCGGTCGCGAAGGCGATGTCGTCGATGCCGACGGCGGGGCTGCTGGTCTGGTTGGTGTTCACGTGCGGGGTGCTCCGTTCGAGCGTCGACGATGCACCGGTCCCCCGGTGCGGTGGGAGGGTCAGGCGGGCGCGCCGGCTGCGGTCTGCGCGCTGCGTTCGAGCTTCAGGTGGGCGGCCATGAGCTCACCGGGGTTGGTCTGCGCGGCGAGGAGTGACAGTTCGCCACACCAGACGGCGGCAGCGCACAGGACGGCGAGTCGCCGGGCGTTGGCGCCGGGTTCACGGTCCTCGCGGCACCCGAGGCGGGTGAGGTTCTCCTCGACGAAGCCGAGCCCCTTGCCGTTGCCGACCGTGCCGACGATGAGGTTCGGCAGGGTGCAAGAGAAGTAGAGGTCGCCGTCGTGCACCTCGGCGTGTGTGACGCCCTGCGAGCCCTCGACGATGTTCGCCGCGTCCTGGCCGGTCGCCAGGTAGAACGCGAGCAGCATGTTGGCGTAGTGGGCGTTCGCGCTGCGCAGGCCGCCGGCGAGGATCGTCCCGACGAGGTTCTTGCGCACGTTCAGCTGCACGATCTGCTCGGGCGTCGTGTGCAGGAACCGCTCGACGATCGCCCGCGGGATCGTCATCTCGGTGACGACGTTCTTGCCGCGACCCAGGATGCCGTTGACCGCGGTCGCCTTCTTGTCGGAGCAGAAGTTGCCGGAGATCGAGCCGTAGCGGAGCATCGGCCAACGCTCCATGATGTACGGCATGAGACGGTCCGCCGCGAGCGTGACCATGTTGTGGCCGGACGCGTCACCGGTGCGGAACTCGAGGCGCAGGAAGAGCAGGTTGCCGGCGATCTGCGAGTTGATCTCGATGAGTTCGGCGAAGTGACTCGACTGGGCGACGACGGCCTGCAGCTCGGGCAGGCTGCGCTCGATCTCGCGGAGTGCCTGCAGGGCGTCGCCGGCCGAGTCGACCTCGAACAGGACGGAGCGGCTCATCCGCTCGTCGACGAGCGTCGCGCGGATGCCGCCGGGGACCATGGAGGAGATGCGGGCGCCCCGACGGACCGACGGCCAGAGCGGGCTCTCGTAGGTGGCGAGCGGGACCTCCTGCTCGCCCTCCATGACGTTGCCGCTCAGATGGAGCGGGCCGATCCACTTGAGTGGGACCGGTGCGACGCCGTCGGGTTCGTTGCTCATGCGTGGGGTTCCGTTCCGCCCCGGAGGACGTCGTGCTGCTCGGCGAAGGCACGAGCGTAGGTGGATCTGATGGATTCGACCGCGTCGTCGTCGGTGCGGCTGATCTCCGACGGCCCCCACGGGCTGTGGGCGGCGTCGATGAGTCCGGTCGGCGGGTGCACCGTGAGCGGGAGCCGCTCGATGCCGTGGGCCGACCAGTCGTCCTCGAGGGCGGCGGTGGAGACAGACTGCCCGATGAATGCGATGCCGCAGTCGCCACCACCGGCACCGGAGGACTTGGCCGCCCCGCCGAGGCGCTCGGCGGCGTCGCAGAGTTGCGCGAGCGCGGCGGTCTCGATGTCGACACCGGCGTCGCGTCCGAGACCGGCGAGCGTCGCGCGCGCGGAGCGGACGGCACCGAGCACGAGGGCCGGGTCCTCGTCGTTCAAGCCGATCGTGAGAGCGTCGACGGCGGCGCGACTGGCCGCGAGGAACGAGGTGTAGTGGGCGGTCTCCGCCCATTTGCGGGACTGCAGTTCGTCGACGAGACGCGTGGTCGAGGCGGGCTCGCCGGTCCATCCGACGAGGAGCCGGAGCGAGGTCGGCGGCGACAGGCGCTCGAGCCCCAGCTCGGCCCAGGGGTCGCGGAGGGCGGCGAGCACCCCTTCTCGGTGGCGCACCTCCCGCAGCCGGGCCCGATCGGGCGAGGTGTACCGGAGCCAGCCGCCGAACATGCTCGCCGCGAGGTCGCCCCCGGAGGCTGCCGGCGCGACGTCGATGGTGGCGAGGATCGCGAGCTTGAGCATCTGCGTGCGGGTGAGGTCGAGCTGGTAGAACTCGTCGAGGGCGCGGATGGTTGCGGTCGTCACGGCCGCGCTCGAGCCGAGGCCGAACTTCCGGCCGCTCGCGTCGTCGAGCTCGCTGGTGATGGACAGCGCGGAGAACCGCTGCGCGACGCCGAGCTCGGCGACGAGGGTCTCCATCGTGCTCACGGCGGAGAGGACGTGGTCGAGCGGGCGTTCCTCGTGCTCGACGACGACCCCGTTGCGGTTGCGACGCCAGATGATGGGCGCTCGGCCGTACTGGTCGGAGAAGATGCGGCCCTCGTGCTCGCTCGCCTCGAGTCGGACGGTGACGCACCGGTCGACCGCGACGAGGATGGAGGGGTGCCCTGGTTCGACGACGGCGTACTCGCCGGCCACGAAGAGCTTGCCGGGCGCCTTGATCTCGATCATCGCGCTCCTTCCGTTGTCTGCTCGCCCGCCGATCCGCCGGGCTCCGAGGTGATGAGCCTCGCGCCCCGTCCAGCTCTGGCGGGGATGACGCCGATGTCGGGCTGCGCCTCGAGGATCCGAGTCGCGAGCTCGTCGACCGCGTCGGCTCGACACAGGATCTTCACGTTCGGGCCGGCGTCCATCGTCGCATAGCATTCGAGGCCGTCGCCTCTGAGGTTTGCGACGAGATCGAGCAGTTCCACGCTCGCCGGTCCCCAGTACCGGACCGGCGGCTCGGCGCCGAGCATCGTGGCGTGCATCCGCATCGCGTTCCGCTCGGCGATCGTGCCCACCGCGGTGAAGTCGGCGCGGGCGATCGCGGCGAGCATCTCCTCGAGTTCGACGGGGGTGCGTTCGACCCAGGCGGGGTAGTACGGGGAGGTGTCGACCGTGCGCCGCATGCCGTCGCGACTGGAGACCGACTTGGCCCGGGCGTCGAGGACGGTGAGGACCATGCCGAGCTCGAGTCCGGAGGCCGGCACCGCCTCGGCGAAGGAGCTCTCGTCGTCGTGCCCGGCGTGCCAGACGGCGATCCCGTCGAAGATCGAGCGCGAGGCCGAGCCCGAGCCACGGCGGGCCAGCCGGGAGAGGGCGCGGCGGTCGAGGTCGAGTCCGAACGCGGTCGATGCGGCGAGCGCCAGCGCAGCGAAGCCCGAGGCCGAGGAGGCGAGGCCGGCGCCCGTGGGGATCTCGTTGTGGGAGTCGACGGTGACGCGCTCGTCCCGGCCGGCGAGCGCGCGCACGAGGTCGATGAAGCGCGTGACGCGGGAGCGGGCGGTGCCCTCGAGGGGTCGTCCACCGAGGAGCACGACGTCGTCGTGTGCGTCCGTCAGTCGCACCGTCGTCGTCGTGGGCGCTGCGTCGAGGGTCAGTGAGAGGCTTCCGGTCCACGGGAGGATGAGCGCCTCGTCCCGCTTGCCCCAGTACTTGACGAGGGCGATGTTGGGGTTGGCGAGCGCGGTCGCACTGCCCTCCTCCGAGGCGGTCGTCGCGAGCTGTTGCGGGGTCAGGGTCACGCGTAGTCCTCCGCGTCGATCGTCCAGGTGCCGAGTGCTCCGGCCTCGAGGAGGGCTTGCGAGATGCGTCGGGCTGACGCGGGGTCTGCGGCGAGGGTGATGATGCATCCGCCCTGCCCGCCGCCCGTCAGCTTCGCGCCGAGGGCGCCGTTCCCCGCGGCGACCGCGATGAGCGCGGTGATGGCCGGGTGGCCGGCGCCGAGTTCGTCGAGGACGACCTGCGCCGCGTCCATGCGGGTCCCGAGGTCGTCGCGGCGGTCCGCGGCGAGGTCGGCGACGCCCGCCACGGTCCCGCGTTCGAGCTCGGCCAGAAGCGCGCGACCACGCTCGGGGTGCAGCTCGACGAAGGCGCGGACGTCGGCGACCGCCTTCCGGGTCGACCCGCGCGCACCGGTGTCGGCCACGACGAAGCTGCCGCCGAAGCGGATCGGCGGATGCTCGACGCGGCCGGCGGTGAAGAGGATGGGTGTCGAGGCGCTCGTGGCCCGGGCGTCGAGACCGCTGGGCGTCCCGTGGGCGACGCGTTCGCCGCGCTGCACGAGCTCGAACCGGTCGGCGTCGTCGAGCGCCACGCCGTGCAGGTCGGCGACGGCGTCGACGATCGCGTTGGCGGCCGCGGCACTCGAACCGAGGCCTCGGCCGATCGGCAGGGTCCCGCGGACGACGACCTCGACACCGGCCGGTGCCGCACCGACGTGCGCGAGGGTCTCGAGGACGGTTGTCCCGAGCGGATCGGAGGCGTCGAGCGGGCCGAGCGAGATCTCGGTGTCGAGCACCGAGGCTCCGTCGATGCGTCGGGCGGTCGCCTCGACCCGGAGCGACGGGATGGGCAGGGCGACGGCTGGAGACCCGTACACGACGGCATGCTCGCCCAGCAGGATCGCCTTGGCGTGCGCGAAGCCGCGACCGGTCGCAGCCGTGTGCTCTGTCGTCATCTCACCATTCTGGTCCGAAAAACATGCAGCTGGCTGCACATCGGTCGTCCGGTCGCGATCCGATCCGCCACGGGGCCGGCTCATGAGCCGTCCCGCAGCGCATCCGGGCGCTGCACGATGGGCCGTCGACGGGAGCTGCCGGAGCGCTCACGGCGTGTCCCATGCGTACCGGAAACACCCAGCCTACGCCGAACGGCCCGGTTCGGCTCGTTACGGTTGAGTGGGCGGGACGGCCCGGTTAGTATCGGAACACCTCCATTCATGCAGACGACGGCCGCCGCACCCAGCGCCCGCGTCGACACGGACCCTCCCTCCAGCGACGTAGATCCGGTCCCGTCATCTCACCGTCTCCGGGCCGTCCAGCGCCCGCATTCCGAGGGGTACCCCGTCGTGATCTCGTCTTCCGTTCCACCGCGCCCGCGCACCGCCGCACCGTCGCCCCTGCCAGACCTCGTCGATCGCCAGACCGACAAGAGCGACTGCGGCGTCGGTTTCATCACCCGCAAGGACGGCGTGCAGAGCCACGACGTCATCGCACTCGGCGACACCGCCCTGTGCGCCATCCCCCACCGCGGCGGCATGTCCTCCGAGGGTGTCGGCGACGGAGCGGGCGTGCAGATCGACCTCTCGGTCGACTTCTTCAGCTCCCTCGTCGGCAAGCCACTCGTCGCCGGGCGGTTCGGCGTCGCGAACGTCTTCCTCCCGGTCGACCACGGTCGGATCGGTGACGCCGAGGCGCTCATCGAACGCTCGCTCGGCGAGGCCGGCTTCACCGTGCTGCTCGCCCGTGCCGTGCCGACGGTCGACGCCGTCCTGCGCCCGAAGGCCGTGCAGTACCAACTGCCGATCCGGCAGTGGATCTTCGAGCCCTCGGACGACGCCTCCACGGAGGACCTCGACCAGCGCGCGCACGCGGCCCTGCTCGCGATCGAGGCGACGGCCTACACGGACCTCACTTTCGACGGCCTCTACCCGCTGTCGCTCAGCACGCGCACCCAGGTCCTCAAGGGACGCCTCAACTCCGGCGAGGTCATCCCCTACTTCGCCGACCTGGCCGACCCCCTGCACCGGGTCAGGACCCTCGCCTTCCACACCCGGTTCTCGACGAACACCGCTCCCCACCCGTCGATGGCGCAGCCCTTCCGCCTCATGGCGCACAACGGCGAGCTCAACACCGACCGCAAGAACCGTCTGTCCGAGACGGCGCTGGCTGCATCGCGAGGCCGGAAGATCATCCGGGCCAGGGGCCAGTCGGACAGCTCGCGCCTCGACCAGACGCTGCACAGCCGCGTGGTCGAGGACGGACTCGAACTGCTCGAGGCGGTCGTGTCCGTCATGCCCCCGGCCTGGGAGAACGATCGCACCCTGAGCCGCGAGGTTCGGGCGATGCTCGAGTACTTCTCGCTCGTCGAGGAGAAGAACGACGGCCCGGCCGCGCTCATCTTCAACGACGGCACGACCGTCGGCGCCCGGCTCGACCGGCTCGGCCTGCGCCCGCTGCGCAGCGTCGAGACGGCCGACTACCTCTGCGTCACGTCCGAGGCCGGGCAGCTGCCGTTCCCGGACGACGAGGTGGTCCACCGCGGTCGCATCGAGGCCGGCGGCATGCTCGCCTACGACCACCGCACGGGCACGCGCCTCCGCACGGGCGAGGCGCTCGAGCTCCTCGCGGCGCGCAAGGACTACCCGGCGATGCTCGCCGCATCGGCCACCGACCTCGATGCGCTCGAGGACCGGGGCGTCCCGGTGTCGGCACCGACGGCCTCGGCGGACGACGAGTTCGCCTACCGCGGTGGGCTGAGCCAGGTGCAGCGCTACGTCGCGTACTCCCTCAACCAGGAGAGCTTCCGGTTCATGACGGACCCGATGCTCGCCTCGGGCAAGGAGCGGATCTCGGCGATGGGCTACGGCAACGCCATCAACGCCCTGTCCGACCAGGAGGGCGGCCTGGCGAAGTACTTCTCCCAGCGCTTCGCCCAGGTGACCAACCCGCCGCTCGACAGCATCCGTGAGGCGGACGGCATGACCCTCCGGGTCGCGCTCGGCCCGAAGCCCGGCAGCGGCACGGTCGGCACCAAGCAGCTCGTCCTCCGATCCCCCATCATCAGCGAGGACGAACTGCGGCGCCTCAGCGCTCAGCACGAGTCGCCGGCCGCGTGGTTCGACATCCTCTACCGGCCCGAGGTGGACGCGCAGGCGAACGCCGACGCGCTCGAGGCCGCCGTCGAGCGTGTGGCCGCGGCGGTCGCCGGGTTCGCCGCAGAGAACGGCGGCATCGCGATCCTCAGTGACCGCGGCGTCCACGCGGAGGGTGCCGCCCTGCCGCTCATCCTCGTCGTGGCGGCCGTCAACCAGCGACTCATCGACGACGGCCTCCGGCTCCGCGTGTCGCTCGTGGTCGACAGCGGCCAGCTGCCGTCCTCGCACCACGTCGCCTCCGCCCTCGGCTTCGGCGCGTCGGCCGTCCACCCGCTCGCTGTCCGCCTCCGCGCCGAGCAGCAGCACCCCGACGAGGTGGAAGCAGCGTTCCGCCGGTTCGCCTACGCCGCGGAGAAGTCGCTCCTGAAGACCATGGGCAGGGTCGGCCTCTGCACCGTCGAGAGCTACATCGGCGGCGAGTTCTTCGAGCCGAACTACCTCGACACGAGCGACCCCGTGCTCGCGCGCGCCTTCCCGCACCTCCGCGCCCCCGTCGGCGGCGTCGGCTTCGCCGGGATCGCCCGGACGGCGAGCGCCTGGCACCAGCGCGCCCTGACGACGTCGAGCGACGCGGACGTCCCGCTCCTCGGCCTGTTCAAGGAACGCGCCGAGGGCGCCGGCCACTCCTACGGGACGACCGCGGTCCGCGGCTTCGTCGACCTCACCGAGGAGCCCGTGCAGCTGCCGCGAGCGGACACCACGGCCGTCGACCGCGACGGCGGCACGCTCGGCGACGACCCGCTGCGCCTCCACACCATCGGGAACCTGGAGGACGCGTTCGGGATCGACGACGACGCCTACCAGCACACCTCCTTCGACGCCCTCGACGACGACGAGATCGACGCCTTCACCATCACGCCCGGCTACCGCTCCTTCGTCCAGTCGATGACGACCGAGCGCCGCCGCCGCCCGGCGGCCCTCCGCGACGTGCTCGTGCTGCCCGAGGACATCACCCGACTGACCACCCCGGAGGAGTTCGCGCGCGAGCTCGACCGGCTCGGCCCCGTCGGCAACTCCTCGATCGTCGTCCGCGGCCTGCGTGCGACGCGGACCGAGCAGGGGCGGCACCGGCTGCAGCTCACGGGACCGCTCGCGGGCGACCTCACGCGGGTCTCGGCGCTCGGCGAGTACTACGTCCACCGTTTCGGCGGCGAGGTGACGGGGCACTGGATCTCCGGTGGCGACCTCATCGTGGAGGCGACGGGGTCCGCCGACGACTACTTCTCGATGCTCGTCGAGGGTGCCGAGAGCATCTCGACCGACCTCGTCCAGCCGGCGAGCGAGATCACCCGATCCCTCGCGTCCGGGGCGATGAGCCACGGCGCCCTCGTGGCGACCGCGCACGAGGCGGTCGCGCACGGCACCAACATGGTCGGCGGGATGTCGAACAGTGGCGAGGGCGGCGAACACCTGTCCCGCTACGGCACCATCCGCGGCTCGCGCATCAAGCAGTTCGCCTCCGGGCGCTTCGGTGTCTGGGCCGGTTACCTCGCCGACCCGATGCTGCAGGAGCTCGAGATCAAGATCGGCCAGGGTGCCAAGCCCGGCGAGGGCGGTCAGCTCCCGGCTCCCAAGGTGACGGTGGACATCGCGGCTGCCCGGGGTGGCACGCCCGGCATCGAGCTCGTCTCGCCGCCGCCGCACCACGACACCTACTCGATCGAGGACCTCGCGCAGCTCATCCACGACTGCAAGGCCGCACGGGTCCGCGTCGTCGTCAAGCTCGTCTCCTCCGAGGGCATCGGCACGATCGCCGTCGGCGTCGCCAAGGCCGGTGCCGACGTCATCAACGTGGCCGGCAACACCGGCGGGACCGGCGCAGCCGCCGTGACGAGCCTCAAGTACGCCGGACGCAGCGCCGAGATCGGCATCGCCGAGGTCCACCAGGCCCTCAGCGCGAACGGTCTGCGGTCGAAGGTCACGCTGCGCTGCTCCGGCGCGCACCAGACCGGTCGCGACGTCGTCATCTCCGCCCTGCTCGGCGGCGACAGCTTCGAGTTCGGGACCACTGCGCTCATGATGCTCAAGTGCGTCATGGCGAAGAACTGCAACGTGAAGTGCCCGGCTGGTCTCACGACCAACCCGGAGACCTTCGACGGCGACCCGCGTGCGCTGGCGCAGTACCTCCTGAACATCGCGCACGACGTCCGCGAGCGGCTCGCCATCCTCGGCCTCCGCTCGCTTCGCGAAGCCCGCGGTCGCACCGACCTCCTCCACCTCGTCGACCACCCGGCGGCCGTCGCGGACCTCGACCTGCGTGCCATGCTCGCGGTCGTCCCCGAGGTCGTCGTCACCGACCCGGTGTACCTGGAGAAGGACTTCACGCTCGACGACGCCCTCATCGAGCGGGTACGGGCAGGACTCTTCGACGACGGCCGGACGACGCTCGACCTGGGCGCCGAGGACGCCGACGGCGGGATCCGACTCGGCAACCGCTGGCGTTCCGTGGGCGGGCAGCTCGCGATCGACCTCGAGCGCATCCTCAACCACGAGCTCGACGACGACCAGGCGGCGGCGATCCCCTCCGTCGTCACCGACGACCGCGGCCACCGTTCGCTCGCCGCCGACACCGTGACCATCCGCACCGAGCACTCCGCGGGGCAGTCGTACGCGGCGTTCTGCGTCGACGGCCTGCACTGGCGACACACCGGCACCTGCAACGACGGCGTCGGGAAGAGCGCATCCGGCGGCACCATCGCGATCCTCTCCCCCGGCGGCGGCAGCTCGGAGGACGGCGGCAACGTCCTCATCGGCAACTTCGCGCTCTTCGGGGCAACCGGTGGACGCACCTTCGTCCAGGGCGAGGCCGGCGACCGCTTCGCCGTCCGCAACTCGGGCGCCACCGCGGTCGTCGAGGGCGTCGGCGACTACGCCTGCGAGTACATGACCAACGGCGCCGTGCTGAACCTCGGCGGCTTCGGGATCGGCTTCGGCAACGGGATGAGCGGTGGCTTCGTCTACCAGTACGACCCGCGGGGCGAACTGCCGAGCAAGGTCAGCGCGGACTCCCTCCTCCTCGGATCGATCACCGAGGGCGAGCAGGCGGCGTTCCACGAGGCCGCCGTGCTCCTGCTGCTGCAGTGGCACGTCGAGGCGACCGGCTCGCCGCTCGCTTCCCGGTTGCTCGCCGACTGGGACACGGCCAGGCACCAGTTCGTGTTCGGCATGCCGCGCGCGCTGCTCCTCTATCAGGACAGCGACGCGATCCTCGCGGCCAAGAGCCGGAAGGAACTCCTCGACGAGCTCGGCGCGGCCCTCGCGGCACAGCAGCTGCGCACCTTCAAGCTCGACTACCGCGACCGCCGGCCGGTCCGCGGCGGTCGCGCCCCCGGACTCGGCGAGCCCGCGGCCGACCCGCAGGACGTCTACGCGCTCCTCACGAGCTACACGGTGCTGAAGCTCGCCCAGGAGGTCGCGATGTCCCGCACGCCCGGCGTCGACGACCCGTCGCACCCGCTCGTGCAGGCGAGTGTCCGCACGCTCATCCTCACCGAGGACTTCTTCGTCATGCAGCGGGTGCAGCGGGCGGCTCGAGAGCTGCTCGAACGGTACGACGACGAGGCGCTGGCCGCCATGATCGCCGCGAAGCGCCTCCACGATTACACGGAAGCCCTGCGCCTGCGGAACGTGCTGTCGATCGACCACCCGGGCACCACGGGGTGGATCATGCACCAGCACGCCAAGAACCGGACCCGATCCGCAGCGACCGGTGGCACCGAAGCACTCCTTGCATCGGCCGCTCTGGCCGAACTGACCCTGGCGGGTTCCCGATGAACGCGCCCGAACTGGAGGGGACGATGACCTCGACCCAGGCCCCGGCGGCCACCAGCACACCGAGCCCGGTGCTCTTCGAGGCGCTCGCCGCGCTCGGCAGCAGCGCAGACGACCCGTTCATCCCGGCGGACGCGCCATTCAGCCCCGAGCAGCGGGTCTGGCTCGCCGGATTCCTGGCGGGGGTCCGCTCCAGCGCGATCGATGTCACCGACGCCGGTGGCCGGACACCGCAGCTCGCCCTGCACGTGCTCGTCGGCACGCAGACGGGCACCGCGGAGGCCATCGCAGAGGATCTCGGCCGAGCCGCCTCCGGCTACGGTGTGGCGGTGACGACGATCGGACTCGACGACGTCGAGGTGGACCGGCTCCCGGCGATGGGACACGTCGTCGTCATCACCTCCACCTACGGCGAAGGTGAGATGCCCGACAACGCCGAACTGTTCTGGGAGACGCTCCAGGCGAGCACCGCACCACGCCTCGACGGCCTGAAGTTCTCCGTGCTCGCGCTCGGCGACTCCGGATACGACGGGTTCTGCCAGGCGGGCAAACTCATCGACACGCGCCTGGAGCAGCTCGGCGCGGAACGCATCCTCGCCCGCGTGGACTGCGACGTCGACTACGAGGAGCCCGCCGCGGCGTGGACCACGCAGGCCCTGTCGCTCTTCGGCGCCCTCGCCCCGACGGACGCCGATGCCGCATCCGCTCCCGCGCCGGCCGCCAAACCGGCGAAGAAGCCCGGCCGCACGCGTTCACCGTGGACACGCAAGACGCCGTACGGCGCGACCCTCGCCGTCAACCGCGTCCTCTCCGGGCCGGCCTCGTCGAAGGAGATCCGGCACTACGAGTTCGACCTTGGCGACAGCGGCATCGAGTACGCGGCGGGCGACGCCCTCGGCGTCATGCCGAGCAACGACCCGGCGCTCGTCGATGCCATCATTGCCGAACTGGATGCGACCGCGGACGAGTCGGTCGACGGCTCGACCCTGGCGGAACGGCTCACCCACGGGTTCGAGATCCGGACCCCTTCGAAGGACCTCGTGGCCGAGCTCGCGGACCGCGCGCCCGACTCGGAGCTCGCCGGCATCCTGGCGCTCGCCCAGGCGGAGACGCTCGACTCCTGGTTGCGCGAACGGGACATCCTGGACCTCCTGCGCTCCACGTCCGTGCGGTTCGACGCCGAGTCGCTCCTCGACGTCCTGCGTCCCCTCCAGCACCGCGCCTACTCGATCTCGTCCAGCCCGCTGGCTGCCGACGGGCGGGTGCACCTCACCGTGGCGAGCGTCCGCTACGCCGTCGGTGACCGGGCCCACGGCGGCGTCGCGTCGACGCACCTCGCCGACCGGGTCGCCGAGGGCGGGACGAGCGGGATCTTCGTCTCGGCCAACGCCGGCTTCCGGGTGCCCTCGGATGACGATGCGCCGCTCATCATGGTCGGCCCGGGAACCGGGATCGCGCCGTTCCGCTCGTTCCTGCAAGAGCGCCGCGAGCGCGGGGCCACCGGTCGGAACTGGCTGTTCTTCGGCGACCAGCACCGGGCGCACGACTTCATCTACGAGGACGAACTGGGCGAGCTGCTCACCGGAGGGGTGCTCGACCGCCTCGACCTCGCGTTCTCCCGGGACCAGCGAGAGAAGGTGTACGTCCAGACCCGGATGCGCGAGAACGGCAAGGAGCTCTACGCCTGGCTGGAGGAGGGCGGCCACTTCGCCGTCTGCGGTGACGCCTCCCGGATGGCGAAGGACGTCGACCAGGCGCTGCACGAGCTCATCGCCGAACACGGCGGGCGTTCGACGGAGGCCGCGGCCGAGTACGTGCACACGCTGAAGCGCGAGAAGCGCTACATCCGCGACGTGTACTGAGCCACACCTCGACCGGTCCCCGAGCACCCCACGCGGTCCCTGAGCTTGTCGAAGGGCGGTCAGGCGTTCTCGGCGCCGAGCAGCGCTGCGGCGGCACGTGCCTCGTACACGACGTCGTCGAGGTCGTCGCCCGCGACGTTGACGTGGCCGACCTTGCGCCCGGGGCGCGGGTCCTTCCCGTAGTTGTGCACCTTCGCCAGCGGGTGCGCACCGAGGACCTGCGGGTAGCGGTCGTCGAGCGTCCCCTCGGCAGGCCCGCCGAGCACGTTCACCATGACGGTCCAATCGCGGTGGCAGCCCGTCGAGCCGAGGGGCAGGTCGAGGACGGCGCGCAGGTGCTGCTCGAACTGGCTCGTGACGCTGCCGTCCTGCGTCCAGTGCCCACTGTTGTGCGGACGCATGGCGAGTTCGTTGATGAGCAGGCGGTCGTCGTCGGTCTCGAACAGTTCGACGGCCAGGACGCCCGTCACCCCGAGCGCGGTCGCGACGGTCACGGCGATCTCCTCCGCGGTGTCGGCGAGCCGACCAGCCGAGCCGGGCGCCGGAGCGATGACCTCGCTGCACACCCCACCGAGCTGCACGGTCTCGACGACGCGCCACGGCACCACCTCGCCGGACGGGCGCCGGGCGACGAGCTGGGCGAGCTCGCGCCGGAACGACACCAGCTCCTCGACGAGCAGTGCTCCGCCGTTGGCGTCCTCGGAGAGCGCCGTGAACCAGTCGTCGACCTCGTTCGGTCCATGGACGACACGGACGCCCTTGCCGTCGTAGCCACCACGTGGCGTCTTCACGACGCCCTTCCCACCGTGCTCGGCGAGGAAGGCGGCAAGCTCCTCCTGATCGTGCACGCGCGCCCAGTCGGGCACCGGCAGTCCGAGCTCCGTCAGGCGTTCGCGCATGAGCAGCTTGTCCTGGGCGACGGCGAGCGCGTCCGGTCCCGGGTGCACCTGCACACCGGCGTCGACGAGTGCCCGCAGGACGTGCTGCGGCACGTGCTCGTGGTCGAAGGTGATGACATCGACCGTCTCGGCGAAGGCGAGCACCGTGTCGGCGTCGCGGTAGTCGCCCACCTCGACGGTGGCGAGCCGGGCGGACATGCCCTCCTGCTCGGCGAGCACGCGGATGTCGAGCCCGAGGTTCACGGCCGCAGGCACCATCATCCTGGCCAGCTGACCGCCGCCGATCACTCCGACGCGAATGCTCATGGGTTCACTCCAGCTCTCCGGCGACCGGCCGGCGGGTCTCGTTTCGGCAGGCGGGACGGGCGGATCCGGAGGCGGATCGGCGGGTGCCCCGACTCGAACATCGTACCGGCCGGGCGCGCCCCGCACCGGTCAGCGTCGGACCGGTGGCTGCTGCATCGGAGGCGGTGCTGCCGGGTACGGCGCGGCGATGCTCTGGTTCTCCGCGACGAGCTCGTGCAGGGCGTTCTGGACGAGGACCGCACCGGGCACGTCCCTCAGGACGACCGGCACCTCGCCACCGCTCGTCACCCGGACGTTGCCGCTCCCGAAGGCGCTCTGCACCCAACTCTTGTGCACCGTGATGCCGTAGCCGCGGGCGTGGTAGAGCTCCTGGCGCGTCCGCACGAAGAACCCGCGACGGACGATCAGTCGCCGGGTCGTGATCACGTAACGGACCGACAGCCAGGCGATGAACGGCAGGACGCAGGCGACCAGCACGATCACCCCGCCGCCGATCAGGACGGCCCAGTTCTGCCACTCGAGGTCGAACGAGCCGAAGAAGTACGCACCGGCGCCGCTCACCGCGATGAGCAGGAGGGCGGGGAGCAGGAGCCGCCGGGCATGCGGACGCAGGCGTGCGACCACACGTTCGGTCGCCGCCGCGGGAGGAGCCGGCCTGCCCGGCCCCGTCATACCGGGATCAGCCATACTCCCATTCTTAGCAGTCGCGGGAACCCGCCGCCTGCTCCCACCCCGCCCGTCGGCGATCCCGAACATCCGTGCATCGGCCGCCCGGCTAGCATGAAGGCGTGAAACCGGCCGACAGCACCGCACCGACGGCGCAGCAACCCGGCGTGGTCGGGTCGTTCCTCGAGGGGATCGGCATCCTCTTCGGCGGGTTCCGCCTCTGGGGCACCTCGCCGAAGCGCATGCTGCTCGGCATGATCCCCGCCGCGATCGTGGGCGTCGTGTTCATCGCGTTGCTCGTCGTCCTCGGCGTCAACGCCGCCACGATCGTCGACTGGGCGACACCGTTCGCCGACACCTGGGACGAGCCGTACCGCTCGTCCATCCGGGTGGCCGCCGCGGTGGCGTTGGTGGCCGTCGCCGTCGTGGTGATGCTGTACGCCTACGCCGCAGCGACGCTCCTCGTCGGCGACCCCTTCTACGAGCGGATCTGGGCCGACGTCGAACGCACCCTCGGCGACGCTCCTCCGGAGTCGGGTGAGTCCGCCTGGCGCGGAATCCTCACCGGTGTCACCCGGGCACTCGGCCTGCTCCTGCTCACCATCCCGACGGCGGCCGTCCTCTTCCTCCTCGGCTTCGTCCCGGTGATCGGCCAGACGGTGGTCCCGGTGCTCGGGCTCGCCGTGAGCGGTTGGTTCCTCGCCCTCGAACTGACGGGCTACGCGTTCGACGCGAGGGGGTTGTCGTTGCGCGACCGCCGCCAGGTCCTCGCCAGGAGACGCGCCCGCACCCTGGGCTTCGGGATGACGGTCGCGATCCTCTTCCTCGTGCCGGTCCTGTCCGTGCTGGTCATGCCGGCAGCCGTCTCCGGCGCGACGGTGCTCGCACGCCGGTCCCTCAGCGAACAGGCGGGAACGCTCAGCGCACGTGCGTGACGTCGCCGGCCGCCACCGCGACCGGCGCACCACCGTCGGTCGGTCGGACGACGAGCCGCCCGTCCGCGTCGATCCGCTCGGCCGTGCCGGTCAGGACGTCGCCGCCGGGGAGTTCCACCCGCACCGAGCTGTCCAATGTCACGCATCGCTCGGTGACCGCCGCTCGGAGCCCACTGGCCTCGGCGTCACCGGACGCGGCCAGGTAGGCGTCGTACAGGGCGCCGAACGCACGCAGGTAGCCGACGAGGACGGTGTCCGGGTCAGGATCGGCGAGGCCGGCGAGCGCGAGCGAGGTGGACCGGTCGGTCGGCAGTTCCTCGGCACGCTGACGGAGGTTGACGCCGGTCCCGAGGATCACCGCGTCCCCGCTCGGCAGCAGCTCGGCGAGGATGCCGGACACCTTCCGGCCGCCGATGAGGACGTCGTTCGGCCACTTCACGTCGGCGGGCACCCCGAGCTCCCGGAGTGATTCTGCGAGCGCCGCACCGGCGAGGAGCGGGAGCCAGCCGTAGGCCTGCAGCGGGAGCGGATCACCCGACGGAGTGACCGGCCGGAGCAGGACCGAGACGGCGAGTGACGTGCCGGGTGGCACCGTCCACACGCGACCGAGGCGGCCTCGTCCCCCGCGCTGGTCGTCGGTGAGGACCACCGAGCGGTCGGGCCACGCGTCGCCGCCGTCCTCGCGCACGCGTCGGGCGAGTTCGTCGTTGGTGGAGCCGGCGTGGGCGAGGATCTCGAGGCGTGGCACGAGGGCGGCGGTGAGGGGCAGATCCATGGCACAACCCTACTGAGGCCGGTCGTCGGCGCCTGCGTCGCCCGCCGGCACGCTTGGACGATGCCGACAACGGATCGGCGCGCCGCTTGTACCCGATCGTCAACGGGTCGGCCGGGGGACCACCGGGTAAGGTGAAAGCGTGACCGACGAAACCACCTCCGGCCCTGACCTGTACACGACGGCCGGGAAGCTCGCCGACCTCAAGAACCGCTATCACGAGGCCGTGACGGCGAGCGGCGAAGCCGCCATCGAGAAGCAGCACAAGAAGGGCAAGCTCACCGCGCGGGAGCGGATCGAGCAGCTGCTCGACCACGGCAGCTTCGTCGAACTCGACGAGTTCGTGCGGCACCGCACGACCGCCTTCGGCATGGACCGCTCACGGCCGTACGGCGATGCCGTCGTCACCGGCACCGGCACCATCCACGGCCGCCAGGTCGCCGTGTACTCGCAGGACTTCACCATCTTCGGCGGTTCGCTCGGCGAGGTCGCCGGCGACAAGATCATCAAGATCATGGACCTCGCGTTGAAGACGGGCGTCCCGATCATCGGCATGCTCGACTCCGGCGGCGCGCGCATCCAGGAGGGGGTCGTCGCGCTCGGCAAGTACGGCGAGATCTTCCGACGCAACACGCAGGCCTCCGGGGTCATCCCGCAGATCTCCATCATCATGGGTCCGGCGGCCGGCGGCGCCGTCTACTCCCCCGCGCTCACCGACTTCGTCATCATGGTCGACAAGACGAGCCAGATGTTCGTCACAGGCCCCGACGTCATCAAGACCGTCACGGGCGAGGACGTCGGCATGGAGGAGCTCGGCGGCGGGTACACGCACAACACCCGCTCGGGCGTCGCCCACTACCTCGCGAGCGACGAGCCGGACGCCCTCGACTACGCCCGCACCCTCGTCGGCTTCCTGCCCGACAACAACCTGTCCGAGGCCACGGTCTTCGACGTCGAGGTGGAGCTCGAGACGACGGACGAGGACCGCCGACTCAACACCCTCATCCCCGACTCGCCGAACCAGCCCTACGACGTGAAGACCGTCATCGAGCACGTCGTCGACGACGCCGACTTCCTCGAGGTCCAGCCGCTCTTCGCCCCGAACATCGTCATCGGCTTCGCGCGCGTCGAGGGACGGTCGGTCGGCGTCATCGCCAACCAGCCCTCCCAGATGGCCGGGACGCTCAACATCGAAGCGGGCGAGAAGGCGAGTCGGTTCGTCCGGTTCTGCGACGCGTTCAGCATCCCGATCCTCACCCTGGTCGACGTCCCCGGCTACCTGCCCGGCACCGACCAGGAGTGGACCGGCGTCATCCGCCGCGGCGCGAAGCTCCTCTACGCCTACGCCGAGGCCACGGTGCCCCTGGTGACCGTCATCCTGCGGAAGGCCTACGGCGGCGCCTACATCGTCATGGGCTCGAAGCAGCTCGGAGCCGACATCAACCTCGCCTGGCCCACGGCCGAGATCGCGGTCATGGGTGGGCAGGGTGCCGTCAACATCCTGTACCGCGGCGAGATCAAGCGGGCCGAGGAGGCCGGCGAGGACGTCGCCGCCGTGCGCACGCGCCTCGCGAACGAGTACACCTACAACGTGGCGAGCCCGTTCCTGGCCGCCGAGCGCGGCGAGCTGGACGGCGTCATCGAGCCGGCGGCCACGCGGGTCTCGGTCATCAAGGCGCTCCGCGCGCTCCGGACGAAGCGTGCGAGCCTGCCCGCCAAGAAGCACGGGAACATCCCGCTGTGAGCACCGGCACCGAGCCGAGCCCGACCGAGCCGTCGTCGATCGATCTCCGGATCGAGCGCGGTACGCCCACCGATGAGGAGCTCGCGGCACTCACCGCGGTGCTGAGCGTGGCGATCGCCGAACAGGCGCTGCGCGACGCCGACACCGCCCCGGCACCTCGCGTCCCGTCGACGTGGGAGCGGACGAGGCGGAACCTCCGCACGGGGATCACCGTGGGCCCAGGACACTGGCGCGCGTTCACGGGCTGAGCCGTCTCGACGGAGGACCCACGCCGGTTGCCCCTCGCGGCTCGCGGTGCTGTCCCCCATTCGTGTCCTCCATAGTGCCGACTGTTGGGGGTACCCCTGATGGAGGATCATCATTCTCGAAAGTTGCGTCTCATCGAGACCACTTCACCAGCTCCTGCTCCATCTAGGGTAAGCGGGCAGGAGTTCGGGGGCGGGTCAGAGCGGTATTCGGGTTACCGCTCTGACCCACGAACGTCACGGAGGGCCAGCATCGGGTGCTGGCCCTCCTTTCGTTCGTCCAGGACCAGGCACGTCGACAGGCTCAGTCGCGGGGAGCGGTTCGCTCGGATGCGTCCGGCTCATGCGCTCGTCGAAGGGCGCATGAGGAACCTCCCGCTCCGGTGATCCTCTCCCGGTCCCTGGCAACCCCCTCCCGTCCCTGAGCAGCCTCCTCCGGTCCCTGAGCAACCCCCTCCGGTCCCTGAGCAACCCCCTCCGGTCCCTGAGCCTGTCGAAGGGCACACGAAGAACCTCCCGCTCCGGTGATCCTCTTCCGGTCCCTGAGCAACCTTCTCCGGTCCCTGAGCTTGTCGAAGGGCACACGAGCAACTTCCACAACCAACTCGACTCGGCATCTGGAATGTCAGTGGTTCGTGGTGGACTTGTTCCATGACCGAGACCACCCTCACCGCGATCCGCGCGAGCGACGAGCACGCCGCGCGCCTCGCGGAGTTCTCGGACCACTACGCGGACATCCAGCGGCGGCGTGCTGCTCTGGACGCCGAGGAGGCCCGGCTCCTTGCCCGCTCTGCCGCCTACGCGGACGCCTTCGCAGACGTCACGGTTCCGGCGATCTTCCCGCCGGCCGAACGGCAGGCGCTCTCGCGCCGCTCGACCTGCGCGGCCCTCGCGATGGCAACCCGAACGCCCGAGCAGACGGTCCAGCGGGCGACGAACGACGCCGAGCGCCTCGTGAACGACGCGCCCGCCGTGCTCGCGTCCCTCGAGGTCGGCCGCATCTCGGCGCGGCACGCGCAGACGATCATCGACCAACTCAGCGACGTGCCGACCGCAGGGCGGGCGGCGTTCCTCGCTGAGGTCCTGCCGGTCGCGGAAGAGTCCACCAACGCGAACCTCCGCAGACGCGCCCGCGTCCTCCGCGAGCGCCTTCACCCCGAGTCCATTACGGCACGCGCCCGGCGGTCCGAGGCGGACCGCCGGGTGGAGTTCGAGCCGGCAGCGGACGGCATGGCGTGGGTACACCTGTTCACCACCGCGCCCATCGCGCAAGGCCTCGCGGAGCGGGTCGAAGCGGCTGCCGCGGAGTCACGCAAGGCCGGTGACACCCGCACGTGCGCCCAACTGCAGGCCGACGCCCTCGCGGCGCTCGCGCTCAGCGGCGTCACGCCTGACGACGTGACGTTGAGCCCAGTGCTCCCGCACCCCATCGAGGTCCAGGAACACATCAAGCCGACCGTGCAGATCACCGTCCCGGCGCTCAGTATGGCCGGCGTCAGCGACGCACCGGCCATGCTGGACGGGTACGGCCCCATCGACCCGGAGACCGCCGCACGCATCGCGGTGAACGCACCCAGCTTCACCCGGATCCTCGTCCAGCCAGAGACGGGTGCGGTGCTCTCCGTCGGGCGCAGCCAGTACCGGGTCCCGGCCGACCTGCAACGCGCGGTACGCCTCCGGGACGGCACTTGTCGGGCACCGGGCTGCGGGAGGCGCGCCCGAGCCTGCGACCTCGACCATTCGGTCGCCTGGGAGGACGGCGGGACGACGGATGTCGGTAACCTCGCGTGTCTCTGCAGACATCATCACCGGATGAAGCACCTGCCCGGATGGAACCTCGACCACGGGCCCGGCGGGGCGCTCGAGTGGACTACACCTGACGGGAAGCGCCATCGGACGGAACCGGACCCCGCCCCGTTCTGACCGCTGCCTGTCCCTGAGCTGCGTCGCACTGAGCTTGTCGACGTGTCGAAGGGGTTCTCGTGGGCACTTCGACAGGCTCAGTGACCGGGAGAGGTTCACCGGGAACGATTCGGTCCCTGAGCCTGTCGAAGGGTACTCAGGTCGCGCCGGTTCTGTGGACGGCGGCGGTCCACCCGGAGTAGCTCCGGTCCCTGAGCAATGCCGCACTGAGCCTGTCGAAGGGTGTTGCACCGTCGAAGCGGTTCAGCCCTCGTCGGACACGCCGACCGCGCCCACGCCGGCACGGGAGCCGTCGCGCGGGATCTCGAGCCAGACGTCGAGTTCCTCGTCGTCGTCGTCCGGACCCGCAGCGACGCCCGGATCGCGGTGCACCGCGCGCAGGCCGACCACGGTCACCGCGACGCGCTCGTCGTCCGGGACGCTCCGCACGATGAGGCGGGTGGCTTGCGAGGCGGCGAGCGCTTCGGCGATCTGCTCGTGGATCGCATCGAGGACGCCGGCGTCCAGCTCCTCGAGGCCGCCTTCGTCCAGCATGTTCACGATCGCTCCGCGCCGTCGGGCCGCGAGCACCTCGGACCGGACCGGGTCGCTCAGGAGGTGACGCCCGCGGATCTCGTCGCGGAGACTGGCCTCCAGCGTGCGGCACTCCGTGCGATCGGCCACGGAGAGCCTGCCGCCGTTGGCGATGATCGTACGCAGCATCGGGGTCGCGAGGCGGCCCGTCTGGCTGAGGCGTCGTCGCCGCTCGTGCACGTGCGCGTACTGCGCCGCCTGCCAGTCCGAGGTCGCATGCTCCGCCTGGGTGAGGCGCTCGGCGTCGTGCTGCGCCCCGGCGATCGATCGGGTGAGCACACTCGCGAGGATGACCCAGATGAGGCTGCCCGTGACGCCCATCCCGAGCGCCAGTCCCGGACCCGCCCAGAGGAGCGACTGGACCGTGAGGAAGACGATCCCGATGTACGCGACCGCCTCCCGCTGCCGGACCACGGTGATCGTCATCAGCGTCCCGATCGACGCGACGTGCCAGGTGGCGTACCCGTTGTTCCGCGTGGGGTCGAGCTGGCTGGTCACCAGTAACGGGACGATGATCGCGGTCGCGAGGTTGATGCTCGCGAGCCACGACGGCATGCGCGTCGTGCCCATCGGCCAGAGACTCAGGACGCTCGCGACGGCGTAGACGAGCATCGCGATGAGGACCGGGACGACGTCGCGGGGTGTCTCGAGCGTCAGCGCCGCACGGAGCAGGTGGTACGCCGAGAACAGGGCGGCGAGGATGACGAGGGCGTACCGCGGTGCCGGGGTCACGAGCCGTGCTCCGGTGACCACTCGATGCGGATGACGGCACCCTCACCCGGACGGGAGATCACCGTCGAGCGGCCGCCGACCGCGGCGACGCGCTCGACGATCGAGACCTTCAGCCCGAGGCGCTCCTCGGCGACCTGCTCGGGGCAGAACCCGACGCCGTCGTCACCGACGATGACGCAGACGCCACCGGAGACCGTGCCCTCGATCGACAGGCTCCGTGCCGCTCCCGAACCCGCGTGCTCGACGCTGTTGACCATCGCCTGCACCGTCGCCCAGTAGACCGCGTTGGCGACCGTGACGGGCAGGACCCGGCCGGAGGCCCCCTCGACCGTGACGGAGAACGGTTCACCGAGCATCGACGCGGCCGCACGCAGCCGTTCGATGAGCTCGGCGAGACCGGTGACCTCGTCCTCGTTCGTCATCGGAGCGCCGACGCCCTCGAGTTGCTCGATCGCGACCCGCGCCATCATGACGGCGAGCGCCTCCGACTTCGGGGTCAGCGCCCGATCCGCGGCGAGCAGGGAGGCGAGGACGCTGTCGTGGACGATCGAGTCGACCTCCACGCGCTCCACCTCCGTGGCGTGCTGCTTGACGGCCGCGTCGTAGGTGGCGAGGGCGGCCGCCCTCGCGGTGTCGACCCGACCGGCCAGCACGCGGAACAGCCCGACGAGCACGACGATGAGCCCACCGATGATCGTCGCGTAGGACGCGTCGAGCGCCCCGATCTCGAAGGACGCGGGCGCGAAGTCCGCGTCGATCACGCGGTTGACCCCGTACATCACCGAGGTCACCACGAGGTACACGATGGCACCCCGCAACTGCAGCGGGATGCAGGCGAACGCGACGGCGATCGTGCAGAGGTACCAGATCCACGGTTCCTGGTTGATGTCGGTCGACGCCTCGGCGTTGACCGCCGGCCAGATGAGCAGCGCCACGAAGAACACGGCGGCGAAGACGCCCGAGGCGATCCGGTGGTGCCACAGGAAGAGGCAGCAGACGATCGCGGCGAACATCGTCCCGAACACGAGCGCGACGTAGACCACACCGAACCAACCCGTGATCTGCACGCCCTGCCCGAGCGTCGTGAACGCCGTCTGCAGACCGAAGACGAGTCCGATGATCGCGACCGATCGGCCGAGGAGGCGTTCGAAGTTCGCGGTGTTCAGCATCCGGCGCTGAGCCTGGGCATCCTTCGGGATCGCGGTGATCGCGGGGTGCCTGGTCGGTGCCCGGAAGCTAGGAGACATCCGTCCCGCCTTGATCGAGGCCGGGGAGGATCCCGTCCTCGACCGCTCGGCGGAGCAGGTCGACCTTCGTCGGTGCCGGGCGACCCACCTCGACGTACTTCACCCGGATGCGGTCGATGTGTTCGCGGGCCGTGGAGTAGGCGATGCCGAGCTGCATGGCGACGGTCTTCAGCGGCAGGCCGGACGCGTAGAGGTGCAGGACGTCGCGCTCACGACGGCCCAGCTGCGCGCGGGCGAAGTCGCTGTCGGCGTCGATCGCGCTCGCCCACTCGATGTTGTTGAGCGCCTCACCGCGGGCGACCGTGCCGATCGCCGCGATGACCGTGTCCGTCGGTGACGACTTCGGGATCACCCCGGACGCGCCTGCGGCCAGCGCCTCGCGGACGAGCGCGACCCGGTCGGCGATGGAGTGGATGAGGACGTGGGCGCCGACCGCCTGCACCGCGTGGATGTTCGAGGTCGGCGTGCTGCCGTCGGACAGCGAGAGGTCGAGCACGACGACGTCGGGCACCACACCGTTCAACGCGGCGATGCACTCGACGGCGGTCGGGGCACTCGCCACGACCTGATACCCGGCGTGCGCGCACACCGCTTCGATCCCGAGTCGGACGGACTCGTGGTCATCAATGATTGCGACTGTCACCACGGCACCATCGTAGCGAGTGCCGGACCCGCCGGGCACGACGGTCGTGTCGCGAGTCTCCACCGTCGGCCCAGACCGGCTCAAGCCGTGCGGCTGAAGCCGGCCACGGCCTCGAGGTGGTGGGTGTTGGGGAAGAGGTCGTACCCGGCGAGGTGGTCGAGCTCGTATCCCTGCTCCGCGAGGAGGGCGACGTCGCGGGACAGCGCGATGGGGTCGCAGGCGACGTAGACGATCGAAGCGGGGCGGAGTTCACCGAGCATCGCGACGATCTCAGCACCCGCACCTGAGCGGGGCGGGTCGAGCACGACGGTCGCGGTGGCGTATCGGGACCGCTCGATGCGGCTCCCCGAGGCGATCTCCGACCGGAGGAACGCGTCGACCTTGGCCGTGACGGCCTGTGCGCCCACCCACTCGGACAGGTTCTCGCCCGCGTACTCGGTGGCGCGTTCGTCACTCTCCACGGTCGTGATGCGGGTGGTGGAGCCGAAGCGGTCCCCCACGCCCGCGGCCAGGAGGCCGACGCCGCCGTAGAGGTCGAGGTTCGCGGCGCGCGGGTCGAAGCGCGCGTCGTCGATGGCCGCCGACACCGCCTGCTGGAGGGTCGTCGCAGCCTGACGGTGGACCTGCCAGAATCCGTTCGCGTCGACGATGAACTCGCGCTCGCCGACGAGCTCGCGGATCGGGTCTGCCGCGGGACGGACCGGCTTCGGTCCCCCGCGTCGACCGCGCCCGCCACCGCGTCGGCGGTCGCCGCCTCCCGCCTCGTCCGCACGCGTCAGGACGCGGACCGCCCCGGTCGAGGAGGCGACGATGTCGATGGAGGTGGTGCCGTGCGGCAGCTCCTCGAGCTTGGCCGCTTCGGCCACCGCTTCGATCGCGAGCGGCAGGTCGTCGACGGGGACGACGTGGTGGGACCTCGAGGCGTAGGGGCCGATGTTGCCGTGCTGGTCGACGTGCAGGGAGACCCGCGTCCGCCACCGGGTGCCGTCGGCCGTCTCGCCGTCGACCGCGGCGACCGTGAACTCGGGAGCGACGCCGGCGAACCGCTCGAGCCCTTCCGAGAGGACCTGGTGCTTCAACGCGCGCTGGTGGGCGAGCTCGATGTGTCCGAACTCCGCTCCCCCGGCCCGCTCGCTCGGCTCGCGGTCGACGGAGGCCTCGGCCCAGACGTGCGGACGGCGGTGCTCGGACGGCGTGAGGACCTCCAGGGTCTCCGCCCGCCAGAAGCGCTTCTCGTTCTCGTCGACGATGCGCGCCCGCACGCGCTCACCGGGGAGCGTGTCGGGGACGAAGACCACCCGGCCTTCGTGCCGGGCGACGAAGACACCCCCGTGGGCTACGTTGGTGATGTCCAGTTCCACGGTGCGTGCAGTCGTCGTGCTCATGCGTCGAGCATGTCACACGGGCGGCCGCGGGGAGTCCACCGTCCACTGCAGAAGGAACCGTCATGCGCCTCACGCTCGCCTCCACGTCACCGGCCAGACTCGCCCTGCTGCGGTCGAGTGGCATCGAGCCGATCGTCGTCCCGTCGTCGGTCGACGAGGAACAGGCCGTCGACGATGCGACCCGCGCCGCGGGTGCCCCCCTCGCCCCCGACGAGGTCGTGGCCCTCCTCGCCCGCGCGAAGGCGGAGGCCGCTCTGGCCGTCGTGCGCGAACGTGGCGACGCGGCCGACCTCATCCTCGGCGGCGACTCGGTGTTCGTCCTCGACGGCGTCGTCCACGGCAAGCCCCACACCCCCGAGCGCGCCCGCGAACGCTGGCACGCCCAGCGCGGCCGGACGGGGACCCTGTACTCCGGTCACTGGCTCATCGACTGCACCGGCGCCTCGCCGGTCGGGATCGGTGCGGTCGCGAGCGCCGAGGTGTCCTTCGCCGACGACCTCGACGACGCCGAGATCGACGCCTACATCGCATCGGGCGAGCCCCTGGCGGTGGCGGGGGCGTTCACGATCGACAGTCTGGGTGCCGCCTTCATCACCCGCATCGAGGGCGATCCGTCGACCGTCGTCGGCCTCTCGCTCCCGACCCTGCGGCGTCTCGTCCGCACGCTGGGACACGACTGGCACGAGCTCCGCAACCGGCGCGGCGCCCTCTGACACCCCAGCACTTGTAGAGGCGACACGTCGTTCCTGCGGCTTTTTTGTGCGTGTGAGCCAAAGGCTCACCCGGGCCTCCCGGTAGGCTCGTGGACTGTGCCACGTATAACCAAGGTCCTCATCGCCAACCGTGGCGAGATCGCCGTCCGCGTCATCCGAGCCGCGAAGGACAGCGGGATCGCCTCCGTCGCCGTCTACGCCGACCAGGATCGCGACGCCATGCACGCCCGTCTCGCCGACGAGGCCTACGCCCTCGACGGGACGACGAGCGCGGAGACGTACCTCGTCATCGACAAGCTCCTGTCCATCGCCCGACGGTCCGGCGCCGACGCCGTCCACCCGGGCTACGGCTTCCTCGCCGAGAACGCTGACTTCGCGCGTGCCGTCATGGCCGCCGGGCTGATCTGGATCGGCCCGTCGCCCGAGGCCATCGAGCGGCTCGGCGACAAGGTCTCGGCCCGCCACGTGGCCGAGAAGGTGGGCGCTCCGCTCGCCCCCGGCACGCTCAACCCCGTCTCGGGTGCCGAGGAGGTGCTCGACTTCGTCGACATCCACGGCCTGCCCGTCGCCATCAAGGCGGCCTTCGGCGGCGGCGGTCGCGGCCTCAAGGTCGCCCGTGAGCGCGAGGAGGTCGCCGAGCTCTTCGAGTCCGCCACCCGCGAGGCCATCGCAGCGTTCGGACGGGGCGAGTGCTTCGTCGAGAAGTACCTCGACCAGCCGCGCCATGTCGAGACACAGTGCCTCGCCGACGCACACGGCAACGTGGTCGTCGTCTCCACCCGCGACTGCTCGCTGCAGCGTCGCCACCAGAAGCTCGTCGAAGAGGCACCGGCACCCTTCCTCACCGACGACCAGGTGACGGAGCTCTACCGCGCGTCGAAGGCGATCCTCAAGGAGGTCGGCTACCTCGGCGCCGGCACCTGCGAGTTCCTCATCGGCAAGGACGGCACCGTCTCCTTCCTCGAGGTCAACACCCGCCTGCAGGTCGAGCACCCGGTCTCCGAGGAGATCACCGGCATCGACCTCGTCCGCGAGCAGTTCCGCCTCGCCGAGGGCGGCGTCCTCGACTACGACGACCCGCAGCCGAGCGGCCACTCCTTCGAGTTCCGCATCAACGGCGAGGACCCGGGACGCGGCTTCCTCCCGCAGCCGGGCCCGATCCACGTCTTCAAGACCTTCGGGGGCCCCGGTGTCCGCCTCGACTCCGGCGTCACGGCCGGCGACACGATCTCGGGGGCGTTCGACTCGCTCCTCGGCAAGATCATCGTCACGGGACGCACCCGCGAGGAGGCGCTCGAGCGCAGTCGTCGCGCGCTCGACGAGTTCGAGGTCGCCGGCCTCCCCACCGTCATCCCCTTCCACCGCAAGATCGTCCGCGACCCCGCGTTCACCGCGGAGGACGGCACCTTCGGTGTCTACACCCGATGGATCGAGACGGAGTTCGTCAACGACATCGAGCCCTGGGACGGATCCATCGATGCACAGCAGGCACCCGCCGCCCGCTCGACGGTGGTCGTCGAGGTCGGCGGCAAGCGGCTCGAGGTCAGCCTTCCGGGCGGACAGCTGGGGCTGAACGTCGGTGCACCGGTCGCCGCTCCCGCCCCGCACCGCCGCGGTGGTGCAGCGGTGGTCTCGGGTGCGACCGGTGATTCGGTCTCGGCGCCCATGCAGGCGACCATCGTGAAGCTCGCGGTCGCCGAGGGCGATGTCGTCGTGAAGGGCGACCTCGTCGTCGTCCTCGAGGCGATGAAGATGGAACAGCCCATCACGGCGCACAAGGACGGCACGGTCGGCGCGATCGACGCGACGGTCGGCGCCACGGTCTCCTCGGGTCACCAGCTCCTCACCATCAGCTGACCCAACCGGCGCCTTCGGGCGTCGCATCGGACCCGGCGACGATACGCTGAACAGGTGTCAGCAGCCGACCTCCTCGAAGATGCGTTGGATCGTGTGGCGGACTTCGACGCCGCCGGTGCGATCGCGCTGCTCGAGGCAGAGCCGCACGCGGCGTCCGATCCCCGCGTCCTCGCCCTCCTGTCCTACGCCCGGTTCACCACCGCCGACTTCGCGAGTTGTCGCCGGGACGCGGTGGACGCGCTCGCCGCCTCGACGGACTCCGACCGGACGACACGCCTGCTCGTGCTCGGGGCGGCCGGGCTGGCCCTCGGATCGGACCGCTCGTCCGGCTCGGAGCTGGAGGGGTGCTTCGCGGAGGCGGACGCCCTCGTCGACGACGGCGGCGACCTCGAGCCGACCCTGGCCTGGCTCGTCGGGTATCTGCTGGTCGAGGGTGCCGTCGTCAACGTCCTGATCCACGCCGCCCGGCGCTTCGCCGACGCGTTCGCCGACGACATCGCCGCCACCCCGGGCCGCTTGTACCGGACGCTCGTCGACGGGGTCCTCGCCCGCCTCCTACTCAACGAGGGACGCGTCGCCGACGCAGAGGCCGCCGCGCTCGCGATGTTCGAGCGGGCCGGGAGCGGACCGACCGCGCTGTACGCGGAGGCCGTGCAGTGCCTCGTCGCCGGGAACCGTGCTGAGCAGGGGGCGACCAGGACACTCGCACGCCGCGTCCGCCAGGCCATCCCCGAGCCCACGGGCGCCTTCCAGACGACGTGCTACCTCCTCGTCGGCTACGGTCTCGCCGCCCTCGCGGACGACCACGGAGCCGCAGCCCTCGCGCGGAGCGCCTCGGGGAACGACTTCAGCGGCCTGTCCGTCCAGGACCGCGCCCTCGCGATCGAGCTGCTCGTCTCGAGCGCCTTCCTCGACCGCGACCTCGTCGAATCGGAACGCCTCATCGGCTTCATCGCCGCCGATGTCGACCGCAGGGTCCCCGGGCCGGCCATCCTCCGGATGCAGTGCAAGCTCGAACTCCTCCGCGGACGACCCGCCGAGGCGCTGGCGCTCGCGCGCACGGCGACCACCCGCGCGTTGGTCGACGGCCGCATGCTGGAAGCCGGGATCGGCGAGATCCTCGCGACGCGTGCCCTCATCGCCATGTCCGACCGGACGCAGGCCGTCCGTGAGCTGGCCGCGCTCGCCGAGCAGGCGGTCCTCGGCGGGCACACCGCCGCGACCCGCTCCGCCGCCCGGGAGCTGAAGGCGATCGGCCGACGTCTCGCGCCGGTCGCCGGATCCGGTTGGGACGGACTGTCGCCCCGTGAACGCGAGGTCGCCCTGCTCTCCGCGGAGGGCAACTCGACGGCGGAGATCGCGTCCGTCCTCCAGCTCTCCTCGCGCACGGTCGACGCGCACGTCACCCGGGTGCTCGCCGCGTTCGGGATCGTGTCCCGCCGCCAGCTCCCCTCTCGGCTCCCGGCCACGCTGCCGTTGACCGCCGTCCCCGTCCCGACCGCGCCGCTGACGCCCCGACAGCGGGACCTCACCGAACTCGTCGCGGACGGCCTGTCGAACGACGAGATCGCGACGGCCCTCGGCATCTCCCGCAAGACCGTGGAGAAGCATCTGAGCGCCGTCTTCCAGGCCTGGGGCGTGCGCTCGCGGGTCGCCGTCGCACGCATCGTGCTCGCGAACCGCGATCGGTGAACTCCGGCGTCTCAGCGCCGGTTCGACGAGGACGACGCCTATTCGACGATGTGCATGGCGCGCGCAGCATCGGTGATCGACCCGGTGAGTGACGGGTAGACCGTGAAGGCACGTGCCACCTGGTCGACGTTCAGCCGTTGCTCGACCGCGAGGGCGAGCGGGAAGATGAGCTCGCTGGCCTTCGGGGCGACGATGACCCCGCCGATGACCGTCCCGCTGCCGGTCCGCGCGAACAGCTTGACGAAACCGTCCTTGATGCCCATCATCTTCGCGCGCGGGTTCTGGGCGAGGGGCAGCTTGTAGATCTCGCCCTGGGCGATGCCGTCCTCGATCTGCTTCTGGGTCCAGCCGACAGTCGCGATCTCGGGCTGCGTGAAGATGTTCGCGGCGACGTTGCGGATCTCGGTCGGGTTCACCGCGTCGCCCATCGCGTGCAGCATCGAGGTGCGACCCTGCATCGACGCGACGGACGCGAGCGGCAGGAAGGTCGTGCAGTCACCGGCGGCGTAGATGTTGGGGACGCTCGTGCGGGCCACCCGGTTCACACGGATGTGCCCGGAATCGGTCAGCTGCACGCCAGCCTCCTCGAGACCGATCCCGGCGGTGTTGGGCACCGAACCGACCGCCATGAGGCAGTGCGAACCCTCGACCGTGCGCCCGTCGGAGAGCGTGGCGACGACGCCGGTCTCGGTCCGTGTGACGGAGTCGGCCCGCGACTTCGACAGGACCGTCATGCCGTTGCGCTTGAAGACGTTCTCGATGACCGCCGCGGCATCGGCGTCCTCACCGGGCAGCACCTGGTCGCGGCTCGAGATGAGCGTGACCTTCGAGCCGAGCGCCGTGTAGGCGGAGGCGAACTCGGCGCCGGTGACGCCCGAGCCGACGACGATGAGGTGCTCGGGGACGGAGGTGAGGTTGTAGAGCTGCGTCCAGGTGAGGATGCGCTCGCCGTCCGGCAGGGCGGAGGGCAACTGGCGCGGGCTCGCGCCGACGGAGACGACGACGGTGTCAGCCTCGATGCGGTCGAAGTCGGTGCCGCCGGACAGGTCGGTCGAGACGATGACCTCGTTCGGTCCGTCGAGCCGCCCCTGACCGTTGACGATGCGGACACCGGCACGGATGAGACTCGCCCGCATGTCCTCGGACTGCTGGCGGGCCAATCCGAGCAGCCGTTTGTTGACGGCGGCCAGGTTCACGGCGACCTCGGGACGGCTGGGCTTCCCGGTGGTCTCCGAGCGGACGAAGAACTGCACACCGAGGTCGGCCGCCTCGCCGATGGCCCCGACCGCGTCGGCCGTGGCGATGAGGCTCTTGGACGGGACGACGTCGGTGATGACCGCCGCGCCGCCGACGCCCGTGCGCTCCACAAGCGTGACGTCGGCCCCGAGCTGTGCCCCGGCGAGGGCAGCCTCGTACCCGCCGGGTCCGCCTCCGATGATCGCCACTCGCTGCTTGCGTTCGAACTCGTAGGCCATGCGTCCATTCTCGCGCGCCACCAGGGGCGGGACCAAACCCGTTCGGGCCTGCGGCGGTGGGCATCGTGCGCGGATGAGCGGGGTCGGCACGGTTGGGCGGCGGCCCCGCCCCTGTCTAGAGTGAGAGGATGTCCGAAACCTCTGCGAACCCACTCGATCTGTCCGATGTCGATCCCTTCGAGATCGCCCGCGAAGCCGCCGGCCAGATCGCTGAGAAGACCGGCGTGGAACGCCACGACATCGCACTCACCCTCGGCAGCGGCTGGGGCAAGGCGGCCGACCTGATCGGCGAGACGACGGCGACGATCCCGGCCTCCGAGATCGTCGGCTTCTCGAAGCCGGCGCTCGAGGGCCATGTGGGCACCCTGCGCTCCGTCCTGCTCCCGAGCGGGAAGCGTGCGCTCGTCATCGGCGCCAGGACGCACTACTACGAGAACCACGGCGTCCGCCGTGTCGTGCACAGCGTGCGGACGGCCGCTGCGGCCGGCGCGGGCATCATGGTGCTGACGAACGGCGCAGGCGGCATCAAGGACCACTGGACGCCCGGCACGCCGGTGCTGATCAGCGACCACATCAACCTCACGGCCGACTCGCCGCTTGAGGGCGCGACGTTCATCGACCTCACCGACCTCTACGCCAAGCGGCTGCGGGACATCGCGCACAGCGTCGCTCCGGAGCTCGACGAAGGCGTCTACACGCAGTTCCGCGGACCGCACTACGAGACCCCGGCCGAGGTCCAGATGGCGAAGGCGATCGGCGGCCACATCGTCGGCATGTCGACCGCGCTCGAGGCGATCGCCGCACGTCAGGCCGGCATGGAGGTCCTCGGGATGTCGCTCATCACCAACCTCGCCGCCGGCATCCAGCAGACGCCGCTCAGCCACGCCGAGGTCATCGAAGCCGGCCAGGCGGCCGAGCCGGTGATCAGCAAGCTCCTCGCGCAGATCGTCGCGGCCCTGTGAGCGAGGCGACGAGCCTGCTCACGACCGCCGAGGCCTGGCTCGCCCAGGATCCCGACGACGAGACCCGGGCGGAACTGGCAGGCCTCGTCGAACGCGCCCGGGTGTCCGACGACGTGGCCGTCGCCGAGCTGCACGACCGCTTCGACACCCGACTGCAATTCGGCACTGCCGGGCTCCGCGGTCGCATCGAGGCCGGCTCCAACCGGATGAACCGGGTTCTCGTGTCGCAGGCCGCGGCCGGGCTCGCCGCCTACCTGATCGAGCAGGCGCCGGAAGGGGTGACGCCGAGCGTCGTCATCGGATACGACGGCCGGAAGAACTCCGCCGTGTTCGCCAGCGACACCGCCGAGCTGATGGCCGGTGCCGGTGTCCGCGCAATCCTGCTCCCACGGCTCCTCCCGACGCCCGTCCTCGCGTTCGCCGTGCGGTTCTTCGACGCCTCCGCCGGAGTCATGGTGACCGCGAGTCACAATCCGCCCGCCGACAACGGCTACAAGGTGTACCTGGGCGGTGAGCACGACGGGTCCCAGATCGTCTCCCCCGCCGACGCGGCCATCGCCGCCCACATCGGGCGCATCGCCGAGACGGCGCTCGTCCAGGACCTCCCGCGCAACGACGGGTTCGAGATCGCGGGCGAGGACGTCGTCGACGCCTATGTCGCCGAGACCGCGGCCGTCGCTCCCGCCCCGGCGGGCGGCCAGCTGCGCGTCGTCTACACGGCCATGCACGGCGTGGGTTGGGAGACGACCCGACGCGTCCTCGAGACGGCCGGTTACCCGGCACCGGAACTCGTCACCGAGCAGATCGATCCCGATCCCACCTTCCGGACCGTCAGCTTCCCGAACCCGGAAGAGCCGGGCGCACTCGACCTGTCCTTCGCGACGGCGCGAGCAGTCGGCGCCGACCTCATCATCGCCAACGACCCCGATGCCGACCGCCTGGCGATCGCGATCCCCGACGACGCGGCGCCGTCGGGGTTCCGTCGACTCACCGGCAACGAGGTCGGTCTCCTCCTCGGCTGGCGGGCCGCCCAGGCCGCCAGAGCCGCACTCGACGGCGACGCGGCACCCGAGGGCACGCTCGCGTGCTCGATCGTCTCCTCCCCCGCCCTGCGCATCGTCGCCGAGGCGCACGGCCTCGAGTTCCGGGAGACGCTCACCGGGTTCAAGTGGATCTCCCGGACGCCGGGCATGGTCTTCGGCTTCGAGGAGGCCCTCGGCTACCTCGTGAACCCCGGGACCGTGCGCGACAAGGACGGCATCTCGGCCGCCGTGGCGTTCCTCGGTCTCGCGACGGCGTCGGCGCAGGCGGGCGAGAGCGTCGCGGGGCTCCTCGACCGGTTCGCGGACACCTTCGGTTCCTTCGGCAGCGACCAGATCTCCATCCGCTACGCGGAGCTCAGCCGCATCGGCGAGGTCATGTCCGGGCTCCGGGCACTCCCGCCGACGGAGCTCGCGGGAGCCCGGGTGACCCGGATCGACGACCTCGCCGACGGCTTCGAGGCGCTCCCGCCGAGCGACGTCCTGCGCGTCTGGCTCGACGACGGCACCCGGGTCATGATCCGGCCGAGCGGCACGGAACCGAAGCTCAAGGTGTACGTCGACGTCCAGTCCGCCGACGGCGACGCCGCCGAGCGGGCGGCGACGGTCACCGCGCGGCTCGCCGCGCTGCGGACGGATCTCACGGCGCTCGTCTCCTAGCGCCTCGACGGGCTGAGCGGCCTGACGGGTGCGGCCCGGAGACCGGGCCGCACCCGTCAGCCGATGGCGCGTTCGAGCTTCTCGGTGAGTTCGGCGAGGTCGAAGTAGTTGTCGATGACGACGATGTCGGCGAAGGTCTTGCCGATGCGCTCGACGAGTTCCGGCGAGGTCAGGATCACCTGGGCGTCGGCCGCGGTCGTGCCGAGGCTCTCGATGTCGCCGGCGACAACGTCGGCCTCGAGGTCGAGGCGTTCGAGCGCGCGTTCGGCGTTGAGCTTGAGGATCGCGGAGGAGCCGACTCCCGAACCGCAGACGGCGACGATCTTCATGCCTGGTCTCCGATGCTCAGGGGGGACGCACCGAACACGGCCCGCACCTCGTCGAGCGTCGTGGCCGCTGCGAGCCGCGGGATGGCGGTCTCGTCGTTGAAGACGTTGGCGATCTCCGCCACCCAGCCCACGTGCGACTCGGCGGTGGTGACGGCGAGGCCGAGGACCACCGAGACGGGGTCGTTGTGGGGATGGCCGAACCGGACCGGAGCAGCCAGGGTCGCGACGACGAGGGCGTCGTCGTGGACGTCGGCACCCGGTCGGGCGTGCGCGAGCGCCAGGCCCGGCGCGATCACGACGTATGCGCCGAACTCCTCGACGACGTCGATCATCCGCTGGGTGTACGCGGCGTCCGTCGCGTGGGTGTCGGACAGCAGCGCTCCGGCTACGCGGATGGCCTCGCGCCAGTCGTCGGCTTCGACGTGGAGCGCGACGCTGGCTTCGGACAGTTCTGGGAGTGGCATCGCTTCAATCAGAGGATCGGTCGACCCGAATGGATCGGAACCATCGTAACGCTCCGAGGCTGGAAGCCTGCCGCGCAGGTGCCGCCCAGGCCGTCGCCGGAACAGCACCTGCCGGCATCGTCAGTCCTCGTCGTCGTCGAGGAACTCGTCGAACGCCTCGCTGATGCGGTCCGCCAGGGCCTCACGGATCTCCAGCGGCTGGAACGTCGCGGCGGCGGCGTTCAGCTGGAAGGTCTCCAGGTCGGTGAGGTCGTAGTCGAACGCCTCGGAGAGGAGCGCGAGCTCCTTCGTCAGGCTCGTGTCGCTCATCGTGCGGTTGTCGACGTTCACCGTGACGGCGAAGTCGAGCTGGTAGAGCAGGTCGAACGGGTGGTCCTCGAGCTCCTCGCCCCAGGCCGCGATGGCTCCGGTCTGCAGGTTCGACTGCGGGCTGAGCTCCAACGGGATCTTGCGGTCGCGGACCCACTCCGCGACGGGACCGAGCGTGGCGTAGAGGGACTCGGCGTCGTCGCGCTCGATGAAGATGTCCTCGGCGATGCGGACACCGTGGCCGAGTCGCAGCGCACGGCCGTCGAGCATGGCGCTCCGGATCGACTCGATGCCGTCGGCCTCCCCCGCGTGGACGGTGACCGGGAACAGCTCGGCCGCGAGGTAGTCGAACGCCAGCCGGTGCTTGCTGGCGGGGAAGCCTGCCTCAGCGCCGGCGATGTCGAACCCGACAACGCCGCGCTCGCGATGGCGCACGGCGAGCTCAGCGATCTCGAGCGCGCGGTCGGCGTGCCGCATGGCCGTGACGAGCTGGCCGATCTGGATGTCGGAGCCGGAGTGGGCCGCGTCCTTGATGCCGAGCTCGATGCCCTCCTGGACGGCCTCGACGACCGCGTCGAGGCTGAGACCCCGGGTGAGGTGCTGTTCGGGAGCCCAGCGCACCTCGCCGTAGATGACGCCGTCCGCAGCGAGGTCCTGGACGAACTCGCGCGCGATGCGGACGAGCCCCTCCTCGGTCTGCATGACCGCGGTGCTGAGGTCGAAGGTCTTCAGGTACTCGACGAGCGAGCCGGCGTTGCACTGCGTGTAGAACCAGTCGGCCAGGCCGTCGGGGTCCGACACGGGGACGTCGACACCGTTCGCTTCGCCCAGCTCGATGATCGTTGCGGGCCGCACACCGCCGTCGAGGTGGTCGTGGAGCGAGATCTTCGGGAGCGCGCGGAGGTCGACGCCGGAGAGGGGGGATTCGTCTGCAGAGGTCACGGGGTTCACTGTACCGCTCACGCTCCGTCGAGGTGAGGCACTTCGTCACTCCCCATCGCCCTCAACGACCAACCGCCTCAACTCGGCCGGGGCCGCCGAGGCGCACCCGGATGCGCTCCGCGAGCATCGACGGTCGGCGGAGGTCGTCGGCAGTCAAGCGCATCACCGTCCATCCCTCATGTGCCAAATCCTCCGTGCGCGCGATGTCCTTCCGCCATTGCGACCGGTCGGTCCGGTGATGGTCTCCCTCGTACTCGAGGACCAGACGCTGGACACGGAACACCACATCGCCCCGGACCACTCGCCCGGAGCCGTGGAGGACGATCTCGGCGTTGTGCTCCGCCTTCGGGAGCGCCGACGCCTCGAGGATCAACCGGAGCTCGGTCTCCTTCGGCGACTGGCAGCGGTCATGCAACCGCGGGATCGCCGACCGAAGGGCGACGACGCCACGACGCGACGGATACTCCTCGACGGCCTGACGAAGCCGATCGAGGGACGTCCGAGGATCCAGGAACCAGAGCAGGGCGTCGCCGGCGGCGATCAATGCCGGGAGCGGTACCACCGTCGCGAGGTCGCACCAGGTCCGCTCGACACTGGTGACCGGGAGTCCGTCGAGATCGACGATGTCCCCCGGGCCGAGGGTGCCGCGATGTCCCACCACGCCGCGCCCCTCTCGCGCCCGGACGCCAGCAGGTGACATGACATGCAGCGGGACGTCCGGACTCGTCGGCCTGGGCGTCGGGATGCCGTGCAGAGCAGCGGCCGTCTGATGGCTGAAGGCTCCCCCGATCGGGAGAGCACTCAGGTAGGCGACCGCTTGGTGGTACAGGTCAGTCGGGTAGCCCGGTGGCGTTCGGATCCCGTGGAAGGGAGCACCAAGCGCTGGGTTCCGGAGCTGGCGGGGAGTGAACCCGGCGCGCACTGCCGACTGAGCGGGCTTCGGCCCGGCCATGATCGGGATCGAGGATCGGAAGGTCATCCTTCGATCGTGCCGCCGGCAGGAGCTTCCCCCGTCGTTCTCCACAGGTCGCGTACTCAGGTGAGGCAACTCGTCGTCCGGAACGGCGATGGACGACGAGTTGCCTCATCTCAACGGACTCAGGCCTCGATGCGGGCCCGGACGATGGGGCCGCGCGGGGGCGCGGTGTCCTCGATCGTGTACGCACCGTCGAGGGCCTCGAGCGCCCGCGGGAAGCGTGCTGCATCGTCGGCGCTCAGCGTGAAGAGCGGCTGTCCGGCCCGGACCTCGTCGCCCGGCTTCGCGTGCAGGTCGATGCCCGCCGCGTGGATGACCGGGTCCTGCTGCCTGGCCCGACCGGCACCGAGGCGCCATGCCGCGATGCCGAACGGCAGTGCCTCCTGCGTCGCCAGCACGCCGTCGCGCGACGCCGTGACGACGTGGGTCTCCTTGGCGACCGGCAGCGGTGCGTCCGGGTCGCCGTCCTGTGCGCGGATCATGCGCTTCCAGACGTCCATGGCCCGACCGTCCGCGAGGGCGCCCTCGACGTCAGCGTCCGGCTGCCCGGCGAGGGTCAGCATCTCCCGCGCGAGGGCGAGCGTCAGCTCGACGACGTCCGCCGGACCGCCACCCGCGAGGACCTCGACGGACTCGCGGACCTCGTTCGCGTTGCCGATCGCGAGGCCGAGCGGGACGTTCATGTCCGTCAACAGCGCGGTCGTGGCCACACCGGCGTCCGTTCCGAGCGCGACCATCGTGCGCGCCAGTTCCTCGGCACGCTCGTAGTCCTGCATGAAGGCGCCGGAGCCGAACTTGACGTCGAGGACGAGCGCCCCGGTGCCTTCGGCGATCTTCTTCGACATGATGCTCGACGCGATGAGCGGGATCGCCTCGACCGTGCCCGTCGTGTCGCGCAGGGCGTACAGGCGCTTGTCGGCCGGGGCGAGACCGGAGCCGGCGGCGCAGATGACCGCGCCGACGTCCTCCAGCTGCGCCATCATCTCGTCGTTCGTCAACGCCGCACGCCAGCCGGGGATGCTCTCGAGCTTGTCGAGCGTCCCACCCGTGTGCCCGAGCCCGCGGCCCGACAACTGCGGCACCGCGACGCCGAAGACGGCGACGAGCGGGGCGAGCGGCAGGGTGATCTTGTCGCCGACGCCGCCGGTCGAGTGCTTGTCAGAGGTCGGCTTGTCGAGCGACGCGAAACTCATCCGCTCGCCACTCGCGATCATCGCCATCGTGAGGTCGCGGATCTCGCGCCGCTCCATGCCGTTCAGCAGGATCGCCATCGCCAGCGCCGACATCTGCTCGTCGGCGACGTAGCCGCGGGTGAAGGCGTCGATCAGCCAGTCGATCTGCGGCGTCGACAGCTCGCCGCGGTCGCGCTTCGTGCGGATGAGGTCGACGACGTCGAATGCTTCTACGGAACTCATGCGTGGTACTCCTCGAGTTGACGGGGTCCGAAAGCGTCCGGCAGGACCTCGTCGATGGTGCGGATGCCGGAGACGGTGTCGAGCAGCATGCCCGCCGTCGAGTGCTCGTACAGCAGCTGTCGGCACCGGCCGCACGGCATGAGGCGTTCGCCCTTGCCGTCGACGCAGGCGAACGCCACGAGGCGTCCTCCGCCCGACATGTGGAGGGCGGAGACGAGCGCGCACTCCGCGCACAGCGTCAGGCCGTAGCTGGCGTTCTCGACGTTGCAGCCGGAGATGATCCGGCCGTCGTCGACGAGAGCAGCCGCGCCGACCGGGAACCGGCTGTAGGGCACATAGGCGTGACCCATCGCCTCCCGGGCCGCGGTGTGCAGCGCCTCCCAGTCGATGGGCGGCGTGGTCGTCGTGTCGCTCACGATCAGCCCTTCACGTAGGGCTTGCCGGCGGCTGCCGGTCCGCGGGAGATGCCGACGAGTCCGGCGACCGCGAAGATCGTCACCACGTACGGGAGCATGAGCATGAACGCGCTCGGCACCGGCGAGCCGATGGCACTCAACGCGAACTGCAGGTTCTGCGTGAAGCCGAACAGCAGCGCGGCGAGCGTCGCCTTGAGCGGGTCCCAGCGTCCGAAGATGACCGCTGCGAGCGCGATGTAGCCGGCACCCGCCGTCATCTCCTTGTTGAACGCACCGACCGAGCCGAGGGTGAAGTACGCCCCACCGAGGCCGACGATCGCGCCCGCGAGCGCGACGTTCCAGAACCGCGTCCGGTTCACGTTGATGCCGACGGTGTCGGCCGCCTGCGGGTGCTCACCCACGGCGCGGAGGCGGAGGCCCCAGCGCGTGTAGAACAGGCAGAAGAAGACCACGGCCACGGCGATGTACATCAGGTAGATGATGATCGTCTGGCGGAACAGCACGGGCCCGATGAGCGGGATCTCGCTGAGGATCGGGATGTTGATCCGGGGGAACTTCGGCGGGCTGTTGAAGAGCGCCTCGTTCTTCGTGAGCACCTGCGAGTACAGGAAGCTCGTGAGTCCGACGACGAGGACGTTGAGCACCACACCGACGATGACCTGGTCGACGAGGTACTTGATCGAGAACGCCGCGAGCAGGAAGCTCACAAGCGTGCCGGCGATCATCGCCGCGACGAGCCCGAGGAAGGCGTTCCCCGTCACCGAGGCGACGAAGGCGGACGAGAACGCTCCGGCGAGCAGCTGGCCCTCGATCGCGATGTTCACGACGCCGACCCGCTCGGAGATGACGCCGCCGAGCGCGCCGAAGATGAGCGGGACGCTCAGGGCGACCGTGCCGAGCAGGAGCCCGGTGATCGGGATCGCCTTGCCCGCGGCGGCCCACGACAGGAACCCGACCATGAACAGCACACCGAACACGGTGATGAGCCAGAGCGGGACCTTCTTGCCCGTCGTGACCAGGTACGCGCTCAGTGCCGTGATGGCGGCCAGGAGGATCGTGACGACGATGCCCGTGACCGTGGACGGGAGCACGACCGTCGGCAGCTGGATGACGTCGCCGTCGCTGGAGAGCCGGAACGTGCTGTTGCCGTCGCGGTGCCAGATGACGAACAACAGGAACGCGATGACGGTGAAGATCCCGAATGCGATCGGGGCCTTCCAGCTCCGGACGACGACCGTCTCGAGGACGATCGGGGCGTCGGGAGCCGGCTGCGGCGTCTGCTTGTCGAGCGTGAATCCACTCATGCGGACACCTCCTTCTTGGCGGAGCGACGCGTTCGGCGCGTCGAACCGTCGGGCTTCGGCAGGAAGAAGATCGCCCGCACGAGCGGCGGAGCCGCGATGAACAGCACGATGAGTGCCTGGAGGACGAGCACGATGTCGATCGGCACGTTGACGCCCTGGGTGGCCTGCATGGAGTACCCACCGGCCTTGAGCGCACCGAACAGGATGCCGGCGATGAGGATGCCGCCCGGCCGGCTACGTCCGAGGAGCGCGACGGTGATGGCGTCGAAGCCGATGCCGGCGTCGATGCCGTTGTCGAACCCGGAGGTCACCGTTCCGAGCACCTGCGAGACGCCGGCGAGACCGATCAGTCCACCGGAGAGCAGCATGGCGTACACGTAGGTGTTCTTCACGTCGATACCCGCGACGCGCGCTGCGTTCGGGTTCTCACCGACCGCGCGGAAGCGGAAGCCGATCGAGGAACGACTGAACAACCACCACACGAACACGACCGCGAGGATCGCGATGAGGAAGCCGGCGTGCAGGTTGTAGCGGTCACCGAGGAGCTTGGGCAGGACGGCGTTCTCCGCCATCCCCGCGCTCTTCGGCACGTTCGACCCGGGAGCCTGCAACAGCCCCTGCGTGGAGAGCATGAAGGTGATGAGGTAGAACGCGACGTAGTTGAGCATGATCGTGATGATCACCTCGTGCGCGCCGGTGCGGGCCTTCAGGACGCCGACGATGCCGCCCCAGAACGCGCCACCGATGATGCCGGCGGCGATCGCGACGAGCAGGTGCACCACGGGCGGGAGGTCGAGCGTGAAGCCGACCCATCCGGCGCAGGCGGCGGCGATGAGCATCTGACCGCGTCCACCGATGTTGAACATGCCGACCCGGAACGCCAGGCCGACACCGAGTCCGGCGAGGATCAGCGGGGTCGCGAAGGTCAGCGTCTCCGTCAGCGGGCGGATGCCGTTCAGGAAGTCGGGGCGCTTGAAGTTGTAGATCGACCCCTGGAAGAGCGCGCCGTACGCACCGGTCGCCGACTGCCAGACCGCCGCGATCGTGTCGCCCGGGCGCGCGAAGAAGTACCCGGCGGCGGTGTGGACCTTCGGATCGGTCAGCGCGATGAGGATCGCACCGACGACCATCGCCAGGACGACGGCGAGGATCGAGATGACGATGCTCGAGTTGAGGATCTCGGCGAGCACCTTGTTCGAGCGCGGCTGGGTCGTGTCGGGCTTCGCCTCGCCCGGTGCCACCGGCTGGACCGTTCCGGGCGGGGTGTGGGACGTCTCGCTCATGCTGCTGCTCCTGCCGGGAGTTCGCCGGCCATCATGAGGCCGAGGACCTCTCTGGGGGTCGATGCCGGGACGATCCCGACGATGCCGCCGCGGTACATGACCGCGATGCGGTCGGCGAGCGCGACGACCTCGTCGAGCTCGGTCGACACGACGATGACGGGGATGCCGGCGTCGCGCGTGGCGACGATGCGCTTGTGCACGAACTCGATCGAGCCGACGTCGATCCCGCGGGTCGGCTGTGCGGCGACGAACAGCCGCAGCTCACGGCTGAGCTCACGGGCGAGGACGACCTTCTGCTGGTTGCCGCCCGACAGGGAGCCGGCCGGCGACTCGATGCCCTGCGACCGGACGTCGAACTCCTGCGACTTCTCGCGTGCGAACTCGTCGCGGAATCCGCGCTGGACGTTGCCGCCCTTCACGAAGGGTGCACCCGTCGATCGGTCCAGCATGAGGTTCTCGGCGATGGTGAACTGTTTGACGAGCCCGTCCTCGGATCGGTCCTCCGGCACGAAGCCGACGCCGGCGTCGAGCACCTTGCGCGGGGTGGACCCGACGAGTTCGACACCGTCGAGCTTGATGCTGCCCTTGGTGTGCGGCTGCAGCCCGAGGATCGCCTCGGTGAGCTCGGTCTGCCCGTTCCCCTGGACGCCGGCGATGGCGAGCACCTCGCCCTCGCGCACCTCGAAGCTGACGCCGTTGACGACGAGCTGGCCGAGGTGGTCGACGACGGACAGGTCGTGCACGGTGAAGGTGGTGTCGCCGAGGTTCGGCGCCTCCTTGTGGACCGTGAGTTCGACGGGACGCCCGACCATGAGGGACGCCAGCTCGGCGTTCGTCGCGGTGGGCGAGGCCTCGCCGACGACCTTGCCGAGTCGGATGACGGTGATGCGGTCGGCGACTTCGCGGACCTCACGCAACTTGTGCGTGATGAAGACGATGGACGTGCCCTCGTCCTTCAGCTGCTTCATGATCGCCATGAGCTCGTCCGTCTCCTGTGGGGTGAGCACGGCGGTGGGCTCGTCGAAGACGAGGACGTTGGCGTTGCGGGAGAGCGCCTTGACGATCTCGACGCGCTGCTGCACTCCGACCGGGAGGTCGCCGACGATGGCGTCCGGGTCGAGGCTGAAGCCGAACCGCTCGGAGATGTCGATGACGAGCTTGCGGGCCGCTGCGACGTCGAGGCGGCCACCGCCCTTGGTCTGCTCGTGGCCGAGCATGACGTTCTCGGCGACGGTGAAGACGGGGATGAGCATGAAGTGCTGGTGCACCATGCCGATGCCGGCGCCCATGGCGTCGCCAGGGCCCTGGAAGTGCTGGACGACGTCGTCCAGGAGGATCTCGCCCTCGTCGGCCTGATAGAGGCCGTAGAGGACGTTCATGAGGGTGGATTTGCCGGCACCGTTCTCGCCGAGGAGACAGTGGATCTCCCCCGGTTCGACGGTGAGGTCGATGTGGTCGTTGGCGGTGAGTGCACCGAACCGTTTGGTGATGCCGCGGAGCTCGAGCTTCATGGGTCCCAATCTAGTCACGTGTCGGATGTCGGCACAGGCGGTCGGGATCGCCGTCCGGCCGTGCCGCGAACAAAGCGGGGGGAGGTCGCGGATCGCGACCTCCCCCCGGAGTCCCGGGCGAGGGCCCGGGTGAAGAGGGACTACTTGACGGGCGAGGAGACCGAGGTCGCTTTGATGGAACCGTCGATGATGCCAGCCTTGATCGTGTCGAGCTCGTCGGCCAGGGTCGGGGAGACCTTGGACTCGAAGTCGTGGAACGGCGCGAGGCCGACGCCCTCGTTCTCGAGGGTGCCGATGTACGCAGCTGCGTCGAACTTGCCGCCACCGGCCTCGGTCACGGTGTCGGCGACGCCGGCCTTCATGCCCTTGAGGATGGAGGTCAGGAACAGGCCCTTGTTCTCGGAGTTGGTCTCGTACAGGTCGGCGTCGACACCGATCATGGCGATGTCCTTACCTGTCTCCTGGATCTCGGCGATCGCGCTCAGGAAGATCGGGCCACCGACCGGAAGGAGCACGTCGGCGTTCTGGTCGATGAGTGTGCGGGCGAGCTGCTTGGCGGTGTCGTTCGCCTCGAAGCCACCGGTGAAGGAACCGGTCTGAGCGGCGACGTCCCAACCGACGACCTGGACGCTCTTGCCCTTCTGCTCGTTGTAGTACGCGACGCCCTCGGCGAAGCCGTCCATGAAGATCTGGACGGACGGGAAGGGCTGGCCGCCGAAGGTGCCGACGACGCCGGTCTTCGAGTAGTCGGCCGCCGCGTAGCCCGCGAGGAACGCGGCCTGGACGGTGTCGAACAGGATCGGCTTGATGTTCGGGGCGTCGACCTTGCCGTCGAAGTCGTTGTCGGCCGCGTCGTCGATGATCGCGTAATCGACGTCCGGGTTCGCGAGTGCCGCGTCGACCGTGTCGGCGGAGAGGGCGAAGCCGACGCTGACGATGAGCGAGCAGCCCTGGTCGGCCAGGCTCTGCAGGTTCGGCTTGTAGTCGTCGGCCTTGTCGGACTGGACGGTGATGGGCTCGACGCCGAGCTCCTTCGCCGCCTCGGTCAGACCCTCGTAGCCGAGCTGGTTGAACGACTTGTCGGTGAAGCCACCGGCGTCGGAGACCATGCACGGGAGGAAGTCGGATGCGGCACCGGTCGAGTCGCCGTCGCCGGTGCTGGGAGCCGATGCGCAGCCGGCGAGCAGTGCCATGAGACCGACGCCGGCGATTGCGCCCGCAGCGGCCTTCCGAGTTGAGATTGCCAAGGTAGCCTCCAAGATGCAGCCCCGCGGGTCACGGGGCGTATGGGGTTACGTTACCCAATACGACGACTGCCGAACGGACGATCCCGGCTTCGCGACCGAAGCGTTACAGAACGGTGGCACCGGCGTCATGCGCCGGAAACACGCGGATGCGCAGACGCGCATCGCCGGGCCGTGATGCTGCGCACGTGAGCGCGGAGCGACCCCGCCGGCGGTCGCCTTGCGCTCCGGGTAGCTGCGGTTCCCACCTGGGCACCGAGCGCGGCTCGATGCCCAGGCAGAACCGGCCGGGATCCCGGTCAGCGGCGGTCCAGCATCAGGGTGTCGCCGCTCCAGCGCCGACGGAGCCATCGGTCGTGGCTCGCGATGACGACCGCGCCCGGATAGTCGCCGAGGGCGTCCTCGAGCTCCGTCGCAAGCGTGAGCGACAGGTGGTTCGTCGGCTCGTCCAGGAGGAACAGGTGCGGAGGCCGCGCGATGATCAGCGCCAGGGCCAGACGGCGCTGCTGCCCGACGGAGAGCTGGCCGATCGGGCGGTCGAGGTCGCGAAGTGCCAGGAGCCCGAGACCCGCGAGCGGGGTGCGCGCTGCACGCGCCTCGCCGAGCATCCGGTCGTAGACCTCCCGAGGTGATCGCTCCGCATCCGGGAACACGACGTCCTGCTCGAGGAGCCCCACGCGGAGCCCCTTCCGCCGGAGGAGCGTCCCCGCATCGAGACGCAGCGAACCGGCGAGGACCGCCAGGAGCGTCGACTTCCCCGAACCGTTCGCCCCGGTGACCAGCACCCGCGACCGGGGCGCCAGCTGCAGGCGTTCGAGGTGCAGCCGGCCGTCCACGCGGGCGTCGGCGAGGTCGAGCAGCTGCTCCCCCTCGTCGAGGACCGTCGATCCGCTCGGGATCCCTGCGAACGAGAGCTGGCGAGGCGGGCGCCGCACCTGCTCGCGCTCGAGGACCTCGAGTCGGAGCTGCGCGTTCCGCACCCGCCGACTGATCTGCTGCTCGACGCGGTCGCCGCGCATGCCGAAGGCCATGCGGTTGTTGTCGCGGATGCCCCGATCGTGGTTGATCCGCGGGGCGACGTCGTGCACCGCGGACGCGAGGCGGCGCAGTTCGGCCTGCTCCTCTTCATGACGCGCCGACCAGCGATCGAGTTCCGCTGCCTTCCAGTCGAGGTACTCGCTGAACGGCCCGCCGAACTCCACGACGGGTGACGCCTCGCCGACAGGGACGGGGCGGGACGGATCGATGTCGACGAGCCCCGTCGCCACCTCGTCGAGGAAGGCGCGGTCATGGCTCGCGAAGAGCACCGGACCCGGCCACTCCGACAGGTGGCCGCGGAGGAACGCGACCGCCTCGTCGTCCAGATGGTTGGTCGGCTCGTCGAGCAGCAGTGCGGTCGGTCTCGCGACGAGGAGCGCGGCGAGGGCGAAGCGGGATCGCTGTCCCCCGCTCACCTCACCGAGTCGTCGCGACCGTTCGATCGCGGCGATGCCGAGGCCGTCGACGACCGCGTCCAACCGGGCGTCCGCCGTCCAGACGTCGGCGCGTTCCGCCGCATCGAGCGCGGCGGCATACCGCTGCTCGGCGGAACCGTCACCGGCGGAACCCGTCTCACCGAGTGCCGCCGCCGACGTCTCGAGCTCCTGCTCGACGGCGCGGACCTCGCCGAGCGCCTGCTCCAGCAACTCGCCGACCGTCGTGTCCTCCGGGAGCTCGAGTTCCTGCATGAGGATGCCGGTGCGCAGCGGGCGGACGGCCTCGCCGTCGTCCGGATCATCGATCCCGGCGAGGATGCGCAGCAGCGTGGACTTCCCCGCGCCGTTCTCGCCGATCAGGCCGAGACGATCCCCGGCCGACACGACGAGGTCGACGTCGCGCAACACGACGCGGTCGCCGTAGGAGCGGGTGACGCCGTCGGCGCGGAGTTGCTGGATGTCGATGGATCGCCCGAAGGTCGAAGCGGTGCGACGGTGGACTGGTGTTGCGTGGGTCGTGGGTGCTCGCATGGAGGCCCCTTTCGAGATGGGGCACGCCGCGTGCGGTCGTCGTCCGACACGTCAGGAGTGAGCGCTGGGCTCGAACTCCTGGGCGGACCTGGAAGCGTCTGGCGTACCTCGATGGATTCCCGCCGGGCACATCACGTTCGTGATGGTCTGCCGCAGGCGCGGGACGTCGATTCGCTCAGTTCTTCACAGTGATCTCAGGCTATCCGTCGGTTGTCGGCCGCCGCAAGCCCTGCACGTCACCGGTCCCGATTAGGCTGGTCGTCATGCGTGCTCCGTCGGTCCCCTCGCCCGCGCGGCGTCGCCGTGCGCATCGATCGACCGCGGCCTCGCTGGTCGCCGCGCTCGGTATCGGTGCGCTCGTCGCACTCGGCGCACTGCCGACCACGCCGGCGACCGCGGCCGCCGCGAGCTCGCAGCTGAGCCGGGCGCAGACGACGCCGACGCCCACCCCGAGTCCCTCGCCGACCACGCCCTCGACGGCGAGCCCGAAGCCGACGAAGCCGGCTCCGAGCAAGCCTGCCCAGCCGGCGCCGCCCACGGTCCGCGGCACGGACTTCGACCCGGGCGAGATCATCAGCGACGCGAACTTCTACGACGCGAACGCCATGAGCGAGGCGGACGTCCAGGCGTTCTTCGCCTCCCAGCCCTGTACCCCGAAAGACGGCGTGCCGTGCCTGGCGGACTTCCGTGCCAGCACCGAGTCCGTCCCGGCGGCCGAGCCCGGGCACTGCGAGGCCTACCGCGGCGCTGTGAACGAGTCGGCGGCGAGGATCGTCGCGAAGGTCGCCCACGCGTGCGGGATCAACCCCAAGGTGCTGCTCGTCCTCATGCAGAAGGAGCAGTCGCTCATCACCGGGCCGAGCGAGTACGGCTACGCGCGCGCCATGGGTTGGGGCTGCCCCGACACCGGCCCGAACTTCAGCGCGAGCTGCGACGCGGACTACTTCGGGTTCCAGAACCAGGTCTACCGTTCCGCATGGCAGTTCCGGCAGTACACGCTGTACCCGCTCAACGTGCCCGGTGAGTCCTATCAGCGGGCGTATCACCTGGGATCGGTCTACATCCAGTACAGCCCCGACGCGGCCTGCGGCGGTACCCAGGTCGACATCCGCAACCAGGCGACGGCGAACCTCTACCTCTACACGCCGTACCAACCGAACGCCGCTGCCCTCGCGAACGTCTCGGGCACTGGCGACGCCTGCAGTGCCTACGGCAACCGCAACTTCTGGCGGCTCTACACGGAGTGGTTCGGCCCCGCGGTCTGATCGCCCGGTTCGCTCTCCCAAGGATGGGCGAACGAACGGGTCATTCGCCGATGAGCAGCGCGACGCGGTCGTCGAGGTAGGCGTCGAGCGGGGTGAGCCCGAGGTCGTGCCCGGCCCAGCGGAGCATGACCGTGTCGTCGACGAGTCGCAGCGGGCCTGAACCTTCCCGGAGTGACGCCTCGTCCAGCGCGAGCTCGACGACCTCGAAGTTCACGACGTCGCCCTCGGCGAACGGGCCGCGGTGGGCCGCCTGCTGCGCGATCCGACGGTGCTCGACCTCCGAGGAGCGGTGGTTGAACCACTTCGGCTCCACGGCCCGAGTGGATTCGGCGGCGGTGAAGAGGCGACCGTCGGCCGAGAGCAGGACGACCCCGAGGCGCCACGCCCGGCCGATCGGCCGCAGCGCGGGTGCCCGCTTCACGAGCGGGAGTCCGCGGGGTGTGTAGACCTCCGCCAGGGCCTCGTCACGCACGCCTGCGGCTTGGAGACGCGCGCCCGCCTGCAGGAGCAGCTCGCGCAGCGCGGTCACCGTCGGTCGCCGATCAGAGGACGTCGTCGCGACCGGACAACTTGAGGGCGTCCACGACGCTCTTCACCCGCTGCGCGTTGGCGCTCGTGGTGACGAGCAGGGCGTCCGGGGTATCGACGACGACGATGTCCTGCACGCCGATGAGGCTGATGACCCGACCGGTCTGGCTGACGACGATGCCGCTGGAGGCGTCCGACAGCACCCGCGCGTTCTCGCCGAGGATGGCGAGGTCGGACTTGCGCCCCCCGGAGTTGAGCTTGGCGAGCGAGGCGAAGTCGCCCACGTCGTCCCAGTCGAAGTGCGCCGGCACGACGGCCATGCGACCGGCGGCCGCGGCGGGCTCAGCCACGGAGTAGTCGATCGCGATCTTCTCGAGCGCCGGCCAGACGCGGTCGACGACCGGGCCACGGGCCGCCGCGTCGTCCCAGACCTCGGCGAGTTCGAGGAGGCCCGCCAGGAGTTCGGGCTTCTGCCGACCGATCTCCTCGAGGAGGACGTCGGCCCGCGAGATGAACATCCCGGCGTTCCAGAGGTGCTCGCCGCTCGAGACGTACCGCTTGGCCGTGGCGAGGTCGGGCTTCTCGACGAAGGAGTCGACCAGCATGACCCCTTCGGCCCCGCGGATGCCGAGGTCGCGGGCGCTCTTGATGTAGCCGAAGCCGATGGCGGGCTCCGTGGGCTGGATGCCGATCGTGACGATGTAGCGCTCCTCGGCGGCCGTGACGGCCTGGGCGACCGCGGCGCGGAACAGGCGGTCGCCGCGGATCACGTGGTCGGCGGCGAACGAGCCGACGATGACGTCGGGTTCGCGACGGACGAGGATCGCTGCGGCGAGCCCGATCGCGGCGGTCGAGTCGCGCGGCTCGCTCTCGAGGACCACGTTGGCGTCGGCGAGGTCGGGCAGCTGCTGTTCGACGGCCGCGCGGTGCGCACGCCCGGTGACGACCATGATGCGCTGGTCGCCGGCGATCGGCGCGAGGCGGTCCCAGGTGGCGCGCAACAGCGTGCTGCCGGAGCCGGTGAGGTCGTGCAGGAACTTGGGTGCGTCGGCTCGCGAGAGCGGCCAGAGACGACTGCCGATGCCGCCGGCCGGGATCACTGCGTAGAAGCGTTCGAGGGGCGTGGTCATCCCCCGAGCGTACCGCCAGGCTCCAGCCTGAGGACGACGGCACGGAAGCGTCATCTGACGGGTTTACGATGAGCGCCAGATCGAGCACGAGAAAGAACGGTACGAGCATGGCTGGACGCAACGTCCTCGGGATCCCGATCCCGTCCTTCGGCAGCAAGCAGGCTCCCCCGGTCCCCGTCGGTCCGCCGGACGCAGCGGACCTGGACGGCCGCAACAGCATCGTCAACGCCTGCATCTACCGCCACGGTTCCCGCAGCTCGACGCTCACCTCACTCGAGGACACCTTCCGCGCGCTCCATGAGACCCCGGACGGCGTCGCGTGGATCGGGCTCTACCGGCCCGACGCCGGCGAGCTCGGCGTCCTGGCGGCGGAGTTCGGTCTCCACCCGCTCGCCGTCGAGGACGCCATCACCGCGCACCAGCGGCCGAAGATCGAGCGGTACGACGATGTCCTGTTCGTCGTCCTCCGGGCCGCCAACTACGTCGACGAGACCGAGACCGTCGAGTTCGGCGAGCTGCACGTCTTCGTCGGTCCGAACTTCGTCATCACCCTCCGGCACGCCGAGTCCCCCGACCTGTCGCACGTCCGGGCGCGGATGGAGCAGGAGCACGAACTCCTCGCCTACGGTCCGCAGGCGATCCTGTACGCCATCATCGACGCCGTCGTCGACGGCTACGGTCCGGTGGTCGCCGGGCTCTCGAACGACATCGACGAGATCGAGGAGCAGGTCTTCGTCGGCGAGTCCCAGGTGTCCCGCCGCATCTACCAGCTCTCCCGCGAGGTCATCGCCTTCGAGCGGGCGACGCACCCGCTCAGCGACGTGATGCTGTCGCTCGAGCAGGGCAGCGCGAAGTACGGGGTCGCCGACGAACTGCAACGCGGCCTCCGCGACGTCGCCGACCACCTCACGAGCGTCAACCAGCGGATCGACGCCTACCGGGAGCTGTTGCGCGACATCCTGACCGTGAACAGCACCCTCGTCGGGCAACGCCAGAACGAGGAGATGGCGAAGATGACCGAGGCGAGCCTCAAGCAGGGCGACGAGGTGAAGAAGATCTCCTCCTGGGCCGCCATCCTGTTCGGCCCGAGTCTCATCGCGGGGATCTACGGCATGAACTTCACCCACATGCCGGAGTTGTCGTGGTGGTTCGGCTACCCGATGGCGCTCGCGCTCATGGCCACCACGAGCGTCATCCTCTACAAGGTGTTCAAGCGACGGAACTGGTTGTGAACACCCGGTGTCGCCCGGTCGTCGCGCAGATGTCCGGCCTCTCTCGACGTCGAGACAGTTAGGCCAGCCTTAGCGGCGGGACCGCGCATCCCACGCCTACACTTGGTCCAGCGCGCCGATTCGACGCACGGCAGGCAACAACCCCCGCACGGCAGAACGATCTGCCGCAGATAGCGACTATCAGGGAGGACCTCGTGACCGCGAGTCTCACGCGAACGTCACCGTTGGAATCCACGACATCCAAACGCCCGGCCGGCACCCTGTACCGGGGCCGTGAGGGCATGTGGTCGTGGGTGCTCCACCGGATCACCGGCGTCGCCATCTTCTTCTTCCTCCTCGTGCACGTCCTCGACACCGCGCTGGTGCGGGTCTCCCCCGAGGCGTACAACGCGGTCATCGGCACGTACAAGAACCCCATCATGGGGCTCGGCGAGGTCGCGCTCGTCGCCGCCATCGCCTACCACGCGTACAACGGCATCCGCATCATCCTCATCGACTTCTGGTCGAAGGGCACCAAGTACCAGCGGCCCATGTTCTGGATCGTCATCGGTCTCTGGGTCGTGACGATGCTCGGCTTCACGCCGCGCCACCTGATCAACGTGTTCAGCGAGATGGGCCACTGATGACGACGATCGCCGCTCCCCGCACCCCCGCTCGTCCCGCGCGCCGTAAGGGCGTCAACTGGGAGAAGTGGGGCTGGATCTACATGCGCGTCTCCGGCGTGATCCTGCTGGTCCTCATCTTCGGCCACCTGTTCGTCAACCTCATGGTCGGCGACGGCATCAAGGCCATCGACTTCGCCTTCGTCGGCGGCAAGCTGTCGAACCCCTTCTGGCAGTGGTGGGACGTCGCCATGCTGTGGCTCGCACTGATCCACGGCGGAAACGGCATGCGCACCATCGTCAACGACTACGCCACGGGTCGCACGATCCGCGGTGTCCTCAAGGTCGCGATCCTCGCCGCCGTCACCATCCTCATCATCCTCGGGACCCTGGTCGTCTTCACCTTCGACCCGTGCCCCGCCGGCGCACCTGCAGACCTGCTCGCGTCGTTCTGCCCCGCCAACTGAGCAACCGAGACCGAGCAACGGAAACCGTGACTACAGAAACCACCGAGTCCACCGTCATCGACGGCATCCACTACCACCAGTTCGACATCGTGATCGTCGGTGCCGGCGGTGCCGGCATGCGCGCCGCGATCGAGGCCGGCCCCGGAGCGAAGACGGCCGTCATCTCCAAGCTCTACCCGACGCGGTCCCACACGGGAGCGGCGCAGGGCGGCATGGCCGCTGCGCTCGCGAACGTCGAGGAGGACAGCTGGGAGTGGCACACCTTCGACACCATCAAGGGCGGCGACTACCTCGTCGACCAGGATGCTGCGGAGATCCTCGCGAAGGAGGCCATCGACGCGGTCATCGACCTCGAGAACATGGGTCTGCCGTTCAACCGCACCCCCGAGGGCAAGATCGACCAGCGTCGCTTCGGCGGCCACACCCGCGACCACGGTAAGGCGCCGGTCCGCCGTGCCTGCTACGCGGCCGACCGCACGGGCCACATGATCCTGCAGACGCTGTTCCAGAACTGCGTCCGCCTCGGCATCAACTTCTTCAACGAGTACTACGCGCTCGACCTGATCATGACGAACGTCGACGGCGTCGACAAGCCGTCCGGTGTGGTCGCGTACGAGCTCTCCACCGGCGAGATCCACGTCTTCCAGGCGAAGGCGGTCATCTTCGCCACCGGTGGCTTCGGCAAGATCTACAAGACGACCTCGAACGCCCACACCCTCACGGGCGACGGCGTCGGGATCATCTGGCGCAAGGGTCTCCCGCTCGAGGACATGGAGTTCTTCCAGTTCCACCCCACCGGCCTCGCCGGTCTCGGCATCCTCCTCACCGAGGGAGCGCGAGGTGAGGGTGCGATCCTCCGGAACGCGAGCGGTGAACGCTTCATGGAGCGGTACGCCCCGACCATCAAGGACCTCGCCCCGCGAGACATCGTCGCGCGCTGCATGGTCCAGGAGGTCGCGGAAGGCCGCGGTGCCGGGCCGAACAAGGACTACGTCTACCTCGACTGCACCCACCTCGGTGCCGAGGTCCTCGAGACCAAGCTGCCCGACATCACCGAGTTCGCGCGCACCTACCTCGGTGTCGACCCGGTGACGGAGCCCGTCCCGGTCATGCCGACGGCGCACTACGCCATGGGCGGCATCCCGACGAACGTCAAGGCCGAGGTCCTGAGCGACAACAACACCGTCGTCCCCGGCCTGTACGCGGCAGGCGAATGCGCGTGCGTGTCCGTCCACGGCTCGAACCGGCTCGGCACGAACTCGCTCCTCGACATCAACGTGTTCGGCAAGCGCGCCGGCAACAACGCCGTCGAGTACGTCCAGGGCGTCGACTTCACGCCACTGCCCGAGAACCCCGCCGGCTTCGTCTCCGGCCTCATCGAGCAGATGCGGAACTCCAACGGCACGGAGCGGATCTCCACGATCCGCAAGGAGCTGCAGGAGGAGATGGACCGTAACGCCCAGGTGTTCCGGACCGACGAGTCCCTCGCCGGCGTCACCGCCACCATCCACAACCTGCGCGAGCGGTACCAGAACATCGCCGTCCAGGACAAGGGCAAGCGGTTCAACACGGACCTCCTCGAGGCGATCGAGCTGGGCTTCCTGCTCGACCTCGCCGAGGTCGTCGTCTACTCCGCTCGCAACCGTCAGGAGAGCCGTGGCGGTCACATGCGCGACGACTACCCGAAGCGCGACGACGAGAACTACATGAAGCACACGATGGCGTACCTGTCCGGCGACCCGCACTCGTCCGACGCGGCCGACCACATCCGGCTCGACTGGAAGCCCGTGGTCATCACGCGGTACCAGCCGATGGAGAGGAAGTACTAGCGATGAGCACTGCAACGCTCGAGAACCCGCCGGCAGCAGCACCGGAGGAGATCCAGTCCTTCACGGTCACCCTGATCATCCGTCGATTCGACCCGGACGTGGACGCCGAGCCGCGCTGGGAGGACTTCGACGTCGAGATGTTCCCGACGGACCGCATCCTGGACGCGCTCCACAAGATCAAGTGGGAACAGGACGGGACCCTCACGTTCCGTCGCTCCTGCGCGCACGGCATCTGCGGCTCCGACGCCATGCGGATCAACGGACGGAACCGCCTCGCCTGCAAGACGCTGATCAAGGACCTCGACATCTCGAAGCCGATCTACGTCGAGGCGATCAAGGGCCTGCCGCTCGAGAAGGACCTCGTCGTCGACATGGACCCCTTCTTCGCGTCGTTCCGCGAGGTGCAGCCGTTCCTCATGCCCGGCAAGCCTGCGGAGAAGAACAAGGAGCGCGTGCAGTCGGTCGCCGAGCGCGCCCGCTTCGACGACACCACGAAGTGCATCCTGTGCGCCGCGTGCACCTCGTCGTGCCCCGTGTTCTGGACCGACGGCCAGTACTTCGGCCCGGCGGCGATCGTGAACGCGCACCGCTTCATCTTCGACTCCCGCGACGACGCCTCGCAGGTTCGCCTGGACATCCTCAACGACCAGGAGGGCGTGTGGCGCTGCCGCACCACCTTCAACTGCACCGAGGCGTGCCCCCGCGGCATCCAGGTCACGCAGGCGATCGCCGAGGTCAAGCAGGCCATGATCTCCGGCAAGGTCTCCTAGCCCACACCCGGTTCATCCGTCCGGCCCAGCGCACTGCGCTGGGCCGGACGTGTTCGTGCAGGGCGACCTGTTCGTCGAGCGACGTCAGGCCAGCGCGGCAGCTCTGGCTTCAGCCGGTGACGCGGCGCTCAGGGCGTCCATGGCCATGGCACGAGCCGCCTCGAGCGTGTAGCGTCGCAACTCGCTCCGGACGTCGCCGAGCGCGGCCGGGGTGACCGAGAGACTCGTCGCCCCGAGGCCGACGAGCACGACCGCGAGGGCCGGGTCCGCTGCCGCTTCCCCGCAGACGCCGATCGAGCGCCCGGAGGCGAGACCGGCGTCGCCGACGAGCTTGACGAGCCGCAGCACGGCGGGGTGCCACGGGTCCTGATACGAGCCGAGCGGCCCGAGGAGACGGTCCGCCGCGAGCGTGTACTGCGTCAGATCGTTGGTGCCGATGCTCACGAAGTCCGCGACCCCGAGGATCTGCGCGGCGAGCAGCGCACTCGACGGCACCTCGATCATCGTCCCGACCGTGCGGAGCCCGAGCCGTTTCGCGAGGGTCACGAACGCCGCGGCCTCGGGGAGGTCGGCGATCATCGGGGCCATCACCCAGAGGTCCGCCTCGTGGGCGTCCTGTGCGAGCGCGAGCGCCGTGAGCTGGTCTCGGAGCACCTCGTCACGTGCGCGGAGCGCCCGGATGCCCCGCACCCCGAGCGCCGGGTTGGCCTCGGCCTCGTCCGCTCGGAGGAAGGCGAGCGGCTTGTCGGCTCCGGCGTCGAACACCCGGACGACGACCCGCTTGCCCGGGAACGCCGCGAGCAACTCGCCGTAGCGGTCAGCCTGTTCGGCGACGCCCGGCGCCTCCGCGCGGTCCAGGAAGAGCAGCTCGGTGCGGAACAGCCCGACCCCCTCGGCGCCAAGGGCCAGGGCACCGGCCGCACCGGTGACGGACCCGAGGTTCGCGAGCAGGGGCACCGGGGTGCCGTCGGCGAGTTCGCCCGGTGAGCGCGGTGAGACCCGCACGCGCTCGGCCGCGGTGGACCTGGCGGACCGCACCTCGCGTTTCGTCGGCGACCCGGTGACGACCCCGGCTCCGGCGTCGACGAGGACGATCTCACCGTCCTCGAACTGCTCGGCTCCTGCGACGCCCACGACGGCGATGAGTGACTGCTCGCGTGCGAGGATGGCCGTGTGCGAGGTCGCCGAGCCGCCACTCGTGACGAGTGCCAGCACCCGCTCGAGATCGAGGAGCGCGGCGTCTGCCGGAGCGAGGTCCGTGGCGACGAGGACGAACGGCTCGTCCGACTCGGGAGGTCCGGGGACAGGTCGGCCCAGTAACCGCGCGATGACCCGTTGCGAGACGTCACCGACGTCGGTCGCGCGCGCCGCCATCGGCTCCCCCAGGTTGAAGAGGACCTGCTGGACCGTCGCCAGGGCCTCGAACACGGCGCGCTCCGCGGAACGCCCCGCCGCGATGCGCGTTGCGACGTCCTCCGCGAGCGCCGGGTCGTCCGCCATGACCGCCTGCGCTTCGAGCACGTCCTGCGCATGTCCGCCGGCTCGTCGAGCCCGGTCCTCGAGGTCGGCCCGCGTCGCGCTGAGCGCCGCGACGGCCCGGGCCTGTTCGAGCGTGACGTCCCCGCCGAACGGGTCGGCACTCGGTTCGGGCAGCGGTTCCGGCATGCGGAGCACGGGACCGGCGACGACGCCGCGTCCGACGCCGGTGCCGGTGAACGTGCGTTGCCCCTCCGCCTCGCGCATGGTTCGACCCTAGTGCACCGCCTCTCCCCCGGTCCGGCCCGCTTGTAGGCTGGTCCGGTGACCAATCCGCGTGCGCCGAGGAAGGACTCCGCCGACGCGCCGGACGCCGGTACGACCCCCAGGGTGCGGCTCCAACAGACGCCACCGCCACTCGTGTTCCAATGGATCCAGAACAGCGAGAACCCGTTCATCCGACGGCTCGCGCCCCGCGCGGCGAGAGCGGAGCGCGCCACGACGTGGGTCATGCGGCTGAAGCCCTATCGCGTCATCCATCGGTATCTCGCCATGGACGGCAACCTCCTGGCCGCCGGGATCAGCTTCCAGGCCGTCTTCGCCGTGTTCGCCGCGGTCTACGTCGGATTCGCCATCACCGGCATCTGGCTCGGCAACAACGCCGAGGTCTTCCAGGCGCTGGTGGAGATCATCAACCGCGCCGTCCCCGGCCTCATCGGCACCGACGGCGAAGGCATCATCGCCGAGGAGCAGTTGTCGAGCGCCTCGCTGCTCGGCTGGACCGGGGTCATCGCCGCCGTCGGTCTCATCTGGACGGCGATCGGCTGGCTGTACTACACCCGACAGGCGGTCAGGTCGATCTTCGCGCTCCCGAAGGTCGCGGCCAGCTTCTTCCTGCTCAAGGTCGTCGACCTCGTGCTGGCACTCGCCTTCGGCGTCCTCCTCCTCGTCTCCGCGACGCTGTCGGTCGCCAGCACACAGGCACTCAGCTGGCTGCTGTCACTGGTCGGCTTGGAGGGCACCTTCTGGGTGACCGTCGGCAGCCGGGTCGTCGGGCTGGTCGTCGCGGTGGTCGTGAACCTCGTCACCCTCGGCGCCATGTACCGCGTGCTCAGCCGGATCCGGATCCCGTGGCGCAACCTCTTCGGAGGCGCGCTCCTCGGCAGCCTGGTGCTCTCACTCCTGAGCGTCGCGAGCAGTGCGGTGATCGCCGGGGCCTCCCGGAACCCGTTGCTCGCGACCTTCGCGGTGTTCATCGGCCTCATGCTGTGGTTCAACCTCGTGAGCCGCGTCATCCTCGCCTCCGCCGCCTGGATCGCCGTGGGGCTCGACGACCAGGGCATCAGTGTGCGCACGACGACGCCGGAGGAGCAGGCGGCCGAAGAGCTGGCGGCCAGGAGGCTGATCGCCGAGGCGGAACTGCGGGAGGCTCGCGAATCCCTCCGGCGCGCCAAGGGCCCGGCGGTCTGGTTCGCCCGCCGGCGCGTCCGGCACGCCGAGGAGGCCTCGGCCGAGCTCATCCGAGAGCACGGCGAAGCCCCCGAGTCGCCCGCGGCGGACGCGTCGGACCCACCTCATCGCCGACGCCCGGGCGGGCGCCGGGGCCAGGGCGTTGTCGGCCCCCGCGACTAAGCTGGAGGCATGTCTGCACCCCTCCGCATCGCCAGTGTCAACGTCAACGGAGTCCGCGCGGCCTTCCGCAAGGGGATGGGCGACTGGCTCGAAGACCGCGGGGTCGACATCCTCGCCCTGCAGGAGGTCCGCGCCGCGACGAGCGACCTCGAGACGCTCTTCGGACCGGAGTGGAACATCCTGCACGATGCCGCGACCGCCAAGGGGCGTGCCGGCGTCGCGATCGTCAGCCGTCGCTCGGCGGGCATCCACCGGGTCGCCCTCGGAGCCGACGACTTCGACAGTGCGGGTCGGTGGATCGAGGCCGACTTCGACGTCGACGGCACCCTCGTCACGGTCGTGAGCACCTACGTGCACTCCGGCGAGGTCGACACCCCCAAGCAGGTCGAGAAGTTCCGTTTCCTCGAGGCGATGCTCGAGCGGCTGCCGGCACTGCGCGAGCACAACCCGCTGTCCCTCGTCGTCGGCGACCTCAACGTCGGCCACACCGAGCTCGACATCAAGAACTGGAAGGGCAACGTCAAGCGTGCCGGCTTCCTGCCCGCGGAGCGGTCCTACTTCGACCGCTACCTCGGCCCGGCTGGTGAGACGGTGACGGGCGTCGACGGCGTGACCGGCACCGGCCTCGGCTGGGTCGACATCGGGCGCCAGTCCGCCGGCCAGGTCCCCGGTCCCTACACCTGGTGGTCGCAGCGCGGCCAGGCCTTCGACACCGACACCGGCTGGCGCATCGACTACCAGCTCGCCACCCCCGAGCTCGCGGCCCTCGCGTCCGGCTACACGATCGACCGCGCAGCGGCGTACGACCAGCGATGGTCCGATCACGCCCCCGTCGTCGTCGACTACGCCGTCTGACCCTTCGGCATCACGCCACCCCACCACTCCGTGCCCCGGCTCCGGCCGCTCATCCCTCTGCGAGAACCCACATGACCAAGCCACGCCTGTACTCCGGCATGCAGCCCTCCGCCGACTCGCTCCACCTCGGCAACTACATCGGTGCCCTCCTGCAGTGGAAGCAGATGCAGCAGGAGCACGACGCCTTCTTCAGCATCGTCGACCTGCACGCGATCACGGTGCCGCAGGACCCCGCCGAGCTCCGCGAGAAGACCCGTCGCACGGCCGCCCAGTACATCGCCGCAGGCATCGACCCCTCGGCGTCGACCCTGTACGTCCAGTCGCACGTCCCGGCGCACGCACAGCTCGCCTGGGTGCTCAACACGATCACCGGCATGGGCGAGGCCGCGCGCATGACGCAGTTCAAGGACAAGTCGGCCAAGCACGGGCGCGACGCCTCGTCGGTCGGGCTCTTCGCCTACCCGATCCTCATGGCGGCGGACATCCTGCTCTACCAGACCGACATCGTGCCGGTCGGCGACGACCAGCGGCAGCACATCGAGCTCACGCGCGACCTCGCCGAGCGGTTCAACGCCCGCTTCGGCGACACCTTCGTCGTCCCGAAGGCGCAGATCCAGAAGGACTCCGCGCGCATCTACGACCTCCAGAACCCGACGTCGAAGATGTCGAAGTCCGCCGAGACCCCGGCGGGGATCATCTGGTTGCTCGACGAGCCGAAGGTCACGCAGAAGAAGATCATGCGTGCCGTCACCGACAACGACGGCGTCATCGCCTTCGACGCACAGGAGAAGCCCGGTGTCTCGAACCTGTTGAGCATCTACTCCGCGATCACCGGCTCCCCCATCGAGGCCGTCGTCGGCGAGTTCGAGGGTCGTGGCTACGGCGACCTCAAGAAGGGTCTCGCCGAGGTCGTCGTGGGCGAACTCGAGCCGGTCCGTGCGCGCGCGCTCGAGCTCCTCGACGACCCCGCCGAGCTCGACCGCCTGCTCGCGGTCAACGCCGCGCGCGCGACCGAGGTCGCCGAGCAGACCCTCGCCGAGGTCTACGACCGCGTCGGACTCCTCCGCCCCGCCTGATCCCGCGGTCCGTTCGCAACTCCTGCTCGTCACTGTCCGCAAGCCCGCACACACCGCACTCACCGCGCGGCCCGTGGAGTACCCACGCGGTGAGCAGGAGTTGTGCGTACGTCCCCGATCAGACCGGTGATCGCTGCCGCGACGAGCCCGGGCTCATGCACCACGTGCTGGTAGAGCGGTCGCAACGTCATCAGCCCGCGCGAGGCGGCTCTGAGGTCGCGGGTGCGGTCGGAGACGGCGTGCGACCACCCCTCATGATGGGCTCGACTGTCGACCTCGATCAACAATGACTCAGCCACCAGGAGATCACCGCGTCCACCCTCCGCCAGACGGGGCTGCACTTCGTACGACAGACCGAGGCTGCGGACGATCAAGCGCAGGAGTGTCTCCGGACCTGACTCGGCGCGTCCATCGATCAACGCCATGAGCGCACGAAAGCGTTCGGGCACCAGGGCGAAGACTCGTCGGAGGTCGGGCTCATCCACCAACCCGAGATGGACCGCGCTGTCGAGCGTCGCGAGTGCCATCCGCGGCGACTGGCACCGGATGGACTGGGCCAGTGCGTCGATGATCGACACGTCGCAGTCGAACGTGCCGCACGGCTGATCAAGCGGTCGCCAGTGGAGAGTGAACTCCCGTCGATCGCTGGTAGCCAGCCGCCGGTCCTCCGCCCGCGGTCCGCGAAGTCGTGAGGCGCTGCGGTCTACATGCACATGGACCCGGGTGGCGCCGAACACGAACACACCACGGGCGGCCAGGGTGGACAGGCACGCTCGCCTCCCCCCGATGCGCACTGCGGCACGGATGTCATCGTGTACTCCGGGGAGCGCGTATCGATCGCGCCGCACGCGAACGATCGTTCCGTCACGCACCGCCTGGGTGATCTCACGCGGTCGCATACCTTCCTCGAGAAGCGTCGAGCGGGTGAGGATCGTGTGACCAGAAGCTGCACTGTCCATCCATCGAGGTTCGGGGCACCGATCGAGCGGTCGGTCCGACGCGGCTGCTTCGTCGTCGGTCGAGGACTACGGGAGCGCTGTGGAGGAGGGTCACGGTCAGGGCGTCACCGTCGCACGCGGTTCACAACTCCTGCTGGCCACTGGCCAACGCTCAGGATCGACCCCAGGGAGGCGCCGCAGCAGCGAGGAGCAGGAGTTATGCGCATGTGGGACACCCATCTCGACGAGATGGGGTCGGAGCGAGTCTCGCGGGAGGCAGCGAGTTCGCGCAGAACTCCTGCGCCTGACCGGCCCGGTCGGCGCGGGCAGGCGGAATGGCGCGGTTGCTCCCGAGTCGGTCCTCAAGCTGCAGGAGTTTTGCGCAGGTGCACCCTGCGGGAAGCGGCACGAGGACGGACGACAGAACGGCCCGCCCTCCGCGAGGAGGACGGGCCGTTCCGGTCGGTCGGGACTACTGCACGTCGTCGTCGACCCAGTCGAAGGTCTTCGTGACGGCCTTCTTCCAGTTGCGGTAGAGGCGGTCGCGCTCCGCGGAGTCCATGTTGGGCTCCCAGCGCTTGTCCTCCTGCCAGTTCTTCGCGAGGTCGTCGAGGTCGGACCAGAAGCCGACGGCGAGACCGGCCGCGTAGGCAGCGCCGAGCGCCGTGGTCTCGGCGACGACCGGTCGGATGACCGGCACACCGAGGATGTCGGCCTGGAACTGCATGAGCGTGTCGTTGGCGGTCATGCCGCCGTCGACCTTGAGCTCCGTCAGCGGGACACCCGAGTCGGCGTTGACGGCGTCGATGACCTCGGCCGTCTGGAACGCGGTCGACTCGAGGGCGGCCCGGGCGATGTGGCCCTTGTTGACGTACCGGGTGAGCCCGACGAGCGCACCGCGGGCGTCCGGACGCCAGTACGGCGCGAACAGCCCGGAGAACGCCGGCACGAAGTACGCGCCACCGTTGTCCTCGACGGTCTTGGCGAGCGCCTCGACCTCGGGAGCGGAGGAGAACATGCCGAGGTTGTCGCGCAGCCACTGGACGAGCGAACCGGTCACGGCGATCGAACCCTCGAGCGCGTAGTGCGGCTTCGCGTCGCCGAGCTTGTAGCCGAGCGTCGTCAGCAGACCGTTCTCGGAGTGGACGATCTCCTCACCGGTGTTGAAGATGATGAAGTTACCGGTGCCGTAGGTGTTCTTGGCCTCGCCCTGCTGGAACGCCGCCTGCCCGAAGGTCGCCGCCTGCTGGTCGCCGAGGATGCCGGCGATCGGCGTCTCGCGGAGGAGGCTGTCGTCGGACGCGTGGCCGTAGATCTCGGAGGAGCTCTTGATCTCCGGGAGCATCGACTTCGGGACGCCGAACGCCTTGAGGATCTCGTCGTCCCACTGCAGGGTCTCGAGGTCCATGAAGAGCGTGCGCGAGGCGTTGGTGACGTCGGTGACGTGCACGCCGCCGTTGACACCACCGGTGAGGTTCCAGATGACCCAGCTGTCGGTCGTACCGAAGAGGAGGTCGCCCGCCTCGGCCTTCTCGCGAGCACCCTCGACGTTCTCGAGGATCCAGACGATCTTCGTGCCGGAGAAGTAGGTCGCCAGCGGCAGGCCGACGGTCTTCTTGAAGCGCTCGACGCCGCCGTCCGCAGCGAGGCGGTTCACGATGTCCTGGGTGCGCGTGTCCTGCCAGACGATCGCGTTGTAGACGGGCTGACCGGTGGTCTTGTCCCAGACGACGGCGGTCTCGCGCTGGTTCGTGATGCCGATGGCCGCGATGGCGTGCCGGGTGATGTTGGCCTTGCTGAGCGCCTGGCCGATGACCTCGCGGGTGTTGTTCCAGATCTGGTTCGGGTTGTGCTCGACCCAGCCGGCCTTCGGGAAGATCTGCTCGTGCTCGAGCTGGCCCGTCGAGACGATCGATCCGCTCTTGTCGAAGACGATGGCCCGGGAACTCGTCGTCCCCTGGTCGATTGCGATGACGTAGTCCGCCATTGGATACTCCTTCGTTGCGTGCGTTGCGAGGTGAGGCACCGGAACCGGTACCCCGGGGTGCCGCGGCGGTGATCGTGTCCGGTCACCGCCGCAGCGTCAGGTCAGACGGCCGGGAGCAGCACCATCGAGGCGAGGGCCGCGAGGACACCGCCGAGCAGGGGGCCGACGACCGGCACCCAGGCGTAGGACCAGTCGCTCTTGCCCTTGCCCTTGATGGGGAGGAGGGCGTGGGCGATACGCGGACCGAGGTCACGTGCCGGGTTGATCGCGTAGCCGGTCGGGCCACCGAGGGAGGCACCGATTCCGACGACGAGCAGGGCGACGGGAAGGGCGCCCAGGGCTGCGAGTCCCCCGGGGACGCCCTCGATGACCACCGCGTCGGGGCCGGTCTTGCCGAAGGACATCACGACGAAGACGAGGACGAAGGTCGCGATGACCTCGGTCACGAGGTTCCAGCCGTAGCTGCGGATCTCCGGACCGGTCGAGAAGACACCGAGCTTCTTGCCCGGGTCCTCCTCCTGGTCGAAGTGCTGCTTGAAGGCGAAGTACGTCAGCACGGCACCGATGAAGGCACCGACCATCTGCGCCGCCCAGTAGACGAGCGCCGTACCGAAGTCGATCGATCCCGTGGTGAGGAAGCCGATCGTGACGGCGGGGTTCAGGTGTCCGCCGGAGGCGTAGGACACCGTGACACCGGCGAAGACCGCGAGGCCCCAACCGAAGTTGATGAGCAGCCAGCCGCCACCGAGGCCCTTGGATTTCGTGAGGATCGCCGTGGCGACCACACCGGTACCGAGGAGGACGAGCATCGCCGTCCCCACGGTCTCGGAGAGGAAGATGGTTCCGAGGTTCATGTCTTCATTGACCTTTCATAGGTGTGGCCGTGTGGGGGCCGACGCCGAGGCGCGAGCCCCCGCTGGGCGAGGTTGCACTGACCAGTTGCTTGTAAGGTAGCCAGCTCCTGTTGCACAGGACAAGGGCCTTGCCTGCACATTCGTGCATTATGAGAACGCCGGGGCCTCCTTGGCGGCGTCGACCCGGAGGTCGACCTGGTGGGCGTCGCGCAGGCGGTCGAGCGCTGCGGTGATCTGCGCCGTCCGCTCGGCGTCGTCCCACCCGAGGACACCGCCGACGACGCGGGCGATCTCGTCGACGAGGCCGGCGGTCAGCGATCCGGTGAAGGCGAGGCTCGTACGACGGTGCAGCACGTCGGAGAGGTGCACGACCTGCTCCTGCTCGACGAGGAACTCCAGCTCCTGCACGCTGTAGTCGGCAGCGCCCTGCAAGCGGTCGTCGCCGTGCTCGGACAGGTGCTCGAGGAGTGCGGCGGCCTTCGTGCCGTACCGGCCCAGCAGCTGCTCGGCACGCTTGGCACCGATGCCGTCCTCGTGCGCGGCGACCCAGGTGCGCGTCGCCGAGTCGGTGCGCGGGAAGCCGGCGCCGCCGCCGATCGCGAGGCCGAGGGTCTCCACGGGGCGCGGGGCCCCGATGGTGTTGAGCACGTCCGTGCTGAGGTGCTCGGCGAGGGCCCGGAAGGTGGTCCACTTGCCGCCGACGAGGCTGAACACGGTGGTGGACGGACGTGCAGCGGCGGCCCGACGCTCGATCCGGTAGTCGCGCGACACGAAGCCGGGGGCCTCGTCGTCGTGCTTCGGCAGCGGGCGGATGCCGGAGAACCGGTAGACGATCTGTTCGCGCGAGGTCGCGATGGTCGGGAAGACGTGCTTCACGAGGTCGAAGAAGTAGTCGACCTCCTCCTCGGTGCAGACGCTCGGCGTACTCGGGTCGGCGTCGATGTCGGTCGTGCCGACCATGACCTTGCCCTTGAGCGGGTAGATGAGGACGATGCGGCCGTCCTCGTGCTCGAAGAAGATCTCGCGCCCCTTGGTGGCCGCGTAGAGCTCCGGATTGTCGAGGACGATGTGCGAGCCCTTCGTGCCGCCCATGTAAGTCGTCGGCTCGCCGAGGCCGGCGTTCGTGAGGTCGGTCCAGGGGCCGGAGGTGTTGACCACGACGTCGCTCGTCACGGTGAAGGTCTGGCCGGTGACGGTGTCGCGGAGCTCGACGCCGTCGGCTCCCATGCCGACCGCCTCGACGTAGTTGACGGCGCGGGCGTGCGGGCCGGCGGCGAGGCCGTCCATGAGGACGTCGAGTGCGAGACGCTCCGGGTCGTGCATGGAGGCGTCGTAGTAGGTCGCCGTGTACTTGAGGCCCGGGTTCATCTTCGGCAGGTCGGCGAGGGACTTCTTCCGGCCGTGGAAGCGGTGACGCGGCACGCTGCCACCGTCGCGGGAGAAGGAGTCGTACGCGGTGAGGCCGACCTTGATGAGCAGCGCACCACGCTCCTGCGGCTTGCCCTGCTTGTGGGTGAGGAAGCGCAGCGGTGCGGAGAGGATGCCGGAGAAGGTCGAGAAGATCGGGACCGTGGTCTCGAGCGGCTTCACGTAGTGCGGGGCGATCTTGATGAGCCCGTTGCGCTCCTGCACCGACTCCTGGACGAGGCGGAACTCGCCGTTCTCGAGGTACCGGATGCCGCCGTGGATCATGTGGCTCGACGCGGCAGAGGCGCCGGAGGCCCAGTCGTTGCGTTCCACGAGCGTGACGTCGACGCCCTGGAGCGCGAGGTCGCGGAAGGTCGCGATGCCGTTGATGCCGCCGCCGATGATGAGCACCGACGCCTGCGGGCGGTCGATGACGGACTGGACGGTGGAACGGGGAGCTGACGACTTGAGGGACATGAGATGCCTCGCTTCTTCGCGGTTGGTACGCGACGCTGCCGGGATTGCGCGCCGCTGAATGATGTGACTGAATACATCGTGACACCCGCTGCAACTCTGAACAGCCCTAGTGAACAAACGTGCAAGGAGACCCGATGTCGCTCGCAGACGCGCTCAGCCAGCCGGACCGGACGGCCGAGGCGCTCCGCGCCGCACAGCTGTATTACGTGCAGGACCTCACCATGGAGGCCATCGCCCAGGAGCTCCACACCTCCCGGTCGTCGGTCTCCCGCCTGCTCGGATATGCGCGGGAGAGCGGGCTCGTCGACATCCAGGTGCGCTCCCCGCACGACATGCCGTCGCGGCTCGAGGCGGAGTTCCGCGACCGGTTCGGCGTGACCGCCCACATCGTCCCGGTCCCCGACCACACGAGCGACATCGACCGCCTGGAGCGGGTCGCCCTCTCGGCTGCACGTTTTCTCGGCTCGGTGTTCGACTCGAACATGACGCTCGGCCTGGCATGGGGCTCGACCGTGAGTGCGGTGGCGAGGCACCTCACCCCCAAGCGGACCCACAACTCGCAGATCGTCCAGCTGAACGGTGCGGCCAACACGCGCACCTCGGGCATCCTCTACGCGAGTGAGATCCTGCATCGGTACGCGGACGCCTACGGGGCCTACGCGCAGCAGTTCGCGGTGCCCGCCTTCTTCGACGACCCGTCGACCAAGCTGGCCCTCTGGCGGGAACGCAGCATCCGACGCGTGCTCGAGATCCAACGCCGCATGGACGTCGCGCTGTTCGGTCTCGGTTCGCAGCTCTCGGGGGTGCCCAGCCACGTCTACGTCGGCGGCTACCTCGACGACAGCGACTTCGAGGCGCTCGCGAGCGCCGGGGCGGTCGGGGACGTCGCGACCGTGTTCTTCCGCGCCGACGGTTCCTGGCGCGACATCCCCTTCAACAACCGTGCGTCCGGGCCCGATCTCGACGTGCTGCGCGGCGTCTCCCGTCGGATCTGCGTGGTCGCGGGAGCCGCCAAGGTGCCCCCGCTCCTCGGGGCGTTGGCGGGCGGGCTCATCTCCGACCTCGTGGTCGACGAGGGGACCGCCCGCGCGGCGATCGACCAGCACGACGCCCAGCGCTGACCCCGGCCGCATCAGGCGCTGCAACCGGGCGTCATCCGAACCGGGAATAGGGCACCCACTCAGCCCGTTGACCTAGAATCGACAACACGTAACGTGCTCCGGGGTCGGTGAGAGTCCGAACCGGCGGTGATAGTCCGCGACCCGTGTCTCGCGCAAGCGAGGCCCGGTTGACCTGGTGGAACTCCAGGACCGACGGTTATGAACGCGTCTGCTCGCAGGCAGCGTTCGAGTCCGGATGGAAGGAAGCACGGGCGTCGGCCGATGGTCGACGCCGGCGAGCACCTGCCCGCGACCCCGGAACTCGTGTCAGTACCGACCGAGATGACGGACAGATGAGCGCAGGAACCGAGGCACCGCAGGCGAGTGTCCGCGAGGAGCAGGCCATGCTGCGCGCGCTCGAACTCGCCGCCAACGGCCCGACCCGCGGCGTCAACCCCCGCGTCGGCTGCGTCGTCCTCGACGCTGACGGCACCGTGCTCGCCGAGGGCTGGCACCGTGGAGCCGGCACCCCGCATGCGGAGGTCGACGCCCTGTCCCACCTCGCTCCCGGAGCGGCCCGCGGCGCGACGGCTGTCGTCACCCTGGAACCCTGCAACCACACGGGCCGGACCGGACCGTGTGCCGTCGCCCTCCTCGAGGCCGGTGTCGAGCGCGTCGTGTTCGCCGTGGACGACCCCGGCCACCACTCCGGAGGTGGAGCGGAACGCCTCCGCGACGGCGGCGTCACCGTCGTCGGCGGCGTACTCGCCGGACCGGCGGAGGACCTCCTCGGTGACTGGCTCACCACCGCCCGCCTCGGTCGTCCGCTCGTCACGGTGAAGTGGGCCTCGAGTCTCGACGGGCGGATCGCCGCGAGCGACGGCACGAGCCGCTGGATCACCGGCGACGCCGCGCGCGACGACGTCCACCGTCGACGGGCCGCCCACGATGCGATCCTCGTCGGCACGGGGACGGTCCTCGCCGACGATCCGAGCCTCACCGCTCGCGACGACCGCGGCGACCTCCTGCCCGAGCAGCCATTGCCCGTCGTCATGGGCGATCGCCCGATCCCCCTGGACGCCGCCGTCCACCGCCACCCCCGGCCGGTCGTCGTCCACCACGGGCATGATCCGGCTGCGCTGTTAGCCGAGCTCCGCGCCGTGGGCGTCCGGAGCGTCTTCATCGAGGGCGGCCCGACCATCGCCACGGCGTTCCTCCGCGCAGGACTCGCCGACACGGTCCTCACCTACCTCGCCCCGGTGCTCCTCGGCGGCCCTCGCCTCGCGATCGGCGACCTCGGTGTCGACACCATCGGCGAAGCGATCCGCCTCACCACCGTCGGCGTCGAACCACTCGGCGACGACCTCCTCGTCATCACGACACCCGACCGCAGCGCCTCCGCCTCGGCCGCCCGCCACCTCACCGCCTGACCCCCAGAGAACGGACCACCCATGTTCACGGGCATCATCGAAGAACTCGGCACGATCGTCGCCATCGACCACGGCGAGGACTCGGCACGGTTCACCGTCCGCGGCCCGCTCGCCCTCGAGGGCACCAGGCACGGGGACTCCATCGCCGTGAGCGGTGTCTGCCTCACCGTCGTCGAGCAGACCGGCGAGACGTTCACGGCCGACGTCATGGCTCAGACCCTCGCGATGAGCTCGCTCGACGGCGTCACGGTCGGATCTCCGGTCAACCTCGAACGTGCGGCCCGCGTCGGCGACCGCCTCGGCGGCCACATCGTCCAAGGCCACGTCGACGGCACCGGCACCGTCCTGGCAACGGTGCCCGGCGAGGCCTGGCGCGTCGTGCGCGTCTCGCTCCCCGCGGCACTCGCGCCGCTCGTCGTCGACAAGGGATCGATCACCGTCGACGGCGTCTCGCTCACCGTCAGCGCCATCAGCGCTCCGGACGCACCGGAAGCCTGGTTCGAGGTGTCCCTCATCCCCGAGACGCTGGCCGCGACGACGCTCGGTGAGCGGGTCCCCGGCGATCGTGTGAACCTCGAGACCGACATCCTCGCCCGGCACGTCGAGCGCATGCTCGCGTTCAGCCGTCTCGAGTCGGCACTCCCCAGCAGCATCGGCCAGGATCCGCAGTCCGCGGACCCGGTCGGCACCACCGCCACCGGAAGGGGCAACGCATGAGCATCGCCAGCATCCCGGAGGCCCTCGCGGCACTCCGCCAGGGCCGACCGGTCATCGTGGCCGACGACGAAGGGCGAGAGAACGAGGGCGACGTGATCCTCGCCGCGGAGTCCGCCACCCAGGAGTGGATCGCGTGGACGGTCCGACACTCCTCCGGATTCATCTGCGCACCGATGACGAACGAGATCGCCGACCGGCTGGCCCTCCCGCCGATGGTCGCGCTCAACGAGGACCCCAGAGGCACCGCGTACACCGTCACGGTCGACGCGGCCGACCGGCTCAGCACCGGCATCAGCGCCGCCGACCGCGCCCACACCTTGCGCGTGCTCGCCGACCCGGCGTCCGTGCCCGCCAGTCTCTCGCGCCCCGGACACATCGTCCCGTTGCGCGCCGTCGACGGCGGGGTGCGTGAGCGCGACGGCCACACGGAGGCGGCCGTCGACCTCATGAAGCTCGCGGGGCTGGTCCCCGTCGGGGCGATCTCCGAGATCGTCGCCGACGACGGCGAGATGATGCGCCTGCCCGGCCTCATCGCGCTCGGGGAGCGGGAGGGCGTGCTCGTCACGACGATCGCCGCACTCATCGCCTTCCTCGAGGAGAACCCCGATGCGGCTGCGGTCTGCGCCGAGGAACGCGCCGCCCAGGCGGCCATCCCCGAATCGTCGAACGTGTCGTTCGAGGTGGAGACGACCGTCCCGACGACGCACGGCTCGTTCCGGTTGCGCGCCTACCGCGACCGCAGGACCGGTGCCGACCACGTCGCCATCATCGCCGGCGACCCGCAGGCCATCGGTGCGCTCGTGCGCGTCCACTCCGAGTGCCTGACCGGCGAGGCGTTCGGCTCGCTCAAGTGCGAGTGCGGTCCGCAGCTCGACAGTGCTCTGGACACCATCCAGCGCCACGGCGGAGTCGTCGTCTACCTGCGCGGGCACGAAGGGCGCGGCATCGGCCTCGTCAACAAGCTGCGCGCCTACCGGTTGCAGGAGGACGGTCTCGACACCCTCGACGCCAACCTCGCGCTCGGGTTGCCGGCCGACGCCCGCGACTACACGGCGGCGAGCGCGATCCTGACGGACCTCGGCATCACCTCCGTGCGCCTGCTCTCGAACAACCCGGAGAAGGAGCGACAGCTCACGAACCACGGCATCGCCGTGAGCGAGCGCGTCCCGCTGGTGGTCGGCGTCGGCCTGTTCAACGAGAGCTACCTCGAGACGAAGCGCGACCGCATGGGCCACAGCATCGGGTTCGAGCTCGCACCCGAACCGCACCCCCACCAGTAGTCCACCGCCGCCCTCGATTCCTTCGAGGAGCGCGAACACCACCAACCCCTCGACGCGCTCGAGGGAAGAAGACAGGAGACCGCATGAGCGGCGAAGGATCCCCCACCATCAGCGTCGACGGCACCGGCCTCGACATCGTCGTCATCGCCGGCACCTGGCACGAGACCATCACCGACGGTCTCATCGCCGGAGCCGTCAAGGCCCTCGATGCGAGCGGCGCCAACCACCGCCTCGTGCGGGTCCCCGGGAGCTTCGAACTCCCGGTCGTCGCCAAGGCCGCCCTCGAGGCCGGGGCCGACGCGGTCGTCGCACTCGGGGTCATCATCCGTGGCGGCACGCCGCACTTCGAGTACGTCTCCGACGCCGCGACGAGTGGCCTCACGCAGGTGAGCATCCAGACGGGCAAGCCCGTCGGCTTCGGCGTCCTCACCCTCGACGACGAGAAGCAGGGGCTCGACCGCGCAGGGCTGCCCGGGTCGAAGGAGGACAAGGGGGCGGAGGCCGCTGATGCCGCCGTCGCGACCGCGGTCGTCCTCCGCGAGCTGCGCGGCTGACCCGAGCAGAGGCGCATCACGCGGCATTCCGGTATCGGTATACGCCCGTCCGGGCAACCGAATACCGGAATGCCGTACTTCGGCGTACAGTGTCATGGTCCTGCCACAAGCGGGCGAACCTCTGATCCTGCCGTCGTCGGCGGGCGTGCGCGACCGGTGCTGATGCTTCGACGGCGTCCATTCCCGAACCGAAACGCGCACGCATGTCTCTCGAAGCAACCCCAGTCACCAAGGCCCCGGTCAATCCGCGCTCCCGAGTCGTCCTCGCCAGCCTCATCGGCACGACGATCGAGTTCTACGACTTCTACGTCTACGCGACGGCCGCCGTCCTCGTCTTCCCGCACCTCTTCTTCCCGAGTGAGGACCCGACCGCGGGTCTCCTCGCCTCCTTCGCCGTGTTCGGCGCCGCGATGGTGGCCCGCCCCGTCGGTGCCGTCATCTTCGGGCACCTCGGCGACAAACGCGGTCGGAAGGCGACCCTCGTCGGCGCCCTCCTCACCATGGGGATCGCGACCTTCCTCATCGGCCTGCTGCCGACCTACCAGCTCGTCGGCTGGGTCGCCCCGCTGCTCCTCGTGATCCTCCGCATCGGTCAGGGCTTCGCGCTCGGCGGCGAATGGTCGGGCGCCGCCCTCGTCGCGACGGAGAACGCGCCGACCGGCAAGCGTGCCCTGTTCGGCACGTTCCCGCAGCTCGGTGCGCCGATCGGCTTCATCATCGCCAACGGACTGTTCCTGATCATCGCGGCGATCCTGCCGAGCGACGACCCGTCAATGCCGTCCGAGGCGTTCCTCGAGTGGGGCTGGCGCATCCCGTTCCTCTTCTCCGTCGTCATGGTCATCGTCGGCCTCTGGGTCCGTCTCCGTCTCGTCGAGAGCAACGCGTTCACGAACGCGAAGGAGCAGGGCAAGGTGCAGCGGTCGCCGCTCGCGAGCGTCGTCAAGCTGCACTGGCGCAAGCTGCTCCTCGGCACCTTCTTCATGCTCGCCACCTACGTGCTCTTCTACCTGATGACGACGTTCTCCCTGAGCTACGGCCGTGCGCCACTCGACGCCCCGGTCGCCGGGCTCGGCTACAGCTACACGACCTTCGTGCTCATGCTCATCGCCGGCGTGGTCTTCTTCGGGATCTTCACGCTCGTGTCCGGTCCCTTCGCCGACAAGTACGGACGCCGCAAGACGCTCATCGTCGTGACGAGCGCGATCCTCGTGTTCGGTCTCGTCTGGGTCCCGCTGCTCGGCGCCGGGTTCACCGGGGTCATGATCTGGCTCATCATCGGATTCAGCCTCATGGGGTTCACCTTCGGACCGATGGGCGCCCTGCTGCCCGAGCTGTTCCCGACGAACGTGCGGTACACCGGGTCCGGGATCTCCTACAACGTGTCGTCGATCCTCGGTGCCGCGGTCGCACCGTTCATCGCCGTGGCGCTGTGGAGCGCCGGCGGCGGCAGCCCGTTCTGGGTCGGCGTCTACCTCTCGGCGATGGCCCTGATCACGCTCGTCGCCCTCATCGTCTCCAAGGAGACCAAGGACGTCGACATCGACGCCTGATCGAGGCGACCACCGAGGGCCGGTGCGTGGAGGACGTCTCCGCGCACCGGCCCTCGGCGCGTCCGCGCTCGGTGCGTCGGCTTCGGGCTCGGCGCGTGCGACCGTCGCCTAGAGTTGAACCACGGTGCGCCGTCGCCATGGACGTCTCGGAGCCGCGCACCGCACCTCGGAGGAAGAGCACCATGAGCACCCCAGCGCGCCCGGCACGCAGCCGCAACCCGTTCAGCCGACCGAAGGACGACGGTCCCCGCGCGAGCCTCAAGCAGCTCATGCCGTACATCTTCGAGCACCGTTCGATCCTCATCGTCGTCATCATCCTGAGCGTCATCGGAGCGGCCGCGTCACTCGCCCAGCCGCTCATCGTCAGCCAGGTGATCGGGGTCGTCGAGGCGGGCCGGTCGCTCGGCAACCTGGCGTGGCTCCTCGTCGGGCTCGTCGTGGTCTCCGGCGTCATCAGCGGGTACCAGCACTACCTCCTGCAGCGCGCCGGCACCGGGGTCGTCTACTCCTCCCGGCGCCAGCTGATCGCGCGCATCTTCCGGCTGCCGATCAGCCAGTTCGACACGCGCCGGACGGGCGACCTCGTCTCGCGGGTCGGCAGCGACACGACCATGCTCTACGCCGTCCTGACGCAGGGCTTCGTGGACGCCGTCGGCGGTGCCATCACCTTCCTCGGCGCGCTCATCGCCATGGCGATCATCGACCCCGTCTTGCTGGGTCTCACCCTCCTCGTCGTCATCGTCTCGGTCGTCGTGGTCGTCGCCCTGAGCGGACGCATCCGCGTCGCCAGCCGCGAGCAGCAGACCAAGGTGGGTGAGCTCGCCGCCGCGGTCGAGCGCGCCATCAGCTCCATCCGCACCATCCGGGCGTCCAACGCGACCGACCGCGAGATCGACGCGGTGGACGGCGTGGCCAAGGAGGTCTACGGCGTGGGCGTGCGGATCGCGAAGATCTCCTCGCTGGTCGTCCCGGTCGCCGGCATCGCCATGCAGACCTCGTTCCTGGTCGTCCTGGGCGTCGGTGGGTTCCGGGTCGCGTCCGGGGCCATCACCATCGCGAGTCTCGTCGCGTTCATCCTCTTCCTGTTCATGATGATCATGCCGCTCGGCCAGGCCTTCGGCGCGATCACGAGCGTCAACCAGGCGCTCGGAGCGCTCGGCCGGATCCAGGAGATCCTCGACCTGCCCGACGAGGGCGACGACGACGCGGCCATCGCCGCGCGGGTCGGACGTCCCGGGACCGCCTCAGCGTCCGCTCCGGCGATCGAGTTCGACGGGGTCGAGTTCGCCTACCCGGACGCGGCGGTCATCGAGCGCGAACGGGCCGCAGCGGAGGCGCTTGCCACCGAGGCGTTGAGCGAGGGCACCAGCGCGCCGGAGGTCGTCGCCGCCGATGCCGCCCGACTGACCGAGGCGCAGTCCGCGCTCGGTCGTCAGGTGCTCCGTGGGGTGTCCTTCGCCGCGATGCAGGGCAGACGCACGGCGCTCGTCGGACCGTCCGGCGCCGGCAAGAGCACCATCCTCGGGCTCATCGAACGGTTCTACGACCCGACGGCCGGAGCCATCCGCCTGGGCGGCGTGGACATCCGCACGATCCCCCGCGCCGACCTCCGGGACCAGATCGGATACGTGGAGCAGGACGCCCCGGTCCTCGCCGGCACGCTGCGCGACAACCTGCTGCTGTCGTCACCTGATGCGAGCGACGCCGATTGCGAGCGCGTGCTGCACGCGGTCAACCTCGGCGGGGTCCTCGACCGCAACCCGCTCGGTCTCGCCGCTCCGGTCGGCGAGGACGGCATCATGTTGTCGGGTGGCGAGCGGCAACGCCTCGCGATCGCGCGCGCCATCCTCGCGGCTCCCCCGATCCTGTTGCTGGACGAGTCGACCTCGAGCCTCGACGGCGTCAACGAGCAGATGATGCGCGAAGCCATCGACGCGGTCGCGACGGGACGCACGCTCATCGTCATCGCGCACCGGCTCTCGACCGTCGTCGACAGCGATCAGATCGTCGTCCTCGAGGAGGGTCGGGTGGTCGGCGTCGGCACCCACAGCGACCTCGTGACCGAGGTCCCGCTCTACCGCGAACTCGCGAAGCACCAGCTCCTCGTGTGACGCTCCGCTCGCCCGACCGTGGTCGGGCGAGCGAGCGGACGCATCAGGACCGGAGGCGGTAGCGCAGGGCGGCGAGTTCCGCACGGAGGGCGGCCGGGACCCGGTTGCCGAAGGTGTCGAAGAAGGACTCGGTGAGGTCGCACTCGACGAGCCAGGACTCGCGATCGACGGCGAACAGGGCGTCGAGGTCGGCGTCCGGCACGTCGATGCCGTCGAGGTTCAGCTCGTCGAGGACGGGCAGCCGGCCGATCGCCGACTCCCGTGCATCGACCTCGTGCTCGAGCCGCCGCACGATCCACTCGACGACCCGCGAGTTCTCGCCGAAGCCAGGCCACAGGAAGGAGCCGTCGGCATCCTTCCGGAACCAGTTGACCTGGAAGATCCGCGGCGCCTTGCCGTGCTCGAGTGCACCGCCGACCCGCAACCAGTGACTCCAGTAGTCCGCCATGTTGTAGCCGCAGAACGGGAGCATCGCGAAGGGGTCGCGACGGAGCTCCCCGACCGTGCCCTCGGCGGCGGCGGTCTGCTCGGAGGAGATCGTCGCCCCCATGAACACGCCGTGCTCCCAGCTGCTGGCCTCGACCACGAGCGGGACGTTCGTGGCACGACGCCCGCCGAAGAGGATCGCGTCGAGCGGGACGCCGTCGGCCGCGTCCCAGTCGTCGGCGATCGACGGGCACTGCGCCGCCGCGACGGTGAACCGCGAGTTCGGGTGGGCCGCCGGGCGCCCCGACTCGGGCGTCCAGTCCTGCCCCTGCCAGTCGACGAGGTGGGCGGGCGGCTCGGGGGTCAGTCCCTCCCACCAGACGTCTCCGTCGTCGCGGAGCGCGACGTTGGTGAAGATCGTGTTGCCCCACAGGGTGTCGACGGCTGTCGCATTCGTGGCGGCGCCCGTGCCGGGTGCGACCCCGAAGAAGCCTGCCTCCGGGTTGATGGCGTACAGACGGCCGTCGTCGCCGGGCCGGATCCACGCGATGTCGTCGCCGAGGGTCTCGACCGTCCACCCGGGGATCGTCGGCCGCAGCATCGCGAGGTTGGTCTTGCCACAGGCCGAGGGGAACGCGGCGGCGATGTGGAACGCCCGGCCCTCTGGCGAGACGACCCGGACCAGCAGCATGTGCTCGGCCAGCCAGCCCTCGTCGCGTCCGATGACCGAGGCTATCCGCAGCGCGAAGCACTTCTTCGCGAGGAGTGCGTTACCGCCGTAGCCGGAACCGAACGACCACACTTCGCGCGTCTCCGGGAACTGGACGATGTACTTGGTGTCGTTGCATGGCCAGACCACGTCGGCCTGCCCTGCTTCGAGCGGAGCGCCGACCGAGTGGACGGTCCGGACCCACGGCTGTCCGTCGGCGATGAGCTCGAGGACGCGGTCGCCCATCCGCGTCATGATGCCCATGCTGAGGACCGCGTACGCCGAGTCGGTGATCTGGACGCCGAGCTGCGAGAGCGGCCCGCCGACCGCGCCCATCGAGAACGGTACGACGTACATCGTGCGACCGCGCATGCTGCCGGCGAAGACCCCGTGCAGTTCGTCACGCATCACCGCGGGATCCCGCCAGTTGTTCGTCGGGCCGGCGTCCTCCTCCTGCTCGGAGCAGATGAAGGTGCGGTCCTCGACGCGCGCGACGTCGCGCGGATCGCTGCGGGCGAGGAAGCTGTTCGGCCGCCACTCCGGGTTGAGCTTGATCAGCTTCCCCTCCTCGACGAGCTGGTGGGTGAGCCGGTGCGACTCGCTCGCGGAGCCGTCGACCCAGTGGATCGCGGACGGCTCCAGGAGGGCGGCCAGTTCGTCGACCCAGGCGTGCAGCTCGGCAAGGCCCGTCCGCTTCGGGCGCGGCACCGCTCGGAGCCCCGCGCGGGCGGCGGGAGCGGGTGCGGTGTCGGGAATGAGTGCTGCGATGGACATGCGTTCCTCCGGCGTTGGTGGGACGGTCAAGAAGTGGTCGTAGAGCCACCATGCGCCTGAATTCGCCGATCTTCACAAACTTTCTCTCTTCAAGAATCGCGGTTCTTTCGATATGGTGAAGGAATGACGCCGACTCCCGCATCGAACGCCGCCGCCGAGCTCCTCACGCTCGGCCATCGGATCCGGCACTTCCGGACCCGGCGAGGCCTCACCCTCGACGACCTCGGCGAACGGGTCGGGCTGGCGGCGAGCCAGCTCTCCCTCATCGAGAACGGGAAGCGCGAGCCGAAGCTGTCGGTGCTGCAGGAGCTGACGACCGCGCTCGGGGTCGACCTGACCGACCTCCTGTCGAAGGAGGCACCGAACCCCCGCGCGGCGCTGGAGATCGAGCTGGACCGCCTCCAGCGCAGTGCCCTCTACGGCGAGTTGACCCTGCCGATCGTCAAACCGTCGAAGGGTATCCCCGACGAGGCCCTCCGCGCACTCGTGGGCCTGCACCGCGAACTGCAGCGGCACGCGAGCGAGGCGATCGCGACGCCGGAGGAGGCGCGGCGTGCCAACACCGAGTTGCGGGAGTGGATGCGGGAGCGCGACAACCACCTGCCCGAGATCGAGGAACTCGCGGAGTCGCGCGTGCTGCGTGCCGGACACAGCACCGGCGCACTCACCCACCGCACGGTGAGCATCATGGCGGAACAGCTCGGCTTCGACCTCATCTACGTCAACGACCTGCCGCACTCCGCGCGCAGCGTCACCGATCTCGAGAACGGGCGCATCTACCTGCCACCGGCGTCGATCCCCGGCGGGCACGGCCTGCGGTCCATGGCCCTGCAGGCGATGGCGCACCGCCTGCTCGGGCATCAGCGTCCGACGAGCTACGCCGAGTTCCTCCGGCAACGGCTCGAGATCAACTACTTCGCTGCGGCGGCGCTCATGCCGCAGACGGCCGCGGTGTCGTTCCTGCAGCAGGCCAAGCGCGATCGCAACCTGGCCGTCGAGGACTTCCGCGACGCCTTCGGGGTCACCCATGAGGCCGCGGCGCTGCGCCTGACCAACCTGGCGACCGCCCGGCTCGACATGCGCCTGCACTTCCTGCGGGTCTCCGAGGACGGGGCGATCTCGAAGGCCTATGAGAACGATGCGCTGCCGCTGCCCGTCGACGTGACGGGCGCGGTGGAGGGCCAGATCGTGTGCCGGAAGTGGAGCGCGCGGAACGCCTTCGCGCGGACGAACCGCACCACGGAGCTCTACCAGTACACCGACACCCCGGCCGGTACCTTCTGGTGCGCGACGCAGACCGGCACGACCGAGGCCGGGGAGTTCTCGATCTCGGTCGGCGTGCCCTGGGGCGAGGCGAAGTGGTTCCGTGGACGGGAGACCACGACGCGTGCGGTCTCCACCTGCCCGGACCCGACCTGCTGCCGTCGACCACCGTCGGACCTCGCGGACAAGTGGCGCGAGCAGGCCTGGCCGAGCGCCCGGTTGCACACCCACATCCTCTCCCCGCTGCCGAGCGGCACCTTCCCCGGCGTCGACGACTCCGAGGTCTACGACTTCCTCGAGCGTCACGCGGCGGGCTGATCGCTGGGGGCGGCGAGGCCGTCGTGTGTTCCCGGGGTGCTGCAGAACGCCCAGGCCGGGAGGTGCCCCTGGCGGATCAGCGAACCGACGGTCGCCGCCATCGGGTGGTCCAGCTCCTCGTCGACCAGCTCGGCGAGGAAGGCGGCCGCGCGCGTGCTCTGACCGAGCGCCCACGACAGCCAGGCGAGCATGGCGAGCGGCGCGACGCGTGCCGACTCCGACGCTCGCGCCGCGACACCGAGGAGCAGGCTGCTCGCCGCCCGGATGCGCTGGACGTCGGGATGCGGTCCGTCGCCGACCAGCAGGTGGGCGACCCGGTGGAACACCTCCGGGTCGTCCGTCCCGACCGGCAGATGCCCGTACGCGCGTTCTGCGTCGTCGAGTTCCTCACCCAGCTCGCGCCCGAACGCCCACTGCATGAGTGCGAGATCGCTCGCCCACGGGCGTGACAGGCTCAGCAACAGGAAGGCCACTTCCCGGGCGGTCATCGCATCGACGCCGCGGGCGAGCGCGTCCTCGAAGACCGCAGGAAGGCCGTCGAGTCGTTCCACGGCGTCTCCGACGTCGATCCGCCAGGTCGTGCGCGCGTGATCGGCGGCCGCGTCGAGCATGGAGGCCAGTCGAGCGCAGAGCACCCGGTACTCGAGGTCGACGGCTGCGAACGTCGCCACGTCCACCCGCGGGACCTCGGTCGTGACGAGCTCCCACGGGAGCGGTGGGACCGGCGGGACCGCCGCCGAGGCCACGATCCCCGGCGAGCGCCCTCCGGCGGGGAGTCCAGGGTCGAGGTAGGAGCCCCAGCCGTCAGCGGCCGAGCAGAGCGCGTCTTTGACCGTGAACCCCTGTGCGCTCGCCAGCTCGAGGACCGCGTCGGCGATGGTCCTGCCCGGCGGCTCCGCCCCTGCTCCGAACGCGTCGTCCGTGTAGACCACGGGCACGATGGCGTCGACACCCGGGGCCCGGCAGGCGAATCCGAGGGCGCGCTCCGCGGCGGCGTCCGCCACCTGCCGGTCGACGTCCGTTCCGGCCGGCAGGTGCACCTGGAGTGCGCCGCGGCTGTGACGGCCCGCGAACAGGACGACGACGAGACTCGATCTCGGAGTGCTTCCGACGAGTCCGGGGATGAGGGCGAGGAGGTCTTCGGCCGCATTGGCCTGCACGATGTGGGTCATGGAGCAAGCCTCGATCGAACCCGGGTCCGACTGCCCGGCAGGCGTCACGCATGTGGAGCGGATGCTGTCGCGGCCGCACTGTGCAGCGCGGTCACCGCGGAGTAGAGTGTGCTCGTCAGACTCCGCAACACGGGGGTCGTTGCTCGAAAAAAGGGCGATAGCGCGGCCAGCACCGGCGAGACACACACGGAATCCCATCCGTCCACGTTCTCGAAGGTCTCCCATGTCCGAACACGCTTCGTCGACCGTTCTCACGTCGATCCGCTCCTCCACCGTCTCCGCCCGGGTGGCACAGGCACTCAGCCGCCATGTCTCCGAGGTGTTCGGCGTCATGGGCAACGGCAACGCGCACCTCCTCGACGCCCTCGCCTCGACCACGACCCGCTTCACCGCCATGCGGCACGAGGCCGGCGGTGTCGCCGCAGCCGACGCCTACGCCCGCGCGGGCGGCGGTCTCGCTGCCGCGACCGCGACCTACGGAGCCGGATTCACCAACACCCTGACACCCCTCGCGGAGGCGGTGATGGCCCAGATCCCGTTGGTCCTCGTCGTCGGTGACGCCCCGACCACCGGTGCCCGCCCCTGGGACGTCGACCAGTTCCAGATCGCCGCCGGGCTCGGTGCCCCCACCTTCACCGTCGGTCGTGACGACGCCACCGCGACCACGCTGCGGGCCATCGAGCACGCCGTCCACCGCCGGACCGCGGTCGTGCTCGCGATCCCCTACGACCTCGCCGCCGTGGCGTCCGACGAGCCGCTGCGGGCGGACGGGACACCACACCACCCGGCGCTCGTCCGGCCGTCCCGCGTGGAGCCCGTCGCACGGCGCCTGGACACCGCCGCCGCCGCCCTGCGCAGCGCACACCGTCCGCTCATCCTGGCTGGGCGTGGAGCCTGGCTGGCCGACGCCGGACCCGTCCTCGGCGAGCTCGCCGAGCGGCTCGACGCCCACACCGCCACCACGGCGCTCGGACGCGGGCTCTTCGGTTCCAGCCCCCGTGATCTCGGGGTGGCCGGCGGCTTCGCGACGGAGCACGCCGCGACACGCATCGCCGAAGCGGACGTCGTGCTCGTCGTCGGCGCGGGCCTCAACCAGTTCACGATGCGGTTCGGCGAGGCCTTCTCCGCCGATGCGCACGTCATCCAGGTCGACCTCGCCGACGCCCCGACGAACGCCAGGGTCGACGAGCTCATCCACGGTGACGCGGCCCTCGCAGCCGCAGGTCTCCTGGAACGGCTCTCCGACGGCGCGGGGTCCGGATGGGTCGCGTCGGCCGGCCGCGCCCGCCCAGCACCGCACCTCGACCGCGACCTGGGTGACGGTTCGACCGGCGACGGGCTGTGCGCGGACGGGCGCCTCGACCCACGAAGCCTCGCGCACCGACTGGACGAGCTGCTTCCGGCCGACCGCACGGTCGTGCAGGACGGCGGCCACTTCATCGGCTGGGCGCCGATGTACTTCGACATCCCCTTCCCCGACCGCCTCGTCATGGTCGGGACGGCGTACCAGTCGATCGGACTCGGGTTCCCGAGCGCTGTCGGTGCCGCGGCGGCCGGGCACACGGGCACCACCGTCCTGTGCACCGGCGACGGCGGCGGCCTCATGGCGCTCCCCGACCTCGACACCGTCATCCGCACGGTGCCGAGCGGCGTGATCGTGGTCTTCAACGACGCGGCCTACGGAGCCGAGGTCCACCAGTACGGCTCGCGTGGACTCGACCAGACCCCGATGCTCATCGACGAGGTCGACTTCGCCGCCCTCGCGCGCGCCTTGGGAGGCCAGGGCGTGACGGTCGACACGCTCGCGGACCTCGACGGACTCACCGACTGGGTCCACGCCGGGGCGCAAGGCGTCCTCCTGCTCGACTGCCGCATCTCCACGAGCGTCGTCGCCCCGTACCTCTCCGAGATGATGCAGCAGGGACCACGACCGGTCGCCGTCGACTGAGCCTGCGCGGTGCCACCGCGGGTATCGTTGACGGGTGCTTCCTCAGCCTGCCCCGACCGCACCCACCTACGTCATGTCGACGGACGGTATCCGGATCGCGACGTACCTCCACGAACCGGCTCCGGGCACAGGCGACCTCGGCACGATCATCGCAGTGCACGGCTTCGCCTCGAGCGCCGGACTCAACTGGGACCTCGCCGGGTGGACACGCACGCTCACGCGCGCCGGGTACCGCCTGCTGACCCTCGACCAACGCGGTCACGGAGCCTCGGACAAACCGACGGATCCGGCCGCATACCGCCTCGACATCCTCGTCGACGACGTCCTGTCCGTCCTCGACGGCTACGGCGTCGACGAGCCGCACTACCTCGGGTACTCGCTGGGCTCCCGGGTGGGTTGGCGGCTGGGCGTCCGGCACCCCGACCGCGTGCGCTCCCTCAGCCTCGGCGGCCTCCCCGAGGGCGACTCGCTCCGCGACTTCGACCTGGAGGCGGCCCGTCACCATGTGAGGACCGGGACGACGATCACGCACGCCCTCACGGACACGTACGTGACGATGGCCGAGGGCGTCCCGGGCAACGACGTGGAGGCCCTCATCGCCCTGGTGGACGGCCTCCGCGGAGGACCGCAGCCGAGCACGGCCGAGGTGCCGCCACTGCCCATGTTGCTCGTGACCGGAGACGACGACGCGGTCGCCGCCGGGAGTCGGCGGCTGGCCGAAGCCGCCGGTGCCCGCTACGTGGGGCTGCCCGGCCGCGAACACTTCAACGCGGTCTCGTCGCGGGCGTTCAAGGACGCCGTGCTGGCGTTCCTCGCCGCGCAAGGCTAGCCGGTCGCGTCCGCCTCGGTCAGGCCGCGTGCCGGTGCTCGACCCGACCCTTCGCGAGCTTCGACGGCCACCAGATGGCGCTCCCCATGTCGTGACTGAGGGCTGGGACGAGCAGCGTCCGGACGATGATCGTGTCGAGGAGGACCCCGAACGCCACGATGAACGCGATCTGCGCGAGGAACAGGATCGGGATGACGCCCAGCGCCGCGAACGTGGCCGCGAGCACGAGTCCGGCCGAGGTGATCACACCACCCGTGATCGCCAGCCCCCGCAGCACGCCGGCCCTCGTTCCGACCCGCAGCGACTCCTCGCGGACCCTCGTCATGAGGAAGATGTTGTAGTCGATCCCGAGCGCCACGAGGAAGACGAAGCCGTAGAGCGGCACACTCGGATCCGCGCCCGGGAACCCGAGCACGTGGTTGAACACGAGCGCGGAGACCCCGAGGGCCGCCCCGAAGGACACCACCACGCTGAGGATCAGCAGGACCGGGGCGAGCACCGAGCGGAGCAGCAGCATGAGGATGAGGAGGATGACGGCGAGCACCACCGGGATGATGAGGTTCCGGTCGTGGATGGACGCGTCGTTCGAGTCGATGGCGGTCGCCGTGACGCCGCCGACGGGTGTGTGGGTGCCGACCTCGGCGTCGAGGGTCGAGCGCAACTGTCGCACGCTCTCCTCCGCCGACGCGGAGTCCGGGGCCGCGTCGAGCGTCGCCTGGAGCAGGATGCGGCCGTCGTCGACCGTCGGTTCGGCGGACGCCACCGGGGTCCCCGGGGGTCCCGCGGCGGGAGCCGTGAACACCGCCTCCCCGTCGCTCACCGTCGCATCCGCGGCGCCCGTCGCGGAGTCGCTCGACAGCACCTGGACGCTGTCGAGACCGTCGGCCTTCTCGAGGATCCCGATGACCTGCGCGGCATCGCCCTCCTGCGTGAGGACGTACACGGGGCTCGCCGAACCGGCCGGGAAGTGCTCACCGAGGGCGGCCTGACCGTCGCGGGCCTCGGACGTGCCGAGGATGAGGTCGCTCTGGGCGACGCCGTCCGCCTTGAGCTGGAAGACCCCGAGGCTCGCGACCAGGAGGAGCAGGGTGCTCCCAATCCAGACGACGCGGGCGTGACGGGAGATGAGGCGGGCGATCCCACCCCACAGGCCGGTGGTCGGCACGGCGGTGTCGTCGGTCGACGAGGCGCGCACCCGGTGCTCGCTCCCGACCTTCGGGCGCAACGGCCAGAACGAGGTGCGACCGCAGGCCAGCAGGAGCGCCGGCAGGAAGGTGAGCGCCGCGAGGACCGAGAAGACGATCCCGATCGAGGCGACCGGTCCGAGCGCCTTGTTCGAGTTCAGGTCGCTGAGCAGCAGGCAGAGCAGACCGGCGATGACGGTGCCGCCCGACGCGACGATCGGCTCGAACGATCCGCGGAGCGCAGCCCACGTCGCATCCCACCGCCGCTCGTGGTCGCGGAGGGCCTCCCGGTACCGCGAAACGTAGAGCAGTGAGTAGTCGGTCGCCGCACCGATCACGAGGATGAAGAGGATGCCCTGCACCTGCCCGTTCAACAGGACGACGCCGGCCTTTGCGAGCCACCACACGGTGAGGAGTGCGGTGCAGAGGGCGAACAGCGAGGTGCCGAGCACGAGGAACGGGAGGACCGGCGAGCGGTACACGACGATGAGGATGAGGAAGACGGCGCCGAGCGCGGTCAGGAGGAGGATGCCGTCGATGCCGGCGAAGGCGTCGGTGAGGTCGGCGGTGAACCCTGCCGGGCCGGTGACGAAGACGTCGAGGCCCGCCGGGGCAGCTTCGGCGAGCTGTGCACGAAGGGCCTCGACGACGTCGCCGACCTCCGCGTCGCCGCTGATCGGGACGAAGACCTCGACCGCGTCGCCGTCCTCGGAGGGGATGGCCGGAGAGACGCCGTCGGCGACGCCCTCGGTGGAGGACAGGGCTGAGAGCTCGTCGTCGATCGCCGCCCGGTCCTCGTCGGTGATCCCGCCGTCGCGGACGAACAGCACGAGGGCCGGGATGTCGTCACCCTCCCGGAATCCGTCGAGTGCCGTCTGCACCTCGGTCGCATCCGCGCTCGCGGGGAGGAAGCTCGTCTGGTCGTTGGTCGCGACCTCGCTCACCTTCCCGAAGTACGGACCGCCGACGCCGGCGGCCGTGAGCCAGAGGAGGATGAGGACCGCGGGGAGCAGGACCCGCAGCCACCGCGGCGCACCCGCACGGTCCCGCTGCTGCGTCCGGGTGTCCGCGTCCGTCTGCGTTCCGCCGTGTCGTCCGTGCGTCATGCGCGCGCCCCGTTCTCGCCCTGCTCCGAATAATATGCAGCTAGCTTACTATCTGCGTCGGGTGCCCGGCGACGGAGTTCAGGCGAGGACGACGACTCCCCCGGCTTCGGTGATCTCGGCAAGCGCCGCATCCCCGGCGGCCCGGTCGACGGGCGCGACGAGACCTGCGAGGACGCGGACTTGCAGGCCGTGCTCGATGGCGTCGAGCGCACTCCGGCGGACGCAGTAGTCGGTCGCGAGACCCACGACGTCGACCTCCGTGATGCCGGCATCCCTGAGGACCTCGTCGAGGCTCAGCCCCTCCGGCGTCACGCCCTCGAAGATCGAGTATCCGTGGGCACCCTGGCCCTTGCGGATGTGGGTGTCGACGCTCTTGGTGTCGAGCGCGTGGTGGTACTCGGCGCCTGAACTCCCCGCGACGCAGTGCACCGGCCAGTTCGTCACGTAGTCGGGCTCACCCGTCGCGAAGTGACCGTCGTTGTCGCCCTCGGCATCATGCCAGTCGCGTGAGGCGAACACGTGCGCGTAATCGGCCCCGTGCTCGGCCAGCAGCTGCGTGACCCCCGCGGCGACGGCCTCGCCGCCGTCCACGCCGAGCGCACCGCCCTCGGTGAAATCGTTCTGTACGTCGATGATGAAGAGCGCGCGCGCCACGATGCCTCCGGGTTGTCGTCGTCCCGCCTCGGTGGAGGTGGGTTCCATCGAGGGTAACGCCGGGGAACCGACCGGGTCAGGTGGTTGCGCCGTCGTGGTTCAGAGCCGACGTGCGCGCTCCTTGCGGCGGTCGAAGAACTGGAGACCGATGTTCACACCCATGACGACGGTGCCGAGGAGCATGGCGACGAGCCCGGCGATCCGGAACCCGACCGGCAGCTCCAGGAGCAACGCGAAGACGACCCCGAGCACGATGAGCGCGGCACCCGCGGAGAACAACACCAGATACTTCATGCCCCCAACGGTACCGGCTGAGCGGCGACCCCGGGATGGGACCGCGACCTAGGGTGGAGACATGACCCGTCTCCCCCGCCGCGCGCACCTGCTCACCGCCGCGGGCGCCGCCCTCCTGCTCACGGTCACCGCCGCCGGCTGCTCCACGTTCCCGAGCGGTGCGAGCTCCGACACCGGACCGACCCACTCAGCGGGTGGCTTCCCCACGGACGTCGTCTTCGACTACCAGCTGGGTGGCGGCTACGAACCGGCGGCAGGGGTGGGCGGCGTCGCCCGCGACAGCACCGACTCCCTCGACCCCGACCGGTACTCCATCTGCTACGTCAACGGGTTCCAGAGCCAACCGGCCGATCGCGACGCCTGGCTGGCCGAGCCGGACCTCGTCCTCACCGACGACGCCGGTGAACCGGTCATCGACGAGAACTGGCCCGACGAACTCATCTTCGACCTCTCCACCGACGACCGTCGCGCGCGCATCGCCGAGCGGGTCGGTGCGAGCATCACCCGCTGCGCGGAGGCCGGCTTCGACGCCGTCGAGATCGACAACCTCGACTCGTACACCCGGTCCGACGGTCGACTCACCGTGGAGGACGCGATCGCCCTCGCCACCCGGTACGCCGACCTCGCCCACGACGCGGGCCTCCTCATCGGGCAGAAGAACGCCGCCGAGCTCGGCACACGAGGACGGGACGACGTCGGGTTCGACTTCGCCGTCGCGGAGGAGTGCCACCGCTTCGACGAGTGCGCCACCTACACCGAGGTGTACGGAGACGCCGTGCTGGACATCGAGTACACGGACGACCTGCGCGGCACCTTCGACGAGGTGTGCGCCGATCCGCAGGTCCCGTTCTCCACGATCCTGCGCGACCGCGACCTCCGGACGGCCGACGACCCCGCCCACGTCTTCGACGCCTGCGCTCGGTAGCCCCCGGCAGGAGATCCGCTCCGGGGCAGGAGCTTCCGCGGCGAAGCGTCCTGTTGCGGGGTGGACCCCTGCGCCCAGGGATCTCCAGCAGGTGTCGGTAGCGTGGAGGCATGATCCGGACCCACGACGCATGAACCTGGAGCAGCTGGAGGCGGTCGTCGCGGTCGTCGACTACGGATCGTACGCCGCAGCTGCCGACGTCCTCCGGATCTCGCAGCCCTCGCTCACGAGACGCATCCAACGCTGCGAGACCGACCTCGGGCTCGCGCTCTTCACCCGGGTCGGTCGGCGCATGCAGGTCACCGACGCCGGACGGTCCGTGCTCGGCCCGGCGAGGCGGATGCTCCAGGAGGCGAACGGGCTCCGTGCACTCGCCGACGCCCAGCAGGCGCTCACCGCCGGCACGCTCCGCATCGGCGCGCTCCCCTCGCTCGTCGCGACCCACGTCCCGGAGCTCGTCGCCCGGTTCCACGCCGCGCACCCCGACGTCCGCATCGAGGTCACGGGCGCCGTCGACTCCGCCGAACTGCTCGACGCCGTCGACCTCGGGCGCATCGACCTCGGCGTGGCCGATGTGGCCACCGCCGGCCCCGGTGTCGAGGTGCGGCTCCTGGAGGAACAGCGGTTCGCGATCGTCCTCCCCGGCCTCAGGACCGTCGCCGAGCGCGAGGCCGAGCACACGCCGCCGACCATCACCGGCGACGAGCTGGCCACGCACACCCTGGTGACCCTGCCGCGCGGGACGTCGATGCGCGCCGTGACCGACGAGGCCTACGCCCGCTTCGGCGTGCAGCCACCGCGGGTCATCGTGACCACCCAGCGCGACGCGCTCACGCGGTTCGCGACCGCCGGCGTCGGGCTGACCGTGGTGCCCGAGCGTCTCGCCGACTGGGCTGCGGCGAACGGCGCCCGGGTCCGCCGGTTCCCGACACCGGTCACGAGGAGCATCGGCCTGCTCGTGCGCCACGACAGCGTCGGGACACCCGCCGTGAGTGCCTTCCTCCGTTTGGCGGAGCGGGTCCCACCCGGGGACTGACGACGACCCGCGTCAGCCGCAGAGGTCCGCAGCGGCGTTGCGGGACTCGACCTCGACGGGCGCCGGCGCGGCAGGCGGGGTCAGTGAGGCGAAGTCGTCGCCGATGACGAGCACGACGTCCTCCTCGTCCGGTCCCGGTTCGCCGCTCACGACGACCGTGATCCCCAACTCCTGGGCGAGCGAGGCGGCCGTCGCCCGAGCCGCGTCCGAGTCGCGCGCGAGCAGGAGCGTGACCGGGGTGTCCGTCTCCGCGTCGCCGATCGACGCGACGGTGTAACCGAGGGCGGTCAGTCGGTCGGCCGTCGCCGTCGCGACCCCGTTCGTCTGCGAGCCGTTGAGGACGCTGACCGCCTCGACCCGCACCGGTTCGACCGGGGCGACCGACTCGGCGGGGGACGCATCACCGGTTCCCGCGATCGGCACCGGGACATCGGTGGCGAGGCTCGAGAAGACGATCGCGGCGTCATCGCTCGGGACGACCCGGTTGGCGTCCGACGGCGCCTCGGTCCACGGCATCGTCAGGAAGGTGATGGCCGACGCCGGCACCTGCGAGACCCGGTGGGCGAGCGAGGTCAGGCTCGCGAGGTCGCCGAGCGCGGTGTCGACGGTGAGCGAGGAGGTGACCGCGTCCAGGAAGCGGATGAGGCGGTCCGGCCGGGTGAGCACCTCGGCACTCAGCGCCCGCTGCACGATCGCGGACATCACCATCTGCTGGTTGCCGAGGCGCGAGATGTCGCTGCCGTCACCCACCGCGTGCCGGGTGCGGGCGAGCGCGAGCGCCTGCGTCCCGTCGATGACCTGCGCCCCTGCGGGCAGCGCGAGGTTCGAATAGGGGTCCTCCATGTCCGCCGGCAGACACACCGCCAGCCCGTCCATGCCGTTGACGATCGCCTGGAAGCCGCTGAAGTCGAGCTCGATGAAATGGTCGATCGGCACACCGGTCATCGCCTGCACCGCGGCGACCGAGCAGGCGGCCCCGGAGTTCAACGCCCCGTTCACCATGCCGTAGTCGTCGGGCGTCCCCCGCCCGGTGTCCGTGCACATCGACAGGTCGGTCAGCGTGTCACGTGGGATCTGCATCGCGTCGATCCGGGAGTTGCCCTCGGAGACGTGCACGAGCACCATCGCGTCACTGCGCTTGGTGCCGGTGTCCTCTCCGTAGTCGCCGACCGCGAGGTCACGACTGTCGGAGCCGAGGAGGAGGACGTTGATCGCCGGGTCCGGCGCGCCCGGCTGCGCGGGCTCGGTCGAACGTCCGGTCGGGGCGGCGATGGCTTCGGAGCTGAGGTTGCCCTGCAGCCGCAGTGCGAGCGCACCGACACCCCCGAGGAGTGCGAGCACGAGGCCGCCTGCGATGCCGACGATGAGGCGCCGACGGCGGACCCGTGCACTCACCCCGCCGCCGTGACGGCGAGCGTGGGCGGCACGTGGGCGGACGGATGCCTCGGGGAGATCGGGGAGATCGGGTCTGCGCATCGTCCCAGTGCACCAAGCGTCGAAGCGGCGGACAAGCAGCCTGCCCGGTGCGACTCATACGCGGCGCGCATGCGTCGGAGGCTCAGCTCACGGGCGAGGCGACCTCCGAGCCACGCAGCCCGGGCACCGCACGCTTACCGAACTGGCCGGTGACGACCAGGATGAGCGTCGTCGCTGCGAGGAGGATCCAGCCCGGCCAGCCGAGCAGGGTGCCGAACACACTGCCGGTGTCCTGCATCGACGTCGGGCTGGCGAACAGCAGCAGTGCCCCGACGGCAGCGTTCACCGCGCCGTGGGCGATCACCGCCGGCCACACCGAGGCGGAGCGGAGCCGCAACCAGCCGATGAGGACGCCGAGCAGCATGCACCAGCCCACCATCAGGAGCAGGCCGACCAGGTCGGTCCGCTGGTAGTTGTAGCCGAGGAGGATGAGCGGTGCGTGCCACACGCCCCAGATCGCCCCGGACAGCAGGAGGGCGGGCCAGGTGCCGAGCGGCAGGAGGTTCGGCAGCAACCAGCCGCGCCAGCCGAGTTCCTCCCCGAACGCGGACAGCGATGCCACCAGGACGCCGAGGGGCAGGGTGAGGAGCTGGACCAGGGCGACCGTGGTGAGCTCGTCCCGCCCGAGCTCGCCGGCGCCCGAGGCGGTCATGATGGCGGCGAGACCGGACAGGCCGACGAGGTCGAGCTCGATGAGCCCCATGGCCTGCCCGAGCAGCATGGAGCAGAACGCGAGGACGGGGAACCCGACGAGCGCCGCCGCGCAGAGCCCGAGGGTCCGGCCGAGGGGACGCAGCGGCGCGAGTCCGAGCAGCCGCGGGATGCTCCTCGGGCGGGCGACGAACAGCACCACGACGAGCGCGGCGATGGTCGGGGTGTACATCATGCCGAGGGCGATGAGCTGGAACCAGGGGTTCGCGAGTCCCTCACCCGACAGCCACAGCGGTGCGGCGATGAGCCAGGCGAGGCCCACGGCGAGCACGGTGAAGACCGTGACGGCGACCCACGGGACCCTGGTGGGCAGGATCGGGGCCAGCTCGCGGTTGCGCCGGCGCTGGCGGTCCGCCGCCGACTCCGGCTGCTGCGCGAGCACGGCCCGCCCGGCGGCACCGATCACCGGGCCCGCGGCCGGTGTGGGCGACCCGCCGTCGATCGGCGTCCGGTTCGGTCCAGACGCGGGCTGTCCGATCGGCGCCCAGCCGCCCTCGGTCGGTGTGTCGTCCGGTCGCTGCATGTGATCCCCCGTGGTCGCGAACAGCTTCCCACGCTACGGAGCGACGGCGCGGGGCGCATCCGCCGACCGGGGGATCACGCGGTGAGGTGACAGCCGCAGGACTCCCGCAGGAGGAGCCCGACGGGGACGACGGTGCTGCGCTCGTGCTCACCGTCCGCGTCACCGAAGCGGGCGAGCGCCCGGGTGGCGGCCAGGCGGCCCAGTCGTGCCGGGTCCTGTTCGATGACGCTGACCGCCGGATCGAGCTGGTCGGCCATCGGGAAGTCGCCGAAGCCGAGCGAGGCGATCCCCCGCGAGCGCAGCGCTGGAACGAGCGCCATCGTCACGCGCGCGTTCGCCGAGAACAGGGCCGTCGGCGGGGAGGCGAGGGCGAGGAGACCGTCCACCACGGTGGCAGCCGGTTCGCGGTCCGTCGCGTCGAGGCTGACGAGGGCGTCGTCGAGGTCGATCCCGCTCTCGGCGAGCGCCGAACGGTAGCCCTCGAGTCGGCGACGGGTGCTCGGCGGGTGTGCCGAGTCGGCGATGAAGGCGACGCGGGCGTGCCCATGCTCGAGCAGGTGCCTCGTCGCGAGGTAGGCGCCGCGGTGGTCGTCCTCGACGAAGCTGTCGGCGTCGAGCCCGCCTGGGGCGCGGTCGACGAACACGATGGGCGTGTGCTCGGCCCACGGCGCGAGCCACGACTGGTCCTCCGCGACGGGCGCGAGGACGAGCCCCATGAGCTGCGAGCGGAGCAGCGAGTCGAGCACGGCACGCTCGCGCGCCGGGTCGTCGCCGATGCTCGTGACGAGGGTGGTGATGCCCGACACCGAGCAGACCTCCTCGACGGCGCGGACGACCGCGGCGAAGAAGGGGTCGACGACGTCCGGGACCGCGACACCGACGGAGGAGGACCGCCCGGCGCGGAAGGTGCGCGCCAGGACGTTCGGGACGTAGTTCAGCTCCCGCATGGCCGATTCGACCCGCGACCGCGTCTCCGGGAGCACGTGCGGGTCGTCGTTGAACACGCGGGAGACCGTCTTCGAGCTCACTCCGGCGAGGGACGCCACGTCCTGCATCGTGGCCATGGCTGCTCCTCGGGTGGTTCCACCTGCGTGGCGTGGTCGGATCGGGCTGGTTCGCGGGCGGCGACCGAGGACGCCGCCCGCGATCCGTCAGCGACCGGCGAGCGCGGTCTCGATGACCTGCTCGAGCTCACGGAGGCGAGGCAGCGCACGGTTCGTGAGCAGTTCCTCACGCTTCGCCGACGAGATCGAAAGGCTATCCTTCCACAGCGAACGACCGGCCATCGCGCCGCCGGCACCGTTCTCGACCGCGGTGCGGACCTGGCCAACGAAGGTCTCGTGGTCGACGCCGGCGGACAGCACGGCCCACGGCACACCGGCGGCGGCCTCGGTCACGGCTGCGGCGGCCTCGGCGGAGCCCGGGTACTGGAGCTTCAGGACCTTGGAACCGGCGGCGACGGAGATCTCCGCGGCGCCGCGCACGAGCTCGGGGAAGATCTCGGCGTAGGCCTCGTCGCTCTCGCCGTCGAGCTGGTAGACGAGGATCTCGACGATGAGCAGCACGCCCTCGGCGGTGCACTCCTCCACGAGGCGGGCGATCTCGTCGATGACGACCTGCTCGGCCTCCCGCTGGTCGGAGCGCAGGTAGAAGAGCATCTTGGCGGCGTCGCCACCGAGTTCGCGGACCCGACGGGCGTCCATGCCGGGGACGTACTTCGTCCGGCGCAGACCGTTCTCGGTGTCGAAGCCCGAGGAGTCCATGCCGACGACGAGACCGGTCGTGCGGGAGAGGGTGCGCTCGTCGACGACGAGCGGAAGGGCGACCTCCGGGTCGAGGAGGATGGCGGGTGCGTGGTTGCCGAGGAACCGGACGAGGTCGCTCTTGGCCTCGGCGAGTTCGTCACGGCTGATGCCGGCCGCGCCGTTCGGGGCGTCGGTCATGACGGCCTTCATGCCGTTGCGCTGGTCGCCGGCGACGATGAGCATGCCGCCGCCCGGGGTGCTGATCGTGGCCATGGCGCGGCGTTCGAGCGTCGTCAGCTCGTTGGTCCTGGTGGCTACTGCGTTCATGAGGTGCTCCTTGTGCTTCGGATGGGGTCTGATCCCGGCAGCGGTCGCGCCGGGGAGGATCGGTCTGGGTCGTCGGGTGGTCGGTCGGTCAGGGGTGTGATCGGGAGATGGCGGGTTCGAGGAGGGCCCCGGCGAAGACGGCTGCGCCGTATGCCGTGTCCTGGGACCGGTGCGACACCTGCACGCCGGGCAGGACGGCCGCACGAGCGCGTTGCACGGACCGCATGCTTGCCCAGCCGCCGGTGAGCAGCGCCGAGGTGGCCGGGGCGACCTCGCGGTCCATCGCCGCGATGAGCACGGCGAGTTCGTCGTTGCCGTGCTGGAGCACCGCTTCGAAGATCTCTGCCGGTCCAGCGCCGTCGGCACGGACCGTGAGCTTGAGGACGCCGTCGTCGTTCCGGGCGCCCGCGACCGAAATATCACCGTCGCCGAGCAGCCCGCCCGCCGGGAGCGCCATGACCTCGTCGTCCAGGCGGTCGCGCCCTGCGCGGTCGGTCACCCCGACGAGCTGGAGGGTGCGACGCATGAGCAGGCCGGTCTTGACACCGGCGACGAGCACCCAGGTACCCGGCACGACGTGACGGACGCAGTTGATGAACACCTCGGCGAGGCGCTCCCGGGCGGCGAACGGGAGTGGTTCGTCGAGGCGTCGCAGCAGGACCTCGGCCGTGCCCATCGACACGTGGTACCGCTCGGCGGGGAACGAGCCGGTGGAGACGGCCGACACGAGGTGGTCGTGGCCGGCGACGGTCAGGGCCGCACCGGAGAAGACCGGCGGCACCCACGGGCTGCTCGCGGCGCCGAGCGGGGCACCGGCGTCGGTGAACGGCGGGAGGAACGACGCGTCGACGCCGAGGTGGTCGAGCAGTTCGGGCCACGGCTCACCCGTGTCATGATCGAGCAGGCCGGTCCGCGACGAGAGCGAGTACTCGGCGGCCTCCTCGCCGCCGAGGGCCGAGACGAGGTACTCCGGCAGGTTGAGCCAGCGCGTTCCGGCGAGGTCGAGTCCGGCGTCACGGAGGTGGAGGAGCTTGATGACCGAGACCTGCACGCCGAGCGGCAGGCCGGTCCGACCGGCGAACTGCTCGGCGATCTCAGCCGGGAGGGCCGCGAGCTGTTCGGCGCCGCGCGGATCGAACCAGGCGATGGCGGGCGCGACGGGCCGGCCGACGGCGTCGAGGACGATCCCGGACTCCCCCATGCCGGAGACGGCGAGGGCCCGGACCCGCGCGGCCGGCCCGAACCGGTCGACGAGTTCCGCACCGACGTGGTCGAGGAGCTCCCGGACGGTGGCGATGAGGGACGCCGCCTCCATCACGGTCATGCCGCCTGGACCGGCGAGCCACGGGGTGGGCAGCTGATGGATGAGGACTTCGGCGCCGTCGGCGTCCGCCACGAGGATCTTGACGCCGGTGCTGCCGAGGTCGAGGCCGGCGACGAGTCGATCCGAGGCCACGGAGGCGACGGCGGTCGAGTCGAGGTTCGCAGCAGGGTGCACGGCGGTGTCCGTTCAGGTTCCGACGTCCGTGTCGGCTTCCGACGATGGCTTCATGTCATCGATGTCATGGCGAGCATACCTCGTTCATGTCATCGATGACATACCCCAGCGTGAATTCTTCGGAAACCGGGTACCTGATGCTGGCGGAGGCCGGTGGGCTCAGTCGCCGAAGTCCTCCGCCGTCGACTCGAACACGATCTCGAGATCGACCTCGAACGACTCCCCGGGCTCCACGATCCGGCCCGCCTTCCCGCGATCCGGACCGGCCGCGTGACTCGGCCAGCAGGTTCCGGGTTCGATACCGAGGGCGTACGACCCCGCGGCTGTGCTCCGCCACACCGTGAGGAAGGGCAGCTGCTCCGGCCGGAACCGGACCGTGACCGTGCCGGCCTCGCCCGACAGGGTCGCGATGGACCAGCCGTCGGGCCCGGCGACCGCGTCGAGGGCGTCGACCTGCTCGTCGGCCGCCGGCTCGGGCTCGCCGATCACCCGCCGCCAGCCACCGGCGTCCGGGCGTTCGGACCCCGCCCCGCCGGGGACGTCGGCCTCCGCCGCCACGACGGCACCGCCGTGCAGTACCGGCCAGCCGAGGTTCACGTGGTAGAGCAGGCGCACCGGCTCGGCGACGAACCCCTCGTTCCGGACGACGTCGTGCAGACGGATCCGCGCGACGCCGACCTCGGCTCGGATGCTGCGGGTCACCGTGAGGTTCTGCTGGAAGACGGCGCCCTCGCGGAGCAGGCCGTCGACGAGGAGCTCGTACCGGCCCGCCGCGGTCCATCGCCCCTCGCGGCGGGTCACGGTCGCCGGGATGCGATGCGCCCGACCGTGCATCCCGCCGTCCGCCTCCGCGGCCACGCCGACGGCGGTGAGCCCGCATGTCGTCAGCAGACCGCCCTGCCAGCGGCGGGCCCAGCTCTCGGCCTGCGGAGCGGTCGTCGGCGCGACGAACGACACGACCTCGCCGTTCCAGGAGGCCTCGCCGAGGTCGAGGAACTGGTCGACCTCGACCGTGACCTCGAGTCCGCCGAGATGGCGCAGCTCGACCTGGCGCCGACCCGTCGACGGCCCGTCGTCGATGCGGACCGCACGCGGAGCCCACGCACGCTCGACGGCACCGGATCGGGCCTCGACGAAGCGTCGACGCCGGGCGCCCCACACGGCGTCGCGGTCGGCCTGGTCGTCGGGCGTCTGTTCGGGCGGCGTCGTCGTCATGGCTGGTCCTCGGGTCGGTGTGGTCGGGTCGAACGGTTCGGTGGGTGGGGCTGGCTCAGAGGGCGGTGTAGCCGCCGTCGATGACGAGGCTCTGGCCCGTGAGGTACGAGGAGGCGTCGGACGCGAGCAGCAGGACGAGCCCGTGGAGGTCCTCCGGCTGCCCCATCCGGCCCGCCGGGATGCCCGCGGTCCACTCGGCGGCGAGGTCGGGGTTCGCCTCGGTGAACTCGCGGGTCATGTCCGAGAGGAAGTACCCGGGGGCGATCGCGTTGACCCGGACGCCGGAGGGTGCCCACTCGACCGCGAGTGACGACGCGAGGTGACTGACCGCCGCCTTCGACGCGTTGTACGAGGCCTGGAACTGCGGCTGGTTCACGATGAACGCCGACATCGACGAGATGAATACCGCTGAGGCGGGCCGACCCGCCGTGATGGCACGACGGGCGAAGGACTGCGCGGCGAAGAACGTGCCGTCGAGGTTCACGGCGAGCACCTTCCGCCAGGTGTCCGCCGGCACGTCGACACTGTCGCCCCAGATGGTGATGCCCGCCGCGGTCACCAGCAGCGACGGCGCGCCGAGCGCGGCCTCGGCAGCGGCGAAGGCGGCCTCGACGGCAGTGGCGTCGGTGACGTCGACCGTGTGCGCCGAGGTGCGGACGCTGTACTCGGACGCCAACCGCTCGGCCGACTCGTGGACGGTCGGCAGGAGGTCGAGCAGCGCCACCTGGACGCCCTGCGCGGCGAGCGCCCTGGCGATCGAGTAGCCGAGCCCGCGGGCCCCGCCGGTGATGACGGCCGTGCGGCCGTGGAGGTCAGAGAACATGTGCGGTCCTTCGATCGGGGCGGACTGGTGGAGGTGTCGTCGGGCGACGCGAGTCGCTCAGATCTCCTGGTCGGTGGGCAGGATGACGAGGTCGCGGATGGTGACGTGCCGGAGTCTGGTGAGCATGAAGAGCACGGCCTCGGCGACGTCCTCGGAACGGATGCCGGTGCGCGCGGCGATCTGGTCCTCCACGCCTGAGGCCCCCTCGGCGATCCCCCACAGTTCGTTGAGCACCACGCCGGGGGCGACCGCGCCCATCCGCACCCCGGATCCGACGAGGTTCCGCCGGGTGGTGTGGACGAACGACTGCATGGCGTGTTTCGTCGCGGAGTAGACGGGCTCCCAGTGGATGTCCTGGTGCCCGGACACCGAGCTCGTCACCAGCACGTCGCCCGCGCCCTGCTCGACGAGGTGCGGCAGCGCTGCGCGAACCGTCGCCATCGCTCCGAGGACGTTGACGCCGACGAGCTCCTCGATCGCGGTCATCGGGGTGTCGACGACGTCACCGCCGACGTAGAGGCCAGCGTTGGCGAGGACGATGTCGAGGCGTCCGAAGGCGGCGAGCGCCAGGGCGACGGCCTGCTCGGACACGGCGGGGTCGGCGAGGTCACCCGCCAGGAAGACGCTCGGTGTCGGCAGGGCGTCGGCGACGCCCGAGAGTCGCTCGGTGGAGCGTCCCACGAGCACCGTGCGCACCCCGGCAGCGGCGAGCGCCTGGGCGTACGAGCGGCCGATGCCCGAGGACGCTCCGGTGATGATCGCGACCTGCCCGGTGAGGTCGATGGCGCTGGTCGACACGCTCATGTCGTGGTCCTTCCTTGCGCCGCCCCGGCGCGGTCGGTGGTGGATTCCTGCGCGGCGAGCGCGGCTCGACGCAGCAGTTCGTCGGGTCTCGTGTCGATGCGGGCGACGGCCTCGTCGCTCAGGTAGACCGGCCCGCCGGCGGCGAGCGCTCCGAGCAGCACCTGGGCGACCTTCACAGCCATCTCGGTGATCCGGAGGACCTCGGCCGCACTCGATCCGAGGGCGAACATCCCGTGGTTCTGCAGGTACACGACCTTCGGTACCCGGCCGGTCGTTGCGAGCTGCTCGCGCAGCAGGCGGCGGACCGTGCGGGCGAGCTCGAGACCGGGGTCGACGTACGGCACGAGCAGCGGATCGGTGCCGAGGACCACGATCTGGTCGGGGAAGAGCGACCCGCGGGTCAGGGCGTCGGCCGACGGCGAGCACAACAGCGCGTTGACCGGCACGGGATGGGTGTGGCCGACCGCGACGACGCCGGGCAGGTCGAGGCAGACGGCGTGGAGGATCGCCTCCACCGAGGGGCGCCGACCGTTCCCGGCGAGCGCCGCGGCATCGAACAGCGCGGCCACCTCGGTATCCCCGCCCGTGTGCGAGTCGACGAGGTCGAGCACCGGTCCGATCGCGAGACGGACCGCGTCCTCGGTGGTCGCCACGGCCAGGGACGCGCCGCTCGCCTTCACGAGCATCGCCCGAGCACCGTCCTCGGTCAGGAGCAGGGAGGTGTTGCCCTCCGCCAGGAGCGCCCACGCCCGATCGGGACGCCCGAGGTCGCGCGAGAAGGCGACGAAGCGGTCGAGGAGGTCCGTCTCGGTCTCCGGTTGGTCGATGCGGTCGGTCATGTCGGTGTCCGCTCATGGTCGTGGTCGTCGTGGTCGTCCTGCCCGTGCCGGTAGACCTCGTCGAGTGACGGCGCGTGGCCGGCGGCGACGAGTTGCACGGCCAGGTTGCCGAGCGCCGAAGCCTCCGCCGGGCCGGCGGTGACCGGAAGCCCGGTCCGTGCGGCCGTGCGGGCGCACAGGAGCCGGTTGCGCGATCCGCCGCCGACGATGCGGACCGAACGGATCGTCACCCCGGTGATCGCCTCGCAGGCCCGGACCGTCTCGGCGTAGGCGACCGCGAGACTCTCGACCGCGCTGCGCACGACGTCGCTCCGTCCGCCCGGTGGACGCTGTCCGGTCTCCCGGCAGAGGGTCGCGATCCGTTCCGGCATGTCACCCGGGACGAGCAGCCGGGGGTCGGCGACGTCGAACACGGCGGGCGCGACGTCCGTGGCTGCGTCTCGTTCCATCTCCGACACGGCCGCCACGAGTTCGACGAGGTCGACCGCGCTGCCGTCCTCGGCGGACCAGGCGCGGGCGCACTCCGTGAGCAGCCACATCCCAGCCAGGTTGCGGAGGAGCAGCGAGGATCCGGCGACACCGGCCTCGTTCGTGAAGCCGGCGGCCCGCGCGCGCTCGGTGAGCACCGGCGCCGGCAGACATACCCCGGCGAGGGACCAGCTGCCACTCGAGACGAGGAGCTCCGCGCCGTCCGGGCGGGCGAAGGCGAGGGCTGACGCGGTGTCGTGCTCCGCGACGCGGTGGACGGGGATCGGCACGCTCGACCCGAGACGCGCGGTGACCTCCGGCGTCGTCGGGCCGGCGACCGTCCCCGGTGCGACCACCGGCGGGAAGTCGAAGCCGTCGAGACCCCAGCGACGGATGAGCTCCGCCGCCCAGTCGCCGGTGCCCTGATCGAGCAGCTGCGTCGTCGAGGCGATCGTGCGCTCCGCTCCGACGACGCCCGTGAGCAGCCACACCCAGAGGTCCGGGACGAGCAACACGGTCGGGCGATCGCCGTCGGCTCGGCGCGCTTCGAGCTCCTCGGCGCGGGACCGCAGCTGATACGAGGTGTTGATGGTCTGCTCCAGCACGCCGGTCACCGCGTAGGCCGTCACGGCGTCGACGAGCATGGCGGCACGGGCCGGTCCATCGGCGTCGGCGCCGCGGTGATGCAGCACGGTCGGGAACGCCGTACCGGTGCCGACCCCCACGAGTGCGATGTCGACGCCCCAGCTGTCGACCCCGATCCCGTCGAGCACGCCGCTGGCGGCCGCTGCGATCCGGACGGCCTCCGCGAGCCCGACGATGGTCTCCTCGAACAGGCGCTCCGCATCCCACCGGAGTCGACCGTCCTGCGTGATCGGGCCGTTCGGGAACCGGTGTACCTCGGTGAGTTCCAGGCGGCCGTCGGCCCAGCGCCCGAGCATGACGCGACCGCTCGACGCGCCGAGGTCCACGGCGGCGTGGAAGCGTGGAACGGCCTGATCGATCATGGCGTCGTCGCTTCGTCGCGTGGCGGCGTGGCCGGTTCGCTCAGCGGCGTCGTCGGGTCGGGGTTCTGGACGGCGACCGGTGTGGTGAGCGCCTCGAGGGAGGTGAGGATGGTCGTCGCGCTCGACACGGCGAGTGCACCCCAGGCGGCGGCCGAAGCGACCGCTGCCGCCGGGTCGTCCCGTCCGTCCTCGCCGTGGAGTCCGACGAGGAATCCGGCCAACGAGGCGTCGCCGGCACCGGCCGTGTTCACGACCGTGGCTGCGACGTGCGCGTGCCACAGCCCAGCCGCGGTGCGGAGGAGCGCCCCGTCGGCCCCCATGCTCACGTAGACGAGGTCGCAGCCGGCACGGTGCAGTTCGTCGGCGGCGGAGGCGACATCGCCGATCGTCAGCAGCTCACGGCCGGTGAGCTCGGCGAGCTCGTGCGCGTTCGGCTTGAGCAGGTGGACGAGGTCGAGGTTCGCGACGGCGGTCTCGAGCGCCGCACCCGCGGTGTCGACGGCCACGCGCGCTCCCCGGTCACCCGCCTGACGGAGCAACTGGAGGATGTCGACGAGGCCGGTGCCGCCCTGGACCGTCGGGATCGTGCCGGAGAGGACGAGCCAGTCCGCGCCGACCCGGTCGATCTCGGCACCGGCGGTCGCGACGACGGCGGCCCAGTCCTCGGCACGCAGCGGGATCGCCGGTTCATTGACCTTGGTCGTCCCGGTCGCGGCGTCGAGGATGGTCGTGTTCACGCGCGTCCGACCGTCGGTCGGGACCACGGCGAGCAACGTGCGGAGTGCCGGGTCGTCGGCGAGGATCCGTCCGTCCGCACCCATCGGCACCACCGCACGGACCGGAAGCGGCGAGAGGGTGACGGCCCGCGCGACGTTGACGCCCTTGCCGCTCAGCTCGGTGGACACGCCCACCGCCCGGTTGACGTCGCCGAGTCGCAGCCCGTCGACGCGGTAGGTCTGGTCGATCGCGGCCGCCGGCGTGACCGTGACGATGCCGCTCATGCGTCCGCCCCGACCGTCTCGACGCGGACGCCGGTCGCGAGGAGGGCGTCGAGGGTCGGTTCGTCGACGCCCTGATACACCACCGCCACGTCGAGACGAGCGGCCGGGACGGAGGCCGCGAGGCCGTCTGCGCCGAACGTCGCCGGGTCGCCCAGGAGGATCGTCGTGGAGGCCAGATCGACCGCCGAAGCGACGACCGCGGCCTCCTCCGGCGAGGCATGGAGCAGTCGGCCGTCCGCGGAGACACCGAGCGCCTCGACGACCGCGACGTCGAGGCGGAGGCCGGCGAGCTGCTCGCGCGCCCAGGCGCCGGTGAGGACGCCGCGCCCGTCCGCCGTCCCGCCGACGAGGTGAACGACGGCCGATTCCTCGGCAGCGGCCGCGGCCAACGCCACCGGCACCGAAGCGGTCACGATGACGGTCCCGGCGGTCGTGGCGAGACCCGCGGCGAGCGCCTCGCAGGCCGAGCCCGCGCCGAGGAAGACCGCTGAACCCGGGTCGACCACGGTCAGCGCTTGCGCCGCGAGCGCACCGGACACCCCGGAGTCCTGGCCCGGGTCGAGGTCGACCCGCACCGCCCCGCCGTGCGCGCGTCGGAGGCGTCCGTCGAGTTCGAGGACGCGGAGGTCGCGCCGGATCGTCTCCTCGGTCACGCCGAGGTCCACGGCGAGCACGCCGACCTCGACCCGCCCGTCCTGGTCGAGTCGGGTGAGGATCTGCCGACGCCGGTCGTCCACCGGGCTGGACGTGGCCGTCCCGCGGCCTCCGATGGACGCGCTCATCGTTCAACCCCGGCGCGGTCGTCGCGTTCGGACGCCGAAGCGTCCGGGCTCGACTCCTCGGCCCGCCGTCGCCACCAGGGGCCGATGGCCTCGACGAGCTCGTCGAACGCGGTTCCGACCTCGGTCCAGTACGCGGCCGAGGCGTCCGTCGGCAGGACGGCGGGTGCGTGTCGGACGACGTCGCGCTGGGCTTGTTCCACCGACGGCAGGAGGCCGGTGGCGACCCCGGCGACGATCGCGGCGCCGAGAGCTCCGGCCTCCTCGGAGTCGACGACCGTCACGGGTGCTCGTAGCGCGTTGGCCACGAGTTGTACGTACAGCGGTGACCGCGCCAGGCCGCCGCCGAGGACGATCGGCTCGTCCCACCGGAACCGTTCGCCGAGCGCACGGGTGTGCCAGCGGTGCATGAGCACGATGCCCTCGAGGGCTCCGCGCAGGACGTGTGCCCGGGTGTGCCAGTCGCGGACGCCGGCGAGGGTGGCCGACGCTTCGGCACCGAGCGGGGAGTCCGATTGGAAGGGCAGGACGAGCGGCACCTGCTCCTCCGGAGGGAGTGCTGCGGCCTCGGCGATCAGCGCGTCGCGGCCGGTGGCGTCGGTCACGCCCAGGAGCCGGAGCGTCCAGTCGAAGGAGGGCGATGCCGTCGCCGAGGTCGACATCGCGATCCGCAGGTCCGGGGTGATCGAGAGGCGGGACTGCCACCGCGGGTCCACGTCGGGCTGGGTCGTCGTCACGCCGTTGGTGCTGAACGAGCCGGCCACGAGGGCGAGCCGCCCGGGGACGAGCGCTCCCATGCCGATCGACGAGGCCTGCACGTCGTGGAGTCCCGACACGACCGGTGTCCCGGCGACGAGGCCCGTGACCGCGGCGGCCGCCGGCAGCACCGACCCGACGATCGTGCCGCTCGGGTTGATCGGCGGCAGCAGACGGAGCAGTTCGGCGGGCAGGCCGTAAGCGTCGAGGACCTCGGCGCTCCAGGTGGCGGTCCCGACGTCCAGGAAGGAGGCGCAGGCGTCGGAGTAGTCGGTGGAGATCTCGCCGGTGAGCCGCAGGCGGACCACGTCCTTGCAGAAGAGCATCGCGTCTGCCTGCTCGACACGTTCCGGGTCGTGGCGGAGCAACCAGCGGAGGAGGTTGCCGGCGGCGCCCGGCGTCGGCAACTGTCCGGAGCGTTCGAGCACCACGCGCAGCCGGTCCGGGTCAGCCGCGAGTTCGGCGGCCTCGACGTGCGCCCGGGAGTCCATCGCCGTGATGGCCGGGCCGACCGGCGCTCCCTCGGCGGTCACGAGGTGCAGGCCGTCGCCGTGGCCGGTGATCCCGACGGCGGCGACCAGGGTCGGGTCGACACCCGAGGTCGCCATCACCTCCGACACCGCATCGGCGACCGCGGCCCACAGGGCGTCCTGCGACCGCTCGGCGTGCCGGGCGACCGGGCGTTCGACGGGGCTCGCGCGCCGAGCGACCGCGACCGGCAGCAACCGCTCGTCGTGCAGGACGGCCTTGACGGCGGTCTGCCCGACGTCGATCCCGAGCAGGAACCGCGACCCCGACTCGTGGGGTGCGCTGTGCGGCCTGTGCTCAGCCATCGGCGGCCTTCCGTTCGTCGTCATCGTCGTCGTCGGGTGCGCCCGATCATGTTGATCTTTGCACCGATCCCAACGAATCGGAAGGGATATCGGACAGATTCGGATACGCTGGCCAGACCGGACGGAGCAGTCATGTACCCAGCAGAGCGTCACGCCGCGATCCTCGCGGGTGCCCGCGACGGCGACGGCGACGGCGCCCTGTCGGTCGCCGAGCTGAGCAGCCGACTCGGCGTCACACCGGAGACCATCCGTCGCGACCTCGCCGTCCTCGAGCGACAGGGGCTCATCCGCCGCCACCACGGTGGCGCGGTCCTCGCCCGGCGACCCGCGTTCGAGCCCAGCCTCCAACGACGCCGCGAGGGCGAGCGCATCGAGCGCGCCGCCGTCGCCCGGCTCGTCGTCGAGCAGCTCCCCGAGGAAGGGGTCGTCTTACTCGACTCCGGTGCGATGACCCTCGAGGTCGCCGCGCTCCTCCCCCACACCAGCCGACTCCTCGTGGTGACGAACAGCCTGCCGATCGTCGCCCTGCTCGGTGGCCGGCCGCGACTCACCGTGCTCGCCCTGCCCGGGCGGGTCCGCGCCGTCACCCAGGCGACCGTCGGCGCGTGGACCGTCGAACGGCTGTCGGGGCTCCACGCAGACGTCGCCGTCCTCGGCGCCAACGGGGTGGGGCTCACCTCGGGCGCCACGACGACCCTGCCCGAGGAGACCGAGGTGAAGCGGGCGATGCTCGGCATCGCCAGACGACGCATCCTCGCCGTCACCGCCGCGAAGTTCGGCACCACCTCGTTCCACCGGGCCGCGGGACTCGACGAGTTCGACCAGATCGTGACCGACGACGGGCTCGACCCGGACACCGTCGACGCGCTCGCCGACAGCGGCCTCGAACTGCTGCTGGCCACCACCTGACCATCCCCACCGGCACCGGGTCGATCATCCCGCGTGCACCCCGAGAGGAACCACCATGACGCTCGTCTCCACCGCCGCGCTCCTCGATGCGCAGCGCGCCGTACTCGCCTTCAACGTCATCCAGCTCGAACACGGCGAGGCCATCCTCCGCGGCGCGGAGCTCGCGGGCCGCGGCGTCATCCTGCAGGTCTCCGAGAACGCGGCGAAGTACCACGGCGGCCTCGCGCCGATCGGGCTCGCGAGCCTGGAGCTCGCCCGCGAGGCCGGCACCGCGACCGCCGTACACCTCGACCACGCCGAGGACGAGGCGCTCGTCGAGGAGGCGGTACGGCTCGGATTCACCTCGGTCATGTTCGATGCGGCGACCCTCCCCGACGAGGAGAACCGCGAGCGCACCGCAGCGGTCGCCCGCGCGGCTCAGGCGCAGGGCGTGTGGGTCGAGGCGGAACTCGGGGCGATCGGCGGCAAGGGTGGCGCACACACGCCCGGCGTCCGGACCGACCCCGGTGAAGCCGCGGCGTTCGTCGCGGGCACCGGCGTCGACGGCCTGGCGGTCGCGGTCGGCAGCTCGCACGCGATGACCTCGCGGAGCGCGACCCTCGACTTCGGCCTCATCCGCGAACTCGCGGCAGCCGTCCCCGTCCCGCTCGTCCTGCACGGTTCGAGCGGCGTGAGCGACGAGGACCTCGTGCGGGCGGTGGACGCGGGCATGCGCAAGATCAACATCTCGACCCACATCAACGGCGTCTTCACCCGAGCCGTCCGTGAGCGCCTCGACGCGGACCCGTCACTCGTCGACCCGCGGAAGTACCTCGGCCCGGCACGCGACGCCGTCGCCGCCGAGGTCGCGCGGCTCCTCACCCTCGTCGCATAGGACTCGTCGCCGACCCGACCGTCAGTCGATCGAGTCGTTCACAACCAGTGGACGATGTCCGGGTCCAGACAGACCCCGCCGAGGCCTTCGGTGGTGGTGACGCCGTCCGCGAACCGGATCACCACGGCCCGTCCCTCCATACGCACGTACTCGGCCCGGAGCCCGAGTCGGAACGGGACGTCGGTCGACGCGGTGACCGCACGGCTCGCGCGTTCGGGGACGGTGATGACCAGGCGGTGGGCTCGCCCCGCTGCATCGACGACCTCGGCCTCGATCCGTCCCGGAGCATCGTCGGACAGCCGGCTCACCGCGGTCGCCGCGACGATCACCTGGGTCATGTCGCGATTCTCGCACCCCGTGGAGGGTGGCGTCGAGGCGGAGCTGCCGGACGCAGCGCGACGGCGCCGGAGCTCGAAGCTCCGACGCCGTCGCGGTCTGGTGGTGCGAGGTGGCCTGAGGGCCTAGCCGCACTTGGACTGGTAGACGGCATCCTTCGCGTCGCCGTCGACGTTGTCCTTGGTGATGATGGTGAAGCCGGTCTCGATCTTGGCCTCGACCTTGTCACCGTTCAGTGCGGCGATCGCCTGGGCGACGCCGTCCTTGCCGATGGTGGCCGGCTCCTGAGCGACGAGCGCCTGGACGGTGCCCTCCTTCAGCTGCTTGACCTGGGCGGGACCCGCGTCGAACCCGACGATGGTGACCGAGTCCTCCTTGCCGGCCTGCTTGACACCGGTCGCGGAACCTTCGGCCGCGAACAGGTTCGCTGCGAAGATGCCCACGATGTCGGGGTCCTTCTGGAGCGCCGCGGTCACGATCTCGGCAGCCGTGGACGGCTCGTTGTGGCTGTACTGCACGCCGAGGTCGGTGAACTTGTCATCGCCCTTCACCGCTTCCTGGAAGCCCTCGGCACGGGCGTCCGTGGTCGAGATGCCGGGGTCGACCGAGACCACGAGGACCTTGCCGCCCTCGGGGTGCGCTTCCTTGATCGCGTCGAACGCCGCAGCGCCGCCGCCCTTGTTGTCGCTCGAGATCTGCGAGACCGCGAACGACGGGTCGTCGACGGTGGTGTCGACGAGGACGACCTTGATGCCCGCGTCGGCCGCAGCCTTCAGCGGTGCCTCCATGGCCTTCACGTCGGTCGGGGCGACGAGGATCGCGTCCGGCTTCGAGGCGACGACCGAGTCGACGAGCGGCTTCTGCAGCGTCGGGTCGAACTTCTCCGGACCCTGGGTCGTGACCGTCGCGCCGGCATCCTTCGCCGCCGATTCGATCCCGCACTGCATCGAGATGTAGAACTCGTCGCCTGCGACGCCCTGGATGAACGCGATCTTGTAGCCGTCGGAACCTGCGCCTGCGCTGCTGCCGCCCGAGCTCGCGCCACCGGAACAGCCGGTGAGCATGAGGCCTGCCGACGCGCCGAGCGCGAGGACTCCGAGAACTGACTTCTTCCACTTCATTGTGATTACCCGTTTCTCTTGAACTGCTGGACTACTGGGATGGTGCGGGGGGGGTGTTGATCTGTGTAAGGGGTTATTTCTTCTTCCTGCTGACGAGGGCTCGCCAGAAGCTGGTGGATCCACCGCGGGCTGCGGAGGAACGGCGGACCTGGTCGACGTAGACGGCCAGGATGAGGACGGCACCGACCGCGACCTGCTGCCAGAAGGGCTGCACGCCGGTGATGACGAAGCCGTTCTGGAGGACGGCGGGGATGAACAGACCGACGACGGTGCCGAAGATCGTCCCGTAGCCACCGAAGAGCGAGGTGCCACCGATGACGACCGCGGCGATGACGTTCAGGTTCGTCTGCGACTGACCGGCGATCGCGGTGGTGCCGAACTGCGACAGCGACAGGATGCCGGCGAGACCCGCGAGGCCTCCGGAGATCGCGTAGATGCGGATGAGGTGACGGTCGACCTTCACGCCGACGCGTCGTGCCGCCTCCTCGCTCGATCCGACCGCGTAGGTGTACAGGCCGAACTTCGTCTTGTGGAGGACGAGCGCACCGATGATGACGACGACGAGGGCGATGACCGAGATGATCGGGACCGCGCCGAAGATGTTGCCGTACCCGATGGAGTCGGTGAGGACCGACGGCACCTCGCGGATGTCGACACCGCCGGTGAGGATCTGGGCGAGGCCGAGCGCCATGCCGAGGCTACCCAGGGTGACGATCAGCGGCGGCACCTTCGCCTTGGAGATGAGGATGCCGTTGAACGTGCCCCAGAGGATGCCGACGCCGATCGAGACGATGATGCCGACGATCGCGGTCCCCCAGTCGTCGCCGCCCATGGCCCGCATCGTCGTCGCGGACACGACGCCCGAGAAGACGAGGACGGATCCGATCGAGAGGTCGATGCCGGAGGTGATGATGACGTAGGTCATGCCGACGCCGAGCACCGCGAGGATCGAGGCGTTCTGCACGACGAGCCGCAGGTTGGACAGCTGCGCGAAGGTGTCGGGCGCGATCGCGGAGAAGATCGCGATGACGACGAGGAGGACGATGAAGATCTGGAAGGCCTGGGCTTTGAAGAGCTTCCTGATCGGGGTCTCCCGATCCTTGGCCGTCTCGATGGCGGTCGTCTCCGGCCCCATCTCGGCCTGCTTCACCGCGCTCATGCGACGTTCCTCGTGCTGGCACCGGTCATGAGACCGACGAGTTCTTCCATGTTCGTGTCCTTCGTGTCGACCGTCGCCGCGCGGTGGCCGAGCCGCAGCACCTGCACGCGGTCGGACACCTCCATGACGTGCGGCATCGAGTGGCTGATGAAGACGACCGCGATGCCCTTGTCGCGCACCCGGCGGATCGTCTCGAGCACGTTCTTCGTCTGGCGGACGCCGAGAGCGGCCGTCGGTTCGTCGAGGAAGACGACCTTGTTGGCCCAGTGCACCGCGCGGGCGATGGCGATCGCCTGGCGCTGCCCACCGGACATCGCGCCCACCGGGTCGGTGAGCGAGCGGACGGTCGCGCCGAGTTCGTCGAAGGCGTGCCGCGACTGCTTGCTCATCTCCTTGACGTTCATGAGCCCGAGCAGCCCGCCGAGGCCCGGCCGCATGATCTCGCGGCCGAGGTAGACGTTCTGCACGGGGTCGAGGTGGGGCGCGAGGGCGAGGTCCTGGTAGACCGTCTCGATGCCGAGCGCGCTCGACTGCATGGGCGAGGTGAGGGTGATCGGTTCGCCTTCGAACTTGATCACGCCGCTGTCGACCGCGAGGTTGCCGGAGAGGGCTTTGACCAAGGTGGACTTGCCCGCTCCGTTGTCGCCGATGAGGGCGGTGACCTCGCCGGGGTAGACCTCGAAGTCCGCTTCGTCGAGGGCGCGGACGTGCCCGAACTGCCGGGTGAGGCCTCTGGCCTCCAAGACGGGAGTCGTCATGTCGTTCTCGTTCCTTTCCAGCCGGCCCCGGTGGACGGGTCCGGCGTGTGGTGGCTGTCGTACCGCCGTTCGAGGCGGTGGTGTGTGGTGAGCTGCTGCGTGATCGTGGGTCCTGCGTCGAGGGGTGGCGTCATCGGATGCCTCCCGACGCGAGGGTCGCCGGCCAGCCCGCACCGGGGCCGGCGACGAGGACAGTTCCCGAACCGCTGACGGTCCAGGGTCCGAACCCGGCCGGGACGGCGAAGACCTCTCCGGCGGAGAACTCGACGGCCTCGGCGCCGGTCTCCGAGACCAGTGCGCCTGCGCCGGTGAGCGCGAGGGCCACCGAGAAGCCGGCGTCCACGGGTGCGCTGCCATCGGTGCCGGGCGTCACGGCGAAGAGCTGGAAGTACGGGTCGGCGGCCGCGGGCAACAGCGACACCGGCGCGTCCGTCCGGGCGTCGAGGTCGCGCAGCACGACGAGGTGTTCGATCTCGGACTGCGGGAGTGCCTTCGTCGACACCGCGCCCATCACGGTCTCGAATCCGAGGCCGAGGTGGGACTCGTCGCGCGTCGAGGTCGTGACCGACCACTCGAGGAGGATGGAGAGGTCGGTCGGTTCCTGCACCTCCGCGAGGAAGATGCCGCCGTCGATCGCGTGGGCCGTGCCGGCCGGGACGAGGATGCCCATGCCGCGCTCGACGACGATCCGATTCATGTGCGACAGCATCCACTCGCTGTCCTGGGCGTCACGACGACGGTCGAGTTCGTCGGGGTCGACGTCCTCGCTCCATCCGAGGTGGACGGCCGAACCGGGCTCCGCGTCGAGGATGAACCAGGCCTCCGTCTTGCCGTAGGCGCAGTCGAGGTGGGAGGCGGCGAACGCCCGATCCGGGTGCACGTGGACGGGGAGTCGCTGACGGGCGTCGAGCAGCTTGACGAGGATGCCGGTGTCGGCGGCGTGGGTGCCGTGGTCCGGTCCCGCTCCGGTCCAGTGCGCGGGGTCGGCCGCGACGAGGTCGCGGAGGAGGACGCCGTCGACGGTGCGGGCGAGGCCGATGGCGCCGCCGGGCTCCTGGTCGGCGCGGCTCACGGTCGCCCCGAGCCACTCCTCCGGCTGGAACTCGCTCTGCTGTTCGATGCCGCGCAGGCCGGCGATGCGGTCGCCGCCGCGGTAGAAGTGCTCGATGAGGTTCGGCGCGAGTCGCGTCGGCTGGGCGAGCCTCGTGGGCTGGGTCGTGCTCATGCTGCTGGTCCTCCGACCATGCTCGTGGTGGACGCGGTACGCGCGTCCACGGTGTGACGCTGTGCCGGGCCGGGGATCTCCCCGGAACCACGCGACACCAGCGAGGTCGGGACGACCCACTCGCGCGGCTCGTCGGCCGGTGATTCGCGCAGTTCGAGGAGTCGCTCGATCGCGGCGGTACCGATGACGAACGGATCCTGGTTGATGCAGCTGACGGCCGGTCGCAGGACGTCGGCGAGGGTGAAGTCGCCGAACGCGATGTGCGCCGTCCCCTCCCGCCCGATGCGGTGCAGGGAGGTCGTCAGACCGATCGCCGCCTTCGCGTTCGACGCGAAGAAGGCGGTGGGCGGATCCTCGAGTCCGAGCAGGCGCTCCGTCTCGGCGGCGTAATCGAGCGAGCCGTCGATGGTCCAGGAGACGAGCGACGGGTCGAGGTCGATGCCGGCCTCGGCGAGGACGTCGGTGTAGCCCTGGTAGCGCCGACGGATGGTGAGGAAGCGTTCGTCCCGGTCGTAGAAGGCGATGCGGGTGTGGCCGAGCTCGACGAACTGGCGGATCGCGAGCTGGGTGGCGGCGTAGTCGTCGACCACGACGCTGTCGAAGGCGGCGAGCGGACGGTCGACGGCCACGACTGGCGTCACGTTCCGGAACGCCTCGAGGTAGGGCAGCTCCGCGGCGACCGGGGCGATGATGACGCCGGCGACCTGGTGGCCGGCGATGAACCCGGTCAGCTGGTCGCGTTCGCGCCCCTCGTCGAGCCCGGTGCTCGCCACGAGGACGCTGAGGCCCTCCTGGAGCGCGCGGGCCTCGATGGCGCTCACGAGCGAGGCGAAGAACGGGTCGGCGAGCGAATCGATGAGGACGCCGATCGCGCCACCGGTGCCGGACTTCAGAGAACGGGCGGCCGTGTTGGGCACGTACCCGAGGCGATCGATCGCCTCGAGCACGCGGCTTCGGGTCTCGGGGTGCACGGACGGTTCGCCGTTCACCACCCGCGAGACGGTCTTGATGCTGACGCCGGACTGCGCAGCCACATCCTTGATCCCGGGCGGCCGCATCAGCGGGTCCCCCTGACGGGAAGCGGAACGGGTCGGACGTCGCAGCCGGTCCGGAGCGACGGGACGTGCGCACGTGTCCGGATCGGACTGGTCGCGGTGATCGCGGGGTTGCAGGTGCCCATGGGCTCCACCTCCTGACAGCGTTGTCATCGGTCGGGGTGGTGCAGCTGCAGAACCCCGTCGTTCCTTCGTGCGCCTATACTGACCGCAGACCGACAACGTTGTCAAGCAACGTTGTCTGAAAGAGATCAAATTCATTTGGAACTCGCATCGAAGAGGCGTTCAGACCCCTCGGATGCGGGTCGCCACCCTGGAATCATCGAGGAGTCAGCGTGATCGTCGTCGTCGCAGGAGCAGCCGGAAGCGGCAAGACCACCCTTGGACGTGAGCTCGCACGGGCCCTCCGACTCCCGCTCCTCGACCTCGACACCATCACCAATCCGTTGCTCGACGGTCTCGGTGCGGTGACCGATCCCGACGGCGCCGAACCACTCCACTGGAACGACGCGAAGCTGCGCCCGGCCATGCGCCCTGCGCGGTACGCGGCCCTGCGAGCGGTCCTCGCCGACCAACGCGACAGTGGCGTCGGCGCGGTACTCGTGGCACCCTTCACCGCGGAGCTCCGTGGCGGCGCCGAATGGGACGCGCTCGTCGAGGCGGCCGGGGTCGTCCCCAAGGTCGTCTGGCTGCACGCCGATGCCGCCACGCTCGCGGCTCGCCGCGCCGAACGCGGTGCCGAGCGGGACACACACATCGTCGACCCGTCCACCGACACCCCGCCCGCCATCGAGCACCTGTCGATCGAAGCCGCGTTGTCCACGTCGCAGCAGCTCGCCGCCGTCCAACGCGCGCTCGGTCTCGGACGGACCATCCAGGCCTCCGCACCGATCTTCGACCAGGTCTTCGCCGCCGGGCTCTTCGACCTCGACGGGACCCTCATCGACTCGACGCCGGCCGTGAACCGGTCGTGGGCGCAACTCGCCCGCGAGTACGGACTCGAGGGCGACCTGCTCGCCGCGGGACACGGTCAGCCCGCTGCCCAGGTGCTCGCCGCGATCTTCCCGCCCGAGCAGGTCGCCGAAGCACTCGCGCGGATCATCGAGATCGAGGCCGACGAGGTCGCCGACGTCATCGCGCTCCCGGGGGCGGTGGAGGCGCTCGCGGCGCTCGGTGACGACGCGAAGGCGATCGTCACGAGCGGCACAAGGCTCATCGCCGGCAATCGGATCGCCGCCGCCGGGCTCGTGCGGCCGGCGGTCGTCGTGACCTTCGACGACGTCACGAAGGGCAAGCCGGACCCCGAACCGTTCCTGCTCGGCCGCACCCGGCTGGGCATGGAGTCGCAGCCGTGCCTCGTGTTCGAGGACGCACCGGCCGGGCTCGCCGCAGCGCGCGCCGCCGGCTGCTGGACGGTGGGCATCGCGGGGACGCACGAGGCGCACGAACTCAATGCGGACCTCGTGATCGACGGCCTCTTCCAACTGCGGCTCGAGCCGGTCGCCGAGGGCGGGTTCCGACTCGTCCCGGCTTCGCTCGGCTGAGCAGCACCCCGATCCGGGCGCCTGTCGACGGGCCAACAAGCACCCCCACCGCACGTCGACAACCGTGCACCTTCGCTCCCTGAGCCTGTCGAAGGGCCTCCGAACACGTCCTCGATCGCGACGACTCCCCCGCGCCGAGGGTTCGTTCTCCCCCGCGGCCTCGGGCGGTTGCGATCCCCTCCCTTGTCTTGTATCTGAAATAACACTGCTAACATATCGACCGCCATGTCGACCGCCGAAAACGCCCCCTCTCGCCAACCCGTCCGCTTGTTCTCCGCGCTCGCGATAGCCGCGTCGTGGTTCACCCTGTGGTGCCTGACCCCGGGCATCACCGGCCGAGGCCCCGTGCGTCTCCTGGTGCAGGAGGACACCGTCGTGGTGTTCCTCGAGTCCCTGATCGCCGGCCTCCCGGTGATCGCCATCGCCATCCTGCAGCGCACCCACACCCGTGAACTCTTCGCACCGTCCCGGCAGCGGTTCCTGTACGTCATCCCGGTCGTGCTCGCACTCGCGTTGCCGTTGCACTACGAGCTCGAGTTCCCCGTGCTGCTCTACATCTTCTGGATGACCGTCTCGGTGTTCTGGCAGGACTACCTGACCTTCGGACTCCTGCAACGCCATCTCGCCGCGCGCGTGCCGTCGCGCGCGGTCATCCCCGCCGTCGCCGTCCTGTTCGCCCTCGGACACGTCATCCTGCTCCCCGACAAGTTCGGGCTCGTGCCGAGCCCGCTCCCCGCACTGAGCATGCTCGCGCTCGGCCTCCTGCTCGCGTGGCTCCGTCACCGGTTCACGACGATGCACCTCATCCTGACGCTGCACCTGTCGTTCTACTTCGTCTTCGCGTGAGGTCAGGCCGCACGCCCGAACGCGACCATCGGCGAGCACCTCGACCGACTTGACGATCGGGCACTGAACCGCTGATCCTGCGGACGCTCCCACTGATCCCTTCCGCAATGCACCTCGACGACTGCGGAGACTCGTTCCCTGAGCCTGTCGAAGGGCACCCCGAGCAACCTTCCCCACCACGCCGCGACAAGCTCCGCGACCGCTTCACCGCCGTTCCCTGAGCTTGCCGAAGGGCCCACGAACAACCTCCCCCGCCGCAACTCGGCAGGCTCGGCGGCCGCGTCACGGCCGGTCCCTAATCTTGTCGAAGTACCCCCGAGCAAAGCATCAACTGTCGAATAAATACCCAGATCAAGGGCTGATTCGGTGCGCGTTCGAATGTCAGTGGTCCGTGTTTGGATGGATCCATGACCAGCACCGCACCGAACCCGCTCGCCGCCGCCGCGGCCGGGTTCGATGCGGTCTGGCAGGGCGCGCTCGACGCGATCCGTCCGGGCTCCGGTGTCGCGGAGCAGCTCGAGAACATGAACGACGAGGCGGTCCTCCGGGTCCTCGACGAACTCGGTGCCGTGCAGCACGCGGTCGAGGTCCTCGCCGCACGCGTCACCGGTGCGATCGCGTTGCGCCCGTCGCCTTCCCGCCGCGACGGCACGCTCGTGCGCGCTGCCGGTTACGCGAACCCGGGTGTCATGGTGTCCGAGCGGTGGCGGGTTGCGCGCGCCCGCGGCGCGGCGATCGCGGAGGTCGGTGCCGCCATCACGCAACCCCGAGGCTTGCTCGGCGAGCTGGAGGAATGCCCGTTCCCGGCGATCACCGCCGCCCTCGAACCGGCCGCCAGTCCCGAGTCATCGAACACCGACGCAGTCCCGGATGACACCCACCCGTCAAGCGATGGCGGCACACCCAGAGCACCCCTGAGCGTCGACGGAGCCGCGGTCATCGTCCGCGAGCTCCGCAACGCCGGCCGCATCTGCACCAGGGTCGAACTGCAGGCGGCGTCGGGCATCGCCATCGAGCACGCCGCCCATGCGCCCCTGCAGGACGTCACCCGCATCGCGAAACTCGTCCGCACCCGCCTCGACCAAGACGGCCGCGAACCCCGCGACGGACTCCTCCGCCGAGCAGAACGCTGCACCATCCACGAACTCCCCACCGGCATGACCCTCCTCCGCGCCGAACTCGCCCCCGAAAGCGCCGCCTTCATCCGCGCCGGCCTCGACGCCCTCATCGGCGCCACCACCCGCAAACCCCACTTCATCCACCCCGACACGGCCGACCCCGCCGACCAACCCGACGGATCCGGTCACCCCATGCCCGACGGACCCACGCTCATCCCCACCGACCGGCGACGCGCCATCGCCCTCACCGAGACCTTCCGACACCTGGCCGGCTGCAGCAGCGCCGCCACCGAACTCACCCCCGTCACCGTCATCATCCGCACCGACCACGACACCCTCGAAACCGGATTCGGCACCGCCACCATCGACGGCATCGACGAACCCATCGGCCCCGGCGCCCTCCGCCGCCTCGCCGCCGACGCCAACCTCATCCCCATGATCCTCAACGGACCATCCCAAGTCCTCGACCTCGGCACCAGCACCCGCCTCTTCTCCCGCGGACAAAAACTCGCCCTCGCCGAACGCGACGGCGGCTGCGCCTGGACCGGCTGCACCCACCCACCATCCTTCACCGAAGCCCACCACATCACCTGGTGGTCACAAGGCGGACCCACCAACCTCAACAACGGCATACTCCTCTGCCCCTTCCACCACCACCGCATCCACGACGACCACTGGACCATCACCATCCAAAACGGCATCCCCTGGTTCATCCCACCCAGCCACATCGACCGCCACCAAACCCCCATCCGAGGCGGACGCCTCCACCTCGCCGCCTGAACCCGGGGCACCCCTCTGCCTGCACACCCGCCTGCCCTCCGACAAGCTCAGCGACCGCCACGGGAACCACCGTGCCCGGCAAGCCCGGCAGTCGGGTACCCGGTCCCTGAGCCTGTCGAAGGGCCTACGAACAACCGTCATACCTGCCCCTCGACAAGCTCAGGGACCGAGACAGGACGCCATCGCGCATAGCCAACCTCTGCGACCGACGCTGTATTCGACAACCCGGCCATCCCGGTCCCTGAGCCTGTCGAAGGGCACACGAACAGCCGTTGAACCTGCCCTTCGACAAGCTCAGGGACCGAAACCGGAACCACCCTGCCTCGGACACGTCCAGCGACCGACGCCCTACTCGACAACCCAGCCATCCCGGTCCCTGAGCCTGTCGAAGGGCACACGAACAGCCGTTGAACCTGCCCTTCGACAAGCTCAGGGACCGAGACGGGAACCACCATGCCTCGTACACGCTCAGCGACCGACGCCCTACTCGACAACCCGGCCACCCCGGTCCCTGAGCCTGTCGAAGGGCCTACGACGAACCGTCATACCTGCCCTTCGACAAGCTCAGGGACCGAGACGTGAACCACCAGCACTCGAGGACGGGAACGACGCAGCGACCGAGCGCCCCCTCAACCGGTCGGAGGGCCGTCAAGGCATCGTCCGACCGCCGCAGGGTCACCCCGCGGCGACGACCTCTTCCACCGCCACCCGCGCACCGACGTCCGCCAGCCGCGCGCGCGCCGCGATGAACGCCTCGCGCAGTCGCGCGTCAGATCCGAGGTCGCCGAACACGACCTCCAGGTCGAGGAACGCGCCGGGGCGCTCCGCCTCCTGCGCGACGGCCGCCTGCAACTCGGCCAACCGCCGGTCGACCGGCGCAAGCTCGCGCCCGTCGTCACCGACACCCTCGATGAATCGACTCCACGCCGCGAGCACGAGCGCCGAGCGCGCGATCCCGCCGCCGGTCCGCAACTGCTCACGGACCACCGGGAGCAGGAACTTCGGGATGCGCTCCGAGCCGTCGACGATCTGCCGCGCCAACGTGTCCTTGATCGCCTCGCTGCCGAACCGGCGCATCAGCTCCGCACAGTACGCGTCGATGTCGATCCCCGGGACCGGCGCGAGCGTCGGCCTCGCCTCCTCGTGCATGTACCCGAGGAGGAACCGCGAGAACAGCTCGTCACGGCAGACGTCGTGCACGTACGTCTCCCCCGCCAGCAGCCCGAGGTAGCTCATCGCCTGGTGGGAAGCGTTCAACAACCGGAGCTTCATCAGCTCATACGGCTCGACGTCCTCCACGAGCTGCACGCCCACCTGCTCGTACGGCGGACGGCCGTCCGAGAAGTCGTCCTCGAGCACCCATTGCTCGAACGACTCCGAGAGCACCGGCCAGCGGTCGTCGATCCCGAACCGCTCGGAGACGAACGCGCGCTGCTGGTCCGTCGTCGCCGGCGTGATGCGGTCCACCATCGAGTTCGGGAACCGCACCTCGGCGGCGATCCAGGCGGCGAGCGCCGGGTCGATGCGCTCGGCGAAGGCGAGGATCGCGGTCCGGGCGACGTGCCCGTTGCCCTGGATGTTGTCGCACGACATGACCGTGAACGGAACCGCACCGGCGTCGCGTCGGGCACGGAGGGCCGCCGTGATGAACCCGAGCGGGCTCTGCGGCAGCGCCCCCGCAGGCAGCCCGTCGAGGTCCGCGAGCGTCGCACCGTCGCTCGGCTCGAACGCCCCGGTCGCATCGTTCACCCCGTAGCCGCCCTCGGTGATCGTGAGCGACACGATCCGCGTCGACGGATCGCTCAGCCGCGCGAGGACCGCTCCCGGGTCGTCGGGAGCGAACAGGTACTCGACGATCGACCCGACGACGCGCGCCTCGACCTCGCCGTCCGGACTCGTCGTCACGAGCGTGTAGAGCCGGTCCTGAGCGCCGAGCGCGTCCCGCATGGCGGCGTCACCGGGCAGTGTGCCGACGCCGACGAGCCCCCAGGACGCGTGCTCGTCGCCGGGGAGCCCGAGCACGCGGTCGACGAACATCGCCCCGTGCGCACGATGGAAGGCGCCGACCCCGAAGTGGACGATGCCGGGTCGGATGGCCGAGCGGTCGTAGGCGGGGACGGCCACCTGCTCGTCGAGAGCGGTGAGGGCGGCGTCGGAGAGCTGGGTCATGTGGTGCCTTCTCGTCGGTGAGCGGGTTCCGGGTGGTGCAGGTCGAGGGTGCTGCGGCTGAGGGGTTGGTCAGGCGCCGTGGGTGGATTCGGTCTCCACCGGCGTCGACGCGTCGAGCGTGACGATCCGGGTGGCACGTTGCTTGGTCGCGTCGACCAGGCGGGCGTTCGGCTCGTCCACGCCGAGCACCCAGGCTTCAGCCTCGTCGCGCGGATGGCCGTGACCGAGGCGTCGGGCGATGAGTCGGTCGCGGCGGACCTCGTCGTCCACGTCGACGTACCAGGACTCGTCGAGATGCGCGGCGACACCCTGCCAGCCGTGGTCGTCGAACAGGAGGTAGTTGCCCTCCGTGATCACCAGCGGCACCTCGGGGCGGACGAGGACGGCGCTGCCGATCGACGCCTCGAGCGAGCGGTCGAACCGGGGTGCGTAGATCGGTGTGCCCGGCGAATCGGCGGTGCGTCCGGCACGGGCGAGGCGGGACAGCAGTGCGACGTAGCCGTCGACGTCGAAGGTGTCGGGCGCGCCCTTGCGGTCGCGTCGCCCGAGGCGGACGAGCTCGGCGTTGTCGAGGTGGAAGCCGTCCATCCCGACGATGACGGCCTGGTCGCCGAGGGCCGCGGCGATCGCGTCGCTCACGGTCGACTTACCCGCTCCGGGCGCACCGACGATCCCGAGGATCCGGCGGGACCCGGTGGCGGCGAGCGAACGGGCGTGATCGATGAGGCCGTCGAGGTCGACGAAGCCATCGAGGTCGGTCCCGATCGTGATGCCGCTCATCGTGATGCCTGACCTCTCCTGGGAGCCGACCGGTCGCGGACGCGCCGTCGCCCGACTCACGGTAGGTCCAGGGGATGCATGTGTCAACACCGGATGTCACCGGTGTCATGATCTGCTGGTGAAATCCATGTCACGGGTGACATGGTTGCCATTCCGTGGTTATGATGCTCCCGACCCGGTGCACCGACGCACGGGCCTCATCACGTCGATCGGACCACCTCATGACTGACTTCAACGGCCGCACCATCCTCGTCACGGGAGCGAGCGGCGGCATCGGCGGCGCGACCGTCCGCCACCTCGTGGCAGCGGGCGCGCAGGTGATCGCCTCCGGTCGCAACGTCGAGCACCTCGACGCCATCGCCGCCGAGACGGGCGCCGAACCGCTGCCCTTCGACCTCACCTCGGAGGACAGCATCCGCGACGCGATCGAGGGACGCGACATCTGGGGCGTCGTCAACTCCGGAGGTTGGGGCGGCGAGATCGCCTCCCCACAGGAGACCGACATCGACGTGTTCGACAAGGTCATCAGCATCAACGCACGCGGGTCGCTGCTCGTCACCAAGTACGCGTCCCGCGAGATGATCCGCCAAGAGCGCGGCGGGGCGATCGTCAACGTCTCGAGCCAGGCGAGCCTCGTCGCACTCTCCGGCCACATCTCCTACGGCTCGTCGAAGGCCGCGCTCGACAACATCACGCGGGTCTCGGCCCTGGAACTCGGGAAGTACGGCATCCGGGTCAACGCCGTCAACCCGACGGTCGTGATGACGCCGATGTCCGCCTGGTACTGGGGCCGCCCCGACATCGAAGGCCCCTTCCTCGAGGCGATGCCGCTCGGCAAGTGGGCCACCGAGGACGACATCGCCGGCCCGATCACCTTCCTGCTGAGCGACGCCGCCGGCATGATCTCGGGCGTCTCGCTGCCGATCGACGGCGGCTACACCGCGCGCTGACCCGATCCGGCAGGACCGAACGGGAGGGACCCGAGCATGGCCACGATGCGCCAGATCGCCGCAGCCGCCGGCGTGAGCGCGAAGACGGTCTCACGGGTCTTCAACGACGACCCGCACGTCCTCCCGGCGACCCGAGAACGGGTCGAGTCGATCATGCGGGAGCTCGACTACGTGCCGAACTCCCTCGCGACGGCGTTCCGCTCGGGCCGCCCGTCGGTCATCGGGGTCGCCGTCCCCGACATCGTCGACCCGTTCTTCGCCGAGATCGCGCGTGCGGTGGAGCGGACGGCGCGCGATCACGACATGTCGACGCTCGTGACGAGCCTCGGCGACGACCCGGACCGCGAGCGCGCGGTCCTCGAGCCGATGCTCCGGCGTCAGCTGGCCGGAGTGGTGCTCGCGCCGATCAGCGACGACCAGAGCTCGCTGAGTGCATGGGCGTCGCGGACGCCGTTCGTGTTCGTCGACCGCGCGCCAGGCGGGCTCGCTGCCGACGCGTTCACGCAGGACGACTTCGGTGGAGCGTTCACGGCGACGACCCACCTCGTCGAGCACGGCCACCGCCGGATCGCCTTCGTCGGCGACGAACTGGCCCTGCCGACGACCGCCGAGCGGCTGCGCGGGTACCGGGCGGCACTCACCGAAGCCGGGCTGCCCGCCGACGAGGAGCTCATCGCCCTCGGTGCGGCGACCCGCGAAGGGGCGGCGCGTGCGCTGGCGGCGATCGACTCGCAGGCGACTGCTCTCTTCTCGTCGAACGCCGTCTGCACGATGGCGTTGCTGCCCGCACTCGCCGAGCAACCGCTCCCACTGGTCGCGTTCGGCGACTTCCCGCTGGCCGAGCTCCTGCGACCGTCGGTGTCCGTGATCACGCAGGACCCGGAGGCCCTCGGCCGACTCGCTGCGGAACGGATCATCGATCGCCTCGACCGCCCCGACGCGCGATACCGCCGGAGCACGGTCCTCCCGGTGCACCTCGTCGAGCGCGACTCCTGTCGGGTATCGCCTGCGGTGCTCTGAGCCGTCGGCTCCGAGCCGCCCCGGCCTAGCCGTCGAATCCCCGGTCCCTGAACCACCTCGGTCCCTGAGCCTGTCAAAGGGCGCCACGCGAACGCCCCGAAGACTCGATCGGCTCGGGAACCGAAACCGGCCGGCCTAGTAGCTCAACATCGCCGGCGCGAGCTCCGCGGTCTGGTCGCCGACGCGGCTCGGGTCGCGCGGGTCGAGGCGACGGACCTCACCGACGTCCGCGAGTTCGTCGAGCTCGATCCAGAAGATGTTCGGACTCCGTGTCGAGCCGAAGTAGTAGACCAGGTTCGTGAGGTCCGCCCCGGCCCGCCACCAGGTCGGGTACACGTCGCCCGTCGAGTACGGCGCGCCGTACGGCACCGACACGTTCGCGATCAGCTGGAACACGCCCGCCACCGCCTCGACGGTGTCCGCCGGCTCCGGCAGGTAGTGGAGGAAGTAGGAGGCGCGCACGAACCGGTCGACCGAGGTGATGTCGCCGGGAGGCGGCAGTTCGCCGCCGAACGGCCGGTAGCGGTCGCGGTTGGTGATCTGCTCGTCGAGGCTCGGCGAGTTGGCCATCACGGTGAACTCGCGGCCGTGGTGGACGACGAGCCGGCCGTCGATCGGCTCGATGATCGCCGAGTCACCCGAGGCGTCCTCGATCGCGATGTGGATCCCCATCTGCAGGCCGCGGAACATCGGGGACGTGATGCGGACGGTGTCGATGTCGGCGATCGCTTCGGCGACCGAGGCGTAGCTGTCGAGGAGGTACTGCACCCACAGCGCGTTCGAGACCGTCGGACGGCCGTCGGGCTCGGCGAACGTCACGTCCTCCGGGTCGAGGTAGAGCGCGTGTGCTCCGAGGCCCGCCGTGTTCAGGCCGTCGACGGTCCCCATCCCCCACATGCTCGTGACGACACTGCCGTACCGGGAGGTCCACCGGTGCGAGGTGGCGTCGCCCGTGCCACCTCGGTCGGTACCGCTCGGGACGAACCACAGCTCGGGTTCGTCGCTCTCCGACCAGTCCATGCAGCGGCTGACCGTCTTGGCGACCGCGTTGTCGTTCCAGAAGATTCGAGTGCACACGCGCTGAGCGTACCCCGCGCGTGGTGCCCACCGGAGGGGCTATCGCCCACGCAGTGCGGCCGCCTCACTGAGCCAGCGGCTGTAGAGGTCCCAGGGGTCGACGTCGCCGGCGACCGAGGCGATGTGGGCGAGCAGTCGGGGCGACCCCGTGAACCATTCGGAGCGTTCGAGGCGCTCGCGGGCGAACTGTTCGTGACGCGCACGCTCGACGTGCCGGTCACCGCGTTCGAGCGCGAGCAGTTCGTCATGCCAGATCGCGGCGAACCGCTGGCGAGGGTTCGTCGTGGTGCCGATCTTCACGCGGTCGCCGTGACGGAGGTAGTAGACGACGTCGATCCGCGGCCGGGCGAGGTCGTCGTCGGGCACGTCCCCCTGCCGCCACTCGCACGCGGCGCACAACCAAGCGGACGGGTAGTGACGGCCGAGCCGCGAGCCGCACATGATGCACGGCGACGGCAGGGCGTCGACCACACCCCAGCGGCGCTCCGCCCAGTCTGCGGCGAGGGCCAGGTGATCCTCGCAGAGCGCGACGGGCGCGTCGACCGGTGCCGCGGCGTCGCACCCGGGTTGTACGCATCGTCTGTGGGGCATCTCCCGAGTGTCCCCCACCCCGCCGACACCGACCTCCAACCCCGGTCCCTGAGCCTGTCGAAGGGCACACGGCAAGACCCCGCACCTTCGACAAGCTCAGGGACCGAACGGTTGGGCTGGCAGGGACCGACCGGACGGGCGAACAAAACGACCGACTCCAACGCCGGTCCCTGAGCCTGTGGAAGGGCACACGGCAAGACCCCGCACCTTCGACAAGCTCAGGGACCGAACGGTTGGGCTGGCAGGGACCGACCGGACGGGCGAACAAAACGACCGACTCCAACCCCGGTCCCTGAGCCTGTCGAAGGGCACACGGCAAAACCCCGCCCTTCGACAAGCTCAGGGACCGAACGGGCGAAGCGGCAGGGGCGAGCGAAGGTCCTCCACAACTCCCCCATGATCCGAGAGCGTCCACCGTCGGAGGTCAGCGCAGACCGACAGGATCGAAGTCCTGCGAGGCTTCCCGGATACCCCACGTCTACATCCTCAGATGCGCCGACGGATCCTTCTACACCGGCAGCACCATCGACCTTGCTCGACGAGTCGCCGAGCACACGGACGGCCTCGGAGCGACCTACACCCGCGAGCGACTGCCCGTCACACTCGTCTGGTCGGCCGAGTACGACCGCGTGGACGACGCGTTCTTCATCGAGAAACGTCTTCAGGGGTGGAGCCGGGCGAAGAAGCAAGCAGTGATCGACGGGCGGTTCGACGACCTCCCGCGTCTCAGCTGCTCGCGGATCACCGCATGGCGCGATCCAGAACCCGGAACGGACCCGGTGGCCGGTCCCTGAGCCTGTCGAAGGGCACACGGACAGAGCCCACCCTTCGACAAGCTCAGGGACCGAACGGTTGGGCTGGCAAAGGACCGGCTGAGTGAGCGGACAGGGACCGACCGTTCAGACACGACCGACTCCGACCCCGGTCCCTGAGCCTGTCGAAGGGCACACGGACAGACCCTACCCTTCGACAAGCTCAGGGACCGAACGGTTGGGCTGGCAAAGGACCGGCTGAGTGAGCGGACAGGGACCGACCGTTCAAAAACGACCGACTCCGACCCCGGTCCCTGAGCCTGTCGAAGGGCACACGGACAGACCCCACCCTTCGACAAGCTCAGGGACCGAACGGTTGGGCTGGCAGGGACCGGCTGAGTGAGCGGACAGGGACCGAACGTTCAGACACGACCGACTCCGACCCCGGTCCCTGAGCCTGTCGAAGGGCACACGGACAGAGCCCACCCTTCGACAAGCTCAGGGACCGAACGGTTGGGCTGGCAGGGACCGATTCGTTGCGCTGGCAGGGACCGGACAGGTGAGCGGACAGGGAGCGCCCTTCGACAAGCTCAGGGGCCGGCCCGCGCGCTCCCGGCTGGGAGACGGTCGGGTGGCCTCCCAGCCGATGCGCACGTCACAGCGCGATCGCGCGACCCTCCTCGTGGGAGCGGATCGCCGCTCGGTAGATGTCGTGGGTGAGCGCCGCCTCCTCGGGGCGCGCCGCCCCGAACCGGTCGCCGAGCGAGCCGTGCCGCTCGGCGAGGAACACGGCCCACATCTGGAGGATCGTGTCGGAGAACCCGGACTCGAAGTTCGGGCCGGTCACCGTCGGCCAGACCGACTGGCTGCCTGCGTCGAGCTGCTGCCACACCTGCTCCCGACCGCCACCCGGGATGTCCTGCACCGCGAACACCTCGACGAGCTTCGGGTTCTTCGTGCTGAACCGGACCCCGCCGTCGAGACCGATCGCCTCGAACTCCCACGTGTTCTTCTGCCCGGGATCGATGCGCTTCGTCTCGGTCGTGAGTGGGAACCGGACACCGTCGTGAGTCGCCCAGCTGTGCAGCACCGCGTTGTCCCAGGTGTCGCACGGCACGAGCGAACCGTCGGGACCGGGACGCTCGGTGACGATGTTCTGCAGCACCCCGTACACGCTCTCGGGTGCCCAGCCGAGCCGCAGCGGCACGTGCCAGGTGTGCATCCCGAGGTCGTTCATCACTCCGGCCTCACCGCAGAACTGCGTCTGGCGCTTCCAGTTGATCTGCTTGCCCCGATCGATGTCGCTCGAGTGCAGGAAACTGTTGCGCGCCTCGACGATCGTGCCGAGCGCTCCGGACCGCACGTAGTCGATCGCCAGCTGCGCACCCGGGAAGAACGGCATCTCACTCGAACACCGGACGAAACTCTCCGGGTGCTCGGCCAACGCCGCGAGGACGGACTGCGCGGCCGCCGCGTCGATCCCGAAGGGCTTCTCCGCCAGGAGACCCTTCCCGGCTCTGATGACGTCGGTGTAGATCTGCTCGTGGAGGTCGTGACGCACGGCCACGTAGACGACGTCCACCGACGGGTCGGCGAGCAGCTCGTGGTAGTCCGTGGTCCTCGTGACGACCGTGTCGATCTCGTCGAACCAGTCGAGCGCCGCCGGATTGATGTCGCAGACGGCCGTCAGTCGCGGTCGCACCGGGTGGTCGATGAGCGCCGGCCAGCGCTGGATGGCGGCAGCGATCTCGCGCCCCATGAGTCCGCCGCCGATGATCGCGACGTTGACGCGCTCCGCCGTCGCCCGGTCCGCCGTCACCTGGTCGGCGCTCATGCGCGAGCCGCCTCGAGGATCGCGAGGCCGGCATCGGCGTCGGCGCCGTCGTGCAGCACCGCCATGAGTGCCGCGGTGATGGCGGCCGGGTGCTCGTGCTGGATGATGTTGCGGCCGTAGACGATGCCGCTGACCCCGGCGTCGAGGACGGCGACCGTGCGCTCCAGCAGGGTCCGGTCGTCGACGCGACCGCCGCCACGGACGAGGACGGGGATGTCTCCGGCGACCTGCACGACCCGCGCGTACTCGGAGATGTCGCTGCTCGGGTCGGCTTTGATGAGGTCAGCCCCGAGTTCGACCGCCTGGCGCACGAGGGTGACGATCTTCTCGATGTCGCCGTCGACCTGGTACCCGCCGGCCGTCGTGTTGTCCTGCATGACGAGCGGCTCGATCATGAGCGGCATCCCGTACCGGGTCGCTTCGCGACGCAGGGCCATGATCGAGCGGATGTTCGCCTCACGGACCTCGGGGTGCTCGGGGATCTGCATGAGGTTGACGCACACGGCGACGGCGTCCAGCCGGACGGCCTCCTCGATCGCGTGGGGCACGTGGTGGCTGTAGAGGATCGAGTCGAGGGGGTTGCCGTACACGTTCGCGACGTCCGTCCGCAGGACGAGCGCCGGCTTGTCCTTACCGGGGACCTGTTGCAGGAGACGGGCCTGGCCGAGGGTCAGCTGGACGGCGTCCGGGCCCGCGGCGACGAGCGTGCGGACGACCTCGCCCATGTCCTCGATGCCGGTGATGAACGAACGCTCGCCGAAGAACCCGTGGTCGACGGCGACGTCGAGCGCGCGACCGGATCGGGCGTTGAAGAGACGATTGAGGCGGTACAGCGACATTGCGGCGGCTCCTGATCGTGACGGGGAGGGTTTCCGAATCGTCCCTCGGTGTGTCACAGTAGTGGCCTGAGACAACGTTGTCTAGCTTGCGTCGGGTCACCCCCGGCGTGAAGAACGGAGGGTCCATGGGCGAGATCGTCGTCGCCGGCCACATCTGCGTCGACCTGTCGCCAGGGCTGAGCGCGAGCGCACGCATCGATCCGGGCGCCCTCATCGACACCGGTCCGCTCCGCATCTCCCTCGGCGGCTGCGTCGCGAACACCGGCCTGGCCCTCGCCGATCTCGGGAGCACGGTCCGCCTGCACGCGACGGTCGGCGACGACGAGCTCGGCGCGATCGTCGCCTCACGCATCGCCGCGCACGACCGACTGCACCCGGCGCTCGAGGTCACCGACCGGGCCGCGACCTCCTACAGCGTCGTCGTCGAGCCCGCCGGCCTCGACCGGACCTTCTGGCACCACACGGGCGCGAACGAGGTGTTCACCGGCGAGCACCTGGCCGTCGGCGACGCGGACCTCGTCCACCTCGGCTATCCCCCGCTGCTCCCCGGGATCGTCGCCGACGATGCGGCGCCCCTCGCGAGGCTGCTCGAACGGATCCACCGACACGGCGCGACCACGTCGATGGACCTCGCCGTCGTCGACCCGACGAGCGCCGTCGGCCATCTGGACTGGGAGGCGATCCTCCGGCGCACCCTGCCGCTGACCGACATCGTGAGTCCGAGCGTCGACGACCTGCGTTCGGCGCTCGGCACGCTCCGCCTCCCGGCCGGGACCAGTGCATCGCCCCTGGCCCAAGCGGCGGTGTTCGCGGACCTCCTGCTCGCCTGGGGTGCCGGCGTCGTGGCGATCTCGGCCGGCGAGGACGGGCTACTCCTCCGGGCCGCCGGTGTCGACCGCCTGCGCCTGGGCGGACGGATGCTCGCACCGCTCGCCGAGGCCTGGGCCGACGTCGACCTCGTCGCGCCGCCCGTCCCCGCACCCGCGTTCGTGTCGACCAACGGCGCCGGCGACGCGTCGACCGCCGGCCTGCTCTTCGCGATGTCACGCGGTGCAGCACCGGTGGAGGCCGCCGAACTCGCGGGCGCGAGTGCCGCTGCGACGATCGCGGGACGCCGGCCGACGGCGGCCGAGATCACCCGACTGCGACCCGGGCTCAGCAGGCTCTTCGCGGTCGCGGGGGCGGACGAGCCGATCGCGTGATCTCGCATACGCCAGGATGGTGAGCATGCGCAGCTCCCGACCCCCGACCATGAACGACGTCGCCGCGGCGGCCGGGGTGGGGCTGAAGACGGTGTCGCGGTACGTGAACGGCGCGACGAACATCAACCAGGAACTGTCGGAACGGATCGGCGCGGCGATCGAGGCCCTCGGCTACCGGCACAACCTGGCGGCCGCGAGCATCCGGCCCGGGCGGTCCAGCAAGGTCATCGGGCTGATCATCAGCGACCTGGCGAACCCCTATTACTCCGTGTTGGCACGCTCGGTGGAGCGCGTGTGCACGGAACACGGCTACCTGCTGATGTCCGCGAGCTCCGAGGAGGACGCCGACCGGCACCGACTCCTCGTCGACCGGCTCGTCGCGCAGCGCGTGGACGGCCTCGTCGTCGTGCCACCACGGCAGGCGACCACGGCCTGGGCGACGAGCACGGTCGTGCACGTCCCGATGGTGCTCGTCGACCGACCGACCGGGCCGCTCGAGTCGGTCGAGGTGCACACGGTGCTCGCCGACAACGCGGGCGGGGCGACCCGCGCGACCGCGGCCATGCTCGCCGCGGGCGCACGACGGGTCGCGTTCCTCGGCGACTCACTCGAGCTGTACACGATGCGTGAGCGACTCGCCGGCTACCACCGGGCGCTGGCTGAGGCCGATCTCGGCGGCGCGACGGGGACGGGGCCGATCGAGCCGATCGTCTCCGACGGCGCACACTCCGTCGAGGACGCTGCGGCGGTCGTGGCGGGGTTCCTGGTGTCGGGCGAGGTCGACGCCGTGTTCGCCGCGAACAACCGGGCCGCGATCGGGGCCATGCAGGCGTTCGCGACGGCGGGCCGACGGCTGCCGCTCGTCGGGTTCGACGACTTCGAGGCGGCACCGCTCGTGACGCCGGCGGTGTCGGTGGTGGCGCAGGACGTGGCGCTCATGGGCCGGGTCGCGGCGGAGACGCTCCTGGCGCTCATCGCCGGCGAGGCGGGCCCGCCCGTGACCCACACCCTCGACGTGCGTCTGGAGCTGCGCGGCTCCGAGCGCTGACGCCCTTCGACAAGCTCAGGGACCGGGGACGGGTGCTCAGGGACCGGAAGAAGTGTTCCCGGACGCCCTTCGACAAGCTCAGGGACCGGAAGGGGCGCTCAGGGACCGGGGACGGGTGCTCAGGGACCGGGGACGGGCGCTCAGCGACCAGCGGGGTACGTGAGGCCGTGGCCGAAACGGAAGAGCGGGTCCTCGGTGTCGTAGGGGACGTCGGACCGACTCGCCTCGACGTCCGCCATCGAGCGCGGCAGGTCGAACGGCAGCCGGCCCTCCGGCAGCGCCCGACCGAAGACGACGTCGAGGAACGCCGCGTCACTACCGCCGAAGCTCGCGACGAGCGCCGCGACCGCGTCCACCACCCCGGTGAGGATCGCCGGTCGGTCGAGGTGCATGTCGAGCACGGTCGGCACCGTCAGCGCGAGCACGCGCAACCGCTCGACCTCGTCGGCCGGGATGTCTAGGGAGCCTGCGTGGAACATGGCCTCGAAGCCGCCGGGCCGCGGTTCGTACGGCGTCTGCATGCGCACGAGGGCGACGTCCGCCGAAGCCGGATCCGCGACGACCTCGCCGTACGCGCCCGCGACCTCGGGATCGACGCCCTCGAGGTACAACCGCGGACGCGGCGAGCGCACCGGCAGCGTCTCCTCCACGTTCGTCAGGACGGTGAACGCGCGGCGCTGTGCGGCCTCGCCGGCGGCGACGAAGTCCGCGCGCCCGACGACCCCGCTCGCGGCGCCCGCGTCGACGTACGGCTGCTCGAAGAGCCCCAGCACGAACTTCTCGCGCAGCAGTCGGCGCACCGAGGCGTCGATGCGATCCTCGGTGACACGTCCCTGCTCGACGAGTTCGACGACGAGCTCGGGTCGGGCCTCGCCACCGAACTGGTCGCAGCCGGCCTGCAGGATGCGCTCGACCCGGGACAGCTCGTCGAGGTGCTCCAGACCCCAGGCGCGCGCGGGCATGTCCTGCCCCATGATCGACGTGTCGGTGACGAGTCCCCAGTCGGTGCAGACGATGCCTGCGAAGCCGAGTTCCTCGCGGAGGAGCCCGGTGATGATCCCGTGGTTGAAGGCGAACGCGACCTCCTCGTGTTCGGTCCCGACGGGCATGCCGTAGTACGGCATCATCTGCGCGGCTCCGGCGGCGATCGCGGCGCGGAACGGGATGAGGTGGTAGTCGAAGTTGTCGCCGGGGTACACCTGTTCGCGCCCGTAGGCGAAGTGCGGGTCCTCCCCGTCGAGCTGGGGCCCACCGCCCGGGAAGTGCTTCGTCATCGTGGAGACCGACTGCGGCCCGAGTTCGGCACCCTGGAACCCTCGGATGTAGCCGGCGACGAGTTCGGCACTGAGCTCGGCGTCCTCACCGAACGTGCCACCGATGCGCGACCAGCGCGGCTCGGTCGCGAGGTCGACCTGCGGGTGGAGCGCCAGCCGGATCCCGACGGCGAGGTACTCCTGCCGCGCGGTGTCGGCGAACGCCTCGACGAGGTCGGCCGATCCGATCGCCGCGAGGCCGAGCGTCTCGGGCCACTGCGAGAAGGCGCCCGCGCGGGCCGCCGTCCCCACGTTGTCGGTGAAGTGGTTGCGCGGGTCGGTCGACAGCGTGACCGGGATGCCGAGTCGCGTGCGCGACGCGCGCTCCTGCAGGGCGTTGGTCCACTCGGCGAGCGCCGTCGTGTCGGGCGCGGTGCCGAGCACATTGAAGTGGGACATGAGCTGCTCGCCGATCATGTGCTCGCCACTCGCGAGTCCCATGTGCGGGTTCGCCTCGTCGATGGGCCCCGGGGCGATCATCGTCTGGAAGAGCATGCCGGCCTTCTCGGCGACGGTCATCCGTCCGAGGAGGTCCTCCACCCGGTCCTCCACCGGCAGGCTCGCGTCGCGGTAGGGCAGCGCCGGTTCATGCTCGCTCATGGTGGTCCGTTTCTCGTCAGTGAGTGGGGCGGCGTCGGGATCACCCGGGCTCAGGCGAGCCGGAAGCGAAAACCGAACTCCGTTCGGGAACGGAGCGTGACTCCAGTATGCCCGCTGACGAGGATCACGCAAGACTCAGTCGGCGTGATTCCCCATGGCGCGCAGCCCGTCGGCCAGCCAGTCCAGCGACGGGGAGACGCCTGGCGCGACCGGATGGCGATTGAGGTGGCCATGGAGGACGCCTGGCTCGAGCCGACTGCGGACGGGAGCACCGGCGGCCTCCGACGCCGCGATGAGCAGCTCCCCCGACGGCCGGAGGTCGTCGAACTCCGAGAGCAGGACCCACAGCGGCGGGCGGTCCGGGGTCACGGGGACGATTCCCGGCAGGGCGAGCTCGGGCACGTCCTCCAGGCGACCGACGTAGTTCCCGACCATCCAGTCGATCGACTCGGTCGGGAACCGCATGAAGTCCGGCAGGACCGCCATCTCGGCCAGGACGTCCGCGGGCAGGGCTGGCACGACGGCGTGCAGGAACGGGTAGGCCAGCAGCACGGCGTCCGCGCGGCGATCGCTGCGGAGTGAGGCGGCGAGCGCGAGGGCCGCTCCGGCGCTTGCTCCACCGATGGCCGTCCGCGCACCGGGAACGGCCGACCGCTCGTCGTCGAGCTGCTCCCAGACCGCGAGCACGTCGTCGAGCGGCACCGGGTATCGCGTCGTGCCGTCCGCCAGTCGGTAGTCGACGGAGACGACCTCGGCACCAGCTCGCGCCGCCAGTTCGGCGCTCACGACGTGCGCCTCCGGCCAGTCGAGCGTCCCCGCCGCGAAGCCGCCGCCGTGCACCCAGAGGAGGGCGACACCACTGGGGTCGGCCGGGACGTAGCGTCGGATCGGGACCGTGCCGTGCGGACCGTCGACGACCTCGTCGGTGATCACCACGTCGCTCGGTGGGCTCCACGGCCCGTCGTCACCGTATGCGACGAGTCGTTCCTGGAACGCCTCGTCGAGCGTCCCGCCGGCGGCGGCGCGATCGGCGTTCGAGAACCCGTCGAAGAGGCTCAGGCGGTCGCGGTAGTACGGATCGAGTGACATGCGCCGAGCCTACCCAGCCGACTCGGTCGACTCGGTCGACTCAGACCACGATGCCGCCGACGCGGTGGAGGTAGACGTCGATGGCGTCCCGGCTCTCCTGGATGCAGCCGAGCTTCGCATCCAGTCGCTCGCGATGCTCGAGCAACCGCTCCAGCACCTCAGCCGAGGGCGTCACCTGGTAGATCGTGTCGTCGTCCTCGAAGCAGGGCAGGACCTGGAGGATGAGCGCGGTCGGCATGCCGACGGCGATCAGCTCGCGGATGCGCTGCACCTTCGCGACGAGGTGGTCCCCGTACTCGCGGTACCCGTTCGGGCAGCGGGTCGGGCGCAGCAACCCCTGTTCCTCGTAGTACCGGAGCAGCCGCGGCGTGCTCCCGGTGGCCGCCGCCAATTCGCCGATGCGCATGCAAGACCCCTTCGACCGAGTTGTGTCCTCTTGGAGCAGCCGTCGGTGCCGGGCGGATATTCCCGGCGCACCCTCGTCGACTTGACCCTGCCACCAGTGGCAGGCCGGGAGACTCACCGACATGACCACCGACAGTTTGCGCACGGCACGATCCACGCCCCCTCCTGCCACCCGAACCCGCTCTCCCCTCCCGACCGCGCTGCTCCTCGCCGCCGTCGGATTCGTGACACTCCTCACCGAGGTGCTCCCGGCCGGGGTCCTCCCCGCGATGGCCGCCGACCTGGGCGTCTCGGAGTCGATCGCAGGCCAGAGCGTCGCCGTCTTCGCACTCGGTTGCATCGTCGCGGCGATCCCGCTCAGCCGTGCGCTCGCGAAGCTCGACCGCCGGACGGTCGTACTGCTCGCCCTGGTCGTCTCGGCGCTCGCGAACGCCGGCACGGCCGTCGCGCCCGAGCTGCTCACGCATCTCGCGACCCGGTTCATCGCGGGGCTCGTGGCCGGCGTCGTCTGGGCGATGCTCCCGGGGTACACCCGCGGGTTCACCACCCCGGAGCGGTTCGGTTCCACCCTCGGCGTCGTGCTGTCCGGTGCCACGCTCGGCTTCGCGCTCGGCGTCCCGGCCGGCGCGGTCCTCGGTGAGGGGTTCGGTTGGCGCACGGTGTTCGGGATCGTCGCCGCCGCCACCGCGCTCCTCGGCGTCCTCGCGGTCGTCGTCGCTCCCCGCGTGGCAGGCAGCGCCCCCGGGCGTTCGACACGCATGGGTGCGGCGCTCCGCATTCCCGCGGTCGTCACGATCCTCGTGGCCCTCGCCGTCTGCATCATCGGCCAGAACATCGCGTACACCTACCTCGCACCCGTCCTGTCCTCCCGCGGGACGCCGGTGCCGCTCGGGTTGCTCCTCGCCACGTTCGGTGTGGCGTCGGTCGTCGGGACGCTCGGCGCCGGACGGCTGGCGAACCTGCGCCTCGGGACGACCATCCTCACGGCCGCCCTCCTCGGGACCGTCGGCCTCGCCGTCGTGGCCTGGGATCCCCCGGTCGTCGTCCTCCTCATCGCCGCGGCAGGCTGGGGGCTCGCCTTCGGCGCCTACTCCGTGCTCTTCCAGGTGGCGATCGCGCGGGTCGCCGGGAACGCTGCGGACGCGGCGCAGTCGGCGCTCGTCACGGTGTGGAACTGCTCGATAGCCACCGGCGGCGCGGTCGGCGGGATCATCCTCGGCACCTGGGGCCCGGCCCTGCTCCTCCCGGCAGCGGCCTCGCTGACCGTCGTCGCCATCCCCCTCTGCGCCGTGATCGCACGCGCCGTCCGCCGCGGGTGAACGATGGAGGACCCGGCACGCCAGCGCCGGGTCCTCCTAGACTCGATGCGATGCCCGTCCCGTTCCTCCACTCGCCGAACATCCTGTTCGACACGGTCGTGGACCGCACGGAACGGCTGTCCCCCGGCTTCCTCCGCCTCACCCTCGCCGGTGCCTCGCTCGCCGACTTCGCCCCGTACGAGCGGGACCAGCGGATCAAGATCCTGCTGCCGGGAGACGACGGCGCCTACCCGGAAGGACTCCACGACGGCCTGCCGGAGCACGCGTGGCGGCGCACCTGGCGCGCACTCCCACCGGCGGACCGCCCGGTGATGCGCAGCTACACGGCCCATCGCGTCAGGCCGGCGCAGCAGGAGGTCGACCTCGACGTGTTCATCCACGAGCCGGCGGGCCCGGCCAGTCGATGGGCGCTCGGCGCGCGGGTGGGCGACCGGCTGCTCGTCTCGGGGCCGGACATCCGTCGCGGCGACCCGACACACGGCGTCCAGTGGGCGCCCGGCACCGCGACGACCGTCCTCATCGCCGCCGACGAGACGGCCTTCCCCGCCGTCCACGGGATCTTGCGCTCCCTCGACGAGGACGTCCGCGCCCACGTCCTCCTCGAGCTCGGCGACCCCGCCGACACCGCCCTGCTCGGGCCGCTGCTCGAGCGCCACACGGTCGACGTCCATGAACGGGCCGGGCAGGCGGGCGGTGACGCGCTCGTCGCCGGCGTCGAACAGTGGCTCCGGACACACGGGTCGTCGGCGGCGACTCTGGGCACCGGCTTCGCCGCTTGGCTGGTGACCGAGAGCACCCGGATCCCCCTCCTGCGCGCTGCGACGACCGACCACGGGATCGACCCGGAGCGCGTCCACGGGCAGGGCTACTGGAACGCTCGCCCCAGAGCCACACCCGAATGAAGGTTATGCTTGCCTTACTCGGTCGCATGCGTCGCGACCCGCTCGAAAGGTAATCCGTGCCCCTCCCCCTCGCCCATCGTCGACGTCTCGTCGCCGTCGCCGCCCTCTCCATCGCCGCCCTCGGCCTCTCCGCCTGCAGCAGCTCGAGCGCCTCGACCCCCTCGGACACCGCGACGAGCGCGACCCACGTCATGGAGCACGCCCACGGCGAGACCAGCATCCCCGACGCACCCAAGCGGGTCGTCGTCCTCGAACCGGTGCAGCTCGACACGACCGTCGCGCTCGGCATCACCCCGGTGGGCGCAGCGGTGCTGAACGAGACCGCCGGCGTCCCCGCCTACCTCGGCGAGGAGGCCGCCGACATCCCCACCGTCGGGACCGTGGCGGAGCCGAACGTGCAGCTGATCGCCGCCGCGAAGCCCGACCTCATCATCGGCACCGAGTCGCGGCACTCCGCCCTGTACGACCAACTGTCCGAGATCGCGCCGACCGTGTTCATGGCGACGCAGACCGACCCCTGGCGCGACAACGTGCACTTCGTCGCCGAAGCACTCGGTGACCCGGACGGCGCGGACGAGCTCCTCGACGCCTACGACGCACGCTGCGCGGAGATCGCCGAGGAGCACGACACCGCCGGGAAGACGGCACAGCTCATCCGCCCGCGCGACGGCGTCCTGACGCTCTACGGCCCGACCTCCTTCGCCGGCAGCACCCTCGAGTGCGCCGGGTTCACGACGCCCGAACACGCCTGGGAGGACATCTCCCTCGACCTCTCCCCCGAGCGCGTGCTCGAAGCGAAGGCCGACCAGGTCTTCGTGACGAGCGTCGATCCCGACGACACCTCGACGCTGCCCGCCTCCCTCACCGCGAACACCGACGCCTTCCCCGAGCTGCACCTCGTCGACCAGTCCTTCTGGATCACCGGCGTCGGCCCCCTCGGCGGCATGGCCGTCCTCGACGACCTCGACCGGCTGCTCTCCGACGGGTCGTGACGAAGCCGACCGCGATCCTGAACGTCAGCGACACCTCGGTGGGACGGCGGGCGCCGCGGCGACACCGCCTGCTCATCCCACTGCTCGCGGGCGTCGCAGCGCTCGCGGTCGCCGTCCTCCTGTCGCTGTTCGTCGGCGCGAACCCGATCGCTCCGGATGACGTCCGTGCGGCGCTCCTCGGCACGGGCTCGGACGAGGCGAACTTCGTCGTGTGGGATCAGCGGGTGCCGCGCACGGTCGCGGCGCTGGCCGTCGGTGCAGCCCTCGGCGTCGCGGGTGCGCTCATGCAGGCGTTCACCCGGAATCCGCTTGCCGACCCCGGCATCCTCGGCGTCAACGCCGGGGCAGGCTTCGCGGTCGCCGTCGGCCTGGCGTTCCTCGGTGTCCGAGCGCCGGGCGACATCGCCTGGCTCGCCTGCGGTGGGGCGCTCGTCGTCACCCTCGTCGTGTACGCGATCGGTTCCGGCGGGCGTGAGCAGTCCTCCACCGCCCGCCTCACCGTCACGGGTGTCGCGTTCGGTGCTGTACTCGCCGGGCTGACGACGGGGATCGCCATCACCCACCCCGACGCGTTCGACCGGATGCGCGGCTGGAACGCCGGCAGCCTGCTCGAACGCGACCTCGGTGTCGTCGTGCCGGTCCTCCCCTTCCTCGCCGTGGGGCTCGTCCTGGCCGCGGCGAGCGCGCGGAGCCTGAACGCGATCGCCCTCGGCCCGGACGTCGCCAGAGCACAGGGCGTCAGCGTCACGCGCAGTCGCATCCTGGTGCTCGCCGCGGTGACCCTGCTCGCCGGTGGCGCCACCGCGATCGCCGGGCCGATCGCCTTCGTGGGCCTCGTCGTGCCCCACCTCGTGCGCTGGTCGGTCGGCAGTGACCAGCGCCGCATCCTCGGGGGTTCGGTCCTCGTCGGCTGCGTCCTCGTGCTGTGCTCCGACGTCGTCGGACGGATCGCGGTGCTCCCAGGTGAGATGCCCGTCGGGCTCGTGACCGCGTTCGTCGGGGCGCCCGTCCTCATCGCGCTCGCCCGACGCAGAACGGCCTCGGGACTGTGAGCACGACACGGGAACAGGTGACCGCCGGTCCGATCACCGGGCGCCGACCGGCACGACGAGCCCTTTTCGTCTGCGCCGCCGCACTCCTGGCGATCGTCGTCGCGGGGATCGCCGGTCTCGCGCTCGGCGACTACCCGCTGACCACCGACGAGGTGATCGGCGTCCTCACCGGACGCGTCGACGGCCTGGCCCGCACGGTCGTCCTGGACTGGCGCCTGCCCCGCGTGCTCGCGGCGATCGGCTTCGGCGCAGCGCTCGGTGTCTCGGGAGCGATCTTCCAGACGCTCACCCGGAATCCGCTCGCGAGCCCCGACATCATCGGCCTCGCGAACGGTTCGTTCACCGGGATGCTCGTCGCGCTCCTCCTCCTCGGCGGCAGCTGGCCGGCGTTGATGGCCGGGTCGCTGCTCGGCGGTCTGGCTGCCGCGGTCGCGATCTTCATCCTGGCCCTCCGCCAGGGCTTGTCGGGCTTCCGGTTCATCGTCGTGGGCATCGGCGTCTCGGCCATGCTCGCCGCGTTCAACAGCTGGCTGTTGCTCCGGGCCGACCTCGACGTCGCGCTCTTCGCGGCGGCCTGGGGCGCGGGGACGCTCAACACCGCGACCGCGACCGTCGTCTGGCCGGCACTCGCGTGCCTCGTGGTGCTCTTCGCGGTCCTGCCGTTCGCCGCCCGTCCGCTCCGCCAGCTCGAACTCGGCGACGACGTGGCTGCCGCGACCGGAGTGCGCCTCACCCGCGAACGCGCCATCCTCATCGGCCTCGCGGTCGCGCTGGTGAGCGCGGTGACCGCGGTCGCCGGCCCGATCGCGTTCATCGCCCTGGCCGCGCCGCAGATCGCACGCCGACTGACCCGCTCGCCAGGCATCCCGCTGGTCGCGACGGGGCTCGTCGGCGGCGTCCTGCTCCTCGCGTCCGACCTCGTGGCCCAGCATCTGATCCCGCTGACGGTGCCGGTCGGCGTCGTCACGGTGGTCGTCGGCGGGCTGTACCTCACGCAGTTGCTGCTCCGGGAACGCCGGCGCTGACGGTCGGTACCGGACCACTCAGCGGGCGTCGTCGAGCTCCAGCAGTTCGCCGACCGTGCAGTCGAGCACCCGGCAGATCGCTGTCAGCGTCGAGAACCGGATCGCCTTCGCGCGGTCGTTCTTCAGCACCGACAGGTTCACCACGCTCACCCCGACGAGCTCGCTGAGCCGGGCGAGGGTGAGACCACGGTCGGCGAGCAACCGGTCGAGGTTGCAGTGCACGCCGGTCGCGACGTCCTCCTCGGGCGCCGGCACCATCAGACGAGTCCCTCGGTGTCGGCGCGCAGGCGCTCACCGGCGCGGAAGGCGATCGCGAGGCCGCCGACCGCCATGGCGACGAAGAACGGGATCCAGGTGAGCGGGTAGGGGGTTCCTTCGACGGCGCCGTCGGTCGCTGCCGCGAGCGCGCCGTTGGACGCCATCGTGCCGAACCAGGTGTCCGCGATCCACCCGCAGAGGATGGCGATGGAGGCGATCGAGAGCAGCCGTGCGTTCCCGGGCGCGAAGGCATCGCCACGCAGCAGGCGGCGGAAGAAGCGGAACGCGCAGACGATGACCACGAGGTTCGCGATCGCCGGCAGGATCGCGGCGAGCAGCACGCACACGAAGGTCACCACCGGGAGGTCGGCCACGACGACCGAACCCTGGTCGATCGTGAAGGCGCCGGCTCCTGCCGCACTCGGCAGGACAGCGTCGACGGCGTCGAAGAACACGGGCACCCGGGTCCCGTCGGTGCCGAAGACGTCGAGCAGCCGGAGGACGAGCGTGACGACGACAGCCCCTGCCGCGACGACGGCGGCACCGAGCACGGACACGAGGTCGTTGCGGTTGGAGCGCTCGGTCTTCGCAGCCTGCCAGGCCGCGTGGTCGAAGGCGGACGGCGTCGGGCGATCGGTGGACTCGGTCATGATCATCACATCCATATCGATTGTCGTTGGTATCGATAAACGATATGCCGAGACCGATCAGAACGCAAGAGGGGGCGGAGAGCACGTCCACCCGACCGGATCACCCGGGCGGCGACCCGTCGAGCGCCTCGAGCTGACGCAGCGCCGCCTCGGCGCGCTCGAGTCGATCAGCCGCCGGCTCCTCCCACCACTTCGGGCCGCGTTCACCGAGCCCGTGCTTGGCGAGGCCGACGCGACGGCGGGCAGCAGCGACAGCGTCGTCGTCACCCGCCCGCTTCGCGACGCCGACGCCCGAGCGCCCGCGGCCGAGATGGGACTGCAGGGACGCGACGAGCTCCGACGGCAGACTCGGATCCGTCCGGCGCCAGCGCCTGCCGTTCACGACGAACCAGTGCTCGTCCTCCACCGGCCCGTCGTCCGATCGCGGCGTCACGGGTGCCTCCCGGAGACGACGCAGGGCCCGGCCCACCGCGAATGCGGACGAGACCGGACCCTGGAGGTCATGACGACGCGATCAGCCGTTCTTGACGGCGTCGAGCACGCCCGCCCAGCCGAAGGCGGAGATGGCGTCGGCGAAGGTCGAGTCGCCTCGTCCCTCGCCGATCTGCTTGCCCGAGGCGTCGCGGACGACGACCGTGTGGTCCTTCTCGGCCTCGGTGCCGTTGCCCTCCTCGATGAAGTCGATGTGGATCTCGCTGTCGCCGAGGGTGCCGGTGACCGTGGTCGTGGCGTCCTTCTCGGTGGTCTTCGTCGTGAGGAACGGACCGCCGCCAAGTGCCGCGAGCGCCTCGTTGATCTGGTTCGTGAGCGATGAGGTGTTCATGTGTCTCTCCCTACGGTGGTGAAGCGTCCAGGGTAGTGAGCGGACCCGGGAACGGCGGGAGCATGGCGCTCGCGCACGAGATGTGCGATGGGGCGAGCGGAGACGTCGACTGGAGTCGGCGACCGGACACGGCGACCGGAGTCGCCGCAGGAGCAGAAGATCCGCCTCGCGTCAACGGTCGGCACCATCCAGGTGCCGTCGGAGCCGCGAGTCGTAGGCTGCGAGCCACGCAGACCGGCACCCCGACACCGACGGGCCGGTCGACGAGACGAAGGAGACCCCCATGGCCGGAGACACCGACCCCTACACGACCCTCAACAAGCTGCTCGCGGACTTCCGCTTCGCGATGCTCACCACGGTGGACCTCGACGGCAAGCTCGTCGCCCACCCGCTCACCGTCCAGGAGCGCGAGTTCGACGGCGACCTGTGGTTCATCGTCGGCAAGGACGCCTCCGCCGTCCAGCAGCTCGACGTCAACCCGAACGCCGGCGTCACGCTGAGCTCGGACAGCTCATGGGTGTCGCTCGCCGGCACCGCCGAGCTCGTCGAGGACCACGCCAAGCTGGAAGAGCTCTGGAACAGCGTCGTCGAGGCCTGGTTCCCGGACGGCCCCTCCGACCCGCGCGTCGGTCTGCTGAAGTTCTCGGCCGACAGCGCCGAGTACTGGGACAGCCCCGGCGGCAAGATCGCGACCGCCGTCGCGTTCGTGAAGTCGAAGGTCACCGGCGAGACCTACGACGGCGGCGACAACGCGAAGCTCGACCTGTAACGAACGGTCGCCTGGACACCGTCAGGCGCGTTCGTCCGCCAGGACACCGCCGAGGATGCGGGCCGCCTCATCGAAGCGACCCGCGTCCTCGCCGGAGTAGTTGACCCGGAGGTAGGACCCCGCGGGCTCCGCCGGGAACCACTCGGTGCCGTCGGAGACGATGAGCCCACGGCTCTCGCAGGTGCGGACCACGCGCGGCACATCGGTGCCTTCCGGGAGCCGCAGCCACAGGTTCAGTCCACCGAGCGGCAGCCGCTCGAGGTGCGCCGTCGGGGCGTGCTCGCGCAGGCTCGCGACGAGCAGGTCCCGCCGGGCCCGGAGGAGCGGTCGCAGACCACGGAGGTGCGACCGCCACCCGGGCTGGGTGACCACGTCGAGGGCCGCGGCCTGCAGGACCCCACTGATGTACATCGACTCGGCGGCCAGGTCGGCCAGGATCCGGTCGTGGGCGGGCCCCCGCGCGATGACGGCGGCGACCCGCAGCGCCGGCGAGACGCTCTTGGTCAGCGACCGCAGGTAGATGACGTGTCCGTCGTCGTCGAGCGCGGCGAGCGGCCGGGCATCGACGTCGATCGCGAGGTCGTGCGCCCAGTCGTCCTCGATGAGGAACGCGCCGTGCCGCCGGACGGTCTCGAGGATCGCGACCCCCGTCTCCGGCGACCAGCGGCCGCCGGTCGGATTCGCGAAGGTCGGCTGTGCGTAGAACGCCCGCGCACCGGTGTCCTGGAACGCGCGCTCCACGACGTCCGGGTCCGGTCCGTCCGGACCGGTCGGCACGGGGACCAGCGTCACGCCCGCCTGCTCGGCCGCGAGGATCGCACCCCAGTAGCTCGGCGACTCGATGAGCATCGGCTGCCCCGGGCCGACGAGTGCCCGGAAGATCGAGCTGAGTCCGCTCTGGCTGCCGGAGATCACGATGACGTCCCGCGCGGTCGGCGGCGTGACCCCGGGCGGTGCGGCTGCCGCGAGGTCGGCTGCGAACCACGCCTGGAGCTCGGGCGAGCCGGCCGCCGGCGATCGGGTCATCGCCACGTCGGTGCGGGCGGCACGCGCGAGCGCGGCGCGGACCAGCCGTTCAGGCAACAGTTCTCGGGCGGGGTATCCGGAGTGCATCGCGATCGCGGCGGGTGCGACCGACCGTTGCGCCGAGGAGAGCGCGCCAGAGCGCCACGGGAGCGCCCCGAGCGCAGCGGTCTGCCAGCCGTAGTCGACCGACCGCGCCGGACGAGCCGCACGCACGAAGGTACCGACGCCCGGCCGACTCTCGATGAGCCCTCGGCCGGCCAGCTGGCGCATCGCGTTCTGGACGGTGACGGGGCTCGCTGCGAACTCGGCGGTCAACGCCCGATTGGAGGGCACGCGTGCACCCGGAGGTGCCGCTGCGATCCAAGCGGTCATGGCGGCGACGATCCGCCCGGTGCTATCGTTGTCCATGAGCCCACAGAGTAGCGTTATCGTGACGCCGGCGCGAGTGTTATCCCGCACCGGGTTCGGCTGGGGCTTCCTCGGCGTCATGGCGTTCTCCTTCACGGTCCCCGTCACGAAGGTCGCACTCGTCGGACTCTCGCCACTCTTCATCGGTTCCGGGCGCGCGGTCATCGCAGCCCTGCTCGCCGCGATCACCCTCGCCACGCTGCGAGCGCGACGACCGACCGGCGTGCAGTGGGCTCGCGTCGCGATCGTCGCCGGCGGCGTCGTCGTCGGATTCCCGCTCCTGACCTCCTTCGCCCTGACCACCGCTCCCGCCGGTCACAGCGCCGTGGTGATCGGCCTCCTCCCGGCGGCGACGGCGGTCGCCGCCGTCCTCCGGGGCGGCGAGCGCCCGACGCGTCACTTCTGGATCTTCGCGGGGTCTGGCGCGGTCGCGGCGATGCTGTTCGCCTCGGTGCAGCACGGCGGCCTCGCGCCGCTGGCCTGGTCGGACCTCCTCCTCCTCGGCGCCGTCGTCGCGGCCGCCGTCGGCTACGCGGAGGGCGGACTGCTCGCCCGGGAGCTGGGCTCCTGGCAGACGATCTCCTGGGCGCTCGTCGTGGCAGCACCGCTCATGGTCGCCCTCACAGCGCTGTCGATCGTCCAGCAGCCGCCGACCGCAGCCAGCGGCAGCTGGCTGGCGTTCGGCTACCTCGGCGTCGTGAGCATGTTCCTCGGCTTCTTCGCCTGGTATCGCGGACTCGCGATCGGCCCGATCGCCCGGGTCAGCCAGATCCAACTCGTCCAGCCGGTGCTGAGCATCGTCTGGGCGGCCCTCATCCTCCGCGAGCGACTCGACTGGGCCACCGTGCTCGGCGGGCTCGCGGTCATCCTGTGCGCCGGCCTCGCCGTCCGCACCCGTCTCGACCGGAAGTGACCCCATCATGCGCCACACCCCCACGTACCTGATGACCGACGTCGACGAGGTCAAGCGCCTCATCCGCAACCACCCGTGGGCGACGTTCGTCTCGCCCGTGAGCACCGGACTCGTCGCCTCCCACTACCCGGCGATCCTCGAGGAGGACCGGGACGAGCTGTCGATCGTCAGCCACTTCGGCCGACCGGACGAGCGCTCGCACGAGCTCGGTGAGCACGAGATCCTCGTCATCATCCAGGGACCGCACGACTACGTCTCGCCGAGCTGGTACCCGGAGGGCCAGCTGATCCCGACCTGGAACCACGTCACCGCGCACCTGTACGGCACGCCGGAGGTCCTCAGCGAGGACGAGAACTACGAGATGCTCTCGCGACTCACCGACCACTTCGAGGACCACCGACCGGACGGCCGCCACCTGTCCCAGGACGAGGCCGGCACCCGACGCGCCGCGAAGGGGACGGTCGGCCTGCGGATGCGGGTGACCCGATTCGACGCCCGCGCCAAGCTCAGTCAGAACAAGACGCCCGAGGTGGTCGACGACATCACCGCGCACCTTGCGGAGCGGAATCCGGCACTGGCCGAGGAGATGCGCCGTCAGCAGGATCGGCGGCCGGCGGGGCACTGACCCGACGGGCACCGACGCGACCGCGGGCGTCGCTCACGAGCACGAGGGCGACGCCCGCCGCACTGAGCAGGAACCCGCCGGCCGTCAGGAGCGTGAACGGCTCCCGGAAGAGGACCGCACCCGCGACGGCGGTCGTCGGCGCGACGAGGAACAGGAGCGCGTTGAGGACCGTGACCCCGATGCGACGCAGCAGCCACCAGTAGAGCCCGTAGGCCGACAGCGTCGGGACGAGCGCGAGGAAGAGCGTCGTGAGCCAGAAGGTCGCGTCGCCCGGCGGCACCGCCTCACCGGCCGCGAGGGCGAGCACGGCGAGAAGCACCATGGTCGCCGTCGCGTGGACGGTCAGCGTGAGGAGGACCGGGGATCGGTGCGGCGAGCGCCGTTCCAGGATCGTCGCGGTGATGAGGCTGACCATGGCCAGTGCGGGCAGGGCGTAGGCGATCGGCGGTGCGTCCGAGGCGCCGAACTGGGACTGCACGATGAGGAACACCCCGACTGCGCCGATCCCGAGCCCCAACCATTGAGCGCCCGGGACCCGCACGTGCAGCAGCGGTCCGGCGAGCGCCGCGATGACGAGCGGCTGGACGGCGTCGATGAGCGCGGTCGTCCCGGTCGAGATGCCCACGGCGACCGAGGCGTAGACGAACACGACGTAGCCGAACTGCGCGAACAGGCCGATGACGAGCTGCGACCACACCTGTGCCCGGGTGGCGTTCCGCCACTGCCCGCTGAGCAGTAGCACGATCGCGAGCCCCACGGCGAGCGGGACGAACCGCCAGAGGAGCACGGTGAGCACCGGCACGTCCTCGGTTCCGATCTTCGCGACGATGAACCCGGAGCTCCACGCGAGGACGAACCCGATCGCCGCGAGGGGGACGATGACCGCGCGGATCGCACGAACCACAGGTATACCGATCTGTTTACTCATCCCGGCAGTATACAGACTGGTATAGTCTTCGCATGACGGTCGACACTCCAGAGCTCGCACCCCTCACGCCGGGTGCCCGACGCGTGCTCGACGCCGCCTCCGTGCTCTTCTACGAGAACGGCATCCACGCGGTCGGCGTCGACACCATCGCGGAGGCGGCCGGCGTCACGAAGAAGACGCTCTACGACCGCTTCGGCAGCAAGGAGGCCCTCGTGCTCTCCTACCTGCAGCATCGCGACGCCCGCTGGCGCGTCTGGGTCGACGAGTTCCTCGCCCGGCACCCGGAACCCGGGATCGACCGGGTCCTCGCGATCTTCGACGCGGCGATCGGCTGGTCGGACGACAACAGCCCCAAGGGCTGCAGTGCCGTCAACGCCCGCGCGGAGATCCCCGACCACGCGACGAGCGGCCTCGTCCTTCCCGAGGTCACCCGACAGAAGCAGTGGCTCCTCGACCGCTTCGCCGAGCTCATCACCGAAGCCGGCCTGTCGGACCCCGGGGCGCGTGCCCGCGAACTCATGCTGCTGTACGAGGGCGCCATCGTGACGGTCGGGATGCGCACCTTCCGCGAACCGTTCGAGACCGCGCGTGCGATCGCGCGTCGACTCCTGGCCGCCTGACCGGAGCCGGCGCCGGTCTGTCGCCGACAACCCGACATCGCGTAGGGTCTCGGGATGGACTTCACCGACGACGCCATCGCCGCCGACCACGAGAACAGCACCGACCGCATCGCCATCGTGACCGGGGTCGGGCGCCGCCGCTCGATCGGCGCGGGACTCGCCACCGGTCTCGCCGCGGACGGTTGGAACCTCGTCCTCAACGCCTGGCGACCCTACGACGACCGCGTCGGCTACGAGCGGACCCCCGACGACCCCGAGTCGATCGCCGACGAGTGCCGTGCGCTCGGCGTGACCGTCGAGCTCGTGCTCGGCGACCTCGCCGACCCGGCGTTCCCGGCCGAGCTCGTCGGGCGGGCGGCGCAGCTGGGTCCCGTGTCGGGGCTCGTCATGTCGCACTGCGAGTCGGTGGACAGCTCGATCCTCACGACGGACCTCGACAGCTGGGACCGTCACTTCGCCGTGAACGCGCGCGCGACGTGGCTGCTCATCAAGGCCTTCGCCGAACAGCTCCCCGTGCAGGAGGCACCGCCCCGGGTGGCCGGTCGCATCGTCGCCCTCACGAGCGATCACACCGTGCACAACCTCCCCTACGGGGCGAGTAAGGGCGCGCTCGACCGCATCGTGACCGCTGCGGCGGTGGAGCTGGGCGACCGCGGGGTGCGGGCGAACGTCATCAACCCGGGTCCGATCGACACGGGTTGGATGACCGACGACATCCGCCGCTGGGGAGCCGAGGCGACGCCCGCCGGCCGGCTCGGAACGCCGTCCGACACCGCCGACCTCGTCCGCTTCCTGTTCTCGCCGGCCGGGTCCTGGATCAACGGCCAGGTGCTCTCGAGCAACGGCGGGTTCAACGTCGGCTAGGGGCGTCGCTCCCGGCCGACCCGCGCACGGATGTCGGCGATGTCGGCCGGCATGATCCGGCAGCAGCCGCCGACGATCGTCGCCCCGGCCTCCAGCCAGGCCTCCACCTCGCCGACCCCGGCGGCTCCGCGCCAACAGCGGGCGTCGGCGTCCCAGCGCTCGCCCGAGTTCGGATAGACCACCACCGCCTTGTCCGTCACGGACCGCGCAGCGGCGATGGCCGGGAGGACCTCGTCCGGGTGCGAGCAGTTGACACCGACGGCCTGGAACTCGTCGATCCCCTCGACCAGTCGGAAGCCCTCCGCCATCGGCTCGCCCGAGCGGAGACGACCGCCCTCCACCGTGAACGACAACCATGCCGGCACGCCCGAACCACGCACCAGATCGGCGAGCGCCATCGCCTCGTCGAGCGTCGGGATGGTCTCGAGGGCGAGGAGGTCGGGGCCGGCGTTGGCCAGCACCGCCAGACGCCGCTCGTGCCGCTGCCGCAGCTCGGTCCGGCTGAGACCGGAGGCACCCTCGTACTCCGAGCCGTCGCCGAGCGTCGCACCGTACGGACCGACCGACGCGGCGACGAGGAGCGGGGCGTCGGGGTCCGATTCCGACCGCGTGTCGCGCGCCGCACGCGCCACGTCGACGCTCGATCGCAGGAGCCGTTCGGTCTCGGGAGGCGCGATGCCGATGCGCTCGAACGCGTCGAACCCGACCTGGTACGACGAGGTGATGGCGATCTGCGCACCGGCGGCGAAGAACTCCCGATGAGCGTCCAGAATGGCCCGTGGCTCCTCAAGCAGCAGACGAGCGCTCCACAGCGCGTCGGAGAGGTCGTGCCCTCGTGCCTCGAGCAGCGTTCCGAGACCGCCGTCGAGGGTCCAGACACCGCTCCGAACATCCATGCCGTCCATTGTGCCCGCACCACCGCGGGGAGGGGCGCCACTGGACACCTGGTATTGTCTATACCCGTCCAGAGCCGAGAGGACGCGTTCTCCCCGAGAACGACCCGCCACCCGACGTGCAGCTCCCCCGAGCTCCGTGCCAGTGCAGCATGGCGATCCTCCGGCATTTCTCGGGCACTGAGCGACTACGCGAGTGCCGAATGATTCAACACGACTGTCAGGAAACGAGTACTACTTGTGAACTCCAGCGACAACGCGGCATCATCGTCCCCCGCATCCCCCTCCCCCAAGACCGGCCGGAAGCCGGCCCGCAAGACCAGGCGCCTCCGCGTCGACGACGTCCTCGTCGTGAAGCGGTCGCGCATCCGCACCGCCATCTCGGGCACCGTCGTCGGCAACTTCATGGAGTGGTTCGACTTCGGCATCTACGGCTACCTCGCGGTCACGATGACCGTCGTCTTCACCGAGGGACTCCCTCCTGAGGCCGGCATCCTCGTCACCCTGTTCGGGTTCGCCGTGTCGTTCCTCGTGCGTCCGCTCGGCGGGCTCGTGCTCGGACCACTCGGCGACAAGATCGGCCGGAAGAAGATCCTCTTCCTCACGATGTCGATGATGGCCGCGGCCACCGCGCTCATCGGCGTGCTGCCGACCGCCGCCCAGATCGGGCTGTGGGCCATCGCCCCGCTGTACCTCCTCAAGATGATCCAGGGCTTCTCGACCGGTGGTGAGTACGCCGGCGCTTCCACCTACGTCGCCGAGTTCTCACCGGACCGTCGCCGCGGGTTCTGGGCCTCCTGGCTCGACGTGGGGTCCTACGTCGGCTTCGCGGCCGGTGCCGGGACCGTCGCCCTCACCACGCTGATCGCGGAGGGCCTCGCCGGCCCCGACGCCATGACCGAGTTCGGTTGGCGCATCCCGTTCCTCATCGCCCTGCCGCTCGGTGCGGTGGCGGTGTGGTTCCGCCTCAAGATCCCCGAGACCCCGGCCTACGAGGTCGCCGAGACCGCCGGGGGGATCGAGTCCGAGCACGAGGACCCCATGGCCCGCCAGGGTGTCTTCGGGATCTTCCGTCACTTCTGGCGCCAGATCCTCATCGCGATGGCGATCGTCGCCGCGACGAACACCGCCGGCTACGCACTCACGAGCTACATGCCGACCTACCTCGAGAAGGACGTCGGCGTCTCCAACCTGACGGCCGCGGTCGCGACCATCCCGGTCCTGCTGATCATGTCCGCCTGTCTTCCGCTCGTCGGCCGGATGTCCGACAAGCTCGGTCGCAAGCCCGTCTACCTCATGGCCGTCGGTGCGACCCTCGCCCTCATGGTGCCGGCGTTCGCGGTCATGCAGATCGGTGAGATCTGGGCCATCTTCATCGCCCTCTTCATGGTGGCCGCCCCGGTCGCGCTGTGGGCGGGACCGTCCGCGGCCTCGCTGCCGGCGTTCTTCCCGACGGCGTCCCGCTTCGGCGCGATGGCGATCGCCTACAACCTGTCCGTCTCGCTCTTCGGCGGCACGACGCCGCTGTTCAGCGAGTTCCTCATCCAGCTCACCGGCAACACCTTCATGCCCGCGTTCTACATCATGTTCTTCGCGGCTGTGGCGGGCGTCGGCGTGCTCACGATGCGGGAGACGGCTCGTCGTCCGCTCATCGGCTCGGTGCCGACGGTCGAGACGAAGGCCGAGGCGGTGGAACTCGTCAAGGGGCAGGACGACAACCCGCTCATCGACACCCACACGATGCCACTCGACATCCTGCCGCCCGCGTCGACCAGCGGTGCCGCGGCGGACGGCCAGGACGGGCGCGTCACGACGCCCGTCGGCTAGCGGGTTCGTCGACGCGTTCGTCGAGGACGACGCGTTCGGTGAGCATGATCGGGGCGGGTGCGCGGTGCGCATCCGCCCCGTCGCGTCCGACCCGCTCCAGGAGTGCGGCCTGCCAGCCGCCGCTCGCGACCGGCTTCGCCGGGGCAGACGGTACGGTCGGCTCCACCTGCGCCTCCGACGTCGTCGACCGCTCGAGCTGCGCGACCGGGCCACGCTCCTCGACGAGCGCCTCCTGGATGATCCGTCGAGGATCGAACTGTCGAGGGTCGAGACGTTTCCACTCGGTCGGGTCGAATTCCGGTCCAAGTTCCTCGGCGGCTCGCGCCTTGGTCGTGGCGACGAGGTCGCGGACGGTGCGGACGAGCACCCCGAGTCGCTCGGCGTACACCGGCAACTGTTTCGGGCCGATGAGCACGGCCGCGAGGACGCCGATGACGATCAGCTTGTCCATGGTGAGTCCGAACACGATGCGCTCCGATGATCAGGCGGCAGGGGTGTCGGCGCGGGTGTCTGCGCGCGTGTCTGCGTCGGCCGACACCTCGTCCTTCAGGATGCGCGCCGACTGCCCGACGCTGCGGGCGAGGCTGGGGAGTTTCGCCGCGCCGAAGAACAACAGGATGACGGCGAGGACGATGAGGGCGTGCCAGCCGGTGAGGTTCTGGAGGAATCCCATGACGGGTCCTTTCGGGTCGATGCGGGTCGGGACGGGAATGCGTGGAGGTGCCGCGGTCAGCGTCCGCTCGGCGGCGTTCCACCGCCGCCAGCCCCGCCACCACCGGACGGAGCGGCACCGGCGGTCGGCGTCGTCGTGGTGTCCACCCGGACCGTGAGCGCCACCTGGTATCCCGAGGTCGCGTCGCCCGTCACCGTCGCGAGCTGCAGGGCACCGCCGTCGTCACCGAAGACGTTGTCGTCGTCGAGACTCACCTGGGCGAGGTTCCCGCTCGAACCGTCGTAGCCGGACAGCGCGTAGACGGTGTCGCACGCCGCCTGCGGCAGGGCGACCTGCGAGGTCGCGATGGCGTTCGCGGAGTCGGAGATGTCCGCGACCGTGGGGTACACCTCGAAGTGGATGTGCGGCCACCGGCCCGAGTAGCAGGCCGGGAAGATCGAGGTGTACGAGACGGTCCCCGAGCTGTCGGCGACCTGGACGCCGCGGAGGTAGGTCTCGTCCTCGATCCCGTCGGAGTACATCGAGTAGCCGCCCGACGCGTCGCAGTGCCAGACGTACACGGCGACGTCGGCGAACGGGGCGTCACCGTTCGCCATGTCGAGGATGGTGAGCGAGAGGGCCATGGGGACCCCGCTCGCGGCGGTCCCGGACCCGATGCTCGACCGGATGTCGCTGCGGACGATGCCGGACTCCTCGAGCACGTCGGCTCCGTTCGAGCCGTCGCCCGGGTAGGGGCCAGCGGTCTCGTCGGGGATCTCGCCCGATGGGAGGTCGCCGGTCGCCGTCGCGGTGCTCGTGCCGGAACTCGCGGCACCCGTGCTCGTGCTGCTGCTGCCGGACGCCCCGGTGGAGCAGGCGGCGAGCGCGACGGCCCCGACCCCGGCGCCCATGAGGCTCAGCACCGTGCGTCGGCTGACGAGGGTCCCGAGGTCGAACGCGACGCCCTGGTCGACGACCTCCTCGTCTGCCCGGTCGAGCAGGCGGCCCTCGTAGGCCGGGCCGTCCGGGGTGGTCTCGGGTGTCGGGATCCTGCTCATGGTGCGCCTCGCCTTCGTCTGCGATCGGTGGTCTCGATCGGTCGTGAGACGAGCATCGGCGTGCCGGCTATGGGCTTCCTCTGAGCCGTCCATACGTCGTCGATGGGTCCGCTGGGTGATTGCCGAGTCCGCTGATCAGCGCGGGGTGGCCTTGAGCCCGTTGGGCGGTCCGTCGCGGTCGGAGGTGGTGCGCGGCACGTCATACCGGACGAGCGCGTCGGCGCGTTCCAGGCTCGGCTGCACGCTCATCAACACCCGCTTGAGCGGATCGATGTCCCAGGCGATGACGAAGTACGCGTCGGCGCCGCCCCGATCCCGGCGCCGTTCGATGACCGCCTTCGGGATCACCGGGTCGTTCCGCATCACGAGCCACGTGTCGTGGTCGAGGCGGATCGGACGCGGGCGGGTCATGTGTCGAACATACGTTCGAATGTCGCGGGAGGCAAGTCGACGATCGAGCTGCTTAACTTTGCTTAACCGCTTGACCACCTTCTCAGCAGCCCGCTACGGTAACTGCGTAACCGATTAACCACTCACTGCAGAGGACGTCATGAACCAACGAGGGTTCCACCAGCCGAACGGCGCATGGGTCGGAGACGTCATCCCCTGGCAGGAGGACGGTGTCTTCCACCTCCTCTACCTGCACGAGTCGCGTCGCGTGCCCAAGATCGGCATGCCGTGGCATCGCGTGACCACCCGGAACCTCGTCGACTTCGACGACCTCGGCGAGGCACTGGCGTCGGGCGGACCGTCCGCGCCGGACTTCAACGTCTACACGGGCAGCGTCGTCCTGGGCCCCGACGGGGTCCACCACGTCTTCTACACGGGACAACACCCGGAGCGCCGCGGTGCCGACGGTCTGGCGCTGCAACTCGTCATGCACGCCGTCAGCACCGACGGCATGCGCACTTGGGAGCGCCGGGAGGCCGACACCTTCGGCGCCACCGCAGGGTATGAGACCGCCGACTGGCGGGATCCCTTCGTCTTCTGGGACGAGGACGCGGCCGTCTGGCGGATGCTCATCACCGCCCGACACGCACACGGCCCGGAACGGCGTCGCGGCGTCATCGCCCAATGCATCTCCACGGACCTCTCGACCTGGGAACCCGTCGAGCCGTTCTGGGACCCATGCCGCTACATCGCCCACGAGTGCCCCGAGGTCTTCCAGTGGGGCGACTGGTGGTACCTCGTGTACTCCGAGTTCAGTGAGTCGTTCACGACGCGCTACCGGATGTCGCGCACCCTGCACGGCCCCTGGATCGTCCCCGAGCACGACACGCTCGACGGACGCGCCTACTACGCGGCGAAGTCCGCCGCCCGCGACGGACGCCGGTTCTTCTTCGGCTGGATCGCCTCGCGTGAGGGAGCCCACGACGCCGGCGCCTGGCAGTGGGCCGGCACCATGTCGGTCCTCGAAGCGGAGCAGCGTGCCGACGGCACCCTCGCCTTCCATCCGCCCACCGAACTCCGCGACACCTTCGCGCCCGCCGACGAGCCGACGGACACCGTCGTCGCCCCGGGCACGGTCCTGAGCGCCCCCGACGGGTACGCCGACGCCCTGTCGGCCGTGGACGCACCGAGTTCCTTCCGACTGGTCGCCCGGTTCGACATCGCCCCCGGCACGACCGAGTGCGGCGTCCTCCTCCGGGCGAGCGACGACGGCGACGAGGGCTACGTCCTGCGCCTGGAGCCGAAGCGCGACCGCCTCGTGTTCGACCGCTGGCCCCGCTCCAGTACCGGCACGGAGCAGTGGCAGATCTCGGGCGACGTCCCGTTCGTCGTCGAACTCGAACGCCCCTGCCACCTCGCCCCCGGCTTGCACGAGCTCGAGGTGATCGTCGACGGCGACCTCTGCGTCGCGACCGTCGACGACGCGGTCGTCCTCAGCACGCGCCTCTACGACCGACCGAGCGGTCGCGTCGGCGTCTTCGTCGGTGAAGGGACCGTCACCGTCGAGGCGTGCACGCTCCTGGAACGCGACGGCGGCGACTCCGACGACGACCCCACCTCACACCGACTCCTCACCAGCACCACGTCCTGATCCCGACACCACGCTCCGCCCTGCTGCACCACCACCCGCACACCCGCACCCACCTGTGATCGATCAACGGAGATTCCGACCATGCCAACCACCGCACGCCCCCGCACCATGCGCCCCACCCGCAGCACCGCCTTCGTGGCGCTCGTCGCCGCTGCAGCGCTCGCCCTCTCCGGCTGCGCCGGCGGATCGAGTGCCACGGACCCGACCGACGTCGACCCGAAGGGCGACATCGTCCCCCGCGAGATCTCGTGGCTGCTCTCCCGCCCGGCCGACGGCGGGGTGATCACCGCCATGGAGCAGATCGCCGACGAGTACGCGAAGGACCACCCCGGCTTCTCGCTCAACCTCATCACGACGCCCGACCGCCCGTCCTACATCCAGAAGTACGAGACCCTCGCGGCCGCGAACAAGCTCCCCGAGCTCTTCGACACCGACGCGACCCCGTTCGCGCAGAAGCTCGCGAAGCAGGGCCGGATGGTCGACGTCGACCTGCTCCTCGAGGACCTCGGTCTCGCCGACTCCTACCGCGAGGCGGCGCTCAACTACCAGCGGTTCGACGACGGTTCGCTGTACATGGTGCCGTTCGAGTTCCAGCTCGAGTTCTTCTGGTACAACCGCTCGCTCCTCGAGGACGCCGGTGTCACCGTCCCGGCCACGCTCGACGACTTCCCCGCCATGTGCAAGGCGCTCCGCGCCAAGGGCGTCACCCCGATCGCACTCGACGGTCAGGACCAGTGGCCGCTCGAGCGCTACATGGCCTACTACCCGTTCCGGATGGCGGGTCCCGAGTACATCCAGGACCTGAAGGCCGGGAAGGCCTCCTTCTCAGACCCGGCAGGACAGGCCGCGGCCGAGTGGCTGTACGACCTCGGGCAGGCCGGCTGCTTCCAGGAGGGCTTCTCCTCGACCGGTTACGCGGACGCGCAGGCGCTCTTCACCTCGGGGAAGGCCGCGGTCTACAACATCGGCACCTGGGAGCTCTCGAACCTCGCTACGGATGCGCTCGACCCCGGCGTCCGTGACGCGGTCGGCACCTTCACGCTGCCGACCATCGACGGTGCCGTCACCGCCGACAACGAGTACGTCACCCCCTCCGGCATCGGCATGGCGGTGAACGCGAAGACGTACGACCCGCTCGTGCGCGACTTCCTCGCGTTCGCCCTCGAGCGCTACCCGGAGCTCTACGCGGCGACTGGCGCGCTGTCGCCGACGACCTCCGCGCAGACCACCGTCCCCGCGAACGCGACCGAGCTGTACGCGAGCTCTGTGGCGCAGGCCGACGGCGTCGGACCGGCGATCGCGATGCCCTGGGACACCCAGCTCGACCCGGCCACGAACACCCGACTCCAGCAGGAGCTGACCCTGCTCGTGCAGGGCGACATCACGCCGGACGAGTTCATCACGACGATGGATGCGGCCCTCACGGAGAACGTCGATGACTGAGCTCACCCAGAGCGCGGTGGGCGCGGCACCGGCCCGCCCACCGCGGCGGCGGAAGCCGATGTCCACCTCGATGCTGCCCCGCCGGTCGACCCTGTCGGTGCTCGTGTTCCTCGTGCCGCCGCTCGTCCTCTACGGTGTCGCCGTACTCCTGCCGATCGTGCAGTCGCTGTTCCTCAGCCTCTTCTCGTGGGACGGCATCACGGACATGGCCTTCGTCGGACTCGACAACTACGTCAAGATGCTCACCCGGGACGACGTGTTCTGGACCTCCTTCGGCAACGCCCTCGGCTACCTCGCGATCTGTCTGGTGCTCCAGCTCGGCGGCGCGCTCCTCGTCGCCGGGCTACTCACGGCCCTCCCCCGGGCCCGCGAGCTCGTCAAGACGCTCTACCTCCTGCCGGCCGTCATCTCCACGGTCGCGATCGCCATCCTGTTCCAGCGGCTGTACGCGCTCGAACCGGTCGGGCTGATCAACCAGCTGCTCGCGTGGGTCGGCCTCGGCGACCTCCAGACGGCCTGGCTGTCGAACGTGCAGACCGTCCTCGCGGCCGTGTCGATCCCGGAGGGCTGGCGGTTCACCGGCCTGTACATGCTCATCATCTATGCCGCCCTCATGGCCGTACCCCGCGACCTCGAGGAGGCCGCCAGGCTGGACGGCGCCTCCTGGTGGCAGATCTTCTGGCGGATCCGCTTCCCGTACATCCGGCCGGTGTGGATCACGACGACGGTCATGGCGACGACCTTCGCCCTCCGTGGCTTCGACATCCCGTACCTGCTGACGAACGGCGGTCCCGGTCAGTCGTCCGAGCTGCTGACCACGTACATGTACAAGACGGCGTTCGTCCACACGGACTACGGCTACGCCAGCGCGATCTCCATGTTCATCGTCGTCGAGTGTCTCGTCGCCGTCGGCCTCATCTTCCTGCTGCTCCGACGGAAGGACAAGTCATGACCGCCACCCTCCCCGCCCGGCCGACCGAACACGTCGCGCCCCCGGTAGCGCCGACACCGAAGCGGAAACCCCGGCACACCCCGCGCGTGCGGGTGCAGCGGACGATCCTCACCGTGACCGTCGTCGCGATCGTGCTTGTCCAGGTCTACCCGCTCGTCTGGTTGCTGCTCACGAGCTTCCGGACGGCGGCGGATTTCGCCGGTGGCAACCCCTTCGCGCTGCCGTCCGAGTGGACGCTCGAGAACTACGCGCGGGCGTTCTCGACCGGCAACCTCGGGCTGAACATCGTCAACAGCCTGATCGTCACCCTCGGGTCGAGTGCCCTGATCGTCATCGCCGGCATGATGGCGGCGTACGCGCTCCAGGTCCTCGGGTTCCGGTTCAGCGGGCTCGTCCGCGGCCTGTTCCTCCTCGGCATCATCGTGCCCGTGCAGATCGCGCTCGTCCCGCTGTTCATCGACTACTCGCAGGTCGGCCTGCTCGACACCCACCTGTCGATGATCATCCCGCTGGCGGCGTTCGCCCTGCCGATGGCGGTGTACCTGTTCTCCTCGTTCTACGAGTACATCCCGAGGGAGATGTACGAGGCCGCGTCGCTCGACGGGGCGGGTCCGTACCGGATCTTCGGCCAGATCACCTTCCCGCTCTCGGTCAACACGATCATCACCGTCGTGCTCGTCAACAGCATCTTCATCTGGAACGACTTCATCTTCGCGAACACCTTCGTGCTCTCGGACGGATTGAAGACCATCCCGCTCGGCCTGCAGAACTACATCGGGGCGATGGGGAACACTGATTGGACGGCGACGTTCGCCGCCGTCTGCGTCACGGTCACACCGCTGCTGCTGGTGTTCCTCGTGTTGAACAAAGCGATGATCAGCGGCCTCGAGAGCGGAGCGACCAAGGGATGAGCAGCACCGACCAGCCGAAGCCCGGCGCGGACCACCCGAAGAACACCTCGGGCATCACGATGCGCGACGTCGCGAAGGCCGCCGGCGTCTCCGTGGCGACCGTCTCGCACGTCGTCAACGACAAGCCGGGGTCGCGGATCGGCGAGGACGCGAAACGTCGGGTGCACGAGGCGGTGGCGGAGCTCGGCTACCGGCCGAACGCCCTCGCAAAGACGCTGTCCCAGGGGCACTCACGGTTCATCGGCCTCGTCGCCGACGCGATCGCGACGACCCCGTTCGCCGGCCAGATCATCCACGGCGCCCAGGACGAGGCGTGGCGCCACGGCTACGTCCTGCTCGTCGCCAACACCGACGGCAACACGGCCGCCGAGGTGGAGGCCATCGCGATGATGCTCGAGCACCAGGTCCGCGGGATCCTCTACTCGACCTGGTTCCACCACGAGATCACCGTGCCGGAGGCGCTCCTCCAGACCGACACCGTGCTCGTCGACTGCTACGCCGCCGGCAGCGGGCTCCCGGCCGTCGTCCCCGACGAGGAGCAGGGCGGGCGGACCGCGACCGAGGCGCTGCTCGCGGCCGGTCACCGACGGATCGCGTTCGTCAACACGACGACCCCCTCACCGGCACAGACCGGCCGGCTCGCCGGGTACCGATCGGCGTTGCAGGCGGCGGGGGTGGCGTTCGACGACACCCTCGTGTTCCCGGCCTCACCGGAGCAGGAGGGCGGGTACGCGGCGACCGCCGAGGTCGTCGACTCGGGCGCCACCGCGGTGTTCTGCCACAACGACCGTGTCGCGATGGGCCTCTATGACGGCCTGCGCGAGCGCGGACTGCGGATCCCCGACGACATGGCCGTCATGGGGTTCGACAACCAGGACGTCATCGCCGCCCACCTCCGGCCACCGCTGTCGACGGTCGCCCTCCCCCACTACGAGCTCGGGGCGGCCGGTGTCCGTCGGCTGCTCGGTCTCGACGCCGCGCTGCCCGCCGGGCCGCAGCTCATCGCCTGCCCGGCCATCCCGCGGCACTCCGTCTGAGGGCGCGACCGTGCACGACGAACAGCACGCCCTTCCACGGCCCGGCTTCCACCTGACGCCTGAGCGGAACTGGATGAACGACCCGAACGGCTTGGTCTTCCACCGCGGGCGGTGGCACGCGTTCTTCCAGTACAACCCGGAGGGTGGCGACTGGGGCAACATGAGCTGGGGTCACGCGTCGAGCGTCGACCTGCAGCACTGGGACGAGCATCCGGTCGCCCTGCGGTACAGCGCCGAGGAGCAGGTGTACTCGGGATCGGTGGTCGCCGCGGGTCCCGGCGGACGCCTCACGGCGTACTACACGAGCGTGTCCACCGACGGTCGGCAGGCGCAGTCCCGGGCGACCAGTGACGACGACGGGCTCACCTGGCAGCGCGACCCGGACAACCCGATCCTCGACCGCGGCTCACACGCGTTCCGCGACCCGAAGGTCATCCGGTATGAGGACGCCGCGGGCTTCCGTTGGATCATGCTGACGGTGGAAGCCGTGGAGCGTCAGGTCCTCGTGTACTCCTCCACCGACCTTCGAACCTGGGAGCACGTCAGCACCGTCGGTCCGTTCGGTCCCACCGGCGTCGTGTGGGAGTGCCCCGACCTCATCCCGCTCGCGGTCGACGGCCGCCCGGACGAGCTCCGGTGGGTCCTGCTCCTCAGCACCAACCCGATCGGCGACGCGCAGGACCCGGACGGGTCGTCGATGAGCTATCTCGTCGGCGACTTCGACGGCTCGGTGTTCACGCCTGAGCGGGCCGAGCTGCAGCGGCTCGACCACGGTCGGGACTTCTACGCGGCGGTCGGGTTCGACGGCGCTCCGGACGGCGAAGCGGTGATCCTCGGCTGGATGAGCAATTGGCGCTACGCGGCCGACCTCCCCGCCTCGCCGTGGCGGGGCGCGATGTCGCTCCCCAGACGCCTGTCCTTGACCACGGTCGACGGCCAGCCGCGACTCGTGCAGGAGCCGCCGGCCTTCGTCCGGGAACGACTGGCCGCGATCGAACCGACGACCGTCGCCCTGTCCTCGGACGCCGTCGACCTGGCGCTCGATGGCGACGGCGTGGTCGAGTTGCGCTGGGATCCGTCGATCACGGGTGAGCTGCGGCTCCGACTGACGGCCGACACCGGCGGAGCGGTCCTCATCGTCCACGACCCGGCGTCGTCGTCACTCGCCGTCACCCGGTCGGGCGGTGACATGGACACGGTGCACCCCGACTTCGCCTCCACGAGCATCGTCCCGCTCGCCGGTGACCGTCCGGCGCGGCTCCTCCTCAGCCTCGACGGCCCGCTGCTCGAGCTGTTCGTCGACGGCGGTCTCGCCACCGTCTCCGACCTCGTCCTCCTCGGGAGCGGACGACCGACGCTGACCGTCGCGAGCGAACGCGCCAGTCCCGTCTCGGTGGCCGTCGCCGTCCTCGACCGGGTGCCAGCCACCGACCAGGCGCACGCGCCCGCCTGAGCAGTCCTCCACCGCACGATCCAGCACCATCCCCGCCACGGGTGCCTTCGGCGCGCCCGTGGCACCGACGAAAGGAACCGCAATGACGCACGACCTCTCCCGCCGGACCGTCCTCCAGGGCGCCGGCCTCGGGGCGCTCGCCCTGTTCGCGAGTGCCGGCACACCCCTCGCCGCACAGGCGCAGACCACCGCACAGGCGCAGGCCTCCCTCAGATCGGTGTTCCACATGACGCCGCCGTCGGGGTGGCTCTGCGACCCGCAACGACCGGTGTTCACGAACGGCGCGTACCAGCTGTACTACCTGCACTCCGGCCAGAACAACGGCCCGGGCGGTTGGGATCACGCGACGACGACCGACAGCGTCGCCTTCACCCACCACGGGACGGTCATGCCGCTGCAGCCGGACTTCCCGGTGTGGTCGGGATCCGCCGTCGTCGACACCGCGAACACCGCCGGTTTCGGGGCGGGCGCGGTCATCGCCCTCGCGACGCAGCCCACGGACGGCGTCCGGAAGTACCAGGAGCAGTACCTCTACTGGTCGACGGACGGCGGCTTCACGTTCACGATGCTCCCCGACCCGGTGATCGTGAACACCGACGGACGTGCGGCCCAGACCACGGCGGAGATCGAGAACGCCGAGTGGTTCCGGGACCCGAAGGTCCACTGGGACGCGGCCAGGAACGAATGGGTGTGCGTCATCGGTCGGGCGCGCTACGCGGCCTTCTACACCTCGCCCGATCTCACGACCTGGCAGCTGCAGCACAACTTCGACTTCCCGAACCACGACCTCGGCGGCATCGAGTGCCCGGACCTGTTCCAGATGCGAGCGGGTGACGGCAGCTGGCACTGGGTGCTGGGCGCCAGCATGGACGCCTACTCGATCGGCCTGCCGATGACCTACGCCTACTGGACGGGCACCTGGGACGGGACGCGGTTCACGGCCGACGACCTCACCCCGCAGTGGTTGGACTGGGGCTGGGACTGGTACGCCGCCGTCACCTGGCCGAAGGCGGAGTCGCCCGACGACCGCCGGCTCGCGATCGCCTGGATGAACAACTGGAAGTACGCGGCCCGCGACGTCCCCACCGACGCCTCGGACGGCTACAACGGCCAGAACTCCGTCGTCCGGGAGCTACGACTCGAGGCGCAGTCCGGTGGTCGGTACAGCCTGCTCAGCTCACCCGTGGACGCCCTGGCCGGGTATGCGACCTCGACTGTCTCCCTCCCGGACCAGACGGTCACCGGGAGCGCCGTCCTGCCCTGGAGCGGCCGGGCGTACGAGATCGAGCTCGACCTCACCTGGGACACCGCGTCCAACGTCGGTCTCTCCGTCGGGCGCTCGGCGGACGGCTCCCGCCACACCAACATCGGGAAGGCCGGGGCCGAGCTCTACGTCGACCGCTCACCGTCCGACCTGGCCGGCTTCTCGCTGCAGCCGTACACGCGGGCCGCAGCACCGATCGACGCGGCTGCACGCTCGGTCCACCTGCGGGTCTTCGTCGACACCCAGAGCGTCGAGGTCTTCGTCAACGCCGGTCACACCGTCGTCTCGCAGCAGGTGCACTTCGCCGAGGGCGACACGGGGATCTCGCTCTACACCGATGGCGGCCCACTGACCGCCTCGGGGATCACGATCCGCGAGTTCGGCACGGCGATCTGAGGCGAGCGCCCGCATCCATGCGGCAGGATGGACGGATGGATCTCCAGAGCCTCGCCGAACACGGACGTTGGACGACAGCCCCTGCGGCGGTGACGACGGAACCGGACGGTTCCCTGCTCGTCACCGCCGTCGAGGGCAGTGACGCCTGGCGGCACACCTCCTACGGTTTCGTCCACGACACGGAGCATGCGCTGATCGCGCCGATGCAGCGACGGGCGGCGATCGAGGTGTCGTTCGTCCTCGACGGCTCCGAGCAGTTCGATCAGGCCGGTGTGTTCCTCCGCGCCTCGGAATCGACGTGGATCAAGGCCGGGGTCGAGGTGTCCGACGGGGTCGCCCAGCTCGGCGCGGTCGTCACGCACGGTACCTCCGACTGGTCGGTGGCACCGGTCCCCGACTGGCTCGGACGAACGGTCACCGTGCGCGCGAGCCGCGACGGCGACGCCGTCACCGTGCGCGCGCGGGTGGACGACGAGGACTGGCGACTGGTCCGCGTCGCCCACCTCGACCCGGAGGCCGACGTCGAGGCGGGACTCTTCTGCGCGGCCCCGACGCGGGCCGGCCTCACCGTGCGGTTCACCGCCGTCCGTCTCGGTCCGCCGGACGACGCGCTCCACGGCTGACGGTCTGCGCGGTCGCGGCATTGCGCTCCGCGAGCTGCGCGAACGCGGTGACGAGCTCGGGCGGCTCGACGACGTCGATGTCGGTGTCGAAGCGGTTCAGGGAGGCGGCGAGCGCCACCCACGACCACGCGCCGGCGGTGTAGCGCGTGCGGTCCGGGCCGAGGGGCTCGGCGGTGCCGTCGCCGACGAACGGTCGGACCGCCTCGAACGGCAGGTGGAGCACGACGGTGCCGATACAGGGCCAGGCGTCGGTCTGCTCGGATCCCTTGAACCTCGCCGCCACGAACGCCTGCACGTCTCCACCTGGCACCTCGCGCGGACGGAACCGCGGTCCGGTCGGCGTCCTCGGCACGATGCGGTCGGCGCGGAAGATCCGCCAGTCGTCGCGGTCGAGGTCCCAGGCCACGAGGTACCAGCGCCCCTGGGAGGTGACCAGGTGGTGTGGCTCGACGCACCGAGGCGGTTCCGGATCGTCGTCGGATCGCCCGAACCGGAGCACCTCCCGCGCCTGGATGGCTGCGGAGAGCACGAGGAGGACCGGCACGGCCACCTGCGGCGTCGCTCCGTCGCCGGCTCGGGGCACCGAGGTGACGTCGAGAGCGTCGAGTCGATGGCGCAGCCGCGACGGCAGGACCTGTCTCACGGTCGTCAGTGCTCGGAGCGCGGGCTCCTCGAACCCGGATCCCGCGACGGCCGCGGTCTGGAGGGCCATGGTGAGCGCGACGATCTGCTCGTCATCGAAGAGCAGCGGCGGGAGCTCGCTCCCGGCGTCGAGGTGGTACCCGCCGTCCGGCCCCATCGTGGCCTCGATGCGATACCCCATCTCGCGGAGCCGGTCGACGTCGCGTCGGATCGTGCGGCGACTGACGTCCAGCCGGTCGGCGAGCAGGGCACCCGGCCAGTCGCGCCGCGCCTGCAGGAGCGATAGCAACTGCAGGAGTCTGGAGGTCGGTGAGGCCATGATGCGAGCGTAGTCCGAGTACAGGACACAAGCTGTCCTAGACGCTTGGGACAGTGGTGCTCGACCGGGAGGAGCCCGGCACGACTCGAGGAGCACACATGAGCATCACGACCACGACCCACCTCAACTTCCAGGGCGACGCCCGCGCTGCGCTGGAGTTCTACCAGTCCGTCTTCGGCGGGCGCACGACGACCGCGAGCTACAGCGACGTCGGGATGCCGAAGGACGCCCCGGGTGCCGACCTGGTCGTCTTCGGTCAGGTCGAATCCGAGGACGGCTTCCGGGTGATGGCGTACGACAGCCCCGGAGCTCCGGCGGCGTCATTGATCGGCGCAGCACCGACCCGCCGCGAGCACGGGACGACGGTCACCGAGCAGTCCTGTTTCATCGCGGTGCGTGGCGAGACGCTCGCGGAGGTCGAGGTGTTCTGGAACCGACTCGTCGTCGGAGGTTCGATCGTCGAGGAGCTCGCAGCGTCCGCCTGGAGCCCCGGCTTCGGCATGGTGACGGACCGGTTCGGCGTCACGTGGGTGCTCGACGTCGCGGCGGCCGGCTGAGGCGTTCGCGCACGTCCTGCGAGACGGAGAACGGGCCGGTGCGGACAATCTCGTCCGCACCGGCCCGTTCCGGTCGTCAGGTTGCGACTCAGCGCACCGTGTCGAACCGCTGACCCTCGGGCTTCGAGGGCAGGAGGAAGAGGACGAACAGGATGAGGCCACCGACCGACGGGATGAGCGAGAGGAAGTAGAACGGGCCGGGGAAGTTGGCGTCGTGCAGGCGGCGCCAGGCGAGGGCCAGGTTCGGGACGATGGTCGCCAGTCCGATGAGGCAGAGGAGCACGAAGCCCGTCAGGATCAGCGGAGCAGCCTCGGGGATCTCGAGGATGCCGGGCTGGGTGTAGTACGTCCGTGCGCCCGGGCTACTGTCGAACACGACGGCCTCGCGCTGCGCGGCAGCCGACGTCGCGCCGATCAGGAAGCCCGTGAAGAAGAGGATGTTCGGGATGAGCGCGACGAGGAAGACGAACAGCGTGGCCCACCAGTACTCGCTCCGCGAGGCGCGGCCGGTGAAGGTCGCGTACTTGCGGAGGTAGCGCTTGATGGCCTGCGGGAAGGTCGCCCCGTACAGCGGGAGCGTCAGATCCTCCGGGGAGGCGGCGCCGCGGATCGGAGCGGGCGCGTACGGCTGCCCGTACGTCGGCGTCGCGGGGTATTCAGGGGTGGTGTTGGAACTCATGGTGTCTTTCGATCGAGGTACACGGTACTGAGATCCTGGCATAACACATGACCACTCAAGAACAACTTGCGCCACAGACCGACTTCGGGCATGCTCCGCGGCATTTCGATGATCCCTCTGCCGACCCCTGAGCAACCCCTCCGATCACTGAGCAACCCCCTCTGGCGCCCGAGCAACCCCGCCGGTCCCTGAGCCTGTCGAAGGGCACACGAGGAACCTCCCGCTCAGGCGACCCTCCCCCGGTCCCTGAGCAACCCCCTCCGGTCCCTGAGCAACCCCCTCCGGTCCCTGAGCTTGTCGAAGGGCACACGAGGAAACTTCCACAACCAACTCGACTCGGCATCTGGAATGTCAGTGGTCCATGGTGGACTTGTTCCATGACCGAGACCACCCGCACCGCGACCCGCGTCGGCGACGAATACGCCGCGCAACTCGCGCAGTTCTCGGACGAGTGGACTGAGATCCACCGGCAACAGGCCGTCCTGGACGCACGCAAGGCGCGCCTCCTGGCCCGCTCCGCCGCCTACGCGGACGCCTTCGCGGACGCCACGGTCCCGGCCATCTTCCCGCCGGCCGAGCGTCAGGCCCTCTCCCGACGATCCACCTGCGCGGCCCTCGCGATGGCGACCCGGACGCCGGAGCGGACGATCCAGCGTGCGACGAACGACGCCGAACGTCTCGTCAATGACGCACCGGCCGTGCTGGCGTCGCTGGAGGCGGGCCGGATCTCGGCGCGGCATGCGCAGGTGATCACCGACCAACTCAGCGACGTCCCGACCGCAGGCCGGGCAGCGTTCCTCGACCAGGTCCTGCCAGAGGCGGAGCGCATGACCGCCGCAGGCCTCAAGAGCCGCGCCCGCGTCCTGCGGGAGCGTCTCCACCCGGAATCCATCACGACACGCGCAACCCGATCCGAGGCCGACCGCCGCGTCGAGTTCGAGCCCGCAGCCGACGGCATGGCGTGGGTGCACTTGTTCACCACGGCACCGATCGCGCAGGGCATCATCGAGCGCGTCGAAGCAGCGGCGGCGGAGTCGCGCGCTGCCGGCGACACCCGCACGTGCGCGCAGCTGCAAGCCGACGCCCTGGCAACCCTCGCCCTCACCGGCGTGACACCGGAAGACGTGATGTCGAGCCCGGTGCTTCCGCATCCGATCGAGGTGCAGGAGCACATCAAGCCCACGGTGCAGATCACGGTCCCGGCGCTCAGCATGGCGGGCGTGAGCGATGCCCCGGCGATGCTCGACGGGTACGGCCCGATCGACCCCGAGACCGCGGCTCGCATCGCGGTGAACGCACCAAGCTTCACCAGGATCCTCGTCCAGCCGGAAACCGGCGCCGTCCTCTCCGTCGGGCGGAATCAATACCGGGTCCCGGCCGACCTGCAACGCGCGGTCCGCCTCCGGGACGGCACCTGTCGCGCACCCGGCTGCGGCAGGCGAGCACGGGCCTGCGACCTCGATCATTCGGTCGCCTGGCAGGACGGCGGCGCGACGGATGTCGGCAATCTCGCCTGCCTCTGCCGACATCACCACCGCATGAAGCACCTGCCCGGCTGGAGCCTCGACCACAAACCGGGCGGCGTCCTCGACTGGACGACACCTGACGGCAAACACCACCGCACAGAACCGGACCCCGCGCCGTTCTAGCCGCAGCCGGTCCCTGAGCTGCGCCGCACTGAGCCTGTCGACGTGTCGGAGGGTTCCTCGTGCGCACTTCGACAAGCTCAGTGACCGGGAAAGGTGCGCCCGAACCGTTTCGGTCCCTGAGCCTGTCGAAGGGTTCCTCGTGCGCACTTCGACAAGCTCAGTGACCGGGAAAGGTGTGCCCGGAACGATGAGGCGTCCTCGTGGGCACTTCGACAAGCTCAGTGACCGGAAGAGGTTCGCCGGGAGCGATTCGGTCCCTGAGCCTGTCGAAGGGCAGCGGGTCGTGACACCTCGGTGAGCGGAAGAGGCCCACCCGGGGTGCTCCCGGCACCTCTGCCGGCCAGAGCGCGCTCCGAGCCGCACCACGTCCTGGAAAGCGCTTGCCGAGCGGGCGCTCGCACCGGTAACCTCGTCCGGAACCCCACCCGGAAGGTCGCGATGCTGCGCCGAAACGACACCTCCACCACGCCGATCGTCGTCAACGACAACGCCGCCTGGTGCTGGTTCCAGGACGAGCGCGCGCTCGTCGATCCACGGTCGAACCTCATCGTCGTGGGGTCGATCGCGTCAACGGGCGGCGTCGACGGCGAGCAGCGCGGCGGCAACGTCGAGGTCACCGTCGTCGACCTCAGCACCGGCACCGCCGACGTCGTCGTCCTGCACGAACGCCTGGAGTCCGACGACCACGATGTTCCAGCACTCTGGCGGCGGCGCGACGGGCGCTGGCTCGCGATGTACACCCGTCACAAGACCGACGACCTCACCCGCTGGCGCATCAGCGAACCACACGACCCACGCCACTGGGGGCCCGAGCACACGTTCGACTGGAGCGCCTACACGGGCGGACTCGGCGTGACCTACTCGAACCTCCACGAACTCGACGGCCGCCTGTACTGCTTCGCCCGCGCCGTCAACGACGACCAGTGCGCGCTGGTGTCGGACGACGACGGCGACACCTGGAACTACGCCGGCAAGCTGTTCACCCGGCCGAAGGTCGGCTACGTCAACGGCTACACGCGCTACGTCTCCTCCCCCGGGCGGATCGACCTCATCACCACCGACCACCACCCGCGCGACTACGACAACAGCGTCTACCACGGCTTCCTCGACACCGACGGGCTCCACCGAACCGACGGTGCCGTCGTCGACCCGCATCCGTTGCGTGGCGACGCACCATCGCAGGTCGAGCTCACCACCCTCGTCGCCGCCGGATCACGAATGCCCGACGGCGGTAGCTGGGCCGGCGACCTGCTCTCCCACTGCTGGACCGTCGACGTGCGACGAGCCCCCGACGGCACCGTGGCCGCCGTCGTCTCCGCCCGCGCCGACGACGGACCAGCGCACCCGGACGAGGCGGCCGAACGACTCCGGCCCGTCCTGGACCACCGGTTCCTGTTCGCCCGCCTGACGCCCGGCGGCTCCTGGCAGGTACATCCGCTCGCCCTCGCCGGCCCCGGCCTCCTCCCGCACGAGCAGGACTACACCGGACTCGTGGCGATCGACCCGGACGACCTCGACTCGCTCTACGTCTCGACGCCGGTCGATCCGCGGAACGACGAACCGCTCGCCCACCACGAGATCTTCCACGGTCGCACCGATGACGACGGGGCGACTTGGGCCTGGACGCCGGTCACGGAACGCTCGGACATCGACAACCTGCGGCCGATCGTCGCGCCCGGCGACCCCTCGACCGTCTCGCTCCTCTGGTTCCGCGGGGACATGGCGAGCTCGCAGGACTACCGCTGCGAGGTCGTCCTACTCCGGCTGCCACACACCGGATGACGAGCCGTCACTCGGGCCAGGACACCTCGCCGCTGAAGTCCGGGTGCTTGCGGAGGTAGGCCTGGATGAAGGGGCAGTACGGCACGATCGTCAGTCCTCGCTCGACCGCGTCGTCGAGCGCCGCGGCGGCGAGGACGCTGCCGAGCCCCTGCCCACCGAAGTCCGGATCGATCTCGGTGTGGGTGAAGAGGATGCGACCCGGTTCCTCCCGGTACCCGGCGATCCCTGCGACGCGCTCCCCCACGAGGATCTCGTACTCGTGACGCTCGTCGTTGCGGACGACCTGCGGGCCGTCCTCGGGTGTGCTCGATGTCGACATCGGGGCTCCCTTCCGTTCGTCCCCCACTGTACGTCGAGCGATCCGTCATGTGCTGTTTACGCAGCGGCCGATTCCGCAACGTGCCGGAAACACGCGCACAGGCCATCGGAAACACGCCGGTGTCACGCTGGGCGCACCCGACGCGCTCCAGCCGCGTCCCTGCGGAGAGGCACCTCGAATGGATCAAGGAAACACAGCGTTCATCCTGATATCAGCGGCACTCGTGCTGCTCATGACACCAGGGCTCGCGTTCTTCTACGGCGGCCTGGTCAAGGCGAAGAGCGTCATCAGCATGATGATGATGAGCTTCGGCGCACTCGGCCTCATCGGCGTCCTCTGGGTGCTCTACGGGTACGCGATCGCGTTCCCCGGCTCCGAAGGCACCGTCGCCCCCTGGGCGATCGACACCGGGAACATCGGCCTGACCGCCGCCCTCGAGACGCCTGAGGGAGCGGCCTACCCGCCACTCGCCTTCGTCGCGTTCCAGGCCACCTTCGCGATCATCACCGTCGCCCTCGTCTCCGGCGCCATCGCCGACCGCGCGAAGTTCGGCTCCTGGATGATCTTCGCCGGCATCTGGGCGACCGTCGTCTACTTCCCCGTCGCGAGCTGGGTGTTCAACTTCGGCCTCGCCGACGACGGCAGCTTCGCCTACGGCGGTTGGATCACGCACGGCCTGCAGGACGTCTTCGGCGTCGGCGTCATCGACTTCGCCGGTGGCACCGCGGTCCACATCAACGCCGGTGCTGCAGCCCTCGCCCTCGCGCTCGTCCTCGGCCGCCGCGTCGGGTTCAAGAAGGGCGTCCACGTCCCCCACAACCCGCCGTTCGTCCTCCTCGGCGCCGGTCTGCTCTGGTTCGGCTGGTTCGGCTTCAACGCCGGTTCGGAACTGGCGGCCGACGGCACCGCGGCACTCGTGTTCGTCAACACCATCGCGGCCCCGGCAGCAGCCCTGCTCGCCTGGCTCGTCGTCGAGAAGATCAAGGACGGCAAGCCGACCTCCGTCGGTGCCGCGTCGGGTGCCGTCGCCGGTCTCGTCGCGATCACCCCGGCGTGCGGTTCGTTGCACCCGATCTGGGCGATCGTCCTCGGCCTCGTCGCCGGTGTCGTGTGCGCCCTCGCCATCGAGCTGAAGTTCAAGCTCGGCTTCGACGACTCGCTCGACGTCGTGGGCATCCACCTCGTCGGTGGCCTCATCGGCACCCTGTACCTCGGCTTCTTCGCCAACGGCACCGGCCTCTTCATGGGTGGTGACGCTTCGCAGCTGCTCGTCCAGGCGATCGCCGCGTTCGCCGTCCTCATCTACTCCTTCGTGCTCGCCTTCATCATCGGCTTCGCGATCGAGAAGACGATCGGCTTCCGCGTGAAGAACGAGGACGAGATCGCCGGCATCGACACCGTGGTCCACGGTGAAGAGGGATACGTCCTGGTCGACACCAAGGCCTGATCCACCGGCCTGAACGACCTGCCCGACCCGACCCGACGAGGACGAGATGCGCGGAGCAGCTGGACCCGAACCGGCTGCCACCCCCGCTCATCTCGTCCTCGTCGACGTCGCGTCACGACCACCGGCCGACCCGGGCCCGCCCCGGCTCGTCCGGTTCGCCGACCTCGTGCGGCAACCACTCGACCGCGGCCGAGGAAGCGTGCGAGACGTCTGGACGAGCACCGACGTCGACCGCCGCATCCGCTGGCGACTGCAGGTCGTCGAGCTCCGTGACGCCGCCGGGCTCATCGCCGCTCCCGACGACATGAACCACGCGATCGTCGGCTTCGCAGGCCCACAGGTCGCGGTCCGCGCGGGTGGGAACGAGCTGAACGGCCCCGGACGCATCCTGCACCGCGACGAGGTCCTGACCGTGCGCGAATCCTCCGTGCGCCTCTCGAGGCCGCGGCTGCGGGCCTCGGGGTCGAGCTCGATGATCCTGTTGAGCTACAGCACCTCGGAGGACCCGCCGACGCTGAACTTCGAGCAGCCGGAGACCGCACACGATCCCGCAGACGGCCTGCGGATCACCCTCGCCCTGCGCGGTCCGATCCGGCGCGGCGACGGCGAGGTCCCACAGGGTGCCGCCCTCGTCTCCGCGCCGTTCGCCGTTCCGCCGCGCTACCGCTGACCGCTAGCGCTGACCGGCGGTCCGGCCGTCGGCGAACCGCTGTCGCGCGTGCTGCTGCCGCGACCCGACCGGCACCGCCTCGGTCGCCGCTGGGAGCCCCATGGACGGCGTCGACACGTAGATACTCTCGGCGCGGTCGACGAGGAACGTCTCGTGCCAGACGCCGACGGCCTTCGGAGCAGACCGGGCGCGCTTGTTGAACCGCGACCAGGCAGGCCGATGGGCGGAGGCCGGTGCCGACGCGTAGGCGTAGAGCTTGTCGATCGACGACCAGTACTGCACGAGGTACGGGCCGCTGGAACCGAGCAGGATGTGCGAACCGAGGAGCCCGGACTCCGGGTCGGACATGAGCTCCTGCAGCATGCGCGGCATGTCACCGAAGATCGGGAGCCATTTGTCCACCCGCCACCACTGGTTGATGGTCATCCCGATGTGGAACACGACGAGCTCCCCCTCGTGACGATGGGTGATTCGGCCGACGACGACGCGTGACATAGACTGCTCCTGTTCGATAGTGACGCTATCCAAGTTGGATAGTAGCACTATCCAGACGAGGAGGACAGCATGAGGATCTCGGAACTCGCGGCAGTGTCCGAGGTGCCGGTGGCCACCATCAAGTACTACCTGCGCGAGCAACTCCTCCCGGAGGGCGAGCGCACCTCGGCGACCCAGGCGAGCTACGGCGACGCCCACGTGTCCCGGCTCCGCGTGATCCGCGCACTGCTCACCGCCGGCGTGAGCATCGCGGAGACCCGGAACGTCGTCGCCGCGCTGGACTCGCCGCCGGCGGGTCCGTACGACCTCCTCGGCGTCGCCCACACCGCTGTCACCCCGCGCCCGAGTGGTCCGGTCGACACGACCCGCGCACTGGAGCTCTACGAACGACTCGGCGGGATCGAGGCGCAATGCGATCCCGGACTCCTCGCCGGCCTGGCCGGAGCCCTGGACACCCTGGAACGAGCCGGCTTCACCGTGCCACCCGCAGTCCTCGACCGCTATGTCGACGCAGCGCGCAGCATCGCCGAAGCCGAGATCGACGGCATCCCGGCGGACTCACCCGAGCTCGCGGTGCAGTACATCGTGCTCGGCACCGTGCTCACCGAACCACTGATCCTCGCCCTCCGTCGGGCGGCCCAGCAGGTGGTGTCGTCGGAGCGCTTCGCCGGGACGGAACTCCCGCCGTCCGAGTCGTCCTGACGCGCAGACGTCGTGCGCCTCAGGCGTCGAGTTCCGCCGAGGTGGGCGGGTTCGCTCCTGGCCGCGACACCGTGATGCTCGCGGCCCGCGCGGCGCGGTCGAGCAGCTGCTGCAGCACCTCCTCGGACACCCCACGAAGTCGCTCCTCGGCCCCGGGCCCAGCGATACCGGCAGTCAGCAGTCCGTCGATCAGCGCACCCATGAACGTGTCGCCGGCACCGACGGTGTCGGCCACCTGCACCCGCGGCGTCTCGATCTCGAGCACGGAACCGTCTCTGACCGCGACCGCCCCGTCACCACCCATCGTCACGACCACGAGTCCCGGCCCGGCCGCGACCCATTCCCGAGCGGCGTCGACCGGTGCCACACCGGGCAGCAGGAACGCGACGTCCTCGTCACTCGCCTTCACGACGTGGGCGCGCGCGATGCAGTCGAGGGCCGCCTGGCGGACGCGGGCCGCGTCGTCGATGAGCGATGGCCTGATGTTCGGATCGTAGGTGATGAGCGCCGAGGGACGACGCGTCTCGACCAGCTCGCGGAGGCGGTCGGCACTCGGCTCGAGGACCGAGGCGATCGAGCCGGTGTGGACGACGGCGGCGTCCGGCGCACCCGAGGCCTCCAGATCGAGCGAGAGGTCGAACTCGTAGGTGGCCGCCCCCTCGGCGTCGAGGGTCGCCTGAGCTGTGGACGTCCGACCGGTCGGAGCCGACACGAGGGTCACCGCGGACGCGTCGAGCCAGGAGCGGATCGCCGCGCCGCGCTCGTCATCGCCCACATGGGTCACGAGGGCCGCGGCGCGGCCCAACCGACCGAGGGTGATCCCGACGTTCGCCGGGCTGCCGCCGGGGCTCTCCGCCTGCGTCCCGTCGAGCCGCCGGACGATGTCGATGAGGGTCTCGCCGGCGATGAGGACGTCGGTCGTGGGGGCTGCGTGCATGGCATCTCTCTCTGCTGGGTGCGAGGGTCGGGTGGCGTCAACCGGCGTCGGTCGACACCGCGGCGATGAGCGAGTCGCGCTCGATGATCGGCATCGTGACCAGCTCGTGCCCGAGGGCGTGCTGACCGAGGAGCATCGAGGCTCCGAGCGCGCCGATCTCCTGGTAGGGCAGCCGCGCGGTGGTGAGACCCGGGCGCAGGTAGCCGGCGAGGATCTCGTCGTCGAAGGAGACGACGGAGACGTCCTGCGGGATCCGACGCCCCTGTTCGAGCAGCACCTGGTAGGCACCGAAGGCGACGCCGTCGTTCGCGGCGAGGATCGCCGTGACGTCCGGGCGGCGCTCGAGGAGCGCGGCCGTCGCCTCGTAACCGGGTTCCGGCTGCCACTCGACGATGTCGACCCGAGCAGGTTCGATTCCGGCCTCCGCGAACGCCGCGGCGATGCCCGCGAAGCGCAGCGCCACCGTCGCACTCTGGCGCGGATCGTTGATGACGTCCTGCGGTAGGTCGCCGACCACGCCGATCCGTCGGTGGCCCGCGTCGACGAGCCGCTTCGCGACCGCGTACCCGGCAGCTCGCTCGTCGGGCAGGACGTTCGCATGTCCTGAAGAGGACGCTCCGTTGAGCACGACGACGGGGACACCGGTCGAGGTGGCGGGGAGGTCGATGAGGCGGGCGCCGAGGAGGCCGATGAGGATGCCGTCGACGCGGTGGTCGATCATCGTCTCGAAGGCGCGGGCGAGGCCGCCCTCGATCCCCTCGGTCTCCGCGATGAGCATCGTGTGGTCGTGGGCCTTCGACACCTCGAGCGCGCCGCCGATGAGCCCTGAGGCGTGCCGGGTGAGCGTGACCTCGTCGGAGATGAACCCGATCGTCCTGGTCTTCCCGCGGCGCAGCACCTGGGCCGCGGGGTTCGGGCGGTAGTCGAGCTCCGCTGCGGCGGCGCGAACCCGCTCGACGGCGTCCGCGGACAGCCGGGAACCGGGGCGGTCGTTCATGATCATGCTCACCGCGGCCTTGGACATGCCCGCGCGCTCCGCGACGTCCGCGAGGGTCGTGCGGCGACGTTGCGTGGACATGACACTCCCTCGTGCGGTTTGCTGAATCAGTTCAGCATATCGCGCGGAGCTGTGTTATGTTTCGTTTGCTGAATCCGTTCAGCACCTCCATTCACGGCTCATCGTCCGCGCCCTGCGAACGGTCGGCCCCGATTTCGCAGGAGCAACAACGTGGTTGATCTGAGTCGCAGGGCGGCACTCGCCCTGCTCGGTCTCGGTCTGGCGGGCACGGCCATCTCCTGGCCGCGCCTCACCGGCGGAGACATCCCCGGCCGAGGTGACGACGCCCTCACCGTCGCCCTCTTCGGCACCGCCCAGGACGCCGCCGCCCGGCAGTCGCTCGTGGACGGCTTCCAGAAGCTGCACCCCGACATCCCCGTCCGGATCATCGCGATCCAGGGCCAGGACTGGGGCAACTTCTTCGCCAAGATCCTCACGATGGTCGCGGCCGGCACCCCGCCGGACATCGTGTCGGTCGCCACGGAGGGCACCCAGCTGTTCGCCGAGCGCCTCGCCCACCCGATCGACGAGTACGTGCAGCGCGACGCCGCCGAACTGCAGGAGTACTTCGACGACGTGAACCCCTCGCTCATCGAGTCGTTCATGTACAAGGGCAACCTGTTCCAACTGCCGGACAACTTCAACGCGGCGAACATGTACTACAACACCTCCGCGTTCGAGCGGGCCGGCCTCGAACGTCCGCGCGACGACTGGTCGGTCGACGACTTCTTCGCCGTCGGCCGCACCATGCAGGCCAGCGCCCCCGGGTCGTTCCTCCCCTACTTCTGGAACAACCGGCTGTGGGGCGGCGTCGTGCCCTGGTTGTACATCAACGACACGAGCTTCCTCACCGAGGAGAAGGCACCCGGCGGCGACTGGATGTGGTCGAAGTTCTACCCGGACGAGACCCCTCGTGGTGGTGGGTACCTGTGGGAGAACGCCGACGCACTGAGCGACCGCACCGTCGAGAGCTTCGAGGTCCTGCAGCGCATGGTCTCCGAGGGCATCGCCGCGAACCCCGCCCAGGGCGGCGGCAACGAGCTCGTCTCGCTCTTCTCCCGCGGCTCGGTCGGCATGACGCCGGCCGGCGGGTTCTGGGTCAAGGGACTCAACGACGCCGGCCTCGGCGACGACGAGTACGACGTCACCTACTTCCCGAAGATGCGCGGACAACGCCACCAGTTCGGAGCCGGCGGCTACGCGATGATGCAGACGTCCGAACGCAAGGACGAGGCGTGGGAGTGGATGAAGTACTGCATCTCCGTCGAGGGCATGTCGATCGCGCACAGCCAGCCCGACTCGTCGCTGCCCCGGCGCTCGCTCAACGCCCAGCTGTACGGCGGTGACATCGGACCGAAGCACTGGGAGGTCTTCTACGACACCCTCGACCGCTTCCCGACCACGGGTCCCATGCCCGCGCCGCCCCAGCAGGCGGCCGTGGAGTCGGCCCTCATCAAGAACGTGGTCGGCGCGATCACGAACGGCCCGAACGGCGTCCGCCGCGGGCTCGAGACGATGCAGCGGGACCTCGAGCTCGCGCTGAAGGGACGATGATGGCACTGCAGTCACCGACGGCGACCCGGGCACTGGTCGTCCCGCCCGAGGCGAAGACCGGCCGCCGACGTCCCGCGCCGCGCGGGAGCCGCCTGCTCGTCTGGGTGTTCCTCGCCCCCACGCTCATCGGCCTCGGACTCTTCAGCTTCGTCCCGATCGTCGGGTCGTTCGTCCTCGCCTTCTTCCGGTGGGACATCATCTCGGCACCCGAGTTCGTCGGCATCGGCAACTTCGTCGACCTCGCGGCCAACCCCACGGTGCGCGTGTCCTTCCTGAACACGGTCGGCTTCGTGGTCGTGGCGGTGACGCTCCAGCTCGCCGTCGCGCTCCTGCTCGCGATCCTCGTGCAGTCGCGGATGCCGGAATGGCTGCGCACCTTCTTCCGCTCCGCGCTGTTCTTCCCGTTGGTGCTGTCGGCCGCGTCCGTGTCGCTCGTGATGTCGTACCTCTTCAACCAGGAGTTCGGCCTCGTCAACGAGTTCCTCGGGCTCTTCGGCGTCGGGAACATCGGCTGGTTGACGACCGGGTTCGGAGCGAAGATCGTCGTCCTCCTCGTCTACGTGTGGCAGAACTTCGGCTTCACCTTCCTGCTGTTCATCGGCGGACTCGCCGCGATCCCACGCGAGGTCTACGAGGCGTCGTCGCTCGACGGCGCGTACGGCTGGAGCCAGTTCCGGAACGTCACCCTGCCCCTCGTGAGCCCGACCATGCTCGTCGCGTCCGTCATGGCCATCATCAGCGCCCTGCAGATCTTCGACCAGCCGTACGTCCTCACGCGAGGTGGGCCGGGAGACGACACCCGTACCGCGGTGATGGTGATCTACGAGTCCGCGTTCCAGCAGCTCGACTTCGGTCTCGCCGCAGCGATCGGCATCGTGCTGACGCTCCTGATCATGCTCGTCACCGCCGCACAGTTCCGGCTGAGCAAGCGTTTCGTCTTCTACGGATGAGGTCCCAGATGTCCATCGCAGCAGTCACCCCCGACTCATCACGCCGCCGACTCGCCACGGCCGGGAAGTTCCTCGTCCTCGTCATCGCCGCGTTCCTCACGCTCGCGCCCGTCGTGTGGACGCTCATCACGGCGCTCACCCCCGCGAACGTCGACACCGGGCAGACCGAGTTCGGCCCGGGCGCGTTCATCGACGTCTTCCAGAAGATCCCGATCCTGCTCTACACGTGGAACAGCGCGCTGGTGACGCTCCTCATCGCGGCCGGGCAGATGCTCAGCGCGGCGATGGCCGGCTACGTCTTCGCGCGCTTCGACTTCGGCGGCAAGCGCATCCTGTTCGGACTCATCCTCGCCACGATGATGGTGCCGATGCAGGTGACGATCGTCCCCGTGTTCATGCTCATCCGCGGCATGGGCCTGTCGGACACGCTCCTCGCGCTCATCATCCCGATGATCCCGACGGCGTTCGGCACGTTCCTCATGCGGCAGTACTTCATGGGGTTGCCGCCGGAGCTCGCCGAGGCGGCGCAGATCGACGGGGCGGGACCGTGGAAGATCTTCTTCCGCATCTACCTGCCGCTCGCCGCCCCGGGCCTCGCGATCGTCGGCATCCTCGCGTTCAACTACCACTGGAACGAGTTCTTCCGGCCATTGATCCTGACGATCAGCGAGCAGAACTTCACCCTCCCGCTCGGGCTCGTGACCCTGCAGGGCAACCTCGGCACCGGGTCGGTCGCGACCGTCCTCGCCGGTGTCGTCCTGTCCATGATCCCGGCTGCGCTGGTCTTCGTCTTCGGCCAGAAGCCGCTGCGCGAAGGGCTCACCGCCGGCGTCAGCAAGTGACCAGCACCACCGCCCTCCCCTCGATCCGACTGATCTCGAACCGAAAGGAAGCCATGACCGGCCTCCACGCAACGCACGTCCTCGACCGCGGCTTCCCGCTGCTGCACCCCCGACCCGAGGCAGGGTGGTTGAACGATCCGAACGGCATCATGTTCGTCGACGGTCGCTGGCACGTCTTCTTCCAATACAACCCGGGGTCGGCCCGGCACGAGGACATCCACTGGGGTCACGTGAGCTCGCCGGACCTGCTCGCCTGGGAGGAGCACCCGGTGGCCCTGGCACCCCGCCCGGGCACCACCGACGGCTTCGGCTGTTGGAGCGGCGTCGGGATCGTCGACCAGGGCCGGCCGTCCGTCGTCTACTCGGGCGCGCGTGACCGGCACGGGTTCTCGGAGGTCGTCGTCGTCCACGGCTCGGCGGATGCGCAGGACTGGACCGGCGAACGCATCGTCGCTGCCGGGCTCCCCGCCGATGAGCGCGTGACGATGGTGCGCGACCCGTTCCTCTTCGAGCTGGGTGGGCGCCGCTGGGCGATCCAGGGCGCCGGCCGCTCCGACGTCGGTGGCGCACTACTCCTCTACGGCGTCGACGACCTCGACGCCTGGACCGAGGAGGGGTACCTGCTGACGGCCGATGCGCCGGTCGTCTCCGAGCTCGCTCCGTGCGAAGGGTGGGAGTGCCCGCAGCTCGTGCGGGTCGGCGACGACTGGGTGCTGCTGGTGTCACTGTGGCTCGACGGCCAGCCGCACCGCGGGGTGGCCTGGGCCCTCGGCTCGATGGAGCTCGACGAGGCCACCGGGCGACCCGTGTTCAGCGCCCGCCGGACCGGCATCATCGACGAGGGGTCGAGCTTCTACGCGCCGCAGGCCGTGCAGTCCGACGGCTCGGACGGACAGTCGGAGCGGGTGCTGCTCTGGGGCTGGGCGCAGGAGATCGCCCCCGAGGGCGTGCGCGGCCGGACACAGGCGGACACCGGCGAGCAGGGCTGGTCGGGCATGCTGACGTTCCCGCGCGAGCTCGTGGTCCGGGGCGACGAGGTCGAGCTGATCCCGGCGCGGGAGCTGACGGGACTCCGGGCCGAGGTCGTCGACGCGGCGGAACTCCCTGATCAGGCTGAGGTGCGACTCACGGGCGCAGGCGCGGCCTCCCTCGAGCTGGAGGGCTCGGAGACGCAGGTGATCTGGCGGGGCGAACTGGCCGACGGGGACGAGGTCCGCATCCTCATCGACGCGTCCATCGTCGAGATCCACCACACGGGGCACCCCGCTCGGACGTTCCGCGCGTATCCGGCCGACGGCGAGCGGTACGCCGTGCGACACGACGCGACCGTGCGAGCCGAGGCCTGGTCCCTGGAGGTCTGACGGCCTGAGCGACTCCCGTGCGACGCCGCCGGCCGATGCAACCACGCATCGTCCGGCGGCGTCAAGGTGTACGCCCAGGTTCTTCGAACGCGTAGCGTCCCCCTATGACGACCGTCGAGACGCTGGACCCCACTGCCATCGAACGCACCGAGCTGAGCCTGCGCCGGGCAAAGCGCCCGACGTCGATCCTCGCGGGTCCGTATGGTCACCCACTCCATGCGGTCGCCGTCACGATCCCGATCGGTGCATGGACGGCGAGCCTCGTGTTCGACCTCGCCTCACGCTTCGTCGACGATCCGAAGTCGTTCGCGCGCGGGGCGACCTGGCTCGTCGGGATCGGTCTCGTCGGCGCATCCGGAGCAGGGACGCTCGGACTCATGGACCTGCGCACCATCGACCGTGGCACCCCCGCCCGACGGATCGCCCTCACCCACCTCGTGGCGAACGTCGCCGCGGTCACCCTGTTCACCGGCAGCCTGATCATCCGGGCCCGATCACCGCACCACCGAGCGGGCGTCGCAGGCGTCCTGTGCAGCGTGCTCGGGTACGGCCTCGTCGGGCTGTCGGGCGTGCTCGGCGGCGAGCTCACCTACCGCTACGGCGTGCGGGTCGCCGACGAGGAGACCCAGCGCAGCGGCTACTCGCCGAAGCAGGCGCTTCCGGCGCGCTGAGCGCGACCCGCATCGGATCCGCCCCACTCCACGTTCACCGCTCGGTCGGGAGCAGTCCCAGCCGCCGTGCGGTGGCCAGTGCGTCCTCACGGGAGTCGACCCCGAGCTTCCGGTAGACGTTCCGGAAGTGGAACTTCACCGTGTTCGCGGACACGTACAGCGCCTGCGCGATGTCCTGCCGGGTCCGACCCTCCGCGGAGAGCTGGAGGATCCGGCGCTCGGTGGCGGTGAGCTCCACGAGCTGCACGGTCTCCGGCGTCGGCTCGGGACTCGAGGCGAGTGTCCGCTCGATCCGCGCATGGGTCTCGCTGGGCGACATCGTGCCGAGGAGGTGTCGAAGCGGCCTGCGCGGCGCGACCACGAACGGTGTGAGCATCCCGGTCCGCGCCGTCGTCGCGATCGCCTGCAGGAGATGCCGCCGACCGTCCTCGTCCGAGTCGTCGGCGAGCGCCGAGGTGATGAGCAGCTCCGTCTGCGCACCGGCGTCGATGTGCTCCTCTGCGAGCCCGGCGGTGGCGAGTTCCCGCGCGAGGGGTTTGCGGTCGGTCAGGAGCGCGAGCCGCGAGGCGACCGCCGCGGTGTGGGCGTTCCGGTCACGGCCGTCGAGGAGGACGCTGGCCTCCGTCGGACGGTCGAGGGCGAGGAGGAGTGACGCTTCCACGGCGTCGAGGAGTCGCTCCGACCCGGCATGACGCAGGCTGCGACCGGCGAACACGCGGGTGCGTTCGATGAGCTGCAGCGCCGCCCGTCGATCGCCCCAGAGGAGTGCGTGCTGCGCTTGCGCGTAGGTGATGAACGGCGCCCAGGACCGCTCGCGGTTGACCTGGAGCTCGAGCGTCGCGAGCGCCGCCTCCGCCGCCGCCCGGTCGACGCGGGCGATGGCGATCAAGGCCCGGGCGATGGCACCCGACAGTTGGACCAGCGGGACCATCCACCCGTGCGCGCCGCCCCCGTCGTCGTGGCGTCCGAGCCAGCGGTCCGCCTCCACGATCTCGCCGCGCACCGCGTAGAGCAGGGCGAGCTTGCCGGAGGCGTCACCGCCGTTCCGGCCGTCCCACGACTCGTGTCGGAGCTCGTACGCCTCGCGGAGCACGAGGCTCGCCTCATGGAGGTCACCTACGAGCAGTTTCGTGATCCCCACCTGCAACAGGGCGGTGGGGACGCGGGGCGCGAACTCGGTCGGGCGGTGCACGCGGGCCCGCCGCGCGAGCTCCTCGGTGATCCGCGCGTAGTGCAACGCGCGCTGGTGCCGACCGTGCACGCGGTAGGCGATCATGAACGCCGTCGATGCGCTCAGGCTGATGCGCGCGAGCTCGGTGCGAGCTCGGTCCCGGAGGTCGTCGGGATCGGTCGGGAGCTGGAACCGCCCCACCGACTGGTCGAGTGCCTCGGTCTCCCCACGGATGTTGAGCCGGATCTCCCGGACGGCGAAGACGATGGGGTGGTTCGAGAGCACGCGCGCCGGGAGCGCCTGCAGCGCACGGTCGAGCGTCGCGAGGTCGAGCGCCATGAGGATCCCCCACTCGTACTCGATCACCGAGACGACCGTGTCCCAGTCCTCCTCCTGGATGGCCGTGGTGAGGAGACGGGTGACCGGGGCGACGTCCGTGGGGTGGAGGAACCCCGCCCCGAGGGAGGGAAAGTACCTATTCCGACCGATGTGCACGGGTCAACCCTAGGTGACCCTCACCTGTCGGGGAACACCCGGGGCAGGATGCGGGGTGGTCTTTGGCCGATCCGCCCGGACCGCGTCGGGGTTGCCGCTCTACTGATCCTCGGCCCCTCAGCTGGGGCCAGGTTTTCGGCGGGCGCACCGCCGCTTCACGGGGAAGGCAGCACACATGCAGCAGCACACGGGTCGAAGGAGTCACCGCGCACGGTGGCGGAACCGGTGGGGGGCACCGTCCGCCGCTCGCGCGACCATGGGGATCATCGGGGTGACCGTCCTGTCGGCGCTCTCGCTCGTCGGGGTCGGCTCGAGCGCGCAGGCGCTGCCCGGGACGCCGGGGACGCCGCAGTCGGGCTCGATCGTCTACGCCGAGGACTTCGAGAACGGAGCGACGTCGCCGACGTACATCGAGGACTACGTCGGCGCCGACGGCACGCGCTACACCGCGGACGCCTCCTGGCGCGACCACGCCCAGTGCAACGGCAACGTGACGAGCTTCGCCTCGTCAGCGGAGCCGCAGTGTTTCGCGGAATCGGCGTCCGGTGAAGGACGCACGCGGCAGCTCGCCTGGGCCCTCGGCGCCGGCGACACGGCCAACCACTCCGTGAGCGCCTGGACGTCGCAGCAGAACCTCACCATGAACCCGCCGAACGCGGTCGAGTTCGCGACCGTCGACCCGATCGCGCTCACGAGCGCCGGCCGGTTCCTCACGACCTCGGTGGACCTCGCCGCGGTGTCCTGCAACGCGTCGCAGCAGCCCGTCCTCGAGTTCTTCCTCACCGACGACCAGGGCGACGCGCACTCCGTCGGTGCCGTCAACGGGTGCACCGCAGCCGGTTCCCGCTCCGTCACCGCGCCGGCGACCGGTGCGGCCGGGGCGGAGAACGTCCGCGTCGGCACCTACGTCTCGCCGGGAGCCGTCCTGCTCCCCGGGGCGACCGTCGGCATCGTCGCCCGCAACCTGACCGGCGGCGGCACGGCCGGCAACGACCACGCCTTCGACAACATCCAGGTGCTCGACGTCTCCCCGCAGCTGGACAAGTCGTTCAGCCCGGCGAGCGTCGTCGCCGGTGAGACGTCCACGCTGACCCTCACGATCACCAACACCGACGAGCTCGCGGCGAAGAACGGCTGGTCCTTCACGGACGCGCTGCCCGCCGGCCTGACGATCGCCGACGGCGACGCCTCGACCACCTGCCCGTCGGGTGTGGTCACCGCGCCCGAGGGCGGCTCGTCGATCGACGTCACCGGGAACCTCAGCCAGGGCATGACCTCCTGCGCCGTCACCGTCGAGGTCACCTCACCCGTCGCCGGGACGTTCACGAACGGTCCCGACAACATCACGAGCGTGGGCCTCAACCCGCCGGCCGACGCCACGGTCGAGTTCGTGCCGCAGGCTCCCGCGATCACCGTCGTGAAGTCCGCGTCACCAGCTGCTGCGGAGTACGCCGTCGGTGACGAGATCACCTACTCCTTCCTCGTCACCAACACCGGCAACGTGCCGCTCACCGACGTCCAGGTCGACGAGGGCGCGTTCACCGGGACCGGTGACCTCTCCGACGTCGTCTGCCCGCCGGGAGCGGCGACGCTCGCCCCCGCGGCGGCCGTCACCTGCGAGGCCACCTACACGATGACGCAGGCCGACATCGATGCCGGGACCGTCTCCAATTCGGCCACCGCGACCGGGACCCCGCCGCAGGGCCAGCCACCGGTCTCACCGCCGTCCGAGGTCACCATCCCGGGCGTGGCCCAGGCCCCGGCGCTCACCGTCGCGAAGTCGGCGACGCCGACGACGGTCGCGAACGCCGGCGAGGACGTCACCTACTCGTTCCTCGTCACCAACACCGGCAACGTCACCCTGACCGACGTCTCGATCATCGAGGGCGAGTTCACCGGCACCGGCGAGCTCGCCGACGTGGTGTGCCCGGCCGCAGCCGGCTCGCTCGCCCCGGCGGCGACCGTCACCTGCGAGGCGAGCTACACGGTCACGCAGGCCGACGTCGACGCCGGCTCGGTGACCAACTCGGCGACCGCGACCGGCACCCCGCCGGCAGGCGGCACTCCCCCGGTCTCACCGCCGTCGGAGACCACGGTCGAGTTCCCCGCAGCGCCCGCCATCACGGTGGCGAAGTCCGCGACGCCGACCACAGTCGCGAACGCCGGCGAGGACGTCACCTACTCGTTCCTCGTCACCAACACCGGCAACGTCACGCTGACGAACGTCGGGGTCGTCGAGGGCGACTTCACCGGCACCGGTGAGCTGTCCCAGGTCGTCTGCCCGCCGGCGGCCGGCTCGCTCGCTCCCGCCGCGACGGTCACCTGCGAGGCCACCTACACGGTGACCCAGGCCGACGTCGACGCGGGATCGGTCACGAACAGCGCGACCGCGACCGGCACTCCGCCGAACGGCGGCACTCCCCCGGTCTCGCCGCCATCGGAGACCACCGTCGCGTTCCCGGCGACACCCGCCATCACGGTCGTGAAGTCGGCCGATGCGGTGGCCCAGGACGGCCTCGCGGTCGGCCAGGTCGTCACCTACTCCTTCCTCCTCACCAACACCGGGAACGTCACGCTGACGAACCCGACGGTGGTGGAACGGGAGTTCTCCGGCGCCGGCGAGCTGTCCGACGTCGTCTGCCCGGCCGAATCCGCTTCGTTGGCACCGGGCGCGACGATCACCTGCGAGGCCACCTACACGGTCGTGCAGGCCGACGTCGACGCGGGTCTGATCACGAACTCGGCGACCGCGACGGCGACGCCGCCGAACAGCGTGAACGGTGTCCCGCCGGTCTCGCCGCCGTCCGAGGTCACGATCCCGTCGCCGCCCGTCCCCGGCCTCTCGGTGGTCAAGACGGCCGACGTCGAGCGGGCCACGACCGCGGGACAGGTCATCACCTACTCGTTCCAGGTGACGAACACCGGCAACGTCACCCTGCGTGACGTCGCGGTCCAGGAAGGTGACTTCACCGGCACGGGCACGCTGTCCGCGATCACCTGCCCGACGGGCACGGCGCTCCTCGCCCCCGGGCTCCAGGTCGTCTGCACCGCGACCTACACGGCCACCCAGGCTGACCTGAGCGCGGGCTCGATCCGCAACACCGCGTTCGGGACCGGCGTGACGCCGGGCGGCGAGTCGTTCACCTCCGACCCGTCCACGGCGACCGTGAGCACGCCGGGTCCGGTGCTCGCCTCGACCGGAACGACCGTCGCACCACTGGTGGTCGGAGCGGCGATCCTGCTGCTGCTCGGTACCGGGCTCGTCATCCGACGCCGCCTCGTCACCGGGCGCTGACCCGGACCTGACCGATCGGGCGGGTCGAGCCTTCGGGCTCGGCCCGCCCGTCGTCCTTCCACCACCACTACCCTGTTGAGGCCATGAGAACCGCGACCACCACGACCCTGCTCCGCTGCGCGGCCTTCGGCGCCGTCGGTGCCCTCATCCTGTTCCTCGTCAGCCCGCTGACGTCGACCGCCGCGGTGCTCAACCCCGTGCTCTACGCCGCGATCGCCGCCGTCACGATGGTGATGCCGATGCTCGCCAGGCGTTGGACGGGCGTCCCCGGTGCGACGGTGCTCACCGCAGCCGTCACCGGGCTCCTCGCGCTGCCCGTCACGGCCCTCGGCCCGGCGATCATCGTCGCGCTCGTCGTCCCGGCGGCGGCGATCGACCTGGTGCTCGCCCGCCGACGGCACCCCGCCCGCACGACGACCTGGCTTGCGGCTGCGGCCGGTGGCGTCGCGATCTGGGCGCTGTCCTTCGCGGTGATCTCGCCCGACCTCGTCTCACCGGTGCTCGTCATCGTGCTGCTCGCGGTCCGCGTCGTGAGCTACGTCCTCGCCATGGAGCTGGCCGGTCTCGTCGCCGGTCGCCTCCGCCGATCCGGCGTGCGATCAGGGCGTCGCCAGGACGCCCGCCGAGGATCGTCCGACGCCTGATCCGCGTCAGCCTGCAGCCGCAGCATTCCACCGGAGGCGGTCGGGGTCGGCGTCCCACTCCTCCAGCAGCGCTGCACCGGAGGCGACCGGGAAGGTCGTTATCAGGCGCTCGTCGATGCCGTACACGAGCGCGACGGCGTCGGTGTCCGTCGGTTCGCCGAGCCCCAGAACCATCCGACCGGACGGGCCGTCGGCCATCCGTACCGGTCGTGCGAGCAGGTCCTGCGCGGCCGCCGTCACCCGCGACAGCAGGGATGACGCACGGGCCCATGGGACGAATTCGTCGTCAGGGAGCCCGAACGCGCGCGCGAGCGCTCCGTCCAGCCAGCGGTCGCGTTTCAACCCGTAGGGTGTCGGGACCGCCGAGAGCAGGTAGCCGTAGACGTGGAGGAGCCCGGCGTTCCCGACCGGCCAGGCCGCGGCGAGGCCGGCGCGCGCATGCAGCGCCTCGAACAGCGCACGTGGGATCACGGGCCCGCCCGTGTGCTCGTCGATGACGGTCGACGCACCCCACGAGGCGAACCGGCCTGCCACCGTGTCCTCGTCGATCGCCGCACCCAACCAGGAGTGCTCCTCGAGCACGGTCGAGGGTTCGGTCTCTGCTCGTCCCGCGAGCTCCGTCATCATCACAGCACCACAGCATAGGCGGCTCGTGCGTCGGTGAATTCACCCGCCGTTCACCCGCCATGGTGATTGCGTCCACACTCGCCGTCCATGATGGACGCAGCGTCCGCAGGAGCGGCCGTGTGAACGACACGCTCAGAAGGAGCGCCTGTGGCCCCCACCATCCTCTTCGATTTCGACGGCACCCTCGCCCTCGGCGACGGGCCGATCACGGCCTTCGCCCGCGCCATCGCCGAGCGCACCGGCGACACCGGATTCGCGATGCGCGCCGAGGCCGCCCTCGCCGCGTTCACGACCGGCGAGACCGACGCCCGCGACGGGTACGACGCCGTGACCCGGATCGCCCGCGAAGCCGGCGTCGGTGCCGACGTCATCGGCGCGTCCTACGACGACTCCCGCGCGCTGCTCGGCTCGAGCGAAGCGGCGGTCGACTCTCCCGAGAACCTGCCCGCGTTCCTCGAGACGCTGGGCACCCACGCCCGACTCGTCCTGGCGACGAACGCCCCCGGCGACGGCATCACGGCGCTCCTCCAGTCCTGGGGCGTCGCCGAGGTGTTCGACGCCGTGCACTTCACCGTCGGGAAGCCGGCAGGCCTCGTCCCGCTCATCCGTGACGCGCTCGCCGCCGGCCCCGTCCTCGCCGTCGGCGACATCGTCGAGAACGACCTCGCTCCCGCCGCCGAGCTGGGCGCCGACACCGCCCTCGTCGGCGCGACCTTCGAGCGCTCGTCGGCCACAGCCACGATGCGTGGGCGTTCACTCGCCGACCTGTACGACCAGATCATCGCCTGGGCCGCAGCCGCATCGCGCCACCCCGACGCCTCCCAGACCTCCACTCCCGCTCCGTCCGCCTCCTGATCACCCTCCACCCTCGAAAGGCATCCCGAACATGCGCAAGACCCTGCTCCTCACCGGCGTCGCAGCCGTCGCCGCCCTCGCCCTCGCCGGCTGCAGCCCCGCCGCCTCCTCCCCGTCGGCCACGGGCACGGCGTCCTGGCCCGACTCCATCACCATCTCGCTCGTGCCGTCGGTGGAGGGCGAGGACCTCGCCGAAGCCCTCGACCCGCTCACCAGCTACCTGTCGGAGAACCTCGGCATCGAGGTCAACGGGGTCGTCGCGACCGACTACGCCGCGACCGTCGAGGCCCTCGGCAGCGACCAGGCACAGGTCATCATCACCGACGCCGGCTCGCTCTACAACGCGACCGAGCGCTACGACGCGAACCTCGTCCTGCGCGATGTCCGCTTCGGCGCGACCTCGTACGCGTCGGTCGCCTACACGAACAACCCCGACAAGTACTGCGCAGAAGCGCCGGTCATGGTCACCTACGCGGCGAGCGACACCCCGCTCTCGTACTGCAACGGCATCGAGCCCGGCGCAGACGCTGCGACCGGTGCAGGACCGGCCGCGCTGAAGGCCCTCGACAAGATCTCGAAGGGCACCAAGGTCGCCCTGCAGGCCGCGACCTCGCCCGCCGGGTACCAGTACCCCGTGGTCGCGATGCGTGACGCCGGCATCGACACGGACGCCGACATCACCCAGGTCCCGGTGGAGGGCAACAACAACGCGGTCCTCTCCGTCTACAACGGCGACGCCGAGGTCTCGTTCGGCTACTGGGACGCGCGCACGACCGTCCTCAAGGAGGCGCCCGACGTCGCCGACAAGGTCGTCGCGTTCGCCTACACCGAGATGATCCCCAACGGCGGCGTCGCGGTCTCGAAGTCGCTCCCGGCCGACCTCACCAAGCAGCTCACCAAGCTCATGGCGGGCTACGCGGACTCCTCCGATGCGGCGAAGAAGGTCATGTTCGACCTCGTCGGCCTCTCCGGCTGGACCGACAAGACCGCACCGGACGAGATCACCCGCTACGGCGAGATCCTCGACCAGTTCTCGAACTGACCCGCTCCAACCGATCGACCCTCTCCAGGAATCCGGTGCATGAACACTGATCAGCATCGCGCGGAGGCCCGAGCCCAGCTCGCGGCCTCCGCGTCGTGGTCCATCCGTCTCGACGACGTCTCGGTCACCTACCCGAACGGCACGAAGGCGCTCCGCAACGTCTCACTCGACATCGCCGCCGGGGAGATGGTCTCCGTCGTGGGGCTCTCCGGCTCCGGCAAGTCGACGCTCATCCGCACGATCAACGGCCTCGTGCCGGCGACGAGCGGGACCGTCGCCGTCGGGCCGCACACCGTCACCGGTCTGCGCGGCCGGCAGCTCCGTCGTCTGCGCGGGCACGTCGGCATGATCTTCCAGGGCTTCAACCTGGCCGACCGGACGAGCGTGTACCGCAACGTGCTCGTCGGCCGTTTCGCCAGCACCCCGACGTACCGGAACGTCCTCGGCCTGACGACCGCCGCCGACCGGGAGCTCGCCCTGCGCTCGCTCCAGTCGGTCGGCATGCTCGACAAGGTCTGGACTCGCGCGGCGCAGCTCTCCGGCGGGCAGAAGCAGCGGGTCGCGATCGCCCGTGCCCTCACGCAACAGCCGAGCGTCATGCTCGCCGACGAGCCCGTCGCGAGCCTCGACCCGCCGACCGCGCACACGGTGATGAACGACCTGCGCCGCGTGAACACCGAGACGGCTCTCACGGTGCTCGTGAACATCCACCTCATGGACCTCGCTCGCACCTACACGACCCGCATGATCGGGCTCCGCGACGGCGAACTCGTCTACGACGGCTCCGCATCCGACGCGACCGAGGCGGACTTCGAGCGGATCTACGGTCGCCCCATCCAGCCCGACGATCGGCTGGACCGATGACGGCGACCAGGACCGACGCGAAGCCGCCGTCCAGGACCGACTGGCAGCTCCCGCCCAGGCCGAGCACCCGACTGCGGACCGCGCTCATCATCGGGGCCGTGGCCGCCTTCACGATCGCCACCTGCCTCCCGGCGATCGGCGGCGTGCAGCTCGACTTCAGCGCGCTCGTCTCCCACTGGGACAACGGTTCCGGTCTGCTCCTCCAGCTCTTCCAACCCGACTTCGCCTTCCTGCCGCGCACGGTGCAACCCATGCTCGAGACGCTCCAGATGGCGCTCGTGGGTGCGGTGGCCGCGGCGTTGCTGTCCGTCCCGCTGACGCTGTGGGCGGCGGCCCCGACGAACCCGAACGGCCTGTCGCGTCGCATCCTGCGCGCGATCTTCAACGTCATCCGAGCGGTGCCCGACCTCGTCTATGCGACCATCCTCGTCGCCATGGTCGGCGTCGGTGCGCTGCCCGGCCTCCTGACGCTCTTCCTCTTCGACCTCGGCATCATCGTCAAACTCGTCTCGGAGGCGATCGACTCCGCCGACCACCCGTACATCGAGGCCGGCAAGGCCGCCGGTGGGACGCAGACGCAGATCAACCGCGTCACCGTCCTCCCGCAGGTCTGGCCGCTGTTCGCGAACCAGTGGCTGTACACCCTGGAGCTCAACGTCCGCATCTCCGCCATCCTCGGCATCGTCGGCGCCGGCGGCATCGGTCGGCTGCTCGACGAACGGCGGGCGTTCTACGCCTACGACGACGTCTCGGTGATCGTCCTCGAGATCCTCGTCGTCGTCGTGCTCATCGAGGTCACGTCCAACCTGCTGCGGAGGCGACTCGTATGACCGCGAACGATCCGAACACGTTGCTCCCCCGCCGTCCCTCGCGACTCGTCCCGACCCTCGCGGCCGTCGCCGTCGGGATCGTCGTCATCGCCGCGACCGCCGGCCTGCCGCTCGACTGGCGCGACCTCGGCACCGTCCCGGCGCAGCTCGTGCACTTCGGCGGGCTCATGTTCGAGAGCCCGAACTGGGAGAAGCTGCCGCGGGCCCTCACCGAGATGTGGCGGTCGATCTCGATGGCCTGGATCGGCGCGATCCTCTGCGTCCTCGTGTCGATCCCGCTCGGCATGCTCGCCGCAGGGTCGGTCGGGCCGGTCTGGGTGCGGCTGCCGCTGCGCGGGGTGTTCGCCGTCATCCGCGCGGTCCCGGAGGTGATCATCGCCCTCATCCTGCTCACGATCACCGGGCTGACTCCGTTCACGGGCGCGCTGGCCCTCGGGATCGCCGGCATCGGCACCCAGGGGAAGTGGGTCTACGAGACGATCGAGTCCGTGCAGGAGGGTGCCTCGGAGGCCGTCCGCGCGGCCGGTGGCGGTACCGCCGAGGTGACGCGCTGGGCGCTCTGGCCTGCCGCCGCCCCTGCACTGCTGTCGCTCGCGCTCTACCGGTTCGAGATCAACATCCGCACCTCGGCGGTCCTCGGGCTCGTCGGAGCGGGCGGGATCGGCAGCATGCTGGCGAACTACACCAACTATCGCCAGTGGGATACAGTCGGGATGCTACTGATCGTGGTGGTCGTCGTGACCATGACGATGGACGCGATCTCGGGTGCCATCCGACGCCGGATCACCCGGGGCCCCGGCATCGCCCGCACCACCCGTACCGCCCTTCCCGCCCGCACGACGAGGAGCCGCAATGTGGACAGGGTCCGCTGACGCCCCGCCGACGGCCAGGATCGCGATGCTCGCGCCGTCGCTCCAGCCGAGCGAACGCCGGGTGGCCGAGACGGTGGCCGAAGACATCGAGGCGAGCATCGAGCGCACCGCCCAAGAGGTCGCCGACCTCGCCGGCGTCGGCCGCGCCACCGTCATCCGCACCGCGCAGTCGCTCGGGTACGAGGGCTACCCGCAGCTGCGGGTCGCCCTCACCCGCGAGGTCGCGCTCGGCACACCGACCGCCCGCGACGATGGCGACCACACGATGCTCGGCACCCTCCGCGGGGCCATCGACCACTTCGCCGGACGCCTCGGCCAGACGACGTCGGCGATGACGGAGGAGACGCTCGAACGGTTCGTCCGTGTGCTCGACGAGGCGCCGAGACTGCTCATCGCGGCGAACGGACTCTCCTCACCGCTCGGTTCCGATCTGGCGATGCGGCTCATCTCGGCCGGCCGGCCGGCCGAGTACCTGCCCGACACGCTCGGGCAGCAGATCGCCGCCACCCACCTCGGCCCGGGCGCGGCGTGTCTGGTCCTGTCGGGCTCGGGTGCGAACCGGGCGTCCGTCGACGTGGCCGCGGCAGCTCGGGCGAGTGGCGCGACCGTCCTCGCGATCACCTCCTTCCCGCGCTCGGCCGTCGCCGAACTCGCCGATGTCGCGCTCGTGGTCGCTCCCATCGACGCGACCTTCCGGGACGAACTCGTGCACACCTCCCGGGCGGCCATCATGCTCGTGACGGAGTCCGTGGTCGGTCTGCTCGTGGGCCGACGGGGCGATCGTGCGCAGCGCGCCCAGTCGGCGACGCTCGCCGTCATCAGCGGCTCGCTGTCGGACGACGCCTCCGACTGACCCGGCTCAGGCCGACCGGCTCGGGCCGGTGCCGGGATCCGCGAGAATGTTCCCCATGCCCCGTCACCGACTGCGTCGTCACCTCCTCACCGCCGTGATCGCGGCCACCGGTTCACTCCTCGTCCTCACCGGCTGCGCTGGCCCGGCGACGACGCCGACCGCGGACACCGACGCGACACTCCGCGTGGGCCTCGTCCTCGAGCCGTCGGACCTGAACATCCGCACGACCTCCGGCGTCGCACTCGAGCAGGTCCTCATCGACAACGTCTACCAGGGGCTGGTCTCGCGCACGACGGACAACGAGATCGTCGACACCCTCGCCGAGCGCCACGAGGTCAGTGCCGACGGGCTCACCTACACCTTCGTCCTCCGCGACGGCGTGACCTTCCACGACGGCGCTCCGCTCACCGCGGCCGACGTGGTCGACTCGCTCACGCAGGTGCAGCAGAACGCGGCGTTCGTCGACCACCTCGACCTGGCGCAGCTCCAGACCGTCACGGCGGTCGACGACCGCACCGTCCGGTTGCAGCTCAGCTCCCCCGACTCCGACCTGCTGTGGGCGCTGACGGGTCGTGCGGGACTCGTCCTCCAGGCCGGGGCGGACAACGACCTGTCGACGACGGCGAACGGCACCGGCCCGTTCACCCTCACGTCGTGGAAGCAGGGCGACAGCATCACCGTCGAGCGGAACGACGACTACTGGGGTGACGCTCCGAAGGTGAAGGAGGTCGTCTTCAGCTACATCCCCGATGCATCCTCGGCCGTCAACGCGACCCTCGCGGGCGAGGTCGACGTGCAGATCGGTCTCGACGCGAATCTGCGGGACCAGGTCGAGCGTGCCGACGGCCTGACGATCGTCGAGGGGAGGACGACCGACAAGTACACCCTCGCCTTCAACAACCAGCGCGCACCGCTCGACGACCCCCTCGTCCGGCAGGCGCTCCGCACGGCCATCGACCACGCTGCCATCGTCGAGGCGGTCGGCGGCGCCGCGGCCCTGCAGTACGGACCGATCCCGGAGCTCGACCCCGGCTACGAGGACCTCAGTGACGTCGTGAGCTACGACCCTGAGGCTGCGAAGGCGCTCCTCGCCCAGGCCGGCCAGGAGGACCTCGCGCTCACGCTCACCGTCCCGAACCACTACGGCACCGCCGCCACCAACGTCCTGGTGTCGCAGTTCAAGGCCATCGGCGTCACCCTCACGGTCGACAGCGTCGAGTTCCCCACGTGGTTGAACGACGTCTACACGAACCACGACTACGACCTCAGTCTCGTGAACCATGTCGAGGCACGCGACGTCCAGCACTGGGCGGACCCGGACTACTACTTCGGCTACGACAATCCGACGGTGCAGTCGTTGGTCGCCGAGGCCAGGGCTGCGACCGACCCCGCGGTCGCGGACGAACGACTCCGCGAAGCCGCAGCGCTGGTCTCGAAGGACCACGCCGCAGACTGGCTCTACACCGGGATCTCCCTCACCGTCGTGCGCGACGGGGTCACCGGCTTCCCCACCGACTTCGTCAGCGAGCACCTCGACCTCCGGGACGTCGCCGTCACCGACCGATCGTCGGCGGGAGGCTAGCCGCGACCCGCACCGCGCGTGGCGGAGGACACCAGGTCGTCCTTCGGCAGCGCCGTGCCGTCCGTGAGGGCCTGCGTCCAGGTGGCCGTCGTCGCGACCGCGGCGAAGTTCGAGTCGAGCAGCGCCATGAGGGTCGTGTGCACCGTCTTCGCGTCGACGGACCCGGCCGCGTTCTCGAGGTTGATCGCACCGGTCGCGTCGGAGAGCACTTCCACCTCGATGCCGAGTTCCTCGGCGCCCGCCGCGGACGCGATGACGCAGTTGTTCGTCATGTACCCGACGAGCGTGACGGTGTCCGCGCCCTGATCGCGCAGCCACGCCTCGAGGTCCGTCCCGGCGAAGACCGAGCCGTACTCCTTCACGACCGGCTTCCACGACGGCTGCGCGCGGCGGGCGACCTCGGGGTGGAGCTCGAACGCGCTCGTGTCCGGGTCGAAGACCGGAGCCCCGCTACCTGATGAGTGCTGGACGACAGCGACCGGGATTCCTGCGGCCGTCGCCGCGTCGATGGCGGTCGCGATCCGCAGGATCGACTCCTCGCGCGGCGGGTACTGGATCGCGAGCGGACCCGCGAAGTACTCCTGCTGGACGTCGATCAGGATCAGGGCGCGGCGGGTCGTGGTCACAGGGAACTCCTCGGTTCGGTGATGGCATCGGCACGACGCCGTCTCCATCCTCCCTCGGAAGCGGACGACGCGCGCCACCGATAGTCTCGGCGCATGGGGATCAGGGGTGCGGGGATGCGGTCGGTCGGGATCAGCGCGGGGCTCGCCGTGATGGTGGTGCTGTCGGCGTCGGCGTGCGGATCGTCCGCGACGCCGAACGCGTCGCCGACCTCCGATGCACCGAGCACCCCGGCGTCGGCCGACCTCCTCGCGTGCAGCGACCTCGCATCGCTCGACACCGTCGCCGGCGTCCTCGCTGCTGAACCGGCTGACGTCGTCGAGGCCGTGCAGCCGTCCGATGCCGTGGATCTGGCCGTCCTGACGGCGGCCGGCGGGCTCGCCTGCTCCTGGCGGGTGGGCGCCGGCCAGCAGATGATCGGCGATGGAGCGGGCGACTGGGCCTACCTCTCGATCGAGATCCTGCCGGGCGCTGCCGACGACTGGGCGCCGCCCTACGCCGGCGACACACCGTCCGAGGACACGAGGACGATCGCCGGTGTCGAGGCGACCACCTCGTCGGGCGAGACCGGGTGGCGCGTGTCGGCGCCCGTCGGCTCGGCCTGGGTCGAGCTGTCGATCACCGCCTCCGGACTGACCTCCATCGGCAGCCGGTTCGAGGGGACGCCGGCGGGCGAGGTCCTCGACAACCTCGCCACGGCGGCGGAGACCACGTTCACGACGGTGGAGCCCGCCTCCGAGGCGCAGCTCGCCTGGCCCGCGCTCGCGCCGCGCGAGGGCGACGCGACCTGCGACGGCGGGCTGGACGAGGCCGGGATCGTCTCCGCACTGCAATATGGCGAGGCCACCACCACCTACACCGTCATCGATCCGCGGGCACAGCCGATCGGCGATCTGGAGGATGCGGCGAGCGCCCGAGTCGGTGCGTTCAGCTGCGAACTCTTCGCGGAGGGCTTCGGGTACACCGACATCCTGGCGGTGCAGAACGGTGCACCGATCATCGACGAGCTGGCAGCCCAGCCCGACATCGCTGGCGCGCTCCAGCCCATCACGCTCCAGGGCGCGATGGACGGCGAATCCGCGCTCGTCGCTCGTCGTTCGGACGGTCCGCGTTCGCCGCTCTACTTTTCCCTCGGCGTGTGGTTCTTCGCCGTCAGCTCCGGCGACGGAGCACAGACGGTCGCGGAGGCGATCATCGCGCAGGACCAGTAGCGGAGTGACCGACGCTCGCGACGAGCGGCACGACCGTCACGATCGGGTCGGGCTCACTCGCCGGCGGTGTCGAATCCGCAGGTCTGGATGGTCCAGGCGATGAACGCCTGGTAGTCCGGGTCGGTCGCGGCGCTCTGCACGGCCTGCGACTCGGTGAACCTCGGGTCGAGCCCGACGTCGGAGACGAGGCTGTCGGCCGGGAACTCGGCGAGGATCGCTGCGGTCTCCTCAGCGGCGGTCGCGAAGACCTCGGCGCCGGCTGCGACCTCGGCGCTCACGCCGTCCAGCGGCAGGAGGTCGCGGATCGTCGTGACCTGCGCCTGCACGGCCTCGAGGTCCTCGCCGACGGTGCCCGACTTCGCGGTCGCCGCCGCCCGGTTGGCCGCGCAGAACGCCGTGTAGTCGGCGGACCCGTCCGCAACGTCGACGGTCGCCGTGGGAGAAGCCGACGACGACGCCGCGGAGTCCCGGTCCCCGCTGGACGGTGCAGAGCATCCGGCGAGGAGGCCGGCGACGAGGAGGGCGGAGCCCCAGACGAGGGCGAGTCGGCTGCGGTGCGGTGCGGTCATGAACGAGGTCCCCTTCATCGGTCTGCGAGTCGGCGCCATCCATGTTGCCGCACCCGCGCGCGGTCCGGAAGGTCCGCGGCGCGGTCCGGAGCGTGATCTCGTATCGTTGATCGACGTGAGTACCTCCCTTCCCACGACGTTCCCGCTGTCCACCGACCGACTCGTCCTCCGCCTGCACGAACCGTCGGACGTCTCCTGGTTGCTCACGGTCTACTCGCGCCCGGACGTCGCCACCTACCTCCTCGACGAGCCGTGGACGGAGGAGGTCGCACGGACGAAGAGTGCCGAGCGGCTTCAGCGCACCGGCCTGGACAGCCCGGCGCGTGCGCTCGCACTCATCGTCGAGCACGAGGGTGTGCCGGTGGGCGAGGTCCTGCTCTGGTACACCGACCATGAGCGGGGCGTCGCCGAGATCGGCTGGGTCCTCGACCCGGCGCACGGCGGCAAGGGGTTCGCGAGCGAGGCCGTCGGTGCCGTACTCGACCTCGCGTTCAGCACCCCCGGGATGCACCGGGTCGCTGCACAGCTGGACGGGCGGAACACGACGTCGGCGCGGCTCGCGGACCGGGTCGGCATGCGGCACGAGGCCCACCTCCGGCAGAACTGGTGGAGCAAGGGCGAGTGGACCGACACGGTCGTCTTCGGCCTGTTGGCGAGCGACCGCGGCTGAGGCGGTCAACTGGCTCACCCGATCGCGATCGCGGCCGGGCCCGTGAGCGTGCCGACCTGACCCCCCTCGCCACGCCTCAGCCGTCGGTCCCCGTCACCTCGCAGATCCCGCGCTGGGGACGGCGTGTACGTCGGTGATGCCACGCTTCGCCAGCGAAGCCGGATCCGCCGCGGTCCGAGACGTCACGACCGTGACGGGCTCGCCCTGTCGACGCAGCTCGTGCCAACGCTCGAACACGACGCCACCCGGTGCCAGGTCGGCCCGAGCGATCGGGAGATCGTGGTCGTCGACCTCGACGACGACGCCGACCGTGCGTGCGAGCACCCGGTCCCTCGCGCTGCCGCGCGCGTCCGCGACGAGCTCGGCGAAGCGACGGCCGAGCGGCTTGACCGCGTTGTCCACGTCGAGCAGGCCGAGCGAGTACTCGAGGTCCTTGTAGTCGCCGAGCGACCGGGACACGTCGTGCGAGCACCACCAGGTGATCCCGCACAGACCGGGCGAGGAGAGCGCGGCCTCCACCGTCCGGGCCGCGAACTCCGGCATCTCGGTGTCCGCCAGGTTCATCGACGGAGCACCGACCTCCTGCAGCCGCACCTGACGCCCCGAGTCCGTCGCGAACGCCTTCGACAGCTCGATCGTCCACTCGATGTTCTGCGAACTCGCCCTCACCGTCGTGGACGATGAGCGAGCACGCCTGACGCGGTTCGCCTGACGCGGTTCGCCTGAGGACTCAGTGGCGCTCCGGATGGATGATCAGGAGCGGGTCGTCGACCGCCAGACGCTCCAGCACCTCGTCCGTCGTCGACCGTTTCGCCTCCTCGACGTCCGCGTCGGTCAGCGCGACGGCCTGCCAGAAGGCGACCCGGCCGTTCGGCGTCTCGATGGGGGTGACCACCGGGTCAGCGGTGACGGCGAGGGTCGTGAGGGTGCCGTCGGGATCGTCGGTCACGCCGTCGGCGAGCCGGATCCGGTCCCCGAGCCACAACTCCTGCGGCCCACTGCGCACATACTGCGCGAGGACGATCAGCGCGCGGTACGGCCACTGGGGCGGCGTCTCGTCGGCCGGTGACCGGCGCACGCGCATCGTGAGCTCGTACCCGAAACCGCTGGTCGTCGGATCGTCGGAGTCCTTGCCCCACAGCTCGGTGAGCCCGTAGGTGACGTAGAACCAGTGGTCGGGGCCCGGCAATGCCGAACACCCCTGCAGGGCGGACCCGAAGTGCAGTCCGGGCGAGTAGGCGACATGGAACTCGCGGGCACCCGGATAGTGCTGCGACACCGCCTGCGTGACGGCGTCCCATCCCCGCTCGTCGAGGTCGTCGAGGTCGGCAGCCTTGGCGGGCTCCGGCTCGCTCGCGGCGGGTGACATCGGTGGCTGCTGGGATTTGCGTCGGAAGAAGCCCATGCGACGAGTGTAGGCATCGGTCGCTCGGACGCGGCCACGGAGGCGGACGCGTCCAGCACATAGGCCGTCGGATGAGGGCGGATCAAGGGAGCCGCCATCGATCACGGCGGCGATACAGTGAACTGGCCCGACACCGGGCGGGACACCTGGGAGGCCCGATGCCACGCTGGATCGAAGGCACGGAGCGCCACCCCCGGTTCGGCCTGTTGAGCCGGAGTCAGGGGCCGCTGGCGCTTGGGGTGGGGATCGTCACGGCGATCGTCGGCATCACCAGCCCGGCCGTCCTCCGGGTCACCGAGCTCCAACTGGCTTGGGCCGTGATGGGACTCGCGCTCGCCGCGACACTCGCGCTTCCGTGGGAGCGGATCGCGCGCCCGTGGGCGCTCACCCTCGTCAGCGCCGACCTCGCCGTCGTGGGACTCGTGAACCATGCGGTGTCCCCCGTCCTCGGCGCATCGATCGTGCTACTCGCCTTCCCGGTGCTCTGGCTGTCCTACAGCTTCGGGCGCCTCGGCGTCGTCCTCGCTCTCGTGGGGAGCGTGCTCGTCATCTGGCTGCCCAGCCTGCTGTACGGCGAGGGTCCCGAGAGCGCGCAGGACCAGAGTGATCTCGTCGCGCTCACCCTGCTGCTGGTGCTGGTCATCATCGCTGTCGGCCTGCAGTCGCAGCGGTTCGAACGCGCTCAGGCGAGCGTGCGGGCCGAGGGCGAGGCGAAGGTCGAAGCTTTGGAGCGGCAGAACAGGCTGGCCGTGATGCTCCGCACCGTCGCCGACGAGGTGAACGTCGGGCTGGTCTTCTTCGACGAGCACGGAGACCAGATCCTCAACAACCGGCTCGCTGTGGAACTCGCGGCGCTGGCCGGCTACGACGCGTCGACCGGGGGCGCCCGTTTCATCTGGGCGGCGGACGGCGTCACCCCGCTGGCGACGGAGGACCAACCGGTCGTGCGGGTCCTCGACGGACAGGACGTCCGCGACTTCTTCTACTGGGTGGGGCCTCCCGGCAAGCAACGAGCCCTCGTCGCGAACGGCCGACCGGTCAGTGGCGCGGACGGCGAACCGAACGGAGCACTCCTGGTCGGACAGGACGTGACCGAGCTCACCGAAGCCGTCCGGATGCGCACCGAGTCGCTCACGAGCCTCAGCCACGAACTCCGGACACCGCTCACGAGCATCCTCGGGTACCTCGACATGCTCGAGGACGACGCGGACGTCGCGCCCCGGGTGCAGGCCCAGCTCACCGTCATCCGCCGGAGCGCCGATCATCTCGGGCGCCTGGCTGAACAGTTCCTCGCAGCGAGCGCACCCCACCTGGAGATCACCGACGAACCCGTCGACCTGAGCGCCATCGTCCTCGAGGCGGCCGACGAGCGACGACGACTCGGCCTGCCCGACGGCGTGGATCTGCGCACGGCTGCCGTGCCGACGCTGCAGCTCGTCGGCGATCGAGCACGCCTCCGCGAGTTGCTCTCGATCATGCTCGACAACGCGGTGACCTACACCCGTGCCGGCGAGATCTTCCTGAGCGTGCGCTCGGACGGTGTGGATGCGGTCATCCGCGTCACCGACACGGGGATCGGCATCCCGACGGACGAACTCGCCCGGGTCTTCGAACGGTTCCACCGGGCCGGGAACGTGCGCGAGGAGACGATCCGTGGTTCGGGTCTCGGACTCACCATCGCCAGATCCATCGCGCAGGCGCACCGTGGCACGATCGAGGCGTTCGCCACCGGAGACCCCGGTACGACCTTCATCGTCCGCCTCCCGCTGGCCCGCCGGAACCGCTCGGCCGGCTGACACCGCCGACGAGGTGTCAGCGCGCCGGGGTCGTCGCTCTCGTCGGAGACAGCGATCAGGACCGAGGACCCATGCAAGTGCGCCGAACTCATCGCTGGCTACGTCCAGGCTGGTCGTCACGTCCGCGAAACGAGAGTCAAACCGGGAACCGGCGAGCAGCGCGTGTCCGGCGCACCCCTTGGGGGCACGGTCAGCGGAGGGGTGACCGCGCCAGTACCGCGGGGTCCTGACCCTCGCGGAGAGGAAGCAGGCTGTAGAGCACACGGTACGGGCCCTTCGCCGGTGTGTTGCTGTACTGCTCCGGGCGGGTCAGCAGGTCCCAGTTCCCGCCCTGCACCCCTTCCTGCGCTGCGTCCACGCGGACGACGGTCCGCCAGGATGCGGGCACCTCGTGCCAGTGGCGATGTCCCGCGAGCTCGTCAGGACTGTTCGGCTGGGCGTTGAGGTACATGCTTCCCTCAGCCACGATCAGCACACCGCTGCCGGCGTCGTCGGTCAGCGTCGCCCAGCGGGTGTCGGCTTTGTTCCCGGTGTCCTGCGGTCGGCTGTATCTCGTGATCTGGTCCGCGACCCTCCCCGAGTATCGGCCGAAGAACGCAGAGCTGTGCCGGTCGGCGGTCGACTCCCATGGCCCCCGTCCGTACCACTCGAGGTTCGCAAGTTCGGGCCGGAGCCCGAAGGTGGTCCCGACGACCTGCGGATTGGGCGTGTCGGGCACGGGTTCGAACGTCGACAGCACGTCCACCTGGCCGTCGCCATGGATCGTGTAGACGATGGACTGCGGCGACGTCGTGATGCGCTGGCTCGGGCGGAACGGCACCGTGGTCGTGACGGACCCGCTCACGATGATGCGGACCGCGCCGGGCGTGTGGGTCGTCTCGACCGAGCTGACGGCCCAGGCCTCGCCGACACCACGCCAGGGCAGCGACGGCTCCGGGTGGGTCTCCCTGAACTCCGGGATGGACAGCTCGGGGTCGTTCGGGGCACGCCAGTAGTTCGGCATGAGGCCGCTCGCGAGCAGCTCCCGCCCGTCGTATCGCAGCGACGTCATCCGCCCCGTCATGCGGTCGACGGTGACCGAGAAGCCGGTCCCGTGGACCTCGATCAAGCCATCGCTCTCCTGGAGTCGAGGCGCTGCTGCGTCCGACACAGCTGGCGGTTCCGGCGCAGCCCCCGGCACGGAGAGGGCGAACTGGGCTCGGGCGACGACGCGGCCTGCTGGCGCCCACCGAGTCGGTGCGTCGAGCTCGATCGAGAGCTCGAGTCGGTACTCGGCTCGGTGACGCCGCTCCGCCGGCAGTTCGCACGGCAGGGTGACCTCCGCACGCTGCGACGGCCCGATCGACAGTGCAGTGCCGATGATCGTTCCGCTGCTGACGGCTCGACCGTCCTCGGTGACCGCCCACCGCAATCGGTGCTCGTCCAGGCTCGTGAACAGGTACTCGTTCGTGATCGCGACGACCCAGCTGTCGGGATCCAGGAGCGTCATGCTCACCGGTTGATGCGCCAGCTTGGCCTCCTGCAGCTTCGGCGTCGGCGTGCGGTCGGCGAGCACCAGCCCACTCATATGGGCTCCCTCCTCATTGGGATCGTCGCCCCAGTCGCCGCCGTAGGCGAGGAATTCCTCCCCCGGCCGCCCCGGCACGTCCCACCACAGTCCCTTGTCGGCCCAGTCCCAGAGGAAGCCCCCGAGCACCTGGCCGGGCTGTTCCCGGATCGCGTTCCAGGTCTCGTCGAGATAGCCGGAGGTGTTGCCCTGGCTGAACGCGTACTCGACGAGGAGGTACGGCCTCGGGTCTCGGGTCGCTCGCTCGATCAGCTGCGGGACCGGTGGGTAGAAGTCGCCGTCGAAGTCGGAGTGGTCCGACGGGACGATCGGCGAACCGGAGCCGGTCGAGTCCTGATAGCTGACCGGCCGTGAAGGGTCGTAGGCCTTGGCCCAGTCGTACATGGCCCGCAGATTCGAACCGACGCCCGATTCGTTGCCGATCGACCACGCGATCACGCAGGGATGGTTCTTGTCCCGGTCGACCATGTTCCGCATGCGCCAGAGCAGTGGTGCTCGGAGCTCGGGGCGATCTCCCGGGATGTTCGGCCGTCCGTCGCCGTCGACTCGGTTGATGTGGGTCTCGTTGTTCGCCTCGTCGAAGATGTAGAGCCCGTACTCGTCGGCGAGCTCGTACCACCGGGGGTCGTTCGGGTAGTGGGAGGTGCGGACGGCGTTGATGTTGTTCCGCTTCATCAGGGTGATGTCGGCGACCATGTCGTCCAGGCTGAGGGTGCGACCGGTCCGCGGGTTCCACTCGTGTCGGTTGACGCCTCGGATCGAGAGCGGCCGGCCGTTGATCAGGAACACGCCGTCGACGATCTCGACGCGTCGGAACCCCACGCGGGTGGACACGCGATCGACGACCGAACCGTCCGTATCCACCAGTTCAACGACGAGGGAGTACAGCTCCGGGTGCTCGGCCGTCCAGAGCCGAGGTGACCGCACGGACTCCGCCAGCGTGGCTGACCCTCCCCCGCCGGACGTCTCCGATGAAACGGATGCGGCATGCGACCAGAGCTGCGGGGCGTCCACGTCAGTCCCGTCGAACAGCGTCCCCCGCGCCTGGAGGCGATCGCCGCGAAGCTCGCCGGGGCCGCCCTGCACCTCGACGTCCAGCTCGAGTATCGCCTCGGACCAGTCGTCCGCGAGTGGAGTCCTGACCGTGAAGTCGCGGATGAACACGGACGGTCTGGAGAGCAGGCCGACACTCCGGAAGATGCCGGAGAGTCGGACGTTGTCCTGATTCTCCAGGTAGGACCCGGTCGACCATCGGTACACCTCGACGGCGAGCACGTTGGACCCCGCGCGCAGGTGCGGCGTCAGCTCGAACTCCCCGCGGGTGTAACTGTCCTCGCGATAGCCGAGGGGATGACCGTTGATCCAGACGGTGTACGCCGACTCCACGCCCTCGAATTGGAGGAACGTCCGCCGACCGTCCCAGTCCGCTGGGAGTTCGAAGCTCGTCCGGTACTGTCCGACCGGGTTGTAGCGGGTCGGGGCGTGCGGGTAGTCGCCGGTCGGAAGCGGCTGCTCGTGGTGGCCGTTCGCGCCGGTCCACGGCAGCACGGTGTTGACCCCGATCGGGAAGTCGTACCCGTGCACCTGCCAGCTCGCGGGGACGGGGAGAAGGTCCCAGTCCGAGTCGTCGACGTCCTCCCGCTCGAAGTCGGGCATCCGGGATGCGGGGTCCGGGGACCAGCGGAACCGCCAGTCACCGTCCAAGCTGAGCCTGAACGGCGAGGCGGAGCGGTCCGCCCGCACCGCACTCGCCAGGCTGTCGTACGTGACCAGCGTGGCGTGTGCGGGTTCGGTCCCCCGCTCGTACACGGCAGGGTCGTTCCATTCGGGTGTCGCGTTCATGGTCTCCTCGGATGCGATCCGGTGTTGCAACATCGATAGGGGTGGTCGGTTTCCGGCGTCAGCGCAGGCCGATCGTGAGCAGGAGATTCCCGTACAGACGTTCGTCTCCGGTCGCGATGACGACGCCGACGTCCGGGGATCGCACGCGGTCGTAGAACGCGAAGCGCTCGACCCGCTCGATCGGCACCCCGGAGCCCAGTGCCCGCGCGTAGTCGTCCTGCGCGGGGGCCTCGACGCCGGGCGGGGTCTGCATGACGGTCGCCGACTCGACGTTCACGACCGTGAGCACGGCGTCGAGCACCGTCGTGACCTCCAGCAGGCCGGGGCGCAGGTTGAGATGGATGAGTCGTGCGCCTGGACGGGTCCCGGTCAGGTAGGGGTAGTTGCCGTCGGCGATGAGGACCCCGGAGCCGTGGCCCGACGACGCGAGCGCTTCGAGCAGCGGCGGGTGGACGAGTGGGCCGGTGATCACGCGGACGCTCCAGCCGTCGCAGGGACCGTCGCGCCGTCTGCGGCGTAACCGTGCCATCCCGGGATCGTTCCGTCGACGTCCCACAGCTCGAGCCAGCTGTCGGCGCCCGGCCAGAGGAACACCTGACCCTTGATGAGTCGGTTGTTCCGCTCTGCTGAACGCAACTCCTCCAGCTCGGCAGGGGTCAGGGGGTCTTCGATCACGGCTTGCAGGTTGGCGACGAACTGCGACTCCTTCACCGAGAACGGGATCGGGATCTGACCGCGCTGCACCGCCCATTTGAGGCAGACGAGCGCCGGATGGACGCCGTGCGCGCGGGCGATCGATGCGACGACGGGGTGGTCCATGTCGGAGACGTCGGAGTCGATGCGGTCACGATCCGGTCGCGACGGCGACCCGAGGGGAGAGTAGCCCACCGGCTGGATGCCGTGGTCGAGGCAGAACCGGAACAGCTCGGGCTGCTGGAAGCACGGGTGCAGCTCCATCTCGTTCAGCGCGGGGCGGATCCGCGCATCGGAGATGATGGCCGTGAGCTTGGGGATGGTGACGTTCGAGGTCCCGAGGTGCCGGACGACCCCCTCGTCGACCAGGCTCTCGAGGGCATGCCAGAGCGCCATGAACTCCTCATGGAGGTAGGGGCGCGCGTGCTGGTCGCGGTCGGCCGCGTCCGCGAACGGTGCGTGGTGGTTCGGGAACGGCCAATGCACGAAGACGGCGTCGAGGGTGTCGAGTCGGAGGTCCCGGAGGGATCGTCGGACCGAGGCGATCGCGGCCGCCGGCTCGTGGGCGTCGTTCCACACCTTCGACATGACGAAGAGCTCCTCGCGCGGCACACCGCGGGCGATCTCTTCCTCGAGCATGGCACCGACCTGCGCCTCGTTGCCGTACACCGAGGCGCAGTCGATCAGGCGGTACCCGGCTCGGATCGCTCCGCCGACCGCCGCCGCCACGTCGTCCGCGCCGTATCGGTCGGACCCGAACGTCCCCATTCCGATCGCCGGTATCGACGCCCCGCTGGCGAGTCGTCGGGTGGGCACGCTGTCGATCTTGATCATGTCTGTGTTCTCCGTTTCATTCAGTTCGAGCGTGGTCACCGGACGGTGCCACCGGAGCGTTCCGCAGCCGTGCATCATCGCCTCGGCTCGCCGCCACTAGATGTTGAGGCCGTGGAAGAAGTCGGTGCGGAGCGCCGGGCCCGCGGGCGCCAGCTCGATCCGCACCACGGCGCCACCTGGACCCGTCAGCTCCGAGTCGGGCAGCACGACCTCGAGATGCTCGCGTGTGCGTGTCCACTCGGCGGGTTCCCGTGAGCCGAGGACCCGGACGTCGACGATCGGCCGGTTGAGGAGCCGACAGTCCGAGCCGAAACTGCGGATGCGCATCCGGCCGTCTTCCGGACGGAGAAGTCCGATCCCGTAGACGTACTCGTGGCCGACCTCGGTCATCCGCGTGAATCGGATGTCCTCGGCGGTGTACACGGCCGCCGTGGCGTCGGTGAACGAGCCGGCGGCGGGTGCGGTCGGCCCTTCCCCGAACACGACCCACGGGCGCGACCCGTAGATCGCCTCTCCGTTCACGGCCAACCAGTCACCGACCGCTTCCAACAACGTGACCTCCTCCTCGGGGATCGTCCCGTCGGGACGCGGACCGACGTTGAGCAGGAGGTTCCCGTTCTTCGAGACGACGTCGACGAGTTCCTGGATGAGCTCGGAGGCGTCCTTGTAGTCGTGCCCCTCCACCCAGCTCCATGAGGTCCGGGACACCGAGGTGTCGTTCTGCCACACCTCCGGCCGGATGGCGTCCATGGTGCCACGCTCGATGTCGAGGACCGCGGACCCGGGCGCGAACGACTCCCACTTGTAGTTGATGACGACCTCACGTCCCCACTCGGCCGCCCGGTTGTAGTAGTACGCCGCCAGCCTCCGGAGGTAGGGCTCGAACGACGGAGTCTCGATGCCGGTGTCGAAGTACAGGATCTGCGGTCGGTAGGAGTCGATGATCTCGACCGTGCGCAAGAGCCAGTCCTCCAGGAAGCGCTCGGTCGGGTTCGTCTCCTGGCGCATCGCCGGTCCGTAGAGGTCGCTGTAGGCGGGGTCGCGGACGTCGGAGTCGAACGTCATCCCGTCGTTCATGAAGAACCAGTGTTCGGCCCGGTGGCTCGACGCGCCCGTGACCAGCCACGACTGGTCGACCGCTTCGAGGAGGTCGCCCATCACGTCACGCTGCGGGCCGACCTCGGTCACCTTCCACCGCGAGCGGGCGGTGTCGTACATCGTGTAGCCGTCGTGGTGTTCGGCGACGGGCACCACGAACTGCGCGCCGGCGCGTTTGAACAGCGCCGCCCAGGCCTGCGGGTCGAAGCGCTCCATGCGGAAGTGCGGCAGGAAGTCCTTGTATCCGAAGCGGTCGTGCGGGCCGTAGGTCTCCACATGGTGGTCGAAGGCGGGGGTGCCGCGCCGATACATGGTGCGCGAATACCACTCGTTGCCGAACGCCGGCACTGAGAAGGCACCCCAGTGCAGGAACACACCGAACTTGGCGTCGCGGTACCACTGCGGAGCCCGATAGTGCGACAGCGAATCCCAGGTGGCGTCGTACGGACCGGCGTCGATGACGGCATCCACCGCTGCGAGCGCTACACGGTTGTCCGAGACGTCGACCGGTGCCGGCAGGGAGGTGGGGTCGAGCGGTTCGAGGTTCATGGGTCTCCATTCGTGGTCGCGGCTCATCGGCCGCCGAAGGCGCCCGCGCCGATCGCGGCCACCAGTTGTCGTTGGGCGACGGCGACCACGACCACCACCGGGGCGATCGTCATCACACATGCCGCCATCAGCAGTTCCCATTGCGTGCCCGTCTGGGTCGTGAAGCCGGCGATGCCGATGGGGATCGTCCACTTGTCGGAGCTGTTGAGGATGATCAACGGCCACAGGAAGCTGTTCCAGCTGCCGAGGAAGCTGAAGATCGCGAGTACCGAGATGGCCGGTCGCACGAGGGGGACGATGACGCTGGTGAGGATGCGCCAGGTCGAGGCACCGTCGAGCCGGGCCGCCTCCTCCAGTTCCGCTGGGATCTGCAGCATGAACTGCCGGAGCAGGAAGGCCCCGAACGCGCCGAACAGGCCCGGGAGGATGAGCGCGATCCAGGTGTCGGCGAGCCGGACCTGGTCGAAGCCGAGGAAGAGTGGCACGACCGCGACCTCGGCCGGCAAGGTCAGCGTGATGATGAACAGCACGAAGACGGCGCTCCGACCGGGGAATCGCAGCCGGGCGAACGCGAACGCCGTCAGGGTCGCGACGATCAGGGTCAACAGGGTCGAGACGGCCGCCACGACCAGGCTGTTGGTGAGCAGCCGTCCGAAGTCGACCTCGACCCACGCGTCCGCGAAGTTCGACCAGAGGACCTCGGAGCCGATGAACGTGATTCGCGCACCGAACACCTCGTTCGCCGGCTTCAACGCGGTGAAGAACGTCCAGATGAGCGGGAACGAGAACACGAGCGCGAACAGCCAAGCGATCGTCGAGTTGGCCACGAACCCGAGCGTGCGTCCCCGGTGACGCCGCCGAGGGCCTCGTACCGCGAGCTGCTGATCAGTCATAGTGCACCCATTTCTTCTGTCCCCAGAGTTGGAACAGGGTGAAGATCGCGATGATCACGAACAGGACGGTCGCGATGGCCGACGCGTAACCGAGCTGGTTGTTGGAGAACGCGGCCTGGTAGAGGTACAGCATGATCGTCATGGTGCTGTTACCGGGTCCGCCGCCCGTGATCACGTAGGCCTGGGCGAACGTCGACCACGCGCCGATCACGGTCAACACCGTGGTGAAGAAGAGGGCTGGGCTGACGAGCGGGAGGGTGATCGAGAACAGGCGCCGGAACCGACCGGCGCCGTCGATGCGCGACGCGGCGATGACGTCGGGGCTGATCGAGTCGAGCCCGGCTCCGAGCACGATCATGTTGTAGCCGAACGACTGCCAGAGCGACACGCCGATCACGACGGCGAGCGCCCAGTTGCCGTCGCTGAGCCATGGGATCGGCGCAAGCCCGACGGCTGCGAGCGCCTGATTGACGGCCCCGTCCTGCTGGAAGAGCAGTCGGAACACCGCGGCGTTCGCCACCATCGGAGACAGGGCCGGGATCAGGAAGATCACGCGCAGCCAGTTCCGACCGGCGATGCGGGTCTGCAGCCACATCGCCATCGCCAACGAGATCGCGATGTTCGCCGGAACGTAGACGAGCACGAAGATCGCCGTGACGAGGACGCTGTTGAGGAACTGCGAATCACGGAACAGCCGGGCGTAGTTCTCCCAGCCGGTGAACTCCGTCCCACCGAGCACGGTCGAGTCGGAGAACCCGAGGATCAGCGACGCCAGCTGCGGGACGACGATGAAGACCACCAGCCCGATGAGCCCTGGGAGGACGAATACCCATCCCACCCAACGCGGGCCCCCGAGGGGCCGGCGGCGAGGCCGACCCCTCGGACGCTCCGGTCGGGTGACCGCGCCGTCGGTGACCTCACCCTCCGCGCTGTCGAGACGCACGAACGTCATTGCGCGAGGCCTGCCTTCACCTGTTCGAGCACCTCGGCGACCGTGCGTTGACCGGAGAACGCCTCCACCTCGTACTGCGTCAACAGGGTGTCGAGCTGGGACTGGTTCGCGGGCACCGGAGACGGCGTCGCATCACCGGTCATCTGCCGGATCACCTCGGTGAACTCCGGTGACCCGACATTGGCGGACCAGGCGTCGAGCGAGTCGAGCCGGGCCGGCACGGACGCCTGCGACTTCGTCACCTCGTCGAGACCCGCCTTGCTGGTCATGGCCGTGATGGCCTCGAACGCCTTCTGCTTGTCACCACACGTCTTCGTGATGCCGAAGCCCGAGCCGCCGATGAAGCCCTTCGACTGCCCGTTCGCACTCGGGATGACGGCGATGCCCACGTTGTCCTTACCGAGCGACTCCTGAGCGTGCTGCAGATCCCAGAGCCCCTGCATCTCCATTGCGGACTGGCCGGTGTTGAACGCGTCGATGTCGGGGAACGTTCCGCCGGCGGCCGCCTCGAGCGGCTTCGCGACCTTGTGCACGGTGGCGAGGTCGACGAGCAGTTGCAGCGCGTCATGGAAGGCCGGGTCGTCGAGCAGCGGACCGTTCTCGTCCGCGTAGGGATGTCCGTCCGCCGCCATCAGCGTGCTGATGGGGTTGGACCCCTGGCCGATCGCGAACCCGTAGACGCCGTCCTTCGTCGTGGCCTTGGCCGCGGCGATGAAGTCGTCGGTGGTCCAGTCGTTCGACGGCTCGGCGACGCCGGCGTCCTTGAACATCTGCTTGTTGTAGAGGATCACGGTCGGACCGGCGTTGAACGGAAGGGCGTAGAGCTCACCGTCCACCCGGAGCTGCTCGAGCATCGCCGAACTGTAGGCGGACAGATCGAGCTTATTCTCCTTCGCCAGTTCGTCGAGCGGCTCCAGCCCCTCGACGTACGGGTTCACCCGCCCGTTCTGGAACGTGACCAGGCAGGGCGCGCTGCTGCTGCGCATCACCGTGGGCAGCTTCGTGTAGTAGTCGCCGATCGGCGGTCCGGAGAAGCTCACCGACATCGAGGGGTCGGCGTGCACTCCTCCGGCGATGTAGTCGGCCCACTGCTGTTTGTCGGCCTTCCCACCGACCCAGGTGTACATGGTGAGCGTATCGCCGTCGAGACCCGACGCCCCACCGTCGGCTCCTGAACATGCGGCGAGCCCGAGCACCAGGGCCCCGGCGGTCGTGGTGACGCCCACGCGCCTCCACCTCCGGGCACCGTTCGTCTGTGTCTGCATACAACTCCTCCTTGAGTGTTTGGGCGAAACGTTACGTTCTCCGTGAATGCTAAGAAAGCGAAATCCACGAGTCAAGCACAGGTGTCGACTTCGAAATCTTTCGTACGGCGGTATCATCAGGGCGATAGGCGTGAGAACATCCGCGTGTCCCATCGTCGAAACGATTCGTGCTGATCGACAAAGGTCGCACGAACAGACGGCCGAGCTGGCCTATGCTGAGCGGAAACGCCTCTCGCTCGGCGGTGCCCGAGCAAGAGTGGTGAGCGGCGACACCAGGAAAGGCTGGGCTGTGACGACCTACAAGGACATTCAGCGGGCCACGGGCCTCTCGCTCGCGACGATCTCGAAGTACTACAACGGGCGCAACGTCCTCGAAGCCAACCGGGACGCCATTCAGACGGCCGCGCGCGAGCTGGGGTTCCGGCCGAACCAGAACGCCCGATCGTTGCGCTCACGGCGATCGAGGACCGTCGGCGTCCTGCTTCCGGCGATCAACAACGACTTCCACCTCACGATTGTCGCCGGCGTCGAGGAAGCGCTCCGCCCGAGAGGGTTCAGCGTCATCGTGGCAGCCAGCCCTGATCCGGCCGACGACTCCGTCAACCTGCTCATGGATCGGATGGTCGACGGGATCATCGCGGTGACACCGCCACATGACGTTCCGGCTCTCCGCGCCGCCGCTTCGCAGGTCCCGGTCGTCATGGTGGACTGGCACATCGACGACGTGCGTGCCGACGGCGTCTTCCTCGACAACATCGCGGCGGGCGCGCTCGGGGCGCGCCACCTGCTCGACCATGGTCACCGCCGCATCGGCTTCGTCGGCGGCGAATCGACGATCTCCTCGATGCGACTGCGCACGGAGGGCTTCGAGACGGCGCTGTTCACGCAAGGGATCCAGGCCGACCCGGCGCTCGAACGCTTCGTGCCGCTGACGGTCGACGCCGGATACCGAGCCACCCAGGAACTGCTCGCACGATACCCCCGTCCCACGGGGCTCTTCGCGGCGAACTACGAACTCACCCTCGGCGCGGTCACCGCGATCAACGATTCGGGTCTCCGCATCGGCCGCGACATCTCGGTGGTGGGGTTCGACAGCCGCGAACTGGCACAAGCGCTCGTCCCGAAACTGACGGTCATCGTGCAACCGACCCGCAAGATCGCCAAGCACGCCGCGCGCCTCATCGCAGACCACATCGAGGCCGGCGAACGCCCGGCCCCAACGGTCAAGTACCTCGAGGCGCACCTCATCCCCGGCTCCTCGGTGTCCCGCGTCGACGACTGAGCTGTACCTTCGGCTCCGACCTCGGTCCCGATGTCCGAGCTCGGGCCCGGTCTCCTGCCCGTAGGACGGGTTCAGGGAGTGCACGTGGGGGCGGCTGACGGCTCCGGTCGCTCCTCGGCTCACCACATCGAGCAGCCCCGCTCGGCGTCGACACGTCGCCCGAGCCAATCCAGGCTCAGCCCCGTCGACCTCAGTGCCATCGTCCTGGAGGCGGCCGACGAGCGACGACGACTCGGCCTGCCCGACGGCGTGGATCTGCGCACGGCTGCCGTGCCGACGCCGCAGCTCGTCGGCGATCGAGCACGCCTCCGCGAGTTGCTCTCGATCATGCTCGACAACGCGGTGACCTACACCCGTGCCGGCGAGATCTTCCTGAGCGTGCGCTCGGACGGTGTGGATGCGGTCATCCGCGTCACCGACACGGGGATCGGCATCCCGACGGACGAACTCACCCGGGTCTTCGAACGGTTCCACCGAGCCGGGAACGTGCGCGAGGAGACGATCCGCGGCTCGGGCCTCGGACTCACCATCGCCAGATCCATCGCGCAGGCGCACCGCGGCACGATCGAGGCGTTCGCCACCGGAGACCCAGGGACGACCTTCATCGTCCGCCTCCCGCTGGCCCGCCGGAAGCGCACGGTCGGCTGACGACACCGACGAGGCGTTCGGCACGGCGGCGCAGTGCGCGTCGACGATCCGTCGGAGACCGTTGACCGTTCCCGGGGCTGTCCTGACGTGACCGTGCGAGCGATACCCATCGAGCCTCGACGGCGAAGGGCGTGAGAGGACTAGAGTGCTGGCGAAACGGGTAGGCGCGACGATGCGGAGGACCGATGAATTCCGAGACCTTCGTCCTGCTCGCCGTATCCGTGCTGGTTGCCGGGTCGTGCGCGCTGTTGTTCGTCGTCGACAGCCGTCAGTCGCTGTCCGGCCGGTACATCAACCTCTGGCTCACGGCCTCCATGCTCGCCGTCCTGTGCACCGCTTCCTACCTCGCCGCGACGGGGCTGGGGCATCCGCCCCTGGTGGTGGCGGTGGGGAACGGCGCGATGGTCGGCGCTGTCGGGTTCGTCTGGCTGGGCTGCCAGGCGTTCAACGGCCGACGGATCCGGTTCTGGTTGGTCGTCACGGTGATGCTGATCGTCATGATCCTGACGTTCCTGCCCGAGTCCCGAGGTCCGAACTGGGCGGGGGTCGTCCCGAAACTCCTGAGCCTGAGCCTCTTCGCCGTGCTGACGGCAGTCGAATCGCGGAGGGGTCTGTTCGGGTCGTTCCGGGTGAGTTGGGCGATGACGATCGTGCACGCACTCCACGCGTCCTACAGCGGTGCGCGCGCCGTCGTCTTCGGTCTCCAGGGCCCCCGTGGCGATGTGTTCGAGCGGTACTTCAACACCGAGATCACGACGGTGATCAACCTGGTGTTCGTCGTCGTCACCACGTTGGTCCTGGTGTTCCTGCGAATCGAAGAGCTCTCCAGCCGGCGGGCGAGCGGAGGACCCGGTTGCTTCACGACGGTTCGTCGGCTCTGGGCGCTCCATCGTGATCACCCGGGTTCTGTGGTCCACTCCATCGAGATCGTCGATCTCACCGTGGTCAAAGACGCCTACGGCGTGGCGCACGCGAACGATCTCGTGATCCGCCTTATCGACAGTGTCGTCCAGTCGAGCCCGGGTGCCCAAGCCGTTGCCAGCACCCGCCGAGGCACCGTCCTGCTCCTGCTGCCTCACGGGCACAGCAGCGTGGAGGCGAAGGTCGACGCCGCGATCGAGGACGCCTACTGGAAGCAGTCGGTTGCGCTTGTCGACGGGTACGCCAGCACCCTGCGGATCACGACGCTCTGAGCGGCACCGCAGCAGTCGACCGGACGGGATCTGCTGATGTCCTCACCGGCGCCCGGGCCGGGCGGTGCTCACCACCAGAAGGGCGCTTGCATCACATAGGTACGTCATCCACGTCCATCCCTTCAGCACAACGAGATTCGACGCGACCGACGCAGATCCGATCCAGCCTGGCGACCATCGGTCAGCCGACAGGCGCTGGCCCATCCGTCGGGCCGATTCGCAGTGACGCGACCAGTTCCGCATAGAGCGGGCTGCTCGCGAGCAGTTCCCGATGCGTCCCGGACGCGGACATCCGCCCCTCGTCCATCACGATGATCCGGTCCGCGTCCATGACGGTCGACAGCCGGTGAGCGATCGTCACGACCAGGCTGTCGGTCGCGATCCGTTCGACGACGTCGTGGATCGCCGCCTCGGCCAGTCCGTCCAGCTGAGCGGTCGCCTCGTCGAGCAGCAGGATGTCGGGCCTGCGGACGATCGCCCGTGCAACACCGATCCGTTGCCGTTGTCCCCCGGACAGGCTCGTCGTACTGACGGGTTCATCGAGCCCCAGGGGGAAGCGCTCGACGAGTTCACGGAGCCCGACCGCGTGCAGCGCCGCCCAGAGCTCGTCATCGTCGGCCTCGGGGAACCGGTATGCCACGTTGTACCGGATCGTGCCCGCGAGCAGCGGCGTCTCCTGCTCGACGTAGGCGATGCGCTCGCGGATCGAATGCAGTGACAGTTCGGCCATGTCGGCGCCGTTCACCAGGATCCTCCCGGCCTCCGGTCGATAGAACCCGAGGATGAGCGAGAACAAACTCGTCTTGCCAGCACCCGACGGCCCGACCACCGCGATGCGCCCATGCCAGGGAAACGATGCCGAGAAGCCGTGGATCGCCGGTCGCGCGCTTGCGGGATAGGTGAATCCGACCCGGTCGAACCGCAATGCGTCCGCTCCCGACCTGCGCGGTTCGACGCTGCGTCCTGCGGTGGTGTCCTCCCGACGGATGTCGTCCGTCTCCTGAATGCGAGCGGCGGCGGCGGCGCCTGCCTGCAGCTCGGCGACGTACATGGTGATCGAACTGACCGGCTCGACGAGCTGGAAAGCGTACAACAGGAAGGCGACGAGCGTCGACACCTCGAGCCATCCGGCGCCGATCCGCCACGCACCCACCGACAGGATCACCAGGATCGCGAACTGGATCCCGGTGCCGGCGATCGTCCACGCCAGCGCTTCCGTCCGATTGGCGCGTTTGCCATGCGCCATGGAGTCCCGCGCCTCTGCGAGGACACGCGCTTCCTCGATCGACTCCGCACGCGCGGCCTTCATGGTCCGCACGGCGCGGGCTCCTCCCTCCAGGATCCCTCCGAGGCGTCCGATCGACTCCTGCGCCAGACGCTGTGCCGCGCCGATCCGCGGCATGAGGCGGCCGGCGAACACCCCGATCACCGTGATGCATCCGACAGCGACGAGGAAGAGCGTCAGGTCGAGCACGGCCATGAGCACCAGCCCACCGATGAGCGCGATGGTCTCGTTCACGAGGTTCACGAGGCTGGAGGAGGTCGCCTGCCGGAGCAGCACGGTGTCGGAGGTGACCCTGGTGACGACTTCTCCGGTGGGCCGGAACTGCAGGTCCGCGACCCTGCCCCGGAAGAAACGTCCGACGAGCAGGCTGCGAACCGAGAACACGATGTCCTCGGCGAGATTGCCGAGGAGGACGGCCTGGGTGAATCCGAACCCTGCACCCAGCACGACGAGGCCGAGCAACAGGGCGATCGGCTGGACCATGTCACGCTCGGTACCGACCGCGTCGAGGATCTGTTTGGTCACCAACGGCGAGGCGAGTGCGGCCGCCGTCGAACCCAACCCGAGTAGGAAACCGACCACGAGCCGAGACCGGTACGGGTGGATGAACGACCAGAGGATCCGGGCGTTCGGCCAACGCCGCCGCGCTTCGGACTGCGGACGATGGATCGGTGCGGAGCTCATGATGCTGGCAGCGTAGGGACGGAGGATAAGCGCCCGATAAGCGACGCTGGGAAGGCCGGGCGGCGGCGGGCTTATCGTGCGCACAGCGCGCCTCCGTACCGTCCGGAGGATGACCACCTCTGTCCCTGCCCTGCCCGCCCCCGATGGTCGACGATCTCGGCGGCTCATCGGCCTCGACCTGTTCCGCACGCTCGCAGTGTTCGGCATGCTGGTGGCCCACGTCGGTCCGGCCTCATGGTCGCCGGACGGCGGCCTGGGCACGGTCCACTGGGAGTGGGAGGTCTTCCACTCCCGGATGCCGGCGATGTTCGCCTTCGCCGCCGGCATCTCCCTGAACCTCTCCTCCCGACGCCTGGAGTCGCCAGGCCGCGAAGCCGCCGGCATGGTCGTCCGGGCCGTCCTGCTGCTCGGCTGCGGGCTACTGCTGCTGAGCCTTCGGACACCGGTCGTGGTGATCCTCGGCGCGTTCGCGGTGTTCTTCGTCCTCGTCATCCCGTTCCTGCGCCTCCGGACGGGCCCGCTCCTCTGGGTGGTAGGGACCTGGGCGATCATCGGTCCACCCCTCTCCCTGTTCCTGCGCGCATCAGCTCCCGACGTGAGGAACATGCTCTGGGACCTGCTCGTCAGCGGGGACTATCCGGCGCTCACCTGGATGCCGTTCGTGCTCGCGGGCGTCGCGATCGGTCGTCTCGATCTCACCGGCCCCGCCGTTCGACGCCGCCTGGCACTCGTCGGCGCTGCGCTCGCCACCCTCGCCTACGGTGGCTCGGCGCTCGTCATGCAGTTCGGCGCTCGGACGGCGATCATCGCCACCCTGCCAAGACAGGACCCGGCCGAGTACGCGCAGCGCTACTTCGCCGAGCGCGGCGTCACCGACTCCGGATCCTGGTGGTGGCTCGCGAGCGACGCTCCCCACTCGGGCAGCTGGGGCGACGTGCTCGGCGCGCTGGGCACCTGCCTGTTGCTCCTGGCGGTCCTCCTGACGGTCGGCGACTGGGCGACGAGGAGCGACCGGACGCCCGCCGGCCGGCTCCGAGCCCGCCTGGCAGGCTGGCTCGCCGCCCCCGGGTCCATGGTGCTGTCGGTCTATGCGCTCCACATCGTCGGGATGTGGGTGGTGACCGCCGTCACCGGTCACAGCTTCGCGCCGGCCCAGCCGCTCTGGATACTGGCCGTCTTCACCGTCGGGCTGGGTGTCTTCGCCGTCGTGTGGTCGCGATATCAGCGACAAGGGCCGCTTGAACGGCTCATGAGCCGGGTCAGCCGGTCGCTCCTGCCGGGCGGACGAACGGGAACGCGATCGACTCGCGGATCGTCGCGCCGGTGATGAGCATGACGATCCGATCGACACCGAGACCGAGACCACCGGTGGGCGGCATCCCGAGTTCGAGAGCCGCGAGGAACGATTCGTCCACCTCCATCGCCTCAGGGTCTCCGCCGGCGGCGAGTAACGACTGCGCGGTGAGCCTCGCCCGCTGCTCGAAGGGGTCGGCGAGTTCGGTGTACGCGGTCCCGACCTCGGTTCCGAATGCGACGAGGTCCCATCGCTCCGCGAGTCCCGGAGTCGTGCGATGTCCGCGTGTCAACGGTGAGGTGCTCGCCGGGAAGTCGATGTAGAAGGTCGGCGCCGTGGTCGCCGGTTCGACGAGCTCCTCGTACAGCCGCTCGATGAGGTGCCCCGCATCGTCTGAGCTGCGGGGCTCGAGGCCGTGGTCGCGCGACACCGCTTCCAACACCGCACGGTCGCTGTCGATCGTGACGGTCACGCCGGTCACCGCGGAGACCGCGTCGCAGACGGAGAGGACCGGCCACGCTCCGGCCAGGTCGACGACGACGCCGTCCGGGCCGTTGATGAGGGTCGTGCCACTGACGGCGACGGCCATCCGTGTGATGAGGCGCTGAGCGAGCTGCCGCATGTCGGTGTAGTCGGCGTACGCGCGGTACGCCTCGACCGCCGTGAACTCGGGATTGTGCGTCGCATCGGCACCCTCGTTGCGGAAGTTGCGTCCGATCTCGAAGACCTGTGGGAAGCCTGCGACCACGAGGCGCTTGAGGGCGAGTTCCGGTGCGATGCGGAGGGTGAGGTCGGTTCGATACGCGTTGATGCGGGTGCGGAACGGGCGGGCGTTCGCTCCCCCGTGGACGGATTGCAGGATCGGCGTCTCGACCTCCAGATAGCCGTCCTCGAGCAGACCGTCCCTGAGCGCTTGGATCGCGTACGAGCGAGCGCGGACCATTTCGGCGGCTTGGGGATTGACCAGGAGGTCCAGGTGTCGCTGTCGGACTCGGGTTTCGGGATCGAGGAGACCGCCTCTGCCGGGCAGCTCGTGGAGGGCTTTCGCCGCGAGCTGCCAATCCGTCGCGATCCAGCTGAGCGTCCCGGAGCGGCTCCGGCCGACGGTCCCGGTGAAGGAGACGATGTCGCCGGGCTGGGAGGCACGGAGCGCATCGAAGCGATCGGTCCGATCTGCGGTGGCGATCACCTGCAGGACCGTGTGGTCTTCGGACACGTCGAGGAACAGGACGCCGCCGTGGTCACGACGCCGCAGCACCCGGCCCGCGATCGAACCGGACACGCTTGCCCCAGGAGCGGAGACCACCTCGACGATCCGCTGGGTGTGGCGCACGGCCGCCGGGTAGAGGTCTGCTCCAGCCATCTGCATCGCGAGCGCACGCTCGACTCGGGCGAGGTGGGTGCCGCGGCGCCGCACCGTCGCCGTCGCCGCCACCGAGGGAGCGCCGAGTTCCGATACACGCTCGGCGAAGTCCTCGGGCCGGAGGGACGACTGGCCGAGGAAGGCCCGTCGATGACCGCGACGGTCGACGATCGAATGCCCGAGGAATCCCTCCGCCCGCGCTGCAGCGAGCCACACGCGTCCGAGCGAGACACTGCGATCGCTGCAGAGGAGGCGCGGCCTCCAGTCCGGGGCGTACCGCTCGTTCGCGCGGCGGAGCGAGTCGAGCTGCCAACGACGAGACAGGGCGAGGAGGACTCGACGTTTGAGGCGCAGCATGCGCCCGGCACCCGGCCGTTCACCGCGGGCGAGGATCTCCCTGAACATCGCGAAGTTCAGCGAGATGCGGGTGATCTGGCGGGAGCCCGCCTCCTCCACGAGCCAGTCGACGAGGAACTCGGTGGTGCCGTTGACTGCGTCAGGACTCCGGCGCATGAGGTCGAGCGACAGCCCGTCGTGGTTCCACGGCACGAAGACGAGGAGGGCCTGGACCTCGTTGTCGCTGTCATGCGCGGTGACGACGACCGACCGGCCGTCACTGGCGTCGCCGAACCGTGACAAGGCCATCGAGAATCCACGCTCGACGTCGTCGTCACGCCAACGGTCCCCGAGCTCGACGAGTCGGTCGAGCTCCGCATCCGAGAGTTCGTCCTGTCGACGCATCTGCGCGCGGTATCCGGCCCGGCGCACGCGGCGGACAGCAGCACTCAACTTCGGGTCGCCCCGCAGCGCGTCGATGGCACGCTCATCGGTCCCGAGGATGGCCTCCTCCCCCATCGACGTGCTCTGCAGGCCGAGTCGCTCGTAGCAGCGCGCTCCGCGCTCCGTTGTGGAGAGCACCGCGGGTATCCACCCGAACGCTCTCGACTGATCGACGAACGCGCGGGCGGCATCCATCCAAGAGGACTCGTAGCCGATCGGATCACCGCTCGCCAAGGCGATGCCGTCGACGACCCGGAACGAGACGGCGGCTCGGCGGTCGCGTGAGAAGACGACGGACTTGTCCCGCCTGGTGGAGAAGTACGCCAGCGAGTCGTCCGTCCGCGACTCCGCGAGGAGGGCACGGAGCTGCAGCTCCTCCGATGCGGTCATGGGCCTGGACACCCGGGCCGTCCGCAGCAGGATGAGGAGCGCGATCAGCAGGGCGGTCGCGGAGATGCTCGAGACCAGGAGCGGCACCGGCGAACCGGGCCGGGAGTCCTGGTCGTGGAGCAGTGCGTCGATCGGTTCGAGACCGATGGAGGCACTGAGCGCCCAGAGCCAGGCGTCTCGTGCCGAGGTCAGCGTCCCGGGAAACCACTGCGCCAACGCCCCGCCGATCAGGACCGCGAGCGACAGTCCTGCGGCGAGCACCACTCCGGCCGTCCGGTGCGCTGCCGGCTGGAGTCGTGCCGAGAACTCCCGCCGCGCCGCGACGAGGACACCGATCACGAGTACGGCCACCGAGCCGGCGACGAGGTCGGGCAGGAGGAGCCCCGCCGGGAACGAGGTGTCGGTGACGGTGGCGATCAGGTCCCACACCGAGGTGACGACGTTCGGCACTTCGAACACGATCGTCGCGAGCATCGCCGCGTGCTGTCGCCGGACGAGCCCGGCACCCAGCACCAGGAGCAGGACGGCGTTGAAGATGAACGGTTCCGGCGACAGCCCGAAGACGGCGAGGTAGGAGCCCGCCCAGTAGATCTCGACCGGGAACAAGAGCGGCGGCACCGAGAGCACGAGGAGGGAACCAGCCAAGATCTGCAGGAAGCGCCCCATCAGCAGCGGCATCGCGGCACGCCACCCGGAACCGGTCATCGGACGGACAGGGATCCGAGCCGTCTCGATCGGAGGCGTCGACAGCGAGAGGCCGGTCGGGCCACGGCCCGGCGGTCGTTGCGGCTCAGCTGCTGCAGGCCGCACTGCACGATCTCCAGTGATGGTCATCCGGGGTCCCCTTGCCTGGTCGGAACGGACCACCATCGTGCGCGGCGTGGATAAGAGCCGGATAAGACTTCTGCGATCTGGTCCATCGCCGCCGGGTGGGCCGCATACCGTGAGGAGCGGTGACCTCCGTCGCCTGCACCGCTCAGTGGAAGGACCAGCCCGTGGACGTCGACGCCCCGATCCATCTCCCTGCCGCACTGTCAGGCGACCTCGGCTCCGACCTCCTGGCGAGCTATTGGCCGAGCGTCGCGGCGTTGTCCGTAGCGGCAGCGCTGGTCACCGGCCTGGTCGTCCTCGTCCGCAGGCGCCGGCGGGCCGCCCGTTCGAGCAAGCGGATCGTGCTCGCGGTCGGAGCCCCTGCCGTCGTGGCGATCGTCTGTGCCGTGGCCCTCGGCGTCAACACCTGGGTCGGCTACTTCCCATCGGTGGCTGCGGTCCAACGATGGCTCGACGCCTCACCGCGCAAACCCGTCGCCGCGTTCCCGACGACCGCCGTTCAGGGCGGCACGAGCGTCGTGCCGGACGGTGCGCGGCGCGTCACGACCGACGACCGAGGCTACGCGTTCCTCACCACCGTGCCGTCGCACGGACGGTCGATGCCGGACGCCGGGGCCTGGGTCTACCTTCCGCCCGGCTACGACGCAGGCGGCAACACCGCCCGCTACCCACTGCTCGTCGCCCTCCACGGCGCTCCGGGAAGCGCGGCCGACTGGTTCGCCGGAGGACGCCTCGACCAGGTACTCGACGTCCTCATCGCGGCCGGCTCGATCCCACCGGTCGTCGTCGTGTCGCCAGATCTCAACGCCGGACCCGACCGTGTCGACCGCGAGCCGTTGAACCTCCCCGGCGGCCCACAGATCGAGGATTACGTCGCGAAGGATGTCGTCGGCTGGGCGGACACGCACCTGCGGACGAAGGCCGATCCGAACCACCGCATCATCTCGGGTATGTCCTCCGGTGGACTCGGAGCACTCCTGTACGGGCTCCACCACCCTGACGTCTTCGGCGGCGTGGTGTCGATCATGCCGTACACGAACCCCTACACACCCGAGGTGACCGCGGACCCTGCCGCTCGCCAGCGGAACACGCCGCTCGAGGCCATCGCGCTGCGAGAGACCGGCGGCGATCAGCAGTTCTTCCTCGGACAGGGCGATGGGGAGAAGACGGCAGAGGCGACGCAGATCCGTGACGCACTCCGGGCGCACGACCACCCGACGACGCTCAGGGTCCTGCCTGGTCTGGCACACAACTGGACGGCCGCGCGGACGATCATGCCCTACGGGCTGGTGTGGGTGTCCCAGCGCCTGGGCTGGTCGGCCGGGTGACCGGCTGCACGCCTGCCGGTCCTCGCCCGAATCCACCCGCCATCGATTCGGATCAATCCGATCGGTCGCCGCGTCCGAGCGACGGTTGCGCCGACGCCGTATCGGGTCGCCCGTAGAACCGCTTGATGAAGAACGTGCCCCCTGCACCGTGGATCAACAGACTACCCAGTACGACCATGCTGGTGGCGGCGAGCACAGGATATCCCTGGCTGAGCGGCAGCGCGTTGAATGCGATCAGGCCGAAGACGATGGACGCGGCGCCACGAGGTCCCATGGTCGCGATGAACAGCCGATCGCGCCGCCGGACCTTCGTTCCGAGAAGCGACACCCACACCGGGATGAACCGTCCCAACGTCAAGGCGAAGAACGCGAGGATGAGAGCCGGCCACCAGTTGTAAGTCACACTGAGCAGCGTGATGGCGGCGATCCCGAACGCCAGCCAGAGCAGCAGGTTGACGAGCGAGGTGAGGTCCTCGACGAAGGACAGCTCGCGCTCTTCTTCCCATTGCTTGCCGCGCGCGAAGCGGAATGCGATGCCACACACGAATGCGGCGACGAACCCGTTCGCACCGACCATCAGCGCCAGTCCGAAGGTCGTGAGCGGAAGGGCGACGATGCCGATCCGGATGCTCTGCTGATCTGCCCAGCCCCTCCGCAGGACCACGCCGAACACCTTGCCGATCACCGTGCCGACCACGCCGCCCACGACGATGGCGAGCAATCCGGCCGGTGCCGCCTTGAGCAGGGCCCCGGCCACGTCCTGCCCGGGGGTGTGCGTGCTCGAGGCGAGCGCGAGAGCGCCCAGCAACAACGGCGCGACCAAGCCGTCGTTGTACCCGCTTTCCACGCTCAACCACCGTCGGACCTGATTCGGGATGCGCTTGTCCCGGACGATGGACAGTTCCGGTGAATAGTCCGCGGGAACGGAGATACACGCGATGGCGAGCACAGCCGCTGTGGACAGACCGAGCGGAAGACTGAGACCGAGCGCGATGACCATCGCGACCGACAGCGGAAGGGCGATGAACAGCAGCCGCAGCGGTACCGGGCCGAACTGCGCACGAATCGAGCCACGGACGTCGACTGCGTCGACGAAGAGCAACAGCGCGAGCGTGACCTCGGCGAGGTTCAAGGCGAGGTGCGAGTCGAAGAACGCCACCGACCCGTCCGCGATGAACCACCCGATGAAGCCACCCAGCACGACCATGATCATGGGCCCGTTCACCCACACCGACTTGAGCTTGCGGTGCAGCACAGCCCACACCATCGACGCGAGTCCGAGCACGAAGATCGTCGCAGCCATGACCTCTCCTCATTCGGCCACCTCGTGGAACGGCGACCGGATCAGTTTACGAATCAGATCGAAACCTCAGGCGGTGTCTCCACGATCCTTATCCGACGCTTAGGAACGGTTTCTACCCTTCCCCCATGACAAGCAAGAAGCGTTGGATGATGTGGGGTGCCACCGGGCTCGCGGTCGTCGTGGCGGTGGGATCAGGAATTCTCGTCACGACGTCGATGGATCAGGCCGAGCCGACACCGGCCGCAGCGACCGCCACGGCGGAAGCGACGACCATCACCGCGACGGTCAACGGGAAAGGCGCGATTGCAGCCGCGAGCACCGCTTCGGCGGGCTTCGTCGACGGCGGCCGGATCAGCACGATCTCCGTTGCGGTCGGCCAGACGGTCGCAGCCGGGCAGGAGCTCGCCACGGTCGACCCGGGCCCCGCCGATCTGGCTCTTGAGAAGGCCCACGGTGCGCTCACCGCAGCGCAGAGCTCCCTCGACGCCGCCCGGCAGACCGCGCAAGCAGGCGTGGATGCTCTGGCTGCTGCGAAAGCCGCCCTCGCTGCGCTCGCCGCCGACGCACCGGAGCGCCAGAGCACCGAAGGGACGATCCGGGACTTGACGGCGCAGGGGCCGACCCAGCGAGACGCCGTCGCTCAGGCGGAGAAGGTCCGTGACGACGCGCGCCGCGACGAAGCGGCCGCGCAGACGGCTCGCGACCAGACGACCTTGCTCGCGCCCATCGCCGGCGTCGTCACGGCGGTGAACGGAACCGTCGGAACCATCCTCACGGGGGGACAGTCTGCTCAGGCAGCCGGCGATGGGACGAACGCCGCCTCCGCGACGGCGTCAGCGGGCCTGGTGTCGATCGCCGACGTGTCGAGTCTTCGTGTCACCGCATCCGTACCCGAGGCGGACATCGCTTCGGTCGCCGTCGGGCAGACCGCCTCTGTGACCCTCCCGGTGAAAGGAGCCGACCCGATCGACGGTACTGTCCTCGCCGTCGCGCCGATCCCGCAGAGCAGCACGGACGGCGTCGTGAGCTATGCCGTCGCGATCCAGCTGGCGACGGTACCCGCCGGTGTCCGCCTCGGCCAGACGGCGGTCGTCGCGATCACGGTCGCGACGGCGGAGCAGGCGACTGTCGTTCCGGCTGAAGCCGTCGTTCTGACCTCCACGAGCGCGGGGACGGTCGAGGTTCGGACGAAGTCGGGTAAGACGAAGACCGTGGAGGTGACCATCGGGATCAGCACACCGACCCAGGTCCAGATCCTCGAGGGGCTCCGGCCCGGCGATACGGTGCGACTCAGCACCCCGACGGCTGCTCCGGCCGGGGGCGACGACCCTGACGGGCAAACCCCTGCCGATGATGACGGTTCGTTCGGAGGCCCGCAGTGACCAGTGCGATCTCGCTCGACGGCATCACACGGCACCACGGTCGGGACGGGACCGTGGTGCGTGCCCTGGACGGCGTCGACCTGACCGTACCCTCAGGCGAGTTCCTCGCGATCGTCGGACCGTCGGGGGCGGGTAAGTCGAGTCTGCTGAACATCCTCGGTTGTCTTGACCGTCCGACGGCCGGTGACCTCCGCATCAATGACCGGCTCGTCTCCACGATGCCACCTGCGATGGTCGCCGATATCCGCAATGCAGAGATCGGTTTCGTGTTCCAGTCGTTCAACCTCATCCCGGCGCTGACCGCGAGAGGGAACGTCGAACTTCCGATGGTGTACGCGGGTGTCGGTCGGCGTGAACGTCGAGTACGCGCCGAGGAAGCACTCGCTCGCGTGGGACTTGCGGCGCACACCGACCGACACCCCAACCAGTTGTCCGGTGGTCAACAGCAGCGGGTCGCCGTGGCGCGGGCGATCGTCAACGATCCTGCGTTCATCCTCGCCGACGAACCGACCGGCAACCTCGACTCCGAGTCGACCGAGGAGGTGCTCGGCATCATCGAGCAGCTCCACCGAGCGGGGTCGACCGTCGTCCTCATCACCCACGAGGACGAGGTGGCCGCGCGCGCGGAACGGATCGTGACGATGCAGGACGGCCGCGTCGCCCGCGACGAACGACGACCTTCGACGACCGGACAGTCGGTGATCCGATGAGGGCGGGCGATCTGCTCGGGGCCGCCGTACGGGGCATCACGGGAAATCTGACCCGGTCGATCCTGACGATGGTGATGATCGTCATCGGCGTCGGATCGGTCATCACCCTGGTCGCCGTCGGGAACGGCGCGTCCAAGCAGGTGAACGACCAGATAGCCGCGCTCGGCGCGTCGGCCATCACGGTGTCACCCGGGTTCTCGGCGACCGGGCCGGGCACGCAGCTCGAGCTCGAGGATGCCGCGGCGATACGCTCGAGCCTGGTGGCGTCGAGCGTCGCACGGGTCGCACCGCAGGTCTCCGCGGAGCGACGAGTCGTCGCGGGCAGCCGATCCGTCTCGCTGTCCGTCGTCGGCACCACCGAGGACTACTTCACCATCACCAACGCCCTGATCGCCCAGGGGCGCCCGCTCGCGGCATCCGATGCGCTGGGCGGCGGAGAAGTCACGGTCCTGGATGCCCGATCCGCTGCGGCACTGTTCCCCGCCGGAGATGCCGTCGGACAGACCGTCCTCGTCGGTTCGGCGCCGTTCCGTGTCGTGGGCGTCTTGGCCGAGGGCGGCGCTGCCCAACAGGTGTTCGGCTCCGGTCGGACGATCTACGCACCCATCGATCGCGTCCGCTCGTCCGTCACGGGATACGGTCCATTGAGCGCGCTCACCGTCGGCGCCGTGTCACCGAACGCGGTCGACCAGGCTGCGGCCGAGGTCCGAACCGTCCTCGCCCGCCAGCATGGATCCGTGGACGGAGGCGGTGCCTTCGACATCTCGACGCCGAACCAGCTCCGTTCCGTACTCGGCGGGTCAGCTGCGAGCCTCAACGGGATGCTCGCCGGCGTCGCCGCCATCAGTCTGCTCGTCGGCGGGATCGGGGTGACGAACGTCATGCTCCTCACCGTCCGTGAACGCACCAGGGAGATCGGCATCAGGAAAGCGCTCGGCGCGCGACCCTTCTCGATCGCCGGCCAGTTCATGATCGAGGCCACCGCGCTCAGCATCATCGGCGGACTCCTCGGCGTGGCTGCTGCGTTCATCGTCACGCGCACACCGATCAACGGGATTCCACCGGTGATCGAGCCAGCCACCGTCGGCCTCGCCGCCGGGCTGTCGATCGGAATCGGGATCGTCTTCGGAACCTACCCCGCCGTCAGGGCGTCTCGGATGGATCCCGTGCAAGCGCTGCGTGTCGGCGTCTGACCGCTCGGCCGCCTCACCGGCGGTTCGGCTGAGAAGACGCTGCGTCAGGCGGAGAGCTGCGCTCAGCTCGGGGGTGAGGGGCGGTCACGGTGAAGCGCGTCCTGCCCGGTCGGCTGTCCACCGTGACAGCGAAACCCGAGGCGGACGCGAGCGCGCTGACGATCGCCAACCCGAGCCCTACCGTGCTCGCGTCCCGTGTGTTGCCGCCACTCGCCGGTCGCGCCTGAGTGAAGCGCTCGAACAGCGTCGGCATGGCCTCGGCGGGGATGCCAGGGCCGTCGTCGACGACGCGCAACGAGGTCCCTGCGGCATCGACGACGACGGAGACGACCACCGAGGTCCCCGGCGGGGTGTGGTGTCCGGCATTGCCGACGAGGTTGAGCAGTATCCGTCGGATCGCGTCCTCGTCACCCTCGATGACCGCGGGCTCAGGCGGCAGCGCGAGACGCCACTGGTGCCCGGGGTGTGCGGCGTGCGCGTCCGAGACCGTCTCGAGGACGACCTTGGACAGATCGACCTCGTCATGCGCGAGCGCCGGGTCCGCATCGAGCTTGGCGAGCAGCAGCAGCTGTTCGACGAGCTTCGTCATCCGCTCGGACTCTGCGCCGATGCGCGCGAGGGCTCCGACGACCTCGCGCTGGAGACCGGGCGTGGTGACGGTGAACTCCGCATACCCACGGATGGCTGCGAGCGGGTTCCTCAGCTCGTGGCTCGCCTCAGCGACGAAGCGTCGCATCGACTCCTCGGTCGCGTGACGGGCGTTCAACGATGCTTCGACGTGCGTGAGCAGCCGGTTCAACGCGCCGGCGACCCGTCCCGCCTCCGAGTCCCGGTCCTCGTCTCGGAGCGGGACGCGTTCACCGTCGCTCACCTCGCCGGAGGACATCGGCGTCGCGGCGACCCGGTCGGCCACGCCGACGACGTGTTCCAGCGGCGCGAGTTCGCGTCGCACGAGTCGGTAACCGATGAGCGCCGCGATCGCGCCCGCGATCAGACCGATCACGAGCTCGGCAAGCATGAACGCGCGCAGCGTCGCATTGGCGTCGTCCAAGCCACCGCCGGTGATGAAGGTCAGACCCTCGCTCGGCCCGTCATCGAGGTGCAACGTCGTGCGCAGGGACAGGAAGTCGCCCAGTCCGGGAACCGTGATCGAGGTGGCCTCGTCCAGCGGAACGGGTTCGAGGATCGCCGCGGACTCCGCGGCCGTGAGGTCGCGCGCGGTGTAGTCAGGAGCCACGTACACCGAGAAGAGGACGTCGTCACCGTCCGCGATGACGTAGTACCCGTCCGGAGCGGCGAACAGGCCGAACGGGCCGTTCAGCGCGTCGAGCTCCGCCGGCGACCCGACCTCCGCCGTCACTCGACCGATCGCGTTGTCGCTCGCCAGGTACACCCCGTTCTCGGCTTGCGTCACGAGGTTCTGCTGCAGGATCGACACCGACACGACTCCGATGACGCCCACGACCGCGACGATCAAGGAACAGACCAGGAGGACGAGATGCACCCGCAACGGGAAGCGCGTCCTCCGTAGGGTCGGCCTCCGGAATCGCATCAGACCGCCGGACTCGACGGGATCGGGGTGCCCGGGCTCGAGTCGCTTGCCACGTGGACCGGTTCGTCTCGAGGAGCCTGGAGCATGTACCCGACGCGGCGCAGCGTGTGGATCATCGGGGGGCGTCCAGCGTCGATCTTCTTCCGGAGATACGAGATGTACAGCTCGACGATGTTCGATTCACGACCGAAGTCGTACTCCCACACGCGGTCCAGGATCTGATGCTTGCTGAGCACACGGTCCGCGTTCTCCATGAGGTATCGCAGCAGCGCGAACTCCGTCGCGGTCAGGGTGATGGCGTCCCCCGCCCGCGTGACGGCATGGCTGTCCTCGTTGAGGGTGAGGTCGCCGACCGTCATGAGCGGCGAACCGGACTGGCCGATCATCGGACTCCGCCTCGCAAGGCCACGGAGTCGGGCGACGACCTCATCGATACTGAAGGGCTTCGTCACGTAGTCGTCGCCTCCGGCCGTGATGCCGGAGATACGGTCCGACACCGAGCTGTTCGCGGTGAGGAACAGGACCAGGGTGTCGGGGAGGTCCTCCCGGATACGCTCGAGCACCTCCAGACCGTCCATGTCGGGGAGCACCACGTCGAGGACGACGAGATGCGGGCGGTGATCCCGAGCCTGGGCGACCGCGGCCGCTCCGGTCCCCGCGACGAGCACCTTCCAGCCCTGCTGCCTGAGGACGGCGGAGAGCAGGTGTCGCAAGTTGGCCTCGTCGTCGACGACGAGGACGCGGATGCGCGCCGCGTCAGGGGAATGCGGCGCTTGGTACATGCTGTCAGCGTGCATCAGGCTCCTGTGCGCCGGATAAGAACGATGATGAGGGCGCCGGTCGCGAGCATAGCGCGTCCTTATGTCGGAGGCCTACCGTCCATCCCATGCGCCTGCAGTGGACCCTCGCGAGCCTCTCGCTCACCATCGCCGCCCTCCTCTACCTCGGGCTGCCGTTGGAGGCGCTCTCGGGGTTCCCGCTCGACCCGTCCAGTTCCTACCTCTCGGAGCTGGCGGCCTCGGACCAGCCCACCTCGCTGCTGTTCCGAAGCACCGATCTGGTGGCGGGTGGCTTCGTCGTGCTCGGATGCCTCCTCCTGCGGGGAAGAGGAGGCCGGTCTGACCGACGACGGACCGCGACACTGCTCGCGCTCGCCGTGTTCGGTCTCGGCACCATCGCCGATGTGGTCTTCCCGATGGCCTGTGCGCCGTCGGCGAGCGCCCGGTGCGCTGCGGCGGACGTCGCCGGGAGACTGGGAACGGTCCACTCGCTGCACACCGCGTCGAGCATGGTCGCGCTGACGGCGGCGGCCACGGCGGCGGTCCTCCTGCTCATCAGCGTCATCAGGACTCCGCCGGGAGGGACGCCCGCCGGAGACACGTCGAGTGCACGACCACGCCTCGTCGTGCTGTGGGTGGTGGTCGGCGTCGTGATCGCATCGAGCGTTGTGGTGACGCTCTTGTCGGTGTCCAGCTCGGCTACCGGAGTCCTGCCGCCCGGCGGTGGCATCGCCCAACGACTGCAGACCGCCGGGATCTCAGCCATGCTCGTCGGCACACCGTTCTGGCTCCGTGTTCACGACGCAGGCTCGACCCATCGTGTCGCTCTCGGGCTCTGACGTCGCGCCCTCCTCACCAGCCGGTGAGGAGAAGGTGCTGCACGATCAGCGCGGTGATCAGCTGGAGACCGAGGGCCGGACGACGGACACGATCAGGCAACAGTGCCGTGCCGATCAGGAGCCAGGGGACGAACGGCACCCAGATGCGTTCGACCTCGGCCTTGCTCATCATGGAGAGGTCCGCGAGCAGGATGACCAGCGCAGCCGCCGCCGTGAGCACGACGACCACACGCGTCCCGCCCGCTGGGAAGGGACGCCGCATCCGCCGGACGACGACTGCGATCGACGCCGCGACGACCGGTCCGGCGCTGATCGCGAGTGCCGCGAGATTGCCCCAAACCCAGTAGGAGAACGGCCTCCTGCTCGCGATCCCAGCCCAGTAGCGCTCGACCAGGACCGGGTATGCCTGCCACCAGACGAACCCGTTCACGGCGAAGCCCAGCACCACCGCGAGCGCTGCCACCGTCGCGATCGGGAGTGGCCACCAGGATCGAGTCAGCCGGAGGATCGCGATCGCGAGGATACCGAGCAAGGGCAGTCCGTAGGACAGCATGACGCAGACGCCGAGCAGCAGGCCGGCGCAGAGCGCCCAGAGCACCATCGTCCGCGAGCGTGACGCGGTTGCGGCGCAGGCGAGTAGGCACAGGCCCCAAGCGGCGACCGCGCCGAACATCGCGTCGGCCGAGACGGCCTGCCAGATCGCAACCGGTCCGAGCGCGAGGAACGGCGCGGCACGACGCGCAGCGGACTCCGCTCCGAGTCGGCGCAGGGTGATGAGGACGGCGACCGGTGTACTCGCCGCGAGCACGATCACGACGAGACCGCTGGCGAGCCACGACCCCAGGCCGAGCTGGACCAGACCGATGAAGAAGAGGACAGCGGCCGGCGGATGCCCGGCGAGGTGCACCGGCCAGTTGTCGACGGAGTCGAGTGGAATCCGCGAGACGTACTCCTGGAGCATCGCCGGGATGTCCGTGATGGTCCTGGCGGAGCGGAGGTACTCGTACTGGTGGTCGAGGATGCGCCCCAGGCCATCCGGGCCGTCGACCAGCGCGAGCGACAGCAGCCACACGAGTCCGATGCCGAACACGACGGCGATGAGTGCTGCCCACCGGATCGTGCCGGCGAGCCGGAAAGCGGAGGCGGTCGCGAGGGCCGCGATGATGATCGCCGGGAGGGTTCCCCATCCGACGTGCGGCGACCACGCTGCGTGCAGCGGCGGGAAGGAACGGACCTGGACGTCCAGCTCCATCCAGACGGGCAGGCAGATCGCGAGGACGATCAGGAGCACCGCGACACCGACGGCGAGGATCGCAGATCGGGTGCCGACTGCCGCCCGGCCGGTCGTCACCGTCCGATTCGACGTGCCCGGCTCGCCGGGGCTCAGCATGGTGCGAAGACCACGAATCGACGGCCACCCGAGCGACGGCGCTGCACGACCCGGAGCCCGCTGCTGACACCGACGACGACAAGCGCCCGTGTACCGAGCTGCGCCCACGGAAAGGCCGCACTGCGGCGGCCGGCGTCGTCGACGATCACCGCGTCGAAGCGGTGGTCGCCCTCCATTCGGTGAGCCTCGACGACGATCCTGGCGGAGCCGTCCGGTCGGACGAGCTCGCTCGCCCTTCGCAGCAGGGCCTCGGGGTCCCCTCCGATTCCGACATTGCCGTCGAGGAGGAGCACCGCCCCCCAGCGCCCTTCACCGGGGAGGCGGTCGAAGACCGAGGCGTTGAGGACCGGCACGCCGCGTCGGGCTGCAAGCTCGACGGCGGCTGCCGAGAGGTCCACTCCAAGTGCCCGACGACCGAGCCGGACAGCCGCCTCGACCATCCGCCCCGGGCCACAACCCAGGTCGAGTACGGACCCGGTCGTCATGCCGAGCACTCCGCGGTCGACGTCGTCTGCGAAGCCACGGAACGCTGCGACGTCGATCGGCTCGCCGACCCCAGGCAGCGCAGGGTGCGACCCGACGAGTTGGAGGGTCGGTCGCCGCCGCGGGTCGAGGAGCGCCTGTTCGTACGGCGATCGTCCGCCGGCGCCGAAGGCGGGCATCGCGTCGCGTCGCGGGTCGAACAGTGTGCTTGACATCCTTCGACGCTATGGCCGCCGGGCCGAGTCCATCGGCTGAGGATCTTACGAACTGCGGACGCCTCCCCTGCTTGCCACCGAGGACGTCTGCGACGAACTACGGTGGGGCCGTGTCCTCCCATGTTCCGACCTTCGAAGCCGACCGGCTCCTCGCGGATCGACGCATCCTGATTGTCGAGGACGACCCGACCGTCCTCGAAGTCGCCGGATCCTACCTGCGTGCCGCCGGCTACATCGTCGACACCGCTACGGACGGGTTCACGGCGCTCGACATCGCCGCCCGCCGTCCACCGGACCTCGTCGTCCTCGATCGCATGTTGCCCGGCATCGACGGCCTCGAGGTCTGCCGACGCCTGCGCGCAGTACGCAGCATGCCGATCATCATGCTCACAGCGCTCGGCTCCACGGAGGATCGGATCGCCGGCCTCGAGGCCGGCGCGGACGACTACCTCGCAAAGCCGTTCTCTCCCCGCGAGCTCGTCCTGCGGGCCCAATCCATCCTTCGTCGCATCATCGGAGAATTCACACCCGAAGTCCCCTTCACCCAAGGCCGGTTCACGCTCGATCCGGCGGCGCGCACGGTCGAGCGGTCCGGCGAGCCGCTGCCCCTGTCGGCTCGTGAGTTCGATCTGTTCTCCTTCTTCCTCAAGCATCCCCGTCAGGTGTTCAGTCGCGAGCAGCTCCTCCGCTCGGTCTGGGGGTGGGAGTTCGGCGATCTGTCGACCGTCACGGTGACGGTGCGCCGTGTTCGCGAGAAGATCGAGGCAGAACCCACCCGTCCGACGCTCCTCGCCACGGTGTGGGGCGTCGGCTACCGACTCGACCTCTGAGGACGCCGTGCTCCCTGTCCAGGACATCCTGATACTCGTCGGTATCGCACTCGTCGCGGCCCTCGCGGTGACCGTCGGCGGGCTCATCGCCTTCCGCCTCACCCGACGTTCGCCGATGACCGTGCAGCTGGGGATCGTGTCGGTGTCCGGCGTACTGTCGTTCGTCCTGGCGGTGTCGTTCGCGTCGGCGTACATGTACGTGTCTCCTCACGATCTGTCGGTCGTCCTCACCATGTCCGTCATCTCGGCGATGATCTCGCTCGCGGCCGCGATGTTCCTCGGTCGTGCCCTCGCGAGGCGGAGCGCGGAGCTGACCCGCGCTGCCCGCGCATTGGGCGAGGAGGGCGGTGCGCCGTTCGACGAGGATCTCCTTCTGCAGGCCCAGGACGCGGAGTCCGCGGCGACACCCCAAGCGAACGCCGACTTCGCTCGCTTGGCGTCCGAGCTCGCCCAGACGGGCCGCCGACTCGCCGAATCACGGGCGGCGGTCACCGCAGCCGAGGAGGCACGCCGTGCCCTCATCGCGCACATCTCGCACGATCTCCGGACACCGCTCGCCGGCGTGCGCGCGATGGCGGAGGCGCTGGAGGACGGCCTCGTCGACGACCCCGCCCGCTACTACCGATTGATGCGCGGGCAGGTCGCCAGCCTGACGAGCATGGTCGACGATCTGTTCGAGCTCTCGCGGATCCAAGCCGGTGCCCTCCGGCTGCACCTCGAGCAGGTTTCCGTCGCGGATCTGGTGAGCGACGCGGTCGGTGAACTCCACGCCGTCGCGCAGCGACAGCAGGTCGAGATCCGGGCCACCGGGCAACAGGACGCCCCCATCATCCTCGGCGACGCGCGTGAGCTCTCCCGCGTGATCGCCAACATGCTGGTCAACGCGGTTGAGCACACACCGCCGGGCGGGTTCGTCGAGGTCTCGACTGCGGAGATCGCCGACCGACTGGTGCTGAGTGTCGCCAACACCGGCAGCGGCATCGTCGAAGCCGACCTCGATCAGGTCTTCGAGGCAGGTTGGCGAGGCGACCCGGCCCGGACGACGTCCATCGATGGCCTGTCGAGCGGCGGGCTCGGTCTCGCAATCGTGCAAGGCATCGTCGAGGCACACCGAGGCACCGTGTCGGTCCGGAACATCCCCGGCGGCTGCCGGTTCGAGGTCGAACTCCCACTCGGGCTCCCGACCGTCTGAGTCTCTACCGGCACACGTAGGTCGGATTGTCTCCGCTTCGTCATCCCTGACCCGGGCGTCTCCTCACGTCGGTCCGTAGCGTGGACGGCGGACGGATGGAGACCGGATGGCCGCACCAAGACTGCAGGAGATCCTGTACCGGGCCCGCGTGGCGCTCGCCACCCCGCCGCGCAACCCGCGGACCGCCGTCGTGATCGGGCGGCTCCTGGGAGCAGCGTTCATCGTCTGCTTCCTCACCGGACTCTTCAGTCATCTCCTGCAGGAACGATTGCCCTGGATGCCCTTCCCGACGAGACCGGTGTGGCTGTACCAGGGCACGCAGGGCACCCACATCATCACCGGCATCGCCTGTTTCCCGCTCCTGTTCGCCAAGCTGTACGCGGTCTTTCCCGAGCTGTTCCAGTCACCGCCGGTGCGTTCTCTCCCGCACTTCTTCGAGCGTGCATCGATCGCGGTCTTCGTCGCGGCCTCGCTGGTCGAAATCAGCATCGGGCTGCTCAACACGTATCAGTTCTATTCGGCGTTCCCGTTCTCCTTCCGGCGGGTGCACTTCGCGCTGTCGTTCGTGATCATCGGTTCGCTCGTACTCCACATCGCGATCAAGCTCCCCATCATCATGCGGTTCTGGCGCCGCTGCGGCCGTGACGCAGACACCGACACCGACACCGACACCGAGCTGATGACGGCCCCGCGACCTGAGACGAGCGCACCGTCAGAGCGGGCGACGCCGGTATCCGACACGACGGCCATGCCTGCGGCCAGGACGGGTCGCGGCCCGACCGCGGCCCTCTTCGCCTGGATCGACGGCGTCCCGGCCCCGGTGGACACCGCGGCCATCGCCACGAGCCGCCGTGGCTTCTTCGTGACCGTCGGCGCGGCTGTCGGCGCCCTGGTGCTCTTCACCGGTGGTCAGAGCATCCCCCTCCTCCGCCCGTTCACGCTCTTCGCACCAAGACGACCCGGAACCGGCCCGCAGGGACTCCCGGTGAACCACTCGGCGTCGTCGGCCGGTGTCGCCGAATCCGCCGCGGACGCTCACTGGACCCTGACGGTGCGCTCCGGTGACGCGAGTCTGACCTTTACCCGGGCGGAGCTGGCTGCTCTCCCTCAGGTCGACGCGGTCCTCCCCATCGCCTGCGTCGAAGGGTGGAGCCAGACCGCCGCCTGGCGAGGTGTCCGCCTCCGCGACCTCGTCGACCGTATCGGTGCACCGGAGCACGCGACGGTTCGAGTGCGCAGTCTGCAGGAGCACAGCGCGTACACCGTCATGATCATGCCGAGGGAGTTCGTCCGCGACGACAGGACCCTTGTCGCACTCGAGCTCGACGGGCAGGTCCTCGACCTGGACCATGGGTACCCCGCCCGCATCATCGCCCCCGCACGCCCCGGCGTCCTCCAGACGAAGTGGCTCACGAGCATCGAGGTCCTCGGATGACCGACGAGACCCCTCCCCGCGACGCCGCTTCCCGCAAACTCCGGCCCTGGCGAGTCGGCCTCGGCGTGTCCGGGGTCGCGATGCTCGGGTTCGCAGCCGTCGTCTTCCTCGACGAGGTCCGCCTCGACCAGTATCCGGGTGTCGCCGCGTGGCTGATCGGGGCGCTCATCCTGCACGACGGCGTGATCGCGTTGGCCGCCGTGGGCCTCGGGATGCTCCTGCGCCTGGCGGGATGGCGGCCGATCACCACGGCGATCGTCGGGGGTGCAACCGTCGTCGGGGCGACCATGGCGCTCATCGTCATCCCGGCCGTGGTCAAGGACGCGATCGGCACGGCGAATCCGACGGTGCTGCCACTCGACTACCTCGGCAACCTGCTCTGGTTCGAGCTCGGCGTCGTGGTCGTCGCGGTGGTCATGGCGCTGGTCGCGCGTGCCGTCAGCGGCCGCCGCCGCTGACGGCGGAGAAGGTGGCGGCGAAGGTGGTCTTCGGCGCCAGTGCCGCGACGGCCTCGGCGTCCGCGACCGTGTCAACGTCACGCAGGGTCGACAGGATCCCGACACGGTGACCCGCGTCCTGCAGCCGTTCGAGCTGCCGCGCACCCGTGTCACGCTGTGACATCGCGACCCCGCGGATCAGTGCGCCGTCGGGTCGGCGCATGCCGAGCGCCCAGAAACCGCCGTCCTCTGCCGGCCCGAACCAGGAATCCACCCCCGGGTCCCAGGCCGTGCACGGGCCGGCCAGGTCTGCTGCGCGGAGCTGGGGTGTGTCCATCCCGACGAGCAGTGTCGGACCGGCGCACCGGTCGAAGAGGTCGCCGAGTCGCTCGTCGAGCCCACCCGTGCCCTGTTGCAGGACGTCGAAGCCGTGCGCGCGTCCGGGGACGCTACTCCCCTGATAGAACAACACGCGACGTTCCGCCGGAAGCTCGGCGAGTACGCGCAGGGTGTCATCGATCGCTGCGGCCGCGAGCCGAGCGGCCTGGTCGAGCGAGAACGGCGGATGCAGCCGCGTCTTCACCCGTCCAGGGATCGGCTCCTTCGCGATGAGGACCAGGGTGGTCATCGTGTGCCCACTCGTTCACGTTCGGCAGCGAGCAGCCGGGACATGTCGGAGACCGCAGACAGTGTCCCGCGCACGGTCCCGGTGACCTTCGAGCGGCCCACGCGCGGACGATACGGCGCGTCGACCTCACGGATGCGCCACCCGTCACGGTGGGCCCGGAGCACGAGCTCGAGCGGGTAGCCGCTGCGTCGGTCTTGCAGGTCCAGCGCGACCATCGCAGCCCGGTCCGTCGCGCGCATCGGCCCGAGGTCGTGCAGCCGCAGACCGGTCCGTGCGCGGATGAGGCCCGCGAGCGCCAGGTTCGCGAACCGGGCGTGCACCGGCCACGAGCCCCGTCCGCTCGGCCTGCGCCGACCGAGTACGAGGTCGGCCTCGCCCGCGATGACCGGCGCAGTGACGCGCTCCAGATCACGGGGATCCATCGACCCGTCCGCATCGCAGAAGGCCACGATGGGACTGGTGGCCGCGAGCAGGCCTGCATGGGCCGCCGAACCGAAGCCGCGCCGCGGTTCGGAGACGACGAGCGCCCCGTGGCGACGAGCGACGGCCGCGGAATCGTCGGTCGACCCGTTGTCCACGACGATGGCCCGATACCCGGCAGGCAGCCGGCCGAGGATCCACGGCAAAGCCTGCTCCTCGTCGAGGCACGGAAACACGACATCGACCAGCGCGGTCATGCGCCCGCCGCCGGCCGCAACGGCGCATGACGGAACTCCCGCATGCCCTCGTCGAACAGCACGCCGGCCGTCCAGCCGAGCTCGAGGTGTGCACGCTCCGAGGAGGCGGTGATGTGGCGCACGTCGCCGAGGCGGTACTCCCCCGTGATGAGTGGTCGGAGCGATCCGTCGGCACACAGGGCGGAAGCGACATCGCCGATGGTGTGCACGACACCGCTGCCGATGTTGAACGAGCGCACGGTCCCCGCCCCCTGGTGGGTGCACCAATCGAGCGCAGCCAGGTTCGCTCCGGCCACGTCGTCGACGTGCACGAAGTCGCGTCGTTGGCGGCCGTCCTCGAAGACGCGGGGCGCCTCGCCTCGCGCCAACGCCGAACGGAAGAGTGACGCGACGCCGGCGTATGGCGTGTTGTGCGGCATCCCCGGCCCGTAGACGTTGTGGTACCGCAGCATCGCCGCCACGCCACCGGTCACGCGCGCCCACGCGGACGCGAGGTGCTCCTGAGCGAGCTTCGAACTCGCGTACACGTTGCGGGGGTCGAGCGCCGCATCCTCGAACAGCAGGTCCGGTTGGAGGCTCTCGCCATCGGCCCCGCGCGGTTCGAACCGACCTGCGTCAAGGTCGGCGACGGTTCGCGCGGCCGGGCGTACCGTCCCGGAGGAACTGCGATACGCGCCTTCGCCGTAGACGACCATCGAGCTGGACAGCACCAACCGCCCGATCCCGGCGGAGGCCATCCCCGAGAGCAGTTCCGCGGTCGCGAGATCGTTCGAAGCGATGTAGTCGGGTGCGTCGCTCAGCGCGACGCCGAGGCCGACCTTCGCAGCCAGGTGGAAGACCGCCTCGACACCGTCGAGCGCGGCGGCGACGGTGTCGGAGTCGCGCAGATCGCCGAGCAGGAACTCCGCACCCGGCTCGCCCCGCGCCGGATTCGTCCCGTGCACGTCGGCGCGCAATGAGTCGACGACCCGCACAGGCTCGCCTCGGGCCACCAACCCGCGGACCACGGCACGACCGATGAACCCGGCTCCCCCGGTGACGAGGATCACGACGTCGGCCGACCGAGCACGGCTTCGACGGCGCGCGGTTCGATCAGCGTCCGCGGGCGGTAGTCGGCGGGGATCGCTGCGATGAGCCGCTCCACCGCGTCGACGATCCTCGGACGAGCCGCGCGCAACCGCTCGAACACCAGCTCGGCGTCGACGGGCATGGCGTCATCCCCCGCGTCCTCGTCGGTGACGAATGCCAACGTGAGGGTGCCGAGGTTGAGCTCGGCGGCCAGCGCCACCTCCGGATACAGGGTCATGTTGATGAGGTGGGCGCCAGATGCGGCCAACCACCGGGACTCTGCCCTGGTCGAGAAACGTGGACCCTGGACAACCGCCACGGTCCCACCATCGACAGCCTCCTGGCCGAGCGTGCCCTTGGCTATCGCCCGCAGCTCGGGACAGAACGGATCGGCCGACGGGAGGTGCTGCACGTCCGGCCCTTCGAAGAACGTGTCGGCGCGCCCGTGGGTCCGATCGAGGTACTGGTCGAGGATGACGAGGCTGCCGATGGGATGGGCTGCGCTCACGGAACCGACAGCGGCCGTCGAGATGATCGCACGGACGCCGAGGGTCGCGAGAGCCCAGGCGGTAGCTCGGAAGTCGATCCGGTGCGGCGGCACACTGTGCCCAGCGCCGTGGCGCGGTACGAACACGATCTGACGTCCGCCCAACGTTCCGACCAGCACCTCGACGGTTCGATATGGCGTCTGCACGAGTCGGAGCTCGGCGGTCGCCGCGTCCAACAGGGTCGACAGTCCAGATCCGCCGATGACGGCAACAGGGATGCTCATGACTCGACCCTCTCAGCCCGAGAAGCCCGTGACACCCGGTCGCGCCTTCTTGTCTCCGCCTCGTAAGAATCGAGCACGAACTGACGCTCCGCGTCAGATCGGCTGGATCCCGCGCAGGGCGATCCCGGTGTGGACGGATCGTGCAGTCGCGACGTCCGAGGCGAGACGGGCCGCGTAGCCCACCACCGCAGACATGCATCGACGCAAGTCGCGGAAGGTCGCACGCACTGATGCCGGCGTGATACCGGGTGCGCCGTTCTGGCTGAGAAGCAGCCCGGAAGAGCACGCCGGCCCGACGTTCACACTCCTTCCGGGAGACGCGCCCGGCTCGGATCGATGACCGTTTCCCCGGATGGCGACTGTGCACTGGGCGATTGTGCACTGGGCGATTGGATCCGGTGACACCGTCGCCACGGCGGCACCGCGGAGCAGTCCGCGGTCACGCCGTGGCGACCGTGTCAGTTACTGATCCGGAGCTCCTGCTGGGCGTATCGCAGGTCATCGGCCTGGGCGAGCATGAACCGGGCGAGGTCGGTGCGAGCGATGCGCGCGCGGACCCGGTCGCCGGATCCGCTCGCGGTGCGCACCCTGACCGCTCCCGATCCGGGCTGGTCGTGGGGCATGGTGACGACCACGGTCGTCCAGTCCAGGTCCGACCCGCGAACGGCCTCACCGACCTCGGTGGATTCGATCCCGAACCTGAGTAGGGCGTAGATCGCTGTGTTCGCCGCGCGAGCCAGCGGGCTGCGCGGAATCAGAATGCTCGGCCCCCAACTGAAGACGATTCGGCGGACCCCGTGCGTGCGCATCGCGGCCACGATGTTGCGCGTCCCTGCGGCGACTGGCATGTCCTTGGACCCGCCGACGATCTGTGGAGTCAGGGTGGCCAGGACGGCGTCGGCACCGCGGACGACGTCCTCAACGGCGACCGCGTCGGTCAGCTCGCCCTGCACGACCCGTAGTCGGTCGTGGCGCAGGTCGAGCTTCGCCGGATTGCGGATGAACGCCACCACGTCATGCCCGGCGGCGAGTGCCTGTTCGACCAGGTGGATACCGGTGCGCCCGGTGGCGCCGAAGATGATCAGCTTCATGACGTCTCCCTTGCGAAGCCTGCGGGTCAGCCGTTGTAGGCGACGTAGTGCAGCTCGGCCTGCTGACGCTCGTCGTGCAGCTGCGCCAGGGCCTCCGCGATGACCTCGGGCTCGGCGTCGGGGTGGCCACCGCCGATGAGGGCGGTGATGCCCAGGTGCGCGACGTAGACGCCCTTCGGCTCCAGTGCGTTGTGCAGGTTGAGGGCCCAGTTGCGAAGTCCCGCTGCGGCGATGTTCACGTTGCCGAGGAAGGGCATGGGGCTGATGGATCCGCCGCCGGTCGTGATGAGGACGGTTCCCTTGCCTGCTGCGATCATGTCCGGCAGTACTGCCCCGACGGCGGCGAGCGCGCCTCCGAGATAGAAGTCGATCTGCGGTTGCAGGTTCTCCATCGTCACCTCGAGGACGTCGACGGGCACGAGGGATGGGTCCGCGGGCGAGAATTCGAGCACGTCGATCGGGCCGAGCGTGTCCGTGATCGAACGGAGGGCGGCGGTGACGGTCTCCGGTCGGCTGATGTCAGCGGTGAAACCGTGGGCGGTGATGCCTTCGCCCGCGAGGGTCTGGGCGAGCGAGTCGAGCTTGGACCGGGTTCGTGCGACCAGTGCGACGTCGAAGCCTCTGCGTCCGAAGGCGCGGGCGATCTCGAGGCCGAGGCCTGGGCCGGCTCCGATGATGGTGATGAGCGGCATGACGTGTCCTTTCGTGCCCTGGCGCTCCGGAGAACGTTGCAGGCATGGGGTATATTGAGGTCATCCTCAAGTTGTAGCCATTCTATGTTGAGGTCGCCCTCAATATCCACTGGAGTTGTGATGCCGCAGTCGAACGGTCTCCGCCGAGACGCACAGGCCAACGTCGAGAAGTTGCACGCGGCGGCGGTGGCGGTGTTCTCGCGCCGCGGACTCTCCGCGCCGCTGGAGGAGATCGCTCGCGAGGCCGGCGTCAGCATCGGGACCCTGTACAACCGTGTCGGATCCCGCGAGACCCTCATCGACGCGGTGATCCCGGCGATCGCCGGCGAGAAGCTCCTGGCACTGAAAGAGCAGGCGCTGGGGCAGCGATCACCGCGTACGCGGCTGGAGACGTTCATCGCAGGAATGATCGACCTGCAAGTCAGCGATCCGGCATTGAACGACGCGATGCTCCGCCGATTCCCGGATGCGACCTCGCTCATCGAGACCTGCGATCGTTCGACCGCACTCGGCCAAGACCTGATCGACGATGCCCACGCCGCAGGAGCCCTCTCCCTGGACTTCACCGCAGAAGACCTCGTGACCGTGCTGTGGATGGCCGGAACCGCGAGCCACGATCCCTCAGCCCCTGCAGGCTGGCGACGCGTCATCGACCGCGGTCTCGCCTCAGCCTGGACCACCTGACGGCGGCCCGACGCAACTGCGGTCCCGCCCGAACCACCGCTCGATCTGGTGGCGGTCCTGAGGACCCACTTGTCGCCGTGGGAGCCCGCTCGGCCGGATGAGGTCCACACGGAAGCCGGGCAAGTGGCGGACATGATTCGCAGGACAGCGACTCAGGAGGCCCGAGACGGCTGCTCCATGGGTGTGTTTGACGGTGCGTCGATTAGCGTGGTCATATGATCCGCAACGTCGCCTCTGCATTGCACGATGCTGCCTTGAGCAGCAACTTCAGCGGGGTGATTCGTCTCGACCATCCCGATGAGCAGCCTTGGACGCATGCCTATGGTTTCGCTGATCGGGCGCGTGAGCAGGAGATGACCGTTGATCATCGTTGTGTCCTCGCGAGCGTGTCGAAGGGCTTCACCGCGTTGGCGATCGGATCGCTGATCGACCGAGGCTTGCTCACCCTCGAGACCCTGGTCCGCCCGATCCTGGACCAGGATCTGCCGCTCGTCGACGATTCGGTCACCATCGGTCACCTCCTTGCGCACACGTCCGGCATCGGCGACTACATCGACGAAGCCGAGGGCGAAGTCAGCGACTACGTGTTCGATCGTCCGGTGCACCTCTTCGACAACACGACCTCCTTCCTTCCTGTGCTGGATGGACGTCCGCATCTCAGCGCACCGGGAGAGCAGTTCAGATACTGCAACAGCGGATTCGTGGTCTTGGCTCTGATCGCGGAGCGCGTGTCCGGGAAGTCCTATCACGACCTGGTGCAGGAGACGGTGTTCGCGTCCGCCGGCATGGACTCCAGCGGCTTCCCGCGTACCGACGAGATCGACGGAGACACGGCCCTCGGTTACATCGAGGAGAGCGGCTACCGGACGAACGTCTTGCACTTGCCGCTCCGAGGGAGCGGTGACGGCGGCGCGGTCAGCACCGTCGCCGATCTCGCCGCATTCTGGTCTGCGCTGTTTGATGGCCGGATCGTGTCGCAATCGACATTGCGAGCGCTCATCGAGCCGCTCCATCCGGTCGAGGCTGAACATATGCGGTACGGACGCGGTTTCTGGCGAGCTTGGACCTCGGAGCTCGTCATGCTCGAGGGATATGACGCAGGTGTTTCAGCTCGGACGTGGTACGACCCGGAATCCGGGGCTTCCGGCTCCATCATCGCGAACACCTCCGAAGGTGCGTGGCCGCTCGTCGGTGCGATCGACTGGCCGCAGCGGGATTCGCAGTGAACGCGTCCCGTCAGGCGGGTCTTGCAGTACTCCTCGATGGCACCGACACCACCTCGCAGGAGCTCGCAGGAGCTCGCAGGCGAACTCGACGTTCGGGATTCCCGATCCCGCTGCTGCCAGCCACTGCGCACCGACGACACTGACGCTGCCCGGAGCCGGTACGACGAGGAGCAGAAGTGCGGAGAGGGCCACGGAGGCGACGACCAACAGTGTCCGGTGAGCGGTGCTGACGCACGGCATGACCGTGAATCTCTGGAGCACGCGTGAGGCGCGCATTGACCGCCGGATGGATCACGGACACGCCTCGAGATGAATGCGGTGCGCGGACGATGATGCAAGGGGATACGTCCATTCCCGGGGTTCGACGACGGTGTTGCTGGCCGTTTCGAGAGTCCCATACGCTGCCATCGTGTCGAAGAGAACAATCGAAACCGTGATACCACCCGTTCGTCGGCTCGAGCTGTCGGATTGGGCCTGGGTGTCCGAATGGTTCGAGGAAGCCGTACACGACGCCCTCAGGTACGACCAGGTCGACGGCATCGACGGCGGTGGCCGCCCGGTATCGCTTCGTCAGCTGCTGGGTGGTGATGACCGTGTTCATCGGGCGGCCTCCGGACAGTGAGGGATACTGTGATTCATGTGTTCCAGCCTCCCGACACGCCACTGAGCGCGCATCAGCCCGAAGAGGTGCTGACCTCATGCTGGAAGATGATGTCATGGTGAATCCGATGGATGAGAGAACGGCGCTCGAACGGCTGGAGCCGGATGCATGGGCCGTATACCTCGAGGAGCATTCCGGCCTGCCCGGCCCGCGCGCGAACCTCACCTTGGTCCAAGCCGCCGCCGACACTGCTCGGGCCGAAGTCATCGACAGCCTTCTCCAGAACAATGGCGAGTACCAGGCCATGTGCGCAGCCGCTGCCGCGGGCCGGCGAGCGTCTGATGGATCGTTCGAGCTGCTCGCCCGTTCGCTCGCGGCCGATGACCGGTGGCGCGTGCGGGAAGGCGTCGTGATCGGGCTCCAGCTCCTCGGCGACCATGACCCCGGTGTTCTGTCCGCGATCGTGTCCGACTGGGTCACCGACCGTGACCCACTCATTGTCCGAGCCGCGGTGACCACGATCTGTGAGCCACGCCTCATCCGCACGCCGGTCGCAGCTCGAATCGCTCTCGACATATGCGGTCGAGCGACCTCCCGCCTGCTCGAGATACCACTATCGGATCGTCGCCGGCCTGCGGCCCGAACGCTTCGGCAGGCGCTTGGCTATTGCTGGAGTGTCGCCGTCGTCGCAGACCCCGAGACAGGGCTACCCGCTTTCACTGCTCTCTCGCACAGCGCGGACCCGGACGTCGCCTGGATCGTCCGGGAAAACCGGCGGAAGAAGCGCTTAGCTGAGTTCCTGGCACCCCCGAGCGAGCCGTGACGAAGGACGCGCACTGCGCGCCTGGACGTCGCAGCATCGGCCGACCGAGTATTGTTCGCTGCCGTTCGCGGGGTCGTTGCTACAGGCGTTGCTACATTTTCACGCCTATCCGGCAGCTGTCGCCCAGTTCGGCCGGTCGGACGAGCTTGCGATTGGGCAAGAAAAAAGCCGCTGACCTGGGTTTTCCAGGGCAACGGCCGGGTGACGCTGGTGGAGCCGCCCAAGGGAATCGAACCCTTGACCTTCTCATTACGAGTGAGATGCTCTGCCGACTGAGCTAGGGCGGCGCGTGCGCTGGTCGCCCGGCGCACGAGTATCCATGTTAGCGCAGCTTTTGGACCGTCGTGTACAGCTCGGCGAAAGAACGGCGGATCCGCTCGGCGAGCGACCCGGGGGTCGGCGCATCGGCCCAGCAACGCCACGCGTGGCGCAGGCCGGCGAAGCCCACCATCGTCACCATCCAGCAGCGGTCGAACAGCGCCTCCGCGTCCTCCGCGAGCGTCGGGTCGTCGTTCAGCACCCGCCGCTCGACGACCTTGTAGAGGCCCTCCTCGAAGCCGCGCATGCTCGCGATCCGCGCACCCAGGAGGTGCGGGTGGTCGCGCAGTACGTCCTTGCGGAGATGGTGGATCTCGACATCCTCGTCGGCGTCACCGACGGTGCGGGCCAGGAGCTCCCCCAGATCGGTGAGCACGTCGGTGGCAGGCCCGGCGGTGAGGAAGGCGTGCAGGGCGTCGCCGTCGGGGATCAGCGGGATGTCGCCGATCAGCGCCTCCTCCTTCGTCCCGAAGTAGTTGAAGAAGGTCCGCGGCGAGACCTCCGCCCGACGGCTCACCTCCTCGACCGTCACATTCTCGAGCCCCTGCTCACTCGCGAGCGTCAGCACCGCGTGCTGGATCGCCCGACGCGTCGCGAGCCGCTTCCGCTCGCGGAGCCCGAGTTCAGCCGGCGCCGTCACGGTCATCAGGATCCCGCCGTCAACTGCACATCGGGTCCTTCGACGGCACCGTGCCGTCGATGAGGTACTGGTCGACCGCCTCGTTCACGCAGTCGCTGCCCTTGTTGTAGCCGGTGTGACCCTCACCCTTGTAGGTGATCAGCTGACCCTTGTCGAGCTGCTCCGCGAGGTTCTGCGCCCAGACGTACGGCGTGGCCGGGTCGTTCGTCGTTCCGACGACGAGGATCGGCGCAGCACCCTTCGCGTGGATCTCCCCACGCTCGGTCCGCGTCTGGTACGGCCAGTTGGCGCAGAACGTGTCTCCGTAGGCCATGTACTCGCCGATCACGGGAGCCGCCTCCTCCAGCTGCTTCGCCTCGTCGGCCATCTTCGTCTTGTCGTCGTCGTAGCTGTAGTCGAGGCAGTTGATCGCGTTGAAGGCCTCGGTCTGATTGTCGGCGTACTTGCCGGACTCGCTGCGACCGTTATAGCCGTCGGCGAACTGGAACGCGATGTCGGTTCCACCCTGCATGACCTCGTCGAACATCTTGCTGAGGTACGGCCAGGCATCGGCCTGGTACAGCGGGTAGATGATCGCCGTGAGCAGGGTGTTGCCGCCCAGCTCTCGTCCATCGTCGCCGGGGATCGGGTTCGCGTCGACCTCGTCGAGGAGGGTCTTGATCTCGATCATCGCACTGTCGACCGATCCACTGAACGGGCAGTCCTTGCCCGTCATGCAGTCCTCGAGGTAGGCGCGAAGTGCACTCTCGAAGCCCTTGGCCTGCTCCTTGACGACCTCGAAGTTCGACGTCGACGGGTCGATCGCACCGTCGAGCACGAGGCGCCCGACGTTCTTCGGGAAGAGCTCCGCGTAGGTCGCGCCGAGGAAGGTGCCGTACGAGTACCCGAGGTAGTAGAGCTGCTTGTCGCCGACGGCGGCGCGCAGCATGTCGAGGTCCTTCGCGGCGCTCTGCGTGTCGACGAACTCGAGCATCTTGCCCGTCTCCTCCGCACACGCGTCGCCGAAGTCCTTCGCGGCCTTCTCGTTCGCGGCGATCCACTCGTCGGAGCCGCGCTTCCCCGGCGTCACGTCGTACAGGTACGCGTCCATCTCGGAGTCGGTCAGGCAGGTCACCGGCGTCGATTTACCGACACCGCGGGGATCGAAGCCGACGACGTCGAAGTTCTCCTGGAGGTCCTTGTCGACCGCGAAATCGAGGCTGTCGGCGACGAGGCTGTAGCCGGAACCACCCGGGCCGCCGGGGTTCATGAAGAGCGAGCCGATCGGCTTGCCGTTCGTCGCCTGGTGACGCACGAGCGCCAGGGAGAGTTCGCCGTCCGAGGGGTTGTCCCAGTCGATGGGCGCCTTCGCCGTGGCGCACTCGAAGCCGTCGGCACAGCCGCTGGTCTTCCAGTCGAGCTTCTGCTCGTAGAAGGGCTTCAGCTCCGCGGCGACGTCGCTCGTCGCGGGCGACGAGGACGACGTCGTCGGCTCGGCGGCCTTCGGCGGCAGGAAGGCCGTCACGCACCCGCTCAGGGTGAGCGCCGCGACCGCGAGACCGGCCACCAGGGCGACCCGCGCCGTACGGCGCGCACCGGGACCCCTGCGACGGGGTGCACCGGTCGATCCTGTCGAGTCCGACGGCTGCTGCCTGGGCGAAGTCACAGAGGCTCCCTACCGGACCGCCGACACGAGCATGGCCTCCAAGGCCAGCGCCGGGGCGACGTTCCCTTCGATTCGTGTGCGGGCGACGGAGATCGCCTCCAAGGTTTCGATCGTAACCGCAGGCGTCGTCCGGCGAGCGGCTTCCTCGAGTTCCGGACGCAATTCACGGTTGATGATCGTGGCGTCGTGCCCCAGTTGCAGGAGCACGATGTCGCGGTACAGCGAGAGCAGGTCGACCATGATCCGGTCGAGCCCGTCGCGCAGGCTGCGGGTGGCGCGCCGCTTCTGGTCCTCCTCCATCGCCCGGACCTGCGAGCGGAGGGCCGGCGGGACCGACTGGCCGGGCTCGACGCCGAGCGAGCGCAGCGTGCTCTCCCGCTCGGCCTCGTCGCGGAGCGAGGTGTACGCCTTCGCATCGTCGCCCGCCAGCTCCAGGAGGCGACCAGCGGTGACGACAGCCTGCCCCGCGCTCCTGATGTCGAGCACGGCACGGAGCGTGGACTCACGGCGCTGCCGAGCGCCGGGGTCGGTCGCGAGGCGGTGAGCCATGCCGACGTGGCTCTGCGCCTCGCGAGCGGCGCGTTCGGCGAGTTCAGGTGCCACTCCGTCGCGCCGTTTCAGCAGCTCGGCGACGTCGTCGATGGTGGGGACGCCGAGGCGGACCGAGCGGACGCGCGACCGGATGGTGGGCAACAGGTCGGCCTCGCTCGGCGCGCACAGCACCCAGATCGTGCTGCTCGGCGGTTCCTCGAGCGACTTCAGCAGCAGGTTGGACGTGCGCTCGGTCATGCGGTCGGCGTCCTCGACGACCATGACGCGGAAGCGACCGACGGACGGCGCGCGGTAGGCGTTCCGGACGAGGTCGCGGACCTCGTCGATCGTGATGATGACGCGATCGGTGCTCAGCGCGGAGAGGTCGGGGTGGGTGCGCGCCTCCACCTGACGACGGGTGACGTCGTCGCCCCCGGGCTCGCGGCTGAGGAGCGCGGCGGCGAACGCGTAGGCGAGGGTCGACCGGCCGGAACCGGGCGGCCCGGTGATGAGCCAGGCGTGGGTGAGGCCCTTGGGCGTGACCGGGTCCGACGCCGACTGGAGGAGCTCGATCGCGTCGCGTTGACCCGTCAAGTCGGTCCAGGAAGCCATGCGTCCAGGATACCGGGCGGTACCGACGTGATCCGGCGGGGCCGGGACGATGTGCACTCAGGGGCCGGAACGGTGTGCGCTCAGGGACCGGGAGGATGTGCCCTTCGACAGGCTCAGGGACCGGAAGGGTGTGGGCTCAGGGAACGGGAGAGTGTGCGCTCAGAGGAGCGGCGCGATGCGGGCCCGGATGTCGGCGGCCAGTTGCTCGGGTGGGAGCGCGGCGTCGACGACGAGGAACCGCTCGGGTTCCGCGGCCGCGAGGGCGAGGAACGACTCCCGCACCCGGGTGTGGAAGTCCTGCGCCTCGGCCTCGAGCCGGTCGAACCGCTTGTTGGCGTTGTCGAGACGACCACGGGCGACCGCGACGTCCAGGTCGAGGAGGACGGTGACGTCGGGCAGGAGGTCCTCGGCGGCCCAGAGCGAGATGCTGCGGATCTGCTCGGCGTCGAGCACGCGTCCGCTGCCCTGATAGGCGACCGACGAGTCGAGGTACCTGTCCTGGAGGACGACCTCGCCCCTCGCGAGGGCCGGTCGCACCACGGTGGCGATGTGGTGAGCACGGTCCGCTGCGTAGAGCAGGGCCTCGGCACGCGGGCTGATGTCGCCTCGGTGATGCAACACGATCTCGCGGATCTCGACACCGAGCTCACTGCCGCCCGGCTCACGGGTTCGGACGACCGTCCGCCCCTGCTGCTCGAACCAGTCACTCAGGAGTCGAGCCTGCGTCGACTTCCCGACACCGTCGCCGCCCTCGAGGGTGATGAACGGGCCCCGAGGGCGTCCTCCCTCGCTCACGTGACGGCGTCGGCCTTCGCCGCAGCCGCCTTGTTCGCAGCGCGGGTCGCGGCAGCCTTCTTCGCCGCTTCCGAACGGGCGGTCGACGTGGCCGTCGCGGACTTCGTGGCCGCTGTCTTGGCGGTCCCCGTCTTCGCGGCGGCGGTCTTCTTGGCCGGAGCCTTCTTCGCGGGTGCCTTCTTCGCGGGAGCCTTGCGACCGGCCTTCGGCTTCGCCGGGCCCTTCGCACGCTTGTCCGCCAGGAGCTGGACCGCTCGCTCGAAGTCGACGTCCTCGACCTCCTCGCCACGAGGGATCGTCGCGTTGGTCACGCCGTCCGTCACGTAGGCGCCGAAACGGCCGTCCTTGATCTTGATCGGCTTCCCGCTCTCGGGGTCGGCCTCGAACTCCTTGAGGGCGCTCGACGCCTTCCGGGCTCCGTACTTGGGCTGTGCGAACAGCTCGACGGCACCGGCGAGGTCGACCGCGAAGATGTCGTCCTCGGAGGTGAGCGACCGGGTGTCGGTGCCCTTCTTCAGGTACGGACCGTAGCGACCGTTCTGCGCGAGGATCTCTTCGCCGGACTCAGGATCGGCACCGACGACGCGCGGCAGGTCGAGGAGCTTGAGCGCGGTCTCGAGGTCGATGGTCGCGAGGTCCATCGACTTGAAGAGCGACGCGGTGCGGGGCTTCTCGGCCGCCGCCTTCTTCTTGGCGGGGGCCTTCTTCTTGGCACCCGCAGCAGGCTCGGTCACCTCGCCGGTCGCCGTGTCGACGGAGAGCTCCGCCTCGGGCTCCGGGTCGACCTCGGTGATGTACGGGCCGAAGCGTCCGTCCTTCGCGACGATCTCCTTGCCGGTCGTCGGGTTCACGCCGATGACGCGATCGCCGACGACGGGTGCGTCGATGAGCTCGTGCGCCTTCGCGGGCGTCAGCTCGTCGGGCGCGAGGTCCTCGGGCAGGTTGACCCGACGCGGCGTCGGGGCTTCCTCTCCTTCGGCCGGCGGCGGACCGTCGGGCGTGACCTCGAGGTACGGGCCGTACTTGCCGATGCGGAGCGTGACCCCGTCGTCGATGACGATCGAGTTGATGCGGCGGGCGTCGATGTCGCCGAGGTTGTCGATGACCTGACGCAGGCCGCGACCCGAATCGTCGCCGAAGTAGAAGCCCTTGAGCCAGTCGACGCGGTCGACCGAGCCGCCGGCGATCCGGTCGAGGTCGTTCTCCATCTCAGCGGTGAAGTCGTACTCGACGAGTTCCTCGAAGTACTCCTCCAGGAGACGGACGACGCTGAACGCCACCCAGCTCGGGATGAGCGCCTGGCCGCGCTGCGTCACGTAGCCGCGATCGATGATCGTGGAGATGATCGATGCGAACGTGGACGGTCGGCCGATGCCGAGCTCCTCGAGCCGCTTCACCAGGCTGGCTTCGGTGTAGCGCGGCGGCGGCGAGGTCTCGTGCCCCTTCGCCTCCGGGTCCTCGATGCCGAGCTGCTGGCCTTCGGTGAGCGGCGGCAACTTCGCCTCGGACGCGTCGTCCTGGGAGTTGCGGTCCTCGTCCTGGCCCTCTTCGTAGGCGGCGAGGAAGCCGCGGAAGGTGATGACGGTGCCGGAAGCGGTGAACTCGGCGCGGCCCACGTCGGTCTTCGACTCGAGCGTGATCGTCGCCGTGGAGCCCTTCGCGTCGGCCATCTGGCTTGCGACGGTGCGCTTCCAGATCAGGTCGTACAGCTTGAAGTCGTTGCCGCGGAGCGTCGACGCGAGCGAGGACGGCGTGCGGAAGGTGTCGCCCGAGGGACGGATCGCCTCGTGCGCCTCCTGCGCGTTCTTGCTCTTGCCGCTGTACAGGCGCGGCTTGTCGGGCACCGTCTCGGCACCGTAGAGGGCGGCAGCCTGCTTCCGCGCCGCGTCGATCGCCTGCTTGCTCAGCGACGGCGAGTCGGTACGCATGTACGTGATGTAACCGTTCTCGTACAGCGACTGCGCGACACTCATCGTCTGGCGAGCGGAGAACCGGAGCTTGCGCCCGGCCTCCTGCTGGAGCGTGGAGGTCGTGAAGGGCGCCGCCGGCCGGCGGGAGTACGGCTTGGACTCGACGGAGAGGACGGTCGCCTTCGACTGCTCGAGTGCTGCGGCGAGCGCCGTGGCCCGCTGCTCGTCGAGCGGGACGGCACTGCCCTTGAGCTGTCCGAGGTCGTCGAAGTCGCGGCCGGTGGCGACGCGGTCGCCGTCGAGCCGGACGAGACGTGCGGTGAAGGGCGCTCCGGTGGCGTCGGCTTCGGGGAGGAAACGGGCGATGACGTCCCAGTAGGAGGCGGCGCGGAAGGCGAGGCGCTCGCGCTCCCGGTCGACGACGAGTCGGGTGGCGGCGGACTGCACGCGTCCGGCGCTCAGCCCGGGGCCGACCTTGCGCCAGAGCACGGGCGAGATCTCGTACCCGTAGAGACGGTCGAGGATCCGGCGTGTCTCCTGGGCGTCGACGAGGTCGGTGTCGAGGGGCCGCGTCTTGTCCTTCGCGGCGAGGATGGCGTCCTTGGTGATCTCGTGGAAGACCATGCGGCTGACGGGGACCTTGGGCTGCAGGACCTGCAGGAGGTGCCACGCGATGGCCTCGCCTTCGCGGTCCTCATCAGTCGCGAGGAGGAGTTCGTCGGCGTTCTTGAGTGCGCGCTTGAGGTCCGCGACGGTCTTCTTCTTCGCGTCGGAGACGACGTAGTAGGGCTCGAAGCCATTGTCGACGTCGACCGAGAACTTGCCGAGCGAGCCCTTCTTGAGCTCGGCGGGAAGGTTCTTCGGCTCGATGAGGTCGCGGATGTGACCGACCGAGGACAGCACCTCGTAGTCGTCACCGAGATATCCGGCGATCGACTTCATCTTGGTCGGTGACTCTACGATCACGAGTTTCTTGCCTGCCACGAGGCTCCTTCCATCAGGCACACCATACACACGTGCACAGCAGGCTTGTCCAATCGTGGGGCGGCCACGCGCGTGTCCATCCCCTTGCGTTCTGCGGCGTTCGGAGCAGAATGTCTGCCATGAGTACCCAGACGAGTTACACCGTGAAGTTGACCGACGGTCCACTGGAGGGCAAGACGATCAGCGCCCGACTCAGCGACCACGGATCCCCGACGCCCACCGTCGACGTGCCGAGCGGCACCGCCGGGAAGGTCTACCGGTACGCCCGGACGACCGGCGAGGAGTACGACGACTCCGGCGCCCCGAGCGCCGTCGATTACCGCTTCCTGGAGGCGGTCTTCACGACCGACTCCGGTCAGGGCTGACCGATCGCACCGCTACCTCTTAATAGGTGGCGGTCGCGGGCACCCCGACGACTGCGCCGGACGCCTCCGGAGGAGGTCCGGCTCTCGCGGCGACCGTGATGGCACCGAAGGCCGTGTCGACAGTGGCGTCGACGAGGACGGTGACGCCCTCCACACTGCAGGTGCCGAGCGACGCCGCATTGCGCGCCGCGACCATGCGAGCAGTTTCGCAGGGGAAGCCTGGGAGACGACCGGACGCGGTGTCGGCTGCCGCCAACGCGGCTGCGTCGGCCGCGTTGGCCGCTCGCTGATGAGCGGCGAACAACGTCACGACGGGCAGCGTCGCCAGGAGGACGGCGACCAGCGCCCCGAGGATGCCTGCCGCCAGAACCGACCCGGCTCCGGTCTCGTCGCGCAGGTCTCGCGCCGCGCGGAGGACCAGGTGGCGCCACCTCACGCTCATCGGCCGCCACCCATTGCGCACGAGGATGCCGACACCGGGACGATGCCGGCCAGGCCTGATCCGCCCACCGCGTCGACGCGCACGCAGACGAGGTCCCCCTCCATGCCACTCGTCATGGTGGCCCCCGGGAGGACGCGCGCGACCCGGCCCGCCGCGGTCCCTGCGTCGTCACCTCGCCCCAGACTCCGGGCGGCGTCTGCAGCCGCGTCGGTCGCGCGGAGCTGGGTCAACCCGACCTGCACCGCGGAGAGCCCCATGGCCAGCACGAGGACGACGGCCGGGACGACGACCGCGAACTCCGCCGTCACCGCGCCGTCCTCCGAACGCCATGCCGACACCTGCAACCGCACGGCTCAACCGTTCGCTGTCAGGGCTCGTCGGATGAGGTCGGTGAGGATGCCCCGCACCTCGTCTCCGCGGAGGATGGCGACGAGGAGCCCGGCGAACCCGACGGCCGCCATCGTGGCCACCGCGTACTCCGCCGTGGCGGACCCCCGTTCGTCCTGCAGGACGCGCCGGACCTCGCGCGTGACACGCTGCTCGACTCGACGACCGATCGTGATCATGATGTTCCTTCCCCGCACCGGAGTGCTGCGCTCGTGGCACGAACACCTCCATGTTCGGCGACCGCGTCCAACGACGCGCGGGCGGATCCGACGTCGGCGACGGGCCGGGTCGACAGGCCGGTTGTGGAGCGAACTCGCCTTGCACCGAACCGCTATTCATGCTTGAGTAATAGTCATGGATGAACAGCTGGCGGCGCGCGACTCGCAACTCCTCCGAGGCGTGTTGCCGATGCTCATCCTGTCCACCGTGCACCGCGGCGAGACCTACGGATACGAGCTCGTCGAGCGGCTCCGAGCACTCGGCCTGGCCGATCTGGCGACCGGGGTCGTCTACCCGGTCCTCAGCCGGTTCGAACGCGACGGACTGGTGACCGCGCGTCGGGTCGCTTCCTCGGGCGGACCAGCACGGAAGTACTACGCGATCACCGAACGAGGAGACGCGGCGAGGCTCGACGCCATCGCCCGCTGGAGGGCGATGACCGACATCGCCGAACGAGGAATCGACCCTGAAGGAGCATCAGCATGATCGACCAGAAGCACCCCACCCCGGACGACCTGCTCGCCGAGCGCGCTGCACGCGGACTGAGCGTCGCGGACCGCTGGCGACGCGACTCGTACCTGCAGCGCCTCGACTGGCACCTCGAGGCCGTGGTCACGGGGCGGGAACGCCGTTCGATCATCCGTTCACTCCGGGACGAGCTCTCGGTCGATCAGCGACCGATGACGATCGCCGTGGCCGACCTCGGCTCACCACGCGCTCTGGCCGCCCGCTACGCCGACGACCCGGCCCGCTTGCGACCGACCTGGTCGATCGGGGTCATCTGGGGCGGTGTCGCGATCCTCGCCTACTGGTTCTCGTTCGCCCTGTTCACCCTCGGGATGCTCTCGGTGGTCGAGCAGTCGACACTCGATGAAGCGCACGCACGGTTCTTCTTCGTCGACGTGCTCGCCTTCGCCAACGAAGACGGCATCGGCGTCGGCTGGTCCGGCGACGTCGCGTGGATCCTCGTGCCGATCGTGATCATCGCCGTCGCCGTGCTCGTCGGCGCACGCTGCTGGCGCGCACTGCCACGCTCGCGCGACTGAAGCAGCAACGCCACTGCAGCAAGGCGGGTCTGCGGCGAACAGTTCGTCAGAAGCCGAGCGTCGTCGACGTGACGACGCTGAGGAGGAGCGGAGCCACACCGACGAGGAGGAAGGCCGGCAGGATGCAGACCCCGAGCGGGATCATGAGGCGGGTCGCGAGGATCGCGGCTGCCCGCTCACCGTCGGACCGCGCCTGATCACGCTGCTGCTCCGCCTCGCTGCGCAGCAGCTCACCGGCGGGGATGCCCGCCCTGGCCGACAGGGCGAGGACGCTCGTGATCGTGGCACCGTCGTAGGGGACGGCGAACCGCTCGCACGCCTCCTCGACGATCGACCGGGCCGCCGGCGCCGCTCCCCCACCCGCCATCGCCACCGCGACGAGGTCGAGCGACAACCCCGGTGCCGGGTCGCGCCTGGCCGCCCGTGCACTGAGCGCCGAACTCCAGCGCGCACCGACGACGAGGAACGCCACGCCCGCCGCGAGACAGCAGAGCCCAGGAGGCGTCGCGAAGAGCGTCCGCAGTGTGTCGAAGCCGAGGGCCATCCCGAGGAGGACGGCGACGAGCGGCAACCAGAGCACCAGCCTCGCCGTCGCGGACGGTCCGGCGAGCGCTGTGCCGACGTCGCGACCGATGCGGTCCAACTCGCGCAGCGACCCGGCGAGGTCCCGCAGACAGACACCGAGTGGTGCGCCGCTGATCGCAGCGACCTGCCAAGCGGCTGCCAGGCCCGCCCAGGCTGTGCGCGCGCCAGCACCCGTCTCCTGATCAGCGATGGCGGCGATCGCCGCCGGCAGGTCGCCGCCGTGCGTTGCAGCATCGGCCACCGCTGACAGCACCGCCGCGTCGGCCCGATGATCGCTCGTCGGGCCGGCTTCGTCGTCCGGTTCATCCGTCGCGAGGCCGACGGACCCCGCCGCTGATCGCGTTCGCGCATCGGCGTCCGCTTCCAGGGCCAGATGCCTCCAAGCGCTGCCAGGTGCGACGCCGGCACCCAGCAGCACGGCCAGACGACGGGTGGTGCGCGCCACGCGTGCCGGGCCGTCGTCATCGGGTTGGGCCGCACCGGGAAGCGCGGCGAGCACCCGCCGTAGGACCCGTAGCCAGGTCACGGTAACTCCTCGACGGAGAGGCGATCGTGTTCGTCGATCAGGAGGCGGCCGACCGCGACCACCTGCCGGCCGACCGGGAGCCGTGCCAGGTGCACGATGAGTCCGATCGCGCTCGTCGCCTGACGGGCGACGGCCTCCTGACTCATGCCGGCGAGCGCACCGAGCGCCTCCAAACGGGCGGGCACGTCGGTCACGGAGTTCGCATGGAGGGTGCCGGCACCACCGTCGTGCCCGGTGTTGAGCGCCGACAGCAGCTCGCGCACCTCGGGCCCCCGGCACTCGCCGAGGACGAGCCGGTCGGGACGCATGCGGAGGGCCTCGCGCAGGAGGCGTTCGAGGTCGATGCCGCCGGCCCCCTCCAGGTTGGCCTGGCGCGACTGGAGGGCGACGACATGCGGGTGGAGGATCCGCAACTCCGCGACGTCCTCGATCACGACGAGCCGCTCGACGGGCGAGGCGAGGCCCAGCAGGGCGCCGAGGAGCGTCGTCTTCCCGGAGCCACCCGCACCGGTGATGAGGATGTTCGTCCGAGCGGCGACGGCCTCGCGCAGCAGCTCGGCGACCGCCGCCGGGAACATCCCGGCGGCCTGCAGCGCATCGAACCCCAGCGCCTCGTCCCGCGGCACCCGGATGGACAGCAGCGTCCCCCGGGTCGACACCGGAGGGAGGACCACGTGGACCCGCACGCCGTCCTGCAGACGCACGTCGACGCACGGGGTCGCCTCGTCGACGTGCCGCCCGCCCCTCGCCACCAGGCGCACCGCGAGCGCTCGGATGGTCGCCTCATCGGAGCGCCACCCCACCTCGCGGACGAGCCCGGCACCGTGGTCGAGCCAGAGGCCGGACGAACCGTTGACGAAGAGGTCGGTGACCCCCGGATCGGCGAGGTAGGGAGCAAGAGCCCCGAGGTCGGCGAGCGCCGTGACCCCGCGCGACTCGGCTGCACCAGCGGGTTCGGCGTCGACCGTCGCTTCCGGAGAATCAGGAGAGGCGGCATCGGGTGGGACGGAGACGACGAAGCGATCGGACATGCGGCGAGCGTAGAAGCCCTGCGTCGAACCCCGAGGCGCGGAGGCGCGGACCTCGCAAGCTCACGCGACCGGCCTCGCTTGTGGAGCGTCGTCGGCGAACCTCAGTGCGCCTCAGCGACCGATCGTCGAGGCGCGGATGACGAGGTCCGCAGCGATCACCGGGGCGGGTGCCACCGTCCGGCCCTCGATCCGGGCGAGGAGTTGCTCGGCGCCCGCGCGACCGAGCGCCTCGCCGGGCAATCGCACGCTCGTCAACGGCGGGTCGCTCACCACCGACGACGCCAGGTCGTCGAACCCGACCACCGCGAGCTCCCCCGGCACCGGCATGCCCATCGCCCGCGCCGACTGCAGCACCCCGTACGCATGCGTGTCGGTCGCGCAGACCAGCGCGGTCACCCCGGCGTCGCGCCACCGCGGCCAGCTGTCGACGAACGCCGCGGCCGCCGCTTCGAGGTCGATGATGCTCTCCGCGCGATCGTCGGCGTGCACCCGCATCCCGCGCAAGGCAGCCTCGCGCTCGAGCAGCAGCCGACGCAGGAGGAACGTGTCCGTCGCCGTCCGCCCACCGAGGTACCCGAGCTGCCGGTGACCCAGGACGTGGAGGTGGTCGAGAAGTGCTCGGACACCGCCGAGGAGGTCGAAGTCGACGGAGACGGCGCGTCGGTCGGTGACGACGGCACCGGACGCGGCCCCCGCCGTCGTCGTCGGGAGGCGGGGTGCGTCGAGCAACACGAGCGCGGTGTCGAGCCGGAGCTCGTCCAGGAAGGCCTCGCTCGGCGCGTCGACCACGACCCCGGCCGGTCGGAGGGCCGCGAGTCGGCCGAGCGCCGCTGCCGTGGGCACGTCGCCCTCCCCGGTCACCGACACGAGCAGCTGGTACGCGTCGCCGAGGCCGGCCCGGAGCCCGCGGATCACCGCACCGAAGTAGGGGTTCGACGCGTCCGGCGTCACGAAGACGACCAGGTTGCTGGACCCGCTCGCGAGCGCCCGCGCGGCGTGGTCGGCGACGTAGCCGAGCTCCGCGATCGCCTGGCGCACCCGCTCGGCGTTCTGTGCCGACACGTGCCCGGCATCCTTGCCGTTGGCGACGAGCGACACGGTCGCGACAGACGTCCCGGCCCGCTCCGCCACCATCGCCGCCGTCACGCGACGGGCGGCGCGTGGCTGGGGATCGTTCGGTTCGAGGGGCACCCGTCGATCGTATCGGGGCCGCGGAACCCTGGGCCGAACGACCCGGTTTGGCGAACCTAAAGCGCTTGACGTAGGCTGCTCCCGGCGGACCTGAAGCGCTTTACGTGCGGCGTTGCCCGCTTCCCCCAGCACCCCCAACGATGTGGAGAACCATGCCCCGCAAGATCATCCTCGACTGCGACCCAGGCCACGACGACGCCATCGCGATCCTCCTGGCACACGGCAACCCCGAGATCGAGCTGCTCGCCGTCACGACCGTCGTCGGCAACCAGACGCTCCCGAAGGTCACCCGGAACGCCCTCGCCGTCGCCCGCATCGCCGGGATCACCGACGTGCCGTTCGCCGCCGGGGCCGACCGCCCACTCGTGCGCCCGCTCGAGAACGCGCCGGACATCCACGGCGAATCCGGTATGGACGGCCCCGTCCTCCCCGAACCGGCGATCGGCCTCGACGACCGGCACGCCATCGACCTCATCATCGACCTCGTCATGTCGCACGAGCCGGGCGAGATCACCCTCGTCCCGACCGGCGGCCTGACGAACATCGCCCTCGCAGCCCGCAAGGAGCCGCGCATCGTGGAGCGCGTCAAGGAGGTCGTCCTCATGGGCGGCGGGTACCACGTCGGCAACTGGTCGGCGGTGGCCGAGTTCAACATCAAGATCGACCCGGAGGCCGCGCACATCGTCTTCAACGAGAGCTGGCCCGTCGTCATGGTCGGCCTCGACCTCACGCACCAGGCCCTCGCCACCCCGGAGGTCGTCGAGCGGATCGCCGCGATCGGCACCGGCCCGGCGCGCTTCGTCGAGGAGCTGCTCGAGTTCTTCGGCACCACCTACAAGGACGCGCAGGGCTTCGACAGCCCGCCCGTGCACGACCCGTGCGCGGTCGCCTACGTGATCGACCCGACGATCGTGCGGACCGTCAAGGTGCCGATCGACATCGAACTCACGGGCACGCTCACCCTCGGCATGACGGTCGCCGACTTCCGCAGCCCGGCTCCGGACGACTGCAGCACCTGGGCCGCGACCGAGCTCGACCACGCACGCTTCTGGGGTCTCGTCACCGACGCCCTCGAGAACATGGGGGAGATCGAGCTGTGAGCGACCTCCTGAACTCCACGAAGCCCGCCGTCCGCATCGGCGCCCTCATGACGGCGTTGCTCGCCGCGTGCGTCGCGTTCCAGTTGAACGCCAGCATGCTGAGCCCCGCGCTCGTCAGCATGGCGCGCGAACTGCAGACCGACGACGCCACCATCGGCCTCTCGCAGACGATGTTCTTCACCACCGCCGCACTGTTCTCCGTCTTCCTCCCCCGCCTCAGCGACATCATCGGCCGGAAGCGTGTCCTGACCGGGATGCTCGTCATCATGCTCGTCGGCACCGTCGTCTCAGCCCTCGCCGTGAACGTCGAGATGCTGTTCGTCGGCCGCATCATCCAGGGCGTGTCCGGGCCGGTCGTGCCCATCACCCTGCTCATGCTGCGCGCCGAGGTCACCGACCCGAAGCGGTACGGCGCCATGATGGGCCTCATCACCGCGGTCAACGGCGGCATCGCCGGGATCGACGCCCTCGCCGGCGGCTGGCTCGTCACGAACCACGGCTTCCGGTCCGTCTTCTGGACCATGGCCGTCATCGCAGCCGTCGCGATCGTCTTCGTCGTCCTGTGGGCCGCGAACTCGCAGCCCTCGAAGGGCACGAGGATGGACTGGTGGGGCGTGCTCCCGCTCGTCGTGTCGATCGCCGCCCTGCTCACCGCGTTCAACGAGGCCGGCAAGCTCGCAGCGGCGAACTGGCTGCTCGTCGGCGGGTTCATCGTCCTCGCCCTCGTCGCGTTCGCGATCTTCTGGACCGTCGAGAACCGCGTCGCCGAACCGCTGGTCGCCACGAAGTACCTCCGCCAGCGCAGCACCTGGGCGCTCCTGCTCACGACGCTGCTCACGATGACCGGTGTCTTCGCCGTCGCCAACGGCCTCGTCACCTCGATCGCCCAGAACGCCGACGCGGGCTTCAACATGGAGGCCGACCTCGCCTCCCTCGCGTTCCTGACGCCGTACGCCCTCATCGGCTGGCTCGTCGGCCCGTTCGCCGGTCGTCTCGCGCCCACGCTCGGCTACCTGAACGTGCTCCGCATCGGCCTCATCGGCAGCATCGTCTCGATCGTCATCATGGCGCTCGTCGGCGTGCACTCGCTCCCCGTGCTCATCGCGACGACCGTCCTCATCGGTGCGACCTACGCGGGCATCGGCAACATCATGCTCAACGGGCTGGGCATCGTCCTGTCGCCGAAGGAGAACCCGGGCTTCCTGCCCGGACTGAACGCGGGCGCCTTCAACCTGGGCGCCGGCCTCAGCTTCGTCGTCCTCCCCGCCGTCCAGATCGCCGTCGCACCCGCCGGAGGCACGTCGACGGCCGGGTACACGAGTGCCATGCTGGTCGGCGCGGGCATCACCGCGGTCGCCCTGCTGGTGTCGTTCCTCATCCCGAAGCCCGCGGGCGCCGAGGTCCGTCCGGCCGAGACCGCCTCGGCAGCCTAGGAAGGTCACCATGCAGAGTCCACGCATCGTCGTCGTCGGGTCCTTGAACGCGGACCTCGTCGTCCGCACGGCACGCTTCCCGCAGCCCGGGGAGACGCTCACGGGATCCGAACTCGCCGTCATCCCCGGCGGCAAGGGCGCCAACCAGGCGGTCGCCGCGGGAAGACTGGGCGGCGACGTCACCATGGTCGGCGCGGTCGGCGACGACGCACACGGGTCCCTCCTGCTCGAGTCGCTGTCGAGCTCCGGGGTCGACGTCACCCGGATCGCCCGACGTGACGACGTCGCGACGGGCACCGCGGTCATCACCGTCGACGACGCCGGGGAGAACACGATCATCGTGTCGCCCGGGGCGAACGGCACCCTCACGCCGGATCTGATCGGCGAGGCGTGGACGGCGCTCGACGGTGCCGGCGTCGTCTGCCTGTGCCTCGAGGTGCCGATCGACACCGTGCTCGAGACGGCCCGGCGGGGCGCTGCGGCCGGCGCGCTCGTGCTCCTCAACCTCTCCCCCTACGGTCCGGTGCCGGAGGAGCTCCTCCAGGCGACCGGTGTCCTCCTCGTGAACGAGCACGAGGCGGCCGACCTCGCTGGGGTCGACCCGGAGGAGGCCGGGTGGGAGGCGACCGCCACGGCACTGCGCAGCCACGGCATCCGACGAGCCGTCGTCACGACCGGGGCCGCGGGCAGTGTCGTGATCGACGGCGAGGCCGACCCGACGTCGGTTCCGTCGCCGACGGTGGACGCCGTCGACACCACCGGCTGCGGCGACGCGTTCATGGGCGCCCTCGCGCTGCGACTCGCTGCCGGCGACGAGCTCGTCGACGCGGCTCGATTCGCCTCGACCGTCGGCAGCTACGCGGCGACCGGGGCCGGCGCCCAGGCGTCGTACCCCGATCAGGAGCAGCTCGCGGCGTTCCTCGAGCAGCGATGAGACACGGGGTCCCGCGTGAACCGACGCGGGACCCCGTGGCGCCTCACCCGGCCGCGATCACCCAGAGGTAGAGCACCGCAGCAGCGGCGATCGCCCAGCTCGTGAAGCTGCCGACGAGGAACTCCTCCGCCTTGCCGCCGACCCCGCGATCCTCGGATATCTCCGGGAAGCGCACGATGCCCTTGGCCGCGACGAGGGCGGCGATCACCATGCCGGTGCCGCTCAGCGCGAGGACGACGATGAAGACCCGTTCGAGCGGGCCGATGAGGCGCCCACCGAGCAGCTGCGTCGTCGGACGCAGCGGCGTGCCGCCCTGCTCGACGCTCCCCAACTCTCGACCGCGGATCCTGACCGTCCAGGCGGAGGCGGGCGTCACGGTCGGTTGCGGCTCATCGTCCTCACGGGCGCGGCGCAGCGACGCCCGCACGATGAGGTTGCTGCTCCGCATGAGGAAGACGAGCGTCGACCCGCCTGCGACGGCGAGGGGAAGGGGCACCTCCTGCAGCACGCCGAGGTGGAAGCCCGCGTAGACCTGTGCAGCGGGGCTGTCGGCCGTCCCTCCCGCCCCGAACACGAGTGTGGCGGCGACGACGAGGAGACCGAGCAGCAGCACGGGCCAGAGTCCGCGCGGTCGCGAGGTGTCCGAGGACGGCATGGTCACCATCCACCCGAGGGCGACGAGGCCGGTCAGTGTCGGCCACCACCAGTCGAGCCCGAGCCCCAACACGGCGAACAGCCAGACCGCCATCAGCCCGATGGCCGGCGACCAGCGCGGGCCACGGATCAGTCCACGACAGATGTCGGCGACCCCGATCATGAGCAGCAGGACGGCCGTGATCATCGAATCGGCGCTCCGGCGAGCAAGTCGAGGGCCGAGACGAGCGCGGCACCGCCCGATCGTTGCAGGTTCTGCGACACCGCGGACTGCGAGATGCCGACCTCGGCCGCCATCGACTCCTGCGATCGGCCGAGGAGCGCACCCGCGGCGAGCTGTCGCTGTCGGGGGTTCCGCATCTGATCGATCGTGTGGTCGCGCAGGGTGAGGAGTGCGTTCACGATGGCGTCTCCGTCCTGGGGCGATTCGCCCTCGAACCACGATCGCAGGTACGGCTGACGTTTGTCCTCCCGCCGATGCGCCTCGTCGATGGCGGCTCGGGCCCGCCACCAGGCGGAACCGTCCTGGATGATGGCGTCCTGGCCGGCGTCGATGTCCGTGACCTCGCCCCAGCCGAGGCCGAACCGGCAGTCGACCTCCGCAGGGAACAGGAGTCGCGCGAGGGTGGTGGCCCGCAGTGCGGTCGCGACGTCCGCGTACACGACCTGGAACTCGTCGCCGACCGTGGGACGCAGCGGCTGCTCGGCGGGCCAGGTGGCCTCCACCTGGAGGAAGACGTCCTGGATCGCACGCTGAGCGCGGGTGCGATCGTCGAGACGGCGGGAACCGACGATGTCGACGACGACGGCCAGGAGGAGATCGGTCATCCCAGAAGCATAGAGCTGATAGTGGCAGGACTATAAGCAATATTCGAATACTCACCAGCGGCCGCCTGCGGCCGACAATGGATACAGAAGAAGGCGGCACCCATTGGGGGGAATGGGTGCCGCCTCTACAGTGCTGGATTGGGGGGAATCGCTGGCACTGCATGCACGAATGTGTATTCGGCCGGGTCCAAGTGTACGCCAGTGAACGGGGAACACAAGCACTCAGACGACCCCAGATCGAGTGGTTTCCCTACCATGCCCAGATCATTCACAGACTGGGCCCGTGAATTTGTTCGGATGAGTGACAAACCCGCAACCGAGAACGCGCTACGCTCGTGCATGGCACGGACTCGACCCGCCTCGGCAGGTCGAGTCAGGAACGCGGATTCGCAAGGGAGCGAGACACACACGATGAGCACTCAGATCGACAGCCTGCTGCACGAAGACCGACGATTCCCACCGTCGGAGGAGTTCGCCGCGCAGGCGATCGCCAGCGCCGAGCTCTACGAGCGGGCGTCGAGTGACCGGCTCGCCTTCTGGGCCGAGCAGTCCCGCGAACTGCTCACGTGGAGCAAGCCGTTCACGAAGACCCTCGACTGGTCGAACCCACCCTTCGCGACCTGGTTCGACGACGGCGAGCTGAACGTCGCCTACAACTGCCTCGACCGGCACGTCGAAGCCGGCAATGGCGACCGCGTCGCACTCCACTGGGAGGGCGAGCCCGGCGACACCCGCACGATCACCTACGCCGAGCTCACGGCCGAGGTCAAGCGCGCGGCCAACCTGTTCACCAGCCTCGGCGTCGAAGCCGGCGACCGGGTCGCCATCTACCTGCCGATGATCCCGGAGGCGATCGTCTCGATGCTCGCCGTCGCGCGCATCGGCGCGGTCCACTCGGTCGTCTTCGGCGGGTTCAGCGCGGACAGCCTGCGCTCCCGCATCGACGACGCGGAGGCCAAGCTCGTCATCACCGCCGACGGCGGCTACCGCAAGGGCAAGGTCTCCGCACTCAAGCCCGCTGTCGACGCGGCGCTCGCGAGCCGCGGCGAGCTGCCCGAGCAGGCGACCGTTGACCATGTGCTCGTCGTCCGTCGCGGCGAGAACGAGGTCGACTGGACGGCCGGACGCGACCTCTGGTGGCACGAGGCCATCGCCGACGCCGAACCCGAGCACGACGCGCAGCCGTTCCCCGCCGAGCAGCCGCTCTTCATCCTCTACACCTCCGGCACCACCGGGAAGCCGAAGGGCATCCTGCACACCTCGGGTGGCTACCTGACGCAGACGGCGTTCACCCACAAGAACGTCTTCGACCTGCACCCCGAGACCGACGTGTACTGGTGCACGGCCGACATCGGTTGGATCACCGGTCACAGCTACGTCACGTACGGACCCCTCGCGAACGGCGCGACGCAGGTGCTCTACGAGGGCACGCCGGACGCCCCGCACCCGGGACGCTGGTGGGAGATCATCGAGAAGTACGGCGTGAGCATCTTCTACACGGCTCCGACGGCGATCCGCTCCTTCATGAAGCTCGGGCGGAAGATCCCGAAGCAGTTCGACCTGTCGTCACTCCGCCTGCTCGGCTCGGTGGGTGAGCCCATCAACCCCGAGGCGTGGATGTGGTACCGCAAGATCATCGGCAACAAGCTCGCGCCGATCGTCGACACCTGGTGGCAGACGGAGACCGGGGCGATCATGGTGTCGGCCCTTCCCGGTGTCACGTCGACGAAGCCCGGTAGCGCGCAGGTCCCGATCCCGGGCATCGCCATCGACGTCGTCGACGACGCCGGTGACGCGGTCGGCGCCGGCGGCGGCGGACTCCTCGTCGTGACCGAGCCCTGGCCGTCGATGCTCCGCGGCATCTGGGGCGACCCCGAGCGGTTCAAGGAGACCTACTGGGAGAAGTTCTGGGACGTCGAGGGCGGCCCGTTCTACTTCGCCGGCGACGGCGCCCGACTCGATTCGGACCGCGACGTCTGGCTGCTCGGCCGCGTCGACGACGTCATGAACGTCTCCGGGCACCGACTCTCGACCGCTGAGATCGAGTCGGCGCTCGTCGCCAACGAGATGGTGGCCGAGTCCGCCGTGGTCGGTGCGGCCGACGAGACCACCGGGCAGGCGGTCGTCGCCTTCGTCATCATCAAGGAGTCCCACCTCGAGCAGGCATCCGGACTCGCGGACATCACCGGGGCGCTCCGCAGCTGGGTCGGCGAACAGATCGGTCCGATCGCCCGCCCACGCGAGGTCTACCTCGTGAACGAACTGCCGAAGACGCGCTCCGGCAAGATCATGCGCCGTCTCCTGCGCGACGTGGCCGAGGGCCGCGAGGTGGGCGACACCACGACGCTCGCCGACACCACGGTCATGCAGATCATCACCGACAAGATGGTGAAGAGCACGTAGGTCCTCGCAGCTCCGCAGCAGGAGATCCGCTCCACAGCAGGAGAACGTAGTCACGTTGGTCCTGCTGCGGGGCGGATCTCCTGTGCTCCACAGGGCAGACTCGCGGGCACTTCATCCCCAGCACTCCTGAGTGGAGCATGTGGCCGCGCCCGGCCCGCGAAGCTGAGGTGATGGACCTCACCCCGTGGATCGACCGGCGCGACGGGATCGTGCATCGGCTCGACGCGCTCGATGCCGGAGCGACCAAGCACGGCATCGAACGAGCAAAGCAATCAGGCTCGGTCCGAGTTGTAAGACGTAACTGGCTCGTGACCGAGGCGTGTGATCCTCAACTCCTCTTCGCGGCGACGCGCGGAGGACGATTGACGTGTCTGACGATCGCCGGTCGTCGCGGCTGGTGGAACCTGGCTGACGGGTTCGTCCATCTCTCGGTCCCCTCGACGTCTGCGGCGACGACTGAAGCAGGGCTGCGGCTCCATTGGAGCGCGACACCCGCACCAGTGTCCACCCGCACACTGGTGCAGCCACCGGTGAATGCGCTCGTCCACATCGCCGAGTGCCAACCGTTCGAACGCGCGCTCGCGGTCTTCGAATCGGCTGTCCGCGTCGGCGATGCCGACCTCGACCGACTCAGACTCATGCCGATCCGTTCCCGACGGTTCAGAAGAGTGATCGACCGTGTCAGCCACCTCTCCGACTCAGGCATCGAGTCGATACCGCGCATCCGTCTCGCGCGGATCGGCATCCACATGAGCCAGCAGGTCGTGGTCGACGGTCACCGGGTCGACGGACTCATCGGCGAACGCCTCATCCTGCAGTTCGATGGACACGCCCCTCATCAGGATGCGTCGCAACGGAGCCGCGATCTCGCGCAGGATCGCCGTCTCGCGCTGTCCGGCCACACCGTCCTACGGTTCAGTTACCAGCAGGTCATGCACGAGTGGACACTCGTCGAGCGCGAGATCTCAGACGCGATCGCGCAAGGCAGGCATCAGTGGTGAACGCAGGAGATCCGCTCGGCAGCAGGATGAACGTGGCTACGTTCTCCTGCTGCGGAGCGGATCTCCTGTTGTGACGCCGCGCGCTATGCGAACTCGACGATGAGCTCCACCTCGACGGGCGAGTCGAGCGGGAGCACGGCGACGCCGACGGCAGAGCGGGCGTGCACGCCGAGGTCGCCGAAGATCTCGCCGAGGACCTCTGACGCACCGTTGATGACGCCGGGCTGGCCGGTGAACGCCGGGTCGGAGGCGACGAAGCCGACGACCTTCACGATGCGGGTGACGCGGTCGAGCGAACCGATCTGGCTCTCCACCGCGGCGAGCGCGTTGAGGGCGCACGTCCGGGCGTAGGTCTTGGCGTCCGCAGGCGAGACGAGTCCGTCGCCCTCACCCACCTTGCCGGTGGCGGGGAGCTTGCCGTCGGTCATGGGCAGCTGGCCCGAGGTGAAGACGTGCTCGCCGGAGACCACCGCGGGGATGTAGGCGGCGACGGGCGGGACGACGGTTGGCAGGGTGATACCGAGCTCGGCGAGTCGGTCGGCGATCTGGGACATGGGGGTTCCTCCGGGACGTCGGGTCAGTCGGCGATGGGGCGCTTGAGGTAGGCGACGAGCCCACCCTCCGGACCGGTGACGACCTGGACGAGCTCCCAACCCTCCCCGCCCCAGTTGTTCAGGATGGCAGCCGTGTTGTGGATCATCAGCGGCGTGGTGAGGTACTCCCAGCGGGTCATGTCTCTCCTCGATCGGGCGCTCCGCACGGAGAGGCGGAGGCGCAGGGGATCTTCATGGCGAGCCCCAAGTGAAGCTCGCTCACAGTTTCCCCGCTTACCTTCGATCCTATGCCTGAACCACGTACCCCCGCGAAGACGGTCGCGCAGAGCGTCCTCGGCTTCGTCGGCTTGAGCGTCGCCGCCGGTGTGCTCGCCACCGCCGCGGTCACCCCTGCCATCGCGATGACCGGTCTCGCCACCTCCACGGGCATCTCCGTCTTCGACGGCCTCCCCGACTACCTCCAGCTCGACTCGCTCGCCCAGAAGTCGAGCATCTACGCCAAGGACTCCGCCGGCAACCCGGTGCTCCTCGCCTCCTTCTACGACCAGAACCGCATCGAGGACAGCTGGGACCAGATCTCCCAGTTCGCGAAGGACGCCGCGGTCTCGGCCGAGGACCCCCGCTTCTTCGACCACGGTGGCATCGACCTCGCGGGCACCGTCCGAGCGGTCGTCAACAACGCCGCCGGCGGCTCGACGCAGGGTGGCTCCTCCATCACACAGCAGTACGTGAAGAACGTCCTGGTCCAGAAGGCCGAGGCGATCCCCGACAAGGCGGAGAGCGATGCGGCCTACGAGGAGGCGACCGCGACGACCCCTGAGCGCAAGCTCAAGGAGATGCGACTCGCGATCGGTCTCGAGAAGACCTACGGCAAGGAGGACATCCTCCGCGGGTACCTCAACATCTCCGGCTTCGGCGGACGCGTCTACGGGATCGAGGCGGCGTCCAACTACTACTTCAACACCACGGCGGCGAACCTCACGCTGGAGCAGGCGGCGACGCTGCTGGCGATCGTCAACAACCCCGAGAACCTCAGGATCGACAAGCCCGACAGCGCCGACAACGGCGCGGCCAACGGCTACGCCCTGACGAAGACGCGACGGGACTACGTCCTCGACCAGATGCTCAAGGAGCGGAAGATCTCCAAGGAGCAGCACGACACCGCCGTGGCGATCCCGATCACGCCGACGATCGTGCCTCCCGTCACCGGCTGTTCCGCGGCCGGGTCGTCCGCCTACTTCTGTGATTACGTGACGAACGTGCTGCAGAACAACGAGATCTTCGGCGCCACACAGGACGAACGGTGGACGAACTTCAAGCGCGGCGGGTACAGCGTCTTCACGACCCTCGACCTCGACCTCCAGAGCGCCTCGCAGGCGGCCATCGACGAATACGTCCCGAAGACGACCACTGAACTCGACCTCGGTGCCGTCTCGGTGAGCGTGCAGCCAGGGAGCGGGCGGATCCTCGCCATGGCCCAGAACAAGGACTACTCGCAGGATCCCGACGTCCTCGCGACGGGCTCCAACTACAGCGCCATCAACTACAACACCGATCAGGCGTACGGGGGCTCGGCCGGCTTCCAGCCCGGTTCGACGTACAAGATCTTCACGCTCACGGACTGGCTGAAGTCGGGCAAGGGCGTCAACGAGTCGATCAACGCGAACCGCAGATCCGACTGGGGCACCTTCACCAACAGTTGCGTCCCGGGTGGGACGGAGCAGGCGGAGGCCGGATGGAGTCCGCGGAACGACGAGGGCGAATCGGGGTCCTACACCGTGAGACGCGCCACGCAGCAGTCGATCAACACCGCGTTCATCGCGATGGCGCAGGAGCTCGACCTCTGCGACATCAGCAAGACCGCTGAGTCGATGGGCGTGCACCGTGCCGACGGCGCGCCCCTGAACAACTCCCCCGCGACCGTGCTCGGCACCAACGAGGTCGCTCCGCTGAGCATGGCGACCGCCTTCGCGACGCTCGCCGCCGGCGGCAAGACGTGCGACCCGATCGCGATCGACTCGATCACGAAGCCCGACGGTTCCACCGCCGAGGTCCCCTCGGCGAACTGCCGTCAATCCGTCGATGCGAAGGTGGCGGCCGCGGCCGACGACGTCCTCCAGGGCGTCGTCTCCAACGGCACCGCGTCCGCCTCGGGTGCCCGCACCGACGGCGTCGGTGAGCTGATCGGCAAGACCGGGACCACGGACGACGCCGAGGCGACCTGGATGAGCGGCGCGAGCACGACGGTCGCGACGGTCGTCGGCACCTTCAACGTCAGCGGACACGTCAACCTCCGCGACACCTACATCGGTGGCACCCAGGTGGCCTCCATGCGGCACTACATCTGGCCGGCGGTCATGTCGGCCGCGCTCGCCAAGTACCCGGGCGGTGACTTCCCCGAGGCGGATCGCGCCACGCTGCAGGGCGACGGTTCCGGCGGCAGCGGCGAGGACTCGACACCGACCCCGACGCCGACGGCCGACCCCACGCAGGCACCGAGCGAGGCGCCGACACCGGCTCCGGGTGACGGCGGGGACACCGATGGGACCGGCGAGGACGGCGGGCCTGCGGCGCCGGGGAACGGCAACGGGAACGGCGGCGGCGCCGGGAACGGGAACGGGAACGGCGCACCCGGATGATCGTCCGCGGCTGTCGGTCGAACGCAGACCGGCAGCCGCCCCGGGTCGCCCGGCGGCAACGATCGGGTTTCAACGCGTCGCTGAGCGGGCCTTTTTCAGGATTGTCGCTTAGCATCGATCCATGCCTCAACAACATCGCACGGCCACCGGTGTGCTCGGCGGCTTCCTCGGCTTTCTCGGGCTGAGCGTCGCAGCGGGTGTCCTCGTCACCGCCACGGTCACGCCGGCACTCGCCGTCACCGGGATCGCGACCAACAGCACGATCAACGTGTTCGACGGTCTGCCCGACTACCTGGCCCTCGACGAACTGGCGCAGAAGTCGAGCATCTACGCGACCGACAGCGCAGGCAACCCGCAGCTGCTCGCGTCCTTCTACCAGCAGAACCGCATCGAGGTCGGCTGGGACCAGATCAACCAGTTCGTCAAGGACGCGGCGATCTCGGCTGAGGACCCGCGCTTCTACGAGCACGGCGGTGTCGACCTCACCGGTACCATCCGTGCCGTCGCGATCAGCGCGACGGGACGCGACCTGCAGGGTGGTTCGTCGATCACCCAGCAGTATGTGAAGAACGTGCTCGTGCAGAAGGCCGAGGCCATCACCGACGAGGCCAAGATGAAGGCCGCGTACGAAGAGGCGACGAAGGCGACCCCGGAGCGCAAGCTCAAGGAGATGCGCATGGCCATCGGCCTCGAGAAGCGCTACGGCAAGCAGGACATCCTGCGCGGCTACCTCAACATCGCCGGGTTCGGCGGTCGCACCTACGGCATCGAGGCCGCAGCCAACTACTACTTCGCGACGACTGCCGCCAACCTGAACCTCGAGCAGGCCGCCGCGCTGATGGCGATCGTGAACAACCCGGAGACGCTGCGCCTCGACCGGCCCGACAGCGAGACGAACGGCGCGGCCAACGGGTACGCCCTCACGCTCGAACGGCGGAACTACGTCCTCGATCAGATGATCAAGGAGGGCAAGATCACCGAGGAGCAGTACTTCTGGGCGTACCGCCAGCCGATCACGCCGACCATCAACCCGGCGAGCACGGGCTGCCAGACGGCCGCGAACGTCAGCCCGGGCGCCGGGTACTTCTGCGACTACGTCACGCGGGTGTTCCAGAACAACCCGATCTTCGGCGCCACCGAGGACGAGCGCTGGGCCGCGTTCAACCGCGGTGGCTACAGCGTGTTCACGACGCTCGACCTCGACGTCCAGGGCGCCGCGCAGGCGGCGATCGACGAACTCATCCCGCGGGTGAGCGACCAGCTCGACATCGGTGCTGTGTCCGTCACCGTGCAGCCCGGTACGGGGCGCATCCTCTCGATGGCCCAGAACAAGGACTACTCGAACGACCCAGACGTCCTGGCCACCGGAGCGAACTACTCCGCGGTCAACTACAACACCGACGAAGAATACGGCGGCTCCACCGGCTTCCAACCCGGATCGACGTACAAGACCTTCACGCTCGCCGAATGGCTCAAAGAGGGGCACGGCCTGAACGAGGGCGTCGACGGCCGGAAACGGTCCCCGTGGGGCACGTTCAAGGACTCGTGCGCCGACGGCGGCACGGTCTACGCCGGTTCCGACTGGAACCCCGGCAACGACGAGGGCGGCAACGGTGGCCAGTACACCGCGCTCCAGTCGACGAAGCAGTCCATCAACACCGGCTTCATCGCGATGGCGAAGCAGCTCGACCTCTGCGGCATCCGTAAGACGGCCGAGTCGATGGGTGTCCATCGCGCCGACGGCGGTCCGCTGCTGCAGTCCCCTGCGACGGTCCTCGGCACCAACGAGGTCGCTCCGCTCAGCATGGCGACGGCCTTCGCGACCTTCGCTTCGGGCGGCATCACCTGCGACCCGATCGCGATCGACCGGGTCGTGAAGCCCGACGGCACCGAGATCCCCGTTCCGCCGGCGAACTGCCGGCAGGGCCTCGAAGCCAATGTCGCCGCTACGGCGAACGTCGCACTCCAGGCGACGTTCAACGGCGGCACGACGAGCTCGTCCCGCATCGGCGACGGCATCCCGCTCATCGGCAAGACGGGTACCACCGACAACAACGAGGCGACCTGGATGAGTGGCGCGAGCACGAAGGCGGCGACCGTCGTCGGTGTCTTCAACGCGACCGGCCACGTCAACCTGCGGCGCACCTACTTCGACGCCGGGCAGGCCGCGACGATCCGTCACAAGATCTGGCCGCGGGTCATGGCGACCGCCAACGCGAAGTTCGGCGGCGACGCATTCGGCGACCCCGACCCGTCGCTCATCAACGGCCAGTCGGTCCAGGTGCCCGACGTGGCTGGGAAGACCATCGAAGAGGCGCAGAAGCTCCTCGAGGACGCCGGCTTCGGTTTCGAGAACGGTGGCGCGGGCGACTCCGCCCTGCCGGCCGGCCAGGCGGCGAGCACCAACCCGTCCGGCACGGTGCCGAAGGGCTCCATCGTCACGGTCTACACGAGCAACGGGCTCCTGGGCGTCATCCCCGACGTCAGCGGAGCGGGCAACTTCGACGCGGCGAAGGCGGCCATCCAGGGCGCCGGGTTCACGAACGTGGGTCAGAAATGCGCGGTCGATCCCGCTGCCACGACACCGAAGGTGACCGGCGTCGATCCACCAGCCGGCACCGCAGCGCGCAAGGACGGCAAGGTGACGGTGACGGTCTCGAAGACCAGCTGTTAGCGTCCTGACGCGAGCACGGAGGGCCCGATCGGTATTCGATCGGGCCCTCCGTCGTCTGCGCCTGGCTCCCCTCCGGGCGTCTTCGGAGGGGCTACCGGTACGCTCGTGGGACGGTCGGCACCACTCGACGACCGAGGAGGAGACGATCGATGGCGGCATCCATGAGCACCGGCGGCAGACTCGGTACGGCGGCAGCCGTCGTGGCGGGCCTCGGGGCCCTCATCTTCGGATACGCGTCGATCGTCGAGCGCAACGCCTTCACGCTCCGCAGGGTGACCGCTCCCGTCCTCCCGCCCGACGCCGAGCCGATCACCGTCCTGCACCTGTCCGATCTCCACATGGCCCCCTGGCAGCGCCGCAAGCAGGCTTGGCTTCGGTCACTCGCCGATTTGCAGCCGGACGTCGTGATCAACACGGGCGACAACCTGGGGCACGAGCAGGGCATCGACGGGATCCGAGCTGCGCTCTCCGTGTTCGCCGGTGTGCCGGGGGCGTTCGTGCACGGCTCGAACGACTACTACGGGCCGAGTGCGAAGAACCCGTTCAAGTACTTCGTGCAGACGTCCTCGAAGCACGTCTCCCCGACGACGCTCGACACGGCTGCGCTCGAGCGGTTCTTCATGGACGAGCTCGGGTGGATGGACCTCAACAACGCGGTCGGTGAGATCTCGATCCGGGGCACCCGCCTCGACCTGTTCGGCGTCGACGACCCGCACAAGCACTTCGACCGGCTGGACACGCTGACGGCGCTCATCGACGAGCGACTGGACGCCGAGACGCTGGAGACCGACGACCCGTCGCTGGCCCACACGGTGACGGTCGGCGTGATGCACGCTCCGTATCGGCGGGTGCTCGACGCCTTCGTGACGCAGGGTGCGCAGTTCATCTTCGCGGGGCACACCCACGGTGGCCAGGTCTGTGTGCCGGGCTACGGCGCACTCGTGACGAACTGCGACATCCCCCGGCAGCAGGCGAAGGGGCTCAGCGTCTGGCGGCATGCCCTGCGCTCGGCGTACCTGAACGTGTCGGCGGGGATCGGGACCTCCATCTACGCGCCAGTGCGATTCGCCTGCCGGCCGGAAGCGTCGCTCGTGACCCTCCTCCCCCGCCGCACAGTGGTCTGACCCGGCCCGATTGCCCTTCGACAGGCTCAGGGAGCGGGACTCCCCGCCGGGAAACAGAGAAGCCCGGTCAGACGATTTCTCATCTGACCGGGCTTGTACTGTCGGGGTAGCGGGATTTGAACCCACGACCTCTTCGTCCCGAACGAAGCGCGCTACCAAACTGCGCCACACCCCGATGGCCCGAAGGCCTTGTCTAGGATAGCCGATTTTTCAGCGGCTGTTCGCCACTTCCTGGAATCGGTTGATCCCGGACCGGATCAGCCGGGCGCCGCCATCGCCGCCCGGCCGATCCGTGATCTCACGCCTGCTGGCGGCGACGCACGACCACGGTACCGAGCGCGGCAGCACCGACGGCGAGGAGCCCTCCGGCCACCCACGGGAGGGCGGTTCCGGCGAACCCGGTGTCGGCGAGGGCGTTGCCCCCGGCAGACGGGTCGGAGGCCGATGCGGCGGCCGCAGCGGCGTCCGCGGGGTCCAGGACGGTGAAGTCGGACGAGTCGGTCACGGCACCCTGGGTCGCGGTCAGCGTGTAGGTGCCTGCGGGGTCAGCAGCCGTGTCGATGGAGACCTGGATGTCGCCGGTCTCGCCCGCGACGGTCGACAGCGTACGAGCGGAGACACCGGCTGCGGAGGACTCGATGGTGATCGACACCGTCTGGTTCGCCGCCCAGAAGTCCGAGCACGAGTACGAGACCGCCGCGCCGCGCGCGACGCTCGCCGGCGTGATCGAGTTGCAGCTGCCAGGACCGTAGCTGTCGCCCTCGAGCGCGTTGGCTGCGGTGGGCAGCGCGACGACGGCGAGGAGGACGAGTGCGGCGGCGGAGAGAGTTCGTTTCATGTGCGGGCCCCTTGGTGTGCGGATGGCGCATGCGCTGCGTGATGCGACATGCGGACAGGGCCTGGAGCCGAGCGCTGATCACTCGTGGCCTCCATGGCCGTCATCATGCTAGGGCAGCCGCCATCTCGCCAGGGCTGGAAAACTGCGGAATTCCGCGGATGTGACCACCTTTGGGGGTACGACCTGTCCGCCTGACGCCAAGCCGGGCGAGGACCGTGCCACGCCGAAGCCCAGGAGGGTGAGATGCCCTCCGGTCAGGCCGTGGTCCGAGCGGACGACCGCTCGGACCACGGATCCCGACTGACGGATCAGGCCGTCTTGCGGCGACGGATCGTCATCGCACCGACGACGCCGGCACCCACGACGAGGAGGCCTCCGCCGATCCACGGCAGGGCTCCACCGTCGAAGCCGGTCGAGGCGAACTCGCGCTCCGAGACCTCGAACGAGGCACTCTCGGTGGTCGCGCCCTGGGTCGCCGTGACCATGCAGGTGCCGGAGGCGGTCTTGCTGGTCTCGATCGTCACCGCGAATGCACGGGCGGCGTCGGTGTTGAACGTGCCGGACGTCGGCACGGCGCTCTGCTCGGTCGCGCCGGCGGTGTTGGGCTTCGCAGCGGGAATGCTGCAGCCGGGCCCGGCGACGGTGACCGTCACCGGAGTGCCGGGATCGAAGGTGCCGTCGCAGCGGAAGACGGTCGACTCCCCCTGGGTCACCGACACCGGTGTGAGGGTCGCACAGCCGGCAGGGCCGTAGGTGGACGAGTCGGTCGCTGCACTCGCGGCGGTCGGGGCCGCGAAGACTGCCAGGAGGCAGAGCGATGCTAGGGCAAGGGTGCGCTTCATGTTGATATCCCCAAGGAACGTCGAATACCCCCTGCGTCCGCCGATTTCGGGTGGGCGTCCGCGCGAGGTTCCCCAGGGTCACGAATTCGGGTGCGTGGCTTCCTGCGGTGTTGTCATGCTATGTCAGGAGCCGCACCGAGGGAAGGCTGAAATGGTCGTTTTGCCCGTGATTCCGGGGGTTGTGACCAGGTTTGGGGGTACGTCGGAGGCCTTCGGAGCGAGCACCGTGAAGACGAGTTCCGTTGTCGCCCCCGGAGTGAGGGTCACGTCGGTCTGGGCGTAGAGACGACCGTTCGGGTCGGTCACGGCCTTGACCGGCAGGTCCTCGCCGTCGCTTGCACCGAGCAGGGTTGCGCCCAGCGGACCGTGGATCACGACGCGCGTCGCGATGTCTCCCGCGGGGGTGCCGAAACGCCCGCCCGCGGTCACGTAGTCCGGCAGGGAGGTCGCGGCATCCGTCGGCGCAGTGGACGTCAGGGTGACGGCGACGACGTATTCGGCGCCGTGCTTCGTGCACCGGGCGTCGCGGATGTCGACGTTCGTCTCCAGGTAGTAGTCCATCTTCGCGCGGGTCAGGTCCTCGAGGTAGACCCCGGTGTAGACGGCCGCGTCGTCGGTCGTCGGCGGGATCCCGGCGAGGCTCGTCTGGGCGATCAACGCCTGTTCGGCGGGGACCGCACTCCAGACGTGAAGACGGTTCTCCGCGCCGGACTCGGACAGGGCCTGGACGAGCGCGGCGGGGTCGGGCGAGCGGGAGATCATCCCCTCGAACACCGCACCCGAGACCGCGGCGAAGAACGCGTCCTGCACGAGCCGGTCCGGGAACCGGGCGTAGACGTCGCTCAACAGCGTCTTCGCCGCGTTGTCGGCGGTGAGCTCGGTGCCGTCCGGGAGGGCCACAGGCCCGGTCGCCTCCAGCAGGTGCGCGAGGACGTAGGGATCGACGGCGACCACGGTGTCGATGGGCACGCCGAACACCTGGGTCCCCATGGCTGCGGCGAGTTCCCCGGTGCGACTGAAGTCGACCGTGAGGTTGGTGTCCTGGATGTACCGGCCGAGGTTGTCGGTGTAGACGTTCTGCTCGAACGGGGTGAGCGGCAGCACGGGGGCCGGGAAGCCGGAGAAGTCGTCGCTCCCCCGGGTACCGACGAAGGAGATGACGCCCTTCTCCGCGTGGATGAGGGCCACCGCCCCGGCGATGCCGCCACTCGAGCGCAACTCCGCGTTGTTCTGGATCATCACCATGATGTTCCGAGGCCCGGCCCCGCCCGCCATGTCCGGCAGGAGCGCCGTGGCCCGCGCGGCGGTGTCGAGCATCGTGGACGCACCGGTGATCGTCCGGGTGAGCTTCTCGACGGCGTCGGCGACCACCGGCAGCGCACCGTCCGTGCCGATCGTGTCCACACGCCCGGCGATGGCGTCAGCCGCTACAGCCGCCTCGGCCACGGTCGGCGCGACGGCGCGGAGCGGCTCCGTCGCGATCGAGCCGTCCCCGGGGAGCAGGGACGACAGGTTGACGTGATCCGCGATCTCGACGACCTTCGGCACGACATCGACCGCGACGTCATCGGTCGCAGCGGCAGCCTGTCGCGCCGCGGAGAAGTTCACGCCGAGGAACGGGACCGCCTCGGCCGCCCGCCAGATGGGATCACTCGTCAGCGACACCGCCTCGCCGGTGTGCTTCGTGAGGGCACGCTGCGTCGCCTCGGTGCCGCTCGCGTCACCCTTGAGTACGGCCGACTGGAGCGACTTCGCCTCCGACTGGGCGGCTTCGAGCGCGTTCTTCGCCAGGGATGCCCGGATGCCGAGCCAGGCTCCGAGCGCGAGGACGACGAGGAGGACGGCGAGTGCGATCCACCACAGACGCGAACGCCGATGGCCGGGCAGGCGGATGCCGGCCGTCGCCGGGCGTGGGTCAGCCAAGAGTGCTCCTTGTTCGGGTAGGCACAGCCTAACCGCCGGATGACGGCCTCCGAGGGTCGGTGCACGCCCCCTTTCAGGGGTGGACGGCGCATGCGCCGACCGGGCTCCCGGCCACTCATGGCCTACGATTGCGGGATGCCGTCAGCACGCTCGTCGACCGATCTGGAGCCGCACCGCAGATGACCCGCACGCCGCGCATCGTGATCGGGATCCTGCTGCTGCTCTGCCTGTGCGTCATGCTCGGCATCGCGTTCTGGCCCACGCCCGTCGACGCCGACGGCCGGACGACGCTGCTCGCGATCCTCGACCGATTACAGGCCGCGGGCGCGCCGGACTGGTTCGACTACCGCTTCGTCGAATCGGCCGCGAACGTCGTGCTGTTCATCCCGCTCGGCGCGCTGCTCGCCCTGGAGCTGCCGTTGCGGCTCTGGTGGATCGCACCGCTGACGACGACCCTGTTCTCGGTCGCGATCGAACTCGGACAGACCCTGCTCCCCGAGCGCGTCGCGACGATCGCCGACGTCTACGCCAATGCAGCCGGAGGGCTGCTCGGCGCGACGATCGTGCTCGTCGTCCGGCTACTCGTCGCCGGTCACGGGCGACCGAGACCGACGTAACGCCACCCGGCGCCCCGCCAGGCGTCCACGTCGAGGCAGTTGCGTCCGTCCACGATCGTCTTGCCCGCGGTCAACTCGGCGACGGCCGAGGGGTCCAGGGCACGGAACGCCTTCCACTCGGTCACGACGACGACGATGTCCGCGTCCGTCACAGCCTGCTCGGCCGAGTCTGCGAACGTCAGCTGCGGGTGGAGTCGACGCGCGTTGGGGACCGCTTCCGGATCGAAGGCGAGCACCTCCGCACCCAGGCCGTTGAGCCCGACGGCGACGTCGAGGGCCGGCGAGTCGCGGACGTCGTCGCTGTCGGGCTTGAAGGCGAGCCCGAGCACCGCCACCCGCTTCCGGTAGGCGCTCCCGCCGAGCTCCTCGACGACGAGGTCGATGACGCGCTGACGGCGACGCAGGTTGATCGCGTCGACCTCCTTGAGGAACGCCACCGACTCGCCACGACCGAGCTCCTCGGCACGGGCGGTGAAGGCCCGGATGTCCTTCGGCAGGCATCCGCCGCCGAACCCGACACCGGCGTTGAGGAAGCGGCGGCCGATCCGGGCGTCGTAGCCGATCGCGTCGGCGAGCTCCGTGACGTCGGCGTCCGTGACCTCGGCGATCTCCGCCATCGCGTTGATGAAGGAGATCTTCGTGGCGAGGAACGCGTTCGCCGCGACCTTCACGAGCTCCGCGGTCGAGTAGCCGGTGGCGACGAGCGGCGTGCCGGTCGAGAGCGCCTGGGCGTAGACCTCGTCGAAGGCGGCTCGCGCGACGGCGGCGTCCTCGGGAGCCGGCGGCAGCCCGTACACGAGTCGGTCGGGCGCGATGGTGTCCTGCACGGCGAAGCCTTCCCGCAGGAACTCCGGGTTCCAGGCGAGCACGGCGCCGGTGGGGGCGACGAGTTCCGCAAGGCGCGCAGCGGTGCCGACGGGGACGGTCGACTTGCCGACGACGACGTCACCAGCCGACAGGTGGGGCAGGAGGGCCGTCACCGCAGCGTCCACGTAGCGCAGGTCGGCCGCGTTGGAGCCGGCCTTCTGCGGCGTACCGACTGCGACGAAGTGCATGGTCGCCCCGGCCGCGTCGGCCATGTCCGTGCTGAAGCGCAGGCGGCCCGACTCGACGCCGGCCAGCAGCAGCTCCGGCAGACCGGGCTCGAAGATCGGCGAGCGTCCGGCGGCGAGCGCCTCGATCTTGGCCGGGTCGACGTCGATACCGACGACCTCGTGCCCGATCGACGCCATGGCGGCCGCGTGCACGGCCCCGAGGTAGCCGCAGCCGATGACGGAGAGCTTCATGCGTGTGATCCTTCGCTGATGGGACGAACGGTGGGTGTGCTGGACAGTCGACCGCCGGACTCCTGCAGGTAGCAGACGCCGCAGAGCGATTCGTAGGTGACGGTGGTGCCGTCGATGGCGACCTGGTCGCCGTCGAACACGAAGGTGTCGCCGAACCGGCGGCCGTTGAAGATCGCCTTCCGACCGCACCGGCAGATCGTCTTGAGTTCTTCGAGGCTGTGGGCGACTTCGAGGAGACGCCGGCTCCCGGGGAACGCGACGGTCTGGAAATCGGTCCGGATGCCGTAGGCGAGCACCGGGATGCCCTCGAGCAACGCGATGCGGAGGAGGTCGTCGACCTGCTCCCCGTGGAGGAACTGGGCCTCGTCGACGAGCAGGCAGCTGACGTCCTGGCCGGTCTCCTGCACGACCCGGCGACGGTGCTCCGCGAACACCCGGACGGCGTCGTCGTCAGGACCGAGCAGGAAGTCGGCGTCGCGGGTCACGCCGAGGCGACTGACGATGGCCGCGTCGCCCTTCGTGTCGAGGGACGGCTTGGCGAGGAGGACGCGGTGGCCGCGCTCCTCGTAGTTGAACGCCGCCTGGAGCAAAGCGGTGCTCTTGCCGGAGTTCATCGCCCCGTATCGGAAGTACAGTTTCGCCACCAGGCAAGCTTAGGGTCCCAAGCTTCACCTGTCGCATCCGACGACGGACCGGGTAAGCGCCCGTGCGGCGGCTACAGCGAGATGTCGAGGGCCTCGGCGGTGCTCTCGAGGACCTTCGCGGCCGTCGCGGGGACGTCGTTCAGCGTCGAACCGTAGGTCGGGATCATCTCGCGGAGCCTCGGCTCCCACGCGGTCATCCGGTCGGGGAAGCACTTGCGCAGGACGTCGAGCATGATCGGTACGGCCGTCGAAGCGCCGGGAGAAGCGCCGAGCAGTCCCGCGATCGTGCCGTCCGCCCCCGTGATGACCTCAGTGCCGAACTGTAGGACGCCACCCTTGGCCTTGTCCTTCTTCATCACCTGCGCGCGCTGCCCGGCCTCGATGAGGTACCAGTCCTCGTCCTTCGCCGTCGGCAGGAACTCGCGGAGGCTGTCCATCTTCTGCTTGCGGGACTGCAGGAGCTGCCCGACGAGGTACGTGATGAGGCTCGGGTTGTCCTTCGCGACCGCCAGCATCGGGAGGAGGTTGTGCGGGCGCACCTGGGTGACGAGGTCGAGCATCGATCCGCGCTTGAGGAACTTCGGGCTGAACGTCGCGTACGGGCCGAAGAGGAGGCTCGCCTGACCGTCGACGACGCGGGTGTCGAGGTGCGGGACCGACATCGGCGGGGCACCGACCGAGGCCTGGCTGTAGACCTTGGCCTGGTGCTTCGAGACCACCGCGGGGTTGTCGGTGCGGAGGAACTGCCCGCCGATGGGGAAGACGCCGTAGCCCTTGATCTCGGGGATGCCGGACTTCTGCAACAGCTTGAGCGCCCATCCGCCGGCACCGACGAAGACGAAGCGGGCGTTGATCTCCATCGGTGAACGACCGAGAGTCTGGCGGCCACGGATGCGCCACGTGCCGTCCTTCAACCGCTTGAGCGACCGGACCTCGTGGTTGGCACGGACGTGCGTGTTCGGTGCTGCACCGAAGAGCTTGTGCGTGAGCGAGCCGAAGTCGACGTCGGTGCCCGCGGTGATCCGGGTGGCGGCGATGCGTTCGCCGACGGCACGACGGTTGATGAGGAGCGGAGCCCATTCGGCGATGACGGCCGGGTCCTCCGAGAACTCGATGCCGGCGAAGAGCGGCTGATCCTTCAGCGCCTCGTAGCGCTTCCGCAGGTATTCGACGTCCTTCTCGCCGCGCACGAAGGTCATGTGCGGGGTCGGGTTGATGAAGGTGTCGGGTGCGCCGAGCAGGCCCTCCTCGACGAGGTGGGACCAGAACTGGCGGCTGAGCTGGAACTGCTCGTTGATGCCGATGGCCTTCGCCGGGTCGACCTGGCCGTGGGCGTCCTGCGGCATGTAGTTGAGCTCGCACAGCGCGGCATGGCCCGTCCCGGCGTTGTTCCACGGGTTGGAGCTCTCGAGTGCGACGTCGCTCAGGCGCTCGTACACCTCGACCTTCCAGTCAGGCTGCACCTGGTGGATGAGGGCGGCGAGCGTGGCGCTCATGATGCCACCACCAATGAGGGCTACGTCGATGGTTTCGGTCACCAGAGCAGTCTAGTCGCGGCGAGGCCCGAGCTCTCCACCCGCGTGCTGTCGCTGATCGCGTGCCGTGAGATCGCTCGATGTCGAGACACTTCGGGCCGCCGGTGGGGACGCGGACTCAGCGTCCGGGGAGCGCGGGGGTGAGGGCGTCGAGCTCCTCGAGCATGCGCTGAGCGAGGTGCGCGTACCCGGCGTCGCTCGGGTGGAGGCCGTCGGCTGAGATCCACGTCGCCGGGTCCTCGTCCAGCCAGTGCGACGCACCGGAGATGTAGTCGGCCCCGATGGTGTCGGCGGCGTCGTGGACCCATCCGATGATCTGTTCGACGGACGCCGGTCGCTCGGCGGTGTACCACCAGGGCTCCACCACGATGATGCGGGTGCCGGGCAGCCCGTCGCGCAGCCGCTGGAACTCCGGTAGGATCGCCTCCTGGATCGCCTGCCCGTTGCCGGTCCACTCGAAGTTGTCGTTGATGCCGAGCGCGACGATGAGGACCTCGGGGTGCTGGGCGATGACGTCGGCCGTGACATCACCGACCTTGTCGCGCTTGCGGACGAAGCCGAGACCCGGGTAGCCGGCGTTGTACTCTGTCCAGCCTTCAGCCTTCGCGACGAGCGAAGACCAGCGCGCGGCGGGCGACGACGCTGCCGAGCCCTTCGTGTACGAGTCGCCGTAGAACGCGACGAGCGGTCCGACGGCGACCTCGGAGCCGGAGGTGTCGGCGCGGGCGACCGTCGTCTGCTGGACGTCGGCACGCAGACCGCTCACGGTGATCACCGCGGTGACGGCGATGGCCGCCGCGATGAACGCGGCCAACCAGCGTCGGCGCAGGCGTGGTCGCTGGCGGGCCATGTCGTCGTCCCCGATCGGGTGGAGGGAGGGCCGGTCAGACCGTCGCGGGCTGTGCGAGCAGCTCGGCGGCGACGATCTCGGCGATCTGCACCGCGTTGAGGGCGGCACCCTTGCGGAGGTTGTCGTTCGAGATGAACAGGGCGAGGCCCTTGCCGGCCGGCGCGCTCTGATCCGGACGGATGCGCCCCACGAACGACGGGTCTGCACCGGCGGCCTCGAGCGGCGTCGGCACGTCCGACAGCTGGACACCCGGGGCGTCGCTGAGCAGCTCGATCGCACGTTCCGGCGAAAGGTCGCGCGAGAACTCGGCGTTGATCGACAGCGAGTGGCCCGTGAACACGGGCACGCGCACGCAGGTGCCCGACACGAGCAGCTCGGGGAGCTCGAGGATCTTCCGGCTCTCGTTGCGGAGCTTCTTCTCCTCGTCGGTCTCGCCCAGGCCGTCGTCGACGATCGAACCGGCGAGCGGAATGACGTCGAAGGCGATCGGGGCGACGTACTTCTCGGGGGCCGGGAAGTCGATCGCCGAACCGTCGTGGACGAGTCGGGTGAGGTCGCCCTGGGCGACCGCGGCCTCGATCTGGCCGGCGAGTTCAGCCGCACCGGCCAGCCCGGAACCGGAGACGGCCTGGTAGGTGTTGACGATGAGGCGCGTGAGCCCGGCCTCGGCGTCGAGGACCTTGAGGACCGGCATGGCCGCCATGGTCGTGCAGTTGGGGTTCGCGACGATGCCCTTGACCGCGTCCTTGATGGCGTGCGGGTTCACCTCGCTGACGACGAGCGGGACCTCGGGGTCCATCCGCCACGCGCTCGAGTTGTCGATGACGAGCGCACCGGCAGCCGCGAACCGCGGAGCCTGCGTACGGGAGCCGGTGGCACCGGCCGAGAACAGGGCGATGTCGATGCCGCTCGGGTCGGCCGTCTCGACGTCCTCGACCACGATGTCCTGGCCACGGAACGGGAGCGTCGTGCCCGCCGAGCGAGCCGTCGCGAAGAAGCGGATCTCGCTGATCGGGAACTCGCGTTCCTCCAGCAGGCGGCGCATGACCTTGCCGACCTGACCGGTCGCTCCGACGACTCCGACACGTACACCGTTGCTCATGGGGATTCCTCTGGTTTCAGGGGGTTGTTGTGAACCATCTTGCATCAGGATCGGCGGGATCCCGCCCGTCGGTCCGTGGTCGGCTTGGTTCCGGAGCCTGTGGACGAGCCTGCTCAGCGGCCGGTGCCGCCGTGGACGACGGCTTCGTCCTCGCCGTCGAGACCGAACGCGGAGTGGACCACGTTGGCGGCCTTGTTGAGGGTGTCGGCACGCGTCACGACCGAGATGCGGATCTCGCTGGTGGAGATCATCTCGATGTTGATGCCCGCTGCGCTCAGCGCCTCGAAGAGCTTCGCCGAGACGCCGGTGTTCGTGCGCATGCCGGCCCCGACGAGGGCGAGCTTGCCGATCTGGTCGTCGTGCTGGATGGCCGAGAAGCCCACCCGCTCCTGCTCGGCCGCGAGCGCGCGGAGGACCTGCTGCGCCTCGGGCTTCGGCAGGGTGAACGAGATGTCGGTGACGCCGGAGACGGCGGTCGACACGTTCTGGACGATCATGTCGACGTTGCCGCCCGACTTCGCGACGATCGTGAAGATCTCCGCCGCCTTGCCCGGCAGGTCGGGGACACCGACGACGGTGATCTTGGCTTCGCTGAGGTCGGTCGCGACTCCGGCGACGATGGGCTGCTCCATGGGTGCCTCACCTGCTCCTGGGTTGTTGCGGCTCGCGTCGTTGAGGACGAGCGTGCCTTCGTTGTTGTTGAAGGACGACCGGACGTGGAGCGTCACGCCGTGGCGGCGTGCGTACTCGACGGCGCGGATGTAGAGGACCTTGGCGCCCGAGGCCGCGAGCTCCAGCATCTCCTCGCTGGAGATGCGGTCGATCTTCCTGGCTTTCGGGACGACGCGGGGGTCGGAGGTGAAGATGCCGTCGACGTCGGTGTAGATCTCGCAGACGTCGGCGTCGAGGGCTGCGGCGAGCGCGACGGCCGTGGTGTCGGAGCCGCCGCGACCGAGCGTGGTGATGTCGCGGGTGTCGCGGTTGAAGCCCTGGAAGCCGGCGACGATGACGATGGCGCCGTCGTCGAGGGCCTCGCGCAGGCGCACGGGGGTGACGTCGACGATGCGCGCGGCGCCGTGCTGGGCGTCGGTGATCATGCCGGCCTGGCTGCCGGTGAAGGAGCGTGCGACGTAGCCCATGCTGCTGATCGCCATCGCGAGGAGCGCCATCGAGATGCGCTCGCCGCTGGACAGCAGCATGTCGAGTTCGCGGGGCGCCGGGATGGGCGTCACCTCGTGGGCGAGGTCGAGCAGTTCGTCGGTCGTGTCGCCCATCGCCGAGACGGCGACGACGACCTCGTTGCCCGCCTTGCGGGTCTCCACGATGCGCTTCGCCACGCGCTTGATGCTCTCGGCGTCCGCGACGGAGGACCCGCCGAACTTCTGCACGATCAATGCCATCGGATCTCCTGGGGAAGTCGGTGCGGGCACGAGCGGCCCAGCGATCATCCTACCCATCCGGGCATTCCGCGCCGTTCATGTGACGAAGGGCACCCTCACCCGCTCCGGGGCAGGAGATCCGCCCCGCAGCAGGACGCTTCGGCCCGTCCGGTCCTGCTGTCGGGCCGATTTCCTGCGGTGGGGAGACGGGCGGGCCTCGGTAGGGTTGGCCTATGCAGCAGGAAGACGCGCGGGTGCTCGCGACGGTGCGACGCCTCTGGCAGGGGCTCGCCTCGCCGACCGCGCGGTTCTCCGCCGGCCGGGTCGCCGTCGTCGTGAACGCCGGCTCGATGGCGTGCCCGCCCGGATGGATCGGCGTCGTCGAGATCGACGGCAGCGCCCTGGCGATCGTGCCCGACGAGGACACCGCCAGGCGGCTCGCCATCGAGGACGAGTCACCGAGGAGCGTCGGAACGGTCGAGTTCCTCCGCTCGCGGGTGCAGGTCGCCGAGGTGCTCGGGCCGGCGACCCTCGACTACCTGCTGCCCGGGCGGTTCCGACCGGCCGAGGAGATCGACGTCGTGGCGAGCAAGGCGAGTGACCCCGCCATCGAGTCGCTGCTGTCGAAGGTGGGCGACGACGAAGCCTCGGAGAGCGGGATCTTCGGCATCACCTCGCCGCTGTTCTCGGTGCGCGAGCACGGACGGGTCCTCGCCGTCGCCGGCTACCGGTCGTGGCCGTTGGGCGTCGCGCATGTGACTGCGTTGACCGCCCCGGAGGCTCGCGGGACCGGTCTCGCGACGCGGCTCGCCTCGACCGCGGTCGAGCACGCCCTCGCGGCCGGACTCCTCCCCCAGTGGCGGGCCGCCGACACGAACCCCGGCTCACGCGCCGTCGCCCGCAAGCTCGGCTTCTCCGCGATCGGCCGGCAGCTGTCGGCTCGTCCGGTGGTCGCCGAGTGGCCGGTGCCCTCCGCCGACGCCTGAGGCGCGCCCGGCTGCCCTCACTCAGGAGTCCGTCGGCACGGCGCAACCCACCAGCCCCGACACACCGGCCGACTCCTGAGAAAGGACCGACCGGAAGCAGACCCCTCGCCCGACAAGCAGACCCGAGCCTGACGGCGGCACAGCTGCCCTATCTCAGGAGTCCCTCGGCGCGGCGCAACCCACCAGCCCCGACACACCGGCCGACTCCTGAGAAAGGACCGACCGGAAGCAGACCCCTCGCCCGACAAGCAGACCCGAGCCTGACGGCGGCACAGCTGCCCTATCTCAGGAGTCCCTCGGCGCGGCGCAACCCACCAGCCCCGACACACCGGCCGACTCCTGAGAAAGGACCGACCGGAAGCAGACCCCTCGCCCGACAAGCAGACCCGAGCCTGACGGCGGCACAGCTGCCCTATCTCAGGAGTCCCTCGGCGCGGCGCAACCCACCAGCCGCGACACACCGGCCGACTCCTGAGAAAGGACCGATGGCAAAAACGGGGTGGAGGGGCGGACGACGGGGCGGGGTGTCAGCCGCTGACGACGGTGCGACCCTCGAAGGCACGACCGAGGGTGACCTCGTCGGCGTACTCGAGGTCGCCGCCGACGGGGAGGCCGGAGGCGAGGCGTGTGATGCGGATCCCCATCGGGAGGAGCAGCCGACTGAGGTAGGTGGCGGTCGCCTCCCCCTCGAGGTTCGGGTCGGTCGCGATGATGACCTCGGTGACGGTGCCGTCGGCGAGGCGCTGCATGAGACGACGGATGTTCAGGTCGTCGGGACCGACACCGTCGATCGGGCTGATGGCGCCACCGAGCACGTGGTAGAAGCCGCGGAACTCACGCGTGCGCTCGATGGCGACGACGTCCTTCGGTTCTTCGACGACGCAGATCAGGGCCGGGTTGCGACGCGGGTCGCGGCACACGCTGCAGAGGTTCTGCTCGGAGATGTTGCCGCAGATCTCACAGAACTTGACCTTCTCGCGGACGACGGTGAGCAGCTCGGCGAGCTTCGACACGTCGAACGACTCCGTCTGGAGGATGTGGAACGCGATGCGCTGCGCCGACTTCGGACCGATACCGGGCAGCCGCCCGAACTCGTCGATCAGATCTTGGACGATTCCCTCGTACATGGCCTACCGCCCTCCGGAGCGCGGCTCGTGCGGCTGCTCCTCGATGAATGTGGCGCCGAGAAGCTCGCGGACGACGCTCTCGCCGTACCGGTTGTCGCCCGCGGGGTGGGACGTCGGCACCGGGGGCGCCTGGCGCATCCGGACCGGGGGCTGCGGGCGCTGCTCGGCGACCGGGGCCGCAGGCGGTGCGGCCTGCGGGGAGCCTGCAGGAGCTGCGGATGGCGCGACGGCCGCTGGGGATGGAGCAGGGGCCGACGACTCGAACGGGTCGGGGTAGGGCGGCTCGTCATCCGGCGGCGGTGCGTCGTCGTCGGACGGGATCGAGACGACGTCCCAGGTGACGGTACGCGAGCCGAGCGCGTCACCGTTTGACGGGCCTCGGGCGGGTGCCTGCTGGCGCGGCGGGGTCGACGGCTGGCGCTGCGCGGGTGAGCTGGCCGGCGTCCCGGAGGCTCCGGATGCGGTGGGTCGCCCGGGCTGCCCTTCGACAGGCTCAGGGACCGGAGACGGCCGAGTCGCCGAAGCAGGCTCGGGCGATGACGAGGGCCCTTCGACCGGCTCAGGGACCGAGGATGGTGGCGTCGCCGAGGCGGCACCAGGTGACGACGTGGGCCCTTCGACAGGCTCAGGGACCGGGGACGGCTCAGGGACCGGAGACCGCTCAGGGACCGGGGACGGCTCGGGCTCGTCGGCCGGCGGCGCGACCGTCGCCCACGAGGAGGCGGAGACGGAGGTCTGCTCCTCGACGGGCTCGGGGGCCGCAGGCGCAGGAGCCGCCGGGGCAGCGGGCGATGACGCAGCGGGCGACGACTCGGCGTCGGCCGGCGCAGCGGAGGCGGGCTCGCCTCCGGCTGGTGCGACGGTGGGCCACGAGGAGCGGGATCCTGACCCGCCGCTGCCGGCGGACGACTCCGGGGCTGCGGGGGCGGGGACGGTCTGCGGCAGGCTCGGGGTCGACCAGGCGGACGAGTCCGACGACGGAGCGCGGGTGGCGGGCGCAGTTGCCCGCGGTGCCGGCGGCTCGTCGGCACCGGCGACCTTGGCGAGGTACTTCACCCGCACGCCGAGGACGTCGAGGACCGCCGTGCGCAGGACCTCAGCGACACCGGTGCCGGGGGCGTGACGTGCCTTGAAGTCGTTGAGGTCGCTGTTGTTCGCGAAGACGAGCGTGAGGACGTCGTCGTCCGAGTACCCGCCGACCTGGGTGTTGACGACGATCATCCAGGCCTTGCGGTCGGCCTTCTCGACGCGCGCCACGATCTCGGGCCACGCATCGCGGATGTGCTGCAGGGTGACCGGGCCGACCCGCGGGGTGGCGGGGGTCGGTACGGCGGTCTGCACGTGGTCAGGTTCCTGCGCCGGTCGACGGTCGGGGGCCGCGGATGCTGTCGAGGCAGCGGCCGGGGCGGGAGCAGGGGTGGAGCTCGCCGCCGTGCTCGCAGGGACAGCACCGGCAGAGACCGGAGCGCCGGCAGAGGCTGCAGCGCGGTCGGCGACCACGGGCTGCGTCGAGGCCACGGGCTGCGCCGAGACCGCGGCCTGGCCGCCCTCGACGGCAGCACCCTCGACGCCGATGCGACGCTCGAGCCGCTCCACCCGGGCCAATGCACCACGAGCGGAGTCGTCGGCTGCGGGCACGAGGATGCGCGCCATCATGAGCTCGAGGTGGAGCCGGGGCGACGTGGCGCCCGTCATCTGGGTGAGCGCCTCGTTCACGACGTCGGCCGTGCGGGACAGCTCGGCGATGCCGAACGCCCGCGCCTGGGCGAGCATCTTGTCGAGTTCGTCCTGCGGGAGCCCGCGGAGGACCGCCGCCGCGTTCTCGCCCGTGGCGGCCACGACGATGAGGTCGCGGAGTCGCTCGAGCAGGTCGTCGACGAAGCGGCGTGGGTCTTGGCCGGTCTGGATGACGCGGTCGACGGTGCTGAAGGCTGCACCCGAGTCGCGGGCGGCCAGAGCGTCGACGACTTCGTCGAGCAGGGCCGTGTGAGTGTAGCCGAGCAGGGCGACCGCGCGCTCGTAGTCGACGGAGTCGCCCTCGGAGCCGGCCATCAGCTGGTCGAGCAGGGACAGCGTGTCGCGGGCGGAGCCGCCTCCGGCCCGGACGACGAGCGGCAGCACGCCGGCCTCGACACCCACGTGCTCGCTCTCGCACAGCTGCTGGACGTAGTCGAGCATCTGCGCCGGCGGGATGAGCCGGAAGGGGTAGTGGTGGGTGCGGGAGCGGATCGTGCCGATCACCTTGTCGGGCTCGGTCGTCGCGAAGATGAACTTCACGTGCTCCGGCGGCTCCTCGACGATCTTCAGCAGGGCGTTGAAGCCTTGCGGGGTGACCATGTGCGCCTCGTCGAGGATGAAGATCTTGTAGCGGTCGCGCGCGGGCGCGAAGATCGCGCGCTCGCGGAGGTCGCGGGCGTCGTCGACACCGTTGTGGCTGGCCGCGTCGATCTCGACGACGTCGAGCGAGCCGGAGCCGTCGCGGGAGAGGTCGACGCAGCTCGCGCAGACACCGCACGGGGTGTCGGTCGGGCCCTCGGCGCAGTTGAGGCAGCGCGCGAGGATGCGGGCGGACGTCGTCTTGCCGCAACCACGCGGACCACTGAACAGGTATGCGTGGTTGACGCGGTTGGTGCGGAGGGCCGTCATGAGGGGATCGGTCACCTGCGCCTGACCGATCAAGTCGGCGAACGTCTCGGGCCGATACCGGCGATACAGAGCTGTGACCACCCACCAATGGTAGCCGTCGCCCCCGACATCGGAGCCGGCTTCCCGGCAGCACCGGTCGGCCCCGCACGGTGGGGAGTTCTCCCCATCGAGGCCGTCCCCGTCGCTTCCTAGAATGGTCAGCGCCACCAGAGAGGACCAGATGGAACAGTTCACGGTCGACACGGCCCTCATCAGGGACACGACAGCCAACCTCACCGTCATCCAGAGCGAGTTCGACGCCGCGGAGAAGCACACCGCGTCGGCCGCCGACGTGATCCCCCACGAGCTCCTCGCCCGGACCCTCCAGGAGTTCTCAAGCGGCTGGGACACCAGGCGCTCGGAGTTCTCGGAGGCCATCACCACCTTGAACGGGATGGGCACGGCGATCGCCGACCACTTCGAAGGCTGGGAATCCGACCAGGCCGCGGCAGCCGGCGGAGACGGAGACGAAGGATGAGCCCGATCGCCGGCGACCCCGGTTCCATCCGCACCTGGGCGACCACCTACGGCGGCATCGCCGACACCATCGTCGAGGCTTCCTCGCAGCTGCAGTCGCTGGAACTGGGCGAGCAGACGAGCATCGCGGTCATCGAATACCACGACAACGCGCAGTACCTCGGGGAGAACATCGCGCTCACCGAGCCCCGGTACCGCGCGGTCCACGAGGCGCTCACGTTCTACGCCGACGAGCTCGAGGCAGCCCAGCAGACCGAGCGCGACGCGATCGCCGCAGCGGAGGCTGCGGAGACCGAGCACGCGAGCGCGAACAGCGACTACCTGACGAAGTGGGAGGCCGCGGACACGGCGGCCCACGATCCGGCTGCCACCGACGCCGCGGATACGAGGACCGCCTCCGACGCCGCGTGGTACCGATTGGAAGAGGCCCGCATCGCGCAGGGGCAGGCCCAGGTGGACCTCGAGAACGCCCAGATCCGCGCCGAGAACGCCGGACGCACCGCCGCCTCGATGATCACCACGGCCGTCGACGGCGACGGCATGAACGACACCTGGTGGGACGACTGGGGGAAGGGCCTCTACGACGTCCTCTCGGAGGTGGGCAAGTGGATCGTCGGGATCGTCGCCGTCGTCGCGATCGTCGGCCTCGTCCTCGCGACGATCGGGACCGCGGGTATCGGGCTCCCCGCCTTCGTCGTCGCGGGAGTCGCCGTGATCGGTGCAGCGGGTGTCGGCATCGCCGGACTCATGGGCCTGATGACCGGCGGCGCGATGCTGGCGGGCGAGAAGGGCCTCGAGAACCAGTTGATGTGGGACGCGATCGGACTCCTCCCCTTCTCGAAGTTCCTCAAGGGCCCGATCGCGAAGGCCCTCCGCAACATGGACGTGCCGACGACCGGGCCCGGTTCCCTCGCCGGAGTGCCCCGTGTCTCCGGCACGACGCCGACCACCAACCGCTTCGTCGATGCCGCAGGGCGCGGTGGAGAGACGCAGAAGGCCGCCGTCGAGTTCTACCTCGACAATCAGGTCGACATCTTCGCCTCCATCGGGCTGGAGGCAGGCAAGAACATCACCGCGGGAACGCCGTCCCTGCTGCCCGACCTCACCCCGAACGACCAGGCGCCGAACGCGCACCAGGAGGGATGGCACCCCGGCGACTCGCAGTACGTGCCGCCGGACGAGTACCGCCTCGACCCGTTGGTGCCCGACTTCGGCACGCCGTCGACCGTGTTCGGTGGTGGCGGCAACGGGACCGGTGTACAGCCACCGCCGACGGTCAGCCCATACCCGCTCACCCTGCCGGGCTCCTCGCCGGTCGTCCCCGGCGGTCAGACCTACGGCCCGGCGAACCCGACCGTGCCGGACACCGGCACCGGCACGGGCACGGACGGTCAGGGATGAGCGCGCCGACCCCGTCCGTGATCACCGTCCGCCTCGACGGTGTCGACCTCGACCGCTGGATCTGGGTTCCGCACGCCTGGCCCTACGAGGGGTTCACCGACCCGCGGGGCTGGGCGGACGCCGCGGCGAAGCGTGTCGCACGCCGGTCAGGGTTCGCCTTCGTGAAACGAGCCGCGCTCCGCGACGACCTCATCGAGATGTCGAGGAGCCGGGACAGCGTCGGCGCTCATTGGACGGTCGCCTACGCCCCCGACCTCAGCCGCCCGGCGCGCATCGCCCGCATCGAGGTGCACGACAGCCGCGTGGGGACGTACCGGAGTCTCGAGCAGTTCATGCAGCTCGACACCCCGGGTCTCGAGGGCCCACCGGTCGTCGAACCGTTCGTGTCGCCCCACCTCGGTGAGGGCATCACGGCGATCATGCACCAGCGGAACGCCGACCGGACGCTCTCCGCAGTGCGCTCGTACGGCTGGACCCTCCCCACCTGCTGGGTGTCGATGTACTACGCCGACTTCGACCTCGGGCTGATGGAGCGCCTGCGGCCCGAGTTCGATGCGCTGGCACGGGCGTTGCAGGTCGACGAGCAGGTCGTCGACTCGTGAGTTCGACGCGACCCTCCCCTCCGAGCGGCGCAGGCGTCCGATCGGTTCCGCGGCGGACACAGTTTGCATGGCCGCACGACCTCGGAACGGCGGTCTGGATCGGCATCGGGTGCATGATCGTCGGCCAGGGGTTCGCGTACCTCGCCGAGCGCTCGGCCGCTCGTCACCGCGGGGTGGTCTCGTGAGCGTTGCTCGTCGCTACCGGTTCGTCCTCCCGGCCGGTTGGGGGTATCTGGCTGCTTCGGAGAGCGTGGAGGCCGCCGTCGCCAGACTGGTTCCGGACGACGGACCCACCGCCGGACGGGCCGCCCTCGCCAAGCTCCGCCCCGTCCTCCGCCAACAGTTGCGTTCGCTCCGCGGTCGAACCGTCGCGAGCGGCGGCGTCGACATCCTGCTGCCGGTCGCCCCTCGTGCCGGCGCCATCATCCCGGCGAACATCGTGATCGCACGGCCCGGTGCCGAGGAACGGTCGGAGTACGCATCCGGCGGGCTCCCCACCGGATGGGCGTCGGCGGAGGGAGGCGCTGATCGCTCCGAACGCCGCGCCGACCTCGTCGGCGAGCTGCCCGTGACCCGCCACCTCCGGGTGCGCCGGGAACAGACCGACGAAGCCGGCACGACCGCCGACCTCATCCGAGTCGACTACTTCATCCCGGTCTCGCCGGAACGCGAACGCGAGCTCGCGCTCATCGTCAGCGCGACGGTGCTCGGCCGGGTCGGCGACGAACGCCTCCCGCCGTCGACGGTCGAGGTGCTCGTGACGCTCGTCGACGCGATCATCCACACCTTCCAGTGGGAGGAACCGCCCCGCTGAACCGCCCCGTGGCCGGATGGCGGACGTTCGTCCCCTCGCCCGGGCACGGGCGAGGGGACGTGGAGTCAGCGTCGGACGATCATGATCCAGGAGAGCTGCACGTCGGTGCCGCCGCCCGAACCGACCGGATCGAGGGTGATCGACAGGCGGCCGTCCGCGTCCGGCTGCACGGACGACAGCGTCGCCACCGTCGGAGTGCCGGTGATCGGTTGCGCGCTGAGCAGCGTCGCACCGTTCGCCCCGATGTCCGCGCGCCGGTTGTCCGCCCACTGCGACCACGGGTCGTACAGCCCGACGTACACGTCGTAGCTCCCCGCGTCGAGGGAGTCGAACGCGTACTCCAGGGTGCGGTCGGTCGCGGAACTCGCGACGTAGCGGAGCGACTCCGAGAACGGCCCGTCGGTCGTGCCCGTCTCCGCGCCGACGACGCCCCAGTTCGCGCCGGTGGCCGCGTCGGCCCCGAGCGTCCGGTCGGACGTCGAGTTGAGCAGGGTGCCGTCGGCGTCCGCCACCGAGCGGATCGCGTCGTACTCGGGCGACGCCGATCCCCCGGCGTCGACGAGGTAGACGAGGTCCTTCGGGACGACCGTCACCTGCCGGGTCACCGGGCGGGACACGCCCTCGACCGCGCCGGTGAGCGAGACCGGACCGGGGACGGCGAGCGCAGCGGTGTCCCAGGTGATCGTCCGGGTGGTCGTCGTGCCGCCCTCCGTGACCTGCGCCTCGCTCGGCAGGGTGCTCGCATCGCCGAGTCGGACGGTCGTCGGCACGTCGACGTCGACCGCGACCTTGCCCTTCCCCTCGAGGTCCGCGAGCGTCCACTCGTCGTACCACTTCAGGGACAGGGATTCGTCGTCGCCGAACTCGAGCGGGAGCCAGACGGCCGGCGCGTTGCGGAGGTCGGACGGCGTCCAGCGGTCACCCATGTAGATGAACTTGCCGGCGGCCGCGTCGATGGGGATCACGGACGTGCTCTGGCTGCCGTGGGTCGTCGACGCACCGGAGCCGCTCACCGGGTTACCGTGGTCGGTCCACTCCCCCAGCACCGAGTCGGCGGTGGCGTACTTGGCCGGGTTGGGGTTCCAGCCGGTCGCGCCCGAGGTGATGAGGTAGTACGTGCCGTCGTAGACGAACACCGCCGGTGCCTCGCGCTGTCCACCGATGTAGGTGCGGGTGAAGTCCTCGCCCTTCACGGCGCGGTCGACGGGTGCCGACAGGAACATGAAGTTCGACGACAGCTTGGAGATGAAGAGGGTCAGGTTCTCCTCGCTCGCGTAGATGATGTAGCCGGTGCCGTCGACGTCGGTGAAGAGGTTCATGTCGCGCGCCATACCGGGGCTGTCGGGCTGGTAGTTCGGCTCGCCCTCCGGTGCGACGTTCAGGCGGTAGCTGTCCACGTAGCGGAACGGGCCGGTCGGCGAGTCGGAGACCGCGACCCCGGCGGTCGCCTTCGCGTACTGCGCGTCGGACGTCGCGCTCGGGCCGTCGGTGTGGATCCACATGACCCACTGCTCGGTTGCGGCGTTGTACATGACCTTCGGCCGCTCGAGGATCGCCGCGGGGACGGCCGGATCGCTCGGGACCGTCAGGAGGTCGCGGACGACCGCCGCCCGTTGCCGGGCCGTGTAGTCGGCGTACAGCTCGGCTGCGGCCGGATCGGTCGTGAGCTGGTCGGCGGTCGACAGGGCCTGCAGCGCGAGGCCCTCGTCGGTCCAGTTGTAGAGGTCGCGCGAGGAGTACACGTGCACCCCGCGGCTGCTCGCGTAGCCGTTCCACCGGTCTTCGCCGTACCAGTAGTAGATCGGCTGGCCGTCGGCGTCCGTCGACGGAACGACCTGCCCGCCGTGCGCCTGGATCGGGTTGCCCTGATCGTCCACCCAGGCCTGGCCCGGGCGGAACGAGTCGTAGGTGACGATCGGCCGGAGTGCGGTGCGTGCGGCACCGAGCGCGTCGTAGGCGGCCGTGAGTGCCGCGGTGTCGGTCGACCCGGCGTCCACGAGCGCCTGGGCGTCGGCGATCGCCGCGTCGAGGACGGCGAGCGAGTCGGCGACGTAGCCGGCGCGCTGCCCCTCGTCGAGCGTGACGGCTCGGATCTTCGCTGCGAGCACCTCGGTGGACGCCGTGTGCGGTGCTCGGATGACGATGTAGTTCACCGCGGGGTCGGTGTAGGTGTTGGTCCGACCCGCCGGGCTGTGGACCTCGAGGTCGAGGGTCCCGTCGTCGACGCTCACGGTGAGCTGCTGCTCGAGGAGCGCGCCGGCTGGCGCGGTCACCTGGGCGAGCGTCTCGCCCTCGGCCTTGAGGTCGAGCGGTCGTGCCGCCCACCCGCTCGGCAGGTTGAACCCGAGGGTGACCTCGTACTCGCCGGCCGGGAGGTCGAAGGCGTAGTCGACCGACCTCGTCGGGAGCGAGCTGCCCGCGGGCGGTGCGTCGTACCGGAGGGAGGCGGTCTTCTCGGTCCCGGAGGAGCTGTTGGCCGTGGGGTTGCTGTTCGCGTCGGCGACGAATCCCCAGGACGCGCCGGTTGCGGCGTCGACCCCGTAGGACTGGTCGGTGCGTGACTGGTACAGCCCGATGTGGTCGCCGGCGGAGACCGCGTCGGTCACCGTGCTGCCGGCGTTCGCGAAGTAGAGGACGAAGTCGTTGGCGACGAGTTCGTCGACCGTCGGGCTCGGGTAGCTCGGTACGGCCTCGGCGCGTGGTGCGTCCGCCGTGACGAGTGCGCCGGAGAGCCCGAGCGCGAGGACGACCGCGCCCGCGACGCCACTGCGTCCGACACCGCCGCTGGAGGAGGCGCCTTCGGCGGCGCTCGAGGCCACGACCCGACGACGGCGGAGGATGAGCAGGGCACCCGCGAGCAGGAGCACCGCAGCCACGATCACCGCGGCGGCGATCGAGACACCCGACACGGCGAGCCCACCGGCACCGCCCGCACTCGTGCCCGAGCCCGGCTGACCGACCCCCGGGTCCGCCCCGGGCTCGCCGCCCGGCCCGGTTCCGGGATCGGTGCCGCCGGGCAGGGAGTCGACGGTGTTGCCTGGGCCGCCGTTCGTGCCACCGGCGACGGGGACTGCACCGGCCGCGGCGACGGCACCCGTCTCGCCGAGCGCGACACCGGCCGCGAGCAGACCGTCGGGCAGCGCCGAACGGGCGTCGTCGGCACCCCAGACCGTGACCGATCCGTCGGCGGCGATCGCCCCGGACAGGTACGGACCCGCGAAGACACGGACGACGTCGACCCCGTCGAGGGACGCCGGCACCTCGGTCTGGCCGGAGCCGTCCGCGCCCCAGGCGAGGACGGTGCCGTCGTCGGCGAGGGCGAGCGCGTGGTCGGTGCCGGCGGCGAGCTGCACGACGTCCTCGTCCGCGAGCGCCGTCGGGAGCTCGAGCTGCCCGGCGTCGCTCCGGCCCCAGGGGACGACGTCACCGTCGTCGGTGAGGGCGACGGTGAAGCCGGATCCGATCGCGACGTCGGTCACGCGTGCACCGTCGAGCGCGGTCGGGAGGTCGTTCTGTCCGAATGCGTCGTCACCCCAGAGCGCGAGCGTGCCGTCGGCGCGGACGGCGGCCGAGTTCGGTCCGCCGGCGGCGATGCGCAGGACCCGGTCGAGGCCTGCCGGGACCGTGGCCTGGCCGCCGGCATCGCGGCCCCAGGCGGTGACGGTGCCGTCGGCGGCGAGCGCGAGCGAGTGGTTCGTGCCGGCCGCGACCTGGGTGATCGTTCCGGTGAAGCTCGGGACGGTCGACTGGCCGAAGCCGTCGGCGCCCCACGCGAGCACGGTGCCGTCCGCGCCGAGCGCCACGGCGTGGCCGAGACCGGCGGCGACACCGGTGACCGGAGTGCCGACGAGCTCCGCGGGAGCCGCCGGGTCGCCCCAGCTGAGCAGGGCCGCCGCGGGCGCCTCGGCAGCGGCCGCGCTCCCCGCCGTCAGAGTGGTGGTGCCGACGATGGCGACCGCCAGGAGCCCGGCGGCGAGACCACCCCGCCGCAGGACGGCGGCACCTCCTTCCGGTGTCGATCGGTCGGGTCGTCTCGTCGCTCGTCGCATGCTGCGGCGTCCTTTCACGTCATCGTGGGGTGCTGCGGAGGTGGTGCTCAGGTGCTGCGGCCCTTCGACAAGCTCAGGGACCGGAGTTGAGGTCAGGGACCGGGGTGGAGGTGCTGGCGTTTGGATCGGTCCCTGAGCCTGTCGAAGGGCGGGGAGCGGACCTGTGACCCTTCGACAAGGTCAGGGACCGGGTGGTGCGGTCGGCGCCGCGTCTGTGCGGGCGACGCCGACCGGATCGTGGGCGGCTAGAACTCGGTCGGGCCGAGCGAGGGGCGGGCGAGGAAGGAGAGCGTCGGCGTCGTGAGCGCATGGAACTCGAACACCGTGAAGCGGTTCTCCCCGGCACGGAGCTGGCCGCCGGGGACGTACAGCGTGTGCTGCGGCCCCCGCGACCAGTAGCGGCCGAGCAGGAAGCCGTTCACCCAGACGAGCCCCTTGCCCCAGGCTGCGGTGTCGAGGAACAGGTCGGTGGGCGCGTCGAGCGTGACGGTGGCGGTGAGGAGGACCGGCCCGGCACCGCTGATCGTGGCGCCGGACGTGCGCGTGGCTGCGGCGTCGACGACGGCGTCGAGCCGGTCGAGGGCCACGGGCGCGATGCCCCACGACGTGAGTTCCACGCCGTCGAGCGACACGGGCCCGATGATCCCCTTCGGCTCCCCCAGGCGCTTGCCGTAGTTGACACGGCCCTGGTTCTCGAGGAGGAGTTCGAGCGTCTCGCCCGCCGGGATGACGATGGAGCGCTCCTTGAACTCGCGCGTGAGTGCACCGACCGGCACGCCGTCGACGGAGACGACCACGCGGTCGCGCACCTCGGCGAACCGGAGCACCCCGCCGCGTCCACCGAGCGACGCCCGGTACCGCGCCAGACCGCTGAACGCTCCGAGTTCGTCCATCGTCGGGATCCGGTCGAACGCCTGGAGCGGCGCGATCTCGTCGGCCACGTCCGCGAACGGGACCTCCTGCTCGAACGCCGCGGTGAACGCCGGGGCGTCCGTCGCCGCCGGTGGAATCTCCGTCGGCACCTCGACGTACTTCGCGATCACGTCGCGGAAGGCGAAGAACTTCTCCGTCGGGTGACCCGCCTCGTCGAGGGGCGCGTCGTAGTCGTAGGAGGTGACGTGCGAGCGGTACTGCCCCTTGTCGTTCGCGCCACCGGTGAACCCGAAGTTCGTGCCGCCGTGGAACATGTAGATGTTCACGGACGCGCCGGTAGCGAGGAGGGCGTCGAGGTCCGCCGCCGTCTCGGCGATGGGCGTCGTGTGGTGGTGCTCGCCCCAGTGGTCGAACCAGCCGTCCCAGAACTCGGAGCACATGAGCGGCCCGGTCGGCTGGTGCTCACGCAGGGTCGCGAGGCGTTCGAGCGAGCGGCTGCCGAAGGAGCCGGTCTTGTGGAGTTCGGGGATGCTGCCGTCCTCGAGCATCTGGGCCGTGGGCTGGTCGACGGTCGTCAGCGGCACGGTGATGCCGAGCTCGCGGGTCCAGTCGGTCAGCGTGCGGAGGTAGTCGTGGTCGTCGCCGTAGGCGCCGTACTCGTTCTCGACCTGCACGAGGATGACGGGACCGCCGCGGTCGATCTGCAGCGGGGCGACGATCGGCAACAGCGCCTCGAAGTACTCGCGGACGGCGGCCAGGTAGCGCGGCTCGCTGCGACGGAGGCCGAGTTCGGGGTCGTGCAGCAGCCAGCCGGGGAGGCCGCCGTTGTCCCACTCGGCGCAGATGTAGGGGCCGGGACGCACGATCGCGTACATGCCGGCGTCGGCGACGAGGCCGAGGAAGCGTTCGAGGTCGTTCACGCCCGTGGTGTCGAACACGCCGCGCTCGGGGCTGTGCTGGTTCCACGCGACGTAGGTCTCGATGGTGTTGAGGCCCATGAGCTTCGCCTTCGCGATGCGGTCCGCCCACTGCTCGGGGTGCACCCGGAAGTAGTGGAGGGCTCCGGAGATGATCCGGAACGGCTGACCGTCGAGCAGGAAGTCGTCGTCGCCGATGGAGAAGGTGGGCATGCTGGGGCTCCGTGATGAAGGGGTGCGGATGGAGCGACCACGGCCGGCCGGAGCGGATCCCGGAGGACCCTCCGACCGGCCGCGGTCGATGGTGCTGGTGCTACAGGTGCCGTTCGGCTACTTCTCGGTGACCGTGAAACCCTGCGTGTTGCCGTACTCGACGAGCTGCTTCTGCCAGTCGGCGAGGCCGTCGTTCAGGTCGGCCTTGTTCGCGTAGGACTGTCCGACGGTGTCGGCGAAGATGCTGTTCGCGTAGACCTGGTAGGGCAGGTACTGCCAACCGGTCGACACGTCCTTCGCGCCCTGCACGAGGACCTCGTTGATCTTCTGGCCACCGAAGTACTCGGGAGCTGCGGAGAGGAACTCGTCGGAGTTGAGGTCGGCGGTCGTCGCCGGGAAGCCACCGTTGTCGAGGAAGACCTTGACGCTGTCCTCGTCGTTGTTCAGCCACTTGAGGAAGCCCGCGGCGAGCGCCGGGTTCTTGCTCTGCTTCAGCACGACCTGGCCACCGCCACCGTTCTCGGCGTTGGCGGGCTTGCCGTCGTAGGTCGGGATCGGTGCGACGCGCCACTGACCGGAGGCCTCGGCGACGGACGACTCGAGCACACCGGGCATCCAGGCGCCCGTGATGAGCGTCGCGATGCTGCCGTTGCCGAGCGACTTGTACCAGTCGTCGCTCCACCCCGGGACCTCGGAGAGCAGGTCGCCCTCGACGAGCTGGTTCCAGGTGTCGGCCCACTTCTTGGAGCCCTCGTCGGCGAGGTTGACGCTCACCTTGGTGCCGTCGGCGGTGAACGGACGTCCACCGGCCTGCCAGATCATGCTGGTCGCGAAGCCGGAGTCACCGGAGTCGTTGGTGATGTACTTCGACGGGTCGGCCGTGTGCAGCTGTGCGGCTGCGGCGATGTACTCGTCCCAGGTGGTCGGCACGGCGATGCCGTACTGGTCGAACACCGTCTTGTTGTAGAACATGGCCATGGGGCCGGAGTCCTGCGGGAGGGCGTAGAGGCCGTCGCCGATGTTGACGGAGCTCCACGGGCCGGGGCTGTAGTCGTCCTTCAGGTCGCCGAAGCCGTAGGCGTTGAGGTCGACGAGGGAGTCGCTGAGCGCGAACTGCGGGATGGCGTAGTACTCGACCTGCGCGACGTCGGGGGCACCCTTACCGGCCTTGATCGCGTTCTGCAGCTTCGTGTACTCGGTGGTGTTGGTGCCGGCGTTGACGAGGTTGACCTTGACCTTGGGGTAGGCCTTCTCGAACGCGGCGACCTGCGCCTCGGCGGAGGGCGTCCAGGACCAGTAGGTGATCTCGCCACCGGCTTCGAGGGCGGATTCGATGTCCTTGGCGTCGCCCGAGGCGGTGCTGCCGCCGCCGGACGAGCAGGCGACGAGCGAGGCTCCGATCATCGCGGACGCGACGGCCGCCGTGGCCGCGCGGCGCAGAACCGTGCGAGACGGTGAGATGCGCTTCATGGGTGTTTCCTTTCACTGCGTTGGGAGGAGGAGGTGATGCGGTGGTGCGGGTTGGGAAAAGCGGGGATCAGCCCTTGACGCTGCCGGCGCTCAGACCGGACTGCCAGAAGCGCTGCAGGAAGAGGAACGCGATGACGATCGGGACGATGGTCAGGAGTGATCCGGTGATCACGAGGTTGAAGATCGGCTGAGCTGCGACACCGGTGGCCTGGGCGCTCCACTGGCTGAGGCCGACGGTGAGCGGATACCAGGTCGGCTCCGACAGCATGATGAGCGGCAGGAAGTAGTTGTTCCAGGTCGCGACGATCGCGAAGAGGAGCACCGTGACGATGCCGGGGCCGAGGAGTCGCAGCGAGATCGTGAAGAAGGTGCGGAACTCCCCCGCGCCGTCCATGCGGGCGGCCTCGAGTAGTTCTGTCGGGACCGCGTCCACCGCGTACGTCCAGATGAGGTACAGACCGAACGGGCTGACGAGCGAGGGCAGGATGACCGCCCACGGCGTGTTCGTGAGGCCGAGCTGGCTGAACATCAGGAAGGTCGGGACGGCGAGGGCCGTGCCCGGCACCGCGATGGAGCCGAGGATGATCGCGAACACGGCGCGCTTACCGGGGAACCGGAACTTGGCGAGGCCGTAGCCGCCGATCGTGGCGAGGAGCGTCGCCCCACCGGCACCGACCACCACGTAGAGGAGCGTGTTGCCGAACCAGCCGACGAACTGCCCGTCGCGGTAGGTCAGGGTGTCGACGATGTTCTGCCAGAGGTTGAACCCGCCGTCGCCGAACCAGAGGCCGAACGAGGTGAAGAGGTCGGGCTGGGACTTCGTCGCGTTGATGACGAGCCACAGGATCGGGACGACCGAGTAGATGAGGAAGACGGCCATGACGATCGTGAGGACGATCGAGCGCTTGCGGCGCGGGTCGTGGCGCTTCCGGGTTGGCCGGTCGAAGGCACGCGGGTTGCGGGCGGTCCTGGTCGACACGGTCTGCGGGCGGACGGTCGGGTTCGAGACGGTGGCCATCAGCTGTTCTCCTGTCGGGAGCCGCGCACCTGCACGACGTAGGCGATGACGGCGGTGATGACGCCCATGATGATCGCGACCGTCGCCGCGAGGTTGAACTGCTGACCGGCGAAGGACAGGTTGTAGGCGTACATGTTCGGGGTGAAGTTGCTCGTGATCACGTTGGGCGCGAGGTTCTTCAGCAGGTTCGGCTCGTTGAAGAGCTGGAACGACCCGATGACGGAGAAGATCGTCGCGATGACGAGTGCTCCGCGGAGGGCTGGGATCTTGATGCTGAAGACGGTGCGGAACTGTCCGGCCCCGTCGATCTCGGCCGCCTCGTAGATCTCACCGGGCACGACGCGGAGGGCGGCGTAAAAGATGAGCATGTTGTAGCCCATGAACTCCCACGTCACGATGTTGCCGATGGAGGCGAGGACGGCCTGGGAGCTGAACGGCTCGAGGATCTGGGCACCGACGAGGTCGTTGAAGCTGCCGGCGAGACCGAACTGGTCGCCGTAGATGAAGCCCCAGATGAGCGCCGCGACGACGCCCGGGACGGCGTACGGCAGGAAGAGCGCGATGCGGAAGAAGGCGGCGCCGTGGAGCCTGGCGCTGTCGAGCGCGAGCGCGGCGGTGAGCGACAGGGCGAGCATGATCGGCACCTGCACGACGAAGAACAGTGCGACGCGACCGAACGGCTCCCAGAACTTCGGGTCCTGAAGGACCTGGGCGTAGTTCTCGAAACCGACGAAGGCATTGCCGCCGATGAGCTTCTCCTGGAAGAAGCTGAGGTAGAGCGCATAGACGAGCGGCGCGATGATCATCAGCGCGAAGACGATCATGAAGGGGGCGATGAACGCCCAGCCCTTCCAATCCCGGCGGTCGCGTCGGTGGACACGGACCGCTGGTGGCCGGCCGGTGCGAGCGGTCGTAGTGGTCATGGGCAGCTTCCTTGCTGGGATTCGGGCGGAACCGTCGTGCGGTGGAGCCGTGCGGGGGAGGGATCGCGGTGGATGTTTACGTCAACATCTGATCGGTACCATAGCATGTTCACGTCAACATGCAAGGATGGATGCGACGATAGGGAGACCATGACGGACACCACCCGGAGAGCGCCTGGCCGCGCCAGGCGAGCACCGTCGATGGCGGACGTCGCGGCGCACGCCGGCGTCTCCTCCCAGACCGTCTCCCGCGTCGCGAACGGGCTGACCAACGTCGACGACGGCACCCGCGACCGCGTTCTGGAGGCCATGAACGAGCTCGGCTACCGCCCGAACAAGGCCGCTCGGGCGCTGCGATCGGGGCGCACCCGCAGCATCGGGATCACGATGTTCACGCTCTCCTCCTACGGCAACATGCGCACGCTCGACGCGATCACGGTGCAGGCCGCACGGGCCGGCTACTCGGTCACGGTCGTCCCCGTCGAGTACCCGACGCAACGCGACGTCGCGGTCGCCCTCGACAGCCTCCGCGAGCAGGACGTCGACGGCCTGATCATCGTCATCGAGTCGCACATCGTCGACGGCGCGGACGTCGAACTGCCCTCCGGCCTGCCCGTCGTCGTCATCGACTCCGCGGCACGCACCGACTACCCGGTCGTCGACAACGACCAGGCGCAGGGCGCGGCGCTCGCCACCCAGCACCTCCTCGACCTCGGACACCAGGGCGTCTGGCACATCGCCGGACCCCGCACCTCCTACTCGGCGGCTCGTCGCGAGCAGAGCTGGACCGACACGCTGCGCGAGGCCGGCATCACGCCGCCGCCCGCGTTCCGTGGCGACTGGTCGACGACCTCAGGGTACGAGATCGGCCTCGAGATCGCCGAGCGCCCGGAGATCACGGCCGTGTTCGCCTCGAACGATCAGATGGCGCTCGGCCTCCTCCGCGCCCTGCACGAGCGCGGGCGCGCCGTGCCGGAGTCGATCAGCGTCGTCGGCTTCGACGACACCCCGGAGTCGGACTCGTTCTGGCCGCCACTCACGACGGTGCACCAGGACTTCGACGAGATCGGACGCCGGGCGATCACCACGCTCCTCCGCGAGATCGAGGAGGGGCCGCAGCTCTCCACCGAGCCCCTCACCCCGACCTCCCTTGTGGTCCGCGCGAGCACCGCGCCCCCGCCCGCGCGCTGAGGTGAGGTGAGGGAGTTCGTCGTCCGCGCCACCGACGAGCGACGATGTGCCGCACTTCGACAGGCTCAGTGACCGGAACGGGGACCTCAGTGACCGGACCCGCCTTGACACCCGAGCGAGGGGTCGCCCATACTCGTCGGAAATGTTGACGTGAACACGGTGGTTCGACGCCGCTGAATGTTCACGTGAACATCCCCTGCACCACGGCCTCCAACGAAGGAACCACCGATGACACTGCCGTCACCAGTCCGCCGACGAACGATCGGAGCGACCGTCGCCGTCGCCCTCGGCATCGCCGCGATCGCACCAGCACTCGCCACCGTGGACGCCGCACCTGCGGCCGCCGCGGAGAGCGCTCCCCTCACCATCACCCCCAACCCCGCCTACCAGAACGAGGCGTTCGAAGGGTGGGGCACGAGCCTCGTCTGGTTCGCCAACGCGACCGGCGACTACCCCGCTGACGTCCGCCAGGACCTGTTCGACAAGGTGTTCGGCGAGGACGGCCTCAACCTCAACATCGCGCGCTACAACATCGGTGGCGGCAACGCGAGCGACGTCCCGCCCTACCTGCGGGCCGGCGGCGCGGTCGACGGCTGGTGGAACCCGGACCTCGCCGCGAGCGACGCCGACGGCCCCATCACCTCCGACTACGCCGACCGCGACCGCTACGCCGCCGCCTGGGACGCCGACGACCCGGCCTCCTACGACTTCGACGCCGATGAGACCCAGCGCTGGTGGCTCACGGCGCTCAAGGACAAGATCACCAAGTGGGAGGCGTTCAGCAACTCCCCGCCGTACTTCATGACCGAGAGCGGCTACGCCTCGGGCAACTTCAACGCCGCCGATGAACAGCTGAAGCCGGAGAGCGTCGACGACTTCGTCGCGTACCTCACCACCGTCGTCGACCACCTCGAGGCCGACACGGGCATCGACTTCGACACCATCGACCCCTTCAACGAGCCGAACACGAACTACTGGGGCACCCAGATCGACGAGGCCACCGGTTGGCCGAAGGGCGGACGCCAGGAGGGCGCACACATCGGCCCGGCCATGCAGGACACCGTCATCAAGGCCCTCGCCGAGCGCCTCGCCGCCGAGGGCACCTCGACCGAAGCCGTCATCGCGGCCATGGACGAGACGAACCCGGGCATCTTCGCGACGAACTGGAACGGCTGGTCGCAGGCCGCCAAGGACCTCGTCACGCAGCTCAACGTCCACAGCTACGGCCAGGGCGGCAGCGTCGTCGCGCGCGACATCGCGAAGACCGCCGGGAAGCCGCTGTGGATGAGCGAGGTCGAGGGCAACTGGGACTCCAGCGGCAAGCACAACCTCACGAACATCGACAACGGCATCGGTATGGCGACGCACCTCATCGACGACCTCCGCAACCTGGAGCCGACCGCGTGGGTGCTCTGGCAGCCCGTCGAGGACCTCTACAACATGGAGAAGGTCGAGAAGCTCAACTGGGGCAGCGTCCTCATCGACTTCGACTGCAACGCCGAGGGCGACTCCGAGCGACGCATCGCCGACGGTGACGCCGACCCGAGCTGCTCCGTGAAGACGAACGCGAAGTACAACACGCTCCGCAACTTCACCCACTACGTGCAGCCCGGTGACCACCTCATCCCGTCCACCGACGCGCAGACCACCACGGCGCTCCGTGCCGACGGCACCGGTGCGACCCTCGTGCACGCCAACCCGTCGACCTCGGCTCGGACGATCACCATCGACCTGTCGAAGTTCGCGGACATCGCTCCCGGCGCGACGGTCACGCCGATCGTGACGACGGAGTCCCCCGCGGACGACGTCACCGCCAACGCACTCGTGCAGGGCGACGCCGTGTCGATCGACCCGGTGACCAAGCAGGCGACGCTCACGGTCCCGGCGAAGTCGGTCACCACCTTCCTCGTCGACGGTGCGACCGGTGTCGCAGCCGACGCGGCGCCGTTCCAGGACGGACACGCCTACCAGCTCGTCGGCAAGCAGAGCGCGAAGGCGTTCACCGCCGCAGCCACGACCGGGACCGTCCCGGCCGGCACGATCACTCCGCGTGCCTCCGACGCCACGACCGGTGCCGCACAGGTGTGGACCGCCGAGCGACTCTCGGGCGGCGGCACGAACACCGACCGCTACGCCGTCCGCAGCTCGTCCGGGGCACTCCTCTCCGCGAACTCCGCCGGCACCTCGCTCGTCGCTGCGACGCGGGAACAGGCTGCGGCCGACCCATCGCTGCAGTGGATCCCGACGACGACCAACGGCTCCGACTGGAGCCTCGTGAACGTCGGGACCAGCCAGGCCCTCGAGGTCGGCGGGCAGTCCACCACGACGGGCGCCGCCGTCGGCGTCTACCAGTCGAACAACGGCGCGAACCAGACCTGGAACTTCGTCGACATCGCCCTCACGGGGGTGCAGCCGGTCACGGTGCAGACCGTCGCCGGTGTTCCGGCGGCGCTGCCCGCGACCGTGGTCCCGCTGTACGGCGCGGTCCAGGGCGCTCCGGTGCCGGTCACGTGGGACACCTCGGCCGTGGACTGGAACACGCCGGGCACGATCGTCGTGAACGGTTCCGGCACCGACGGGTGGGGTGCGGCGTTCACCGCACAGGCCACCGTCGACATCGGCGGCTTCACGACCACCGAACCGGTCTCCCTGACGGTCGCCGCAGGGTCCCCGGCGAGCGCCGTCATCGCTGCGGCACCGACGACGGTCCCGGCGCAGATCGGGGCGAGCGTCAACCGCTTCGACACGCCCGTCACGTGGGACTTCAGCACCCTCGACGACGCCGACCTCGCCGACACCGGTGTGGTGCAGGTGCGCGGCGCGGCTGCGTCGAACGACCCGGCCGCGGCACCGATCGACGCACTCCTGTCGATCATCGTCACGGCGCCCGGCGAGCGGAACATCGCACCGGACGCCACGACCGTCGCGGGTGCGACGTCCACCGAGTCGGGCTACCCGGCGAGCAACACGAAGAACGGTGTTCGGAACGACAAGGGCTGGTCGAACTGGCGCTCGTCGAACAAGCCGGCGAGCGACACGCTGAGCTACGAGCTCGGCGGTGAGCACACGATCGAGCACGTCACCTTCTACGCCTACAAGGACGGGAGCACCAACAGCTGGCCGAGTGCACTGACCGTGCAGTTCCGCGACGCCGACGGCGCGTGGATCGACGCTCCGGGTGGGGCGGTCGCTGTGCCGGTCCCGACCGATGGGACGGCTCCGGTCGTCGACGTCGACCTCGGTGGCGTCACGACGAGTGCGGTGCGCATCGTGATGACGGCGTACGCGAACACCCACCTGGTCGTCTCGGAGGTCGAGATCTATGCGCTCGCACCGTCGGTCGCGACCGAGGCGGGCCTCGCCGCGCTGCGGGTGAACGGCACGCCGGTCGAGGGCTTCGATGCAGGCGTCCTCGAGTACGAGGTGCCGCTGGCAGGGTCCGCCGACCCGGTGGTCGACGCCATCCCGGCCGACCGCGACGCGACGGTGACGATCGAGCCGCTCGAAGCAGCACCCGCGGCTGCGGCCCGTGCTGCGGCTGACGCGACCGACGGTGTCGTCATCACGGTGACGGCGGCTGACGGCGTCACCACGCAGTCGACGACCATCACCTTCGCCCGGACGGCGGTCGCGACCGCGACGCTGTCGAGCGTGGCCCGCGAGGGCGTGCCGACGACCGCGGCGGTCGTCGTGGACCCGGAGGACGCGGCAGTGGTCTACGCGTGGCTGCTCGACGACGAGGTCGTGGACGGTGCCGACACGGCGACGTTCACGCCGCCCACCGGCAGTGCTGGTGCAGCGCTCGCGGTGCGGGTCACGGTCTCCGCCGATGGCTTCGCGCCGGTGGAGACGACGTCCACGCCGGTGACGGTGCTCGCCGCCGCGGTGGACCCGGGGACCGATCCCGGCACCGACCCGGGGACGAACCCCGGGACCGGTCCCGGCACGGGCTCCGGCGGTGGCGCGGTCGGCGGTGGTGACGGCACGAGCTCGCCCTCGGGCGGTTCGGCTGCCGGAACCGACTCGCTGTCGCGCACGGGTGTGGACGTGTCGAGCATCGGGCTCGTCGCGCTGCTCCTCGGCCTCGTCGGCTTCGCGTCGGTGCTGCTCGCGCGTCGCCGTCGCTCCGCGGAGTAGGTCGCTCCTGACGAACCCCGTCACCCGTCGTCTCGGGTGGCGGGGTTCGTCGTGTGTCGGCAGGCGCGCGGTTCCCCGGGGGCACTTCGACAAGCTCAGTGACCGGAACGGTTCCGCGCACGACACGACACGGTTCCCCGAGGACACTTCGACAAGCTCAGTGACCGGAACGGTTCCACGCACGACACAAAACGGTTCCCCGAAGACACTTCGACAAGCTCAGTGACCGGAACGGTTCCACGCACGACACAAAACGGTTCCCCGAAGACACTTCGACAAGCTCAGTGACCGGAGCCCTTCCCGCGGAGAGACCCGCTCCCTGAGCCTGTCGAAGGGCCCACGAGGAAACCCCGCCGTCCGAGATGACTCGGGCGGCGGGGCTTCGTGGTGCAGGGTGACTACTCGGCGTCGAGGTCCGTCTCGAGGAGACCGGCGAGCTCGGCGAGCGCCTCGTCGGCACCCTCGCCCTCAGCGCGGAGGGTGACGACGTCGCCGTTGGTGGCGCCGAGGCTCATGATCGTGAGGATGCTCGAGGCGTCGAGCGGGCCCGAGTCGCCCAGCTCGATCGTGACGGGCACCGGCTGGCGCTTGACCGTCTCGATGAAGAGCTTGGCGGGGCGGGCGTGCAGCCCGACGCGGCTGGCGATGGTTGCTTGGCGTTCGGCCATGATGATGCTCCTTCTGCGGTTCGGTTGGTGCCGGCCGGACCAGTGGATCAGGTCAGGCTGTGGATCGGACGGGTACGGATCAGACGGTCGCGGGCTCGGCGGCGACCGCGGGGGCTGCCGAGTCGGCGCCCTCCATCGGACGACGACGGGCGAACCGCTTGAGCAGGATGACCGCGACGGCGGTGATGACCGTGCCGACGGCGACCGACAGGATGAACATCCCGATGTTGCCGATGGCGAAGAACACGAAGATGCCACCGTGCGGTGCCTGCGAGGTGACGCCGGTCGCCATGATGAGCGCACCGGTGGCGGCACCACCGAGGATCGACGCCGGGATGACGCGGAACAGGTCGGCCGCGGCGAACGGGATCGCACCCTCGCTGATGAACGCGGCGCCGAGCAGCCAGGCTGCCTTACCGTTCTCCCGCTCGACCGCGGTGAACGAACGACGGCTGAGGACGGTCGAGGCGAGCGCCATCGCGAGCGGCGGCACCATGCCCGCGGCCATCACGGCGGCCATGATCTGCCACGGTGCCTGGTTGGCGAGCGTTCCCGCACCGAGACCGGCGACGGCGAACGAGTACGCGACCTTGTTGACGGGGCCACCGAGGTCGAAGGCCATCATCGTGCCGAGGATCACGCCGAGCAGGATCGCGGAGACACCGGTGAGGCCGGAGAGCCAGGAGTTGAGGCCGTTCATGAGCGCGGCGATCGGGCCGCCGAGGACGAGGATCATCAGGCCGGAGGCGACGATCGATCCGAGGAGCGGGATGATCACGACGGGCATCAGGCCGCGCAACCAGCGGGGCACGTTGAGTCGGCCGAGGCCGTAGGCGACACCACCGGCGAGCAGACCACCGACGAGTCCGCCGAGGAAGCCGGCGCTCATGAGGAGGGCGACGGCGCCGGCGACGAACCCGGGCGCGATGCCCGGTCGGTCGGCGATCGCGAAGGCGATGAAGCCCGCGAGGGCCGGGACGAGGAAGCCCATCGACGCGGCACCGATCGAGAACGCGACCGCACCCAGGTAGGTGCCGAGGCCGCCGGCCGGCAGGTTCACGAGGCTGTTCTCGACGATGATCTTGCCGGCGTTCTCGGTGATGTCGTAGCCACCGAGGAGGAAGCCGAGGGCGATGAGCAGACCGCCACCCGCGACGAACGGGATCATGTAGCTGACGCCGGTGAGCAGCCAGCGCTTGATCGACTGACCGACGTTGGCGTCCTTCTTGTCGGACGTCGACGCGGAAGCGTCACCGGCGGCTGCGGCGACCCGCGGGGCGTTCGGGTTCGAGATCGCGGCGACCGCGTCGTTGATGAGCTGTTCCGGCGCGTCGATGCCGCGCTTCACGGGAGCCTTGATGACGGGCTTGCCGGCGAAGCGGGTGACGTCGCGGACGTCCACGTCGACGGCGAAGATGACCGCCTGCGCCTTCGCGACGACGTCGGCGGGCAGCGGGGTCGCACCGGAGGCGCCCTGCGTCTCGACGTGCAGCTCGACACCGAGGCGCTTGGCGGTGGCGGCGAGCGAGTCGGCCGCCATGTAGGTGTGGGCGATGCCCGTTGCACACGAGGTGACCGCGATGAGCACGGGCCGTGTGGCCTGGTCGCCGGCCTCGACGGGAGCCGTCGCGGCGCGCTCGGCTGCGGGAGCCGACGCCGGCTTGGGTGCATCGCTGAGTGCACCATCGACGAGGGCGACCACCGCGGCGGCGTCGGGCGCCTCACGCAGCGAGGTCACGAACTCGGACTTGATGAGCGAGCGGGCGAGCTTCGACAGGAGGGCGAGGTGCGCCTGGTCGGCGCCGTCCGGAGCCGCGATGAAGAAGAGGAGGTCGGCCGGGCCGTCGTCGGAACCGAAGTCGACGAGCGGCGAGACGCGGGCCATCGCGAGCGTCGGCTCGGTGACGGCGGCTGAACGGCAGTGCGGGATCGCGATGCCGCCAGGGATGCCGGTGTCGGTCTTGCTCTCCCGCGCCCAGGCATCGGCGAAGAGGGCCTCGGTGTCGGTGGCACGGCCGGCGCGGACGACGAGCTCGGCGAGCGCGCGGATGACACCCGCGCGATCGGTGCCGAGGTCGGCGTCGAGGGCGACGAGCCCTGGGGTGATGAGTGGGGTGGACATCTGGGTTCTCCTTCGAAACGGATGCTGGTGCTTCGGGTGGTCAGGGTGGGGTGGCCCTTCGACAAGCTCAGGGACCGGGAGTGGTGAACGGATGCTGGTGCTTCGGGTGGTCGGGGCGGCCCTTCGACAAGCTCAGGGACCGGGGTGGGCGGTCAGGGACCGGGTGGGCGGTCAGGGGCCGGGGGCGGTCAGGGGGCGGAGGGGATCCGCTGCGGGAGCTGGGCGACGTCGATGGCGGCGGCGTCCGTCCAGCTGAGCGCCGGCACGTCGCTGCCCGGGAGTGCCGCGGCTGCGGCTCCGTGGGCGACGGCCTGCGCGAGGCGTGCTGCAGGTGCGTGACCTGCGGTTCGCGCGATCAGGTAGCCGGCGAGGGAGGAGTCCCCCGCACCGACGGTGCTGCGCGCGACGATCTTCGGGGCCTGGGCCGACCAGGCGGTGTCACCCTCCACGAGGACGGCTCCTCGGGAGCCGAGCGTGACGAGGACGGCGGCGACCGGGCCGGGTCGGTCCGTGGTGCCGATGAGCGTGGCGGCGACGGACGCGGCGAGCGCCGGCTCCGCCTCGATCTCGTCGCCGGACGCGGTGCCGGTGAGTTCGGCCAGTTCGGCACCGTTCGGCTTGATGAGGTCGACGCGTTCACCGGTGGCGGCGAAGGCGGCGAGGAGGGCGGCGAGCGGCTCCCCCGAGCTGTCGACGGCGACGAGCGGGCGAGTGCCGTCGGTGAGGGCGCGAGCGGCCCGGACGATCCGTGCGTAGAAGTCGGCCGGCAGCCCGGGTGGCAGCGAACCGGCGATGACGAGCCACTCGGCACTCGCGGCGGCACGGGCGGTCGCGTCGACGAGGCGTGCAGCGTCGTCCTCGGTGAGGAGCGGACCCGGCTCGTTGATCTTGGTGGTGGTGCCGTCCGGCTCGGTCAGCGTGATGTTGCGGCGCACGGGCTGCCCGGTCGGGACGGCGAGGACGTCGATGCCCTGCGCGCGGAGCGACTCGATCATCGGGTCGGTCGATTCGCCGGGGAGGACGGCGATGGTCGCCAACTCGGCGGCGGCGATCGCCCGCGAGACGTTGACGCCCTTGCCGCCCGGCTGCTCCCGGCTGGCGAGCGCGCGGAGGACCTCGCCGCGCTCGACGATGCCGGGGAGCTCCACCGTGTGGTCGAGCGAGGGGTTGGCGGTCAGGGTGATGATCATGCGACGACCACCTCGACACCCGCAGCCTCGAGGGCGTCCCCGAGCGTCGTCGGAACGACCTCGTCGGTGATGACGGTGTCGATCTCGTCGAGGGCGGCGAAGCGGATGAGCGCTTCCTCACCGAGCTTGGCGGCGTCGGCGAGGACGACGGCCCGTCGCGAACCGCGGACGATCGCCGACTTCACGGCGCCCTCGAGCTCGTCGGGCGTGCTGAGGCCGAAGTCGGCGCTGACTCCGTTGGCGCCGACGAAGGCGATGTCGGGGCGGAACCGGCCGAGCTCGTCGACGGTCGTGCTGCCGACCGCCGCGCTCGTGATGCCACGGACGCGGCCGCCGAGGAGGTGCAGTTCGACGTGGTCGCAGTGGTGGAGCGTCGCGGCGATCGGCACGGAGTTGGTGATGACCGTGAGCGTCTGGCCGGCGGTGGCCGGGCGCCAGGTGACGAGGAGGTCGGCGAGGTGGGCTGTGGTCGTGCCGGCGTCGATGACGATCGAGCCACTGAACGTGGCCGGGATGAGCCGGAGGGCCGCACGGGCGATCGTGGCCTTCGCGTCGCTCCGCTGGCCCTGGCGATCGGCGAGGCTGGCCTCGGCGACGGAGGCACGTGCTGCGGAGACGGCACCGCCGTGGACGCGGCGTAGGACGCCGGAGGTTTCGAGCTGGTCGAGGTCGCGGCGGATCGTCTCAGCGGTGACGCCCAGCTCGCGGGAGACGTCGGCGACGGAGACCCGTCCGCTCGTCTTCACCCGGCTGGTGATGTGCTCGTGCCGCTCCGTCGCGTACATGCGTCGTCCTTGACCTTCGTTTCCGGTGTTGCAGGCTTGCAGTGCGAAGAAAGTATCACACAAACACAGAGAAACACAGATCTATGTCTTTCCCGGTCCCTGAGCTTGTCGCAGGGCGCAACATCCCCGGTCCCTGAGCTTGTCGCAGGGCGCAACCATCCCCGGTCCCTGAGCTTGTCGCAGGGCGCACTTCGACAGGCTCAGTGACCGATCAGGGAGGCCGCTCAGTGACCGATCAGGGAGGTCGCTCAGTGACCGATCAGGGAGGTCGCTCCGTGACCGGTCAGGTGGGCGGGTCGGCAGCGGGTCAGGGCGCGAGGGACGGGACCGGCAGGCGGAAGGTATGCCGCAGGGCGGACTCCGCCGCCAGGAACCCCGCCATCCCGTGCACGCCCATCCCCGGCGCGGCAGAGCTCGAGCAGAGGTAGACCCCGGCCGCGGGCGTCCGCCACGGTTCGCGACGCACCACCGGGCGCCGCAGCAGCTGACGCAGCGACGGCTCGCCCCCGGAGATGTCGCCACCGATGTCGTTGGGGTTCTCGCGTTCGACGACGACGGTGTCGCGGCCCGCCTGAGCGATGATCGTGTCGCGGAAGCCCGGCGCGAACCGTTCGATCTGATCGACGATCGCCTCCGACATGTCCACCCGGGACCCCTTCGGCACGTGGCAGTACGCCCACACCGTGTGCTTCCCCACCGGCGCGCGACTCGCGTCGAACAGCGAGGGCTGCGACAGCAGCACGTACGGTCGATCCGGATGGCGACCCGCGGCCACCGCGTTCTCGGAGGCGGCGATCTCCTCGGCCGTCCCACCGAGGTGCACGGTGGGGGCGTCGAGCAGTGCTCGGTTGGTCCACGGGATCGGCTCCGAGACCGCGAGGTCCAGCTTGAAGACGGCGTTGCCGTAGCGGAACCGATCGAGCTCACGGACGTAGTCGGTGGGGAGCCGGGACCCGACCGCCGCGACCATGTCCCGCGGGCTGGTGTCGAACAGGACCGCTGCGGACAGGGGCAGATCCGAGACGGCGGTGACCCGGTGTCCGGTGACGACGCGGCCGCCGTGCGCCTCGAGGTCGGCCACCATGGCGTCGGCGAGCGACTGCGCTCCGCCGATGGGCAGCGGCCAGCCGTCGGCGTGCGCGTTCGCGGCGAGGACGAGTCCGGCGCCCGCCGCCGGGAGCCCGGGGAGCCTCGTGATCGTGTGCGCCATGACCCCCGTGAGCATGCCGGGCGCGACCGTGCCCTCGAAGCGGCGCAGCCAGGCCGGGGATCCCTGTTCGAGCACCCGGAGGCCGAACGGGACGACGTCGAACAGCCGCTTCGGGATGGGCAGCAGCGGGTTCAGCGTGAACTCGGTCACGGCCTCCATGCGGTCGACGACGGGCTGCAGCAGCTCCCGCCACGCGATGCCGTCGACGCCGAGCGTGCCCACCGTCCGGTCGAGGTCGCGGTAGGCGATTCCGGCGCGGCCGCGATCGAGCGGGTGCCCGTAGGAGGCCTCCGGGATCAGGTAGTCGACGCGCTCCGTCGCCTTCCACGCTCGGAAGAACGGTGAGGTCAGGACCATCGGGTGGATCGCCGAGCAGACGTCGTGACGGAAGCCCGGTTCGGTCAGCTCCTGCGTCCGCAGACCGCCGCCGAGGGTGTCGGCTGCCTCATGCACCTCGACCTCGAGGCCGGCGCGCGCGAGGGTCACTGCAGCGGCGAGACCATTCGGCCCGCTGCCGACGACGACCGCATCCACCATCGCTCCAGCCTAGGTCGTGGGCGATGGACATGGGATGACGGGTTCCGCGACGCCCGCGCCGACTGGGATGGAACGGGTGGCGGTCGGCGCAACCGTGGCGCCGACCGCCGGTTCGTCTCGCACCCGAACGCGCGAGACGGCTGTGGTCACGACGGCGAACCGGCCGACGTCGTGACGGGTCTTTCGGTCCTCTGGCGCTCCGGCAGCAGCTGGCGGAGCACTCCCCCGGCGTGCGACGCCCACCGACCGACGGCGACCCAACTGCGGTCGCGGACGAAGAGCAGGTCGAGGGCGATCATCGCGAGCGAGAACGGCCACAGCCCGAGGAAGAGGCCGATGCCGAGGTGCATCAGGATCGTGAAGCCGAGCGCGAGGATCCGCGTCGGCCGCCACAGGATCAGCACCGGGAACAGCAGCTGCACCCAGACCGACAGGAACGTGGCGACCCAGACGAACGGACCGACCTGCCAGGCGAGGTCGCTCAGCGCCGGGAACGGCCGGAACACGTCGAGGACGAGCGAGTAGTAGAACGCCGTGCCCTCCCGCCACTCGGGACCCATGAGCTTGTAGATGCCGGAGTTCACGTAGACGAGCATGATCTGGTATGCGCAGAGGAGGACCGCGGTGTTGTTGGCGGCGTTCGCGAGCCACGGCGGGATCGCGAACCGACCGCGCAGGATCGGCCGCAGCGCTCGACCCCGTCGCTTGGTGAGCCACGCGTCGACCGACCAGTGACGCGACAGGTCCGCGAACACCAGGAACAGCAGCGTGATGCGGATGATCGTGTCGCCGCCGTTGGTCAGTACGGTGCTGTTGGTCGCGAGCCCCACCCAGAACACGAGCAGGACTGGCGTGACGAACCGGGTCTGCCAGCCGACGAGGAACAGCAGCCCGAGCACGATGAGCACCCCGTAGGCGAGGTCGAAGACGAAGGCGCTGTCCTTCGTGAAGACGAGCTCGAACAGCGGGAACCACGCGCGACGGTTCGCCTCCGGGTCGACCCACTTCGACGCGACGCCCCAGAGGTAGTGGCGGTCGGCGAGGCTCGTGAACAGGAAGCTGACGATCGCGACACCGTAGAGGATCCGCAGGGCGGAGAGGCTGTAGCCGGCGTGCTTGGCACCCGTGACCCAGCCGGCGAACCGGTCGAACGATGCGCGGACGGCGTTCATCGTGCACCTCCGTAGCGGGTGACGACGTCGCGGTAGACGGCGAGGGTCTCCGGGTCGATGACGTCGTCGACGTGCCGCCAGCCGAAGGTGACGGCGGTGTCGTCGAACTGCTGCTCCTCGGAGAAGCGGTTCTCGAAGTCGTTCGGGCGGGTGCGGTCGATCCGCCACCGGACGCGTTCGACGTCCTGGTCGAAGTACGCCGTGGAGAACGCGGTCGCGTACTCCTTGAGCATGTAGTCGTAGCGGAGGAACCGGACGACGTCGCCCTGCCCCGAGCCCGGAGTCGTGCTGACGGCGTCGAGGTCGGCGATGAGCGACTCGGCCGACTGGGCGCGATACCCGCCACCGTCGGCTCGCTGGATGAAGGTGTCGCGGACGAGCTCGCGCTGCTGGGCGTCGAGGGCGAGGTAGCGGGCGTTGTAGGCGAGCATCGCGTTCCACGAGGACTTCTGGATGCGCGACGGCTCGGCGTGGCCGGGGACGGCCTGCTGCTCGAGCTTCGTCACGTTGACCCAGTCGGACTTCACGAGCGTCCCGTCGGCGTCGCGCCACTGGGCCTGGACGGAGAAGGTGATGTTCGTCTTCATGATGCTCGGCGCGAAGACGTTCCACTTCTGCGTGAAGTACGGGCCGGCTGCGGCGACGACGGCACCACGGACGGGTGTGGTCGGTGAGACGATGACGAGGGTGCCCGCGACGTAGACGCCGACGAGGGCGATCGAGACCGCGGCGGCGATGCGCGCGGCCCGCTTCGGCGGGGCGGCTTCGTCCCGAGACGATCCCGCTCCCCGGTCCTGCCGACCGGACGCCGGTACCTGATCGCCGTCCGGTTCCTCGGCACCGTCTGGTCCCTGAGCCCCTTCCGGTCCCTGAGCCCCTTCCGGTCCCTGAGCCCCTTCCGGTCCCTGAGCCCCTTCCGGTCCCTGAGCCCCTTCCGGTCCCTGAGCCCCTTCCGGTCCCTGAGCCCCTTCCGGTCCCTGAGCTTGTCGAAGGGTGTCAGAACGACCCCCGACGGGTGTGCGTGTGATCGGAGTCACGGTTCCTCCTTGGTGCTGGGTGGTGATGAAACCGCGGGGCACCGGTTCGGCGGTGTCTCCGCGGGAGAAGGAGCAGGCCGTGCCGACCCGAATGCGGCACGGCCTGCTCGGCGAGGTCACTCCATACGCGCCCGTCGCGTGGCCACGAAGGCGCCTCCGAGGAGGAGCATCATGGCGCCGAGCCCCCCGAGCCACAGGCCGTCGAAGCCGGTGCTCGGCAGACCGGGGCGTGACCCCGGTGCGGTGGCGGCCACCGCGGTGACCGTGAAGGCGGTGGCCTCACGATCGAGCGGCAGGTCGCCGGTCACGGATCCGGAGAGTTCCACCCGGTGGGCACCCAGCTCGAGCGACGAGTCGATCGGGAAGGTGAACGTGGCGTTACCGGAGGCGTCAGCGATGACGGGCGTCAGTGCGAACGGGGTCGAGAAGACCGTGGCCGAGATGGTCTCGCCGGGCTCGAAGCCGGTGGCGTAGACCTCCTGGATCACACCCGTGTCGCGGACGATCGTCGAGTACTTGACCGTCGCCTGACGCTCGTCGCCGGCGTCGGTGTCGCCATCGGCGTCAGCGGCGGTGTCGGCGGCAGCGTCCACGTCAGCTGCAACATCGGTGTCAGCAGCAGCATCGACGTCAGCAGCAGCATCCACATCGGCCGCAGCGTCAGTGTCAGCGGCGGCATCCGTGTCGGCGGCAGCATCCGTGTCAGCGGCAGCATCGACGTCAGCAGCAGCATCCGTGTCGGCAGCAGCGTCCGTGTCGGCGGCAGCGTCCGTGTCGGCGGCAGCATCGACGTCAGCAGCAGCATCCGTGTCGGCAGCAGCATCCACATCGGCAGCAGCATCCACATCGGCAGCAGCATCCGTGTCAGCAGCAGCATCGACGTCGGCAGCAGCATCCGTGTCAGCAGCAGCATCCACATCAGCCGCAGCATCCGTGTCAGCAGCAGCATCCACATCAGCAGCAGCATCCGTGTCAGCAGCAGCATCCACATCAGCAGCAGCATCCGTGTCAGCAGCAGCGTCCGTGTCAGCAGCAGCATCGACGTCAGCGGCAGCATCCACATCGGCCGCAGCGTCCGTGTCAGCAGCAGCATCCGTGTCGGCGGCAGCGTCCACGTCTGCGGCAGCGTCCGTGTCAGCCGCAGCGTCCACATCGGCAGCAGCGTCTACGTCTGCGGCAGCATCCACATCGGCAGCAGCGTCGGTGTCGGCGGCAGCATCCACATCGGCAGCAGCGTCGGTGTCGGCGGCAGCGTCCACGTCAGCCGCAGCATCCACATCAGTCGCAGCGTCCGTGTCAGCCGCAGCGTCCACATCGGCAGCAGCGTCCACGTCAGCCGCAGCGTCGACGTCAGCGGCAGCGTCGACGTCAGCGGCAGCGTCGACGTCAGCGGCAGCATCCACATCAGCAGCAGCATCCACATCAGCAGCAGCATCCACGTCTGCAGCAGCATCCACATCAGCGGCGGCATCGACGTCCACGTCCACATCAGCGGCGGCATCCACGTCGGCGTCCACGTCAGCAGCAGCATCCACATCGACCGCAGCTGCGTCGGTGTCGACGTCGACCGCTCCGTCCTCGATGGTGACGTCAGCCTCGGCCGGCGTCTCGGAGACATCGCCCTCGGCGGTCACCGTGACCGGTCCGGGCGTGTAGTCGTCCGGGATCGGCAGGTCCACGGTGAAGGAACCGTCAGGGTTCGTCACCACGGTGACGGACGGTGCGCCCGGGATGGACACCGTGACCGTCTCGCCACCGGCGAAGCCCGTCCCGTCGACCGTGACCGTCTCACCCGGCAGCACCGAGGACGGGTCGACCGTGATGGCCGTGTCGTACGCGAGGATCTCGATGATCGTCGTCGCCGGCTCGTCCGATGCTGCACCGAGTGCCGTCACCGTGACGTCGCCGAGCGCGTAGCCGTCGGGGACCGGCAGGGTCACCGTGAAGCCGCCGCCGGCATTCGTCACCTGCGTGACGACCGGGGCGCCGGGGATCGACACCGTGACCGTCTCGTTGGCTGCGAAGCCCGATCCGGTGATGACCGTCGTGTTGCCGGCGATCAGCGCGTCCGGGGAGGCGGTGATGACGGGCGAGAACACGATGGCGGTGACCGTGACGGTCGCGGTGGCCGGCGTCTGCGACACCGCTCCCTCGGCCGTGACGACCAGCGGGCCGACGGGCGCGTTCGCCGGGACCGTGATCCCGACCGAGAACTCGCCGGCACCGTTCGTGGTCGCAGGGACGGCGGCGCCACCGGGCACCGTGACCGTGACGGACTCGTTCGGCGCGAAACCGGTGCCCGTGACGAGCGTCGCTCCGCCGGCCGCGACCGTGCTCGGGTCGGCGGTGATCGCCGTCTCGTAGGCCTCGACCGTGAGCTCCGCCTCGGCGGGCGTCGCCGAGGTCTCGCCGACCGCGGTCACCGTGACCGGCCCGGCGGGCGTTCCGGGCGGCACCGGCAGGGTCGCGGTGAAGCCGCCGTCGCCGTCGGCCGTCACGACGACGGGGTCGCCGCCGGGGATCGAGACGCTGACCGACTCGTTCGGCTGGAAGCCGGTACCGGTGACCGTGGTGGTCTGGCCCGGGTTCACCGTGTCCGGTGTGAGGGTGATCGCCGTGTCGTAGACCGTGGCCTCGACCGTGACGGTGGTGGTCGCCTCGGTCGCCGAGACGACGCCGAGTGCGGTGACCGTGACCGGACCGGTCGCGAAGCCCTGCGGGACGGCGAACGTCGTGGTGATCTCACCGTCGGCGTTCGAGGTGACCGTCACCGGCGCGAGGCCGGGGAAGGTGACCGTGACGCTCTCGGTCGGCGCGAAACCGGTGCCCGTGATCTCCGTCGAGGAGCCGCCGGGGACCGTCGCCGGGTCGGCAGTGATCGTCGGCGTGTAGACCACGTCGACCGTGAGGTTCGTCGTCGCAGGGGTGTCGGACGTCGCACCGAGCGCGGTCACGACGACCGTGCCCTCGGCGTAGTCGGCCGGCACGGGCAGCGACACCGAGATGGTGCCGGTCGCCGTCGCCGTGGTGGTCACCGGGTCGGCGCCAGGGATCGAGACCGTGACGCTCTCGGTCGGTGCGAAGCCGGTGCCGGTGACGAGGGTGCTGGCACCCGCGACGACCGTGGTCGGGTCGGCGGTGATGGCCGTGACGTAGGTCGTGGCCTCGACCGTGAGCGTCGCCGCGGCGGGGGTCGCCGAGACGGCACCGGTGGCGGTGACCGTGACGTCACCGATCGGGAAGTCCGCCGGGAGCGTGACGCTCACGGAGATCTCGCCGTCGGCGTTCGCCGTGGTCGGGAACGGGTCGACGATGCCCGGGACCGTGACACTCACGCTCTCGTTCGGGGCGAAGCCCGCACCGGTGACGGTCGTGCTGCCACCCGGTGCGATGGTCGCGGGATCGAGGGCGATCGCCGTTTCGTAGGCGAGCACCGTGACGGTGGCCGTCGCGTCGGTCGCCGAGAGGGCACCGGTCGCCGTGACGACGAGGTCCCCTGCGGTGGTGCCCGACGGGATCGGCAGAGCGGCGGTGAAGCCGCCGTCGCCGTTCGCCGTCACGACGACCGGTGTGCCACCGGGGATGGAGACCGAGACGGACTCGTTCGGTGCGAACCCGGTACCGGTGATCGTCGTCGAGGTGCCGGGGAGCAGCGTGTCGGGGTCGGCGGTGATCGCGGTCTCGTAGGCCACCACGGTCACGTCGGCGTCGGCGGGCGTGTTCGACGTGTCACCGGTCGCGGTGATCGTCAGCGGCCCCGCGGGCGTTCCCACCGGGATCGTCGCGGGCTGCGTGAAGTCGCCGTCGCCGTTCGTCGTCACCGTGACGGGGTCGCCGCCCGGGATCGTGATGGTGACGGTCTCGTTCGGCGCGAAGCCGGTGCCCGTGACGGTGGTGGTTCCACCCGGGTTGGCCGTCGTCGGGTCCACCGTGATCGCCGTGTCGTACACGACCGCTTCGACGAGGACCGAGGTCTGCGCCGGCGTGAGCGACAGGGCGCCCGTGGCCGTGAACGTCACCGTCGAGGGGACGAAGTCCGCCGGGAAGGCGACCACCTGGCTGATCTCGCCGAGCCCGTTCGCCGTGGTGACGACGTCGTCGAAGCCGGGAGCCGAGATGGTCACCGACTCGTTCGCGACGTAGCCGGTGCCGGACAGGATCGTCGAGTCACCGGGGTTCAGCGTGGACGGCGTCGCGGTGAGCGTCGTGTCGAACGCCTCGACGGTGATCGTCGCCGTGGCAGGCGTGGCCGACACCGCTCCGACGGCCGTCACGACGATGGGGCCGGCGGGGGTGCCGGGCAGGATCGGCAGGATGGCGGTGATGTCGCCGTCCGGGCCGGCCTCCACCACGACGGGCGTGCCGCCGGGGATGGAGACGGAGACGGACTCGCCGGGCAGGAAGCCCGTTCCGGTGACGGTGGTGCTGCCGCCGGGGAGGAGCGTGTCGGGGTCCGCGGTGATCGCCGTGTCGTAGACCGTCGCCTCGACCGTGACCGTGGTCGTCGCCTCGGTCGCGGAGACGACGCCGAGGGCCGTGACCGTGACCGGACCGACCGCGAAGTCCTGCGGGACGTCGATGGTGGTCGTGATCTCGCCCGCTGCGTTCGACGTGACGGTGATCGGGTCGAGGCCCGGGAAGGTGACTGTGACGCTCTCGCTCGGCGCGAAGCCGGAGCCTGAGATCTCGGTGCTGGTGCCGCCGGGGACCGTGGCCGGGTCGGCGGTGATCGTCGGGGTGTAGACGACGTCGACCGCGAGGTTCGTGGTGGCTGGGGTCTCGGAGACCTCACCGAGGGCGGTCACGACGACCGTGCCCTCCGCGTAGTCCGCCGGGACCGGGAGCGACACGGAGATGGTTCCGGTCGCCGATGCCTGCGTGGTGACCGAAGGCGCGCCGGGGATGGAGACCGTGACGGTCTCGTCGGGCTCGAAGCCGGTACCGGTGACGAGCGTGCTCTCCCCCGCGACGACGGTCGTCGGGTCGACCGTGATGGCCGTGACGTAGGTGGTCGCCTCGACGGTGAGCGTCGCCGTGGCCGGGGTGGCCGAGACGGCGCCGGTGGCGGTGACGGTGACGTCGCCGAGCGGGAAGTCCGCGGGGAGCGTGACACTGACCGTGATCTCACCGTCGCCGTTCGCCGTGGTCGTCACGGGCGTGGCGAGGCCGGGGATGGTGATCGTGACGGTCTCCTGAGGGACGAAGCCCGAGCCGGTGACGACCGTGCTGCCGCCAGGGGCGACGGTCTGTGGATCGAGCGCGATCGCGGTGTCGTACGCCTCGACGGTGATGACCGTCTCGGCCGGCGTGGCGGAGACCGCGCCGGTGGCGGTGACCGTGAGCTGGCCGGCGGGCGTGCCGGAGGGGATCGGCAGGACGGCCGTGAAGCCGCCATCGCCGTCAGCCGTCACGACGACGGGCGTGCCGTCCGGGTAGGAGACGGAGACCGACTCGTTCGCGGCGAAGCCGGTGCCGGTGATCGTGGTCGAGTTGCCGGGGAGGAGCGAGGCCGGGTCGGCGGTGATGGCCGTGTCGTACGGCAGCACCTCGAGGTCGGCGGTCGCCGGGGTTGCGGAGGTCTCGCCGGTCGCGGTGACGACGAGCGTGCCGGCCGGCGTGCCGTCGGGGACGGGCAGGTCGACGGTGAAGCCGCCGTCGCCGTCCGCCTCGACGGTCACCGGGGTGCCGCCCGGGTAACCGACGGTGACCGTCTCGCCAGGCAGGTAGCCGGTGCCGGTGACGGTCGTGGTGTTCCCAGGGATGAGCGACGTCGGGTCGAGCGTGATGGCGGTGTCGTAAACCGTCGCGGTGACGGTGACGACGGTGGTCGCTTCGGTCGCGGACACGGCGCCGAGGGCGGTGACCGTGACGTCACCGACCGCGAAGTTCTGTGGGACCGCGACGGGGGTGCCGATCGCGCCGAGTGCCGTGGCGGTGACGGTGATCGGCTCGAGGCCGGGGAACGTCACGACGACGTCCTCGCCGGGCGCGAAGCCGGCGCCGTTGATGATCGTGGTCGTGCCACCCGCGACCGTGGCCGGGACGGCGACGATCGACGTCTCGTAGACCACGGTGAGGTTGGTCGTGGCCGGGGTGTCGGACGTCTCGCCGAGCGCGGTCACGACGACCGGGCCTGCGGCGTAGTCCGCCGGGACGTCGAGCTCGACCGAGATCGTGCCGGTTCCGGTGGCCGTCGTGGTGACCGGGTCGACGCCGGGGATCGAGACGGCGACGGTCTCGCCCGAGGCGAAGCCGGTGCCGGTGATCGTCGTGGTCCCACCGGCGACGACACTGGCCGGGTCGGCGGTGATGGCGGTGACGTACTGCGTCGCCTCGACGGTGACCGTTGTGGTCGCTGGGCTGGCCGATGAGGCACCGGTCGCCGTGACCGTCACGGGGCCGAGCGGGAAGTCGGCCGGGAGCGTGAGGCTCGTGGAGATCGTGCCGGTACCCGTCGCGGTGGTGACGATCGGGTCGGTGAGGCCGGGGACGGTGATCGACACCGACTCGCCGGGCAGGAACCCCGTGCCGGTGATCGTGGTGCTGCCGCCCGGAGCGATCGTCGCCGGGTCGGCGGTGATGGCGGTCACGAAGGGGGCGACGACGAGGTCGGTGGTGGCCGGGGTGGCGGAGGTCGCACCGGTGGCGGTGAACGTCAGCGTCGCCGGGGTGAAGCCGGCGGGGATCGCGACGCTCTGGCTGATCACACCGGCGGCGTCCGACGTCGTGGTGACCGGGTCGAGGCCTGGCGCGGTGATGGTGACCTGCTCGTTCGCTGCGAAGCCGGTGCCGTCGATCACGGTGGCCTGGCCGGGGTTGACGGTCGCGGGCGTGGCGGTGATCGCCGTGTCGTACACGACGAGCGTGCCGCGCACAGACGACGACGCGAGGTTGACCGTCGCGAGCGAGATCGCCGGGACGAGGGAGATCTGCACGGCGCGGACCGTCGATGATCCCGCCCCGAGGTCGCCGGTGGCCGGTTGCACGTTGGCGGTCACATCGGCGACGAGGCGGACGATGTTGAGGATCGGTCCGACGACGTTCGCGGCGAGACCGCCGGTGATGCTGTTGAGGCCGGTGCCGAGCGTGTTCAGGCTGGTGAACGCGGTGGCGACGACGTTCTTGACGAGTCCGAGGACGAGGTTGACCACGCCGTCCAGCGTCAAGCCGAGGGTCGCGAGGATCGGGTTCAGCACGTTCGGGAGGAGCCCCGCCGAGGTGAAGGCGGCGGTACCGTTCTGGACCGCCCCGAGGGTCGAGTCGAGCGACAGGGAGATGACCGGCACCTGGGTGACCACGACGTTCGTCGTGACGTTGCCGGTGACCTGGATACGTGTGTTGTCCACGGCCGTCTGCAGGCCGGCGGACACGGCCGTGACCTGCGCGGTGACGGCAGACGTGATCGCGGCCGCGATGGCGGCACCGATCGGGCCGGACAGCAGCGAGGTGTTCGGCGGCAGGTCGTTGAGGTCGGGCAGCGTCGGGTCGTTCGCGAGCAGGGTCGCGAGGTCGACGGTCACGGCGCCCGTGAGGAGGTTGACGGAGACCCCCGTCGCCGCCGACTGCGACGCCTGGGTGGTGAGGATCGTGTTGACCACGGTCGACAGGTTCGGCGGGGTGACCGTCCCCGTCGCGCTCACGCGGAGGACGCCGATGAGGTTCGCGTTCAGCGCGGTGTTGAGCGCCGAGGTGAGCCCGTTGAGCGTGGTCTGCAGCGGCGGGAGGAGGCCGGTCACCTGCGTGCCGACGTTCTGCACGAGGGGGCTCTGGAAGTTGAGCGTCGCACCGGCGATCTGGTAGTCGGGAACGGCCGTGGTGCCGCCCGTCTGCGAGATCGTGGAGGCGAGGGCGCCGAGGCTGAGCGAGAGGTCGCTGAGAATCCCGCCGGTGGGCGTCCCGACCCGGCCGAGCAGACCGGTCAGGTCGAGTTCGGCGTCCGCCGGCGGAGCATCGGGTCCACCGATCGAGACGCCACCCTGGTCGGTGACCGCGCCTGAGCCGGCGATCGCGTCGCCGTTGTCGGCGGCGGACCCGTACTGAGCGACGGCACCGAGCTCGATGACGCCATTGGCACCGAACAGTTGGAGCGAGCTGCCGAGGTCGACGCCGAGGGTGTTGAGCACCTCGGCCGACAGCGGGTTCGCGGCGACCGGGTGCACCCCGCTCGGGTTCTCGGCACGGGCGCCGCCGACTGCGGCGAGGGCGTCGAGGTTGATCCCGGCCGCCTGTCCACCGAGGAAGCGGCCGAAGCCGTCGGAGACATCGGTCGGGGCCGCTGTGGCCGCCGTCGTCGATCCCATGGCGATGACCGTGCCGACCACGGCCATGGCCGCGACCTTCCACGCACGGCCTCGGCCGAGGATGCTTCGCTGCTGTTCCCCCACGGTGGAACCCTTTCTTCGGTGCACGGGCGAACCCGCGACTGGCGTCGATCCCGGCCAATCTATGGGCGGGCCTCCCTGTCCCCCAGAGGAGGGACCCCAACCTCCGTAGTGCCGGATGGAAAACCGGTACTGGCCTCCGCAGTGCGAGGCGGCGCCGCGGGACGCCGGGTTTCGATCGGTGCCGGGGGGGGCCTCCGACGCGTCATCAGTGGCGGGGCTCCAGTGCAGTCGGTTCCATCCGTGTCATGTCATCGATGACGGTTGAGAGATAACCCGCACTGGCCGGGGGTTTACCCCCGACTGGGGTGCGTAGTTTCTACTGAGAACGCTCTCTTAGGGCTGCGGGAGCACTCAGGGATTACGGATAATGGGGCATCCGACGGAGTATTCGCAGCGTCCCTAGTGATGCGGATCCCGTCGTCCTGACGGAGCTTGAGGGGGCTGCGATATGGAAGAACCGGTTGCGACGGTAGTGGAGCGAAAGCCACATCCGAGGTCGGCCGAGCAGGTCATCCCATGAACCCGGGTGCGCATCGGTTCAGTGGCGGCGCGCGGTCCGCCGCATCGCCCACCCGTCGCTCCGGCGAGTTCCGCCAATCCGCCACCCGCGCTCCCGCCCAACCGAGCGGTCGAGCGGCCGCGATCGCCCGGATGACGGCGCTCATCGCGAACCGGACCAGCACGCTCCTCGTCGGACCACACGGCTACGGCAAGACCTTCACCGCGGACGCGATCGGACGTCGGATGCACGAGGACGGACGCCCGGTCATCCACGTGTCGGGTGCGTCACGGGACGCCTCGCACACGCTGAGCGACTGGCGCACGGCGCCGAGCGGTGCCGTCTTCATCGTCGACGACGGGGCGAACCTCCATCCGGCGAGCCTCACCGACATCATCGAACTCTCGCGGTCGCGTGAGCAGGTCGCCCTGGTGACGCTGGAGCAGGAGCTCGCCGGACTGCAGGGGCGCGGCGACGATTCCGCCGACCGGCTCCTCGCCGTCTGGCGGACCGGGTCGCTCACGCGGATCGACCTCCCGGCGCTCGACGGGTTCGAAGCCTCGGCGATGGTGGACGAGGCCGCCGACGACGCGGTCCTCGACGACATGGCCAAGGCCGTCATCGTGCGACTGAGCAACGGCTCGCCACGGCTCGTGCATGAGCTCACGAAGGACGCCCTCGAGACGGGCGGGGAGTTCTACCTGCCGCGCAGCATCCTCTCGCTCGGGGTCGCAGGGGTCTCACCAAGGGTGCACGACCTCACGGAACCCCAGCTCTCCCGGCTCGAGGACGAGGGCCGGTACGCCCTGGTCATGTTGGCGAAGCTCGGTCCGGTCCCCTACTCGCGCGCGATCCGCCTGCTCGGCGAGCATCAGTTGCACGCGCTCCTCCGGCTCGGACTCGCGCGGAACGACGGCTCGGGCCAGGACCGCATCGTCGCCGACGAACTGCACGCGTGGTCGGCACTCGCGGAGTGGCGCCACAGCGGGCGACTGCACCGCCACGACCGCGTCCAGCGGACGCTCATCTCGGACCTGCGTGGCGGTGCCCGTCTCACGCCGAACGAGTCCTTCATCCTCGGCCGGTACTGGCTGACGGCCCCGCACACCGAGCTGGACGAGGGGTTCGAGTCCCTCACGATGGCCCGCACCTTCCTCGAGGCGGCGCACGTCGCGAACGTCTCCGGCCTCGCCGAGGACGGTCGTCTGCTCGCCGAACGCGCGTACACCTGGCGCCCGTCCGTGGCAGCGGCGCTCCAGTGGTCACGATCGCTCGCCATGCTGGGCGACGGTGACGGGGCTCAGCGGGTCCTCGAGGTCGATCCCGCGGCCGATTCCGACGAGGACATGCAGGCGGAGGTCTTGAGTTGGCGGGCGACCCTCGATCGCTGGTCCGAACGCACCTGCGCGCAGGAGCTGACGGAGCAGGAGGAGCACAGCCGCCTGCTGTCCCAGCGCATCCTGATGGTCGAGACCTGGCGCGACCAGGATCGGCAGGAGCCGACCGAAGGCGATGCCGTCTTCTGGAAGGTCCTGCGCGACACCGACGCCGCGCAATCCTCGCGACTCTATGCCGCCGCTGCGCTCGTGACCAGGCTCGGCCTCAGGCTGCCACCGTCCGAGCTGCGGGAGCTGCTCCAGCTGGGTGACGCCGTCTACCGGTCGGTGCCCTACAGTGCAGCGCGGCCGTTGTCGCACGCCCTGCGCGACGCGAGCGCCATGTACGTCCTGTCGGCCGGCACCATCCGCCTGCTCACCGGACTCTCCTGGGCCGGCTTCGCGCGCTACATCGACGAGTTCGTCGCTCGTGCCGAGCGCGGGACCGGGCGCCTGGCGACGACGGACCAGTGCATCGTCGGGATCCTCGGAGCCCAGTTGGCGTTCTTCGATGGCCGCCCGGACCGAACCGTGGCCGACCTCCGGGTCGTCGAACGGCTCCTCGACTCGACCGTTCCGCCCGAGGTGCACACGCAGACCGCGCTCCTCCTCGTCGGTGCTCTCGCTCAGACCGGCGAGCTTGAGGAGGCGACGGAACGGCGAGCTGCCGAGGACGAACGCCTCATCGCCGCCTCCACGGTCCTCTCCTATCTGGCCGACATCGCCGACTTCGGTCTGCTGATGGCAGGCGGTCGCGTCATGGACGCCCGGGATCACCTGCGTCGGCTCGCGCAGGACATCCGGAAGCCGCTGACCCAGCGGATCTACTCCGCGAGCCTGGCCGCCGCGGCCGGCGCCGACCTGTCCGAGACCCTGTCCTGGGTCGTGGACGCTCGATCGCAGGAGCTCACGCCCCTGCAGGCGTCGCTCATGCTGCTCCTCGAGGCCGGCGCCGCCGGCGACGCGAGCCGCGCCGAGGAGGCCGCCTGTTCGCTCGAGGAGGTCGGAGCGCGGCACCGGGCGATCGGTGCCCATCTGCTCGCAGAACGGCTCCACGAGACCCAGGGGCGACTGCAGCACGCCCGCCGTTGCGCGGAGCGGGCCGCCGAACTCGTGGGTCCCACGCCAGGCGCCGCTGCGGATGCGGAGGCCCGACGGACCTCGGTCGTGTCTCCGTCGCCCGTGTTCGCCACCTACCGGGCGGAGACGACCGATGAGACGGTGCCGGTCGAGCGCACCGTCCCCGTGGAGCCGCCCTCGACACACGCTCCGCTGGCCTACCTCTCCCGCGGGCAGACGGACACCGGCCAGGAGACCGCCGGGGCCGACTTGAGCGCGCTCACCCGGCGGGAGCTGGAGGTCGCCCTGCTCATCGCGCAAGGACTGAGCAACCAGGAGATCGCGACGCGGCTCTTCCTCAGTGTCCGCACCGTCGAGTCGCACGTGCTCCAAGCGCGGACGAAGCTGGGCGCAGGGAGACGGCGCGACCTCGGCCGCCTCGTCGCGCAGTCCTCTCAGCGTCAGGCCTGACCCCCGGATCGGGCGACGCAGCGCGGTTCAGCAGTTTTCTCGGTAGCGTCCGGCGATCCCAGTACCCCACTACTGGTTACAACCGTCAGCCTGCTGCCTATCGTCCTGAGGGTGTCGTGAGACGCGCGGAGGCCGTCTCCGCACGCCCGACACGTGCGGTGACGCGAGCCGTCACCGGCGGACTCCAGGGGGCTTCCATGACCATCGACACCAGCACCGAGGCCTCAGCGGCCACCGGCACCGACGCGCCCGTCCGCGGCCAGCGCAGCAAGCGGGCGAAGGCGATCCTCGCCGGCGGACTGGTGCTCGGCGTCGGTGCGGCCATCACGCTCGCTGCCTGGAACGACTCCGAGTTCGCGACCGGGATCTTCGCCGGTGGTGGCTTCGGCATCGAGGGCAGCACCGACGGCACCGCGTTCACGGAGCACCCGACCGAGGCTGCGGCCGCCCCGCTCACCTTCGCGGTGGAGGCCGACAACCTGGCACCCGAGGAGCCCGTCTACGCCGGGTTCGCCGTGCAGCTGACCGCCGCTTCGACGTATGCCGCGGCCGTCGACATCACCGCGACGAGCGCCGCCGCTATCGCCTCCTCGCTCAGCTACTCCGTCGTGGAGACCACCACCTTCGGCTGCGACGCCGCGAGCTTCGCCGCCGGCGACCCGCTCGTGACGGATGCCGCCACGACGTCGAGCACGGCCGCGGACATCTTCGCGCTCGGTGCCGTCACCACGCCGGTGTTCCTCTGCTTCGAGGTCACCCCGGCGGCGAGCCTCCCGCAGTCGTCGCCGAGCGGCACCGTCGTCTGGGAGTTCGCGGCCGAGTCCACCACCCCGCTGCCGTAACCCGCGGCGGGACGGCGATCATGGGACGGCACACCCCGGCGGCAGGCAGACACCACCGCACCGATGAACGACGGAGCACGTCGCGCTACACGAAGGCCAGGGCGGCCCTCGCGGCAGCGCTCGTGCTGGGCGTCGGGACCTCGCTCACCCTCGCGGCCTGGAGCGACGACGAGTTCGGGACGGCGACCTTCGCGGCGAGCACCTTCTCCGTGGAGTCGCAGACCTCGTCGTCGACCTGGGCGGCGCACGAGGCGGCGAACCCGGCCACGCTGGTGTTCAACGCCACCGCCATGTCGCCAGGACTCTCCCAGTTCGCCTACATCGACATCCGCACGACCACTGCGACGAACATCGGCGGGACGGCGGCGCTGTCGGCAGTCTCGGCGGCGACGGGCACCCTCCTGCCGCAGCTCGAGTACCGCGTGGTCACGACGGCGGCGGGCGCGGCGTGCAACGCCGCCGCGTTCACCTCGGCGACCGTCCCCGCGTACACCGCGTCGCTCTCGACGGGCACGGCTCCGCCGACCGCGACCGGCGCGCTCACCGCGGCGGGCAACTCCACCGTGCGCTTCTGCTTCGACGTGCGGGTGAAGGCCGGCACCGCCTCCAGCTTCCAGGGCGGGACAGCGTCGGCGACGTGGCAGATCACCAGCACCTCCAGTTCCTGATCGGAGCACCGTGACCCGACCCTCCACGGAAGCGATCGACGCCACCGAGCGGCAGCACCCCCGCCGCTCGGTGGCGTCGATCGTCGGCAGCACCCTGCTGAACCTCGCCGCCGTCGGCGGGGTGGTCTGCATCGTGCTCGTCATCCTCGCGACCTGCTTCAACATCACCCTCATCATGTTCAAGACCGGTTCCATGAGCCCGACGATCCCCACCGGCTCACTCGCGCTCGTCCGCGAGATCCCCGCGTCCGACATCACGGTCGGCGATGTGGTGACGGTGGATCGCGCTGGTCAGCTGCCGGTCACCCACCGCGTCACCTCGGTGACCGCCGGTGTCGACTCCGCAGGCCCACAGCGGACGATCACCATGCAGGGAGACGCGAACCTGTCGGAGGACCCCGAGCCATACACCGTCTCGACGGTCCGCATCGTGCTCGCCTCGGTGCCCGGGCTCGCGTACCTCGTCGTGTGGCTGTCCAACCCGTGGGTCCTGGCCGGACTGACGCTCAGCTGTTCGGCCCTCGTCATGTGGGCGTTCTGGCCGCGCTCCGAGCGTAAGCGCCCGCCAGGTGGCTCGGGAGGGACCGACGGAAACGGACGTACTGCTTCCCGACACCGATCCTCCACGGTCGGCGACGACGGAACCGGTCCACGACCGGCCCGCCACGCCGCGCTCCGCTGCTCACCGGTCTCCCTCCTCCTCGGAGCCGGCCTCGCGATCGGCGGCGCCGCTCCCGCGCACGCCGAGCCGATGGTCGACGTCATCACCGGTGAGGCGGTCGTCCTCACCTCGATCGGCGACCCGTCGGCCATGCGATCCCTCACTCCGGGTCGGTCGACGCCCTGGGAGGTGGGTGTCAGCACCAAGCCCGAAGCCACACCGGGGTCCATCGACGTGTCCATGGTCGGCTCCGGCTCGTCGGAGCTCGGGCTCGTCATGGTGGTCGACGCCTGCTCCGTCCGCTGGACCGCGGCCGGCTGCGTCGGCACCGTCACCCACCTGTTCGACGAGATGGCGGTGCCCGTCGACGGCGTCGAGCGCGCAGTGCTCTCGATGCGCAGCTCGGAGGCGTGGTGGCTGAGGTTCGACGTCCGGATGCCGTCCGGTACAGCGGCGGCGAACGCCTCGGTCGCCCTCACGGTCACCGCCGAGGGCATCGGCGACGACGTCTCGGTCTCGCCCGGCCCGATCACCACCCTCCCCCGCACCGGCGCGAGCATCGAATTCGCCGTGTGGGCGGCTGCGGGCGCGATCCTGATCGGTCTCGTCGGCGCGTGGTTCGGCGCGCTGCGTCAGCACTCGCGTTCGGCGAGGGGCGCTTGATGAAACCAGGTCGGTCGAGACACGTCGCGGCGGTCGTCCTCGCGACCGCTGTCGCGCTCGTCGCGGCTCCTGCTCCGCAACCGGTGGAGGCCGCATGGCAGGACGCCGAGTCGGGTGCCGCGACGTTCGCCGCACTGAGCATCCCCAAGCCCGTCTACCTCGCCGGAGCAAGCGGATGCTCCATCTCGACGACGTCGGTGCTCGGCGTCGGTCTGGTCATCAACTCCTACACCCTGACGTTCACCATGCCGGAGGGGTACGGCGCGGCGGACATCCAGGTCGGCGGCGGGAACACGTCGGCCACGATCGCGCTCGCTTCCGCGGCGGTCACACCGGCCGCGACCTCGCCGACCCCGAACCCGACGAGGCAGTACTCCGTCACATTCAACCGCGGTCTCCTCGACGGACTGCTCACCGGGCTACTCGGCGGAACCGGCTATCTCGGCGTCCGCGTAGCTCCATCGAGCCTGATCGTTCCGCCGCTCGCCCGAGACACGATCTGGACGTCACCGTGGGCCATCGTGCAGGTGGGGACGGGCCTCCTCGGGACGAACCCGACGTGCGCCGTCATCGGGTGAGTCGCGCCGGACCGGACGACTCTCTGACGATCAGCTCGAACCCGGCGCGCACCCGCCGCCCCGGCCCGACGTGCCCGGCCACGCGTTCGACCAGCATCGCGACCGCCTCGCGGGCGATGGCCTCCTTGTCGGGCGCGACCGTCGTCAGTGACCGCATCGCGTACCGGCCGTCCTCGATGTCGTCGAAGCCGACCACCGCCAGGTCGCGCGGGATGTCGACACCGCGATCCCACGCGGCACGCATCGCGCCCAGCGCCATGAGGTCGTTGAAGCAGAACACCCCGTCAGGCGGATCGCCGGCGTCGAGCATTCCACCCATGACCGCTGCACCACTCGCGCGATCGTATTCCCCTTCGGCCATATACCGGTTCGGGTCGAGTCCGGCCTCGCGCATTGCCCTCGTGAACCCGTCCACGCGCTGCTTCGCGGTGCCCGTGGAATGGGCCTGCCGACCGATGGCGCCGATGCGGGTGCATCCCCGTTCGATCAGGTGCCTGGTCGCCAGGTAGGCCGCCTCGGTCCCGTCGATGGCGACGTGGTCAGCACTTGCGCCGTAGTCGCGCTCGCCGAGCAGGACGATCGGCTGGGTCGCGGCGGCTGCTTCGACGTCGGCGGCCGTGAGGTTGAGCGCGTTGAGCAGCACGCCGTCGAACGTCGAGGACACCGCTCCCCCGGTGAGCACGGCGCGCTCGCGTTCCGGGTCGCCGTTCGTCTGGTCGACGACGAGGGTGAGCGAGCGCTTCGTGAGTTCGGGGATGAGGCAGCGGGCCAGGTCGGAGAAGTACGGAACGTCGAGCTCGGGGACGACGAGGGCGATGAGTCCGCTGCGGTTGTTCCGGAGTCCTCTCGCGTGCGGATTGGGCCGATAGCCGAGCTCGTCGATGACCGCCTGCACGCGCTTTCGGGTCTCGGCACCGACCCGTCCCGGCAGGTTCACGACGTCCGACACCGTGCGCTGGGAGACGCCGGCCGCCTGCGCGACATCCCGTGCGGTCACTGCCATCCGTGCCTCCCCGTCGGTCGCGCGCGCTCCACCGTGCGTCGGTACTGACGCAAGCGTACCGACTCCACGACCGTCGGATACCAACGGAAACCGATTTCCAAATCCGCCTTGTGCTACGTAGCACAAGCGGTTAGCGTGTCTCCCTGTCAGCACGGTCGCAGCGAGTCGAAGGAGATGCGCAGCATGTTCGAGAGCCCACCACCCATCACCCGAGCCGCCACATGAGCGCGCTCAACGAGCTGCGCGCGCTGCGGACGCCGAAGGGGGCGATCAAGCATCGCGACGCCTCCGAGTTCCGAGACAACCGCGCGGCGCTCCTCTTCCTCGGCCCCTGGATCATCGGCTTCCTCGTCATCACGCTCGGGCCGGTCCTCGTCTCGCTCTACCTGTCGTTCACCGACTACAACCTCCTCCAGAACCCGAACTTCACCGGGCTGGAGAATGCGCAGCGGATGGTCGAGGACCCCCGCCTGCACCAGTCCCTCGGGGTGACGATCACCTACGTCCTGGTCTCGGTGCCGTTGCAGCTCATGGTCGCCCTGGCGATCGCGGTCCTCCTGGATCGCGGCCTGCGCGGGCTCTCGTTCTACCGGTCGGTGCTGTACCTGCCGTCACTGCTCGGCGGCAGCGTCGCGATCGCCGTCCTCTGGCGCCTCGTCTTCGGTTCGAGCGGCCTCGTCAACGCCCTGCTCGCCGTCTTCGGTATCCAGGGCCCCGGTTGGATCTCGGAACCCGACACCGCGCTCTCGACGCTGATCATCCTGCACGTGTGGACGTTCGGCGCCCCGATGGTGATCTTCCTCGCCGGGCTCCGCCAGATCCCGCGGCAGTACTACGAGGCGGCGTCGACGGACGGTGCCGGCCGGTGGACGCAGTTCCGGTCGATCACGCTTCCGCTGCTCAGCCCGATCATCTTCTTCAACCTCGTGCTCGGCATCATCGGCGCGTTCCAGTCGTTCACGCAGGCCTACGTGGTGTCGAACGGATCGGGCGGGCCGTCCGACTCGACGCTGTTCATCACGCTCTACCTGTACCAGAAGGGCTTCGGCAGCTTCCAGATGGGGTACGCGTCGGCGATCGCGTGGCTCCTGCTCATCATCATCGCCGCCGCCACGGCCATCAACTTCTGGGCCTCGAAGTATTGGGTGTTCTACGATGACTGACCTCAAGACCCGCCCCTCGTCCGAGGACGGTCTCTCGCCCGATGCGGCAGCCCGTCGCGAGCGGGGCGACGCACAACGCGCGAAGCTCCTGCGCCGTCAGCGGATCTCGAGCATCGGCAAGCACGCGCTGCTGATCCTGCTCGGGCTGCTGATGCTGTACCCCGTGCTGTGGATGGTGGTGTCGTCGCTCCGCCCGAACGGGTACATCTTCGACAACCCGGGCCTCATGCTCGACACCTTCGAGGCGTCGAACTACACGAACGGCTGGAATGCTCTGGCGCAACCGTTCGGCAGCTACCTGGCGAACTCGGCGATCGTCGTCGTCGGCTCGATCATCGGCAACCTGCTCACCTGCTCACTCGCCGCGTACGGCTTCGCCCGGCTGCGGTTCCGGTTCAAGCGCTTCGCCTTCGCGGCGATGCTGCTCACGATGATGCTGCCGATCCACGTGCTGATCATCCCGCAGTACGTCATCTTCGCCCAGCTCGTCTGGATCAACACCTACCTGCCGCTCATCGTTCCGAAGTTCCTCGCGACGGACGCGTTCTTCATCTTCCTCATGGTGCAGTTCATCCGCGGCATCCCTCGCGAGCTCGACGAGGCGGCGCGCATCGACGGCGCCGGGCACCTGCGGATCTTCGTGCAGATCATGCTCCCGCTCATGACCCCGGCTCTCGCGACGACGGCGATCTTCACCTTCATCTGGACGTGGAACGACTTCTTCGGCCAGCTGATCTTCGTGACCGACCCCGACAAGTACACGTCGTCGGTCGCCCTCCGCTCGTTCGTCGACACCCAGTCGCAATCGGACTACGGCGCCCTCTTCGCCATGAGCGTCGTCACCCTGCTGCCGGTGTTCCTCGCCTTCCTGTTCGGTCAGCGGTTCCTCCTCCGAGGCATCGCGACCACCGGAGGCAAGTAGCCCCCGAGCTGCACTTGGTCCCTGAGCTTGTCGAAGGGCCCGGTCCCTGAGCCACAACCCGGTCCCTGAGCTTGTCGAAGGGCCCGGTCCCTGAGCCACAACCCGGTCCCTGAGCTTGTCGAAGGGCCATCCTCATCCCGTTCCATCCCTCCCGAAGGAGAACCATGCGACGCCACCCCCGCCCCCGGTCCCGCTTCCTCGGCTTCACGGCCGTCACCGCCGTCTCCGCACTCGCCCTCACCGGCTGTGCCGTGGGCGGCGGGAACGGCGACGCGTCCCTCAGCGACGAGGACGTCACCATCTCGTTCGCGTGGTGGGGAGCGAGTGCGCGCGATGAGCGCACGCGCGCTGCGATCGACCTGTTCGAGGAGCAGTACCCGAACATCACCGTGAAGCCGCAATCCACCGAGTGGGGTGGGTACTGGGACAAGCTCGCCACGACCGCCGCCGGCGGCAACGCACCCGACGTGATGCAGTTCGACCAGACGCACCTCTCCTCCTACGCGCAGCGCGGAGCGCTCGCCGACGTCGACGAGTACACCGACGTCCTCGACACTTCGGAGTTCCCGGCGCCGCTCCTCGATCAGGGCAGGGTCGACGGCAAGCTGCACGGCGTCCCGGCCGGCGTGGGGTCGACGGGCGTCCTGGTGAACACGAGCGTCCTCGCGCAGTACGGCGTCGATCTCCCCGATCCGACGACGTGGACCTGGGACGATCTCACGGCGACGGCACTCGCCGTGACGGAGGCATCCGGTGGCGCGGTGCACGGCATCACCCCCTTCGGCGGGGACATGCCGACGCTCACCCTGTGGGCCAGGCAGCACGGCAACGACGTCTACGACACCGAGGGCGAGCTCATCCTCGAGGAGTCGGTCCTCACCGACTACTGGGACTACGCGCTCGCGCAGATCCACAGCGGTGCCGCACCGACGGCATCGCAACTGGCTGAGCAGGCCGGTTCCGCGCTCGACCTCTCCGACATCGCGACGGGGAAGACCGCGTTCACCTTCGCACCGTCGGCCCTCGTCACCGCCTACCAGGCCGCCGCGCCCGACAGCGCCTTCGACCTCGTCCCCATCCCGGCGGATGCGGACGCGACGGACGGCTACATGTACGTCCGCCCGTCCATGTACTGGACGGTCTCGTCGCAGTCCGAGCACCCTGCTGAGGCGGCGCTGCTCATCGACTTCCTGACGTCGGAGCCGGCGGTCGCCAAGCTGTTCGGCACTGAGCGCGGCATGCCGGCCACACCCACCTTCCAGGAGGCGGTCGCGCCGGACCTCACGCCCGGCGATCAGATCGTCGCCGATGCGATCGAGTCCGCGACCGCACTGTCGGGCGACGCACCCGGCATCACGCCGGTCGGTGCCGAGGACGCGGAGTCCATGCTCGCCCGGTACAACCAGGACGTCCAGTTCGGCAGGAAGACCACGGCCGAGGCCGCGAAGGCCTACATCGACGAACTCCGTACGGCGATCACCGCCGCTTCCTGAGCCCCCTCCCAACCGATCCACCCATGCAAAGGAGCATCATGCAACGCCAACCACGATCCCGGTCCCGTCTCCTCGGCTTCGCAGCCGCAACCGCCATCTCGGCGCTCGCCCTCAGCGGCTGCGCCGTCGGCGGCGGGAACGGCGACGCCGCGCTCAGCGACGAGGACGTCACCATCACCTTCAACTGGTGGGGTGCCACGGCCCGCGACGAGCGCACCCGCGCGGCCATCGACCTCTTCGAGAAGAAGTACCCGAACATCACCGTGAAGGGTCAGTCCACCGAGTGGGGTGGCTACTGGGACAAGCTCGCCACCACGGTCGCCGGCGGAGACGCCCCCGACGTCATGCAGTTCGACCAGCTCTACCTCGCCTCGTACGCCCAGCGCGGTGCCCTCGCCGACCTCGGTGCTCTCGACGAGTTCCTCGACACCTCCGATCTCAGCGCCGAGGTGCTCGACCAGGGCAAGGTCAAGGACGAGCTCTACGGCGTGCCGATCGGTGTCGGCACCGTCGGTCTCATGGTCAACCGGTCCATCTTCGAGCAGTACGGGATCCAGCTGCCCGACGCGACGACGTGGACGTGGGACGAGCTCAACGAGGTCGCCCTGCAGGTGACCGAGGCCTCGGGCGGGGCCGTCCACGGGATGTCCCCCTTCGGCGGCGACATGCCGACCCTCACCCTGTGGGCCCGGCAGCACGGCAACGACATCTACGACAAGGACGGCAAGGTCATCCTGAAGCCCGAGGTCGTGGAGAGCTACTGGCAGTACGCGCTCGACCAGATCGAGAGCGGCGCGGCCCCGAGCGCCTCGCAGCTGGCCGAGGGCAACGGTGTGGCGATCGACCTCATGGACATGAGCACGGGCAAGGTCGCGATGACCTTCCAGCCGTCGTCGGTGCTCACCGCCTTTCAGGCCGCCGCTCCCGACCACCAGCTCGACCTGCTGCCGTTCCCGGCGAGCGAGGATTCGTCTGCAGGGTTCCAGTACCTGAAGCCGTCGATGTACTGGTCGGTCTCGTCGAAGTCCGAGCACCCCGCTGAGGCGGCGTTGCTGGTGGACTTCCTCACGACGGACACCGAGGTTGCCAAGCTGTTCGGCACCGAGCGCGGCATGCCCGCGAACCCGGACTTCCAGGAGGCGATCGACCCCGACCTGACGCCGACGGACCGCATCGTGGCCGGCGTGGTCGACGCCGCGCGCGAGGAGTCCGGCACCCCGCCGGCGATCACGCCCGTCGGTGGCGGCGACAGCGAGAAGATCCTCGGCCGCTACAACCAGGACGTCCAGTTCGGCAAGACGACGCCCAAGGAGGCCGCTGAAGCCTTCGTCGCCGAGCTGACGAAGGCCGTCGACGACGCCCGGTAGCAACTCCCCCGCCCTTCGACAGGCTCAGCCCCCTCGATCCCTGAGCTCGCTCCCGGTCCGCGAGCCCACCCCCGGTCCCTGATCCCCACCCCCGGTCCCTGAGCCTGTCGAAGGGCCGACGACACCTCCACCCATCACGACGCATCGGAACGACACCCATGACGCACCCTCTCCTCTTCCCCGCCCCGCTGCCGAGCGGCCGCGCCGACTCCACGCCGCAGCCGCGCCCGGAGTACCCGCGGCCGCAGCTCGTCCGTGACGGCTGGGTCAACCTCAACGGCCTGTGGGAGTTCGAGATCGATGCTGGCGACAGCGGGCTCGAGCGCGGGCTCCTCGGCCGCGAACTGACCGACCGCATCCTCGTCCCGTTTGCGCCGGAGTCGGCCGCGTCGGGCGTGGAGCACACGGACTTCATGGAGGCCGTCTGGTACCGCACGCGGTTCACGGTGCCGGCCGGCTGGCAGGGGAAGCACGGTGTGCTGCACTTCGGTGCCGTCGACCACGACACGACCGTGTGGGTCGACGGGGTCGAGGCGATGCGGCATCGGGGTGGCTTCACGCCGATCCGCGTGCCGCTCGGCGCAGTCGAGCCGGACCAGGAGCTGGAGATCGTGGTGCGCGCCCGCGACACCCGTCACGAGCCGAAGGCCGGTGGGAAGCAGGCGACCTGGTACGGCAACACCGACTGCTACTACACCCGCACGACGGGGATCTGGCAGACGGTGTGGGTGGAGGCCGTCGACGAGCTGCACCTGCGGCGGTTCACCGTGGTCCCCGATTCGGACGCCGCGCGCTTCGACTGCACGCTCATCCCCAGTCGCAACGCCGCCGGTGCGACCGCGACGGTGATCCTGTCCGCCGATGGTGTCGTCGTCGCGAGCGAGACCGCGCACCTCGGCTCGACGATGTCGCCGTCGGTGCGACTCGAGGTCCCGGCGGACCAGCAGCGGCTCTGGAGTCCCGCCGACCCGTTCCTCTATACCCTCGACATCGAGATCCGCGATGGTGCGGGCGGCGTCACCGACCGCGTCTCGAGCTACGCGGGGCTGCGCAGTGTCGCTATCGACGGCACCGCGGTGCTGATCAACGGCGAGCACGTCTTCCAGCGGCTCGTGCTCGACCAGGGGTACTGGCCGTCCTCGCTCATGACCGCGCCGGATGACGACGCGCTCGTGGCCGACATCACGCTCGGGATGGACGCCGGATTCAACGGAGCGCGGCTCCACCAGAAGGTGTTCGAGGAGCGGTACCTCTATCACGCGGACCGGCTCGGATACCTGGTGTGGGGCGAGTTCGGCGACTGGGGCGTGTCCGGCGCGGGCACGGTCGGTCACAACCAGGGTCCGACGGCGTCGTTCATCACGCAGTGGATCGAGGCGTTGGAGCGCGACGTCAACCATCCGTCGATCATCGGCTGGTGCCCCTTGAACGAGACGCACCAGACCCTGCACGACCGCGTGACCGTCCTCGACGACGTCACGCGCGGCATGTTCCTCGCGACGAAGCTCATCGACCCGAGTCGCCCGGTGATCGACGCCTCGGGCTACGCGCACCGGGTGCGGGAGACCGACGTGTGGGATGCGCACTCCTACGAGCAGGACCCGGCGGCGTTCGCAGTCGAGCAGGCCGGGATCGCGGTCGGTGAGCCGTTCACGAACCTCGAGGACGGACGCACCATCTCCTTGCCGTACGAGGGGCAGCCGTTCTTCGTGTCGGAGTTCGGCGGCATCTGGTGGAACGCGGAGCTCGCCGCCGCAGACACCGGCGGTGACTCCTGGGGCTATGGGGCGCGGGTGGCGTCGGTCGAGGAGTTCCACGAGCGCTTCGCGGGGCTCGTCCGGGTGCTGACCGACGACGAGAACATGTTCGGTTACTGCTACACGCAGCTCACCGACACGTTCCAGGAGCAGAACGGCGTCTACGACTTCGATCGCAAGCCGAAGTTCGACCTGGCCCGAGTGCGCGCGGTCCTCGCGGCCGACGCCGCCTACGAGCGCCGCGTCCGCCCTTCCGCGCCCTGACCCCTCGGTCCCCGCCGGTCCCTGAGCCCCCCCCCCCCCCCGCCGGTCCCTGAGCCTCCGCGGCTCCCTGAGCCTCCGCCGGTCCCTGAGCCTGTCGAAGGGCCCACGGGCTCCCCGCTTCGCCCAAGGACCGGCGCCCGGGTTCAGCTGCCGCTGCGTGCCAGCGTCAGCAGCACTGTGAAGGTGTTGAACCACACGTGCGTCCAGATGCCCGGTCCGAGGCGTCGGGTCGTCGCGGCGTAGACACCGTTCACCGTGCCGAGCACGAGGATGGTGAGTCCGAGCGTCACCATGGTGACCGGGCTGCCCCAGCCCTCGTAGAGGTGGACGATGGCGAAGATCAGTGCGCTCGCTCCCACCGAGACGATGGCCGCGGTGCGACGTCGGGCGGTCGAGGGCGTCGCCGCACCTCGGCGCACGCCGTTCGTCGTCCGTCCGCGGAGGATCGTGTTCCGGAATCCGCGGAGCAGGAGCCCGCGGAAGAGCGCTTCCTCGCAGAACGGGGCGACGATCGCGGTGACGAACACGGTGTTCACCAGCACCCAGACGAGCTCTGGCGACGGCGGGGCGATGTTCGACTTGGGCGTCTCGCCGGTGAGGGCGATGACGAACTGGCCGATCATGCCGCCGATCAGCTGGATGCCGACGGCGGAACCGAGCCCGATGAACACGTCGAACCAGCGGAAGCGGAGTCCGAAGTCCTTCGCCCAGGACCCGCTTCCCCAGGTGCGGCAGACGATCGCGAGGGCGACGAGGATGCCGCCGTCGAAGATGATCCACATGATCATCGTGCCGACCTCGCCGGACAGGACGCCGAAGGTCCGCGCGAGTTCGACGACGACGAGGAGCGCGATGATCGCGACGAAGGTCACCAGCGCGGTCGGGGTACCCCACCGGGTGTCAGGCGAGGGGGCGTAGGGCAGGCGCGCCTCGGCGCGGCGGGCTTCGGCACGTTCCTGGCGCGAGCCCGGGCGCAGGGCGGTCTCCGCCGGTGCAGCGGAGTGGTCGCTCATCGCTTGTTCGCGGCGAAGTACTCGCGTGCTGCCGGCACGTACATCTGGACGATCGCGACGATGGTCACGATGACGAAGATGAAGGAGAGCGGGTTGAGGGCGATCAGCCCGGTGATCGAGCCGAGGACGGAGAGGATGCCGACCACGGTGAGGACGATCCGAGCCCAGTTGCGACCCCGGAGCATGAAGAAGGCGAACAGCACGTGGAGTGCGCCGACGATGAACGCGCCGACGGCGGTCGAGATCAGGAGCACGCTCGAGGAGAGCACGCCTCCCGAGGCCGACTGTTCGGCTGCGGCCTCGGCGACGGTTCCGGCCGACATCGCGGCGGTGACGCCGGAGATGACGGAGAGGACGGCGGAGACGACCCACAGCCAGAAGGAGATGACGATCGGCGTGGGGGCGGTCTTGGTACCAGCGGTCGTGGCCATGATGCTCGTTTCGGTCGTGGAGGATCCGACGACCGGACCCTGGTTGCTCGAAGGGTATTGCCGCACCCCTGTCCCCCGGAAGGGAGGTATGTCCCGGCCTATCCGTTTTCCGCAAGATAGCCGGTCCCCTCGGTCCCTGAGCCTGTCGAAGGGCCAAGAACCGCCGCCCGCGCACCCTGTCAAGCCTGCTCGCGCGCGCTCGCGTACCTCTTAACCTGTCCCCATGACGAACGACACGAACGACACCGACCAGAACAGCAGCGAGGGAACGCCGAAGCCGGGCGGCCTGGGCGAGAACCAGACCATCCCCAACAGCGAGGACGGCCTCGCGGTCGGCCACGACCCCGACGCCTCGAACTTCAACCAAGAGGAGGACCCCGACCACCCGAGCGACGACGCGTAGGGTCCGGGAACGACGAAACGGCGGCCGGTGCAGAAGCACCGGCCGCCGTTTCGTGTGCGGCGTGAGCCGCGGTGTGGCTAGGCCGCGAGCGAAGCGCGCTGGCGACGAACCATCACGAGGACCGCGATGAGCGCTGCGCCGAGCGCGACTGCGCCGGCTGCACCCCAGACGACGAACGCCGGAGCGCCGAAGCCGGTGTCAGCGAGGTCGTTGTCGTTGCCGCCCGAGCCGGAGCCGGCAGCGGTGACCGTGAGGGTCGCGTTCACGGTGACGAGCGAGGTCAGGCCGGTGGCCGTGACCGTGTACGTGCCGGACGCGTTGCTGGGGAGCGTCACGTTGAGGTTGACGGCGCCCGTTCCGGAAGCCGTCTTCTGGAGCGACTTCGAGTCGACCGCCGCGAGGGTGGCGCCCGAGGCGTTCTCACCGGTCAGCGTGAACGAGACCGTCTCGCCGGGCTGGAAGGATCCGGCGGTGAAGGCGACCGTGCTGGTGCCGCCCGGCGTGATCGTGCCACTGACCGTGACGGATCCGTCGGGAGCGTAGAAGGCGTTGGCTGCGACAGGCGCGATGAACAGGCCCGCGAGGACCAGCGCGAAGATCGCGGTGATTTTCTTGATCATGAGTGTCCCCTTGAAGGCGTTGCAGGTGTGCTGGTGCAATGACAGTGCTGTAGCCGACCGCCTTGACGCTGTCGTCGTGCGGCGGAAGTAGATCGTGCCTCCCCGACACCCCCCGAAAACGGGTCAAGAGCGACAACAGTCCTTACTGTAGAGCAAATTCACAGTTAATGGACGCCTGTTGTGTTTCAGAGAGATGAACTTTCGGCGTGGCCACGACTTCCGGGGTTCCCGATGCGTCATACGCCGTCACACCGAGGTCGACGGTCGTGCTCTCGCCAGGCGCGAGTTCGATCGCGAACTGCGTGATCGGGAACTCACCGTCGGTCGCCGGCTGCGATGGGAGCACTGCCCCATCGCGCTCGACGCCGCCCGGCATGGACCCGGGGGGCGCATAGACGATCACCCGGAACCGGAAGCTGCCCTTGGGTACGCCGTACTGGCCCTGGCCGGTGATGTAGTCGTTGAGCGTCGTCGCCGCGTCAGCAGGTGCGGTGTTCGTCAGGGTCAATCGCAGGCCGAGGAGTCTCCCGTCGGTGCCGCACTGCGCCGTCCCGACAGCCGTCTGCACGTCGAGGTAGTAGCCCATCTTGCTGCCGGTGGCGTCGTTGATGTACACGCCGAACGCGTTGGGCGCCTGGGCCGCGGTCGGCAGCAGGTCTGTCAGCGTCGTCCCGTCCAGCAGGGCCTGTTCCGTCTCGGCCGCATTCCAGATCAACACCCGTCGTTCCGAACCGGCTTTCGCAAGCGCACCGATGAACGCGGTCGGATCGAAGTTCCCGGAGGCGATCCGGTCGAAGACCGCGCCCGACGCCGCAGCGAAGAACGCGTCCTGATCGGGACCGGCCGGGTACCGGATGTACACCTCGTTGAGCAGCAGGGCAGCTGCGTTCGCCGAGGTCAGCTCGTCGCCGGTGGCGAGGGCGATCGGGCCGGTCGCGTCGAGCAGGTAGCCGAGGGCGACCGGATCGATGCTGAGCACACCGTCGACCCGGGTTCCGAATCGCTCGAGCCACATCTCGGAGGCCAGCTGGGCCGATTCCTGGAACCGGGGCGTCAGCGTGACGTTCTGCAACCATCGACCGGTGATGTTCCCGTAGATGCCGGCCGTGTCGCTCGCGAGTGGCAACACCGGTTCCGGGAACCGCGGGAAGTCGGCGGTGGACGCCTGCTGCAACAACGTGATGCGTCCGCCATCGGTCCCGATGAGCGCGAGCGCGCCGGGGTTCCCGCCACTCGCGCGCGGCTCGGCCGGGTTCTGGAACATCACGAGGTAGGTGCGGGGTCCGTCGGCACCGAGCATGGCCGGCATCAGGTCGATCGCGCGTCTCGCCGCGTCCACCGTGTCGGCGGTCTCGGTGAGCACGGGCCGCAACTGGTCGACCGCGCCGCGGACCTGGCTGATGAGCGGGCCGTCGTCGATCGTCCGCACTCGTTTGGCAGCACCTTCCAGAGCGTCGTCAGCCTTGCGCACGTCCTCCTGTGCATCGACGATCGGCTGGAGCGGCACCGCGCCGTCGACGGGCTTGAACAGTTCCGGGCGCAGCGACCCGGCGAGGTTCACGAGCGGCGTGATGGCACCGACGGCGACATCTTCGGTCGCCCCGGCCAGCTCGCGGACGGCGGTGAGGTTCGGTCCCACCCACGGGACGATCTCGGCGGCTCGCCAGATCGGATCACTCGTGAGGCCGGCGGCCGATCGAGCATGCGCAGCCAGCTCGCGTGCGGTCTTGCCGGCCGAACCGGGATCGTCGGCGACGACCTGCTCGCGAACCGTCTGCGCCAACGGGACCGCCGCCTCGAGCTCGCCCTTGGCGAGGAAGGCGCGCACGCCGATCCAAGCCACGGCGCCGACGATGACGAGGACGAGAGCACCGACGATGAGCAGCGTCCTGCGACGGCGCACCTTCAGGCGTTCGTCACGCGCACCCTCCCGACGGCGGGCCCGCGAACTGGCGCTCGATCTCCGGCGGGCACGGTCAGTGCGGCTCGAGCCCTCTGACCGTCGGGCGGCGGGGCGACCGCCGGAAGATGAGCGACGGTCGTCGGATGGGGACGGCATGGGCGCTATTCAATCACGACGCCTGTTCCACCGGTCACGGCGGTCACACCGAGGACGAGAAGCGAGGCGTTGAAGACGATGTGCGTCACGATGGCCGGGCCGAGTCGCCCGGTGAGGACTGCGGCGGTGCCGGTTCCGAGGCCGACGAGGAACGTCCCGACACCGGTGACGAGTGCTTCCGACGGCCCGCTGGCGACCACGACGTGGAGCGAAGCGAACAGCGCTGCCGAGATCACGACGGCGATCCAAGCCGCCCGGCCGGGCATACTGCCGCGCACCGATCGCAACAGCAGTCCTCGGAAGAACAGCTCCTCCACGACGGGGGCGATCACCGTGGCCGCAAGCACGGCGACGATGAACGAGATCACGATGAGCGCACTCCCGGTCGGCGCTCCGCCGCTGGCCGTCGCCGGCAATGAGCCGTAGACGACCACCTCGAGGACACTGACGATGATGCGGAGGAGGAGCCCCGCGGCCAGCCCCCAGAGCAGGTCGATCGGTCGTAAGGCGAGGCCGATCACCGGCGCGCTTCCACGAGGAGCCGAGACGGCGAACCGGGCGAGCAGCACCGCACCGACAAGCGGGACCCACACGAGCAGGTAGCCGCCGAGCGCGTCGAACGGCTGCGGGAGCTGCACGCCAGCTCGCATGGTCGCGGCCAGGAGCGCCGCGGCCGCGAGCCCGATGAGCGCGATGGTCAGCCGCATTCTGGCGCGTCGCGCGTCCGTGCTCGAAGGGGTTCCCAGGTCGTCCGTCACGGTCGCAAAGCTACGGCACGCGTCGACTCGCTCGATCACGACGCTCGGGAACAGTTGACGGTTTGTGGCACCATGGCTCACAACCCCCTCTTCGGGGCCGCCTCCAACCGAGGTGCCATGCTCTCCCCTCTGACTGATCGGATGCCACCGCGTGGAGCTTCGTGACTATCTCCGTGTCCTTCGCAAGTACTGGGTGCTGATCGTCGCGCTCGCGCTCCTCGGGGTCGCGATCGCAGCGACCTACTCGCTCGTCAAGACGCCCGAGTACAGCTCATCGGCGAAGGTGTTCGTCTCGACGCAGTCCAGCGACAACGTGCAGGAACTGGCCCAGGGCAACGCCTTCACACAGCAGCGGGTGAAGACCTACGCCGACCTCGTGAGCACCCCGATCGTGCTGCTCCCCGTCGTCGGCTCCCTGGAACTCAACATCACGGCGGGCGAGCTCGCTCAGCAGCTCACCGCTTCGGCGCCGCTCGACACGACACTCATCGAGATCACGGCCATGAACCCCGACCCCGTGTTGGCCGCTGAGATCGCCAACACCACGGCGGAGAGTCTCACGGCTGTCGTGTCGAAGATCGAGACGCCGGAAGACGGGGCGTCCAGCCCGGTCAAGCTGACTTTGGTGCAGCAGGCCGGCGTCCCGAACACCCCGGTGAGCCCGAACGTCCCCCTCAACATCGCGCTCGGCCTGCTCGTCGGCCTCGCGATCGGTGTCGGTTTCGCCGTGCTGAAGGAGACGCTCGACACTCGCATCCGCAACGAGCGCGACGTCGAAGGTGTCACGGACATCCCGCTCATGGGCGGCATCGCGTGGGACCCGAAGGCGAAGCAGCGTCCGCTCATCGTGCAGGCCGATCCGAAGAGCCCGCGCGCCGAGTCGTTCCGCAGCCTCCGGACGAACCTGCAGTTCCTCGACGTCACCGACCAGCCACGCAGCTACGTCATCACGTCGTCCATCCAGAGTGAGGGAAAGAGCACGACGGCGGCGAACCTGGCGATCGCGCTGTCGGATGCCGGCCACAAGGTCGTCCTGATCGACGCGGACCTCCGCCGCCCGAAGCTCGCGAACTACTTCGACATCGAGGGTGCCGTCGGTCTCAGCGACGTCCTCATCCGTCGAGCCACGCTCGACGACACCATGCAGCAGTGGGGGCGCGGCCTGCTGCAGATCCTCCCCGCCGGAGCCGTACCGCCGAACCCGAGCGAGCTCCTCGGTTCCGTCGTCATGCAGAAGCTGATCCGTGGGCTGGAGCAGCAGTTCGACTACGTGATCATCGACGCACCGCCACTCCTGCCGGTCACCGACGGTGCGCTCCTCGCGCGTCACACCGGTGGAGCACTGGTAGTCGTCGCAGCCGGCCGGACCCACAAGAACCAGCTGAAGGGTGCGCTCGAATCGCTGACGCACGTGAACGCCTCGGTCGCCGGACTCGTCATGACGATGGTGCCGACGAAGGGCCCTGACGCCTACGGGTACGCACGCTACGGCTACGGAGCCGGGTACGGCTACGCCGAGGATGTGAAGAAGTGACCGGTTCCCCTGGGACCCCTTCTCGGCCGTTCTCGGTCCTCTTCGTCTGCACCGGCAACATCTGCCGCTCCGCACTGGGCGCGCAGATCCTCACCGCGCGGCTCGCGGCCGCCGGCGTCACCGCGGGTGGCCGGCCGATCGCCGTGTCGAGCGCGGGGACGGGCGTCGGCCAGGGCCTCGAGATGCCCCACGAGGTGGTCGAGCAGTCGCGTCGGTTCGGCGGATCACCGGAAGGCCACGTCCCCACACCGCTCGACCGCGACCTCGTGGCCGATGCCGACTTGATCCTGACGGCGACCCGCGAACACCGCAGCGTCGTGGCACGGCTCCTCCCCCGAGCCTCCCGCGTCACGTTCACCGTGCCCCAGTTCGCGAGGCTCGTCGCAGAGACCCACGTCGTCTCCGACCCCTGGACGCTCGTCGACGAGGTCGCCGCGCAGCGTGGCTCCGTCCCGCCGCCCGAGGACGCGGAGGACGACGACATCGAAGACCCCTACCGCCGGAGCGCGTCCACCTACGCGCGGGTCGGCGACCAGATCCACGACCACGTCTCCGTCATCGCGGATCGACTGGCCCAGGCGGGCGACCGAGCGTGACACCGAAGCAGAGCAGGTCGACCTATCGTGCGGGCGATCGCAAGGAGACATTCTGGGATCGACTCGGCTCCAAACGTCGGACGCTGGCGATCATCGGACTGGCGCTGTTCCTCATCGCCGACGTCGTCCTCGTCGGGCTCGCGCTCACGGCCAACGGCCGCAGCACTGATGACCCGACGCAGCGCCCGATTCCGACGTTCGGTGGAACCCCGACGACCACCGCCTCGCCGGAGGTCACCGAGGAGCCCGTTGCCGATGAGGCGACCAACCGGTTCATCGCTGCTGGGAACGCGACAGTCCTCTGGCGTGCGACACAGGGCACCTGCGAAGCTCCCGCCGTCGTCGAGCGCAGCGAGGACGCTGGCGTCACCTGGGCGGTGATCCCCACCGCCCAGGCGTTCGACCTCCGCGTCGTCTACGCCCTCACAGCGACGAGCGAGGACGAGGTGCAACTCGTCGGATCAGCCGGGGCGGAGTGCGCGGTGGGCGGATTCTCGTCGGCCGACGCCGGCGACACCTGGGACTCCTCGCCCGAACTGCTCTCGACCGTCGCGTACCAGACACCGGTGGCGCCGGACGGCTCCTCCGCCGTCGTCATGGCGGGTCAGCCGGTCGCGGCACCGTGCCCGGCCGTCGAGGTGCTCGCGGCAGACGAAACCCGCACGGTGACGGCCTGCTCTGCCGTCCTCGCTGAGTGGGATGCGTCGAACGGTTCATGGACAGCCATTCCGTTCGCGGGCATCCATGCCGTGGAGCTCCAGCCGGAACAGATCCTGTTCGCCGCCCGTGGAGTCACCGGTTGCACGGGCCTCGGAGTGCTCCGCGTGCCCGGCGCGACCCTGACCGCCACGTCCGCGCCGGAGGAGGTCTCGTGCATCGCCGACGCCGATCTCGCAGCACCGGCTGCACTCACGTCGGCGGACGGTGTGAGCTGGCTCTGGGTAGGCGACACGCTCTTCAGCTCGCCCGACGGCGGCGTCTCATGGGCCTCGGTCGGGTCCTGAGAACGTCGAACGACAACTGACGCCCAGTAGGGTTTCCCCTACAGTTGTCGCGATTGTGGCCCAACTGGGGCACAACCGCCAAAAAGGGGACAGATGTCGGCCATCCAGACCGCTAATGTCAACAACACCGATACATTCGCGTATCGAAACGCCGCTTTCCTCTCTCGTCATCAGTAGTAATTACGTGTTCCACCACGGAGACCGCATGTTGTCGCAGCCTTCCGTGCCGCTGCCAACGACGCCCGCGAGCACTTCCCCCGCCCCCAAGCCCGTCGTCGTGCGTGATTGGCGGCGTGTGTATGCGAACCGTCTCGCCTTGACCGATGCGCTGGTGCTCATCTGGGTGGTCTTCGGGACGCAGCTCGTGTGGTTCGACTTCGACCAGGAGACGACCTCGGTGGGGTTCGACGCCGCGCGGGTGGCAGTGAACTACACGGTCATCTCATTGGTCCTGATCGGCGCATGGATGATCGTCCTCCGGGTGTTCGGCACCCGTGAGGCGCGCATCGTCGGCAGCGGCAACGCCGAATACAAGCTCATCGCCGATGCCAGTGTCCGACTCTTCGGACTTGTCGCGATCGTCGCGTTCCTCTTCAAGCTCGACCTCGCCCGCGGGTACTTCCTCCTCGCGTTCCCCCTTGGCATCCTCGTCCTCCTGCTGTCGCGCTGGATGTGGCGGCAGTGGTTGTCGGTCCAGCGAGCCCGCGGCAGGTACTCCTCGCTGGTGCTCCTCGTCGGGTCGGCCGACTCCGCCGAGCACATCGCCGCCGAGCTGGGTCGATCGACGGACTCGGGTTACCGCGTCGTCGGTGCCTGCGTTCCGACGGGCAAGGTCGGCGGCACGCTCGGGTCCACGACGATCCCGGTCTCCGGCACCGTCGACACCGTGCTGCAGGCACTCGAAGCGACAGGTGCAGACACGGTCATCATCACGAGTTCCGATGAACTCACGCCAGTACGGGTCCGACAGCTCAGCTGGAGTCTCGAGCCGGGCCGCCAGCACCTCATCGTCGCGCCGAGCCTCACCGACATCGGTGGCCCTCGCATCCACACGCGTCCCGTCGCCGGCCTGCCGCTCATCCACGTGGAGACACCGCGCTACGAGGGACGGAAGCGGTTCTCGAAGCGGTTCTTCGACATCCTCGGTTCCGGTGCGATTCTGCTCGTCGCCTCGCCGATCCTCCTTGTCGTCGCTCTCCTCGTGAAGTTCACCAGCCCCGGACCGGTGCTGTACCGCCAGGAGCGGGTCGGGCTCAACGGTGAGCCGTTCAACATGCTCAAGTTCCGCTCCATGCGCGTCAACGCCGACGCCGAGCTCGCCGCGCTGCTCGCCCAGCAGGGCACGAGCGACCGACCGCTGTTCAAGGTCCAGAACGACCCGCGGCTCACCCGCGTCGGCGCGACCCTGCGGAAGTTCTCCCTCGACGAGTTCCCCCAGCTCATCAACGTCTTCCGCGGTGACATGAGCCTGGTCGGCCCGCGCCCGCAGCGCGAGGGCGAGGTCGCACTCTACGACTCGGCGGCCAAGCGCCGCCTGATCGTCCAGCCCGGTATGACGGGCCTCTGGCAGGTCAGCGGCCGCTCGGCGCTCAGCTGGGAGGACGCGATCCGGCTGGACTTGTACTACGTCGAGAACTGGTCGCTCATGGGGGACGTCGTCATCCTCTGGCGGACGATCCGGGCCGTCGTGGCTCCGGGCAAGGAAGCCCACTAATGGCTGGGCTCATCATCCACGAGTGGATCGAGCGGCACGGCGGCTCCGAGAACGTCGTCGATGCGATGGCCGCCGCCTACCCCGACGCCGACATCCACTGCTTGTGGAGCAACGCTCCCGACCGCTTCCCCGGCCACACCGTGAGTGAATCCTGGATCGCCCGCACACCCCTGCGGAAGAGCAAAGCGGCCGCGCTGCCGTTCATGCCGGCCACCTGGGCCAGGACCGACGTCTCCGCCGCCGACTTCGTCCTCATCAGCTCGCACGCGTTCGCGCATCACGCCGGCGGACGACAGCCGGCCGACGGCCCGCAGCGGTTCGTCTACGTCCACACACCTGCTCGATACCTCTGGGCCCCCGAGCTGGACGTCCGTGGCGGCAACCTCGCTGCCCGCGCACTCGCCCCCGCACTCCGTCGAGTCGACCGTAAGCGCGCGCAGGACGGCGCGACGTTCGCTGCCAACAGCGACTACATCCGTCAGCGGATGGAACGCTCGTGGGGCGTCGAGGCCGAGGTCATCCATCCGCCGGTCCGCGTCGAATACCTCCAGAGCGTGCCGTCCTGGGCTGACCGACTCAGCACAGAAGACGCCTACCTGTTCTCGACGCTGCCGTCCGAGTACGTCCTCGGCGCCTCCCGCTTCGTCGACTACAAACGGCTCGACGTCGCCATCCGTGCCGGCGAACTCGCCGGCTTGCCGGTCGTGCTCGCGGGCGCGGGACCGCAGCACGCCGAACTGCAGGCGCTCGCGGATGCCGCGACGGTGCCGGTCATCATCATGACGAGGCCGAGCGACGAGTTGCTCTTCGCGCTCTACCAGACAGCATCGCTCCTGGTGTTCGCAGCGGTGGAGGACTTCGGCATCATGCCCGTCGAGGCGATGGCCCTCGGCACGCCCGCGCTCGTGCTCTCCGAAGGTGGCGCGTCCGAGAGCGTGCTCGCCATCGACGGTGGTGTCGTCGTCGATGCGCTCGATGACGCGACGCTTCGCGAGGCGGTCGAGCGCGCCCTGCTCGTCGACATGGCTCCGGCTCAGGAGCGCGTCAACGCCCTGTTCGGATCCGCCGCCTTCGCCACCAAGCTCACCGGCTGGGTCGGTCGATCCGCCCGCGCTGACGGAACCGATCGGACCCTCGCCTCATGATCCTTGCCGACACCAGGTGGAGCGGCGTCCACGGCATCGGTCGCTATGCGTCCGAGGTACTCCCGCGGTTGAGCGTCGAGTGGTCGGCGCTCGAGGTCGGCGGCAAGCCGTCCGATCCGCAGGACTTCCTCCGCGTGCGCCGGACACCCGGCGGTGAGACGATCTACTCCCCCGGCTACAACGGGTTCCTCGCCCGCTCACCGCAGGTGGTCACGGTCCACGACCTCATCCACCTGCACCCCACCACCAGTCGGCGCGCGGTGTACCTCGCGCACTACTCGGCCGTCCTGCGTCCGATCATCCGTCGGAACCGACTGGTGCTGACCGTGTCAGAGACCTCCAAGCGCGCCATCGAGGAATGGGTCGACGACGACCGCGTCCGTGTCGTCAACGCCGGCAACGGACTGTCGGACGCATTCCACCCGGGCGAGGCCCCGACCGACGCTGCGGATGCTCTCCCCTACTTCCTGTACGTCGGCAACCTGCGCGCGCACAAGAACGTCGACGTCGTCTTCCGAGCGCTGGCCCGCGTGCCTGACGCCCGACTCGTCGTCGTCATGAACGACCGCGAGGGTGCCGAGCGTCGGGCCGCCGAGCTCGGGGTGGCCGATCGTGTCGAGGTGCGGAGCGGGCTCTCCGACCCGGAGCTCGCTGAGCTCTACCGCGGCGCAGCCGCCACAGTCTTCCCCTCGTTGGTCGAAGGGTTCGGACTTCCGGCGGTCGAGAGCATCGCCTGCGGAACCCCGGTGATCTTCTGGGAGGGCTGCGAGTCGATCGCCGAGATCTCGAGTGGGCAGGGTTTCCCGGTCGGTGACGCGCACGACGACCTGGCCTGGGCCGAAGCGATGCGTACGGCCCTGGCTGGCCGCCCCCATGCCACAGCGCCGGCGGCGACGTACAGCTGGGACCGGACGGCCGAGATCGTCTCGAACGTGTTGCGAGAGCGTTGATGGATCGTCCTGAAGCGGTCTCCTCGCCCCAACCTTCGATTGCCGCGGTCGTCCTGAACTGGCGCGACGCCGCGAACACGACCGCTTGCATAGCCTCGCTCGCACAGGACGGCGGTCTGAACCAGATCATCATCGTCGACAACGAGGCTGACGGCACACTTCGGCAAGCGCTCGACACGTCGGACGCTCCCACACACGTCCTGCTCGAACGGTCGGAGAACGGCGGCTTCTCCGCTGGAGTCAATGTCGGTTTGCGCTACGCCCTCGAGGCAGACGCAGACTTCGTGCTCGTCATCAACAACGACGCTCGGCTGCACGAGGGAGCGTTGTCCGTGATGCTGGCGGCGTTCGAACGCGATGCGAATGTGGGGATTGTCGGTCCGGCAATCCTCAATGAGGACGGCTCGCTCCAGGCGCTCGGCCCGGCCATCGGTTTCCCCCTGAGGATCGACGAGACAGCGGGGTCGACGAGCCCCGACTTCGTGACCTGGGCGTGCGTCCTGGTCTCCCGACGACTTCTGGAGACAGTCGGCGTGCTGGACGAGACCTTCTTCATGTATTGGGAGGACGTTGAGTTCGGCTACCGCGCCCGCGCCGCGGGTTTCGGGGTTGCGATCGCACCCGACGCGACCGTCGCACATGCGGTCTCGTCGTCGCACAGCATCGCCGGCGACCGAGTCCAGCTCTACTCGGCGTATGGACTCGGCCGTGTCGCTGCGCGTCAGCGGCACTTCCTCCTGGCCTCCGTCATCCGCGCGACGCTCCGTGTGGGCAAACGCGTCGCCGCAGGCCGATTCCGCTTCGCTGGTGACCTCTGGTTGGCGTATCGGGACGGTCTGCACCAGACGGAACAGCCTGCTTTCGAACGTGTGACGAAGGACGCTTGGCCTCGATGACCCAGAAACCTATCGCCCGGTATTACCGCGGCGCGCGAACGACGCACCTCGAGCGGCTGCACGACAGCGCCCCGGGCGACTTCTTCTATCAGAAGCCGATGTACGACTTCGATATGACCCGAGCTCCTGCAGGGGTCCGGGTGGAACAGACGTCGTTCGTGCACATCGCGGCATTGGTCCTCAAGGGCACCTACTCGAGGTTGGAGATCGTCGAACCCTACGCTCCCAGCGCACTGCCGCAGAACCTGGTTCTCTCGGTGGCAGCGCGCGTCGGCCGGCTGCTTCATCGGCAGCCGACCCAGCTCGTGACCTACGCGATCGAGAACGCAGACCTGCCGCGAAAGGTCGCTGCGAGCACGCATCTGCCAGTCGCCGTCACCCGGGCCCTGCTGCGTCTGACGGTTGGATTCTGCTACCGGTCGCTGACTCGCGTTGTCTTCGGCACCGCCGACGCGGAGACGAACTACGAAGCTTTGCTCGGCGCCCGGCTGAAGCGTCGTCCACCGGAGACGATCTTGATCTGGGGCCTGCCGACAGCCCACCCGTCCGCGCTCACCGTCGACAGCGACGAGCCGGCCTCGAAAGTGCTGTTCGTGGGTGCACTCGACGAGCGGAAGGGCATTCGCCAGCTCATGGACAGTTGGTCGGACGTGTTGGCGTCGTCGCCGAACGCCGAACTGCAGATCCTCGGCAAGGGGCCGCTCGAGGCGGAGGTCCTCCGCTGGGCGCAGACGGCACCGCGCACGACGGTCATCATCGACCCCGCCCGAGACGTCATCTTCGAGGCGCAGCGTCATGCTGACGTCGCCGTCCTGCTGTCGCAACCCTTCACCAACTGGAAGGAGCAGATCGGTCTCCCGATCATCGAGGGCCTCAGCGTCGGAACCGAGATCGTCGCCAGCACGGAAACCGGCATTGCAGAGTGGCTGCAGAAGCAGGGCCATAAAGTGCTCTCACCCACAATCAAGCGCGCAGAGCTTGCAAGCGCAATCGCCGGCGCTTTGGAGCACCGCCGGACGCGAGGAGAGATCCGGGCAGATCTACCTCCTGTTGATGGTCGCTTAGATGCTGACAGGTGGCTGTTCACCGGCGACATGCACGAAAAGACAGGGTCCTGAGTGCACCTAGCCGGCGCAACTCTGCCACGAGTACCTACCGGATGGCCGCTGGATCGTGACGTTCGCTGTCGCTTCCTACTGCGACGTTCACGGAACCCGCACTCCTCCTGCTTGCTCTGGCAAGGCCCATGAGTATGCCGAATGCCCCCCAGAACAACAGGAAGGGCGTCTTCCCGATAATCGCTGAGTTCACGAACGATGCGGCGCCGAACTGGTAAGCAATGAAGACAACGAGACCGTATGCAAGGAACCGGTAGTCAGCGTCGACGATCTTCCGCACGGCGAATGCCGCAAGGCCAGCGGTCACAATGAGCAACATCCAGGGAATGAAGAGCGCCAATCCACCTTCCACAGCCACGGCGAGATTGGCTCCGTCTGTGATCTGAACGGCGGTAGTTCCCACCACGCTCTGGCTACCGATCCCGACCCCGGTCCAAGGATTTGATCCGAAGCTGTTGAGCGCAAACTGTGTGAATGCGTCGTGACCGGCCGTCGATCCTTGAACAGACTCGTTCTGCCCTCCGAACAGCTCCTTCACGATGAAAGAGTCCGCGATCGCCCGTGAGGTCGTCGAATCTGCGAGGAGAGCCACAACAACAACGCTTCCCAGGAGCGAGAATGCGACCAACCCCGGCACCAGTTTGGAGATGCCCTCTTTGCCAAGCATTCGCAGAAGCGCCAAAAGAGCGATGACGACGGCGCCAGCGATCGCGATGCGCGAGAAGGTCGTCATGAGGGCCACGATCACGACCACGCTTGCCAGGCCACTCCGCCATGTCGGTCTCTGAGCGAATTTGAACGCCCAGAGAGATAGGAACAGAAGCAACACAGCGGAGTAGACGATGGTATTGCCCATGAGGCCGTTCGAGCGGGTGATGTCAGTTCCGAAATAGCTGAAGACACGCGTATCAGAGCTCGCCAGGAGCCAGGTCGGAAGTTGAGCTCGAAGCAGGTATTGCAGGATCCCAAAGACCGAAAACGCCACGCCCAACCGCATGATCATCTCGAGCAGTCGCCGAAGCTCGGCAGTTTCCTCAACACAAGTCGCGATATAGATAGCAAGAAACACGTATAGAGCGTGACTGCGCACCGTTGCCAATTGCTCTGCAAATGGCGCACCACCCTGAAGTAGCAAGGCAGCGTACGCGAGGACCAGCAGTAGCCAGGCGGCCATCCAGATGCTGACGGGCATGCGTCCCTGAGCGACGCCAACACGTACGACGAACGCGCCGAACATGATCACGAGCGCGCCATCGATGAGGAGCGTTGCCAACGCTGGTCCAGGCGACGGGATCAAATTGATGAACCCCGAGAAAAACACGACCCCTAGAACGAAGAGCGCCATGCGGAAGGCCGGGGACGGACGCGCGCTGGCAGTTCGCTCGATCCCCATGGACCGATCCTAACGACAAACGATCGCCCCGCCGGTGGCGTTCGATGCTACGTCGGTGAACATCATGTTTCACGATCGATGGACCGCCTGCGATCTTGCTACGATTCGAGAACTATCGTCAGGATGACCTCGCCGTCAGGTTCGAGCGTGACTCAAGCTCCAGAGCGGTCGACATCGTTCACTTCGAAAGGTCTCCCATGTACCGGCACGGCCTGCGCATGGTCAACCATGAGCGGAGCAGAAGATGAGAATCGCGATCTTCACCCCGGACATCACGTCGAACTCGCTTGGTCGTACCTACTGCCTGTGGCTGCTGATGCGGGCCAACGGCTGGGAGACCGAGGTGTTCGCTCCACGTGGAGGCGAGATCTGGGGTCCGCTGCGCGGTGGAGACTTCGCCGGGAACTGTCGCACGGTCGACGAAGACGATCCCAAACTCCTTGCGGCGGTCGAAGCTGCCGACCTGGTCCTCGCAGTCAAGCCGGTGGAGACGTCTTTCGGGCGCGCAAGACGGCTCGCGCGCACCGCCCAACGCCCACTCCTCCTCGATGTCGACGACCCGGATCTCGAGGCCGCGCTGTCGTGGCGGCGCCCCCTGCGCCGCTTCGCGAAGGGCATCCTGAAGTTCAGCGCCGTGCGCAAGAACACGGAGCTGAAGCGGCTCGCCTTGCAGGCGGACACCATCGTGAGCAATCCGGTCCTCCAAGCCATTTACGGCGGGCCTGTCGTTCCCCATGTTCGCGACGACCGGGGCTTCGGCGCACCGCACACCAGTTCCAAGCCCTCCATTGCCTTCGTCGGAACGAATCGGAAGCACAAGGGCGTCGACATCCTGCGTGAAGCGGTCGCGCACCGTCAGGATCTGGGCATCACGCTCAAGCTCACCGACGACGCGCCTGAGGACGCTCGGCCCTGGGAGCTGTGGGTCGGAATGACCTCCTTCGACGAGGGCCTCGCACTGGTCGAGAACGCGGACATCGTGGTGATCCCGAGCAAAGACGACGGATACGCCCATGGCCAGCTCCCGGCGAAGTTGATGGACGCCATGCTCGCCGGTCGCGCGGTCATCGTGAGCGACATCGAACCCATGACCTGGGCAGTGGGATCCGGCGGCTTGACGGTGGAACCGTCGTCTGTGTCGGCGCTCGCTTCGGCGCTCGGCGAGGTGGCGTCGCCGGACACACGGACGTCGTTGGGGGCGCAGGCGCGGGAACGTGCCCTCGCGTTGTTCACGGTCGAAGCACACCAAGACGCATTTCGGGCGATATGCGAGGGCGCCGTTCGTCGGTTCTCGCAGGAGACGGGTACCAAGTGAACGCTGCTCTCAACCAAGTGCGGACCCTCGCGATGCGTGCCAGACGCAAGACGAAGCGGGATCGGGTCGAGCGGGGCTTCATCGAAGCATCCGCACGGGTGCCGGGAGCCAACGCCTTCGCAGGCCTCAACCCGATGAGCCTCGCCGTCGCATCGGTCCGACCGAGCGATCAGGTCCGGCCCCGTGTCTCGCTGATCGTGCCCGAGATCAAGGCCGAAGCCATCTTCGCCGGGATCCGCACGGCTCTGGAGGTCAGTGTCGGTGTGGCGAACTCGCTCGAGCTGCCACTCCGCATCTTCGCGCTGTGGGATGAGCCCAACCCGCGGGCGTCCGCCAGCATCCGGGAATTCCTGAGGGACGAGTTCGGTCTGTCACGTTGGGCCGAGGTCGAGGTCCTCCACATATCGGCACTCACCGGTCTGGCCGTCAGCGCGGACGAGCTGTGGATCGGCACGCATTGGACCACGGTCCACCCCTTGGACGTCGCTGCTCGACTCAACGTGATCCGACCGGACCGCGTCATCTACCTCGCTCAGGATTACGAGCCTGGCTTCTATCCCTGGTCCACGGAATTCGCCATCGCTCGTGCCACCTACCATGCGGGGTTCCGCATGGTGGTGAACTCCGAACCACTCGCTGCGTACCTCCGGGATGCAGAGCGTCTCGATGTCGATCCAGCGCTGGTGTTCGCACCGAGTCTCGATCTCGGACGCCTCGAGGAATCAGCTGCGAATCGGCGGAAGTCCGCGCAGCCGTCCGTGATGTTCTACGGAAGACCGAACAAGCCTCGCAACCTCTTCGCGATCGGGATCTCCGCCTTGAAGCTCTCCGCCACATCGCCGGCGAACACTGGCGTCTCCTATTCGTCCGTCGGAGAATCGCACGCGACCGTCGCGCTGTCAGGCACCACCACGCTTGCGTCGCGCGGGAAGTTGTCCTGGCAGGCATACTTCGAGCTGCTCTCGAACACGGATGTGATGTTCTCACTGCAGCACAGCCCCCACCCGTCTCACCCACCCCTCGATTCGGTCGTCTCCGGTGGCATCACTGTGACGAACGAGTTGGCCGGCACCAGATCTGCGCTGCATCCGCGACTGCTCACCGCCGAACCTGATCCCACACTCCTCGGACAGCGTCTGAATGACGCCATCGAAATGGCACGATCGAGCGAACCTGCCGGGTTCGACTCCACGTTCATCACGAAACTCGGCGCACCGCTGACCGACGTCGTGAAGCACGCCAGCGCGCTCGTCGCCTGATCAGAATGCGTACCCATATCTGATGAGAAGACTGCGCCAAGCCTCGAACCTCCTCCTCTACCTGCTCATCCCAGGTCTCGGAGCGGCCACTCCGCTGCTGGTCTACCCGGCGTTGACCACCCAGTACGGCAGCACCGGCTTCGCTGCGGTCGCCGTCGCGCAGTCGCTCGGCCTGGCCGGTGCGACCATCTGCGAGCTCGGGTGGAGCGTCCTCGGCCCACAACGGGTTGCGAGAGCACAAACTGCTGAGCGTGCCTCGCTGTATCAGTCAGCATTGGCGACCAAGCTCCTTGCAACGCTGGTCGGCGCTCCTGTCGCAGCGGTCGCTGCCGCAGTCATCGCCACCGACTACAAGCCTGCCGCCGCGGTCCTGGCTGCCGCATCCGTGGCGACCTGCCTCAGCCCGGGTTGGTTCCTCGTAGGCGCGAACCGGCCCCTCGCCATACTGGCGTTCGAAGGCATCCCCCGGTTGCTCATCATGGCGGGGGTGGCCGGACTCCTCCTCGCCGGTGCGCCGTTGCTCGTCTACGGGATCGGCACGCTCGTCGCGGTCATCTTCACCCAGGTGGCGGTCGCGCTTCGGTTCGGTCAGCGAATCGTGCCGCGGCTCTCGGCATTCACGAGCGGTGGGGCAATCATCAAGCAGCAGCTCCCACTCACCGGCGGACGCGCCGTGAGCGTGGTCTACACCTCGCTCCCGATCGCGATCGTCGGTCTCGTCAACCCGTCCGCCGTGGCGGTGTTCGCCGCCGTCGACCGACTCATGCGGATGGCCCTCTCGATCCTCGGCGGCGTTCCCAGCCGCCTGCAGAGCTGGGTCGGTAGCGCTCCCGAGGATGGACGCGTCAAACGAAGCCGACAGTCGCTCCTCATGAATGCTGCTCTCGGTGCCATATCCGGCGTCGGGTTCGCTGTCCTCGTCCCGTTCGTCGCGAACCTGGTCTTCTCGGGAACGATCGACATCGTCTGGCAGGTCGCCGTCCTCGGTGGCGCGATCCTGTTCGCGATCTGTGCCTCGCGAGGGTTCGGACTGTCGCTCGTCGCTGAAGGCCGGGCCAACTGGATCGCCCTGGCGAACGTCCTCGCGGCCATCGCCGGTGTGGCGACCACGTTCGCGCTCACGGGCCCGCTCGGCGCCCCAGGCGCACAGCTCGGAGGCCTCTGCGCGGAGCTCGTCGGTATCGCGGTGCAGGCATTCTGCCTCTTCGTCCTGAAACGACCGCCGCTGCGCGATTCGGTGGTCTAGGACAAACCTCCCCGACCCCACCCCTGCATGCCTGTTTGGGAATCACCTGAATGCTAAGTTGAGGAGCCGACCGAGTCCGGTCGCTGCGAATTTCTTCTGGGGGAACCACATGATCCGCTCTCGTTGGCGCGCGCTGCTCGCCACGCCCGCCCTGCTTGCGCTCGTCGTCGGCGGGTCGGTGCTCACCGCTCCGGCCGCGAACGCCGCGAGCCTGCTGACCGTCACCGCGCCGGCTGATGGCTCGACCGTCGCCTCGCGCACCGTCGAGGTCACCGGTCTCGCACCGGCAGACGCCACGGTCGTCGTGCTCAACGCAGCGCAGACGGAAGAGCTCGGCCGCGGTGCCGTCACCGCCGAAGCCGAGGCCACACAGGGCACCTTCGACATCACGCTCACGCCCTACGACGACAACGACACCGTCGCGCAGTCCATCGTCGTCACCGTCGAAGACGGCTCCGAAGCGGCCGTCCCGGTGAACTTCAACCTCCCGGAAGCACCCGCAGCGCCGGTCGACTCCTTCGACGTCGCCGCTCCGACGAACGGCCAGATCTTCACCGACAGCTACATCACGTTCTCCGGCACCAGCACGGTCGGGGCCGTCATCACCATCCGGGACGCAAGCGGCGAGCGTGTCCCCGGGCAGAGCGACGTGACCGCCTTCGACGGCACGTGGACGACGGACCTCTCCTTCGCCACGTACGACGGCGTGCAGACGCTCACGATCGAAGAGTCGGTCAACAACGCAGTCGTGAACACCATCGAGCGCACCATCACGGTACCCGCGCCGACCTTCACGATCACCTCCCCGAACAACGGTGACGTGTTCACCACCGCCGACATCACCTTCACCGGTACGGGCACTGACGGTGCCATCGTCACCGTCAACGACTCGCTCGGCCGCCCGGTCAACGGCGAGAACAGCGTCACCGTCGTCAACGGCGTGTGGAGCGCCGAGCTGTCCTTCGCCAGCTTCTCCGGCGAGCGTTCCTTCGCGGTGTACGAGACGCTCGGCGACAAGTACCTCGGCGCCATCACCCGCGTCATCACCCTGCCGACGTCTGAGCCGGTGTTCTACGACGCACCGGTCTTCACCAGCCCCACGCAGGGTCAGACCGTGACCCCTGGATTCGTGTACTTCACCGGCACTGCGACTCGTGGGACCGACGTGTACATGGTCGCTGTTCCGCGCGAACTGGTCGAGAACCCGACCGCGCGTTCCTCCCAGACCGACCTCCTGTTGTCGGCGGCCTCCGCCGGAGCACGCGCGGCCGACGTCTCCGCAGCTGCAGCCGAGCCCGTCTACCCGCTCTCCGCCGTGCGCGTCGACAACTCGGGAAACTGGAACATCATGCTCAGCCTCGGCGCCGGTGACTACGTCGCATTCGCCGTGCTCATCGACTCGACCGCTGAGCGCCTCGTTCCCGTCTCGCCGATCTCCGACCCGGTCGAGTTCACGGTGGCCGCCGCTCCCGTCGTCATCGACAATGGAAACGCCACCGGACCGACGAACTCCCCCGCCACTCTGGCGAAAACGGGCGTCGAGTCGCCGTCCCTCATCGGTGCTGCAGGCCTGCTCGCCGCTGCCGGCATCCTGCTGATGCTCGTCCGCACGCGCTCGGTCCGCACGGCTCGCGCCGCAGCGAACACCGCCGCACCGCGCGCCTAGTCACCACCACGACCGCTGCCGGCGGGCTCGCTCCACTCGGAGCAGCCCGCCGGCTTCGTCGTTTACGGGGGTCCCGCACACCGGTGCAGCTCGCCCAGCGCAGCACGGCGAGGCGGGAGCAATCCCCCACTCGCCCCCAGCACGACATCCGTCGCGCGTCTACGCTAGGCAGCACAGCGGCGACCCTCGACCAGGCGTCGCCGCCGATCAGGGGGAGGCTCGAGTGGCACACGACGAGGAACCGCGTCCGGATGCCGGCCAGGAGTCCCAGCCCGAGGCACGTCCCAAACGCCCCGCCTCCCGCCGCGACTTCTTCCGCGCGGCAGGCTTCGGCGTCGCCGGGCTGGCAGCGGGCGGAGCGGTCGCCGGCGGGATCGCAGCCGCCACCGCTGCCAACCCGCAGGAGGACTACGGCTTCACACCACTCCCCAAGCGCAGCGAACCGGGCTTCGACCACGTCGTCGTCGTGATGTTCGAGAACCGCTCCTTCGACCACATGCTCGGGTGGCTCTACCCAGCGGGTGGTGAACCGGCCGGCCAGACCTTCGACGGCCTCGCCCAGGGCGAGTACAGCAACCCCGGCGAGTCCGGCGAGGCCGTCCCCGCCCACGTCTACACGGGTCCCACCGACCAGATCATGGCGCAACCCGACCCGGACCCCGGCGAGTTCTACCCACACGTCAACACGCAGCTCTTCGGCACCATCGACCCCGAGAGCAACGGCGACCTCCGCAATCCGCTGCAGCCACCGTGGAACCTCCCGGCCGACACCTCTTCGCCCAAGAACGACGGCTTCGTCAAGGACTACATCGTCAACTCGACGCTCGCCCGCGGACGCAAGCCGACGCCCGAGGAGTACTCCACCGTGATGGGAGGCTTCTCCCCCGAGATGCTGCCCGTACTGTCCACGCTCGCCAAGAACTTCGGCGTCTACGACCACTGGTACGCAGCGGTCCCCTCCCAGACCTTCTGCAACCGCTCCTTCTTCCACGCGAGCACCTCCCACGGTTACGTCACCAACATCGAGGGCGACGGGATCGGCAAGTGGCTGAGCGCACCGGCCGTCCCCACCGTGTTCAACCGGCTCGAGGAGGCCGGCAAGACCTGGCGGGTCTACTACGACGCCCAACAGGTCGTCTCCCTCACCGGTCTCCTGAGCGCACCGTCGATCGAGCGATTCTGGAAGAGCAACTTCCGCAGCATGGAGCAGTTCCACGAGGACGCAGCGAACGGCGACCTGCCCGACTACGCCTTCGTCGAACCACGCATGGTGTTCGACCACAACGACATGCACCCGCCGGTCGTCCGTCCCGACAACCCGGGCCGGGACGACGTCGACCCGGAGCTCGACTCCGCCTACTCCGACATGCGCGCCGGCGAGCAACTCCTCGGCGAGGTCTACACGGCGATCAAGCACGGGGCGTCGACCACCGGCTCGAATGCGATGAACACGGTCATGCTCGTCACCTTCGACGAACACGGCGGCATCTACGACCACGTCGCACCACCTGAGGCGACCCCGCCGTCGGGCGAGCCGGAGGCGGGCGAGATGGGCTTCACCTTCGACCGCCTCGGCCTGCGGGTGCCGGCCATCGTGATCTCCGCGTACACGAAGGCCGGCAGCGTCATCAACGAAGCGATGCATCACGGCTCACTCATGAAGACCCTCGCCGAACTGCACGGACTCGACCCGCTGACCGAACGCGACCGCACCGCCACGAGCATCTTCAACGCCGTAAACCTCACCTCACCGAGGCAACCGGTGCTGTGGCCGACGGTGACGCCCGCCTACGTGCCGCCGAACCCCGAGGCGAACGCCCGCGCCGACAAGGACAAGGACCGCAAGCGACCGCTCACGCCGCCGGCCCTCGGACTCATCGGGATCCTCCTCGCGAAGTACGAACCGGGAGCTCCGCTACCGGACAACTACGCCGACGCCTACGAGGTGCTGACGAAGCACGGTGAAGGCCTGTTCGGCACGCGGGACTGAGCGGGCGGGGCTGCCCTTCGACAAGCTCAGGGACCGAACCGGATCGAGACGGATGCGAACGCTCCGTTCCTCTCCGCACCGCTCCCGTCCCCGAGCGCCTTCCCGGTCCCCGAGCGCCCCACCCGATCCCTGCGCACCCACCCAGTCCCGGCGCACCCTTCCCGGTCCCCGAGCACCCCACTCGGTCTCTGAGTACCTTTCCCGGTCCCTGAGCTTGTCGAAGGGCGGCGACCCCCGTCGAGGTGCGACCTCAGAACTCGACGTCCGCCACCAGCGGGAACTCGGTGATCGGCTCATCGCCCCACGGGGCGAGTTCCAGGTACGTCGGACGGTCACCCTCGATATAGAGGAGCAGGCTCGCGGTCGAGGTACTCGCTTCGAGGACGGTCTGTCGCGCCATGGTGGGCTGGTCGTCGCTCTCAGGGACAAGGTCGATCGAGGGACAGGTGCCGCAACCGCACGTCCCGTGGACCGAGACGTCTGCGAGCTGTCCCGCCCATCGTTCCCGATCGGAGGCGGTGACGGCCCGGTCGACACCGTGCTCCGTACCACGGGCGACCATGGCGACCAGGAGGTCGCGCTCGCGGACGGAGAGGGGGCGCATCTGGCGAGTGTACGCGAGCCACACGAGAAGTCCCTCGCCGCTCGCAGAGCCCGGCGAGGCATCCGCACGCAACAGACGTTGGCTAAATACCCCAGATCAGCAGAGGAATCGGTCGGCGTTCGAATGTCAGTGGCTCATGTTTGGATGGTCCCATGTCCAGCAGCCCACGCGTTCCCCTCGGTCCGGTCTCCACCGACCCCTTGGGCACGCTGAGCGAGACGGTGTCCGAGCTCCTCCGCACCTGGTCGGGCGCGCTCGACCCGATCCGGCCAGGCGACGACGCCATCGAGCAGCTCGCCGGCATGAACGACGCGGGCGTGGTCCGCGTCCTCGACCAGCTGGGTGCCGTGCAGCACGTGGTCGAGGTCCTGGCCGCGCGCATCATGGGCTCGGTGTCGGAGCGTTCACGAGGCGGCATCGTCGGCCACGACCCGTTGGCCCGCAGCCACGGGTATGCGACGCCGGCCGTCATGCTCTCGGAGCGGTGGCGCATCGCTCGCGGACGCGCCGCCACGATCACCTCGGTCGCCCAGGCGATCACCCCCAAGCGCGCCCTCACCGGTGACGTCATCGAGTGCGACCGCCCCGAGATCGCCGCCGCCATCGAACCCCGGCTCGCCACTGACGCCCCCTGCGTGCCGCTGTCCGAGGGCGACAACCCGACGTGCACGGTCGACCACGACGAGGCGACCACCCCATCCGGCTTCGTCCGGTCCGCGCTCAGCGTCGAGGGCGCGGGCATCCTGCTGCGCGAGCTGCGGTTGGTGGGCTCCGGTGTCGACGACGAACGCATCCACCGTGCCGTCAGCGCCGGCATCGAGCACTGCGACGGTGCGCCGCTCGCCGAGGTCAGCAGCCTCGCCAAGCTCGTCCGCACCAGCCTCGACCAAGACGGCCCTGTGCCACGGGAGATCGCGCTCCGGAAGCAGCAGCGCTGCACCCTCCGCGAACTCCCCGACGGCATGACCGAGCTCCGCGCCTTCCTCGCGCCCGAGGCGGCGGGATGGGTCCGCGCGACGATGGACGCCGTCGTCGGCAAGCAGCTGCGACAGGTCCGGTTCATCGATCCCTCCGATGAAACGGCCGCGGCGGCAGCAACCAGCAGTGAGCTGCCCTCCGCGGATCCCCTCGACGACGCCTACGTTCCGGCCGCAGAGATGCCAGACACCCGCACGATGGACGAACGCCGGGTGGAAGCCCTCGTGAGGGTATTCCGTCACGCCGCAGGTTGCGAGTCGGCGGTCATGGAACTCGCGCCCGTCTCCCTCATCATCCGCATGGACGAACCCGATCTGGCCGACGACGGCCAGTGGTCCGACGGCAAGGCCTACATCGACGGCGTCTCCGAACCGATCTCCGCCGGCACCGCACGGTGCATGGCGGCCGATGGCCGGATCATCCCGATGGTGCTCGGCGGCCCGTCCCAGGTGCTCGACCTCGGAGTCGGCACACGGTTGTTCACCAAAGGGCAGAAGATGGCCCTCGCCGAGCGTGATGGCGGCTGCGCCTGGACCGGCTGTACCCATCCACCGTCGTATACCGAGGCTCATCACCTCGTCTGGTGGTCACGAGGCGGGCCGACCGACCTGTCCAACGGCATCCTGCTCTGCAGCTTCCATCACCATCGCATCCACAACGACGGATGGGAGGTCATCGTGCGCGACCACGTGCCCTGGTTCATCCCGCCCGCGCATATCGATCCGCATCGCATTCCACGCCGCGGCGGCAAGCCGAGGTTGCGCGCTGCCTGACAACACCATCGCACTCCGGGGGCGGACCCGGGCGTCGATTCCGACCCAAACCGGTCTGCGGAGTGCTCCGAAGTATGTGTCCCGGTCATTTTCGTTACCCGAACGCGCAAATGGCCGGCGCGCATGGCCTGGGCCAAGCGGTCCCGGCACGTGCGACCGGGCGGAGTGCAGCAATGGGGCTGCCGCTCCGCCTTCCTCCCCCGCGGAGCACGAACCGGGTTCGACAGGCTCAGGGGCCGGAGACCCGGTCATTGAGCCTGTCGAAATGCACCACGGACGACCCTTCGACAAGCTCAGGGACCGAGGGAGCGCTCAGGGACCGAGGGAGCGCTCAGGGACCGGGGGAAGCACTCAGGGGACCGAGGGGAAGTGATCCGGAACGGAGACCCGGTCATTGAGCCTGTCGAAATGCACACGAGAAACCTCTCCCTTCGACAAGCTCAGGGAACGGGGGCTATCGGTCACTGAGCCTGTCGACGTGTCAGCACCCCTACGACAGCACGAAGCCCCGCCCTCGACCGGAGTCGGAGACGGGGCTTCGCAGGGTGAGACTAGGCCGTGACCTGCGCGCCCTTGCGGCGAGCAGTGGCGAACAGCATGCCGGCAGCACCGAGGAGGAGCAGCGCGGCAGCGCCACCGACGAGGACACCCGAGTCCGAGCCGGTGTCAGCCAGCGTCGGGACGGCCGGTGCGCCAGCGGCGACCGGGTCGGCGATGACGGCGATGGAGTCAGCGCGGGCGTTGCCAGCGGTGTCGGTCACGGTGAACGTGTAGGTGCCGACCTGGATACCCTCGCCCTGCAGGGTGAGGCCCGAAGCTGCGAAACCACCGGTCTCGTCAGCGATGACCGTGTTGGCGCCGTCGGCGGAGCCGAAGATCTCACCGTTCGGGTCGGTCACGGCGAACGACAGGGTGTCGCCCGGGGTGAAGCCCGTGACGGTCACGCTGAAGCCGGCGCCGCCGGGGCGGACGTCGGAGAAGTAGATCGTGTCGGGGTCGACGAGGACCTTCGGGTCGAAGACCGGAGCGACGACCGGAGCGGCGAAGTTGTACGTGTCAGCACCGAAGGTCACCGACTGCAGCGTGTCGACCGTGCCGGCGTTGGCGAAGACACCGAACGCGAGCAGGTTGAAGTCGCCGAGCGCTTCGCTGAGCTCTGCAGGCGTGTAGGTCGCGTCGGTCGCGAGACCCGGAACGTTCTGACTGACGACCCAGTCGCCACCGAGGTTCTCGACGCCCGGCGCCACAGGACGCAGCGTTGTGAAGGTGTCGGAAGTGCCGTCGGCGAAAACGGGGATCTGGAAGTACAGGTCGTCTTCGACAGACGCGTAGCTGATGCTCGCCGCTGCCTCGAGGAAGCCGCCAGCAGCGACCGGGACACCGCCGTCGTTGTTGAAGCCGTAGATGATCTGCGAGTCACCGGTCATGGTGAGACCGGCGTCGCTCAGGACGGCCGGGGCACCAGGCGTGGCGACACCCTCGTGCCAGCCGGCGTAGTTCGTCTCATCCGGAGCGATTTGATCTGCGGTGACCTGGATCTCAGCTGCGGACGCGGGTCCGGCGATGAGGAGGGTGGATCCGGCGACAACTGCGAGGCCGGTGGCGAGAGCCGCAGTGCGGCGTGACGTCTTCAAATTCACTGAGGTGAGTACTTTCGTCTAGGGGTCCGACAGGCGCGACGTACCTGTTGGTTTTCTGAGACTAAGCGGATTCTCAGGGAAAGTTAATAGGGGGAACCACTGATTCTTTTGTCCTCCGCACAGGGGACATCGGCGCAGAAGTCGCCCGTGGTGCCCTTCGACAAGCTCAGGGGCCGGGGGTGCTCGCTGACCGGAGGAGGTGCTCGCTGGCCGGAGAGGCACCAGGGACGCCTTCGGTCACTGAGCTTGTCGAAGTGCGCTCAGGGACCGGAGGGGGTGCTCGCTGACCGGAGAGGCACCAGGGACGCCTTCGGTCACTGAGCCTGTCGAAGTGCGCTCAGGGACCGGAGGGGGTGCTCGCTGACCGGAGAGGCACCAGGGACGCCTTCGGTCACTGAGCCTGTCGAAGTGCGCTCAGGGACCGAAAGGTCGGCGACTCGCAGCTACGCCAGGGCGGCGATCGTCTGGCGGGCGATCTCGAGTTCCTCGTTCGTGGGAACGACGAGGACGGTCACCGGGGAGTCGTCCGTCGAGATCACCCGGATGCCACGCGCACGCTCGGCGTTACGATCCTCGTCGAGGATGATGCCGAGTCCCTCGAGGCCCTGCACCGCACCGGCACGGATCAGCGGCGCGTTCTCGCCGACGCCCGCCGTGAACACGACCACGTCGAGACCGCCGAGGACCGCGAGGTACGCCCCGAGGTAGTGCCGCAGGCGATGGACGGTCACGTCGAGTGCGAGCTGCGCCGCTTCGTCACCCTTCGACGCGGACTCGGTCACGTCGCGCATGTCTCCGGTACCCGACAGCCCCAGCAGACCACTGCGGCGGTTGAGCAACGTGTCGAGCTCGTCGAACCCGAGCCCAGCCTTGCGATGCAGGTGGAACAGCACCGCGGGGTCGAGGTCGCCGGAGCGCGTGCCCATGACGAGTCCTTCGAGCGGCGTCATGCCCATCGAGGTGTCGACCGAGCGGCCACCGTCGATCGCGCACGCCGACGCACCGTTGCCGAGGTGGAAGACGATCTGCTTCAGCTCACCGAGCGGGCGGTCGAGGAAGGCCGCAGCCGCCTCCGACACGAACTTGTGCGAGGTGCCGTGGAAGCCGTACCGACGGACGCGGTGCTTCGCGGCGAGCTCCGCGTCGATCGCGTAGGTGTACGCCGCGGCCGGGATGGTCTGGTGGAACGCCGTGTCGAACACCGCCACGTGCGGGACGTCGGGGAACGCGACCTGCGCCGCGTTGATGCCCTGCAGGTTCGCCGGGTTGTGCAGCGGCGCCAGCTCGGAGATGTCCTCGATGTTGATCTTCACGAGGTCCGTGACCACGGTCGGCTCGAAGAAGCGCTTCCCACCGTGCACCACCCGGTGGCCGACCGCGATCGGCGCGTGCTCGTCGAGTGACGGCCCGTGCTCGGCGAACGCATCGAGCATGACCCGGAACCCCGCCGTGTGGTCGGGGATCTCACGCTCGATGACCCAGCGCTCCTCGATGGGCGGCGTCGTCGCACCCGCGGCGTCCGGGAGGTAGGACCGGTGCTCGGCGGCACCCGTCGCGTCGCCAATGCGTTCGACGAGCCCGCTGGCGAGCGTCCGCTCCGTCTCGACATCGATGAGCTGGTATTTGAACGACGAGGAACCGGAGTTCACCACGAGGACGGTGGGCATGTGTGTCTGGACCTATTCCTGTTCCTGCGCCTGGATGGCGGTGATCGCGACGGTGTTGACGATGTCCTGCACGAGCGCGCCGCGCGACAGGTCGTTGATCGGCTTGTTGAGCCCCTGCAGCACCGGACCGATCGCGACGGCACCCGCGGAACGCTGCACCGCCTTGTACGTGTTGTTGCCGGTGTTGAGGTCGGGGAAGATGAACACGGTCGCGCGGCCGGCCACCTGCGAGTCGGGCATCTTCGTCGCGGCGACCGCGGCATCGGCAGCGGCGTCGTACTGGATCGGACCCTCGACGAGGAGGTCGGGCCGACGCTCGCGCACCTGCCGGGTCGCTGAGCGGACCTTCTCGACGTCGGCGCCCGCGCCGGAGTCACCGGTGGAGTACGACAGCATCGCGATGCGCTGCTCGATCCCGAACTGCTCCGCCGTCTCGGCCGAGGAGATCGCGATGTCGGCGAGCTGGGCGTCGGTCGGGTCGGGGTTCACCGCGCAGTCGCCGTAGACGAGCACGCGGTCGGCGAGCGCCATGAGGAACACGCTCGACACCACGGAGACACCGGGCTTCGTCTTGATGATCTCGAACGACGGCCGGATGGTGTGCGCCGTCGTGTGGGCGGCGCCCGAGACCATGCCGTCGGCGAGCCCGAGGTGCACCATCATCGTGCCGAAGTAGGAGACGTCGGTGACGGCGTCGCTCGCCATGTCGATCGTGACACCCTTGTGGGCCCGCAACCTGGCGTACTCCTCCGCGAACTTCAGGCGCAGCACCGCGTCGAAGGGGCTGACGATGGTCGCCTTGCTGAGGTCGATGCCGAGCTCGATGGCCCGCGAGCGCACCTCGATCTCCTCACCGAGGATGGTGAGGTCGGCGACCTCGCGAGCGAGCAGGGTGCCGGCCGCGCGGAGGATGCGGTCGTCGTCGCCCTCCGGCAGGACGATGTGCTTGCGGTTCGACCGCGCACGCTCCAGCAGGCCGTACTCGAACATGAGTGGCGTGACGACGTCGGCGCGCGCCACGTTGAGCAGCTCGAGCAGGAGCGGTGCGTCGACGTTCTGCTCGAACAGCGCGAGAGCGGTGTCGTACTTGCGCTGCGAGTCGGCGGCGAGACGGCCACGGGTGTTCATGACGCGGACCGCGGTGTCGTAGGTGCCGAGGTCGGTGCTGACGATCGGCGGGATCTCGCCGAGACCGGAGATGAGCTCCTCCACGACCTCGGGCAGCGGGAACCCACCGTTGAGCACGATGCCCGCGATGGACGGGAACGTGCCGGAAGCGTTGGCCATCAGCGCGGCGAGCAGCACTTCGGTGCGGTCTGCCGGGATCACGATGACGGATCCCTCGGTGATGCGCGGGAGCACGTTCACCATGGACATGCCCGCCACGACGACGCCGAGCGCCTCGCGCGTGAGCAGCTCCTCGCTGCCCTTCACGAGGGTGCCGTCGACGGCCTCGAGGATGCTGTCCATGGTCGGGGCGATGAGGAAGGTGTCTTCAGGGATGGCCCAGACGGGCACCATCGCTGCACCGGCGGCGTGGCCGGCCGGGGCGACGACGGAACCGTTCGCGGAGCCGTTCGGGTGGATGGCGTCGCTGATCGCGGCGGTGATCTCGAGGAGATTGTCGGGATCGGCGCGGTTCGCGACAACGGCGAGCAACTGGGCGTGGGCATCGGCGAGCTCACCAAGGGCGAGTTCGGCGATGTTGCGCATGTCGTCAGGTGTGCGGGCGACGGACTGGCCGAGCTGCTCCCCCGCACCCTGACCTGCGCGGCCGCCGAGCACGAGGAGGACGGGCGCACCGAGGTTGGTGGCGATCCGCGCGTTGTAGCCGAGCTCCGTCGGGCTGCCGACGTCGGTGTAGTCGGAGCCGAGGATCACGACCGCGTCGCACTGCGCCTCGATGTGCTTGTACCGCTGGACGATGCGCGAGAGCGCCGCCTCGGGATCGGTGTGCACGTCGTCGTAGCTGACGCCGATGCAGTCCTCGTAGGCGAGGTCGACGCCGTCGTGCTCGAGCAGCAGCTGCAGCACGTAGTCGGGTTTCGTCGTGGACCGTGCGATGGGGCGGAACACCCCGATCCGCTCGATCTGATGGCTCAGGGTGTCGAGGACCCCGAGGGCCACCGTCGACTTCCCGGAGTGTCCTTCGGCAGAGATGATGTAAATGCTTCGCGCCACGGTTTCCAGCCTACGGGGGCGGGCTCGGCGGGGGCTGGGTAAGCGCACAATGTCGTGGCGCTCTGGCGGACGGGCGCGAGCGCAGGAGATCGGCGCGAGAGCAGGAGGAAGCGGCGCCGGATGTCCTGCTGTGGGGCGAATGTCCTGCTGCGGTGCGGGCGGCCTGATCGTGCCGGGCCGGAGACGGCACCGCAGGCACCGCGGGCACGAAAAGACTCCCCGCGCACCCGCCAGAGCCCGGTTACCCTTGCTGCGTTTCCGCCCTGGGGGAGTTGGCCTGGATGGCGCCACGCGGGGAGCCGTCACCTAGTGTACCCGAGCCGCGACCGGGTTGCGTACGCCCCGGTTGAGGCGTTGACTGGCGGATCTGGGACCACTGGACTCAGACCACCGGTCGACCGCCGCCCCCACGAACGGGCGGCGCACCGACCGGGACCGCATCGAACGAGAGGACTCACATGACCGACGTCGTCATCGCCGGAGGACACGGACAGATCGCCCTGCACCTGCAGCGACTGCTCGCCGAAGCAGGACACTCCCCCGCCGGCATCATCCGCAACCCCGAACAGGTCGGCGAACTCCAGGGCATCGGTTCCCGAGCCATCGTCCTCGACCTCGAGCACTCCTCGGCAGCCGAACTGGCCGACGAACTCGCCGGAGCCGACGTCGTCGTGTTCGCGGCGGGAGCCGGCCCGAACAGCGGCGCCGACCGCAAGCTCACCCTCGACCGCGACGGCGCCATCCTCCTCGCCGAGGCGGCCGAGCTCGCCAAGGTCCCCCGCTACCTCATGGTGTCGGCGATGAGCACCGACGACTTCGACCCGGAGTCGGACGACGTGTTCCAGGTCTACCTGCGGGCGAAGTCCGAGGCCGACGCCGACCTCCGCGGGCGCGACCTCGACTGGACGATCGTCCGTCCGGGCGGCCTGACGGACGACGCCCCGACCGGCACGATCACCGCTGCGACGACCACCGACCGCGGCTCGATCCCGCGCGCCGACGTCGCCGCCGTGCTGTTCGCGCTCATCGAGTCGGGCGCGGCGTCCCGCACGCAGTTCGAGGTCATCGGCGGCGAGACCCCGATCCGCGAGGCGCTCTCGGCGCTGTAAGTCAGTCCGGTCCCTGAGCGGGGACGGGCAACGAACACCGGTCACTGAGCCTGTCGAAGTGCACACGGGACACCCCACCCTTCGACAAGCTCAGGGACCGGAGAGGGCCTCAGGGCCCGGAGAGGGCCTCAGGGACCGGAGAGGGTTTCAGGGACCGGAAGTCGTCTCACCGACCGGGTACGTGCTCAGTGCTCGGGTCCACACAACCGATGCCCACGACGGCTCCGAAGAGTTCCCTGACCCGCACCGGCATCGTGTGCGCGCAACCTGGCGCACATATGGAGTTCCTGTGGGCGACACGTCCAGGGGTGTTACCTGTTCGTTATCAGTCCTAGGATCGGGCAACGGGTTCCGGCCCGGACGATGTACGCAGCGCGACGGAGGCCGACGATGGACCAACGCTACGACCCCGCGTTCCAGCGCGGACACGCCGACGAGCGCACGCGCCCGAACGCCTCCGACACCGGCCGCCGCAGCCACCTCGCCTCGCTCGAGGAGATCGCCCCGCAGCTCATCCAGCCGCCCACCGACGGTCGCCCCGTCCGCCCGCCGACCGACGACCGGTTCGACGACGGCCCGCGCGCCCAGCCGTCCCGCGGCATGCCCTCGCAGACCGACCGTCGCGTCCACCCGTTCGAAGCCCGGACCGGCGACACCGCGGCGGTCGCCGATCAGCCTGGCGCGGCAGGTCCCGACGAGCAGCTCACCCAGCTCGACCAGGAGCGGTACGACGAGTACCTCGACGCCGCCGACGCCCACCGCGTCCGCGCCGTGGTCTGGGAACGGGTCCTCTGGATCGTCGGTGTCGTCCTCACGCTCGGCGGCGGTGTGGGGCTGTGGCAGTCGTTCACCCTGCTCTACCGCGGGTTCGTCGGCGACAGCGGCCCGACCGACAACTACCTCTGGATGCAGTTCCTCGGAGCGCTCGCCCCGACCCTCATCACGATCGGCCTCGCCACCATCGTCGCGCTGCTGTTCAAGCGCATGCTCGACCACGACCGCAGGAGCCGACCATGACCGAGCAGAGCAACACCAGCCGTGCCCCACGGGACACCGTCGCCGAACTGAAGCCCGCGCTGAACGCCGAGGAGTTCCAGGTGCTGGCCGAGCGCATCCTCGACAACGTCGAGCGCGTCCTCGACGGCAAGCCGTTCGCTGCCCGCATGGCCCTCATCGTGATGCTCGCCGAGGGTCACCTGCTCATCGAGGACGTCCCCGGCGTCGGCAAGACGGTCCTCGCGAAGGCCCTCGCCGCTTCCGTCGGCAGTACCGTCCGCCGCATCCAGTTCACGCCCGACCTGCTCCCGTCGGACGTCACCGGCGTCTCGATCTTCAACCAGGTCGACCGCGAGTTCGAGTTCAAGCCCGGAGCGGTGTTCGCGAACATCGTCATCGCCGACGAGATCAACCGCTCCTCGCCGAAGACCCAGTCGGCGCTGCTCGAGTCGATGGAGGAGCGTCAGGTCACGGTCGACGGCGAGACGCACGCCCTGCCGTCGCCGTTCACGGTCGTCGCCACGCAGAACCCGCTCGAGATGGAGGGCACCTACGCCCTGCCGGAAGCCCAACGCGACCGGTTCATGGCGCGTATCTCGATGGGATACCCCGACGCGTCAGCGGAACTCGCGATGCTCCGCCAGCGTGACACGGTCAACCCGCTCGACACCATCGGACCGGTCGCCTCACGCGGCGACGTCGAGCGCCTCATCGCCTGGGCCCGCGGTGTCTTCGTGTCGCCGATCGTCGAGCAGTACTGCGTCTCGATCGTGCAGGCGACCCGCGTGCACCCCGAACTCCGGCTCGGCGCGAGCCCGCGCGCCACCCTGCAACTCGTCCGCGCGGCCAAGGTGCTCGCAGCGCTCGACGGCCGCGAGTTCGTCCTGCCCGACGACATCGACCAGCTGCTCGCACCGGTCCTCGCCCACCGGCTCATCCCCACCCGCCGCGCAGTGAGCGCCCACGACCGCTCAGGCGTCCAGGCGGTCTCCGAGGTGCTCGTCGAGCTGCTGGAGCGTACGCCCGTGCCGCACTCCGGACGCACCGAGCTGAGGTCCTGATCCGATGGCCCTGCACCGCGACCGCCGGATCGCCGTGATCCGGCACCGGAGGTCCTGAGCCCATGAAGCGTCGCGTGCCGTTGACGAGACGCGCGGTCGGCGTGCTCATCGCGGCCGGCGTGTGCCTGATCTTCGCGCGCGGGATCGGCTCGCCGGAGTTGCTCGCAGCGGCCGGCCTGCTCGTCGCGCTCGTCGCCGCCAGCTTCGGCGCGGTCTACCTCGAGCGACCGTCGCTCCGGGTCGATCGCACCACCCGACCCCACCTCGTCGCGGTCGGCGGCCGGATCTCCGTCGAGGTCACGATCGCCGAGACGAGCGCGCTCCCCCACGTCCACACGGAGTGGAAGGACCGCGTGCCGGCGGGGCTCGCCGGCAGCGCCGAAGGCACCCTGCCGAGTACCGGCGTCGCGGGCATCGGATCGCGCCGTAGAACGGCCGAGTACACCGTGACGGCGCTGCGACGCGGGGAGCACGACCTCGGCCCGCTCGGGCTGACCGTGAGCGACCCGTTCGGACTCGTCGTCCGTCGTCGCGACGTGGGCGGGACGCATGCGGTCGTCGTCCTGCCGGAGGTCGTGGTTCTGCCGGAGATCCCCGCACTCACGGCCAGCCGCGACGGTTCGACGCGCCCGTCGTCGCTGCATGTCGGCGCCGGCGAGGACGACATCATCGCCCGTCCCTACCTGCCGGGGGACGCGATCCGCCGACTGCACTGGCGGGCGAGCGCGCACCACGGTGAACTGATGGTGCGGCAGGAGGAGCAGCGCAACGACCCCGAGGCGACTGTCCTCCTCGACACCGCCGCAGCCCACTGGGCCTGGCCCGACGACGATCCGTCGTACCTGCCGGCGTTCGAGCAGGCCGTGTCGCTGGCGGCCTCGATCACCGCCCACCTCGTCGACGCCGACTACCGGGTCAACCTGGTCGGTGCCGGCACCGAGGAGCTCTCCCGGGAGATCAGTGCGAGATCCGCGGCCGGTGGCCTACGGTCCAGCCCCGTCGGCGACATGGGCGACGCGCTCGCCCGCGGCGGGCAGCACCTCGAGGAGGACGACCTGGACGGCGCCCTGCTCGACCTGGCCCTCCTGCGTCCGTCGGTCCGGCCCGATCGGTTCCTCGACCTCTCACCCGTCATCGCCGCGCGCCGGTCGCAACCGGTCATCGCGATCCTCGGCGATGTGGAGGAGGGCGACCTCGGCGAGCTGACCGCCGTCGCGCACCTCTCGCCGCTCCCCGTCGCACTCCTCCCAGCCGGCGCCCGGCGTCGGTCCATCGAGCTCCTGGAGTCGGCCGGCTGGCGCTGCCACGTCGGCGAGCGCGGCGCATCGTTCCAGGCGCTGTGGTCCGGCACGAGCGGTCCGGCGACCACCACGCTGGCTCCGCAGTCGGCCGGCCGTGGTGGTCGGGGCGGCCAGGGCGGCCGCCGGGGTGCCGGAGGTGCGAATGTCCGTCGCTGAGGAACGCCGCGCGGCGGCCGCCGCCCGTGGCCGTGTGCCGTCTCGCGGAGGGGTGCCCTCGGACGTCCGTCCTGGTGCCGGCTCGTCGAACCCCCGACGCCCGTCCCGTGGCGGAACCAGCGGCGGGTCGTGGTCGGGAAGCGCCGGCGGGCGCCGGGACGACCCACGCGACACCGCGAACGTCGGCGACCTGCGTCTGGGCCTCGCCGCCTTCCTCCTCCTCGCGACGGGTGGCCTCGGATTCGGGCGGGTGCTCGACGCGCTCGACTGGTGGTTCGTCACGAATCTCGTCATCGCGATCGTCCTCGCCACGGCGATCCTCCTCCGGCGCACGAGACTGCCGGCGGTGTTCGTGTGGCTCGGCGCCGGCGTCGCATGGCTGCTGACGATCACGCTGTTCTTCGCCAGTGAGACGGCGATCATCGGCATCGTCCCGACCCCGACGACGCTCGGCGCCTTCGAACGGTTGCGTGACGCCGGGTTCCAGACCTTCCACGACGGCTCGGCCCCGCTCGACACCGACGCTGGCGTGGTCTTCGTCATGGCCGCCGGCGGCGGCCTCGTCGCGCTGGCGGTCGCCTGGCTCGTGCTCGGCCGCCACGCACCGGTGCTCGCGGCCGTCCTGGTCTTCGCCGTGTACGCCGGGCCGACCGTCGCCGTGTCGTTCCCCCTGGATCCGTGGGTGTTCGCGTTCGTCGCACTCTCCTTCCTCTGGCTGCTCCGTGAGGACGTCCGGCGCCGGGAGCTGCTGCGAGCGCTCGCCTCGGCTCGGGCCGCCGGCGATGGACGCGGCGCCGGCCCGTCGGCGATGACCGGTGCCGGTCGCTTCGGAGGCCTCGGCCCGGCCGTCCTGGTCAGTGCCGTGGCCGTGGTCGTCGCCCTCCTCACACCGGCCGTGCTGCCCGACCTCGCCGTCCGGGACGTGACCGCCGGCGCCCGTGGCAGCGGTCCGTTCGTGAACGGCATCAACCCGCTCATCTCGCTCGGCCAGAGTCTGCGGCGCCCCGCGAACACGACTGCACTCGAATACACGACCACCGCCGACGACGCCCCCTACCTCAAGGTCACCGACCTCAGCGACTTCACGGGTACGGTCTGGGGACCGGACAATTCGGGCTACAACGACGGCAACACGCTCGACGCCTTCCCCGCGCCGGCCGGGCTCAGCGAGGCGATCCCGGTCGAGACCTTCGAGACGACGGTCACGGTGGACTCGCTGTCGAGCCCGTGGCTCCCGCTGCCGTACCCGACGCAGAAGGTCGACGGGCTCCGCGGCGACTGGCGGTTCGAGGCCGCCGGGCTGACGGCGATGGCGGAGCGTGGATCCACCCGCGGGCAGACGTACACGGCGACGAGCACCGCGATCCTGCCGACCGCGCAGCAGATGCGCGACGTCCCGCCGGTCGCCGACCCGGCGTCCGCCGCCCCGTATCTCGAGCTGCCCGACGACCTGCCGCAGATCATCCGTGACACCGCTGCGGACGTCACGGCGACCGCCTCCACCGACTACGACCGCGCGATCGCCTTGCAGCGCTACTTCCGCAGCACCTTCGAGTACTCGGAGTCGGCACCCGTCGAGGAGGGCTTCGACGGCAGCGGAGCCGAAGTCATCGCGACGTTCCTGGAGCGCAAGGCCGGCTACTGCATCCACTTCTCGTCCGCGATGGCCGTGATGTCGCGCGTCCTCGGCATCCCCGCGCGGATCGCCATCGGGTACCTGCCGGGCACGACGATCGACAACACCCCGGCGAACCGCGACACCTACATCGTCACCTCGGACCAGTTGCACGCCTGGCCGGAGCTGTACTTCGAGGGTGTGGGCTGGGTGCCGTTCGAGCCGACGGCCAGCCGTGGGGTCGTGACGCAGTTCAGCGACGCGAGCACGGCGACGCCCGGCAGCGGATCGGTGAGTCCCGACAGCCGTCCGGCTCCGACCGCGGCGTCGACGCCCACCCCCACTGCGGACGCGCTCGGCGGACCGACCTCGACCCAGTCCGGTGGGGCCTTCACCGCCGCCCTCGTCCCGCTCGCGATCCTGCTCGGCGCGCTGGTGCTGCTCGCCACCCCGTCGATCGCCCGGGGACTCCGGCGTGCGGCCGGGCGTCGGCGTGCGCTGACCGAGGGGACCTCGGCCGGCTGGGCCTGGGCGGAGTTCCTCGACACCGCCCGCGACCTCGGCTTCCCCGTGACGTCGGCGGAGTCACCACGCGGGTTCGCATCGAGGTTGCGCGGACAGTTCCGGATCGAGTCGCCGGCCGTCGACCGACTCGTGGCGGCGGTCGAGCGGGAGAGCTATGCGGCGAGCGCTGCTGGTGCGGCGAGCGCCGGTTCCGTCGACGCGGCGTTGGCTGAGGCGAAGTCGGCCCTGCGGTCGGCGAGTCAACCGCTCGAACGCGTCCTCGCGGCCGTCCTCCCCCGGTCGCTCGTGCTGCGGCGCGACCAACCGGTGGACTGGCGGCCGCCTGCCGCGAGCTGACGCGTGCGGCGGTTCGTGCCGATGTCTCCGACCGTGGGCGTTCGTGCTCGGCCGGGCTCGGAGCGCGGCGGCGGGGCCGGGTGGCGCGCGGCGGTCCGGGAACCAGGTATGCTGCTATCTGGCCGTTTTTCACAAACAGCCATGGAGAATTCGCCTAGTGGCCTATGGCGCACGCTTGGAAAGCGTGTTGGGTTAACGCCCTCGGGGGTTCGAATCCCCCATTCTCCGCCAGCTTCACAGAACGCCCCGCCCGCCGCGGGGCGTTCTGCGTTTCCGGAGCACCCCGGCGACGTGTCCCCGTGGCGCCAGCGCGGTGCGCTGACGTGAGCGCGGGTCACACGCGTGAGCGCGGGTCTCCGGAGGGGCGCGCTCAGGGCTACGACCCGCGCCCACGCCGAACTGGTCGGTTTCGTGCCAGCGCACCGCGCTGGCACCGAGTCCGCACATCTCACGTCGGCGCGGTGCTCTCCGCGCTCTGATCATTCGAGGGTTGACAGTTAGAACTCGAAGCGTTAGCGTTCTAACCATGGACGACGAGACCCCCACCCTCAGCAGCACACTCGAACTGGTCCGCTGGATCGGGTGGGCACAGCGCAAGGCCGGCGAGGACTGGATCCGAGCCCGCGAGCTCAGTCACGAACAGGCCTTCGTCCTCGGCCACCTCGTCCGGCATCCAGGATCGAGCCAACGCGACATCGCCGAGGTGAGCCGGACGAGCGCCGCCAGCGTCTCGAGCCTCCTGCAGGGACTCGAACGTCGAGACCTCGTCGAACGCCGCACGGAGGACGGGAACGCGCGCACCAAGCGCGTCTACGCCACCGCGCTCGGCACCGACCTCATCGCCGGGTTCGAGACCGCGATGGCCGAGGCCGACGACGTCATCCTCACCCCGCTGGACCAGAGCGAACGCGACACCCTGCACGCTCTGCTCACGAAGCTCACGGCACACCTGCCACAGCCGACCCGCTGATCTCCGCTCGGGGAACCCGAGCTCCCTGACCACGCGCCGAGACCACTCGCCGCGTCACTCACCGACCGCCGAACACGATGGCGACCGCGAACGCCACGACGGCGCTGTCCGTCGCGCCCGAACGACCGCTGAGCCTTTCCGCCCACCCCCCGCCGGACGACCACCTCATCATCGAACCCTCGCCGCGCCGGCGCTCATCGTCGCGCCCGGAACCTGCCCGAAACGGAGCCTGCCATGCACCCCGAACACCACACCGATCCCACAACCGGAACACCCGTCCCGAGTGGCACCGCACCATCGACGGCCACCGCTCCGTCGACCGCAGCCGACACGGTCGGGAGCAACCGCTGGTACCTGTCGACCGCCCCGATCATCCGGGCACTGATCCACCTGTGCGTCCCGATGGCAGCGGCCCTGGTCGTCAGCGCCGTCTACAACCTCATCAACGCGGGCGTCGTCGGCTCACTGCACGACACCACCCTGCTCGCCGCGATCACGCTCGGAGCCCCGATCCTCGGACTGATCATGGCCATCGGCGACCTGTTCGGCGTCGGTGGCGGCGCACTCACCTCCAGACTCCTGGGCGCCTCCGAACACGACCCGGCACAGGCCGGGGACATCAAACGGGCCGCTTCCTTCTCCGTCTGGGGCGCGTTCCTGACGGGCGCCGTCCTGGGCGGGATCGGCCTCGTGTTCCTCGGCCCACTCGTGTCACTGCTCGGGGCGGACGCGGTCACCGCCCCGGCGACCTCGGCGTTCATCGGTGTCATGCTCGCGTTCGTCCCCGTCATGGCGACCGCATTCTGTCTGGAACAGCTCGTGCGGGCCGAGGGTGCCGCCCGTCAGGTGATGATCGCCCTCATCGCGTCGGCCGTGGCGAACCTCGTCCTCGATCTCGTCTTCATCCTCGGGTTCGACTGGGGCGTCGCCGGTGCAGCGCTCGCGATGGGCCTGGCGAACCTCGGGGTGCTCGTCTACTTCGTGGCGTGGTTGCAGCGCAACAGCGAGCACGTCAGCCTGGCACCGCGCTGGTTCACGCTGTCGCCGACCATCCTCAAGCCGGTCCTCGGCGTCGGCGTCAGCACCCTCCTGCAGTCGGGGTTCCTCATCGTCACCGCGCTCGTGTTGAACACGCTGGCCGCGGCCTACGGAGACGCCCCACTCGCGGCCATGGGCGTCGCGGTCCGGATCGCCCAGGTGCCCGAGTTCCTGGTCATGGGCGTCACCTTCGGCGTGCTCCCGCTGCTCGCCTACGCGTTCGGCAAGGGCGACGGCGCGCGCCTCCGGTCGGCTCTCCGCGCCTCGGCGCTCACGGTCGGTGGGATCTCGGTCCTCTTCGCCGGTGTCGTCTTCGTCCTGCGTGAGCCGATCGTCTCCGCGTTCATCGCCGACCCCGCCGTCCTCGGTCTCGGCGTCACGATCCTCGTCGCGCAGCTCACCGCGATGATCGCCAACGGGTTCACCGGGCTCATCACCTCGCTCTTCCAAGCGACCGGTCGAGCACTCCCCGCGGCGGTCATGGCGGTCACCCAGGGCGTGCTGTTCGTCCCGATCGTCCTCCTCGGCAACCTGTGGTTCGGACTCAGTGGCATCGTCTGGTCGCTCACCGTGACGGAGGTCATCGTCTTCCTGGTCGGTGTCCTGCTCTGGCTCGGCTCGCGACGTGCCATCGACCGTGGCCTCGCAGCCGGTTCCCCGGAGCGTGCCGACGCCCAACTCGCCGACGTCTGACGGACTGCCAGCGCGGTGCGCTGACGTGAGTGCGGGTCACACGCGTGAGCGCGGGTCTCCAGAGGGCCGCGCCCACGTCCATGACCCGCGCTCACGCCGATTGCAGCGACCTCACGTCGGCGCACCGCGCCGGCACCCACACCACCGCGCTCGGGTCGGCGCACCGCGCTGGCGACACCCCGCCTGGTGCGCAGACCGTCCCGGGAGCATCACCCCGCAGGGGCGTCCAGGAGCACCCGCATCACCGCGTTCTCGATGAGCACCCCGCGACGCTCGACCCGCTGCTCGCGGACCACGATGAAGCCGTGGCGCTCGAACACCGGTTGCGCCGTCCGACTCGCCTGCACGGTCACCTCCCGGAGTCCCACCACTCGGGCTTCATCGAGCACCTGACGGATGAGCGCGGACCCGACGCCGCGTCGTCCCGCGTCCGGATCGACGAACAGCATGTCGAGGTAGCCGGTCTCGACGTCCAGGTCGGTGAATCCGACCACCGAGTCGTCAAGCTCGGCCACCCACGTCGTGACCGCGGCACGTCGGGCGGCCCAGTCGTCCAGCACGGCGCCCGGCGGGTCGTCGGGCACCCAGGCGGCGAGCTGCTCGGCCGTGTAGTGGGCGGCAGCGGTCACCCGGACCGCGCGCTGGAAGACGGACCTGGTCGCTCGCGCATCGGTGTCGCAGTAGCGGCGGATCCGGAGGTCGTCGAGCACGCGCGTCAGCCTAGCCGGAGCGCCGGGACGCCGCGGGCAAGCGACCTCAGCCCTCGAGCGCCGGGATCTCCGAGAGGTCGGTGTACACGGGGATCCCGCGCTCACGGGCGATCGCGACGTCGGTGTCGGCACCGGACGACTCCCCCGGCAACCGGAGCACGGCGTCGCAGTGCTGGAGCAACCGCCTCGCCGTCTCATACATGACGTCGCCGTCGCCCGACGCGGTGTCGATCCCACGCAGGATCGGCAGCGCGACCCACTCCCCGATCATCGGGACGTGACCGAGCGCGAAGATGGGCGCCGCTGCGGCTTCGAGTCGTTCCAGGTTGCGGGCGATGGCGTCGGGATCACCGCCGGTCCCGGAGCGGTAGGGGCCGGCGATGAGGATGAGGAGTGGCGTTGTCATGTCCAGCACTGTAGCGTTAAGCGTGCACGATCGTGCAAGATCATGAAGGAGCACGCATGTTGAGCGCACAACGACGATCACACCTGCTCGACCTCCTCGACCGCGACGGCCGCATCGTCGCGAAGGACGCCGCCGCTGCGCTCGGACTCTCGGAGGACTCGATCCGCCGAGACCTCCGCGAGCTGGCCGAAGCCGGCCTCTGCGTCCGCGTCTACGGCGGCGCACTCCCGGTCCCCGCGGCCGACCGCCCGTTCCGGGATCGACTGTCCCTCGGGACGGCGAGCAAGGAGCGCGTCGCCCGCATCGCCGCCGAGCGGATCCGACCGGGCAGCACCATCATCATCGACGCCGGCACCACCGCGCTCGCGCTCGCGCGACTCCTCCCGGACGATCCGACCCTCACCGTCATCACCCCGAGCCCGGCGGTCGCCCTCGCAGTCGCGGAGCACTCGCCGGCACGCGTCATCATGATCGGCGGCGAACTCGGACGTCACTCCATGGTCGCGGGCGGCGCCCTCGCCGCAGAGGCCATCCGTCACCTGAGCGCCGACGCCTGCTTCCTCGGCGTCACAGGCTTCCATCCCGAACACGGCCTCACCACCGGCGACCTCGACGACGCCGCGACGAAGCGCGCCCTCTCCGAGCGCAGCACCGACGTCTACGTCCTCGCGAGCGAGGAGAAGGTCGGAGCCGTCTCCCGGTACCCGGTGCTCGACCTCGGCGAGGTCACCGAGGTCATCGTCGATCCACAGACGGATGCACGCGACCCGTCGACACAGGCCGGGGGTTCAGACGCGCTGGACCGTCAGGATCGCGGGTAGGTCTCGGCGAGGAACGCGGCGTAGCCACCCGGGGTCCGGCCACGTCGCCGACCCGAGGTCTCGACGGGCGCATCCAGCGTCGGCACGACCCGGAGACCCGCCGCCCGGGCGCGCTCGACGAGCTCGACGTCCTCATGCTCGGGCAGCTCACGGAAGCCGCCGAGTTCGTCGAGCCGATCGGCCCGGACACCCAGATTGGCCCCATGCACGTTGCCCGGCAGATGTCCGGGCGGGTGGGTCAGCGACCACCGCTCCACGTCGTCCTCGGAGAAGTCCGTGAAGTCGGGACGGACGGTCCCCAGGAGGACGTCGACACCGTCGTCGAAGGCATCGGCGTGCACGGAGAACCAGTCCTCCGGAACGCGCGAGTCGGCGTCGGTGTTGGCGATCCACCGCGCGGAGACGTCGGCAGCGCCCGATCCCCCAATACCCGATCCCATTGCGGCCGCGACACCCGCCCGTCGGGCCGCCCCGACACTGCGCTCGTCGATGACGACGGTGACCATCTCGTCAGGATCGAAGCCCGCCAACCGCTCCCGCACGATCCGCGCCGTGTCGTCGCGGCAGTCGTCGAGCACCACGACGATCCCCACCTGCAGCTCGGGACGACGACGCAGCACGGCGGCACGCGCGACGAGTAGCGCGTCGAGGCATGCCCCGATCAGCTCCTCCTCGTCGTGCGCGGGCACGACGGCATCGATCCGTCGCAGCATCAGCCCGTCAGACCGTCCACCGCAGCGATGCTCGCCTCATCGGCAGGCACGAGGACGTCGAGCAGGAAGTCGTCCTCGACGTGCTGGATCGACCGACGGCCGGGCCAGCGTTCGAGCAGGCGGCGATGGACGAACTCGGCCGAGGTCGTGGCGTGGTCGTCCGGGTGCCGCCAGTGACACGCGACGATGCTCCCGCCGGGCGTGAGCGAGCCGACGAGGCGGTCGATCACCCGGTCGAGGTCGGTCGCCGACAGGTAGTAGCCGACCTCCGACATCACCACGAGGTCGAAGGCACCACTCGGCCAGTCGTCGGGGAGCGTGCCGCGTTCGAACCGGGCGGCAGGCACCCGTCGGCGGGCGATCTCGAGGGGCGCTTCGGCGATGTCGACCCCGAGCACGTCGTCGCTGCGGTCCGCGAGCCGCTCCGTCAGGACACCCGTCGCGCAGCCGAGTTCGAGCACCGAGCCGTAGCGCTGGCGCGGCAGGGCGGCGAGGAGGACCCGACGTTTGCGCTCCTCGTACCAGGACCCGAAGTCCCAGCCGTCGGGGTGGTCGCGGTAGTGGTCCTCGAACGACTCCTTCGAGCGCGAGGTCGCATCGGCCGTCGCGACGGTGTCCGTGCCGGTGCCGGCGGCGGTGCCGGTGTCGGAGTCCGCCGCCGCACCTGCATCCGTGTCGGATCCCGCCGCGAGGCCCAGCGCACGGCCGTTCGGGAAGAGCACCTCGAACCGCCGCGCGTAGTGCTGCAGGTGGTGGTGGTCGACGATCGCCTCGTCGCCCGGCGCGTCCGAGAGGGGCTCCGTCTGCGAGGGGTAGGCGTCCATCGCGGCGATCTTCGCCCCGTGCGCCGCCGCGTCGAGCGGCACGATCCGCGCCTCGGCCCACGGTAGGGTCGCGTCGTCGGTGTCGGCCCAGTGCCAGAGCCAGATGGGGAACTCCACGAGCGCGAGGTCGAGCTCGGTCGCGAGGGCCGTGGCGAGTTCGCCCGCGATCCGGTGGTCGCGGTGCCCGTCGCCGCGCCAGGGGGCGACGATGAGCGGTCGCGATCCGGCGGTGGCGACGGCTGCACGCAGTCGCCCCGCGATGCCCGCGCGTTCGGCGTCGAGGCCACCGTCCGGGATGTGCAGGACGTCGTACCGGACCGTCGGGTGGAGACGACCGACGGCATCGATGAACTCGGCCTCCCGGCGCGGGGCGAGTTCCTCGGGCGTGGTGGTCGGCGAGTCGGGGTGCGATCCCTCGCCGAGGGTCACGAGGAGGACCTCGACCGGGATCCCGGCGGCTGCGGCGGCCGCGATCAGCCCGCCGGCTCCGAGTGACTCGTCGTCGGGGTGCGGCGACAGGACGACGACGCCCGTGGCGTGCCGCCAGCCGTCCCAGACGGGCAGGTCGAGCTCGTGCAAGCGAGTCGCCCAGGCGGCTGCCGACGTGCCGGGGTCGCGGTGGTCGAAGGCGGGCATCAGTCAGCCTCCACCAGCATGCGGCCGTAGCGCGCGAGGTCGCGGTCGCCGTGGTCCTGCTGGACGTAGAGCTCGAGGTCGGACATCCGCGCGAGGTAGGCGGGTTCGGAGGTGAGCGGGCCGGGGCCGAGTGCTCCGAGCACCCCGGCGCGGATGGCGTCGACCCGGCCGCGGACCGTCGACCGCACACGCTGGGCGAGGCGCGGACCGGCCACGTCATCGGCGTGACCGTGCTCGATGGCCTGGGCCGCGTCGGCGATCGCCTGCTCGGCGATCGAGAGGTCGATGGCCGCGGCGCCGAGCGTACGGAGGAGGAGGTCTGCGTCGGGTCGGGTGCGTGCCGCCGCGAGCAAGCGGGCGACGAGCGTGACCGCGCCGCCCCACCAGCAGGCGGCGACGCCGATCCCGCCCCAGGAGAATCCGGGGCGTCGCAGGTACCACCCGTCGTCGCCGACCGGAGAGGCGGGCACCCCGTCGAAGCCGACCGGGCCACTCGGGACGAGCGGCAATCCGCGGGCGAGCCACGCGCTGTCGTCGGTCGCGACCCCGGGGTCGGTGAGCGCGACGGCGAACAGCCGCCGCTCCCCCGGCGCGGTATGGGCGGTGACGAGCGCGTCGCTCAGATGGGAGGCGAGGGAGCACCACGGCTTGGTGCCCGACAGCTGCCAGGCGTCGTCGACCAGGGTCGCGTCGAGACGCAGCCCGGGCGCCTCGGCCGCGAAGACCCCCCAGGTGGAGACGGCCGGCGGTTCGAGGTCGGCCTGATGCAGGATGGCGAGTGCGTCGAGGTGCGGTTCGACGACCCGTGCGAGTGTGACGTCGACCGCGGCGATCGCGCCGAGTCCCGCGAAGACCCGCCCGGCGGTGTGCTGCTCGAGCGGACCGACGAGTCGCACGGCTGTGGAGGTGAACGCCAGACGCGACTCGATGCTCGCCAACGCACCTGACGCCGCGTCGTGCAGGGCGCCGAGGTCGAGGGAGGTGCCGCTGGTGGGCCAGGCGGTGGACTGCAGACGGATCATGCGATCCGCGTCTGGTGTCGGGGTTCCATCGGTGCGCGCATGCGACCTCCTCGCGTCGTGGAGGTCCAAGTCTCGCACCGCAGCTCGCGACCGCCCGCCCCTGGACCACGACCATCGACCCTGGTAGTGGGTCAGCGCGGTGCGCTGGCGCGAGCGCGGGTCAGCGACGTGGGCGCGGGTCTCCGGAGGGGCGCGCTCGGTCGCCTGACCCGCGCTCACGCCGGTTCCCTCGGGTTCGCGTCAGCGCACCGCGCCGGCACCGGTTTCCGGCGACTCGGCTCAGCGCACCGCGCCGGCACCCCGCTCGGGCGGGACACCGGGTAACGGCTCAGTCGCGGAAGAGGGCGCTGTAGGCGTTGATCGCCGGCTGCCCACCGAGGTGCGCGTAGAGGACGTTGCTGGACGCCGGGATGTCACCGCTCGTCACGAGGTCGATGAGTCCCGCCATCGACTTCCCCTCGTAGACCGGGTCGATGATGACGCCCTCGAGCCGACCGGTCAGGCGGATCGCCTCCATCGTCGACTCGACCGGGATCCCGTAGAGGTCGCCGGCCCACCCCTCCAACACCGTGATCTCGTCGTCGCGGAGCTCACGCTCGAGGCCGATGAGCTCCGCCGTGTTGCGGGCGATGCGTGCGACCTGGTCGCGGGTCTCCTGGATCTTCGCCGACGCGTCGATGCCGATCACCCGGCGTGGTCGGTCCTGGCCGGCGAACCCGGCGATCATGCCGGCGTGCGTGGACCCGGTGACGCTGCAGACGACGATCGTGTCGAAGAACACCCCGAGTTCACGCTCCTGCTGCTCGACCTCCGCGGCCCAGTTCGCGAAGCCGAGACCACCGAGCCGGTGGTCCGACGCCCCGGCCGGGATCGCGTACGGGGTGCCGCCGCGTTCGCGCACGTCGTCGAGGGCTCGTTCCCAGCTCGACTTGAAGCCGATGCCGAAGCCCGCTGGATCGAGACGGACCTCGGCCCCCATGATCCGCGACAGCATGATGTTGCCGACCCGGTCGTTCACGGAGTCGGGCCAGTCCACCCAGTTCTCCTGCACGAGGACGGCCTGCATCCCGAGCTTCGCCGCGACCGCCGCGACCTGACGCGTGTGGTTGGACTGGTAGCCGCCGATCGACACGAGCGTGTCGGCACCCTGCGCGATCGCGTCGGGGATGAGGTACTCCAGCTTGCGGGTCTTGTTGCCGCCATAGGCGAGACCGCTGTTGACGTCCTCGCGCTTGGCCCAGATCGTCGCGCCACCGAGGTGGGCGGTGAGGCGGTTGAGTTCGTGGACGGGACTCGGCCCGAAGGTGAGCGGGTAGCGGGAGAAGTCGCTGAGGGACATGTGGTGGCTCCTGGGTCTCGGTGGTGCGGCGGGATGTCGGGGAACGGGTCGGGTGGTGGGCGCTGCTCAGTCCTCGTCGAGGTGCGCGAGGACGAGGTCGGCGAGGGTCGTCCAGTTGCCTCGGACGAGCGCGGCCGCCGCATCGACGTCCCCCTCCGCACAGCGCTCGATGACGGCGTCGTGCTGCGCGATCGACCCGCGCGCGGCGACCGAGGAGAACCGCAACCGTTCGATCCGGCGCAGCAACGGCGTGACCGCCTCGAGCGCATCACGGATGAACGGATTCCCGGCGACCTCCACGGCCACGGCATGGAAGGCGTCGTCCGCTGCGAGCGCGGCATCGGCATCGTCACGTTGCAGCGCGGCTGCGAAGTCACGGTTCGCCGCGCGCATGCGATCGAGGTCGGCCGCACTCAGATGCGGCACCGCCTCACGGACGGCGAGTTCGTGCATGGCGGCGGCGACCGCCTGAGCCTGCAACGTCGCCCGGCTGTCGAGCGGGGCGACGACGGTCGACCGTCCGGGTTTCGCAATGACGAGCCCACTCCGGGCGAGACGCAGGACGGCCTCGCGGATGGGCGTGCGGCTCACGCCGAGCCAGCGTTCGAGTTCGGTGTCGACGAGTTTCTCGCCCGGGGTGAACGTCCCGTCGACGATCGCGTTGCGGAGCGACTGATAGACGTCGTCGCGGAGGAGCGCTCGGCGCTGCGGGTTGGCTTGAGCGGGAGCGGGCATGCAATATATTGCACATCGCGGGACGGAGAAGTCAAGCGTATCGGCGCAACCGGTCGGACCGGCTCGAAGAGTGGGGCATTCGTCCTACTTGTCCCCCAGATGGCGGATTGTCCACCCACTGAAAGCAGGCCACGATGATCTGCGGGGGTGAGTGCGTGGTGCGACGGGGTGATGAACCGGTGACGGTCAGACCGCATCCGCGCGTGCTCTGGAGCGCCGTCCTGAGCGCCGCAATCGTCGTCCTCCCCGTGTGGGGCGTCTCACTCTGGCTCGTCGGCCCGACCCCGAGCATCGAGCGCACGTGGGTCATCACGCTCGGCATCATCGGCATGGTCGTGCTGCTCGGCGTCGCCGTCCTGTCTCGACGACAACGCATCGTCGTGTGTCATGACGGGTTCATCGAGCAGCCCATCGTCGGGCAGCAACGGTTCGTTCCGCGGGAGGCGATCGGCCGCAGCCTGCTCTTCGAGTTCCGAGGTCGGGGGCTGCAAGCGAGCTCGCAGTTCTTCGTCTGTGACTCGGAGAACCGCCCACTCCTGCGCATGCGGAGCAACCGATGGAGCACGGACAGCATCGCGGCCGTCGTCGCCGCCTACGACGGCCCGGTGGAGCGACCTCGCCAGCCGGTCTCGCTCGACGACCTCCGCGAGGACCACCCCGACCTGCTCACCCCGCTCGAGCGTCTGCGCTGGGCGCGCGCCGAACTGCTCTAGCCGAACTGTTCTCGCTGAGTCGGCCTGCCCCGGCCACCGTTATGGAGCGCGATGGTGACGTCGCACCGCACGGGATCGAACTGGGGGCGGATGCCTCTCGGCTCAGAGCGCCTTCGCGTACCAGTGGGCCCCGGGGTCGCCGTCCACCCGGGTGAAGCCCGTCCGCTGGTAGAACTGCTGTGCCCCGGTGTTCGAGACGCCGACGCCGAGGTGCACGCCCGGGACACCGCGCTCCGCGAGGAGCTCGCAGAACGCGTCGATGAGCCGTCTGCCGACACCCATCCCCTGCGTCTCCGGCAGCAGGTCGATGTGCAGATGCGCCGGGTACTGCGCCAGGAGTTCCGGGGCCAGTCCGCCGCGATCGGTCGCGGATCGGACGATGCCGCGTTCGCTCTCCGAGGCTGCTCCGGAGGCCACGGCTGCCGCGTACTTCCCCTCGACGGTCGGCCACCAGCGCTCGATGAACCAGCGGTCGAAGGCGGTCGTGTCCGCCGTGCCCAGGATGTACCCGATCGGGCCGGCACCGGCGTCGACGAGCAGCGCCAACTCGGGCTCGTGCTCGACGTAGGGCAAGGCGTAGATGTCGGGCAGGAGGTCGTCCGTGCTGAACTGTCCGGTCGCGTCCGCCCCCGAGTCGCCCGTTCGGATGCAGATCGCCGCCACGGCGGCGCGGTCGGACGGTCGGTACGCGCGGATGTCGGTCACCGCGCCAGCCTAACCGGCGTTCCCCGGTCCCTGAGCCCCACCCTCCGGCCCCTGAAGCCCACCATCCCCTGCCTGAAGCCCACCCTCCCCGGTCCCTGAGCCTGTCGAAGGGCGGTGTCCACCCGCGAGCCCTTCGACAGGCTCAGGGACCGATCGAGGCGCGACCGAGGCACCGGTCTGACCGGGTTGCCTAGGCTGAGTCCCGTGACATGGCGACCAGGGGGCATCGACGCGGCCGTCGAGCAATGGCGACTCGTGCCCGACGGCGAGCTCATCGTGACGCCGTCGAGCCGGCTGCTCCCCGTGACGCACCACGGTCGACCGGCGATGCTCAAGGTGCCGCTCGTCCACGAGGAGGCGCTCGGCGGTCAGCTGCTCGCGGCGTGGGACGGCGCCGGGTGTGCAGCGGTGTTCGCGGGCGATGACCACGCGATCGTCCTGGAACGCGCGACGGGCGGCCGTGATCTCTCCGCACTGACCCGCGCAGGTGACGACCTCGGAGCCGTCGCGATCCTGTGCTCCGTGCTCGCCACCCTGCACGCGGCGATCCCCACCCCGGCGCCGACCGATGCCGGTGATGTCATCGCCGAACTCCCCACGCTCCGCCGGTGGTTCCGCGAGCTGCTCGCCGACGACGCATCCGCCCTCGGCACCCTCCTCGGCGATCCAGCGAGCGCCGCGTTCCTCGAGCGTGGGCGGGAGCTCGCCGGTCGGCTGCTCGACACCACAACGCCTGCCGACGTCGTCGTACTGCACGGCGACCTCCACCACCTGAACCTGCTGGAGTTCGCACCCGGCGACTGGCGGGCGATCGATCCCAAGGGCATCGTCGGCCACCGCGCCTTCGACGCCACAGCGCTGTTCAGCAACCCCGATCCCGCGACGGCGCGGAACCCGCAGCTGTTCGCCGAGCGGGTGGGGCTGGTGAGTCGATCGCTCGGCCTGTCGCGAACCGCGCTCCTCGAGTGGGTGGTCGCGCGCTCCGCGCTGTCCGCCGTGTGGTCGCTGCAGGACGGGCTGCTCGACGACGCCCGGGCCACCGTCGAGCTCGGTCGCCTCGCCGAGGACGGCCTCCGGTAGGTTCGCGCCCTTCGACAAGCTCAGGGACCGGGAAACCGCTCCAGGGACCGGGAAACCGCTCAAGGGACCGGGAGACCGCTCAGGAAACGGGAAACCGCTCAGGGAACGGGGAACCACTCAGGGGAACGGAACACCGCATGAAGACCGGAGCGGCAGCTCAGCGGCGGCGACGCGTCCCGAAGATGCCCTCGACGACGCCGGTGAGGATCGACCGCGTCGCCTTCGACCCGAGGATCTCCTCGAGCGGACTCTTCGACGACGTCGACGACGACCTCGTCGACGTCCGGCGGGTCGTGCCGGCGGTCTTCCGGAGCAACCGTTCGTACTCGGCGTCGGCCTGCTTCTGCGCCGCGGCCTGGGCCTTGTCGGCGGCGGCCTGCTGCTTCGCGAGTTCCGCCGCGATGCGCTGCCGCTCGAGTTCGGCCTCGGCGGCGAGCGCGGCCTGGTTCGCCTCCTCGAGCTTCGCCGTCAGGATCTCCCTCGCCGACTCACGGTCGACGGGCGTTCCGTACCGCGCGAGCAACGGTGACGCCGCGATCGCCGCGTCGATCGCGGTGTCGGCACTGGGCGACATGAGTCCCTGCGGCGCCCGCAGTCTCGTCCACGCGACCGGCGACGGCGCCCCTTTCTCGTTCATCACGGTGACGACCGCTTCACCGGTGCCGAGTGAGGTGAGGACCTCGCCGAGCTCGTAGCTGGAGGTCGGGTAGGTCGACACCGTCGCTTTGAGCGCCTTCGCGTCGTCCGGGGTGAAGGCGCGGAGGGCGTGCTGGACGCGGGAACCGAGCTGCGCGAGCACCTCGCCCGGGACGTCCTTCGGCGTCTGCGTGACGAAGAAGATGCCGACACCCTTCGACCGGATGAGCCGGACCGTCTGCGTGATCTGCGCGAGGAAGTCCTTCGACGCGTCGCGGAACAGCAGGTGCGCCTCGTCGAAGAAGAACACGAGCTTCGGCTTCTCGGGGTCGCCCACCTCGGGGAGGGTGTTGAAGAGGTCGGCGAGCAACCACATGAGGAACGTCGAGTAGAGGGCCGGCTGGTTCTGGACGCCCGGCACCTCGAGCAGACTGACGATGCCCTTCCCGCTCGGGTCGAGGCGGATGAAGTCGGCGGTGTCGATCTCGGGTTCGCCGAAGAAGACGTCGGCGCCCTGGTCGGCGAAGGTGATGAGCTCCCGCAGGATCACCCCGACGGTGGCGCCCGACAGCCCGCCGAGCTCCTGCAGCTCACCCTTGCCGTCGTCGCTCGCGAGGTAGGTGAGGACCGCGCGCAGGTCGCTCAGGTCGAGGAGCGGCAGGCCCGCCTTGTCGGCGTAGTGGAAGACGAGACCGAGGCTGGACTCCTGCGTGGCGTTGAGGCCGAGGACCTTGCTCAGCAGCAGCGGGCCGAAGGCGGCGATGGTGGCGCGGATCGGGACGCCCTTGCCGACGCCGCCGAGCGCGAAGTACTCCGTCGGGGTGGCGGCCGGCGTCCAGTCCTGACCGATGCCGCGGGTGCGGTCGAGGAGCTTCTCGTTCGACTCCCCCGGGGTCGCGATGCCCGAGAGGTCACCCTTGATGTCCGCGGCGAACACGGGGACGCCGGCGGCCGAGAGCTGCTCGACGAGGCCCTGGAGCGTGCGGGTCTTCCCGGTTCCGGTGGCGCCGGCGACGAGTCCGTGCCGGTTCATGACACTGAGCGGGATGCGGACCTGCACCCCCGGCAGCGGTTCCCCGTTGACCAGGGCGCCCATCTCGAGCGCCGGGCCGTGCACGAGGTAACCGTCGCGGATCTTCAGCACGTCGTCGAGGCCGAGCGGGCCCGGACCGATGGTGTCGGCGCTGAGCTCGTCGGAGCTGCTGGTGTCGGCAGTGCCAGTGCCGGCGGTGCTGGTGTCGGCACCGACTGCGTCGTCGGTTGGGACGTCTGCTGGGGCCTCGGCGGCCGGCGCATCACTCGCGGAACCGGGGTCCACCGGCTCGACCGGTGACGCTGCTCCGGTGGCCCCGCCCGACGCCGTGATCCCGGCCCCGGCGAGCGCCGCTGCCGCCTCGGCCGCCTTCACTTTGGCTGCGGCGAGCGCCGCCTGCGCCTGGGCGGCTTCGAGCTCCGCCTGTGCGTGGGCGGCGGCAGCCTGGAGTGCGGCGATCTGCGGGTCGGATGCTGCATCACTGGGCGTCATGTGCCGAGCCTAGCGACGCGTTCCCCACCGGTCGAGGGGTCGCGCGAGGGCTGGACGACTGCTCCGATCACCACTGTTCGCGGGTGTGCTCCTGGTCGACGACGGCGCGCAGGTCGGACAGTCGGCGCATCCCGGCCAGCGGTTGCGCCATACGGGTGTTGTGCCGGATGCGCGGTTCCACGCGGTCGAGGAAGGCCCAGTACCCGGCGGTGAACGGGCAGGCGTCCTCGCCCAGCCGCACCTTGGGATTGAAGACGCACCCACCGCAGTAGTCGGACATCTTGTCGATGTACGCACCGCCCGAGGCATAGGGCTTCGTCGCGACGATGCCGCCGTCCGCGTGCTGCGACATGCCGATGACGTTCGCGGGCATCACCCAGGGGGTGCCGTCGACGAACATGTCGATGAACCAGTCGTTGAGTGCGACCGGGTCGTACCCGTGCTGCAGGGCCCAGTTGCCGAGCACCATGAGCCGCTGGATGTGATGCGCCCAACCGTGGCGACGCATCCCGTCGATCGTCTCGCGGAGGCAGTTGGACTGGATGGCGGTGGCGTCGAGTTCGCGGAACTGGAGCGGGAGCGGCTCGTGTGCTCCGAGGGCGTTGTGACTCGTCCGGTACGGCTCGCCGAGGTGCCAGTAGAGATGCCAGACGTAGTCGCGCCAGCCGATGATCTGGCGGGTGAAGCCCTCGACACTCGACAGCGGTGCGCGACCGGCGTGGTACTCGGCGACCACGGTCTCGACGGCGTCGCGCGGGTCGAGCAGGCCGAGGTTGAGCGGCACGCTCAGCAGGGAGTGCGCCATCGTCCAGTCACCGCCGAGCATGGCGTCCTCGAACGGGCCGAAGTCGCCGAGCCTCGTCTCGATGAAGTCCGCGAGCGCCGCCTCCGCCTCGGCCGCCGTGGCCGCGAAGCGTCGGGGCCCGTCATCACCGACCAGCTGGACCAGTCCGTCGCGCTGCCACCGGTCGAGGTCCTCCCGGACCTCCGCGTCGATGTCGTCCTCCTCGGGCCAGAGCGGTTCGGGCAGACCGAGCCGGGCGGCACCCTTCGGCGGCGGGTTCCGGTTGTCGTGGTCGTAGTTCCAGCGGCCACCCTCCGGCTGGTCGCCGCGCATGAGGATCCCGGTCCGCTCCCGCACCGTGCGGTAGAAGTCCTCCAGGAGGAGCCGCTTGCCGTCCCGCGTCGACGCCCAGGCCGCGAAGTCCGGTTCCGACGTCACGAAGCCGCGGCTCGGGAGCACCCGGAGGCCGCGCTCACGGACGAAGCGTCGAGCCGTCCACGAGGGTGGGTCGATCACCTCCAGGTCGGCGCCGACCTCGACGACCTCCTCGTAGCGGTCGACCTGGTGGAACTCCGCCCGGTCGCCGAGTTCCGCCGCTCGATGTCGGATGGCCGAGAGGAAGAGGTGCGCCTTCGCCCGGTGCATCGGGCGCTTCGTGAAGGTGGACTTCGATTCGATGAGCAGGATCGGTCCGCCGTCGTCGAACGCCGGGCCGAGCTGGCCGGTGAGGATCCATCGCCGGCGAGGGGCCGCTTCATCGGGGTGCTCGGCGGCGCTCCGGCCGGTGGTGTCCATCGCCTCAGCGTACGTGGGGCGACGGACACCACCGGGGGCTTGCTCAGCCTGCTCCGATGCTGCTCGGTTCTGTTCGGCGGTGCCCGGCTCGGCTCACAGCGCTCAGAGCGTCGCGGCGAACGGGTCCCAGTCCTCCGCGACGAGCGGGACCGGCGCGACCCGGCTCGCCACGTCGACGGTCTGGCCGGACACCACAGACTCGTCGATCGAGACGAGCGTGTCGAGCACGTGGTAGCCGAGGGCGCCCGAAGCGAGCGGCGTGCCGCCGGAACGGATCGCCCGGGCGAGGTCGAGGACCCCGGTCCCGCGGCCGGCGAGGACACCCTCGGTCGGCACGACCTCCCACTCCGGGTCCTGCTGCATCCGCTCGATGGGAGCGGCGCGGGTGATCCGCACCTCGCCCGTGAACATGTTCGGGTCGGGGATCACGAGCGTCCCCTCGGTGCCGGTGATCTCGACGACGCCCATCTTCGCGAGCGGCGACTCGAAGCTGAAGACGCTCTGGCTCACGCCGCCGTCCACGAAGCGGGCGATGGCGCTGACGTGCGTCGGCACCTCGACGGCGAACTCGGTGCCGACGCGGTCGCCCTGCTGGATCGTCCGCGTCGCACGCCCACGGGAGCCGGCTGCCGACACCGAGGCGACCGAACCGAACACCTGCACGAGCGTCGTCAGGTAGTACGGCCCCATGTCGAACAGCGGCCCGCCGCCCTTCGCGAACAGGAACTCCGGGTTCGGGTGGAAGATGTCCGGGCCGGCGTACTGCATGACGGTCTGGGCGGTGAGCGGCTGACCGATGTCACCGCGGGCGATGGCGCGACGCGCGGACTGGACGCCCGGGCCGAGGACGGTGTCCGGCGCGATGCCGACGAGGAGTCCGGCGGCGTCGGCCTGCTCGAGGAGCGCGAGCCCGCTCGCACGGTCGACGCTGATCGGCTTCTCCGTCCACACGTGCTTCCCGGCGGCGAGCACCTGCGAAGCGACCTGCGCGTGGACGGCGGGGATCGTGAGGTTCACGACGAGCTCGACGTCCGGGTGCGCGAGGACGTCGTCGGTGGTCCCCCACTCGCCGACGCCCCACTTCTCGGCCTGGGCCCGCGCGCGGTCGACGTCGAGGTCGCCGAGGATCACGACGCGGACGTCGGGGAACGCGGTGAGGTGCTCGAGGTAGGTGTCGCTGATCATGCCGGTGCCGATGAACCCGACGCCGACCGGGCCGCTGCCCTGCGGTGCGCGTGCCGTCGTGCCCTGCGCGGCCGCGGGCATCAGCGGACCGCCGCTTCGGTCGAGACGAGCTGTTCGGCGACGAGCGCGTCGACGCTCGCCCGGATGCCGTCGAAGATGTCGCCGGCACCGTAGTGGTCGAACTCGATGATCGCGAACCGCGCCGAGGGCGCTGCGGCGAGGGACTCACGCAGCGGGACCTCGCCCTGCCCGAACGGTCGCTGGTCGAGACTCGTCGGCACGAAGGGGGCGGCGCCCGGTGCGAACGGGTCGGCGGGCAGCAGGCCGTCCTTGACGTGGAGCGCCTGGACGCGGTCGCCGAGGCGGCCGAGCAGCGCGGGGACGTCCTGACCGGCGGTCGCCGCCCAGAACAGGTCGACTTCGAGCGCGACGTCGTCACGCAGCTGGTCGGCGAAGACCTCGAACGCGCTGCGTCCGCCGAACGATGCGACGAACTCCTGGGAGTGGTTGTGGTAGCCGACGCGGAGACCGTGGTCGGCGGCGCGCTCCGCTGCGGCGTTGAGGCGGGCGGCCGTGTCGGCGACGGCGGCTTCGTCAAGCCAGCGGTCGGGGCTCACGAACGCGTCGATGACGATCTCGAGGCCGAGGGCCTTCGCTGCCGCGAACACCTCCTCCTGTGGGGCGACCGGCATGACCTGGTCGCCGAAGCGGATCTCGTCGGAGAGGAGGGTCGCGTGGCCGGTGCGGGCGGCGAGACCGTGGCGGTCGAAGGCCTCGCGGAGCTCGGGCGCGCGGGAGACGAAGTCGAAGGCTTCGACCTCGCGCAGGCCCATGCCGGCGAGCCGGGCGAGGGCGTCGTCGAGGCCCTGGTCGAGGTGCTCCTTGATGCTGTAGAGCTGCACGGAGAGCGCTGGTGCGGTCATGGTGTTGCCGTCCGTTCTGACGCCGTCCTTGGCGTCGCTGGGTGATGGAGTGGAGCTGGTGATCGGGGTGCGAGAGGCGCGACCGGGATCACCCACGGGTCGCGATCGATCCGGTGATCGTCCCGTCGGCGTTCCGGGTCATGCGGTGTCGGACCGGCAGGATCGTCAGCGCGCCGAGCACGGCGATCACCCCGGCGCCCCAGAACAGGGCCGTGTAGTTGTTGCCGACCGCGCCGAGTCCGAGGAGGAACGCGCCCACCGCGCCGGCAAGCGACTGCGGCAGGGCGTTCGCGATGTTGAGGACACCGAGGTCCTTCGCCGCGTCGTCCGGGTTCGGCAGGACGTCCACGACGAGGGCGGTGTCCACCGCGACGTACACGCCGTACGCCGCCCCCATGATCGCCTCGACGACGTAGAACATGGGCACCGTCGTGGTGTGGGCGAGCAGGATGAGTCCGACCGCGAAGACCGCCGTCGACCCGATGACGAACACCTTGCGGTTGAGCATCCGGTCCGACAGCCAACCGCCGAGCTTCGCGGTGATGACGAGCGCGATCGTGTAGATCAGCACACCCATGGTCAGGGTGTCGACGGCGCCCTGCTGCGAGAGCCCGACCTCCTCCTGCAGGAAGAACAGGCGGAACGCGACGAAGAGGAACGAGGCGAGCGTCAGCAGGAACCGTGAGAGCCAGACCCAACCGAAGTCCGGGTGCTTGAGCGGGTTCACCCAGAAGGTGAAGAGCAGACCCTTCCATCCGCCGACGTCCGGACGGGTGGTGATCGCGCGGTCGGGCAGGACGAAGCAGTACAGCCACACGGTGATGAGTGCGAAGACGGCCGGAGCGACGAAGAGGAGCAGCATGTCGGTGACGAACCAGCTGGCCACGAAGGCCGCAGCGAGGATGCCGACGTTCTGCATGACGCCGACGTTCGCGGAGACACTCCCGCGCTGTTCCGGCGGGACCTGGTCGGCGATGGTCGCGAGCAGCGGGCCGAGGATGGCGTTGCCGGTGAGTTGTGCGAGGCACCAACCGGCGATGAGGACCGGGACGTTCGGAGCGAACGCGACGATCGTGAGCGAGGCGACGAAGCCGATGGCGCCGAGGAACATCCACGGGCGGCGGCGACCGAAGCGCGAGAGCGTGATGTCGGACAGGCGGCCGATCACCGGGTTCGCGACGAGGGCGAACAGGGCGGCGATGGAGAGGACGTTGCCGTTGACGACCGCCGCCTGGTCACCGGGGACGAGCTGCTGCGTCTTGAGGGCCAGGCTCACGGTGACCGGGGCGAGCAGGGCCACGAACAGACCGAACTGGGCGAGCGCCATGGTGGTGACGACCCGCTTCGATGCTCGTTCCGTCGGTCCCGACGGGCCGGTGACGAGGCTGACGTATGGGCCGCTCGAGGCACGCTGACCGGTGGGTTTGGGGCGGCGGGGTGGGTTGGACATCCGAGTTCCTCTCAACGCTGAGCTGCGGACCGGCTCTGGCCCGCGGGTGGTGCTGTCCCGGCAGGGTCGGGAAACCGATCACTGCACGGCTTTGAGTATAGGCGCGAAACCCGAGTGGTCAATAGGTTTTCACGAAACCTGTCGGTGTGGCTGCTGCCAGCGCGGTGCGCTGACGCGAGCGCACCCCAGCCGCGTGAGCGCGGGTCTCCAGAGGGTCGCGCTCACGCGCCCGGGGCGCACCCACGCCGATTCCCCAGCGCTCGCGTCACCGCACCGCGCCGGGCCCCACAGACCCGCGCTCGGGTCAGCGCACCGGGCCGGCGTCACCGACGAGGAGAGCCCAGGCGCGCTCGAGGTCACCGGCCATGTCGACTGAGGGATCGAGCGTCCACTGCACTTGCAGCCCGTCGGCGAGGGCGACCATGACGCGCGCCACGTGCTCGGGATCGATGCCCGCGGTGACCCGCCCGGAAGCCTGGCGATCCCGGACGACGTCGGCGATGCTCCGGCGCACCGCTGTGACGTGATCGACGAAGAACCCGCGCACCGGGTGCTCCGCATCACCGGCGGCGGCAGCCATGGTCAGGTACAACTCGACGAGCCCAGGGACATCGCTGTTGTGCCGCATGACGGCGACCAGACCCTCGATCGCGTCCTGGGAGCCGGCCGCGGCGAACTCCTCGTAGTCGACGGCGTCGCGCTCCCGCAGGATCGCCGCGAACAGGTGCTCCTTGGATTCGAAGTAGTGCATGAGCCCCGGCAGGCTGACGCCGACCTCACGCGCGACCTCACGGAGCGACGTGCCGCGATACCCCTCGCGCGCGAACACCGCGAGCGCGACGCGCAGGATCTCCTCGCGGCGCGCAACGCCTTTCGCGTAGGAGCCCCGTGCCGTCATGTGCCGATTGTAGGGCCGCACGACGTCGGCGGTGCGTGGGATTCCCCCACCCACCGCCGACGCCGAGTCGTGCACAACTCAGGACGGGTCCGGCGCGCCGTCCCGCGATCGCCGCGAGCGCGGCAGACCCGCCGCGATCGTCCTGAGTTGCGAACGTCGAGAGCCCTGACCCGCAGCCCGCTTCCCGACTCAGGCGCCGAGTGCGACCGCCGTCCACGACACGGGCGGGAGCGTGATCGTGAGGGTGCCGTCGGCGAGCGACGCGTTCTCGTTCGCGACGAGACCGACGCGCTCGCGGTCGTCGATCGTGTTCTTCGCGTAGACGTCCTCGTCGTGGATGCCGTTCGCCTCGACGATCGAACCCACGCCGAGCGCCGAGACGTCGACGGTCACCGTGATCGCCTCGTCCTGGTGACGGTTCACGAGGAACACGGCCGCGGTCCCGGCCTCGGCGTCGTACGTCGCGACCGAGTCGACGAGCGGTGCGTCGCCGTGGACCTTCGTGGTGTAGCTGCCGACCTCGATGCGCGGCGCGAGCACGACACCCGACGCGAGCCGGCTGGTGACCGAGAACGGGAAGAACGTCGTCTGCCGCCAGGCGCCACCGCCCGGCTCGGTCATGATCGGGGCGATGACGTTCACGAGCTGCGCGAGGCTCGCGGAACCGACGCGGTCGCTGTGCTTGAGGAGCGTCATCAGCAGGTTGCCGAACACGACCGCGTCGGCGACCGAGTAGACGTCCTCGATGAGGCGGGGCGCGTAGGCCCACTCCTCGATCGTGCCCTCGATCGCGTTCCACTCGTCGAGGTACCAGACGTTCCACTCGTCGAACGAGAGCTGGATCTGCTTGTCGGAGTGACGCTTGTGCTGCACGTGGTCGGCGGCCGCGACGACCGTGCGGATGAAGTACTCCATGTTGAGCGACGAGGCGAGGAACGACCCGAGGTCGCCATCGCGCTCCTGGTAGTACGCGTGGCAGGAGATGTAGTCCACCGAGTCGAAGCTGTGCTCGAGGACGGTGCGCTCCCAGTCGCCGAAGGTCGGCATCGAGGAACTCGACGATCCGCAGACGACGAGTTCGAGCTTCGGGTCGACCATCTTCATCGCCGACGCGGTCCGGGCGGCCAGCTTGCCGTAGTCGTCGGCCGACATGGCGCCGACCTGCCACGGCCCGTCCATCTCGTTGCCGAGACACCACATGCTGATGCCGTAGGGCTCGGGTGCGCCGTTCGCGATCCGCTGGTCGGACAGCGCCGTGCCGCTCGGGTGGTTCGTGTACTCGAGGAGGTCGAGCGCTTCCAGCACACCGCGCGTGCCGAGGTTGACGGCCATCATCATCTCGCTGCCGGTGAGCTTGCACCACTTGGCGAACTCGTCGACGCCGACCTGGTTGGTCTCGAGCGAGTGCCAGGCCAGGTCGCGGCGCACGGGGCGGTCCCCGCGCGGCCCGACGCCGTCCTCCCAGCGGTAGCCGGAGACGAAGTTGCCGCCGGGGTAGCGGATGGTGCTCGTACCGAGCTCCGTGACGAGGTCCACCACATCGCCGCGGAAGCCGTCGGCGTCGGCGGTGGGGTGGCCGGGCTCGTAGATGCCGTCGTAGACGCAGCGGCCCAGGTGCTCCACGAACGAGCCGAAGATCCGGCGGTTGACGGGGGCGACCGTGACGTTCGGGTCGATGGCGATGCGTGCGGTGGTCATTGGGTCCTCTCCGGGGACGTCGTCGTCCAGGTTTCTACAACGTTGAAGGTAAACGTTGTAGAAGCAGTCTCGTGGCCCGATCGGTGGCTGTCAAGACACGTCTGGAGATGGGGAATCGGCGCCGACGGGCGAGGACGCGGTCGACTCACGTCGCACCAGTTCGAAGTCTGCATAGACCCGACGGGGTGGCACGTCATCGACTCCCCCGACGATCCGCTCGACGAGCAGCGACACGGCGGTCCGGGCGATCTGCTCCCGCCCAGGCGCGATCGTCGACAGCGACGGCAGCGAGTATCGACCCTCGTCGATGTCGTCGAAGCCGATGACCGCGACCTCATCGGGCATGGCGACGCCTCGTTCACTCAGGACGCGCATGGCCCCGAGCGCCAGGGCATCGTTGAACGCGACGATACCGTCGAACGCGACACCCTCATCGAGCATCGCGCGCATCGCGACCGCTCCGTCGAAGCGACCCCAGACCGGGACCTCGCGGACGAGCGCCGGATCGAACACCATGCCGGCAGCCTCCAGCGCCGCTCGATACCCGGCGAGACGCAGACTGGCCGAACCGACGATGTCGGCGCGGTGCGCTCCGAAGGCGACGATCCGCGTCCGACCGAGCGCGATCAGATGCTCCGTCGCGGCACGCGCTCCCTCGGTGTTGCGCATCGTCACGTGGTCGTTCGGGGCGTTGAACATGCGCTCACCGAGGAGCACCATCGGGATGGTGACCTCCTCCACGACGGCGAGGTCCTCGTCGCCGAGGTGGAGCGCGCTGTAGAGGACACCGTCGACCGCACGGAGTCGTGCGCCGCGCAACAGCTCGGCCTCGCGTGCCCGGTCGCCGCCGCTCAGCTCGATCAGCACCGACAGGCCGAGCTGGTCGGCGGCGTGCATGACGGCGTCGGCGAGTTCGGCGAAGTAGGAGTTCCGGAGGTCGGGGATGATCAGGCTGATGACGCCGGAACGACCGGAGCGGAGCCCGCGTGCGGAGAGGTTCGGGCGGTAGCCGAGCTCGGCGATCGCTGCGAGCACCCGCTCCTTGGTGGCCTGCTTGATGTGGGGGTAGTCGTTGACGACGTTCGAGACGGTCTTGGCGGACACCCCGGCGAGCTTCGCCACGTCGTGCAGGGTGGTCGCCATGATCCTCCTCGGCGGCGGCATACCCGGCCGCCCTGTACGCACTCTACAACGTTGAAGGAGCGGCCCTGGATCCGGGCGTGTGGGCGATCACGGAGCCGGTGGACTCCCTCGGGACGACGCGGAAGCCGCTGACGATCGCGCGCGGTGCCTCCGGCTGCCCGGGTGCGGCGATCCGCTCGATCAGGAGCTCGACGGCGCGCTCGGCGATCTCCTCCCGGCCGATGTCGACCGTCGACAGGGTCGGGAGGGCGTAGCGCGTCTCGTCCAGGTCGTCGAAGCCGATGATCGCGACGTCGTCGGGGATATGTAGACCGGCGTCCTGGAGGACGCGCATGGCACCGAGGGCCATCGCATCGTTGAAGGCGACGACGCCGTCGAACGGCAGGCCCGCGGCGATGACCTCGCGCATCGCGTTCGCCCCGTCGCTGCGGTGCCAGCTGACGACGGTGCTGACGTAGGCGGGATCGGCCGGGATGCCCGCGGCTTCGAGCGCCTCGCGATACCCCTGGAGACGAAGGGCGGCCGGCCCCAGGGTGTCGTGCGGGTCGGTGCCGAGCGCGACGATGCGCCGCCGACCCTGCGCGAGCAGGTGTTCGGTCGCCGCGCGGGCGCCGTCGACGTTGGCCATCGTCACGTGGTCGCGGTCGCCGTCGAACAATTGCTCACCGAGGATCACCATGGGCCCGTCCGGGAGCAGCGCACTGTCGTCGCGGTCGAGACTGAGCGGGCTGTAGAGGATGCCGTCGACGAGCTGCATGCGCGGCCCGCGAAGGATCTCGAGCTCGACGTCGCGACCGCCGGCCACCTGCTCGATGAGCACCGAGAGCCCGCGCGCACGAGCCTGACGCATGACCGCGTCGGCGAGCTCCGCAAAGTAGGCGTTGCGGAGGTCGGGGATGATGAGGCTGATCACGCCGGACCGGCCGGAGCGGAGACTCCGGGCCGAGAGGTTGGGGCGGTAGCCGAGCTCGGCGATCGCCCGCTCGACCTTGGAGCGGGTCGCATCGCTCACGTGCGGGTAGTCGTTGACGACGTTCGAGACGGTCTTGATCGAGACGCCCGCGCGTGCGGCGACGTCGTGCATCGTGATCGACACGCGTCTCCTCCCCCGGCCGGCTCCCGGCTGTCAGCAGACTACCGCTCCGCCGGCACGGGGTGTCGTGGCCGCCAGCGCGGTGCGCTGACGCGAGCGCGTCGATCAGCCGTCGGTGAGCGGGACCCGTTTCTTCGGTTCGGTCGACATCCGGTGCAGCAACGGCACCGCGATGATGAGTGCGACACCGGCGCCGAGCAGCAGCCCACCGATCGTGTCGCTCACCCAGTGGGCACCGAGGTAGGTCCGCGACAGCATCATCAGCAGCGTGTAGGCGACACCGATCAACCACACCCAGACCCGCGGGAAGATGATCCCGAACGCGACGGCGATGGTCGCCGCGTTCGCACTGTGCCCCGAGGGGAAGGAACCGAAGTCCGCGTGGACCAGGATGTCCTCAGGCCGTGATCGACCGACGATGTTCTTGATGATCTGCACCGCTCCGGCGCTCAGGGCGGAGACGATCGCGAAGTACAGGGCGGCCCACGGTCGGCGAAGCAGCAGGAGGACGGCTATCCCGAGCAGCGGCACGACGAAGATCGCGACGACCCCGCCGCCGAGCCAGTTCATGACGAGCGCAGCCTGGACGAGCCACGGCGAACGCTCCTCGAGGACCTCCAGCATCCACTCCTCGTCGAACCCGAACGGGGCGTTCGGGCCGCGCTGGAAGAGCAGCACGCCGAGCAGGAGGACGATGACCACGGCGATCGCGCCGCTGATCAACGGCCACCGCCGGGAGACCTTCGCAGCGAGCTTCGGATCGGGCCGGATCGACGCCGGGTCCGGATCCATCGCGAGCGCACCCGACTCGTCGAGGGCTGGCGAGACCGCCTTGTGCACCTCGGGAGCCGGTGCAGCTGCTGGGTCGTCGTGGTCGTCGGGTGCCGTCATCGTCCCATCATGCCGTGTCGGGTATGTCTCACGCGTGGGCTTGCGCCAGGGGGATGACGCATTGATCGCCGCGCCGATGCCCCCCCCCCGGATACGCGCGGACGGGCAGTGGCGACCGACGTCCGACGGCCGACGAGCAGGACCCGCGAGCGTGACGGGCGATACTGGAGCGGTGACCCCTGACGCCCGAACCGCTCTCCTCGCCGACGACGCGCGGTGCCCCTGCCTGTCCGGTGAGACCTACGGCGCCTGCTGCGGGCGCCTGCACCGAGGTGAGTCGTCGGCGGCGACCGCGGAGGCGCTCATGCGGTCGCGGTTCTCGGCCTTCGCGGTCGGCGACGCGGAGTACCTGCTGCGCACCTGGCATCCGACGACCAGGCCGGCATCGCTCGAGTTGGACGGCTCGCTCCGCTGGTATCGGCTCGACATCCTCGCGACCTCCCGCGGTGGGCTGCTCGACACCGAGGGGATGGTCGAGTTCGTCGCACACCACAAGGTTCCCGGCGTGCGGGGCTCGGCGGGGAGCCAGCACGAACGGAGTCGGTTCTCGAAGGACACTGGCGCGTGGACGTACCTCGACGGCGTGGACCGGTGACCTGACGGCGCGAGCCACCAGGTCAGCCGGCGAGGGCCGGGACCTTCTTCGGTTGCACGATGAACCAGAGCGCACACACCGACACGACCGAGGTCGCGGCCATCACGGCACCCATGGGGATCGCGGTACCGATCCCGAGCACACCGACGATGGGCGAGATGAGTCCCGCAAGCCCGAAGTTGAGCGCCCCGAGGAGCGACGCCGCAGTCCCGGCCTCGTGCCCGTGGTTCGCGAGGGCGAGCACCTGCACCGCCGGGAAGCCGAAGCCACACGACAGGATGAAGAAGAACAGCGGCACCAGCACACCGAACAGCCCGACGTCGGCCATCGTCAGCGCGACGATCGTCACTGCGGAGATGAGCTGCACGATCGTCGTGCACGCGAGGATCCACTGCGGCCCGTACCAGCGCATGAGGCGCGACGAGATCTGCACCCCGGCGACGATGCCGAGCGAGTTCACCGCGAACAGGAGACCGTACTCCTGCGCGTCGAAGTCGTAGACCTCCTGGAAGAGGAACGACGAGCTCGAGAGGTAGGCGAACAGGCCCGAGAAGCTCATGCCACCGATGAGGGCGACACCGACGAACACGCGGTCGCTGAACACCGAGCGGTAGCGGTCGCGGACGGTGCTGTGCCCGGCGTCGCGACGCCGCGCGGGCGGCAGGGTCTCGACGATCCAGAGCGACACCGCGATGACGACGAACAGCCCGTAGGCGGCGAGGAACACGAAGAGTCCGCGCCAGTCGAGGACGAGGAGGAGCTGCGACCCGATGACGGGGGCGGCGATCGGCGCGAGCCCGTTCACGAGCGCGAGTCGCGACAGCATCCGCACGAGCGGCTTCCCGCCGAAGAGGTCGCGGACCATCGCCATCGCGACGACACCACCGGCCGCCGCACCGGCACCCTGCAGCACGCGGAACACCATGAGCCACCCGATGTCGGGCGCGAACGCGGCGCCGACCGAGGCCAGGATGTGGATGCTCGTCGCGAGGATGAGCGGGAGACGCCTGCCGACCTTGTCGCTCCAGGGCCCCATGAAGAGCTGACCCACCGCGAAGCCGATCGTGGTCCCGGTGAGGGTGAGCTGGATGAGGCTGACCGGGACGTCGAGGTCCTGTTCGAGGATCGGGAACGCCGGCAGGTAGAGGTCGATGGTGAACGGCCCGAGCGCGGTGAGCGCGCCGAGCACGAGGATGTAGACGAGGCGCTGCCTGCCCGAGAGCGAGTCCCCCGGGTGGACGACGGTGATTCCTGCGGTGTGCACTGGTGAACGGATTCCTAGCGAGGTGCGGGGTGGGAGGGGTGGTTCGAACCGATGTCGAATCGATTCGAGAAGCGCCGTTAAGGCTAGCAGCCGGGGACGCGTTTTCGCGACACCCCCGGACGACCGATCGGCGTCGACCTCGCTCCACAGCCCCTGGGGAGCGGCGTCGCCCCGACGACCCCCAGGCGACCGCCCAGCATCCGTTTCACGACGTTCGCTAGGCTGATCCGGCTGCAGGCGAACCGGTCGCGGGCCGCCTGTCCGGAGCCCGATCCACCCTGCATGCACCCCCGATGCAGGTCCCGTAGCCGCCGACGGAAGAGAGCCATGCCAGACCACTCCCGAGCCCCGCTGCCGTTCCAGGTCGACCTCCGCGGGGTCGTCGACCTGCTCAGCCGCCACATCTACTCGGGACCGCGCGTCTACCTCCGCGAGCTCCTGCAGAACGGACGCGACGCCGTCGCAGCCCGTCGCGCAGACGACCCGACGGCTCCTCCCGGCAGACTCCTCATCACCCCGCACGTGCCACCGTCCGGCTCGGAGGCGGGTTCGCCGTTCCGATTCCGCGACGACGGTGTCGGGCTCACCCGCGACGAAGCCGCCGAGCTGCTGGCGACGGTCGGCCGCAGCTCCAAGCGCGGCGACCTCGACGAACTCCAGCGCGGCGACTACCTCGGCCGGTTCGGCATCGGTCTGCTGAGCTGCTTCATGGTCGCCGACACCATCACCGTCCGCAGCCGCTCGGCTCGTGGCGGTCCGGCCATCGAATGGATCGGCGACGCCGACGGCACCTTCACGATCCGCGAACTCGACGACGCCACGACCGCCGCCATGCCGATCGGCTCGGAGGTCGTACTCGACCCACGCATCGACGGCCCACTGCACGACGGCAGTCTGCTCGGGCACGGCACGGTGCTCGGCCTCGCCAGCACCTTCGGACGGTTCCTCGACCTCGACGTCGAGGTGGTCGCCCCCTCCGCACCCGACCACCCGGTGCGCATCAACGTCGACCCGGTGTTCCGGACAGCTGATGCGACCACTCGCGAGGCACTTCTGGCGTTCGGGGAGGACCTCCTCGGGACGCGCCCGTTCGACGCCGTCGAGATCGTGGTGCCCGGCACCGGCACCCGAGGCACCGCCTTCGTCCTCCCCTCACCGCCTCCGCCGGGCGCCCGGCAGGCGAGTCGGGTCTACCTCGGCGGCATGCTGCTGAGCGAACAGATCGACGACCTGCTGCCCGAGTGGGCGTTCTTCGTCCGCTGCATCGTCGACACGACGGGGCTCCGCCCGACGGCGTCGCGCGAGCAGCTCGTGCAGGACGACGCGTTGGAGTTCACCCGCGAGGCCATCGGAGCAACCCTGCGACGGTGGATCCTCGACCTCGCCCGCCAGCGGCCGCACCGACTCCAGGAGTTCATCGGCGTCCACCAGCTCGGCATCAAGGCGATCGCCGCTCACGACGACGACCTCGCGAGCGCCGTCGTCCGGTGGCTCCCGATCGAGACCTCCGCCGGCACGATGACCATCGACGAACATCTGTCGCAGACCGGCGTCATCCGGTACACGGCATCCCGCGACGAGTTCCGTCAGATCGCCGCGGTCGTCGATCCGGCCTCACCGATCGTCAACGGCGGGTACGTGTACGACCAGGAGATCCTGGAGCGACTACCCCACCTGATCGACGGCGTGCGGGTCGAACGGGTGACGGTCGCCGACGAGCTCGACAACCTCGAGCCGCCGCACCTGGACGACCTCGCCGCGACGACGGCACTCGAGGACCGCGCCAGCCGCGTGCTCGCCGAGGTCGAATGCCAGGTCTCGGTACGCCGGTACCGGCCGGATGATCTCGCCGCGCTGTACGTCGCCGACCCGTCCGTACTCCGACGGCTCGAGCGGCACCGGGCCGCCTCGGTCGCGCCGGGTATCTGGTCGCAGGTCGTCGGGGCCGTCGACTCCTTCCTCGCCGACGCCGGCCCGGGAGGCACTGAGGCCGACACTGCAGCCCGGCTCTGCCTCAACTGGAACGCGGCGCTCGTCCGCCGCTTGGCGACCCTCGACGACGACCTCGTGTTCGAGCGCAGCATCCAACTGCTCTACGTCCAGGCGCTCCTCGCCGGGCACCGCCCCCTCGAAGCACGCGACCGCCGCATGCTCGACGCAGCCATGACCGACCTGATCGGCCTCAGTGTCGGTCTCGACGACAAGGAACTCCGATGACCGACACCACCGACACCCCTGTGAACGACATCGACCCCGACGCGAGCGTCCAGGACCTCCTCGAGGAGGCCGACACCCTGCCGTGTGGTCCCGCCGAGCGCGCCCTGCTCGACGAGGCACTCCGGCGAGCTGAGGCCGCCGGCGACGAGGAGGCCGCGTACGCGACCCGCATGCGGTTGACCCAGTCGGCACACATGACGGGCGACACCGACGCCATGTTCAGCTCCTTCGGCTGGTGCGTCGGCAAGCACGACGCGGACCCGGAGCGCTTCCCGATCACGGTCGACGGCTGCGACCTGCTGTTCCAGTACAAGTGGATGGCCGGCCGGCTGTCGACGAACCCGACGTTCTCGCTCGCGCAGATCGAGGCGATGCACGAGGACATGCGGGCGAGGTACGCGGCAGCGGGCGCCACGATGAGCGGCGTGGTGCAGTCGCAGTTCCACATCGCGACGGTGACCGGTCGCCTCGACGAGGCCGCCGCGTTCCTGGAACGCCGCTCGACCATCGAGGACGACCGCTACAGCCACTGCGAAGCGTGCGTGCGCAATGAGGACGCCTGGTTCCACCAGCTCCGCGGGCACGACGACGACGCGATCCGGATCTACGACGAGATGTTCGAGAACCGCATGAGCTGTGGCGAGGAGCCGGAGACGAGCGAGGCACAGGCGCTCCTCCCCTACCTCCGCGCCGGCCGGTTCGACGATGCCAAGGCGGCGCACCAGCGCAGCTACCGGGTCGCCCGTTCCAACGCCGACGGGTTCGGCATCATCGCCGACCACCTCGTGTTCTGCGCCGTCACGGGCAACGAGGCGCGCGGCCTGGCGATGCTCGAACGCCACCTGCCGGCCCTCGTCAACGACCCCATCAACCTGTCCGGGCACGCCGACGGACTCATCGCGGTCGGCGTCCTGCTGGATGCCGTCGCCCGAGCCGGTCACGGTGATCTGCCCGTCCGCGGTGCCGACGCCCCGGACCTCGCCCGGTACCTCGGCACCGAGTCGACCGACGCCGACGACTGGACCGTCACCGCGGTCGCGGCGCGCGCCTGGGCAGCCGCCGAGCACCTGACCCGCGCCTTCGACGAACGCAACGGCAACGGCTTCCGCACTGAGCGGCTCGAGGCCGCGCGGGCACTCGCGACGGAGCACTGGGACCTCCCGCTGTCGGTCGAGGGGTTCGCAGCCCCGGTCGCCGAGCCGGAACCGGCGACCACGGCTGCCGAGTGGCGTGAACGGACCTCGGCGCTCCTGCAGAGCGCCGACCCACGCGGTGCGATCGTCGCCGCCGAGCAGGGCCTCGCGCTCCTCGCGGACGACGCGGATCCCGACGAGAATCTCCGCGCCGGGCTCCTCGGCGCGATCGCGCAGGCAGCGGTCATCGAGGGTGACGACGACCGCGCGAGCGGGGCCTGGGCCGACCGCGACACCGCGCTCCGTGCGGCAGGACGCATCACGGTCGCCGACGTCGAGGCCCGCTTCGGCGTGGCCCTCCTCGGCACGGCCACCGAGGAGCGGCTCACCCTCCTGCTCGCCGAGCTCGACGACGCCCGTCTCGTCCCCGTCGACGCGGACCGGCTCATCCACACGCTCGTCGTCACCGCACGCCATGCGTTCGAGCTGGCGGGAGCGCAGACCGAGCAGGAGTCCGCGGAACGGTTCATGGGGATCGCCGACCGGCTCGCCGGTGAGGCCGTGCTCGCCGCCGCGGTCGACGACCCCGGCGAGGCAGGCCCGCCGGCCCGTCTCCTGCACGCGCACCTCTTCGCCGTGACCGGCCGGATCGAGGAGGCGGCAGAGCTTCTCGACCCACTCCTCGAGCCCGGGCAGCGGGCGTCGGTCCGCCTCCCCGCGCTGACGCTCCGCACCCGGATGCTCGGCGGGGCCGGGGCCTTCGCCGAAGGGGTCGCGCTCGCCGACGAACTCGTCGCCCTCCAGACACTCCTCGGCAACCGGCTCGGCATCATCCAGGCGTGCTCCCTCTCGGCAGCCCTCCTCAGCGACGCCGACCGTGATCGCGAGGCCGCGGCCCGCATGCAGTTGGCGATCACCCACGCGAAGCGGGCGGAGTACGCCGACCTCGACTCGCTCACCCTCCAACTCGCGCGGTACCTCCAGTTCGCGGGCGATGCCGCCACGGCGCTCGAGCACTACGACGAGGTCTACCAGGCGAAGCGCGAGCACGCCGCGCCGGGTGAGCTCGCGGACCTGCTCGCCAACATGGGCGAGGCCGCGCGCATGATCGGCGAACACGGCATGGCGTACGGCGTGTGGCGCGCCGCGATCGACGACGCCGCGTCCGTCGGGAACGACCAGGTGGTCATCCGCACCGGCTTCGGGTTGAGCACGCTCCTCGTCCAGTTCGAGGACGACGACGCGATCGAGGTCATCGACCAGGCCCTCGCCGCCGCTCGCCGGCTGGGCGACCCGCAGCTCCTCGTCCAGGCACTCCAGCGTGCGGCGAGCGCACGGGCGGCCTTCGGCGACGACACCGGGCTGCCGCTCTACTCGGAGGCTCGTGACATCGCCTCGGCGCACGAGGCCGCGTGGCTCGTGGCCGACATCACCGATTCGGAGGCCCGCTCGCTCGGTGCGCTCGGACGCGCCGACGACGCGACGGCGACGGCTCAGCTCGCCGCTGCGGGGTTCGTGGCCGCCGGCGACGATAACGGCGCGGCGGTGGCCGAGGTGTTCGCGGCGAGGTCGCGGGTCGCCGTCGACGACCACGCCGGTGCCGTCGACCTGTTCCGTTCGGCTCGCGGACGCCTGCCTGCCGGCTCGCCCGACTGGACGACGGTCACGGCCGAACTCGCGGACGCGCACGAGCGCTTGGACCAGCACACCGATGCGGCACTGCTGCGGGCCGAGATCGAGGAGTGATCGGGACCGTCCTCAGCGCGCCGACGGCACCGCGAGGACGGTCTTCCGACCGCGCCTAGGGCAGTCGCGCGAAGGCGCGGACGGGGAAGGTCGCGAAGTCCTCGACGAGCGGCGGCGTCGCGGTGAAGGCGGCGCCGCTCGCGGGGAGCTGCTCGAGGCCGGTGAGGTGCTCGACCACCTGGATCCCGGCTTCGAGGAGCAGCGAGTGGGCCGGACGCGCGCCACCGGATCCCGGCTCGGTGTCGTCGATGTTGATGGAGTCGATGCCGACCAGCACCACGCCCTGCTCGACGAGGTACCGCACCCCGTCCTCGGCGAGGTAGGGAGCGTCCTTCGTGTAGGCCTCGGTCGCGAAGTGGCGGTCCCAACCGGTGTGCAGGAGGACGGCGGTCCCGCGCAGCTCGCGGTCGAGGAAGACGTTCGCGCCGATGCCGCGTTCCGCCGAGTCCTGGAGGTGGAACACCTCGGCCGGGAGGTCGACGAGCTGCTCGAGCGTCAGGCTCGCGAGATCGCCGCCGCCGGCGTAGCGGTGGTACGGGCTGTCGAGGTAGGTGCCGGTGTTGCCGACCATCTCGATGATGTCCATCGCGAACTCGGTGCCCTCGGCGTACTTCGGGCGCGAGTCCTCACGCGTGAGGAACGGACGGATCACCGGCTCCGGCAGCCCCGGGTAGGTGCGGAGGCCGGCACGGATCGGGTGGCTGAGTTCGACGAGCGCGCCCTCCGGACGGGGGCGCACGGTGTCCGCATGCGCTGCGGCGTCCGGGATCTCGAGTCCGGCCGCCGCTGCCGCCGCCAGGATCCCGCGGGAGCCCTTGTGCTGCTCGCGCACGATCTCGAGCTTGGTGATGCGGATCTCGCCGACCATCGCGAGACCGAGGTGCGTGACGAGCAGCCGACCGACCTCCTGCTGCTGCGCCTTCCCCTTCGCCTGCGCGATGGCGGGCGGCAGGTCGAGACGGAAGTCCTCGACGGCGAGACCGCCGCCGTTCAGGAAGCTGACGGTGGCATCGAGGACGGCGCGTTGTTCGGTCATGCCCTCATTCTGACGGGTGCTGCGAACCCTGCCGAGGGATTCCCAGCCATGGGCCACCGATATCCGGCCATGACCATGGGGTTCCGTCGACTGGACGGCTGAGTGCACTCCACAAGCAGCCCTCATGAGGCTTTTGTACACAGGGCTTGCATATCACATACCTCATGCTTATCCTCGATATGCAAGGACGGTTGACGAACCCGTCCGCGGACGAGGAGAGCCCCCATGAAGCACCAACGAACCCTGTCGATCGCCGCTGCAGCTGCCACGCTGGCCGTGCTCTCCGCGTGCACGAGCGACGCCGGGGGCGAGCGTGTCGGTCGCTGCGCGATCGCAGACGAGTTCGCCGCTGGCACGCCGGTCGACGCGACGCCGTCCGGCGAGATCACCTTCCAGACCACCGCGCTGAAGGCCTCGTTCTCCGAGTACTTCACCGAACTCATCGAGGACTTCGAGGCCGCCTACCCCGGCACGACCGTCACCTGGGAGGACGACCCTGGCGACGGCAGCTTCGCCACCCGGCTCGTCGCGGACGCGCAGGCGTGCTCGCTGGCAGACGTCGTGAACATGCCGCTCGCCACCGCCGGCGGGCTCCGCGAACAGGGCTTCCTCGCCGACCTCGACGCCGCGTCACCGGGCATCGGCGACGACTTCATCCCGAGCCTGTGGGACAGCCTGGTCCTCCCCGGCGACGACCACCACTACGTGCTCCCCTGGTACTGGGGCCTCATCGGCCTCCAGACGTACAACACCGAGCTCATGCAGCGCGCCGGGCTCGACCCGGAGCAGCCGCCGACCACCTTCGAGGAACTCTTCGACGCGGCCGATCAGGTCGCCGAACGGTCGAACGGCGAGTTCAGTGCCTTCTCCGCGAGTCTCGGTCTGCGACTCCCGCTCGAGTGGCAGCTGCAGGAGGCCGAGGTCATCGCCGACGACGGTTCGGCGTTCGTCTTCGCCGACGATCCGGCCGTGCAGGAGTGGACCGAGCGCATGACGCGACTCGCGCTGGCCGGCGGCATCCCGAAGGACTCGATCGCGTCCGACGACGAGCCCACCGCCCTGTTCACCCAGGGCGCGACCGTCTGGGGCTCACCGAACGCCTCGTCGCTCCGGTACGTGCAGGAGGGCAACCCGGGCGTGTACGAGCACGTGGGCGTCTCGTCCCTCCTCGACCGCCGCGGCACCGCGATCGCCGAGGTGCAGACCATCGGTGTCCCGAGCACGAGCACCAACCCGGCCACCGCCATCGCCTTCGCGCGATTCCTCCTCGCCGCCGAGCAGCAGAACCGCTTCATCAGCGACCCACGCATCCAGAACTTCCCGAGCACCACCGAGTCGCTCGGCATCCCGAAGCTCACGGACATCACCGGTACCGCACCCATCGACGAGGCGAACCGTCTCGCCGTCGACCTCGCCGACGAAGCGGAGATCGTCACCATCGTGCAGTGGAGCGACGCGGTCGCGAACGCGGTCAACGCCGAGCTCCAGCTGGCGCTCACCGGGAAGAAGGCGCCGCGTGAGGCACTCCAGGCCGCCCAGGACGCGGCCAACCGGGTCATCGGAGCCGATGCTCGATGACGACCGCGATCCACCTCAACGGGGCGGCGCGCTATCGACCGCCCTGGGTGCCGCTGTTGTGGTGCGCACCCGCGCTGCTCATGATCACGATCTGGAGCGTCGGGCCTTTCATCGGGACCATCGCGCTGTCGTTCACCGACACGTCCCCGCTCGGCATGGGTGGAGCGTTCGTCGGCCTCGACAACTACCGCTCGATCCTGCAGGACCCCGCGTTCTGGTCCGCGACCGGCAACAGCGTGCTGTACGCGATCATCGCCGTCCCGTTGCTGGTCGTCCTCCCGCTGCTGCTCGCGCAGCTCGTCCACACCCGGCTCCCCGGGATGGGGTTCTTCCGCTCCGCGTACGCGGCTCCGATCGTCGCCTCCGTGGTCGCGGTCGGGCTGGTCTGGCAGAACCTCCTCGGTGAACAAGGGCCCGTCAACACGGTGCTCCAGCGGGTCGGTCTCATCCAGCAGGCGGTGCCGTTCCTCTCCGAGGGGTCGCTCATTCTGCTCAGCGCCGTCGCCCTCACGGTGTGGCGTGGGCTCGGGTGGTACCTGATCTTCTACCTGGCGGCGCTCTCCAACATCCCCCGTGAGCTCTACGAGGCGGCCGAGCTCGACGGCGCCGGCCCGACGCGACGGTTCCTCACCATCACGGTGCCGGGCACCCGCCTCACGATGCTCCTCGTCGGGCTCCTCGCCGGCATCGGGTCGCTCCGCGTGTTCAGCGAGGTCTACCTGCTCGGCGGCGCCACCGGTGGTCCGGGAGGCGAGGCACGGACACTCCCCTTCTTCATCCGCGACGCAGCGCTCGACCCGATCACCGGGAACGCGGGCTACGGTGCGGCCGCGAGCGTGGCACTCTTCGCCCTCACCGCGGTGTTCGCCGTGCTGGCGCAGCGCTTCGGCGGGGAGCGGGACGCATGAGCGCGCGCATCGAGCAGTCGCCCGCACGACCGCTCCTGCGGCGTCGGCGTCGGCGCTGGTCGAGGACGACACCGGTGCGGTACGCGCTCCTGCTCCTCGTCCTCGTCATCTCCGTCGGCCCCCTGCTGTGGCAGTTCCTGTCGTCGCTCAAGGGCTCCGGCGAAGCACTCTTCGGGCGCGACGCCACCCTGTTCCCGCAGCTGCCGACGTTCGACGCCTACGTCACGATCTTCCGGCAGATCCCGATGGACGCCTACCTGACGAACAGCGCGATCGTCTGCGCGCTCACCATCGCCTCCCAGGTGGTGCTGCCGACCGCAGCCGGGTACATGCTCTCCCGACGCGGCTGGCGCGGGCGGCGGGTCACCTTCACCGTGCTGATCGTGTCGATGGTCGTGCCGTTCGAGTCGATCATGGTGTCGCTCTTCCTCATGACCCAGGAGCTCGGTCTGCTCGACACCCTCGTCGGCGCGTGGCTCCCCGGTGCGGTCTCCGCGATGAACGTCCTCATCATGCGGGCCTCATTCACGGCGGTGCCCGACGAGATCGAAGACGCCGCGTTCCTCGACGGAGCCTCGGAGTGGCAGCGGTTCACCGCCCTGTTCCTGCCGTCGTCCATCGGCGCGATGCTGGTCGTCGTCGTCAACTCGTTCATCACCGCGTGGGACGACTTCCTCTGGCCGCTCCTCGTCCTGCGGAGCGAGTCGTCGTTCACCGTCTCGCTCGGACTCGCACGACTTTCGGCGTCGTCGTTCGGGTTCGACCCCAGGGTCGTGATGGCCGGATCCATCATCGCCGTCGTCCCCGTCCTCGTGGTGTTCATCGTGCTGCAACGATGGTTCCACCGAGGCGTCGCAGCAGGAGGAGTCAAGTGAGTCGACAGCCGCACCACCACGAGCATCGTCCCGTCCCGACCGAGGGCCAGTTGCGTTGGCAACAGGACGGCTTCGGCGTGTTCTTCCACTTCGGGGTCAACACCTTCGCCGGCAAGGAATGGAGCGACGGCACCCTGCCCGCCTCGAGCTTCGATCCGAGCGACCTCGATGTGCGGCAGTGGGTGCGCGTCGCGGCCTCGATCGGCGCCGGATACGTCATCCTCACCGCGAAGCATCACGACGGGTTCTGTCTCTGGCCGACCACGACGACCGACTACAGCGTCGCATCCTCACCGTGGCGGGACGGCCACGGCGACATCGTGGCCGAGCTCGCAGCAGCCTGTCGCGAAGCGGGTCTCGGACTGGGGCTGTACCTCTCGCCGTGGGATCGCCACGCTCCCGAGTACGCCGACGAGGCGCGCTACGCCGAGGTGTACGCCCGGCAGCTCACCGAACTGTGCACGAACTACGGCGAGCTCGTCGAGCTGTGGTTCGACGGCGCCGGGTCCGAGGGGTACACCTACGACTGGCCCGGCATCACCGCCATCATCGAACGACTCCAGCCGCAGGCGATGGTGTTCAACATGGGCGCCCCGACGATCCGCTGGGTGGGTAACGAGAACGGTCTCGCCGAAGACCCGGTGCGGTACGTCGTCGACCACACCGACTTCAGCAACTACACCGTCGTCACCAGCCGGTTCGAGGAGGCCCTGTACCTGCCGCCGGAGTGCGACGTCTCGATCCGCCGCGGCTGGTTCTGGCACCCGGACGACGAGCCGAAGTCGATGGAGCATCTGCTCGCGATCTTCTACCGGTCCGTCGGACTCGGCGCGAACCTGCTCCTCAACCTCCCACCCGACACCCGCGGGCTCCTCCCCGACGCCGATGTGGAACGCGTGACCGCCTGGGCCGCGGAGCGCGACCGCCGCTTCGCGCGGCCGATCCCGGGAACCCTGACCGCCGACGGGTCGACGGTCACCGTCACGTTCGCGGAGCCGGTCACCATCGATCACCTCCGGCTGCACGAGGACCTCACCGCCGGACAGCTCATCGACCACCACGAGGTCCGGACACCGGACGGCCGCACGCTCATCGAAGCCGGTTCCGTCGGCGTCTCGAGGGTGCACGCGTTCGAACCGGTCACGACCGATCGGCTGACGATCGCACTCGTCCCCGACGTCGTCGATGGGGCGGGCCTCTCTGACGAAGCACCGGTGCCGACGCTCCTCGCGGTCACCGCGTTCCGCACTGGCTCGAGCACCGTCCCCGAGCTGCCGGTCGGATACGAGGCCCCGACGGACGCCCCCGACTGAGCGGGCCGCGCCTCGACGCGGAACTAGGCTGGAGGGCGTGCAGGCGCTTCCCGAACCACTCGACATGAGTGCGCTCACCCGGCCGCTTCCCCGACACGAGGTTCACGAGCAGTGGCGAGCCTTCGTCAGGGAGGACCCCGGCGCCCGCGATCGCATCGGGCGAGTCCGGCGGCTCACCACCACCCTCGGCGCGATCGGCGGACTGTTCGGCATCTTCTTCTTCGGCCTGGTCGGCCTGCTCGCCTACGCTCAAGGCGGCAGGAACGCGGGAGGGATCGCCTTCGGCATGGGCACGCTCGTGGTGGTCATGATCCTCCTCGCCGTGATCCTCGTCCGCATGACGATCCGGGTCTGGTCGCGTAGGACCATGCGACGCACACACCTCCGCCTCGCCAGCTTCGCCGAGGCCAACGGGTTCGACTACCGCGTCGGTCCCATCGCCCTCCAGCGCGACATGCCCTGGCGGAGCCGCGGGTCGGTGAACCTCCACCGAGTCCTCCGGAGCCGGGAGCCGCGCGGCATCGAGATCGCCGACTACGAGGTCATCGGCAACCGCAAGAACCTCGCGGCCCCCTTCGGTGGCTACTGCGCACTCCGGATGCCCGTCGCCCTCCCCCACATCCTGCTCCGCGCCCAGGACGGCCGCCGCCGAGGGATGACTGGCGCCGGCGCCCCGGCCGATGCGCAGCGGCTCAGCCTCGAGGGCGGGTTCGACCGCCACTTCCAGCTGTACTGCCCGGTCGGCTACGAGGCCGATGCCCTCTATCTGTTCACGCCCGACGTGATGGCGCGACTGCTCGACCACGTGCGCGGCTTCGACGTGGAGATCGTCGACGACTGGCTCCTGCTCGTGACCAGCGACGATCTCGTCACGACAAAGGTCGACGATTGGCAGGACATCGCCGCCGCTGTCGACGCCGTGGACGACCGCGTCGAACGCTGGGCACGGTGGCGGGAGACCCGAGGTGACCGGCGAAGCGCCAAGACGGACGAGTCGGCCTCGACCGCGGCGGCCGGCCGCGTCAGCACCCGTGGTCGGCGCCTCAGCGTCCGGATGAGCGTCGACGACATCCTCATGTGGAGCGCGCTCGGGCTGTTCGTCGTCGGCACGATCATCGGGCTCCGGTAGCGCGCTCGAACGCTCCCGAACCGATCCGGGTCAGTCGCCGTACTCGTCGAGGAAGGTGTCCGACTCGGCATCGAGCGCACATCCCTCGGCGGCGGCCTCCGCCGGGGTGCGGTCGCCGGCATCGACGATGCGGCTCGACTGCTCCTCCATGCACCGTTCCATCGCCCGCTCGGCGGCCGCTGGGTCGGCGGCGGTGAACCCGCCGGTCGCTGCGACGATCGCGAGGACCGCTCCGACGCCGGCGACGAGGACGGTCCCACCGATCGCGAGCTTCCACCCGAGCCTCGTCGGCTCGGCCGTCCCCTCATCGCCCGGCTCGTGCTGCTCCGTCTGCGTGAACACATCCGTCATCGGTCGACCCCCGTCGCTCAGCGCACCACCCCCGGCATGTCGCCCCAGGCTAGCAAGCGCCGTCGTCGCACCGCACGATCGACGACACCACGACACGAGACGGCCTCCCGCCGGTGGGCGGGAGGCCGTCTCGATCGGATCGTCCCGGGGCTAGAACCCCTGGGCGAGGCGGTAGTACGCATTGTTCCAGCGCACCTCACGCTGGAAGTCGCGCGTTGTGGTCGACTCGTCGATCACGAGGAGCTCGGTCTTGGCGATCTCCGCGAAGTCGGCGAAGACCTCGACCCCGACCGCGGTCGACATGACGGTGTGGTGCGCGGCACCGGCGGTCAGCCAAGCGGCGGCAGACGTCGCGAAGTCCGGAGCCGGCTTCCACACGGCGCGCCCGACGGGCAGCTTCGGCAGGGCCTCGATGGGCTGGACGACCTCGACGACGTTCGCCGTCAGCCGGAAGCGGTCGCGCATGTCGCTCATCGCGACGACCACGGCGGGGCCGGAGTCGGCCGTGAAGACCAGGCGCACCGGGTCCTCCTTGCCGCCGATGCCGAGCGGGTGCACCTCGAGGGTGGCACGAGCCGAAGAGAGCGTCGGGCTGACCTCGAGCATGTGCGCCCCGAGGATGAGCTCGTTGCCGGGCTCCATGTGGTACGTGTAGTCCTCCATGAGCGACGCGCCACCGGGGAGGCCGGCACCCATGACGGACGCGGCGCGCACGAGGACGGCGGTCTTCCAGTCGCCCTCCGCACCGAAGCCGTAGCCGTCGGCCATGAGGCGCTGGACGGCGAGGCCCGGCAGCTGACGCAGCTCACCGAGGTCTTCGAAGCTCGTCGTGAACGCGGCGAAGTCGCCGGCCTCGAGGAAGGAGCGCAGGCCCAGTTCGATCGCGGCACCGTAGCGGAGCGACTCGTGCCGCTCGCCACCCTTGCGCAGCTCGGGGACGACGTCGTACAGCTCCTCGTACTCGGCGACGAGCGCGTCGATGTCGGCGTCCGTCGACGCGTGCACGGCCTCGGCCAGCTCGTTGACGCTCCACGTGTTGACCTGCACTCCGAAGCGCAGCTCGGCCTCGGTCTTGTCGCCCTCGGTGACGGCGACGTAGCGCATGTTGTCGCCGAAGCGCGCGAGCTTGAGCTCGTGCGTGGCCGCCCAACCCGCAGCGGCGCGCTGCCAGGTGCCGACCTCACGCTGAACGCGCGGGTCGGAGACGTGGCCGACGACCGTCTTGCGGGCGACGCCCAGACGCGTCTGGATGTACCCGAACTCGCGGTCGCCGTGCGCTGCCTGGTTGAGGTTCATGAAATCGAAGTCGATCTCCGACCACGGCAGCTCGACGTTCGCCTGCGTGTGGAGGTGGAGCAGCGGCTTCTGCAGCGCGTCGAGCCCGGCGATCCACATCTTGGCCGGGCTGAAGGTGTGCATCCAGGTGACGAGACCGATGACGCTGTCGTCGGCGTTCGCGTCGAGCATCGCGCGACGGATCGACTCGGAGTCCTTGAGGACGGGCTTCCACTCGATCCGCACGGGGACGTCGGCGGCGGCGCCGAGCTCGGCGGCGATGGCCTGGGACTGCTCGGCGACCTGACGGAGGGTCTCCTCGCCGTAGAGGTTCTGGCTGCCGGTGAGGAACCAGACGGTGTAGTGGTCGAGCGTGGTGGTGGGCTTCGGCATGGGTGGGTTCTTTCTTGAGGTCGTTTCGGTCCCTGAGCCTGTCGAAGGGCGGGACCGTGGTGGGGGTGGCCCTTCGACAAGCTCAGGGACCGGGAGGGTGTCAGGGACCGGGATCGGACCGGAGGTCAGTCGGGTTAGAGCGCGCCCTGCGGCGCCTGGCCGTAGACGTTCTGGTAGCGGTCGAAGAGGGCGTCGATCGCCTCGGTCGGCATGGGCTTCGGCTCGCCGAGCTGACGCGAGATGTGCACGGTGCGGGCGACGTCCTCGACCATCACCGCGGCCTTCACGGCGTCGCGGGCGTCCTTCCCGATCGTGAACGGGCCGTGGTTCTGCATGAGTACCGCGCGCGACCGGTGACCGGTGAGCGTCTCGACGATGCCGCGTCCGATCGAGTCGTCGCCGATGATCGAGAACGGACCGATCGGGACCTCCCCGCCGAACTCGTCGGCCATCGCCGTGATGACGCACGGGATGGGCTCGGCGCGTGCCGCCCAGGCCACCGCGTAGGTGGAGTGGGTGTGCACGACGCCGCCGACCTCGGGCATATGCCGGTAGACGTATGCGTGTGCCGCGGTGTCGCTCGACGGCGACCGCTCAGCACCGGGCGTGCCCGGGATGACGTTGCCGTCGAGGTCGCAGAGGATCATGTTCTCGGGCGCGAGGTCGTCGTAGTCGACGCCGGAGGGCTTGATGACGAAGAGGTCGGCTCCCGGCACCCGCCCGGAGACGTTGCCACCGGTCCAGATGACGAGCCCGTACCGGACGAGCTCCCCGTGCAGCTTGGCGACGTCGGACCGGACGCGCGCGATCGCGACCTCGATCTCGGGCGAGTAGGTGTTCACGCGGTTGCTCCTTCGAGGGCGGTGGTCTCGGTGTCGGTCGGCAGGCTGTCGACGCCGCCACCGAGGGCGGCTCGGCGGATGCGCTTCAGGCGCTTCATGACGTCGTTGGCGCCACGACCGAAGTAGTCGTGGAGCGTCGCGTACTCCGCGTAGAGCAGGTCGTACGCGTCGGCCGCGGCCTCGTTCGGCGTGTAGACGGCGCGGTTCACCTTGCCCATCGCGGCACTGGCGGCCGGGACGTCCGGGTAGGCACCCGCGGCGACGGCGGCGTGGATGGCCGAGCCGAGCGCCGGCCCCTGGTCGCTCGCGGTGATCGAGATCGGCAGGCGCAGGATGTCGGAGTACGTCTGCATGAGGAAGGGGTTCCGCTGCAGACCGCCGGCGACGATGAACTCGGTGACGGGGACGCCCGAGGCGTTGAACGTCTCGACGATCTTCCGGGTGCCGAACGCGGTCGCTTCGAACAATGCGCGGTAGACCTCCTCGGTGCGGGTCGTGAGTGTCAGGCCGAGGACCGTGCCGGAGAGCTCGTGGTCGACGAGGACCGAGCGGTTGCCCGAGTGCCAGTCGAGGGCGACGAGCCCGTGCGCGCCGACGGGCTGGTCCTGGATGAGCGAGGTGAGGTACTCGTGGATGCTGACACCACGCGCCGCGGCCTCCTCGGTGTATCGGGCGGGGACCTGGTTCGCGACGTACCAGGCGAAGATGTCGCCGACGCCCGACTGCCCGGCCTCGTAGCCGTAGAGCCCGGCGATGATGCCGCCGTCGACGACACCGCACATGCCCGGGACCTCGCGGAGGACGTCGCCGTTCATGACGTGGCAGGTTGAGGTGCCCATGATCGCGACCATCTGGCCGGGCGAGACGGCCTGCGCCGCGGGTGCTGCGACGTGCGCGTCGACGTTCCCGACCGCGACCGCGATGCCCTCGCGAAGACCGGTCCACGCAGCGGCTTCGGCCGACAGGGTGCCGGCGGCGGCGCCCAGTTCACCGATCTCGTGGGCGACCTTGTCGTCGGCGAACCGCTCGAACGCGGGGTTGAGAGCCGCGAGGAACTCGTGGCTCGGGTAGGCACCGTCCTGGTAGATGCCCTTGTAGCCGGCGGTGCAGGCGTTCCGCACGTAGGTGCCGGTGAGCTGCCAGATGATCCAGTCGGCCGCCTCGACCCAGTGGTCCATGCGCTCGTAGAGTTCGGGGTCCTCCTCGAGGAGCTGGAGTCCCTTGGCGAACTCCCACTCGCTCGAGATGAGGCCGCCGTACCGCGGCAGCCAGGACTCGCCCCGCTCGGCGGCGAGCTCGTTGATGCGGTCCGCCTGCGGCTGCGCGGAGTGGTGCTTCCACAGCTTCACGTAGGCGTGCGGGCGGTCGGCGTACTCGGGCAGCTCGTTGAGCGGCGTCCCGTCGGCGATGACGGGGACCATGGTGCAGGCGGTGAAGTCGGTGCCGATGCCGATGACGGCGGCGGGGTCGATCCCGGCGGCCTCGACGGCGCGCGGCACAGCGGATTGCATGACGGCGACGTAGTCGGCCGGCACCTGCAGCGCCCAGTCGGGCGGCAGCGCGGCGCCGGTCGAGGCGAGCTCACGGTCCATGACGGCGTGCGGGTAGTCGAGCACCGCCGACCCGAGTTCGGCACCGTCGGACACACGCACGACGACGGCTCGGCCGGACAGCGTGCCGAAGTCGACACCGATCGTGTAGGTCTCTGCGTGCGTGGCTGTCGCCTGCTCGGGGGCGCTGGCGGCCGGGTTCTGCTCGGTGTTCACCGGTGGGACTCCTTCGTCGATCTGGTGCTCGGTTGATTCGCGATGCTGTGGTGCAAGCGGGTGGGGGCGGATGCTCGGCCGGGTGGATCAGGGCTGGGCCGCGCTCCAGTGTACAACGTTGTATATTGCCGTGGCCATGGACAGGGCGATGCGATTTCGACTCATGCGAGACCGCCCATCGCCTCGATGACGGCGCGGGTGTCGAGCGGCTCGGAATCCGGCGCCTCAGCAGCGCCCACGGTCCCCACGATCCGGCCCGCGCGGACGGCGACGACCCGGTCGCAGACGGCCGCGAGCGCCGCAGGGTCCTCGCTCGAGACGACGACCGCCCGGCCGGACGCCGCGAGCGATCGGATCAGGGCGTACCGCTCAGCCCGCCGACGTCCGTCCTCGGAGCCGGGGGCGCCCGCCCGACCGAACGGTTCGGCGAGCAGCACGGCGCGCGCCCGCGTGTCCGCGATGATCCGGAGCGACTCCGTGAACTGGTCGGCGTCCGGCCCGCGGTGCACGCCGGGGAGCGCGGCGACCAGGCCGCTCGGCGCGGTGGTCGCCCGGTAGTCGCGCCGCGGGTCGGCCACACCGAGCCGGACCATCCTCGTGAGGGCGTCCGGGGACACGCTCGACGGTACCCCGCCGAGGAAGGAGAGGTCGAAGCGGATCGGGTGCTCGGTCGTGTACAGGACCCCTGCGGCGCGCGCCCGATCCGTCGTCGAGACGTCGACCACCGCACCGTCGAGCGCCACCGAACCACGGGTCCGTGCGCCGTACGACCGCCCGAAGACGCTCAACAGCACCTCCCCCGCACCGGAGTCGGGCGGACCGAACAGCCCGAGCACCTCCCCCGGCGCGCAGGTGAAGGACAGGTCGTCGACGACGATCCGCTCGGGGTCCGCCGGGTGGCTCGCGGTCCAGTGTTCGACGGCGAGGCCGGCAGCCGTCACCGGCGCCGCGGTCGACGAGGCACCTTCCGACGTCGATGATCCGCCGGCGACCGGACGGAACACGTCGACGCCGCCCACCCCGGCGGCCAACGCGGCGACCACCTCGCGTTCACCGTCCACGGCCGACAGCCGGATCGGGGGCGACGGGTCACCACCGACGGCGATCACGGTCGCGGCCGATGCGACGCTCGCCAGCCCGGTCACGGCCCCGGTCGCGAGCAGGACACCGGGTGCGGGGTCGGCGGTTCGAGGAGCTCGGGCCACCTCGACCATCGCCTGCTGCCAACGCTCGACCTCGTCCGCTCGGAGTGCGGGGCCACTGTCGTCGATCACGATGAGCGACGCCTCCGCGGCGACCGCCCTGGCGAGCTCCACGAGCCGACGCTCCACGACCGACAGGGCACCGGCGGAGTCCGCGGGTGACCGATCGAGCCCGACAATGCCCAGGGCGCGGTGGATCCGCTCGGCATCGCTCTGCCTCAAGGACGTCCGGTCGGCGAGCGGCCCTCGGAGGAGCCGCATCACCGCCTCCCGCAGTCCCACTCCACGCTCGGACCCGAGCAGCACGTTCTCACCGATGGTCTGCGACCAGCTGATGGCCTGCCCGGCCGTCACGACGGCCACCCCGGAGGCACTCGACGCGGCCCGTGACGACAACCGCGCCGGCCTGCCGTCGACGAGCACCGTCTCGGAGCCGGACACCCTGGCCGCGCCGCGCGGTCCGGTGGACGTCCCGGACAACTGCGCGATCAGGTGCCGGAGGAGCGGCACCGGTCCGAGCACGGCGTGCACCGTACCGAAGGGCACCTGGAGCAACGGCCGGCCGTCCCGCAGGATCGCGAGCGCCGCCGGCGGGACCCGCGAGGAGTCGGGCTCAGCGGTCGCTTCGCCACCACGCACGGAGGCGAGGGCACCGGCCAGGTCGCCGGTGCTCTCGCCTCCGTGGTGGATGTCCATGCGTCGGATCGATCCGGGTTCCGCGGTCGCGGACCTCGGGATCAGCGTCCGCCGCTGCGGCGCTTGTTGTAGACGTCGAACGCGACGGCCAGCAGCAGCACGAGGCCCTTGACGGCCTGCTGCCACTCGATGCCGAGGCCGATGATCGACATACCGTTGTTCAGCACACCGATGATGAGACCACCGATGATCGCGCCGCCGATGGTACCGACGCCACCCTGCACCGCGGCTCCACCGATGAAGGCCGCGGAGATCGCCTCGAGTTCGAAGCCGTCACCGGCCTTCGGACCGGCGAGGTTCAGGCGGGCCGTGAAGATGAGGCCGGCGAGCGCCGCGAGGAAGCCCATGTTGACGAACAGGAAGAAGTCGACCTTACGGGTCTTGATGCCGGACAGCTCCGCGGCGTGACGGTTGCCACCGATCGCGTAGATGTGACGGCCGAAGACCGAGCGGTTCATGACGATGCCGTAGACGAGCACGAGGACGGCCAGCACGATGAGCGTGACCGGGATGCCCTTGTACGCGGCGAGGGCGTACACGAAGAAGCCGATGCCCGCGATGATGAGGACGAGCTTGGCGACGAACCACGGGAACGGCTCGGTGTCCTGGCCGTACTTCTGTCGGCCGAGACGCGTGCGGACCTGCTGCACGACGAGGCCGACGACGGCGATGACACCGATACCGAGCGTGAGCGGGTCGATCGGGAAGTCACCGAACACGTCGTTCAGGAAGCCGTTGCCGAGCGCACGGTACTCCGCCGGGAAGGAACCGATGTTGGCGTTGCCGAGCACCACGAGCGCGAGGCCGCGGAAGATGAGCATGCCGGCCAGCGTCACGATGAACGCCGGGATCCCGACGTAGGCGATCCAGAAGCCCTGCCAGACACCGACGAGCGCACCGATGGCGAGCGACAGGATGATCGCGATCCACCACGGCATCTGCATCTGCACGGCGAACACACCGGAGACCGCACCGACGAAGGCCGCGACGGAACCGACCGACAGGTCGATGTGGCCGGCGATGATGACCATCACCATGCCGATCGCGAGGACGAGGATGTACCCGTTCTGCACGATCAGGTTGGAGATGTTCTGCGGCCGCAGCAGGATGCCGTCGGTGATGACGGCGAAGAACACGACGACGAGCAGGAGGGCGATGAAGATGCCGTTCTTGCCGAGGTCGCTGAGGATGTGGGTCAGCCAGCTCGTGAAGCGGTTGGTGGCCGGGTTGACGAGGCCGCCGGCGGCGGTGCCGTCGCCTGCCGGGACGGTGGGTTTGGTGTCCAGATCGGACATTGCGGTTCTCCTTCGATCCGTCCGCGCCCGCGTCAGCGGGGCTTCTCCATGGTCATGAGTTTGAGGAGCGCTTCGGGGTTCGCTTCCTCGATCGGCAGTTCGCCGGTGATGCGGCCCTCGCTGAGGGCGTAGATGCGGTCGCAGATGCCGATGAGCTCGGGGAGCTCGGAGGAGATGACGATGACGCCCTTCCCCTCGGCGGCGAGGCGGTTGATGATCGTGTAGATCTCGTACTTCGCACCGACGTCGATGCCACGAGTGGGCTCATCGAGGATGAGGACGTCGGGGTCGGAGTAGATCCACTTCGAGAGGACGACCTTCTGCTGGTTGCCGCCCGAGAGCTTCCCGGTCTTCGCGAGCACGTTCGGAGCCTTGATGTTCATGCTCTTCCGGTACTCCTCGGCGACCTTGTACTCCTCGTTGTCGTTGACGAGTCCGCCGCGTTCGAGCTTCTTCAGCGAGGCCATCGAGATGTTCCGCTTGATGTCCTCGATGAGGTTGAGGCCGTAGTACTTGCGGTCCTCGGTCGCGTACGCGAGGCCGTTGTCGATCGCCTCCGACACCGTCCGGGTGCGGATCTCGGTGCCGTTCTTGAAGACCTTGCCGCTGATCCGGCTACCGTACGACTGACCGAACAGGCTCATCGCGAACTCGGTGCGTCCGGCGCCCATGAGGCCGGCGATGCCGACGATCTCACCGGCGCGGACGTTGAGGTTGACGGCGTCCACCATCACGCGGGTCGGGTCCTGCGGGTGGTGGGCGGTCCAGTCCTCGACGCGCAGGATCTCCTCGCCGATGTTCGGCGTGTGGTCCGGGTAGCGGTGCTCGAGGTCGCGGCCGACCATGTCCTTGATGATGCGCTCTTCGGTGACGTCGTTCTTCACGATCGTCTCGATGGTCTTGCCGTCGCGGATGACGGTGACGGTGTCGGCGACCTTCTTGATCTCGTTGAGCTTGTGGCTGATGATGATCGACGTGATGCCCTGCTCCTTGAGGTGCAGGATCAGGTCGAGCAGGTGATCGGAGTCCTCGTCGTTCAGTGCGGCGGTCGGCTCGTCGAGGATGAGGAGCTTCACGCGCTTCGAGAGGGCCTTCGCGATCTCGACGAGCTGCTGCTTGCCGACGCCGATCTCGAGGATCTTGGTCGTCGGGTTCTCCCGCAGGCCGACCCGGGCGAGCAGTGCTGCCGCCTCCTGGTTGGTGCGGTTCCAGTCGATGAGGCCGAGCGGCCCCTTCAGCTCGTTGTTGAGGAAGATGTTCTCCGCGATGGAGAGGTAGGGGCTGAGGGCCAACTCCTGGTGGATGATGACGATGCCCTTGGACTCCGAGTCGCGGATGTCCTTGAACTCCATCGTCTCGCCCTCGAAGACGATGTCGCCCTCGTAGGTGCCGAACGGGTAGACGCCGGACAACACCTTCATGAGCGTCGACTTGCCGGCGCCGTTCTCACCGCAGATGGCGTGCACGGTGCCGCGCTGCACATCGAGCGTGACGTTCGAGAGGGCCTTGACGCCGGGGAAGGTCTTGATGATGTTGCGCATCTCGAGGATGCTCGTGGTCTCGCCTGACACCGTGTCTCCTTACAGGTGATCGTCGTTGAACCGGGCCCTCCGACAGGCTCAGGGATCGGAAGTGATTCCGTTCCCTGAGCCTGTCGAAAGGGGTGTTGCAGGACTGACTAGCCCTTGATCTCGTCTTCGGTCCAGTAACCGGAGTCCACGAGGACCTCCTGGATGTTGTCCTTGACGACGATCTGCGACTCGAGGAGGAAGGACGGGACGACCTTCTTGCCGTTGTCGTAGTCCTCGGTGTTGTTGACCTCGGGCTTCTCACCGTTCAGCACGGCGACGGCCATCTTGACGGCTTCGCTCGCCAGCTGGCGGGTGTCCTTGAAGATGGTCGCGTACTGCTCGCCGGACTCGATGGCCTTGACCGAGTCGAGCTCGGCGTCCTGGCCGGAGATGACGGGCCAGCCGTCGCCCACCGAGTAGCCGGCGTCGGTCAGCGCCGAGATGATGCCTCGCGAGATGCCGTCGTAGGGCGACAGGACCGCGTTGACCTTGCTGCCGTCGGAGTAGGTCGACGTGAGGATGTTCTCCATGCGCTTCTGCGCGGTCTCACCGTCCCAACGGAGCGTTGCAGCCTGCTCGAAGGAGGTCTGGCCACTGGCGACCTTGAGGGTGCCCGCGTCGATGAACGGCTTCAGGGTGTCCTGAGCGCCGTCCCAGAAGAACGTGGCGTTGTTGTCGTCGGGCGAGCCGGCGAACATCTCGATGTTGAACGGACCGGCGGGTGCGCCCTCGGTGGGCTTGCCCTCGAGGTCGACGAGGCCGAGGCCGTTGAGGACCGAGTTGGCCTGCTGCACGCCGACCTTGTAGTTGTCGAACGACGCGTAGTAGTCGACGTTCTCGCTGTCGCGGATCAGGCGGTCGTAGGCGATGACGGGGATGTCGCCGTCCTTGGCCTCCTGGAGCACGCTCGTGAGCGTGGTGCCGTCGATCGAGGCGATGATCAGGACGGAGGCGCCCTTGGTGATCATGTTCTCGATCTGCGAGACCTGGGTGGGGATGTCGTCCTCGGCGTACTGCAGGTCGACCTTGAAGCCCTCCTTCTCCAGCTGCTCCTTGACGGCGTTGCCGTCCTGAATCCAGCGCTCGGAGCTCTTGGTGGGCATCGCGACGCCGACGAGCTTGCCGTCGCCTTCGCCGCCGCCCGATCCGCCGCTTGCGCCGCCGGAGCAGCCGGCGAGCGACACGACCATCGTGCCTGCGGCCAGCGTGGCGAGGAGCATTCTCTTCTTCACTGTGTGGTTCCTTCCCTAGGGAGTTGCTTGGACGTCATTGTCATGCGCAGGTCTGTCGGCTTCGATGTGTCCAGCTCATCGAGGCCGCTCGTCGGCTACGTGGCGTTCGCGGGTGCGGGTGCGGACGCCTCGTCGTGGTGTCGGCGAGGGTGCAGGGAGAGGTGGCCGGCGGAGAGCCGGGCCGAGAGGGAGCTGTGGTCGGATCGATCGGTGCCGTGGATCGGGAGGCGGCTCATCGCCGACCTGCTCGCTCCATTGCGCTTCGTTCCCACGTCGACTTCCTCGTCACTCCGAATGTGACCGTTCACATTGTGTGTCACACGATAGCCCCAGACCTCCACCTGATGTCAAGTCGGGATGGGTCTCATTTTCATAACCGGCGACTGTCGGGGCATGGTCGCGCTCTCAGTGAGCCCGTGCGGGCACGTGCCGGGGGCACAGGTACGCCCCGATCGGCGTGGCCGGAACCCGGGGATGTGCCCCGGCGATCCCAGTAGGGGCCTAGAGTTCGGCGTCGATCGCGCGGATGACGTCCCACGCGCCGTCCTCGGAGTTCGACAGCACGACGACGTCGATGGCGTCCGCGGCCGTCGGGCCGAAGTAGGTGCGCACGATGCCGCTCGCGCCGGGGTTGACACCGTCGAGGTACATCGATCGCACCTGGCCGTCCTCGTCGACGTCGAACTCGAAGCCGAAGCCGTAGGAGATCTCCTCGTCGACCTCGATCTGCGGGGAGGTGAACTCCTCGGTCAGCTCGGCGGTGAGGATCTTCGCGTCGCGGGCGGCGCGCAGGAAGGTGATGAGGTCGGCCGCGGTGGACTGTGCACCGGCGTCCGGGCCGCCGAGCGGCGGGAAGGCGTCGGCGTTCGAGTGCCAGACGCCGTCGTCGTCGACGTCGCCGCCCTCGGCCAGGCCGGGCTCGCCCGTCCGGCGGTCGACGAAGCCCGAGTGGTCCATGCCGAGCAGCGCGAACACCTGCTGCTCGATGAGCTGGCGGTAGGGCAACCCCGTCACGCCCTCGAGCGCGAGCCCGAGCAGCACGTAGCCCGCGTTGACGTAGTTCGCCTCTTCGCCAGGGGCCGCGAGCGGCTCCTTGTCGGCGAAGAGCGGCAGGAGGTCGGCGGTCTCGCGGATCGACGAGGCCGGGCGCTCGGCCCAGAGGTCGTCGTAGCTCTCGCCGGCGGTCTCGTCGGCGTCGTCGGCGATGCCGGAGGTGTGGGTGAGGAGGTGGAGCAGCTGGACGTCGCGGCGGATGGTGGTGCCGTCGAGGTCGACGTACTCGTGGATCGACTCGTCGAGGTCGATGTGTCCGGCGTCGACCTGCTGGAGCACGGCGGCGGCGGTGAAGAGCTTCGTGATGGACGCCGTGTCGAAGCGGGTGTCGAGCGTGATGGGCTCGTCGCGCTCCCGCGAGGCGAGGCCTCGGGCGGCCTCGAAGAGCGTCTCGTCACCGCGCTTGACGAGCACGACGCCCGAGAAGTCGGTGGCTTCGATGACGCGGGCGACGCTTTCGGTATCCATCCCCCAACGGTACCGTCGCGGACCCCTCCGTGGCTCCACGCACCCCGGGGGACCCGATCCGTCGGGGGCCTGAGGCGTGTGCATAATGGGTGCAGCACGAAATGTGACCGTGCACATCGAGGTCCGAGGAATCCGTGAGCGACGACGCCGAACGGGGGCGAGCCCCCAATATCCGTGATGTCGCGCGCCTGGCCGGGGTCTCCCACCAGACGGTCTCACGAGTGCTCAACAACCACCCGAGCATCCGCGACTCCACCCGCGACCGGGTCCTCGCCGTCATGGACGAGGTCAACTACCGTCCGAACCGGGCGGCCAGGGCACTCGTGACGAGTCGGTCGCGGACCATCGGGGTGCTCGCGAGCCAGCGGTCGCAGTACGGTCCGGCGAGCATGATCCAGGCGATCGAGAACGCGAGCAAGGACGCCGGATACCTCGTCAGCACGGCGAACCTGCCCGACGTCTCCGACGCGTCGATCGTCGCGGCCGTCGAGCATCTGCTCGCGCAGTCGGTCGACGGCATCGTGGTCATCGCGCCGCAGGTCCGGGTGTTCCGGGCGATCGAGGAGCTGCAGGTGCGGGTGCCGTTCATCGCGGTGCAGTCCGGCGGCGACCTCGACGACCACTCGATCGGCGTCGACCAGGTCGCCGGTGGACGATTGGCGACGCGGCACCTCATCGAGCTCGGGCATCGGAACATCTACCACCTCGCCGGCCCGCAGGACTGGATCGAGGCGGAGGCGCGCATGCACGGGTTCCTCGCCGAGATGAGCGCGCAGGACGTGCCGACGACCGCGCCGATCCTCGGTGACTGGACCGCCGACTTCGGGTATCGCGCCGGGATCGAACTCATGCGAGTGCGCGACTTCACGGCGATCTTCTCGTCGAACGACCAGATGGCGCTCGGCCTCATCCACGCGATCCGCGACGAGGGGTACGACGTGCCCCGAGACGTGTCGATCGTGGGGTTCGACGACATCCCGGAAGCACCGCACTTCTGGCCGCCGCTCACGACGGTGCGGCAGGACTTCGACGAGCTGGGGCGTCGTTGTGTCGCGCGATTGCTCGGCAACCTCGAGGTCGACGCCGTCGGGTACCGCGGAACGATCGAGCCGGAGCTCATCGTGCGGAAGTCGACGGGTCGCCCGGCCTTCTGACCCCTCGTGGCGGTGTGTGGTGGTGGCGCCAGCGCGGTGCGCTGACGCGAGCGCGGGTCACACGCGTGAGCGCGCCCATCTGGAGACGCGCGCTCACGTCCATGCCCCGCGCCCACGCCGATTCGGGCGATCTCGCGTCAGCGCACCGCGCCGACGCCGGGTGACCACGTCTCACGCCAGCGCGGTGCGCTGACGACCAGGCCGACAGCACCCGAGGCGACGATCACCAGCCGGCGGGGTCCGCGATGAGTCGATCGAAGGCGAGTTCCGCGGCACCGATGAGCAGGAGGTCCTGGCCGAGTGCCGCACGCACGATCGCGACGTCCTCGAACGGCGGGACGAGCGCCCGCTCACGGACCGCGTCGTGCAACTCCTCCGATGCCAGTTCGAGCACGATCCCGAGATGCCCACCGAGGACGACGAGTTCGGGGTCGAGGATGTTCACCGTCCCGGCGAGCGCCCGCCCGAGCGTCCTGGCCTGCCGGACGACCTCCTCCCGCATCGCCCCAGCCGGATCGGCCGCGATGCCCTCGGCGAGCGCCGCTTCGAGGACCGCGTCGTCCCCGGCGGCGAGGCCGGCGACGTGCAGCAGCTCGCTGCGTCGCACGGCGTCTTCGAGCGCGTTGCCGGCGGCCGTCGCCGAGGTGTGACCGAACTCCCCCGCGTACCCGCGCGCTCCACCGACGGGTCGGCCACCGGCGATGATGCCACCACCGATACCGCTCGCGCCACCGTTCAGGTAGACGAGGTCGTCGATGCCGCGGCCCGCCCCGAAGGTCCGCTCCGCCCGAGCGCCGAGACTCGCGTCGTTGGCAGCGAACACCGCACGACCGGTCGCGGCACGCAGCCGTTCGACCAAGGGCTCGTCCACCCACCCGAGGTGCGGTGCGAGCCGGACGACGCCGTCGGCGTCCCGGACGAGACCGGGGATCGCGAGCCCGATCCCGCCGCCACCGCGCGCTTCGTCGGGCAGTCGATCGGCGAGTTCCTCGACCAACTCCGCGATGATCGCCGTCGCCTCGGCCGCCGTCGGTGTCGTGTCGACCTCGCGACGCACGCGCTCGAGGACCTCGCCACCGAGTCGCACGGCCGCCACCGTGATCGCGTCGAGTTCCGGGTTCGCCGCGAAGGCGACGGCTCGCGGGCCGGCTGAAACGAGTGGCGACGGCCTGCCGACACCCTGTCCGCCGACCGGGACCGACTCCTCGACGATGCCGATCGAGGCGAGTTCCGTGACGAGCGCGGCGACCGTGGACCGGTTGAGGCCGGTCGTCCTCGTGAGCGCCGACCGCGACTGCACCCCGCCCTGGTGCACGAGCTCGACGATCCGCCCGAGGTTGCGACGGCGCACCGAGTCGAGTCCGCTCCCCATGCCGGATCCGCCCGCCGGACCCGCCCCGACCGCTGTCGACTCGCTCACACGCACACCCTCTGCTCGATCCCTCCAGTGTTCCCTATCCGGGCACGCGCCGGTTCACCCGCCACCGGCCGTGGATGGTTGACTGGACGGATGCCCGCCGCCTGGACACTCCGCCCCGCCACCATCGACGACTCGACCTGGATGGCCGAGTTGCGCGCCGTCGTCATGCGGCCCGACCTCGAGCGCCTCGGTCGCTACGACGAGACCCGCGTGCGCCAGCGCTTCCTCGACGGATATCGCCCGGAGCACACCTCGGTGATCGAGGTCGACGGCGTCACGGCCGGGCTGGTCGCCCTCCGTCCGGAAGCCGGCGAGCGGTGGGTGGAGCACTTCTATCTGGCGCCCGAGCACCAGGGCGCTGGCCTCGGCACCGCGGTGCTCTCGCGGCTCCTGTCCGATGACGGCGATCCGCGCCCGTTCCGCCTCAACGTCCTGCAGGGCAGCCCGGCCCGCCGCCTCTACGAGCGCCACGGCTTCACGCTCGAACGCGAGGACGAGGTCGACGTCTGGATGGTCCGCCGAGGCTGAACACCCAGCGGCACGGCAGCAGGAGATCGGCACGGCAGCAGGATGTCCGGCTGAGGAACGTCCTGCCACCGAGCGGATCTCCTCCTGCCACGACGCCGGCACCGGCTAGCGGGTGAGCCGCGCGACCCCGGAGCCGCTCACGCCGGCTGGCGGACCGTGGTGACGATGTCGACGAGGTGCGGGTCGGCCGGCGCGGAGCCGAAGCCGAAGCGCACGGGCGGGTCGAGTCGGGCGAGGGTGCCGAGGTCCGCACCGGACCAGCTCGCGGTGGCGGCGGTGATGCGTCGAGCGCCGGTCACGCCGTAGTACTCGCGTCGACCGTTGCCGGCGGAGCCCGCCGTCCGGGCGCCGGGTTGGAGCACGCGGGCGAGGGGGTCGATGGTCTGCAGCCAGACGGGGTTCACGGCCACGGGTTTGGGGACGACCCGGAGCGCACGACCGAGCGGCGAGCTCCCACCGATGCGGAGGGTCGTGTCGAGCGGACCGCCCACGAAGCGGAGCCCCGTCGGCAGGCGCGTCCAGCCGACGGTGCCGATCTCGACGTCGTCGAAGGTGTACGTGGTGGAGATGAAGTCGGCGATCTCCTGCGTCGGCGCGAGCAGCAGGCGTTTGCCGCGGGAGTCCTCGATCATCGCGTCGGCGAAGGAGCCGAACGGGGACGTGGACCAGAGCCCGAGGACGATGCGGACGCCGCCCGTGGTGCCGTAGCCGGCGATCCTCCCGGAGAAACGAAGGTCGGTTGCGGGCATGGGATCACCCTAGTCGCCCACTCTGCGGGAGTGTCCGTGAACGGCGGTCCGCGGCCCGGTCCCCGAGCCTGGTCCGGTCCCTGGTCCTGTCCCTGAGTCCGGTCCGGTCCCTGAGCCTGTCGAAAGGCGCCGCTCGACAAGCGCCGGTCCCCGAGCGGGTCGACGGGCGCGGGAGCACCACCCGGTTGACGGCGTCGGCGCGATCCGCTTCCGTGGGAACATGCCGACCTCGCTGCTCCTCCTCGCCGACACCCACCTGCCGAAGCGGGCGAAGGTCCTGCCGGACGCGGTCTGGGCCGCCGTCGACGCAGCGGACGTCGTCGTCCACGCGGGTGACTGGGTCGACGAGGCGCCCCTCGACGCCCTCGAAGCCCGCGCCGCCCGCCTCGTCGGCGTCTTCGGCAACAACGACGGCCCCGGCCTCCGCGCGCGTCTTCCCGAGGTCGCGCGCTTCGAGCTCGACGGGCTGCGGTTCGCCGTCGTCCACGAGACCGGGGCGGCGACCGGTCGCGAGCGACGGGCCGACGAGGCCTTCCCCGACACCGACGTCCTGGTCTTCGGGCACAGCCACATCCCGTGGGACTCGGTCTCCCCCGCCGGTCTGCGTCTGCTCAACCCCGGGTCGCCGACGGACCGCCGTCGTCAACCGGAGTGCACGATGATGACCGCTCGGGTTGAAGACGGCGGGCTCAGGGACGTCCGGGTCGTCCCGGTCGCCCGCTGAGGCGGATCAGCCGCAGTACTCGCTGTCGATCTTCGCTTCGTCGCGGACGACGATGCCGTCGACGAGGTCGTCGGTCACGGAGAAGTTGATCCAGTGTCCGGCGTCGTCGGTGACGGCGTAGAAGACGGCGTACTTGCCCTGCTGCTCGGTGAGCGCCGGGTAGGCGGCCCGGAGTTCCTCGAGGGTGGATCCGACGCCGACGCCCTCAGCGGTCGTCGGCGAGGCTGCGACCGCCGCAGACGCGGGCCCGCCCCACGCCTGCAGGACGATCTGGTTCACGACCCCGGTGCTCTGCGGATCGGGGAGCCAGACCGAGGGCAGCCCGTCGGCGGCGTAGGCGGTCACCCACGGGCAGGCCTCCTGCGTCGCCACGGTGAAGGCGGTCATGAACGACGCCGTGCCTTCGATCGGCGCGCCGACCTCGATCGGGCCGAGCCCGGTGAACGACACGATCCAGGACGCGGGATCGGCGAGGTCGGGACCGGTGGGCGTCGGCGTCGGCGACGGTGTCGGCGTGGCCGTCGTGGTCGCGGTCTCGGTCGGTGCGGGCGTCGATGCCCCAGCGCCGCCCGAGCATCCGGCCAACGCCAGTGCTGCTGCGATCGCCAGGACGGTGACGACCGGACGTCGGTGTGCTCGTGTGAACGACATCATTCCCCCAAATGTGTGCTCGGATCAGCCCATCCTCGCACACCGACCGGTCCCACCCCTGCACGCGAACTGTCACTTCGGCACAGTTCCAGCCGCCCGGACCAGCGCCGAGTGACAGTTCGCGGGCAGGGGAGGAACTCAGGCGACGGTCGCGGGCTGCAGCACCGGTGCGGGGCGGGGGACGGTACTGGTCAGTTCCACGACGCGGTGCTCACGACCGGCGACGATGATCGCCTCCATGATCTCCAACACGTGGAACGCGAGGTCGCCCGAGGCCCGATGCGGTCGGTCCTGCTCGATCGCCTCGGCCAGGTCGGACAGGCCCACGCCGCGGCCGGCGTCGACGAAGCCGGCGCTGTCGGGGACGGCACGCCAGGTGCGGTCGTCGGCCGTCGCGATCTCCACCGGGTCCGAGAACCGGTTCGGGTCGGGCACGGCGACCGTCCCGCCCGTCCCGTAGACCTCGAAGAGCGGCACGCGGCTCGCCCACACCTCGAACGAGACCGTCACGGTCGAGACCACCCCGTTCGCGTGCTCGAGGATCGCGGTGACGTGCGTGTCGACCTCCTCGTGCACCGGGATCGGCGTCCCGGCCAGCGCTCCGGTCGCGACCGACCGCTCACGATCCGACCGCGCGACCGCCCCCGACACCCGCACGACGGGACCGAAGAACGACACGAGGCTCGTCAGGTAGTACGGCCCCATGTCGAGGAGCGGCCCGCCACCGGGCTGGTAGTAGAACGCGGGGGCCGGGTGCCACAGCTCGTGTCCCGGGGCGCTCCAGGCGACCGCCGCGGCGATCGGCCGACCGATGGTGCCGCTGTCGAGCACGGCGAGCGCCGTCTGGACGCCCGACCCGAGGACGGTGTCCGGTGCGCTGCCGACGCGGAGGCCCTTCGCCGCCGCGAGCTCGAGCACCGGTCGCGCCTCGGCGGTCGACAGTGCGAGCGGCTTCTCCCCGTAGACGTGCTTGCCGGCCTCGAGGGCTCGGAGCGCGACCTCGGCGTGCGCCGCCGGGATGGTCAGGTTCAGGACGACGTCGACCTCGGGGTCTGCGAGCAACTCGTCGACGCTCGACGACCGCACGCCCTGTTCGGCGGCGACCTCCGCCGCGCGGGCGAGGTCGAGGTCCGCGACGACGACGAGCTCGAGGTTCGGCAGCTTCGGGAACTCGGCGAAGTACTGCTTCGAGATGTTGCCGACGCCGATGACGCCGACCCGGAGGACGGACCCTCCGGTGGTCTCCGATGCCCCGTTCAGCGTGCTGCCCACAGCAGGCCCCTTTCGATCATGGCGCGGCCGGCGTTCTGGCACCGGTCTTCGACGATCCCGTTCAGCGTGCTGCCCACAGCAGGCCCCTTTCGATGATGGTGCGGACGTTCGGGTCCTCGACGATCTCGATGCGGTGGCCGGGAGCGGACACGAAGATCCGACCCTTCCCCCACTGTCGCGTCCAGATGGCGGGCGCCGTGACGGGACGGTTCCATGCGTCCCAGGGCCGCACCTCCTGCGTCGTCGTCGCGAGGACGTCGTTGTACTCGTCGCTCAGCACCCAGTACTGCTCGGTGACGAGGTCGAAGTCCTCGATCCCCTCCGTGATGGGGTGGGTCCGGCCGTACTCGGTGATGTGGACGGTGTAGGGGATGTAGTTGTCGGACTGCTCCCCCGTCCGCTCGGCCGGGTCCTTGCCGGCGTGGTGCGCGAACTGGCCGCCGATCATGTGGAGGTAGTCGGCGTTGTTGCGGTACGAGTCTGCGATCCCGCCGTGCCAACCGGCCATGCCCGTCCCGTTCAGGACGGCGCGTTGCAGGCCGGCGAACTCCTCCGGCTCGATCGTGTTCATCGTGTTGATCTGCACGATGAGGTCGACCGTGTCGAGGTAGTCGGTGTCCGTGTAGACGGTGGTCCCGTCCTCGACGCGGACGGTGAACCCGTTCGCCTCCAGGAAGGGGATGAAGGCCGCGGTCGTCTCGACGGGCATGTGCCCGTCCCAGCCGCCTCGCACCACGAGCGCCTGCTTGTCAGTCATGTGTTCCTCTCAGGGGATGGTTCGGTCATTGGTCGGCTCGCGATCAGCACTACTTGCTGAAGCCGGCGGTCATGCCACTGATCAACTGGCGTCGGCCGAACAGGTACAGGATGAAGATCGGCAGGGTCGACAACACCACGGCGGCGAGCACGGCCGGCACGTTCACGCTGAACGACCCTTGGAACGTCCACAGCGACAACGGCAGCACCCGGTTGCTCGGCGACTGCGTGAGCACGAGTGGGAACAGGAAGCCGTTCCACACGTTGAGCGCGTTGTAGAGCGCGACGGTGACGATCGCCGGCCGGGCGAGCGGGAGGACGAGCGAGACGAGGGTCCGCCAGCTCGACGCCCCGTCGACGGTCATCGACTCGAACAGCTCCTTGGGGATGTCGCGGATGAAGTTCGACAGGATGAGCACGGTGACGGGCACCGCGAAGCCGATCGACGGCAGGATCAGCGCCAGGAGGGTGTCGTAGAGCCCCGCCTTGCTGAGCATGTAGAACAGCGGGATGATCGTCGCCTGCAGCGGGATCGCGAGGCCGAGCAGGAAGAACGAGAACGCTCCCCGCGTGAACCGGGAGTTGGTGCGCACGATCGCGTACGACGCCATGAGGCAGACGAACACAGTGACGGCGACGCTCGCGACGGTGATGATGACGCTGTTGCCGAGGTACAGGAAGAAGTCGCTCTGCAGCACGAGGGCGTAACCGTCGAGGGTCGGGTCGGTGGGCGGGATGAGCTGGTTGCTCGAGAAGAACCCGGCCTGCGGGCGCACGCTCGTGATGACGATGTAGTAGATCGGCAGCACGATGATGAGCAGCCAGATCCAGGCGCCGATCCCGCCGAGGATGTTCGGTTTGCGGCGGGCACCGCGGGGGCGCTTGCCTCGCGTCTCGTGCTCGCCGGGGCGTCCTCGCTTGGACCCGGCGGTCGAGACGCTGACCGTGTCGAGGCTGCCCGTCGGGAGCGCGCCGGGCTTCGTGAGTGGGTTCGTCGCTGACATCAGAGGCCCTCCTGCTGACTGTCCATCTTGGCGAAGCCGCTCAGCTTGGTGAGCAGCAGGGCGATGGCGAGACCGATGACGGCCAGGATGATCGCCATGACGCTCGCCTGCCCGAACTGACTCGCGGAGAAGCCCGTCACGTACATGAGGATCGGGAGGATGCGGGTGCCGGCGCTCGGAACGCCGCCGGTGAGCACGAAGATCACGTCGAAGTAGGTGAGCGAACCGATGATCATGAGCGTGGACGACGTCACGAGCGTGTACCGCAGCTGCGGGAGCGTGATGTGGAAGAACTGCTTGACCGTCCCAGCCCCGTCGATCTCGGCCGCCTCATAGAGGGACGCCGGGATCTGTCGCACGCCACCCTGGAACAGGAGCGTGTGGAAGGGCACGAACTGCCACGCGATGATGAAGATCACGACGAAGAGCACGAGCTGCTGGTTGCCGAGCCAGTCCTGCTTGAGGAACGGGATGCCGAGCGACGCCGACAGGCCGAAGTTCGGGTCGAGGATCGCCTTGAACGCGATGGCCGTCGCCGCCGACGACAGCAGCAGCGGCAGGAAGAAGATCGCGCCGAGGACGGCCCGGTTGCGCTGCTTGCCGGCGGTCCAGGTCCCGAGCAGCAGGCTGATCGGGGTCTGGACGATCCAGGAGATCACGATGACCTTGAGGGTCAGGACGAGGGCGTCGATCGCGACCGGGTCGACGAGGACGGATGCCCAGTTGTCGAGGCCGACCCACGCGGGGTCGGTGATCGCGTCCCAGCGGGTGAAGCTCAGGTACAGGGCGACGATGAGCGGGATGATCGCGAAGACGAGGAAGAAGCCCAGCGCCGGCGCGACCATCCAGCCGCTGGGGCCGGTGCGGCGGCGCATCGCTGCCGCACCGGCCCCTCGGGCCCCGTTCAATGGACGGGTGACGGTCATCGGGAGATCACTGTCCGATCGTCTTGTTCATGTTGTCGGAGAACTCCTGCGGGGTGATCTGCAGGTTGAACAGCTGGTCGAGGTTCGTCAGCAGCGCGGTGGCCTGTGCGGGCGGGAGCGCCTGGTCCCACGACATCTGGAAGTTCTTGGCGTTCTTCGTCAGGTCGTAGACGGTCGTGCCGAAGTCGCCGCCGGCGTCCGCGATCTGGTCGTCGATACCCGTGATCGGCGGCACCTGACCGGCCTCGACCATGCGGTCGATGTAGCCCTTGTCGAAGACGCCCTCGGTGAGGTACTTCAGCGCGCTGGCCTGCTGCTCCTTCGTCGCCGAGGCGGAGATGGAGAAGTACCCGGACGGGTTGCCGACGATGTTCGACGGGTCGCCCTTGCCACCGGTGACGGCGGGGAAGGTCGTGTAGCCGAGCCCCTTCTCGGCGAACTCGGCCGCCTGCTGCTTGAAGGTCGTCATGACCCAGGCGCCTTGGAGCATCATCGCGGCCTTGCCCGTGTAGAGCAGGGCGACGTCGGCGTTGCTGTCGGCGGTGACCGAGGCGTAGCCGTCGACGAACGCGCCGGCCTTCACGAGCTCCTGGATCTTCTCGTTCGCCTCGATGATGCCGGGGTCGCTCCACGCGTCGGCTTCACCGGCCATGATCTTGTTGAAGGCCTCGGGGCCGGCGACGCGGTCGACGAGGTACTCCTCCCACATGAGCGACGGCCACTTGGACGCACCGGCGAGCGAGAACGGGGCCACGCCTGCGGCCTTGAGCTTGGGGATGGCGTCGATGATCTCGTCGAAGTTCGTCGGGACCTCGACGCCGGCGGCCTTCAGGACGTCCTTGTTGTAATAGAACATGATCGGCGTGGTGGCGTTCATCGGCACCGCATAGACCTTGTCGTCGATGACGCCCTGGTTCCAGACGGACTCGAGGAACTTGCCCTTGGCGTCCGCGGTCTCCGAGGTGATGTCGGCGACCTTGCCGGCGTCCACGTAGGAGTTCAGGGTGCCGCCCGCCCAGCTGTAGATGATGGTCGGGGCGCTGCCCGCGCCGACGGCCGTGCGGATCTTGGTCTTGTAAGCGTCGTTCTGGAAGTAGGTCGCTGCGACCTGGCCGTCGGCGTTGGCGCCGTTCCACTCCTTGAGCGACGGGCCGAGGACGGTGTCCTCGTCGGTGCCGGTGAGGCCCCAGAGGGTGGCGCTGCCACTCGGGGCGCCACCGCCGCTGGAGCAGGCGGTCGCGCCGAGCATGAGGGCCGAGACGCCGAGGGCGACTGCGGCCAGTCGGGTCCGACGGCGGGATGAAGTACGAAGCGTCATTGCGTTCTCTCCTTGGTGGGTGCTGCTGCTGATGGTGCGATGTGGTCGGGTCAGTCGGTGGGCGTCCAGGCGCTGCCGTTCGCGGCGCTCGACTCGACGGCGCGCAGGACCCGCTGGACCTGCAGGCCTTCGGCGAAGGACGGTTCGGGATCGGTGCCGCCGGTGATGGCCTGGACGAGGTCCCGCACCTGGTGCGAGAACGGGTGCTCGTAGCCGATGCCGTGGCCGGTCGGCCACCAGGCGGCCATGTACGGGTGCTCCGGCTCGGTGACGACGATGCGCGTGAAGCCCTGCTTGCCGGCGGGAGCGGTGGCGTCGTACACCTCGAGCTCGTTCATCCGCTCGAGGTCGAAGGCGATGGCTCCGCGGGAGCCGCTCAGCTCGATGCGGAGCGCGTTCTTCCGGCCGGTCGCGTAGCGGGTGGCTTCGAAGGCGCCGATGGCGCCGTCCGCGAGTCCGCCCGTGAGCTTTGCGGTGAACCAGGCGGCGTCGTCGACGGTGACCGCGCCGCGTTCGTCCGAGGCGGTCCCGCTCAGGCCGACGGTCTCGCCGAGGAGCGGTCGCTCGGTGACGAAGGTCGCGAGCGTCCCGCTGACAGTGTCGAGTCGGGCGCCGGTCAGGTGCTGCACGAGGTCGATGGCGTGCGCGCCGATGTCGCCGAGCGAGCCGGAACCGGCCTGGTCCTTGTCGAGGCGCCAGGTCATCGGACCCTCGGCGTCGCTCAGCCAGTCCTGGAGGTAGAGCGCGCGGATCTGGCGGACGTCCCCGAGCGCGCCCTCCGCGACGAGCTGACGGGCATACCCGATGGCGGGCACGCGACGGTAGCTGAAGCCGACCATGGAGCGGACGCCGCGGGCCCTCGCCGCCTCGGCTGCGGCGACCATCAGCTCCGCCTCCTCGACGCTGTTGGCGAGCGGCTTCTCGCAGAGGACGTGCTTGCCGGCTTCGAGGGCGGCGATCGCGATCTCGACGTGCGAGGAGCCGGGCGTGCAGACGTCGACGATGTCGATGGACGGGTCGGCGATGACGCTCCGCCAGTCCGTCGAGGCCGACTCCCAGCCGAACTTCACGCGGGCCGCCTCGAGTGCCTCGGCGTTGCGGCCGACGATCGTCGCCATGACCGGTTCCGCGTCGAGGTCGAAGAAGCGCGGTGCGGTGCGCCAGGCCTGCGAATGTGCGGCTCCCATGAAGCCGTATCCGATCATCGCGACCCGGAGTTCCGGCCGTCCGCTTCCCGCCATGTGCAACGCTCCCGAGCTGCTCGCGCAGCTGCGGCCCCGGGGTTCCGGATCGCTTCGCTGCGGTGCCCTGAAGCTAGCCCCGCCGCCTGTCTCCCCGCAACTTCCCTCTCCCGCATTGGAAACTTTTCGCACGAGCCAACCTCCCCCCCCCCCCCTGCCCCTGCCCGCGAACTGTCACTCCGACACAGTCCCCGCCGCTCGGACTAGGAGCGAGTGACAGTTCGCGGGCTACGGGGTGGGCGGGGCTGCGGTCGAACCCCGGACGACGAGGGAGGTGGCGAGGTCGAGGCGGATGTTGTCGACCGTCTCGGACCGGAGCTTCAGCACCAGGCGGGTCGCCTCCTCGGCCATCTCGATGAGCGGCTGCCGGATGGTCGTGAGGGCCGGGCCGACCCACTTGGCCGGCGGGACGTCGTCGTACCCGACGACCGACAGCTGCTCCGGGATCGAGATCCCGAGCGAGCGCGCCGCCTCGTAGACGCCGAACGCCTGCATGTCGTTGCCGGCGAAGATCGCAGTCGGTCGGTCCTCGAGCTGCAGCAGTTCGAGCGCCAGGACGCGTCCGGCCTCCGGGATGAACTCACCGCGCCGCAGGATGGTCTCGTCGAGCGGGATCCCGGCCTCCTCGAGCGCGGACCGGTAGCCCGAGACCCGTGCCCGCGAACACATGAGGTCCTGCGGACCCGAGATCAGCCCGATCCTGCGGTGTCCGAGCTCGATGAGGTGGCGCGTCGCGGCCATCCCGCCGGACCAGTTCGTGGAGCCGATGGCGGCGACCTCCGGGCCAGGGTCCCCCGCCGGGTCGACCACGACGACCGGGATGTTGCGCGTGTGGAGCTGGCGCCGGTACGCCGGGTCGATGTCCGAGAACACGAGGATGACCCCGACCGGCTTCCGCGAGATGATGCTCTCGACCCAACCCTCGCCGGTCGACCGCCGGGCGCCCGTCTCGGTGAGGGTGACGCTCATGCCGTGCTGACGCGCGACCTTCTCGACACCGCGGATGATCTCGAGCGACCAGGAGCTGTCGATGTACTCGAAGACGAGCTCGATGAGCGAACCTTGCGCGAGCTCGGCACCGCGGCGACTGTAGCCGTGGCGGTCCAGGAGTCGCTCGACGATCTCCCGGGTGTCCGGCGACACCCCCGGTCGCCCGTTGAGCACCTTCGAGGCGGTCGACACCGACACGGAGGCCTCCCTGGCGATGCGCGACAGGGTCGCGCGCCCGCCACCGGCACCGGGTCCAGCGGTCTGCGCCGCGGGGTCGTCGCTCATCCGAGTCCTCCGATCCCGCTCCGTCGGGCCGGACGGCCGTCTCTGCAGCGAGAAGTTCTGCCCATGCTAACGAAATATTTCGCGACACTCGACCGGTGACGCGCGGCCGTCGATCTGCTAGTCTCGACTATAAGTTGTGGTTAACAACAAATCATCCGCTCACCAACGACGTTGAAGGACTGCACGCATGAGCCTCACCCCCACCAAAGCCGATCGATTCTCCTTCGGCCTCTGGACGATCGGCTACAACGGGACCGACCCGTTCGGTGGCCCCACCCGCCCCGACCTCGACGTGGTCGAGGCCGTCACCCGCCTGAACGAGCTCGGCGCCTACGGCCTCACCTTCCACGACGACGACCTCTTCGCCTTCGGTTCGACCGACGCCGAACGCCAGAAGCAGATCGACCGTCTCAAGCAGGCGCTCGCCGACACCGGCGTCATCGTGCCGATGGTGACCACCAACCTGTTCAGCGCCCCCGTCTTCAAGGACGGCGGCTTCACCTCGAACGACCGCGCCGTCCGTCGCTTCGCCCTCCGCAAGGTGCTCCGCAACCTCGACCTCGCCGCCGAACTCGGCGCCAAGACCTTCGTCATGTGGGGCGGCCGCGAGGGCGCCGAGTACGACTCTGCGAAGGACGTGCAGGCGGCCCTCGAGCGTTACCGCGAGGCCGTCAACCTCCTCGGTGACTACGTCACCGACAAGGGCTACGACATCCGCTTCGCGATCGAGCCGAAGCCCAACGAGCCCCGCGGCGACATCCTGCTCCCGACGCTCGGCCACGCGATGGCGTTCATCGAGACCCTCGAGCGCCCGGAGCTCGTCGGCATCAACCCCGAGGTCGGCCACGAGCAGATGGCGGGCCTCAACTTCACGGCCGGCATCGCCCAGGCGCTCTACCAGGGCAAGCTCTACCACATCGACCTCAACGGCCAGCGGGGCATCAAGTACGACCAGGACCTCGTCTTCGGTCACGGCGACCTGCAGAACGCGTTCTCGCTCGTCGACCTCCTCGAGCACGGTGGCGTGAACGGCGGCCCCGCGTACGACGGCCCGCGTCACTTCGACTACAAGCCGAGCCGCACCGAGGACATCACGGGCGTGTGGGACTCCGCAGCCGCCAACATGCGCATGTACCTGCTGCTCAAGGAGCGCGCCGAGGCGTTCCGCGCCGACCCCGAGGTGCAGGAGGCGCTGGCCGCCGCCCGCGTGCCCGAGCTGCGCGAGCCGACGCTCAACCCCGGCGAGACCGTCGAGCAGCTGCTCGCCGATCGCTCGTCGTACGAGGACTTCGACGCCGACGCCTACTTCGGCGGCAAGGGCTTCGGCTTCGTCCGCCTGCAGCAGCTGGCCGTCGACCACCTCATGGGTGCACGCTAGCCGACACCCGCGAACCTGGCGTTCCGTCTCCTGATCCGAGAGGATCGGGGGCGGAACGCCGTTCCGCGTCCCACCCCACAGCAGACCCGGCGGTCACCCGACCGCCCACCACCGAGAACAGGGAGAGCGATGACGCTCGTCGCCGGCATCGATTCGTCCACCCAGAGCTGCAAGGTCGTCATCCGCGACGCCGAGACCGGAGCGCTCGTCCGCGAAGGACGCGCGGCGCACCCCGCCGGCACCGAGGTCGACCCGGCCGCGTGGTGGCAGGCGTTGCAGGAGGCGGCCGCCGCCGCCGGCGGGTTGGCCGATGTCGCCGCGGTGTCGGTCGCGGCCCAGCAGCACGGCATGGTCGCGCTGGACGTCGACGGACGCGTCATCCGTCCGGCGCTCCTCTGGAACGACACCCGGAGCGCGCAGGCCGCGACGGACCTCATCACGGAGTTCGGCGCTGCGGAACTCGCCCAGCGGACCGGGTGCGTCCCCGTCGCCTCCTTCACGATCACGAAGCTGCGCTGGCTGCGCGACGCCGAACCCGCGAACGCCGCCGAGGTCGCCGCCGTCGCGCTCCCCCACGACTGGCTGAGCTGGCGTCTGCGCGGCTTCGGTCCGGCCGACGAGAGCCCGCTCGGCGCGGACCTCGCCGAGCTGACGACCGACCGCTCCGACGCCTCCGGCACCGGGTACTGGTCCCCCACCGACGGCGAGTACGACCGCGAGCTGCTCGTCGCAGCGCTCGGCCACGATGCGATCCTGCCGCGCGTGCTCGCGCCGGAGGAGTCCACAGGGACCGGTGTCGACGGCGGCCTCATCGGGCCGGACACCGTCATCGGGGCGGGCGCCGGCGACAACGCGGGAGCCGCCCTCGGGCTCGGGGCGACGGCCGGCGACGTCGTCGTGTCGATCGGCACGAGCGGGACGGTGTTCGCCGTGACGCCGGCCGTGGTCCGCGACAGCTCGGGCACCGTCGCCGGGTTCGCCTCGGCCGACGGCGCGTTCCTGCCGCTCATCGCGACGCTCAACGCCGCCCGAATCCTCGACGCGGTGGCCGCGCTGCTCGGCGTCGACCACACGGAACTCGGTCGACTCGCGCTCGAGGCCCCGGCCGGGGCACGGGGACTCGTGCTCCAGCCGTACTTCGAGGGCGAGCGCACCCCGAACCGGCCGGACGCGACGGCGACCCTCTTCGGCATGACACTGGAGTCGACGACGCGCGAGGGCCTCGCCCGAGCGGCGATCGAGGGGCTGCTCTGCGGACTCGCCGACGGCCTCGACGCGGTGCTCGCGCAGGGCGTCACGGCGGAGCGCGTGCTCCTCATCGGTGGTGCGGCGCAGAACCCGGCGGTGCAGGCGATCGCTCGCGAGGTCTTCGGCGTGCCGGTCGTCGTGCCGGCACCCGGGGAGTACGTCGCCGACGGCGCCGCGGTGCAGGCGGCCTGGGCGCTGAGTGGCACACGCCCGGCGTGGGCTGCAGTGGGGGCCGGCGTCCGCACCGACCAGGCGGACGCGGTCGCTGCGGACGCGTCCGGCATCGCACGGGAGCAGTACGCCGCCCGAGCCTGAGGCGGCACCGGTCGCCGGTCACTGAGCCTGTCGAAGTGCCACACACCGGAGCCTCCCGACCTACAACGCTCCCCCGGGGGCCCTTCGACAAGCTCAGGGAACGGGCATCCCTTCCCTCGGTCACTGAGCGAACCCCTCCCGGTCTCTGAGCCGACCCCTCCCGGTCAGTGAGCCGAACCCTCCCGGTCACTGAGCCTGTCGAAGTGCCACACGCAGAAGCCTCCCGAGACGCAACGTCACCCCGGGGGCCCTTCGACAAGCTCAGGGAACGGGTATCCCCTCCCCGGTCACCGAGCACCACCCGGTCACTGAGCGAACCCCTCCCGGTCACTGAGCCTGTCGAAGTGCCACCGCGGAATCTTCCGCGCGGCGGAGACGTTGGCCCCGGTATGCGATCGATCGTCTACTCCACCAACGGTGACCCGTCCGTCCTCCACCTCGTCGAGCGCGAGCTCCCCGAGCCCGGCCCCGGCGAGGTCCGCATCAAGCTCGCGTTCTCCGGCGTCAACCCGACCGACTGGAAGACCAGGCGCGGCGGCGGCCCCTCGGGTGGCATGCCCTTCCCCGAGGTCGTCCCGAACCTCGACGGCGCCGGCGTGATCGACGCGGTCGGCCCGGCCGCCGGCGACGCGGTGTCCACAACCACCTTCGCCGTCGGCGACCGCGTCTGGGTGTACCTCGCGGCGCACGAGAGCCCGCTGGGCACGGCCCAGGAGTTCACGGTGCAGCCCGTCTCCCGTGTGGTCCCCCTGCCCGACGCCGCGTCATTCGAACTCGGCGCCAGCCTCGGTGTCCCCGCGATGACCGCGCACCGCGCCCTCACCGTCGCGCAGGACGGCCCGACCCGGCTCTCCCCCGGTGCCCTCGACGGCCGGACGGTCCTCGTCCAGGGTGGCGCCGGTGCGGTCGGCAACGCCGCGATCCAGCTCGCCCGCTGGGCCGGCGCGACGGTGATCAGCACCATCAGTAGCGACGAGAAGGCCCGCCTCGCGACCGCCGCGGGAGCGCACCACGTCGTGAACTACCGCGAGGGCGACACCGCCGCGGCGATCCGTGAGGTGGCACCCGACGGCGTCGACCTCGTCGTGGAGGTCGCGATCGCGCAGAACCTCCCCCTCGACCAGGCGGTCCTCGCCCCGCGCGGCACGGTCGTCAGCTACGCCAACAACGGCGGTGACCAGGTCACGCTCGACATCCGTCCGCACATGGGGCTCAACACGCGGCTCCAGTTCATGCTGCTCTACACGGTCGGCGACGCCGCGCTCCACGCCGCCGCTGAGGACATCACCGCCGCGATCGAGGACGACGCGCTCGCCGTCGGCGAAGACCACGGTCTGGCGCTGACGGTGTTCCCGCTCGCTGAGACGGCTGCGGCCCACGCCGCCGTCGAGGACGACACGGTCGGGAAGGTCCTCATCGACGTCACGGCATGACCGCCGGCGCGTCGACGTGACCTGATCAGGGGCGGTACTGGGTGGCCAGTGCCGCCCCTGCCGCACGCAGGTGGACGAGCGGTTCGGCCATCGCCGCCTCGACACCGCCGGCCAGCGCCGTGAGCGATGCCGCCGCGAGGAAGATCCCCTCGGTGGGCGCCTGGATCGCCCCGGCGACGAGCATGGTCCGGTCCGCCGCGAGCCCGGCGACCCAGGAGGCGACCTTGCCGTCGGCCGTCTGGTCGTCGAAGCGGCCCTCGCCCGTGATCACGATCGACGCCGTCGCGGCCGCTTCCGGGAGGGCGATCGCCTCGCCGACACCGCGCGCGCCCGAAGTGGCGGTGGCGCCCCACAGCAGGAGGCCGTAGCCCGCACCGCCCGCGGCACCGGCACCGGGTTCGGCCGCGGCGCGTTCCGCACGGTCCGTCCCGAAAACCTCCGCAGCGCGGCTCACGAACCGGGCCAGGTTGGTGTCGAGGACCGCGACGTCGGCGGTGGTCGCGCCCTTCTGCGGGCCGAAGACCGCAGCGGCACCGCGGTCGCCGAGCAGCGGGTTGGTCACGTCGCTGAGGATGACCGCGCCGTCCGGCGGCAGCGCGCGGAGTCCGGCGGTGTCGATGTCGCGGAGCGTCGCGAGTCCGGCGTTGCCGGGCGCCACCGGTCCACCGTCGGCGTCCACCAGCCGCGCTCCGAGCGCGGTGAGCAGCCCGGCTCCACCGTCCGTGCTGGAGCTTCCGCCGATCGCGAGCAGGAGGCGTCGCGCACCGTGGTCCAGGGCGGCCGCGATGGCCTCACCGAAGCCGACGGTGTGCGCCGCGAACGGCTGCAGGGGGTCGAGCAGGGTCAGCCCGCTCGTCTGGGCGAGCTCCACGACCGCCGAACCGTCGGGCAGCTCGAGCCACTCGGCGTCCACCGGGTCGCCGACCGGGCCGGTGACCGTGATCGGGTGCCGACGCGCCCCGGGCACGGCGGCCGCGAAGGCGTCGAGCGTGCCCTCGCCGCCGTCGGCCATGGGGAGCGATTGCAGGAGATCGTCGGGCCGAATGGTCTGCCACCCGTCGGCGATCGCCTCGGCGACCTCCGCGGCGGTCGCCGTGCCCTTGAACGAGTCCGGTGCGATCACGATGTGCCGGGTCATGTCTTCAGCCTCCCACGGTGGACGGGGTCGGGTGGGTCGAGGCCGTGCTCGTCGTCAGCACCTCGACACCGTCCGGCGTGACCACGACGGTGTCCTCGACCTTCACGCCGGGGGCGGTCGGGTTCCAGGCGAAGGCTTGCCAGAGCTGGACGACGTCGGTCGCCTCAGGCGTGGCGCGCGGATCGCGTCCCGCGTAGCCGGCCGCACCGCCCTGATGGTGCCTCGTCCACTCGTCGGCGTCGAAGCCCCGCTCGGCGTACGCCGCACTCCCCGTGCGGAGGATGTCGGCGAGCGAAGCACCTGGCACGGTGGCGTCGAGATAGGCGCGTTCGACGGCGCGGATGCGCTGCATGTCCGTGGCGAACGGCTCCGCCGGGGTGCCGCCCTCGTCGAACCACCGCGTGAGGTTCACGATGAGCCCGTCGCGGCGGCCGCAGGCGACGAGCATCGCCCGGGAACCGAGTCGCCCCTCGGTCGGCAGCGGGTGCCGGTGGGCGAGTCTGCCCTCCCCGGCGACGAGGAGGACGAGCGGGTCGATACCGGCTGCGACGAGGCGCCCGGCGAGGTCCGCAGCGACCGCGCGTTCCGTCCGGGCGGGGTCGAGCTCGTCGACGAGCGTCTCGAGCGCCGACGTCGTCTCCCGACCGAGCGAACGGAAGCGCGCGAGTTCAGCCGGGAGGAGCGACGCACGTGCGGCGCGCAGCTCGGCGGCGACGTCCGCCTCCTGCAGCACCCCGTCCCCACTCGGCAGCACCGCGTCGATCGGCGTGTGCCACGGCACCGTCCGAACGCGGATGTCGGGCAGCTCCTCGGCCTGCAGCCGGTCTACCTCGTTGGAGGTCGCGACGAGCCACGCGTCGCCCGGCGAGACCACGACCGCGACGATCGGGTCGGCCGCGAGGCTCACGTGGACGCGCGAGCCGTCGAGGTACCAGCTGACCGCTGCGGCGGACCGCAGCACGATCGTGCCTGCTCCGCGGGCCTCCAGGAGCGACGCGAGTCGGGCGTGTTTGCGACGGCGGTCGTCCTCGTCCGGACCGGGCCGCTCGTGGTTCATCGCCGGGCCCAATCGGTCCCGAGCTCGGCGAAGGTGCTGCCGGTGGCGGCCGCTTCCGCGACGAGCTCCTCGATCCTCGGAATGACGGGGCGGCGCTCGTCGCCCGCCCCGAGCCACTCGACGAGATCAGCGGGGATGCGGTGTGGCGCGGGGGCCGACCGGACCGCGTCGAGGACGGCGGTGAAGGCGGACGCGTCGGCCAGGGAGCTGACGAGTGCGGCATCCTCACCAGCCCGGACCGCCTCGCGCGCGCGGAGGAGGTCGGGGAGCAGGTCGGTCCGGCCCGTCGTCCAGCGTCGCAGGGTGACGCCGTCGACGACCAGCTCGACCTCGTCGCGTGTGTAGTGGAACCGGATCGAGCCGAGCTCTCCGTGGACCGTGACCACCGGGTCGGTCGTCTCCTGCGCGCACAGGGTGAGCGCCGCGGTCATGATCGGACCGCGCTGTGGGGTGATGCGGACGACCGAGGTGTCATCGGCCTCGATGTCGTTCGCCCGGTACTGGTCGAGGTCGATGGTGGCGATCGCCGCGCGGTCGGTCGTGACGCCGAGTCGGAGCATGGTCTGGACCGCGTGCGCGAAGGGGTTGGTGACGACGCCGTCCACGACGGGTGTGCCGTCGAGCGTGCGCCTGCCCGACCACGCGGCACGCGTCCAGTAGCCGACGGTGCGGACCCAGGTGCCTCTCGCCTCGAGTGCTGTCACGGCCCCGATCTCCCCGCCGGCGGCGACGTCCGCGATCTCGCCGATCGCGTGCGATCCGAGACTCTGGAACCCGACCTGCACGAGTCCGCCGGTCCGGGCGGCGGTGGCCTGCAGCCGGTCGAGTTCGTCGTTCGAGGTCACCGGAGGCTTCTCGAGCAGGACGTCGGCGCCGTGCTCGAGGGCGGCGACGGCGAGGTCCAGGTGCGTGTGGATCGGGGTCGAGAGGATGACCACGTCCACCCGCCCGGCGGCGAAGCACTCCTCCAGCGAGTCGCGGAGCGGCGCATCCCCGGCAGCGCGGTCCTCCTCGGTGAAGGTCCGGTCGACGAGTCCGACGAGACGGATCGCGCCGGTCGCGGCGAGCGCCCTGGCTGCCGCCACGTGACTGGCGCCATGGCCGTGGATCCCGACGACCACGACGGTCGGGGCGGTGGTGGCGGTGGCGTGGTCGGTGCTGGTCATGCGTCACTCCCTGTGCTGCGCGGTTCAATGCTGCGCGGTTCGGTGCTGCGTTCCTCTGCGGTGAGGAGCGCACGGTGGATGGCGTCCGCCTGCTGCGCGTCCAGAGCGCCGTCGACGACGACCGTCTCCAGACCGGTGACGAGCGGGGTTTCGGCGGTGATGGTGGTGCGGCTGGTGGCGGCGAGCGAGACCCCGATACCCGGGTACTCGGCCGCGCGGACGAACCAGCGGAAAGCATTCGCTGCGGGCTGTCGGAACAGGACCGTGGTGGGGCGTCGAGGCGGCGTCGGGGCGGGCCCGGTGGTGTCGCCCGTCTGTGTGTCAGCGCTCCCGTCGGCGTCGAGGACGAAGGCGACCCAGGCCGCACGCGAGCCGTGCGCGGTCGACTCCCCCGGTCCGTCAGCGCTGAGGACGGACCGGTGGGCGTCCGCGGGCAACCGCCAGAACCATCCGCCGTACCCGGCGCCCTCACGACCGTTGGTGGCCGGCGATCCGATCGTCACCGTCGATCCCGTCGTCCGGAAGACACTGGAGACGGCGACGCGGAGCGCCGACCTCCCGCTCCCGACGCCAGGCACGGCGAACTCCTCGACGACCGTGCGGCGCGACTCCCTCAGCTGCGTCGTCCCGTCGCGTCCGATCCAGTCGAGCGACTGACGCAGCACACCGGCGTCCACCTCGGTCTCGGTGACGCGCTGGACACCGTGGTTGTCGAGCATCGTCGACCCCTGCCCGGCGACGTAGGTGCGACCGCCCCAGTAGGAGACGCCGTCGACGTCGGCGACGGCCATCGAGAGACCGACATGGTGGGGGTGGTCCTCGGGAGCGGATTCCGTGACGACGGTCCCGCCGAGCGACGTGACGGGGTGTGCGAACGGTCGCTGGGCGTCGGTCGGTTCGAGGCCGCTGCCGTCGTGGAGGACGAGGACCTCGCGGTCGCCGAGCCGGGCGGTCAGCTCCGGTGAAATGGGGTGGTCGGGTTCACGCCAGACGGGCGGACTCGCGGCCGGGCGGGCGGCGGCGCTCTCCCGGGCGACGAACCGGGGCCGGAAGACGAGCGGGTGTCCACCCTCCGCACCGCCGATCGTGTCGCGCAGTCTGGTCCACGCCTCGGCGCCGAGCTCGCGTCGCGGGACGGACACCGTGCTGAGCGCCGGCACCGCGAACGCCGCGAACGGGATGTCGTCGAAGCCGACCACACTGAGCGCCGAGGGGACGGACACACCGGCACCGCGGAGCGCCGAGACGAGCCCGAGGGCGACGAGGTCGTTGAAGGCGACCACGGCGGTCGCGTCGTGCTGCACCACCGTGTCGACGACCGTCGCGCCGTCCACCAGCGCTGATCCGGCCGTCACGATGTCGACGGAGAGGTCGTCGTGGTCCGAGCGTGCGCGGGCGATGCCGACCCGTCGGAGGCGATCGCCCTGACTCGCGGTGGGACCCGCGAGGTACAGGATGCGCCGGTGCCCGAGCGCGTGCAGCTCGGCGAGCACCTGCTCCATGCCGCTGGCGTAGTCGATGGACACCGACGGCACGGGCGAGTCGGCGAGCTCGCGGTTGACGAGCACGACCGGGTGGAGTTCGGCGAGCAGCGCTCGAAGCTCCGGCTCGGCCAGACGGGGTGAGCAGAGGACGATCGCGTCGCAGCGACGACGGGCTTCGCGGGCCGCCGCAGCCTCGTCGGCCGGGTCCTCCTCCGTGTCGGTCACGAGGACGCGGTAGCCGTCGGCCGCCGCGGCCCGGGTGACCCCGCGCAGGATCTCCTGGAACATCGGGTTCTCGAGGTCGGGCACGACGACCCCGATGGTGTTCGTGCGGCCGAGCGACAGGCTTCGGGCGAGCATGCTCGGGCGGTAGCCGAGGGCGTCCACCGCGGCGAGGACGCGGTCGGCGATCGCCGCGTCGACGGTCGCCTTCCCGTTGAGCACCCGCGACACGGTGGCCTTCGAGACGCCCGCCTCCACGGCGACGTCCGAGATCGTCGGTGTCGGTCCAGCACTGGGGAACCGGTTGCTCATACGTCCTCGTTCAACTCGTCACGGGTGGTGCCGTCCTCAATCATCCTATAGGCTCGCTCCGAGAAACCGGTTTCCCGGTTTGCGTGGTCGACCCGGTCGACCCGGACGTGGTCAGAGAGGACACCGATGCGCATCATCGTCACCGGCGGTGCAGGACGACTCGGGCGGAGCGTCGCGAGCGCCCTCGCCCAAGCAGGCCACGAGGTCGTCTCCGTCGATCGGACCGACCCCGGACTCCCCGGTGTCGAGGGCCGGACCGCAGACCTCCTCGACCACGATGCGACCCACGAGCTCTTCGCCACCCTGCGGCCCGACGCCGTGGTGCACCTGGCGGCGATCGCGGTGCCGTTCAGCGCGCCGGAGCACGTCATCCTGGCGACCAACCAGACGCTCGCCTTCACCGCCCTCACCGCCGGGATCGCCGCCGGGGCGACCAGGCTGCTGGCCGCGAGCAGCCCGACCGTCATCGGCTACGGTGCCCCGCACGGGTGGACGCCCGAGGCGCTCCCCATCACCGAGGAGCACCGGGTCGCCCCGTGGAACGCCTACGCGCTGTCGAAGGTCGCGATCGAGTCGACGGTCGCGATGCTGGCCCGAGCCCACGGCGACGCCGTCGTGACCGGTGCGTTCCGGCCGTGCTTCGTCGTCTCCCCGGAGGAGTGGGAGGGCGCGCCGACGCAGCAGGGGCACACCATCGTCGACCGGCTCGCCGATCCCGCACTCGCGGCCGTCTCCCTCTACAACTACGTGGACGCGCGTGACGCCGGCCGGTTCGTCGCCGCCTGGATCGATCGTGCCGAAGCCCGACACTCCGGTGAGGTGTACTTCGTCGGCGCCGACGACGCCCTGGCCCTCGCACCCCTGTCCACCCTGCTGCCCGCGCAGGTCCCGAGCACCGCCGGATTCGCCGACGGACTCGTCGACCGAGCCGCCGCCTTCAGCAGCGCGAAGGCCACCGCCCACCTCGGGTGGCGCCCGGAGCACGACTGGCGATCCGCACTCAGCCCCGCCGAGGCTGCCCGGCTCACCGATCTGCTCGCCGCCGACACCGGCCAGCCGGCCACCACTCCTGTTCCAGCCCCAGCCCCACGATGACGAGGACCTCCACCATGCCAGCACCACTCGCCTTCGACGGCGTCCTGTACTTCCCGATCACCCCCTTCGACGCCGCGGGCGAGGTCGACCTTGGGCTCCTCGGCACCCACCTCGAGTCGCGACTCGAACACCGGCCCGGTGGGGTGTTCCCCGCCTGCGGCACCGGCGAGCTGCACGCGATGTCGCCGTCGGAGGCCGCCCGCGTCGTCCGACGGACCGTCGAGGTCGTCGACGGCGCCGTCCCGGTCATCGGTGGCGCCGGAGGAGGCGTGGCGACCGCCAAGGAACTCGCGGTGGCGGCCGAAGAGGCGGGAGCCGACGCGATCCTGCTCATGCCGCCATACCTCGTCTCCGGGCCGGCGGCCGGTCTGCAGGCGTACGTCGAGGACGTCCTCTCGGCGACGAGCCTCCCGGCGATCGTCTACCACCGGAACAACGCCCGGTACACGACGGCGACGATGCGCCACCTCGCCCGCAACCCGCAGGTCGTCGGTTTCAAGGACGGCGTCGGCGACGTCGCGGCCGCCCAGGACATCGTGCTGGCGGTGCACGAGGAGGGACGCGATGACTTCGCCTTCTTCAACGGCCTCCTCACCGCCGAGCTCACGCAGGCCGCCTACCGCGGCATCGGCATCCCGCTCTACTCCTCGGCCGTCTTCGCCATGCTGCCCGAGCTCGCGACGCTGTTCTACCGCGCGTACACCGAGCACGACGAACCGCTGCGCGAGCGCCTGCTCCGCGAGTTCTACCGGCCGCTGGTCGCCCTCCGCGACGAGACCCCCGGCTTCGCCGTGTCGCTCATCAAGGCCGGCGTCCGGCTCGGCGGCCTGCCGGTCGGTTCCGTGCGGTCGCCCTTCGTCGATCCGACCCCCGAGCAGACCGACCGCCTGGAGGCACTCCTCGCAACCGGTGCCGACCTCGTCGCCGAGCACGCGACGCTGGCCGCAGGGCGCTGACGATGACCCGGATCGCCTCCATCACCACCTCGCTCGGCCGGTTCGCCATGCCGCGCCCCTGGGTGCCCGAAGCCCCGTGGCTGCATCTCATCCGCGTGGACGTCGTCGACGACGAGGGGGCGACCGGGTCGGGCTTCACGTGGACGCCGACCATCGGAGCCACGGCCGTCCGGGCGTTGCTCGACGACGACATCTCCGCCGCCGCCGTCGGATCGACGACCGACCCCGAAGCGCTGTGGCCCCGGTTGTGGGCGCATCTGCACGAGGCCGGTGGCGGCGGGATCACGACGATCGCGCTTGCCGGGCTCGACACCGCGCTCTGGGACCTCCGTGGACGACGGGCCGGGCTCGGGCTCTCCGACCTCCTCGGCCGTCGACGCGACACGGTCCGGGCGTACGGCAGCGGGGTGAACCTCCACCTCGACGCCGCCTCGCTCGCCGCGCAGGTCGAGCGGTGGATCGCGGCGGGCTACGACGCCGTCAAGATCAAGGTCGGCAAGCCCGACCTCGCCGAGGACGTCGACCGCGTGACGATGGTGCGCGAACTGCTCGGACCGGACCGCCGGCTCATGATCGACGCGAACCAGCGCTGGGACGTCGACCAAGCGGTCTCCTCCCTGGAACGGCTCGGTGTCGTCGCCCCGGCCTGGATCGAGGAGCCGCTGCGCTCGGACGACACCGCGGGGTACGAACGGCTGCGTCAGGCGACCGACATCCCGATCGCTCTGGGCGAGAACGTGCACACGATCCACCGGTTCCGCGACCTCGTCGACCGTGGCGTCGCCGACGTCCTGCAGCCGAACGTGGTCCGCGTCGGCGGCATCACCCCCTTCCTCGCGATCGCCGCGCTCGTCGACGACGCCCAGCTGACGCTCGCGCCGCACCTGCTCCCCGACCTCTCCGGGCAGCTCGCCCTCGCCCTCGCGCAGCGCACCGAGGTCGAGGACGTCGAGGACGCGGGCTTCGTCGCGATCGGCGCCATCGACCCGCCCGGGCCGGTCACCATCGCGGAGGGCCTGGTGCAGGTCGAGCAGCGCCCCGGCCTCGGCTTCGTGATCCGAGACCGGGCCACGGAGACCACTGCCGTCGCGCACTGACCCCGTCCGCCGCCCGGCCCGCCGGCCGACCAGACGCCCAAATCATCACCTGTCGCATCCGCATCCTCGAGGAGCCATCACCATGCACGACGCCGACCACAGCACCGGCACGATCGACCACACCACCCCCGCCAGGGCGCGCACCGACGACCCGAACGGCGTCGGCGGCCGTATCGACGACAACGACGACAACGACGGCAACGACGGCAACGACGGCAACGACAACAACGACAACAACGACAACAACGACAACAACGACAACAACGACAACAACGACAACGGTACCGACAACGGTACCGACAACGGTACCGACAACGGTACCGACGGCAACGGCAACGGCAACGGAAGCAGCAGCAGCAGCAGCAGCAGCAGCAGCAGCAGCAGCAGCAGCAGCAGCAGCAGCAGCGTGGGCCCCGGCGGCGGCACCGTCACGCCCGCAGGTCACGCTGGCGACGCCGCGTCCGACACGGGCCGTGCCGCCGTTCCGACCGTCGACGAGGTCGCCGCGGCAGCAGCCGCGGCCTCCTCGGAGCTCGCATCCACGGTGCCCTCGACCCGGGCCGCCTGGCTCGAGGCCGTCGCCGACGCCCTCGACGGACGGGTCGACGAGCTCGTCGCACTCGCCGACGAGGAGTCCCACCTCGGGACCGCGCGCCTCACGGGCGAGGTCGCGCGGACGACGGGCCAGCTGCGACTGTTCGCAGCCGTCCTCCGCGACGGGGCCTTCCTCGAGGTCGTCATCGACCACGCTGACGCCTCCGCCACCCCGCCCAAGCCGGAGCTGCGACGGATGCTCCGGCCGACGGGACCGGTGGCGGTCTTCAGCGCGTCGAACTTCCCGTTCGCGTTCTCGGTCGCCGGCGGCGACACGGCGTCGGCGCTGGCGGCCGGATGTCCGGTCATCGTCAAAGCGCACGCCGCCCACCCGCGACTCTCCCGGCTGACCGCGGCGATCGTGGTCGATGCGTTGCGCTCGGCCGGCGCCCCGGACGGCACGTTCGCGCTCGTCGAGGGTCGCGAGCAGGGCACCGCCCTCGTGCAGCATCCTGCGATCACCGCGGTCGGGTTCACGGGCTCACTCGCCGGCGGGCGCGCACTGTTCGACCTGGCGTCGCAGCGGCCGGCCCCGATCCCGTTCTACGGCGAGCTCGGCAGCACGAACCCGGTCGTCATCACCGCGGCCGCACTGCAGGGCGAGGCGGCGGCGGACCTCGCGCGTGGGCTGGCGGCGTCGTTCACGCTCGGTGTGGGGCAGTTCTGCACGAACCCCGGTCTCGTCCTCGTACCGAGCGGCAGCGGGTTCGCCGAGCTCGTCGCTCAGGCGGCGTCCGACGCCGTCGCCGGGCGCATGCTCACGCCGGGCATCGCCGAGGCGTATGCCGCGGGCACCGCTCGCGCCGCCGGCCATCCCGGGGTGCGGACGCTCCTCGGCGGCGAGACGGCGGCTGCGGATTCCGGCGTTCCGACCGTCCTCGCGACCACCGCCGCGACGGTGCTCGACGCGCCAGAAGTCCTGCTCGAGGAGATCTTCGGGCCGGCGACGCTCGTCATCGAGGTCGCGGACGACGCCGAGCTGCACGCGGTCCTGGCCGAGGTCGGTGGCGCGCTCACGGCGACCGTGCACGCGGCGCCCGGTGAGGACGTCACCGGTGTCGTGTCACGGCTCGAGCCGATCGCCGGCCGGGTGCTCTTCGGTGGCTGGCCGACGGGTGTCGCGGTCGGCTGGGCGCAGCACCACGGCGGACCGTGGCCGGCGACGACCTCGCTCCACACCTCGGTGGGTGCGTCGGCGGTACGCCGCTTCCAGCGTCCGATCGTCTACCAGGACGCACCCGAGCGCGTGCTCCCCGAGGCTCTGCACGAGGCGAACCCGCTCCGTCTCCCCCGCCGCGTCGACGGCGTCCTCGAGCTCCCCGACGCAGCCCGCGCCTGACCGCCGTCCGGTCCGTCCCCAACTCAGGACTCCCCCGGCGTGCCGCCGCAACCCGGGCACGACACACCGGACATCTCCTGAGTTGGGGACACCCCGACCAACCACACCCACCCCTGTTCACAACTCAGGACGCACCCGGCGCGCCACCCACCCAGCCCGGTCCCACACCCCAACACGCCGCAACCATCCTGAATTGCGAACACCGCAACCACCGTCCCTAACTCAGGACTCCCCCGGCGCGCCGCCCCAGCCCAGCCCCGGCACACCGGACATCTCCTGAGTTGGGGACACTCCGACCATCCACACCCGCCCACGTTCACAACCTAGGACGCACCCGGCGCGCCGTGCGCCACAGCACCCGCCCCGGGCCCAACATGCCGCAACCATCCTGAATTGCGAACACCGCAACCACCGTCCCCAACTCAGGACTTCCCCGGCGTGCCGCTCCAGCCCGGGCACGACACACCGGACGACTCCTGAGTTGGGGACGAATACCAGGGCGAGTCAGGCGAGGGCGACGGCGAGCCAGGCGCGCAGCCCGGCCTGCATCGGTGCCGACCAACTGTGCGGTTCGTCGTGGAAGGTGCCCGTGTAGGCCGAGTGCTCGGCGCCGACCCGGTACCGCTCCGTGAGGATCGCGTGCGCTTCACGCATGCCCGCCGGCTCGAAGAGCTCGTCGCGCTCGGCGTACTGGACGAGCAGCGGCAAGCGGGGGCGCAGGGATGCGAGCTCCGGCCAGTCACCGACCCGCGACAGCCCCGGTGAGAGGAACGACCACGAGTGCTGATCGGCGTGCCCATCGAGCACACCGTCGAACGTCGACATCATCGCGACCACGCCGGCAGCACGGATCCGGTCGTCCATGGCTGCGAGCAGAACGGCCCGGGCACCGCCACCGGAGAGACCGAAGCACGCGACGGCTCCGGAACGGACCCCGGGCGCGGCCGCCAGCTGGTCGAGCGCGATGAGGTCGTCGCGGAGGACGAGACCAGCGAGCGAGGTGCCCAGGACGCCCAGCTCCTTCGCGAGCTGCGGCTCGTTGGCCGTCGCGAGGAGCTCGGACCGCTGCCCGAGCGACACCGCCGCGACCTCCATCCCGCGTCGGATCGACTCAGCCCGACGGCCGGCGAGCTGCAGGTCGACGGTCCGATGGAAGCGTTCGGCGACGGCCTCGTCCGGGATCCGACGGGACCCCCACCCGAACGCATCGTGCACGAGCACGGTGAACCCGTCGCGCGCGAGGTCGGACGCGACGGCGCGGCCTCCGTAGTACCGGTCGCGGAACGCCTGCAGCTCCTCGCGCGCGACGGTCGACGTGGCGGGGACGCCATCGGGTCCGTCCGCGAGTTTCTCCCGCCCGACGCGCGTGAACCCACCGTGGTCGTGCAGCGCAAGCGCGCCCGGGAGCGCACCTGTCTCGCCGGCCGGCCGCAGAAGCCACGCCGACGTCGGCGCACCGAACCCGGTCGACCAGCGGAGTTCGACCCCGTCGACGCCGTCGCGGGTCCAGCTGCCGAGATCCTCGGGCGGCTCGGTCTGCGCCGGTCGCGGGAGGACACCGAGGACCTCGGCGAGGCGCGTGCGCGTCCTGCCGAGCGACCGGTCGCCCGGGTTGCTCTGGTGCGGGGATGCGCGGAAGCGAGCGGCGAGCGCCCGCAGACGGGAGTCGCGCGCAGGTGAAGGTGTGACCGGTCGGGACCGCACCTCGACGGGCTCGGCGACCGGGACATGGTCCACGACCGAGACGTGGCTAGCGACCGGGACGCCGACCGTTACGGGACCGTCCCGCAAGGCAGCATCCGGGGCCGGGACCGACCCTGTCCGGGACCGAACCTCGACAGGCTCAGCGACCGGGACGGGCTCAGCGACCGGGACGGGCTCGGCGACCGGAACAGTCTCACCGGCCGGGACGGACTCGGTGATCTGGGCGGGCTCGGCCACCGGCTCAGTGGCCGGGGTCGACCCGACGTCCGAGTCAGCGCCGGCGCCGGCATCCGGGCCGGAGCTCACGGCGCGATCGTCGCGACCGGACGCCCGGTCAGCAGCGACTCGTTCCCGGCGATGCCCACCGAGATCGCCCGGACGCCGTCGTCGTAGCCGGCAGGCCGTCCCAGTTCGTCCTCGGTGACGCGGTCGAACAGGTGCCGCAGCAGGAACGCGTCGCCGCCGCCGTGTCCGCCGACGCCCTCGGGGATCTCGATCTCGCGGGCCTCCTCCCAGTGGCGTTGCAGCACGAGGCGTTCCCCGCGCGAGCGCACCGGCGCGACGGACGCGGCGCCGTCCGCGGTCTCGCCGTCGCCGCTCAGGCTCGGGTCGAGGACGACGCGCCCGTCGGCCCCCACGAGCACGGCGGCGCGCTCCACGACCTCGAGCTCGACCCTGCCCTCCGTCCCGTTGATGGCGACGCGATACCCCTCCCACGGTGCGTGGGCGTTCAGGGAGTAGCTGAGCGAGGCGCCGCCGTCGTACTCGACGAGGACGGACAGGTTGTCCTCGATGTCGATCCCGGGCGAGAAGACGTCGCGGTCGCGTAGGTACCCGTCGTGCTGCTCGGCCCGCAGGTAGAGCGACTCGAGCCGCGGGTCGTCACGCAGGTCGAGGGCGAACGGGTCGGTCGAGCGCCCGCGAGCCGCCGCCTCGGCGTCGTCCGGCACCGATCCACGCCCCTGACGCGCCGCGAGCCCGCGCTCGGCCGCGTTGGCGTCACCGTAGAAGCGGAGTCCTCCGGTGGCGTAGACGGAGGCCGGCCGAGCCCCGATCCACCAGTTGACGAGGTCGAAGTGGTGCGACGCCTTGTGGATGAGGAGCCCGCCGGAGTGCTCCTTCTCGCGGTGCCAGCGACGGAAGTAGTCGGCGCCGTGCACGGTGTCGAGCACCCACTCGAAGTGCACGCTCGTCACCCGGCCGATCCCACCGTCCTGCACGATGCGGCGCAGCTCCGAGTTCCGCGGGCTGTAGCGGTAGTTGAAGGTCGTCACGACGTTCCGGCCGCTTTCGGCGACGGCCGCTGCAATGCGCTCGACGCCCTCACGGTCGATGGTGAGCGGCTTCTCGACGACGACGTCGGCACCGGCGAGGAGCGCGCGCGAGACGATCTCGGCGTGCGTGAAGTCGGGGGTCGTCACGATCACCCGGTCGACGCGCTGCTCGGCGATGAGCCGCTCGACGTCGTCAGGGCCGTATCGAGCCGGCAGCGCGACACCCTGCTCGGCGAGGACCGCCTCATAGTGGTCGAGGCGGCCGGGGTTGCTGTCGCTCCAGGCGACGAGCTCGGCGACGTCTGCGTGCGGGCCGACGATGGCGTCGAGGTACATCTGCGAGCGGTGTCCGGTGCCGATGAGGGCGTAGCGTTCGCGGGTCGTGGTCATGCGTGTGGGTCCTTCCGGGTCGGTGCGGCGGGCGCTGTGGTCGGCGCGCTGTCGTGGTGATCGGCACGGCCAGAACGCGACCGTTCGAGCGCGTCTCGACCGGATGCGGCGAGCGCCGCTGCCCGGCCGTCACCGACTACACCGTCGGCGACGACGACGGCGTATCGGAACGCGAGGGTCTCGTCGGCGCCGAAGGGCAGTTCCTCACTGAAGAACGGGGCCGGGCAGAGACCGGCGAACTCCTCGGTGCGCGCGAACCACTGCGGTGGGTGCGCGGGGTTCCGCTCGTCGTCGACGATGACGATGCTCGACGCCGCGGCCGTACCGTCGTGGAGGCCGGTGAACCCCATCCACGCGTGGCGGGTGCCGCGGAGCTCCTCACCGCCGCTCCCGTCGGGGGTGTGCAGGGTGCCGCCGGTGAAGGATCGCGGGCCGCGCCAGAAGAGCCCGCCGTAGCCGGCGTTCTCCCGCCCCTTCGTCGTGGGCGATCCGATCGACAGGTCCCGGCCGGAGACGTTGCGCATCCGGGTCTCGATGGTCAGCGTCCAGTCGCCGGCGGCCGGTCGCACGGTGAGCGCACGCTCCTCGTCGACGAGGTGCCGACCGTCCTCCGTGATCCACCTGAGCGTGTGCGCGAACCGCACCTCGCCCGGGTCGGCACGGGCGTCCGTGACCGCGACGTGCTCGGAGCGACCGTTGTTCGCGAGTTGTTCGTAGGCGGTCCCGGTGAAGGTCGGGCCGCCCCAGAAGTTGTCGTCGCCGACGTGCGGGAGGGCCCAGGCGATCCCGGTGTGCCAGACGTGGTCGTGCGGTCTGGCCAGGGTGACGAGTGCTCCGCCGGCGGTCCGCACCGGGTGGAGATACGGCTTCGGCGACTCGCGCTGGACCGTGTCCGGACGGTAGGTGTACCGCAGGATGTCGATCCCGTCGAGGTGCACGGTGATGGCCGAACCGACCTCGTGCGTCAGCGCGAGACCGGTCGGACGGGGGCGGTGGTCGGTGGTCACGGGATCCCCTCGGGTGAAGCGGTGGTGGAGCTGCCGATCGACAGGCTCAGGGACCGAAGCGGTTCCCTGAGCCTGTCGAAGGGCTGTGGCAGGATCAGCCGGCTGCGACGGCGGCCTTGAGGTCCTTGATGAACCCCTCGGCGGCCTGGTCGGGCGTGTTCTTCCCGAAGAGGACCTGCTCGGTGTACTGCTTGACGAGCGCCTCGATCGCGCTGCCACCGGCAGGCGTGACGGTCGGCGGCTCACCGATGTCGTCGGCGAGCCCGTCGAGGAACTCGACGACCGCCTGGTCGGTCTCGGCCAGCTTCGGCGTGATGTATTCGCGGATCTTCGTGTTGGCCGGGACGCCGCGCTCGGTGAGGAGCGAGTCGGCCGCGGTCTCGCTGTTGGCGAGGAAGTCGATGAACAGCGCAGCCTCGGCGGGGTGCTCGGTCCGGGCGGACGCCGACCAGTACATCGACGGCTTGTAGTACGCCGAACCATCGGCGCCGCCGTCCACCGTCGGCACCCGCAGGAGCTCGAGCGGCGACCCGCTCGCCTCGGTCAGGGCCGTCAGCTGGCTGTTCCACCAGGGGGCGAACGCAGCCGAGTTGGTCGCGGTGAAGGACTCGGCGAGCCCGCCGGCCTGCTTCTCGATGATCGCGGAGGGCGACGGCGTCGCTCCCGCGTTCACGAGGTCGAGGAGGTAGGTCCACCAGGAGGACAGGGTCTCCGGCTTGATGGACACCTCGCCCTTGTCGTTGTACAGCTCGTCGCCGTGCTGACGGGCCCAGTTGTTGAGGCCGCCGTCCTCGAAGCCGAAGGGCTGGAAGCCGTAGATCGATCCGCCACCGGCTGCCGAGACCTGCTCGCTCAGCTCGGTGAAGTCGTCCCACGTCCAGGTCTCGTCGTCGGGCATCTCGATGCCGGCCGAGGCGAGGAGGTCGGGGTTCACGACGAAGGAGTAGCTCGTGATGCCCGAGGGGACGCCGTAGAGCGAGTCGTTGACCGTGCCGGACGTCAGCGTCTCCTTGGGGAAGTCGCCGAGGTCGAGCTGGTCGGTGACCGTGTTCAGGTCGAGGAGCGCGCCCCGGTCGCCGTAGGTGGCGATGTACTTCTCGTCCATCTGGATGATGTCGGGGGTGTCGTTCGCCGCCGTCTCGGTGGCGAGCTTGTCCCAGTAGCCGGCCCAGTCCGTGAACTGCGGCTCGATGGTGATGTTCGGATACTCCTTCTCGAAGGCCGCGATGACCTCCTGGGTGGCCGCCGTGCGGGCGTCGTTGCCCCACCAGGTGAAGCGGAGGGTGACGGGCTCGTCGGACAGTTCGGTGGCGGCGTCGCCCCCGGCGCTGCAGCCGGCGAGGAGGAGGGCTGCGACGGCTCCCGTCGCGATGAAGCCGGCGGCTCTGCCGTGCTTGCTGATGCTCATGCTGTTCCCTTTCGAATCGATCGATCCGGATCCGGAGCTGCTGGATCCGGTGGTGCTGGGTCTGGTGCTGGTGGTCTGGTGCGGGTGCTTCGGTGGTGCTGGTCGGTGGGTCGGGCCTCACTTGCCGCCGGTCGTCGCGATGCCCTTCAACAGGAACCGCTGACCGAACAGGAAGACGAGGAAGATCGGCAGGAGCGAGACGACACTCATCGCGAACATCGGCCCCCACGAGGTGGAGGATTGCGCGTCCATGAACGCCCGGAGGGCGAGCGGCACCGTGTACATCTCCGGTTTCGTCAGGTACAGGAGCTGACTGAAGAAGTCGTTCCAGGTCCAGATGAAGGTGAAGATGGCGGTCGTCGCGAGCGCCGGCACCATGAGCGGCAGGATGATGACCCCGAAGATGCGGGCGTGACCGCAGCCGTCGATGCGTGCCGCCTCGTCGAGTTCCTTCGGGATGCCGCGGATGAACTGCACCATGAGGAACACGAAGAACGCGTCGGTGGCGAGGATCTTCGGCAGGATCAGCGGCAGGTACGTGTTCACGAAGCCGAGCTGGGAGAACATGATGTACTGCGGCACGATGATGACGTGGATCGGCAGCATGAGCGTCATGAGCATCGCCGCGAACCACCAGCGCTTGCCGCTGAACTTCAGACGGGCGAAGGCGTAGGCGGCCATCGAGCAGGACACGAGGTTGCCGACGATGCACCCGAGGACGATGAGCACGGAGTTCAGCAGGAACACGTGGAACGGCTCGGAGAGGGTGTTCCAGCCCTCGCTGTAGTTGCTCACCTCGAAGCTGTCGAGGACGATGCCGGGGTTCCGGAAGATCTCCTCCGTCGGGCGGAGCGAGGAGACGACGAGCCAGATCACCGGGTAGAGCATGATGAAGCCCACGAGGATCAGGCCGATGTGCTTCAGGACCGACTTCCAGGGCGACCACCCACGAGCCCGGCGGTACTGGCGTTCGGCCTCCTTGGCCTCGCGACTGCGGTTCTTGCTGTCCGTCGTGATGGACCGTGTGGTCAGCGTGTCAGTCATCGTAGTTCACCCAGTATTTCGAGGCCCAGAAGTTGATCGCGGTGAAGACTCCGATGATGAGGAGCAGGAACCAGGCCATGGCCGAGGCGTAGCCCATGTCGAAGTTCGAGAAGCCGCGGTTGTAGAGGTACAGCGTGTAGAAGAGCGTCGAGTCGGCCGGGCCGCCCGTTCCGCCCGACACGATGAAGGCCTGCGTGAAGGCCTGGAACGCGTGGATGATCTGCAGCACGAGGTTGAAGAAGATGATCGGGGTGAGCAGCGGCAGGGTGATCTTGGTGAAGCGCTGCCACTTCGTCGCGCCGTCCATCTGCGCCGCCTCGTGGTACATGACGGGGATCTGGCGGAGACCGGCGAGGAAGATCACCATCGGTGCACCGAAGGTCCACACGTTGAGCGTGATGAGCGTGGAGAGGGCGGTCGACGGGTCGGCGATCCAGCTGCGTCCCTCGATCCCGAAGATCGCGATGAACTGGTTCACGAGGCCTTCGCCGCCGAACACCTGCTTCCACAGCACCGCGATGGCGACGGAGGAGCCGAGGAGCGACGGCAGGTAGTACACGGACCGGTAGATCGCGAGGCCACGGAGACCGCGGTCGAGCAGGGCGGCCAGGGCCAGTGCCGCGGCGAGCTGGAGCGGCACCGACACGAAGACGTACACGAACGTGACACCGAGCGAGTTGTGGAGCCGCTCGTCGCCCATCATGCGGATGAAGTTGTCGAGGCCGATGAACTTCGGCGCCTGCAGCAGGTTGTACTTCGTGAAGGACAGCGCGAGCGAGGCGACCATCGGACCGACGGTGATGACGGCGAGTCCGATGAGCCACGGGAGGAGGAACAGGTAGGCGGCCTTGTTGTCGCGGCGGTTGTCCTTCTTGATGAAGGCCTTCTCGGCCGCCGTCTGCGGGCGCTTGCCGGCGCTGAGCTTGCGGAGCTCGCCGAGCGCGCTCACCGAACACCCCTCGCGAGTGTCGTCCTGGGCGCTCCTGGAGTTGCACGGACCACGTCGGACCTCCTTGTCGATCGTCGTTGATGACTTCCCGGAAAGCGTTTCCCGGCTGAGCTGCATCAAGTTCTATCACGGCCCCGTCGGACGATGCAACGATTCAATCCGCATCCGTGTCCGATCTGTGATCACCTGCGACCGAATCGGTTCGAACGCTTGCCTTGACCGCGCGCGCCGTTCTACAGTGACCCGGTAAACGCTTTCCGGATGGCCCGCGGCCGCCGGGACCGGAACACGAACCAGAGGAAGAGCCACCGTGTCAGAGCAGACCATCGGGATCATCGTCAACGGCGCCACCGGGCGCATGGGCTACCGGCAGCACCTCGTGCGCTCGCTGCTGGCCATCCAGGAGCAGGGCGGTGTGCAGCTGTCCGACGGCACCCGACGCCAGATCGAGTTGATCCTCGTCGGCCGCAACCAGGCGACCCTCGACGAGCTCGCCACGCGTCATGGCATCGAGCACACCTCGACCGACCTCGACGCGGTCCTCGCCGACCCCCGCTGGGACATCTACGCCGACTTCCTCGTCACGAAGGCCCGCGCGACCGCGCTGCGCAAGGCGATCGCGGCCGGCAAGACCATCTACACGGAGAAGCCGACGGCGGAGTCCTTCGAGGAGGCGCTGGAACTCGCACGCCTCGCCGCCGAGGCCGGTGTGAAGAACGGCGTCGTACACGACAAGCTCTACCTGCCGGGGCTGCGCAAGCTCAAGCGCCTGATCGACTCGGGCTTCTTCGGTCGGATCCTCTCCGTCCGTGGCGAGTTCGGCTACTGGGTGTTCGAGGGCGACTGGCAGCCGGCGCAGCGCCCGAGCTGGAACTACCGGGCCGAGGACGGCGGCGGCATCGTCGTCGACATGTTCCCGCACTGGAGCTACGTGCTCGAGAACCTCTTCGGTCGGGTCGAGTCGGTGTACGCGAAGGCGACGACGCACATCCCCGAGCGCTTCGACGAGCGGGGCGAGGCCTACGCGGCCACCGCCGACGACGCCGCCTACGGGGTCTTCGAGCTCGAGGGCGGCGTGATCGCCCAGCTCAACTCCAGCTGGACGGTGCGCGTCGACCGCGACGAGCTCGTGCAGTTCCAGGTCGACGGCACGCATGGCTCCGCCGTCGCCGGTCTCTTCGGTTGCAAGGTGCAGCCGCGGAACGTCACCCCGAAGCCGGTGTGGAACCCCGACCTCGCCGACGACCACGACTACGCGGGCGATTGGCAGGACGTGCCGACGAACGACGTGTTCGAGAACGGGTTCAAGACGCAGTGGGAGGAGTTCCTCCGCCACGTCGTCGAGGACGGCCCCTACGAGTACGACCTCCTCGCCGGCGCGCGCGGCGTCCTGCTCGCGGAGCTCGGCCTCGAGAGCTCGCGCACCGGCCGCCGCCTCGACCTGCCCGAGGTGACGCTCGGGGGCACGGGCGACACCGCCGGCGCGGACGAGGAGCTGGCGTCGCTCGAGGCCTCGGTCGCACGATGACCTCCGTCCCGCTGCTCTCGACCGACGGCGCGGTCACCGCGCTGGAGCTCCGCGAGCCCGTCGTGGCCGAGCGCCCGACCACTCCCCTGGCGAGCCGCACCGCCTACGCCGCGGCACACGTCGTGCCGACGGCCTGGGGCGACAACGTGCCGGGCGCGCCCGCCGAGCTCGACTGGGACGCGACGCTCGCCTACCGCCACCACGTGTGGTCGTACGGCCTCGGCGTCGCGGACGCGATGGACACCGCCCAGCGGAACATGGGGCTCGACACCGCCGCCACGCGTGAGCTGATCACCCGGAGCGCCGCGGAGGCCGCCTCCGTCGGCGGCGCGCTCGTCGTGGGCGTCAACACCGACCATCTCACCGACGAGACCGTCTCGCTCGACGCGGTCGCCGACGCCTACCTCGAACAGCTCGCGTTCGCCGAGGACGCGGGCGCCGGGACCGTGCTCATGGCCAGCCGACACCTGGCGAGGGCCGCGCGGTCCGCCGACGACTACCGTCGCGTCTACGACCGGGTCCTGTCGGCGGCGCAGGCACCCGTGGTCCTGCACTGGCTCGGCACGGCGTTCGACCCGAGCCTCGAGGGCTACTTCGGCGCAAGCGACGTCGCCGAGGCCTCGGACACCCTGCTGCGCATCATGACCGACCACGTCGACCACGTCGCCGGGGTCAAGATGAGCCTCCTCGACGCCGACGCGGAGATCGCCGTCCGACGTCGCCTCCCGGCCGGCACGACGATGTTCACCGGGGACGACTTCAACTACGTCGACCTCATCGCCGGAGACACGGTCGGACACTCCGACGCCCTGCTCGGTGCGTTCACCGCGATCGCTCCGGCCGCGTCCGCCGCGATCCAGGCGCTCGACGCCGGCGACCCGGCCGCCTACGAGCGGATCCTCCGACCGACCGAGGCCCTGTCTCGGCAGATCTTCGCCGCGCCGACCTACTACTACAAGACGGGCATCGCCTTCCTCAGCTGGTTGAACGACCACCAGCCGGCGTTCTCGATGGTCGGCGGCTTGCACGCTGCCCGGAGCCTGCCGCACCTGTCGGAGATCGTGCGCCTCGCCGACGCGGCCGGCGCACTCGAGCACCCGGAGCTCGCCGCCGAACGCTGGACGGGCCTGCTGCGCACGGCCGGTGTCGTCGGCACGCTGACCACTGCGGGAGGAACCCGATGAGCACCACCGCCCTTCGACAGGCTCAGCGACCGGCGGGACAAGCCGAGGGACCGGCGGGCGGCAGCACCACCCCGCACCCGCGACTCTCGGTCAACCAGGCCACGATCAAGTACGCCACCCTCCCGGAGGCGGTCGCAGCCGTCACGGCGGCCGGTGTCACGAGCTTCGGCGCCTGGCGCGAGCCCGTGCAGGAGTACGGCGTCGCCGCCTCGGCGAGCCTCCTCACGGACAGCGGCCTGCGTGTCTCGAGCCTCTGCCGTGGTGGCTTCTTCACCATGCCCGAGGGGCCGGCTCGCCGGAGGTCGATCGACGACAACCGGACCGCGATCGACGAGGCCGCCGCCCTCGGCGCACCGGCCCTCGTCCTCGTGGTGGGCGGCCTCCCGGCCGGATCCCGTGACCTCATCGGCGCCCGCGAACTCGTCCGAGACGCGATCGGTGAACTCACCGACCACGCGCTCGAGTCCGGCGTGCAGCTCGCCATCGAGCCGTTGCATCCGATGTACGCCTCGGACCGCGCGGTCGTCTCGACGCTCGGTCAGGCCCTCGACATCGCCGAGCAGTTCGCTCCGGAGGCCGTCGGAGTGGTCGTCGACACCTTCCACATCTGGTGGGACCCGCAGGTGCTCGAGCAGATCGCCCGCGCGGGCGCGACCGGTCGGATCTCCAGCTACCAGGCGTGCGACTGGGCGACGCCGCTCGCCGCGGACGTCCTCCTCTCCCGGCACTACCCGGGCGACGGTGTCGTCGACTTCGGCTCGCTCACCCGTGCCGTCGAGGCGGCGGGGTACACCGGCGACATCGAGGTCGAGCTCTTCAACCAGGACATCTGGGACAGCCCGTTCCAGCAGGTGGTGGATCGCACCGTCGACGCGTTCCAGGCGACGGTCGTCCCGCACCTCGACCACGACGACGACGCGATCCACCACCCCTGATCGCCGCGGCCGCCCTGTGGCAGAGTGTGTCTCAGCAGCCGCCAGTACGAAGGAGCGCCATGTCGGTCGACGAGCACCGGGCGACGCCGGTCCCACCGACGCTGCACGACGTCGCCCGTGAGGCGGGGGTCTCCCTCGCCACCGCGTCGCGCGCGCTCAACGGGAGCACCCGGACGGTCAACGAGACGTTCCGTCGGCGGGTCCTCGACGCCGCGCTCCGGCTGAACTACACGCCGAACCTGTCGGCCCAGGCGGTCGCGAAGGGGCTGTCGTCGACGATCTCGCTGCTCGTGAGCGACATCGCCGACCCGTACTTCTCGTCCATCGCGGCCGGGGCCATCCGCGCGGCCGACGAGCAGCGCATCGCCACGACCATGGCCGTCACGCACCGCGACCACGAGCGCGAACTCGAACTCGTGCGGGTGCTCCGCGGGCAGCGGCCACGCGCCATCATCCTGACGGGCAGTCGCTGGGACGGGGTCGCGTCGGAGCACCGGCTGTCGGATGAGCTCGCGGCCTACGAGTCGACGGGCGGACGCGTCGTCCTCGTCTCGCAGCGGACGCTCCCGTTCGCCACGGTGCAGCTCGGCAACGCGACCGGTGCCCGCGAGCTGGCCCGGGAGCTCGTCGGTGCCGGGTACCGCCGGTTCGCCGTCATCGCCGGCGACGACCGCCTGCTCACCTCCCGCGAGCGCGTGAGCGGGTTCGCGGAGGGTTTGGCCGAGCACGGCATCGCGATCCATCCGTCGAGGATCGTCCGGGCCGAGTTCACCCGCGACGGCGGGCGCCAGGGTGCCGCCGAACTCCTGCAGCTGGGACTCGACGACGTCGACCTGGTCTTCGCCGTCAACGACGTGATGGCGATCGGGGCGATGTCGGCGTTCCGCGCGGCCGGACTCCGCCTTCCCGAGGACCTCGCGGTCGCCGGCTACGACGACATCGCGACCTCCCGCGACGTCACCCCGGCGCTCACCACGGTCGCCGTGCCGCTCGAGGCGGTCGGTGAGCACGCGGTGCGGCTGGCGCTTGACGCGGCGACGGACAGCACGACGACGGAGCCCATCGGGGCGACGGTCCTCCTCCGCGAGAGCACGCCACCGCGCGTCTGACTCGCCAGTCCGTCTCCTCCCCCGGGGCGTTCACCGGGGCACAACTCCTGCAGCTCGCCCCGATCGGGGTGTGCAGCGTCCGACTCAGTGGCCCTGGGGCCATGCAGCAGGAGTTGCGGACAGCAGCACGCCCTGAGCCTGGTGTCCTCGGAAGGGGACGCGTTCACCTCCACACAGCCGAGGTGCGCACTCGTTTCCGCGCACAACTCCTGCTGAGGGCGGCTGGACCGCCCGACACGGCACCGACAGCCGGGTTCCGGTGCCGTCCAGCAGGAGTTGTGAACGCGAGACAGCTGCTACTCGGCGACGTGCTCCTGGAACCACGGCGTGTAGGCGGCGACCTTGGTGCGGTGGCCGGCGCCGGCGACGAGTCGCTTGACGTGCTCGCGGACATTGACCGTCGCGACACCGATCACGGTGACGCGGTCGAACGGCACGGCGTCGGCGACGAGCACCTCGGCGCGTCGGAGGGCCGCGGAGTCCTCGTCGGTCGCGAAGCGCTGCACCATGCGGTCTGCGGTCATCGCGTTCGCGCCGATGCTCGTGAGCACGTGGGAGGCGTCACCGTCGGCGACCACGACCCGCGCGCGGGAGGGCCGGCCGGTGTCGGCGTCGAACTCGCCCGGGTGCACGGCTGCGCCGTCGATCGTGGTGACGAGCACGACGTAGTCGTTGACCGATGACGCGAACGCCTCGGCGGACAGACGGACGTCGTGCTCGCCCGCGCGGATGCCCGCCCAGAGGTCGGCGTCCGGGGTCAGGAAGAACGGGACGAAGTCGGCGGGCGTCAGGTCGTCGGTGCCGGCGAGCACCATCGTGCGTCGCGCTTCGCGGTGGCTCGCGGCGGCGATGTCGACGACCGGCCCGTCGGGGAGCGCCGGGGAGGCCACCGGCAGGATGCTACCGGTCTCGAGGATGCGCTCGAGATTGCGGATGTGGGTGACGTGGTACAGCCGCTGCTCGCCGACGCGCACCACGGGCAGCGCTGCCGCCGCCTTCGTCACCGTCTTCGTGGTGGCCGCGGTCCGCACGCGGGTCGGGGCCGGCTCGCGGAGCGAGGGAGCGACCGTCGACCGACGGACCTTGGGAGCGGGTGGTTCAGCGACCGGCACCTCGCGGGGCGGCGGCGGGAAGCAGGTCGCGCAGAGTCCGTTGTCGAAACCGTGTTTGCATTCGTCGCTCAAGAGAGTCCTTCTGCAGTCCGGCTCCGAGACACGAGGAGCGGGTCACTGGGGGGACGAGCCGAGACGTACGCATCAAGGGTACGCGGCTTCCGCACCCCTCGTGCACGCGGGCACCCTCAGGCCAGCCCGCGCTGCGCCCGGAACCCCCGGACGCACGACACGGCGAGTGATCCGAAGAACGCCACCATCAGCACCGGGAGCAGCCAGGGCGCCATCCACGCGGGCACGCCGAGCCAGGTGGTGAGTGCGACGACGGCGATGAGCGCGGCGGTCGCGATCGTCAGATCCCCCAGCAGTCGCCCGGTGGCGTCCAGCGTGGCAGCCGTCACCTCCGGACGAGGCGACAGTTGCGTGGACCACGTCGATGCGGTGGTCGGTGGGTGGGGGTCGACATCCGATCGGGTCGTGCCGGCGAGCGGTAGGCAGGCGGCGACGATCCAGAAGATCGCCACGACCGCGGCCCCGATGATGACCGGGAGCAGGAACCCGCCGAGACGCTTGTCCGACCAGGCGTCCGGCTGGAGTGCGGCGTCGAAGTGCACCGGCATCGGATCAGGAGCAGACGGATACATCACCAGGCCGACGACCAGCGTCGCCGCGACGATCACGAGTGCGACGAGATGCGGCCAGACCGGCGGTCGGCGAGGGGGCCACTCCGGGCGAGTGGTCGTCGGGTCCTGCATCCCACTCCTCATCTGCGCGAGCACCCTGGTGCGCACCCCAGGAATATCTGCATCAACCATACCCGATGCCCTGGTTCTCCACCTCGGGGCCGCCGCCTGGACACTGCAGCGATGCGTGGGCGACGCTACCCCCCACGCACCGCAGCACTACCCAGGCGACGGCGTCTCGACTCACCCGGTCGCGCCTGGCTCCGCTGGTCGGCCCACCCGACGCGCGACGACGACCGCCACGACACCGGCGACCAGCGCGATCGCGAAGCATCCGGCGAACGCGACCCCGCCGGGAGCGATCCAGCCCAGCCCGGCGAACACACGGGAGCCGTCGAGTGCCGTGAACGCCAGCCCGGTCGCCGCGAGGGCGAGAGCACCGCCGATCGCGTCGCCGATCGACATCGCCGCGCTGTTGAACCCCTGCGAGCGCTCGTCGGAGTAGGCGAGCGTCATGACGCTGAGGCGCGGGAACATGAGGCCCATGCCGCCGCCGCTCACCACCCAGGCGACGATCGGCACCACCGGCGGCAGGCCGACGAGGGCGGCGGACAGGGCGATCGCGACGGCGACCGTGACGAGTGACGACCCGATCTGCACGGCGTTCGCATTCGACAGCCGGTCCCCGAGGCGCCCCTGCAACCAGGACGACAGCGACCACGCGATCGCCCCACCGGTGAGCGCGAGTCCGGCGAGCGCCGGCGTGAGCCCGTGCTCGCGGGTCAGCAGGTACGGCACGTACACCTCGGCGCCGAAGAACGCGGCGGAGGTCAGTCCGCGCACCAGGATGACCGTCGGGAGCCCGCGGCGTGCGGTGAGCGTGCCGAGCGGAATCAGGGGGCGGAGGGCGAGGATCGCGACCACGGCACCGACGACCGGGAGCGCCCAGGCGGTCCATCCCGAGAACTCCGTCGAGAGGTTGACCGCGAGGACCGCCGCCGCGACGAGCACCGCCCACCCGAGTCGGCGCAGCTCCGCGCCCGTGCGCGCGACGGTGGCCGCCTCGCCGCTCTCCTTCGCCGACTGCTGCTCGGCGGCCTGCCGCTCCGCGCGTTCGGTGGCGGAGGCGCGCAGCATCCGGAGGGCCGGCAGGAGGAGGAGCGTCGCGACGACCACGAGGCCGACGACCCCGAGGAAGACCCAGTGCCAGCTGAACCGCTCGGCGACCACCCCGGCGAGGAACGGCCCGATCAGGGAGGGGACCACCCAGGCGGCCGCGAACCCGGCGAAGATCCGCGGGTGCAGGGCCGGTGGGTAGATGCGGGCGACGAGGACGTACAGGGCGACGGTCATCGCTCCCGAACCGAGGCTCTGGACGAGGCGTCCGGTGACGACGGCCCACATGGTGGTCGCGGTTCCGGCCAGGAGGAGACCGATGAGGAACAGGACGACTGACGCGAGCAGCGGCTGGACCGGACCGATGCGGTCGGCGACCGAGCCCGCCGCGACCATGCCGATGACACTGACCGCGAGCGGGCCGGCGAAGGCGAGCGCGTAGAGCTGCTCGCCGCCGAGTTCCCCGCTCACGAGCGGCATGATCGTCGTGACGGCGAGGGACTCGAAGGCGCCGAGGAACACGAGCGCGCACGCACCGATGGTGACGAGGACGAACCGGCGGCTGAAAATCCCGCGGTCGCGGGGCGTCGTGTCGGCTCCGGTCACGGGCTCGGGGGTCGTCGCTGTGGTCACGATCCGAGCCTAGAACCTCAACGTGACTTGAGGTCAAGCGCAGACGAACCCCTGCCCGTTCACCATTCAGGACGTGCCCGGCGCGCCGTCGCCGATCGACGGGTTCGGCGCAGGACGCGCCGCAGCCTTCCTGAATTGCGAACGAGCCGGGACCGCCCGCTAGTGCTTGGCGCTCGCCTTCAAGACCTTCGCGAGCGCGCGGTCGAGGTCGGCGATGAGGTCGGCGACGTCCTCGATGCCGACCGACAGCCGGACGACGTTCTCGGGGACCGCCAGCTCCGTGCCCTTCACCGAGGCGTGCGTCATCTGCGCCGGCAGGCCGATGAGCGACTCGACGCCGCCGAGCGACTCGGCGAGCGCGAAGAGCTTCGTCTTCTCGACGAGGCGCGTGGCTGCAGCCGGGCCACCGACGAGCGCGAGCGACAGCATGCCGCCGAACCCGGACATCTGGCGGGCGGCGAGCTCGTGACCGGGGTGGCTCTCGAGGCCCGGGTAGTAGACGCGCTCGACGGCGGCGTGGCCGTCGAGGAACTCCGCGATCGCCTGCGCGTTCGCGCTGTGCTGGCGCATGCGCACCGCGAGGGTCTTGATGCCGCGGGTCGTGAGCCACGCGTCGAGCGGGGCCGAGACCGCGCCGGCGGCGAACTGCACGAAGCCGAGCTGCTCGGCGAGCTCGTCGTCGTTCATGATGACGGCGCCACCGAGGACGTCGGAGTGACCGCCGAGGTACTTGGTCGTCGAGTGCACGACGATGTCGGCCCCGAGCGAGAGCGGCTGCTGCAGCGCCGGCGAGGCGAAGGTGTTGTCCACGACGGAGAGCACCTCGTGGCGGTGCGCGAGGGCCGCGAGTGCCGCGATGTCGCTGATCTTCATGAGCGGGTTGCTCGGCGTCTCGACCCACAGCAGCTTCGTGCGGCCCGGGATGATCGCCGCTTCGACGGCCGCGAGGTCGCCGAGGTCCACGACCGTGTGCTCGATGCCCCAGGCGCCGTGCACCCGGTTGATCAGCCGGTAAGTACCGCCGTAGACGTCGTTGCCGATGACGATGTGGTCGCCGGGGCGGAGGGCCGTGCGGATGAGCGCGTCCTCGGCGGCGAGGCCGGAGGCGAAGGAGAAGCCGTGCTTCGCACCCTCGAGCGCGGCGAGCTGCGTCTCGAGCGCCGTGCGGGTCGGGTTGGCGGAGCGGCTGTACTCGTAGCCGCCGCGGAGCCCGCCGACGCCGTCCTGGACGAAGGTCGACGTCTGGTAAATCGGCGGGATGATCGCCCCGGTGGTGGGGTCGAACTCCTGTCCGGCGTGGATGCTGCGGGTGGCGAAGCCGTGGTCGTGCTTGCTCATGGGTGACTCTTTCGGTTCAGGATTCGGGGAGGTGTCGGGGTGGGCGACCGGTCGGACTGCCCCGGTCACCGGGGTCGGGCGCGGTCGGGACATCGCCCGGACTCCGCCCACACGACCTGCATGCCGCCCACGCTCAACCCGCCAGGTAGGTGAGGAGGTCGTGCCGCGTGATGACGCCGATCGGCTTGCCACCGTCGGTGACGAGGAACGCCGGGGCGGAACCGAGCGCCGCGCGCGCCGCCGGGATGGACTCACCGAGACCGATGAGCGGCAGCGGGTCGCCGACGAACGCGCTCGCGGCGTCGTTCATCTTGGCCGCGCCGCTGAAGACGGCGTCCATGAGGCTGGCCTCGTCGATCGCACCGACGACCTCGCCCATCACCACGGGCGGCTCGGCGCTCAGCACCGGGAGCTGCGAGACGCCGTACTCGGTCATGATGTCGACGACGTCGCGGACGGTGTCGCTCGGGTGCACGTGCACGAGGTCCGGCATCTCCGAGCCCTTGCCACGGAGGATGTCGCCCACCGTGCGGTCGTCGGCGACCTCGCTGAAGCCGTAGGACTGCAGCCAGGAGTCGTTGAAGATCTTGCCGAGGTAGCCGCGCCCGCCGTCGGGCAGGAGGACGACGACCACGGCCGACGCCGGGAGGTCGCGCGCCGCGACGAGGGCCGCCTGGACCGCCATGCCGCTGGAGCCGCCCACGAGCAGTCCCTCCTCACGGGCGAGGCGACGTGTCATCGCGAACGACTCGGCGTCGGTGACGGCGATGATCTCGTCGGGGATGGAGGGGTCGTACGCGGTCGGCCAGAAGTCCTCGCCGACGCCCTCGACGAGGTATGGACGCCCGGTGCCGCCCGAGTAGACGGAGCCCTCCGGGTCTGCGCCGATGATGCGCACGCCGCCCTCGGAGACCTCCTTGAGGTACTTGCCCGTCCCGGAGATGGTGCCTCCGGTACCGACGCCCGCGACGAAGTGGGTGATCTCGCCCTCGGTGTCGCGCCAGATCTCGGGACCGGTCGACTCGTAGTGGCTGCGCGGCCCGTTCGGGTTCGCGTACTGGTTGGGCTTGAACGCGCCCGGGATCTCGGCGGTGAGGCGGTCGGACACGCTGTAGTACGAGTCGGGGCTGTCGGGAGCGACAGAGGTGGGCGTGACGACGATCTCCGCACCGTAGGCGGTGAGCACGTTCCGCTTGTCCTCGCCGACCTTGTCGGGCAGGACGAACACGCAGCGGTACCCGCGCTGCTGGGCGACGAGGGCGAGGCCGACGCCGGTGTTGCCGGAGGTGGGCTCGACGATCGTGCCGCCCGGCTTGAGGTCGCCCGACGCCTCGGCGGCGTCGATGATGCGCGTCGCGATGCGGTCCTTCGAGGAGCCGCCCGGGTTGAGGTACTCGACCTTGACGAGCACGGTGGCCGCGATGCCCTCGGTGACCCGGTTGAGCTTGACGAGGGGCGTGTTCCCGATGAGATCGAGGACGGAGTCTGCGTAGTTCATGTCTGCAATCTGTTCCTGTGGTGCGTCACCGCACGACTCTCGCGTGCGTCACCGGATGGCTGGGGCGGCTGAGGCGGCATCCCGGGCAGGGACGGTTCAGCGAGGACAGCAGGAACACGACAGGCGGAGACGCATGCTGACCACCCTACCCGGCGAGTGCAGGGAACGCAGCCGGATGACGGGGCCGATCCGACGTCAGTGGATCGCGACGAGTCGCTGCCGCGGACCGAGTGCCGAGACAGCCGAGGACACCAGCCGGACGGCGAGGGTCAGCACCATGAGGACACCGATGACCGTGAGCACGACCGCGGCGAGCAGCAGCACCGCGACGAGCGCCGGGAGCCGGCGCAGCGCGAGCTCGACCGGGCGACGACGGGGTGTCCCGTCCGCCTCGGGTGCCTCCAGGTGGCCTTCGCCCGCCATGGCCGCGGCGACGAGTTCGAGCGTGGCACGCGCGCCGGATCCGAGCCGTGTTGTCGAGGTGCGCAGCGCCTGGGACATCGCGTGGCCCTTCTCGTCGGATGGATCGGTGTTCGCGGGTGCGAGGACTCGACCGTAGCAGTCGGGTGCCCTGTTCGGGGGTGCCGGTGCCCATTCTGCCAGGCGGGCGTGAACACCCGGTGGCCTGCCGACGGACGCATGATGGACGCGCACCGCGCTCCCTAGACTGGAGGCATGACCGTCTCCGGCCTCTCCGCCGTCTCCCAGGACTACCTCAAGACGATCTGGACGACCTCCGAGTGGGCCGACGAGTCGGCCACCGTCAAGCTGCTCGCGGATCGCATGGGTGTCCGTCCCGCGACCGCCTCCGACGCCGTGAAGCGACTCGCGGCCCAGGGACTCGTCGTGCACGAGCCCTACGGCAGCATCGAGCTCACCCCCGCCGGGCAGGCGCACGCGGTCGCGATGGTGCGGCGGCACCGGCTCATCGAGACCTTCCTCGTCGAGATGCTCGGCTACGGCTGGGACGAGGTCCACGACGAGGCGGAGATCCTCGAGCACGCGGCGAGCGACACGATGATCGAGCGCATCGACGCCGCGCTCGGCCACCCGATCCGCGATCCGCACGGCGACCCGATCCCCTCTGCCGACGGCACGCCGCACCGCCCGGACGCGGTCCGGTTGAACGAGGCGCCGTCCGACAGCCCACTGACGGTGTGCCGCATCTCGGACGCCGACCCGGAGAACCTCCGCCATCTGAGCACCCTCGGCATCGTCCTCGACACCGAACTCAGCGTGGACGACCACCGTGCGTTCGCGGGCGAACTGGAACTCCGACTCACCGCCACCGGCACCCGCCTCACGCTCGGTCGCCTCGCCGCCGACGCCGTCTGGGTGACGGTCGTCGCCTGATCGCCGGCATCTCCGTTCGCCGATGTTCCGGCGAGCGAACCGCCGGGCTGATCACCCGAAGAACGTCAGCACGATGAGCGCGACGTTCAGCGTGACGATGAGCGCGACCACGATCCAGGCGAACACGCGCGTGGCGAGCTGGTTGACGTGGACACCCATGATCCGCCGGTCGCCCGTGTAGCGCACGAGCGGGATGAGCGCGAAGGGGATGCCGAGGCTGAGGAACACCTGGCTGAGCACGAGCGCGGTGGTCGGGTCGATGCCCGCAGCCAGGATGACGAGTGCCGGGATCAGGGTGATCACGCGTCGGGCGAGCAACGGGATGCGCACCTTGAGGAGCCCTCCCATGATCGCCGCTCCCGCGTAGGCGCCCACCGAGGTCGAGGCGAGCCCCGATGCGAGCAGGCCGATGGCGAAGATCACGCCGATGACCGGCCCGAGCGCAGCGGTGATCGCCGCGTGCGCCCCCTCGATCGAGTCCGTCCCCTCGACACCGCCGAGCGACGCGGCCGCGAGCAGGAGCATCGCGATGTTCACCGCTCCGGCGAGGACGAGTGCCGCCGCGACGTCCCAGCGGGTCGCCACGATGAGCCGACGGATGGCGCCGTCGCTCGTCTGGACGCCGTGCCGGTCCCGACTCAGCGAGGAGTGGAGGTAGATCGCGTGCGGCATGACCGTCGCGCCGAGCATGCTCGCGGCGAGCAGGACCGTCGCCGTGCCCTCGAACCGAGGCACCAGCCCACCGGCCGCGGCACCCCAGTCGACGGGACTGACGAACAGGCCGGCGAGGAAGCCGACGGCGATGACGGCGAGGAGCGTCAGGATCGCGAACTCGAAGTGCCGCTGGCCGTACCAGTTCTGCACGGCGAGGAGCACGATCGAGAAGACCCCGACGATGACGCCGCCGAGCACGAGCGGGATCCCGAACAGCAGGTACAGCGCCACGGCGCCGCCGATCACTTCGGCGAGGTCGGTCGCGGCGGCGACGAGCTCCGCCTGCACCCAGTAGAGCCGACGCGGCCCGGTGCGCAGTCGCGAGCCGAGCAGCTCGGGCAGGCTCTGCCCGGTGACGAGGCCGAGCTTGGCGGAGAGGTACTGGACGAGCACGGCCATAGCGTTCGCGGCGACGAGCACCCAGACGAGCAGGTAGCCGTACTGGGCTCCCGCCGTGAGGTTGGCCGCGACGTTCCCAGGATCGACGTAGGCGATCGCCGCCACGAAGGCGGGCCCGAGGAGGAACAGGAGTCGGGGTCCGCGGGGCGCGCGGGTCGTCGGAGCGGCGAGGTCACTGGTCACGTCGGCCATGTTAGCAAGACCGAGCTACATTTGTTAGACGAGGCTAACTCTTGGATTCACCGGCTGTCTGCTTGGATGAGCCTGAGAATCGACTGCGCATCGTCAGGCGCCGGAACGGCACCCGCAAGCCGATCTGGTTCGATAGTTACGCATACAACTTTTCGAGAGGCCCCCGTGACCCCTGCAGCAGATCGCCCCAAGAACACCCCCGTCCCGCCCGCCGTCAAGCAGCAGAGCGTGAAGCAGGAGCGCGAAGCCCAGCGTCAGGCCAAGGTAGCCGCGTTCAAGCAGGCGCAGAAGCGGAAGAACCGCAACCGCCGCATCGGGATCTGGGCCGGCGTCGTGGGCGGTGTGGCCGTCATCGCGGTCCTCATCACGAGCGTCGTCCTCACCCTGCCGAAGAACGCCAGCTACCCCGGCGGTGGCACCGGCACCGGCCAGGACATCGCGGGCGTGGAGCTGTTCCAGAACACCTCGGAACACGTCGAGGGCACGGTCGACTACCCGCAGAACCCGCCGGCCGGTGGCCCGCACAACCAGTACTGGCTGAACTGCGGCATCTACACCGAGGAGCAGACCAACGAGAACGCGGTCCACTCCCTCGAGCACGGCGCGATCTGGGTCACCTACGACCCGTCCCTCAGCGACGCGGAGCTCACGAAGCTCAAGGAGCTGCTCCCCACCACGTACGTCGTCCTGTCGCCGAAGTCCGACCTCCCCTCGCCCATCGTGCTGAGCGGCTGGAATTCCCAACTGCAGGTCAACAACGCGAGCGACGCGCGCATCGCCGACTTCTTCGAGGAGTTCTGGAAGAGCAACAACGTCCCGGAGCCCGGCGCGGCCTGCACCGGCGCGATCGACGGTCCCGGCAAGGTCTGATCCGTTGACCCCGGCGAGCACACCCGACGCCCCGGCGACCGGTGAACCGGCCGACGGCGGCGTGACCGACGAGGAACTCGCCGCCTGGGAGGCGCAAGGCTCCCCCGACGGCTCCAGCCGGACCCGCGTCGTCATCGCCGCGATGGCCGTCGTCGCGATCATGGTCGCCGCGGCGATCGGTTTCTCCGTCGGTCGGCTCAGCACGCTCGCCGACCCGACACCCACCACGACGAGTGCCGAAGCGGGCTTCTCGCGCGACATGCAGGTGCACCACAACCAGGGTGTGGAGCTCGCCATGATCATCCGCGATCGGACGGACGCGGTCGACGTGCGCACCCTCGCGTACGACATCGCGACCACCCAGGCGCAGCAGTCGGGCCAGCTGTACGACTGGCTCGTCCAGTGGAACCTGCCGCAGGGTTCACGGCAGCCGGACATGACGTGGATGACGCTCCCCACGCTCACGGGCGCGAGCGGCCATGCGCACGGCGGTGACACGGCGACCCCGGGATCCACCCACACCCCGGGCGACCCGATGCCGGGCCTCGCCACCCCCGCCCAGATCGACCAGCTGACGGCAGCGTCCGGTCTCCAAGCCGAGCGGGTCTTCCTCACGCTGATGATCGCCCACCACCAGGGCGCGGTCGAGATGGCCGAGGCGCTGCAGCCGCGGACCACGAACGCGACCGCGCTGGCCTTCACGCGCGCGGTCATCGCGAGCCAGCAGGCGGAGATCGAGCTCATGACCAGCATGCTCGACGACCGGGGCGGGCCGGTCGACCTCGCCGGCTGACCCCTCCTGTCGACCGCCCGGGCGAGCTGCGGGCTCCGACAAGGGGCTAGCCAGAACACCGGCTGACGGCGAAGAATGATCCCGACGCCCGAACGGGCCCGATGAACAGGAGCGACGAATGGCACTCGACGACATCACCAAGAAGGCTCAGGAATTCCTGAAGGACAACAAGGTCAAGGACGCGCTGAAGAGCGAACAGGCCGAGGACATCAGCGACAAGCTCCTCGGCAGCGTGGCCGACGCGGCCAAGAAGGTCACCGGCGGCAAGTTCGACGAGCAGATCGACGGCGCCCGCGACGCGGCGGACAAGGCCGTCGGCAACGAGTAGTCCCCGGCTCGAAACGCGAGACGGCCGGGTCCCGATGGGCGCCCGGCCGTTCACGTCTGCGCCGGTCAGCGCTCGATCGCCCTTCCGGGTCGATCAGTGCCCGTCGACGCCGGCGTCCACGGGATTGCTCCGGAACCGGTCGAGCGCGATGGCCACGAGTTCGGGAGCGGACAGGTGCGTGTCCTGCATCAGGTCCGAGAGGACTTCTGATGCGCGTCCGCTGAGCGTCAGTTGCACGGTCGCGGAGCGGTCTTCATCGACACCGCTCAGCGCGCGACGACGTTCGCCCAGGCTGAGAATGGCCGACCGCAGATAGGTGCGGCTCGCGACGGTGTCGATCTCCCATCGGCCGGCGCGACGGTTCGCGACGACATTGCCGCGACGGATGTTCGTCATGAGCGACGCTCGGCTCACATGGAGCTTCGCGGCGAGTTCCGCCGTCCGGACCGGACGCGGGAGGTCGTCGATGAAGTCCTCGACGAGCGCCTCCCGGAGGAGTTCCCAGGCGACGTCCGGAGGGAGCGGCGCATCGGGCATGCTGCCGCCGTCCTGCAGCGGACCCACCCACGCGGTCGTGGGGGCGTCGCGTTCGGTCATCGTCATCGCCCCTCCAAGGTTCCGGCGCTCGAACCTCAAGCATGCTCGGTGCCCGTGGAAAGCGCGTCCCCCAATGCGGGTTGCCCGCGTTCGCGGGGTGCCGGCCCGAAACGACGCACCCCGTCCACCAGGGCGGACGGGGTGCGGGCGACGCTCGGACGACTCAGCTGCGGTTCGCGACCGGTCGGGAACCCACCGGGCGGGTCCCCTCGAACAGGATCCGATAGCTGAATCCGGCGATCAGCGCGCCGATGATCGGGAACACGATGAACACCCAGACCTGCGCGAGCCAGTCGGCCCCGCCGAAGATGGCGGTCGCGATGGAGCGCGCCGGGTTGAGCGAGCCGTTGTCGATCGGAATCGCGATCAACAGGAACAGCGTGAGCGTGCCGCCGATGGCGATCGGCGCGAAGCCCGCGGCGGCCCGCGTGTGCGTGACGCCGAGGATGACGTAGAGGAAGAGTGCGGTGATGACGACCTCGATCACGATCGCCGAGACGAGTCCGAATCCGCCGGGCGAGAGCTCGCCGAAGCCGTTCGAGACGAAGCCGCCCGCGACCGACTTGTCGAGGAAGCCTGCCGGCCCGCCGGCCGCGAGGCCGAACACCGCGAGTGCGCCGAGGAATGCTCCGACGAGCTGCGCGAGGATGAACGTCCACGTCGCACGCCAGGGGAACCGACCGGCGGCGGCGAGCCCGAGCGTCACCGCCGGGTTGAAGTGCCCGCCGGAGATAGGGCCGAACGCGTAGGCGGCGATAGTCACCGAGAGGCCGAGGGCGATCGCCACCCCGAGGAAACCGACGCCCAGGGGGTTGGAGGTCTCCTCGCCGAAGAATGCGGAGAAGGTCGCCGTCCCGACGAGACCGAAGACCAGCAGGAAGGTGCCGGCCAGCTCTGCGAGGAGTTGCGACGCGGTGGTCGGTTCGACGGAGGGTGGGACTTCCGGGGAGGACATCTGGGCTCTTCTCGCTCGAGGTGACGACGTGGACGCGGAGCTCTGGCGAGCACCGCGCCATCAGCAGACTATTGCCCCGCGTCCCACCGGCGACAGCCCCGAGGGCAGCATGTCGCCGTCGCTCAGTGCACCTCCAGGTCGTGGAGCGGGACCTGGAGCCGGAAGACGTGCTCGATCGCGAGCTCCGCGCCGACGGCGTCGCCCGAGGCGATCGCGGAGCGGAGGTGCGGGTACCCGACGCGCAGATCCGACCAGTCCACCGTCTCGGCCGACCGCGTCGCCGCGACGCGGTAGATCAGGGCGCCGATCACGTCCTTCGTCGCGGAGACGAGGACCGGGTTCTCGCAGTGCTTCAGGAACCGGTCCACGAGCCCCCAGACGCAGCGGCCGTGCGCATCCGCGTCCTCCGCCGTCACCGTCGTCATCGTGTGCTCGACGAACGCCAGGAGCTCGGCCCGTTGCCCAGCGGTCAACGTCGGGACGGTGACCCGGACGACGCCGCTGACGAGCGCTCCGAGGGTCTGCAGGACGGCTGTCCGGTCCTCGGCCCGTGGCTGCGCGACCCGGGTGTGCCGCTGCGGTGCCGTCTCGACTAGTCCGACGCGCTCGAGTTCCCGGAGTGCTGCGGCGACTTCCTTACTCGGAGCGTCGAGCCACTCCCGGAGCTCCTCCTCGATGAGCAGCTCGCCCGAGGGGAGCGTCCCGTCGTAGATCGCGTTGCGGATCCGCTCGGTCACGGAATCGCCGACAGGCGACGGCCGCGACCCGGACGGTCCATCGGGGTTCGGCATCGGTTCCTCGCTCGGCTGGGGACGGCTGCTGGCTACCGGCCGATCGTACCGCGGACGATCCCCGCCTCGGCGAGCGCCGCCTGCGCCTGCCGGTGCTTGTTGTCGATCGAGGCGCCGATCTCCTGGGCCAGGCGGGGCTTGCTCCGCACGAGCTGATCGATGGTGGACAGCGGCATCCGCAGGACCAGGGTCGTCCCGTCGGCGATCGCGGCGGCCATGGCGACCTCCCTCGTCAGCGCCGTCTGGCCGATGAAGTCGCCGACGCCGAGTCGTTGGAAGGTGATGAGCCCGTCCGTCGTCGGCACGGCGAGATGGACGCCACCCTCCACGAGGAACCGCATCGCGCCGGGGATCGTGCCCGCCTGCTGGATGGTCTCCCCCGGCCCGTACCGCTCGAGTGTGCACGTCCGGGCGAGCTCGTCGTAGTCCTCCTCCCGCGCGTGGAGGGTCGGTGCCAGTGCGGCGATGGCACTCCGCAAGCGCTCCGGCGTCGCGACCGGGTCGGAGCCGTCGCCGTCGAGCGCGAGACCGCGGCGCCGCGAGGCGTACCAGAGCCAGGCGCGGAACAGGGCGACCGCGGCGTCGGCGGTGGAGGGCCCGGACACGGGCAGGGTGACGGAGAACCGCGCTGCGCCGAGGTAGGACGCGGAGACCACGTCCCCCGGCTCGAGCATCGGCAGGCCCGATCCGACCTCGCGGAGCAGCCGGAGCACGTCGTCCGGCGGGTCGTCGGTCGAGAAGGTCACCTCGACGCTCGCGGTGTACGCACCCACCGGTTGGCTGAGGTTCGTGAACGACGCCCCCGCGAGCGAGGAGTTCGGCACGATCTGGATGCCGTTGCCGGTGTCGAGGTGGACCGCACGCCAGTTCACCTCGACCACGCGACCGCGGACGCTTCCCGTGTCGAGCCAGTCGCCGAGACGGAACGGCTGCTCGAACAGCAGCAGCAGTCCCGAGATGACCCCGCCGACCGCGTTCTGCAGGGCGAGGCCGATCACGATCGACGTCACGCCGAGCGCGGTGACGAGGCCACCGATGTCGGCTCCCCACACCCACGAGAACAGGATCGCGAGGCTGATGAGGATGAGGGCCAGCCGGGCGAGGTCCACGAAGATCGACGGGATCCGGTCGCGCCACGACCCCTCCTCGGCGTTCGCGAACAGGGCGACGTTGAAGGCGGAGAGGATGAGCAGGATCACGAGGAACCCGAGGAGGGTGCCGACGATCCGCACCCAGGTGCTGTCGTCCGCCCGCGCTGTGGCGAACACGAGGAGCGCGAACACCGCGCCGACCGGCACCACGTAGTTGCGCAGCAGACGGATCGGTTTCGCCGCAGCGTGCTTCCGGCGGTTGAGCGCACCGAGCACCTCGGTCAGGACGATGAGCAGCACGGGGACGCCGACGGCCAGCGCCACAGCCCAGGGGAACCACGCCTCCTGCCACACCTGCGTCATGACTTCGGCCCCGAGACGACCTGCCAGACGGCCTGCGGACCGCCGCGCGTCTCCACGGTGCCGGCGGCCTCGAAGGCGACGGTGTCCTGCATACGGTCACGTACCCGCTGACTGACGAAGATGCCGGCCGTCCCGGAGACCGACTGCACCTGGTTGGCGAGGCTCACCGCGTCGCCCCACATGTCGTAGGCGAGGCTCGTCCGGCCGACGAGGCCGCTCGTCACGACACCGGCGTCCACGCCGACCCGCAGGGTGAGGTTCGCCTGGTGCTGCGCATTGAAGCGTTCGACGATCGTGCGCATCTCGAGCGCGAAGTCGAGGGTCCGACGCACGTTGTCGACTCGTGGGACGATCAGCCCGCAGCTCGCGAGATACCCCTCCCGCAGTGTCCGCACCTGCTCGATCCCGAGCCGCTCGGCCGCCTCGTCGAAGCTGCGGACCAGCGCGTTGAGCATCGACAGCTCCCGCTCCGGATCGAGGCCGCGGGTCAGGTCGTCGAACCCGACGAGGTCGGCGAAGATGACGGACACGTCCTGGTGGACCTCGGAGATCGTCTCCTCACCGTCCTTGTAGCGCTTGGCGACCGACGCCGGCATGAGGGTGAGCAGCAGCTTCTCGTTCTCCGCTCGCTGCTCCTCGATGAGCTCCTGCTTGAGTCTCAGGCTGCGGCTCATGTCGTTGAAGGCCGAGCCGAGGTCGCCGAACTCGTCGCGTCGGGTGTTCGGCACCTCGACGCTGTAGTCGCCACCGGCCACCCGCCGCACCGCGCCGACGAGTGCCCGCACCGGCCGGGCGAACACCTGCGCCAGGAGCAGGGAGAGCAACGACACCACGACCACGATGGCGAGCACCGAGATGACGAGGTTGCGGGTGAAGTCGGTCACCGGCGCGAAGGCCTCGGCGGCGTCGACCCGGGCGACGAGCACCCACTGGAGCCCGTCGATGTCGACCGGGGTGTACGCCGTGAGGTTCTCCTCACCGAGGTAGCCGCGCCCGATGGTGGTGCCGGTCTCGCCCGCGAGCGCACGCTCGACCGAGACGGTGCGGGTCGGTTGGATCTGGATCGTCCCCGCGACGGCAACGGCACGCGCGGCGGTCTCCGGCGGTGTGCCGGCGGCGACCGCGGCCCGCTCGTACGCCTTCGGATCCTCGATCAGCAGACGGGAGGTCGAGCGCATGAGTTGATCGGGCCCGGCGAGGTACGTCTCACCGGTCTCCCCCAGGCCGTCCTGCTCCCACTGGCCGAAGCCGGTCATGATGTCGTTGATCGCCTCGATCGGGACCTGCAGCGCCATCACCCCGTCGACCCGACCGTTCTCGCCGACCGGTGAGAAGATCCACTGCGTCGGGACGTTGAGCGACGGCTGGTAGCGCTCGAAGTCGGTGATGCCCACGTAGTCGATCGCGTTCGACCGGAGCGCCGCGGTGAAGCCGTCCTCGAGCACGCCGCCCTTGTAGGGGCCGGTGAGGACGTTCGTACCGAGGTCCGGACCCTTGTAGGCGCTGTAGACGACGTCGCCCTCGTCATCGATGAGCAGGGCGTCCTCGTACCCGAAACGGTCGATGATCTCGCGGAAGTAGTCGTGGTACTGCGCGTGCACGGACGACCAGGCGCTCCCGTCACCGGCATCGTCGACGGTGATGGCGGTGTCGTAGTCGAGGTCGCCCGGCGTGTACACCGACTGCAGGTAGGTCTCGGCCGGGTTCGTCGGGATGAACGCAGCCGGGTCCGCCTCGTCACCGGTGCGTTCGGCGAGCTCCGGAGCGAACGTGTCCTCGTAGAACGACGTCACCGTCGACGCGCGCGCCGGGTCCACCGGCTGCTCCTCCAACTCGTGGAAGGCGTCGTGGAAGCCGTTCATCGCGTCGACCACCGTGGTGCCGCGGGTGTAGACGACGAGCGAGTCGCGCGTCTGGTCGTAGTAGTTCGTGATCTCACGGGCGCGGGACTCCCGGACCTCGGTCAGCCGCTCGAACGACGCCTGGCGCAGCGAGTCACTGCCGGACAGGTACCCGACGATCCCGGTCACGATCGACGCTCCCACGCTGACGAGCAGCAGCATGACGAGCAGCTTCGACTGGATGCTGAAGCCGGGGCGACCGAACCGTCCGCGACCGAACCCGCGGGACCTGGCGGCCGGGGAGGGGGCAGCTGGGATCGGCGGGCCTGACTGGACTGTCGGCGCGGGGCCGTCTGGCGAGGATCCGGATGGTGCGTCCACAGCTGCGGTCATCGACGAGTCCCCTACTCGATCCGGCGGTGCGCGGTCACCCCCTCCTTCGGGGGGTCACGATGGCGCTCACTCTAGCCACCCGTGTCGCGCGCCCACAATGGCTGGACCGCGATTCTTCGCTGGCCGGACTGCGCCGGACCGGCCTCCTCACGTCAGCGCGTCGTCGACGTGCACGACGCGACGCGACGTCCTGCTCAGACGGTGACGGCCTGCTGGGCGTAGAGGGTCGCGTACACGCCGCCGGCGGCGAGCAGTTCCTGGTGGGTGCCGCGCTCCACGATGCGCCCGCGATCGAGCACGAAGATGACGTCGGCGTGCACGATGGTCGACAGGCGGTGCGCGATCGACACCGTGGTGCGTCCGCGGGTCGCGTCGTCGAGGGCCACTTGTACGACCCGTTCGGAGATCGTGTCGAGAGCGCTCGTCGCCTCGTCGAGGATGAGCACCTCCGGGTCCTTCAACAGCACGCGCGCGATGGCGATGCGCTGCTTCTCGCCGCCGGACAACCGGTAGCCGCGCTCCCCGACGAGCGTGTCGTAGCCGTCCTCGAAGCGAGCGATCGTCTCGTGGATGTTCGCCGCGCGGCAGGCGGTCTCGAGCTCCTCGAGGGTCGCGTCGGGCTTCGCGTAGCGGAGGTTCTCGGCGATCGTCGCGTGGAAGAGGTAGGTCTCCTGACTGACGATGCCGATGCGGGAGACGAGGGACTCCTGCGTGACGTCGCGGACGTCTGCGCCCGCCACCATGACCCGTCCGCCCGAGACCTCCTGGAAGCGCGGGATGAGGTAGGAGATGGTCGTCTTGCCTGCTCCCGACGGTCCGACGAACGCGGCGAACTGTCCGGGTTCGATCGTGAAGGAGACGCCGTCGAGCGTGGGGGTCGAGTCGTCCTGGGCATCGGCGTAGCGGAACGTGACGTCGTCGAAGCGGATCTGCGGTGCGACGCTCGGGAGCGGTGCGGCGCCGGGGCGGTCGGCGATCGCGGGCTTGAGGTCGAGGTACTCGAAGATCCGCGCGAAGAGGGCGCCGGAGGTCTGCAGGTCGAGGGCGACGCGCATCACGCCCATGAGCGGGAACAGCAGGCGGGCCTGGATGGTGGTGAAGGCCACGATCGAGCCGGCGGTGACGTCCACCGCCCCGCCGGTGATGAGCCAGCCGGCCACCAGGTACACGATCGCGGGGATGGACGACAGGAAGATGTTGACCATCGCGAAGAACCACTGGCCGCTCATCGCCTGGCTGACCTGGAGGCGGATCTGGGTGCGGTTCTCGGCGCTGTAGCGCTCGACCTCGGTGTCCTGGCGGTTGAAGCTCTTCGCGAGGAGCACGCCGGAGACGCTCAGGGCCTCCTGGGTGATCGCGGTCATCTCCGACAGCGACTCCTGCGTCTTCGTCGCGATCCGTGCCCGGACCTGACCCACGCGGCGCTGCGCGATCACGAGGATCGGCATGAGGATGAGGGCGACGATCGTCAGTTGCCAGTTGAGGATGAGCATCGCGACGAGCGCGGAGATGACCGTCACGGTGTTGCCGAGCACGCTCGACACGGTGTTGGTGAGGACGTTCGCGACGCCACCGACGTCGTTCTGGAGGCGCGACTGGATGATGCCCGTCTTCGTGCGGGTGAAGAAGCTCAGTTCCATCGCCTGCAACTGCGAGAACAGCTTGATGCGCAGGGCGCCCATGACACTGTTGCCGACGGTCGCCGTGAGGTAGGTCTGCCAGACGCCGAGCAGGGCGGCGATGATGAACAGCGCCACCATCACGCCGACGATCTCCGCGAGGGCGACGAGGTTCGGAGTGCCGCCGTCGGTCGGGAACAGGCCGACGTCGAACGCCTGCTTGACCAGCAGCGGAGGGAGCACCGCGAGGGCGGCACCGATGACGACGAGCACCATCGTGAGGATGATCTTCGCGCGGAACGGCACGAACAGTGCGACGATGCGCTTGCCGAGGTTCGGGATCCTCGGTGCCTCGGCGTTGAGCGCCTTCTGCGCCGCCATGTCGCCACCGCTGACGCGGCTGCCCGCTCGAGGCCCGCCGCCCCCGGGTGCACCGCCGCGTGGCCCGCCCCGTCCGCCGTGCATGCTCATCCCGCCACCCTATCCCCGCCCACCGTCCTCCCCGCCCTTGTCCCCGTCCGCGTAGGCTTCCCGCTCCGTGTCCTTTCTCAGGAGTCCGCTGGCGCGTCACCTCGCCCGCTCTCCGACCCGCCGCAACTGTCCTGAGAAAGGGTCACCGCCGCGAGTCCGCTCCCCAGGTCCACTGCGGGGCGGATCATCCCCAGATGAGCAGCGTGACTCGGCGGTCCCGCGACACCGGGTGGACGATCGACCAATGACAGGAGGAACCTACGCCTTGGGCCCGGCGTACGGTATCGCCACGGTCCATCAGCTTCGGGCTCGCGGCCACTCCAAACGGTCGCTCCGACTCGCGGTCGAGATGGCCGAGCTGATCAGGGTGAAACGAGGCTGGTACGCGGACCACGGTGCACCCCCGGAGATCGTCCAAGCCGTTCGGGTCGGCGGGAGACTCGCGTGCATCTCGGCGGCCGCCTGGTTCGGCTGGGCCACACCGGAAGACCGGCGCATACACGTTGCCGTCCCGTCGAACGCGGGACGCCTCCGCGATGTGAGCGACCGCCGATGTCATCCGCCCGCGCAGGACCGGGACGACATTGTCCTGCACTTGGACGACGATCAACCGGTGGTCCCTCGGGGCGGTTCGATCGCGCCGCTCCTCGTGGTGAGCCGTGAGTCGGCAGTTCGTCAGATCGTCACCTGCCAGCACCCTGACGTCGCCGGCGCGATCTTGGACTCGGTGCTGCACCGAGAACCCCACCGCGGGCGGGCGCTCCGCGCGTGGCTGGACGAACTCCCGCACGCGCGCAGGCGCAGACTCCCTCGGCTGGAGTCGGGATGCGAGAGTTTCCTCGAGAGCATCGGTCGCATCCGCCTCGAACGGGCCGGGATCGCCGGTCGACACCAGGTCGACATCCCCGGTGTCGGGCGCGTCGACGAGCTGATCGAGGGCTGGCTGGTGGTCGAGTGGGATGGGCGCGCGTTCCACGACACGCCCGACGCCCATGAACAGGACCGCTGGCGCGACGCCCAGTTGGCGATCCGCGGCTACCGCTCGCTCCGTTTCACCTATCGCATGGTGATGGACGACTGGTACGCGGTCATCGGAGCGGTCCGCGCAGCGCTCGCGCGGGGCCGCCCAAGGCCCCGCTGAGCGGATCCGATCACCCTCGCACCTGCCAGCCTGCACTCCGTCCCTTTCTCAGGACTCCCCCGGCGCGCCGGGTGTACTCGGGCACGACGCACCACAACTCTCCTGAGAAAGGACCATCCCCGTCATTCGTCCGCCGGAATTCGCCTCCGTCCCTTTCTCAGGACTCCCCCGGCACGCCGGGCGCACACCGACACGACGCACCGCAACTCTCCTGAGAAAGGGCCATCGGGACCAGGAGAACGAACGGCCGGCAGACGCACGGACGCCCCGGGAGCGTGAGCTCCCGAGGCGTTCGCGCACCGACGACGCTGTCGATCGGAGGATCGAACCGCGGCGTCGGGTCAGCCCTTCGTCGAACCGGCCAGGAGCCCGCGGACGAAGTACCGCTGCAGCGCGAAGAACACGACCAGCGGGACGAGGATCGAGATGAACGCGCCGGCCGTGAGCAGGTGCCACTCGTTGCCACGCGTACCCGTGATCTCCGCCAGCAGCTTCGTGATCGGTGCGACCTCGCCGTCCGCGAAGATGAGCGCGACCAGCAGGTCGTTCCACACCCACAGGAACTGGAAGATCGCGAACGACGCGATGGCGGGCATCGTCAGCGGCAGCACGATCCGGAAGAAGATCTGACCGTGACCGGCGCCGTCGACGCGTGCCGCCTCGATGACCTCGCCGGGGATCTCCGCGACGAAGTTGTGCAGCAGGAAGATCGCCAGCGGCAGCGCGAACATGGTGTGGGCGATCCACACCTGGGCGAAGGTGCCGCTCGCGTCCAGTCCCTCGCCGACCTGCAGACCGAAGATGTTCAGGCCACGGGAGAAGGTCGACAGCAGCGGGACGAGCGCCATCTGGATCGGCACGACCTGCAGCGCGAACACGAGGATGAACAGGAAGTTCTTGCCGCGGAAGTCGATCCACGCGAACGCGTACGCCGCGAGGCTCGCCACCACCAGCGGGATCAGGGTCGCCGGGACCGCGATGGCGATCGAGTTGACCCACGAGCCCGCCAGGTTCAGCGTCGAGTTGCCGGCCTGCAGCACCTGCACGTAGTTGTCGATGGTGACCTGGAAGTCGGAGAAGATCGTCCACCAACCGGTGGTCTTCACCTGCTGCTCAGGCCGGAATGAGGAGACGAAGAGACCGAAGGTCGGGATCGTCCACAGCACGGCGATGACGACGGCCGCGATGGTCGCGCCACGGCTCGTGAGCCGCTTCTTCGTCCGTCGGCTCGCAGCCTCGATGCCGCGCTCACCCTTCGCGAGCTGGTCCTTGGTGGACTCGTCGATCGGTAGTTCGATCGGCTGCACAGCACTCATCGGATCTCCCTCTGCTTCTTGATCTGCCGTGCGTTGTAGATGACGATCGGCAGCACGAGGATGAACAGGATCACGGCGAACGCCGCACTCCGGCCGTTCTCGAAGTTCTTGAACTGGGTGTACATCTCGTTCGCGATGACCGAGGTGCCGTTGTTGCCGGCGGTCATGGTGCGGACGATGTCGAAGACCTTCAGCGACGCGATGGAGATCGTCGTGACGACGACGACCAGCGAGGAGCGGATGCCGGGGACGATGACGTTGGTGAAGCGCTGCCAGCCGTTCGTGCCGTCGAGCTCGGCGGCCTCGATCTGCTCGGTGGGGACACCCTTGATCGCGGCGGACAGGACGACCATCGCGAACCCGGTCTGCACCCAGATGAGCACGACGATGAGGAACAGCGTGTTCCACGGCTCGTTCTGCAACCACTGCACCGGGGTGCCGCCGAACCACACGACGATCTGGTTGAGCAGACCGATCTGGGTCGCGCCGGCCTCACGGTAGGCGTAGATGAAGCGCCAGATGATGGATGCGCCGACGAAGGAGATCGCCATCGGCATGAAGACGAGGATCTTGAAGTACTTCTCACCGCGGGACTTGTCGATGAACACCGCATAGGCGAGGCCGAAGGCCGTCGACAGCGCCGGGACGAGCAGCACCCAGATGATCGTGTTGATCACGGTGCGGATCGCGCTCGGCTGCGTGAACAGCCAGATGAAGTTGTTCAGCCCGACGAAGTTCTTGCCGGACGCCGACATGAATGCGGCGATCGTCGTGTTGATCGACGGCAGGATCAGGCCGATCAGCAGCAGCAGGAAGGCCGGTGCGAGGAAGCCGACGAGCTGGACGAGGTACCCGACGCCCTTCTTGGAGCGGTAGTCGAGGAGGAAGAGCAAGCCACCCAGGACGGCTGCGACGGCCGCGGCCCACAGGAACGAGCCGAAGAAGAGGACGACGATCACGGGCACCAGGACGCAGAACGCCAGACGGATGACCGTGTAGAGGGTGCCCTTGCGTGGCGCGATGTCCACGAAGAAGAGGAGGAGGGCCACCACCGCGCCGAAGGCGATGACGACGATCGGGATCTGGGCGAGCGGTGGCAGTCCGCCCAACCAGTTGAGGAAACCTGACATAGCTGGCCTTTCGAGTACGGCGTTGGACCCTGAGTGAACCCTAGGGGGTTCCACTGCCGAGGCGGAAGCGCCGGAGGGTGATCACCCTCCGGCGCTTCCGCTCTTGAGCAGCAGTTCCGGATATCGATTACTCGCTGGAGGGCCAGCCGGCTTCGATGTCCTTGAGGACCTGGTCGGTCTCGTCGCCGTTGATCCAGTTCACGAGGCCCTTCCAGAAGGTTCCGGCGCCGACGGCACCGGGCATCAGGTCGGAGGCGTCGAAGCGGAACGTGGTCTTCTCGTCCTGCAGGATCTCGATCGCCTGGCTGAGGATCGGGGTCGAGGCGTTCGCCGGGTCGAGGCCGTTGTTGGCCGAGATGACGCCGCCGAGCTTGACCCGCTTGTTCGCCCACTCAGGGCTCGAGAGGTACTCCTGGACCTTGACGGTGCTCTCGTCGTCGCTGAACGCGCCGACGATCTCGCCACCACCGGTGACAGCGGTCTCGCCCTCCTTGATGCCGGGGGTCACGAAGGCCCACACGTCACCGTCGGGGGCGACGGTCGCGCCGGCGTCCTCGAGGAAGCCGGAGAAGAAGGATGCCTGGTGGTGCAGTGCGCAGGCGCCGGAGGCGAGCGCCGGAGCGACGTCACCGAACTCGGTCGAGTTGATCGAGGACACGTCGCCGAAGCTCGCGTTCACGTACTCCGGGTTCTTGAGGATCTCGCCGACCGAGTCGAACGCTTCCTTGATCTTCGGGTCGGTGAACTTGACCTTGTTGGCCACCCAGTCGTCGTAGACGTCCGGGCCCTGCTGGCGCAGGACGAGGTCTTCGATCCAGTCGGTGCCGGGCCAGCCCGAGGCGTCGCCGGAGCCGAAGCCGGCGCACCAGGGTGCTGCACCCGTCTTCTCCTGGATCGTCTTGGTCAGCGTGAGCAGCTCGTCCCAGGTCTTCGGGACCTCGACGCCCCATTCCTTGAACTTGGCCGGCTGGTACCAGACGAGGCCCTTGACGCTCGCCATGAGCGGCGCGCCGTAGACGGTGTCGTTGACGGTGCCGTAGGCGGCCCAGTCCTTCGACCAGTACTTCTCGATGTTCGCCTTGACGCTGTCGGGCGCGGGCTTCAGGTAGTCGCGCTTGGCGAGGTCGGCCAGGAGGCCGGGCTGCGGGAAGATCGCGAGGTCGGGCGGGTTGCCGCCCTGGGCGCGGATACCGATCTGCGACTCGAACTCCTTGGAGGACTCGTACTTGATCGTGATGCCGCTGTCCTTCTCGAAGTCGGCCCAGCTCTCCTCGAGCAGTTTCGCCTCGGTGTCGGCGATCGTCCCGTAGATGGTGACGGTCTTGTCGTCGTCGCCACCGCCGCTGCTGCCCGATCCGCCTGAACAAGCGGTGAGCGCGACGCCCGCGACGGCCAGGACGGCCAGCGGCAGGGCCGTCCGGCGGGTCCGAATGAAACTCATCTGTGTCCTCCTCATTGAGTGCTGCAGGTTCGAACGTCTCCAGGGTCGAGCCGTTCCGATGATGCACTGGTGCGGAATCGGCCCGGATGCGGAACCGTTTCCATGCGTCAAAGTACTTCACCCGGCGACAGGATGCAAGCACGAGAACATAACGAAATAGACAGTGAGAGCGCTCCCACCGAAATCATGCGGCCGGGCGGTCCATTCGCGTTCCAGATGTTATGGATCAGTTCCAGTCGGCAGTTCCAGGTCTGTTCCAGATTCGCTATGGTGGTGCTACCCAACGGAGGGAGTCGGCATGAGTGGTGCCATCAGCGATGTCGCGGCCCTCGCCGGCGTCTCGAAAGCGACGGCCTCGCGAGCGCTCACCGGGCGCGGATACGTGTCGGCCGAGACCCGGGAACGGGTCGTGCAGGCCGCGGCCACGATCGGGTACGTCGCCTCGCCCATCGCCGCGAGCCTGTCCACCGGACGCACGCTGGCCATCGGTGTCCTCACCTCGTTCCTCAACCGCTGGTACTTCGGGGAGGTCCTCGAGGGCGCCGAGGGGGCACTCCGTGCGCGGGGCTACGACCTGACGCTCCACCATCTGCCGCCCGACTCCCCGGAACGCGACCGCATCTTCGACTCGTACCTCACGAACAAGCGCTTCGACGGCATGATTTCGATCGGGATCGAGGCCTCGCAGGACGAGATCGCGCGCCTGCTCGCCAACCCCCGTCCACTCGTGTCGATCGGCGGCAACATCCGCGGGGCCCACTCCATCAACATCGACGACCAGGCGCTCGGCCGCGAGGCGACGGAGCACCTCATGACGCTCGGGCACACGCGCATCGCCCACATCACCGGTCACGACGCCGAACTGCAGACGGACACCGTGCACGGCAGGCGCCTGGCCGGCTACCTCGCGGCGATGGAGGATGCAGGGCTCACCTCGGCCGTGCACGTCCTGCCCGCGGTCCACTCGTTGCCGGGCGGGTACGAGGCCGCGGCGCAGTTGCTGCGGGACGCGAGGATCCGCCCGACGGCGGTGTTCGCCTCGACGGACGAGGTGGCGATCGGCATCATCATCGCCGCACGACGCCTCGGGATCACCGTTCCGGCGGAGCTGTCGGTCATCGGGATCGACGGGCACTCCTACGCGGAGATGTTCGCGCTCACCACCTTCGAGCAGGAGCCCCGCGCGCAGGGGCGGCATGCCGTCGAGATCCTCCTCCAAGACCTGGAGGACGAGCAACGCACGCAGGCCCCGGACTCCGGGGAGCCGGGCAGCACCGTCTCCGAGGTGCGCTGGCCGACCCGTCTGGTGATCCGACAGACCACGACCCGCCCCGAGTCAGCCGAGTAGACACCCGGCTGCGCCCCCAGCGCGGTGCGCGGACGCGAGCGCGCCTCACTGCCGTGAGCGCGGGCCCCCGGAGGGGAGCGCTCGCGTCAGTGGGGCGCGGTGACCGGTCGGATCAGCTCGCGTCGGCTGCGGTGATCGCGATGGCCTCGTCGAGTTCGCTCTCCACCGGACCGTCGACGCGGGCGAGGTGCTTGCGTCCGAGGACGACGATGAGGACCGCGACGATGAGCGAGCCGGCGGCCACGTAGTACGGTGCGGCAGGCGAGAGGAGCTTCGCGATCTCCGCGGCGGCCGGCGGCGCGATGGCCCCACCGAGGAACCGTACGGACGAGTACGCCGAGGATGCGACGTTGCTCGGCAGGTCCGTCGCCTCCATGACCGACTCGGTCAGCACCGTGTTCATGACGCCGAGCAGGAGTCCGCCGACGACGATGCAGACGATGAGGCCGGTGGTGGACTGCACGAGGAGTCCGGCCGCGACGAGGTTCAGCGCCAGCAACGGCAGGACCAGCTTGATCACGGAGGTGCGACGCATCCGAGCCGTGAGCAGCGGTGCGACGAACACGCTCGTGATCGCCAGCGCGACACCCCAGCCGAAGAAGGTGAACCCGAGACCCATCGCATCGAGGCCGAGCGGGAACGGCGAGTAGGCGAGCAGGGTGAAGAAGCCGATGTTGTAGAACAGGGCGGCTGCCGCGAGGATGCCGAGCGACGGGATCGCCAGCGCCTTGAACGGCGCGGACAGCTTGAGCGGCTCAGGCTTCGGCCCCTCGGTCTTCAGCAGGGTGACGATCGCGATGAACCCGACGGCCATGAGCGTCGCGGTGCCGAAGAACGGCCACTTCCAGCCGATGCCGCCGAGGAGACCACCGAGGAGTGGACCGATCGCGATGCCGAGCCCGAGTGCCGCTTCGTACAGGATGATCGCGTTGGCGCGGCCGCCCGCTGCAGCACCGACGATGGTGGCGAGTGCCGTCGAGATGAAGAGCGCGTTGCCGAGGCCCCAGCCGGCCCGGAAGCCGATGACGGCTCCGACGGAGTCGGACAGGCCCGCGAGGAGGGCGAACAGGACGACGAGTGCGAGTCCGATGAGGAGCGTGCGTTTGGCACCGATCCGGCTCGACAGCCAGCTCGTGAAGAGCATGGCCACGCCGGTGACGAGCAGGTAGCTCGTGAAGAGCATCTCGGCCTGGGTCGGCGTCGCCTGGAGGTCTTCGGCGATCGCGGGGAGGATCGGGTCGACGAGGCCGATGCCCATGAAGGCGATGACGCTCGCGAAGGCGACCGCCCAGACGGCCTTCGGCTGGTGCAGGATGCCGCCGAGGTCTGCACTGTGGCCGGCGCCGTGGCCGTGGCTCGACGCCGTGGGCGTGGGCACGGAGGACGTGCGTGCGCTGGTTTCGGCGCTCATGCCGTCAGCTCCGAGGCGACCTCGACGGCCACGCGGGCCTGGATGATCTCGACCGTCCTGGCGATCGCAGCGAGGTCGTCGTCCTCGAGGTCGGTGAAGGCCGGCTCCAGGGCGTTGGTGAGCTCGTCAAGCCAGGCGAGGAGGGCGGCCGTCCCCTTGGGGGCGATGGCGATGAGCCACGCGCGGTGGTCGTCGACGTCGGCGATCCGTTTGATCCAGTCGCGCTCGTCGAGGCTCTGCACGAGCTTCGTCATCGTGGGTTGGGACACCCGGCTCTGGCGGGCCAGTTCGCCGACCCGGACGGGGCCGACCGTGGTGAGCACGGAGAGCGTGCGCCAGACGGCGGGCGATTCGGAGGATCCGGTGGCCTGGGCGGCAAGGCGGGTGAGCCGGTGCGATGCCGTGATGAGGTCGCCGAGGATGGTGTGCAGGGGTGAATGCGTACGGTTCTCGGTCATGATCCATCCAGTATACATAGCTAAGCTATGCACTTGCACCCTCAGTCCGGTGATCACCATTCAGGAGGCTCCCGGCGCGTCGGCACCGGGAGCCTCCCGCAGGGCGGGACTCGCCCAGGCGGACCTGAATTGTGAACCGGTCAGCGCATCCAGGTGGTGAAGGACTGGCTGACCCGCGGATCGGGCGGATGGGCGTCGCTCGCCCGTTCCGACTCGGTGAAGGCGGATGCGAGCTGGGCTCGGATCCAGGTGATGGTTGCACGCCAGCGTGCGTGGGTGTTCATGGTGGTGGGTTCTCCCGATTCGGGCACCGCACCGACGGCCCACGCTCACACGGAGCGGGACGACGACGCGGATACCTGCGTGAACCGTCGACGAACGTCGTCGACGGGTGCAGAGCATCCGCGTCCGTGTGGAGTGACGCGACGAATCGCAGGCCCTCCGATTAACTGACGGAGGGCACCGCTCCCGAACGAATCGGGGGCGATGCCCTCCGATCACGGATGTCTCTGCCGAGTGCGTGCAGCACTCGTCTCAAGAAGATCCGCGATCGTCAGCGGCGACCGACCGGAGTCGGTCGCCAGCCCAGTGGTTGTCCCCCGCAGGGGACCGACTACTTGAGCGTGACGGTGGCGCCGGCAGCCTCGAGGGCTTCCTTCGCCTTGTCAGCGGCTTCCTTGTTGGCACCTTCGAGGACGGCAGCCGGAGCGCCGTCGACGAGAGCCTTGGCCTCGCCGAGGCCGAGCGAGGTGAGCTCGCGGACCGTCTTGATGACCTGGATCTTCTTGTCGCCAGCAGCCTCGAGGATGACGTCGAAGTCGGTCTTCTCTTCGACCTCTTCGACAGCAGCGCCAGCAGCAGCCGGGCCGGCGACGGCGACGGGAGCAGCAGCGGTGACCTCGAAGGTCTCCTCGAACAGCTTGACGAACTCGCTGAGCTCGATGAGCGTGAGCTCCTTGAACGCGTTGATCAGTTCTTCGTTTGACAGCTTTGCCATGATTGTTCTCCTTGTTTCATGCCCTGCAACCGCATCACGCGGCGGACAGGTACGGGGTTGATTGTTCGCGGAACCGAATTACTCGGCCGCGGACTCCTGCTTCTCGCGCAGCGCCTCGACCGTGCGAACGGCCTTCGAGAGCGGTGCGTTGAAGAGGTAGGCAGCTCCGAACAGCGAGGCCTTGACGGCGCCGGCAAGCTTTGCCAGCAGCACTTCACGGGACTCGAGGTCGGCGAGCTTGCCGACTTCTTCAGCGGTCAGCGGGTTACCGTCGAAGTAACCGCCCTTGACCACGAGGAGAGGGTTTGCCTTGGCGAAGTCACGAAGAGCCTTCGCGACGGTGACCGGGTCACCGTGCACGAATGCGATCGCGGACGGACCGGCGAGCTCGTCGTCGAACGACGAGATGCCGGCGTTGTTCGCCGCGATCTTGGTCAGCGTGTTCTTCACCACGGCGTAGGTTGCGTCCGCACTGATGCTCTTGCGCAGGTTCTTGAGCTGAGCAACAGTGAGGCCGCGGTACTCGGTCAGCAGAACGGCAGTCGAGCTCTGGAACTTCTCCGTGAGTTCGGCAACCGAGGCTTCCTTGTTCGCCATGGCCACTCCTTTTCGAATCTTGAATGCATGCAGCGGAGGCCGCACACACCAACCGCCGGGCCGGCGAAGGGTTCGGGCATGAAAAAAGCTCCGGCGCAAGCGCACGGAGCTGGGGAGAGGCGAGCCTCGATCAGATCTTCATACACCTGCGCTGGACGTCTCGTCATGAGAACCTTCGACTGTCTCGTTTGCACGCGACAGTGACCGGCGGTCTTTGGTTTCGACAACCATAACACACCCCCGGCCCCGTTCCGACAGGCGTGCACCGGGCGCTCACGACCGCCCGTCCGGATGTCCGAGGCGACCGGCACCATGGAGCCATGATCCAGACGCTCGCCATCTCCGGCTACCGGTCCATCCGAGACACCGTGCTGCCGCTGCACGGCCTCGACGTCGTGACCGGAGCGAACGGCACCGGCAAGTCCAACCTCTACCGGGCACTCCGACTCCTCGCGAGTGCGGGCGACGGCGATGTCGTCGGATCCCTCGCCCGCGACGGCGGGCTCTCCTCGACACTATGGGCCGGCCCCGAGCACGTGAGTCGCGCCATGGTCGACGGCTCCGTCCCGGTCCAGGGCACGCGCCGTTCGGGTCCGATCAGCCTGCGACTCGGGTTCGCGACGGACACGCTGGGGTATCTCATCGACCTCGGGATCCCGCAGCCGTCCACGACGCTGTTCGGTCGCGACCCCGAGATCAAGCGGGAGCAGATCTTCGCCGGTGCACTGGCCAAACCGAGCAGCCTGCTCGTCGACCGGCACGGTCCGGCGGTCCGGGTCCGCGACGGGTCGTGGCGTCCGATCGGTCGAACGCTCGGCACCTCGGAGAGCATCCTCACCGAGTTCTCGGACGCCGACGCGACGCCCGAGGTCCTCCGCGTGCGCGGCCAGGTGCGCGGCTGGCGGTTCTACGACCAGTTCCGGACCGACCGCGACGCCCCGGCACGTGCGCCGCAGGTCGGGACGAGGACGCCTGTGCTCGGACACGACGGCGCGGACCTCGCCGCCGCGGTGCAGACGATCATCGAGTCCGGCGGACGGGATCGCCTCGACGCAGCCGTCGACGACGCCTTCCCCGGCAGCGTGCTGCGCGTGCGCGCCGACGACGGGGTGTTCCGGCTGGAGCTCGAACAGCCCGGGATGCTCCGTCCGCTCTCGGCCGGCGAGCTGTCCGACGGCACGCTCCGCTACCTGCTGCTCGTCGCGGCGCTCCTCACTCCGCGCCCGCCCGAGCTCATGGTGTTGAACGAGCCCGAGACGAGCCTGCACGGCGACCTCCTCCCCCAGCTCGCTCGGCTCATCACCGCGGCGAGCGCCGACACACAGCTCGTGGTCGTCTCCCACGCCCGCCCACTCATCGAGGCCATGCTCGAGGCCGGCGAGGTGCACGAACACCGGCTGGTGAAGCGACTCGGCGAGACGACCGTCGAGGATCAGGGCCTGCTGTCGACGCCGCCGTGGGCCTGGCCGTCCCGGTGAGCGTCCGGCCCAGGTGACCGCCGGCTAGGCGCGGTCGGCCTGCTTGCCCAGGTAGCGGTCCGAACCGTAGCTGAGGATGAAGAACCCGATCAGCTGGAACAGGACGAGTCCGAAGATCCGGAACACCGTGCTCTTGTCGAACTGCTTGCCGATGTGCCATCCGACGATCCACCCGAACACGATGTTCACGAGCGGGATGAAGTAGAGGATGGTCGCCGCACCCGTGAAGCCGGCGAGCTTCACGACGACGTACCAGTTGTAGATCGGGATGATCGCGGTCCAGCCGGAGCGGCCAGACTTCTCGAACATCCCCCAGACGGATGCGACGAACAGCGCGTAGCCGATGATGCCGCCGAAGACGTTGGCGGGGGCGTTCATGAACTCGATGGCGGCACGACCGTTGTCGTCAGCGGCGAGCAGGATGGTGTCGATCACGGTGGTGGCGCTCCTTGTCGTCATCGCGGTCGACCGACCGCCTCATCCGACGAATGTAGCGCGCGGGTCGCACCCCGGACCAGCGGGTGTCCCGCAGACGCTCAGACGGCCCGGGCGGTGCGGGCGGCGTGCACGAACGAGCGGATGAGCTCCGGCGACTTCACCCCGCGCGAGGACTCGACCCCGCTGGACACGTCGACTCCCCAGGGCCGGAGTTCCGCGATGAGGCCCTGGACGTTCTCCGGCGTGAGACCACCGGCGAGGATCCACGTGCGGGTGGGTGGGTTCGCCACCAGAGCGATCGTGTCGAAGGTCTTCCCGGCTCCCGGGTCAGGTGCATCGAGGAGCAACAGCTCCTCGGCGTAGGCGGCGCGCTCGGCGGCGTTCTCGGAGGCGTAGTGCACCGCCGAGGTCGCCCGGAGCGTCCGCCATCCCATCGCCTGCAGCTCCTGGAACGCCTCGGGTGGTTCGTCACCGTGGAGCTGGACGGCCTGCACCCCGGCAGCACCGGCGATCCGCGAGACCTCCTCGACCGACTGGCGCCGGAAGACGCCGACCGTGAGCACCGACTCGGGGACGTCGGCGAGCAGCGAGGCGACGCGTTCGGGCTCGATGGTCCGGGGCGACCCCGGCGCGAAGACGAATCCGATCGCGTCGACTCCGGCGTCCACCGCCGCAGCGACGTCGGACGCCTCGGACAGACCGCACACCTTGACCCACATGGGGACCACGCTACCCGGCCTCACGGATCACTCCGCCGTCGGGACGAGGACGTCCGGGGTGGCGACGGCCGGCAGCTCGACGCGGAACACCGTCCGTCCTGGTGTGCTCTCGCACCTGACCGTGCCGTGGTGCGCGGCCACGACGGCGTGCACGATCGCGAGCCCGAGGCCGGTGCTCCCGGTGGCCCGTGAGCGGGAGTCGTCGCCACGGACGAAGCGCTCGAAGAGGTTGGGCTGCAGCGCGGGGTCGATGCCGGGGCCGTCGTCCGAAACGGTCAGCACGGCGATCTCGCCCGCAGGACCGCTCTCGACCGCCAGCCCCGTCCGCACGGTCGTCCCGGCGGGCGTGTGGGTCCGCGCGTTGGCGAGTAGGTTGACGATCACCTGTTGCAGTCGGGACGCATCACCCGTGACGAGGACGGGATCCTCGGGGAAGTCCAGTTCGAACACGTGGTCCGGCCCGGCGACATGGGCGTCGCCGACGGTGTGGATGACGAGTTCGGTGAGGTCGACGGGGCGCTTCGCGAGTTCGCGTCCCTCGTCCAACCGCGCCAGCAGCAGCAGGTCCTCGACGATCGTGGTCATGCGACCGGCCTCGGAGCGGATCCGGCCGAGGGAGTGGGTGACGTCCTCCGGCAGCGCGTCCGACTTCCGGGCGGCGAGTTCCGAGTATCCGGCGATGGACGCCAGCGGGGTCCGGAGCTCGTGGCTCGCGTCCGAGACGAACCGGCGCACCTTGTTCTCGCTCGCCTGCCGGGCGTTCAGCGCGGACGAGACGTGCCCGAGCATGCGGTTGATCGCCGATCCGACGCGTCCGACCTCGGTGCGCGGGTCGGTGTCCGACTCCGGTACCCGGACGGCGAGCGCCACCTCACCGCGGTCGAGGGGCAGCTCGGCGACGACCGCGGCCGTCGCGACGACCCGGTCGAGTGGGCGGAGCGAGTACCGCACGATCGCGAACGCCGCCAGCCCGGCGAGCAGCAGGACCACGACGCTCATGATCGCGATGAGGGTGACGAGCTGCATGACCGTCGACGCGACCTCGGCGAGCGGCAGCCCGATGATCCTCGTCGCGCCGCTCGCGTCGGTGACGGCGACGACGCGGTAGTCACCGAGGTGCTCCCCGAGGTTGATGGTCGACGGTCGGTCACCGGCCGACACCGTGAGGATCATGGCGTCCTGACTCTCGGTGCACGGGACCGTGCTGCCGTCGGCGTTGAGGTATCCGGCGCTGACGATGGTGCCGTCGACGACGATCGCCCCGAGTGCGCCGGGGCCGAGGCCCGGAGCGCCGATGAAGGCGGGCGGCTCGCGCGTGCCCGAGCCACCGCCGTAGCCGTCCGGGATCGCGGCGTCGGGGATGGACTCCGGCGTGGGGAGTTGACCGTTGCGACCGTAGTCGACGATCCGCTCGGCGGCCTTCGTGAGCTGGTTGTCGACGCCCTCGGTGAGGAGGCCGCTCACCGCCACCGCGCTCGCGACTCCGACGACGGCGCTGCCGAGGGCGAGGAGCCCGACGACGACGACCATGAGGCGTCGACGGAGCGTCCACGGAGCGCGCTTGGGGTGGGTGGATTCGGTGGTCGTCGCTGCCGGGTCGGTGACGGGGGCGCTCGTGGTCACGAACCGACCGTCGGGATCTTCAACATGTAGCCGGCGCCGCGCACGGTGTGGATCATGGGCTCGCGCCCGGCGTCGATCTTCTTCCGCAGGTAGGAGATGTAGATCTCGACGACGCTCGCACGACCGCCGAAGTCGTAGCTCCACACCCGGTCGAGGATCTGGGCCTTGCTCAGCACCCGGCGCGGGTTCCGCATGAGGAACCGCAGCAACTCGAACTCGGTCGCGGTGAGTTCGATGGGCTCGCCGTCGCGCGTCACCTCGTGGCTGTCCTCGTTCAGCACGAGGTCGCCGACCACGATGTCCGGGCCGGACTCGTCGGCGGCCAGCAGGGTCGAGCGGCGGATGAGCCCGCGCAGCCGGGCGACGACCTCCTCGAGGCTGAAGGGCTTGGTCACGTAGTCGTCGCCGCCGGCGGTGAGGCCCGCGATGCGGTCGTCGAGCGAGTCCTTGGCGGTGAGGAACAGGACGGGGACGTCGCTCCCCGAGGTCCGCAGGCGGTTCAGCACCTGCAGGCCGTCCAGGTCCGGCAGCATGATGTCGAGCACGATGGCGTCCGGGCGGAAGTCGCGGGCGATCGTGAGGGCCTCGCGGCCGTCGGCGGCGGTCCGGATCTCCCAGCCTTCGTAGCGCAGGGCCATCTGCAGGAGGTCCGTGAGCGTCGCCTCGTCGTCGACGACGAGCACGCGGACGGCGGTGCCGTCGGCCCGTTTGAGTGCGCTTCGCGCGGCACCGGGCGCCTGGGTCGGGATGTTCACGGCTTCAGTATTCGCCGCCGCCCTATGAGCTGTCTATGAACCGACCTGACGGATGCTGTGCCCTCCCCGAGCCGGCGAGACGCCATCAGCGGCCTGGGCCGATTCATAGCGTCGCCGAGGCGCAGGCCAAGCGGGCCTCCGTAGCGTCCGGTCCAAGTCATCCGCGACGTGCGGATCGTCGGCGTCCCGCAACGGGGACGCCGGCACGTGCACCAGAGCAGAAGGAAACTCAGACATGTTCGGAACCTATCTCCGGCGGGAACTCGTCGGTCGTCGGAAACAGACCATCATCATCGCCATCGGGATGGCGCTCGCCATCGCCCTCGTGATCATCGTCAACTCGGTCGCAGCCGGCGTGAAGACGGCGCAGGCGTCGGTGCTGGAATCCGTCTACGGGGTCGGAACGGACATCACCGTCAGTCAAGCCGCCGAAGCGCCGACGGAGGGCGGTGGCCCCGGCCAGAACTTCGACTTCGGCTCGGGCGACGGATCGACGAGCGACGGCACGACGACCGTCAACCAGTCGCGGCTCGAGGCGGCGCGCGGCACGTCGACCTTCGACGCGACGGCGCTCGGCACGATCACCGACGTCGCCAACGTCGAAGCCGCCGCAGCCACCCTGTCGCTCACGAACACGACCTTCACGGGCGAGCTGCCCGACTTCTCCCAGGCGCAGGGATCCGATGGGACGGCAGGCGTGCCCGGCGATGACGCGACCGGCGCGACCCCGCCGCAGGGTGGTCCGGACGGCGCAGGCGGGAGCTCCTTCGGCGTCGACTCCTTCACGGTCCTCGGTCTCGACCCCTCGGGCGACGCCGTCGGTCCGCTCTCGGCCGTCACCCTCAGCGACGGACGCTCGCTCGCAGCCGACGACGCGGGCACGGACGTCGCCGTCCTCGACGCCTCCTACGCGACGGAGGCGGGGATCGCCACCGGCGACACAATCGACATCGTGGGCACCACGTTCAGCGTGGTCGGCACGGTGACCGCCTCCGGAGCCGACGCCACGACCGCCTCGAACGTCTACATCCCCCTCGACGTCGCGCAGACGCTCGCCGGACTCGACGACCAGGTCAGCGACGTGTACGTGCAGGCCGCCTCGTCGACCGACATCACGCAGGTGCAGACGGACATCGAGACGGCACTGCCCGACGCGACCGTGAGCACCCAGGAGGACCTCGCGTCCACCGTGTCCGGCTCGCTCGCCTCGGCGTCGACGCTCGTGTCCAACCTCGGCACCTGGCTGTCGCTCATCGTGCTCGCAGCCGCGTTCCTCATCGCGATCCTGTTCACGATCTCCGGCGTCACGCGCCGCACCCGCGAGTTCGGCACGCTCAAGGCGATCGGCTGGAGCGACCGGCGCATCGTCGGCCAGGTCGCGGGTGAGTCCGTCGTGCAGTCACTCATCGGCGGCGCCGTCGGTGTCGCGGTCGGCCTCGTCGGCATCCTCGTCGTGAACCTCGTCGCCCCGACGCTCAGCGCGGCGGCGACGACCTCGGCCGGTGGCGGACTCGGCGGACCCGGCGGCGCCGCGGGCATGCCGGCGGACGCGGCGGCGGGAACGGCCGGTGGGTTCGGCGGCGCCCCGGGCGCTGCGGCCGCGACCACCACCGACATCGTCCTCCAGGCTCCCGTGACCGCGTGGATCATCGTCATCGCCGTCGGGATCGCCGTCATCGGCGGGCTGCTCGCGGGTGCCATCGGCGGGTGGCGCGCCTCACGGCTGCGTCCGGCCGAGGCGCTCCGCTCCGTCGCCTAGGCGACGCACCAGACGCCGCCGGGTGGTCGTCTCTCCTGCACCACCCGGCGGTCCCACTTCTCACTCCGACCAGCAGAACGAAGGACCCCATGTACACGATCACCGGCCTCACCAAGCAGTACCGCCAGGCGAAGCGCTCGGTCACGGCGCTCGACGGCGTCGACCTCGACATCCCCGACGGACAGCTCGTCGCCATCCAAGGTCCGACCGGCGGCGGCAAGTCGACGCTCCTCCAGATGCTCGGCGCGCTGGACCGACCGACCGCCGGCAGCATCTCCCTCGCCGGCGACGACCTCTCGACGCTCAGCGAGACGAAGCTCGGCAGGATCCGCGCCACGGAGATCGGCTTCGTGTTCCAGGGGTTCAACCTCATCCCGACGCTGACGGCACAGGAGAACGTCGAGATGGCCCTGGTCCCGATCGGCACCCCTCGGGCCGAACGCGAGACCAGGGCTCGGGCGGCGCTCGCGTCCGTCGGACTCTCCGAGCGGGGTTCGCACCTCCCCGCCGAGTTGTCCGGCGGGCAGCAGCAGCGGGTGGCGATCGCCCGTGCGCTCGTCAAAGAGCCCGAGGTGCTGCTCGCCGACGAACCGACCGGCAACCTCGACGAGGAGACCCGCGACGAGATCATGGACCTCCTCGAGGGCCTGTGGCGCGACCGCGGGCTCACGGTCATCGTGGTGACGCACGACACCGCGGTCGCCAAGCGCGCCGAGCGTCGTCTCCACATCGCGAACGGGAAGCTCAAGGACGTCACGACTCGGCGCTGATCGGCCACTCGGCAGGCTCGGGGAGCGGCTCCATCCGCTCCCCGAGCCACCCCTGACCGGACCGCGAGCCACTCGTCCGCTCCCCGACGCGCCCCTCCCCGGTCCCCGCGCCGCCGGTCCCCGGTCCCTGAGCCTGTCGAAGGGCCACGGGAATACCCCGCCGTCGTGATTGGTTGACACTGATCAACTACTTCTCATATAGTTGACGCATATCAACTAGCTGACGTCATCACGATCGCGGAGCCCATGTCACACACCACTTCTTCACCAGCCACGCCCGCTCGCGCGGACAACGGCATGACGCATCGCCAGGTGCTCGAGGCCCTCTCCGGCCTCCTCCTCGGCATGTTCGTGTCGATCCTCGCCGGAACCGTCGTCTCGACCTCCCTCCCCCGGATCATCTCCGACCTGAACGGCGACCAGACGGCATTCACCTGGGTCGTCACGGCCACGTTGCTCGCCACCACCGTCTCGACGCCCATCTGGGGCAAGTTCGCCGACCTGTTCAACCGCAAGCTGCTCATCCAGCTGGCGCTCGGGATCTTCGTCCTCGGCTCGGCGCTCGCGGGCTTCTCCCAGGACACCGGCACGCTCATCGGCTTCCGCGTCCTGCAGGGCCTCGGCGCCGGTGGTCTCACGGCGCTCAGCCAGATCATCATGGCCGACATCATCAGCCCGCGTGAGCGTGGCCGCTACATGGGCCTCTTCGGCGCGGTGATGGCGGTCGGCACGGTCGGCGGCCCGCTCTTCGGCGGACTCCTCACCGACTCGCTCGGCTGGCGCTGGAACTTCTTCGTCGGCGTCCCCTTCGCGATCGCAGCGATCTTCCTCCTGCAGCGCACGCTCCACCTCCCGAAGCGGAACGTCGGCAAGGTCAAGATCGACTACCTGGGCGCAGCCCTGATCGCCGGCGGTGTCTCGCTGCTGCTCATCTGGGTCACCCTGGCCGGGACGCAGTTCGAGTGGGCGAGCTTCACGACGCTCGTCATGGTGGGCATCTCCGTCCTCCTGCTCGCCGCCGCGGTCATCGTCGAGATCAAGGTCGACGAGCCGATCATCCCGATGTCGCTGTTCAAGAACCGCACCTTCACCCTCGCGGTCATCGCGAGCATCTCGGTGGGTGTGGCGATGTTCGGCACCTCGGTGTTCCTCAGCCAGTACATGCAGCTGGCGCGTGGGGCGACACCGACGGAGTCGGGCCTGCTGACGCTCCCGATGATCGGCGGCCTCCTGATCGCCTCCATCGTGGTCGGGCAGTTCATCTCCCGCTTCGGCCACTGGAAGCCGTACCTCATCGTCGGCTCGATCCTCCTCACCGTCGGCCTGTTCCTCATGAGCACGATCCACTACGACTCGAACTACCTGCTCGTCTCCGTGTACATGTTCGTCCTCGGCGCCGGTGTCGGCATGGTCATGCAGAACCTCGTGCTCGTGGTCCAGAACGACGTCCTGCCGCAGCAGCTGGGGACGGCGAGCGCGGGTGTCGCGTTCTTCCGCAGCCTCGGCGGCACGATCGGCGTCTCGGTCATGGGCTCCGTGCTCGCGACGAAGGTCACCGACATGCTCTCCGACCGACAGGACGACCTGCAGGCGGCCATCGTCGCCCTCGGTGCTCCCGGCGCCAAGATCGCCGAGACGCTCTCGAGCGGCACGATCCCCAAGGTGAGCACGCTGCCCGAGTCGGTGCGGACCATCATCGAATCCGTCTACGGTGACGCGGTCGCCGACATCTTCCTCGTCGCCGCACCACTCGCGATCCTGACGATCATCGCCGTGATCTTCCTGCCGAACAAGAAGCTCGGTTCGAAGAACGCCGTGCAGCGCATGGCCGAGCAGGGCGCCGGGGAGCCGGCCCTCGTCGGCGCGACCACCGGTTCCGTCACGACGGCCACCGCGTCCACGTCGACCCAGTCGTTCGCGACCGGTGCGCTCGACGTGGCCGAGGCCATGATCGGTGGCGAGGCGGACACCCGACTCGAGCGAGGACGGGACGAGACCGCCGACAGCGGCATCGAGGCCGAGGCACACAGCCCCCGCCACGGCCGCTAGTCCGTACAATGCGAACGATGTCCATCGATCACGACGCCCAGGCCGGGCCGGCCGCTGCCGACGACGCAGCGGCCGGCACCGCGCACGACCTCGCGATCGGTGCCGTGGAGGAGCAGTTCGCGCTGCTCATCAACCGCATCCGCAACGGCATCCGCGACCGGGCCGAGCGGATCTCCCCCGGACTCCAGCCGGCCGGCTACAAGCTGCTCAGCATGGTCTCGCGCTCTGGAGCGATCCGCGCCGGTGCCCTGGCCGAGATGCTCGCGACGGACAAGAGCGCGGTGAGCCGCCTCATCCACCAGCTGGAGGAGCTCGGCCTCGTCACGAGGACCCCGGACCCCGAGGATGGTCGAGCCAGCCTCGTCGTCGCGACGGCCGAGGGCAAACGCCGGATGGAGTCGACGAAGGCGAGCGACCAGGCGATGCTCTACCAGCAGCTCTCGTCCTGGGACGAGGCCGAGGTGCGGCGGCTCGCCGAACTGCTCGCGAAGCTCAACGACACCCTCTGAAGTCCCTTTCTCAGGAGTCCCCCGGAGCGCCGTGCTCGCGAGCGAGCGACGCGCCGAGGAACTCCTGAGAACGGGTCAGCGCCAGCTGTGCTTCGGGTCGTACCCGAGGACCTCGCGGGCGTGGTCGATCGAGAGCAGCGTCCCGTTGCCGGCGATGTCGCCGTTGACGGGCACGTCCGGGAAGACCTCCGCGACGAGCTCGACGTTGTCGCGCGACATGACCGTGTCGGCCGCAGCGATGATGAACCGGTCGAACCCGGTGGCCTGGTGCTCGAGCGCGAGCCGCACGGCCTGCGCGCCGTCACGGCCGTCGATGTAGCCCCAGAGGTTCCACTTGCGGAGGGTGGCGTCGGCGTCGAACGACGGGAACGCCGCGTAGTCGGCCTCGTCCATCACGTTGGAGAAGCGGAGGGCGATGATCTTGAGCTCGGGGTGCCACCGCGTGAGTTCGATCGCCAGCTGTTCCTCGAGGTGCTTCGAGAGCGAGTACGTCGACTCGGGTCGCGCCGCGTAGGCCTCGTCGACGGGGATGTAGGGCGGCGGGGTGTCGAACGGCAGCCCGAGGACGGTCTCGCTCGACGCCGTGACGATGTTCGTGATGCCGGCCTTGATGGCGGCGTTGAACACGTTGTAGGTGCTGAGGATGTTGTTCTGGAAGGTCGCCGTGTTCGTCGAGAGCCCCGGCGCGGGGATGGCGCTCAGGTGGACGACCGCGTCGAACCCGTCCGGCGCCTGCTCGTCGACGCCGGTGAGGGCGTCGAACACCTGGCCAGCGTCACGCAGGTCGATGCGGACGAAACCGTCACCGCGCTCTCCCGCCTGGTCGAGGTTGATCACCAGGTGACCGTGCTCCCGAAGATGGCCGACCACTGTTCGCCCGAGCTTGCCCGAGCCTCCCGTCACTGCGATTCTCATGACGCCCATCCTGGTCCATCAACCCGCGATCGCGTGGACGATTGACAACTCCCCCAGGATCGGGCGACCGAAGCGGAATGGTCGACCGCCGGCTCGCGTTGGACGAGACGTGAAGCTCACCCTGTACACCTCCGCGTTCTGCGCCCCCTGCATGCAGGCCCGCGCCGTCCTGGCCGAGGTCCCGGCGCTCGTGGCCGGTGCCGTCGTCGAGGAGCGCGACGTCGCCTTCCGTTCGGCGGAGGCGGAGGCCGACGGCATCCGCTCCACCCCGACCGTCATCATCACGGCCGACGACGGCACCGAGGTGTTCCGTGCGACGGGCGCACCGACGCTCAACCAGGTGCTGGTCGCGGCGGCGAAGGCGCTGTAACCGGCGACCGCCCTTCGACAAGCTCAGGGACCGAAGAGGCAGCTCAGGGACCGGAGAAGCAGCTCAGGGACCGGAGAAGCAGTTCAGGGTCCGGGGCTACTGGGTGCTGAACGCCGCGTCGAAGGACTGCTCGGGCAGCTTCCAGAGCAGGTTCCGGATGTATCCGACGGCCTCCTCGGCTCCGTGCAGGCGGTCCATGCCGGCGTCCTCCCACTCGATCGAGATCGGCCCGGCGTAGCCGATGCTCGAGAGGGCACGGAAGGCGTCCTCCCACGGCACGTCGCCGTGACCGGTCGACACGAAGTCCCAGCCGCGTCGCGGGTCGCCCCAGGGCAGGTGCGAGCCGACGATGCCGGCGTGACCGGTCGCCGGCCGGATCCGGGTGTCCTTGCAGTCGACGTGGTAGATCCGGTTCGCGAACTCGACGATGAACCCGACCGGGTCGACACCCTGCCACATCATGTGCGACGGGTCCCAGTTGAAGCCGAACGCCGGGCGGTGGTCGATCGCCTCGAGGGTCCGGACACTCGTCCAGTAGTCGTACGCGATCTCGGACGGGTGCACCTCGTGTGCGAAGCGGACACCTTCGGCGTCGAAGACGTCGAGGATGGGGTTCCAGCGGGTCGCGAAGTCCTCGTACCCGGCGTCGATGACGGAGGCCGGCACCGGCGGGAACATCGCGGAGTACTGCCAGATCTTCGACCCCGTGAAGCCGACGACCGTGTCGACGCCGAGCTTGCGCGCGACCCGTGCGGACCGCTTCATGTCCTCGGCCGCCCGCTGGCGCACCCCCTCCGCTTCGCCGTCGCCCCAGGTGTAGTCGCGCACGATCGCCTGGTGGCGGAAGTCGATCGGGTCGTCGCACACGGCCTGGCCGGTGAGGTGGTTCGAGATCGCGAAGACCTCGAGGCCGTGCCGGTCGAGGATGTCGAGGCGGGACTGCAGGTAGGCGTCGTCCTCATCCGCGCGCTTCAGGTCGAGGTGGTCGCCCGAGGCCGCGATCTCGAGGCCGTCGTAGCCCCAGGAGGCGGCGAGGCGGGCGACCTCTTCGAAGGGGAGATCCGCCCACTGTCCGGTGAACAGGGTCACCGGGAGGCGGCTGGCGTACTGCTTGTCGGTGGTGTCGGTCATGCGGTGATCCTCTGCTCGTCGTCGGTGGAGGTGGCGATCGCTTCCCAGCGGCCGGTTTCGGCCGCGTCGAGGACGGCCTCGGTGATGCGCGCGGTGCGGAGGCCGTCGGCGAAGACGGGCAAGCCGTCCGGCGACTGCCCGGCCATCGCCGCGTAGCTGTCGGCCACGAACGCGTTGAAGGCGTCCTGGTAGCCCATCGGGTGCCCCGAGGGGACGATGGACAGGCGTGCGGCGTCCGGGTGCAGCTGGTCGGCGTCGCGCGGCAGCACCTGCGTCCCCGACCGACGGCCGAGCCAGAGCGTCTCCGGCGCTTCCTGATCGAAGCCGATGCTGAGCTCCGTCCCGGCGACCTCGAGGTGCAGCCGGTTCTTCCGACCGGGCGTGACCTGCGAGACGAGCAGCGTGCCGATGGCGCCGCCCTCGAGCCGGATCACGACCGCGGCCGCGTCCTCGGTCGTGACCTCCGGAGTGTTCGCGCGCTCGGCGAAGAAGGTGCGGACCGTCGAACTGAGCTCCGTGATGCGCGCGCCGGTGATGAACTCGAGGAGGTCGACGAGGTGCGAACCGATGTCGGCGAAGGCGCGCGAGCGGCCACCGGCCGCCGAGTCGACCCGCCAGTTGTCGTCGGCCTGCGCGAGCAACCAGTCCTGGAGGTAGGACCCGCTGATGGTGAGCAGGGTCCCGAGGTCACCGGCGGCGACACGCGCCCTGGCCTCCCGGACGAGCGGGTGGAAGCGGTACACGAACGGCACCGTGCCGACGACACCGGCCTCGGCCGCGGCGGCGACGAGACGCTCGGCGGTCGCGGCGTCGGTCGCGAGGGGTTTCTCACAGACGACGTGCTTGCCCGCCGCGATGGCCGCGAGTGCCTGCTCGGCGTGGAGCGCGTTCGGCGTGCAGACGTGTACCACGTCGACCGAGGGGTCGGCCAGCAGCTCGTCGAGCGAGCCGTACCCGCGCTCGAACCCGAGGTTCGCGGCGACCTCCCGCGAGCGCTCGGGCGTCGAGGCGACGACACCGACCAGCCGGGCACCCGCAGCGCGGGCCGCCCGGCTGTGGACGGTGGCCATGAAGCCACCGCCCACCACCGCGATACCGGGGCCGGCCACGGTCATGCTCCGAAGGTGCCGTCCGCCGGCGTCCACGACTCGGGCAGCGCGGGAGCGAGCTCCACGGTGCTGACGACGTCGACCGAAGTGCGGCTGAGACCCGACTCGGCCGTCGAGACCATGACGTCGAGCACGTGGTACGCGAGCTCACCGGAGGCGCGCTCGGGACGACCGGCGCGGATCGCCTGGGCGAGCTCGACCACCCCGGTTCCGCGGCCCTGCGTCGGACCGGTCGACGGGATCGACTCGGGCTCCTCGCCACCGCCGTAGACGAGCAGGTCGCCCTCGAAGGTGTTCGGGTCGGGGACGACGAGCGTGCCGGTCGAGCCGGCGACCTCGAACTGCGTGCGGCCGAGCTTGGAGTCGAAGCTGAAGACGCTCTGCGCGAGCTGCCCGCTCTCGAACTCGAAGAGGGCGCTCACGTGCGTCGGCACCGTCACGTCGAACGACTGACCGGCGCGCGGGCCGGATCCGATCGTCCGCTGCGGGAAGGCCTGCGAGGCCAGCGCGGTGACACGGGCAATCGGACCGAACAGCTGCACGAGCGCCGTGATGTAGTACGGGCCGATGTCGAAGAGCGGACCGGCGCCGTCCTGGAACAGGAAGTCGGGGTTCGGGTGCCACGACTCCGGGCCGGGGCTCTGCATGAGGGTCAGCGCGGTGAGGGGCTGGCCGATGCCACCGGCCTCCACGAGTCGACGGGCGGACTGGATGCCGGCGCCGAGGAAGGTGTCCGGAGCCGTGGCGACGCGGAGCCCCTTCTCCGTCGCGGCGGCCAGCAGGGCCTGCCCGCTCTCACGGTCGAGCGCGAAGGGCTTCTCGCTCCACACGTGCTTGCCGGCGTCGAGGATCTGCATGGCGACCTCGACGTGGACCTTCGGGATGGTCAGGTTGACGACGATCTCGATCTCGGGGTCGGCCAGGAGTTCGGCGACCGAGCCGTGGCCGGGCACCCCGTACTTCTCGGCCTGCGTCTTCGCCCGCTCGAGGTCGAGGTCCGCGACGAACCGGACGTCGAGGTCGGGGAAGGTGACCATATTGCTGAGGTACTGGTCGCTGATGACGCCGGCGCCGATGAGGCCGACACCGACCGTTCCGGTGCTGTTGCTCATGCCTGGACTCCGTTCGTGGTGAGGTACGTGAAGCTCTGCTCGAGCCCCTGGAAGATGTCGCCGTCGAACGCGTCGAACTCGACGACGCGGAGGGCCTGCGGTGCCGCGGCGAGGATGTCGAGCACCGGGACGACCCCGGCGCCCGCGGGCAGCTGCTTCAGCGTGTCGCGGGAGGCGTCGCCGTCCTTGACGTGGATGAAGCGCACACGATCGCCGATCGCACCGAGGACGTCGACCGCGCGGCGTCCGCCGACCTCGACCCAGTAGGTGTCGACCTCGAACACGACGGCCGGGTCGGTGAGCGCGGCGAGGTGCTCGAGCGGGCTGGTACCCGCGACGTCGCCCTCGAGCTCCCACCAGTGGTTGTGGTAGCCCACCTGGACCCCGTGACCGGCGGCGACCGCCGCCGCGGCGTTCAGCTCGTCGGCGATCGATGCGACCGTCTCGGCGGTGGCGAAGCGCTCTTCGGCGATGGCTGGGTCGATGAGGACCTGCACGCCCTGCTCCGCCGCCGCGCCGAAGGCCGCCGACAGGTCGATGTCGTCGGCGATGACCTTGCCGTGCGCGCTCGGGGTGGCGAGGCCGGCATCGTGGATGTCCTGCAGACTGACGCCGGGACCGAAGCCGAACGGCTCGGCCTGGCGGAAACCGATCTCGGTCAGGCGCTGCAGCGCTGCGGCACGATCCGCGGTGAGCGGCTCCCGTACCGAGTAGAGCTGGACAGAGAGTTGGGAAGTCGACACGATGCTCCTCAATGATGATGGTGTCAGGCAGCCGCTGCTGCGAGATCCAGGCTAACCACACTTCTGTCGGTGGTCAAACAAAAGTCTCCCACCGGTCGCCGCTCCCCCGGCGACGAATACCGCAGGAGTCGGAAGCGTGGGGGACAATGGAGAGGTGAACTCAGCTCTGCTCTCCCGGATCGTCGCTGACTCCAGCGACCGCATCTCGTGGTTGCGGGCTCGTTCGCGCGGGATCACCGCGACCGACGTCGCCACCCTCTCGACCCCGGCCTCGATCCAGCGGGCGGCCGACGCGAAGCTCGGCGGGACGGGCTTCTCCGGCAACGCCTTCACCGACCACGGTCGCGCCCGCGAGCCGGAGATCGCCCGGTGGGTCGCCGCGACACACGGGATCAACCCCTCGTCGGCGCTCTTCCGGGCTGAGGTCGAACATCGCCACCTCGCCACCCCCGACGGCATCGCCGTGACCGAGCGCGGGGCCGTCGTGCTCGCGGAGATCAAGACCACGACGAAGTCCTGGCGCTCGATCCCCCGCAACTACCTGCGTCAGGTGTGGTGGCAGCAGTACGTGATCGGCGCGGAGCGGACGCTCGTCGTCTGGGAGGAGCATAAGGACTTCGTCCCCATCGACGACGAACCGCTCTGTCGATGGGTCGAGCGGGATGACGTCGAGATCGCGAAGCTTGTGGGCCTTGCGAACGCACTCATCGACGAGCTGTACCACCGCACCAATCCAGCCGCCCGGCGCCCGGTCCTCCCGGAGCCTGCGCCCGTCACTCGGCAGCTCCGGGAACCACTGCTGAGCGCCGACTTCTGACGACAAGTCGACAGAAGTCGGCCGAGGTGGTTGACTGTCGCCATGACCGAGCCGCTACGCCCCTCCCCCGGAGCACCGGGCGCCGGCGACCTCTTCCAACTCTTCCGCGGCGGTGAGGCACGCACGAAGTCGGAGTTGTGCGCCCTGACCGGCCTGGCCCGCTCCACCGTCTCCCTCCGGATCGACGCCCTCGTGGCCGCAGACCTGCTCCGTCCCGCTGGAGAGGCAGCCTCCTCGGGTGGTCGGCCGCCCGCACGGATCGCATTCAACCCGCTCGCGCGCGTCGTCGTCGCCGTCGACCTGGGGGCGACGCACGGGACGGTGGCCGTCACCGACCTGGCCGGCGCGATCCTCGCGACGAGCCGCGCGGAGCTGCAGATCGCCGCAGGACCCGAGCCCGTCCTCGACTGGGTGGTCGAAGCGGCGTCGGCCCTGCTGGCCGCTCCGCAGACCTGGGCCACACCCCAGCCGGTCGCTCCCCCGGTCATCGGGATCGGGATCGGCCTCCCGGGGCCGGTCGAGCACTCGACCGGACGGCCGACGAACCCGCCGATCATGCCGGGCTGGGACCGTTTCGACGTCCCCGCCTACATCCGTCGGACCATCGACGTCCCGGTCCTCGTCGACAACGACGTCAACGTCCTCGCGCTCGGCGAGCACGCGATCTCCTGGCCGGACACCGACGACCTCGTCTACGTGAAGGTGTCCACGGGTATCGGTGCCGGCATCATCGCGGGTGGCGAGCTGCAGCGCGGGGCACTCGGTGCGGCCGGCGACATCGGGCACGTCCAGGTCCCCGTCGGCCGAGACTCCCCACGCGCTGCGGACGACGAGCGCGACCTCGAGGCCATCGCGAGCGGGCCGGCGATCGCGACCGAGCTCCGCGCCCGCGGGATCGACGCCGTCAGCAGTCGCGACGTCGCAGCACTCATCCGCGCGGGCGACCGTATGGCCATCGAGACCACGCGGCAGGCCGGCCGGGAGATCGGTGAGGTGCTCAGCGTCGTGGTGAACCTCCTGAACCCCTCGGTGATCGTGCTCGGCGGGACGATGACCCGGGCGGGTGAACATCTCCTCACCGGTGTCCGCGAGGTGGTCTACCGCCGGTCGATGCCGCTCGCCACCGGACACCTCGGCATCGTCACCTCGACGGCCGGCGAGGAGGCCGGGGTGTTGGGAGCGGCGATCATGGTGCTGCGCGACGCCCTGTCCGCACCGGCGATCGACGCGATGACTCAGCCCCGGGCGCTCGACGCCGCGTCGACCTGACGCGCGTCCTCCGCTGCGGAACCAGGCCGTCCGACGTCATCCGTCTTCGCGACGGCGAGGACCTCCGCCAGGCCGTACCCGACGAGCCAGAACAGGGCGATGGTCATCGCCGCGAACTCCAACCAACTGCCCACCTGCTGCCCGATCTCGGCGAGCGAGAGCAGGCCACCGAGCCCCGCGACCACCGCGACGGCGGACCCGGCGAACCAGGACAGCCGCCGGATGGCGCGCAGCCGGGACCCGAGGGCCGACCCGATCATCGCCAGGCAGGCGAGGGCGAAGCCCAGCACGGCGAAGGAGATGTGCACCGCGTCCTGGAGCGTGAACAGCGGATTCGACGGGATCGGGCACTCGTAGGTGCACGTCACCCGGGACGCCACGAGGAAGCACAGGCTCGACAGGCCCACGAGCAGCCAGGGGATGAGCAGCAGTCCAACCCTCGTGCGGCGCTGACCGGGCTCGCGGGACGGGACGACTCGCTGCAGCGCCACAGCGATGCTGAGACCACCGACCGCGACCATGAGCAGTGCCGCGTTGAAGACCGGCGCCGTCACCTCGCCGGTGGCACCGAGGCCGCTCACGTAGCTGTTCTTGCCGAGGCTGAGTCGTGCGGCCCAGATCATGATCGTGGCGACCACGACGAGCACGCCACCGATGCTCGCGAACCCGAGGGCGACGGATCGGCGCCGACGGACGGCCGACGGGCGAGAGACCCGCTGGTCTGAGGTGGCCCCCGTCATCCGCGGATGAGCCTCGTCCGGCTCAACGCGATGACGGCGCAGCCCATCAGGCCGATGAACCCGGCGATGGCGATCATGTAGACGACGACGGCTCCCCAGCCGCCGGGCTGCGCCGGGTTGAGGAACGGGTACGGGTACCAGCCGACGATCGATCCGCGGATCATCGTGTAGACGGTCCAGACGAGGGGGAACGCGATGATCGCCCACACCTGACGCCATTCCAGGCGGGACTTGCCGGGCGTCACGATCCAGACGAGCACCAGGTAGATCGGTGCGATGAGGTGCAACACCTCGTTCGACCAACCGAGAGTGTGCCCCTGGTCGAGAGCGATGCCGCGCAGCAGCAGGTTGTAGACGACGCCGGTGGTCGCCATGTAGGTCACGACGCAGCCGAGGACCAGGTTGTACCAGGCCGGATCGCGTCGCAGCCGGAAGCAGAACCCGGCGCCGACCAACAGGACGATCGCACTCAGCGCGTTCGACAGGATCGTGAAGTAGCTGAAGAAGTTGACGAAGAAGTCGTCGGGCGCATCACCGAAGGACAGGGTGTAGACGAACTGGCCGACGATGGCGGCGATGATCACCCCACCCGCGATGATCCTGATGACTCCGAACAGTGCGCGCATTGCGCCACTGTATCGGAAGCACGCGCCCGAGGATCGGGCGACAGCCGGGCCGCCGTGTCCCCCGAAGAGAGGGAATCGTTTCCAGCCAATTGACACCCCCGTAACAGCGCCGACTCATTCGACGGCTTTGATGAGAACAGAGCCGGACCACGCACCGGAGCGAGACTCGTCGCCGAGCCGACCTCCGCCGGGTGGAGCTTTCGGGGGATGAACGACGAAGGAGTACTCGATGCGTCAAGGAGTCGGACACTCCTGGTCTCTGGCGACAACCGCGGACGCGGTGAAGCCGGCACCGGAGACCATGCGAGCCGCGGTGATCGACGCCGTCGGCAGCCCTGAGGTCCTCCGGATGGAGACCGTACCGACACCGCGTCCGGTCATGGCGGAGTTCCTCGTGAAGGTCGTCGCGGCCGGCGTGAACCCGGTCGACGCCAAGACCCGCGCGGGCCGGGGCGTCTCCTCTGCCATCACGGCGATGCCGGCCGTCCTCGGGTACGACTTCAGCGGCATCGTCGTCGAGTCGCCCTTCGCTGCCGCCGGCCTCCTGCCCGGTGACGAGGTCTACGGCATGACGAGCTTCCCGCGGACGGGCGGCAGTTACGCCGAGTACGTCGCGGTGTCCTCCCTGAGCCTGACGCGGAAGCCGACGACGCTGTCACACGTCGAGGCCGCCGGGGTCCCTCTCGCCGCGCTGACCGCGTGGGGCATGGTCGTCGACGTCGCGAAGGCGCACGAGGGACAGCGCATCCTCATCCACGCCGGGAGCGGCGGTGTCGGGCACTTCGCCGTGCAGTTCGCCACCTACTTCGGCGCGCGGGTGATCGCCACCGGCTCCGGTCGCAACGTCGGTTGGCTGCGCGAACTCGGCGCCCATCAGGCGGTCGACCACGAGTTGCACCGGTTCGAGGACGTCGTCGACCAGGTCGACGTCGTGATCGACCTCGTGGGCAACACCGTGGACGACACGGGGTCGCGTTCCCTGCGGGTCCTCCGCCCTGGCGGGCTCATCATCAACGCGCCGACCGGTTCCTGGCCGACGCTCGAGGAGGAGGCCCGGGCCGCAGGCGTCCGCGCGACGCGGTTCACCGTGGCCCCCGACGGCGCCACACTCGACACCATCAGTCGACTGCTGGAGTCCGGGGACGTCCGGGTGTTCGTCGACCAGGTGTTCGACCTCGACGCCGTCCGGCAGGCCCACGTGCTCCTCGAGGGCGGTCACTCACGCGGCAAGATCGTCCTCAAGGTCGCCGACGGCTGACGACCGAGGCCGTCGGGTGACCAGGCCGCTACGGCGCCGCCAGCCGACGCTCAGCGGACGAGGGTGAAGTCGTAGGGCAGTGTCCTGACCACCGTGCCACCCACGGCTTCCGTCACCGTGCCACCCGAGTACCGAGCAGGCAGGTAGTCCGACGGCCAGGTGATGCTCCAGTCGCCCTGAGGTCCGGCCGTGACGCTCCCGAGGTCCGTGCCCCAGGCCCCGCGGATCTGGATCAGGGCGCCGGGGTTCGCGCGGCCGGAGAACACCGGCCGGGTTCCGGCGATGGTGCCGCCGAGCGCGGGCGACACCACCTCGAGGCGTGGGACGACGACGGTGAAGTCGTAGACGACGGAGTGGGTCTGCTCCCCGTCCACGAACTGCCGGACTGTGCCGCCGACGTACCGTGCGGGCAGCAGGGTCTTGTTCCAGGTGATGGTCCATCGACCGTCGTCGGCGACGCGGTCGACGGCGCCCAGGAGGTCTCCCGACGCACCGCGGATCTCGATCGCCGCACCCGGCTGCGCGGTGCCCGTGAACACGGGGTTGGTCTCCAAGACGATCGCCCCGACCGACGGGGAGGTCACGACGAGGGGCGCCACCCGCCAGTCAACTCGGAAGTCGTACGGGACGCTCGTGAACGGCTTGCCGTCGAGGTACTGCCGGACCGAACCGCCCGAGTAGGTCCCGGGCGTCAGCGCCTTGTTCCAGGTGAGCGTCCAGGTGGCGTCCGTCTCCACGCGGGTCTCACCCAGGAGCGAACCCCAAGCTCCGTAGACCTGGATCAGTGCGCCGGGCTGACCGGTCCCGGAGAACACCGGGGCGCCGGGCTCGAGGACCCCACCGGTCGCCGGCGAGAGCAGGACGACCGGGGCGTCGGGAACCGGCGCACCGGCCTCGATCGTCGCGGTCCACACCTGGTCGATCCCTGTGGCGCGCACGGCGCCGTCGAACACGCCGACGGCGGCATCGGCGTTCGCGGTCAGCGCCAGGGTGAACGATCGGTTCGCGGCCGTGATCGTGCCCCGGTAGCTGTTGCTCGCGGGGTACCAGGTGAATCCGGCCGGCGCATCGCCGGTGGGCTTGAGCCCGGCCGGGACGACGATCTCCGCGGATCCGGACACCGATTCGGTGAAGGCGACGGGGACCTCGACGGCGTCCCCCTGTCGTACGGTGACGTTCGGGATGGTGACACCAGGCGCGATGGGTGCCGCGAGGACGTTCGCCGTGAAGTCCGCGAGCTTCACCCGGTTCGTGGACCAGCTGACGCTCCCGCCGGTGGCCAGGCCGAGCCGCGCGTCGGCTTCGGCAGTGAGGGTGAAGGTGACGGCGGTGGTGCCGATCGGCAGGGTGCCGCCGGCACCGGTGCCGTCGAGCGCGAATGCCGGGTTCGCCACGGCGGTGATCCTGGTACCGAGCGGCGGCACGATGTCGATCCGTTGACCGCCCGCATCGGTGTTGAAGGTCGCCTGGACCTGGACCGATTCGCCCTGCCGGAGCGACGGGGTCGGCACGGAGGCCGACGGCGACAGGTCCGGAACCAGCTGGCTCATCACCAGCTTGCTGACGTCTGCGTCGTTGTTCGGCCCGAATCCGAGTTGCATGTCCTTCGTGCCGACCCCGAGGACGTTCAGGCGCCGCCCGGACGGATCGGTGAGGAACCCGTCGGCGGCCAGCGTGTACTGCGTGCTCGCCGAGGAGCAGCTCGCCACGCGCACGAGATCGGTCCTCGTGCCGCCCCGGTCCGTGGTGAGGCACTGGCCGTTGATCTCGATCCTTCCGCTGGTGCCGACGGCGGGGAAGGTCGCGGTCGCCGCAGCGGCCAGGGCCGCGCCATACGACAACCCGTAGGGCCCGCCGGTGCCGATCGACTGCGGGTGGGTGAGCCACTGCGAGGACCCCCGCGGCGCCCAGCCGTGGAATCCGGTGGACCACGCCGGATCGGTCACGAACTTGCCGCGCAACCGCGGCTGCGTGGCCGTCACCGACGTCTCCGCGTCCGATCCGGCCTGACCGACGGGCGCGGCCGATGCCGGACCGGACACCAGTGCTGTGGCGGCGACGGCCGTCAGGACGACCATCGAGAGGGCTGTGTGGGGCTTCATGGAGGGGCGTCCTTTCGTGATCGGGCCTGTCGGCCCGCGCCGCCTCGGCCTCCACCAGGAGGGAGACGTGCTTGGGAGGATCGAGGGCGCAGCTCACCGAGCGCCGCTCATGTCGTCCACAAACATATCAGTCGAACAGCTTGCTGGTCCGCACTCCTACCGAGGCCTGCCAGGGCTAGCCGATCGGGCCCCGTTCCGACATCCGCTCCATCACGAAGTCGTCGTGCCGCTCGGGCCCGACCAGGAACGTCTTCGTCCCCACCACCTCGAAGCCGCTCTTGCCGTAGAACCGGATCGCCCTGGCGTTCTGCTGGTTCACCCCGAGCCACACCGACGTGACGCCTCGGGAACGGGCGTCGTCGAGCGTCGCCTCCATGAGCGTGCGCGCTGCGCCGGCACCGTGGCTCGCGGGGAGCACGTACAGCTTGCTGAGTTCCGCTGTCGGGCGGTGCGTGACTGCGGCGAGCACGTCGGGGTCGATCGGATCACCGAAGACGAGCATCGTGTAGCCGATGGCCGTGCCGTCATCGTCGTCGACGAGGAGCCGGAGCGCGCGTCCGGGATCTGCCAGGTAGCCGGTGAATCGGTCGAGGGTGAAGTGCTCGGCGATGAACGCGTCGATGTGCTCCTGCGCAGTGCCGGGCGGGCAGGCGAGGGCGAAGGTCGCTGCGGCGAGCGTGGCGAGGGTGGCGGCGTCGTCGGCCTGAGCAGTGCGGGTGGAGACCATCCCTGCATCGTACGACGCCACCCCTCCGGACGACGAAGGCCCGGTCGCGTGACGCGACCGGGCCTTCGTACTGGTGAGACTAGATGGAGTTGACGTCCAGCGGGATGCCGGGGCCGAACGTGGTCGACACGGCGCCCTTCTGGATGTAACGGCCCTTCGAGGAGGACGGCTTGAGGCGGAGGATCTCCTCGAGCGCGGTGTTGATGTTCTCCTCGAGCTGCGATGCGTCGAACGAGGCCTTGCCGACGACGAAGTGCACGTTGGAGTGCTTGTCGACGCGGAACTCGATCTTGCCGCCCTTGATGTCGGACACGGCCTTGGCCACGTCCGGCGTCACGGTGCCGGTCTTGGGGTTCGGCATGAGGCCACGGGGACCGAGGACCTTACCGAGACGACCGACCTTACCCATGAGCTCCGGGGTGGAGACCGCGGAATCGAACGAGGTGTAGCCCTCGGCGACCTTCGCGATGAGCTCGTCGCCGCCGACCTCGTCAGCACCGGCCGCGATCGCGGCCTCTGCTGCCGGGCCCGTCGCGAAGACGATGACGCGGGCGGTCTTGCCCGTGCCGTGCGGGAGGATGACCGTGCCGCGGACCATCTGGTCCGCCTTGCGCGGGTCGACACCGAGCTTGAGGGCGACCTCGACGGTGCTGTTGAACTTGGCGGAACCGGTCTCCTTGGCGAGGGCGACGGCCTCGTTCGGGGTGTAGAACTTGTCAGCCTCGATCTTCTCGGCTGCGGCCCGGTAGGCCTTCGACTTCTGTGCCATGTGTGTTCTCCTATGAGAAATGTGGTCATCTGCGCCTGGCCGGCGCTGCCACGAGTGAAAAAGAAAGGTGCGAGGGTGTGGCCTGGACGGCTCACCCCGTGCGGGTCGGAAGGACTAGCCCTCGACCGTGATGCCCATGGAGCGGGCGGTGCCGGCGATGATCTTCGCGGCTGCGTCGATGTCGTTCGAGTTCAGGTCGGGAGCCTTCTGCTCGGCGATCTGACGGACCTGCTCCTTGGTGAGCTTCGCGACCTTGACGGTGTGCGGGGTACCGGAGCCCTTGGCGACGCCGGCGGCCTTCTTGATGAGCTCCGCTGCGGGCGGGGTCTTCAGGATGAAGGTGAACGAACGGTCCTCGTAGACGGTGATCTCGACGGGGATGACGTTGCCGCGCTGCGACTCGGTGGCCGCGTTGTACGCCTTGCAGAACTCCATGATGTTGACGCCGTGCTGACCAAGGGCGGGGCCGATGGGGGGAGCAGGGTTTGCGGCGCCGGCCTGGATCTGCAGCTTGATGAGACCCGTGACCTTCTTCTTCGGTGCCATGTTTCTTCCTTCTTCTGGGGTTCGAACGCCATCGGATGATGTGCGCTCTCCCGCGCGCCCGTCGGGCGGCGGTGGACTGTGGAGCCGTGTGGCTTAGAGCTTGGTGACCTGGTCGAAGCTGAGCTCGACCGGCGTCTCGCGCTCGAAGAGGGAGACGAGCACCGTGAGCTTGCCGCTCTCGGGCTTGATCTCGCTGATGGAGCCGGGGAGGCCCGCGAACGAGCCTTCCTTGATCGTGATGGTCTCGCCGATCTCGAAGTCGACCTCGGCGGGGATGACACGCTGCTGCGTGGCGCTGCCCTTGGTGCCGGAGCCCTTGACGGGCGCGGTCTCCTTGACCTCGACGAGCGACTTCAACATGTTGAAGGACTCTTCGAAGCGGAGCGGCGTGGGGTTGTGCGCGTTGCCGACGAAGCCGGTGACGCCAGGCGTGTGGCGGACGACCGACCAGCTGTCCTCGTTGAGGTCCATGCGGACGAGCACGTAGCCGGGGATGCGGACGCGGGTGACCATCTTGCGCTGGCCGTTCTTGATCTCGACCACGTCTTCCATGGGGACCTCGACCTGGTAGATGTAGTCCGCGACCTCGAGCGTCGACTTGCGCTGCTCGATGTTGGCCTTCACCTTGCGCTCGAAACCGGCGTAGGAGTGGATGACGTACCACTTGCCGGGCAGGAAGCGGAGTTCCTTGCGGAACGCGTCGTAAGGGTCTTCCTCGGACTCCTCGGCGGGCTCGGCGTCGGCGTCGGTGGGGTCTGCCTCTTCTTCGGCGATGGCCTCTGCTGCGGCTTCGACCTCGGCTGCCTCGTCGAGTTCGAGGGCGTCGTCGACGACGGCGTCGGCCTCGGGGTCGACGGCCTCGGCCATCGCGTCGAGCACGGCGTCGAGGTCGACCTCGGTGTCGCCGGTCTCCTCGACGTGGACGGCGTTGTGCTCAGCGGGGTCGACGGAGTGCTCGTCGGCCGAGAGCACGTTGCCCTCCTGGGCCTCGTCGTCCTCCGAGGACTGCTCGGCAGCGGTTGCCCAGTCGACGTCGTTCGAGTTTCGCTCAGACACTGATTTCCATTCCGTTTCTGTTGTGCGGATCGTGGGTGATCCCCGACCGCGGCGCCAGATCCTGGCGCGTGACGACTGCGTCGCCGTCTGTGATTGTGGAACCCGGGTGCCGGACCGGAGCACCGGAACCTGAGCGGAACTAGCTCGCGGTACCGAACACCAGCGTGACGACCCAGGCGAAGACGAAGTCGATGCCGTAGACGAGCGCCATCATGATGCAGACGAAGACGAGCACCACAGCCGTGTAGCTGAGGAGTTCCTTCCGCGTCGGCGTGACGACCTTCTTGAGTTCCGCGAAGACCTGCTTCAGGAACAGGACGATGCCCGAGAAGAAGCCGCGCCGTTCGGCACGGTCCGCCTTCGCCTTGACGACGACGTCCTCGCCGGGCGTGTCGGTACTCTTCGGGGCCACTCGTTACACCTTTCGTGTGCCGGTGCATACGCACCGACTCGCAGGGCGGACAGGACTTGAACCTGCAACCTGCGGTTTTGGAGACCGCTGCTCTACCAATTGAGCCACCGCCCTTCAGTGCTCACGCACCGGAGGGGTCGAAGCTACCCTGACCTCCTGAGCGTTGCCTCACCACACGGTGAAAACAGGCGCAGAAAATCATGGCAGATTTCAACTACCTCCATCCAGTGTACGGCACGGTCGCCCGGCTGTAAAACCGGCGTCGGCCTGCGCGCGGCCGCACGCCTCACAGGCGCCCGAGCGCTGCGTGCTCGGCAGCCTCCTCGGCCGACAGCACCCGCGAATGGATCCCGACGCCGTCGAGATCTCCGGCGAACCAAGCGGAGGAGGGCGCACCGGGCCAGGTGGACGCGATCGTGTCGTGGCCGATGCGCCAATAGCCACGGTAGCCCTGCAGCACCGTGTTCGAATTCGTTCCGACCAGGGCGCCGTCGAGGTAGAGGCGCATGCCGTCCGTGGTCGACATGGTCGCCATGACGTGGTGCCACCGTCCGTCCGTGACCGCGTCCGGCGTCACGATCGTCTGCGGCGAACCGCTCCACGTCCCGAAGACGAGGCGGCCGTCCCGGTCGATGTACAGGTGGCGGTCATGGGCGCTGGACGGGACGGTCTGCGCGTTCCCGAAGCCGATCAGCTTGCCCTGCGACTCCGTGGTCCGGAACCAGGTCTCCAGCGTGAAGGTGGTCTGCTGCGGAAGCTGCGGCATGGTGACCACCTGACCGGCCTGGCCGTCGAGTCGGACGAACGGACTGTCGCCGCAACTACCGCCGACGCGCTCCGCCGTGCCGCCCAGCTGTGCGATGCCACTGCCGGTTCCGCTGTTCACGACCTCGGCCCCGTCGGCCTCACTGAAGTCCAGTCGGAACTCGGGCGAGCCCAACGGCTGCCCGAGGCACGAGAAGGGCCCCGCGCCGAGTCGGTTGTCGGAAGCGCCGGCGACGCTCTGCCAGTTCGCGCCAGCGGTCGGCAGCACCGACACGACGGCCAGGACCCCAGCCAGGGCGGCACCACCGATCGGGGCGGCCCGACGCACCCGACCGATCGGCGCGGTGGCTTCGCGGTCCTCGACGAGGTACCGCCGCGTGGCCGCGATCGCCCCGAGGATCGCCGCCGCGAACGCCGCGGAGAGTGCCAGGGGACCCCAGGCACCCTCGTTCGCCCAGACGACGGGGAGACCGATGTACGGGACTCGGAGGACGCCGACGCCACGAACGGCGTCGTCCTGGACGAGCTGTCGATCCGATTGCCGGTTCGCGTCACCCTTCAGGCGGAGTCCCTCCGCCTCCCGCTCGACGACGCGGTGCAGGAGCAGCGCGTCGTCCTCGCCCGGTCCGTCGACGAGGACCACCTGTCCTGCCGCGGCGTCGGAGCCGTCGATCGGCATCGAGACGACGACGTCGCCGGTCATGATGCGCGGCTCCATGGAACCTGACGCCACGGTGGTCGGAATCCACCCGACGAGCTTCGGCACAGCGGCCCACGCCAGGAGGCACAGCGCGAGCAACGCGAGGACGCGCGCACCGAGGGCGACGACCACGATGCCGGACGACACGACGCGCCGGCGGGCGGATGACGGTTCCATGAGAGCTCCCGGAGGGACGAGGTGGACGGGGACAGGCGGGCCGCGGTGCTCCCGTCAGCGGGACGAGAGCACCGGGATCGCCTAGGAGGTGCGACCCTCCCAGACGAGGTCGACCGCCGCCGTGCCGCCCTGGACGGTGTTCGGCGCATCCGGGGACAGCGTGTACGTGACCTTGAAGACGCGCTCCTCGCCGCCGCCGACGGAGGCCCACGAGCCGAGTCCGGACGCGTGGTCGACCGCAGTGTTCGCGAGGCCGGCGAGGGTGCCGCCGTAGACGGACGCGCCCGTGGTCGCGGGGACGAAGTCCTCGCAGGACCCGTAGCCGCCGCCGGCGCCCTGGACGATGTCGAGCTGCAGGTGCTGGTCGAGGTCCTGCGTCTGCGCCGCGTTGTCCGCGTAGAGACGGATGTCGGACGACAGCGAACCGTCCGAGGTGACGGCGATGCAGTTCACGCCGGTCGAGCCGGGCTGCAGGTCGTCCGCGGCGAACATGGCGGCGCCGGAGTCGTCATCGCTCAGCGCGATCGCCCCGGCGCTCCAGGCGTTGCCGGAGTTGTCGGTCGACGAGGTGAAGGCGGCGTAGGAGGCGGTCGAGACGATGACGCCGCTCGCCAGGACGGCGACGGGCAGCGCGGCCCAGCGGACGAGGCGGCGGGATCGAGGGGACAGGGCGGTGGTCATGGTGATTCTCCAGGGTCGGGGCCGAAATCGGCACGTGTTGTACAACTAATATTCCATATGCTGTTCTGAAATACAACATGTGCTGGCGATGTCGGTAGGGTGGACGCACGAATGCACGACGACTCGACCCAGGGGACCGATGAGCAGCGCAGACGAACACGCAGTGACCGCGGAGACGGACCGCAAGGACGATCGCCGGATCCCGGCCCGCTTCGCGGACGACAGCCCGCTCCCGGGCGCCGGCCCGATCCAGGCGTTCCTCCGCTTCTGGAAGCGGTATCCGATCTTCACCGGGCGGGCCAGCCGGAGCGAGTTCTGGTGGTGGGTGGTCGTCCACGCGGTCATCGTCACCGCGCTCCTGGTGATCGGACGCGGTGTCGACGTCGCGACCGGGGTGACGGCCGGTTTCTGGGAGGGTCAGGTCACCGAAGGACCCGCATGGGGTGTCCAGAGCGTCCTGTCCGGGATCTGGGGCCTCGCGACGATCATCCCGGGGCTGTCACTGAACGCCCGTCGCATGCACGACACGGACCACAGCGGCTGGTGGCAGCTCATCAACCTGGTCCCGATCTTCGGCTGGTTCTTCTTCATCTGGCTCGCGGCGCAGCCGAGCGACCGGGGCGGTGCCCGCTACGACACGGGGCCGCACCGCGAGGGCGCCCAGATCAAGCCTGGTGACGCTCCGCAGTGACCCGCCGGTCCGGGAGGACCGTGTCGGCGATCGCGGCGAGGACGAGCACCAGCGTGCAGAGACACCCGAGGACGAGTTCCCCGAGCTGCGGCACGAGGAACGCGGCGACCGCGCAGCCAGCGAGCATCGCGAGGCCGATGACCGGCGCGAGTGGAACGGCGCGGTCGACGACGAACCGGAACAGCGACAGCCCGAGCAGGTAGAGGGCCGGTCCGCCGAGGATCACGACGCCCCCGGCGAGTTCCACGGCGTCGGCCGGCCGGTCGAGGATCTCCTTGTCCCCCACCGAGACGAGCACGATCCCGGCGACGATCACGACGTGGGCGTAGCTGTATCCGTCGCGCGCGATGCGTCCGAGACGTCCCGGCCCCCGTCGACCGGGACGACCCTCGTCACCGTCGGCGCGGTCGGCCTCCTCCTCGGCGGCCTCGACCGCTCGGCGTCCCGCCGTCTCCGTGCGGTGGAAGTACAACCACCACAGCGCGACCGCGGAGACGAAGGCGCTCAGCATCCCGACGACGGCGGCGACCGACGTCTCGAGCTCGACGAACGCGAACCCGGTGACGAGCAGCGACTCGCCGATCGCGATGATGATGAAGAGCGACGCCCGCTCCGAGAGGTGCGCACCGGAGAGCTCCCAGCTCTCGACCTCTGAGGTCCGCACACCCGGCAGCCGGAATCCGAGGGCCCCGCCGCCGTACTCGATGGCGACGGCGCAGATCCAGAACGCCAGTTGCCAGTCGGCCGGCACCAGCGCGCCGGCGATCCAGAAGACCGCGGCGAACGCGGTCCAGACGAGGACGCGTGCGAAGCTCAGGGCCACGTCGCGGTCGTGCCGCCAGGTCGCCACGACCATGAACAGCGTCCGGATGAGCTGGAGCACGACGTAGGCGACGGCGAACGCCAGCGCGCGGTCGGTGAACGACGCCGACACCGACACCGCCGCGACGAACGCCAACAGGCCGAAGCCGATGAGCGCGAGTCGCACCGCGAGCCGTTCCGGGTCGAGCCAGTTCGTCACCCAGCTCGTGGACACCCAGGACCACCAGAGCGCCAGGATGAGGACGATCGACTCGAGCGCGGCGGTGACGCTCTGGTCGTCGGCGATGAGCTTGCTCAGCTGGGTGAGCGCGAAGACGAAGACGAGGTCGAAGAACAACTCGACGAAGGTGACGCGCTCGGCGCGTTCACCGGACTCCGGACGACGGAGGTCGGAGACGAGGCCGAATCTGGGGGCGGGCATCTTCGTATCCTGGCAGGGTTCCCGGTGCCGACGCCTCCCCCTCGGATTCGTCGACACCGGGTCGTGCTCGTCGCGAGCTGCGGGGACAGAGCCCGACGACCACACCGTGAGCCTAGCAAGAAGTATTCCAGATGCACAAGGTCCAGAAGCATCACCGGAATATCGACGGCCGCAGCCGGGTTGCGTCCGGAGGCCGCGTCCTCCGCGAGCCGCATCCCCCACGAAAGGCATCACCCGTATGGATCTCTTCGCGCCCATCCGACTCGGCGACCTCGAACTCGCCAACCGCGTCGTCATGGCCCCGCTCACCCGCATGCGGTCCGGAGCCGACGGCGTCCCCGGCGAACTCGTCGCAGAGCACTACAGCCAGCGCGCAGGGCTCGGGCTCATCATCACGGAGGGCACCTACCCGAGCGCCGAGTCGCGCTCCTACCCGGGCCAGCCCGGCATCGTCACCCCCGAGCAGGTCGAGGGTTGGCGTGGCGTCGCGAAGGCCGTGCACGGAGCGGGCGGGCTCATCGTCATGCAGCTCATGAACGGCGGCCGCGTCTCGCACACCGACATCACGGGCACCGACCGCATCGTCGCGCCGAGCGCGATCGCCATCGCCGGCGAGGTCCGGACGCCGGCGGGCGCCCAGCCGTACCCCGTCCCGCACGCGCTGAGCACCGAGGAGCTCGACACGGTCCGCGAGGAGTTCGTCCAGGCCGCCCGCAACGCGATCGAGGCAGGCCTCGACGGCGTCGAACTCCACGCCGCGAACGGCTACCTGCTGCACCAGTTCCTCTCCCCCGTCTCCAACGTGCGCGACGACCGCGCCGGAGGCAGCCCGGAGGCCCGCGCGTCGTACGTCGCCGAGGTCGTCAGCGCCGTCGCCGAGGCGGTCGGTGCAGCGCGCGTCGGCATCCGCATCTCCCCGATGAACGGCGCCGGTGACACTGCGGAGACCGACGAGGCCGACGTCCGCGCGACCTACGAGGCACTGCTCGACGCCCTGGCACCGCGCGGCCTCGCCTACGTCAGCATCCTCCACGAGGACCCGGCCGGCGCGCTCGTCCAGGACCTGCGCGGTCACTTCGGCGGCAAGCTCATCGTCAACAGCGGCTTCGGCACCGTCACGACGCGCGACGAGGCGATCGCCCTCGTCGAGCACGCGCACGCCGACGCCGTCGCCGTCGGGCGTCTCGCCATCGCGAACCCCGACCTCGTCGAGCGTTGGGCGGGCGAGCACGAGGAGAACACCCCCAACCCGGCCACCTTCTACGGCCCGGGCGCCGAGGGCTACACGGACTACCCGCGCCTCGCGAGCTGATCACGCTGAGGTGAGGCACCTCGTCGCTCGACACCTCGTCGGGCGACGAGGTGCCTCACCTCAGTCCGCCCGCGGCGCGTGCGACTCGAGGAACTCGTACACCTCGACGGAGTCGACCCCCGGGAAGGATCCGGTCGGCAGCGCAGCCAGCAGACTCGTCGGCGTCCGCGCCGCCGGCCAGGCCTTCCCCTCCCACCGTTCGGCGAGCGCCGGCGACGCCCGACGACAGCATCGCTCGTCGGGGCAGTTCGAGGTCGACCGATGCGGCGTCTCGCGTCCGCGGAACCACTTCACGTGCGCGAACGGGACGCCGACGCTGACCGAGTACTCGCCCTCCTTGGCCTTCTCGATCCGCGAGGTGCACCAGAAGGTGCCGGTGTCCATGTCGGTGTACTGATACCAGGGGCTGAAGCGGTCCTCGACGTCGAAGACGGTCCTGGCCGTCCAGTTGCGGCAGACGAGCGAGCCCTCCACCGCTCCGAGGACGTCGGACGGGAACGTGACCCCGTCGTTCTCGTACGCCTTGATGATCGTCCCCGACTCGTGCACCTTCATGAAGTGCACCGGGAGCCCGAGGTGCCTCGTCGCGAGGTTGGTGAAGCGGTGCGCGGCGGTCTCGTACGACACCGCGAACGCGTCGCGCAGGTCCTCCATCGAGATGCGCCGGAGCTGTTTCGCCTCACCGAGGACGCGCACGGCGTCGCGCTCGGGCAGCAGGATGGCCGCCGTCAGGTAGTTGGTCTCGACGCGCTGCCGCAGAAAGTCTGCGTAGTTTCCCGGCTCCTCGTGTCCGCACAGGTGACTGGCGAACGCCTGGAGGATGGGGGAACGCGAATCACGGGACATCGAGGGTTCGGTCGGCAGGTAGATCCGACCGTTGCGCCGGTCGGTGACCGAACGAGTCGAGTGCGGCAGGTCGCCGACGTAGTGGAGCGAGAACCCGAGGTGCTGTGCCATCTCCGCGACCGTCTGGTGCGAGACCGGCCCTCCGGTGTGGCCGACGGCGTCGAGCAGTCCTTTCGCGACGGCCTCGAGCTCGGGGAAGTGGTTGTCGGCCGCGCGCATGTCCGCCCGGAGGACCGCGTTGGCCCGGCGCGCCTCCTCGGGTGTCGCCGCTCGCTCCCGATGCAGGCGGGCGACCTCGTCGTGCAGCGCCAGCACGGTGCGCAGCGTCTCGTCCGCCGTCCCTTTCGAGACGCGGATGGGCGCGATCCCGAGGGCGGAGAAGACAGGCCCCCGCTGGGCACGCTCGACGGCGATCTCGAGCGCGGCCCGGTCGCTCGGCGGTTCGTCACGGAGGAGGTCGTCGACGGTGGTGCCGAGGGCCGCGGCGATGACGCGGAGCATCGACAGGCTCGGCTCCCGATGCCCGTTCTCGATCGCCGACGCCTGCGACGGTGCGCGGTCGATCGCCTGCGCGAGCTCGTCGAGGGTGAGGCCCGCACGGGATCGGGCATCGCGGATCCGGCGACCGAGGACGAGGGCGTCCGCGTGTGGAGCAGGTCCGTCACCAGAGGTGGCGGAGACGGGTGGAGCAGCGGCGGTGCTGGTCATGGTGATCATGCTCACACGCGCCGGTTGTTCCGGCAAACAGAAGGTCGGCCGTTCTTCTGTCCACGGATGACGTCCGTCGGGGTTGCGGCGAGCGCAGGATCGTTCCGACAGCACGACCCGCCCCACCGCCCTCGACACCACAGGAGTCATCGTGAGCAATGAAGCCACCCGACCGACCGACCACCGCACGCCCCTCCGCGCCGGCGACCAGACGCAGACGGCCGAGGAACTGCAGCGCGAGTGGGACACCGACCCGCGCTGGGACGGGGTCCGCCGTGACTACACCGCTGAGGACGTCGTCCGCCTGCGCGGCGGTGTCCGGGAGGAGCCGACGCTCGCACGCCGAGGGGCGGAGCGCCTGTGGAACCTCCTCCACACCGAGGAGTGGGTGCCTGCCCTCGGCGCGCTGACCGGCAACCAGGCCGTGCAGCAGGTCCGGGCTGGCCTGCAGGCGATCTACCTCTCCGGCTGGCAGGTCGCCGCCGACGCGAACCTCTCCGGGCAGACCTACCCCGATCAGAGCCTCTACCCGGCGAACTCGGTTCCGGCGGTCGTCCGGCGGATCAACAACGCGCTGCTCCGGGCCGAGCAGATCGACTTCGCCGAGCGAGCCGTCGGGGAGACGCCGGGACCCGAGGCGATCGACTGGCTCGCGCCGATCGTCGCCGACGCCGAAGCCGGCTTCGGTGGACCGCTCAACGCCTACGAACTCATGGCCGGCATGATCCAGGCCGGCGCCGCGGGCGTCCACTGGGAGGACCAGCTCGCGGCTGAGAAGAAGTGCGGCCACATGGGCGGCAAGGTGCTGGTGCCGACGAGCCAGCACATCCGGACGCTCAATGCGGCCCGGCTGGCGGCGGACGTCGCCGGCGTCCCGACCATCGTCATCGCCCGCACCGATGCGCTGGCCGCCACGCTCCTCACGAGCGACATCGACGAGCGCGATCTGCCGTTCCTGAACGGGAACCGGACCCCGGAGGGCTTCTACGAGGTGGAGAACGGCATCGGTCCGGTGCTCGCGCGCGGCCTCGCCTACGCGGAGTACGCCGACCTGCTCTGGGTCGAGTCCGCGGAACCCGACCTCGACCTCGCCCGTCGGTTCGCCGAGGCCGTCCACGAGCGGTTCCCGGGCAAGCTGCTCGCCTACAACTGCTCGCCGTCGTTCAACTGGAAGTCGCACCTCGACGATGCGCAGATCGCGTCCTTCCAGCGCGAGCTCGCCGCTATGGGATACGCCTTCCAGTTCATCACCCTCGCCGGCTTCCACGCGCTGAACCACTCGATGTTCTCCCTGGCGAGCGACTACAAAGAGCGGGCGATGAGCGCCTACGTCGACCTCCAGGAAGCCGAGTTCGCCGCAGAGGCCAGCGGCTACACCGCCACCAAGCACCAGCGGGAAGTCGGTACCGGCTACTTCGACCTGGTCGCGACCGCCCTCAACCCCGGCAGCGCCACCCTCGCCCTCGCCGGCTCGACCGAGGAACAGCAGTTCCACTGATCCACACCAGCCCCGCCCTTCGACAAGCTCAGGGACCGCTCGAAGGCCCCATCCGACGCACGACCTCCGAAACGGAGTCACCCCATGAACACCCTGCTCGCTTCCCCGTCCACACCCACCACCGGGCCGGTGCCCACGCAACGCACCGGCCCCGCCATCGAGGTCATCGGTCGTCTCGGTGACCGGCACGAGGAGATCCTCACCCCCGACGCCCTCGCCTTCCTCGCCGAACTGCACCAGCGGTTCGCGGGTGCGCGGCACGACCGCCTCGCCGAGCGCATGCGCCGACGCTTCGAGATCGGGAACGGCCGCGACCCGCGGTTCCGCGACGACACCGCGGCGATCCGGGAGGACCGCTCCTGGCGGGTCGCCGGCGCCGGGCCGGGTCTCGAGGACCGCCGGGTCGAGATCACGGGCCCCACCGATCCGAAGATGACGATCAACGCCCTCAACTCCGGCGCGAACATCTGGCTCGCCGATCAGGAGGACGCGACGAGCCCGACGTGGGCCAACGTCATCGGTGGTCAGCTCTCGCTGCGCGACGCCGTCCGCGGCGAGCTCACATTCACCAACGAGGCGGGGAAGGTGTACCGCGTCACCGCGACGGAGACGCCGACGATCGTCATGCGCCCGCGCGGCTGGCACCTCGTGGAGAAGCACCTGCGGTTCATCGACCGCTCCGGGGCGGCGATGGCGGCCTCCGGGAGCCTCGTCGACTACGGCCTCTACGTCTTCCACAACGCCCGCCCGCTCATCGACGCCGGCCGCGGGCCCTACTTCTACCTCCCGAAGTTGGAGTCGAGCGAGGAGGCGCAGCTCTGGGATGACGCCTTCACATTCACCGAGGAACGCCTGGGTCTCGACCACGGCACGATCCGCGCCACCGTGCTCATCGAGACGCTCCCAGCGGCGTTCGAGATGGACGAGATCCTGTACGCGCTCCGCGACCACTGCGCCGGTCTCAACGCCGGTCGGTGGGACTACATCTTCTCGATCATCAAGAACTACCGGGGGCGCGGTGCCCGGTTCGTCCTGCCCGACCGCAGCGAGGTGACGATGACGGTTCCGTTCATGCGCGCCTACACCGAGCTCCTCGTGCAGACGTGCCACCGCCGCGGTGCGCACGCGATCGGCGGGATGTCGGCGTTCATCCCGAACCGGCGCGATCCGGAGGCGACGGCGCGCGCCATCGAGAAGGTCTCAGCCGACAAGCGCCGCGAGGCGGGCGACGGCTTCGATGGGACCTGGGTGGCGCACCCGGACCTCATCGAGACAGCCAGGGCCGAGTTCGACGCGGTCCTCGGCGACCGTCCGAACCAGCTCGACCGACTGCGGGAGGACGTGTCGGTGACACCGGCGCAGCTCCTCGACGTGCGCATCGGTCGGGCGGTCACGGACGCCGGTCTCCGTGACAACGTGTCGATCGCCGTCCGCTACCTCGACTCCTGGCTGCGCGGCGTCGGCGCCGCGGCCATCGACGGACTCATGGAGGACGCGGCCACGGCGGAGATCAGTCGATCGCAGGTCTGGCAGTGGATCCACCAGGACGTCGCGACCGACGACGGCCGTCCGATCACCCGTGAGCGGGTCGAGGACCTCCTCGACGAGCTCCTCTCCTCGCTCCCCCGCACCGCGGACGACCGCTTCGACGACGCCGCCGAGCTGTTCCGCGAGGTCGCGCTCAAGGACGAGTTCCCGACCTTCCTCACCGTCCCGGCGTACACGCGGTACCTCGTCGACCCCGCATGAGGACCGAGGTGAGGCACGTCGTCGTTCCCCGGTGGACCGGGCGACGACGTGCCTCACCTCGCTGCACGCGAGGTCGGACACACACTGTCCTCTCGATGCCGGGTTCGGTACGCTCGGACTCGTGCCTGAATCGACTCCCACGCCCCGCCTGTCCACGAAGATCTCAGCGATCGCCGAGTCCGCCACGCTGAAGGTGGACGCGAAGGCGAAGGCGCTGCAGGCGCAAGGCCGACCCGTGATCTCCTACGCGGCGGGCGAGCCGGACTTCCCGACGCCCGAGCACATCGTCGAAGCGGCGCTCGTCGCCGCCCGCGACCCGAAGGCGCACCGGTACACCCCAGCGGCCGGCCTGCCGGACCTCCGCGCCGCAATCGCGGAGAAGACGCTCCGCGACTCCGGTCTCGAGGTCGACCCGAGCCGCGTCATCGTCACCAACGGCGGCAAGCAGTCGGTGTACGAGGCGTTCCAAGTCCTGCTCAACCCGGGCGACGAGGTCATCGTGCCGACGCCGTTCTGGACCACCTACCCCGAGGCCATCGCGCTCGCCGACGGTGTCGCGGTCGACGTCTTCGCCGACGCCTCGCAGAACTACCAGGTCACCGTCGAGCAGCTCGAGGCGGCGCGCACCCCGCGTACCAAGGTCCTCCTGTTCGTCTCCCCCTCGAACCCGACCGGGTCCGTCTACTCCCCCGAGCAGACGAAGGCGATCGGCGAGTGGGCGCTCGAGCACGGCATCTGGGTCATCACCGACGAGATCTATCAGAACCTCACCTACGACGGCGTCCGCGCGACGTCGATCGTCGAAGCGGTGCCCGAGCTCGCCGAGCAGACGCTCCTCGTCAACGGCGTGGCCAAGACGTACGCGATGACGGGCTGGCGGGTGGGGTGGACCGTCGGCCCGGCGGACGCGATCAAGGCGCTCGGCAACCTCCAGTCGCACCTCTCCGGCAACGTGAACAACATCGCGCAGCGCGCGGCGATCGCGGCCCTCACCGGTCCGCAGGACGCCGCGGAGGCGATGCGTGAGGCGTTCGACCGCCGCCGCAAGCTCATCGTCGGCGAGCTCAACAAGATCGACGGCTTCGAGACGCCGACCCCGCAGGGCGCCTTCTACGTCTACCCCGACGTCACGGCACTGCTCGGCCGGACGTTCGGCGGCGTGACGCCCACGACGTCCCTCGAACTCGCCGACCTCATGCTCGACCAGGCCGAGGTCGCGGCCGTGCCCGGCGAGGCGTTCGGGCCGTCCGGCTACCTGCGCTTCAGCTACGCGCTCGGCGACGACCAGCTCCTCGAGGGCGTCCAGCGCCTCCAGCGCCTGTTCGCATCCTGACCCGAGGTCCGCTCGCTCGTCCCCGGGCGAGCGGACCTCGCATCAGCGTCAGATCGTGACGCCGACCACGACGGGCTCGGGCTGCAGGAGGACGCCGAATTCGGCGTGGACGCGCGCCTGCACGAATCGCGCGAGCTCGGCGATCTCGGTGGCGGTCGCCCCGCCACGGTTCGTCAGGGCGAGCGTGTGCTTCGTGGAGACCGCGGCGTGCGATCCGGGGAGTGCGAACCCGCGACGGACGCCGGCCCGCTCGATCAGCCAGGCGGCCGAGAGCTTCGCGAGGCGCTCGGTCGGGGCCGGACGGGGCGGGTTGACGACCTCGCCGAGCGGGAAGACGTACTCGGTGTCGTCGTCGGCCGGCGGGTCGACGGGCCACCAGGGAGCGTCGCCGGGGAGCGAGCGGGCGACGTGCTCCGACACGATCGGGTTCGTGAAGAACGACCCGGCGCTGGCGGTGTCGGGGTCGTCGGGATCGAGCACCATACCCTTCGACGTCCGCAGCGCGAGCACCGTCGTGCGCACCTGGGCCAGGCGGACCTGCTCGCCGACCTCCACGCCGAGTGCGAAGGCGAGCTGTTGGTAGGCGATGGGTGCGGCCAGTCCGTCGACACCGACGTCGTCGAGGTCGATGATGATCGCCACGACCACGCCGGAGCGCTCGGGCTCTCCGCCACCGTGGCGCTTCAAGACCGACGTCCGGTACCCGAGACCGAGCTCCGCGGCGGGAACGCGCTCGACGGCCTGCGACTCCTCGTCGAGCAGGTCGACGGCGACGAGCGACGACACGATCTCCTGCCCGTAGGCGCCGATGTTCTGGACGGGGGCCGCCCCGCAGGATCCCGGGATGCCGGAGAGCGCCTCGATGCCCGCGAAGCCGTGCTCCACGGTGAAGGCGACGAGCGCGTCCCAGTCCTCACCGGCCTGCACCCGCAGGCGGACACGGCCGGACGGCGCGTCGAGGCGTTCGATGCCGCGGTTGGCCGCCCGGATGACGGTCGCGTCGACGGGCTCGTCGCCGATCAGCAGGTTCGACCCGCCGCCGAGCAACAGCCACGGCTGGTCGGTGTTCCAGACGTCGAGCACGGCCTCGATCAGCGCTGCCTCGCTCGTGCACTCCGCGAAGGCTGCGGCGGGCCCGCCCACCCCGAGGGTGGTGAGCTCGCTCAGACGGATGGCGTCGTTCATGGTCCTCCGGGTCAGGCGAAGCTGACGACGAGCTGCGCCTTGCCGAGCACCGTCTGCTCGGCGTAGGTGACGGTGAGGTCGACGCGCGCGGTGCGGGCTTCCTCGTCGATCTTGCCGACCTTGGCGACGATCTGGAGGTCGGCGCCGGTCGCGGGGTCGACGACGACCGGTCGGGTGAACCGCACCTGGTACTCGAGCACCCGACCGGGGTCGCCGATCCAGTCGACCACCGGCTGGGCGGCGATCCCCATCGTCAGCATGCCGTGGGCGAGCACGCCCGGCAGCCCGACGGAGGCCGCGACATCGTCGCGGTAGTGGATGGGGTTGAAGTCTCCGGAGGCGCCGGCGTACCGCACGAGGGCGTCGCGCGTCAGGTGGACGGTCCGCTCCGCGACGACGTCGCCGACAGCCGGCATGGTCGGGGTCTGCTGCACGTCGCTCATCCTTCGTCTCCTCGCACCACGAGCGTCGAGGTCGCGGTGACCACGGGCTCGCCGGCGGCATCGGTCATGACCGAGTCGCACGTCACCATCGAGTGGCCACCCAGGGACTTCACCGCGGTGACGGTCAGCTGCGCGGTGAGCTCGTCGCCGGCGACGATCGGTCGGTGGTGCACGAAACGCTGGTCGCCGTGGACCACCCGGCTGAAGTCGATACCCGCGTCGGGTGCGGCGAGCAGTTGCTGGAGCGTGTGCTCCTGGACGACGACGGCGAAGGTGGGCGGCGCCACGACGTCGGCGTATCCTGCGGCGCGGGCCGCCTCCGGGTCGAGGTTGATCGGGTTCGTCGCGAAGACGGCCCGCGAGAACTCGCGGATCTTCTCGCGTCCGACCAGGTACGGGGCGACGGGCGGGAAGACCCGACCGGCGAGCTCTGGGTTCACTGACACGCCCTCCAGCCTACCCGCTGCCCTGGCTCGCCGACCGGGCACGGACGGACCGACAGCGGGCTGTCAGGAGCGCTTGATCGCCTGGAACACCATCCGGATCGCGATGGCCACGAGGAAGGCAGCGAAGAGCAGGTTGCCGACGAACGGGGGCACCACCGAGGCGACGATGGCGCCGAGTGCGGTCGTCGTGCAGGCGGCGACACCGATGATCGCTGCGGCCGTCAGGTCGACGTTGCCTCGCCGGACGTTGCCGATGGTGCCGGAGATCGCGGTCGGCACCATCATGAGCAGCGAGGTGCCCTTGGCGATGAGGTCGCTCGCGCCGAACAGCAGGATGAGCATCGGCACCACGACGACCCCGCCGCCGATGCCGAGCAGTCCCGACAGGACGCCGGTCAGGAAGCCGAGCACGATGAGGCCGATGATCGATCCGACGTGCAGATCGATCTCGGCTGTGCGGGACGGGACGATCAGGAACAGCGAGACCACCACGACGAGCAGGAAGCCGATGAAGCCCCACTGGAGCGCCTTCTTGGGGAGCTTGGAGAGGAGGTAGCTGCCGAGTTGTGCCCCGCCGATCGCACCGATCGCCAGGAGGATCGCCGCCACCCAGTCGACGGTCCCGTTCACCGCGTAGGAGAGGACGCCGACGAGCGAGGTCGGGACGATCGCCGCGAGTGAGGTCCCCGCGGCGAGCCGCTGGCCGAAGCCGAGCAGGAAGACGACGGCGGGGACGATGAGGATGCCGCCGCCGACGCCGAACAAGCCGGAGAGGAATCCGGCGGTCAGTCCGATGCCGATCAGCCAGGCGATGCCCGACGGGGAGCGGACCGGACGGCCGGTCGAGTCGCTCCCGCTCACTGCGCGCTGGAGCCGGACAGCGCCGTCTCGAGCGAGGGCGTCGTGCGAGCGGTACCGGCGTCCAGGAGTGACCAACCGGTGTCGGTCGCCTCGATGACCGACACGGAGCAGTTCTCCAGCGGAGGGACCGTCGTACCCGAGAGGTGGCTGAGCGTGAGACGGATGAGCGTGCCGTGGCTGACCACGAGCACGTTCTGGCCGGGGAAGTCACGGGCGATGGCGTCGATGCCGCGGACGCCGCGTTCGATCACCGACTCCTCGGACTCGAGGTTCGGGTACTGGTGGTCGGGCCAGTTCTCGAGGACCATCTGCGCCGTCGCGCCCTCGGCGTCGCCGTAGTGCCGCTCGATGACGTCGGGATAGGACGGGCCGAGCTCCAGTCCGAGCGCGTCGGCGATGATCTGCGCGGTCTCGCGTGCGCGCCCCAGTGGGGAGCTGACGACGACGTCCCAGGTGCCGGTGAGCCGAGGGGCGACCGTGGCCGCCTGCTCCCGCCCGGTGTCGTTCAGGGGGATGTCCGTCGTGCCCTGCAGCCGTCGTTCGAAGTTCCAGGCGGTCTGTCCGTGACGGATGAGGGCGATGGTCATGTCTCAAGCCTAACCGGCGTCGGACCGAGGTCTTCCGGCCTTCACCGCGACACGGGGCTCACTGCTCGTCGACGGCGTCCTTCGCCCATCGGATCCGGATGGGTCCACGGACCGTCGTGCGGTCGACCGCCTCGTCGCCCTGCGTGATCCGCACCCGGCCCTCGTCGACCAAGCGCCAGGCGACCCGGCGGGTGTCGTCCATCAGCGCTCGCCAGTCGTCGCCGCCGACGGCTCGTGCCACGTCCGACGGACAGATGGACGAGGTGGCGGCCCGGTTCCCCAGCAGGTCGAGCATCGTCGACTCCAGGAGGCCGTCGTCTACGGCTCCCGCAGGCTGCGGGTCCGGTTCGGCTTCGTCGGTCATGGTCCCAGTATGCGCGCGCCGCTAAGCGAGATCGGCGTGCCGGGACAGATCCGCATGCTGCGCGACGAACGCCCGGGCAAGGCGCTTCGTGACGCCGAGTTCGGCGACGAGATGCTCGAGGTCCGGTGCCCAACGCGCGATGGCCCGGAACTCGTCGAGGTCGATGAGGTTGGATGCGGCGAACCGGTCGGCCTGCACCTCGTGTTTCGGTCGGTCGTCCTCGTGGCCGAGCACGCAGTGCGCGATGCCGTGGGCGAGGGCGTTCCGGCGGTGGACGGACCGGAGCGACTCCTGGATGACGATCGTGTGCGCGGACGGCAGCCAGCGCTCATGGGACACCCGCAGGGGCCGGAAGATCACCGCGAGACCGAGCTCCTCCGCGTGCGCATACGGGTCGTAGGCGCGCCCACGCTCACGGGGCTTCCGGCTCGGGTTGCTCCAGTTCTCCATCGGTGATTGCCGCCCCACGTTCCCCCTCCAACTGCTCCGTCGTCCACGACGCAGCCTCGCGCTGGCGTCGCTTGCGATCCAGCTCGTCATTCGTAGCAGCGGTGTCCGACACCGGAGCCATACGCTCGTCGGCGCTCGCCTGCAGTTCGGCCTCGATCCGACTCATCCCCCCGACGGCTTGCAGGGCGTCGGCAAGGAGTCGCACCGGATCGGAGCCGGTCACCGCGCAGAGCGTCACGAAGGTCGGGCCACTGATCTCGCTGCGACCGGCGAGGACGCGTTGCAGCGTCGTCGGACTCATCCCCGTCGCCTCAGCCAGGGCGCGCTGATTCATGCGTCGCCGCTTGTAGGCGGCGACGAGCTCGTCCGCCAACGCCTGATTGACCATCGCCTCTGCTGCGTTCACGTTCCGATCGTAGCCAGAAACCCTGTCGCGAACGGCAGAAAACCTGCCTCAGTCGCTCTATAGTGTCACCTCCGACCTGAATGATGCCAGATGAGACAACTTCTGAAAACCATCCGGGTCATCCACCACCACCCACGATGCCTGAGGAGGCACCATGACCGAACACCGGACATCACCGGAACCACCGACACCACCGCCCGTCCCGTTTCCAGCACAGCGGATCATCCGCACCGTGATCCAGACGACCGCGGCCGTGATCCTGAGCTCGGTGGCCTGCATCACGACCGCGAGCATCATCGCGCCACAGCTCCTGGAGGCGATCCGGGAGCTCCTCCCGGACGACGTCTACGCCTGGGCGGCTGCGGCCGTGGCCGCCACGGCGGCGATCGCCGCAGCACTGGCCCGGATCATGGCGATCCCCGGCGTGAACGGCTTCCTGACGAGGCTGAGCGCAGGATCCACACCCCGCCACGCTCGAATCGATTCAGACGCCTAATCTGCCACTGGAGAAAGAATTTCAGGACGAATCGGCAAGATGAACTGGACAAGACGACGAGGTGGTCGTAGAGTCTCTCTCGAACACACGTTCGAATGTCGGAGGACACTTCCTCCATCAACAGAAAGGAGGGCTCATGGTCTTGAAGTACCAGCAACCGTTCACACAGACGGATCAGGCGACAGACGGCTGGGGCTCTTGGGCGGATGGGCGTACACAGGCCCATCGAGGCGTCGACTACCAACCGGGGGCCGGCGCATCGATTCCCGCAGTGGCAACCGGGACGGTGTCGTACAACGACTGGAACTCCGCGCTCGGCAACGTCCTCGTGATCGCCCATCCGGATGGCATGTACTCGGGATACTCGCACATGCGTGATCGATCGCCGCATGCGCCGGGGACGGGGATCACGCGGGGCCAGCACGTCGGCTACGTCGGGAACACCGGCACGGCGTCTCGGGCCGCGCATCTGCACCTCACCATCACCTACACCGCGGACGGAACCTGGAACAACGGTGACATCAACGTCACTGTCGACCCGTACGCATTCATCAACGCTCGCCTCAACGGCGACGACCCCAACACCACCCCACCACAGGAAGAAGAAGACGACATGGCAGCAGGAACCCTCATCAAGCGACAGGACAACGCGGCGGTCTACTGGCAGGAGCACCCGCTCGCTCCGCTGTACCCGCTGAACGGTGGCCAGTTCGCCGCGTACACCAACCAGGGGCTGAAGCTCAACGACCTCGCGCCGGCGAGCTTCGACCCGATCATCCAGCGGGTCGGCCGGTACACGCTCGACCAGCAGGAACGACGCATCCCCGCTGGCACGACCGACGCCAAGTACGAGGGCTGGCAGATCTACCTGCCCAACCGCCCGCTGTAACCCTTCCGGGTTCTCGCAAGGGAATCACTCCCACACCGGGCATCCTCCGAGCAGACCGTAACTGCTCGGGGGATGCCCCCTCAGTACGGAGGAGCCACATGGTTCTCAGATATCAACACCCGTTCGCCCAGATCGACCTCGCCGATGGCTGGGGATCGATGGCCGGCGGGCGGACCCAACCGCACCGCGGACTGGACTACCAACCCGGCGCCGGAGCCGCGATCCCCGCTGTCGCAGCCGGAGTCGTCTCCGCCAACCGGTGGAACGCGACCCTCGGGCAGATTGTCGTCATCGCACATCCCGACGGCATGTACTCGGGCTACTCGCATCTGGCGGCGGCCTCACCCCATCAGGTCGGTGCGGCGATCGTCCGCGGTGAACCCGTCGGCGTCGTCGGGAGCACCGGGTCCGCAGCCCGAGGACCCCATCTCCACCTCACCATCACCTTCGCCGCGGACGGCACGTGGAACAACGCAGACATCGGCGTCACCACCGATCCGTACCTCTTCATCAACGCTCGCCTGAACGGCGAGGACCCGGTTCACCCTCTCAAGGAGTCAGACATGCCCAAGATCATCAGCGTGCCAGGTGGCACCATCGCGCTCGTCACCGAGACGTTCGGCACGATGTACACGTCCGCCAGCGGCGGGCAGGGATTCTCCATCGCCGCCAACACGAAGGCCTACGGTCAGGTCAGCGGGCTGACCCAGGACCAGGTCTCGACCCTCGTCGCCGAGGCGAACGCCCGAGGCCAGCGCATCGCCGACCTCGTCGCGGCCGCGCGATAGCCGCACCGGCACGAGGAAGCCCCCGAGCAGACCGTAACTGCTCGGGGGCTTCCTCCATTCTGCACTGTCTACGCCCGGTGCACAGGGCCCAGGTTCGGTGTTCAGGCGAACTGCGCGTAGAACGCGTCAGGTCCGTGGGCGAGTGAGGCCTTGACCATGGCGCTCCACTCGTCGACGACGACCTCGGAAGCGCCGGCTGCAACGCCGTCGAGGCTCGCGCGCGCGACGTCCGCGGGGTCGACCATCGGCCCCTCGTAGCCGGCCATGATGTCGGTGTCGGCGGCCCCGAGGTGGAGCCCCTGCACCGTGACGCCCTTCGGGGCGAGTTCCAGACGGACCGCGTTCGTCATGTTCCACTCCGCCGCCTTGGCAGCTGCGTATCCGCCGGAGCCGGGGTGGGCGAACCAGCTCAGGGCGGAGAGCACGTTGACGATCGTCCCTCCGCCGTTCGCCTCGATCACCGGCGCGAACGCACGCACCATGGCGAGGTTGCCCCAGTAGTGCGTGTCCATCTCCCGCCGAGCGTTCGCGAGGTCGTCGGTCAGCATCGAGCCCTGCGTCGCGATCCCGGCGTTGTTGACGAGCAACGTGACGTCGGTCGCGATCTCGGCCGCCGCAGCGACGGACGCCTGATCGGTGATGTCGAGCTGCAGCACCTCCACGCCCGGGATGTCGACGAGGTCCGGGCGCCGCGCGGTCGCGTACACCTTCGAGGCGCCGCGCTCGAGCAGCTGCACGACGAACCGGCGTCCGATGCCCCGGTTCGAGCCGGTGACGAGTGCGACGGATCCTGCGATGTCCATGATTCCCTTCCGCGTGCGGGTCGATCCCGCAGCAGCCTGGTTAGGCTAAGACCTCACATCAATGTCAGGTGCAAGCCAGGAACGGAAGATCGATGCGCATCGGAGATCTCGCGGCTCGAACCGGGGTGAGCGTCCGCTCGCTCCGCTACTACGAGGAGCAGGGGCTGCTCACCGCCACCCGCACGACGAGTGGCCAGCGGACCTATGAACGAGCGGCGGTGGAACGCGTCGAGCTCGTGCAGCAGCTCTTCGCCGCCGGCCTGCCGAGCCGCACGATCGTCCAGCTGCTCCCCTGCGTCGATGCGGGAGTCGCGACGCCGGAGTCCCTCGCGCTGCTCCGGACCGAACGCGACCGCATCACCGCGCAGATGGCCGACCTCGAAGCAGCACGCGCCCGCTTGGAAGCGGTCATCGACATCACCCTCCACCCGACGCCGGAGCACTGCCCCGCCCTGCGCGAGGAGCTTCCGGCCGAGCTGGACGCCGCCTGACGCCACCCGGCACGGCTCCGGCATGGTCGGCCCATCGCGGCTACCATGACCACGTCGGAGGTCGAGGGCTACCGGTCGCTCGCCTTCGCGGCAGCCGAGTCGGGCACGCCTGAGCCCGACTCCCGATCCGGGGGGTAAGCGATGAGTGAATCAGCGAAGCAGGGGTCAGCGAAGCAGGGACCAGCGACCGCCACCGAGTCGGTCGCCGCCCAGGCGGCGCGCACCCGGCTCGAGGAGCGCGTGGCGGGCATCGAGTCGATCCTGATCTCGGTCCCGATGCTGCTGCTCGAGATCGCCCTCATCCTCTCGCTGTTCGTCCCCTACGCGAGCCAGACGAAGACGGATGAGGACCCTGAGTCCTTCAACCTGTTCTTCTTCCTCGCGGGATTCGCCGATCGCGACGACGACGGCGACCCGGAGGCCGCCTCGATCCTGTTCGCGAGTGCGTTCCTGATACTCATCGTCGTGATCGTCGGCACGATCTGCACCGCGCCGACCCTCGCGGGCAAGCGGGTCTCGTCGCGAGCGGGAGCGACCGCGGTGACCTTCATCATCGTGCTCATCCTCGGCAACATCGGCGCCTGGATGGTCATGCTGATGGGGGTCTACGCCGACTCGCCCTGGACCATCGGTCCAGCTCTGCCACTGCTCAACCTCGGCACCCTGCTCGCGGCGATGATCGCCTTCATGCCCGGCTACCGTCGCATCTGGGAGCGATAGCAGTTCGAGGTCAGTGTGCGATGGGGAGCACTGCCCATCCGACGGTGGTCGCGCACTCTCGCCGCGTTGCCATACTGAGTCCGTGAGTGGAACCGACGTTGCGCCGACGGGCGTGCTACAGGACTATCAGTGGGCCGTGGACGCCGAGCTGCAGAACACCCCATTCACCGTCACCAGCCTCCCCGACGGGTTCCAGGTCGGATACGACATGGCGGACGCCCGCTGGTGGAACGTCCTCCAGCTGAACGAGGTGTCCGACAGCATCACCTACACCGTGCGGGTCGATGAGCGACGCCGGCGGTTCAGCATCACCGACACGGTCAAGCGGATCAGCTGGTCGGCTGGTGTCTCCGGCTTCGTGCCGCGCCTCTCCTGGTCGTTCTCCTGGCAATCCGGCCGGATCCGCTACGGCAGGGTCATCATGCTCGGGACCTCCCCCGGCGGGTTCGAGATCGCGTTCAGCCCCGAGAACGAACGCGCGCGGATCAAGGAGATCGGCGAGGAACTCGGTCTGCGTCCCCGCATGAGCCCCCACGTCCGCATCGGGCTCTGGGCGGCGGCCGGTGGCGTCGCGATCGGCCTGATCGTGCCCGCCATCATCATGCTGAGTCTTTCCCTCACCGGGAACCACTGATGCAGGAGCTTCGAAACGGGACGGTGGCGTACTGGTGATGGCACGCAAGCGCGTGGCGGGCGACACACGGGGCTTCCTGCACAGCAGGGTGTTCCAGACGGCGGCGATCGTCCTGATGCTGTTGGCCGGTCCGGTGGCCGTGGTCGTCGGCTCCTTCATGATGGCTGCCGACAGCGACCTGTTGCAGAACGGGGAGCGGACGAGTGGGACGGTCACCGAGGTCGACGACGGCCGGAAGGCATCTCACCACCGGTTCAGGACCGACTATCTGGCACCCGACGGTTCGCCACAGCGGGTCTGGTCGGACTGGCCCCTCGACGGCAAACCCGCCGTCGGCGACGTCGTCACGGTGATCTACCGCGCGGACGACCCCGGCACGGCGGTGCTCGAGGGCTATGACGGACCGGGGACCCCGGTCGTCGGGATCGGTGTCGTGCTGACCGGCGTGAGTCTCCTGATCGGTACCGCGATGCTCGTCGGGGTCTTGCTTCGAGCAGGCCGCGGGCCTGACCCCGAGGAGATCTCGAAGCCGTGACCGTGCGGTGACCGAGGTCGCCGCCCGTCCGAGCATCCGTCACCGGGTCGACTCGCACAGCTCCTCGCTCTTGACGGACCAGGTCCGCATGCGCCAGGGTCGACATCACGATGTGAGCGATCACAATCCGTGACCCTGATCCCGAGACGATGGAGTTTCCAGGTGAGTCCACAACGCCTATCGACCATGCAACCCCGGCACCTGTCCCGTAACTGGACAACCCCGCTGGTGGCCTCACCCAAGCGGGCCGCTGCCTGGGGCGCGATGATCATGGTAGGAGTCATCTCCGCTCTGGGCGCCACGCCGGCGACGGCAGCCGCCGACTCGAGTGCACTGCTGCACTATCGATTCGACACGGCCGCGAACGGTGTGGTGCCGGATGTGAGCGGTAACGGCAACGACGGGACGCTCAGGAACGTGGGCGGCACGGTCGCCGACGGCCTGCTCACCCTGCCCGGCGGCTCGGCCGACTCGGCGCCCTATCTCGACATCCCGACCGACGATCTGGCCGGGGTGCAGACGTTGACCTCGAGCATCTGGCTCGAGTCGCAGTCACCAGCTGGGAACACCGCTGCAGCCTTCATCGGCACCCCGGTCGGCGATGGCCAGTTCTCAGCGGGCTACTGGTTGCTCAATCCGGCGAATCCGAACGGGTACGTCAAGTCCGTCATCACGGATTCGGTGAACCCCGGAGCACCCTGGACGACCGAGGTGGGCGCCGGTTCGACCAACGCGCCCACCAGCGGACTCCGGACCCCGACCGGGATGGCGCTCTACACGACCGTGATCGACGGCCCGGCCGGAACGTTGACGAGCTACGTGAACGGTGAGCGGATCGCGCAGACCGCCATCACGCGCGACGTGGCGTCCTTCGGTCCGGACCTCGTCGCCTACCTCGGCCGCTCCACCTACGCGGACGCCGGGTGGAAGGGCTCCATCGACGAGGTCGTCCTGAGCGATGTCGCGATGACGGCGACGGAGGTCCAGGACGCGTTCATCGAGCAGTCGATCGAGAAGGCGTCGTCCGGGCTGCGCGTACCGACGGAGGCGACGAGCGACTTTCCACTCCCCTCGACCTCCTATGGCACGCATCTGAGCTGGACCTCGGATGACGCCGCCATCGTCGTGGAGGACGGACTCGCGCGGGTGGTCCGGCCGACGAATGGCGAGCAAGACGCCACGGTGACCCTCACTGCCACGGTGACCGCCGGAGACCGACAGGAGACGCTGGCATTCCCCGTCCGGGTCGCCGCCGACCGCTCCGACGCTGAGAAGCTCGCCCTCGACCTTGAGGGCATCCGGATCACCAATTCGGATGACATCCGGTCCAACTTCTCCGTCCCAGGCAAGGGCCCGAACGGATCGTCCTTCACCTGGTCCGTCATCGGCGGCACCGAGGCGGCGACGGTCCGCGCGGGAGTCGACGAATCGTCGAAGACCATCGACGTCGTACGCCCCGCCACCGGGAGTGCCGTGACCGTGACGCTCCGCGCCACCGCGCGCATCGCCGGATCCGAACTGACGCGGGACATCACCGTGTCCGTCCAGCCGCTGCCGGCGGACCAGCCGGATCCCGAAGCCTATGTGTGGGCGTTCTTCACCGGGGAGGGCAGTGGTGCCGAGCAGGTCAGCCTCGCTGCATCCAAGGGCAACGACGCGTTGAGCTGGAACACGCTGAACGAGGGCAAGCCGATCTTCACGTCGACCCAGGGCACGACCGGCCTGCGCGACCCGTTCATCCTCCGCTCCCCCGATGGCGACCGGTTCTTCATGATCGCCACCGACCTGAAGATCGACGGTCTTCCCGGTGGCTTCGCCACGGCCCAGATCAGTGGGTCGCGGTACATCGAGGTCTGGGAGTCGAACGACCTGGTCACCTGGTCCGAGCAACGACATGTGAAGGTCTCCTCGGACTTCGCCGGGAACACCTGGGCGCCCGAAGCCTACTGGGACGACAAGCTGGACACCTTCGTCGTGTTCTGGGCCTCGAACCTGTACGACACCACGGACGAGAGCCAGCGGACGAACGTGACCTACAACCGGATGATGTACGCGACGACTGACGACTTCATCACCTTCTCCGATCCCGAGCCGTGGATCGACGTCTCGCGTGGGCCCGGTCTCGGCACGATCGACTCCTCGGTCACGAAGTCGGGCGACTACTACTACCGGTTCACGAAGGACGAGGGGACGCTGACCATCCGCGAGGAGCGGTCGACGGATCTCCTCGCCACAGAGAAGGGGACCCTGCCCGGTGCGGGAGGACCTGCCGACCAGTGGAGTCTCGTCAAGGACCAGGTCGCCTCCGGATTGCCGAACGGCGAGCCGGGCGGTGTCTACCTGAACGGCGAGGGCCCGAGTGTCTTCCCCGCGAATCCCGGCGACGTGAACGGGCTCGACTGGTATCTGTTCATCGACCAACCCGACTACCACGGTGGCCCGAACCACTACATCCCATTCGGGACCGACTCCCTCGACGACGGCGACTCCTGGGAGCCGTTGGGGGCCAAGCTCCGGGAGAACCTCCCTCAGAACGCGGACGGCGGAAAGCCGAGGCACGGCACGGTCATCCCCGTGACCCGTGCTGAGTACGAACGTCTGTTGACCGCCTACGCGCCGGGTGTCGCCGTCCAGGACGTCTCAGTGCCCGAGGTCGTCACCGCGGTGGGTACGGCTCCGAGCCTGCCGTCCGCCGTGCTGACGAAGGTGGACGGTTCGATCGAGACCGTCCCTGTGGACTGGGCGGCCGTCCAGGCCGATCAGTATGGTGCGCCCGGCAGCTTCACCGTGTCGGGCACGGCGGCAGACGATGCCCGCACGCCGGTCGACGTCACCGTCACCGTGCGGGCAGGGGGCGCGCTGCCGGGTGGACCCGAGCCGTCCACCCCGCCAGCGGCGGAACCGGGTTCGTCGTCGGGTCGTGACGCCGACAGCGCCCCTGGTCCGAGAGACGGCCTGGCGTCCACGGGGGTCGACACGGAGGCCGTCGCGCTCCTGGCGACGGCCGCGACCATCGCCCTCCTCGTCGGCGGGCTGCTCACCCGGCGCCGCACGAGACGCGGGGAGATCTGAGGGCGATCTCGGCGTCGCACAGGCGTGGACGGCTGCTGTCCAGTCAGCGACGCGTGAACTCCACCGAGAACTCGACAGCATCGACGGTGTCGACGTCGAAGAGCTGCGGATGCCCTTGGATGAGGACAAAGGCACGGCGCTGCAGAGGATCATCCGGGCTGATGGCTTGGGTGTCGTCGCATACGCCGGTGACGACCGTGGGGACCTGCCTGCGTTCAGAGTGGCGCTGGCCAGCGGCGGGTATGCACTCGTCGTCGAGGGCCCCGACGCAGCGGAGGAGGTCGCTCGGATGCCCGGAGTCCACTTCTCAGGTCCCGGCGAGTTCCAGCAGTGGCTCCAGCAACTTGACGACGCTCTAAGCTGACCGGATCGCTACTCGCAGTCGTGCGCGATTCAGCGAACGCTGCGGCAAAACAGAGAAGCACCGGAGAAATCTCCGGTGCTTCTCTCTTGAACAGCTGATCTGGTAGCAGGAGAGAGATTCGAACTCTCGACCTCACGATTATGAGTCGTGCGCTCTCACCAACTGAGCTACCCTGCCACGTCTCTCCGTATGCCGGCGAGAGCAGTGACGGAGAGAACGAGCCCCGAGCGGGACTTGAACCCGCGACCTCTTCCTTACCAAGGAAGTGCTCTACCACTGAGCTATCGGAGCGCGAACCAAACCGCTCACGCGGAAATGGCACCAGTAGAGACTAGCATCCCGCGAGGGGTGCTTCGTACACCGGATCGGGATCAGTTCGCGGCGAAGGTGTCCGCGGCGTGGACGACCTTCTGCAGGTACGACGCGGCCCCGTTGTACGAGCCGATCGCCGCGATCCACTCGGCCTCGATGCGGAGGTCCCGGCCACCGTGGCACAGATAGTGCGCTGCGGCGAGCGCCGCGTCGTCGATCTGTTGCGGGTCCGCGACGCCGTCGCCGTTCCCGTCCGCGCCCCACCGCTGCCAGGTCGACGGGATGAACTGCATCGGCCCGACCGCACGATCCCATCTGGCGTCGCCGTCGAAGGCGCCGCGGTCCGTGTCGGTGACGGCATCGAACTCGGTGCCGGTGAGCGCCGGGCCGACGATGGGTGGAACGGCCCGCCCGGCGTCGTCGAGCGCACCGCCGAAGATCGTGCCGTGGCCGGACTCGACGCTCCCGAGCGCAGCCAGGGTGTTCCAGGCGATCCCGCAGCCCGGCTGCGTCTCCGCGACGGCGAGCGCCGCACCGGCGTAGGCGACCATCGCCCGCTCGGGGATGCCGAGGCGGAGCGCCGTGGCCGTCGCCCAGGCACGGTCCACCCGGTCGGTGACGGCCGCCGGCGCTGTTCCAGCCGAGCCCGCGGCGGGGATGCCCGGTCCCTCGACGGCAGCATGTGGCGCGGCTCCGAGGGTCGAGTCCCGTGCTTCCGCTCGACTGATGAGCTCCGGTCCCCAGACGACCGCTGCCACGATGACGGCGAGACCGACGATCGCGACCGCTCCGCCGGCGACGAGCCAGCCCACGCGGATGCCCGACCGCCGGTTCCGGCGTGTCGGTGCGACGGGGCGCCGGGAGCCGTTGCGCGCGCCGGACGGTCGGGACCGCGGCTTCCGCGTCGAGCGGGTGGCGCTGGTCGTGCGTCGTCCGGGCGCAGCGGTCTTGCGTTGTGCAGGCCGACGCGCACCACTCCCCTTCGCCGATGTCCCCACCGGTCCACCGTACCCGCGCGTCGGTCGGCGCCGTGCGCCGCGGGGTCAGTGCTCCGGAGCAGCCTTCGCAGCCTGCTTGGCCTGACGCTTCGCCCGAAGGTCTTTCGCGACGGCGACACCCTTCTTGGCGGCGGCGTTCGCCTTCGTGCTGGCGCGCTTCGCACCCTCGAACTCCGAGGCGAGGACGGCGAGCCCGCCGACGGCGATCAATGCTCCCGGTCCGGGAAGCGGGATCAGGGCCACGCCGAGGGCCACGGTGCCACCGCCGACGACTCCGACGCCCGCCCGGTACACCCGGTTCGCGGTCGGATTCCGACGGATGATGCCACGCGTCGTCCGGGCCGCTGATCCGGCGATGCCTCCCGCCTGCGCGGCGACGCGCTTCGCCGTGCTGCGGGCCGAGCCGTCCGATTCCGTGGTCATATCCCCACTCTAAGCAGGGCGGGCGGGTCGGTGGCCGGGAATCCGGTCCGAATCGACGTGGCTCCCGTGTGACCGAACCGACGTGAGCGCGGGGTGCCAGCGCGACCGCACCCCTCCGGGGCGCCGCGCTCGCCGCCATGCACCGCACTCGTGTCAGCGCACCGCGCTGGCCAGTCCACGAGCGGCGACGGGCCCCGTGGATGGCCTAGGGTAGCGACATGGACTCCGCCCTCCCGACCACGTCGGCGACCGCAGCTCAGCACGCCTCCCCCGCAGGAGGCTCCACCCCCGGTTCGGAGTGGTGGCGCTCCGCCGTCATCTACCAGATCTACCCGCGATCCTTCGCGGACGCGAACGGCGACGGCCTCGGCGACCTGCCCGGGATCACCTCCCGCCTCGGCGCCCTGCAGGAGCTCGGCGTCGACGCCATCTGGCTGTCCCCCTTCATGACGAGCCCGCAGAAGGACGCCGGCTACGACGTCGCCGATTATTGCGACGTCGACCCCATCTTCGGCACGCTCGCCGACTTCGACGCGATGACCGCTGCCGCGCACGCTGCCGGCATCCGCGTCATCGTCGACCTCGTCCCCAACCATTCCTCGAGCGCCCACCGCTGGTTCCAGGAGGCCCTCGCAGCCGGGCCCGGCTCGGCGGAGCGCGCCCGGTACATGTTCCGCGACGGCAAGGGCGAGCACGGCGAGATCGCCCCCAACAACTGGGAGTCCGTCTTCGGCGGTCCGGCCTGGACGCGGGTCACCGAGGCCGACGGCACGCCTGGCCAGTGGTACCTGCACATCTTCGACTCCTCGCAGCCCGACTTCGACTGGACGAACCCGTGGGTCCGCGAGCAGTTCCGCGACATCCTCCGGTTCTGGCTCGACCGCGGCGTCGACGGGTTCCGCGTCGACGTGGCGCACGGCATGATCAAGGCCGACGGCCTGCCCGACTACACCCCACCGGCCGAGGGCGGCAGCATGGGTGGCGCCTCCGTGGACGCGTCGCTCGAAGCCGCCGGCACCGGTCCGGATTCGTGGCCCGAGACCGCGCCGTACTGGGGACAGGACGGCGTCCACGAGATCTACCGCGACTGGCACGAGCTGCTCGCGACGTACGACGGCGACCGTGTGCTGTGCGCCGAGGCCTGGGTCGACCCGCTTGACAAGATGGCCCTGTGGGTGCGCCCCGACGAGATGCAGCAGGCGTTCAACTTCCCGTACCTCGAGACGCCGTGGAACGCGGCCGCGCTCAAGACCGTCGTCTCGGAGTCGCTGCGCGCGTTCGCCCAGGTCGGCGCACCGAGCACCTGGGTGCTCTCGAATCACGACGTCGTCCGTCACGCCTCCCGCCTCGCACTGACCGAGGAGAACCCGCAGGGCTACGGTGTCGGGCCGAACACCCCCGGCAAGCCGGACCGTGCGCTCGGTCTGCAGCGCGCACGGGCCGCGACGGCGCTCATGCTGAGCCTGCCCGGCGGCGCCTACCTGTACCAGGGTGAGGAACTCGGGCTCCCCGAGGTCATCGACCTGCCGGATGACGCCCGACAGGACCCGACGTGGTTCCGCACGAACCACGAGCGGTACGGCCGCGACGGCTGCCGCGTCCCGATCCCGTGGGAGGCCGGCCACCCCGCATACGGCTTCAACACGACCGGTGCGTCCTGGCTGCCGCAGCCCGACGACTGGAACGACTACTCGCGCGACGCACAGGCCGGCATCCCCGGTTCGACGCTGGAGCTGTACCGCACGCTGCTCCGCCTGCGCCGCGAGCACACGCTGGGACTCGGCTCGATCGCCTGGATCGAGGGGGCTCCCGACACCATTCTCGCGCTGACGAACGGTGCGGTCACGGTCGTCGCGAACACCGGTGCCGACGACATCGCCGTGCCCTCGTCGCTCGCGGACTCGGCCGTGCTCGTCGCGAGCGGACCCTTCGACGGCAGGACCATCCACGGCGACACGACGGTCTGGTTCACGACGCCGTCGACCCTGCCCGTCGGCTGAGACCCGCGCCCGGGTCAGCGCACCGCGCTGACCCGAGGCCCAGGGACTCAGTGGTGCAGGATGGCGACGGAGTGCGCTCCGAGCCGCAGTGACCCCTCCGTCGTGACGACCTCGCCGAAGCTGTCGAGCAGCTCACCGACCCGCTGGGTGAGCTCCACCGGTTCCGTCCCGAAGTTCACCGCGAGCATCGCAGAGCCACGACGCAGGACGAACGAGCCGGTCGCCTCGTCGACGATCGCGGTCGTGTCGGCGAACGCCGGATCGGTGAACGCCGGGACCGTCCGCCGCAGCTCGATCACCCGTCGGTACCAGGTCAGCAGCGTCGCGTGCCGCCCACGGGACCGCTCCGACCAGTCGAGCACCGACCGACGGTAGGTCTCGGGATCCTGGGGATCCGGCACGTCGGCCTCGTTCCAACCCATCCGGGCGAACTCGGCGATCCGGCCCTTCGCCGTCGCCTCACCGAGCTCGGGCTCCGGGTGCGAGGTGAAGAACTGCCAGGGCGTCGAGGCGGCCCACTCCTCCCCCATGAACAGCATCGGGGTGAACGGTCCGAGCAGCGTGACGGCGGCGGCGATGGCGAGCTGCCCGTCGTCGAGGGTCGCGGCCAGCCGGTCGCCCGTCGCGCGGTTCCCGATCTGGTCGTGGTTCTGGTCGGAGACGACAAGCCGCCAGCTCGGCGTCCGTTCGAGGTCGATGCGGCGGCCGTGGTGGCGCTTGCGGAAGCTCGACCAGGTGCCGTTGTGGAAGAACCCCTCCTCCATGACCTTGCCGAGCGCACCGAGCGGCGCGAAGTCGGCGTAGTAGCCGGACACCTCGCCGGTGAGCGCCACGTGCAGTGCGTGGTGGAAGTCGTCGCTCCACTGCGCGTCGAGACCGTACCCGCCGGCACCGCCGGGCCCACGGGGCGTGATGAGCTTCGGGTCGTTCAGATCCGACTCGGCGATGAGCGTGAACGATCGGTCGAGGTCGGCGCTGAGCGCATCCACCGCGGCGTCGAGTTCTTCGAGGAGGTGGATCGCACGGGTGTCGTGCAGGGCGTGGACCGCGTCGAGGCGCAGGCCGTCCACCCCGTACTCCTCGAACCACAGCAGCGCGCTGTCGATGATGTACCGACGCACCTCGTCGGAGTCCGGCCCGTCGAGGTTGAGGCTGTCGCCCCAGGTGTTGCCGGCGCCGTCCGCGAGGTACGGACCGAAGCGCGGCAGGACGTTGCCGGAGGGGCCGAGGTGGTTGTACACGACGTCCTGGATGACGGCGAGCCCGCGCTCATGGCACGCGGCGACGAAGCGACGGTAGCCGTCCGGTCCGCCGTAGGCCTCGTGGACAGCCGACCAGAAGACGCCGTCGTAGCCCCAGTTCCAGACGCCGTTGAACGCGTTGACCGGCAGGACCTCGACGGCGTCGACGCCCAGCTCGACCAGCTCGTCGAGGCGTTCGATCGCCCCGTCGAAGGTGGCCGCCTCGGTGAAGGTCCCGATGTGGAGTTCGTAGAGCACGGCACCGATGAGGGAGCGACCCCGCCAGCCGGTTCCGTCGCACGGCACGGGGTCGGATGCGACGACGCGTGACGGGCCGTGGACGCCCTCCGGCTGCCGGCGCGAGCGCGGATCGGCGAACGGACCCTCACCGTCGACGAGATAGCGGTAGTCGCTGTCGACGACCGCCACGCGGGGCTCGGCACCGTCGAGCGCGATCCACCACCCCTCGGCGACGTCGCGGTCCATCGGGTGCTGCTCACCGTCCAGGACGAGGTCGACGCGCTGGGCCTCGGGTGCCCAGACACGGAACCCGTCAGCCGGACTGGTGGTGCTGGTCGTCATCGTGCTCACTCCTCGCTCGCGGCCTCGGCCGCATCGTCGGGCCGCGTCAGGACGGCGACGGGATACTGCTCCAGCAGCGCCGCGAGACGGACCTCGCCACCCTGCAGCTCACGGCCGGTCAGCACGTCGACGAGCCGGCCCTCCGGCAGGGTGACCGTGGTCGACTTCCATCCACCGTGCTCCGCGAGCCGGAGCGAGAGCCGGGTCGCGACCGTGGTGACGCCACCGCGTGAGAACGCGACGACGTGGTCGGCGGCCGGTCCGTCCGCCCCGATGGGGGTGTACTCGGCGAACCGCGACGGGTGCTCCCGTCGCAGGCGGAGGAGCCGGCTGGTCACGAGGAGCTTCGCGGCTCCGTCGGCGTCGACCGGCGGCAGCCAGCCCTCGTCGAGACGGGCCAGCACCGCGCGACGCTCGGCGTAGTCGACCGGGCGACGGTTGTCGGGGTCCACGAGCGATCGGTCCCAGAGCTCGCTGCCCTGGTACACGTCCGGCACGCCCGGCATCGTGAGCTGGATCGCCTTGGCGACCAGACTGTTCGTCCATCCGGCCGCCTCGACGTCCGCGACGGCGTCGAGCAGCGCGGCGTTCGCACGACGGCTGTCGTACAGTCCGTCGACCGCTGCATGCAGGGCGGCCTCGAACGTCTCGTCCGGTGCGGTCCACGTGGTCGAGTCGCCTGCCTCACGGGCGGCCTTCTCGACGTAGGCGTGCAGTCGCTCGCGCTCGATCGGCCACGCACCGACGGCCGCCTGCCAGACCAGCTGCTCGAGCTGCCGGTCGGGGAAGCCGTTCGAGGTGTGGAGGGCGACGGCGTGCTCCGCCCACCGGTCCGCGACTTCACTCAGGGCGTCGATACGGGCGCGGACGTCTTCGCTGCGCTTCGTGTCGTGCGTGCTGAGCGTCGTCATCGAGGACGGCCACTCCGCCTGCCGCCGTGCCTGGCGGTGGTGGAACTCGGCGACGCTGATGTCGGTCTCGGCGGGGTCGCCACCGACCTCGGTCAGCGAGGTGAGCGCCGTGTAGCGGTAGAACGCGGTGTCCTCGACGCCCTTCGCCATCACCATGCCCGAGGTCTGCTGGAACCGCGCGGCGAGCGGATCGGTCGAGTTGCGCAGGCGCGGAGCCAAGGCGGCGAAGGCGTCTGCGAGCTCCGGCCGACGGGTCTCCGCCTCGTCGAGTGCGGCGTCCAGGTATTCGTCGCCGAGCGGCAGGTAGGAGCGGTAGACGGGGAACGCGGTCAGGATCTCGGCGAGGGCGTCCACGGCGTCCGGGACCTCGGGCACGAGTCTCGCGAGACGTCGCACCTCGGAACCGAGGATCCCGTCGGCGATGCCGCGCTTCGTGGTGTGCACGAGGTCGTCCCACGCTTCACGCGTCAGTTCGACGCCGGCGAGCTGGCCGATCGTCGGCAGCCCGGTCGGGTCGACGAGCACCCGGTCGACGTCGCCCAGGGCGTCGTACCCGGTGGTCCCGAGCGTGGCCCACTCGGCCGGCAGGTCCTCTTCGCCCTCGAGGATCTTCTCCACCCAGATGGGTGCTCCGCCGATGCGCTCGGACAGTCGGTCGAGGTAGGCACCGGGGTCGAGGAGCCCGTCCGGGTGGTCCACGCGGATCCCGTCGGCGAGGCCGTCGTCGAACCAACGACCGATCTCGACGTGCGAGCCGTCGAAGACCGCCGGGTCCTCGACCCGGATCGCTGCGAGCGTGTTGACGGCGAAGAACCGTCGGTAGTTCAGCTCGCTGTCGGCGCGGCGCCAGTTCACCAGTTCGTAGTGCTGGCGGTCGTGTACCTCGCGGGCGCTCGCGTCGTCGTCCGCCGTCCCGGGAGCGATGGGCAGTCGGTGGTCGAAGTAGCGCAGTTCGCCGTCCTCGATGCTGAGGTCGTCGAGCGCACGACGTCCGTCCTCGTCGTCGCCCAGGATCGGCACCCGGATCCGACCGTCGCCGGCCTCCCAGTCGACGTCGAACGCGGCCGCGTGCTCTGCGTCCCGACCGTGCTGGAGCAGGTCCCACCACCAGGCGTTCTCCACCGGTGTCGCGACGCCCATGTGGTTCGGGACGGTGTCGATGAGGACGCCGAGGCCGGCCGCGTGGGCTGCTTCGGCGAGCGCCGTGAGCCCGTCGGCACCGCCGCGCTCCGGGTCGACCTCGGTGTGGTCGACGACGTCGTAGCCGTGGGTGGATCCGGGTTCCGCGCGGAGGATCGGCGACAGGTAGACCCAGTCGGCACCGAGGGCCTGGAGGTAGTCGACGAGCGCCGCGGCGTCCTGGAGTCGGAAGTCCGCGGTCAGCTGGAGACGGTAGGTCGAGACGGGCACGGTGGAACGCTGTGGCCCGCCGCCGGACACGGTGGTCATGATGCGACCCCCGATCGCAGGAGGGTGAAGGAGGTCCCCTGCACGATCACCGTCGTCGACCCCTCGGCGAGCATCTGCTCCGGGTCACTCGATTCGACGAGCGCCCATGGCAGGCCGGGAGCCTTCGGCAGGCTGAACTCCACGCCGTTCTCGGCCGCGTTGAGCAGCAGGGCGAACGACGCCGATCCGGCGTGACGGAACACGAAGGTGATCGAGCGGGCGTCCGGGTTGTCCCAGTCCTCGTCGGCGAAGGGCTCGTCGTCGGACCGGGTGATGAAGACCCGGTCGTCTGCTTTGGAGCCCGGACCCTGGCGGAACCAGTCGGGTCGCAGGGCCGGCTCGGCGAGGCGCAGGGCGATCAGACGCTTCGTGAAGCCGAGGAGGTCGTGGTCGGCGTGCTCCCAGTCGAACCACGACACCTCGTTGTCCTGGCAGTAGGCGTTGTTGTTGCCGCCCTGGGTGCGGGCGATCTCGTCGCCGCCGAGGATCATCGGGACACCGGCCGACAGCAGGACCGTCGCGAGGAAGTTGCGACGCTGACGGTCGCGGCGCGCGTTCACGGCGGGGTCGTCCGTCGGACCCTCCGCACCGTTGTTGCTGGAGCGGTTGTCGCTCTCGCCGTCGTTGTTGTCCTCGCCGTTCGCCGCGTTGTGCTTCGTCGAGTACGCCGTGAGGTCGGCGAGGGTGAAGCCGTCGTGCGCGGTGACGAAGTTGACGCTGGACAGCGGCGAGCGTCGGGACGCCTCGTAGACGTCGGGGCTACCGAGGACGCGCTGCGACATGGTGCCGAGCACGCTGTCGGCGCCGTTCCAGAAGTCGCGCACGTCGTCGCGGAACTTCCCGTTCCACTCGGACCAGCTCGCGGGGAAGCCACCGACCTGGTAGCCGGCGGTGTCCCACGGCTCGGCGATCATCTTGATCGGGGCGAGCACCGGGTCCTGCTCGATGAGTGAGAGGAACGCACTGTGGATCTCGGCGGAACCGTCCTGGCGGGTGAGCGTCGTCGCGAGGTCGAAGCGGAAGCCGTCGACGTGCATCTCGGTCACCCAGTAGCGCAGGGAGTCCATGATGAGGCCGAGCGCCGCGGGGTGGCCGACGTTGACGCTGTTGCCCGTGCCCGTGGTGTCGAAGTAGTGCTCGCGGTCCTCGTCGACGAGACGGTAGTAGGCCGCGTTGTCGATGCCCTTGAACGACAGGGTCGGGCCCATGTGGTTGCCCTCGGCCGTGTGGTTGTAGACGACGTCGAGGATGACCTCGAGGCCGGCGGCGTGCATCGCCTTGACCATGGCCTTGAACTCGTCGACCTGCCCACCGGTATCGCCGGCGGCCGCGTACTCGCCGTGCGGGGCGAAGAATCCGATGGAGTTGTAGCCCCAGTAGTTGCGGAGCCCCTTCTCCTCGAGGTGGCTGTCCTGCACGAACTGGTGCACCGGGAGGAGTTCGACCGCGGTCACGCCGAGGTCGGTGAGGTAGCGGATGGCTGCCGGGTGGGCGAGGCCGGCGTAGGTGCCGCGGATCTCCTCGGGCACCTCGGCGAGCTGCTTGGTGAAGCCCTTCACGTGGACCTCGTACACGATCGTCTCGGCGAGCGGGATGCGCGGGGCGACGTCCTGTCCGTCGGCGTCCCAGTCGAACGAGGACGGGTCGGTGACCACGCCGAGCGCGACGTGGCCCGCGGAGTCGGTGTCGTCCATCGACTCCGGCGCGTCGAGACGGTGGCTGAACTGTGCCTGGCCGAGGTCGTATCGCCCCGTGACCGCCGTCGCGTGCGGATCGAGCAGCACCTTGGCCGGGTTGTGACGGAGACCGTTCGCCGGATCCCAGGGGCCGTCGACGCGGATGCCGTACCGCGTCCCGGGGACGAGGCCCTCGACCAGCCCGTGGAACACGTGTCCGGTGCGCTGTTCGAGGCGCGTCTGCTGTTCCTCCCCGCCCTCGGGGAAGATGCACACGGTGACGGCGTCGGCGGTCTCCGAGTAGATGGCGACGTTCGCACCATCGCCCCGAAGGGTGACGCCGAGCGGATAGGGGGTCGAGAGCGTCATGGCGCCCTTTCACTCGAAGGGATCGATCGTTGTTGAGACGGTACACCGGCCGGATGACTTCCCCGGTTCCGGACGAAACGTGGTAATGGGCCGATCAGAACGCGAAGATGCCGATCGCGACGCCGATGGCGAGCCCCGCGGCGGCCGTCGCGGCGGCGAGGAGCAATGCGATCCGGGGGTCGACGCCCTGGTCGACGACGAGACCGAGGCGCGCACGCACCCGGCGGACCCGGCGCACGCGCGACTCGGACCAGATCTCGCGCAGGCTGGCCGCGACCTCGTGCGCTGCGGGTCGGTCCTCCGGCTTGCGGGCGGTCATCGACCGCAGCAGCGGGTGCCAGGCGGCGGGGAGCTCGGGCGGGATCACCGGGTCACGGTGCAGGCGTGCGATGGCGGCCTCGACGAGACCGCCGTCGAACTCCCGGCGACCTGTCACGGCCTCGAGCAGGACGAGGCCGAGCGAGTAGATGTCCGTCTCGGTGCCGACGGTGTCGCCGAGCGCCTGCTCGGGCGAAAGGTAGGACGCCGTGCCGGAGATGGCCTCGGTGTTCGTGAGGCGCGACCCGCCCACGAAGTGCGCGATCCCGAAGTCGGACAGCTTCACGAGGTTCGCATGGCCGAACGCGGCGATGTCGCTGAAGAGCATGTTGTCGGGCTTGATGTCGCGGTGCACGATCGACCGCGTGTGGATGAAGGACAGCGCGTCGGCGACCTGCGCACCGAGGGCGGCTGCGTCACGCGGGAGCATCGGGCCGGCCTGCAGCTTGTCGGTGAGCGTGGCGCCCGGGATGTACTCCATGACGAGGAACCGGTGCTCGACGCCGCGGTGGACGACGGAACCGGAGTCGTAGAGCTCGACGAGGCCCGGGTGGCGGAGTTCCCCGAGCAGACGGATCTCCCGCTCCTGACGCAGCCGGTCGTTCGCGGTCGCGGCCTCGTCGCGGAAGAGCTTCACGGCGACGGGGCGCGAGAGCAGCTCGTCGCGTGCGCGGTAGACGTTGGCGGACCCGCCGGAGCCGAGCTGCTCACCGATGCTGTAACGCCCGTTCGACAGGCTGACGCCGGTGACGACCGTCTCGGTGTGCTCGGTGAACATCGCAGCTGGATCGGTGATCGATCCGGCGTGTGCCGGCGGTCGGTGCAGGGAGTCGCTCACGGCCGCCCCCTTCACGGTGCAGTCGATGTTGGCCGCGCCACCGTGTTCTCGGCAGGCTGTTCCAGCAACCACGTTACAAGGCGTTCGTCGTTCAGGCGGATTCGTGTCGGAGTGTTGAGAACGGCTAGCGCACCTGGTAGGCGTCTGCAAGACCCCGATGCTCCCTTGCGGGCCCCGAACCGCGACGAGGACCATGGAGAGGGCCGGGGAACCCGGGCCGAGTCGTCTGCTGCGAGGAGCACCCATGTCCACTGTCGCTGAAACCGTCGTCGCCACCCTCCAGGCCAGCGGTGTACAACGCGTCTACGGCCTCCCCGGCGACTCCCTGAACGGCTTCACCGATGCTCTCCGCTCCTCCGGCGGCATCGACTGGGTGCACGTGCGCCACGAGGAGGCGGCCGCCTTCGCCGCGGCGGCGGAAGCGGAGCTGACCGGCGAGCTGGCGGTCGTCGCGGCGAGCTGCGGCCCCGGCAACCTGCACCTCATCAACGGCCTGTTCGACGCGAACCGCTCACGGGTACCGGTGCTCGCGATCGCCGCCCACATCCCGAGCTCCGAGATCGGGACCACCTACTTCCAGGAGACCCACCCGCAGGAGCTGTTCCGTGAGTGCAGCGTCTACGTGGAACTCGTCTCCCAGCCGGAGCAACTGCCGCGGGTGCTCGAGATCGCGATGCGCACCGCGGTCGAGCGCCGCGGCGTGGCCGTCGTGGTCGTCCCGGGCGACGTCATGCTCCAGCACGCGGTCTCGGAGCACGTCGCCGCCATCCGGGCGACGCGACCCCGGATCCTGCCGTCGGAGCACGAACTCGACGAGGCCGCTCGCCTGCTCAACGGCGGCAAGCGGGTCACCATCCTTGCCGGAGCCGGAGTCGCCGGAGCGCACGAGCAGCTCATCGCGACCGCGGACGCGCTCGGCGCCCCCATCGTCCACGCCCTGCGCGGCAAGGAGCACGTCGAGTACGACAACCCGTTCGACGTCGGCATGACCGGCCTCCTCGGATTCGCCAGCGGCTACCACGCCATGCTCTCGTGCGACGTCCTCCTCATGCTGGGCACCGACTTCCCCTATCCGCAGTTCTTCCCCGAGCACGCGACCGTCATCCAGGTCGACATCCGCGGTGAGCAGATCGGCCGGCGGCACCCGGTCGACCTGCCGCTCGTCGGGACCGTCCGGGACACGCTCGACGCGCTGCTGCCGAAGCTCGAGCGCAAGACGCACCGCAAGCACCTGGAGGAGTCGCTCAAGCACTACCGCAGCTCGCGGAAGGGCCTCGACGACCTCGCGACCGCGGACCACGACGGCCAGGCGATCCACCCGCAGTACCTCGCGAAGGTCGTCGACCAGCTGGCGACGGACGACGCCGTGTTCATCCCCGACGTCGGCTCCCCCGTCGTCTGGGCGTCGCGCTACCTCACCATGAACGGGCGGCGCCGACTCATCGGCTCGTTCAGCCACGGCAGCATGGCGAACGCCGTCTCCCACGGTCTCGGAGCCCAGGCGTCCCACCCCGGCCGCCAGGTCATCGCGCTCGCGGGCGACGGCGGACTCACCATGCTGCTCGGCGAACTCATCTCGCTCACCCAGAACAAGCTGCCCGTGAAGATCATCGTCATCAACAACTCCTCGCTCAACTTCGTGGAGCTGGAGATGAAGGCCGCCGGGTTCGTCAACTTCGGCACCGACCTTGTGAACCCCGACTTCTCGCGTGTGGCGGAGGGCATGGGGATCCACGGCGAACGCGTCGAGCGGGCGAGCGAGTTGGAGGGCGCCATCCGTCGGGCCTTCGATCACGACGGTCCGGCGCTCGTCGACGTCGTGACGGCGAGACAAGAGCTGTCGATCCCGCCGACGATCACCGCCGAGCAGATGAAGGGGTTCACCCTGTACGCGCTCCGGACGGTCATGTCGGGCCGCGGCGACGAACTGCTCGACCTCGCGAACACGAACCTGCTGCGCCGCATCCTGCCCGGTCACTGAGCGACGGCCGGATTCCCCCGCGGTATCCAGAGACCGCCGGGTAGACTCGTCTACCGTGTCCAGACTTCTCGTTACCGGCGGCGCCGGATTCATCGGCTCGAACTTCGTCCACTTCGTCCTGAACAACACCGATCACTCGGTGACCGTCCTCGACAAGATGACCTACGCGGGCAACCGCGCCTCACTCGACGGCCTCCCGGCCGATCGTTTCGAGCTCGTCGTCGGCGACATCCAGGACGCGACGCTCGTCGACGAGCTCTTCGCCCGTCACGACGCCGTCGTGCACTACGCGGCGGAGTCGCACAACGACAACTCCCTCCACGACCCGCGCCCGTTCCTCGACACGAACATCATCGGCACGTACACGCTGCTCGAGGCGGCTCGCAAGCACGGCACGCGGTTCCACCACATCTCGACCGACGAGGTCTACGGCGACCTCGAACTCGACGACCCGGAGCGCTTCACCGAGCAGACGCCGTACAACCCGTCGAGCCCGTACTCCTCCACGAAGGCCGGCAGCGACCTCCTCGTCCGCGCGTGGGTGCGGTCCTTCGGCGTCAAGGCGACGATCTCGAACTGCTCCAACAACTACGGTCCGTACCAGCACGTGGAGAAGTTCATCCCGCGCCAGATCACGAACGTGCTCGGCGGCGAGCGCCCGAAGCTGTACGGCACGGGCGAGAACGTGCGCGACTGGATCCACGCGAACGACCACTCGTCCGCCGTCCTCACGATCCTCGACAAGGGGGTCATCGGCGAGACGTACCTCATCGGTGCCGATGGCGAGAAGAACAACAAGGACGTCGTCGAGCTCATCCTCACCCAGCTCGGTCAGCCGGCGGACGCCTACGACCACGTGAACGACCGTCCCGGCCATGACCTCCGCTACGCGATCGACTCGTCGAAGCTGCGCACGGAGCTCGGCTGGACCCCGGCGTTCAGCGACTTCGAGGCCGGCCTCGCCGACACGATCGCCTGGTACCGCGACAACGAGTCGTGGTGGAAGCCGCAGAAGGCCGCCACCGAGGCGAAGTACCAGGAGCAGGGTCAGTAACCCTCAGACACCGTCACGAAGGCCCGCCCGGCATCAGCCGGGCGGGCCTTCGTCGTTCCGTGCCCCGGCCCCCGAGCCCCGACACCGGCCCCTGAGCCACAACACCGGTCCCTGAGCCTGTCGAAGGGCACCCGCCCTCGGGGTGAACCACGACTGCCCCGCCCGGAGTCGGGCGAGGCAGTCAATTCATTGGGTTCCGTGGCGTCAGTTGACGTTCGCGTAGAGCCACTCGAGCGGGTCGACCCAGGTGACGCCGTCGAGTCGGATCTCGAAGTGGAGGTGCGGGCCGGTGGACATGCCCGTGCTGCCGGTGAGGCCGAGGATGGTGCCGACCTTGATCGCCTGCCCCTCGACGACGCGGACCGAGCCGTGCTGCATGTGCGCGTAGACGCTCGAGACGAGGCGGCCGTTGATGGTGTGGTCGACGATGACGTTGACGCCGAGCGAGCCTTCGCCGTCTTCGACGTGGCGAACGACGCCGTCGGCGATGACTTGGATGGGCGCACCGTTGCCGGGGTTGAAGTCCTGGCCGTGGTGGTCGCTCGAGCAGCCGGCGCAGTCGCGGGCACCGAAGCGGTCACCGATGGTGACACCGACCGCGAACGGCCACTGGATGGTCCCGTTCGGGTTGTTCGTGAAGGTGTTCGCGGGGCGGATGCCCATTGCGGCGGCGGCTTCCTCGACGGTGCTCGTCGTGTAGTCGTCGCGGGTGAAGGTCAGCTCAGCCGATCCCTCGCTGTCGAGCGACTGCGACGCCTGGTTGCTCAGCCCGTTGCCGTCGCCGAGCTCGGCCTGCGAGGCCTCGGCCACCGACGTCGCGACGTCTTCAGCGGTGAGCAGCGCGTTGGCGGGCACCGAGGTGGCCACGGCCATGAGGGCGACGAAGCCCATCGCGGCGCCCGCGAAGATCTTGGTGGTGATGCGACGCTTGCGCGCGATGGTCGTCGGGCGGGGCGAGGCCGGTGCGGCGGACGGACGGGACGATGCGCGGGGCTTCGAGGCCGGCTTCGGTGCAGCTGCGCGGCGTGCACGGGGAGCGTCGACGGTGGAGGCGTCGACCGTCACCGTGATGGACTCGGTGGCCTGAGCGGTGTCGGAAGCCACGGCCGGTTCGGCGATGAGCGGCTCTGCCTCGACCGGCGCGATGTCGGCGACGTCCGTGACGTGCACGGCGTCGATCGCCTCGGCGATCATCTGGTCGACCGGGTCGATTGCCGCGGCCGTCTCCTCCTGGTCGGCGCTGGCCTCATGCGTCGGCTCCTGCAGCACGGACTCCTGGTGCTCCAGGGCGGCCGCCGCCTGACGCTCACGTTCGCGGAGTTCACGGCGGCTGAGCGGCGGCGTCTGCACGGGTGCAGCGCTGTTCTCGACAGACGTGTTCTGCGGGTCCTGAGGGTCGGGAAGCACAGGGGTGTCCTCAGGGCTTGCATGGCGTGACAAGGGGGCGGGGGCCTTTCAATGGGCTAGCAGGAAGATCTCGACGTCCGTCCGCGCGGGGGAACGCGAAGGTAACGAATGCATAAATGCTAGCAACGGGAGGCTGAAAAAGCCATGGCAGTGATCGGTTTTATCCGATAAAGGCCTGGTCAGAGGCCATATGAGAGTTCTCTTATGAACGAGTCGCCCCCGGAGCGTTACCGCGAGCGGCGGTGGCGCGCATGGAGTGTCACCCGATCGGCGTCGCGAAGCCCTGCTCGACGAGGAGCCGTTCGAGGACCGCGAGCAGCGGTGCATCGGCGGCCATGATGAGCTGCGTGGTGGCCGGAGCACCGTCGAAACCGGCGACCGTCGCGCCCGCCTCGGCAGCGACCAGCGCGCCCGCGACCTGGTCCCACGGCTTCAGGCCGCTCTCGTAGTAGGCGTCGAGGCGGCCGGAGGCGACGCTGCAGAGGTCGAGTGCGGCGGAGCCGATCCGCCGGACGTCGCGGAAGGTCCCGAGGAGGGCGCCGAGCACGGCTGCCTGCTCCATGCGACGCGAGGCGGTGTAGGAGAAGCCCGTGCCGAGCAGCGCCACGTTCGGTGCCACGCCTCGGTTGACCTTGAGGGCGCGGCCGTTCAGTCGTGCTCCACCGCCGCGGGAGGCGGTGTAGTGCTCACCCAGGACCGGGTTCACCACAGCCCCGGCGAGGGCGGTCCAGGTGGCCGGGTCCGGTTCACCTTCGACGACCCCGATGCTGACGGCGTACGCGGGGATGTCGTAGAGGTAGTTGACGGTGCCGTCGATGGGGTCGACGACCCAGGTCAGGCCGGAGGTCCCCGTCGCGCCGCCTTCCTTGCCGGTCTCCTCGCCGAGGAATCCGTCGTCCGGTCGTGCAGCGAGGAGGCGGTCGCGGATGAACTGCTCGGACTCGCGGTCGGCTCGGGTCACGACGTCCTCGACCGACGACTTGCTCGCCGCGATCTCGACGCCCTCCCGGCGTCGGCGCAGGATCAGTTCGCCGGCCTCTGCGGCGATGTCGGTGGCGATCTGGAGGAGTTCTTCGTGTCCGGTCACCCCACCACCCTATGGCGGCCCCTCCTGCCCTTCGACACGTCGACCGCCTCAGTGCGGCGCAGCTCAGGACCGGATCGAACCCGGGCACACGTCCGACGCGGATTGAGGCGCCACGACCCGAGCGCCCTTCGACAAGCTCAGGGACCGGTGTCTCCCGGGCACGCCTCCCCCGGTCACTGAGCCTGTCGAAGTGCCCACAAGGAACCCTCACCGTTCCGGGCACACCCTTCCCGGTCACTGAGCTTGTCGAAGTGCCCACGAGGTACCCTTCGACAGGCTCAGGGACCGGACCCGTTCAGAACGGTGCGGGGTCCGGTTCCGTTTGATGGCGTTTGCCGTCGGGTGTCGTCCAGTCGAGGGCCCCGCCGGGCCCGTGGTCGAGGTCCCAGCCGGGGAGGTGCTTCAGCCTGTGGTGATGTCGACACAGGCAGGCGAGATTGCCGACATCCGTCGTGCCGCCGTCTTCCCAGGCGACCGAATGGTCGAGGTCACAAGCCCTGGCGCGTCGACCGCAACCGGGCGCCCGACAGGTGCCGTCTCGGAGGCGCACCGCGCGCTGGAGGTCGGCCGGAACGCGGTACTGGCCGCGCCCGACCGACAAGACCGCGCCGGTTTCCGGTTGGACGAGGATCCGGGTAAAGCTGGGCGCGTTCACCGCGATGCGGGCCGCAGTCTCCGGGTCGATCGGGCCGTAGCCGTCGAGCGTCGCCGGGGCATCGCTCACACCGGCCATACTGAGCGCCGGAACCGTGATCTGCACCGTCGGCTTGATGTGCTCCTGGACCTCGATCGGGTGCGGGAGCACCGGGCTCGACATGACGTCTTCCGGCGTGACGCCGGTTAGGGCGAGGGCTGCGAGGGCGTCGGCCTGGAGTTGTGCGCAGGTGCGGGTGTCGCCAGCTGCGCGTGACTCGGCCGCGGCGGCTTCAACGCGCTCGATGATGCCCTGCGCGATCGGCGCCGTCGTGAACAGGTGCACCCACGCCATGCCGTCCGCTGCGGGTTCGAACTCCGCCCGGCGGTCCGCCTCCGAGCGAGTTGCGCGCGCGGTGATGGACTCGGGGTGGAGGCGCTCGCGCAGGACGCGGGCACGCCTCCGGAGGTTCGCGTCGGTCAGCTGCTCCGCGGCCGGCAACACCGCCTCCAGGAACGCCGTCCGCCCTGCAGCCGGCACATCACTGAGCTGGTCGATGATCGTCCGCGCGTGCCGCGCCGAGATACGACCCGCCTCGAGCGAGGCAAGCACGGCAGGTGCTTCGTTCACGAGACGCTCGGCGCCGTTCGTCGCCCGCTGAACGGTCCGCTCAGGCGTGCGCGTCGCCATCGCAAGCGCTGCACATGCCGACCGGCGGGAGAGCGCCTGCCGCTCCGCGGGCGGAAAGATCGCCGGGACGGTGGCATCTGCGAAGGCGTCCGCGTAGGCAGCAGAACGGGCGAGTAGGCGAGCCTCCTCGGCGTCCAGAGCCGCGCGGCGACGCTGGATGTCCGCGTAGTGATCCGAGAACTCCGCGAGGCGCGCGGCGCACTCGTCGCCAGCTCGAACTGCGGAGGCGGTGGTCTCGGTCATGGAACAAGTCCACCATGAACCACTGACATTCCAGATGCTGAGTCGAGCTGGTTGTGGAAGTTGCTCGTGTGCCCTTCGACAAGCTCAGGGACCGGAGGAGGCATGCCGGATTGGCGGGGTTCTGCATGGGCCCTTCGACAGGCTCAGGGACCGGAAGAGGTCCGCCGGATTGGCAAGGTTTCCTCGTGGCCCTCCGACAAGCTCAGGGACCGGAGCGGGTTACTGAGGGACCGGAGGAGGCATGTCGGGTTCGTGGGGTTCTCCGTTGGCACGTCGACGCTTCGACAGGCTCAGGGCGGCGCAGCTCAGGGACCGGCGGGGGTTCCCGCCAGACGCTCGCCAGCACAACGAAAAATCGCCCCATCCGAGGATGAGGCGATTTGTCCGTGGCGAGTGAGGGATTCGAACCCCCGAAGGCTGAGCCGTCTGATTTACAGTCAGATCCCTTTGGCCGCTAGGGTAACTCGCCAAGCGCGCCCGACCGACTTTCGAACAGCCAACCGAAAGCGCTTGACCAATATAGCCGTCAGACCGCCGGACGCGAAATCAGCATCGGCATCCGTCACCGGGCCGCTCAGCGCTCGTCGGACGGCACGGCCTCGGCGTACTCGTTCGCCGCGGCGGCGACCCGGCGAAGGTACTCGGGTGACGAGTTGTACGCCCGGATCCCGCTCAGCCAGCCGTCCTCCGTCCGCATGTCGTAGTCGCTCGCCCGGCAGAGGTAGTTCGCGGCCGCCATCGCCGCGTCGTCGAGGTTCTGCGGGTCGAGCACGCCGTCACCGCTCGCGTCGGTCCCCCAGTTCTCCCACGACTGCGGGATGAACTGGAACGGCCCGACGGCACGGTCGTGGACCGGATCACCGTCGATGACCCCCTGGTCGGTGTCGGTGATCTCCTCGGTCTCGCCACCCTTCAGCGGCACACCGAAGATCGGCGGCGTCACGACGCCGTCCTCGCCGAGCTTCGAGCCGTCGTGGCGACCGTGGTCGCTCTCGGCGAACCCGACGGCCGCGATCGTCGTCCAGCCGATACCGCACTCCGGCGTCAGGTCGGCCTTGCGGATGGCGGCACCGGCATAGGAACGCAGGGCACGCTCGGGGATGCCACTCGCCTCGGCGACCTCGGTGATCCACTGGGGATCGGCGAGGTCGACGTTCGCGACACCGCCGTCGGGGGCGTCGCTCTTCGGCGGGAGCTCGACAGGAACCGCATACGGGACGGGGTCCGGCTCGGGAGCGCAACCGCTCAACACGAGCACACCGATCGCCAGGGTCGCTCCGGCGAGCGCCCCTCGTCGTCCGACGATGGTCCGCTGGTCCTGCTTCACCGGGTTGCGCATCGCACCCACCCAACCACACCTGCCTGAGCGACACCGGCGCTACCATGGTCCACATGGCAGATTCATCGTTTGACGTCGTGAGCAAGGTCGACAAGATGGAGGCGGACAACGCCCTCAACCAGGCGCACAAGGAGGTCGAGCAGCGGTACGACTTCAAGAACGTCGGTGCCTCGATCGCCTGGAGCGGCGAGAAGATCCTCATGAAGGCCAACACCGAGGAGCGCGTGAAGGCGATCCTCGACGTCTTCGAGTCCAAGCTCATCAAGCGCGGCATCTCGCTCAAGAGCCTCGAGGTCGGCGATCCGTTCGCGAGCGGCAAGGAGTACCGGATCGAGGCGACCCTCAAGGAGGGCATTAGCCAGGAGATCGCGAAGAAGGCCAACAAGCTCATCCGCGACGAGGGCCCGAAGTCGGTCAAGTCGCAGATCCAGGGCGACGAGCTCCGCGTCTCGTCGAAGAGTCGTGACGATCTCCAGGCCACCATGGCGCTGCTCAAGGGTGCCGACCTCGACATCGACCTCCAGTTCGTCAACTACCGCTAGCGGGTCGGACGCGGTCGATCACCTCGATCGCGTCATGATCGGCCCCCGCACCACTCTCTTCACCGGAGCACCCGCACGAGCGGGCTCGATGGTTGGAGTGGAGCAGTGGATCATCAGAGACCCGCGGACGGGTCGCATCTCGAACTCTTCCGGACCTCGCGCGCCGGCCAGGAGGTCGGTGTCCCGTGTTGGTGCGCGATCGGCGCGAATCACAGCTACGCCGACTGGCTCGCCGCCGGGCGACCGGATCCGCGGCGTCCGATGGGCTCGCGACGGCGCCTCCCGCCCGCTGAACGCTAGCGGCCGACGGTCGGCGGGTTCGTGAGGTAGCCACGTCCCCACGCGACGATCTGCTCGAACGCACGCTGTCGGACGGGCTCCTCGGACAGGAAGACGTCGTGCAAGGCGCCGTCGAGGCGCACGATCGTGACGGTCTCGCCGAGATCGAGTGCGCGTTCCGCGACCGCGTCGACGTCGAGCGCCGTGTCACTGCGCATCATCGCGTCGTTCCACCGCGGCAGCAGGACACTCCGCGCCGACAGCAGCGTGAGTGCCGGCACACGCAGCTGCAGGCCCGCGTCGACGAGCCGATGCCCTCGCAGGATCGCGTTCAACCATCCCGGATGCAACGGGAAGCCGTGGAGCGGACGCCAGGCGAAGTCGTAGTCCCAGGCGCCGTCCATCGTGCTCGACACGGAGCGGGTGTAGAACCCGAGGTCGACGACAGGGAGCTGCGCACGTGGGTCGATCCGCGATCCGGCTTGGACGAGCGGGGCGATCGCGAGCCGCCCGAGCTGTCTCGCCTGGAATTCGAGCCACGGACTGTTCAGGACGAGACCGGCGACGCGATCCTGGTTCCTGGCCGTCCAGAGACTCAGGGTGAGCCCGCCGGTCGAGTGGCCGAGGAGGACGAGTCGGCGCCGGTTCCGACGCCCGGTGGCATGGTCTTCGGGGCCGTGCCCCATCACGGCGAGCGCGGCCTCGATGTCCTCGTCGTAGGTGCGGAGGTCGTCGACGTATCCCGGCGTCTGGTGCGGACGGAGACTCCGGCCGTACTTGCGCAGGTCGAGCGCGTAGAACCGCGCACCGAGCCTGGCCCAGAATCGCGCGAGGTGACGTTGGAAGAAGTAGTCGGACCAGCCGTGGACGTAGAGGACGTCGATACCGTCCGCGACGTCGGGCAGGAGGAACTCGCCCAGCTGTTCGAGGGGCGGCATCCGGTAGCGGACGAGGGTCGCGACGACGTCGCCCTCGTCATCCGGTTCGAGGTTCAGCGTGCGCTGCTGGAAGCCCTCGCCGAGGATGTCGGCGGTCCACCCTCGAGATCCGGCCATACCGTCACGTTACCGCGCCCGGTGATCGGTGGTCGGATGGTCGGGCTCGCGCGCCGACCACCCGACCCTCCGACTACTGCTGGTACGGGTTGTGCTGCTGCGGAGCCTGCGGCTGCTGTCCGTAGGGCTGCTGCGCCTGACCGTGCTGCTGCGAGCCCTGGTCGTGCTGACCCTGCTGGTGCTGCCCCTGCTGCTCATGCTGACCCTGCTGGAACTGCTGACCGTGCTGCTGACCACTGTGCTGCTCGCGCGGAGCGTCGGCGAGGCCCTCGGGTGCGACGAACCGCGTCACGAGCACGGCGCCGATCGTGAGGAAGCCCGCGAGGGTGACCCCGTAGAGGATCGGCGAGAGGAAGCCCTGGTTGACGAAGAACGCCGGCGTGCCGTACTGCTCGACGACGCCGCGCACGATGGTGACGATGAGCACGATGAGCAGCATGACGCCGGTGCCGACGGCCGCGGCGATGCCCACCGACTGGATCAGGTCTCGGGCGGTGCGGACCCGGGTGAGCGGACGGACCATGATGAGGATGAGAGCTGCTCCCGCACCCCAGAGGGCGATGTTGACGAGGTTCGCGCCGAAGCTCAGCAGGACGTCGCCGATGGGGTAGAACTCCGAGATGCTGAAGAACGACCCGATGAGGCTCACCAGGGCGACGGCCGCGGCGATACCCGCTGCGATCCCGACCGACACGAGGGCGAGACGCGTCTCGCGTGCGCGGGGGTTCGGCGCCTTCGGAGCCTGCGCGTACTGCTGCGGCTGACCGTACTGGCCCTGCTGCGGCTGACCGTACTGACCCTGGGGGGCTCCGTACTGACCGGTCTGCTGCGGCTGGCCGTACTGGCCGGTGTCCTGGCCGTACTGGCCGGTGTGCTGCGGCTGGCCCGGGTGCTGGGGCTGGCCGTACTGGCCCTGCTGCGGCTGACCCCACTGGCCCGCCTGCTCACCCGTCTGCGGTTGACCCCACTGGCCACCCTGCTGCGGAGCCGGGGTCTGCTGGCCCGTCTGGTCCCACTGCTGCTGCACGGGGTCCGGGTGCATCTCGCCGTAGCGCGGCTGCTGCTGTTGCTGCTGCTGGCCGTCGGCGACGAATGCCGGCGGGTCGGACGGCGGTACGGACGTCGGCTGCTCCGACGGGACGTTCTGGGGCGCGTTGGGGTCGGTCATCCGTCCAGCATAGTGACCGACTCGCGCCGAAACCGGGTTCCGTGAAGCGGCTTGACTCGCGGCGATCGGCCGGATTGCGACCGTCGCCGGTGCGACTCAGGCGGACGGTGTCCCGTCATCCGACGACTGCGCCCGCGAGATCGCCACCATCTCCTCGCGCGGCACCACCTTGATGCGGGCACGACCCTGTGGTTCACCGAGCGCGATCTCGTGCTGGTCGAGGAGGTGCCAGCCCTCGAGGTCCGTGTAGGCGACGCCACGCGACTCGAGCAGCGCGACGACGGCCTCCTCCTCGGGTTCCGCGGGCGCCCACCAGTCCGCCTGATCGTTGATGACGTGACTGATGGTCTCCATCGCGTCCGACTTCGTGTGGCCGATGAGCCCGACCGGACCACGCTTGATCCACCCGGTCGCGTAGACGCCCGGGACGCGCTCGTTGCTCTCGGGGTGGAGGACCTTGCCCTCGTGGTTGGGGATGACGCCGTGCCGCGAGTCGAACGGCACGCCGGGCAGCGGGCTTCCGAAGTACCCCACCGCGCGGTAGAGCGCCTGGATCGGGACCTCGCGGATCTCACCCGTGCCCTCGACGCCGCCCTGTCCGTCGGGTCTCGTCCGCTCGTACCGGAAGGCGGCGACCTTGCCGGAACCGTCGTCGACGACTTCGAGCGGCTTCGCGTAGAAGTGCAGGTGCAGGCGGCGGGAGGCCTGACCGGTCTCGCGCTTGCGCCACTGCTGCAGGACGCGGTCGATGACCATGACCTGCTTGTTGCTCGCCACCGCCGCCTTCGATGCCTCGTCGTAGTCGAAGTCCTCGTCGGCCAGGATCATGTCGACGTCGTTGAGTTCCCCGAGCTCGCGGAGCTCCAGCGGTGTGAACTTCACCTGCGCGGGCCCGCGACGCCCGAAGACGTGCACGTCGGTCACGGGCGACTGCTGCAGCCCCTCGTGGACGTTGGCCGGGATCTCGGTCGGGAGCAGGTCCTCCGGGTGCTTCGCGAGCATACGTGCGACGTCGAGCGCGACGTTGCCGTTGCCGATCACGGCGATCGACTCCGCCTCGAGCGGCCAGGTGCGGGGGACGTCGGGGTGTCCGTCGAACCAGCTCACGAACTCGGCGGCGCCGTACGACCCGTCGAGGTCGATGCCCGGGATGTCGAGCGGGGCGTCCTCGACGGCGCCCGTGGAGAAGATCACGGCGTTGTAGTGGTGCTTGAGGTCGTCGAGCGTGATGTCGACGCCGAAGCGGACGTTGCCGAAGATCCGGATGTCGCCTCGGTCGAGGACGTCGCGGAGCGCGTTGATGATCCCCTTGATACGCGGGTGGTCGGGAGCGACGCCGTAGCGGACCAGGCCGTACGGGGCCGGCAGCTGCTCGAAGAGGTCGATGGAGACGTCGAACTTCCGTTCCGCCTTCAGGAGGATGTCCGCCGCGTAGATGCCTGCGGGTCCTGCGCCGACGATGGCCAGCCTGAGCTTGGTCACGGTGGTTCCTTTCGTGTCCCCGTGCGGGGTTCCGGGTGCGGCCGGTTGAGCGCTCCGGCCGTCATGCATGCGCGTCTGGGATGCCGTGCCGCTCCGTGGAGCGGCGCCGCCATCAACTCCTTCGGTCGACGATCGCCTTCGCGAAGTGCACGAGCGCCTTCTTTACCGAGCCGTCGGGCAGCGGTGCCAGTGCCGCGATCGCCTCGTCGGCCCACTGCCGCGCCTCGGCGAAGGTCCGCGCGGTCACGGCGTGGTCGCGCAGGGTGGCGACCAGCGCGGCGAACCGGACGGGGTCGTGGTCCGTCTCCGTGACCTCGGCGTCGAGACGGGCGACGAGGGCCGCGGCTTCGGGGTCGGCGACCGCCTCGCGGCGAAGGTAGAGCATGGGGAGGGTGACGACGCCGGCCCGCAGGTCGGTGCCGGGGACCTTGCCGGTCTCCTCGGGTTGCGGCGACAGGTCGATGACGTCGTCGATGAGCTGAAAGGCGATGCCGACCTTCTCGCCGAACTCGACGACCGCGCTCTCGTACACCTCGGGGGCGTTGGAGAAGATGACGCCGCTCCGGGCCGCGGCGGCGATGAGCGAGCCGGTCTTGTCGGCGAGGACCTGGATGTAGTGCTCGACCTCGTCCTGACCCTCGCGAGGGCCGGTGGTCTCGTGCAGCTGCCCCAGCACGAGGCGCTCGAACGTGGCGGCCTGGATCCGGATCGCCCGCTCGCCGAGGTCGGCCATGATCTGGCTGGCGCGCGCGAACAGGAGGTCGCCGGTGAGGATGGCGGTGTTGTTGCCGAACACCTGGTGGGCGCTGGGGACGCCGCGACGCTTGTCGGCGTCGTCCATGACGTCGTCGTGGTACAGCGAACCGAGGTGGGTGATCTCGATCGCCTCGGCCGCCCGCAGGACGTTGTCGGTGATGCCGTCGCCGAGCTGGGCGATGAGCATCGTGAGCAGCGGGCGGACCCGCTTGCCGCCGGCCTCGAGCAGATAGCGCGCGGTGACGTCGACGAGGTCGTCGGTGAACCCGAGCTGCTCCTCCAGACCGATCTCGAGGCGGGCCACGCCGTCGTCGATGGTCTTGGCGAGCTTGCGGTCTGCACCGGTCGCGAACATGCGTTCGGCAAGCCCGGCCTGGCTGGCCAGGTTGCTGACACGGCGGGTCGCGCTGGGATTCACAGCTCTAGCCTAGCCGGGGCAGCCCGTCACCTGTGCCGGAGGACCGGAATCCACGGGCGCGATCAGGCGATTGGCAGCTGTGGTCGGACCACACGACTCGGTTCAGCGGAGTCGCACGCCCTCGGCGTCGTAGAACGCCAGATGCGGGAACTCGTGCGCGAGGTCGAGCAGCATCGAGTATCCGTCGGTGTTGAGCGGCGGCCAGGTCCAGGCGTCGACACCCTGGGCGGTCGGCAACGCGGCGCGGAAGAGGCCCGCTTCGACGCCGGTCCCGAGGTGTTTCGGCGGCACGACGACGAGGGCGATCCTGGCCGACGGCCCGGACGCCACGAACTGGAGCCGCGCACCGGTCGCGTCGTCTCGCACGATGAACTCACGGGTACCCGGGGTGTCCGGCGGGATCTCGGTGGTGTCGTAGCGCTCGTACGGCTTCGCGAACGCGGACTTCGCCCGCCTGGCGTTCAGGAGGATGACGACGAGCACGAGACCGACGATCGCGACGCCCCAGATCCACGGGCCGCCTGGCAGGGTGTCCAACATCCCACCAGTATGCCCGGCCCGCCTGGACGGCCCCGGGAGATGTGCCCTTCGACAGGCTCAGGGACCGGAAGGGGGAGGCTCAGGGACCGGAAGGGGTGGCTCAGGGACCGGAGGTCAGGCGAGACCGCCGTCGACGGAGCGGCCGTACTCGATCGGCTCGTCGGGCACGAGGACCTCGGTGTCGCGGTTGAGGCTCTCCCCGCGGAAGAAGGGCCGCGAGGACTTCCGGCTGTACCAGAGCAGCATGAGCACGAAACCGAAGGCCAGCGAACCGACGCCGATGACGAACGTCCCGCCGACGCCGAACAGGACCGTGTAGCCGTAGTCGACGTCGAACATGTCGATGCAGCTCTGCACGAAGGCGAAGGTGAGCATGAGCGCCCCGAGGAGCGGGAAGAGGCCCTTGAAGAAGAAGTCCTGCGCGGAGCGGAAGAGCACCTTCCGGAAGTACCAGACGCACGCGTACCCGGTGATGCCGTAGTAGAAGGCGATCGCGAGTCCGAGGGAGAGGATCGAGTCCGCGAGGATGTTCTCGCTCACGAGCGTCATGCCGACGTAGTAGACGATGGCGACGATGCCCATGACGAGCGTCGAGAAGGACGGCGTCTTAAAGGTCGGGTGGACGGTCGCGAACCGTTTCGGCAGCGCCTTATAGGCAGCCATCGCGAGCGTGCCGCGCGCCGTCGGGAGGATCGTCGTCTGCGTCGACGACACCGCCGAGATGAGCACGGCGACGACCAGGATCCACGCCCACGGTCCGAGCACGAGGTCCTTCAGCGCCAGGAAGATGTCGTTCGCGTTGTCCTCGTTGGCGAGGCCGGTGCCCGTGGTCCCGAGTCCGGCGTAGACCATGGCGGCGACCGTGACGGTGACGTAGGTGACCAGCAGGATGACCGTGGAGATGACCGCCGCGCGGCCCGGGATCTTCTGCGGGTCCTTCGTCTCCTCGTTCAGGGCGAGGCAGGTGTCCCAACCCCAGTAGATGAAGAGTGCGAGCAGCACCGCCTCGATGAAGCCGTGGTAATCGGTGAACGCGAACGGGTTGAACCAGTCGAGCGAGATCGGCGTCGCGTCGGGCGCGGTGCCGTTCGACGCTCCGATGAAGGCGAACACGGCGAACAGCACGAGTGCGAGGTACTGGACCGCGAGGAGGATGTTCTGGATCCGCTCCCCCAGCTCGATGCCGCGGTACGACACCCACGTCATGAGGGCGATGAACACGACACCGGTCGCGGTGACGAGCGGGACGTTCGAGGCGAGGGAGCCGTCGCCGATGAGCAACCACAGGTACTGCCCCGCGATCTGTGCGAGGTTGGCGAGCACGACGATGCCGGCGAGCGCGACGCCCCACCCGCCGATCCAGCCGGTGACCGGGCCGAAGGCCTTCGTCGCCCAGGTGAAGGTGGTGCCGCAGTCCGGTACGTCGCGGTTCAGCTCGCGGTAGGCGAACGCGATGAACAGCATCGGGATGAAGGCGACGATGAAGGCGATCGGCGCCTGGGCACCCACGGCGAGCACGACGAACCCGAGCGTCGCGACGAGCGAGTACACCGGCGCGGTCGACGCCAAGCCGATGATCACGGAGCCGAAGAGGCCGAGGGTGCCGGTGGCGAGCCCCTTGCCGCCGGTGGGTGATGCCGGCTGCGACCCGCGGGCCGTGTCCTGTGCTGTCATGACGGAACGGTAGGGCCGGGCGCACCCGTGTGTCAATGCTCCCGTTCGGGACCGGGCTACGGAATCAGTCGCGCCGGCTCGCGAGAAGTGACGGGATCAACAGGTTCCACCCCTCGAGAATGCCGAGACGAACCCCGACGGTGACGAGGCTCAGGCCGGCTTGAGTCCGCGGTGCAGGGCGACGATCCCGCCGGTGAGGTTGCGGTAGGCGACGTGCTCGTAGCCCGCTTCACGCAGCCAGGTGGCCAGCTCCGGCTGGCTCGGCCAGGCGCGGATCGAGTCGTTGAGGTAGGTGTACGCCTCGGCGTTCGACGATGCGACGCCGGCGACGAGCGGCATCACGCGCTCGAGGTAGAGGTTGTAGGCGGCGCGCATCGGGGCGAGCGTCGGCGTGGAGAACTCGCAGATGACGATCCGGCCGCCGGGCTTCGTGACGCGGAGCATCTCGGCGAGGGCGTCCTTCGGGCGGACGACGTTGCGGAGGCCGAAGGAGATCGTCGTGGCGTCGAACTCCTCGTCGGCGAAGGGGAGGTCGGTCGCGTCGGCCTCGACGAACTGGATGTCGGAGCGGTCGGCGTACTTGTCGCGACCCACGGCGATCATGCCGGGCGAGAAGTCGGCGGCCACGACCTGCGCACCGTTGCGGGCCAGCGCCGCGGAGGACGTTCCCGTGCCGGCTGCGAGATCGAGGATGCGCTCACCGGCGGCCGGACCGACCGCACGAGTGGTCGCGATGCGCCACAGGGCGTCGTTCCCGACGGAGAGGACCGCGTTCATGCGGTCGTACTTCGTCGAGACGTCGTCGAACATGGCCGAGACCTGCTCGGGCTGCTTGGAGAGGTCGGCGCGGTTCACCCGTCCATCCTACGTCCGCGCCGCTGGGAGCCGGCCGTCCGAGCACGGCTCCCAGGCTCGCGCTCAGTAGTCGATGCGTCCGTGCCGGTTGTGGAACTCGCCGGTGGGCCCGTCCGGACCGAGCAGGGCGAGCGCGACGGTCGCGTCCGTCCCCTCGGTCACCGTCTGATGGCCTCCGTGTCCGTTGAAGTCGGTCGCGGTGTAGCCCGGGTCGCTCACGTTCACCCGGAACCCGGGCAGGTTCTTCGCGTACTGCACGGTGAGCGTGATGACGGCCGCCTTCGACGCGGCGTACGGGATCGTCGGCACCGCGAACTCGTCGGCCCCCTCGGAGGTGAGGAAGCGCGGCCATCCCACTCCCGAGGCGACGTTCACGATGACGGGTCGGGACGAACGGCGCAGGAGGGGCAACGCAGCCTGGGTGACGCGGACGAGACCGACGACGTTCGTGTCGAGGACATCCTGCATCGTCTCCGGGGTGAGGTCGTCCACACCGAAGGACGTACCGAGCACGCCGGCGTTGTTGACGAGCACGTCGAGCTCCGGAAGCGCGGCGAGCGCCGCGTCGACGCTCGCCTGATCGGTGACGTCGAGCTGGACGGGGTGGGCGCCGAGCGCGGCCACGGCATCGCCGCGGCCCAGGTCGCGCATGCCGGCGTAGACGGTGTGGCCGGCGTCGATCAGTCGGCGTGCGGTCTCGAGTCCGAGGCTCTTGTTGGCCCCGGTGATGAGTGTGGTGGTCATGGGTCCATGCTCCGCCCGGCATGGTCGGTCCGCCAGGCCCCGGTCGACAGGGGGACCGGCAGTACCAGGATGCGGACCGACACCGGGGGCACAATGGCCGGATGGACGAATTCGCCGGTGTGCTCCGGGCCTGGCGCGAACGGGTCTCCCCTGCCGAGGTCGGTCTCCCCGCCGGCCCAGGGAGACGGACGGCCGGCCTGCGCCGCGAGGAGCTGTCCGCCCTCGCCGGCATCAGCGTGGACTACATCGTCAGGCTCGAGCAGGGTCGCGCCCGGAATCCCTCACCGCAGCTGCTGCGGGCCCTCGCGGTCGCACTGCGACTGACGGATCAGGAGCGCGACCACCTCTACCGCGTCGCCGGAGCCGCTCCACCACCGCCCGGGGTCGTCCCCCGGCACATCGGTCCGGGCGTGCAGCGCATCGTCGACCGGCTCGGTGACGTGCCACTGGCGGTCTTCTCCGCCGCCCACGACATCCTGCTCTGGAACCCGCTGTGGGCCGCGGTGAACGGCGATCCCTCCGCCCTCGTCGGCGACGATCGCAACATGGTGTGGCGGCACTTCACCGCGGGGCACGACGGCACCGACTTCGACGAGCAGCACGAGGAGGAGTTCGCGAGCGACCTCGCCGCAGACCTCCGGGCGGCGGTCGGGCGCTACCCGCGGGACGACGAGCTCGCACGACTCGTGGCCCGGCTGCGATCGGTGTCACCCGAGTTCGAGCGGCGCTGGGCGGAGGCCAGGGTCGCGGAGCACCGGGCGAGCCGGAAGACGGTCACACGGACGCCGGTCGGACCAATCACCGTCGACTGCGACGTCCTGTCCACGCCGGGCGGCGACCTGCGCATCGTCGTGTACACCGCGGCACCGGGCACCGAGGACGCGGCGAAACTCGCACTGCTCGGGGTCACCGGGTTGCAGACGATCGGGACGCCCGGCCGGTGAACGCCCCGCCGACGAGGCGGTGACCGACCCTCCGCCAGTCGGGCTGCGGCGGGGAGGGACCCCTCCTGCGCGGGCGTAGGGTTGAACGGTGACCATTCCCCTGACCTCGTCACTGGTCGCCCAGACCGTCGCCATCGACGACCCGCGCCAGCTCCTCCCGTTCGCCGACCAGACCTCGCCGCTCCTCTGGGTGCGGAAGGGACACGGGTTGGTCGGACTTGGTGAGGCGCTCCGCCTGGAGTTCTCGGGCCCCGACCGGTTCACGCGTGCCGCGGCGGCCTGGCGGGACGTCTGCGCCGCAGCAGTGGTGACGGACGAGGTACGACGGCCCGGGACCGGCCTGGTCGCCTTCGGCACGTTCGCCTTCGACGACGAGTCCTCCGCGACGAGCGTCCTCATCGTGCCGCGCACGATCATCGGCCGGTACCCCGACGCGAGCTTCATCACGCGGGTCTCCCTCGGCGACGGCGCCGAGGACGTCGATCCCGTGACCACGGCCTACGGGCCCGAGTACCGCATCCAGCTGACCCCCGGTGTGCAGAGCCGCGACGGCTACCTCGACTCGGCCGAGCGCGCCATCGCCCGCATCCAGGCCGGCGGCCTGAGCAAGGTCGTGCTCGCACGCGACCTGGCCGGGCACCTCCCCGCGGAAGCGGACCGCCGCCGGGTGCTCCACGACCTCGCCCTCGGCTACCCCGACTGCTGGACCTACGCGGTCGACGGCTTCATCGGCTCGAGCCCGGAGACGCTCGTCCGAGTGGATCGGGGTGCCGTCTCGGCACGCGTCCTCGCCGGCACGATCTCGCGTGGTCCCGACGCCGAGAGCGACCACGACCAGGCCGTCGCACTCATGACGAGCGCGAAGGACCAGGGTGAGCACCAGTTCGCCGTGCAGTCGGTGCTGACCGCCCTGCAGGCACACAGCCCCCAGTTGCGCCGCAGCGAGGCCCCGTTCACCCTCAAACTGCCGAACCTCTGGCACCTCGCGACCGACATCGACGGTCGGCTCTCGGACGGCTCGTCCTCGCTCGACCTCATGGACGGCCTGCACCCGACGGCCGCCGTCGCCGGGACCCCGACGCGCGACGCCGTCGCCCTCATCCGCGAGCTGGAACCGTTCGACCGCGGTCGCTACGCCGGTCCGGTCGGGTGGGTGGACGCCTCGGGTGACGGCGAGTGGGCGGTGGCCCTCCGCTGTGCGCAGATCGCGCCGGACGGTGACATCACCGCCTACGCCGGCTGTGGCATCGTCGCCGACTCGGACGCTGCGACGGAGCTCGTCGAGACGAAGATGAAGTTCCGTCCGATCGTGGAAGCCTTCGGCTGAGCCGAGGAACCTCGGCTCAGCTCGCCGCGAGTCGTGCCTGCTCGACGGCGATGTCGTAGTCGGCCGCCGGCCACTGCGGATCGATGTCCTCGAGGGCGTCGAGCAGCAGCCGTTGGACCGCGATGCGCGCGTACCACTTGCGGTCCGCCGGCACGACGAACCAGGGGGCGGCCTCGGTGCTCGTCCGCTCGAACGCCACCTGGTAGGCGTCCTGATAGGCCGGCCACAGCTCGCGTTCGTCCACATCGCCCGGGTTGTACTTCCAGTGCTTGTCCGGACGCGCGAGCCGGTCGGCGAGCCGTTCCTTCTGCTCGTCGGCGCTGATCTGCAGCATCACCTTGACGATGCGGGTCCCGCTCGCGACGATGCCCGCCTCGAAGTCGTTGATCGCCCCGTACCGACGCTCGATCTCGTCCGGCGCGGCGAGCTGACGCACCCGACCGATGAGGACGTCCTCGTAGTGCGAACGGTCGAAGACGCCGATCTGACCGGGCTTCGGCAGGTGCGGCTCAACCCGCCAGAGGAAGTCGTGGGAGCGCTCCTCCTCCGTGGGCTTCTTGAAGGCGTGGTGGTGCACGCCCTGCGGGTCGACCGAGCCGACGACGTGCTTGACGATGCCACCCTTGCCCGCCGTGTCCATCGCCTGCAGGACGAGGAGCACCGCTTCCGGGGCTCCCTGCGTGCTCGCCGCGAAGAGTCGCTCCTGCAGCTCGGACAGCGCGGGCACCCCTGCGTCGAGCTCGACCCGGCCCTGCTGCTTGTCACCGTCGAAGCCCGGCGTCGATGAGGGATCGACGTCGGCGAGGCTGAACCCCTCCCCCACGCGCAGCGTGTCTCGGGGTGGTGCCGTCCAGGTCGATGCGTGCTTCGATGCCGTCATCCGCCCATTCTGGCTGCAGGTCGCTTCGGAAGTCGACCCCTGGCAGGACCGGCGGGTCAGGCTCGCGGCAGCGGGACCTCGATGAGGACGGGACCGGTCACCGGCGCGGTGAACGCCTGGTCGAGTTCCGTGCGCGTGCGGGCCGAGCGGTACTCCCACCCGTAGGCGGTCGCGAGCGACTTCAGCCGGACGTGCTGTGGCGTGTACTGGACGCGGTCGAAGAGCGCTCCAGGGGCACTCTGGGCGACCTCGAGCGCGTCGAAGATGGTGCCGCCCCCGTCGTTGCCGACGATCACCTGGAGACGCGGCACGACGCCGTCGTCCAGGAGCATCGCGCCGACGTCGTGGAGGAAGGCGAGGTCGCCGAGGAGCACCCGCGTCACACCTGGGCCTCCGTCGGCCTGGCTCGCCAGCGCGATCCCCGTGGCGGTGGCGATGGTGCCGTCGATACCCGCGAGTCCGCGGTTGGCGTGCACGCTGATCTTGCGGCCGGGGACGAGACCGTCGGCCACGCGGATGAGCCTCGACGCGCCGACGACGAGGCGGTCGTGCGGCCAGGTGGCACGCCAGACCGCGTCGACGAGGACCTCGCGGGTGACCGGGAGGCGGACGGCGTCGAGCTCGGCCCGGACGGAGGCCAGCCGCTCGGCGGGAGTCGTCGAGTGCAGCCCGTCGAGATCGGGGGCTGCAGGCGAGGGGTCCACCACCCGTTCGCGGGATCCGACGACCCAGGCTCCGAGCCAAGCGCGATCCGCGGGCCCCGCCTCGACGGAGACGGAGGACACGATCCGGTCGGCCCGTCGTCCGGGGTTGTAGACCTCGGCTCCGGCCGGGGCGACGACGATCGTCTCGACCTGCGGCTGCTGGAGCAGGAGCGGGACCTCGCGACTGAGGGTCGGGTGGCCGAAGACGACGACGCGCTCGACGGCCTCGCGGTAATCGTCCTCGCGGAGCAGCTCCCGGTAGGCGGCGATGACGTTCCGCCCGAACCGGGATCCGCTCGACACCTCCGCGATCAGCGGCCATCCGCCGTCCGCCGCGAGCTGCTCGGCGGCCGGGCCGGCATGGTGCCCGGCGACGACGAGGGTCCTGGGTCCGCGCTCGAGGACGAGATGCGGTCGCCCCGGGTAGAGCGGTGCTTCCGCGGTTGCGTCCGTCTCGACCGGGACGTTGGGGGTCACCCCGGCGACGACCGGGTCGAAGCCACCCGAGAGCGGCTCCCGGAAGGCGAGGTTCAGGTGCACCGGGCCCGGATCGAGGACGTCCGTCGCGGCGCGGTACGCCCGCTGGGCGAGATCGCGGGCGGCGTCCTGCTCACCGTCGGCACCGGTCGGGGCCTCGACGACCACGGCGAGGCGCGCGGCGAACCCGTAGAGGTCGTCCTGCTTCGTCGTCTGGTTCGCCCGGATGCCGTGCGCCTCGGCCGGCCGGTCGGCGGTGAGGACGATGAGCGGCACGCGCGAGTGATGCGCTTCGAGGACCGCCGGATGCAGGTTCGCGGTCGCCGTCCCCGAGGTCGTGATCACGACGGCCGGACGGTCGGTCTCGACGCCGAGGCCCAAGGCGAGGAAGCCGGCGACCCGCTCGTCGATTCGCACATGCAGGGTGATCCGTCCGGAGGCCGCAAGCTCGGCAGCGGCGAGCGCGAGCGCCTGCGACCGGGAACCTGGGCAGACGACGACGTCGGAGACACCCACGGCGACGAGCGCGTCGAGGAGTGCCCACGCGGACGCGCTGGCCGGGCTCGACGAGGGAGCCGAGCCGACGGGCTCGGGAGCGGCGGACGGGTTCACGAGGCGCTCGGGGCGCCAGGCGGTCTGCGGCCGGAACCGTCGTCGGGCGTGTCGGATCCCGGGGTGGGGTCGTCGTGCGTCGTCGCATCCGGGCTGTCGCCCGACTCGTCGTCGAAGCGGTTGAGCTCGTCCTCGAGGTCGCGGATGCGCTTCGTCTGCGCTCGGTCGGCGTCGAGCTTCTTGAGGAAGTCGGGGTCGTCGTCCGGCGCTGAGCCGCGGGGCACGGCCTTCGGAGCGCGAACCCGGCCGATGATCCACCAGAGGACTCCGCCGATGACCGGCAGGAGGAGGATGGCGATGATCCACGAGGTCTTGCTGATCCCTCGGACGCGGTCGCGCGGCATCGTGGCGCAGTCAACCACCGAATACACGATGAAGACGACTGCCGCGACGGCGAGGCCGATCCAGAGACGAACCATGTCTCCATCGTAAACGCCAGGTGACGTGATTACCTGGGGTTGCCTTCAGGCGGGACGCCTAGACTTGTCTGGTGAAACGCGTTCCCGCCGCCGTCCGGTACACCATCCTCCGCCTGTTGGCGTTCGTGGTGCCGCTCCTGCTCCTCGTCTTCCTCACGGGTCTGCAGCCCTGGGTCGCCGCGATCATCGCCGCGATCATCGGACTCTGCGTGTCCTACATCTTCCTGCGCACCCCGCGGGAGACCGTCGCGCAGGAGCTCTACGCCCGTCGGCACGGCGACAAGGCGTCGCCGCACGACGATGAGGACTCCGAGGACGCGGCGCTCGATGCGAGCGCGGCGGCACCGGAAGCGTCGTCAGCCGGCGATGCCGGGCGTGTAGAAGAACGCCAGACCGAGGATCACCCCGAACGCTAGCTGCACGAGCCCCGTCAGCTTGAGCACCAGGATCTGCTCCCTGGCCGTCGTGGAGAACAGCACGATCACGCACGCCGGGATGGCGGCGAGCAGCGCGAACATGGTGAACCAGGCGATCGGGTAGAACAGCGCGAGGAACGCGGCGATGCCGAACGGCACGAGCAGCAGGACGCAGTAGAGCACCTTCGACGCGATCCGGCCGATGAACGTCGACAGGGTGCGCTTCCCGACCGCCTTGTCCTGTTCGAGGTCGCGGAGGTTGTTGACGACGAGCGCCGCGCAGGCGATGAGGCCGGCGCCGATCGCACCGAACCATGCTTCCTGGTTCACGGTCCCGACCTGGACGAAGGTCGTGCCGAGCGTGGCGACGAGGCCGAAGAACACGAAGACGAAGACCTCGCCGAGCGCGAAGTACCCGTAGGGACGTTTCCCGCCCGTGTAGAACCAGGCGGCGACGATCGCGACCGCCCCGACGAGGAGCAGCCACCAGAACTGGGTGAGGATCGTGAGGACGATGCCGGCCACCGCCGCGATACCGAAGAACACGAGCGCGACGGTCAGGACCGTCTTGGGCTTCGCCGCACCGGAACCGGTCAGTCGGCTCGGGCCGACCCGTAGGTCGTCCGTTCCGCGGATGCCGTCGGAGTAGTCGTTGGCGTAGTTGACACCGATCTGCAGCGCGAGCGCGACGACGAGGCAGAGCAGCGCGCGGACCGGGTGGTAGACGCCGGGGCCCGCGATGATCGTCGCGGCACCGGTGCCGATGAGCACGGGGGCGACGGCCATCGGCAGCGTACGGATCCGGGCCGCACCGACCCAGTCGCCGAAGGTCGCCGGCTTCGCGAGCGGGACCTTGCGACCGCCACCGCGTGCGGGGTTGCCGGATCGTCCACCGTTCGCGCCACGACCCGCCGTGCTGCGCGGTGCGGACGTCTTCTGCTGTTTCGGCGCTGCCGGCCGTGCTCCATGTGCCACGACGGCGAGTCTACCCGCGGAGCCTCGGGGCGGACGGCGTCACAGGGCCCCGGCGACCTGGAGCGTCTGGAGGATCGCCGGAGCGATGTGCTCGGCGAACGCCGGGGTGAGGTGCACGCTGTCGTACTTCGTCGGCGTCGTCCCGGCGAACGCCGGGCAGACGCCATCCGCGCAGCTGAACGGGAGCGACGAGACGAAGCGTTCCCCGGCTGCTCCCGCCGCCGACTCGGTCGCCGCGGCGAAGTCGTTCCAGGCGGCGTCGACGCCGACGGCGCAGTCCTGCGGACTGGACACCCGCGAGTAGCAGGAACCGAGATCGGCGCCGAGCGGCGGCGGCGCGAGGAACACGACGCGGCCGGGGACCTGATACCCCGCAGTCTCGGCGAGCGCCGACGCGACAATCGACGTCGTGTCGAGCGAACGGCCGTCCGTGGTGCGACCCGCGGCGAACGCGTTCGAGACGATCACGAGGTCGGGCTGGTCCGCTGCGATGCGTTCGGCGATGTCGTGCTTGCGCGTCGGGCAGTCGTCCATGACCCCGGCGCCGCTGTTCTGGATGAGGTCCTGCGTGAAGCGGCACCCGTAGAGGCCGATGGTGGTGATCCGCACCGCCCCACCGCTCTGATCCGCGATCGCGCGGAACGCCGGCGCGTAGGCGAGCGCGGTCGAGTCGCCGACGAGGTAGACGTGCTTCGGCGCGGACGCATCGCCCCAGGTGCACGAACCGTCGTCGGGCGTCGAACCCAGGTCGAAACAGGCCCGGGCGGGGTTGGTGCTCGAGGTCGCGCGGATCGCGTCGTCGAGGCTCGGCGAGAGGTTGTCGGGCCACGCAGAGGCCTGGCTCGCGAGTTGCAGCTCGGCGGCGATGCCCTGGAGCGGGTCTCCGGCCGGTGCCGCGACGGCCGCCGGTCCCCCGGTGGTCACCGGCATGCGGAGCGCGGGGCCGATGGCGATCACCGCGAGCCCGGCGACGATCACGAGTCCGACCGCCGAGTAGAGGAACTGGGAGGCGAACCGCTCGCGCCAGGCGGCCCAGGCGGCGTCCCTGGCGTCGCGGTCGCCGTGGAAGGAACCCACGAGTGGCGTGCGGTGCAACGGCTGTTCGATGAGCAGGAAGGAGAGTACCGAGACCCCGAGGATGAGCCCGAGCATCCCCGGGACCGTGCTGAGGGCGGTGTCGGGGACGAGCATCGGTACGAACACGAGGATCGGGAGGTGCCAGAGGTAGAGCGAATAGGAGATCGCTCCGACGCCACGGCTCAGCGGGTTCGCGAGCGGGAACATCCAGCGCGGGTACGCCGGGCCGGCTCCGGTCCCGGCGGCGATGAGCAGCATCGCGGCGACGACGGGGGCGACCGCCCAGGGGCCGGGGAACCCGATCGACCCGGTGATGAGCAGCGCGGATGCGACGATGCCGACGAGCCCCGCCCATCCGGCGACCACCCGGAGCGCCAGCGGCAGCCGGCCGAGGAGCGGCGCGGACACGGCCAGGAGTGCGCCGGCCCCCAGCTCCCAGACCCGCGCGCCGGTCGCGAAGTAGGCGGCCTGCGGAGCCGCCCCGGACTGCCATACGGCGACGGCGAACGAGGCCGCGATGAGGACGACGAGGACGCCACCGACGACGATGCGCGAGCGCAGCACCGGTCTGGCTCCGCGGGCCGCGACGGCGAGCAGGACGACGAGCAGCACCGGCCACACGAGGTAGAACTGCTCCTCGATCGAGAGGGACCAGAAGTGCTGCAGCGGTGACGCGGCGTCCGTCACGTGGAAGTAGTCGGTGCCCGATGCCTCGAAACGCCAGTTCGAGACGAGCAGTGCGGCCGACACCGCGTCCCACCAGGTCGCGAGCGCCCGCGGGGCGTTGAACAGCCACGCCGCCAGCGCGACGGTCGCGGCCAGGACGACGAGCGACGCGGGCAGGATCCGCTTGATCCGCCGCCCGAAGAAGGCCGGCAGGGAGATGCGTCCGGAACGCTCGTGCTCGCGCAGGAGCAACCCGGTGATGAGGAAGCCGGAGATCACGAAGAACACGTCCACGCCCACGAAGCCGCCGGCCGGCCAGCCGGTCGCGTGGGCGAGGATCACCGCGGTCACGGCGAGCGCCCGCATCCCCTGGATGTCGGCGCGGAACGCCGTGGTCGGCCTCGTGGGCGCAGCGCCCGTGTCGGTCCCCGTTGTCACCTGTCGTCGTCCCCCGGCTGCGGTCGCTCGTCGACACGCATGGGAGAGCATGCCCTATGCGACAACCGCCTGCAAACCGGCCCTCGCGGTCACGCGGAGGACGGGCTCAACCCAATCGTGAGCGGAGTGCGACGAGGTCGGGTTTGCCGCTCGCGAGCAGCGGCAGCTCGGCCAGACGGACCAGTCGGGCGGGGCGCGCCGGGCGGCCGAGCGCCTCCGCGACGGCGTCTCGGGCGGTCTGCAGCAGCGCGTCGTCCGGGCGCTGGTCCAAGGGGGTCCCGACCCCCGTCACGATCACGGACGCCTGGCCGAACCGCTCGTCGGGGACGGCGACGACGACGGCCTCGGCCAGCCCCGGCACCGACCGGACGACCGCTTGCACCCGGTCGAGGGAGATGTTCACCCCGCCGCTGATGATCACGTTGTCGGCCCGCCCGGTCACCCGGACGACGCCGTCGGCGAGCTCGGCGGTGTCGCCGGTGCGGTACCACCGGCGGCCGCCGTCGTCCGGGAAGGCGGTCGCCGTGCGGTCCGGTTCGCCGAGGTAGCCCTCGGCAAGGACCGGTCCGGCGATGAGGAGCTCCCCGTTCACCAGCCGGGGTTCGACACCGGCGAACGGCACGCCGTCGTACAGACAGCCGCCGGAGGTCTCGCTCGAGCCGTAACTCCGCACGACGCGGATGCCGAGCGCCGCGGACCGCTCGAGCAGCGGAGCGGGGGTGGCCTGTCCCCCGACGAGCAGCCCGGCGAGTCCGGCGAGCGCGTCACGCACGGAGGTGCTCGTCTCGGCGGCGTCGACGAGCATGCGCAGTTGTGCCGGTACGAGGGCAGCGAATCCGGCATCGGCGTCGAGCCGCTCGACGAGTCCGCAGAACGCCCGGGCGTCGAACGACCCGGTCGGTGCCTCGAGCGGCCTGGTCCCGGCGACGATCGACCGGAGTAGCACGTTGACGCCGGCGATGTAGTGCGTCGGGAGCGCCAGGATCCACTGGGACGAACGGCGATGGGCCTCAGGGCCACCCAGAGCCACCGCGGAACCCGCCGCGCTGGCCAGGAGGGCCTCAGCCGAGAGGGCGACCCGCTTCGGCACCCCCGTCGAGCCGGACGTCTCGATCACGAGGGCCACCCGGTCGTCGACCACGGCCGGTGCCGCGGACGATCCGGGTTGCATCGGGAGGACCGCGGGTCCGGAGCCGTCGAGCGCCGTCTCCAGGGCTGCGAGCATCGCCGAGGCGGACGCGTCGACGGGGAGCAGCTGACGGGTCATGGATTCAGCGTACGCCGGGTGCGTCGGCGCTCCGCCGACTCCTCGCGGTCAGGCAGCTCAGAACTGCCAGGGGAACGGAGCCCAGTCCGGCTTGCGCTTCTCCAGGAAGGCGTCGCGCCCCTCCACCGCCTCGTCGGTGCCGTAGGCGAGGCGGGTGGCCTCGCCCGCGAAGACCTGCTGGCCGACGAGACCGTCGTCGACGGCGTTGAAGGCGAACTTCAGCATGCGGATGGCGGTCGGTGACTTGCCGAGGATGGTGCGGGCCCAGGCGACGCCCGTCTGCTCGAGCTCGGTGTGCGGGACGACCGCGTTGATCGCGCCCGCCTGCAGCGCGCGCTCCGCGTCGTACTCCTGGGCGAGGAAGAACACCTCACGGGCGAACTTCTGACCCACCTGCTTGGCGAAGTACGCGCTCCCGTACCCCGCGTCGAAGGAACCGACGTCGGCGTCGGTCTGCTTGAACCGCGCGTGTTCTCGACTCGCGATCGACAGGTCGCACACGACGCCGAGGGAGTGCCCACCGCCCGCGGACCACCCGGGAACGAGGTTGATGACGACCTTCGGCATGAAGCGGATGAGGCGCTGGACCTCGAGGATGTGCAGGCGACCGTTGCGCGCCGCGTCGATCCCGCTCGCCGTCTCGTCGTCCGCGGCGTCGTCGCTCGCGTACCGGTAGCCGTCGCGACCACGGATGCGCTGGTCGCCGCCCGAGCAGAACGCCCAGCCGCCGTCCTTCGCGCTCGGACCGTTGCCGGTGAGCAGCACCACTCCGACCGTCGGGCTCTGGCGAGCGTGGTCGAGCGCGCGGTACAGCTCGTCGACGGTGTGCGGGCGGAAGGCGTTGCGCACCTCGGGGCGGTCGAACGCGATGCGCACGAAGCCGCCCTCGCGCGCGACGTGGTACGTCAGATCGGTGAGGTCCTCGAACCCCGGTACGACGTCCCAGATCTCCGGGTCGAACAGTTCGGACACTCGATCGCTCATGCGTCCAGCCTAGGCACTACTTCGGCTTGTCGAGGTCCGCGTAGGGCTTGAGCGCCTCCAGGTAGTCGGCGCGGTCCGCCTCCTTCAGGAGCGCATACGAGTCGAGGTGCAGCTCGATGCCCTCCGCCGCCATGTCGTAGTAGTCGACGTCGAACTCGCGGTCCTTCGCGACCGTGCCGGCCGAGTCGAGCGTGAGGTCGACGATGCTCGTCCGGAAGTCGCCGGCCCCCGTGATGGCGTTGTAGGTGTGCAGGTCCCACAGTGCCTGGGTGTCGAGGGTCTCACCGCCGTACCGCTCGGTGAGCTCGCCCGGCTCACGCCAGGAGGACGGTGCGTTCTGCATGTCGAGGTTCGCGATCCCGTAGCGGAGCAGCACCTGCCGGATCAGCTCGACGACCCGCGACTTCTCCTCGAAGGTGCGCACGGTCGTCGTCGTCTGCCACACCGGTGCCGTGTACTCGAAGAGCATGGAGTCCCCGCCGTACCCGTTCTGATCGACCTCCGTCTCGGCGGGCTGTCGCTCCACCCAGTCGAAGCCGAACTCGGCGGTCAGGGCCGTCCGGATCTCCGCGAGCATCTCGTCGGACGTCCCGACGAAGTCCTCGTAGCTCGGCCCGTCGAGGGTCTCCTTCGCGTCGACGTAGGCGGACCCCGGGTAGGTGTCCCAGATCGGGTCGTGCTCCTCGTCGCCGCTGCCACCGGCGGAGGCACCATTCCCGGCCCGATCCGGGGAGAGACCGCCGACCGCCATCGCCGTGACGGGGTTGACGACGAGGATGAGCACCAGTGCCAGCACACCCCAGCGGCGCCGCACCTTCCGGCGGATGACGATGACACTCCCGATGAGCAGCACGATCTGCACGACGACGACGAGGACGAACGCCACGAGGATGGCCCAGGCCCCCTCGCCGGGCCGGTAGCTCACGGCCAGCAGGACGGTGAAGAGGGTGACGGCCACCACCGCGCCGAGCAGGGCGAGCGGCGAGAAGGAGGCGACGACACCCCGACTCCGCGCGCCGAGCTCGTCCCGCCCGGTCGGGGACGCACCGCCGGCAGGAGGGTGGGCCGCCGGACTCCGCTCGCCGCCGTCGGCCGGGATCGCCGCGGACTCGGGTCGCGAAGCGGCCGCGCGCGCCGCCGCCTTCCGTTGACGGCGCGACGACGGCTTCCGTGATGCGGGCTGCCGTGGCGTCCGTCGTCCTCGGGACCCCGGACGACGGAACCTTGCGGTCTCCGCCTCCAGTTCCTCGGGCGTGCGCTCCGGGGCGGCAGGCGCTGGCGCGCTCGAGGACACGGCTGCCGGCGGCGCTCCGGGGATCGGCGGGGCGTTCGGATCGCGCGGCTCGTCGGAGGATCCGCCGGGCGCTTCCTCGACCACCGGGAGCACCTCGGCCTCGGGGCTCGGCTCGAAGATCGGCTCGGGCACCGAGAAGGCGGCGGGTTCGTCCGCGGGCACGCTTCGCCGATCGCCTGGCGTCGGCTTGCGTCGGGAGAACAGCGGCACGGGATCGATTGTGTCATGGGCGTCCCGCAACGGCTTCCGACGTCCGGGTGCAGGATGGGGTCATGCAAGCGAACCTCGACGACGTCCTCGCCACCGCCCGCGTGGTCTCCATCCCCCTCCGCGTCCGGTTCCGGGGCATCGACACCCGCGAGGCCGTCCTCTTCCGCGGGCCCGCCGGGTGGACGGAGTTCTCCCCCTTCGTCGAGTACGACGACCAGGAGTCAGCCGCGTGGCTGCGGGCCGCCATCGACTTCGGCTGGTCGGACTTCCCACCCCTCCACCGGGATCGCATCCTCGTGAACGCGACGGTCCCGGCCGTGGACGCGGCGGACGTGCCGTCGATCCTCTCCCGCTTCCCGGGCTGCCGGACCGCGAAGGTGAAGGTCGCCGAGCGCGGGCAGGTGCTCGCCGACGATGTCGCGCGCGTCGCCGCCGTCCGGCGGGCCATCGGACCCGAGGGTCGACTCCGCGTGGACGCCAACACCAACTGGAACGTCGACGAGGCCGAACACGCCATCCGCGCTCTCGAACCCTTCGACCTCGAGTACGTCGAGCAACCCTGCGCGACCGTCGCGGAACTCGCCGAGATCCGTGAACGGGTCTCCTCCCTGGACGTCGCCATCGCGGCGGACGAGAGCGTCCGCAAAGCCGAGGACCCCCTCGCCGTGGCTCGCGCCGGCGCCGCCGACCTGCTCGTCGTGAAGGCGCAGCCGCTCGGCGGCGTGCACGCCGCGCTCCGCATCGCGGGCGAGGCCGGCCTGCCGATCGTCGTCTCGAGCGCGCTGGACACCTCCGTCGGCATCTCCATGGGTGCCCACCTCGCGGCGGCCCTGCCGGAACTCGACTACGACTGCGGGCTCGCCACCACCGCGCTCCTCGGCGGCGACGTGACGACCGCACCGCTCGATCCCGTGGACGGCGGCATCGCCGTTCGGCGCGTCGAGGTGGACGTCGATCTCCTCGAGCACTTCACGGCGTCACCGGAGCGGACCGCCTGGTGGCTCGACCGGCTCCGCCGCACGCACGCGTTGCTCGGCTGAGGGCCGGCGCAGGGGCTTACAGGCCGCTGTAGGCGTGCAGACCCTTGAAGAACACGTTGACCACGACGAAGTTGAACATCACGGCGCTGAAGCCGATGATGGCGAGCGTGGCCGCGCGCGATCCGCGCCAGCCGCGCGTCGCCCTGGCATGGATGTACCCGGCGAAGATCACCCAGATGATGAAGGTCCACACCTCTTTGGTGTCCCAGCCCCAGTACCGACCCCAGGCGCGCTCAGCCCAGATGGCACCGGCCATGAGCGTGAACGTCCAGAAGATGAAGCCGATGATGTTGACGCGGTAGGCGAGGTTCTCGAGGCGCTCCGCGTTCGGGAGAGTAAGCAGGAAGCGGAGACGCCCGGAGCTCTGGGTGGGCTGCACGAGCCCGAGCCGGCGCTCGCGACGCCCCTGCAGGAGCTGCACGACGCTCAACGCGAAGCCGATGGCGAAGAACGCCGTGCCGAGGCTCGCGACGAACACGTGGATGACGAGCCACGCCGACTGCAGCGCCGGCGGCAGCGGGACGACCTCGACGTAGAAGTTCGCGGTCGCGAGGCCGAGGAGCACGGTCACGAGGCCGATCACGAAGCTGCCGAGGAACCGGAGGTCCACGCGCGCGATGACCACGAGGAACACCGCGACGATGAGCAGCGTGCCCGTCATCGCGAACTCGTACATGTTCGCCCACGGGACACGACCGGCGGCGATACCGCGCGTCACGTCCGCGACGAGGTGGAGGAGGAAGGCGATGACGGTGAGCGAGACCCCGACCCGGAGGCTCGGCGACTTGCGCGACGCCTGCTGCTCGGGCTCGTCCGAGGGACGGCGGGTCTTGCGCGGGACACCGTCGCTCGTGACGATCGGTGCGGCGGTCCGCGCCGCGGCGGAGGCGAGTGCACCGACGCGTTCCTCGGCGGCTGCCGACCGTTCCAGCTCAGCCCGCTCGGCCGCGTCGATCGCCGCGGTGACCTCGGCGCTGCGGCGCGCGAGGTCGAACGTGAAGGCGATGAACGCCAGCGCGTAGACGGCGACGGCCGACCAGAGGCAGAGGTTCGAGATTTCGACGAGGGTCACGGGGTGATTCTACCTTCGGGTTCGGACGGGACAGGCGTTGGACTGTGCGCTTCGGCGATCGCCGCGACGGCCGCTTCGAGGCCGGGGTCCTCGCCGCGGGCGAGCCCGGCGTATTCGAGGGAGACGGTGCCGTCGCTCCCGGTCACGGCCTTCACCCAGACGCGGCGTCTGGCGACGAAGAGTGAGGTGATGAGACCGGACAGGGCGAGGATGGCGAACGCGAGCACCCACAGCTGGGTCGGGTCGTGGTGGACGTCGAACGAGGCGAACCGCTTGACGGAGCCGGCGTAGTTCTCGGTCGACGGGTTGGCGGCGACGTTGTCGAAGGACACCGTGCCGAGTCCGTTCGGCAGGTCGGTGATCTGGCCGGGCGTGAGTTCGATCGACTCGACGCCGGTGTCGCCCCCCGTGAGCTGCTTCATGTCGTCGACGTCGAGCGCGTAGACCGACTTCGGAGCACCGGCGTTGATCCCGAGGTCGCCGGAGTAGACGTTGAGCGTCAGCACCGGGTAGGCGAGGTCGGGGTAGGACGAGAAGAACGGCGGCTTGGACGCGGCCTGCGTCGGGTAGAAGAACCCGATCATGCCGAGCTGCTCCGCCAGGCCGTCCGGGACCTTGACGATGCCGAGCGAGGTGAGCTGGGCGTCCTGCGGCAGGAACGGGATGGAGTCGCTGAACACGACCTTGCCCTCGGGATCGCGGACGGTGATCGTCGGCGCGTAACCGTTGCCGAGCAGGTAGACGTCGGTGCCCTCGAACCGGAGCGGATCGTTGACCTTGATCGTCGCGTCCTGCGGCTTCCCGCCGGGCGAGGTCGTCGTGACCTTCGCGCGGTAGTCGATCGCCTGCCCGTACGCGTCGAGGTTCTCGGTCTCGTAGGTGACGCCGAACTCGTCGAGCGTCAACTTGTAGGGGGCCAGCTCCGACTCGTTGAAGAAGCGGCCGGGGTTGAACGAGTCGTAGTCGAGCAGGGTGTTGACGAAGGTCTGACCCTCGACGAGCACGCGCTGACCGGAGAAGCCGAAACCGCCGCCGAAACCGACCGTCACGAGGATGCCGACGAGTGCCGAGTGGAAGACGAGGTTGCCGGTCTCGCGGAGGAAGCCGCGCTCGGCGGAAACCGATGCGGACCCCTCGGCGTCGTAGCGTTCGACTCGGTAGCCCTGGCGCTTCAACTGCTTCGTCGCGTCGTCGATGAGCTCGGTGGCGGTCGCGCCGCTGTCGTCGCTGCGACGCTCGAACGCGGAGAGCCGCGACAGGCGCGCGGGCGTCCGCGGCGGGCGGGAGCGCAGGGCGAGCCAGTGGTGCTTCGTCCGCGGGATCACGCAGCCGATGAGCGAGATGAACAGCAGCAGGTAGATCGCGGAGAACCAGGCCGAGCTGTAGACGTCGAACGCCTGCACCTTGTCGAGGATGGGCGCGAGGTCCGGGTTGTCGGTGAAGTACTGGGTGACGCCGTTCGGGTCGCTCGACCGTTGCGGGACGAGCGAACCGGGCACCGCGGCGATGGCGAGGAGCAGCAGCAGGAAGAGCGCCGTGCGCATGCTCGTGAGCTGACGCCAGAAGAAGCGGAGCCAACCGACGAACCCGAGCTTCGGCTGGTTGATGCCGTCGGCCGGAGCCGGTGCGGCGGAATCGATGTGATCAGAGGGGCGTGACAAGGCCGCTCATCACCCCCTGCAACGAGTACATCCAAGCGGACCAGAGACCAGACACCATCAACACACCGATCACGATGAGGAGCACGCCGCCGATGATGTTGATCGTGCGGATGTGCCGTTTGAGGAACGCCAACGACCCCGTGACCCAACCGAGTCCGAGCGCGACGAGCAGGAAGGGGATGCCGAGACCGAGGCAGTAGAACAGCCCGAGGAGGGCCCCGCGCCAGGCGGAGCCACCCGAGAGGGAGAGCGCGCTGATCGCGGTGAGCGTCGGGCCGAGGCAGGGCGTCCAGCCGATGGCGAAGACGAAGCCGAGCAGTGGCGCGCCGGCGAGGCCGGTGGCGGGTGCCCAGCTGGTACGCACCGTGCGCTGCAGCCGCGAGAACTGTCCGACGAAAATGAGCCCCATGAGGATGACGACGGCGCCGAGGACGCGGGTGATGACGCCCTCCCACTCGACGAACCAGGCGCCGATCGTTCCGACGAACGCCGCGATCGCCACGAACACGACGGTGAAGCCGAGGATGAAGAGGCTGACGCCGAGCAGCACGCGCCGGCGACCCGCACCGGAGCGCCCCTCCTCGACCGTCGTCATGCCGCCGACGTATCCGAGGTAGCCGGGGACGAGTGGCAGGACGCACGGCGAGAGGAAGGACAGCAGACCGGCCGCGATGGCGATCGGGATCGCCACGAGGAGCTGGCCGCCGTAGACGAGCTCGCCGGGGCTCACTCTGGGGCGCTCTCGGCGATCGTGTCGCGGATGAGGGTGTCGAGGATGGTGCGGTCCTGCAGCTGCCCGAGGATGCGTGCGGCGACCCGACCTTGGGCGTCGAGGACGATGGTGGTCGGCACCGCGTTCGGCGGGACACTGCCCGTGAAGGCGAGCTTCGCCTCCCCGCTGTCGACGTCGAGGATGGAGGGGTAGGTGATGCCGAAGGTGCCGTTGAACGCCTTCGCGGTGTCGGCGGTGTCGCGGACGTTGACGCCGATGAAGGTGGCGCCCTTGTCGGTGTAGGCCTCGTTGAGCGCCTGCAGGTCCTTCGCCTCCGCGCGGCAGGGGGCGCAGGCGGCGTACCAGAAGTTCACGACGAGGACCTGGCCCGCGTGGTCGGCGGAGGAGATCTGCTCGCCGTCCTCGCCGACGCCTGAGAAGCTGATCGACTCACCGCGGTCGTCCAGCGCGACCTCGGTCACGCTGCCGTCGCCCGCGACGTACCCCTTGCTGCTGCCCTCGCGGTACTGCTCGGCGAGCGGGTCGCTCCCGCACGCCGTGAGCAGGAGTGCCCCGACGGCCAACACGGCGGCGACGGCGGACGTCCTCGATCGGCGGGCCATCAGACGGCCCCGACATCGGTCGCGCCGGACGACAGACGGGCGGCCGGATCGACGTAGCCGACCTCGACGAAGCCCTGCTCGGTCCGCTCGAGGGTGGTGATGCTGGACAGGGCGCACCGTCGCTTCCGCGGGTCGTGACGATACGGCGCCCCGACGACGGAGCTGTGCAGCATCCAGATCGGCAGCTGGTGGCTGACGATGACGACGTCGCCCGACGGCGTCGCCCGCCAGGCGTCCTCGACGGCCGCGGTCATGCGGTTGACGATCGACGCGTACGGCTCGCCCCAGCTCGGGCGGGACGGGTTGCGGAGCTTGGGCCAGTTGAGCGGGTTCTTCAGGGCGCGGCTCATGCGCTTGCCCTCGAACTCGTTGAACGGTTCGATCACGCGCGGCTCGGCGACGACGGCGAGCCCGAACGCTGCGGCGACCGGCGCGGCGGACTCCTGGGTGCGCTGCAGCGGAGACGCGTAGAGCGCGCCCACCGTGCGATCACGGCTCACGAGGTCGTCCGCGGCGGCCTGCGCCATGCGCTCGCCGAGCTCCGACAGTCGGAATGCGGGGAGTCGACCGTAGAGCACACGAGAAGGATTGTGCACCTCGCCGTGACGCACGAGATGGATCTGGTCGGCTACCACCCTTCAAGTGTACGTTTCCCCAAGCTGCGGATTCACCGTGACCTCCGTCCAGGTCCGAGCCACGAGCGACGGCTAAGCTGTCGGGGTGAGTGAACGCGTCGTTGTGAAGAACCTGGCCGCCCTGTCCGACGGTCCCGTCACCGTCTCCGGATGGGTCGAGACCGTCCGCGACCAGAAGAAGGTGCAGTTCGTCGTCCTCCGCGACGAGAGCGGCGCCGTCCAGCTGGTGAACCCGGCTGTCCGCGAGGTCGACCCGGAGGTCGAGGGCTCCGCCGAGCGCCTCGCCACCACCGAGGCCATCTCCGCCCTCGCGCACGGCTCCTTCATCACCGTCACCGGCGAGCTCAAGCACGACGAGCGCGTCAAGCTCGGCGGCATCGAGGTCAAGATCGCCACGCTCGAGGTCGTCACCGCCGCCAACCCCGAGACGCCGATCGCCGCGGACTCCTCGCTCGACAAGCGGCTCGACTGGCGTTTCCTCGACCTGCGCCAGCCGAAGCAGGCCCTGATCTTCCGCATCCAGACGACGTTCGAGCACGCACTGCGTCAGTACTGGATCGACAACGACTTCATCGAGATCCACACCCCGAAGCTCATGGCGAGCGCGAGCGAGTCGCGCGCCGAGCTCTTCGAGGTCGACTACTTCGAGGGCAAGGCGTACCTCGCGCAATCCCCGCAGTTCTTCAAGCAGATGGCGCAGTCCGCCGGCTTCGGCAAGGTGTTCGAGGTCGGACCCGCATTCCGCGCCGACCCGTCGTTCACCAGCCGACACGCGACCGAGTTCACGAGCGTCGACGCCGAGATCAGCTGGATCGAGTCCCACGAGGACGTCATGCAGCTGCACGAGGAGCTCCTCGTCGCCGGCTTCACGGCGGTCAAGGACAAGCACGGCGAGCAGATCTCCGAGCTCTTCGGCATCGAGCTCGAGGTCCCGTCGCGTCCGTTCCCGCGCATCCCGCTGGCCGAGGCCAAGCGCATCGTCGCCGAGCGCGGCTACGAGATCCCCCGCGCCGACGACGACATGGACCCCGAGGGCGAGCGTCAGATCGCTGCCTACGTCAAGGAGACCTTCGGTCACGACTTCGTCTTCCTGACCGACTACGCGTCGAGCATCCGGCCGTTCTACCACATGCGCAACGCCGAGGACGGCTCGCTCACCAACAGCTACGACCTCATCTACAACGGCGTCGAGATCTCCACGGGCGCGCAGCGCGAGCACCGGGTCGACGTCCTCGTCGAGCAGGCCAAGGAGAAGGGCCTGGAGCCCGAGGAACTCGAGTTCTACCTCGACTTCTTCCGCTACGGCGTCCCGGCGCACGGCGGCTTCGGCATGGGCCTCGCCCGCGTGCTCATGCTCATGCTGCACGAGACCTCCATCCGCGAGGTCACCTACCTGTTCCGCGGCCCGACCCGCCTCGCTCCGTAACCCCGCAAGAAGGACGCCATGCAGATCGTCATCCTGTACGGGACCGAATCCGGCAACGCCGAACGCCTCGCCGGCGACATCGGCAAGGCCATCGGCTCGCAGCACCAGTGGCGCGTCGCCGACCTCGGCGACGTCGACCCCGCGGAGCTGTCGACCGACGAGATCCACATCTTCATCACGTCGACGTACGGCGACGGCCTCCTCGGTGAGACCGGCCAGATCTTCTACGAGGCGCTCGAGGAGTCCGACGTCGAGCTCGACGGGCTCCGGTACGCCATCTTCGGGCTGGGCGACAGCAGCTACGAGGACACGTACAACCAGGGCAGCTCGCTGCTCGACGCCATCCTCACCGAGCACGGCGCGACCCGCTTCGGCGAGTTCGGTCTGCACGACGACGGCGGGTTCGAGCGCAAGAAGGACGTCGCGCTCGCCTGGCTACCCGGCGTGCTCGCCGCAGCAGAACAGCTCTGACCTCCGCCCTGGTGCGTGCCAGGACGCGACGGTAGCGGGACTCGCACCGACCGTGCGGCGTCCTCGCACGCGAGCGAGGGGTGAGCCAGATGAACGCGACCGCCGGATCCGTGGTCCTGCGCCTTCGTGCGGCGGGGTGCGTCTTCGCCGAGGACGAGGCGGCGCTGCTCCTCGCCGAGTCCGATGATCCGGATCGACTCGAACGGATGGTCGCGGCACGGGTCGCCGGCCGGCCGCTCGAACACGTCCTCGGCTGGGTCGCGTTCCGAGGACGCCGGGTCGTCGTCGAGGACGGGGTCTTCGTGCCGCGGCGACGGACCGAGCTCCTGGTCGACGCCGCCCTCCCGCGCCTCCGGAACGGTTCGGTGGTCGTCGAGCTCTGCTGCGGTGCCGCGGCTGTCGGGAGTGCCCTCCTCACCGAGGCACCCGGCCCCATCGACGTCTGGGCGTCGGACATCGACCTCGCCGCGGTGGAGTGCGCACGGCGCAATCTCGAGCCACTCGGTGGGCATGCCCTGCCCGGAGACCTGTTCGACGGACTGCCCCGGTCGCTCGCGGGTCGCGTCGACCTCCTGCTCGCGAACGCCCCCTACGTCCCGACGGCGTCGATGGCGACGATGCCCCCGGAGGCTCGGGAGCACGAGGCCGTGATCGCGCTCGACGGCGGTGCCGACGGGCTCGACGTCCAGCGTCGGATCATCGCGCAGGCCCCGGACTGGCTCGCGCCGACCGGTTCCCTCCTGATCGAGACGAGCGAACGTCAGGCCCCCGAGACCGCCGCGCTCATGCGGGCGGCGGGCCTCACGGCGTCGATCGTCCGCGACGACGAGCTCGACGGCACCGTCGCCGTGGGCGTCACGCCCTGAGTCCTGGGGGCGCCGGGCTCAGTCGAGCTCGAAATCGACCGCGGAGCGCTCGACGACGAGCTGACGGACGATCTGCACCACGCGGACGTGCTCCGGGTGGACCTGGTACCGCTCCAGGGCTTCGAGGCTCGGGTAGTCGCCGACCAGCACGACGTCCCAGTTGCTCTCGGGGTAGGCGATGTTGCGTCCGACCTGGAGGTGCTCGATGTCGTCCGGCATGAACCCGGCGAGTGCCTCGAGTTCGGACTGCATGGTGGCGAACGCCGCGTCGCGCTCTGCGTCGTCCGTTGCCGCCAGCTTCCAACTGACGATGTGGCGGATGGTCACTGGGCCCCCAAGGGTCGATGTGGATGGATGGACGTGCGGATCAGTCGGCGAGCAACGCGGACCGCAGGCGGTCGGGGTCGATGCGCCAGTAGTTGTGGACCCTGCCGTCGATGAGGACGACGGGGATCTCCTCCCAGTGGCGGTCGTGGAGCGCGGGATCATCGAGGATCGAGAGCTCCTCGCGTTCGATCGTCGGGCCGTCGGACGGGAGGCCTGCGACCACCTCGTCGATCACGGCGCGGGCGTCGTCGCAGAGGTGACAGCCGGGCTTGCCGATGAGCGTGACGTGCAGAGTGGACACCTCCTCAACTGTACGGGGTGCCCGAGGTCGGAGCACCTCCACAGAGCCGACACGTGTGGTGTTTCACCGAGACATCTGACACGATGACGGAATGATGATGCCGTTGAACCCAGGGCTGAGAACCATGCGTGTCGAATTCACCGGGCTCAGACACTCTGGCATGCGCCGGTCGAGGTCCGTTGTCATTGTGTGATGCCTACACATTCGGAAGCCGCGACGATCCTCGGCGAGCGGCTGCGTGCCGCCCGCAACGAGCGACAGCTGACCCTCGAGGACCTGGGCGTGCTGGCCGGGATGCACTGGACGAACATCGGCAAGATCGAGCGAGGGCAGGTGCACCCGAGCGTGGAGACGCTCGTCAGGCTGAGTACCGCGCTCGACCTCGACCCGGCCCCGTTCATCACGGGCCTCAACGCCGACATGTACCCGGGGCGGGCGCACAAGCTGACGGCACGCGATCTGCTGGCCGCTCGCCGCGACCAGGAACGCTGACCCGTCCGCCGGAGACCACTCCACTCCACCCGCCGGCGTCCATCAGAAGGTGACCCGCCAGAGGTACTGGTGGCCACCGGGACGGAACCAGGACACCTGTACGCTGGTCGCGCGGGCCAGCTCGGTGCCCAACACCTCGAATTCCAGGGCGCTCCCCGGCGTCAGGCGACACGGTTCCAGTGGAGCGAGGAGTCCAGGTCCGATCAGGCGCAGCACGACCCAGTGGACGGCTTCGTCACTGACGTTCCGGAGTCGATAGCGAGGTGCGTCGTCTCGTTCGACGACGAACGGCACCCGGTACGCGAGCTCGCGTCGGTTGCGGTGGACGGTTGGCGGGAGATCGCGGGTCATGCGAAGAACCTACGAAGGACCGCCGACGATCTCGGGGCGACGGACCGCGTGCCGCGACGCGCTGTGGATCAGTCCCGTCCGGCCTCGCCTGTGGAGGAACCTCGACGCCGCTCGACCCGCGGAGACCACACGCTCTGACCGACCAACGAGACGATCACCTCGACAACGCCAGAAAGCGCCGTACCCCAATGGGCAGGCGCTTCCGGTGGACGAAGAGTCGTCAGGCGCTCCGAACGGAGCAGCCGGCTACTTCTTGTTGCGGCGCTGGTGACGGGTCTTGCGAAGCAGCTTGCGGTGCTTCTTCTTCGCCATACGCTTGCGGCGCTTCTTGATAACAGAACCCACGGATTTACCTCACAGAATTGGGGGGCTTGGCCGCAGGGATCGCGACCGAAGAGAACAAGTCTTGTTGCCAGTCTAGCCGATTGCAGCGCGCGTCGTTCACACGCCGTACGCCTGCAGGCTGCTAGGAGCGGGAAACGCCTCAGCCGACGTCGGCGACCGGGCGCTGCCGGACGGCGTCGACGGCGGTCTCCGGCACTCGGAACGACTTCCCGAACCGGATGGCCGGGAGCTCCCCCGAATGCACCAGGCGATACACGGTCATCTTGGACACCCGCATCATCTCGGCGACTTCGGCCACGGTGAGGAAGCGGACGTCGGCAGTGTCCTGCGTCATCGAACCCCTCCTGCGCCTCTGAAAACCCGCTTGAACGGCGCTCCGAGGACCGGAACGCCGCATGGCAACTCTAGAGGGCCGACGCCCGCCCTGTACATCCCCTGTGTGAACGGTATGGGGCCGGGCTACGGGCGGAGCTTCTTCGTGACCGACTGCACCGCGTGGGTCACGTCCGCAGCGACCTTGCCGACCGATCCGGCGACCGCCTTGGCCTGGTCCGGGAGTGACAGCGCCGCGAAATCGACACCGTCGTCCTGGTAGTCGACGCTGAGGAACGGGATCAGCCAGTCCTCCACGTCCTCGAGCGGCGCCGAGTCCAGGCTGTAGTAGCGGTGCTGGCCCTCTTCGCGCACCTCGACGAGCTCTGCTTCGCGCAGGACCTTGAGGTGCTTGGACACCGTCGGCTGGCTGAGGCCGAGCTGCGCGACGATCTCGGAGACGCTCGTCCCGGTGCCACCGTGCCGTTCGAGCAGCAGCGCGAGGATGTCCCGCCTGGTGGTGTCAGCGATCACGTCGAAAATGTCGGCCATGCTCCAACGATAGTGATGGAGCGCACGGAGTACCATTGCCTCCGGCGCAGTCCTGAGGTGTTGAGGGGTCAGATGAGCGGCAATGCCATGGGGCGTCGTCCCTCGATCACCGTCCGTCACGGACTCGCGAGAGTCAGGGAGGCCGTCAGCGACTTCGCCGCGAAGTCGACCTCGCGGTTCGCCATCCTCGTGTTCAGCTTCCTGATCTTTGTCTTCACGATGCTGTTCTCGCTCCCCATCGCGAGCGCCGACCGCCAGGTGACCCCGATCGCCGACGCCCTCTTCACCGCCGTCTCCGTCATCTGCGTCACCGGGCTCTCGACCGTCGACATGGCCACGCACTGGTCGCTCTTCGGTCACGTGCTCGTCTTCATCGGCGTCCAGATCGGCGCGCTCGGCGTCCTGACCCTGGCCTCGATCCTCGGGTTCGTGATCGCCCGACGACTCGGGCTCCGCCAGAAGCTCATGGCGGCGAGCGACACGAACCCCCTGCGGTCGCACCACGGCCCCGTCGCCGAGGGTCAGGCGGTCCGCCTCGGGGAGATCGGCAACCTGCTCGTCACCGTCGCCGTCAGCGCCCTCGTGATCGAGGCGGCCCTGGCCGTCCTGCTCTTCCCGCGCATGCTGCTCGACGGCATCAACCCCTGGGACGCCGCCTGGAACAGCGTCTACTACGCGGCCATGGCCTTCACCAACACCGGCTTCACGCCGAACGCCGAGGGGCTCGCGGCCTTCGAGAACGACTACTGGTTCCTCAGCATCCTCATGCTCGGGGTCTTCCTCGGCAGCATCGGCTTCCCGGTCATCTACGCACTGAGCCGCAACTTCCGTCGGCCGAGCCGCTGGTCGCTGCACGTCAAGCTCACGCTCGTCACGACGATCATCCTGTTCTTCGCCGGGGCGCTCGCCTTCATCCTCCTCGAGTTCAACAACCCCGAGACCTGGAACAAGTGGAACCTCTGGGACACGATCTTCCAGGGGTTCTTCCTGTCGGCCATGACGCGGTCGGGCGGCTTCTCCACCGTGGACATCGGCGACCTCAACGGTTCGACCCTGCTCGTCGCCGACATGCTCATGTTCATCGGCGGTGGTTCTGCCTCGACCGCCGGCGGGATCAAGGTCACGACGCTCGCCGTCCTGTTCCTGGCGGCGTTCGCCGAGGCCCGCGGACGCGAGGGCGTGGAGGTCTTCCGCCGCCGGATCCCGCAGGACGTGCTCCGCGTCGCGGTGAGCGTCGTCCTCTGGGGTGCGACGATCGTCGCCCTGTCGACGATCGTCATCCTGCAGATGACGAAGGCTCCGCTCGACCACGTGCTGTTCGACGTCATCTCCGCCTTCGCGACCGTGGGGCTGAGCACCGGCCTCGTCGCGGACCTGCCCGACGCCGGGGTGTACGTCCTCGCCGTCACCATGTTCCTGGGCCGCGTTGGTACAGTGACACTCGCTGCAGCCGTGGCCGCGAGTCAGAGCGGCCAGCTGTTCAAACGACCCGAAGAGAGGCCCATCGTTGGTTGACCGCATCAAGCACGACGCCCCGGTCCTCGTCATCGGACTCGGTCGGTTCGGTGCGGCCTGCGCCGGCGAACTCGACCGACTCGACCGCGAGGTGCTCGCGATCGACGACAACTCCGACCTCGTGCAGAAGTGGTCCGACCGGGTCACGCACACCGTGCAGGCCGACGCGAAGAACATCGAGGCACTCCGGCAGATCGGCGCGCAGGACTTCTCGGTCGCGGTCGTCGCGGTCGGCTCCTCGATCGAGGCGAGCGTGCTCATCACCGCCAACCTCGTCGACCTCAAGATCCCGCAGATCTGGGCCAAGGCCGTCTCGCAGTCGCATGGCAAGATCCTCGCCCGGGTGGGGGCGAGCCACGTCATCTACCCCGAGCGCGAGGCCGGCGAACGCGTCGCCCACCTCGTGTCGGGCCGCATGCTCGACTTCATCCAGTTCGACGACGACTTCGCGCTCGTCAAGATGTACCCGCCGAAGCCCATCCGCGGGCTGAACCTGACGGAGTCGGGCGTCCGGACGAAGTACCGGATCACCGTCGTCGGGGTGAAGTCGCCGGGCAAGCCGTTCACCTACGCGACCGCGGACACCGTGGTGTCGAACCACGACCTCATCATCGTGTCGGGCACGTCGGCCGACATCGAACGCTTCGCCTCCCTCGAGGGCTGACGCCCGCTCAGCTGAGGCTGCGCGCGTAGCAGCGCGATCGGGGCTCGTCGACATACGACCCGAACGCCTCGATCGGGTGGTATCCCTCGCGCTCGTAGAATCGCATCGCGTCCGGTTGCTCCGTGCCGGTCTCGAGGAGGAGCTCTGCGAGACCGAGCGACCGCGCTTCGTCCTCCAGTGCCCGCAGGAGCGCGGTGGCGACGCCGGTCCCCCGGGCCTGCTGTACGACGAACATGCGTTTGATCTCAGCCCGGTCCGCGCCGAGCATCCGCAGGCCGCCGCAGCCGAGCGGGGTGTCGTCGACGTCGCTGGCGAGCAGGAAGAGCGTGATGTCGGCTGCGGTCGGCGGTGTCCCGGGTTCGTGATCGTCGCTTCCGTACCGCGCATCGAGTTCGCGGCGTTGGGCGGCCCGCAGCGCGGTTCCCGCCTCGTCGTCCCAGGCCACCCGGCTGATCCTGATCGTCATGCGTGTCCTCAAGTCATTCCGTAACAAACATTACGGTAACATCGGTTCCGAGGTGATCACGACATGGCAAGAACCAAGGACCCAGCGGCCCAGGCGCGGATCTCGCACGCGGTCTGGGAGGTCCTGGGCGAGCACGGCCCGCACGGGTTGACCCTCCGCGCGGTCGCGGAGCGGGCCGGTTGCACGACGGGCCTCGTCCTCCATCGCTTCCCCGACAAGCGCGCGCTCCTGCTGCACGCTCGCGACCTGCTCCACGAACGGACGGCGGCGCGGACCGAGGCGCTCGAAGCCGCAGCCGAGACCCCGCGTGACGCTCTGCGCGCCGTCCTCCGGCAGGCCCTGTCCCTCACCGACGAGACGCGCCAGGAGGCCCGGGTCTGGCTCGGCTACCTCGCGACGGCGCTCGACGACGAGGTGCTGGCCGAACGGCACCGTGCGGGTCATGGCGTGTTCGTCGCGCGCACCCGCCGCCTCGTGGCCGAGATCCGCCCCGAGCTCACCGAGGCCGAGGTCGCCGCGACGGCCACCGTCGTCGTCGGATTCATCGAGGGCGTCAGCACCCTGAGCACGGCCGACGACGACCACTACGACGCCGCGGCCCAGCTCGCCGCGCTGGACCGACTGCTGCTCGTCCTCGGGCTCGACGAGACGAGCCACGCGTGATCGTCGTGGAACGGTGGGCGGATGCTCCGGCTCATCGTCGCGAGCGATTCGCCGAGCTCCTCGAGGAGTACCACCGCCGGACCGAGCATGAGAAACTCCTCGGCCGAGCGCCGGGTTTGGACGAGCCCACTCCGACGATCGCCCTCCCCGACCGCTACCGGGCCGAGATCACCGACCCGAGTACCGCCTTCGCCTCCGACGCGATCCTCCTGGCCGTCGAGGACGACCGGGTGCTCGGCTGCGTCGTCCTGACGGACGGCCCGTCGCCGGAGCTCAAGCGGCTCTGGGTCGCCCCCGACGCTCGTCGCCGAGGAGTGGCCGCAACCCTGCTCGAGGCCGCCACGACCGTCTCGCGGCTGCGGGGCGATGACGCCGTGCGTCTCTCCGTGTGGCACTGGCGCTCCGCCGCGATCGCGCTCTACCGGCGGTCCGGCTTCGTGGCGGTCGCTTCCTGGGACGACAGACCCGGCCTCGACTGCTTCGTGCGGTCCTTCGACTGATCCGGCCGCCGTCGGGTCAGGACGCCGACAGCTCCTCGGCGCGTGCGATGGCGGCTGCCGCGGCGCGGTCGAACGTCTCGCTGAAGCCCGCCTCGGCGAGCACGGCGAGCGCCTGCTCCGTCGTCCCCTTCGGGCTTGTGACGTTGATCCGCAGCTGCTCGGCGCTCTCCCCCGTCGTCGCGAGGAGTTCCGTCGCGCCGCGGAAGGTTCCGTCGACCATCACGGACGCTTGCTCGGGGGTGAACCCGAGGCCGATCGCCGTGCGGGTCAGTTCCTCGATGAGGTAGTAGACGTACGCCGGACCGGAACCGGAGATGGCGCTGAGGGCGTCGATCTTCGATTCGGGGATGACGACCACTTCGCCGACGGTCTCGAAGAGCGCGGTGACGACGGCGAGGTCGTCCGCGCTCGACCGGGTACCCGGCGCGAGCCCGGTGACGCCGAGCCCGACGTAGGACGGGGTGTTCGGCATGGAGCGGAGGACCGACACCGACTCCGGCAGGGCGGCCTCGAAGGCCGCACCGCGGATGCCGGCCGCAAGGCTCACGACGATCGTGCCCGGCTGCAACGCGTCGGCGATCTCGGCGAGGAGGTCGGCGACCAGGTAGGGCTTCACGCCGATCAGGACGATTTTCGCCGCGGCTGCCGCCCGACGGTTGCCGTCGGCGTCCTGCTCGAGGGCGATCGAGGTGACGCCTGGCAGCTCGGCGAGAGCCTCCGCCTTGGCGATGGTCCGGTTCGTCACCGTGATGCCACCGTCGACCTCGACACCCGGCTGGACGAGACCGCGGAGGACGGCCCCTCCCATCGAACCGGCTCCGAGGATGGCGATGCTGGGCAGGCTGATCGTTTCACTCACCCTGCGAGTCTAGGCACCTGCATGCTCGGCGGCACCTGCCCGGCCGGGTCAGTCGGCGAGGCAGGCGCCCGACGGGACCGCGGACTGCAGCGACCCGGCGAGCGCGACGACGGGCAGGACCTCGTCCATCGCGAGCGCGTACCCGACCGGCGCGGAGTTCGCGTCGCGGGCGAAGATCACGCCGGCCACCTCACCGGACTCGGTGAGGAGCGGGCCACCGGAGTTGCCCGGCTGCACCGTCCCCGACAGCGTCACGACCTGACGGCTCGTCGGGTTGTTCCCACTGATGTCGGCGACGAGGCTCGGCCCCACCACGATGACCTGCGCGCCACCGGCCGTGTACGGGCCACCGAACGGATACCCGGCGACGACGGCGTTCGAACCGGGCGCCGGGTTCGGTGCGAGCGGCAGCGATCGGGCGCCGAGGTCGTCGACGCGGATGACGGCGAGGTCGTCGACCGGGTCGAAGTAGACGATCCGTCCTTCCCTGGGCATGGCCCCTGGGACCTCGACGACCGGGTTCGTCACGCCGGCGAGGACGTGCGCGTTCGTCATGACCAGGTCGTCCGCGAAGACGAAGCCGCTTCCGGTGAGGCTCCGCGAGCAGGACTCGGCCGTGCCGCTGATGCGGACCACGGACGCGGAGGCCGTCTGCAGCGCCGGCGTCGAGGTGTCGAGCTGCGGGGCGGCGGGGACGTCCGCGGTTCCGCCGAACGCCTCGATGACGCGCTGGGCCCCGCCGTCGACCACCGTGGAGCGGAGCTGCGCGAGCGTGCTCTTCACCTGCACGGGCGTGACGCGGTCGATCGTGCCGATCACCGCGGACGATCCGACCGCCTGGGCGAGCAGCGGGATGCCGAGGGAGCCGACGCCCAGTGCCGCGGTCACGAGGACGAGCGCGGTGACGACGAGGTTGAGGGCGGCGCCGAGCAGGCGTTCCAGACCGCGCAGGGGGGTCTTGCGGACGACGGAGCCGATGGCCCCGCCGATGAACGCACCGATCGTGTAGCCGAAGGCGAGGACGACCACCGCCGCCGCGACGGCCGCCCAGCCGCGCCAGGCCGCATCCGGCACCCACGAGGCGACGAGCGGGATCGCGAAGAACGCGCCGACCCCACCGGCCGCCAGCCCGACGAGCCCGCCGAGGCTCCCGAGGAGCCCCGCACGCCACCCGCGGATCAGGAAGCCGATCAGGACGACGACGAGGATGATGTCGAGGATCACGCCGGGTTGCATCCTGCGATCCTGCCATCACCCGCCGACAACGGGCTCCGGAAGTGCTGGGAGCAGCCACATCCGGTCAGCGATCCGGTCGAGGCGCGGGGATGTCCGGGGCCGTGTGCGCCCTCAGGGGGCTCCGACGCCGCCCGCGCCCCGGAAGAAGTCGGTGAGGAGCGCCGAGCAGCGCTCGGCCTCTACTCCCGCGTAGACCTCGACACGGTGCTGCAGGCGCCGGTCGCGCAGGACGTCGTAGACGGAACCGACCGCACCGGCCTTCTCGTCCCAGGCCCCGAAGACGACCCGCGGGATCCGGGCGGCGAGGATCGCGCCGGCGCACATGACGCAGGGTTCGAGCGTGACGACGAGCGTCAGCTCCGTGAGGTGCCAGTCGGCCAGCGCGGCCGCTGCGGCGCGGATGGCGACCACCTCGGCGTGGGCGGTCGGATCGGTGTGCAGCTCGCGCTCGTTGCGTCCGACGGAGACCACCGTGCCGTCCGGGGCGACGAGCACCGCGCCCACCGGGACGTCGTCACTGGCCAGTGCCGCCTCGGCCTCGCCGATGGCTATCTCCATCCACACGGCGAACTCGGCCGGTGCGTGCATCCGTCATCTCCCCGAAATCCTGGTCGCCGCGCGAGCGACTAGATTGATCGTATGCGAGTGCACGTAGCCGACCACCCCCTCATCACCCACAAGCTCACGGTGCTCCGCGACAAGACGACACCGTCACCGGTGTTCCGTGCCCTCACCGAGGAGCTCGTCACGCTGCTCGCTTACGAGGCGACGCGCGGTGTCACGGTCGAGGAGATCACGATCCAGACGCCGGTGACCGAGACGGTCGGCGTCAAGATCAGCGAGCCGCGTCCGCTCGTGGTCCCGATCCTGCGGGCCGGCCTCGGCATGCTCGAGGGCATGGTGAAGCTGCTCCCCACCGCCGAGGTCGGCTTCCTCGGCATGGTGCGCAACGAGGAGACCCTCGAACCCACCACGTACGCGGAGCGTCTCCCCGACGACCTGTCCGACCGCCAGTGCTTCGTGCTCGACCCGATGCTCGCGACCGGTGGCTCGCTCGCGGCGGCCATCGACTTCCTCTTCAAGCGTGGCGCGATGCACGTCACCGCCATCTGCCTGCTCGCCGCCCCCGAGGGTCTCGAACGCCTCGAGGCCGAGACGGCCGGCAAGGACGTCACCATCGTCCTGGGCGCCCTCGACGAGAAGCTCGACGAGAACGGGTACATCGTCCCCGGGCTCGGCGACGCCGGCGACCGCCTCTACGGCGTCGTCTGACCCCTGCTCCCGCCGACATGAGGCGGATCGTCGTCCATCCCCGCGATGGACGACGATCCGCCTCATCTCAGTTGTGCCGCCAGCTGACAATCCCCGAGTAACAGAACGTCATCTTCCGCTCGCACTTGACAGGATCCGGGGGATTCCTGTTGTATTGCGGACTATGACGACCAACGCGCCCACCCCGACCTCCTTCGAGGCCCCTGGGAACGCCGGCATGATGATGCCCGGCCGCGCTGTCATGTGCTGTCGAATGTGTCGCTGATCCGACTCCTCCAGCACCGGTAGCGATCCACACGGATCCGCTCCACTGCTCCCAGCACCTCCGAGTCCGCCGCTCCCCCACCAGGTGAGCCGACTCCCGGACGTACCCCGTCCGTACCCGGCCGACGCGCCACTTCCCGGATCGCGGGACCGCAACTGCCCACCGGCAGGCGGGATCACCCCGAGCGCACCGCGCACGATCCGTCGTAGCATCATCACTCCCGAGGACCTCGCACTCATGTCTCTTGCAGCCGTTCAGACCACCCGCCCCACCCGCCAGCTCACCGCCGTCGAGGATGCGCCTCGGGCCGCGACCCCGCACGTCCGCGCCGTTCCGGCCGGCCCTGAAGCCCGAGGCTTCGTCCTCTACGTCGGTCTCGACGAGGCGAAGGCGGCGGCGGCCGGCACGAGCCTCGGTGAGATCGTCGAGGCCATCAAGGCCCTGACGGCCCAGTTCGCTCCGGAGGCCGAGACCCACGCGGCCGTCGCCCTCGCCCCCCGCGGTGCCGGCGGACGCGACCTCGACGTCGTCCGGCTCGCCCTCCAGGACCCCTCGGCACTCGCGGCCCACCGCGACGAGGTCGACGAGGAGGAGCAGGACCGCGCGCACGCCGGTGTCGTCGTCGACATCTCCCGGAAGCGCCTCGTCCTCGACAACGAAGCTGCGCCGCTCACGTACAAGGAGTTCGAGCTCCTCCAGTACCTCGTCCTCCGCGAAGGACGCACGATCGAGCGCGCGGAGCTCATCTCATCGCTGTGGCGTGCCGGCGACGACGAAGAGGTCCCGAACGAGCGGACCATCGACGTCCACGTGCGTCGCCTGCGCGCCAAGCTCGGCCGCTACGAGGACATCGTCCGCACCGTGCGCGGTGTCGGCTACCGCTTCGACCGCCACGCGGACGTCTCCATCCGCTACGCCAGCACCCCGTCGCCCGACCTGTTCTAAGCCGGTTCGGCGGCCCCACCGACGAGACGACGGGCGTCAGATGACGCGCGGCTTCTTCGGCTTCTCGCCCGGTGCGGGGACCGGGCGCATCGCGAGCTTCCACACGCCGAAGACGGCGATCGCGCCGGCGACGACGAAGAGCACGAGCGCTAACCAGGGCGCGCTGGCCGCCTCACCGAGCACGACGATGCCGATGCCGACGGCGACGAGTGGGTCGACGACGGTGAGGCCCGCGACCACCAGGTCCGGCTGTCCGCTCTGGTGGGCCTTCTGGACGAAGAACCCGCCCACCCCGGCGGCGACGAGCAATGCGATGATGCCGACGACCGTGAGACCCTCGAAGTTCTGCGTGATGACCCGATTGATGACGACCTTCGCGAGGGTCACGACGAAGCCGTACAGGACGCCTGCCGCGACCACGTAGAACACCGTGTGCAGCTTCCGGCGCCACAGGGCATAGGCACCCGCGAGGGCGAGGGTCACCACGGTCAGCATGATGAGGATGATGATGAGCTGCGGCTGACGGATCGGCTCCTCCACCGCGTAGAGCGCGGCGACGATCACGAAGAGGCCGATGCCGGCGACGCACAGCACCATCGCGCGGGTCTGCTCCTTGGTGATCTTGACCCGGGTGACCCTGGCGTTCAACAGTGCCGTGATCACGAGGGCGATCGCCCCGAGCGGCTGCACGACGATGAGCGGTGCGAAGGCCAGCGCGACGAGCTGGAAGACGATGGCCAGGCCGAGCAGCAGAGTGCCGATGAGCCAGGACGGGCGACCGAGCAGCTGCGGGAGCTGCTTCAGCCCGAACGCCGACGAGGCCGCCTCGACCTTCCCGACGCCCCGGGACTGGAGCTGGGTACCCACCGCCAGGAAGAAGGCGCCGACGAGGGCGATCGGGATGCCGATCGCCTGGTACGGCGTCACGCTGATCGTCGGGATGTCGAGGTCGACCGCTGCCCGGGCGGACTGCGCGACGACGCCCGCGGTACCCGACAGCAGCAGGGCGCCGGCCGCGAGGACCGGGAACGACGTGGCCGCCATCACTTCGCCGCCGCGCTCGTGCCGACGGCCGCCGTCTCGGCGTCACCGAGTTTGTTCTCCGGTACCACCTTGGAGTCCTGGCTCGGGAAGACGACCTTCTGCACGATGATGATGATCGATGCGGCGACCGGGATCGCGACGAGGGCGCCGAGGATGCCGCCGAGGGCACCGCCACCGAAGGCCGCGATGACGACGAGGGCGCCGGGGACGGCGACCGCCTTGTTCATGATGCGCGGGCTCAGGACGTACGCCTCGATCTGCATGTAGATCAGGTAGTAGATGATCGCGATGAGCGCGGTGACCGGCGAGACGAAGAGGCAGAGCGCGCTGTTCACGATCGAGGCGCTCAGCGTTCCGACGAGTGGGATCATCGACCCGATGAACGCCAGCAGGGCGAGCAGCGGCGGGAAGGGCGCTCCGATGATGCTGAGGAAGATGAAGCTCAGCACACCGTTGACCAGCGCGAGCCCGACCTGCCCGACGACGTATCGTCCGACGGCCTGCGTGATCTCCTCGAGCACCTGCGCGAAGCCCTCGCGGCGGTAGGCGGGGAGGAAGCGGTACGTGACGGCCTTCATCGAGCGCAGCGACGCGAGGAAGTACAGGGTCAGGATGAGGACGATGATCGAGCCGGTGATGCCCGATGCGACGCCCGCACCGACCGCGACGATGCCGCCACCGATGTTCAACAGGTTGTTGGGGTCCTTGAGGAAGGAGAACGCGTCGTTGAGCGCCGAGTCGATGTCGAGGGTGTTCCCGATCGTGTTCTGCACCCACGCGACGAAGTCGCTGTTCAGGAACTGCTGCGAGATCCGGGGGTAATCGCTCACGAAGTTCGAGATCTGCGTCACGAGCAGCGGCACGATGGCGAAGATGATGCCGACGAACGCGCCGATCACGGCGAGGAAGACGACGGCGATGGCGAGGCCGCGCGGCAGCTTCTGCTCGAGCCAGGAGACGAGCGGGTCCAGGCCGAGCGCGATGAACAGTGCGACGCCGACATAGATCAGGGTGGTGCTGAGCTGGGTGACGATGCTGCCGATCACGAGCGCGACGAGCACGCCGATACCCCCGACGAGGCCGATGCGGAACGCGTTGATGCGCACGCTCGGAGCCGAGGGCTGGAGGGCCGCGACCACGGCTGCCGACGGTGGCGAGGAGGCTGCGGCCTTCGCCGCGCGCTCCTGCTTGGCCTCCTGGTGCTTGGCGCGCCTGGCCTCGCGCTCCTCCGGGGTGGAGGAGAACCCGGGCAACCGGAGTTTGGGGGTCTTCATCGTGCGGTCTCCTCGGTGGTGATGCGATCGTGGTGCGATCGTGGTGCTGGGGCGTTCACATGGATCGCCGCTCTGTGCCTACAGTAGTGAGACGGAGCCCGGCTCGCAGATGTCACGGTCGGGTGTGACGAAACCGCCGGAAGTTGTCTCGGCCGGCACAGAGAGGCGGCAGGCGGTGGGTGTCGATCCAGTGCGCACGTCGGGTGGCCTCCTCGAGCAGGCGACCGACCGGACCCTCGTCGAACGGTGCGTCGACGGCGACACCCGCGCGTTCCAGGTGCTCATCACGCGCTACGGCAGGATGATGAAGGCGTACGCCGTGCGACTCACGCGCTCCTCGGCGGACGGCGACGACGTCGTCCAGGAGGCGCTCATCTCGGCCTGGAAGCGGATCGACACGCTCGAGGACGGCGCGATGGTGAAGAGCTGGCTGATGCGCATCGTCAGCCGCCGGGCGATCGACCTCATGCGGCAGCGTAAGGACACCGAATCGACCGACGACGCCATCATCGAGGCCCCGGAGCGCGACGGTCCCGAGCGGCGAGCCGAAGCATCGTCGCAGCTGGGAGCACTGTCAGCAGCGCTCGACAGACTGCCGCACGGACAGCACCAGGCTTGGGTGCTCCGCGAGATCGGCGGATACTCGTACGAGGAGATCGCCGAACAGCTGGGGCAGAGCGTCGCCAGCGTCCGAGGGAGTCTTGCACGGGCTCGGGCGACACTGGTCAAGGACATGGAGGGGTGGCGATGAACACCGAAATTCCGGGCTCCGGACCGGGCGAACCGGGCGGTTGCGCGCACGGGATCGACGCCCTCACGGACTACCTCGAACGCGACATGCTGCCGGCCGACCCGTCGATCGACGACTCGCCCGAATGCCAGCGGATCCTCCGGTCCCTGCGACGGGTCCGCTCGCTCGCCACGCCATTGCGGGAGGCGGACGAGGCGGCGGTCACCGCACTCGACCAGGACTGGATCCGCGGGATCATGGAGAACATCGGCCGTGAGGCGAAGGCCGGACGCGACATCCCGTTCGCCGCGTCCGACGACGCCGCGGCGCTCGTCATCACGGAGGGCACGGTCCGCGGGCTGGTCCGCGGTGCCGGCGACCGCACCCCGGGCGTGCTCGTGGGGCGCTGCGTGCTCGAGGGCGACGTCACCGTGGTCGGTGAACCGATCATGCTCCACGTCACGGTGAGCATCGGTTGGGGGAAGTCAGTCGCCGACACGGTTGCGTTGTTCCGCGAGGAGGTCGCCGCCAGCCTCCGGCAACACACGGACCTCGTCGTGGCAGGACTCGACATCGTCGTCGACGACCTGCACTTCGAGGCCGACGAGATCGGAGAGGTGGGGGACGATGCATGACCTGACGGAGACGGACGACGACCTCGGATCGCTCGCGAGCTCGCTCAACGACGTGATCCTGGCGGTACCGGGCGTCGACGGGTTGACCGCCGTCGAGCCCACCCTGCTCCGGGCCGCGAAGGAGGGCGTCGGTGCCCTGCTCGGCTCGCCCGACCAGCCGGCACGGGTGAGCGTCAAGCGGGTCCGAGGCGTCCTGACCGTGCAGACCAACATCTCCGTCGCCGCGGAGGCGGCATCCCCTGCCGTCGCGCAGGCGGTCCATCGCGCCATCGCGGAGCGGCTCCCCTCGTCCACCGACGAGGGTGCACCGTCCATCACCGTCCGCGTGATCGACGTCGTCCCGAGCGGCTCCCAGGACTGACACGAGCGCGCACGGTCCCGATCCGGGATCGTGCGCGCTCGATGTGAGGTGGCTCCTCGACTCAGCCGCTCGACTCCTCGGCGTCACTGCGGGCGCGACGCGCACGCACGACGAGGAGTGCCGCCCCGCCGATCACGAGCAGGAGCATCGCGGCGATCATCGCCTGGTCGAGCCAGAGCACGCCGGTCGTGGCCAGCGGACCCTGCGTTCCCTCCGTTCCGGACGGACGTTCCGGGGTCGCCTGCGGCGTCTCGGACGGCGTCGGTGTCGGCTCCGACGGGACGGACGGGTCCGTCGGGTCCTCGGGATCGGTCACCGGCGGGGTCACCGGCAGCTCCACCTCGACGATGCCGCCGTTCCAGGTGAGGTCGACCGCGTCCGCGCCGGTCGGCGACGGGTCGACCACGACGATGTCCTCCATGGTGGACGACTGTGGATCGAGCGCCGAGTTGACGAGGCCGTCGTCACCGACGCGGAAGCCGGTGATCTCCGCGCCCTCAGGTAGGTCGACACTGATGGTGTACGAACCCGAAACGAGCCCGCTGAAGCGGTATCGGCCGTCGGAGTCCGTCTCGGTCTCCTCGGAGACGGTGGCGCCGTGCTTGTCGACGCCGTCCAGCCGGAGCGGCACATCGGCCACGCCGTCGCCGGGCTGTCCGTCGGCACCGTCGTCGTCGAGTCCGTCACCGTCACGGTCCCACCAGAGGCGCTCGCCGATCGACGAGGAGACGACGGTCGTCGTCACGAGCGGGGAGCGCGCTCCGAGGGTCTGCGACGCCGAGCGCACCGTGGCGTCGTTCCGGTACTCTGCACCCGAGACCGCTCCGTCGGTCGTGAGTTCGACGGCGATCTCGTGACGTTCGAGGGCGTCGAGTTCAGCGACCTCCACACGGAATGCCGTGACGTCAGCGAGCGAGTCGGGGCATGCCTCCGCACCGAAGCGGTCGGCGGTGCACCACTCGAAGCCGTCCGGGAGCTCCCGGGAGGTGTCCGAGCCGTCGATGGCGGACGCGGCCTGCACCGCGGCCGGGTCGGCGGAGGTGTAGAGCACGCGGTCCCCGTCGGCGGCCTCGATCTCGTCGGCCAGGACGCCGGCCGCGGATGATCCACGGGTGTCGCCGACGAACGGGAGCACGTCCACCAACGCGACGTCCTCCTGGGCTCCGGTGGCGTTCATGTTGGCGTAGGCGAGGCGGTAATCGATCCGGTCGCCGGACTCGATGACGCGCTGTTCGACGCTCTTCTGCACGCGGAGCCCACCGGGCGCACGGAGCGACACGGTCTGGCGCCCGTGGTGCGCGTCCTGCGTCGTGGCGTCCTCAGGGACCTCCTCGAGCGAACCCGGGTCGTCCGGGCTCGCGACGACCACCTGGTTGACCAGGTCGCCGACGAGCGTCGCATCCGACGTCGCCCAGTACCGGATGACGGGCTCGGCGCCGCGCTCGACCTGCCCGAGCCTCCAGGTGAGGAGGGTGGTGCCGTCCTCGGCGAGCTCGACCGAGTCGGGCACGTGCGACACCTCCGTCGGGTCGTAGACGAGTCCGGCGGGCAGTCGGTCGACGACGACGACGTCACGTGCGGCGTTCCCCTGGCCGGGCACACTCGTGATCTGGGGCGTCACCTCGAAGCGGACGCGGTCACCCGCGAGCAGTTGGGCCGGCGAACCGGGTTCCACGGCCGGTTCGATCGCCCGCTTCCCGATGCCGATCACGGCGTTGGCTGCGATGAGGCGGTCGCCGCGAGGGTAGCCCTCGTTCGTCGGTTCCGCCGGGTCGTATTTGCTGTGGTACCAGCCATCCTTCGCGTACCATGCGCTCGTGTCGCGATCAACGGGATACTGCTCCGGGCTGTAGAGCGAGTAGCTCTCGGCGAGGAGGCTGCCGGCCGGGACGCCGGCGTTCAGCTCGAGGGTGAGCGAGGCCATGACGCTCGCGCCGATAGCGATGGTCCCGTTCGCACTCCGGTAGCGGATCTTCGTGATGTCCTCGGCGTCGATCGACGAGGGGTCGGTCGTCCAGATGTCGTCGCCGTCGTTGCAGGTCGTGTCGTTCATCTGCTTCCACCGGGTCGCGTCGTCCGCACCCACGTCGACGGTCGGCCGGGTGCCGTACTCGATGACGATGTCCGTCGTGCCGTGCGAGCGCGCGGGCACCCCGTCGATGCCGATGGCCGCACGCTGCGTCTTCGTGTCGAAGGCCTGGCAGAACACCTGCCCCGTGAACTCGGTGCCGCCGCGGTTGTTGAACATCGTGAGCGCGCGATACTGCTGGCCGGGGACGACCACACCATCACCCGTGCCAGGAAGGAACTGACCGGGGACCGGGATGAGCTTGATGGTCTCGTCGACGTACCGGGTGCCGTGGCTGCCGTCAGCTCGACGGATGAGGTTCGCCGTGGCGCTGTTGTCGTCGAGCGGCTCGGTGGCGTTGGCGATCGGTTCGCCCGCCGCATCGGTGCCGGTCGCGACGAGGTCGCGGAGGGTGATGCGCGTGCTCAGCGAGCCGTTGGCGGGCACGTCGTCCCGAGGGACGAAGACACCGAAGCGACCGAGCGCGAGGTACCCGCGGAGCGGGATGGCGGCACCGTTGGCGGTCTTCGACGGGATGTGGTCGGCACTGAGGTCGGCGCCCGAGACGGTCACGATGATGCGGCGGGCGTCGTCCGGGTCGATCCGGCAGGTCCACCGGCCGGAGTCCGTGACGGCGTTCTCGCCACCGCCGCGGACCTTGGGGAACACTCGGCTCTCGGCGGCACCTGCGGCGCAGGCGGTCTCGTTCGACAGACGGGCGTTCGGGCTCACGTCGTCGAGGTCGATCACGAACGTGACGTCCTCGGTCACGTTCGCCTGACCGCGTGCACCGAGACCCCCGGCAGCGTTGTAGCCGGACAGGTCGAGATACGCGTCGTATTGGACGCGGAACCCGGAGAGTCCGTCCTGCTGGGCGGTCGTCGAGATCAGTTGCGGCCGCACCCCGAGGTTCACCCGCGGGCCGCTACTCGCTGTCGTCGTGGGGACCTCCGTCGCGTCCTCGGCGAGCGCGCCGGAGGCCACGTCGTTCGCCGCCGCGCTGAGTGCTCCCGCCGGGGAGGTGAGCACGGAACCGTTCGGCATGCTCTCCGCCGTGGCGACCAGGTCGTAGGTGGTGACGGAGTTCGGCAGGACGCCGCCGATGACGCACTCGAGGACGCGTCGGTCGTCGCTGACGGTCGACCCGGCTCCGCAGTAGGCGGGGAGCGCGGTGACGATCGGCCAGCGCAGGCCGTCGGGGAGGGTCTGTCGAACGGTCACGAGATCGCCGGCTGCGGCTCCGTCGAGCTGGACCTCGACGCGGTAGGTGACCGTGTCGTGCGTGCGGACGACATCGTTCGTCGCGCTGCTGTCGTGGCCGGGGGCGTCGTCCACGTCGAACGGGGCGGTGCCGGTGGCGACGCTGGCGAGCACGATCTGCAGCGCGAGATCGGCGTTCGGGGCCACGGCGTCGGGGGTGGCGGCGGGCTCGGTCCGCGGTGCCGACGGGGTCGTCGGCGGGGTGTCGTCGGGGTCGCTGCCCGAGGAGGGCTCGTCGGTGTCGACCGGGCTGTCGCCGGTGGGCTCATCGACGGGCGCGGGGTCCGTCGGTGCCGTTGCCGGGGTGCCGGCCGCTGTCGCGGGCGAAGCGACCGTGCCGGTCAGCAGCGCGACGAGCGCGACGATGGCGCCCGCGTGGGCGGTGACGATCCGGCGTCGGGGCCGGTGCGGTGTGGACATGGGGGTCTCGTCTCGGTAACGTGTGGTCGGGTGGTATTTCAGAGCGTAACATAATAAACATACGTGGGAAAGTGGGGCCATCGACACCCATGCGTTCGCGCTCCGCCCCGGTAGCGCACTCGGACAACTCCCAGCAAAAATAACGTTCTGATAACTACCGCTCGTTACCGATCCGTTATATGGTTTTGGAACGTTAGTTGTTTTGCTGTGGCAGCTGACGGAATGTGATTGCAGGACACTCTTGGTGCTAGGGAAAGAGAGCCGGTCGTAGCCTCTGCGACCGGCTCTCGTCATGTCCGGAGACGATACGGAGCGCAACCACCCCACCTCGACGCACCGCTCGACGGCCGTCCAGGATAGATTCAGGTGGTGGATCGTCGGACGGCAGCGGGAGCGGGTATGGACGAGAGGCGACTCGCGATCGCCGCGTGGGAGTCACTGTTCCGCGCGCAGGTCGACGTGATGCGCCACATCTCGCAAGACTTCCCGAGCCACGGCATCTCGCTCAACGAGTACGACGTCCTGCACACGATGTCGAGGGAGCCCGATCGTCGCATCCGTCTGCGCGACCTCAACTCGAGCGTGCTGCTCTCGCAGCCGAGCATCAGTCGCCTGGTCGACCGACTCGTCGCGCGCGGACTGGTCGGCAAATGCCCCGACCCGGACGACGGCCGCGGCACCCTCGTCCGCATGACCGACGCGGGCTACGACGTCTACCGTGCGGTCGCCATCGCCCACGGTGCGACGATCGCCGAACGCGTGACCACGTCGCTCAGCCCACAGGAGATGGCGACCCTCGCGGCGCTCAGCGACAAGCTCCGCGGAGCGTGAGCCGCGCCGACTGATCCGGCGCGCACGGCCCCCACTGTCGTGTCCGATTTCCGCTCGTCGGACCCGGTGGCGCATGTCAGACTCGGATCATGGACGACACCCGGAGCATGGACTTCGCCGAACGCTATCGCGCGATCCAAGCCCGCGACCAGCGCTTCGACGGGCAGTTCATCACGGCCGTGAGCTCCACGGGGATCTACTGCCGGCCGTCCTGCCCGGCTCGGACCCCGAAGCCGGAGAACGTCACCTTCTACGCGACGAGCGCCGCAGCGCACGAGGCCGGTTTCCGCGCATGCAAGCGGTGCCTGCCTGAGGCTGTCCCTGGCACGCCCGCCTGGAACCTCGGCAACGACGTCGCCGCGCGCAGCATGCGCCTCATCGCCGATGGCGTCGTCGAACGCGAGGGCGTCCCGGGACTCGCCTCGCGCCTCGGGTACTCGAGCCGGCATCTGACGCGGATCCTCAGCGCCGAGCTGGGCGCGGGTCCACTCGCCCTGGCGCGGGCCCACCGCGCGCAGGGTGCTCGACAGCTGCTGACCGGCACCGACCTCCCCTTCGGTGACATCGCCTTCGCCGCCGGGTTCTCGAGCATCCGGCAGTTCAACGACACGATGCGGGAGGTGTTCGAGCTCACCCCCGGTGAGCTGCGCGCGAAACACCGGACGGTCGGCGAACACGCCTCCGGCTCGATCACCCTGTCCCTGCCGTTCCGCCGCCCGTTCGACGCAGCGGGCGTCTTCGCCTGGCTCGCGCCACGGGCGGTGGACGGCGTCGAGCTCGCGGGGCCCGACCACTACGCCCGGCTCCTCGCCCTCCCCGGCGGCACGGCGTGGTTCGAGGTGCGACAGCTCGGCGACGACCTCCGACTCACCGCCGAGGTGACGGACCTCGCCGACCTGCCGGTGCTCGTCTCGCGGGTCCGTCGGCTCTTCGACCTCGACGCCGACCCGACGTCGGCCGACGCCGTCCTCGCGACGGACCCGCGTCTCGCCGCCTCGGTCGCGGCCACACCCGGCATCCGACTCCCCGGGGCGGTCGATCCGGAGGAGATGCTGGTCCGGGCGATGGTCGGCCAGCAGATCACCGTGGCCGCGGCGCGCACCCAGCTCCGCCGTCTCGCGGACGAGGTGAGCACGACGGTCCCCGAACGACACGGACTGCACCGGCTCTTCCCGACGGCGACGCAGATCGCGAACGGCGGGGAGGCCGCACTCGTCGGGCCCCGAGCGCGGATCGACAGCCTGCTCGGCGTCGCGCGGGCACTCGTGTCCGGTGAACTCACGATCGGCTTCGGCGACGACCGCGACGAGCTCCGGACGCGCCTGCTCGCCATGAAGGGGATCGGCCCCTGGACGGCCGACTACGTCAGCATGCGGGTGCTCGGCAACCCCGACGCCTTCCTGCCCGGCGACGTCGCCGTCCGCACGGGTGCGGGCCGACTCGGCCTGCCGTCCGACGCCCGCACCCTCACCGCGGAAGCGGACGCCTTCGCCCCGTGGCGCTCCTACCTCTGCCTCCACCTGTGGAAGGCGGCCTCCACACCGGCGCCGTCCGCCGCGCCCGCAGCCCTCGAGAAAGGTCCAGCAGCATGACCACCACCATCTCCAGCACGAGCGCCCGCCGCGGTGACGGCCGGGCGTCCGGCGCGCAGCTCACCGCGACCAGCCAGACCGTCGACACCCCGGATGGCCCCTTCACGATCCTCGCGCGGGAGGACGGGGCGGTCCTCTCCTCAGGGTGGTCCGACGACATCGGCGTCATGCTCGAACGGATCCGACCCGCCGACCGCCCCGGCGAGACCGTGGCGGGGACGATCGCAGCGATGGACGCCGTCCGCGCGTACTACGACGGCGACCTGGCGGCGATCGACCTCGTACCGGTCGCCCAGTTCGGCGGCCCGTTCCGCACGCACGCCTGGACGGTGCTGCGGACGATCGCGGCAGGACACCCGGTGACGTACACGGAGTTCGCCGCGGCGAGCGGTCGGCCGTCGGCGGTCCGCGCTGCGGCGAGCGCCTGCGCGACGAATGCGCCCGCCCTGTTCGTCCCGTGCCACCGTGTCCTCCGGACCGACGGGTCGCTCGGTGGGTTCGCGTGGGGACTCGACGTCAAGCGGTCGTTGCTCGACCGCGAGGCCGCGCTGAGCTGAGTGGGTACGGGAAGAGTGACCGCCGGTCCCTGAGCACCCATCCACGGTCCCTGAGCACCCATCCCCGGTCCCTGAGCCTGTCGAAGGGCGGCGCTTCCCCGTGGGCACTTCGACAAGCTCAGTGACCGGAGAAGGAGACAGCGGAGCACGAGGGCACCCGTCCAAACGGCGAGAACCCTCCCACGGTCCCTGAGCCTGTCGAAGGGCGGCGCTTCCCCGTGGGCACTTCGACAAGCTCAGTGACCGGAAGATGGCACGGGGACCGGAAGATGGCACGATGACCGGGACGGCACGATGACCGGGACGGGCGGGTCCGGTCAACCCTGCGGACCGAACGGATCGTCCGCGTAGGCTGACGGGATGGCTGCTGCCCCGACGATCGTATGGTTCCGCGACGACCTCCGCCTGGCCGACAACCCCGCGCTGCACGCAGCGGTCGAGCTCGACGCGCCGATCCTCTGCCTGTTCGTCCTCGACGACAGCGAAGCGCTGCGACCGCTCGGCGGCGCGTCCCGCTGGTGGTTGCACCACAGCCTCGAGGCGCTCGGCGACGACATCCGCGGTCTCGGCGGCACGCTCCTCCTGCGGTCCGGGAGCGCGGCGACCATCGTGCCCGAACTCGCCCACTCGATCGGCGCCGGCGCCGTCCTGTGGAACCGTCGCTACGGCGCGGCCGAGCGCGAGATCGACGCCGGGATCAAGTCGGAGCTGAAGGAGGCCGGGCTCGACGCTCGCAGCTTCGCCGCGAACCTCCTCGCTGAGCCGTGGGAGATCGTCACCGGTCAGGGGCAGCCGTATTCGGTGTTCACCCCGTTCTGGAAGGCCTCGCTGCAGCGGCACGCGGCGAACCCGCCGAGACACCCCCTCCCCGCGCCGACCGCACTGACCGCCATGGCCGAACCGCCCTCGGGCGACGAGCTCGGCTCCTGGAACCTGCTCCCGACGAAGCCGGACTGGGCGGCCGGAATCCGGGAGCAGTGGACGCCCGGTGAGGCCGGCGCCGACGCGCGGCTCGCCGAGTTCCTCGACGACGGCGTCACGGGCTACGCGGAGGACCGAGACTTCCCGGCCCAGCCGTCGACCTCCGGGCTCTCCCCGCACCTCCGGTTCGGCGAGATCAGCTCGCCGCAGATCTGGCACGCCGCCCGCGACGGCCGCCGGCATCTCGGCGACGACGGCGCCACCTTCCTCAAAGAACTCGGCTGGCGCGACTTCGCCTACCATTGCCTCTTCGCCTTCCCCGACCTCGCGACGCGCAACTGGCGTCAGGCCTTCGACCGGTTCCCCTGGCCGGACGTCGACCAGGACGCCTTCGACGCCTGGACCGCCGGGAGGACCGGGATCCCGCTCGTCGACGCCGGCATGCGGGAGCTCTGGGCGACGGGCACCATGCACAACCGGATCCGGATGGTGACGGCATCCTTCCTCACCAAGAACCTGCTCATCCACTGGAAGCTCGGCGAGGACTGGTTCTGGGACACGCTCGTCGACGCCGACCCGGCGTCCAACCCCTTCAACTGGCAGTGGGTGGCCGGCAGCGGCTTCGACGCCTCGCCCTACTTCCGGATCTTCAACCCGGAACGGCAGCGCGAACGCTTCGACGCCGACGACGCGTACATCAAGCGATGGGTGCCCGAGTTCGGGACGCCCGACTACCCCGAGCCGATCGTCGACCTCGGCGAGACGAGACAGGCTGCGCTCGCGGCGTACGAGCAGGTCAAGGGGGCGTAGCTCCGGGCCGTCGTTCTTCGACCCTTCGACAGGCTCAGTGACCGGGATTAGTGACCGGGTGGATCGGACCCTGAGTCAGTCGACCCTTCGACAAGCTCAGGGACCGGGATTCGGCTCAGTGACCGGGTGGATCGGACCCTGAGTCAGTCGACCCTTCGACAAGCTCAGGGACCGGGGTGGCGCTCAGGGACCGGGGTGGGCGCTCAGGGACCGGGACGGGCCTCAGCGACCGTGCGAACCCGGTCCCTGAGCCTGTCGAAGGGCGGGGACACGACCAGTCCTCGGGCCTGTCGACGGGGGGTCAGCGGGTGCGGAAGAGACCGGCGCGCTGGGCCGCGGCGATCGCGGCAGAGCGGTTCGACACGTCGAGCTTCGTGTAGATGTGGGCGAGATGCGACTTCACGGTTGTCTCCCCGACGTGCAGTCGCCCGGCGATCTCGAGGTTGGTGAGCCCCTCGGCCGCCCGCGCGAGCACCTCGATCTCGCGCGCGCTCAGCGCCTGTTGCGGTGCGTTCACCCGAGCGACCAGCCGGGTCGCCACGGCCGGCCCGAGCACCGAGTTCCCGCCGGCCGCCGAGCGGATGCCGTCAATGAGGTCCTCCGGGGCGGCGTCCTTCAACAGATACCCCGCGGCTCCGGCTTCGATCGCGCCGAGGATGTCGGCGTCGGAGTCGTAGTTCGTCAGCACGAGGACCGACGGACCGCCCGGCAGCGACGCGATCTCCCTCGTCGCATCGATCCCCGTCGGACCGTCGCCGAAGCTCAGGTCCATGAGGACGAGGTCGGCGCCGGGTGCGGCGGCGACGGCCTCGGCTGCGGTCGACGCGGTCCCGACCACCTCGATGTCGGCGATCGGCGCGAGCACCGCGAGGAGCCCGGCTCGGACGATCGGGTGGTCGTCCGCCACCACGACCCGGATGACCGGCGGCTCCCCGGCATCCGTCGCATCGTCACGCATGGACGTCCCCCTCCACTCCTGGTGCTGCGAACCGCACGGTGATGGTCGTGCCGGCGCCCGGCGCGCTGCGCACCTCGACCTCGCCACCCAGTTCGGTGATGCGACGGCGCATGGACATCATGCCGAACGAACCGCCCGCAGTGCGCTCGGCGACGCTCGCCGCATCGAACCCCACCCCGTCGTCGTCGATGTCGAGGATGACCTCCTCGTCGAGGTAGGTGAGGGTGACGTCCGCCCGGCTCGCTCCGGCATGCCGGACGACGTTCGCGAGACTGCTCTGCGCGGTCCGGAGGAGCGCGGTCGTCACCGGCGTGCCGAGGACGAACGCATCGCCGGTGACCGTCGTGGAGACCGGCGTGCCGCTCTGGGCGGTCGTCGTCTCGGCGAGCCGACCGAGCGCGTCCGCGATCGTCGCGCCGACCAACGCCGGCGGGCTCAGCTCGTCGATGAGGCTGCGCGTCTCGGCGAGGGCCGTCGCCGCGGCGTCCCGCGCCAGACCGATGTGCGAACGCAGCTGCTCGGTGCCGGGCTGCTCGACGGCAGAGCGCTCGGCCGCGTGCAGGAGCAGTTGGATGCTCGACAGGGCTTGGGCGACCGTGTCGTGGAGGTCGGCGGCGAGGCGCTCGCGCTCCGCCAGCTTGCCCGCCTGCCGGCCCCGCTCGGCGAGCTCCTCGCGTGCTGCGACGAGCTCGGCGATGAGTCGCTCCCGCTCGGCCGCCTCCCGGGCCAGCGCTTCGTAGCCGAGTCCGATCGCGACGGCCACGGCCGCACCGACGAGCGGGCCGACGACTCCCCCGACGCTGAAGCCGGCGTGCAGACCGATCGCCACGACCGCGGCGATGGTGGCGGTCACGACGGCGGGCACCGCGACGGCCCTGGGGAGGAGGTGCAGATAGAGGAAGAACAACGGGAAGACCAGGTAGGCGGCATCCGGGCTGAGGAGCACCAGGACCACCCACTCGACGCTCAGCAGCACCAGCCAGACGAGGACGGACACCCGACCTCGACGCACGCCGACAGGAGCAGCGTCGCGATCGGTGGTGCCGCTGACGATAACCGCACGGCGGACCCGACCGCCGAGGATCGCGCCAGCGGCGTAGGTGAGCAGCATGACGACGGCGAGGACGATCGCCGCGAGGGCCGCTTGGCCACCGACCGAGACGGATCGCGCGATCACGAGCACGATGAGTGCCGTGACCAGGCCGTGGAGGCCGAGCTGCAGGCCGGTGAACACGGGGCTGAGTGCCGAGTGCTTCATCCGCCCAGCGTACGGCGGGGATCGTCCTCGCGAATCATCAGAAAGGTGGAACGTCGCCTCCACCTGACCGCGCCTGAGGACCGTCCCGTCCGACGATGCCCGGCGTCGGCGACGCGGCGAGGCTGGAATCCTGCCGCACCACGGAGACGCCGTCGGGCGGCGGACAAGGAGTCCCCATGTTCGTCGCCTGGCGCGACATGCGCTTCGCCACCGGTCGCTTCGTGCTGATCGGGGCGGTCGTCGCCCTCATCACCCTGCTCGTCGGATTCCTCAGCGGCCTCACCGCAGGGCTGGCGAACCAGAACATCTCGGCGATCACCGGGCTGGGTGCGTCGAGCATCGTCCTCGCGGCCCCCGCCGACGGCGAGCAGGCGACGTTCGCCGACTCCGCGATCGATGCGGACGCGGCCACCACGTGGGCTGCGGTCCCCGGGGTGGACGGTGTCCAGGAGCTCGGCATCAGCCAGACGCGGATGACCACGGACGATGCGCGCACCTCCGTGGCACTGTTCGGGATCAGTGGTGACGCCGTCGCGGGTCGCGCAGCCGACGTGCCCGCTCACGGGACCGCCCGCCTGAGTCGGACCGCCGCGGAGGCCCTCCACGTCTCCCGAGGCGACACCGTCTCGATCGGTGGCAGCGAACTCGAGGTCGGATCGGTCGTCGACGACCAGTGGTACAGCCACACGCCGGTCGTCTGGACGAGCCTGTCGGAGTGGCGGTCGCTGCAGGCCGCGCAAGGGTCCCCCGGCGACGGAGCGACCGCGCTCGCCATCACCGGGAACCCGAGCGCCGATGCGGTGACGGGAGCGGAGCAGGCCACCGGCACGGTGTCGAAGGACGTCCTGTCGTCCCTGCTCGCGATCGGATCGTTCCGCTCCGAGATCGGATCGCTCCTCCTCATGGTCGCCATGCTGTTCGGGATCTCCGCGCTCGTCATCGGAGCCTTCTTCACGGTGTGGACCATGCAGCGCGCGGGCGACGTGGCGATCCTCAAAGCACTGGGCGCGACGACCCGTCGGCTGTCGCTCGATGCACTCGGCCAGGCGCTCGTCCTCCTCGTCCTCGGCGTGGGACTCGGCATCGGCATCACCGCCGCACTCGGATCCGCGGCTGGCACGGCGCTGCCCTTCGTGCTCAGCCCACTGACGACGCTCGTGCCCGGGGTGATCATGATCGCCCTCGGCCTGATCGGCGCGGCGTTCGCCCTGCGGTCCATCCTCTCGGCCGACCCGTTGACCGCGCTCGGCGGCAACCGGTGACCGTGCACGCCCTCCCCGCATCCTTCCTCGCACCCACCCCCGTCACCATCGGAGTCACCCCATGATCTCGCTCACCGACGTCACCCTCACCTTCCCCGACGGCGATCACCGCGTCACCGCCGTCGACCACGCGACCCTCACCGTCCCGGCCGGGACCGTGACCGCGCTCACCGGGCCCTCGGGCTCCGGGAAGTCGAGCGTGCTCGCCGTCGCGGCCGGCCTCATCCGGCCCGACAGCGGCCTCGTGGAAGTGGCCGGGGTCGACGCCACCTCCCTCGACCGCCGTGCGGCAACCGACTTCCGCCGCACGAGGCTCGGCATCGTGTTCCAGCAGGCCAACCTGCTGCCGTCGCTCACGGCCCTCGAGCAGTTGTGCGTCCTCGGGACGCTCGGCGGCCGCGCGTCGCGGGCCGACCGGACGCGCACCCGCGAGCGGGCCGCGATGCTGCTCGCCGCCGTCGGGCTCGCCGACCAGGCCGGCAAGCGGCCGCATCAGCTCTCCGGCGGTCAGCGGCAGCGGGTCAACATCGCGCGCGCCCTCATGAACGAGCCCGACGCCCTCGTCGTGGATGAGCCGACCAGTGCACTCGACCACGAGCGCGGATCCGCGATCATCGAGCTCATCCTCGAACTCACCGCGACCTCGGGCGCCGCGACGCTGCTGGTCACCCACGATCGGAGCCACCTCGACCGCATGGACCAGGTGCTCGTCATGGAGGACGGTCGGCTCAGCGCCGCCGCCGACGCGCTGGCCCTGCGGTCCTGAGGTCCACCGTCGCCCGGCGGTAGGGTGAGGTCACGTCGAGAGAGGACCGCCATGCGCCGTGCGACCCGTGGGCTGACCGTGATCGCGATCGTCGGCGCCGTGCTCGGCACGAGTGCCTGCACCGGTGGCGCGGACTCGCCCTCCGGTCAGAGCTCCGCGAGCGAGGCCGGCGTGATCGCACCCGTCATCGTGCAGCTCGTCGATCAGGACGGCCGCACCGTCACCGTCGGCCTCGACAACGTGGTGGACCTCGTCGCCGTCGATCCGACCGTGTGGTCCGCTGAGATCGAGGATCCGTCGATCGCGGAGTACGTACCGGGCGGATCCCGCGGCGGCGCGTCGTTCAACCCCGGCCTGCAGCCGCTCGAGGTCGGGAGCACGACGGTGACGCTGACGAACAGCTCCGACGATTCGACCGTCGTCCTCACGCTCGAGGTCGTCGACCGGTCCTGAGCCGGGGACGCTCGTACGAACCGAACCGGTCCCTGAGCCTGTCGAAGGGCGCACCCACCCCAGTCCCTGAGCCTGTCGAAGGGCGCACCCACCCCGACCAGTCCCTTTCGAACCGAACCAACATCTGCATCCTCTCCCTCAAGTGCCGGACCACTTCTCCATCGAGGGAAAGGCTCGCGGAGCGAGCCGTGGCAGCTGGCTTGCCGAGACATCCGGAATTGACAAGGCAACAGACCCCCGCGTGACTGATCTCCGCGGATGGGCGTCACACGCCGAGGACGGATGGACGGGCATCAGGCCGGCGAATCTCACCCGGAGCAGGCGGAGGCTATAGTCCTGTATACGAGACTGGAGGGACTAAAATGTCAAAGCCCATTGCTGCGCTTCGGGGCGAGGAACGTGCTCTTGCCTCTCACGTCAGGGCGGTGTTGATCGCCAGAGATGACAAGATGGAGAGCTGGGATGTGGAGCTGCTCCGCGTAGATTCGGGCGCTGTACTCGCCGCGGATCTCTACTCGGTTCCGACACCCTCTCGGGGTTCCATTTTGGATGTCATCTCCTACGCCCTCTCGACGATCGGGCTCCAGGCGGGCCCCAGCCCTCTCGCGAACGCATCTCAGGGCCCCTCCGACTTCACCTTCCCCGTATCACAGGTTTCTCACACAGAGAACTAGTATTTGAGCGCATGAGATGCCACTCTGAACGGGTAGATGGCAGCAACCCAGAGGAGGCTTCATGAAATCTGTCCGATCGATCCGGAACATGCTTGTCGGTGTCGCCGTGCTTGGACTGAGTCTTGGCGGAGCGAGCTCATCCGCCCTGGCATCAGACGTGCAGGACGATGGCACCAGCGCTGTTTCCTCTCCGATGGAGGCCATCAAACTCACGGCCGACAACGCCATCGCCTACGGCTACGCGGTCCGCACAGACTCGGACGGGCAGCAGTGGGCCATGGACGCGGGCACGCCGGACGGAGACTTCACACATGCAGTCCCGATTGCAGAGGAGAGCGGCGCCTCGACACGGGATCGCGTCGTCGGAAACTGCGGCAGTTCATGGGTCTATCTGAGCGGCAAAGAGGGCTACCGCAGTGTCTACACCGGCTACGACATCCAGCCCAAATTCGGACTTCCCGTAAGCCACGTCTGGTCGGTCGCCGTTTACTCGAGCATCGATTTCGAGAGCTTCGACTTCAGTGGCCTGCCCGCCTGGGGAGCCGAGAGGTGGTTCGAAACCAGGTTCATCGATACCCAGGTGATCGAGGGCCTGCCAATCTCTACGATTGCGGGCGGATCAGTACTCACGACTGGGGGCCTTTGCGTTAGCGGATCTCCCACCGACACGATCACTGGCTAGACCAATTCTCAACGAGGGGGACCGACTCATCGCGTCGGTCCCCCTCTCAGTTCTGCAGGTCGCCTCACATCGCTCCGTCCACTACCCTCGGCGTCTTCTAGCTCGGTGACCGGTCGAACAGTGCTCAGATGTTGAGGTAGCGGCAGAGGTACGCGGTGGTGACCTCGACCTCGACCTGGAAGCTGCTGCTCCCCGGGACACTGAACTGCGCGTCGGGCCCGAAGTCCTGCCAGGCACTCGTGTTCGGCAGCAGCACGCGGAGCTTGCCGGAGATCACCGACATCTCCTCGGCCTTGCCCGTGGTGAAGGTGTACTGCCCCGGCTCCATCACTCCGACGCTGGCCGACTCCGCACCGGGCTCGTTCGTGGTGAAGCCGATCGACTTCACGTTGCCGTCGAAGTACTCGTTGCTCGTCAGCATCAGGGGCCTCTCGTCGTGGTCCGGGACCGCGGCGGCGGAACCGGCCTTCATCGTATCGGCTCGGCGAAGAACGCCTCCTCGTGCGCGGCCGAGGCCAGGAACGCCCGTCGCATCGTCTCCCGGCCGGCCTCGTCCGCACGAGCCGCCGCCCCGGCGACGATCTCGATCGCCCGGGCGTTCGCCGTCGCGAAGGCGGGGTCGGCGTACGTGTCGAGCCACGCCGCGAAGGGGTGCTCCGCGTGCGATGCGCCGACGAGCCGTTCACCGAGATCCTGATAGATCCAGTAGCAGGGCAACACGGCGGCGACCACCCGCCCGTAGTCGCCGTCGACGGTCGCCGCGTGCAGGTGGTCGAGGTACGCCGTGGTCGTCGCCGACGGTTCCACGTCCATACCGCCGACGGCATACGTGCTCAACCAGGTGCGGTGCAGCTCCATCTCGGCCTCGATGGAGCCCGCCGCGCCGGTCGCCCAGAACACCTGTTCCTCGGCCGTCGGCGCCAGTGCACTCGCTCGTGCGAGGACCCGCGAATAGGCCCGCAGGTAGATCGCGTCCTGCTGCAGGTACCAGGCGAACCGGGCTGGATCGAGGGTGCCGTCCGCGAGCGTCGTCACGAACGGCAGGTGATCGATCCGCGTCCGCAGCTCGGCGATGTCCTCCCACCAGCCCGTGAGGATGCCGGCGCCGTCCTGCCGACTCGAGGTCGTCCCGGACGATGCCCACAGCTCGGCGAAGTGGCTGATCGGCCCGTTGCCCGAGCCGACCTCGAGCACGTCCGCGTGTCGGAGGCTCGACGTGAGCCACGTCTTCGCCTTGCCGAGCGCCTCGGTCCAGGACCCCGAACGGACGACGAGGGTGGCCATCGCGCTCGACAGGGAGCATCCGGTCCCGTGGGTGTTCCCTGTGTCGACTCGAAGACCGTCGAACTCGACGAGTGATCGGTCGTCGCCCAGACCACCGGTGGCGTCGACGAGCGCATCCGGGCACGCGGTCGTCCCCGTCAGGTGCCCACCCTTCACGAGCACGATCACGCCCGCCTGCGCCGAGACCCGCTCCGCCTGGGCGAGTGCGTCGGCCCAGCTCGTCGCCACCGGTTCGTCCGCGAGGACGGCGAGCTCCGGCAGGTTCGGGGTCACGAGGTCGACGCGCGGGAGGAGCGCGCGCATGGCCGCTTCGGCGTCGCGGCGGAGGAGACGGTCGCCGCTCGTCGCCACCATCACCGGGTCGAGGACGACGGGTCCGGTCACCGTCTCCTGCAGCCAGGTCGACACGGTGTCGATGATCGCGACATCGCCCAGCATCCCGATCTTGACCGCGTCGATCACCACGTCGTCCGCGACCGCGTCCAACTGCTCGCGAAGGAAACCGACGGGCGGGGTGTGCACGGATCGGACGCCCCGGGTGTTCTGCGCGACGAGCGCGGTGACGACCGCCATGCCGTATCCGCCGTTCGCGGCGATGCTCTTGAGGTCGGCCTGGATCCCGGCACCGCCGGTCGGGTCGGTGCCGGCGATGCTCAGCACCCGCGGTGTGTCCCGGACCGCGACAGGTCGTCGACCGCGCACCCGGTCCGAGCTCGACGACGCCGGCGCCGTCGTCTCTTTCACGGCGCTCATGCCGAGACCTCAATCCAGGCGCTGTGGAACGCCCGGGCGGCGGCCGCCGGATCGTCGGCGGCGCAGATGGCGGAGACGACGGCGAGACCAGCGGCACCGGCAGCGTGGAGCTCGACCGTGTCCTCCAGTGACACCCCACCGATCGCGACGCACGGGAGCGGGGTCGCGGCGGCGATCGCGGCGAACCCCTCCATGCCCAGCGGCTCCGGGTGGTCCGGCTTGGTCGTCGTCGGGCGGATGACGCCGACGCCGAGGTAGTCGACCGTCCCGAGTGGCAGCGCTGCGACCGCGTCGAGGTGCGCCGAGGTGTTCGCCGTCAGTCCCACGACGGCGGCCTGACCCACGATGCGACGCACGGCGTCGACCGGGAGATCGCTCTGACCCACGTGGACGCCGTGGACGACGGCGCCGGCGGAACGGGCGGCGAGGAACACGTCCACCCGATCGTCGACGAGGAGCAGCGCCCGCCCGGCGACGACCTCCGCCGCACGCACGGTCAGGTCGAACAACTCTCGCGCCGACGCGGTCTTCTCCCGCAGCTGGACCGCGGTCACCCCACCGTCGACGGCCCGGCGCACGACGTCGAGGACACCGCGATCCCCGCTGGCCGAAGCATCCGTGACGAGGTAGGTGGCGATACCGCGGCGCACGAGCTCGGCGTGCGAACGGGCCGCGAGGACCCGGTCCGCGGTGGTCGAGGCGCTCACGCGATCACCGCCAGGCTGCGGACGGTGTCGGCATCGAGGAGGTGGAGGTGGTCGAGGAAGGCGGGAGCGAAGGAGCCGGGTCCACGGCTCTCCGCGGCCGCCAGCTGCGCGGCGACCGTGTACGCGGTGGTCGCCGCGACCGTCGTCAGCAGCCGGTCGTCGTCGAGTGACGCGAAGGCGGCGAGTACGGCACCGAGGGCACAGCCACCGCCCGTCACGAGGGTGAGCCAGGCGTGCCCGTTCGAGCAGCGGACGATGCGCTCACCGTCGGTGATGACGTCTGTCGGCCCGGAGATCGCGACGACGGCACCCGAGGTGCGGGCGATCGCGGTGGCCGCCTCGATCGCACTGTCGACCGAGTCGGTGCTGTCGACCCCGCGACCGCCGGCGCCCAGTCCGGCGAGCGCGATGATCTCGCTGGCGTTGCCGCGGACGATCGTCGGCCGGAGGGCGAGGAGTTCGGTGGCGAGCGCCGTGCGCACCGGCAGGAAGCCGACGGCGACGGGGTCGAGCACCCACGGGGTGCCGGCGTCGTTCGCGGCGGTGGCGGCCTCGACCATGGCTTCGCGCTGCTCCGCCTGCGGCGTCCCGAGGTTGAGGAGCACCCCGGAGGCGATGCGGGCGAACGGTCCGGCCTCGGTGGGGATGTCGGTCATCGCCGGGGCGGCGCCGATGGCGAGTAGGACGTTCGCGGTGAAGTTCGTCACCACGGCGTTCGTGATCGATTGGACGAGCGGCGTGCACTCGCGCAGGCGGTCGAGGAGGTTCCCGGAGGCGCTCGCGAACTCGCCGACGGACGGCTCGTCGGTGGACGGGTGGGCAGACTGCTGCGGTGTGCGAATGCTCATTCGCGACATCCCTTCGCTCGGACTAACGAGATCAGGTTCGACGGGTGTGTTCTCAGCCGATCGTCGTGGGATCGGCACCCCGTGTCACTCGCGACCACCCTAGCGGGTCGGCCCGGCTTCCCGTCCAGCGGGCGGGCGAGGATGATGGAGGGATGGACTTCTTCGAGCTGGTCACCATCGTCTTCGAGGTCGCCGGTGTCGGGGCGATGGTCGTGGGCTTCGTGATCGCCGTCACCCTCTCGGCCCGCCTGTGGTGGAGCACGCGCGACGGCGCACGGGCTTTCCGGATGCTGCGGGAGACGATCGGCTCGGTCATCCTGCTCGGGCTGGAGATCCTCGTGGCCGCCGACCTCGTGAAGACGGTCACGTCGACGCCGTCGCTGACCGACGCACTCGTCCTCGCGATCATCGTCGTCATCCGCACCCTGCTGAGCTTCTCCCTGCAGATCGAGATCGAGGGCACCCTCCCCTGGAGGCGCCTGGCGACGACCGGTCCACAGCTGTTCGACCGTGCCGTCAAGCGCGGTGGCGAACGCACGCGGCGTCGCGCCGAGGAGCAGGACGTGTCGACGTCAGCCGATCCGACACCGGCGCCGACGGTCGCGGCGCAGGCCGTCCCCGACGATGAGGACGGCTTCCCCGAGCTCCGCAGTCGCAGCTAGTGCGGCGCGGCTAGCGCGCCGCGGAGGTCGCCCAGGTGTCGCGGATGAGGTCGGGCAGCAGGCGCATGTCGTCGAAGACGTGGGTGCCGTCGCCGATGAGGCGCTCGGCGGGCGTCATGCCACCGGCGTAGGCGTAGACCGTCATGCCGGCCGCGCGGGCAGCCAGGACGCCGACGACGCTGTCCTCGATGACCGCGCACCGCTCGGGGGCCGTGTCGAAGTCGGCGGCGGCATGCAGGAAGAGGTCGGGTGCGGGCTTGCCGACGGCGACGTCGGTCGCGCTGAAGATGCGCCCGTCGAAGCGGTCGTGGATGCCCACCTGCCCGAGGTTGCGGACGACGTCGTGCAGCATCCCGTTCGAGGCCACGCACAGCGGCACCCCGGTCGCAGCGATGCCGTCGAGGGCGTCGACGACCCCGTCGACCGCCTCGAGCTCGCGCTCGCAGATGCCGCGGAACATGTCGCTCCAGCGCTGGATCCAGTCAGCCTCGAGCGGCTTCCCGAGACGCTGCTCGACGAGCGTCGCGTAGGTCTCGAGCGAGGCGCCGACGAAGAGCTCCCGCACCTCGGCCTCGGTGTAGTCGCCGCCGACCTCGTTGAGCAGCTGGAGGTTCACCTGGACGGAGATGCGTTCCGTGTCGACGAGCGTGCCGTCGCAGTCGAAGATGACGAGGTCCGGATAGTCGACTGGCATGCTCCGAGCCTAAACGACACCGCCTGCGCTGTGGCCGTGTGCCCTCCGGCGGCGACCTCCGACGGCGGTCGGCGTCATGGTCAGCGGGCCGCGCGGACGCCCTGTCGCTGCCAGGTGACGACCATGCGTCGCGCATACTGGGTCGCCGCGACGAAGTGGCCGAGGAGTCCCAGGAGGATCGCCACGAAGCCGACCCCGCCGAAGACCCGGTAGAGCGCCGACGCCGGATCCCCGCCGCCGAGCGCGAGGCCGATGAGCAGCGCGAAGAAGCCGACGAAGAGGAACACCGTCCGGATCTTGCCGGCGATGCTCACCGGCACCTCGGGCGTCCCGCGGAATGCGACGACGGCGACGAACGCGAGCAGGAGGTCGGGGACGATCATGACCACGAACACCTGCCACGGGATGATCTGCGCGATGGCGAACGACGCGGCGACCACGACCACGGTCAGACGGTCGGCGACCCCGTCGAGCCAGGTGCCGAGCGCGGAGACCGTGCCCATGCGGCGCGCGATCTGCCCGTCGGCGACGTCGCTCAGGAACACCACCGCACCGACGACGAGCGCAGCCCAGTAGGAGCCGGTGATCACGAGGGCGGCGAACACCGGGAGCAGGACGATGCGCCCCGCCGTGATCGCGTTCGGGAGGTTCTTCCAGTCGTCGTCGGAGAACAGCTGCGTCCGGAGGCGCGCGAGCGGCGTCTTCTCGTGCAGGGTCACCGGGATCATCGCCTCGTCGCCGGGGATCGCGGCACCGCGGCGGAATCGGGCGATCGCGACCACCGTGACCACCACGACGAGCGCGAACAGCAGCACCCAGCCGGTGGCACCGAGGTACTGGCGGACCGTGTCGAGCGTGGCGCGGACGAGGGAGCCGACCCCGACGTAGACGGCGGACCAGAGGAGGGAGCCCAGCAGCGATGCCGCGAGGAACGACCGGTAGGGCACGCGGGCGACCCCGGCGGCGGTCGGTGTCAGGCATCGGAGCACGGGGACGAGCCTCGTGAGGAAGACGGCCTGGGCCCCGCGTCGCTCGAGCGCCTCGACCGCGCGGTCCCAGCCGTCGACGCCGAGCCGCCGGACGATGGCCGAGTCACGGAGGCGACCACCGGAACGCCGACCGAGGAGGTAGCCGAGCTGGTCCCCGAGCGACCCGCCGAGGGCGACCGCGAGGACCAGCACGAGGGCACCGGGGGCGGAGTCGAGCATGGCCGCGAGGAGGAGCACCACCGGTTCACCGGGGACGACGAGGCCGAGCCACAGGCCGGATTCGGCGGTCGTGAACAGGAGCCCGAGGAGCCAGATCAGCGGATCGGGCAGCGCCGTCGCGGCGTCGTTCACCCACCCGATGATGTCCACGGATCCCCGTTCAGCAGTGCGATCCGCACTCCTGGGTGGGGCGCGGCTCGCCCAAGTCTACGGACGAGCCGCGCCCTCCCATCCCCGAGGGGGCGTTCAAACGGTCATTCGCCGGACAGCTCGTCCCGATTCGCGCGTCGACGACGCAGGACGGCCGCGGTGACGACACCTGCGGCACCGAGCACGAAGAGCGCTCCGGCAGCGACGATCCACGGCATCGCGTCCGCACCGGTCGAGGGCAGACGACCCGCGTTGCTGGGAACGGCGGGGTCGCTCGGCGTCGCCGTTGGGACGGGCGGCACCGGAGCGACCTCGTCGGCGACGAGCACGAAGGTGGGCACCGTCTGGACCGCGCCGTCCGTGCCGACCACGACGGTGGCGGTCGTGACGCCACCTGCGGCCACCGAATACCCGGCAGGTACGGTCAGCGTGACCTCGTAGCTGCCCGGCGCCAGGTCGGCGAGCCCGTAGGACCCCTCGGCCGTCGTGGTCAGGGCGACCGGGCCGCCCGGCGTCGTCACGGTGACCGTCGCTGCGGGCACCGGGGCGTCGGTGTCCGTGCGGACGTCGCCGATGACGGTGCCGAGTCGAGCGAGCTCAAAGTCGACCGCGTCGAGATCGGTTCCGGCGAGCTCCTCCTCCCGGGTGGCCGCTCCGGAGACGACGTACCCCTCCGGGGCGACGACCGAGACCTCGTAGGAGCCAGCGGGCAGGAGCGGGAAGCGGTAGGAACCGTCGGCGGCCGTGACGGCGCTCTCGACACCGTTCGGACCGTCGACACTCACGGTGACGCCGGCCACACCGACCCCACCGGACGTGATCACCCCGCCGAGACTGGGATTCGCGACGAGCACGAAGTCCTGCTGGGTGATGGGTGTCTCGCTCCCGACCGGCACGGTGAACGATGCGGGGGCGGTCTGCACCGCGTAGCCCGCGGGCGGCGTGATGACGACCGTGTGGTCGCCGACCGGCACGGTGTCGAAGAGGTAGTTCCCGTCGGTGTCGGTGGTGACGCTGCCGACACCGTCGATGGTGACGGTGGCACCTACTACCGGGACGCCGTCGGTGTCGAGCGCGGTGCCGGACACGGCGACGGGCACGATGTCGCGGACGGTGAAGTCCGCGACGGCGTCGGCGTCTGTGAGGTCGGCGGCGGCTCGTGCGGGACCGACGGCGATCTTGCCGGTCGGCGGGACGAGTTGCACCGTGTAGCCGTCGGTCGCGAAGTAGCCGGCGAAGGTGTAGGCGCCGCCACCAGTGGTCGTGGTCGACGCCACCACCCGGCCGTCGCGGTCGATGAGGCGGACGCCGACGCCGTCCAGCGGGCCGGTGGTCTGGTCGGTCACGGTGCCGGTCACGTCACGCGCGATCGACGCGAACCACGCCTGGTAGACGGGCGCGCCGAGACGCTGCTGGAAGGTGAACGTGAGGCTGGAGATCGGGGCGGAGGGTTCGAACCACCCCGCCGCCCCGGCGGTGTCCTGGGCGGCGTCGTTGCCGCGGAGCACCTGCGTCGCCGGGTCCCAGGTGGGGACGTCCGTGGCGGAACCGGTGCAGGACGGCTTGCCGGCCAGACCGGGAGCGCAGTAGTTGAAGCCACCGTTGAAGCCGAGTTCGTCCGCGGTGAGCGGGGTGCCGTCCGGGCCGATCGCCGTCACGGTGACCTGGTCGGCGTCGATGTCTCCGAGGACGAAGGTCCAACCGGACGGAGGCGTGGGTGTCGCGAAGGAGTAGGTGGTGGTCGAGGGCGACGCCGCGTTGTTCGCCTTGGGCTTGAGGTTCAGGTACGGCCGATCACGGCTGCTGCCGTACTTGGCACCGACCGGGGTCGACGCCGCCAGCCAGGTCGAGGTGCCGGGAACGCGGGCGGCGCCACCGAGTGAGTCACTCGTGAGGGCTGCCGTCAGCTCGGGTTGCCCGGCCAGGGTCATGATGCCCTGGTACGACCCTGATCCGCCGGAGAGCTCGGACCACGTCGCCCAGCTCGAGGTGGTCGCGGCGGAGGCCGCCGGGACGGCTGCGGTGAGCGCGAGCGCGGAGGCTCCGAGCAGGGCGAGCACAGCGGCTCCGATGCGGCGGGTCATGGGCGCCAGGATAAACGCACATCTGTTGCCTGCGAAACCCCTCTGTCCCGAATACGGGGGCCGGCGTGACCCGTGGTAACGACGGCGGCGGCACCGCAGACCCATGGGCGCGACACGCAGGATCATCCCGCAGGCGGATCGGAGATCGGGCGCACGGGCGACTCGCAACGGCGGTGATCCGAGGAGGCTGGAACCATCAACCGATCAGCTCCGCACACTGCGGAGAGAGCTCCGCACACCGCGGAGGAAGGAACCCCACCTCATGTCCGCCTCAGCCACCACCGAGTCCCCCACGATCTCGCCCGCCGAGGACGTGACCCTGGCAGACGCCCCGACCGAAGCGTTCGGCCCCGAGCCCCTCACCCAGGCCACGCCCGTGCAGGAGGTCGCGCCGACCCAGCCGACGACCCCGCTGCCCCTGGCACCCGTGCCTGCTGCGACGGCCGCCGACCGCGAGAGCTCGACCCAGACACTGTCGATCATCGCGTTCGCCCTGTCGATCGCCGCGATCGTCGCGCCGTCGTTCGTGCTCCTGCCGATCGCCTCACTCGTGCTCGGCATCATCGCGCTCGCCCGGAAGCCGAAGTCGAAGGGCTTCGCCCTCACCGCCGTCATCATCTCCGGCACCATGCTGGCGCTCGCCCTGATCGTCGCCGCCGGCGCAGCCCTGCTGCTCGGGGTGTCGGTGATCAGCAGCGGCTACGCCGGCTGACCCGATCTCCCGCCCGACGCCCGTCCGCTCCTCGAGCGGGCGGGCGTCGTGGCGTGTGCGCGGACAGCCGTTGATTGTTACACAATCCTGCGGCAGGCTGTCCCCATGACCCGTTCGCCGACCGAAACCCAGACGACCGGCAGCAGCACTGCCGCGGGGCGCCTGCCCGTCGCCGCCGCGGTCCTCGCCGCCGTGTGCTTCGGGACGACGGGCACGGCTCACGCGCTCCTACCGATCGAGGTCGGCTCGGTCGCGTTCGGCGCTGCACGCATCGTCTTCGGCGGAGCGCTCCTCGTCCTCGTGTGGGCGGCCTTCGCCCACCGCTCGAGGTCCACGCCACCTCGGACCCGCGTAGCGGAACTCGCAAGGCCCGCTCTGGTCGTCGCCGTCGTCGTCGGCACGATCGGTGTCACCGCGTACCAGCCGTTCTTCTTCCTCGGCGTGGAGCGCAACGGTGTCGCGATCGGGACCCTCACGGCACTCGGCTCCGCACCCGCGATCACCGGCCTCCTCGAATGGGCGATCCACCGCAGGCGCCCAAGCGGCCGCTGGTTCCTGGCCACGATCGTCGCCGCAGCCGGTGTCGCCGTCCTGTCCGGGGTGACGGGCGGCGGGATCGGGACCGTCTCGGTGGGCGGGTTGCTCGCGTCCGTCGGAGCCGGAGCCTCCTACGCCCTGTACACGCTCTGCAGCAAGGCGCTCATCGAGCACGGGTGGACGCCGCTCGGCACCATGGCGGCGCTCTTCGGCGGAGCGGCGCTCGTCTCCGTGCCGATCCTCCTCGCCACCGAGACCGCTTGGATCCTCACCGTGCCCGGCGCACTCGCGGTCGCGTGGCTCGCGCTCGTGAACACGGTGGCGGGGTACCTGCTGTTCGGCTACGCACTCGGCGGGTTGCCCGCGTCTCGGGTCGCAACGCTCACGCTCTTCGAACCATTGACGGCGACGCTCCTCGGCATCCTGCTCCTCGGAGAGTCCTTCGGGCTGTCCACCGTCATCGGTGCCGCGCTGCTCGTGATCGGACTCGCGATCCTCGTCGTACCGAAGCGCATCGACCGTCGCGAGGTCGCCCGATGACCGCGGTCGACGCCGTCGCGGACGCGCTGCGGGAGGACATCCTCGACGGACGGCTCGGCGCGGACGAGCCGTTGCGGGAGACCGCACTCACCGCCCGGTTCGGCGTCAACCGGCACACCGTCCGAGCGGCGCTCCAGGCGCTCGCGGCGGAGCGCCTCGTCACGTTCGAGGCCTACCGCGGCGCCCGGGTGCGGTCGTTCAGCGATGCGGACGTCCTCGCGCTCATGGAGTACCGGACGGCGATCGAGGCCGAGGCGGTCCGGCTGCTGCGAACGCGTGCGGAACCGTCGTCGCGCCCAGCGGCCTCGATCATCGCGGCGAACGACAGCCTCCGACGCATTTGCATCGAACGACCCGGCGATCACCGTGCCATCGAGGTCGCGCACGCCGAGCTGCACCACGCGATCGTCGCCGCGGCCCGGAGCCCTCGACTGAGCGAGGCGCACGCTGGCCTGGTCGCCGAGCTCGGCCTGTTCATGGTGCAGCTCCGGAGCGTCCTCCCGCCCGAGGAACTCATCGACCAGCACGACCGACTCGTTGATGCCCTCAGCGGCGACCACGGCGAGACGGAGCTCCGCGCGCACCTCGCGCACTCGGCAGAGCAGCTCATCGCGCTCCGCCGGTCGGCCCCCTGAACTCGGCACCTGAGCCACCCCTTCCGGCCCCTGAGCCACCCCTTCCGGTCCCTGAGCTTGTCGAAGGGCACCTCGACAAGCTCGGTGACCGGATGGCGCTCGGTGACCGGATGGCGCTCGGCGACCGGATGGCGCTCGGCGACCGGGTGCGGCTCGGCGACCAGGTGCGGCTCGACGACAGGACGGGCGATCAGCCTCGCGTCGAGGTGACCGCCTCCGGCCGCGTCGCGGTGGCGTCGGCCGCCGGCCGGACCGCGGGGTGCTCCCCGGACGGGCCCGACCACGGCAGCGTCACCGTGAACGTGGTGCCGGCGGACGACGAGGCGACCTCGATCGAGCCTTCGTGGCCCTCGGCGATGGACAGCGCGATCGCCAAACCGAGGCCCGTACTGCCGGCGGCACGCGAGCGCGACGAGTCGGCTCGGGCGAAGCGGTCGAAGAGCTCGGGGAGGAAGGCCTCGTCGATGCCGGGTCCGTCGTCGGCGATCGTCAGCGAGGCACACTGCGGCTCGTCGTGACTCTTCGGTGCGCTGATGCGGGTGACCACGGAGGTGCCGGCCGGGGTGTGCACGGCGGCGTTCGACAGCAGGTTCACGACGAGCTGGTGCAGGCGCTCGCGGTCGCCGCGCACGATGATCGCGCGCTCCGGCACGTCGACCGACCAGTGGTGCGCCGGTGCCGAGACGGCCGCGTCGCTCACGGCGGCGGCGACGAGGTCGCTCAGGTCCACGTCGTCGAGGTGCAGGTCCTGGCCCTCGTCGAGACGCGCCAACAGGAGCAACTCACTGACGAGCGAACTCATCCGGGTCGCCTCCGACTCGATGCGGGCGAGCGCGTGCTCCGTCATGGGCGGGAGGTTCTCGCTGTCCTGGCGGGTGAGCTCGGCGTAGCCCTGGATCGCAGCGAGCGGCGTCCGGAGTTCGTGGCTCGCGTCGGTGACGAACCGGCGCATGCGCTTGTCGGTCGCGGCTCGGACGGCGAGTGCGCGGTCGACGTGGTCGATGAGGCCGTTCAGCGCCTCGCCCACCTTGCCGATCTCCGTCCGGGGATCGGTGTCGGCCTGATCGACCCGCACGTCGATCCCGGTGTCGCCACGCTCGAGTTGCAGCGTGGACACCTCCTCGGCGGCGGCGGCCACGCGGGACAACGGTCGGAGCCCGAGGCGGACCACGATGATCGCCCCGACGATGGTGACCGCGAGCGCGAGCACGGCGAGGATCGCGATGACGATCGCCTCCTGCTGCACGGCCGCTCGCGGGGTGGCGAGCGAGACGCCGGCCACGAGGGTCTCGCCGTCGCCGTGGTCGAGGAACTCGAGTCGGTACCCGCCGAGCGACCCCAGCTCGATGTTCTGTCGCTCGGAGCTGTCGACCGCGACGGCCTCCTCGATGAGCGCCTTCGTCCGCACGTCGAGCGCCGTCGCGTTGGACTGGGTGAAACGCGCGGAGTCGACGACCCCACCGTCCGCGACGAGCGCGATGAGCGTCCCGGGCCCGTGGCCGACATAGTCCACGAACGGCTTGACGTAGCCGGGCTCACCGCGCGTGGCATCGGGGTCCACCACCGCTCCAGCACCGGCCTGCTGATCGTGGAACTTCACCACGGAGTGCTCGAAGGCCTCCATCGACCCGGTGAGCTGGGTGTCGACGACGGCGGTGACCGACGCTTCGACCGTGACGATCGTCAGGATGCCCGACACCGCGAGGACCGCTGCGATGACCGCCGCGATGCCCGTCACCAACCGTCGCTGCAGCGTCCACGGGTGCCGCCGGTTCGCCCGAGGCGTCGGCACGCCCGCAGTCGGAACCGATGCGGTGCTCATTCGACCGGCCGCAGCACGTATCCGACACCGCGGACGGTGTGGATCATCGGCGCACGGTCGGCGTCGATCTTCTTGCGGAGGTAGGAGACGTAGAGGTCGACGATGCTGGCCTTGCCGGCGAAGTCGTAGTTCCACACGCGGTCGAGGATCTGGGCACGACTCAGCACGCGCTTCGGATTGCGCATGAAGTAGCGCAGCAGTTCGAACTCGGTCGTCGTGAGCGCCACCGGCTCGCCGTCGCGACTGACCTCGTAGCTGCGCTCGTCGAGGAAGAGCCCACCGATCGTGATGCGGGAGTCGTCGTCGGACACGACGTGCGCGGTGCGGCGGAGGAGACCGCGGAGACGGGCCACGAGCTCCTCCAGCGAGAACGGCTTCGTCATGTAGTCGTCGCCGCCGGCGGTGAGTCCCATGATGCGGTCGTCCACCGAGTCGCGAGCGGTGAGGAACAGGGTCGGGGTGCCCGATTCCGGCTCCCCCTGCGAGAAGCTGCGGAGCTGGCGCAGGACGCTCAGCCCGTCCATGTCGGGCAGCATGATGTCGAGGACCACGACGTCCGGACGTTCCGTGCGGTAGCGCTGGACGGCCTCGCGACCGTTGGTGGCGACGTCCACGACCCACCCCTCGTAGCCGAGGGCCAGGCTCACGAGGTCGGTCAGGACCGCTTCGTCGTCGACGAGGAGGACGCGGATGGGTGAACCGTCGGCCCGGTACATCCGCGGTAGCTTGGCGAGGACCGCCCGGCGGCGCCCCGAGTCGACGATCTGCGTTGGCAGGTCGGAGGGCATGGGTCGATTATCCGTCGTCGCGCTGCGAGGCGCGGGGAGCGACGGGCGATTCATAGAGGCCTCATATCTTTTCAGGCCGAGCCCATGGGTGCGGTGCCTACCGTGGAGGGCATGACCCGAGCAGAGCCCCTGGGCACGTCGTTCGCCCCCCGCCGTCGTCGGACGGCCGGAGCGACGGCCGAGCCTGCGGACCGGATCCGGAGCGGCCTCGCCGCCGCCGTCCGTGCTCTGCGTCCCCTGTTCCCGGCTGGTGTCTCACGTCCTCGATTCCTCCGCGGGCCGCGGATCGAGGCTCCCGTCGACGCGCACCCGATCAGCACCGACCGTCTCGTCCTGCGTCGCCACCGGTTGGAGGACGCCGAGGCCTGGTACCGCATCCAGTCCACACCGGCGGTCGTCGAGCACCTGCCGTGGCCGGTCCGCGACCGCGAGGCGTCCCGTGAGCACCTGCGGCACCGCGTCGGGCACCACCGCCTCTGGCAGTCGGGCGACTTCCTCGCCCTGGCCGTGGAGCACGACGGGCGGCTCGTCGGCGATGTCTCCCTGCATCTCCGGGAGGTCCACCCCGCCGAGCGCTCGGTCGAGATCGGATGGGTCCTCGACCCCGCCGTCGGCGGACGCGGTCTCGCGAGCGAGGCCTCCGAGGCGATGATCGACCTGGCCTTCCGCGAGCTCGGGGCGAAGACCGTCACAGCCGTCATCGAGCCGGAGAACACCAGGTCCATCGCCCTCGCCGAGCGGCTCGGCTTCCTGCGGGCGACCGCGCCGCGCCGGTCGTCGAGCATCACCTTCGCGATCACGCCCTCACTCCTCGCCGCGCGTCGTGCAGAACGCGTCGAAGCCAGGCACACGGGGTCCACCGTCACGCGCCCCTGATCGCCGGCGTCCCGATCGCCGAACCTGCCGGGGCTGAGTCTCCCCCACTCCAGCCTCGGCAGGTTCAGCCGTCGGGACGCCGGCGACGTGCGTCCCTCGTGTCACACGTCCACAACTCAGGTGCCCCCGGCGCGTCGCCTCCGGCTGCCGCCCGAGGGCGCCGCCCCGCCCGTAGCGTCCTGAGTTGTGCGCCGTCCAGGGTTCCGGTCGGTTCCAATATCCTATAGGATTATCGCGATGTGCCGGCTTGCGCCGGATCGACGGACTCGATGACGAGGAGATGCAGATGACCAGGCTCTGGAACCGACCGGCCGACTTCGCGGATGAGATGGTGGACGGCTTCGTCCGCGCCAACGGACGCTGGGTGCGCAAGGTCTCCGGCGGGGTGTCGCGCTCCACGAAATCCGCGGAACCGGAGGTCGCCCTCGTGATCGGTGGCGGATCCGGCCACTACCCCGCCTTCGCCGGCCTCGTCGGCCCGGGACTCGCCCACGGTGCGGCCATGGGCAACCTCTTCGCCTCGCCGTCCGCACACCAGGTGGAGAGCGTCGTCCGCGCGAGCGAGCAGGGACGGGGCGTCCTCCTCAGCTACGGCAACTACGCCGGCGACGTCCTGCACTTCACCGCGGCGCAGGACGCCGTGAAGGCCGACGGCATCGACTGCCGCACCGTCACCGTGACCGACGACATCTTCAGCGCACCGCCCACCGAACTCGAGAAGCGGCGCGGGATCGCGGGCGACCTCACCGTCTTCAAGGTCGCTGGTGGTGCGGCATCGGGTGGATACTCCATCGACGACGTCGAGCGCGTGGCGATCCTCGCCAACGCCCGCACCCGTTCGATGGGCGTCGCGTTCTCCGGGTGCACGCTGCCCGGTGCCGACGAGCCGTTGTTCTCCGTGCCGGAGGGACGGATGGCCGTCGGGCTCGGCATCCACGGCGAGCCCGGTATCGACGAGACCGACATCCCCTCCGCCGACGGGTTGGCGGAGTTGTTCGTGCACCACCTCCTGAACGAGGCCGAGATCCCGGACGGCGTCACGCCGAACGGCGCACGCGTCGTCCCGATCCTCAACGGCCTCGGCTCCGTGAAGTCGGAGGAGCTGTTCGTCGTCTACGACCGCATCGCCTCCCTACTGGAGGACGCCGGGATCACCCTCGTCGATCCGCAGGTCGGTGAGTTCTGCACGAGCTTCGACATGGCCGGCGTCTCGCTCACCCTGCTCTGGGTCGACGAGGAGCTGGAGCGACTGTGGAGTGCCGCTGCGGACACCCCCGCGTTCCGCACGGGCGCCGTCGACTCCGGCGCGCTCGAGACCGTCGCCGCCGACGACACCGAGGGCGTCGCCTTCGTCGTGCCGGACGCCTCGCCCGAGTCGCAGGAGTCGGCAGCCGTCGTGGCCGACGCGATCTCCGCGATCCAGGAGCTCCTCGCGGAGCACGCTGACGAGCTGGGACGCCTCGACGCCATCGTCGGCGACGGCGACCACGGCATCGGCATGGACCGCGGGGCGACCGCTGCCGCCGCCGAGGCCGAGCGCCTGCGTGAGGCCGGTGCCGGCGTCGCGACGCTGCTCGACCGCTCGGGCGACGCCTGGTCCGACCGCGCCGGTGGCACCTCGGGCGCGCTGTGGGGCGTCATGCTCCGCACCCTCGGCGAGCGCCTCGGCGACGCCGAACGCCCGACCGCCACCGCCGTGAGCGAGGGCGTGACCGCAGCGAAGGACGCCGTCATGCGCTATGGCAAGGCCTCCGTCGGCGACAAGACGCTCGTCGACGCCCTGGTCCCGTTCGCCGACACGCTCGCAGAACGCGTCGCCGCCGGCGACGACCTCTCCACCGCCTGGACCACGGCGGCGGCAGCGGCCACCACCGCGGCCCACGACACGGCAGGTCTCATGCCCGGCATGGGTCGCGCCCGCTCGCACGGCTCGAAGGCCGTCGGCGTCGAGGACCCCGGGGCCGTCTCCCTCGCCCTCATCGTCGAGCGCGTCGGCACCCTCCTCGCCGAGCACTGACGCCCGATCCCCCGAAGCGAAACCCCGGTCCCTGAGCTTGTCGAAGGGCCACCCGCTCCAGCAACGAAAGGCACACCATGACCCGCACCTGGCGAATCGTCATCGGCTCCGATGACGCCGGTTACGACTACAAGGAGATCCTCAAGCGCGACCTCGAGGCGAGCGACCTGGTCGCCTCCGTGGTCGATGTCGGGGTCGACGCCGACGGCCACACCAACTACCCGACCGTCGCGGTGACCGCGGCCGAGATCGTCGCCCGCGGCGAGGCCGACCGCGCGCTGCTCATCTGCGGCACGGGCCTCGGCGTCGCGATCGCGGCCAACAAGGTCCAGGGCATCCGAGCCGTCACCGCGCACGACGGCTTCTCCGTCGAACGCGGGGTGCTCTCGAACGACGCCCAAGTGCTCTGCATGGGCCAGCGGGTCGTCGGCATCGAACTCGCCCGCCGCAACGTGCGCGAGTGGCTCACCTACGAGTTCGACGCCTCGAGCGCGTCGAACGACAAGGTGCAGGAGATCAGCGCGTACGAAGCGTCCTGATGTCAGGACGTCCCAGACTCGTCGGCGTGAGCCTGAAGATGTACTTCGGGCACGCGCAGACGCTCGACTGGTGCTCGGTCGTCGCGGGGGTGTCGGCCGAGCACCACGCACTCCGATCCGGCGCGGCGGAGCTGTTCGTCATCCCCGGATACCTCTCGGTGACCGGCGCGGTCGAGCGGCTCCGCGGCGTCGCAGCCGTGGGGGCTCAGGACCTCGCGACCGAGGACACCGGGGCGTTCACCGGCGAGGTGAGCGGTGCCGAGCTCCGCGAGGTCGGCTGCGAGGTCGTCGAGGTCGGGCACGCGGAGCGGCGCCGACTGTTCGGTGAGACGCCCGACGTCGTCCGCGCGAAGACGACCGCCGCGCTCCGCAACGGTCTCGCGCCGGTGCTGTGCATCGGCGAGGCCGAGCACGGACACGCCGAGGTGGCGGCCGCGGAGTGCGTCGCACAGCTCGACGACGCCCTGGCAGGGGCGGTCGCCGCCGGGATCGTGGGCCGCGTCATCGTCGCCTACGAACCACACTGGGCCATCGGCGCCACCGAGGCCGCGAGTCCAGCCCACATCCGCACGGTGTGCCTCCGGCTGCGCGGCCACCTCGACGCGCTCGCCGCGGCCGGGCACATCGACACCTCCTCGGCCGTCATCTACGGCGGGAGCGCCGGACCCGGCCTGCTGACCACGATCGGCGACGCGGTCGACGGGGTCTTCCTCGGCCGCTTCGCCCACGATCCGGCAGCCCTCTCGCTGGTGCTCGACGAGGTGGCCGGCCTCGACCGCGCGGGCTCCGACCTGCCGCGATGACGCCTGGAGGCCCCGTAAACTGGTCCTCGACGATCATCGCGGCCGCTCGACCGGAGGTTCCCCTCCGTGACGACGCCTCGAGCACACCCTTCGGAGGCTGCCGTGGTTGATGCCGTCTTCCCGCTCGGCGCCTCCTCCTCGCTCGAACGCCGCGGTCTGCGCGACCGCGTCTACGAGCTGGTGCTCGACATGCTCCTGAGCTCCGGTATCGAACCGGGTGCCCGCCTGTCGATCGACGCCATCGCCCGCGACCTCGACGTCTCGCCGACGCCGGTCCGCGAGGCGCTCGTCCAGCTGGAGCGCACCGGGCTCGTCACCCGGGTCACCCACAAGGGCTACCGGGTGGCACCGCCGCTCGCCGACGACCAGCTCGAGTCGCTGTTCGACGCCCGCATCGTGCTCGAGAGCGGCGCCACCGCGCTGGCCGCCGCCCACGCCGACGAGCTCGTCCCGGCCCTCGAGGTCGCCCTCGCTCAGCACGTCGAGATGACCGCCAGGGTGCGCGCCGCGGCGTCGGCCGGCGAGATCCCCGTCGCACTCCTCCGCGAGTACTTCGCGGTCGACTGGAACTTCCACCACCTCATCTTCGAGGGCACCCGCAACCCCTTCCTCCTCGACATGTCCGAGGGCATCTCCACCCGCGTGCACCGCATGCGCCAGACGGTCGAGACGGGCGTCACCGACGCCGACCAAGCGGTCGTCGAACACCGGGCCATCCTCGACGCGTTCTCCGACGGCCCCGAGACCGCCGCGGCGGCCATGCGCTCGCACATCGAGCTCGTGCGCACCCGCGCCCGCAGCGACGCCGAGCACTGAGCCGCCCTTCGACAGACTCAGGGACCGAGTCCGCCGGTCCCTGAGCCGCCCTCCTCCGGTCCCTGAGCCTGTCGAAGGGCAGAACGGGGCCGACCGCCTGAGCGATCGACCCCGTCCGGGTGTTGCGGTGAGACTAGTGCGCCGTGCGGTTCGCCGTCGTCTCGAGCAGCTCGTCCGCCTTCGCACCACGGAAGAACCGGGTGCAGTAGAGCATCGCGGCCGCGAGGAAGGCGAACACCCCGAGCGAGACCACGCCCCACACGCCGCTGTCGGTCGGCACGCTCTCGTTGATCCCGGTGCGCATGATCGGTGCCACGAAGCCGCCGAGGTTACCGAGCGAGTTGATGAGGCCGATGCCCGCCGCTGCAGCCGTTCCGGTGAGGAACGCCGTCGGGTAGGCCCACGTGATCGGCCCGACCGAGAGGAAGCTCGCCACGGCGATCGTGATGAACAGGATGCCGAGGATGGGCTGGTTGTTCGCGCCCGCCCAGGCCGAGGCCAGGATGAAGACGCCGGTCGAGATGTAGAACCACGTGCCCCAGGTGCGCCGACGGACGACGGTGTTCGCGTTCCGTCCCACGTAGTAGCAGGCGAAGAGGCCGACCAGCCACGGGATGGCCGCCACGAGGCCGACCTGCCAGCCGACGTCCTGGCCGATGAGGTTCGAGACCTGCTGCGGCAGGTAGAACGTCGTGCCGTACACCGCGATCTGCAGGCAGAAGTAGATGATGGTGAAGTACCACACCTTCCAACTCGTCATCGCCTTCGCAATACCGGTCGGGCCGTCCGACTGCCGTACGGTGTCCTCGCGTTCCATTGCGGCCGTCAGCGAGTCCTTCTCCTGTTGGTCCAGCCATTTCGCCTGTTGTGGCGAGTTGGTGAGGAAGTAGAGCGCTGCGAAGCCGGCCAGGACCGCGAGCATGCCCTCGGCGAAGAACATCACCTGCCAGCCATGCCACGGGGTCAGGGCGTCGCCGAAGCTGATGAGGCCACCACTCAGCGGGGCGCCGAGCATCTGTGAGAACGGCTGCGCCAGGTAGAAGATCGAGAACATCTGGACACGGACCTTGTTCGGGAACCACTCCGACAGGAACATGATCACGCCGGGGAAGAGCCCGGCCTCGGTCACGCCGAGCAAGAACCGCAGGACGATGAACATCGTGTCGTTCGTCGTGAAGGCGAACAGGGCGGCGACGATGCCCCAGGTCACCGCGATGCGGGCGAGCCAGAACCGGGCGCCGAACTTCTTCAGCAGCAGGTTGCTCGGGATCTCGAAGATCGCGTAGCCGATGAAGAAGATGCCGGCGCCGAGGGCGAAGGCACCGTTCGAGATGCCGCGGTCGACGCTGAGCGCCTCCTCGGCGAAGCCGACGTTCGTGCGGTCGAGGAACGCGACGAAGTACAGGATGACGAGCATCGGCATGAGGTGCTTCGACGCCTTGCGGATCGCCGACTTCAGCGCCGGATCGTTGGTCGATCCGATCGCCGGCGGATTGGGTGTGGACAAGACACTCTCCTTTGAGATGACTGGTGCGGGTGGGTGCTGCCGGTGCTACTGCTGCTGCTGGCGGTGGTCAGGAGACCATCGAGGGGATGATCATCCAGAGGCCGATGCCGACGAAGACGACGCCGAGACCGAGGAAGATCAACCGGGATTTGGTCCACTGACCGGTGAGGTGCTGCATGGTGCTGCTCCGTTCGCTCGTGGTGCGTGTGGTGGATCAGTGCATGTAGAGGCCGCCGTCGACGTTCAGCGTCTGACCGGTGACGAAGCCGGCGTCCTCACTGATGAGGTAGGCGATGGCGGCGGCGATGTCGCGTGGGGTGCCGATGCGGGGCAGGACGCCGTCGGCGGCCATGGCCGTCTTGCGCTCCTCGGTGAGGGTGCCGCCCATGATGTCGGTGTCGATGGGTCCGGGCGAGATGGCGTTGACCGTGATGCCGTCGTGGCCGAGCTCACGGGCGACGCTGCGGGTGAAGCCGATCACGCCGGCCTTCGCCGCCGAGTAGGCCGTCTTGCTGAAGGTGCCGCCGCCGCGCTGGGCGGAGACGGACGACAGGCTGACGACCCGACCGACGCCGTTCGACACCATCGACTCCACCGCACGGCGGGTCGTGTAGTGGACGCCGTTGAGGTTGATGTCGATGACGCGCTTCCACTCGTCGGCGCTCACCTCGAGGTAGGGCACCGGTGAGGCGACGCCCGCGAGGTTCACGAGGGCGACGAGCTGTGGGAGGGCGGCCTCGAGTGCGTCGAACGCGGCACGCACCTGCGCCTCGTCGGCGACGTTCGCGCCGGCGCCGGCCGCTTGCACCCCGTGCTGCTCCGCGATCTCGGCGGCGACCGCCTGCGCCGCAGCCTCGTCGAGGTCGATGATCCCGATGTTCCAGCCGAGTTCGGCGAGGTGGTGGGCGGAGGCGCGACCGATGCCGCGCGGGGAGGCTGCACCGGTGAGGACGACGGTCTTGGATTCGGGGAAGCTGGTGGCGGTCATGGCCGGCCTTTCTGCGTGGGAGTGGTGAAGTCGGTGTCCGATCGAGCCGGACGGTGCGCTCGGTCGGCGCCGCGCTCAGTTGATGGGCGCGGGGCCGAGCTCGTCCATGAGCTGCTTGATCGCGACGTAGGCCTTGTTGCGGTAGGCGATCAGCTCGGGCGTGCGGTCGGCCGGGACGTCGAGGTAGCCGGCACCCGACTTGGTGCCGAACTTGCCGGCGTCGACGAGCTCCTTGAGCGAGTCCGGCGTGGCGAACCGCTCGGGCCACCGGGTCTGGAGCGAGGCGTAGCAGAACGAGTACACGTCGAGTCCGGCCATGTCGGCGATCGCGAAGGGACCGAAGACGGGGAGCCGGAAGCCGAAGGTGGTGCGGACGATCGTGTCGATGTCCTCGGGCGTCGCGACGCCCTCCTCGACGAGCTGCGTCGCCTCGTGGAACAGCGCGTACTGCAGTCGGTTGAGCACGAAGCCGGTGGCGTCCTTGACGCGGGCGGTCTCCTTGCCGGTCGCTGCGACGATCTCCTCGACGGTGGCGATCGCCGCATCGGCGGTGGTCTCGTGCGGGATGAGTTCGACGCCGGGGATGAACGGGGCCGGGTTCGAGAAGTGGACGCCGAGGAACCGCTCCGGGTTCGTGACGGCCTCGGCGAGCGAACCGATGAGGATGGTCGAGGTGTTCGAGCCAATGATGGCGTCGGGCGAGGCGGCAGCGCTGATGCGACGGAGGGTCTCGTGCTTGATCTCGATCTTCTCGGGGACGGCCTCCTCGATGAAGTCGGCTCCGGTGACGGCCTCCTCGATGGACGCGGCGGGCGAGACGTTGGCGCGGATCCGCTCCACGGCGTCGGCGGGGAAGAGTCCGTCGGCGACGAACTGCTCGGCCTCGGCGATGAGGCGGTCGTAGTTCTTGCGCGCGATCTCCTCGGAGATGTCGGCGATGCGGACGGTGGCGCCGGACAGCGCGAGCACTTGGGCGATGCCGCCGCCCATGTACCCCGATCCGACGACGGCGATGGTGTGTGTGGTCATGATGAAGCTCTCCTGTGGTCGTCTGGATCAGGCCTGCGGCAGCAGGGTCCTGATGTACTTCTGGTTGGTGGAGCACATGCCGAGGCTGTCGCCGCCGTAGTGCTCGGCCAGGATGATGCCGTTGAAGCCGAGCTCGACGGCGTCGCGGAAGACCTGGCGGTAGTTGATGAGCCCGGCCTCCATGGTGGAGGGCACGGACGTCGCCCAGCTGCCGTCGGCCGCCTCGTCGCGGGTGTAGTTCTTCACGTGCATGTAGTTGGCGTACGGCAGGGTCTTGGCGAACAGCTCGCGCCAGTCCTCCACCGGGCGGTGCAGGCGGATGAGGTTCGCGACGTCGGGGTTCAGACCGACGTTGTCGAGCCCGACCTCCTCCACGAACCGGACCGCGCTGTCGGCGGTGCCGAGGTAGGTGTCCTCGTAGAGTTCGAGGGCGAGTGGCAGCCCGACGTCGGCCGCGTGCTTGCCGAGCTCGCGGATGCGGCTGACGGCGGCGTTCCAGACCTCGGGGTCGTCGGGGTCCTTCGGGCCCTGGGCGGTCCAGAACCAGAGCGCCTTGCGCTGGGCCTCGCTGAAGGGCTGGTGCAGGCCGGTGGAGAAGACCTGCATCCCCCACTCGGCGGCGGCGTCGATCGTGCGGTGCGCGTATTCGAGGTTGCGTTCCTCGTGTCCCGGCATGATCACGCTCTGGCGCTGCAGGTGGACGGACGGGACGCCGACGCCGTGCGACTTCGCGATGGCGAGGAACTCGTCGCGACGGGACGGTTCGAGGTCGGCGGGCCGGACGTGGCTGTCGGGCAGTTCGGCGAGGGTGAACCCGACGCCGGCGACCTGCGCGAAGAGGTCGTCCCAGGCTTCGGGTTCCGCGTCGTGCAGGGAGACGCCGTTGCGGTCGACGGGTGGGATGCCGTGCAGGCAGGTGGCGATGGGCCAGGTGTCGGCGGTCCGTCGGGGGGTCGACGCGGTCGCGGTCGTATCCGTCATGATGCTCCATTGCGCTCAGGGACTGCTCGGGGCTGGTGCTCCCGGTCAAAAAAGATCCTATAGGAAATAGTAAAGCGTTTCCACGAATGCGCAAGGGCACTTCGACAGGCTCAGTGACCGGCGGGGGGGGCTCGGCGACCGGCGGAGGGGAGGAGGGGAGGAGGGGAGGAGGGCTTCCGGTGTCCGAGTGCGCCCGGTCACCGAGCACTGCCGGTCATCGAGCCTGTCGAGGTGGGACGTCGGGGCTCAGCCGCCGAGGATGTCCCAGTCCTCGTCGTCCGCGTCGGCGATGCCGCCCGCGATGAACGCTTCGCCGGCCTCGGTGGCGCGATCGCGCACACCGACCAACAGCTCTTCCAGCGAACCGGCCGAGAGGAACCGCATCTGGTCGAGCTCGCTCACCGGGGCGATGCCCGCGAGCTGCCACGACGACTCCAGCGGGTCGTCGGCGAGCTCCACGACCGAGGCCCACTGCTGCTCGCTGAACTCGCTGGCCACGGCCAGCGAACGCCGCACCGCCGCCTCGGTCTCGTCCCGCAGCTGCTCCCAGCGCTCGTCCCACTCCAGGTCGTCGAGCGTGCGGATCTCGGCGCGTGGGTACGGGTCGTCCGGCAGCCAGTCGGTCACCTCGAAGCGCTGACCGCCCTCGGCGATCACCGCCACGAAGCCCTCGCCGCCGTCGACCTCGACGATCTCCGCCACGGTCCCCGTCCGGAAGCGGTGCTCACCGCCTCCCGTCTCGCGCCCGCGCTCGATGAGCACCACGCCGAACGCCGGGTCCTCGGCCTCGAGCAGGTGGGCGAGCATGGTCAGGTAGCGCTCCTCGAAGAGCCGCAGGGCGAGCGGCATGTGCGGGAACAGCACAGAGCCGAGCGGGAACATCGGCAGCTCGAGGACCGGGAGGCCGGACGCCCAGGGCTCGGCACTGAAGGAGTCGGTCATGTCACTCTCCCTCCGTCTCGCAGGTCCGACCGGGTGCCGCCCGGCGAACCGTCCACCCGAACCGTGCTGCGATCATAGTCGCCGGACACCGGAGGCGACTCAGTCGCCGAGGACCGCTCGCAGGGCCTGGTCGAACCGGATCGCCCGATCGATTTCGACCGCCGTCTCGTAGTCGGCCCCGCGGAGGGCGACGTGTAGCGGCCAGTCCACGTCGATGAACCCGATTCGCCGATCCCCCACGAAGACGCCGAAGCGGTCGGCCGTGAGCTGCTCCACCCAGGCTCGGCGGAGTTCAGACGTCTCGCTGCCGGCGGAGCCCATGGAACGACCTCTCTCGGCAGGTGCAGTGACCGGGTCCGGACAACCCTTCGAAGTATCTCGATTGTCTAGCTATCTCCGCCGTGCTTCATCATGACAGCACCGACGGCCGATGGACAACTCCGTATCCATCAGACGAAACGAGCACGCCTCGACGCCATCGTTGCGAGATCGTGGCGCGATGGTCCGCGGATCTTCAGGAACCGTCCGTAGGATGCTGATCGTGGGGTGGAAGTGGCCGTGGGGACGCAAGCGCATCGTCGATGCGCCGGTCGATGCCGGGTCCGACCCCTACCTCCAGTACCTCGAGTGGGTCCGCCTCGGGAAACCGTCACTGGCATCACCCGACGATCCACCGCTGCAGTTCGACCCGCGGTTCGCGCCACGACTGGCCTCCGACGCCGTCAACTCCTCGCGCGCCGACGGCGTCTGAGCCTGCCGGTCCACACACAGCACAGCGCCCGACACCGAGGTGCCGGGCGCTGTGGACGTGCTTACGCGGTGGCCTGCTCCGCGACCTCGGCGCGGCGCGGGAGCTTCCAGCCCGGGCGCACGAAGTGGCAGGTGTAGCCCCACGGGATGCGCTCCAGGTAGTCCTGGTGCTCCGGCTCGGCCTCCCAGAACTCGGACACCGGCTCGACCTCGGTGACGACCTTGCCGGGCCAGAGCCCTGAGGCGTCGACGTCGGCGATCGTGTCGCGGGCGACGCGCTCCTGCTCGGGCGAGGTGTAGAAGATCGCCGAGCGGTAGCTCAGGCCGACGTCGTTGCCCTGACGGTTCTTCGTCGACGGGTCGTGGATCTGGAAGAAGAACTCCAGGAGCTCGCGGAAGGACAGCTTGCTCGGGTCGAAGACGACCTCGAGGGCCTCCGCGTGGGTGCCGTGGTTGCGGTAGGTGGCATTGGCGACGTCGCCACCGCTGTAGCCCACGCGGGTCGACTTCACGCCCGGCATCTTCCGGACGAGGTCTTCCATGCCCCAGAAGCATCCGCCGGCCAGCACCGCGCGCTCGGTCGTCGTGCCCTGCTCGTCTGCTGCACTCATCGTGACTCCTCCTTCGTGCCGAGCACCGTGCGGGGTCCCCGCGTGCTCCGGTCTTCGGCTCCATGGTATGCAACAGCGTCCGCTTCCGGACTGTTCCGGCCGGGGCTTGCACTCAGCGGTCGCACAGGTGTGCGGACGCGACGGCAGGGCTCAGACGGTCCGCTTGCGGCGGAGCTGCTTGATCGACTCGTGGATCTCGGGCGCCAGCACCACGGCGCCGGACTGCTCCGACTGCTCGAGGGTGACGGCCTGTGCCCCGTCCGCCGCGGCGAACCAGGAGGCGATGGTCACGCCATGGCCGGGCTGTCGGACGATCTCGATCGGGTCGCCCGCCTGCACCGTCCCGCTCTTGACCACCTTGAGGTAGGCACCGGGCCGCGCGGCGTCGGCGAAGCGCTTCACCCACCGAGGCTCGCCCAGGCGCCGCTGGAAGGTGCCGCACGGGGTCCGCGGGCAGGTCACCTCGACGACGAGGGTGTCGCCGATCCGCCAGCGTTCACCGATCTCGGCACCGTTCACGTCGAGCCCCTGCGTGCGGAGGTTCTCGCCGAACAGCCCCGGCGTGATCTCCCGACCGAGCTCACCCTCCCAGAACCGCGCGTCCTCCTCGGCGTAGGCGTAGAGCGCCTTCGTCAGACCGCCGTGGTGTTTGCGATCGGCCTGCACGTCGCCGTACAGCCCCATCGGCCGCACGTGCAGCGGCTCGTCGACCGGGCGCTTGTCGATCGCGGTGACGCCGATCGAGCCGTCGTCCGTCTTGAGGGCTTCGACGCGACAGAGGGCGAGGAGTTCAGACATGGAACCAGTCTGCCGTGTCCTCCGCGCCCGTCCGGACGACGGGGCCGGTGCGGCTCGGGTGGAGTGGCCCAGGCGGAGCGGGTCAGGCGGACTCGCGGATGACGAGTGAGACACCGACCGAGCGTCGGACGGACGGCCCCGAGAGCGGGAGCGTGCCGGACATCATGCCGTCGAGCAGTTCGAGACTGTGCCGTGCGATGTCACCCTTGTCGACGGCCACGCTCGTGAGCTCAGGGGTGACGAAGCGACCGAGGTCGAGTCCGTCGATGCCGATGACGGCGACGTCCTCCGGCACGCCGACCCCGGCACGGGCGAGTCCCTTGAGCACGCCGACGGCCATGACGTCGTTGAAGACGAGCACGGCATCGACGTCGGGCATCGCGGCCCGGCACCGCAGGGCGGCCGACACCCCGCCCTGGTGGGTGTCCTCCGCCCAGGTCTCCGACGCCTCCGACCACGGCAAGCCGTGCTCCTCGAGGAACGCCCGGTACGCGAGACGTCGTCCGGACGGTTCCGCCGAGGCGTCGATCATCGCGATGGAACGGCGCCCGGTCGCGACGAAGTGTGCGAGCGCCTGTCGGATGCCGTCCTCGAAGTCGATGTCGACGCCCGCCACCTGCAGCCTCGGCTCGGCGCCGGACGGGTTCGACCCTGCCTCGGACTCGTCTGACCGATGGTCGCCGAGGGAGACGAACGGGATGGTGGCAAAGGCGCCCTGGAGTGCTCCGTGGTCGGCGCCGTTGCGCCCGACGACCGCATCGACCTGCCGCGCGAGTTCGGCGAGCTGCGCACGTTCCGCGTCGGGGAGGTCCGGTCCGCGATCCGCGGCGGCGGGTCGGTCGCCCGATGCGTTCGCCGCTCCCCCGACCTCGGCGACCAACACGGTCCATCCGCGCTCTGCCGCCTGCTGCACGAGGGCGGCCGCGAGCTCCGGGTAGTAGGGGTTCCGCAGGTCGTCGACGACCAGTCCGAGCGTCGTGGTCCGGCCGCTCACCAGGTGCTGCGCGGCGCGGTTCGGACGGTAGTTGAGCGAAGCCGCGACCTCGACGACCCGTTGCCTGGTGGCGTCGCTGACGTCGCGCATCCCGTTGAGTGCGCGGGTCACGGTCTGGCGCGAGACACCGGCGACCCGGGCGACGTCGATGATCGTCGCTCGCGCCGGAGCGTGATCGTCGCGGGGCCTGGTCATGGTCACATCGTACTGATACGCTCACACCGTGAACGTTCACGGTGACGTTCACCACAGACCATCGCACCGCCGATCAACGTTGAGGAGCACCACCATATGGAACACGTCGCTTGGGGAATCATCGGCCCAGGAACGATCGCCGAACGGTTCGCGACCGAGCTGCACGCCAGTCGCACCGGTCGACTCGCCGCCGTCGCCAGTCGTGACGCGTCGCGTGCCGAGGAGTTCGGCGAGCGCTTCGGCGACGGCACGGCTCCCGTCCGCGGATACGGCTCGGTCGCCGAGTTGCTGGCCGACCCCGACGTCGACGCGGTGTACATCGCGACCCCGCACACGGAGCACGTCCGACTCGTGATCGAAGCGGCCGAGGCCGGCAAGCACATCGTCAGCGAGAAGCCGCTCTCGGTGAACCGGGCGGGCGCGATGCTCGCGATCGAGGCCGCCCGCCGTGCCGGCGTGTACCTCGCCGAGGCGTTCATGTACCGGTTCCACCCGCAGACCGCGAAGCTCGTCGAGCTCGTGTCGTCGGGCGCCATCGGCCACGTCCAGCACATCGAGGCGTCGTTCGCGTTCGCCGCAGACCTGCCCGCCGAGCACCGACTCATGAACCCGGAGCTGGCGGGCGGCGGCATCCTCGACGTCGGCGGCTACCCGGTCTCCATCTCGCGGCTCATCGCCGGTGCCGCCGTGGGTGCACCGTTCGCCGACCCGACGGAGGTCACCGGGAACGGCACCATCGGTTCCACCGGCGTCGACGAGTGGGCCAGCGCGTCGCTCGTCTTCCCCTCGGGCATCACGGCGCACGTCACGAGCGGCGTGCGCGTGCAGGACGACAACCGCGTCGTCGTAACGGGCTCGACGGGCCAGATCATCGTGTCCGACCCGTGGCTGCCGTCGGTCGAGGATGGCTCGACGATCGAGGTCCGCACCATCTCGGGCACGGAGTCGATCCACATCCCCGGGGCACCGCAGTACGCGATCCAGGCCGACGCGGTCGCTGCGTTCGCCGACGCGGGCCAGGCACCGCAGATGCGCTGGGCGGACTCGCTCGGCAACGCGGCGACCCTCGACCGCTGGCGCGAGGCGGTCGGCCTCGAGTACCCGTTCGAGTCGATCGACACCGACATCCCGACGGGTTCCGGCCGGCCGCTCGCCGTGCGCGCCGAGCTCCCGATGCCGACCGGTCGCATCGCGGGCATCGACCACGACATCTCGCGGCTCGTGATGGGTGTCGACAACCAGCAGACCCTGTCGCACGCGTCGGCGATGTTCGACGACTTCTTCGAGCGCGGCGGCAACGCCTTCGACACGGCCTGGCTGTACGGCGACGGGCTCCAGGAGCAGCTGCTCGGACGCTGGCTCGCCAACCGGGGTCTCCGCGACGACGTCGTGGTGATCGGCAAGGGTGCGCACACACCGTTCTGCGACCCGGAGTCGATCTCCCGGCAGCTGTTCGAGAGCCTCGACCGTCTCGGCACCGACCACCTCGACCTGTACCTCATGCACCGCGACAACGTGGAGGTGCCGGTGGGCGAGTTCGTCGACGTGCTGAACGAGCACGCCGAGGCCGGTCGCATCCGTGCGTTCGGTGGCTCCAACTGGACGATCGACCGGTTCGAGGAGGCGAACGCCTATGCGGCGGCCAACGGGAAGCGGGGGTTCGCGGCGCTGAGCAACCACTTCGGTCTCGCCCGCGCGCTCGACGTGCCGTGGGCCGGGTGTGTGGAGGTGACGGATCCGACGAGCCGGGCGTGGCTCGAGGAGACGAAGACGCCGCTGCTGCCCTGGTCGTCGCAAGCGCGCGGCTTCTTCACCGGGCGTGCCGAGCCCGAGGACCTGTCGGACCCGGACCTCGTGCGCTGCTACTACAGCGACGACAACTTCGAGCGGCTGGCCCGTGCGCGTCAGCTGGGCACCGAGCTGGGGGTCGCGCCGACGGCGATCGCCCTGGCGTACGTCCTGGCGCAGGACTTCCCGACCTTCGCCCTCATCGGGCCGCGGTCCGTCGAGGAGACCCGTTCGTCGACCGACGCCCTCTCCCTGAAGCTGACCCCGGAGCAGGTCGCCTGGCTCGACCTCCGGGTCTGATCCGTTCCCTCGGGTGACGCCAGCGCGGTGCGCTGGCGTGACCGCGGGTCATGCACGTGGGCGCGGGTCTCCAGAGGCCCGCGCTCACGCGTGCGGGGCGCGCTCGCGCCGAGTCACTCCTCCTCGCGTCAGCGCACCGCGCTGGCGCAACCGCACCACCAGACTCGGATGGACGTCACGTGAGGGGTTTGCGGACGCGGTCGCGCGCCAGGAGGACACCGAGGAGCAGGATCAGGATAAGGACGACACCGCGGGCGAGACCCTGCCAGTAAAAGGACAGCCCGATGAGGTTCATCCCGTTCGTCAGCAGCGCGAAGATGAGCACGCCGACGAGCGTCCCGAAGAGGTTCGGCCGCCCCGTCCGACTCAGCGTCGTCCCGATGAACACCGCACCGATGGAGTCGAGCACGTAGAGCTGCCCGCTGTTCGCGACGAAGCCCTGGCTCCGCGAGGCCAGGATCAGCCCGGCGATGGCCGCGATCCCGGCGGCGAAGATGAAGGCGGTCGCCATCGACGTCCCCGCCAGCCGACCGGAGATCCGGGTCGCCGTCGGCTGCTCACCCGCCGCGGTCAGCACCCGACCCCAGCGACTCCGTTCGAGCGCAGCCCAGACGATGATCAGCACGAGCACGGCGACGACGATCGGCGCCGCGACACCGAGTACGGTTCCGGCACCCAGCCACGCGAACTCGTCCGGCACGCTGCTGCGCGACAGGTAGATGGGCGACCCGCCGTCGGTCGCGACCTGCTGCACGCCACCACCGATGAACCAGACGCTCAGCGTCGCGAGGAACGGTCGGATGCGCAGCACCACGATGAGGAACGCGTTCACGGCCCCGACGAGCAGGCCGACGACCAGACCGCCGACGATCGCCACCCAGGCCACGTAGTCGTCGGCCAGGAGCGCCGACGCGGTGAGCGCCGCGAGGTCGATGGCGACACCGATGGAGAGGTCGATGCCACCGGCGCGGACGACGACCGTCATCGCGACGGCCGCGAGCAGGAGGAGCGCGTTCTGGTTGAGCACGCCAAGGAGGTTGTCGGCGGTCAGGAACGACGGCGACAGCACCGCGAACACGATGAGCAGCACGGCCAGCACGGCGGGGGCGAGCGCCTGCGGGACCGCGGCACCGAGGCCACGGACCGTCAGCCTTGAGAGCGGGCCGCCGGGACGCTGGTCATCGCCGCCTCCCGGTCCAACCGATCCGGCCTTCGGGACGGAGACGCCGGTGGTGGCGGAGGACTGCGTGCGCGTGTCGACACTCATCGCTTGACGCTCCGTTCGCGGATCGCGGCGACCGCGAGGACCAGCAGGATCAACACACCCTTGGTGATGCCGATCCACTGGCTCGGGACGCCGAGCTGGCTGAAGCCATTGGTGAGGATCGCGACGAACACGGCACTGAACAGAGTCCCCGTGATCGTGACGACGAGCCGACGGGAGAACGCGATGGACAGGAACGTCGCGAGGAGGATGTCGATGAGCGACTGCTCGCCGATCCCCGGCAGGGCAGCGGACAACCGACTGGTCATGAGGACGCCCGCGATCCCGGCGAGGACCGCCGCGAGGACGTAGCTGACGACGATGTGGCGGTTGACGGCGATCCCGGCCACCCGGGCGGCCGTCGGATTCTGCCCGACCGCGGCGTTCTTCACGCCCCAGCTGGTGCGCCCGGTGGTGAAGGCGGCGACCGCGAAGACGAACAGGAGCACGACGACCGCGGCAGGGACACCGACGACGTGTCCACTCCGCAACCAGACCAGCCCGGCGTCGGAGACCGGCACCTTCACGTTGTTCGTGATGACGATGGTGAGACTCGTGACGATGCTCATCATCGCGAGGGTGACGAGGAGCGGGCGGATCCCGGCGACAACGACGAGACCGTTCACGAGCCCGATGACCGCCGCGGCTCCGAGCCCGATGAGCAGCGCGAGCGGCAGACCGAGCTCGGCCTGCAGGAGCACCGCGACGAGGGCACCGGAGAAGCCGAGGACGGCGCCGATGGAGAGGTCGATGCCGCCGCGGACGACGTCCTCACCGCCCGTGACGACGACGATGGACAGTCCGAAGGCCGCGATCGCGTAGACCGCCGACTGGGTGAGGATCGTCGCGAGGTTGGCCGGGTCGAGGAAGCCGGGCGAGGCGACCGCGAAGACGACGACCTCGATGACGACGATCGCGTAGCCGATGAGTCCCAACCGGGAGACCGGGCGACGGCGTTTGGTCGCGGACTCGGCTGCGGCCGACGGCGCCTGGCCGGGCGCGACGGGTGGAGCGGAGAGGGCGGTCATGCGGAGACTCCTCGGGTGGGTGACGACTCGGTCCCCGAGCCGGTCGAGGGGGCCGGCGGCGTTGACGCGACCTCGGCGGCGCCCGTCGACCAGGCGAGGATCGTGTCGGCGGTCGCCTGCGATCGGGGCAGCTCGGTCCGGATCGTCCCGCGGTACAGCACGAGGACGCGGTCGGCGAGGCCGATCAGTTCCTCGAGGTCGACGCTCACGAGCAGGACGCCGGCGCCCTGCGCGACGAGCGCGTCGATCTCCGCGTAGATCTGTTGACGCGACCCGATGTCGACGCCGGAGGTCGGCTGGTCGAGCACGAACACCGTCGATCCGGCCGCGAGCCATCGACCGAGCACGACCTTCTGCTGGTTGCCGCCGGAGAGGCTCCCGGCCACCGCGGTGTCGTTCGCGGGCCGGACGTCGAGCCTCGCGACGAGGTCGGCGGCGATCTCCCGCTCGCGTCGACCACGCAGGATCCCGCCGAGCCCGGTGATGCGGTCGAGCGCGGCGAGGGTGAGGTTCTCGCGGACGGACTGACGGTTCAGGATGCCGTCGCGGTGGCGGTTGGCCGGGACGTACGCCCCACCCGCCCGGACGAAGGCCCTCGGCGAGCGGATCGTCGCCCGGCCGAGCCGCACGGTTCCGCCGTGCGCGCGCAAGCCGGTGACCGCGTCGGCCAGTTCCTCGAGGCCCGAGCCGACGAGACCCGTGACGCCCACGATCTCGCCCGGACGGACGGCGATCGAGACGCCGTGCAGCCGTTCGGGGACCGTCAGGCCATCGATCGCGAGGACCGGTTCGGCGACGGCGTCGGCGACGATCCGTTCCCGGTCGCCGAACTCCTCGACGCTCCGCCCCACCATGAGCTGGACGATGGCGTCGAGGGTCGCGTCGGGATCGGCGAGGTCGAGGGCACCGACGCGTTCACCGTTCCGGAGGACCACGACGCGGGACGCGATGTCGCGCACCTCCTGCAGGTAGTGGGAGATGTAGATGACGGCGACGCCCTGGCTCTGCAGGGTCCGGACGATGCGGAACAGCCGCTCCACGTCGCCGGCGGCGAGCGGTGCGGTGGGTTCGTCGAGCACGAGGACCCGTGGTCGCGTGATCGTCGCGATCGCGAGCTGCAGGAGTTGCTGCTCGGCGACGCTCAGCTCGTCGACGAGGGTCTTGCCCGGCACGTCCAGCCCGACGAGGTCGAGCAGCTCCCGCTCGGCGCGCCGGTCGAGCTGCCGGCCGGTGAGGAACGCGGAGCGCGAGCCGAGGAACAGCTGCTCCGCGACCGTGAGGCGACCGGCCAGGTGGCGGTCCTGGTGGATGACGCGGACACCGAGGCGTTCGGCGTCGCCCGGGTTGCGGATGACGACCGGTTCACCGTCGATCTCGATGGTGCCCTCGCTCGCCGTGTAGAGGCCGGTGAGGATCTTGATGAGCGTCGACTTGCCCGCGCCGTTCTCGCCCACGAGCGCGACGACCTTGCCGGGGTGCACCTCGAGGTCGACGTCGTCCAGCACCCGGACGCCGCCGAAGTCCTTCGCGATGCCACGCATACTCACGGCGGGAGCCGAGGCTTCGGTCGTGGCTGCACCGGGCCGACCGCCCAGCGAGCGCTGGGCGGTCGACTCGTCGATCGAGGTGTCGTGCGTCATTCCAGGCCGAGTCGCTTGCGCTCGTCGGCGACGTTCGCCTTGTCGATGAACACGGCGTCGAGGTAGGTGCTCAGCGGCACCTCGTCCTGCTTGCCGCCGAGGTACAGGGCGACGTTGTTCGCGCTCGTCGTCCCGAACAGGGTCGGCTGCTGCGCGACCGTGAACTGGTACACCGAGTTGGGGTCCTGGATGAGGTCGAGCGCTCCGGGCTCGGCGTCGACGCCGTAGACCTTGATCTCGTCGCGGCCCGCCGCGTCGATGGCCTGGGAGGCACCGATCGCCGGGAGGTCCCAGCACGACCACACGGCCGAGATCTCGCCCTTGGGGTAGCGGGTGAGCGCATCGTTCGTCTTCTGCTTGGCGTCCTCGATGGTGCCCTCGTAGATGTCCTGCAGCTCGGGCTCGATGACCTCGATGTTCGGGTAGTTCTTCAGCACGAGCTTGAACTCGTCGTAGCGGATCTGGCAGGGGGTGACGTCGTAGAAGCCGTTGAAGACGAGCACCTTGCCCTTCCCGCCGATGTCCTCGGCGAGGGTGCGGGCGAGGGTGGAGCCGATCTGCCAGTTGTCGGAACCGATGTTGTTCACCGAGTTCTCGCTGGCGTGGTCGATCGTGAAGACCGGGATGTCGGCGTCCTTCGCCTGCTGCAGCGCCGGGGCGAGCGTGGTCGCGTCGCCGAGGATGACGACGATCGCGTCAACCTTCTGTGAGACGAGGTTCTCGACGTTGGCCAGGTGCTTGTCGTCCTGTGCGTCGGCCTGGGTGGCGACGACCTTGGCGCCGAGCTCCTCCAGGCGGTCCTGCACACCCTGGTAGGTGAGGCGGCCGAAGTCGCGGACGACGTCCTTGGCGGCGACGCCGACGGTCTTGCCCTTGAGCGAGGGGACGTCCACGTCTGAGGCGGCCGAGCTGGCAGCGGCGCCGCTCGTCGACTCGCTGGACGAGGACTGCTTGAGCGAACAACCGGTGGCCAGGCCGGCCACGACGGCCAGGGTGACAAGAGACAGCGCGAGGCGCGATCGACGACGCATGGGGACTCCAGATGACGGTGGGGTGCGGGACGGTGCAGGGGGTGGTGGAGCGTGCCGGCGTCCGCTGTCGGTGCGGTCGGGGCGCACCGGGACGTCGGGTTGCAGCAACAGTAGGGAGTGATCGGACGGGCCGCGAGAGGGCGCTCAACCTGACGTAACACAAGGTGCCCGGTGTCGCCGGTGCGTGGAGCCTGGTCGGGGTGCGGCCCGTGGAAACGTCGGATGTATCATGGCGCGAGGCGGTGTTCCACGTGACCGTCTCGCTCGAGCAGGGGGTCGCATGGCAGTCACGGACGAGGCGATCGCGCGGATCCAGGCGATGATCGTCGCCGGCGACCTCACACCCGGCCAGCGCCTCCCTCCGGAGAAGGAGCTCAGCGAGACCCTGGGGCTCTCCCGCAGTTCCCTCCGCGAGGCGGTGAAGGCGCTGGAGCTCATCCGCGTGCTCGACGTCCGTCGCGGCGACGGCACCTACGTCACGACGCTGGAGCCGAGCCTGCTGCACGAGGCGATGTCGTTCGTCATCGACATGCACGCCGACGCCTCCCTCATCGAGATGTTCGAGGTGCGCCGCATCCTCGAACCCTCCGCGTCGGTGATGGCGATCCAGCACCTCGACGACGAGCGGATCGCCGAGCTGCGCAGCATGGTCGATGAGGTCGACGAGTCCACGACGGTCGAGGACCTCGTCGCGCACGACCTGCAGTTCCACGCCCGCGTGATCGAGCTGAGTGGTAACGCCTACCTCGCGAGTCTGCTCGCCGCGCTCGGCAGCAAGACGGTCCGGGCCCGCATCTGGCGCGGGCTCACCGAGGAGAAGGCCGTCGCCCGCACCCTGCAGGAGCACCACGCGATCGTCGACGCCCTCGAGAAGCGCGACACCGAACTCACCCGCGCGCTGGTCACGGTCCATGTCTCCGGTGTCGAAAGCTGGCTCCGCCGTTCGATGTAACCCCTCCCCCTGCCCGCGAACTGTCACTTGCTGCTAGTCCTGGCCGCTCCAACTAGCCGTTGGTGACAGTTCGCGGGCAGGTAGCGTGAGGGGATGGACGGCACGATCGACACCCGAGCGCTCATCGACCCCATCGACCGTGACGCCATGGCGAAAGCGCCCTCGTACCATCGCGCGCCGTCCGCCCGGCTGTTCATCGGCCTGATCGCGGGGATCGTCGTGGTCGCCGTCGGCGGGTTCGTCCTGTTGGGAACGCTGCCCACGCCCTCACGAGGCGGCTCCGGCCCGACGCCGCTGCTCGGGATCGGACTCCTCGCGGCCGCCGCCGTCGCGGTGGTCGCGGTCCTCTCCTGGCGGACGAGGCGCATCAAGCGCTTCCGCCTCTCCCAGTTCGCCGCGGCCAACGGGATGACCTACACCGCAGACCTCAGCTACCCTCCGTTCCCCGGCATGATCTTCGGGATCGGATCGTCGCGGCAGTCGACCGACGTGCTGCGGGCGAACCGTCCCCGCCCCGTGGAGTTCGGCAACTACCGGTACACGGTCCGTCACGGGAAGCGTTCGACGACGCACCACTGGGGGTATGTCGCGGTGAAGCTCGACGTCCCCCTGCCGAACATCGTGCTCGACGCGATCGGCAACAACGGGTTCGGCTCGAACCTCCCAGCGGCGTTCCAGCGGGCCCAGCGACTGTCCCTGGAAGGCGACTTCGACCGGCACTTCACGCTCTACTGCCCCGACGGCTACGAACGCGACGCCCTGTACCTGTTCACGCCGGACATCATGGCGCGGTTCATCGACCACGCCGCCGAGCTCGACGTCGAGATCATCGACGACTGGCTGTTCCTCTACACGAAACGGGAGGTATCGACCCTCGATCCCGACACCTGGGCCTGGCTGTTCAGCGTCATCGACGCCCTGATGACGAAGTTGGACCAGTGGGCTCGGTGGCGGGACGACCGCTTGCAGCCGCAGACGTCCGGAGCTCCGGAGCACCCGCTGGCACCCGGCGCTCAGACCGCCTCCCCCGCGGTCGGACTGCTCACCCCGCCGCCGGGTGTCGCTCCGTCCGGCCGCAGGTTGCGCCGATCCGGGACGTGGATCCCCGTCGCATTCGTCGTCGGAACACTGATCGTCTGGATCGTCACACGCATGAACTGACCCTCCCCTGCCCGCGAACTGTCACTTGCTGCCAGTCCGGGCCGCCCCAACTAGCGGTTGGTGACAGTTCGCGGGCAGGGGTGGGTGTTGGGAACGTCTGGTGATCGGGAGACGAGGACGGAACAGGCCGGTTGATGGGATGGCCAGGTGACCGACACCGGTCGCCCGTCAGAAAGGACCACCCATGCGCCGCCCCACAGCCATCGGCTTCGCCGTCCCCGTCCTCGCCCTCATGCTGGGGCTCACCGCCTGCTCCGGATCCGCGGAAGCACCGTCGGGTGGTGGATCGCCGTCGACCGCCGACTCCTACGCCGAGGCGTTCGACGACTACACCATCTCCCTCGCCGGCTGCCTGCGCGACCAGGGGTTCGATGTCCCGGACCCGGAACCCGGCACCGCGATCACCATCGACGGTGGCGAGGCGATGAACACGGCCTACGACGCCTGCGCCGAGGAACTCGGCCCACCGCCCGCGAACCCCGATCAGCCCAGCAAGGCCGAGATCTCCGACGAGCTCCGGCTCCGCGCCCAATGCCTGCGCGACCAGGGGTTCGACGTCCCGGACCCGGATGCGAACGGGGTGTGGGACCTGCCGGAGGACCTGTTCGATGAGGCCAGGGCTTGCGCCGTGCAGTGACCTCCGCACCAGACGGAACGGCCGACCGATCCTGTGATCGGTCGGCCGTTCCGGCGTTCCGTGTCCTGTCGTTCCGCGGTCAGACTCCGGCCGGGTCGGGGTCGTGAGCCGGCAACAGCACCGTCACTTCGAGTCCACCCGCCGGCAGCGGGGCGAGCCGCAGCGACCCGCCGTGCAGCTCCACGATGCGGGCCCCCAGGGTCAGCCCGAGACCGTTCCCCCGATCAGGACCGGCAGCCCGCGCCATCCGGGCGTCCCGCCGGTCGAACGGCTCCACGAACCGCGCCACCTCAGCCTCGTCGAGCAGCGGCCCCGAGTTGCTGACCACGACGACGGCGCGTCCCGGCGTCTGCGGGTCGGGTCCGACCCACACCGAGACCCAACCGTCCGCGCCGCTGTTGTAGCGCACGGCGTTCGACAGCAGGTTCGTCAACAGTTGCTGGAGGAGCACGCGGTTGCCGCGCACGGATGCGCTCCGGAGCGTCGACGAGATCGTGACCCCGGCGTCCGCGGCCTCCGGCGAGATGAGCTGCGACGCGTCGCGAGCCACCGCCGCCAGGTCGACGGGCGAGGTCACGAGCGGGCGGCGATCGAGCTGGTTCAGCTGCAGGAGCGCCTCGACGATCGCGATCCCCCGCTCGTTCGTCTCGTGCAGCCGTCGCAACGCGCGGTCGACGTCGCGGCCCTCCGGGTCGGCCTGGGCGACCTCGATGAGCATCTTCATCGTCGCGAGCGGTGTCCGCAGTTCGTGCGAGGCGTTGGCCGCGAACCGCTTCTGCGTCAGGAACGACTGCTCGAGGCGTGCCAGCATGTCGTCGAAGCGGTCGGCGAGCTCGCGGAACTCGTCGCGGCGACCGGTCATCGCGATGCGGTGGTCGAGCGAGCCCTCCGCCGCCGCGCGCACGGCCGCGTTGAGGTCCCGCAGCGGCCGCAGGACCCGTCCGGCGACGATCCAGCCGACGCCGGTCCCGATCACGGCCATACCGATGAGTGCGAGCATCGAGTAGTTGATGAGCGAATCGCGGATCTCGCCGCGGGTGATGGCGGAGATCTGTCGACTGTCGGCGGCGGGCGCGAGCGGATAGCTGGGGAACCGCCAGATGATGACGTTGATGACGATGAGCGCGATCAGGCCCGTCACGACGGTGAAGGCCGCGTAGGTCGCGGTGAGTTTGACGCGGGCGGTCATCCACGTCGGCCGGGCGTCGTCACCGTCGGCCGGAGCGGCGGTCATGCGCCCACCTCGTCGTCCTCGTCGTCGGCGTCCGCGCCGCTCGTCTCAGCGGGAGCCTCACCTGGCGGCAGGACCCGGTAGCCGACGGCCGGCACGGTGTGGATGATCCACGGCTCGCCGAGCACCTTCCGGAGTGTGGACATCGTCACCCGCACGGCGTTCGTGAACGGGTCGGCGTGCTCGTCCCAGGCGCGCTCGAGGAGCTCTTCGGCACTCACGACGCCACCCTTGGCCGCGAGCAGGATCTCCAGCACCGCGAACTGCTTCTTCGCCAGACGCACGTACCGGCCGTTGCGGTACACCTCGCGGCGGAACGGGTCGAGCCGCACACCGGCGTACTCGAGGACGGGTGGGAGCGACGCTTTGGGTCGACGCGCCAGTGAACGGAGCCGGAGGACGAGCTCGCGCAGCTCGAACGGCTTGGTCAGGTAGTCGTCGGCGCCGATCTCGAAGCCGCTCTCCTTGTCGTCGAGGTCGGCGGCCGCGGTGAGCATGAGCACCCGGCAGGGCAGTTCCTGGGCGATGATCCAGCGACAGACGTCGTCGCCGTGCGTGCCAGGGAGGTCGCGGTCGAGCACCACGACGTCGTAGGCGTTGACGGCGAGCCGCTCGAGCGCGGTGTCGCCGTCGAACACGAGGTCGGCGGCGAGCCCCTCGTGCTGCAGGCCCTCGAGGATGCTCTCGGCGAGGTACTGCTCGTCCTCGGCGATCAGGACACGCATGGGACCTCCGGTGTTCGGGACGGACGACGCGTCGATGGCGTCGCTCCAGCGCCCGCGATGGGCGTCGTGTCGATCGTAGGCGGCGCGGTGTTTCGGAACCGTCTGGTGATCGTCCGACGCCCGCGCAACCGTCGCCGAGCTGGACTGGGGCCTGGTCGTCGCGTGCCGAACACCGACGACCGACCGAGGAGGAACCATGCAGCACGGCATCCAGCACCAGCACCACCGGCTACCAGGCCGACGGAGCACGGTCGCCCGCAAAGGCTCCAACCGAGCCGTCGTCATCCTCGCCGCCACGGCCGTCGCCCTCACCGCCGCGATCGCCCTGGTCGCGTGCACGGGCGTCGCGCCGACCATCACCCGCGGGATCACCGCACTGGCCGAGCGACCGTCCGGAGACGGGAGTGCCGGAACCACGACCACGACGGATGGCGCGTTCGGATCCGACGACGGCGTGTTGGAGGAGAACCGGTACTCGGCCTACGACACCGATCTCCCGGCCATCGCGAACCTCGATGCGGACCTTCTGGAGGCCGTCCAGCAGGCGACCGACGCAGCGGCGGAAGACGACATCGCGCTGTACGTGAGCTCCGGCTGGCGGAGCACGGCGTACCAGCAGCACCTGCTCGACGAGGCGATCCTCCAGTACGGCAGCGAGGCGGCCGCCCGGCGGTACGTGGCCACGCCCGACGGGTCCTCGCACACGCGCGGGGCGGCAGTCGACATCGGTGCGACGGACGCCGACTACTGGCTCATCGAGCACGGCGCCGACTACGGCCTCTGCCAGACCTACGCGAACGAGATCTGGCACTTCGAGTTGGCCACCGTCCCCGGCGGCGAGTGCCCGGAGCTTCTCCCCGACGCCGGATGAGGTCGGTGCCGCGACCAGCTGCTCCCACCGGGCGTCCCGGTCCTATCCGGCGACCGGTGCCAGCCGACTGACGAACTCGTCCACGCGCAGGCGGATGTCCCGGAACGCTTCGTCGAACGCCTCGTCGGTCGCAGGCGCGGCAGGGTCGGGGATCGACCAGTGCAGGTCATCCAGCCCGCCGAGCTCCTCGTGCGCCCGGTTGCACACGGTGATGACGAAGTCGCCGTGCCGGAGGACCTCCGCCGTCGCGCGTGGAACGCTCGGGCGGATCCGGACGCCATGGCGTGCCGCCGCCCGGACGGCGCCCGGGTTGACCTCGCTCGCCGGCCGGCTGCCCGCGGATGCGACGGGGACATCGCTGCGGTCCTGCCAGAGCGCCTCCGCCATCTGCGACCGCGCCGAGTTCGCCGTGCAGACGAAGACGACCCGCGCCGGGGCGCTGATCGGTTCGGGCGCGAGGCGGTCGAACGCCCCCGGGACGAGCCGCACGTAGTTGCGGCGTCCATCGGACTCGGATCGCGACCGCGAGAGGATCCCCGCTCGCTGGAGGACGCTCAGGTGATGGGAGACGAGGTTCGACCCCATCCCGAGGGCGAGCTGGATCTCGGTCGGTGAGAGGTCACCGAGCGCCAGAAGGTCCACGATGCGCAGCCGCGCCGGTTCCGCGAGCGCGGCGAACTTGGACGCCCTTACCGCCAGCGACTCCACCGACACAACCCCCGTTGACTCAACCGTGATTGACTCAATAATAGGCTGAGTCGTCCGTGAACACCCCTTGAGCGATCCGCTCGAACTCACGGTCGTCGAGAAGAGGAGCTACTCATGGGTCTCGGAACCGGAATCGCCCTGATCGTCATCGGCGCCATCCTCGCCTTCGCCGTGAACGTCGACGTCCCCGCTGTGGACCTCACGCTCATCGGGTACATCCTCATGGCCGCCGGCGCCGTGGTGTTCCTCATCTCGCTCGTCCTCGTGCTCCGCCGCCGACAGGTCTCCTCGACCACGCGCTCCGCAGTGGACCCCGGTAGCGGCGAACGCGTCACCCGCCGCAGCACGACCGACAACGACGGCCCCGTCCTCTGACGACCGGACCGGCCACACCACCCATGACCGAACCCGCTACCGCGCCGTCCCAGAGCGGCGAACTGCTGGACGGTCGGTATCGACTCGAGCGACCGATCGGTGCCGGCGGGATGGCGACCGTCCATCTGGCGACCGACGAGGTGCTCGGGCGCAAGGTGGCGGTCAAGCTGTTCCGCCCGGGAACGACCGATGCGACCGACGGTGCCAGGACCGCCTCGGAGACGCGTCTGCTCGCGTCGTTGAACCACCCGGCCCTCGTCACCCTGTTCGACGCCAGGGTCGTGGCCGGTGACGGCTCCTACCTCGTCATGGAGCACGTCGACGGCCCGACGCTGTCCCAACGCATCGCTCGGTCGCCGCTTCCGTCGTCCGAGGTCGCCGCGATGGCCGTCGACCTCGCGGAGGCGCTCCACACGGTGCACGCGGCGCGGGTCGTCCATCGAGACATCAAGCCGTCCAACGTGCTGCTGCGACCGACGATCCTGCCCCACCAGGAGTACCGCGCGAAGCTCGCCGACTTCGGCATCGCCTACCTCATCGACAGCACCCGCATGACCGCGCCGGGCTCACTGATGGGCACGGTCGCCTACCTCAGTCCTGAGCTCGTCCGTGGTGCGGATCCGGCCCCTCCGGCCGACGTGTACGCCCTCGGACTCGTCCTCCTCGAAGCCCTGACCGGTCGCCGCGCCTACCCGCAGACCACCACGCACGAGTCGCTCATGGCGCGCCTGAACGCGTCGCCGACGATCCCCGGCGAGCTCGGCTACCAGTGGAAGTCACTGCTCACCTCGATGACCGCCGCCGATCCGGCGCAGCGCCCCACCGCCCTCGACGTCGCGACGACCGTCCGCGCGATGGACCCCGTGCTCGACCCGGCGGATGCGACCGTGGCGACCTCGGCACCTGCGATGACGACGACCGCCGACCCGGCACCGACGGCCGCGACCGAGCCGCTCGTCTCGACGACGCCGTTCGCGCCGATGACAGGCGCGCGCGCCGAGACCGGCCCGACCGCGGTGCTCGACGGCACTCGCCGCTCGGAGCGACGTCTCGACGGTGGTGCACGGCGACAGGTCGCAGCGCACCAGCCGCGGCGCCTTCGACGCTGGCTGATCCTCGCAGCCGTGCTGCTGGTGATCGCGGTCGCTGTCGTCTGGTTCATCGTGTCCCAGGCACAGCCGCCTGCCCCGACGCTGCCCACCCTGCCCGAACCGTTGTCGACGCATCTGGACGAACTCCTGCGGAAGGTGACGCCATGAGGAACTCCTGGAACCGAGGGCTCCGGCTGTTCGCAGCACCGTTGGTCGTCGTCGCCCTCCTGAGTGGCTGCGCCGGACCGGCTGCAGACCTCGACGCGAACACCGGCCGCGACCTGCAGAGTCGTGTACTCGTGGTCGCGAACGCAGCCGCCGACGGCGACACTGCGGGCGCGCTCGCGGCTCTCGACGCGCTCGAGGCGCAGATGGCCGCTGCTGAGGCGGCTGGGACCGTTTCGGCGACCCGAGCCGCGGACATCCGTGCGGCGATCGCGCTCGTCCGCGCCGACCTCTCCCCCGCGGTCGAGACCCCGACGCCGACCCCGGAACCCAGTTCGGTCGCGCCGGCCGAACCCGCTGCACCGGTCGAAGACGACGGAGACGGGGACGATTCCGGGAACAACGGGAACAACGGCAACAACGGCAAGAACAAGGACAAGAAGGACAAATGAAGCGACGAGGAAGCACCGACTCCGCCCCCGACGACGGATCGTTCGAGCCCGGGGACGAAGAGACGGCGAAGCGAACCCGTACGGCGGAGGACGGGGTCTCGACCGTCCAGCACAGCATCATCGTCGACCTCCCCATCGCCGCCGTCTACAAGCAGTGGGTCGACTTCGAGTCGTACCCGGAGTTCTTGCCGGCCGTACGCGAGGTGAAGCTGACCGGCGAGGTCTACAGTCGCTGGACCGTCGCGATCAGCAAGCTCTCGCGGCAGTTCCTCGTCGAGATCCTGGAGCAGCTCCCCGAGGAGCGTCTGGTCTGGCGCACCATCGAGGGCGACGTCTGGTTCAGTGGCGACGCCACCTTCGACGCGATCGACAAGCAGCAGACCCGCGTGGACGTCACTGTGCACTGGAAGCCGGTGTCCGCGGTGGAGCGGACCGCTGCGGCGCTCGGGCTCGCCGGACGGGTCGTCCGTGGGGCGCTCGAGGCGTTCAAGACCTACATCGAGTCGACCGGCGGCCCCTCGGGTCACTCCCGCATCAAGGTCGTCTCGCCGAAGGGCTGAGTCCGCCCGACAGCACGACGCCGGCCGCGAGACCTCTGTCTCGCGGCCGGCGTCATGCCGTCTTGCCCGTTACCGCTCGCGCTCCTCGGGTGTCGCGGTCGACGATGCCGCACTGTCGGCGTTGTTCGCCTGACCCGTCTCAGTGCTGCTGTTCACGGAGGTGAGAACCTTGCCGCGCGCTGCGGCCTCGAGCGACTCCGCCTCGTCCCCACCGACCGCCTCGCCGCGGGCGACGAGCCCGGCGACGTCGGACAGCGGGATCTGCTTGAGGAACAACGACAGCAGGAAGGCCGCGCCGATGAACGGCAGCAGGTACCAGAACACCGGGGCGAGAGCGTCGGCATAGGCGGTCACGACACCGTCGCGAATGCCCGGCGGAAGCTGGCTGAGCGTCTGCGGGTCGATCGTCGCCGCCGCATTGGAAGCGTCCCCCGCGCTGGCACCCGAACTCGCGAACACGTCCTTCAGGTTGGCCGTGAGGCGCGTGGTGAAGATCGTGCCGAACACGGCGACACCGAGCGACGCACCGACCTCGCGGAAGTAGTTGTTCGTGCTGGTCGCGGTTCCGACCATCGACGCGTCCACCGAGTTCTGGGCGACGAGCACGACGACCTGCATGATCAGGCCGAGACCGGCGCCGAAGAAGAACAGGAAGACGCAGATCAGCCAGATCGGGGTGTCCGCCGTGAGCGTCGTGAACGCGACCATCGAGGCGGCGGTGACGAGCGTGCCGATGACCGGGAACATCCGGTAGCGACCGGTCCTGGTGATCAGGTTCCCCGAGACGATCGAGGTACCGATGAGGCCGACCATCATCGGGATCATGAGGAGACCCGATGCGGCTGCCGAGGTGCCGGACGACATCTGGAGGAACGTCGGCACGAAGCCGATCGCCGAGAACATGCCGAGCCCGAGGGTGAGGCCGATCGCGGTCGCGTTGATGAACGTCCGGTTCTTGAAGAGCGACAGCGGGATGATCGGGTCCTTGGCGCGCGCCTCGGTGATGACGAAGAGCAGCGCGGCGAGCAGCATGCCGATGCCGAACATCCAGGTCTCGATGGCACCCCAACCGTGCGCAGCGTCGCCACCGAAGTCGGTGAAGAAGATGAGGCAGGTGGTGAACGCCGAGAGGAAGATCACGCCGAGGAGGTCGATCGGCGCGGTCGCCTTCTTGTTCGGCAGCTTCAGCGTGAAGAACGCGATCGCGAAGGCGGCGATGCCGACCGGGATGTTGATGTAGAACGCCCACTGCCAGGTGAGGTGGTCGACGAAGAAGCCACCGAGGAGCGGGCCACCGACGGCGGAGAGACCGAAGACGGCGCCGAGCGGGCCGAGGTACTTGCCGCGCTCGGAGGCGGGCACGATGTCGGCGATGATCGCCTGCGACAGGATCATGAGGCCACCGCCACCGAGGCCCTGGACGGCTCGCCAGACGATGAGCTGCGTGAAGTCACCCGCGAACGCACAGCCGACGGAGGCGATCGTGAACAGGGCGATCGCGACGAGGAAGAGGCGACGACGACCGAGGACGTCACCGAACTTGCCGTAGACCGGCATGACGATCGTGGTCGCCAGGAGGTAGGCGGTGGTGAGCCAGACCTGGTGGTCGACGCCGCCCAGCTGTCCGACGATCGTCGGCATGGCGGTGGAGACGATCGTCTGGTCGAGGCTGGAGAGCAGCATGCCCGCGATGAGGGCGGCGAAGATGATCCAGATGCGGCGCTTGGTGAGCAGCATCGGGCCCTCGGTGGGTGCGGCGGTGGCGGCGGTCACTGGAGGTCCTTTCGGGGAGTGGGGTTCGTGTGGGGATGCTGAGGCGCGGCGGCGGTGGGTCCGGCGTCGGCGGATTCGGGGTCGTCGGGCTCGAGGATGGTGCGATACGTCGCGAGGCAGTCGCGGATGGAGCCGACGATGTCGAACTCCCCGCCCTGGCCGATGTCGGCGACGCCGCTGCCGAAGACGCGCGCCATCGTCGTCTTGATCGCCATCCCGAAGAGGTCGGCGCAGGCGCGGGCACGCGGGTCGTCTGCCGGGACGCCTTCCCGCACGGCGATGAGCTCGACGAGCAGTTGCTCGCGCTCACGGTTGAGGCCCATGAACCGGACCAGCAACTTCGGTTCGCGCTCGAGGGCGGCGTGGAAGTCGACGTGCTCGGCGAGACCGAACCCGGACCGCTCCGCGTGGCCGGCCGCGATGAGCATGAAGTCGTCGAGCACGGCGCGCCACCCCCGCGAGCCGAGGGCGAGGAACTCGGTGGCGAACCGCTCGGTCTCCTCGGTCTCGTCGATGCCGAGGACGGCGTCCTCCTTGCTCGGGAAGTAGTTGAAGAAGGTGCGACGCGAGACACCGACCTCCTCGCAGAGTTCCTCGATCGTGAAGCCGTTGAGCCCCTGTGCGGCCGTGAGCCGACGTGACACGGTCGTCAGGCGCGCGGCGGTGGCGGCCATCCGGTCGGACAGTCGATTCGTCGAAGTTGCACTCTGCATCACGAAGTGCAGTATTGCACTCTCCGAGCCGGGGTGCAACTTACGGCACGAGCCACCCAGTCGGGCCTCACTAGAGTGAACGCATGGACCCTCGTCAGGCACGAACCCGCAGTGCCCTTCGCGACGCGATCCACACCCTCGCGGCGGCGAAGCGCATCGATCAGGTGACCGTTGCGGAGGTGTCCCGGGTGGCGGGGATCACCCGCGACACCTTCTACCGTCACGCCGCGACGCCCGTCCACCTGCTCGCCGACGTGCTCGGTGAGGAACTGGACGAGACACTCCAGGCGCACGCCGATCTGCCGGCGCACAGCGACTCGACGCTGAGCGTCTTCGACGAGTCCGAGCGCGACCTCCTGCGTCACGTCGCCGAGCACGCGACGATCTACCGCAACGCCATGCACCCCCGGCTCATCGGACCCCTGCGTGACGCGCTCACCGAGCGGATCGAGCAGGCGCTCGCGCACCACCTCGACCGGCACCCGCACATCGCCCCACCTCGCGAGGACGGCATCACGCCCGAGCGACACGTGCGGATGCTCGTGGCCTACGCCGGCGCCGGCACCGTCGCGGCGATCGAGGAGTGGCTCCGGTCTGGCGACCTCGACGACATCGACGCGGCGGCCCGCACCGTCATCGCGGCCTCCCCCGCCTGGTGGCTCGGCCGCGCCTGACCTCGGCGCCTGGGCCTGGGCCTGACGCCAGCGCGGGGCGCTGACGCGAGCGCGGGTCCCTCACGTGAGCGCGCCCCTCCGGAGACCCGCGCTCACCTACCCTGGGGTGCGCTCACGCCAGCGCACCGCGCTGGCACAACGGCCTCATGCGCGACATATGTCGGTGTAGGCATATCTGCACTGTGGATAACCCGGGCGACCTCTTCGACCGCCCGTAGCGTCGAAGGATGTCAACGATCTCCTCATCTCGAACCTTCTCCACAGTCGCACTAGCGGTGGGACTCCTCGCGCTCACCGCATGCACGGAAGTCGAACCGGCTCCCCCTCCGAGCAGCACTCCGCCGGTCTTCGAGAACGAGGAACAGGCCCTGGCTGCGGTGACGGAGACGGTCGGTTCCTTTGTCACCGTCGTGAACACAATTGGCGCCGAAGGCGGACAAAACCCAGAACGGCTCGACCACCTTCTCGCGCCCGATCTGAAGGAAGCAGAGACCGCAGGATTCGTAGACATGGCCGCGAAGGGCTGGAGAACCACAGGCGAAGCCACCCTTCGGCGCGTCGAGCTCGCTCAGTGGTGGCCTCGGCCCGACGCTGTCGGTGTGATCGCGGTTGCTCAAGCGTGCATCGACTACACCGGCGTCGATGTTCTGGACTCCGGCGGAACCTCAGTCGTCAATCCAGAGCGAGATCAACTCCGCTCAACAGAGCTTCAGCTCACCGCAGCGGACGGGGACGTGCTGATTTCCACGAAGAAGCCTGTCCCGGAAAGCGAGATCTGCTCATGACCAGAAGGCTCGCTACGGTACTCGCACTGATCGCCGTTGTATCACTCACTGCTCCGGTCACGTCGGCGTCTGCAAACAGCTGCACTGAGGTGGACTACATGAATGGCGCTTGTATCGGCAACGGCTCGGTCGACATCGGGGGCACGATCGAGCAACCCGGATCGGGCACCGGCGGTGGGTCCGGTGGCGGAACGGGCGGAGGCGGTGGTGGCGGCGGCTCGGCCGAGCTTCCTCCCGGCGTGACCGACGGGCCCAACGGTGAACGGACCGTCTGCAGCCTCATGCGGCCGGACGAGTGTTACACCTTCACCCCCGGCGACCTCGGCACCGACCTCGAAGCAGCACCGGCGGCCCCCGTCACGATCCGCGACGTCACAAGCTTCGCCCCCGCCGCACCCACCGTCACCACCGAACCCACCGCCTGGGGCGTCCGCGGGCTTCACACCAACGTCATCGCCGGTGCTTCCGGCCACACCCGCACCGGCACCCCCTTGGGCCAGGTCGCGGAGGTGAACTTCATCCCCGTCGGATTCACCTTCGACTACAGCGACGGCGACACGACCACCACCCGAACCGGCGGATCCACGTGGGCGTCGCTCGGACTCGGGGAGTTCTCCAAGACCCCGACCAGCCACCGCTACACGACGGTCGGGACCAAGGCCATCACCGTCGAGGTCGAGTACGCCGCCGAGTACCGCATCGGCGACAGCGGCTGGCTTCCCGTCGTCGGAACCCTCTCGATCCCGACCGAAGAACCCCACACGGTCCAGATCGTCCGCAACTCGACCGTGGGCGTCGACAAACCCTGCCGCCCCGGCATACCAGCCATCGGCTGCTGAACCCGCGACCGAAACCGTGCTCGAGGTCGGTCCCGATCAGATGAGCCCCTCGCGACCGCCCGACACCCAGTTCGGGTCGGCGGCCCGCGGACCGCTCACCTGGTCGGCGTAGGTGTCGATCTCGGCTCGGATCTCATCCGTCAGCTCAACCTGGAACGCCTCGAGGTTCGCGTGCAGGTGCGCGACGCTCCGGGTGCCGGGGATCGAGACGACCCGTGCGCCGAGCTGTTGTCCTCGGTCGTGCACCCAGGCGAGCGCGAGCGCCTCCGCGGTCGTCCCGATGCGGTGAGCGAGGGTGCGGAAGCGGGCCGCCAGTTCGAGGTTCGCCGCGAGGTGCTCGGGCTGGAAGCGCGGGAAGTTCGCTCGCGTCCCCCCGAGCGGCACCGTCTCGGCCGTGAAGTCCTCGGTGAACAGTCCGCGCGACAGCGGCGAGAACGCGACGACCGTCACGCCGAGCTCCGCCGCCGTCGGGACGACGTAGCTCTCGATGTCGCGGCTCACGATGCTCCACTCGGACTGGATCGCGGCGATCGGGTGCACGCCGTGCGCGCGGCGGAGTTCGTCGCCCGTCGCCTCGGACAGACCGATGCGGAGGACCTTGCCCGCGGTGACCAGTTCCGCGAGCGCCCCCACCGTCTCCTCGATCGGGATGTCGGGGTCGACGCGGTGCTGGTAGTAGAGGTCGAGGTGGTCGGTGCCGAGGCGGGTGAGCGTCCCGTCGATCTGCTCGTGGAGGTGGGCGCGGTCGCCACGGATCCCTCGTTTGCCGATGCCGCCGCCGGTGACGATGCCCACCTTGGACGCCAAGAAGACGTCGTCGCGGCGCCCGGTCAGGTACCGGCCGAGGAGTTCCTCGCTCCGACCGTCGCCGTAGACGTTCGCGGTGTCGATGAGGTTCACCCCACTCGCCTGGGTGGCGTCGAGGATCGTGGTCACATCGGCGTCGGCGATCGCCCCATAGGTGCCGGCGATGGACATCGCGCCGTACCCGATGGCGCCGACCTGCGCGGCGGTGTCGCCGACCCCGATCGTGGTCGAGGGCAGCGCGGTCGTGGTCGGCTCCGTGGCCAGGGGTGCTTCGCTCATGGATTCACCGTACGGCGTCAGGACAGGTTGGACGTCCGGTTCGTCACGCGGTGCAACGTCAGACGCGCGAGCCGGCGCGGGCGGCGAGTGCCTGCAAGAGCGCGGCGGGTTCCTCGGGGTCGTCGACCGTGATCGCGAACTGCTTGCCCGAGGTGCTCGTGACGACGAGTCCGGGGCCGGAGCGCAGCACGACGGCCGAGCGGCCGGGCATGATCCGGTAGCCCCAGCCGCCCCAGTCCATCGGGCGGATGTCGGTGGCCTCGACGACGTCGACCTGGTCGAGGGGGATGCGCTTCATCGGGATGCCGAAGAGCGATACGACGCGGAGGCCGCGCCAGTCGACGCTCACGCGGAGCCGGATGAACGAGGCGCAGAGGAGGGTCGCGAGGGCGAGGAGCGACAGACCGAACATCGCGACGCCCGACTCGCCGCCCAGCAGGATCGGCGTGTAGGCGACGGCGCCGATCGCGACGAGGGCGAGGGTGAGCCAGAGGAACAGCAGGGCCGTGACGCTCCGGCTCCAGGCACCGACCTCGGTCTCGCCGAGGTCCATCGGCGCCGGTCGTGCAGCTGCACCGGCGAGCAGCGGCTGAGCCGGCAGGATCACGGCGGGGATCACGCCCCAGAGCGAACACGCGGCGAGCGGGACGATCCACCAACCGAGGACGGCACCGTCGACCGATCCCGCCTGCACCGTGAGCCAGGTGGGGATGATCCACACGGACGCGGCCGACCCGGCGGCGATGCCGATGAAGAGGATGATCATGCGCTTGGTGCGCATGTCCGGCTTCGGCAGGGCGAGCAGGATGATGGCTGCGATCGCGGCGACGGACGCGATGATCAGCGTCACGAGGAAGACGCCCGCGGCGGGCAGGGAGTCGTCCGGTGCCGCGGTGCCCGACCAGTGCGAGGCGACGTCGACGGGGATCGCATCGCCCCAGACGAGCCGGGTGAGTGCGATCGCGATCGCCGGGACGGCCATGGCGAGGCCGGCGAGCAGGATCCGTCCGCGCGCAGGTGCTGCCGGTGGCGGCGTGGTGGTGGTGTCGTGCATGTGCTCCCCCTGAGCTGCTGAGGTGGTCTGATCGTCGGCGTCGACCGACGTGGTCGCGAGGTGGGCGCCGGAGCCCGTCAGGTGCGTTCGATCATCCGGCTGAGGTCCGTCGGCGAGATCCCGAACTTGCGCGCCTCGGTGACGAGCTGGGCGACGAGTTCGTTGACCCGGACGAGGCCCGGTGCTGCATCCTCGTTCACCCACGCACCGCGGCCCTGTCGCATCCCGATGAGTCCGTCGTCGCGGAGCTCTCCGTAGGCGCGGAGGACCGTGTGCATGTTGATCTGCAGTGCGCGGGCGAGGTCGCGGGCAGGCGGGAGGCGCTCCCCCGGCGCCAGCGCGCCCGTCGCGATGCCGGAGCGCACCTGCACCGCGATCTGCTCGGCGAGCGAGACCGCGGAGGTGGGATCGACGCGGAACAACATGTTTGCAATGGTACTAGAACAATGCCGCCCGTGCCCACGACATCTGTGGGGTTGAGGTCCGGCGCGGTGCGCTGACGCGAGTGTGCGCCACTCGGCGCGGGCGCACCCCACAACCGCGAGCGCGCCCCTCCAGAGACCAGCGCTCACGTCGGAGGCTCGCGCTCACGTCAGCGCACCGCGCTGGCCCAAGCCGCAGCAGAGGAAGGAGGACCGGTCAGAGCTCGACGACGTGCACGGCGATGTCCGCGGCCGCGAGGCGCTCGAGCTCGTCGGGGTCGGCGGAGGAGTCGGTCACGAGGTCGTGGATCTGCCCCAACTCGGCCATGCGCGCGAGCGTGACCCGCCCGACCTTCGAGCCGTCGGCGACCACGATCACCCGCTGCGCGTGCCGCACCATCGCCAGGTTCGTCCGCGCTTCCCGCTCGTCGTGCGTCGTCGCACCGCCCTGCGCACTGATGCCGTCGGTCCCGAGGATCGCGGTACCCACGTTGATCGCACTGAAGGTGTTCTCGGCGAGCGCCCCCACCGCCTCGAAGGACGAGGAGCGCACCAGGCCTCCCGTCATGATCACCTGCAGGTTCGGCCGGGAGGCGATCTCAGTCGCCGTGGTGAGCGAGTTCGTCACGATCGTCAGTTCCGCCCGGTTACTCAACTCCTTGGCGACCGCCGCCGTGGTGGTGCCACCGCTCAGGGCGATCGCGTACGGTCCCGCGGGGATCATCTCCGCCGCGCGTAAGGCGATCCGACGCTTGGCCTCACGGAACTGCGTGTCGCGGAACCGCACGGGCACTTCGTCGCGCGACTCCACCGCCCGAGCGCCACCGTGCGTCCGGAGGACGAGGCCCAGGTCGTCGAGGTCGGCGAGGTCACGACGGATCGTCGGGGCCGAGACGTCGAGCCGGGCCGTGAGGTCGTCGATCGAGACGACGGCGTCCTCCGCCGCGAGGAGCGCGAGGATGGCGCGCATCCGCTGACTGCGTTTCCCGGACGGAGCGTGTCGCGAGAGCTCGGCTGCGGTCGGTCCTCCCACGGCGAACCCTTCCCCGTCGCCGACGGCTCTGCTCAGCGAAAGTGATCATTTCAATCGATTTCCGATCAAGTTCTTGCTCGGTTCGATCACTGTAGTCGATGATCACTCCATGACACGAGTGACTTTCATCGGGGCGGGCAGCGTCGTCTTCACCCGCCAACTCATCGCCGACCTCCTCCGCTACCGCGACCTCGCCGGCCTCGAGATCGTCCTGCACGACATCGACCCCGAACGCCTCTCGGTGGCCGAGGGCACCGCCCGCCACGTCGACGAGCGCCTCGACGGCCGGGCGACGATCTCGGCGGAGTCCGACCGTCGTCGCGCCCTCGCCGGCGCGGACTTCGTGATCAACATGGTCCAGGTCGGCGGCATCCGCGCGACCGTCTCCGACCTCGAGATCCCAGCGGCCCGCGGTCTCCTGCAGACCATCGGCGACACCACTGGCGTCGGCGGCGTCTTCCGCGCTCTGCGCACCTTCCCGTTGCTCTCGGCGCTGACCGCCGACATGCGGGAGATCTGCCCCGACGCCCACCTCCTGAACTACACCAACCCGATGGCGATGAACATCTGGTGGGCGTCGGTCGTCGCCCCCGACATCAGCGCGATCGGCCTCTGCCACAGCGTGTTCTGGACGGTGAACGACCTCTGCGAGCTCGTCGGTGTGCCGATCGAGGGCACGAGCTACCGCGCAGCCGGCGTCAACCACCAGTCGTGGTTGCTCGAGTGGAGCCACGAGGGCCGCGACCTCTACCCGGCCCTGCGCGACCGCATCCGCGAGGACCCGGAGCTCAGCCGCCGCGTTCGCGTCGAGATGTTCCGCCGCATCGGCTACTACCCGACCGAGACGAGTGAGCACTCCTCCGAGTACCTGTCGTGGTTCCTCCGCTCCCCCGAGCAGGTCGAGCGTTTCCGCCTCCAGCCACTCGAGTACCTCGGCATCAGCGAGGAGAACGTCGCGGAGTTCGAGGCGACGAAGGCCGCCCTCGCGGCCGGGACCCCCCTGACGCTCGAGGACGAGGCGAGCGAGTACGCGCCGCAGCTCATCCACTCGCTCGTGACCGACACCCCGCGACTCATCCACGGGAACGTCGTCAACCGCGGCCTCATCGACAACCTGCCGCAGGGCGCCGTCGTCGAGGTCCCCGTCCAGGTCGACCGGAACGGCATCGCCCCGCAGCCCATGGGCGCCCTGCCTGTGCAGTGTGCCGCGCTCAACCGTCCGTACGTCTCCGTCGCGGAGCTCACGATCGAGGCGGCCCGCACCGGCAACCCGACGCTCATCCGGCAGGCGGTCCTCATGGACCCGAACGCCTCGTCCACCCTCACGCCCGAGCAGATCTGGGAGCTGTGCAACGACCTCGTCGCCGCGCACGGCGAGCTGCTGCCGGAGCCGCTGCGGGAGATCATCCCCGCCGACCGCATCTGACCGACCCGAAGCACCGCCGAACCGAATCCTTCCCGAACGATCGACACAGGAGACGACCACCGATGTTCCCACCCCGTTCCACGATCCACGCTTCCACCTCCCCGCACGCCCGCCGCGCACGTCGCCTCATCACCGCGACCGCCGTCCTCGCCGTCGGAGCGCTCGCGCTCTCCGGGTGCGCCGGCGGATCCTCCGGTGCCACGACGCTCGACAAGGACGCGAAGGTGAAACTCACCTTCTGGACCGGGCAGGCCGACGCCGCCCAACAGATCCTCACCGGTCTCGTCGACGACTTCGAGAAGCTGCACCCCAACGTGACCATCGACGTGTCCTCTGGCGCGCCATCCACGGAGGACCTCCTGCAGAAGCTCTCCGCGAGCTTCGCGGGCGGCAACTATCCCGACGTCTCGTACGCCTTCGGATCCTGGGCAAGCCGACTCGAGGCGTCCGGCCGTACCCTCGACATCACCGACCAGGTGGCCGAGCCAGACGTGAAGTGGGACGAGTTCTCCGAGGCGGCCCGCAAGACGGTGCAGCCGACCGGTGAGAAGACGATCGGCTTCCCCGCCGTGGTCGACAACATCTCCCTCCTCTACAACACGACCGTGTTCGATGCGGCCGGCGTCGACTACCCCACGGCCGACTGGACCTGGGACGACTTCCGCGAGGCGTCGAAGCAGCTCACCGACCCGGCGACGAACACCTACGGCTACGCCTACTCGGTGTCGGGCAGCGAGGAGACGACCTGGCAGTTCTGGCCGCACCTCTGGCAGAACGGTGGATCGATCATCTCCGACGACGCCAAGACGGCCGAGTTCGCCTCGGATGCGGGCGTCGACGCACTGACCTTCCTCCGCGACATGGCGGTCGAGGACAAGAGCGTCTACCTCGACCAGACCGACACGAAGTTCGGCGACCTCTTCGCCAGCGACCGCATCGGCATGATCACCTCCGGTCCGTGGCAGCTGTCGACGCTGCAGACGAAGGGCACGAAGTACGGCGTCACCGTCCTCCCCGGCACCGACGGCGACCACCAGACCGTCTCCGGCCCCGACGTCTGGGCGCTGTTCGACCACAAAGATAAGAACCGCGAGTACTGGGCGTACGAGTTCACGAAGTGGCTCACGGACTCGGAGCAGGACCTCAAGTGGAACGTCGCCTACGGCAACCTCCCGCTGCGCTCGAGCGAGATCGACACCCCCGAGTTCCAGGCGCAGGTGGCTCAGCTGCCCGGCCTCGACGTGATGGCCGAGAACGGCGTCAACGCCAAGCAGGCCCGTCCGACGGTGCCCGGCTACGTCGGCCTCTCGGAGGCCATCGGCAAGGCGATCTCCTCGGTGCTGCAGGGCCAGGGCGATCCGAAGCAAGCGCTCGAGGACGCCGCGAAGACCGCCGACGACGCTCTGGCGGAGGACTGATGTCCACGGTCGCCGGACGCGACACACGTCCATCGACGGAGCCGAAGCCGGAGCGTGCCGAGCGCGCTCCGGCCCGGCCCCGCCGTTCCGGACGACGGTTCCGCGACAGTCTCACCGGCTGGGGCTTCGTCGCCCCGGCGATGCTCATCGTGCTGGGCCTGTCGATCTTCCCCGCGATCTGGGCGTTCTTCCTGTCGCTCCAGAAGTGGGACGGGTTCAGCGAGCCGGAGCAGGTCGGGCTGGAGAACTACGCCAGCATGATCGGCAACGACGAGCTGCAGGCGGCCGTCGTCCACACGGTCGTCTACACACTGCTGTTCGTCCCGGCGTCACTCGGACTCGGACTCTTCCTCGCCGTCGCGCTCAACCGCCGGATCCGCTTCATCGGCGTCTACCGCACGGCGATCTTCGTCCCCTTCGTCGCCTCCGCAGCCGCGACCGGCATCCTCACGACCTACCTCTTCAACCCGCAGTTCGGGCTCCTCAACACCGTGTTCCGGTTCCTCGGACTCCCGGCGCAGGGCTGGCTCGAAGACCAGGGGCAGGCGATGGTCGTCATCACGATCATGTCGCTCTGGGGGCAGGCAGCCTTCACGACCGTCATCTACCTGGCGGCCCTGCAGGACATCCCCGCCGAACTGCTCGAGGCGGCACGGATCGACGGCGCGAACGCCTGGCAGTCGTTCTGGCGCATCACCTTCCCGCAGCTCGGGCCGGTCACCGTGTTCGTCGCCATCTGGCAGTTCATCCAGGCGATCCAGCTGTTCGACCTCGTGTACACGACCACCAGAGGCGGCCCGCTCGGCGCCACCCAGACGATCGTGTTCTACCTCTGGGACGCGGCGTTCAAGCAGTTGCAGTTCGGGTACGGCTCCGCGGTCGCCTACGGGCTGTTCGTGGTGACACTCATCGCCACGATCGGTGTCGTCCTGTACTCCCGCCGTTCCAACGTGGAGGCATTCTGATGACCGTCCTGACCACCCCACCACGCGGCGACGCCGCCACCGGCAAGCCGTCCGTGACCGCTCCACCCGCCGAACGACGCACGCGTCGGCGGTTCAGCCCCTGGCACCTCGTGCTCGCCCCGATCGCGATCATCTTCGCGATCCCGTTCGTGCAGATGTTCATCACCTCGGTGACGCCGGAGTCGGAGATCAACACCTATCCGCCCCGCATCCTCCCCTCGCACATCACCTTCGACGGGTTCGCGAAGCTCTTCTCCGAGTCGAACATCCTGCTCTGGCTCGGCAACACGGTCATCGTGTCGACGGTCGCGGTCCTGTCCCATCTCGTGCTCTGCTCGCTCGCCGGCTACGGGTTCGCGCGGTTGAAGTTCCGCGGGAAGACGATGGGCTTCCTCATGATCGTCGCGACGATCATGATCCCGACGCAGCTGCTCATGATCCCGACCTACATCCTGTTCTCTCGGATCGGGCTCATCGACAGCCTCGGGGCGGCGATCGTGCCGTGGCTGGCGTCCGCGTTCGGCATCTTCCTCATGCGGCAGTTCTTCCTGTCACTCCCGGCGGAGCTCGAGGAGGCCGCACTCATCGACGGCTGCACCCGCCTGCAGGTGTTCTTCCGGGTGATCCTGCCGCTCGCGAAGCCCGCGCTGGCGACACTCGCGATCTTCACCCTGCTGGGCTCGTGGAACGACCTCGTCTGGCCGCTCATCGCGATCAACAACGACCAGGCCTTCACCCTGCAGCTCGGCATCACGAACTTCCAGGGCGCGCGCCGCACCGACTGGGCGCTCCTCATGGCCGGCAACGTCGTCGCCACGCTCCCGCTGATCGTGTTCTTCCTCTTCGCCCAGAAGCAGTTCGTGGCGACCATGACCTTCTCAGGCCTCAAGGGGTAGGCACCGATCCCGGCGTGGCAGGATCACGTCCATCGCCGCGCGCGCGTCACACGCTCGACCAACATCGATACCTCGCAACTCCCCCTCATCACCTCGACCCACCCCAGGAGCAACCCGTGTCCATCACCACCATCGTCGGTTCGGAAGCCACCGTCCGCGAGATCACCCAGCAGCCCGACGTCTGGCTCGAGGCGTCGACGGGGATCGCCGCCCGCCGCGAGGAGATCGCCGCGTTCCTCGCACCGCTCCTGGCACGACCCGAGCTGCGTGTCGTCCTGACCGGGGCGGGGACCTCGGCCTTCATCGGCGAGATCGCGGCACCGGCCCTGACCCGGACGCTCCGTCGCCGGATCGACGCCGTCGCGACCACCGACATCGTCTCCAACCCGCGGGAGTCGTTCGCCGAGGACGTCCCGCTGCTCCTCGTGTCATTCGCCCGCTCCGGCAACAGCCCGGAGAGCGTGGCCGCGACGGAACTCGCCGACCAGTCGCTCGCCGAGGTGCACCACCTGGTGATCACGTGCGACGAGACCGGCGAGCTGTACCGACGCCACCATGACCGCGCCTCGTCGCTCACCGTCCTCATGCCGCTGCGGTCGAACGACGAGGGCTTCGCGATGACGTCGAGCTTCAGCTCGATGCTGCTCTCGGTCCTCCTCATCCTCGGCGGCACTGACGACGCCGCGGTGCAGGCGCTCGCGGCCGGAGCCACGACGATCCTCGACCAGCGCGAGGTGGACATCCGCGCACTGGCCAACGAGGGGTGCGAACGCGTCGTCTACATCGGCAGCGGCCCGCTCACCGGTCTGGCCCGCGAGTCGGCGCTCAAGCTGCTCGAACTGACCGCCGGACGGATCGTCACCTACTACGACTCGGCGCTCGGATTCCGTCACGGACCGAAGGCGGTCGTCGACGAAAGCACGCTCGTCGTCGTCTACCTGTCGTCCGACCGGTACACGCGGCGGTACGACCTCGACATCGTCACCGAACTGCGCGCGACGCTGTCGCCGGAGCGCGTGATCGCGATCTCCTCGGAGCCGGTCGCCGACGCCACGGCGTACGACTGGGTGCTGCCCGAGCTCGCCGGCCTCGACGACGCGCAGCTCGCGATCGGCTACGTGCTCGTCGCGCAGCTGCTCGGCCTGTCGTACTCGCTCCAGCTCGGTGCGACCCCGGACAACCCGTTCCCCAGCGGCACAGTGAACCGCGTCGTGCAGGGCGTCCGGATCCACGAGTTCGACGGCGTCGACGCTCGGAGTGTCGCCGCTCAGCTGCAGGAGCAGTAGTCGTGGCGCGGTACCTCGGCGTCGACGGTGGCGGGTCGAAGACGGCCTTCGTGTTGCTCGACGACGCCGGACGGGTGCTCGCGGAAGCGAGGACGGCGAGCTGCTACTACTTCGACGAGGGGATCGAGCTGGTCGGTCGCATCCTCACCGAGGGCGTCTCGGAGGTGTGCCGGCAGGCGGGTGTCACGACCGCCGACATCGATCAGGCCTTCTTCGGTCTGCCCGGGTACGGCGAGGTGAGTTCCGACATCGCCCACCTCGATGCGCTACCGCGCGACGTGCTCGGTCATGACCGGTTCTCCTGCGACAACGACATGGTGTGTGGGTGGGCCGGATCGCTCGGCGCCGCCGACGGCATCAACGTCATCAGCGGAACGGGCTCCATGACGTACGGCGAGCGCCGTGGCCGCGGGCACCGGGTCGGCGGGTGGAGCGAACTGTTCGGCGACGAAGGGTCGGCGTACTGGATCGCCGCCCGAGGCTTGAACGCCTTCACGCGGATGAGCGATGGTCGCCTGCCGCGCGGTCCTCTCGTCGACCTCGTGCGGGCGAGGGTCGGGATCACGAGCGACCTCGATGTGATCGACGTCGTCATGAACCGCTGGAAGGGTCAGCGTGGCCGGATCGCGGATCTCGCGAAGACGGTCGTCGCTGCTGCCCAGCAGGGCGACGAGGTCGCGGGGCGGATCCTGGCCGACGCGAGCGGGGAGCTGGCGGAGATCGTCGAGGCGACCCGCGTGGAGCTCGGTTTCAGCGGCGACGAGGTCGTTCCGGTGTCGTACTCGGGCGGGGTGTTCTCCGCTGAGCCGGTGCGGTCGGGTTTCGAGCAGGCCATCGCGGCGCTGCCCGCCCGGTACGAACTCCGGACCCCGCTCTTGGGTCCGGCGATCGGCGCCGCGCTGCACGCCGCGAAGCGCGCCGGGTCACCGCTCTCGCCCCAGGCGCTCGAGGTGCTGCGCTCCCGGTAGCCCGCTCCTCCGCCCGCCGTCGCCTTGGGCCGGCGCGGTGCGCTGACGCGACCGCGGGCCTGACGCGTGAGCGCGTGTCTCCGGAGGGTCGCGCTCACGCGCGCGGGGCGCGGTCACGCCGGTTGCGCAGCGGGCAGGCCGGTTGCGCAGCGGTCACGCCGGGTACACCACCCTCGCGTCAGCGCACCGCGCCGGCAGCTTCCCGGAGTAGGGCACTTGACCCTCACGCCGCGTGAGGCTTTAGCGTCATCACCATGACGATCACGATCCTCGACACCGCCAGCGGCATGCGTGCCGTCCTCGACGCGCCGGAAGCCGAACGACCCGCGCGACTCCGCGCCATGCTCGAGCCCGTCGCCGACATGTACCGGTACTTCCCGGGCGAGGTCGACCTGCTCGCCATGCACTCGATGGGCTCGGGGTTCCCGATCGATCGGAGCCGGGATCGGGTCGTCGACGCCCTCGACCGACTCGTCGCGGCGGACGCGTGGGGACGGATCTCACGGGCGCTCCACGCGGCGGTCGCCACCCAGCTCGACGCGGTACCGGCGCTTGTCGTGCCCGACATCACCGTCCTGCTCATCCTCGGCGACCCCGACGACACCTACTTCATGGAGTCGATCCGCGGGTTCATCGGCAACGGCAGCGCGACCGGGTTCATCTCGCTCATCCTCTGGCCGACGGAGGAGAACCTCGCGCGCCTCGAGGCGGCCGCCGTCCACGAGCTCAATCACAACCTGCGATACGCGCCGGGTGGGGTGGTGTGGGATCCGGCGACCGTCGTGGTCGGTGAGCAGGTGGTGTCGGAAGGGCTCGCGGACGCGTTCGCCCGGCAGCTGCACGGACCGTCCGGCTACACGCCGATCGGTGTCGCGCATCTCGACGACGACGCGGTGTTCGACCGGGTCGTCGAGGGTCTGGACGTCGGCGGGATGCAGCACTTCGTCTCGTGGGTGCACGGTGACGAAGCCGCGCTGCGATACGGGGGCGAGCCGGTCGGTCTGCCGATGGGTGCCGGGTATGCAGCGGGCAACCGTCTCGTCGACGCCTACCTGTCGGCGACGGGGACGACCGCCGCCGAGGCGCTGCACGTTCCGAGCGCGACGATCATCGAGGTGGCACTCCGCGAGCTGGGCTGAGGCGGCTCCCCCTCACTCCCAGACGGCGGTGTCGGGGTCCACGCCGTGGCTGCGCGCGTTCGCGTCGATGACCAGTGAGAGCCACGCAGCGAGGCCGGGTTCGATCCGGTCGTAGGTGTCGGCCATGCCGGGCTCCGTGAGGGCGAGGCGACCGATGATCACGTGCATGGACGGCGTGCAGTGGAAGTACTCGCTGAGGGCGGCGCGATGCCGTTCGGCGAGGGCGTTCGCCGTCTCGCTTCCGGCGACGACGCCGGCCCGCTTGGCCTCGGCGAGTTCGTCGACGAGGTCGCGCATCGGCCCGACCAGCGCCCGCCAGTCGTCCGGCGTGCGGGTCGCGGACCGTTCCGCGTACTCGGCCCATTGCGCGGAGTCGCCCCAGCGGGCGCGGGCCGTCTCGGCCATCGTGGGGTTCCAGTCGTCGCCGAACACCGCCTGGCGCTGCTCCTCGGGGACGAGCACGCCGACCTCGTCGGCTTCGAGCAGGCGGTCGACGGATCGGGCGACGGCTTCGAGTCGTTTGATGGTGTCGTCGAGTTCGTGCCGACGCTGCGTGAGCTCCGCCCGTCGTTCGGCGGCCGGCGCGGTGAGCAGGGTGGGGATGCGAGCGAGCGGGACCCCGAGGTCACGCAGGAGGACGACCCGGCGGAGGCGGGCGATGTCGACGGGCAGGTACGAGCGGTAGCCGCTGTTCGTCCTCCCCGAGGGTGTCGCGACGCCGATCTCGTCCCAGTGGTGCAGCGTCCGCACACTGACCCCGATCTCGGCGGCCGCCCGACCGACGGTCACGCCACCCTCGGCCCTCCTGCGCTCGTCCATCCACCCAGCATCGCACCCGGCCTCGACCTGCGTCCTCTGCCGGCTGCCAGCGCGGTGCGCTGACGCGAGTGCTCCCGACCCAGCGTGGGCGCACCCCTCCGGAGACCCGCGCCCACGCGCCAGACCCGCGGTCAGCCCCAGCGCACCGCGCTGGCAACACGCCACCGCACACGCGGCGGGGCGACAGGTGACGCGAACGGCCCCGGGAGCAGTGTGCTCCCGGGGCCGTCGGACCTTCAGTCGGTCATGCCGCCCGACGACGCGCACGCATCGCGACGAGGACTCCACCGAGGAGGACCAGCAGGACCCCCGCACCGATCGTGCCGAACGGCAGCTCGGCACCGGTGGTCGCGAGCGCCCCACCCGACGCCGAACCGTCGACGCTCGTCCCGTCGGCCGCGACGATCCGCACCTCGGTCCAACCGATGAGCGAGCCGTCCGCCGCGTAGACCGCGACGCGGTGGTCGCCCAGCGTCGCGTCGGCCGGGATGGTCGCCAGCAGGTCACCAGCGGCGTTCGTCGTGCCGGCGGCGATGCGCGCGGGCGTCGAGTACAGCCACACCTCGACGGCCGTCGCGGCGAATCGGTCCTCGAGGCCGACCGTCACAGTCTCCCCCCGACGGACCGTGTCGGCGAGCGTGATCGCACCGCGGTTGCCCTCGGTGAGGCTCGTCCCGGGCAGTGGCGTGACGCCACCGGTCGGCGGGGTCACGGGCGGCGTGGTCGTGCCGGGCAGCGACCCGAGACGCAGGGCCTCGGAAGCGTAGCCGTCGGCGAACCAGTACACGGGACGCTTGCCGTCGACCGACAGCGAGGCCGGCGCGGTCGCGAAGCCCTCGTTGTTGAGGTTGGGCAGGCCCGCCGGACGCTCGACCTGAGCGATCCCCGGCTGCTCGGTTCCGTTCAACGTGATCTGCGCACCGGTACCCGCGCAGCCGTCGTCGCACACGGCCCACAGCACGCCGAGCGTCGTGTCGTAGTCGAGCGCCATGACCGCCGGGAGGCCCGGGTCGATCGTCGAGATCAGCGTGGCCGAGCCGTCGGCGTTCAGTGCGAACGCGTACACGTCGCCGGTGTCCTCGACGCCGACGAAGAACAGTCCGTCACCGTGGCCCGCGTAGTCCGCCGGGTCGTACGTCGCCTTCGTGTTGTCGTCGAAAAGCTTGCCGGCGAGGTCGCCGTCGGCCACCCACTCGACGGCCTCGACACCGAGGTTCGCGCCGACCGTCGGCAGCAGGGCCGTGAGGTCCCACTCCTGGGAGGCGACGACGTCGGGGCCGGGCGCGTTCGGGTCGACCTTGAGCACGGCGTTGAGCGTCGTGCCCTTCACGCTGTTGTCGCGCTCGACACCGACGTAGACGGAACCTGCGCCGTCGACGGTGATGCCCTCGGTGTCGGGGCCGGCTGCGGAGGGGTTCGACGCGTCCTTCTGGAAGCGGGCGCGCTTGCCGTTCTCCCAACCGTCGACGAACGAGACCGAACCGTCTGCGGCGATCGCGAGCTTCCAGAACGAGCCGGTGCCGTTGTCGACGGCCCAGAGGAACGCGCCGTCGGCGGTGACCTGAGTGTCGAGGCCTGAGCTGTCCTCGAGGAACATCGGCGTGGTGTCGAGCACCGTCACGTCGGGCGAACCGGGCCACGGACCGACCGGGATCTCACCGGCGCAGACGTTGGCCGTGCCCTTGGTGGCCTCGGCCGTCGCAGCGAAGGCGCCGGTCGCGTCGGGGCAGCGTCCCCAGGTGTTCGCCGGGTGTCCCTCGCCCCAGGTGGTCGAGTCGAGCAGTGCGTCGCCCTCGAAGAGGCGGACCGTGTCGCCGCCGCCGAGCCCGAAGCCGAGGGCTGCGCGCTCGATGACGAGGTAGCCGCCGGCCGCGATGCTCGTGCCCGTGGGGATGGCGTAGGCGTGGGTGTCGTCGTCGTCCTTCACGACGATGCCGGAGACGTCGAGCGCGGCGGTCGTCGGGTTGACGAGCTCGATCCAGTCGTCGGGCGAACCGCCGTCGGACTCGACCTCGTTGATGCGCACCGGGTTGCCGCAGGCGTTGCGCAGGCCCTTGGTGGAGACGGCGGTGTCGACGAACTCGCCCGTGCCGTCGGGGCAGCGCGCGAAGACGCCGTCCGCGTGGGCCGCGTAGGTGTACTCGGCGACCGTCGCGCCGGCGGCGTTCCGCACGGTGGTGGTGTCGCCGTTGCCGAGCCCGAACGCGAAGTTCACATTCTGGTCGAAGACGAAGTAGGCGCCGGGCTCGAGGATCGTCCCCGCGGGCAGCGGGGTCGTGTCAGCGGCGTGGCCCACCGGGTCGTTGTCCATGAGCGTCCAGCCGGAGATGTCCAGCGCGGTCGCCTCGAGGTTGACGATCTCGACCCAGTCGGTCGTGTCCTTGTCCGACTCGACCTCGTTGATCGCGACGTTCGGGAGGACGCAGTCGTTCGCTGCGCCCTTCGTGATGTTCGCGAGGACGAACGCGCCTTCGCCGTCAGGGCAGCGGGCGAGCGTGGCCGCGAGGGAATCGCCGCCGATCATCGCGTGGCCGCTCCAGGTGCCCGAGCGGTCGATGAGCGTGCCGGTCGCGTCGAAGAGCCGGATCTCGTCGGCGCTGCCGATGCCGATCGGATCGCGGAAGGCCGCTTCCACCCCGCCGACGATGCCGACGGTCGACTCCTCGACGACGAGGAACTCGCCCGCCGCGATGGAGGTGCCGGGAAGGAACTGCCAGCGGTGGTCGTCCGAGTTGTCGCGGATCTCGTAGCCGGAGATGTCGAGCGCCTCGGTGCCGGGGTTGAAGAACTCGACCCAGTCGGCGGGCTGCGAGTCGATCTCGTTGATGCGGATCTCGCCGGGCAAGTCGGGCACCTCGGGGGCTGTGAAGACGTTCGCGGCGCCCTTCGTCGACTCGGTGGTCTCGGCCCAGCCGGCGCGGTCGGCGGTGACGCCGTAGGTGTTCGCGGCGTGACCGGTCCACGAGTACTCGTCGGCGAGCGCCGCGGTCGGGTCGAACAGGCGGACCGAGTCCTCCTTGCCGAGGCCGAAACCGAGCTGATCCTCCTCGACGACGAGGAACGCGCCTGGCTCGACGACGGTGCCGGCGGGGAACGCGTAGTTGCTGTCGTCCTTGTTGTCCTTCACGACCCAGCCGTCGAGCGTGACGGCGGTCGTTGCGGTGTTGGTGAACTCGATCCAGTCGCCGGGGACTCCACCGGAGGACTCGACCTCGTTGATCTGGAGCCCCGGCGCTGGGGCGGCGATGGCGGCGGCGGGCGTCGCGATGAGGGCGGTTGCACCGATGGCGCACACGGCGGTCATCGTCAACACGCGGTTGAGGCGGGGCATGGGTCTCCAGGGCACGAAGGGACGGGGATCTGCACCCATCCCATCGGCATGGGGTTGCCGGGCGGAGGAGCGGCGGTGACCGGGAGGTGAACGGCGGGTGGCTTCCCAGGCTGGGTGTGGGTTCGCGCTCGGGCACGTGCCGCTGGGTGGGGCACGTGCCCGCACTCGGGGCACGCCGTGATCGGCGTGCCGCGCGCGATACGCAGTGCCCTGTGCCACCCACAGGATGACGCCCACCCACGAGTGATCACGCCCGTTCACGGCCACTCGCCACATACAATGTGGACGACCGAATTGGGGAGAAAATGGCACGACGGCGTGGGTTCTTGGCGGAGATGCAGCACCAGACGAGGCTCGCGGAGCAGCGACAACGCAACGCAGTCCGACAACACAACGCGTACGTCCGCCAGGTGGAACAAGCGCAACGCGCGGCCGAACGAGCGCAGCTCGCCGCAGCTCGTGCGTCAGAGGCCGATCGCAAGCGCCTGGAGAAGGAAGCGGCAGCCGCGCACGTCGCCGCGATGCAGGCCGAGGTGGATCAACGGAATGCTGATCTGCGCGATCAGTACGCAGAGATCGACGGGCTGCTCAGCGCCACACTGGATGTCGATGATTTCGTCGATCTGGAGGCCTTACGCGTCCGAGTTGAACACCCACCGTTCCCTCGAGTCGATCTGCGAGTCCCCACTGCCGCTCCCACCCCGATCCCCGATCCCCCGCTGCCGGTCAAGTACGCCGCCCAGGAGCCGACCGGGATGTTCGGCAAGAAGCGCAAGCTCGCTGAGGCACAAGCCGCTGTGGAAGCACGCTATGCAGCCGACTATTACGCCTGGCAGGCGGCGGTCGCTGCACTTCCGCAACAGCGTGCGGCACAACAGGCGGCATACGAGTCTGCGGAGCAGAAACGTCGTGGACGGCTCGCATTCGAAGAATCCAAGTACACGCAGGAGTGTGAAGCACGCGAGACTGCCGCAGCCCAGCGGAATGCCGAGCTGGACCAGCTCATCACCGGTCTCGGCTACGGCACAGTAGAAGCCGTCCAGGAGTATGTCGGCATCGTCATGGCGAACTCGGTCTACCCGGAATGGTTCACGGTCGACACCAACGCGACGTTCGAACCATCGACAGCCGAACTCAGTCTTCGGGTGACCATCCCTGGGCCGGACCAGATCCCGACGACCAAGGGCTATCGGTACGTCAAGGCGTCAGATGAGATCACTGCGTCGCCGCTGGCGGCGAAGGATGTGAAGGATCGATACGCGGCAATCGTTCACAACGTCGCACTGCGGAGCGTCCACGAAGTCTTCGAAGCCGATCGGCGCGCCCTCATTCACAATGTGTCGCTCGAGTTGGGCACCGAGACGATCAACCCGGCGACCGGGCGCGAGACCTACGTGCAGTTCCTCGCCCTGGCCGTCTCTCGCGACGAGTTCCTGAAGCTGGATCTTGCCGCGGTCGTTCCGTCCGCAACCCTGGAGCACCTTCGCGCAGTCGTGTCGAAGAACCCGCACGGGCTCGTCGCGGTCGACGGCAGCGGGGTTCGCCGAGCATGACGGACAACGGATCGATGATCTTCAACCCGCCGCCGGGATGGCCGAAGCCTCCCACCGGGTGGAAGCCACCCGCGAGTTGGACGCCAGATCCGAGCTGGCCACCTGCCCCATCCGGTTGGGCACTGTGGATCGATCCGAACGAAGGACGCGAAGCCGAAGCACCAGCCGCGGCGGCGCCGACGACCGTCAACACACCGCAGACGCCGGACACCGTGACGGATGCAGGAACCTCCGCGCGCATTCAGGAACTCGAGCGTGAGAACACAGCCCTGCGCCAGAAGTTGGCCATCGGGCATACCGACGACCTTGTGGAACTCGACGACGCACGAGTCTTGCAGTCGGTGGGCATCTACCGTTTCCACCATCCCCTCGAAACCGCTGCCGCTTACCAATTGCGGCTCCAAGCGATCGAGGCTCGCATCGCCTCGCTCGTTCGGGACGACCGCGCGATCGAGAAGTCCGAACTCTTCACGTTCAACAACTCCCTTGCTCAGGGCAAGCGCATGACATCGGACCTCGCCAAGCTCATGTTGCGTGCCTACAACTCCGAAGCCGACAACGCACTCCGGACACTTCGTGCGGGAAACGTCGTGACCGCGAAGAAGCGTCTCGAGTCGTCTCGCACGGCGATCGCGAAGCTTGGCGCGCTGATGGAGATGCGGATCAGCGACGAGTTCCATCGACTTCGAGAGAAAGAGATCGAGCTGACCGCTGATTGGCTCATGAAGAAGCAGGTCGAGCGAGAGGAAGCCAAGGAGGAGCGGGCACGGATCAAGGAAGAGCAACGTGTTCAGAAAGAACTCGACGATGAGCGAGCGCGTCTGGACAAAGAGCGCGCTCACCTGGTCAACACGCTCGCTGCCCTCCAGAACCAAGGGCAAACCGATGAGGACCTCCTCCGTCGTTTGGGGGCTATCGACGAGGCGATCGCTGATAACGACTTCCGGGCCGCGAACATCCGTGCCGGCTACATCTACGTCATCTCAAACGAGGGAGCGTTCGGTCCTGATGTCGTGAAGATCGGCCTCACTCGTCGACTGACGCCGACCGACAGAATCTCCGAGCTCAGTGGAGCTTCGGTGCCGTTCAGGTTCGACACCCACACCCTGTTCTTCTCCGAGGATGCAGTCACCCTGGAGAACGAGCTGCACAAGCATTTTGCGGACCGGGCTCTGAATCAGGCCAATCCTCGGAAGGAGTTCTTCTTCGCCAGCCCCGCAGAGGTGCGGGACGTTCTCCTGCAGAAGGTCGGCAACATCCTCGAGTTCTCCGACAGTGCCGAAGCGACGGAGTATCGGCAGTCCCTCGGCCGTTGGCCACAGAGAGCCCAATCCCGGAACGAGATCATCGGCGGCTGAAGCCAGCTGAACGTCGACCATCAGAAATCCGAAGAGGGCTCGCGCGGTCTCCGCTTGCGTTGTCACGACCAGGACTACGCTCACCCCATGACCGACGATGCGACCACCGACACCGCTCCGCGCGCAGACCTCACCGGCTGGGTGCGGACCCCGTTCACCGGCGGCGGCGTTACGCACGACCGCTTCGAAAAAGGGTCCGGGCCGGGCGTCGTCCTCATCCCCGAGCTGCCCGGACTCACGCCCGAGGTCCTCGGGCTCGCGGAGCACCTCGTCGCGGAGGGCTTCACCGTCGCGATCCCGTCACCGTTCGGGACGCCCGGACACGAGGGGACCCTCGGCTACACGCTCGCGAGCGTCAGCAAGGTCTGCGTCTCCGCCGAGTTCAAGGCGTTCGCGACCGGCGCCCACCGACCGGTCGCCGACCACGTCCGGGCACTGGCCGCCGACCTCGCGGCCCGCACGCCGGGTCCTGGCGTCGGAGTCATCGGCATGTGCTTCACCGGCGGATTCGCGCTCGCGGCGGCCGTCGACGAGCACGTCCTCGCCTCCGTCATGAGCCAGCCGTCGACACCGTTCCCTGTCAGCCGGGCCCGCCGCATCGATCCCGGGATGTCCGCCGCCGAGTTCGATGCCGTCGCAGCCCGTGCGGCTCAGGGCTCGGTCTGCGCACTCGGCCTCCGCTTCAGCGAGGATCGGGCCGTCCCGCGGGAGCGCTTCGCCACCATCGCCGCAAAGCTCGGCGACGCGTTCGAAGTCATCGAACTCGACTCCTCCCCCGGCAACGCAGCCGGCTTCGCGAAGACCGCCCACTCGGTCCTCACCGGCGAGGTCCGCGAGCGCGACGGCCACCCGGCGTTCGAGGCCCGGAAGCGCGTGGTCGCCTTCCTCCGCGAACGACTCGCGACACCGTCCGCGTCGGCCTGACCTTCCCAGCCGGCCGTCACGCTGCGATCATCGACTCCATGACCTCGACGCGACACGACCGCGCGACACCGAACCTGCCGTCTCGCAACTTCGACGCGACGGAGACGTTCTACTCGGCGTTCGGGTTCGAGCGCACGTTCCGAGACGAGGGCTGGTTGATCCTCGTCCGCGGTGGTCTACAGCTCGAGTTCTTCCCCGCACCCGACCTCGACCCGGCATCGAGTAACTTCATGTGCTGCCTGCGTGTGGCCGACGTCGACGAACTCTACGACGCCATCCGACGTTCAGGAGTCCCCGAGGCGACCGTCGGCGCGCCTCGCCTGCATCCGGTCCGGATGCAGGATTGGGGACTCCGGGCCGGATTCCTCATCGACCCGGACGGCACGCAACTCACCCTCATCGAGCAACGCGACTGATCCGCGACGGCGCGGCATCCGCGGGTCGCTGCTCGGAACCGCCTAGAAGAAGGTGATCCCGTGCGGCGCGCGCGGCGTCTGGAGCATCGATCGAAGCAGGAGCGGCGCAGCAGGGTCGGCCGCCTGCAGCACACCGGCTGCGGCGAGCGACACCGGCGAGACCGCGCCGAGCAGGAGCGAACCGAGGTCGGCGACGTCGAGCGCGAGGTCGGCGCCGGCAGCGTCGGTCTCGTCGCTCAGCTTCGTAGCCGTGCCGTGACCACCGGTCACCTCGAGGCGGAACGTGCCCGCCGCGTAGCCGAGCGCGTCGGTCACGGCGATCGTCAACGAGCCGTCGACCGCGAACGGACGCGACGCGAGGACGGCCGGGAGGTCGAGGACGCGCAGCCACACGTGGTCCTCTTCGTGCTCGATGTCGTAGGCGCGATTGTCGCCGAGGGCCGAGACGATCGGGTCGTCGAGGCGGGCGCGGTTGTACTTCACGACGTCGTTGAGGTCGATGGAGAGCAGGAACTCCCACAGCGACAGGTAAGCCGCGTCGGTCGCGTAGACGAGGTCGATGATCTCGATGCCGGTCTGTCCGCCGGGCTGTTCGACCATGCGCCACGTGACGTAGCCGTCGACCTCCTCGCCGTCGGCGGGACGGTGCACGGCGGCGCGGGTGTCCTTCGCCGGTTCGCCGTCGCGACCCAGCGTGCCGAGGACCAGCGGCCACGATCCGGTGTTGCGGACCATGGACCCGATCGAGCGCTCGTCGAAGCGGTCGAACACCTGACGTGCGACGCCGTCGACCAGGTACTCGGGCGTGACGACGGACACGATGCCGCTCGTCGGCGCGAGGAACGGCAGTGCCTTCGCGCGCTTCACGACGACGTTGCGCTCACGGATCGCGGAGCCGAATCCGAACCGACGGTAGATCGTGCCCTCGCTGGCGGTGAGGGCCGCGATCGCATAGCCGTCGGCGACGCCGCGCTCGAGAGCCTGCGTCATCATGCGGCGCAGGATGCCGCGGCGTCGTTCGGTCGGGCGGACCGTGACGTCGGAGATCGCCTGCGTGTTGATGCTGGTGCCGTCGCCCCAGCTGAGCGCCTTCGGGAACCAGGAGAAGGTGCCCGCGGGCCAGGTCTCGTCGACCGAACCGGGCTGCGGCTTGCGGACGTAGGCGCCGAGCAGCACCGCTTCGTCGGCGATGAGTTCGTTCACCTTGCGCTTGCGCGCCTCCGGCTTGGGGGTGGACTCGTGGAAGCCGAATCCGATGGCGTCGAGGGCCGCGAGGCTCTCCGGGGTCGGTTCACCGTCGGCCCCGTTCGCGAACGGGAACTCACGGAGCTCGTAACGGGCGTCGAAATCTTTGCTGTTGGCCACGACTCCAGCCTAACGACCCGGCCTGACACGCCCCCGGGAAGCGCGATGGGATCGTGACGTCACGGCAGGGTGATCGACACCTCGACCGTGTACTCGTCGGCGGTCTGGCCGAGCACCCGCTGCCGCAGCTCCGTGGTCGGCATCGTGATGCCGCGCTCCGCGATCGCGTCGAACAGGGCGACCACCGCGGGGTGGGTCGATCCCTCGGGGAGCTCGACGCCCGGTTCGGATCGCCAGACCGCGGCGAGCTCGGTCCGCTCGGGCAGCACGTCGACCGTGGTCTCGTCACCACCCCACGTCGGTTCGAGCTGCGACGAGGTCGGCCAGCAGCAGACGATCTCGACCGCCCCCTGCTCGCCCGGTCGGAGCGCGGTCCAGAACGTGCCCGTCGGGCCGACCCCGGCCTCCTGCAGGGCGACGTAGAGCTGCGAGAACTGCTCGTTCGCGTCGTCGTCCGTCACGGCGTCCTCGTCGCCGCGCGGCACGGTGAGCACCCGTCCGACATAGGGCTGGGGTGGGAGCGCGCGTTCGACGATCTCGACCGGTGCCGCGAGCGACGCGACGACCGAGCGGGCCTGCGCGAACGCGCGGTCCTCCTGCTCGCGCTGCTCCAGGACCAGGCGGTGGTGCACGTCGATCGCGGTCGACGGTTCGGCGCCGGCGACGGAGACGCCCACCGCGGCGAGGGGCACGCCGGCATCGCGGAGGGCCTTCACGATCACGCCCGAACGCACCTGCTCCTCGCCGTAGCGGCGGTAGCCGGAGTCGGGATCGACGTCGGCCGGAACCAGGACGCCCTTCTCGTCGTAGTGGCGGAGCGCCTTCACGCTCAACCCGGTCATGCCTGCGAACTCTCCGATGTGCAACATGCTTCAAGCATCACGCCTCCCCCTACGGGAGAGTCAAACCGCTGACATCGGCGTCCAAACCGCACCCCGAAGGTTCCTTAGTGAAGGATAAGCGCCTAAACTTCACTAACGGCTGTCGTAACTGCAACTTCGGCCGGGAAACAGGAGGGGACGATGACGACCGCTGTCACGTATGAACAGCGGCCCTGGCGGTCGCGTATCGCTCCCGACGCGTTGCCGAAGCGCGAGCGGCTGCTCCTCGCACAGCCATACGACGCCGCGGTCCCGCCGCCGATCGCGGACCTCGACATCCGCTTGTCGGATGGTCTCGTGGAGCTGCTGGGCGAAGCGCAGGAACGGATCATCCGTTTCGACAGCGAGGTCGGTCACGTCACCGCGCCCTTCTCGTCGATCCTGCTGCGGAGCGAATCGGCGTCGAGCTCGCAGATCGAGAACCTGACGAGCAGCGCGAAGGCGATCGCCGAGGCCGAGTTGGACGAGCGCGACACCGGGAACGCACCGCTCATCGTCGCCAATGTCCGAGCTCTCGAGGCAGCACTCGCGGCATCGGACGAGCTCTCCAACACGACGATCATCGCCATGCAGGAGCAGCTCCTCGGCACATCGGCACCGGAGATCACCGGCCGATATCGCGACGAGCAGGTCTGGATCGGGGGCGGCAATTTCGGTCCGCATGAAGCAGACTTCGTTCCGCCGCACCATGACCGTGTCGCAGCGGCGATGGACGACTTCATCGCCTACTCCCTCCGACCGGCACCGCTTCCGCTCGCTGCGATCGCCGTCGCTCACGCGCAATTCGAGACCATCCACCCGTTCCCTGACGGCAACGGGCGCACCGGTCGAGCGCTGGTGCAGGCCGCCCTCCGGCGAGTCGGACTGACCAGCGGGGTCACTGTGCCCATCTCAGCCGGCATCCTGCAGCAGCGCGACGACTACTTCGCTGCACTCACCAGCTATCGGCAGGGCGACGTCGAGCCGATCGTCCGCGTCTTCGCCGACGGTGCGTTCCTCGCGATCGCCAATGGACGGACGTTGGTGGAGGAGATCGAGACCATCCGGGCCGCATGGCAGCAGGCCTTGCGCGACATCCGCGCCGATTCGGCCGCGCATCGCATCACGGCACTGGCACTGGAACATCCGGTGATGAACAGTCGGCTCGTGCGCGAACATCTCGACGCCTCAGATCGCACGGTCTTCAACACCCTCAACACCCTCGTCGACCGTGGCATCCTCACGGTCGGCTCGTCGCGACAGCGGAACCGTCTCTGGACTGCGCCTCCCGTTCTGGCAGCGCTCGACGGGTTCGCTGCGCGCAGCATGCGGCGCGGCTGATGGCGCTCCCACGGAGCGCCTGCGGTTCCGGCGCATGACACCGGCGGACCTCGACGAGATGGCGAAGCTCCTCGGCGACCGCGCAGTCATGGAGTTCTATCCGGCGCCGAAGACCCGCAAGCAGGCCGCGGCGTGGATCACCTGGAACCAGGACAACTACACGTCCTACGGCCCCGGACTGTGGATCATCGAGACCCACGACGGCGACTTCGTCGGTGACTGCGGCCTGACCTGGCAGCGGGTCAACGGCGAGCTGAAGCTCGAGGTCGGGTACCACGTGAGCCTCGCCTGGCAGGGTCGAGGATTCGCGACCGAGGCCGCCGCCGCCAGTCGGGACTTCGCCCAGGAGCACACGGACTCATCAGAGCTCGTCGCGATCGTCCACCCCGAAAACCGTGCATCGTCGCGTGTGGCGGAGAAGATCGGCATGCAACGCGTGGACGACGACCTCGGGGCAGACGGGTCGGTGCGGCACGTGCTGAGCATGCGACTTCGATCGACGGCCGCCCTCAGCGACGCCGATCACCTCACTGAGTAACCGCCGCACCTACCCCCGCGCCGCCACGAACGCCGCGACGCAGTCCTCGATGTCCTGCTCGCTGTGGGCGGCACTGATCTGCACCCGGATGCGGGCCTCGCCGCGGGGCACCACCGGGAAGCTGAACGGAATCACGTAGATGCCCTGCTCGAGCATCCGCGCCGCTACCTGCACCGCCTGCTGCTCGTCGTCGAACATCACCGGGATGATCGGGTGCGAGCCTTCCAGCAGCCGGAAGCCCTCCTCGGTCATGCGGGCACGGAACAGGTCCGCCTTGCGGAAGAGTCCCTCGCGCAACTCGTCGCCCTCCGCCGCAAGCTCCACAGCCCGACGCGCTCCAGCGACCAGCGACGGCGCCAGGCTGTTCGAGAACAGGTACGGCCGGCCCGACTGCCGCAGCACGTCGACGATCTCCTGCTTCGCACTCACGTACCCGCCGGACGCACCACCGAGCGCCTTGCCGAGCGTGCCGGTGAGGATGTCGACGCGGTCCTGCACGCCGAACAACTCCGGCGTTCCGCGACCACCCGGGCCGACGAAGCCGACGGCGTGCGAGTCGTCGACGAGGACGAGCGCGCCGTAGCGGTCGGCGAGGTCGCAGATCTCGTCCAAGGGTGCGTAGAAGCCGTCCATCGAGAACACGCCATCGGTGACGATCACAGTGCGACGTGCGTCGGCCGCGTTCATGAGCTGCTGCTCGAGGTCGGCCATGTTGCGGTTGCGATAGCGCAGGCGGCGGGCCTTGCTCAGACGGATGCCGTCGATGAGCGACGCGTGGTTGAGCGCATCGGAGATGATCGCGTCGTGTTCACCGAACAGCGCCCCGAAGACGGCTCCGTTCGCGTCGAAGCAGGAGGAGAACAGGATGGTGTCCTCCGTGCCGAGGAACGCGCTCAACTCCTGCTCGAGGTCGCGGTGGATCCGCTGCGTGCCGCAGATGAAGCGGACACTCGCGAGCCCGTAGCCCCACTCGTCGAGCGCCAGCTTGGCGGCGTCGACGATCGAGGGCTCGTTGGCGAGGCCGAGGTAGTTGTTGGCGCAGAAGTTCCGCACCTCCCGACCGTCGATCGTCACGCGACTGCCCTGGCGGGACGTGATCGCGAACTCGCGCTTCGTGAGGTCGTCGGCCTCGATGCGGTCGAGCTGGTCGCGCAGCTGCGTCTTGATGGTGCCGTACATGTCGTCTCCTCGGGGTCGAGTGGGCGGTTGAGCTGAGTGTGGCGGCCGCTCAGGCGGCGGTCGCGGCGTGGGCGGCGACGGGTGCCTGTTCGTCGATGACGCCGGTGATGACGACGTCGCGGGTGTCGGTCCAGTCGATGAGCACCTTGCCGGCCGCTCCCCCGCGCGCGGTGTCGAACGCGTCCTGCCAGGAGGCGAGCGGGAAGCGGGCGGTCACCAGCGATTCGAGGGCGTTGCGGAGCTCGGGGCTGTGGTCGACCATCGCGCTCGCGTGGTGCCAGGTGTCGAACATCTCGCGCCCGTAGATGCCCTTGATGGTGATCATGCGGGTGATGACCTTGGTCCAATCGATCTCGATGTTGGTCGACGGGAGACCGAGGAGCGCGACCTTGCCGCCGGTGTTGAGGTTCTCGATGAGCTCACTCGCCGCTGCGGCCTGTCCGGACATCTCGAGGCCGATGTCGAAGCCCTCCAGCATGCCGAGCTCGGCCTGGGCGTCGGCGACCCGCTCCTTCGAGACGTCGACCACGCGGTCCGCCCCGACGGCGAGGGCCTTCTCGAGGCGGTCGGCGACGACGTCGGTCGCGACGATGTTGCGCGCCCCGGCGACCCGGCAGACGGCGATGGCCATGAGCCCGATGGGTCCGCAGCCGGTGATGAGGACGTCTTCGCCGAGGATCGGGAAGCTGAGGGCCGTGTGGACGGCGTTGCCGAGGGGATCGAAGAGGGCGCCGAGGTCGGGCGTGACCTGGTCGCCGTGGACCCACACGTTGGTGGCTGGCAGGACGACGTACTCGGCGAAGGCGCCGTCGAGGTTGACGCCGAGGCCGCGGGTGTGACGGCAGAGGTGGCGGCGGCCGGAGCGGCAGTTGCGGCACGTGCCACAGACGAGGTGGCCCTCGCCGGAGACCGCCGCGCCGACGGGTATCCCCTCGACGCGGCTGCCGACCTCGACGACCTCGCCGGAGAACTCATGGCCGGGCACGAGCGGGGCGTCGACCGCGCCGGCCGCCCACGGGTCCCACGACTCGATGTGGAGGTCGGTGCCGCAGATGCCGGTGCGATGGACGCGGATGAGGACGTCGTCGGATCCCATGGCCGGCATCGCGCGCTCGACGAGTTCGAAACCGGCGGTGTCGGGTCGTTTCCAGAGGGCGAGCAACGGCGTTCCTTCCTGCGGGAGCGGCGGCGGCCGGTGGTGCCGGCTGTCGCGGACGGGCGTCGTTGCGCTGTCCTGTTGACCAACGTAGTCAGATCGATCCGTCATGAATATTGAGGGTTTCCACGTGACCAGTTAGCTTGAGCTGATGAATCTCTCTCAGATGCGGATCATGCGCGAACTGGCCGAGCGCGGCACGATCGCAGCGGTCGCGCGACACCTGCATGTCACGGCGCCGGCGATCTCGCAGCAGCTGGCCGCTTTGCATCGCGAGCTGGGCGTCGCGTTGACGTATCGAGTGGGGCGCGAGATCCGCCTGACCGAGGCGGGCATGGCGCTGGCCGAGATGGCGGGGACGGTGCACACGCTGATCGACCGCGCGGCCGAGACGGTGCGCGAGTACGGCGGCGACACGGGTGCGCGGGTGCGGGTGGCGGCGTTCCAGAGTGCCGGGCAGGCGTTGCTGCCGGGGTTGCTGGAGGACGCTGAGGGTGGCCCGTCGCTGGTGTTCGGGGAGCACGATGTCGCGCAACCCGAGTTCGCCGAGCTCGTCGACCAGTACGACCTCGTCATCGCGCACCGGATGGACCATGACGAGCCGTGGCCGTCGGAACAGCTGTCGGTGACGACGCTGTTGAGCGAGCCGTTCGATGTGGCGATGTCGGTGGACCACCCGCTCGCTGGCCGGTCGTCGGTGTCGGCGGTCGAGCTCGCGGACGAGTCGTGGATCGCCGCTCATGCGGGCTTCGCGCCGGATGTCGCGCTCGGGGTGGTCGAGGCGACGGCGGGGGTGCGGTTCCATCGCGCGCATCGGGTGAACGACTACCACCTGGCCGCGTCGCTCATCGTGGGCGGGGAGCTGCTGGCGTTGTTCCCCCGGTACACGGCGCCGCGGGCCGACCCGCGGTTGGTGCTCGTGCCGCTCGAGGACGTGCGGATCGCCCGCAACATCGACGTGCTCGCGCGTCCGCACGCGCTCGCGCGGGTCGCGGTGGCGGGGACGCTGGAGCGACTGCAGGACGGAGCTGATGCGCTGCAGCGGGAGCGTCCGTCGGCGCCGGCCGGTCCCGGGCTGCATCACGTCGAGGTGTGGCTCGCGGACGTGGAAGCGGAGCGGGCGGGCTGGGCCTGGCTGCTGTCTGGTGTCGGGTTCTCCCAGGAGAGCGAATGGCCGGGCGGCGAGTCCTGGGAGGCCGGCGACACCTACGTCACGCTGACGGCGTCGCCGAACCTCAGTGCGGAGTCGCACGATCGGCGCCGTCCGGGCGTGAACCATCTCGCGTTCCGCGGCGGCACGCGGGAGGCTGTCGACGCGATCATGGCGGCGGGCCCCGAGCACGGCTGGCGGCCGCTGTATCAGGATCGCTATCCGCACGCCGGTGGCGAGCAGCACTACGCGGGCTGGCTCGAGAACGAGGCGGGCTTCAAGGTCGAGGTGGTCGCGGATCCCTTGGTGGGCTCAATACGCGCTTAGCCTGCAACAGCCCTGGACCATGACTAGATTCCATGGTGGAAACTGGGCACCTCCTGCCAGAATGCCTGAATGTGGATTACGTTCTGGCCCGACATTCTCGTTGCAGCAGTCGGGGCCGCTCTGGCTGTTTTCGCAGCTTATGCGACGTATCTGTTGAACGCTCGAAGGATCGAAACTCAGGCACTCAATAACCTCATCGAGGAGCTACACCTGCGACGAGCCCTCGACCCAAGCGTAGAACCTTACGTCGTTCCCAATGCGGCAGAGCGGCAAGACTTTGACCAGGTAAGCCGAAGTGTGGTGAGCATACGCCGCGAGCTTCGGACGGCGCGAGAAGCAGTGCGCAGCAGTCGCGATATTCGCCTGACCTTGGTCGAGATGTCGAAGGGCTGCAACCTGTATCTCGAACGAGCTGAGCAAAGTCCCGATTCCTACCTCCTTTCGTTGGTGAAACTACAGCGCCAACTCGAAGGAGGGGTGCGAACAATCACGATCCTGCGGCCCGGGGTCGATTACCTCGCCCCTGGAACTGGAGCGCTCGATCTCGACTGAGTTCTGGGGCACCGGCGTCCGGTGTTCGCCGAACAGCGCCCAAGCCCAAGACTGACGCACAACTCGGGCGCGTGACCCATTCTGGGACTGATGACCCCCGCCCCTCCCCCGCCAGACTGTGCTTGGCCCGGTTCGCGGGTCCGTCACCTGCTCCGTCGATCGCTTCGATGTCACCATCGGTTCACGCCGGGTCCCAATCCAAGGATCATCTGCCATGCCTGGTTCCCTGCACGTCCACGTCATGGACGGAACTCATCTCAACGTCCGAGTGGTATCGGATCAAGGAGCGACGCTCTCACTCATCGGTGAGCTGACAGACCTGGAACCGACCGTTGAAAGCGGCGGTGTTCTCGAGTCGAACCCTGCGCTACTCAGAAACATGTGGGCGCACGCCAAGACCTGGTACACAGCTCGTGCGACCTCGAATGTCGATGCGCTGAGTGTGGCCGATCCTGATGAGCAGAAGGCGGCCATCAAGTTCATCGAACGTGCACGCAAGATGGCACATAAGCGTGCAGATGACTACGGGAAGACCGCGCAATGGATCGCCGACGTCGCGGATGATGTGTCACTCCTCGACGTGGAGCATGGATGGTGCTCATCCTGTTTCACGCAGAGCGAGCATCGGAAGTCGAACCGTCCTGTCGGCCAACTTCCCGTGTACGTCTGTCAGGCCTGCGGATCTCCCACGCTGCCCTGCGTCGCACTCGGCTGCGACAACCTCGCTGTCCGCGACCGCGGAGCCATCCGCATTCCGCAATTCTGTGCCGAGCATCGCCACGACATTCCGGGCTTCGAGAAGGCCGATGGTCCGTTCGGGGATCTGCACGATTACGAGGACTTCCTCCGATACGAAGAACCCGACCTCGACAAAGCATCCAAGATCACGATCGGCGCCGCGCTCGCTTTGGGCGTCGCAGTGCCGCTCACCCTGCTCGCTGCACCTGCGATCGGCGGCGCGATCGGTTCGCTCGGGCTCTTCGGCGGTCTATCGGGCGCCGCGGCTTCTGCTCATGGCCTTGCACTTCTCGGCGGTGGGAGCCTGGCAGCCGGGGGGCTCGGTATGGCGGGCGGCACTGCAGTCGTGACTGCGGTGGGTGCCGCGGTCGGCGGCGCGCTCGGAGCATCGGTTTCCAACGCATACGTTCGAGAGGACAAGTCCTTCCGCATCGACCTGCTTCGCCCCGGGAACGGAGGCGTGCCTGTCGTCGTGGCGAACGGATTCCTGACGGATGGAGAGGGCGAGAAGTGGGGAGGTTGGAAAGCGATCGTCAGCGAGCGCTATCCCGACTCGCCCGTGTACCGAGTCCGGTGGGGTTCCAAGGAGCTCCGAGATGTCGGTGTGTTCGGAGCGGGCATCGCGGGCAAGGCCGGCGGGGTAGCCGCGGCACAGGCTGCCGCCGCGGTCGCAACGAAGATCGGTGGAAAGCTCATGGGCGGGCTGATCGGACCGGCGTTGATCGCCACCGACCTCGCGAAGAATCCATGGCATGTAGCGAAGAGTCGGGCGGACAAGACCGGCGTTATCGTCGGTGATCTCCTTGCGCGCACGAACGCGGAATCGTACGTGCTCATCGGTCACAGCCTGGGGGCGCGGGTCATGGTCGTCGCCGCACAAACGCTTGGCACGAAGCCTGGCGGCCCGAGGATTCAATCTGCCCACCTCCTCGGAGCAGCGATCGGTGCCGAGAGCAACTGGGACGGACTGACTGCCGCGGTGGACGAAGTCGTCTTTGGATACCATTCCCGCAACGACGCCGTGTTGAAGTACGTGTACAGGACAGCCCAATTCGGAGAGACAGCGGCAGGACTCACGGGCTTCGCTCCCGCATCGAGCAAGTTGCAGAATGTCGACGTGACGGACCAGGTCGCTACGCATTCCGACTATCAGGGAGCTGTTCGACTCCTGTGAGGCGGAGTCGTTCGGTCAAGGCGTTTTGATCGTTCAGACTCTGAACGACCGAAGCAGCCCAGACTCAAACAGTCTGAGCAACGATGGTCTCGCCGTTCCGCGCCAACCTCCCCGACGCCAGTCCGAACTCGAGGGCCTCGTCGAGGCGGGCTCCGATCGCGGCGGTGACGCGCTTGCCGCCGAAGATGGCGAGGGTCTCGCGTCGGAGTTCGTCGGGCGAGAGGCCGGCCGACTCCTCCGCGGCGATCGCCATCGCGTTCGCGATCTCCGCCAGGGAGATGTGCTCGATCGCTCGGGCCGCTTCGGCCGAGGACTGCCGCGCACCACGCCAGGTGAGTGGGTCGATCGACGTCGGCCAGGCGAACGGTTCGTCTGAGCGACCCAGCAACTCGGCCGGGACTTTGTCGAGGATCGACTTCGCCCGCGAACCCACCACCCGGTCCAGACCGAACGCACCCGCGACCAGCTTCGCCAGACGCGTCACGTGGATCGGCCCCTCGGCCTCCACCACCGCACGGATCGCGCCCTGCACCGCGACGACCGACTGCCGCCCGGGCAAGCGGTCGAGCACTTCGATCCCACCCAGCATGGGTGCGTCCCAGGGCTGGTACTCCGACAGTTCTGGGTGCCGATCGGACGCGACCGCCTCCGGGGCTGTCTCGACCGCAGCCGCCGAACCGACCTTGCGGTCACGGAACTCCGACAGGGTCTCCAACGACGCCAGCCGCTCCGACCACTCCCGCACTCGGGCACTGCGAACGGGTGCGGGCGCATCCGAATCATCGGGAGCGACATCGGCATCATCGGCAACCGACGCATCAGTCGCCTCCGACTTCGCACCAGCCGACACCACCGGCGCCGCACTCCCCGCAGCAGCCCGCTCAGCCGCAGCCTCCACCGCCGCGACCAACCGGTCCAGCACCTCCTCGCGGTGGTGCAACCACTCCGGCAGCCACACGCGCTCGACGCCCGGCCACCGCATCAAGCCGCTCAGCACCTCGACCGGCAGCCCGTCACGGTCCGCGACCGTCCGACGCTCACGCCATGACGCCCCGTCGAGGAGCACCGCCACCAACGGTCGGTCCGGCTCCGCTTCCGTAGCGATGCTGATGTCGACCCGGAAGTCCGACAAGCCGACATCCGTCCGCACGGCGTGCCCGGCGTATCGGAGCTCGTCGGCGATCTCGTCGCGGTGACGGTCGATGATCGCCTGACGACGTCCGTCCTCGCCCGCGGCCTCACTCCCCCGCTGCGCCAGCTCCAGGTACGCCTTCAGGTGCTTGATGCCGATCGACGAGGTCTGTTCCGCCCGCAGCTCCGACGAGTCGAAGCTCGCGAACAACACCACCTGTCGCCGCGCCCGCGTCACCGCGACGTTCAACCGTCGCTCTCCGCCAGCGCGCGTGAGCGGACCGAAGTTCAACGGGATCACGCCTTTCTCGTTCGCGCTGAACGCGATCGAGAACAGGATCGTGTCGCGCTCGTCGCCCTGCACGTTCTCCAGGTTCTTGACGAAGAGCCCGTCCTGCTCGTCCAGCGCCAGCGCGATCCGCGGGTCGGCACTGTCACGCAGCAGATCCTCGATCAACGTCCGCTGCTGCGCGTTGAAGGTGATGACCCCGAGCGACGGCGTCTCCTCCGGAGAGGCCTCGAAGCGACGCGAGATCTCCTCGACGATCGCCCGTGCCTCCACCGGGTTGGTCCGCAACGACTTGCCGCGGCCGCCCCGCTCGAACTGCCCGTCGAGCCGCACGAACGCCAGCCCGTGACCCGCCACGCCACCGTCGCCCGCGCCCGCGAACGGCGCCGGGAACGACGACAACTGGCTGTCGTAGTAGTGATGGTTCGAGAAGGCGATGAGCGACTCGTCCTGGCTGCGGTAGTGCCACGACAGCCACTTGCTCGGCACCCGCGCCTGCACGCACTCGGACAGGATCGACTCCTCGTCCTGCAGCACCTCGCTCGTGTAGTCGGCGTCGTCGTCGATCGTCGCGCCGGCCTCGGCGAACGTCGTCGGCGGCATCTGCTTGCTGTCGCCCACGACGACGACCGAGCGCGAACGCCCCATCGCCCCGATCGCGTCGGCGACGCGGATCTGCGACGCCTCGTCGAACACGACGATGTCGAACAGCTCGGCAGCGGCCGGGAAGAACCGCGCGACCGACTCCGGGCTCGCGAGCGTGCACGGCATGATCTGCGTGATGAGCTCGCCGAAGTTCTCGAGCAGCGCACGGACGCTCATGCCGCCGCGCTGGCGGTCGATCTGGCGACGCAGACCACCGACCTGACCGCTCTCCGACTGCGAACTGAACGTCCGCAAGCCGAGCACCGACGCCGGGATCGCCCGAGGCAGCTCCTCACGCACGGCCTTCACACTCGTGGTGAAGCGGGTGACACTGCGGTTGTGGGCGGTGGCGTCGAAGGCGTCGAGCGTGGTGGTGCGCTCGCGCTCGTCGATGGACGCCTGCGCGAGGCCCTTCTCGAAGGCGAGCGTCGCGTCCTCGGTCTCGATGCGACCGGCGAGGATCGCAGCGCGAACGTCGTCGAGCCCATGGGTGCGGAGTGGTTCGATGACCCGGACGAGGTCGAGCCAGCGTTCGAGGACGACGGGCTCGGCGGCGTCGAGACGGCGGGCGTCTCGCGTCGACCACCAGGCCTGCAGGAAGCCCTCGCCACCCGACCACGCCGACAGGCGCTCGGTGCTGACGGACGCGATGCGCAGGAAGTCGCTCCAGGTGCTCGCGAGCGTCGTCAGCGCCTGGGCGGCCTGCTGCGAGGGCTGGGTCGTGGCGTAGTGATCGCGGACGGCCGTGATGAACGCGTCGTCGGGCGTGCCCGGCAGGCGGAAGCCCTCCGACAGCCAGCGGTACCAGCCGAGGAGTTCACGCACGGGCTGGGTCGGCTCGACCAGCGGGTTCCAGCGGTCGCCGACGAGCGGGAGCGCGGTGGATCGGAGCGTGCTGCGCAGCTGGACGAGACGGTCCTGCGCCGCCTTCGCCTCGGTGAGCTGCGGCACCAGTTGCTTGACCTTGAACGAGGTCGCGTCGACGGCCAGCACGTCACTCAGCTGGGCGAGCGCGGCCCGCAGTCGCTTCTTGCGACCGAAGAAGCTCGACGCCGCGGCCTGCTCGGCGGCGTGGAGGGGGCCGGCGATGTCGCGGTCGAGGATGGCGGGCGAGAAGGTCGAGCGCCACTCGGCCTGGGCGTCGCGGAGCTGTTCGGCGGCGGCGAGGGCGTCGTCGAGCCGAGTGAAGTCCTCGGGCCTGGTTCCCGCCATGAGCGCGCCGATCGGCAGGCGCGGCGCGGCGACCGCAGTCGACCAGAGGCCGAGGAGGTCGGGGCGCGACGCGAGGCGCAGGGCGTCCATCGAGAGGCCTGCGTCGAGCGTCGCTGCAAGGGCCGCGTCCAGCGCGCGGGCGGCCTGCTGCACGGTCGCGGCGTCCAGCCCGGGAGCGGACGGGCCGTCGAGGAACGCCCACGGGTGCGTCGTGTTCGGGCGCGCGAGGTCGGAGCGCTCGGGGAGGTCGCGGAACACCTGCCGCAGCTGCTCGAATGCTTCGGGCGTGCCGGCGGCGACGAGCTGCTCGGGGATCGCCATCGGGACGAGGTCATGATCCATCGCGAGCAGGCGACTCCGCGCGGAGTAGAGGGAGAAGCCGGCGGCGTTGACCTCGTGGAGGCGGTCGGCGTAGCGGGTGAGGGTGCGGAGGCCGGACTCGGACAGCTCACGGTTGGTGCTCAGCGCGTCGATGTCGGCCTTCGTGCGGAGGTCGAGGCCGGTCTTGATCTGCGCGCGGACGACGTTCGGCCGCGCGCCATTGTCGTGGAGGTCGAGCGAGAACGCACCGAGTCCGACGTCTTCAAGTCGCTGCTTCACGACGTTGAGCGCCGCACGCTTCTCGGCGACGAACAAGACCTTCTTACCCTCGGCGAGCGAGCGGGCGAGCAGGTTGGTGATGGTCTGCGACTTGCCGGTACCGGGAGGGCCTTCGAGCACGAAGGTGCGGCCGGCGACCGCTTCGGCGACGGCGTCGAGCTGCGAGGAGTCGGCGGCGACCGGGCAGTCGAGGCCGAGGCGGTCGAGGTCGGTGTCGGTCTGCGCGGGCGTGGGGTCGGCGTAGGCCTCGAGCGGCGAGTTGATGAGGTGGTCGACGAGGCTGTTGGAGGCGAGCGTCTCCCAGTTCTCGTCGAGGTCCTTCCACAGCCGGTACTTCGCGAACTGGAGGATCGACAGCGACGCCGTCTCCTCCACGCGGAACGGGAGGCCGGCGTCGAGGATCGCCTGGCGCACGGCGGTGAACGCGGCCGGGAGGTCGATGCCGGAGCCGTCCTCGACGGGGTTGGCGAGTCCGGGGATCTCCAGGCCGAAGCTCAGGCGCAGCTTCTCGAGCAGGCAGTAGTTGGGCGTGGAGGAGCCCGACTCGTCGAGGGTGAGGCGGTAGGAAGAGCCGCGGCTCGTCGTCGTGAGCGTGACGGGCACGAGCACGAGAGGTGAGCGGAGGTCGCGGTCGCCGAAGCGCCAGCTCAGCATGCCGAACGCGAGGTAGAGGTTGTTGGCGCCGGTCTCCTCGACGATCGTCTTGGCCTTGTAGGCGAGGGCGCGGAGCTTCGTCGGGTAAGCGGCCTCGGTGACGTCGATGAAGGCGCTCTTCTTGTCCTCGAGGAAGGTGATGCGGTCGCTCTCGTCGAGGTCGCGGCCGAAGCGGATGCCGCGCTGCTGGTCGATCGTCGCGACGCTGTCGGAGGCGACGAGGGTGAGCGGGGTGCCGTGGTTGATGCTGTCCTCGAGGCGGCCGAGGGCGGGGCCGGGGACGGCGAGCTCGAAGCCCGAACGGTCGGTGTAGTTGATGAGCTTGTTGCGGAGGCTGAGGTCGAGGAGGGCGTTCTTCCAGGTGGAGACGCGCTTGGGGACGTCGGGGCCGTGGCCGGCGGCGGTCGATTCGGCGGTGGCCGGGGCGTCCTGCGTGAGGGCGCGGGCTTCGGGTGCGTGGTAGAGGGTGACGACGGGTTCGCCCTCGGCGTTGATGCGGCGGCTGGGCAGCGGGTAGACCTTGCGGAGGCGGGCCTGGACGACATCGGTGATGCCGATGAAGTCGTCGAGCGGGCCAGCGAGGTGTTCGGTGTGGGGCCGGCGGGAGGCGTCCGCGAAGGTGGCGGAGGTGCCGGTGAGCATGGTGGTCTCGACGACGCCGATGCGGCCGAGTTCGAGGGAGTTGACGGCTTCGGAGACGTCGGTGCTGGCGACGACGTCGAGGGTGGTCTGGACGCGCCAGTAGCCGAGGAAGATGTGGTCCTTGAGCAGCCAGAGGAGCGGGTGGATGCCAATGGCTTCGAGGACTGACGCGAGCAGGATGGTGGTGTCGAGGCAGGTACCGAGGTGGCTGGTGACGACTTCCTCGGGGGTCCGGACCTTCTGGCCGCTCTGGCCCCAGCTGGCGGGCGGTTCGGCGTAGCGGATGTCGCGGGCGCGGGCGGCGTCCCAGACGGCGGCGACGATGGCGTCGATGCGGGCGGGGTCGTCGAGTTGGTAGGTGGCGAGGGAGCTGTTGCCGGTCTGCTTGTCGAGGAGGTCGGAGACCTCGAGCATGAGCTCGCTGACGACGAGGGCGTTGGGCTGCACGTGCGCGGCGAGGAGCTCGAGGCCGAGCTGCACGGGGGCAGCGATCCACTGGTTGGACGCGAGCACGGTGACGGGGCTCTCGACCGTGCCGAGCTGGGTGCCGGCGGCGTCGCGGACCGTGACGCGGATGACGCCGGGGCGCTGTTCTTCGACGAGGAGCATGCGGCGGGGGTCGAGGAGGACCTCGGGGCTGCGGAGGAGGGTGGCGCGGTCTTCGCCGAGGTCGGCGAGGAGCACCTTGGTGTCGGCGAGGGCGCCGTCGGCGGTGACGACGTCGATCTCGACGGACGCCGCCCGGCGTTCCCCGCCGTGGTTCTCGAGGACGATCTCGTCGATCACCGCGATGCTGCAGTGCGCCATCGCGTAGCTGAGCGTCGGCGTCGCGCTGACGCGGATGGAGACGGATGAGGGGGCGGCGTCTGTTGCAGACAATGAGCCTGCAGCGCTCTGCTCGTCCGCACCATCGGTCCCTGAGCCTGTCGAAGGGCCCATCTCGCCAACGCTCCCCGTCTCGGCCAACGCAACTCCACCGGTCCCTGAGCCCGCCCCCTCGGTCCCTGAGCCTGTCGAAGGGCTCAACACCCGCCCCTTCAACTCCCCTACAACCGCAGCCTGCTCCGCCGCCCCAACGCTCTCCAACAACAACTGCATCGAATCCAACGCCCGATACGCAGACTGCTCCGTGAACCCCGCGTTATGCGCCCAGGCGTTCCGAACTTCCCGAAGCTCACTCGCATACCCGCGAGCACTCCGCGACAACACGCGGTCGAACGGGTACCCCAGCTCACCGATCCGCTCCGTCATCGCCCGAAGCATGAGCGAAACGTCGGTCGCCGAGTACCGCCCGTGCCCGCCCCCGGCTGCGCGGTCCTTCTCCTCGATAATCCGAGTCCACTCGACACCGGGCACCGCCTCGGTGAACGCACCCTCGACGATGCGGCGAAGCCCCAACCCAAGCTGCTCGAGCCCCTGGCCGACGGCGGAGTTGAGTTCAGAAGCGTCCACGTGTGGGCCTTCATCGGGGTGGTGCGATTGATCGGGCGATGGCCAGCTCCGTTGAGAAGTCACCGCGGAACCGAACTACCGCCCCATTGACCCAGCAAGTCTGCCGCTCGTGTCTGAACGGACCCAAACCAGCATCGACGATGGCCGCGTCTCGCACACCGACCGATACAAGATGAACGCCGGTCAGCTCACACGACCGCGGAACTTCTCCATGTACGCATTGCGGCCGTGCTCACTCTGGCCGGTGAATCCCTTGAATGCACCGAGCTTGTAGGACGTGATCCCCGCGGCCGATGTCACCCGCTCGAGCTCAAAATCCTGCTCGAGGACCGCGAGTCTCCGCTCCACAGAAGCATGGCTGAACTCACTCAAGGCTGCGATGAGTTTGTCGACGCTGAGATAGTCGTTCGCATTTGCGAGCGCTCGATACACAGGATCGTGAACGTCCGCGGAGAGCTCCGGCAGTTCGCCAGCGACCCCTTCATGGTTCAGCGCAGCATAGATCGAGCGGCCCATCGCTTCGGCGACCGGTGGAGGGAACGCGTTGCCGATCTGTCGGTACTGAGAGGTTTTACGACCGGCGAAAAGCCACTCGTCCGAGTCCTTCCATCCCTGAATCCTGGCGACCATCGGAATCGTGAGGCGGGGAAGCTTCTCCGAGGGCGGAGGCGCATCAGGCCCTGGCGCTGCATCGGCGACACCCTTGCCATCGACGCCGAGAAGTTCCCAAGCTCGCTTCGCACGCGTCGGTCCGAGATCTGCGCCACCGTGCTTCTTGCTACCGCCGACAAGGGTTGGGCCGATGCCATTCGCAAGCTCGACCCATTCATCCACGTGCGGCCAGCCATTTGCGGCCATGAGGTCTCGCAGCGTTTCTCCCACAGTCACTGTGCGCGGCTCGGGCTCTGGCCAACGGAAGTAGGCAGCGTCTTCGGGCCGCAGAGCGACTAGCACGAATCGTGGGCGGAGCTGCGGAACCCCGTAGTCAGCGGCATGCAAGAGACGCCAGTCTGCGACATAGCCCTGCTGTGCAAGCCGGTCAAGGATGCGCTGGCGGTACCCGGAAAAGCGTGCCGCCGCCAGACCCCGAACGTTCTCGAGCATCAAAGCCCGAGGACGCATTACTTCGACCTGCTCCACCGCCCAGGCGAACAGGTCACGCTCATCCGACGAGCCGAGCTGCTTACCTGCAGCGGAGAAAGGCGGGCAAGGGACTCCACCCGCGAGAAGGTCGACGCCATGGTAGTCAACGGGATTCCACACTCCCAGATCGGCCACGTCCCCAACGGCCACAGTGCCACCCGTATTCTGACGCAATGTGGTAGCGGCCGTCTCGTCGAGCTCCACCGAAAAAGCATGATCAAAGCCGGCGTTTCGAAGACCCAGTGCCTGACCACCCGCGCCAGCACAGATTTCCACGACCCGCAAGCTGCTCATGCCGCCACTCCCACCCGATCAAAACCTCAGAGTCTGCCCTGGTGCGCGACACCCTGCGTCACCCAGCAAAAGGATACAGCGCAGACCCGTCGCGCTCGTTCCAAACAATCGCACGGGCAGCCACGCGCAAGCGCCATGAGACGTCGGCCGAACGCAACTCCCCCGGGCCCGACGCCAGGACGGGGAACCACCACAAACTGGGCGCTCAACCGGCTATGGTCGGGAGAGATCTACTCGATTCTGTGAATATTGATCACAAGTTGCACCGACGGCAGGTACCCACTGCCGCCCACGACGAGCACCGCGGCTCACTGGCATCTACCTCGGAGGAAGAATGGCCGAAGTTTCCGAACTCGATATCACGCCTGACCCAAAGGTACTTTTGGCCCTCACGCAAACGCCACTACGTCCCGTAGATGCACTCTGCGAGCTTATAGATAACGGGATCGACGCCTTCAGCGCCGCCCGCAACGAGGGCAACCCAATAGCTCATCAGATTATCGAAGTCCTTCTACCAACCGCTGCGGCGATCAAACGAGGTGAGGGTAGTATCCGTGTCTTCGATCGCGGAGCGGGGCTTGATCGCGCAGGGCTCGAAAACACCCTCAGAGCCGGCTTCAGCGGCAAGAACAGATTCGATACGCTCGGGCTATTCGGCATGGGCTTCAATATCGCGACTGGCAAGCTAGGACGGCGAACCGTTGTGACAACTGCCCGCGTAGCTGACAACTACGCGCTTCGCGTGACCTTGGACCTCCCAAGCATAGTTAGCTCTCGCTCATTTAACGTACCCGTGGAGACAATACCCAAGCCGCCGAACTTCGAGCATGGGACAATTGTAGAGGTGGACCGCTGGTGGCCCGAGGGTGATGCCAATCACGGATTCGCGGCGCAGCTAGCATCCGCAAACCGGGCTAACATACGACAGCAATTGGGGCGACGCTACGCAAGCATTCTGCGCAGTAATGAGCAGAATACAATTCGCATCATACTGAATAGTGACGCTCTGCGTGCCTTTGAGCATTGCATCTGGTCTGCTGAGCGCTTTGTCGAACGCAGAGGCTGGGGGAACATCCCAGCTCGCTACGACTTCAACGAGTCGATCTATTCCCAGAAGCGATGCATCGCCGATGGCTCAATCGTTCCCGCAGAGGCCGCAGCCTGTCTAGAATGCGGAGCACAAGAGTTTCGAACGGTAGAAGAGCGAATCAGGGGCTGGGTAGGGATTCAACGCTTCGACGACAATAATAAATTCGGCATCGACCTCGTGCGAAATGGACGGACTATTCGCGTAGCCGAGAAAGATGCATTCTTCAGCTACGTCGATAGCGTGGGAGAAACTGTAAAGGAATATCCCACGGACCAACAGACAGGCCGAATCGTAGGCGAGGTGCACCTGGACCACATCCCGGTAGATTTCCAGAAACAGGACTTTCAGCGCACCACTGAAGAGTGGACTCGCGCTATCGCCTACCTACGCGGAGGCTCACTCCTTCCTAGCAACTGGGACTCGCTTCAGGAGAACGTCTCGCCCGTCTCAAAACTATTCCAAGGCTTCCGTAAGGTTCGGACTCCGGGTCCCGCTGACGCCTACATGGGCCGTTGGGATGACGCGACAGGAAAACCTGTTCGTATTTCCCGTCAGACCGAGGAGGAATATTATGCGAAGTTCCTGGCGCACGAAGAGGGCTACTACGACGACAAAAAGTGGTGGGATCTTGTAGAGTCCGCATCCACTCCCCCCGTTCTTCATCTGCCCGAGTGCCAAGCCTGCGGGTATCAGAATCTGCCGACTGCCGAAGTCTGCGAAGGATGTGACGTTCTCCTGCGGGCAAAGAGGTGCATTGCCTGCGGAGTCGATATTCCAATAAGCGCACTCTCGTGCCCATCTTGTGCGGAGTCTCAAGTTCCCGAAGTGCTTGACCCCTGGCGTTGTCAAGTCTGCGGTGCCACTAACGACACCGATTCAGAGTCGTGCACGGTGTGCGGATACACCCACGGGACACCCGATCCAATGTCACTGGATTCGCTGATAACAAGTAGCACCCTGCGGGATAGCTATTCTTTCGCGTCGCGGGTGTTTGAGATGTCGGATGGGCGCCAAACGGAACCGCTGACCGTGATCGGATATCAGGCGCCGGAGCTGCGTCCGACATGGTCTGGAGATGCCGTCCCGACCGTTGCGTTCAGATCCCCGGGCAAGATCCAAATTTTTGTGCACGATGGCCATCCAGCGTTTAACCACCTCGGCGTGCGACCACAGGACCTTATCGCGACGGAAGCTGCCCACTACCTGTGGTCCCTGAGGAGCGACCTCACTGGCCGCAGGGGTCACTCGGTACCGACAATCGCAGCTAAGATCGTTGACTCGGTGTGGTCGGACGAATTTTCTGTCACTCCAGACTCGACCGTCGAGGGGATACGGGCCCTCCTAGAGAGAATCAACGAAAAGCTACAGTTCATGGAGGACATTGGAGATTTCTACAGCGAACTGGACGAGTACGAGCAACGAACTCTAGCGGACCGGTTGATAAGCGCGGGTCGACTCGGTGAGCTGGGGGAACTGATTAGTACTGGCGGATACATAAGATTCGCAGGTCCAACCGTGCTCGCCAAGCATTTCAAACGCCAAAGTGATCTCTGGTTCGGAACAATATGGGACGAGGTTCTGCCGACGGAATCCGCCGTCGGCGCGGCAGCAGCGGCCACTGTTCGAGAGCAACGCGTAGGGATCTATCTGCGCTGCCTTGAGGACTGCGCCGCGTACGCTCGTTTCGTGTACAGCGACCCGCTCGTAGTCGCTCACGCTGAAGCATCTCGCGACTTTCTCGAGGCTCACGTTCTATGACCCAGTTCCTCAGCGACTGGGCCCTCGCCACGACATCCTGGCAAGCCTACGAACGCGTCCTCACTCGCCTACTGCCGCTTCTGGGCTATGAGCACGTGGCTCTGATCGGCGAATCTGGTGATGGCGGCGCTGACGTGCTTGCTACGAAGGCTGGCAAACGATGGCTCTTCCAAGTGAAACGGTACGCTCAGGCGGTAGGGGCGGACGTGATTGAGCGCACGATCGCCGCAGCCCGGACGTATGACGCCGACGTACCGGTTGTCGTCAGCCGCAAGGGCTTCACTCAGGCCGCCCACGAACAACGCCAGTCTTTAGCATCACAGGGGCTGAACGTACAGTTGTGGGACGATTCGACGCTACGACGGCGATTCGGCCTGGCCTCTTCCTCGCCGCCTGTCGAACTTTCGACAGCTCAGATCCGTCCATATCAACAGGATGCCTGTAGCCGCGTGGTAGCGAACGTTGAGCGAAGCGACTCGCTCTCATCGCTCGTCGTCCTAGCGACTGGGCTAGGCAAAACTTTCGTTGCTGGAGAAGTGGTACGTCGTCTATCGATCCTGCGCGACACGCTGCGTGTCCTCGTGCTTGCTCATACAAACGAGCTCGTTTATCAGCTCGAGCGCTCCCTCTGGCCCTTCCTGCGGTCCGATCAGGCGACAGCGATTGTGAACGGATTGGAACGGCCGGCGTGGTCCGACCTGCACCGATTCGACATCACGGTGGCTAGTCGGGATACGATGGCGAATGCCGCCGCCGCCGATATCCACCTCCCACACTTCGATGTAGTGATAGTAGATGAGTGCCACCACTTGGAGTCGCCTAGCTATGACGCGCTCCTGGGATACCTCGAGGTTGGGCAGTTAGGCGGACCTCACCTCGTCGGTCTCACGGCTACCCCCTGGCGGCCCGGAGGCTCAAACTTAGAGCGGTGGTTCGATGGACCGGTGGTGAGCTTAGATCTTGTTGCGGGATTGAAGTCCGGATTCCTGGCGAACGTTGACTACCGCGTCTACACCGACAACGTGGACTGGGATGCACTGCGCGCACTAAAGGGAGATCGCTTTTCACCGCGTGCAATCAACCGGACTCTGTTCATTGACGAATGGGATGACGCCGTGGTTAGGCGCGCACAGGAGACATGGGAGGCGATCGATCGGCCTCGTGGGATCGTCTTTTGTGGAACCGTCTCCCACGCCGATCGCATGGCCGAACGCATCAACAGTCTAGGCTTCACCACTGCACGGGCCTTATATTCTCGCGGTTCTAGCGGGCGTACAATGGGTCCTGTCGAGAGAAACCGTGTGCTTTGGGACTTCGCAGATGGTCGAATTGGCATCATCTGCGCAGTCGACGTGCTCAATGAGGGCATAGACGTACCAGATGTCAACCTGATTGTCTTCCAGCGCGTGACACACAGCAGAAGGATCTTTGTCCAACAGCTGGGTCGAGGACTGAGATTGGCTCCGGGTAAGTCATCTGTCATCGTCCTGGACTTTGTTTCTGACGTACGACGCTTTGCAGCCGGACTCGAGCTGAAAACCGCGTTGGATGAAGATGGCCCACGTCCCGGCAAAGAGGTCCGAGTTCGACTCAAGAGCACTGTTCAATTTCTTCGTGCTGAACAGCACGATACAGACTCCGAAGCTTTCCTTCGCGCCTGGCTCGGCGACCTCGATGCTGTCGAGAGAGCCGGAGAGGATGCAAGCGTTCTCAGATATCCACCTGAAATCTCCAAACGAGGTGCTGCGCACGATGGTTGAATCTTGGAATAGTGAACGATTTAATGCAACTGAAGCGACGAGGGTATTGCTCGACTTGCTAGAGGATCCTTCGGCGGAAACAGATCGGCTGATCCAAGGATACCTAGATGCGAAGCGATGTCTCGCGGTGGCCTTCCTTACGCTTGCAGCTTCGTCCACGGACGACACAGTATTCGATGCATGGTCAGCGCGGCTTGATCACACTATGGAGGCCATTTATCCCCAGATCCCTGAAAAGTACAGGCTGGTTCGTGGCTACAGCAAAGCGCATCGCCGATTGTTCGGGTATCTGTTCGTTCGCCAGAACCTGTATGTGTCTGTCGACGAGCTCCGATTGCTGACTGGAGACGCAGTGCACACCGAGCGAAGACTTCGCGAGCTTCGCGATCTAGGTATCGTGATTGACATGAGCGAGAGCGATGGTCACCGTGGCTGTCGACTCTCGCTGCCGGACTCTTTGACAGCAGTGGCAAGATCGTGGATTGTGCGCCAGGTCGGCGCCGACAAATCTCTCGATGAGGAGAAGCGGCGACAGCTGTTACTCGAGCTGTGAAGCCGACCTATATTGATTCCAGAACGTCAGCTAGATCGTCATCTCGGCGTATTCGTAGCTCTGCCACGATCGCAGCCACCTCGGTAGTTGGGCTCAGGCCAATAGACAATGCTAGAGCACTCCACGGCGACGATACTCCGTCATGACTTGGCAAGCCCACGCTTGCCAAAATCTCGTCGATAGGGGTAAGCGCGTCGCGTCGACGACCCACCGTGAAGCTTCCATCATCGGAGAACGTCAGGAAGACCTCGTCGTCAAGATGGTCGCCTCCAACCAAACGCCGGATACTCCCGAGCGTGGGCTGCGGTCCCTTCCAGCTGACCAGCTGGTCGCCGCTATCGGTAACGAAGACTCTTGACGCTCCACGTTCGACCCCCAGCGCCCGGGCCAGCCCGGCAGGGAGAGTAGTGCCACTCCCCCGGAGATGGTCTGCCGTGAGGACCACCCTCAGTATCCACACGTCCAATCCTCGATGGAGCTTTGGGGTGCGCCATATACTCCTACCTGCGCTCTGGATCTCATCGCTTTTCAAGAGTCGAGTCATGCCACGCTCAGTCTTAAATGGGTGCGCACTCGCGTAAGAGGCCACGCTTCTGGGATTCACGTTGTGTCCCACGCTCAGGTTGTGCGTTAGCTCTGACAGAGAAACACATCCGCCAGCGCGTTCGATTTCAGCTTCGATCATATTCCGAATAGAACGGTATTCGGGTAGCCCCCAACCACGAAGCGCCCATGATCCACGATTCGATCTCGCAAACCGGTCATCCGCAGTGAGAACATTTTTAGTCGCGGTTACGGTTCGTTCAATTCCCAATCGCTTGTGTATCTCTTCCGACGACAGCGGTTCACCAGCAGCTTCGAGGACGATTGCTACTCTTTCCGAGATACCAGCAGTTTCCCTGATAAGATAGCCTTCGAAATTGACGTATCCACAGTATGTTAACCAGTCCTGCAGCCACTCCGAACCTGCAGCGCCTAGATACCCTCCGATGGATTCAGTCACCGATTCCACACGAGTGGCGGCGTGGTCAATCTGCGAGTCCACAATTGCGCGCGTGTTGACAACATTTTCCGAGACCGATGGCCGTCCGAACCATCCGTCTTGCGATGTGTAGGCGCCGTTGAGACGCTGGAGAATGCGCCAGGCTGTGCGGTCGATTTCCTTGATCTCCCGGAGAATCACCGGGAACTCAGCGAACAAGACCGACCCCGGAAGTATCGAGCCGATGCTATCTCGGATAGCCTGGCTCAGCTCGGTCAACCTGAAGTCAGAGTCTATCTCGATTGCAACTTCTCTCAACGCCCGTTCTTCCATCTGTTGAACGCGCTGTCGAGATACTCCGAGGATCTCACCGAGCTCCCGCAGGCCCAGCGGTTTCGTCGCGAAACTTCGATTGCGCAGTATCAGGAGATCTCGGGCAGGCCGACTGGCAAAGATGTGCCCTAACTTCTCCTCGAGGATTCTGTCTCCGGCGTCCGCCACCTCGCGGGCAGAAAGAGCGAGAATTCTGCTACGAGCTGCTTCGATGCGCGCTGGCTCAGAACTGACACCTTCCAGTCTTCCCAGTATTCGATCAGGCTGTCCGATAGATGTGTACCACTCCGCAACCTCCAGCACTGCCGCCTCGAGCTGTCCTCGCCAGGCAGCTGGGGCTTCGCTCACTTCGTACTCCGACGCGGGTCCAGACTGTCCTGCTACCCGTAATACCTCTTTAATCAGAGTCAGCACGGATCCTCGGCCAATCTGTGGCCAGTCCAATACCTGCGCGACCGAGATGTGTGCCACGGACTTCAAGTCGGTCTGGCTCCGCCGCTTCAATGTATTGAGCATTCGAGCTCCTAGTGGCAGCTCAATGAGGTTCATTTCGCTTGCGCATCCCGCCGCAAGTTCTCCAAGCGTAAGCACCGATCGTCTCGCTACTAAGTCTTCAGCTAGAACGTTAACTGCAACATCGAGTTGGCTATTTTCCAACCCTTCGAGTGTCCTCACCAAGGTGGTAGAGATGCCCTGCGTCTGAAGCCAGGGATACCTCGAGGGCCAGGATCTATTCACGCAATCTCCGCGGTAGATATCGATACCAGTGTCAACAACCGCAGTTTGCGTTCTCTCACTGGACCGGATGTTGTCAGCGTAGCTCTTGCTCCCCACGGTCCGCATCCAACAACGCATCAGCCGACTCCGCCGCCTCAACGAAGGCGGCCCACCCATCGCTCCTTCGCGACCGCGGCCTCGTCATCTGTGAGCAACCGCCACGTCCGGAAGGTGCCCGACCACTTGACCGACGTCGTTCCGAGTCTCGTTAAACGACGCTCCCCACCGCGAGACGACGACGCCGGGAGGGCGGAGATCGCAGTCTTATCGAGAAAAGGCGTGCAATTGCGCCGCGGTGCAAGCACAGGCGGCACCTGGTGATTGGTCGCGATCTCGTTGATCACACCATCCCGACCTACTTATGCGACTCTTGAACGCCACAGGGTCCAATGGGCATGGACAGTTCCTGGCATCATGACATACCGACTTCGCGTCGCGTCCCCGAGCCCTCCGCACACTCCGCCGTTTATGTGGGCTGGACGCCCTCGCTCTCCGGGTCCATACCCAGAAGGTAGCTGCCACACCACACGTCGGCGTGTGTCACCTCGCAGCTAGCTAGCATCGGATGCAGTGTGGAGTTTGACCCGCGGTCCGGGGCGCCAGTCCGCAGGCTACGTTGCGGCCGACCTCGACAACATACCTCGTGCCAGGTACGCCCTTAGGGCGGGATCGCTCACGTACACGTACGTCCCCCGGATGCCGCGCGTCAGCAACACCGTGTAGATGTTCGTGACGTACCGCAGGAGATCGTCGTCCGAGTAAGTCAGGCCCAGAGCCGGGTTGTTCTCCTTGCCCTTCTTGTCGAAGTAGGACTCTCGATGGAAGACGATGCGGTTCGTCTCAGCGTCGTAGCGCAGGTCTGGCCCGATGATCACCCCTGCGTAGTTCAGGTCGTATCCCTGAACGGTGTGGATCGAGCCGACCTCCTCGAGCGCCTTCGGCGACGCGATCCAGTCGGTCTGCGTGCCGTTCCAGCGCATGGAGACATCGTCGATCACAATGTCGTACGCGTCCTTGTCGTTCTTCGTCTTCCACTCCCAGGCGTAGCCCGCGACCATTCGCGCTAGCCCGAACTCGGCGTCCCGCTTGCGGATCTCCTCCCGCATCTCAGCGAGGTCGTCGAACAACCTGAGGTCGTACTCGCCGAAGTCCGGCGCCAACTCGATCTCTACCTGATTTCCGAGGATGTTCCGGACGTAGTCCACGTAGCCCGACCCCGCGCGCACGCGCATCTGCGAGGCGAGGCCGGCGTATCGATCAGCAGCCTGCGCACTGGCGACCAGCTGGTGCAGGTGCTCAGCGGGAACGTCTGCCGGACGGACACTCTGTCCGGCGTCGAGCAGGAAGATCTGGTGCGCGCTCTTCGCGATGATCCAGTCGAGCTGCGTCTTCGACTTGTCGTCCGCGCCGAACAACTTGGTCGTGATTTCGCGGAACTGCTTGTTCTGTGCCGCGGATGGTTGGTTCGCACGCCGATTGAGCCGGTGCGCCTCATCGACGACGAGGAGATCGAATTCCTCGTCGGATGCCCCGACATCGAACGCGGTCATCACCATGTCCGGGTGCAGGCCAGGCGTCTTGCGGAACACCTGCTTGATCGAAGCGCGCAATGACTGCTGCGGGACGACGATTCCGACCTTGAAACCCTGCAGCAGCTCACGGTGATGCTCGGTGAAGAACGACGAGAAGAGCGTGTCATCGTCAGGTTCGTCGAGGGCCGCTGATCCTCGGATGTCAGCGATCAGTTTCAGCAGGTAGATCGCGACGACCGTCTTGCCGGTGCCGGGATCGCCTTGAACGACGGTCGTACTTCGTTGCGACCGGGTGAGGTCTTCGAAGAGCCCCTCGAGCACGCCTTCGACAGCGATGGTCTGATCAGGTGTGAGCGCTTTGAACGGCGACAGCTTGAAGAGGTCGCTGTTTTCGATCTCGGGAAGGGATCGGGTGAAGACACCATCCGCCCTGAGTCGATCGAAGACGTCCTCGAAGGACTCGCGATAGCGGTCGCGATCGAAATAGTTGGCGTCGACGATGCCGTCGTTACGATTGAGCACCTGGTAGGCGCCGTCCCCGGCGAGCATGCGGATCAGAAAGGATTCGAGATCGAGACAGACCGACTTGTTGAAGGTCTCATCCACGATCACCCGGAGGCCGGTGAGATGTTCCTTCGCTGGGGACTCGAAGTGCTGACGCATACGGGCAGCGACGTTGAGCGACTCACCGACATAGACATCACGCTCGGCGGCGACTCCGACCCGCCTCCGTCGCGAGGCCGAAGGAACCTTGGACGATCCGACCCGCCCATCCAACAGATACACGACAGGCCAATCGCTGAACCGCCGATCACCCGCCGCCCAGAGCTTTACCTCGGTCGACGTGAAGTCGAGACTCGTGATCTCAAAGTTCGTCATACTTCGCAGACCGCCCCCGCGCTTTCTCAACCGGGTACTTCTCCCGCGTCCGTGCGAGCTTGTCGCGGACGATGGTCTCTGCATCGAGACCGAGCCGATCCGTCAACAGCAAGCAGTAGGTGAGCACATCGGCCAATTCGTCGCGCACGCGACCGGTGTCGGCATCCGGCCCCCACTGGAAGCACTCGAGGAGTTCGGCTGCCTCGATGGAGATGCTCTTCGCAAGATTCTCCGGCGTGTGGAACTGCGCCCAATCGCGCTCGGCCACGAAGTCGGCGAGCTCGTCGCGCAAGCCGCTTCTTTCCATCCCCGTAATCTATCAGCCATCGCACCGATCCGAGCCAGGGGTCACCCTACGCGAGCAGATGTCTGTTGACCCACATCGCGAAGCAGCCGCAAGTGTCTCCATACGAGTCCTCAACCTCTATCCTCTCTTGCTCCACTTTCGGTAAATGGCATCTGCCCGCCAGGCCCATATGCCGGCACAGCCGAGCTTGGATGACTCAACCTCTTACTCCGCCTCCTGCATCCAGATCTGTTTTGCAAAAATTGACGACAAAGGACCATTGAGGTCACTATATTGAATGCCATAGCCACATTCACACATTATCCAGAGGCATGATGTCCCCGACTTCGCATTTACTCCCCGAGCACAATTCCGCCTGCGAGCGAGCGCGCCTGTCGACGTGCAACTGCTTCTGTCACGGTGCCGGACACCAGCTCGATCTACTCAAGCGCGCTGTCTCATGCACTGTTAGCGGAGACAATAATCTCGCCCAGCTCCTGTCAGATCTGCAGGGGGTGTACGGCGGATTCCATGCTGATGTCAGAGATGGCGTTACGGCAACGCGCCGCAAAGTGCCGGATGGCCTAGCTGGTATCGGTCTTGATGGTGGGCGGGGCGCGAGTTGGGAAGAGACGTTGATGCTAGACGAGGCTCTACATTCCACCTTCGTCGAGATATCTCGCGCCAGCACGTCCCTCACCAACCTCGAACGGTCTGCACGGAAGGCGTTCGTCGAGCAGCTAGCGGAGGGCGCTCTCAGGATCGTCGGACGAGATGTCGATGCGCACAACATCAACGATGGGCACCTCTGGTGCAGCATCTTGGCTGAGTACATCTCGTCTCCGCATACTCCTCCAACAACTACGCCGCAAGCTTCCCCCTTCGGCAGAATCTGCTATCCCCGGGCACGGCAAGTCAGAGTACCAATGGACCTCGCAAGCGTGCGAGCGGACGGGTTTGCGCATGTCAGTGCCACCGTCGTCGCCCAGACTTCGCTAGTTGGGCTAGACGATATTCTTCGTTTGATGGGAGCCGCCTCTTGTCCAGACCTGTGGCACCACCCTGCTGCGGTCCGCTACGCGTTGGGGCCCTTTGTGAAAGCAGTCAGCTGGCCCCCTGCGGGCACGACATCCATTGCCAAACGACCGCGATTCAAGATATTGAAGACCAGGTGGAAAAATCGCGGTAACTGGTAGCGCTACTAAGTCATCGTGTCGATGACGATTCAGAGATTCGTTTCTCAGCAGTAGCTTTCACTGTCTACCATCGCGCACAGGTGCCGTTTCCTTCCTCGTAGAGGAGAGGAGCCGGTCTGGAGATGCCTTTCGATCCTCGTCCGCGGAGCAAGAAGGGGATGGACAATTCGAGCCGCTAGCTGAACGTCCGATTTGGCTCGTGTGCGCGCCGGTCCCAACGCTGCACCAGCTAGCTTTCCGAAGTGTCAGAACGGGTAGGTCAAGAGACACTCGACGCGAAGGTCCCGTCCGCTCGCTCCACATCCAGCAACGCATCCACCGATCCCACCTCGGCAACGAGCGCATACCATCCACGGTCCCCCGAGACCGCAGCCTCGCGGTCAGTGAGCAGCCGCAGCGTTCGCACGTGCCCGACCACCTGGCCAGCCTCGTTCCGGATCTCGTCGAACGATGCTCCCCAGCGCGACGGCGTCACCAGGAGTGCAGAGATTTCCGTCCCGTTGAGGAACGGGGTCCCGTTGCGCCACGGCGCGAGCACCGGCGGCACCCGGCGGTTCGTCGCGATCTCGTTGATGACGATGCGCAGCGCGACCATCGCGGCACCCTGCTGACCGTCGATGACCTCCACAGCAAGCTCGATCCGCTCGCCGGAGTCGGTCGCGAGCCGTGACACCCCGGAGGTGAGGATCGTCACCGGCCCGTTCTCAGGGCGCTTCTCGATCACCATCACCGACCCACCGATGCGGTCCTTGAACACCACCGGGTCCAAGCCGAGGGCGTCGAAGATGTGGAGCGGGAAGGCGTCTTCGCCCGGGACGAGAGGGACATCGCTACTCATGCGGCGAGCCTAGCCAAGCGGGTGCTCGGCGAGCCAGAGGGCAGGCACCGAAATCGACGGGTCGAACACGAGCCAACGCGCCCTACGGCATCACCGGCAGTGCCCCCGAGGCGTGCTTGCTCAACGTCTTGACCGACTCCTCGAAGACCGCGCGGTTCTCCGCCGGCAGGACGGACAGCATCAGGCGCTCGATGTTCCGAGCATGCAGACCGGCGGCCTCGACGACCGCCCGCTCGCCCTCCGCCGTCAACTCGATGAGCTGCACCCGGCCGTCCTCGGCCGAGGCCCGGCGACTCACCAGCCCCTGCTCGACGGCGCGATGCACGAGCCGCGTCGCCCCACCGGACGTCACGACCTTCGCCTGTGCGATGTCCCGCACCGACAGCCCGCCGACACCCGCCCGGCCAACGATCAGCAACAGCTCGAACAGCGAATGGCTGAGACCGGTCTGCTCTTCGAGCTCCTTGCCCAGCAGGTACTCGAGCCCGTTCGCCGCACCCAACAGACGACCGAACACCAGGATGCGCGCATCACTCGCCGCGTCCTTCGCCGAAGCGAACTCGTTCTCAGTCGTCACGTCTCCACAGTAGACGCCGGGGGCAGGCCGCCGATCGGTCGGGAGATCTTCGTCCAAAGATCAGGAATAGCTGACGAGTCAGCTTTTGTTGCACTCTCATGTACGCCGCACCGCGGCATCGACTCGGGCGCACCGAGCCTCGTCCAACCGAAGGATCCACCACCATGACGCTCAATTTCGACGTCTTCGACCTCGACTTCCCCGCCGGTTCGAAGAACAAGTCCGCCGTCCTCGTGACCGGCGAAACCGAGGCGCTCCTCGTCGACGCCGGCTTCACCCGCGCCGACGGCCACCGCCTCGTCGCAGCCATCCTCGACTCCGGCAAAACGCTCACCGCGGTGTTCGTCAGCCACGCCGACCCCGACTTCACCTTCGGCCTCGAGGTCGTCGCAGACGCCTTCCCCGACGCAGCGCTCGTCGCCACCCCCATCGTCATCGAGCACATCAACGCGTCGTTCGACGGCAAGCTGACCGCCTGGGCCTCCCTCGGCGCGAACCTGCCGACGCGACTCGTCCCCCTCACCCCGCTCAGCGGCGACGCACTCGTCGTCGACGGCCAGCGCCTCGAACTCAAGGGCGCTTCAGCCGCCCTCCCGGACCGCCAGTACCTCTGGAACGCGGAGCACCGCGCCATCCTCGGTGGCGTCCTCCTCTTCCAGCAGGAGCACGTGTGGACCGCAGACACGGCGACGCCGGAACTCCGCGCAGCCTGGATCGAGCTCCTCGACGAGATGCAGGCCCTCGACCCGCAGCTCGTGATCGCCGGCCACCGCCTCCCCGACACCGCGAACGATGCGACCGCCATCGACTACACGCGCTCGTACCTGCAGGCGTTCGAGACGATCGTCGCGGCGTCCGCCGATGGTGCTGCCGCGACGCAGGCGCTCGTCGAGCAGTACCCGTCCTCGGGCATGCTCATCGCCGCCCAGATCGGCCCGAAGGTCGCGAAGGGTGAGATGACATGGGGCTGAACGGGACCACCACGACCGAGCCGTCCTCGGCACCACGCGACGTCGTGCGGAGGCAGTACCTCGCCTCCGCCGCCGGCGACCTCGACGCGCTGCGCGCGACCCTCGCCCCCGATGTCGAGTGGACCGAGATGGCCGGCTTCCCGCTCGCCGGCATGTACCGGACGCCGGAGGGCGTCACGAGCAACGTGATGGAACGACTCGGTGCGGACTGGGCCGACTGGACCGCGCACGATGACACCTACGTGGTCGACGGCGAGAACGTCGTGGTGCTCGCGCGGTACACGGCGACGCATCGCGGCACGGGCAAGGAGCTGAACGCCCGGGTGGCCCACCACTTCGTCGTCCGCGGCGGGCTCATCGTGCGCTTCGAGCAGTTCGTCGACACGGCACTCGTCCGCGACGCGAGCCGGTAGCGACTGGTGCCGCCAGTGAAGGGGCGGGCCGACATGCCCGGCCCCTTCACTGTCGGCCTGGACCACGAACCGAAGACGGCAGTGATCCGGAGCGTCGACCTCGGTACGGTGGAACCAACGCAGCAGAGAGGCACCACGCGCATGTCCACTTCGAACCAGCCGCCCGCCCAGAACCAGCCCTACCCGCTGCCGGTGCCCGGACCGGCCCCGGTGAAGACCGGCAAGCGTGGCAATGGACTCGGCATCGCCGCCCTCATCGTCGGTGGGTTCGCGCTCATCGGGGCGTTCATCCCGATCCTGAACTACGTCGCCGGGTTCGTCGGACTCGTCGGCCTCGTGCTCGGCATCATCGCGCTGTGCCTGAAGAACCGGAAGAAGGGCTTCGCCGTCGCCGGCACGATCGTCTCGGCCATCGCGATCGTCCTGAGCATCATCCTCGCGATCGCGTACACGGCCGGGTTCGCCGGACTCATCGGCGACGCGGTCAAGACCGCCGAGGCGAAGTCCTCCGAGGCCGCCAACAAGGAGATCTCCGTCGTCTACGAGGTCAACGGCACCGCGACCGACGCCTCAATCACCTACTCCACGTACTCGGCCGGCAGCAGCAGCACCGAGCAGTCCTCCGGTCAGGCGCTCCCCTTCATCAAAGAGCTGACCGTCAAGGCCGGCCAGCAGTACGACTTCGCCTCCTACTCCCTCCAAGCGCAGAACGGCGCGGAGGACACCGGGTCCGTCAGCTGCAAGATCACCGTCGACGGCGACGTGGTCGCCGAGCAGACCTCGACGGGGGCGTATGCGACGGTGTCGTGCTCCGCGTCGGGTGCCGATGGGGTGACGGAGAACAAATAGGGTCATCGGCCGGCGGTTGCTCCCGACTACGCGAACGACAAGTCAGAGCCGCCTCCGGCTCCTAAGTGGCGCGCGAGGTCAGAGCTAGCTCAGCGTTTAGAGGACTCGTTCTGCGAGCGGCCGCTGTCCGGAGTCTTCACAACAATCGCCCGAACCGTTGACGCGCTTGGCGCCCGAACGGCCGTTGTCGCCGAGCGCACTACAGCGGCGTCTCGGATGGCTGAGCCGCGGACACCGGACAGGTAGGTTCCACTACTAGGCAAGTTCTGCATGACCTGATCCTCCGAGCACGGGATTCAGTTTGGTGTCGAAGTAGTGCTTGCGCCGCACCCATCTGAACCCCTCGTGTTTTGTAATAGTAGCAATCTCGATCGGGCCTCCCACCGTCGGAGGCCCCGGAGTGAAGCGAACGAACTGAATCGTTGAGTAGACGAGGAACTCTGCCAGGTCAATCGCGTCCTGGATCGGCATGGGTGCCGCGATGAGCTGAGCGTTTAGCTCAGGTTGGACCGCCGCTCCGAGCTGGATGGCATCATCGATGTTCGCCACCGCTCCAGTGTTGAGCAAGGCTTGCGGGAAGGCGATGCTCGTGCCGTTGAGGATCCGAGCAATCGCATCTGGCTGTCCCCACCACTGAGCCCCCGTCGTCCCGGCGGTAAGAACCTCAGTAAGCGCGGGCTGGCCGTCAACGCTCACGTTCATTACGTACGCTGTCGGCTCGTCAGCTTCAGCTGAATATCCTGCCACGAGGAACCCGAGCTCTCCAGGATTGACGCCGTCTGCCTCCACGAGCGGTTGGTACTTCTCCCCATGGAGGTAGTCCCGCATAGATTCGGCGACACTCTCAATCCGATAGGCGTCAGGATCGAGTTGCCACCCCTCAGTTGCGCTTGACCCGCCTTGAAATCTTCGTCGCGCATCCTTAGCCAGGGTGGCGATTGAAGAGGGACCTATATTCCCCAGACCCCAAGTCATCGCGCCGATTGGAAGGGATTTATGGAGATTGAAGATCTTGTTTGCATTGTTGTATGTGTTCACAACACTCTGCTGACCATCTGGAAGACCCACGGTGAGCGTACTGGCGCTGTCGGCGGCAAGAACTAGCCCATCGTTGACTTTTATGAGCAACGCGACCGTCATTCAAACATCATCACATGGATAACGAGAAATGAGACAGTGACTCGCCGTCAATTCGCAACCGATGCGTGACCCTTTCGACGATCGCAGCCCGTCTCGCGTTACGTCGTCAAACAGATACCTACACCCACCAGGTGGATTGACACAGGAGATGCTCCAAGTTGTAGATCGAACACTTAGAGCAACCGAGTCCGTACCGTGCGCAAGCGGATCGAGGGATGCGACTCATCACGACTCGTGGCGTGGAGATAAGTAGTTGCATCCTCCGTCCAGGTGCAGAGCGTCGCTGAGGACAACGGGTCAGTCAGCTGTGAAATCACCGTCGATGGCGCGGCGGTCGCGGAGCAGACGTCGACAGGTGCGTGTGCGACGCTGTCGTGCTCCGCGTCGGATGCCGACGGAGTGACGGAGAAAATAGCGACCGGCAACATCGGCCCACTCTCGCTCGACCGATACTCGAAAAGCCTGCAAGACTTTTGAGGGTCCATGGTGGGCCGACACACGTCGATGCACCGCGGTTTTCAAGCGCCCCGGCAAGCCCGAGAGCAGATTGCTACAGGCCGGAAGCCGCTCGTTCCAACGCCCCCAATACCGACTAGGAGGAGCCCCTTGACGAGGGCTAGTTGTGCAGTTCCACCAACGTTGCACCCGCTTTTCCCGCGTCTTTTACGGCATCGCCGGTTTTTATACCCTTCACAACTTTCCCACCGCTCGTCCGCCCAGTCGTAAGCAACACGTACTTCGGCTTCGTCACAACGTATAGGTCGCCCCGGTTGCTAATGTGCGATCCATGGTGTGGGGCTACAAGGACACACATCGGTGGGACTAGAGACGCTGCCGACATCTGCCGCTGAAACTCCCGCCATGGAGACACTGCTCCGAGTGGAAGGTCACCGGTGTGCAACCAACCATGCGTACACTGCAAGCGCACATCATCCACGTTGTTCGCGATGCTGCAGCCTCCTAACCCGGTAACCGCACCAGCACCCGCACCCCCGTAGAGCGCCATCGAAGACCAGTTCGTAACCTCCCTCGAGGACACCCCCGGGACCAGCTCCGCCGCAGTCCGCATGGCTCCACGAATCGCACCCCGGTGCGACCTGAGCAGATCCTCATGGGTCCTCACATCATCAGGATCGAAGGGAGTGTTTGCGCGAACCTCATCATGGAACTTGTCGATGGCGGCGATTGGAGGAGTGAGTTTGAGGGGTATGAGCTTCCAACCACCGGCTGATGTACAGGGCAGGGGCGCGCCGGTCGTCATCTGAGGTCGACCGGGGCTACCCGCACCGTCCGTCGAACCACTTTGATTGTCCCCAACGACCCGCACGACCTCCTTGACGCCGTGATCCCGGAGATAGGTGTCCGCCTCAGCATCGGAGTCCGCCAGCCGTGCCACGGCCGTTCCGTTCTGCCGGTGCGAGCTGCGCGTTTGTGTCAAGAGCTTCTCCACAGGGGAGAGCCAAGGAAGAACGACGGTTTCCACGTGCACACCGTCGGCTTTCAGCGAATCCAAGAGTTCCGTGATCCCATTCACATGATCCTGATCGATGTGGGATATGAAAACGTAGTCCACTCTCCTAATTAAACGGTCCCGCAGTTCGGCCACGAAGGCCAGGATGGCGGTGCGCAGGGTCGCCTTGGAGGGATGGGCTCCAACATCGTAAACGTAGGTGAGGAAGCCGCTCGCACTTTCCACAATTGTTGAATGGAATCCGCCATGACCGACTCGATATTGAAACCGATCAGCCGACATAATGCTACCGCCAGTGTGTGTGGACAAAGATGACCTCCGTGTAGCCGGGCATGATCACGGATTGGTGCATCTGTCGTCTGATCTGATGATCAGCACTCAGTCAAACAATCCATTCTTTCGCTCCTCGGAGCCTAGCGCCCACTACTAGTTTCGCCTATCAAAACTTACAATCGTGCACCTTGAGGATTGATGAGGTTAGCCCGACGCTAGTGGGCAAACACGTATCACTGGCGCGCTCGGGAACGTTGCCCACGAGATCGATGTCCATCGCGGGGCCAAGATACCGAGCCCGCGACGAGTCCGAGGAACACTATTGAGACCGTGAGAAGCCCACCGGATCTCTGATTCCACCAGACGACAACTTCTCGGCCAGAACCTAGGCGGACTGCCCTTGTATAAGTCGGTCCAGAAGCACTACGAGGGCGAGTTACGTCTGCAGCTCAGCCGCACGAGGAGCGCTTCCAGGCGCGAGGTCCGGCTCACCTAAATCATGCGGCCAATCGACGAGCTCCCGCGCTGGAGGAGTCTGGGGATCGGAGAGCATTGTCGCACTCACATCGAGAGGCGGCGCACGAGCTCCTCGACGGTCGCGAACTTGATCGACTCGACACCCTCTTCGTCGTCCTCGTCGGGCTCGACCTCGACGGCCTCGAACGCGAGGTCGGCATCGAGCTGCACGAGCACCGAGCTGTCGGGGAACTGCTTCGGCGCGTCGAACGAGAGCAGGACGGCGTCGATGAAGACGATCACCGAGCGCAGCACGAGGTCGTCACGCAGGTCGGTGGTCTCGATGACCTCGTCCGACTCGACGGCCTCCTCGATCTCCGACGCCACGCGGTCGAGCAGCACCTTCCACTCAGCCGTCGGCGTTGACAGCACCCGCTGCGCCAAGTCGGCGAGCGCCGCCGGCTCCGGCTCGCCCTCCTGCTCCTCGGGCTCGGGGTCGACGTTGAGCATGACCTCGGCGTCGATCGCGCCGAAGCGGGCGAGCCCGTAGACGAAGGTGTCTTCGATCTCCGGAGAGGCGACGAGGCCCCGACGCGTGAGTTCTTCGGCCAGGGCAGTCAGCGATGCAGTCATGCGCGCCAGGCTATCGCGACCGGGTGAACGGAGGCGGAACGTGCCGTCGCGCTGAGTTGCCCGGATGTGTCGGAAAGCGGGCGAGATTGGAACAGTTCCGGGCGACTCAACACAGGTGGCGACGCCCGCGCACGTTGAGTCGCCTGGAAAGGTGAAGTTCGCCCCCTCTGCGATGCGGCGATCAGTGTTCTCGGAGTCCGGCGAGCAGGAGTTCGACGGCTGCGCGCGCCTCGGACGCCCAGAAGGGGCGATCGATCGTAGAGGAGATGCCGTGGAGCACGATCATGACCGCCCCGACAGGCGTGCCGGGGCGGATGGCGCCATCGGCGGCCGCTCGGTCCAGGAGGTCGGCGACGGCACGTTCGACTGCGATGCCACCGTCGGCCAGTACTGCAGGGTCTGTCGTCGCTGCCAGGGCGCGGGCGAGACCGGTGTGGGCGAGCACGTACTCGACGAACCCGCGGAGGAACACGTCGAGGTTCACCCCCGGAGACCGCGCGGGGTCGTTGGCCTGGTCGCAGAGTGCGGCGACCTCGCCCTCGTACACTGCGGCGGCCAGCGCGTCACGGGTGGGGAAGTGTCTATAGAGGGTTCCAACCCCCACGCCGGCGCGCGCCGCGAAGTCGTCGAAGCGCACTTGCTCGTCCCGGTCGAACACATCACGCGCAGCGGCCACGATCGCGTCCCGGTTGCGGCGGGCGTCCGCTCTCAGTGCTCGGATCTCGGCCATGGCGACACCTTTCGTTGACAATTGGAGATCGTCTCCATATATACTCACAAATGGAGACAAGCTCCATTTTACGGAAGAGGCACCAATTGCGCATCTTGATGTTCGGCCGAGGGGTGATCGCGACGCTGTACGGTCGGGTGTTTCAGGCGGCCGGCCACGACGTCGAGTTCTACGTGCGTCCGGGGCGCGCCGCGGAGTACGGCGACGAGGTGCAGCTGGACTGGATCGATGCGCGCCGGAAACCGTTCGGCCGGCGGATTCGTGAGTCGTTCCGGACGCCGTTTCGGGAGGCGCTCGACCCGGCAGATGGATTCGACCTGATCGTGCTGAGCGTCGGACACCATCGCCTCGCGGAGGCGACCGCGTTTTTGGCTCCCCGCATCGGAGACGCGACAGTGTTGGTGTTCGGCAATGTCTGGGAGGAGCCACTGACCGCAGTCGCGCCGCTCCCGGCCGAGCAAGTCGTGTTCGGGTTCCCTGGTAGCGGCGGTGGCTTCGGGGACGACGGGGTGCTGAGTGGCGCAATGCTGCCCTCGGTCATCATCGGTGCGCCGGATGTCTCGCCCAACCGGAGGGAGGAGGAAGTCCTCCAAGTCTTCCGGCGAGCTGGCCTCGCTGTTCGGCGGGAAAAGGACATCCGAGGGTGGCTGTGGTTGCACTTCATCGCCGACGCCGGCATGTTCGATCAGGCGATCCGGAGCGGGTCGCTGGCGAACATGACGGGCGACCGGCGAGCATTCCGCGACGCTTTCCTGACGACCCGTGAACTGCTGCCCGTTCTTGAGGCTCGAGGCGTCGACCTCCGATTGCACCGCAACGCGACGCTGCCGTTTCGGCTGCCTGGCCTGATCGCTACGGCCTCCGCATGGGCGACGAGGCTGATTCCGATGGCCAGGCGGAGCCTCGCAGCACACACGGATCCGCACACACCGGAAGCCTCAGCGGTCCTCGAAGACACGCTGCGCGAGACGCGCCGTCTGAATATCAGCACCCCTCGCCTCGAACGCTAGCAACCTGAACTTCTCCCGACGGGCGCAGCTGTCAGCGGCACACGCCATGATCGCCGTATGCCCTTCGCAGACGAGCTCCTAGGTACCGCGGTCGCCCGCACCCTCACACGCTCGCTCCAGGAGGCCGCGCCGGGCAACCCGTTCGACGCCACGGCTCAGGCAGCCGAGCGACTCGACGGCCTCGCCCTCCGCGAGCGCGCCGACCTCCTGCGCGACGCCCTACTCGAGGACGTCCCGGGCGACTACGCGACACTCGCCGGCATCATCCGCACCGCCCAGGCCACGAACCCCGCGTTCACCGGCTGGCTGATCTGGCCGGTGACGAGCGCCGTCGCGGCCTGTGCTGTCGACGAGGGCACCCCGGACGCCTTCGACGACGCCATGCGGCTCCTCGCCGAACTCACCGAACGCCTCTCCGCCGAATTCGCCATCCGCACCCTGCTCCGCCACGACCTCGACCGCGCACTCGCGATCGTCCTCGACTCGACCACTTCCGACAACGAACACGTCCGTCGGCTCGCGAGCGAGGGCACCCGCCCCTACCTGCCGTGGGCCGTTCGTGTGCGGGAGATCGTCGCGAACCCTGGGGTGACCGTGCCGATCCTCGACGCCCTCTACCGCGACCCGAGCGAGTACGTGCGCCGCTCCGTCGCCAACCACCTCAACGACCTCAGCCGCGACGACCCCGACCTCGTCGTCGCAACTGCCGGCCGCTGGCTCGCCGACCCCGACGCCAACACCCCGGCGCTCGTCCGCCATGCACTGCGCACCCTTGTGAAGCGCGGCAACCCGGGCGCCCTCGCGGCACTCGGCTTCGGCGCGGCGACGACGGAGGTCGAGGGCTTCGCGGTCGACAGCGCCCACATTCCGTTCGGCGGAACAGTCCGATTCGTCGCGACCGTCCGCAACACGGGCGCCGAGACGGCCCGCCTGGCGATCGACTACGTCGTGTACCACCAGAAAGCGAACGGCTCGCAGACGACGAAGACGTTCAAGCTGACGACGACCGAGCTGGCCCCCGGCGAGCACATCCTCCTCACCCGGGAGCACTCGTTCCGCGCGATCACCACCCGCCGCTACCACCCGGGTGCGCACGGGATCGCGCTGCAGGTGAACGGGATCGCGACGGAGCCGCTGGCGTTCGAGCTCCTGCCGCCGGTGGAGTGAGGCGAGCGTCACCGCTGCCGAGCTCCGGTCCCTGAGCCTGTCGAAGGGTGCACTTCGACAAGCTCAGTGACCGGAAAAAGAGCTCGGCGACCGGAAGGGAGCTCAGGGACCGGAAAAGGAGCTCGGCGACCGGGTACGGCGCTCGACCGAACGTGAAGGACGCTCGACCGAGGGACGACGTTCGGCGAACCGCCGTGCTGGCCCGAACCTGAACGGCGGCTCCGGATCCACGCCAGGCAGGAATGCAGGACCCCGCCGGAACCGTTCCCGTGAACATGACAACCATCGGAATCATCGGTTCAGGAAACATCGGCTCTCAGCTCGCACGCCTCACGGTGGCGCTGGGTCACGACGTCATCGTGTCCAACTCGCGCGGCCCGGAGACGCTCACCGACCTCGTCTCGGAGCTCGGCGAGCACGCCACGGCCGGCACCGCCCTCGACGCGGCCGAGCGTGGCGACATCGTGATCGTCACCATCCCGCTGCACGCGATCGACACCGTCCCCGTCGCGCCGCTCGCGGGCAAGGTCGTCATCGACACGAACAACTACTACCCCGAGCGCGACGGCCACATCGCCGAGCTCGACGAGGAGACCACCACCACGGCCGAGATGCTGCAGGCGCACCTCCCGGAATCGAAGGTCGTGAAGGCGTTCAACCACATCTACGCCGCCGACCTCACCACCAAGGGCAAGCCGTCCGGCACCCCGAACCGCCGGGCCCTCGTCATCGCCGGTGACGACGCCGACGCGAAGGCCACCGTCGCCGCACTCATCGACTCCTTCGGGTTCGAGCCCCTCGACATCGGCGCGCTCTCCGAGGGATGGCGCATCCAGCGCGACACCCCCGGCTACGGTCCGGACGTCGACGCCGACAAGCTGCGCGAACTCGTCGCCGAGGCCAAGCGCTACCGCGACATGTAAGTCACGCCGCATCGCGAATCGCCCCGAGTGGTCGTCCAGGAGGTCCTGGAGCGACCACTCGGGGCGATTCGTCGTTCAGCGGCCCGGTGGGTCTGCCCGCCACTCGAGGAGCAGTGGCGCATCCTCGAACCCGGCGCGGCGGTAGACCGGCGCACCCGCGTCGTTCGAGCTGACGGAGACCCGGCCGATGTCGCGAGCGCGGGCGGCGTCGAGGAGTCCGTCGACGAGACGGCCGGCGATACCGCGACCGCGGAACTCCGGGCGGACGAAGACACTCTGGACGTCGCCCGTCAGCCGGCGGAGTGCCCCGATGTTGGGTGCGCGGGAGAACACGACGAGCCAGGCCATGCCGACGAGCTGATCGTCGACCTCGGCGACCAGGCACACCCGGGAGTCGGGGTCGACCGCGATCCACGAGACGAGGTCATGTGCGAACAGCGCCCGTTCCCAGTCGGCGAGCGGGGCGGCGGGCGGCGACATCATGAGCTTCAGCTCAGCGAGCCCGGTGGCGTCGGCCGGCGTGGCGACGCGGATCACGACCTCGGGTTCCATGGGTCGAGTGTCGCATGGGCCGACGGGTCCTGCGTAGGCTGCCCGCATGTACCCGCGAAGCTCGCCCACCCCCGCGGTTCGACGCGCACTGCGGGTCGCCATCGCTGTCGCGGCGATCGCCGCGCTCAGCTCGTGTGCGCAGACCAACGCCCCGGTCGACGTCGGTGGACCGGCCACCCGCGCCATCTGGAAGCACAAGGATCCGCTGATGAGAGCCCTGGCCGACGCGCGTGCGACCGATCATGACGTGTTTCTCACCGAGCTCCGCAGCACCGACGGCAGCTTCCCCAGTGTCTACTGGAATGGCGACGCTGACCCGGCATCGCTCGGGCTGGAGGACGGAGGGGCGGTCGTCTACAACCTGGTCGACGCCGGAGACGAGGCCAGTTTCCACGGGATCATCGCCACCGGCACCGAAGTCGACCCGGCCGTGTACACCTGCTTCCAGGCGACAGTGCGGTTCGAGCGAGGAGTGGTCGTCGGCTGGAGTTCCGACCATGAGGCGGGGCAACCCGACGAACACTGTGCGGCGGAGATCGTCGATGTCCTCAGCGAGGATGCGCAGGCGGCGCCATTCTCGGCATTTGCCGGGTGATTGTCGGCTGCGCCGTGGAGCGGCATTCCGACAGGCTCAGGGACCCAGCGCCGCGAAGCGGTCCAGCGCCGCACGCAGCACGGCGCTCTCCTCGGCGCCGCCGTGGGCCTCGGTCTCGACGATCGTCAGCTCGCTCGCCGGCCACAGCTGATGGAGGCGCCAGGCGGTCACGGCCGGACCACTGATGTCACGTCGGCCGTGCACCAGCGCGCCGGGGATGTGCGCGATGCGGTCCATCCGCGACAGCACCGCCCGGTCGCCGGTGAGAAAGCCGTCGTGGCTCCAGTAGTCGGTGACGAGCGTCGCGAACGCCTCGCGCACGGTCGCGTCGGCGAACAGCTGGCCGACGCGTTCGGGGTGATCGAGTGACACGTGCGCACTCTCCCAGCGGTCCCAGGCGGTCGCGGCGTGTGTGCGGTCCGTCGCGTCGCCCTCCCGGAGACGACGCGCGTAGGCCTCGACGACCCGCTCACCCTCCCGCCGGCCGCTGTCACTTTCGAATCGCGCCCATTCCTCGGGGAAGACGCGGCCGACGCCCTCGGTGATCCAGTCGACCTCGTCACGACTCGTGGTGGTCACCGCGACGAGCGCCAGCGCGATCACCCGATCGGGATGTTCCTGCGCGTAGGCGAGCGCGAGGGTCGTGCCCCACGAGACCCCCGCCACGACCCAGCGCTCCACACCCGAGGCGACTCGCACCGCCTCGATGTCGGCGATCAGACGCTGGGTCGTGTGGTCGTCGAGCTGGTCGCGGGCGTCCACGATGTTCGGCAGGCTGCGGCCGCTCCCCCGCTGGTCGATCCCGATGAGGCGGTACCGCGACAGGTCGAAGTGCGAGCGATACCAGCCGGAGCCGAGCGAACCGCCTGGGCCGCCGTGCAGCCAGAGCGCGGGAACACCGTCGGGGGTGCCGGACTCTTCGACGAAGATCGACGCACCGCCCTCCACGTCGACGAAACCGGTGGTGTGCGGGTCGGCTTGCTCCTCGGTCATCCGTGCCACGCTACACAGCTCGGGTCCTGCGTGCAGGCCCTTCGACAGGCTCAGGGACCGGGAGAGGTACGCCGCCCTTCGACAGGCTCAGGGACCGGGAGAGGTACGCCGCCCTTCGACAAGCTCAGGGACCGGGGAGAGATGCGCCGCCCTTCGACAAGCTCAGGGACCGGGGAGAGGCGCGCCGCCCTTCCACAAGCTCAGGGACCGGCAAGGCGTGCATGCCCTTCGACAAGCTCAGGGACCGAGAAGTGGGGCCGTCCGTAGACTGGGCGCCCATGGGGGAAACGAGCGCAGCGACGTCAGGGTCCAAGCAGGTGTGGATCGTCGCCGGAGCGCTCCTGGTCGGGTCGGTGCTCCTCGGCCCACTCGTCCAGATCGGGTCGTTCCTCGGGCCGACCGGTGGCATCCTCGCGACGTTCTTGTCCGTCTTCTCGATCGCCCTGTTCGCGATCGGCTCGGACCGTTCCAGCAGCGTGACCGCGAGGCGCCCGCTCGGCACAGGCGCCCTCATCGCGCTCGGCATCTGGATGACGATCAGCTCGTTCGTCCGCGGTTTGGCGACGATCCCGGCCGCCATCGAGACCTTCCTCAGCTTCGGCTACATCGACCTGCTCGTCCAGTTCGTGCTCGCGGCCATCGCGACGACGCAGATCGCGCGCGCCGGAACCGTGCCCCGCCCGTGGAACCTCGCGCCGCTGTGGGTCGTGACGGTGACAGCAGCATCGTGGGTCGTCCAGCAGATCATCGTCGTGGCGGCGGGTTCGAACGTGTCCCTCTTCGTCCCGATCATCGTCATCCTCGACGGGTGGGTCCGTGTCGTCGGTCCCGTCTTCCTCGGGATCGTCGCCATCGCCCTCGCCAGCCGCGAGTCGGCCGTCGCTGCTTCCATCCGGGAGCAGGAGTCGTAGGCTGTCGGGAATCGACATCGGGGACGTCACATGCATCGACGCATCGCAGCAGGACTCATCGCACTCACACTCGCCGCCGGGCTGAGCGCCTGCTCCGGCGGAGTGACGAGCTATGCCGACCTCGAGCGCGACCAGGCCGACAAGGATCGGCTCCCGGCGAGCACCATCGGAGCCGGCAGCGACGACCCGCTCACGATCGACGCCGACACGACCCGACTCGTCGCCGTCCAAGGCGACACGGAGATCTTCCTCGCGTCGGCGACGGAGCAGGGTCAGTCCCGGATCTGCATCATCGTCTTCGCGGAGACCGAACCGTTCCGGGCCTGCGGCAGCGGTGACCGCGTCAGTATGAGCGACAGCGTCAACGAATACACGGTGCTCTCCGACGCCGTCGTCGACACCGCGCTCGACCCCGCCGAGGACTGGACGAAGATCAGCGAGAACGTCTTCACCCGCCCGGTCCAACCGACGACGAGCGACACGCAGTAGCGGAACATCGGACGCGAGCTATCTGGGCAGAAGCTCGATCTCCGCGAGTGCTCGAGAGAGACTCGGACTCACCGCGGCCGCCTCTGTGGGGCGCCAGACGGTCGAGGCATACTCATTCAACTGCGAAACATACAACGGGCCTGCAGCGCCTCCCGCTGCAGTCATGTCGCGCTTCACATTGCGCGAACGGGATTGGGCACACAGTGCGAGGAGAACGCGCTTGGCGTGCGGCGAGGACTCCGGATCCTGCGGAATGCGGTTGACCGGAACATGGAAGAACGTCGAGAAGGACTCGCGGTCAGCCATGAGCCACGCTTCTGTCATCGAGTGCGCAATCCGAAGGCTGAAACCTGGCTGCCAGTCCACGATTCCCGAGGTGAGCCGCGATCGAAGCAGGACCGGACACTCCGCATCGGAGTCGCGAAACACCACCCAAGGAAACTGAGCTGCTGCGCGGTTATAGTTTGGGATCTTCGGATCCAGCTTGCTCTTGCCTCCCGCGACGATGATCCTTCCGACCTGCTGGCCTGCCGCCAAGACCACGGCTCTCGCCGCTTCGCGATCCGATTCCCCCTCGACCACGACATTGATCATCTGCGTTTTCGTCCGACCGCGATCAGCCCGGAGAGGTCCTGCGGGGCGATCAAGCCGTCGACGATCTCAGAAGCTGGTAGCTCCGCCGCGAGTTCGCCGGCGACCTCCTCGATGTCAGAAAGGATATGTGCCACCGTCCCATCGTCTGTCACACGGAGCACCAGCACCTCGGCGGGACGCACACCCTCATCATTCAAGAGTTCAGGAGCATGCGTGGAGAGGATCACCTGGAGTGCGCGATCTCGCTGAGCTGTCGCGAGAACGGTCGGCAGCGTTCGAACGATTGCAGAGTTGAGAGAAAGCTCGGGCTCCTCCAAGAGTAGGACGCCGCCGTTCGCTGGTGCGCTCACAAGCGTCCAGAGCAGCCCGACAAGTCGAAGTGTGCCATCCGAGAAATCGACCTCACTCTGGCGAGCGGGTGTCTCGCGCCAGTTCTGGTAGCCGGCAATCAGGTGCGGCATCCCAGACTTGTCCACCTCGAGTCGGAGGGATTGGAACTCAGGGACGGCCGAGCGGAGAGCTGTCTCCATTCGACGGAACCACGCCTGGCGGGTCTTCACCGGGACAGCGTTCATCTGAGCGATGAAGTTGGACCCGAATGGGTCGTTGGCACCGGCACCGATACGAGACGGGTCGCGAATGATCTGCGGGACGAGATGGAAGTACTGAACCTTGGCGAAGTAGTCCGCGAGAACACGGAACTTCTGGTTGGCGGCAATCTGCTCAAGGTGGGTCTGCGTCAGCCGGACCGCGTCGCCCTCATCCGACTCATCTGGTCGGTTGAGGAGGACGGTTCCATTGTGTTCCACCACTTCCTCGTCGACGATAGGCCGGTTGAAGCCGCCTTTCTCGCCGCGGATGGCGATTCGGTAGCGCCAGGTGTCGCTTCCATCGGCAAGCTGGAGGTCGATGATCAGGCGGCCCTTTTGGTGGTTGCGGGCGAACAGGCTCCTCACCTTGCTCAGTCCGCCGCGACTCTCGATCGCAGATGCCAGGCCGCCGCCCGAGGAGGCGATATCGCCCAAGAAGCGGAAGAGATCGAGCAGATTCGACTTGCCTGACGCATTGGGTCCGACGACGAAAAGACGATTCTCGAGCGGCACGTCGAGCGTCTTGAAGTTTCTCCAGTTGCTCGCGGTCAGATGCGTGATGTGCATGCCGCCTCCGTCCAATGGTCGCGCTCGGGCCTGAAGCCCCAATGATACGGACTGGGTTCTCGCCAGCGTGGCTGGGGTTCGCGCATCGAGGCCGGCTAACGCGCTCACAACCCATCCAATCGTTCATGCGGAATGCAACCGACGCGGCCACCTTCGTCCGACAGGTGCGGCCTGACTTCTCAGACGACACACATCGGTGAAATATATGCAGATCAGTGTAGCGCCCAACGTTCGCACCTGACCACCATGCAGAACGCATCCAAAGACAGCGTCGCTGTAGCGAGACCTAGGAGACGAGTCGCTCGCGCAGGCGTTCGCCGGACGGGGCAGTGTCCCGCCGGGTCGGGCTGATCGTCGCCCAGACCTCGTCGAGGGAGAGGCCGAGCACCTCGGCGATGGCGGCGATCGTCGAGAACGCCGGCGTCGCGACCCGGCCCGACTCGATCTTCCGCAGCGTCTCCGGCGAGAGGCCGGCATCGAGCGCGATGTCGAGCATCGAACGCTCACCTCTGGCCTCGCGCAGGAGCGCACCGAGGCGCTGACCGCGTTCGACATCGGTGGGGGTGAGCGGAAGGCGGACCATGCGCCCAGTGTAGTACGGGATAGTTTGACCGGTATAGTTATTGGTCGAGCGCCGTTCGCGGCACGAACACCACCGCACCACGAACGCAGCACGCCGATGGAAGGGCCCCGCATGATCGAGATCTTCACCCCCACCGAGGTCGCGAAGGCGCGTCGCACCGGCGAGCTCGTCGCGAACATCCTCCACACGCTCAAGCACCGCGTGACGGTCGGCACCAACCTCCTCGAGATCGACCGCTGGGCCAAAGCGATGATCCTCGAGGCCGGCGCCGTCTCCTGCTACGTCGACTACGCACCCTCCTTCGGTCGCGGACCCTTCGGCCACTACATCTGCACCGCCGTCAACGACGCCGTCCTCCACGGCCTCCCCCGCGACTACACGCTGGCCGACGGCGACCTTCTCACCCTCGACCTCGCCGTCCTCCTCGACGGGATCGCCGCCGACTCGGCCATCAGCTTCGTCGTCGGCACGGCGACCCCCGAGGACCTCGCGCTCATCGAGACCACCCAGGAGGCCCTCGCCGCCGGGATCGCCGCCGCCAAGCCGGGTGCGAAGATCGGCGACATCTCCTTCGCGATCGGCACCGTGCTGCGTGGCGCCGGCTACCCGGTCAACATGGAGTTCGGTGGCCACGGCATCGGCACGACGATGCACCAGGACCCGCACGTCTCGAACGACGGTCGCGCCGGCCGCGGCTACAAGCTGCGCCCGGGCCTCCTCCTCGCGATCGAGCCGTGGGTCATGGCCGACACCGACAAGCTCGTCACCGACGCCGACGGCTGGACCCTCCGCAGCGTGACCGGCAGCCGCACCGCCCACAGTGAGCACACCATCGCGATCACCGAGGACGGCGCCGAGATCATGACGCTGCCGACCGTCACGTTCTAAACGCCTGAAGGCCTGTCGAGCACACTCGACCGGCCCGGCACACCGTGTTTAGGCTGGTGAGATGACCGACGATCGCCGCACGGCCCTCCGGGGCCGGTACCTGAGCCTCGGACTCGGCGAACTGTTCGCCGCCCTCGTGTTCATCTGGGTCGCGTTCGTCTCGGCGCTCCCGTTGCTCGAACAGTCGACCGATGCGCTCGCGTTCTGGTCGGCCCTCGTACCGCTGCTGGTGATCCTCGTGCAGGCCGGCGTCTACTGGCTGCTCGCCCGGCGGTGGGTCAAGCAGGGCACCATGCCTCCTGGACTAGCCGCCACCTACCGCGGTTTCCGCGTGCTCGACGCGGTCCTGCTGCTCGCGGGACTCGTCGGCATCATCGTCTGGTTCCCTGTCCACCCCTTCGCGGCCATCGGCATCCCGTTCGTCTGGCTCCTGGGTGTCATCGAGTACGTGAACTACTTCGTCGTCCGGCTCGCCTACCCACCGTCCATGTGGTTCCAGCGGATCGGCGAATGGCGCACGCCTCGCCTCATCCAGGACGTCTGGGCGGCTCACCGGAGCTGACGCTCAGCGAGCGGCGCTGAGCCCGTCGATCCACTGCGCGAACGTCTGCACGCCGCGCTGCGCATCTGGCCCGGCGAGGGTCGTGCCGTCGCGCATCGCCTTGCCGAAGCCGCCGGGCAGCGGGATCTGCGCGACCGGGCCGCGGATGCCCGTGGCCGCAGTGTAGGCCTTGACCATCGCGGTCATCCGCAGTTCCTCGGGGCCCGCGAGATCGGCCGGGCGCCCCTGCGGCTCGCCCTCCGCCAGCTCCACCAGGCGCTCGGCGACTTCGCGCGCGGCGATCGGCTGCGAGGTCATCGTCGGCACCATCGTGACCGGCCCGAAGCGGAACCGCTCGACCATCTGCTGCGCGAACTCGTGGAACTGCGTCGCCCGGAGGATCGTCCACGGGATGCGCCCAGTGCTGACGAGTTCGTCCTGCAGCGCCTTGCCCGCGTAGTAGCCGAAGGGCGCCTTGTCGCTTCCGACGATCGACAGCGCGACGTGGTGGGGCACGCCTGCGGCGCCCTCGGCCTCGAGCAGGTTGCGGGTGACCGCCCCGAAGAACTGGCGCGACTGCTGGGCGGACTGCGTGGCCGTCGAGGTCACATCGATGACGACGTCCGCGGCCTCCAGCTGCTGCGCGAGCCCGGCTCCGGTGGCGAGGTCGACGCCGGTCGCACGCGACAGCACGACCACCCGGTGTCCGCGCTCCTGGGCCACCGCGACAACGTGTCGCCCGACCATCCCGCTGCCTCCTGCGACGACGATCTTCATGCGACACTCCCCTCTGCTCGACGGATGTCACTCTATCGGCGGGAGGAAGCAGCCGTTCTCGACCGTGATCCGCAGCACGTCGGCATCGGGTCGGAGCTCCCGTTCGAAGATGATGGCGTCGTCGCGGAGCTGCGTCGACAGCTCCAGCTCGCCGTACGAGGGCACGATCAGCTCCGACCGGAACTCGTCCGAGTCGGCCGCGAGTTCGAGCGGCGGCGCGTACCCGTTGATGAGGTCGACGAGCACGGCGCGACTCGTTCCGACCGGCAGCTCGACCTCGACGACCATGCGCGCCAGCTTCGTGGCCCGACCGGACGGCGCCAGGCTGCTGCAGGGCGCCTCCGAGGCCTGGGGTGAGAACGCGAACGGCTGCCCACCCGTCGCCGTGTTGACCATCTGCCCGAGGAGGTCTGCAGCCACGGCGAACACCTCGTCTCGGGTGGGAAGTTCGTCGTCACGCTGGGGAGCGCTCGGGTCGATCGTCGGCGCCTCGGGCACCGTCGAAGCACGATCAATCCGCGGCTCCCCGACCTGACCCGTGCAGGCGACGATCACCAGCGCGAACACACTCAGCTGGGCGACCACTGCGACGACGATCGCCATGATCGAGCGCCGCCCGAGCGACCTGGAACGGCGCCCTGGCGGCGCCTCCGCGCGCGCATCGGTGGTCATTGCGTCCGGGATCGTGTCCACGCATACTCCTGTCTGGCCGTGTGTCGCGACGATGGCCGTCGCGATGCTGCAGCGACGGTATCGATCGGGAGCCGGTCGACGGCTCGACAGTTGGTGGGCATGACGCGGCGAGCGCGGATCGGGCGCCTGTGGAGCGGCGTCAAGCGTGTGCGCCGCCGACGAGTTGCAGGCACGTCTACCACGGTGTATAACAAATCTGCACTTCGAGATACAGATCCGGATCCGGCCGATCAGCCGCTCCCGAAGCGCGCCTCCCGCCCGAACCCGACCAGGAACCACCCGACTCCGATGACGACCCTGCAGCACCCCGCCACCACCGGCTCCACCCGCACCCCACGCCCGCAGCTCGCGGCACTTCCCCGCACCCTGCGCCGCAGTATCCCGGCCGAGCAACGCCAGCTGTTCCGCACCCTCGCGGCCACCATCGGCGGCTTCTGCCTGTTCACCGGCCTCGTCGGTGCGGCCATCACCGGCTGGATGGTGCTGCTCGGCCTTCCGGCCGCGGCGATCCTCCTCGGCGCAACCGCTCCCTGATCGATCGGCCGAGCTATCTCACCTTGGCGGGTAGCCCTTAGAAGTGCGTCCGCAGGAAGGGCGCCTGCTCCGTCGCGAAGGCGAGGTCGAGCGCTCGTACCGCCTCCGACGACCCGGTGATGAGCCCTGCTTCGGCGAGCGCCGACACGCGCGGGCCGCCGAGGAGGACGGCCGACAGCTCGTTGATGGTGAGGCGCACAGCGTCGTCGTCGGTCGATTCCGGCACGTCGCCGATGCGTTCCGCGACCGCGGCACCGTGCTCGTCGATGCGGAACGCGAACCGACCGCCGGCGAGTCCGAGGGCGTCCTCGACATCGAGCAGGTGCTCGCGAGGATCGGACGCCGCAGGGACGGTGAACCGGCGCGCGCCGAGCACGGTCGGCACGTCGACGATCCGGAGCCAGAGCGAGTCGGCTCGCGCGGTGGTCTTGACGGCGCGACGGTCGACGAGTCGCCACTGGATGGCTTCGACCGTCGGAGCCTGGTGGAAGGTGACCTTCGTGGTGAGGCTGATCCCGGTCAGGTGCCGCCAGAGCGCGTAGCGGGCCTCCGGGGTGGTGGCGACGAGGTCGTCGACGACGATCGTGCCCCACTCCTCGCCGACGCGGTAGAGCGCGTATCCCTGCGGCTCGCCGTCGGCGTCGTCGTAGCGGAGGGCGAGCGTGTCACCCTCACCGTGGCTGAAGTGGCGGATGGTCACCTCACGGAGGGCCTGCTTCCACCAGGCGACCCCGCGGTCGATGTCGCCGGTGCCGCGGGAGCGCTCGAACAGCCCGGGCGCGACGGTGGCGAGCGAGCGCGGGTCGAGCGTGTGGACGCGGCCGGCGGGCGGCGCACCCCGCCAAGCGACGCGCTTGGGGTCGACCTCGTGCGTGAACTCCCAGGTCGCCGGGGCGAAGCCGTAGCGACCGTAGATGGTCGCCTCGCTCGCGGTAAGCGCGACGACTGCGGCACCGGTGGCCTTCGCGTGGTGGAGTCGGTTCTCCATCAGTGACCGGGCGATCCCTCGACGTTCGTGGGAGGTCGAGACGGTCACCTCGGTGATGGCCAGGGCGCGGACGGTGCCGCCGGGGATCGACAGTGCGGTCGGGAAGGAACCGAGCGTGCCGACGGGGACGAGCGGTTCGGCCGCGGTGTCGTCGTAGACCCCGAGGATCGAGCTGCCGACGAGGAGCTGACGCCGCTCGGCACGCACCGCCACGTCGGTATCGGGCTTCGAAAGGAAGCCGCGCGACGCTGCACCCCACCAGAGGTCGAGGGCGGCGTGGTCCGTGTGGTCGAGCTCGACGGTGCGCAGGTTCATGCGACAAGCCTATTGGGGTGGCCGGAACGCAGGAGATCGGCGCGAGAGCAGGACGGGCGGGCGCGAAGCGTCCTGCTGTCGGGCGGATGTCCTGCTGCCGCGCCGCGAGGCGCGCGGCTCAGGCGACGTAGACCTTGCGGAGGGTCTCGCGGACCGTCCAGGTGGTGCGGGCGCCGGCGGCGAGCCGGCCGATGGAGCCGGCACGGAGCTCCAGCGACGGGGTGCCGTCGGCGAAGTCGACCGTCGCCTCACCGGAGAGGACCACGAACACCTCGTCGATCTCGGTGTCCTGCACGACGCCGACACCCAGCTCCCAGACGCCCACCTCGGTGTCACCGACGGCCGTGAGGGACACGATCCCGCTCCGCGGCGACCCCGAGACGACGTCCTCGGGCGCGAGCGGGTTGTCGGCGAGCGCCACGTCGGCACCCTGGAGCACCGCATTCGGAGCGAGCAGGTGGTCGGTCATGAGGTACCTCTCTGAGCAAGAAGGAGACGAGCGGGGTCGGCGCAGCCCGACGACCTACCCGACGCCCCAGCCGTAGGCGAGCTTGTGGGCTTCGAGCACGAAGAAGGTCTCGGTCGACCGCACCCCGGGCGTCGGCTGCAGGGTGTCGAGCAGGAAGGTCTTGTAGTGGTCCATGTCACGGCACACGGCCTCGACCATCACGTCGAAGCCGCCGCTCGTGAGCACCACGTAGCTCGTCTCCGCGTGCTTCGACAGCTCCTGGCACACCCCGCGCGCCATCCCCGGCTCGCAGCGGATGCCGATGAGCGCCAGGTGGTCGAAGCCGATCGACAGCGGGTTCGCGATGCCGACGATCTGCAGGATCCCGGTGTCCTCGAGTCGCTGGATCCGGTAGCGGACGGACGACGCCGGCAGCCCGGTCTCGGTGGCGATCTCCGAGAACGCCTTCCGTCCATCCTGCTGCAGGATCGCGATCAGCCGACGGTCGATGTCGTCAAGGTCGTTCATGTGGCTCCTCCGGCAGCGGGCGGATGGTCATCTGGCAAGCGTAGCGAGGGAAGCCGTGCGGCCCGGGTGCGGAGTCCGCCCCACCCGAGCCACGAGCCCCGACCGACCGACCGACCCGAACACGGGCGGTCGACCGGGGCGACGCCGATCGAGCGGACCGAGGGAGGTCGCTGATCGGCGGATCGGTCCGACTAGCGGACGTGGATCGCGCCGGTGCGGAGGTCGGTCATGTCGTGCAGCGTGTACATGCCACCGATCCGACCCCAGCCGGTGCCCTTGCCGCCCGCGCCACCGAAGGGCATGTTGATGTCCCACCAGCCGTTGGAGTCGTTGACGATGACCTGACCGGTCTCGAGCTCCTCCATGAAGCGGTAGGCCTTCGACAGGCTCTCGGTGAACACCGCGGACTGCAGGCCGAGCGCGTCGGCGTTGGCGATGCGGAGGATGTCGTCGTCGTCCTTGGCCGTGAGGATGGGGAGGACAGGACCGAACGATTCCTCGCGTGACAGCAGGCTGTCCTCGGAGACGCCGTCGACGATCGTGAAGTCGTAGTAGAGGTCCGTCGGGTGGCCGGTTGCACGACCGCCGCCGAGCAGGATGTCGAAGCCGAGCGCGCGGGCCTCGTCGAGGTGGCGGTCCATCTTCGCGGCGACGCCCTCGTTGTTGAGCGGGCCGAGGTTGATCCCCTCGTCGAAGGGGTTGCCGAGTCGCACGGTGGCTTTCGCGTAGGCGAGGGCGGCCTCGACGAAGGCGTCGTGGACGTTGTGGTGGACGATGAGCCGCTCGGTCGCGCAGCAGACCTGCCCGCCGCTGTAGAAGGCGGAGTCGACGGCGGCCTTCGCGGCGCGTTCGATGTTCGCGTCCTCGAGGACGACGATCGGACCGTTGCCGGAGCACTCCATGAGCGAGCGATTGAGGCCTGCGGTGCGGACGATCTTCGCCCCGGTGGCGGACGAGCCAATGAAGCCGATCGCGTCGATGCCGTCGTGGGAGACGAGCTCGGAACCGAACGCGCCGTCGCCGGGGAGGACGCTGACGAGCCCGGCCGGGACGCCCGCCTCGACGAGGCAGTCCATCGCCGCGAGGACCGCGAGGGGCGTGTTGCTCGGCGGCTTGACGATGCAGGCGTTGCCGGTCGCGAGGCCCGGGGCGACGAACTCGCTGAACATGAGGAGCGGGAAGTTCCAGGGCGTGATGATGCCCCAGACGCCGACCGGTGCGCGCCAGGTGAACATGCGCTTGTCGATGTCGCTCGACGGCAGCGTCTCACCGTAGAGACGGAGGGCGTCCTCGGCGTGGAGGTGGAAGAGCTGTGCGGCCTCGGCGATGTCGGCGATCGACTCGGCGAGCGGCTTGCCCTGCTCCAGCGTCTGCAGGCGGGCGAGCTCCTCGACGCGGGCGTTGATCGCGTCGCCGACCCGGTGGCAGATCTCGGCACGCTTGAACACGCCGAGCTTGCGCCACTCCCGCTGCGCCTCGTGCGCACGTCGCACCGCCTCGTCGAGTTCGGCGGTGCCGGCGACGGGGATCGACGCGATGACGTCACCGGTGACGGGGCTGATCACCTCCGAGCGCTCCGAGCTGGTTCCGTCGGTGAACTCGCCGGCGATGAAGAGCTGGGTGCGAGTGGGTGTCGGCAACGTGGTCATTCCGGACCTCCTGGTGTCGTGGCTGGGCCGACGACGCCGAACAGCGTCGTGCGGATGTCGTCGGGAGAATGTGGGATCAGCCTAGGACCTTGCGATTCCTCGAACAAGCAGTATTGTTTCGTCAAAGTTACGATTACAACAACGAGACCGACGCGATCTTGTCGTCACAACAATTCTTCGGCACATTGAGTGCACCAGCAGCGAGACAGCGACGTCCCGTCCCCCACGAATCGAGAAGAGCCCATGTCGACCGAACACGTCACCAGCACCGACGAGACCACGCACCTGCCGAAACGGATGCGCTGGTTCGACGGCTTCGCCATGGCGATGACCATGCCAGCCGCGCTCATCGCCACCCTCGGCGCCTCCATCACCGGCCTCGGCGGCTGGGGGGCCGCCGTCCTGTGGGCGATCTCCATGATCCTCGCCATGGGCGTCAACTGGATCTACACCGAGCTCGCCACCATGTTCCCGAACTCCTCCGGCGGCATCGCGCACTACGCGGCCGAAGCGTGGAAGTCCCGCGCCCCCTGGGTCGCACCGATCACCGGCGTCGGCTACTGGCTCCCCTGGGGCACCAACCTCGCCACCTACGGTGCGGTCACCGGGGCACTCATCCAGGCGCAGTGGTTCCCGAACGAGGAATGGGTGATCCAGCTCGGCCCGATCTCCATCACCTTCCCGATCCTCATCGGCCTCGGCGTCATCGGGGTGATGTACCTCATCAACGTCATCGGCGTCCGCGTCACCATGGCGTTCGTCTACATCACGGCCGGCATCCTGCTCATCCCGCTGTTCGTGTTCATCGTCTTCCCGCTCTTCAGCGCCGACTGGGCACCGCTCGACCTCACCTGGAAGCTCGAGGGCATCGAGGGCCTGCACACCGCGATCGTCTGGCTGTACATCATGGCGTGGACCACCTTCGGCATCGAGGTCTGCGCGACCTTCGCCCCGGAGTACCGCGACTCGGTGAAGGACACGACCAAGGCGATCAAGGCCTCCGTCCTCTTCTGCCTCGGCGTCTTCTTCGTCATCCCGCTGACCCTCGGCGGCTACGCGGGTGAAGCGGCGATCGCCGACAACCCGGCGACCTTCTTCGTCGCGAGCTTCGCCTCGCTCGTCGGTGGCGCCGCGGACGTCATGGTGCTCTGCCTCATCGCCTCGCTGCTGCTCATCATGACCACCTCGGTGGCCGACGCCTCCCGTGTGCTGTTCAACATGGGCAAGGAGCGCGTCACCGTCCCGTCCCTGGGTGTCCTCAACCGTCGCGGTGTGCCGTTCCGCTCGCTCAACGTGATGCTCGTCATGAACGTCGTGATCCTGGTGGTGCTGCAGAACCCGCTCGCGATCATCGTGACCGGCAACCTCGGCTACATCCTCACGCACTTCTTCGCCGTCTCCGGCTTCTTCCTGCTGCGCAAGGACCGCCCCGACGCCGCCCGCCCGATCCGCCTGCCGCGCTTCTTCGTGCCGCTGTCGGTCGTACTGTCGGTGCTCCTCGCGATCGTCCTCATCGTCGGCGCGACCGGGTTCTCCACCACGGGCTACGGCGGGTTCCTCGAGCTCGGCATCGCGCTCGGACTGCTCGCACTGGGCGTCGTGATCTGGCTGTTCGTGCAGCGGAGCACCAAGCGCGACGCGGGCCTCGGGAGCGGCGGGGCATCCGCCGGAACCCCACGTGCCGAGACCGAACGCACCGACGCCGCCCGCACCGACTGACCGCGCACCACGCGACCGCACCGAACCACGCACCACAGGGGACCCACCATGAGAACCATCTACGAACTGGCCGAAGAGCTCGCCGACACCGCACGCCTGCGGGACCAGCTGGACTCGGCCGAACCGGAGCCGTACTGGCTCGACGACCCGGCACGGCCCGCTCCACTCCCCCGCCTCGAGGCGGACGTCGAGACGGACCTGGCGATCGTCGGTGGTGGGTACTCGGGCCTGTGGACCGCACTGCTCGCGAAGGAGCGCGACCCGGACCGCCGGGTCGTGCTCCTCGAGGGCCGGCGCATCGCGTGGGCCGCGTCCGGTCGCAACGGCGGGTTCTGCGAGCCGAGCCTCACCCACGGATCGTCGAACGGCAAGAGCCGCCTGCCGCACGAGTTCGACCGCCTGGAGGAGCTGGGCCGCGAGAACCTGCGCGAGATCGGCGAGACCATCGGCCGGTACGACATGGACTGCGACTGGGAGGAGACGGGCCTGCTGCAGGCGGCGACAGCCCCACACCACGTCGACTGGTTGCGGGAGAGCGCCGAGGAGCACGGCGCCCGGTTCCTCGACCGCGAGGCGATGCAGGCGGAGGTCCACTCGCCGATCTTCCAGGCCGGCCTGTTCGAGCCCACCGGAGCGGCGCTCGTCAACCCGGCCAAGCTGGCGTGGGAGCTGCGACGTGTCTGCCTCGACCTGGGTGTGGAGATCCACGAGTACACGCACGTCCGCTCGATCCGGTCGGACGCGACGTCGGTCACCCTGACGACGACGCACGGTTCGGTCGTCGCGAAGCACGTCGCCCTCGGCACCAACGTCTTCAAGGCACTCATCCCGAGTGCCCGGAAGTACACGGTGCCGGTCTACGACTACGCCCTGATGACGAACCCGCTCTCCGCCGAACAGCTCGAGAGCCTGGGCTGGAAGGGCCGTCAGGGCATCTCCGACCTCGACAACCGCTTCCACTACTCGCGACTCACGACCGACGCGAACGGGTCGACCCGCATCCTCTACGGCGGCTACGACGCGGTCTACAACTACGGCGGGCGCGTCGAGCCGCGGTTCGACCAGCGCGAGGAGTCCTTCCTCAAGCTCGCCGCCCACTTCGCCCACACCTACCCGCAGCTCGCCGACCTCGGCTTCTCACACAAGTGGGGCGGCGCGATCGACACCTGCGGGCGGTTCTTCTCCTTCTTCGAGACCGCGCACGGCGGCAAGGTCGCGCACGCGGCCGGGTTCACCGGCCTCGGCGTCGGGGCGACGCGGTACGGCGCGAACGTCATGCTCGACCTCCTCGCCGGCACGCCGACCGAGCGCACGACGATGGACTTCGTCCAGAAGAAGCCGACGCCGTTCCCGCCCGACCCGCTCGCGTTCATCGGTGCGCGCATCTCACTGTCGGAGATGGCCCGAGCCGACCGTAACGAGGGCAAACGCGGGCTCTGGCTCCGCACGATGGACGCCGTCGGGCTGGGCTTCGACTCCTGAGCCGGGTTTCGACGCAGGAGCCGCAGTCCAACCCATGACAGGCGGAGCGTGGTTCGATACGGTGCAGGTGGTGGTCCCGCTCCCGTCGAACCCGCACAGCTCGCATCGGCCGGCAACGGACACCGCACCGCACCAGCAGCACCTCAGACAAAGGAGCACACCAGTGAGCGACTACGCCGTCGTCAACCCCGCGACCGGAGAGACTCTCCGCGACTACCCGACGATCACGGACGAGGAGCTGCAGCAGGCGATCACCGCCGCGTCCGCCGCCCACGAGGAGTGGTCGCGTCGCGCTCCCGTCGCCGACCGCGCTGCGCTCGTCGCCCGCGTCGCCGCCCTCCACACGGAGCGCCGTGAGCAGCTGGCCGAGATCGCCGTCCGCGAGATGGGCAAGACGTACGAGCAGGCGCTCGGTGAGGTCGACTTCGCCGCAGCGATCTACCAGTACTACGCCGACAACGGCGAGGCCTTCTCCGCCGATGAACCGATCGAGTTGTCCGACGGCACCGGCTCCGCGTTCATCCGTCGTGCGTCGCTCGGCGTGCTGCTCGGCATCATGCCGTGGAACTTCCCGTACTACCAGGTGGCGCGGTTCGTCGGCCCGAACGTCGTCAACGGCAACACGATCCTCCTCAAGCACGCACCGCAGTGCCCCGAGTCGGCGCTGGCGATCGCGCAGATCTTCGACGACGCCGAAGCCGAGCTGGGCGCCCACGATTCCGTGTACGTGAACATCTTCGCCACGAACGACCAGATCGCGACGGTCATCGCCGACCCGCGCGTGCAGGGCGTCTCGGTCACCGGTTCGGAGCGCGCCGGTTCCGCCGTCGCCGAGCTGGCCGGCAAGCACCTCAAGAAGGTCGTGCTCGAGCTCGGTGGGTCCGACCCGTTCATCCTGCTGTCGACCGACGACCTCGACGCCGCCGTCCAGGACGCCGTCAACGCCCGCATCGATAACAACGGGCAGTCGTGCAACGCCGCCAAGCGGTTCATCATCATCGACGAGCTGTTCGACGAATTCGCCGCGAAGTTCACCGAGGTCTTCACCGCGAACGCGCCGGCCGACCCGATGGCGGAGAGCACGCAGCTCGGCCCGCTGTCGTCGGCCGCCGCGACCGAGCGACTCGGCGAGCAGCTCGGCCGCGCGAAGGCGCAGGGCGCGACGATCCTGGCATCGGGCGAGCCGAATGGGAACTTCTTCCCGCCGGCCGTCCTCACCGACGTGACGCCTGAGATGGACGCGTTCCACGAGGAGTTCTTCGGGCCCGTCGCGTCGCTGTACCGGGTCGCGTCGGAGGAGGAGGCCGTGCGCCTCGCGAACGACACCCCGTTCGGCCTCGGCTCCTACGTGTACACGACCGACCAGGAGCAGGCGCTGCGGGTCGCGGACGGGATCGACGCCGGCATGGTGTGGATCAACCTCGTCCTCGGCGACGCGGCGGAGCTGCCCTTCGGCGGCGTGAAGCGCTCCGGCACCGGCCGCGAGATGGGCAAGCCCGCGATGGACGAGTTCGTCAACAAGAAGCTCATCCGCATCGCGTAGGCACCTCGGCCCCGGTCACTGAGCTCGCGCCATCGGTCACTGACGCCCCATCCAGTCACTGACGCCCCATCCAGTCACTGACGCCCCTACCCGGCCACTGACGCCCCCACCCGGTCACTGAGCCTGTCGAAGTGCGGTCCCGCCCGGCGTCGACCGCCCTTCGACAAGCTCAGGGACCGGGATGGGGTGCGCGCGAGGACCGGGACACGGTGCACCCGCTCACCGCGCTCCTCACCCGCGGAACGCGTTCCGGTCACTGAGCTTGTCGAAGTGCGGTCCCGTCGTGCGGTCGCTGCCCTTCGACAAGCTCAGGGACCGAGAGGGGTGCGACTCAGGGACCGGACCGGGATGGTTCAGCTCAGGGACCGGGATGGCTGGGTGCGGCTTGGGGACCGGAACCCCCGCTGGGGTTCGTCGGCAAGCGGCGGTCACCCCAAGCCGAGGACCTTCTCCGCTCCCTGAGCCTGTCGAAGGGCCCACGGTGGCACCTCGACAAGCTCGGTGACCGGGGTGGGCTCGGTGACCGGGGTGCGCTCAGCGACCGGGGGCCGAAGGATCTTCAGCCGTCGGTGAGCTGGAGGGCGCTCCAGAGCTCGGCGCGGTCGCCGAAGCGCGAGAGGTCGAGGTCGAGCAACGATTCCAGCGTGGTGATGCGCGCCCGGAGGGTCTGCCGGTGGATCCCGAGGCGGCCGGCCGCCTGATCGGTCACGCAGTTCGCCTCCAACCACACCCGGGCCGTTTCCACATGGACCGCCCGAGCCTCGGCTCCGAGCCCGCCCAACGGCTCCAGCAGCCGATTCGCCAGCACCGATCCGCCCGAGGCGCTCAGCAGCCCGAGCAACCCCTGCTCGGCGAGTGCCTCGTACCGCACGAGCCGCGGGGTCTCCCCGGCCGACGCCCGAGCCCGCTCGGCCTCGGACAGCCCGTCCCGCAACCCCTCCCAGCTCGTCCTCGCCGACACCCCGCCGGACAGCCCGTGGCGGCCGACGACGGCGTCCCAGAGTCCGGTGTCCGCGTCGCTCGACACGATGACGATCCGCTCGTCTTGCTCAGCGAAGAACAGCTTGCCGCCGTGCGCCGCGGCCTGCACGTCGAGTTCCGAGAGGAAGCCCAGCTCACCCTCGGGGATGTCGACCACGGCGACGCGGATCGGGTCGGGCGGCAGCGGCCCCCAGAGCCGCTGGGCGGTGCGCTCGGCGACGGCGCGGTCCCCGGAGAGCAGCAGCTCGAGGAGCCCCGACCGCAGTTGCCGGCGTGCGAGATCGAGGGCGCTGTGCTGCTCGAGGGCGATGCTCGCGAGGCCGATGACGCTGGAGACGAGGTCGTGCTCGGCGTGGTCGAGCGGCACGCTGGAGCCGACCGCGAGGATGCCTCTCAACTCACCCCGGCGACCGAGCGTCAGCAGCGTCGCGCCCTCGGCTCCGTCCGCGAGGTGCAGGCCGGCCCGCGACCCGCGGCGCAGCACCTCGGCGACGGCGGCCTCCACGCCCTCCGGCACCGGCTCGCGCGTCCTCGTGGTGACCCGGTTGCCGAGCGCGTCGTACAGCGCGACCCAGCAGCCGAGCTGCTGCCCCAGCTCCGCGAGGATCGCCGTCAGGCCGTCGGGTCGGAGCGCCGCCCTCGCGACCGCACGCTGGGCGGCGAGCGACCATTCGAGCGACGCCACGCGCGCGGCTGCGACCGCGTCGGCGACGAACCGGATGATGCCGATGAACGGGGTCCGCTCCCCCACCTCGAGCAGGGTGAACCCGTGACGCTCGCACGCGTCGACGAGCCGCTGCGGGATGTCGGCGTGGATGATCCCGGTGGCGAACCCGAGCGCGAGCACGCCCCGGGCGGAGAGGCGGCGAACGTACTCGTCGGCGCGGCGGTCGGCGAGCTCGTCGCTCATCTCGCCGGCGAACTGCATGCCGTCGGTGAGGAGCAGCTGGCCGGGTTCCAGCCAGGGTGTCGGGTCGCCGAGGTCCGAGCTGTGCACCCAGGCGATGTCGCGATCGAGGACGTCGGCGTCACCCGCGACGACGAGGCCGAGCTTGAAGACCGGCTCAGCCATGAGCGTGCGCAGGGACACGTTCGAGGACGCACGGCCGACCTCGCCAGCGATCACTGAAGTGGTGGACATGTGCCGAAGCTATCACTGATCCCGCCATGTACATCGGCCGCATCGATTGCCAGGCTGCAGGAGTGATCAATGACTTCCTCTCCGGCCTCGACAACGCCGGCGTCCGCGACGCCGACACCCAGCGCGTCCTGCACTCCTGGTCCGCCCAGAGCACGCTCAAGCCACTCCCCATTGCGGGTGGGCTCGGCAGTACCGTGTGGGACCACGACGGACGCCACTACCTCGACTTCTCCAGCCAGCTCGTCAACGTGAACCTCGGGTACCAGCACCCGAAGGTGGTCGCGGCGATCCAGGAGCAGGCGGCGCAGCTCACCACGATCGCGCCCGCTGCGGCGAACGCGACCCGTGCCGAGGCGGCTCGTCTCATCCTCGACCGCGCCCCTGAAGGCTTCGAGAAGGTCTTCTTCACCAACGGCGGCGCCGACGCGAACGAGAACGCGATCCGCATGGCACGCATCGCCACCGGCCGCGACAAGGTCATCTCGACCTACCGCTCTTACCACGGCAACACGGGCGCGGCCATCGTCGCGACGGGCGACTGGCGCCGCATCCCCAACGAGTACGCCCGCGGCCACGTGCACGTGTTCGGCCCGTACCTCTACCGCACCGAGTTCTGGGCGACGACGCCGGAGGAGGAGTCGGAGCGCGCCCTCCGCCACCTCGAGCGCACCGTCCAGGCGGAAGGCCCCGGCTCGATCGCCGCGATCCTCCTCGAGACCGTGCCAGGCACCGCCGGCATCCTGACCCCGCCGCCCGGCTACCTCGCGGGTGTCCGCGCGATCGCCGACCGCTACGGCATCATGCTCATCCTCGACGAGGTCATGGCCGGCTTCGCCCGCACCGGCGAGTGGTTCGCGTTCGACGCGTTCGACGTGCGCCCCGACCTCATCACCTTCGCGAAGGGCGTCAACTCCGGCTACGTGCCGCTCGGTGGCGTCATCGTCTCGGAGCACATCGCTCGCGTCTTCGACGAGCAGGTGTTCCCCGGTGGGCTCACGTACTCCGGCCACCCGCTCGCCGCCGCGAGTGTCGTCGCGACGCTCACCGCGATGGCCGAGGAGGGCGTCGTCGAACACGCCAAGGCGATCGGCGCCGACCACATCGGGCCCGCGCTCCGCTCCCTCGCCGAGCGCCACGAGCTCATCGGTGAGGTCCGCGGCAGCGGCGTGTTCTGGGCGGTCGAGCTCGTCGAGGACCGCGACACCCGCGCACCGCTCGATGCGGCGGCGATGGGTCGGTTCAAGTCGTCCCTGCTCGAGGCCGGCCTCCTGCCGTTCATCAGCGAGAACCGCATCCACGTCGTCCCGCCTGCCGTCGTGACCGCCGACGAGGTCGCCTCAGGCATCGCGATCATCGACGCCGCCCTCGGCGAGCTGCGCGCATGAGCGGCGACCCGGACTCGTTCTGGGACTCGGTGTCGGGACTCCCGGCACCCGTTCCGGCTCGACCAGCACCCAGCACCCCTGCACCCCACGACGCCCAGGAGCACTCCGCATGACCACCACCGCCACGAGCACCACCCCCACCACCGACGCCGGTTCGCTGCCGGTCGTCCCGCACTGGATCGATGGAGCCGAAGCCCCGTCCACCTCGGGTCGCACCGCCCCGGTCTACGACCCCGCACTCGGTGTCGCGACGAAGCACGTCGCGCTCGCGAACCAGTCGGAGATCGACCGCGCCGTCGCATCCGCCGCCGCGGCCTTCCCCGCCTGGCGCGACCTCCCGCTCGCGAAGCGTCAGCAGATCGTGTTCAAGTTCCGTGAGCTGCTCGAGGCGAAGAAGGGTGAGCTGGCGGAGATCATCACCGCGGAGCACGGCAAGGTCGTCTCCGACGCGCTCGGCGAGATCACGCGTGGGCAGGAGGTCGTGGAGTTCGCGACCGGCCTCGCGCACCACCTGAAGGGTGAGTTCTCCGAGCAGGTCTCCACCGGTGTGGACGTGTACTCCACGAAGCAGCCGCTCGGGGTCGTTGGGATCATCTCGCCGTTCAACTTCCCCGCGATGGTGCCGATGTGGTTCTTCCCGATCGCGATCGCGGCCGGGAACACGGTCGTGCTGAAACCGAGTGAGAAGGACCCGTCCGCGGCGATCTGGCTCGCGAAGCTCTGGAAGGAAGCAGGCCTCCCCGACGGCGTGTTCACGGTGTTGAACGGTGACAAGGAGGCCGTCGACGGGCTCCTCACCCACCCCGACGTCCGCGCGATCTCCTTCGTGGGTTCCACCCCGATCGCGAAGTACGTCTACGAGACCGGCACCGCACACGGCAAGCGCGTCCAGGCGCTCGGCGGGGCGAAGAACCACATGCTCGTGCTGCCCGACGCCGACCTCGACCTCGTCGCCGACTCCGCCATCAACGCCGGCTTCGGCTCCGCGGGCGAGCGCTGCATGGCGATCTCGGTCGTCGTCGCGGTCGAGCCAGTCGCGGACGAGCTCATCGCCAAGATCGCCGAACGTGCGGCGACCCTGCGGATCGGTGACGGACGCCGGAACTGCGACATGGGCCCGCTGGTGACGAAGGTGCACCGCGACAAGGTCGCGTCCTACCTCGACTTCGCCGAACAGGACGGCGCCACGATCGTCGTCGACGGCCGCAACACGCCCATCGACGGCGACCCGAACGGGTTCTGGCTCGGCCCGACCCTCATCGACAACGTCCCGACGACGTCGAAGGTGTACACGGAGGAGATCTTCGGACCCGTCCTCGCGGTCGTCCGCGTCGCCTCCTACGAAGAGGGCGTCGCGCTGATCAACGGTGGTGCGTTCGGCAACGGGACGGCGATCTTCACCAACGACGGCGGTGCCGCCCGACGGTTCCAGAACGAGATCCAGGTCGGGATGATCGGCATCAACGTGCCGATCCCCGTGCCGGTCGCGACGTTCTCCTTCGGCGGGTGGAAGGACTCCCTGTTCGGCGACACCAAGGCCCACGGCGCGGAGGGCGTCCGGTTCTTCACCCAGCAGAAGGCCATCACCTCCCGCTGGCTCGACCCCTCCCACGGCGGCATCAACCTCGGCTTCCCCCAGAACTGAGGTTCCCGGCCCCTCGGCAGCGCTCCCCCGCGAGCCTGCCGAGGGGCCGCGTGCTTCCGAGGCCCCTTCGACAAGCGGTCCCTGAGCCTGTCGAAAGGCCATGCCTCCCCAGCTGCCCTTCGACACGCGGTTCCTGAGCCTGTCGAAGGGCGGGACCGGACGTTCGGTCCGAGATCTCCGTGCGGCGGACGCTTGGGCCCTTGCCACGGGTCGGACTCAGCCGCGACAATGGCCCCGCCGACCACGACCGACGAGGGGCGCCACCGATGGCCATCGAACCGACCGAACTCGATCACCGCTTCACCGCGCCGATCGGCGTCGACGTGAAGGGCGACGTCTGGTCCTGCGTCGAGATGCCCGGCTCGGCCGAGTTCTTCGGCACCGGCAAATCCGTCCGCGTCGACGCGGCCGTCGACGGTGTCGAGCTCCCGAACGTCGGGCTCATGCCGACCGGCTCCGGTGGTCACATGCTGTCCATCAGCGCGAAGCTGCGGAAGCGTCTCGGTAAGGACATCGGCGACACCGTCGACGTCCATCTCACCCGCCGCCTGAGCTGACGACAGGAGATCCGCGCGGCAGCAGGAGATCCTGAGGGAGGACCTCCTGCTGTCGGGCGGATCTCCTGTGCTCAGCCGCCCGTGACCCGGCGGATGAGGTCCTGGATGAACGGCACCACGTCCGATGCCTGGTCGACGCCCGCGAAGGCGACCGCCAGCAGCGGCCACAGCGACACGAGGAGCGCCGAGATCACCGCCGCGACGGCCAGCACCCAGGAGAGTGCGCCGTTGCGGCTGCGGACGCACCCGAGCAGGAACAGCAGCGCGAGGACGTACCCGATGAGGAGCGCGACCACGATGCCACCGACCGGGACGTTGAGCGCACCGACCGTCGCGCCGTCGGCCGCACCGATGAGCCCGAGGATCGGGATCAGCACCCCGACGACGATCAGGACGAGGAGGACGACTCCCGTGATCGCGGCCGCCCACACTGCACGCGGACGCGGACGGACGCCGTACGACGTGGTCCGACTGAAGAGCGGCATGTCACTGCTCCTTCGTCGGCGCCGCAGCTTGGGCGGCCTCGGCGGGAGCGTCCGCCACCTCGTCGACGTCAGCGACCTTCGGCGCAGGCTGGTCGTGCGTGTCATCGTCGGCGGGCTCGAGCGCGCTCGGGGTTCCGTCGACGGGCTCCGCGGCGCCGCCGTTCTGCTCGGGGTCCGAAACAAGGTCGGCATCCGGGCTGGTGGTGGCCGGCACTTCCGCTGGAACGTCGTGGATCGCGTCAGCCGCCCCGACGGGCTCGGCGCCGGCGAGGTTCGAGTCGCCGTGCGTCACCTCGTCAGCGACGGTCGCGAGCGAGTCGGCCGCGGTGGCCAGCTGGCGGGCGGCTTCGGCGAGTTCCTCCGACACGTCGTCGGAGGATTCCGACACCACCTCATCGATCGGTTCACCGGCGACGTCGCCGTCGGCCGTGAGCTCGTCGTCGGCACCCGCGACCACGACCGGCTGCTCGTTCTCCAGCGACCGGCCGTCGTCGCCCTCGGACCGGCCGGTCCGCCGCTCCACCGCGTCGCCAGCGGCGTCGGCCAGGTCGGCCGCTCCGGCTCGCGCCGAGTCCACCGCGTCCGATGCAGCAGCCTTCGCCGTGCCGAGGGCATCCCCGGCGGCCTCCGCCGCATTGCCGATCGTGGCACCCGCCGCGGACGTCGCATTGCCGATGGCGGCCTTCGCGTCGTCGATCGCCTCGCCCGGATCGGGCTCGATCGGGTCGAACGGCCCGTGGATGTCGGTGACCGTGATGTCGATGTCGACCGGTCCCGGGTGGCGGGCTTCCAGCGCCGCCGCGACGTCGGCCCGGACGGTGTCCGCGACCTCGTCGATGCTGGCCGGGTACTCGGCAACCAGTGAGACCTCGACGTTCAGCACGTCGTCGTCGGCCAGGACGTTGACGCCGGGGACGGCGGTGCGACCGAGCAGCCGGGTGCGGGCGCTGTCGATGGCGCGGGCCGTCGGGGAACCGAGGGCGTGCACGCCGGGGACCGTCTCGGCCGTCGAGGCGATGACCTGGGCGAGCTCGTCGGCCTCCTGCTCACGTCTCCGGCCGGAGTCGAGCTCGACCACCGGAGCGTCCGCGGGTTCCGGCGAAGCCACCGGCTCCGACACGGTCACCGTCACCGTCGGCGTCTCGTCGGAGACCGAGTCGGTCACAGCCGGTCCACCGGCCGCTGATCCAGGGACCGTCGTGTCCGCCGCAGCGACCGATCCAGGAGCAGACGCGGTCCGGCCCGCGTGCTCGCCGTCGTGCGACTCGATGCGGCGGACCTCGTCATCGGGATGCGCGGGCACGAGCACCGTCGGGTGCTCCGCCCGGACCTCGGCCGGGGTGGGGATGTGGTGCTGGTCCGGGTGCTTCGTGTCGTCGCTCATGCGATCCTCCTCGCACCGCGTCGGCGGTGCATCGGTCCTACTGCTGTCGATTCGGGTGCCGCGGCGGCACCGCGGGGTGTCGGGTCAGACGACCCGGTTGGTGCTCGCGAGCCGCGTGCGCAGTCCGCTGACGATCTGGATGACCACCGGGGTGGACGTCCCGAGGACGCCGTCCCACTCGTGGATGGCCGCCTCGATGTCGCGCCGCAGCTGGACGGGCGAGGCGCCGCGACGAGCGTGTGCGGTGAGGCGCAGCGTGGACTGCTTGCGGATCCGGAAGCCGGTGACGTCGACGGAGACCACGTCGGGGTTGCGCCCGATCGCCTCCTCGAGGACCTGCTCGGCGACCTTCACGTCGAGCAGGACGCGACCACCGGTCGGGGTGTCCTTCGTCCGCTGCTCGTCGACCTGCAGCAGCGTTCCGGTGTGCCCGCGGCCCTGCCGGAACACGAACCAGAGGATGACGAGGATGAGCAGCAGGGCAACGACCGCCGCGACCCACAGGATCCACGGCTGGGCGTCGATGGTGTCGTTCGTCGGTCCGACGGCTCGCTCGGCGTTCTCGCTGATCGTGCGCTGCACGTCCGGCAGGAGCGCGCCCGCGGACAGGGCCGCACCGGCCGCGAGGACGACGAGTCCCACGACGAGGATGAAGAACCGGTTGAGGAATCGATTCGTGGAGTTCATCAGGCCACCGTTCCCTTGCTGCTCACGCGGACCTTGGCGCGGAGCGCCGGCCGGTAGTCGTAGGACGCGACCTCCGCGTCCACGGCCTGCTGGATCTCGCGCTGGTCGACGCGTCGGCCGCTCGTCGGCGTGACGTCGACGCGGGCGCTCCTGGCGCCGACGCTGACACTCACCTGCGAGGGGTCGATGTCACCGGCGTACGAGGCGACGCGGGCGAGCGACTGCGCGATCACGCGGTCGTCCACGACGGCCGCGGTGCGGTCGGCGATCGACCCGCGACGCCCTTGGCGGGCGGGGGCCAGCGACAGGACGATCAGCACGAGGCCGATGATCGCCGCGACCGCGCCGATGGCGACGAGCAGCGGGGCCGGTGCGGTCGCGGCAGTGAGCACCGCGGTGACGATGTCCTTCGGTGCGACGAGGAGCGCCGGCTGCCCGATCGCGGCCAGGACCGATTCGGTGCCGAGCCAGGCGAGCACGAGCGCGAGGATGATCGCGATCGTGATCGCAAGCGTCGACCGCGGCGAGTGGGTCTCGCGACGCACCGCGCGGCGGTACAGGGCTGGGGTGCTCACAACACCCTCCTTCGTTCTTCGAGCTTCGCGCCCGTGATGTGGAGGTCGACGCGTCCGATCGTCGACCCGGTCAGGTCCAGGCACCGCTCACGGATGCTGGTCTGTGCGCGTGCCAGGCGTTCGAGGACGGTTCCCGAGGTCCGGGATCCGGCGCCGAGCGGCGACACGTGGATGGGCGTGCTCGCGGTGACCGTGAGGGCCCCCTGGGCGTCGGAGAGCTCGACCGAGACCTCCGACGCCCGCACACCGAGTTCCTCCGCGGTGACGGCAGACACGACGCGACGCACGGCGCGGGAGCTGATCGTGTTGCGACCATGCACGGCCTGTTCGGCCGTCACCGCCGCGGTCACGACGACCGCCGCCCGCGGAGCGCGTCGGCGACACCGCGCAGGTCGAGCTTGCCCTCGAGCACGCGTCCGATGCCGAATCCGATCAGCATGAACAGCGCGACGAGGATCATGCTCCAGAACTCGAATGCGACGGCAGCCAGTGCCAGGACGGCACCGACGAGGATGCCGCGATCGGTCGTGGTCACTGGACGCGGCTCTCGTCAGCGTCGTTGTCGTCGTCCGACGGGATGTGGACGTCGGAGACGGTGACGTTGACCTCGGTGACGTCCATACCCACGACGTTCGAGATCGCGTCGGTGACGCTGCGACGGACGTCGTCCGCGACGCGCTGGAGGTCGACGGGGTACTCGGCGACGATCACGATGTCAGCGGCGACCTGCTTCTCGCCGACCTCGACCGAGACGCCCTGACCGCGGTCCTGGGCGTTGATGGCGTTGCGGATGGCGCCGATGGCGCGAGCTGCTCCGCCGCCGAGGTCGTGCACGCCGGGGACCTCGCGGGCTGCGATGCCGGCGACCTTCTGGACGACGCCGTCGGCGATGACGTTCTTGCCCGTGGAGGCGGTGGCTGCGTGGTTGGCGGTGTCGGTGGTGTTCGACATGGTGTTGCTCCTTCGGTGGCTGGTACTGCGGTTTCGCGTTCCGGGTGTCCGGTCGCGGTGCCCGTGTTCCGGGCGACATCTATGAGACTGCGCGTCACGCCCGATCCTCACGGTCGATCTCGTTTTCGTCGCGAAGCACTCAGTTTCTGGATATTCGCGACTCGTCGATCAGGCGCGGAGGGTCTGGCTCGGGCCCTCGCCGAAGCGGTTCCGGTAGGCGGAGGCGAAGCGGCCGAGGTGGACGAACCCCCACCGCTTCGCGACCTCGCCGACCGTGGTCTCCTGCGGCGAGCTGTCGGCGAGCTCGCGCCGGGTGCGGTCGAGGCGGATGTCGCGCAGGTAGGCGGTGGGCGACATGCCGAGCTCGCGACGGCAGTGGAGCTGCAGCGTCCTCGTGTGCAGCCCGGCCGCCTTCGCCGCGTCGGCGGGCGTGATGGGCTCCGCCGCGTGGTGGTGCAGGTATTCGACCGCGAGGCGGGTGCGCGCCATCGAGGGCTCGCGGAGCGGCTCCGGCAGGTCGACCACCGCCCACGGTGCGAGCTGCAGCAGCGCGAGGGCGAGCGGTCGCTGGGCGTTCATGCGGAGCAGCGGAGGGGCCGTCTCGTCGGTGAGTACCGGGGTGGAGGCGTTCAGCGCCACGCGCCAGCGCTCGATCGCCTCGGGTGTCGGCGTCGCCTCGAGGTCGAAGGACACCGATTGACTCGGGCCGGCGTGGATCTCGGTCGCGATGTCCTCGAGGTACGGTGCGGAGAACAGCACGGAGTTCTGCCGATGCGGGGTGAGGTGCACCGTGTACGGCCGGTGGAACGGGAGGACGAACGGGTGTCGCGGGATCTCCATCCGTTGGCCGTCGCGACGCACGATCCAGCCGCCGCCGGTCGTGACCCACGAGACCACGTAGTCGGTGAGGCCCGGGGTGTCGCCGGTGACGTGCCCGGTCATCGTCGCGGTGCGGAGCGAGACGCGGTCGTCGCCGATCGACACCCACTGGAACGAGAACGGCTCGGAACCGCGGGTGACGGTGAAGCGGCTGCCGTCGTAGGCGCGCTCGTAGTTCTGCCGGGCGACCGCCGGGTCGTCGCCGCTGACCGTGACCCTGCGGATCGGAACCGTCGACGCCGTACTGCTCGCACTGCCGAGCAGCGGGCCGGTGTCGGAGTCGCTCTCCGGATCTGATTCGGATGCGAGGAAGGAGTGTTGCATGGTCGTCCTTGTGCGAGTGGGGGTCTCTTCGTCGCGGGACGGGCCCCATGGCCCCGTCGGTTTCCCGCGTCATTGAAGAGACGGACCGTAAGGAGGGAATCTCACGGTTCACTCAGCAGTTCGTCAGACAACGCCGTCCCGGATGCCTCGCAGCACGCGTTTCGGTGAAAACTCAGTAGTCGGGACCTCCTGGTGAGGAGATGAATCCGTCCCCGGCGCCCGGTCCCTGAGCCTGTCGACGGGCAGCCGAAAGCGCCCGTTCCGTCGTCCTGAAGCTCTCCAGACGACGCAACGGGCGCTCTCAGTGATGTCGCAGTGCCGCCTACGCTGCGTCCAGATACCCGTTCGGGTTGAGGACGAACTTCTGCGCAGCCCCCGCATCGAACTCGGCGTACCCGCGCGGGGCGTCCTCGAGGGTGATCGCGGTGGCATTGACGTTCTTCGCGATGTGCACCTTGTCGTGCAGGATCGCCATCATCAGACCGTGGTTGTACTTCATGACCGGGCACTGACCGGTGGTGAACGACAGTGACTTTGCCCAGCCGGTACCGAGGCTCAGCGACAACGCACCCTTCTTCGCGGCCTCGTCGATACCACCCGGGTCACCCGTCACGTAGAGCCCGGGGATGCCGAGCGCACCGCCGGCCGCCGTGATGTCCATGAGCGAGTTGAGCACGGTCGCCGGGGCTTCGTGACCCGCGTCGCCGCCGTGACCACGAGCCTCGAAGCCGACGGCGTCGACCGCGCAGTCAACCTCCGGGACACCGAGGATCTGTTCGATCTGCTCCGCCGGCTCGCCCTTGGTGAGGTCGACGGTCTCGCAACCGAAGCTCCGCGCCTGCGCCAGCCGGTCGGCGTTCATGTCGCCGACGATGACAGCGGCAGCGCCGAGGAGCATGGCCCCGGTCGCTGCAGCGAGGCCGACGGGACCCGCACCTGCCACGTAGACGGTGGAGCCGACACCGACGCCCGCCGTCACCGCACCGTGGAAGCCGGTCGGGAAGATGTCGGAGAGCATCGTGAGGTCCATGATCTTCTCGAGCGCCTGGTCGCGGTCCGGGAACTTCAGGAGGTTCCAGTCGGCGTAGGGCACGAGCACGTACTCGGCCTGACCGCCAACCCAGCCACCCATGTCGACGTAGCCGTAGGCACTGCCCGGGCGGTCGGGGTTCACGTTGAGGCAGATGCCGGTCTTGCGCTCCTTGCAGTTGCGACAGCGACCGCAGGCGATGTTGAAGGGCACCGAGACGATGTCGCCGACCTTGATGAACTCGACGTCCGGTCCGACCTCGACGACTTCACCGGTGATCTCGTGTCCGAGGACGAGGTTCGGCGGTGCCGTGGTGCGGCCGCGGACCATGTGCTGGTCGGAGCCACAGATGTTGGTCGCGACGGTCTTGAGGATGGCGCCGTGGGGGACTTTCCGGCCGACGTTGGCCGGGTTCACCCCCGGTCCGTCCTTGAGTTCGAAGGTGGGGTAGTCGATGTCGATGACCTCGACGACACCCGCTGCTTTGTAGGCGACAGCTCTGTTACCTGACACGTGATCCTCCTTGATCGCGGGCGCCCGTTGTGGGGCACCCTGTGTCTGCTCGACCCTATCCCGCCCCTGCCGCGAGCGGCAGTCCCCCGGTCCCGCAGAACACCTCCGCCGGTCCCTGAGAACACCTCCGCCGGTCCCTGAGAACACCTCCGCCGGTCCCTGAGAACACCTCCGCCGGTCCCTGAGCTTGTCGAAGGGCACCCCTGTGGAGAGCGCCGTCGGTCGTCCGCACACCTTGTCTAGGCTGCCCGGAGGCCGTTGTCCGAAGCTGCGGTCTCACATGTACAGACGGAGGCTCAAAACGTACACTTGCGACATGTCCCGGATCAACGTCACCGAAGCTCGAGCGAAGTTCTCCGAGCTCATCGCGCGATCCCACACCGAAGCCGTCTTCGTGGAGCGTCGCGGGCGCGCGGAGGCCGTCATCATCAGTCCCGAACAGTACGACCGGATGATGGAGGCGCTCGAAGACGCCGAGGACGCCCGTGCCTTCGACGCGGCGATGGCCGAGGAGGGCGACAGCATCCCGTGGGCGCAGGCGAAGGCCGACCTCGGCTGGGAATGAGTCGATACGACATCGAGCTGCGGCCGGCCGCGATCAAGGCGCTCCGCAAGATCGACCATCAGGACCAACGACGCATCCGGGCCGCGATCGCTCTGCTCGGGGAGAACCCACGCCCGCCGAGCGCCACGGCGTTGCAGGGGCGCCCCGGCTTCCGAGTCAGGGTGGGCAACTATCGGATCGTGTACACGATCGATGACGGTGTGCTCCTCGTGGTCGTCATCACGCTCGGCCATCGGAGCGACATCTACCGGGGCTGACGTCCGGCGACTTCGTGTCGGCGCCCACCTCAACGCTCCTGAACTGCCCGCGGGGGCATATCCCGCTCACGATCCGGATCGGCGTGTGCTGCGACGAAGCGAACACCGGACAACCGCATCGTTCCGATCAGCAACCAGCAACGGGCCGACAAGCTACCGTCACCAGTGTCTAGAGGGACCGGACGAGAAAGATGTTAGCCCTACGCCCGAAAGTTGACTTCCGCCGCCACGACATCCCCCGCGGCCTCTAGACCCGTTGCTTCGGCAGTCGAAATGGGTCCAACGCGCCATACGGCCGGTCGATGTTCCGCCTGGTTTGACGCAACCAGTAGGCAGACCAAAGCAAACATCTTCGGCCCAGATGGCGCCAAGACGAGACGCCGACGGGGCGCGGCCGCAAAAACCAGGGAATCCACGGCAAGATACGTCTCGGCTATCGATCGAATATCGTATACAACAGGTGTTGTATGAACATCATCGAGCGTCAGCTGGTTGACCTGACGAGCAGCGAGCTGAAAGCGTGCATCATCGCTTGAAGCAATGAATGCCCATACCTCGTCGGGCTCCAATAGTTCAGTCAACCCCATGATTCGGTGGGGCTCCAGTCCAAGACCGGCGACCAATCCGATTGGAAGGGATGACGGTCGGAGATCCCCTCGAAAAACATCCGATACTGGACCCGCACTCAGGCTGAGGTGATCTACCGCGGCGCGGGCACTCGCCTCGTACGCCGCAGGTGCATAAACAAATTGCACATCGGCTTGGCCACTCACTGCTTGAAGCCTGTCCACGACTGAAGCGATGGTCGAACGACGCATACTGCTAATGTCCACACGTATCCTGGCACCGATCGCCGCAGCCGCGACGATCGCTTCGAGAGCGCCTTCTTCGCTTTGCAGCGCGGCGTCGGACGACTGCACTGCGGACAAATTGTTATCATACTCGCCGACCCCAGGCGAATGATAGTCAATGACGATGTGACTGTCAGCACGTGCACTCACGCGTGTAACGTATTGCGAACGACCCTCGTATCCGCACACTGTAACAAGGAAGTCAAATCTCTCGGATCTGGAGAAGATGACATCACTCACCTTCATACATACTCCACTCAAGGGGAAGAACCGGACCAGATTGCTGCGGCTGCGGGCGCGTGCGGGGATGCGTCGTCTGGAGAACGCTACTCAGACTGACATCCTTACCTAGGCGCAATGGCAATTCCTTTCCATCGCGCACTGATAGCAGGTGAGTGAGACGGAAGCGCTCATTCGTGAACGAAGAAAGCACTGCCGGGCTATTGCGACTTCGGAGGTGGACAATAGCTCCTGCGTAAAGGCAGAGCAACAGTGCGCGTCGCACTTCCTCAGGTGTGCCCTGATCAACCACGAAACTGTTAGGCGCATCTGCGGTGAACGGCCCAAGATTTCGATCTCGAAGGTAGCGAGAGACCGTATCCACCAACAAGAGCGGCGGCATGGCCTCACCAGTGCCCTGCCTCGTAGGTAGCACCCGCAACAGAGCCTCAAAGCGGTCAGCCACGCCCGTCAACGAGTCGATCTGAAAGCCAGCCGAAACGCTCTGACTCTTTGAATCGTAGCGCTCGAGCATTTGCGCGAAGGCACTCTTAATCCAGCGCGGGTTACCTTCGAGTATTGTCACTGCTGCAGTAGAACCAGTGAATGGTTCATACGACTTCTTTCGGCTACGCTTTACCGGTTGCCCATCGCGAAAATTGAGTAATGCATCGCGATAGACTAATAACGGAGAAATCTTACGAATGGTCGCTGACCTCTCGAAATAAGACATCGAACCCGCATCATTCAGGTTTACTTGGCGTCGATGGAGCCATTGCCTCAGCTCTGGATCCCGGTTTGCCATAGCACGCACCAGGCCGATCCCACTCCGCTCGTTCGCAGGACGGTCCCGGGGAGAAGGCGCTCGGTCGTCGAGGACCGCCGCAAGTTCGCGGCTCGGCAATCCGCGGGACTTCAGCGATGATTGCCACAGCCCGTTGGTGAACGCCTTCAGTTCACGCACCGGGCGGCCTGACAGGTAGATCGTGTCAAAGTCGTTGCCGGGCGAGGGAAGAGCATCTTCCCCGTAAATTTCCATGAAACGGTCGAATGGACTCATGGAGATTTTGAGAGTCAGTGACGGCGGGCCTCCCCGAACAAACTTGGTCACCATGGAATGAACCTCGGCAGGCGCGAGCTCCATCTCATCAAGTAGTAGGGCCCACCGGTGACCCCGTTGCCCGACCTCGCGGTTGAAAGCGTCTAGTGCTGGAATCAATAATCGCAGAGAGTCCGGTGCCGCCAACGCATGATCACGAAGATCTTCGCGCGCCAAGCGGAGAAGAATCATTTCTAGGGCGGATTGAAGCCCTTTGAAGCCTCCATGCACGTCCCGCAGTCCCCAAATGTGCGCGAAATGATTCGTAAGGACTGCCTCTGCGGTCAACGACAGTGCTGCTGGCAGGTGAATCCCGGCCTCTTCTGACATTCTGTACGTCATAGTGTCTATGGCAGCCAGAAGTAGCTGCCCAGCAAACGCCACGCGCACGTTTCCAGAGGAGGATTGGCTTGCCCAGAGCTCGTCGGCGGGTACGAAGATCGAGGTGTAATCAATCCTGAGTCGAGCCGCTGCCGCCTCGGGGCCACGCCAAGCCTCGAGCGTCTCGCCTGTTAGCATTCGGAGCAAAGTAGTCTTGCCGCTGCCGCGTGGGCCAATGACGTAGATATGGTCGTTGCTACTTAGGCGCTCGAACTCCGCCGGCACCACGAAACTGTCGGCTACTTGACCAGCTGTCATCCGCTTGGCATTGAAGGCATCCAGTCCGTTAGACATGCGTTTCACTCTTTCGCCCTACTACCTGCACTTGATTGTCGACACCGCGTAATGCTTGCAGGCCCCGCTCGGCCATATGAAACTCGAGAGCTTCCTCATCTGCCGGCATGAGGAATGGCAAATCTCCCAGGTGGCTAACCAGGTGCGCATAAGGCAGGAACGATCCCGGCGCAGTCGGGACTAACGCGTCGACCTGGGCTGCGAGATGCGCTGGATCAGCGTTACTACCAAACCCTGCTCGGGCGGGCAGCCCCGACCCCTTACGTTCCGAACGGTACCATCCCACTCCAACACCCCAACTGTAGCTTTCTACCGACCCCACGAGCGTCGACCCTTCTTCGGGTGCACGACTCCCGAGTTCTAGAACATGGAACTGGTTTCGCGCGACAGTATCGACGGGACTCCAGATCTTCGCTCCCAGGCTTCCCGCGCACAGCACGATCGGTCCGTTCGAGGAGACAGTAGTTGCACGAACGAGTTGCGGAATATGCTTATGCCCGTGAAGCACTAGCCACCTGCCCGACGAGTGAGAATTTGTGAACAACTCAATGAGCTCACCACCACGGCGCATGGGGCCGTATGTGTCCTGAAGATGCGAAGCAAGCTGATGTTCAAGCGGATGGTGGTGAACCATAGCGATGTTAATCTTCGGTTCTGCCCCGGCGAGATAGGCTCGCAGCTCATCTTCTACGCTCGGGAGAAGCCCCCCTCGTTCGATTTGATGGAAATACGCGACGCCTTCAGGTGATCTTATATCGGCAGGGTATGGCGGAAAGTCTGCGGTGGAGTTCAGCACAAGAATGCGGTGGTCTGCCTCTTCAATGACGCACCAACCCCTTTGCCAATACGTCCGATCGATGGCATCGTCGCCTGTCGGAAAGCTCGGGAGCAGATCGCGCAGCATTCTCCACCGATCTGGACTCGGACTGTGGGTCACGACGTCGTGGTTACCCGCCGTCGCGATCAGCCGAGCTTCTAGTAGCGCTGCGATGCCATGTGACTGGCGCCATCCGTACTGAAGCCCCTCGGCATTGGCCTTGTTCGCGGTGTCGCCGGGAAGGAGCAAGTAGTCCGCCGTCAAAGACAGTTCGGTGATCAGATGCTGCAGGTCTACCATCGGGTACTGGCCACGCTGCGTCTGCGTCGGTTCGAGGTAGATTCGAGTGTCGCCGTTCTCAAGCTCGTCAGCATGAATGTCGGACATGATCGCGAAGCGGATCTTTGGCACGGTCCCCCTCTAAACTCGAGCCGCGATGACGGCCTCTCTGATGAGAACATAGTGGACAGCGGCCATCGCAGTGCTCAAGACAGGGTGCGGGCACGCATGTCCAGTTCTGAGAGCGGAGACTACTTGCCCGTCCGATACATGGGAACGAAGCGCCACATGGTCGACTTCGTGCGCGAGACCATTCTGGCGCTCGAGCCCTCAGGTCCCGTCGTTGATCTTTTTGCTGGCATGGGAACAGTGGCGGCCAGCCTGTCTGAACACGCCCCCATCGTTGCGAACGACGCTCTTGGGTTCGTCGCATGCCTCTCGAGAGCCCGCTTTCTCGGCGAAGGCCGGTCTACGACGGCCGCGGAAGCGGTGGCCCGACTCCGCGAGGCCTACGACGGTCACGTTCACTGGCTCAACGGCGCTAACGTCGAGCGTCTACTTGCGGAGCAGGCCGCCTTCGCCTCTTCGGACTCTCTCCTCGCGGACCACATGCGTCGGGCCGCCCACGTCGCGGTTTCAAGCGCTTCTCGCCGCGAGGCACGGTCCGCCGGCGCTGCTAGCGGCCGCGAGTTCTATCGTCTAACTAGCCTGTATTTCTCGTCGGGCTACTTCACTTACCAACAGGCGAACGCGCTTGATGCGTTGCGGGCCGCCATCGACGACGATGGCGTGACCGCAGAACGAGACTGGCTACTCAGTGCATGGCTCGGCGCCGCCTCGGCTGTCATGAACGCGCCAGGTCACACAGCGCAGTTCTTGTTTCCCCGTTCCCACGCCGCTGCCGAGCGGGTTCGTCGCGCTGCAAGACTCGACGTCTGGGAACTCTTCGCCCGGGCGCTAGCCGACAACACACAGGTGGGTTCAGCTGCGTGGCGCGCGAAGAACCGTGTCACATCTTCAGATGCATTGACTCTCTTGACCTCCAACGATCTGGCGCATGCATCGGTCTTGTACGCAGATCCGCCATACACGCGGGACCAGTACTCGCGGTTCTATCACGTCTACGAGACCATGTACCGCTACGACTTTCCCGACGCTCGAGGACAGGGTCGGAACCGATCCGATGGATTTATCACCAATTTCTCGCAGAAGTCAGGCGTTGATAACGCATTCCGCGCCTTATTTCGGGGAGCGAGACGCTTACGCATCCCCTTAATTGTCAGCTATCCCGAAAATGGCCTTTTAACGGCCACCGGCTCTGGAGTTGCGGATGTCGCTCAGGGTTTTTTCTCCGCGATCGAAGTTCACACTATTCCCGCTTCACATTCGACGCTTGGAGCTTCAAATGGCAGTCAGAAGAAGCTAGCTTCGGAGCAGCTGTTCGTGCTTACAAACTAGAGGTCGCGGCGGCGCGGCCACCGCGCAAATGGCCGGTTTCGGTCGCTAGAAGCTTTGGGGGGTCGGTCGACCTGGACGCGGCCCGTGGCGCACCTCGGCACCCTCCGCTCACAGTGCACCGAAAACGATCGTTTCCGGCCGACCAGCCTCCTCGGCGACGGTATGCTTTCCCAGCATGACGGACCCCAACCCTGGCCGGGACCTAGACGGTCAGGATGCCCCAACGAACAAACCCATCGAGTTCGACGACGACGGCCAGTTTCGCCTCGACGGCTATTGGAACTCGTACCAGTTCCTGCCGCCTCTAACAGGCGACGATGCGCACCTGTTGGCCGCGCGGGCCGAGGAAGTCGGATACAAGCTTCTTTTCCGCCGCGCCGACTACTCAGTCCGCGAGGTACAAGCTCTACTCGTTCACAGCGGTCCCAGCTACTTTCTCGATCTGACCGAACTCGAGGAGGACATTTCACCCAAAGAGCCGCCGGCAACAGCGGAACAGCGGATGGCGGCGCGGATGAGAAAACTGGCACCGGAGACGGAGCTGGTCGTCACAGATCCATACCTCTTCACACCTGGACGAAAAGCAGACGCGACGGCGTACGCGAAAGTGGTCGGAAGGATGATCGCCCCCGCTCTCACACCAGGCCTCCGCATCACGGCGATCGTCTCACCAAAGGGAAGCCACTCGACAGTGAGAGCGGCAGTCGAGGCGGAGTTGCACTCTCGCGGTCAGGATCTGACAATTTCCGTGATTGAAGCCGATGATTTCCATGATCGATTCTGGATAGCGGACCGAGAACGTGGCTTCGTCAGCGGCACATCACTCAACAAGATCGGCCGCCGGATCTTCTTTGTCGACGAATTGAGCCCAACGGACGTCATAGATGTCCTGGCTGAGGTGGACAGGATAGTCGACTGAACGAGCAGCGCTGATAGTCATCCGCGAGCGGCCAGACTCGCCGTCGTTCGAGAACACATGGTCGACCCGACGGAGCGCCCTCCAAACCTACTCGCGAGATTCTTGAAAAGATGCGCAACGCGCAGTGCGCTTGTCCCTGAGCCTGTCGAAGGGCCCTGCCTCGTTTGCAGATCCCCCTCCTCGGCGCCCTGAGCTTGTCGAAGGGCGCGCGCAGCGCTCGTGTCGGCGCCCGCATCTACGCTGGTGGAGCAGACCCCCGAGGAGAGCACCCAGCATGAAGAAGACTCCCTTGGCGTTGCTCGTCGCGCTCCTTGCAGCCGTCGTGGTCCTCGTCGCGACGCAGGTCGACGGCGGGATCGTGTTCGGCGAGCCAGGATCATCGACGCCGACATCCGTCGCACCGACGCCCGCAGCGGTCAGCCCAAGCGCGCGGGCTTCGCTCGAGGCCGCCGGCTTCGCTGTCGTGGACGCGTCCGGGCAGTTGATCGTCTCGGCCGACGCCGTCGAAGACGCGCTGGCCGACGTCGACACCGCGACCCAGGTCGCCACCGGGTACGACCGGGACCGGTTCGGTCAGCGCTGGGCCGACATCGACCGCAACGGCTGCGACACCCGCAACGACGTGCTGGCGCGCGACCTCGTCGACGTCACCTTCAAGCCGGGGACCCGCGACTGCGTCGTCCTCACCGGCGTTTTACACGACCTCTACACGGGGTCGACGATCGACTTCCAGCGCGGTGAGCGGTCGAGTCAGCTCGTGCAGATCGACCACGTCGTGCCGCTCGCGTGGGGTTGGCGTCACGGCGGGAACACGTGGACGGAGCAGCAGCGGGAGCAGTTCGCGAACGACCCGATCAACCTGCAGGCCGTCGACGGCGCCACGAACTCCTCGAAGTCGGACTCCGGCCCCGGCGATTGGATGCCGCCCTCGGCCGCCTCGCACTGCGAGTACGCGGCTCGGTTCGTGCTCGTGCTGATGGCATACGACCTCACGGTCGACGACGCCGACCGCCAGGCGCTCACGGGCACGCTGGGCACCTGCCGGGCGTAGCGGCGCGTGGCCGCCGCACGAGAACAGGACAAACGCCCGAGAATCGGACATTTCCCGCGATTCCATCCGGTTCTCGCGCCGATATCCTGCTGTCAGGCGGCACGAAAAAAGCGGCCCACCGAAGTGGACCGCTTTTCAGAATGTGCGCCCGAAGGGATTCGAACCCCCAACCTTCTGATCCGTAGTCAGATGCTCTATCCGTTGAGCTACGGGCGCATTGCTTGCTGAGAGAAGAGAACTTCGGCTCGGCAGGCCGAAGTAGAGCCTACAACACTGAAGCCGAAGACGCGAATCGTGCTGCGAGGGGTACGGGGCCGGGGAGGGGAACGCCCTTCGACAAGCTCAGGGACCCGGATGGTCGCTCAGGGACCGGGGAAAGTGGCTCAGGGACCGGAGAAGGTAACTCACGGACCGGGTACGGCCCGGGCAGCATCGAAGGGCTCCCCATCGACACGACGGGCGCCGACATGGAACAGTCGATGCGACCACCTGCCGAGAGGACGATGTGAGCGCAGCACCAGGACCGACGAACGACGGGTTCACCATGATCGGCCGCCATCCCGTCAGGGCGAACCTCGTCCTCATCGTCATCCTGTCGGGCATCCTCGCCACCGTCCTCGGCTGGATCACCGGAACCGTCATCGACGGCATCTTCGACATCGCACCCACGGCGCTCATCGTCATTCCGGCCTTCTTCCTCCTCACCGCCGGCATCTGCCTGTCCTACCTCCGGACCGCCTTCCGCCCGGTCGGTGTCGACGCCGTCCGCGGCACAGCCCTCCTCGGCGGCCAGACGGTCCCGCTCCGCTCGATCGTGAGCGGCGAGCTCCTCACCCGCAATCCCGCCGCGACCACGCCGGCCCTCAGCCTGCGACTCACGACCGACACCGGCGCACGCGCCCGCATCATCATGAACGGCGGCTGGCTTCGCAGCCTCCCCACGTCGGACCTCGTGCCACTCGTCGCGCTCATCGCCGGCAGCGGCATCCCCGATGACACCGGTCAGGATCCGCTCGACGTCGGCCGGGAACGCATCTCGCGATCCCTCGCCGGGAAGGGCTCGGACGTCGCGATCGGTCGACGCGGGTTCATCGGCGACTGCATCGCCGTGGCGGAGTCCACCGGCGACGTGAAGCTGCTCGACGCGGTGGTCCAGGCCGCGGGGCCGCTCGGCCGGAGCATCCGGGACGAAGCGATGCGGGCCGCACAGGGCGCAGTGGAGGAGGTCGTGCGCGCGCATCAGGACGTGGCTCCAGCGGCGCCTGACGCCCCGAACCCGACTCCCCTCGTGCCGCCTGCGCCGCAGTACGGGTCGGTCCTCGCGGACGAGGACGAGGCGGTCGACGACGACACGGACGACGACCGGTTCCGGCGACCGGACGACCCGGCCCGGCTGGCCGCGGAGCAGCTCATCGACCGAGTGCACCTCGACAAGCTCGGTGACCGGAATGGGGCGCTTGGCAATCGGGATGCGGAGCTTGGCAACCGGAATGGGGCGCTCGGCAATCGGGATGCGGAGCGCGGCGATCGGGATGCGGAACGCGGCGACTCGGACGACGGACGCGAGTTGCCGTCGTGGATTCCGCCACAGGACCAGGCGCGGGTGTGGTCCTGGCTCGCGGACGACGACGACGTCGTCCACCTGCAACCGATTCCGGAGACGGTCGGCGCACGCACCCTCCGAAAGGTCTGCGACCGGATTCTCATCGGGCTCGCCGGGATCGGCCTGCTCGCGATCTTCGGGGCGGCCATCGCGGAAGGGGTCATCGACCGCCTCCTGCCGTCCGACGCGAACGCGCTCGTCGCCGTCGCCGTGGTCGGCTCGGCACTGCTCGCGTTCGTCGCGTGGATCGTCGGCGGCATCGCGCGGGCACGCGAGATCCACATCGCTCAGCGCTTCTCCCTCGACTGGCTCGACCGGCGCGGCCCGGAACAACGCCGCCGCGGACTTCCGCCCGTGCTCCTGCAGCACTTCCTCGGCCCGATACCCGCGTCGCGCTTGTTCGCCGCCGGAGCGTACGCCGGCACCTGCCTCGGCGGCGTCGGTGTCCTCGCGGGCGCCCTCCTCTCCGTCGACCCGGAGGAGCTCGGCGCGACCGGGCCGATCATGCTCGGCGTCAGCCTCGTGCTCGTGGCTGTCGGGACGGTGCTGTTCATCATGCGCTGGCGGCGGATCAAGCGGCAGCGGGCACTCGCGATCGAGCTCGGCGGCGAGCGCCTGGCGTACCTCGGGAACCTGTAGGCGAGCGGGCGGTCGGCGGACCCTTCGACAAGCTCAGTGACCGGACAAGGATCCACCGCGTTCGACAAGCTCAGGGGCCGGACGAGATCCCGCAAACCTGGGTCGAAAACACCCCTTGCGCAATCGGTACTCAGTGTTACTATCTACCAGTACCTAGTATCACTCAGTAGTCGGCAAGGAGTGCCATGGCGAAGCAGATGACCGAGATGCTCAAGGGGACGCTCGAAGGCATCGTCCTGGCGCTGCTCGCCGGCTCCCCCGCCTACGGCTACGAGATCACCGCCCGCCTGCGCGACAAGGGCTTCACCGACATCGCCGAAGGCACCATCTACGCGATCCTCGTCCGGATCGAGCAGAAGGGGCTCGTCAGCATCGAGAAGCGCCCCTCCGAGAAGGGCCCACCCCGCAAGGTGTACGCCCTCAACCCCGACGGCGAGCGTTACCTCGCCGAGTTCTGGAACACCTGGAGCTTCCTGTCCGAGCGACTCGAACAGCTCCGAGACGAAAGGTCCTGACCATGTTCCTCAGCCGCATGATCGAGGAGAAACGGCACTACAAGCGGTTCCGCGCACGCACCCGGGCGCTCCCGCCCAACTACCGGACGACCGTCGAGGCACTCGAGCACTACGTGTATTACTTCGCCTCCGCGCGCAGCACGAACCTGCTCCCGCTCCTCGACAACCTCACCGAGCTCTTCGAAGAGGCCGCAGCCAACGACATGCCGATCCGCAGCATCGTCGGCGACGACCCGATCGAGTTCATCGAGGAACTCATCCGCAACTACGCACCGGGCGAGTGGATCCTCAAGGAACGCGCACGCCTCACGAGCGCGATCGACGCCGCTGCGCACGGCACCGGTCCCGGCAGCGACCCTCGCTGACCTCCCCGACGCCACCGCACTGACCACCCGCAGAGCCGGGCACACCGCACCACCCGCTGCAGATCGCACCACAGGCACCAGGTCGACGCCGCAACCATCGACCAGCGACACCGCGCCTGGGTAGCGGCGTTCGCCGCGCCCACCCGCGACCGCCTCGGCGGCTCCCCCACCCGCACCTCGCGCACCTTCGAGCGCGTCCATCAGCGACCCCGAAAGGCCGGACACCATGCCCACGACCACCGCACCACCCACCGCTGCGCCGACACCCGCTCCGGCCATCCACCTCCGCGGACTCACCAAGTCCTTCGGCACACTCGACGTCCTGCGCGGCGTCGACCTCGACGTCGAACGCGGCAGCATCTTCGCCCTGCTCGGCTCCAACGGCGCGGGCAAGACCACCGTCGTCAACATCCTCTCGACACTGCTCCGCGGAGACGGCGGCACCGCACAGGTCAGTGGGTTCGACGTCGTCTCGCAAGCCGCCCGGGTGCGCGAGACCATCAGCCTGACCGGCCAGTTCGCCGCCGTCGACGACACCCTCTCCGGGCGCGAGAACCTCGTCCTCGTCGCCCGACTCCGTCACCTCCCGCAGCCGAAACGGATCGCCGACGAACTCCTCGCGCGGTTCTCCCTCACCGATGCCGGCACCAGACGAGCGGGCACCTACTCGGGCGGGATGCGGCGCCGCCTCGACATCGCCATGAGCCTCGTGGGTGACCCCTCGGTCGTCCTCCTCGACGAGCCCACCACGGGGCTCGACCCGGAAGCACGACTCGAGGTCTGGGACGTCATCACGGAGCTGGCCGGACACGGCACCACCGTCCTCCTGACCACCCAGTACCTCGACGAGGCAGAGCACCTCGCCGACCGCATCGCCATCCTCCACGAGGGCCGCATCATCGCGAACGGGACCCTGTCCGAACTCAAGCGACTCCTGCCGCCGGCCGCGGTGGAGTACGTCGAGAAGCAGCCCAGCCTCGAGGACGTGTTCCTCGCCATCATCGGCCATCGCGACGCCCGGAACGACATCTCCACGACGCACTCCGACACCGACAGGGAGCAATCATGACCACGTTCACAGCACCCACAGCCCGTCCCGTCGCCCGACGACGCTCGCACCTCCTCAGCGACACGAGTGTCCTGACGGGTCGATCCATGCGGCACATCACGCGCAGTCTCGACACGATCATCACGGTCACGATCACCCCGATCGCCCTGATGCTCCTGTTCACCTACGTCTTCGGCGGAGCCCTGGCGACGGGCACCGACACCTACGTCACCTATCTGCTCCCGGGCATCCTGCTCATCACGATCGCCTCCGGCATCGCGTACACGGCGCTCCGCTTGTACACCGATCTGCAGAGCGGTGTCTTCCAGCGGTTCCACTCCATGCCGATCTCACGATCGGCGATCCTCTGGGCGCACGTGCTCACGTCGCTGGTCTCCAACGGCCTGTCGCTCGTCATCGTCGTGGCGGTCGCCCTGGTGATGGGGTTCCGATCCCCGGCCGGTCCGCTCGCCTGGCTCGGCGTCGTCGGGATCCTGGCCCTGTTCACCCTCGCGCTGACCTGGGTCGCCGTGATCGCCGGGCTCGCGGCGAAGAGTCCCGACGGTGCGGGTGCGTTCGCCTACCCGCTGATCTTCCTGCCCTTCATCAGCTCGGCGTTCGTCCCGACCGACACGATGCCGGGCCCGGTGCGCTGGTTCGCCGAGCACCAGCCCGTCACCTCGATCGTCGACACCATCCGACGACTGTTGGCAGCCGAGGCCGTCGGCGGCGAGATCTGGATCGCGCTCGCGTGGTGCGTCGGGCTGCTCGTGGTCGCGTACGGGTTCGCGACGCTCGTCTACCGGCGACGCCTGGCGTGACCGCGGCCGTGAGTCGGCGACCGCCTCAGCGGACTCGTCGAGCGACCGGCAGCGCTACTGCGCGACGACCTTGGCGAGCACCCAGTGCGCGCGGTCGAGGGAGTTCGCGGGTGCCGGCTGGTACTGGAAGGCCCGCGCGCCACGCTGGACGGAGACACCCTGCGCCGTCGCAGCGGCCTCCAATTGACCGGTGAAGCGCTGCCAGCCGTCGAGCCCCTGCGGGAACCCGAAGTTCTCCTCCAGCGAGGTGACCAGCACCTCAGCGCCGGATCCCGCGGGCCACACCTCGATCACCGCGTCCTCCTTGGAGATCTGGTTGAGGCCCCAGACGCCCGGACGCAGGGACTTCAACCGGCTCTTCGGCAGGGCCTCGATGAGCGCGACCGCACCGGCGGTGTCGGTCCCGAGGATGACGGAGCGACCGAACTCCTGCAGGGTCGCGGGGATCCTGGCCTGCTTGCTCTCGCCGGCCTCCCGGATCTTCCGGCGCCCGAGTCCCTTCAACACCCCCAGCCCGACGATGGCGAGCAGGACGAGAATGGCGATGATCGCGAGCACGTTGCTGTCCACAGGAGCCCCCCAAGGCTGTCGGTCACGAGCGGTATCGCTCTCGACGAGGATGCCGCAGACCCGACAGCCGTTCAATGGGTACAGCTCCCCACCCCGTCAGGCCACGGTCAGGCCGGCGACGGGAGTCCAGCGTCAACGGCCACCGATCCACGCCTGTCCGTCGACGCCGAGACGGTCGACGCAGGAGCGGACCGTGCGGCGTCCCGCCACATCGCAGCCGGCGTCACGCCCGGGATGCCCGTGATGGAGGCGATACTCCGGAATCCGCTTCGCCGATACAGCGCGCGATTGCGCTCGTTCGACGACTCCAGGTACACGGGGAGGCCGTCGGCGTCGATGGTGCGCAGGCGTGACTCGAGGAGCGCACCCCCGACACCGGCCCCGCGAGCGCCGTCGCCGACGCCGATCTGTGCGAGGTACCAGTGCGGTTCGGCCGGACGGTGCAGCGCGAGAGTCCGCTGCAGGCGCATGGCTCGCGGAAGGCCGCGCAGCCCCAGCGCACGGGCGAACCTCGGCAGCTGCCGCACCTGGTCGAGCACGGAGTGGCGGGCGTCCGGCGTCTCCCAGACGGCGACACCGAGGACGACGCCGTCGGCGTCCCGGCGAGCGAGGTCGACGCGACCACTCGATGCCGCACCCGAGCACAGCATCGCCTCGAAGAGGAGGGCGAGCCGGCGCTCACGATCGGAACCGGAGACGAGCGTCGAGGTGACCGTGTCCTGTCGGAAGGCGGTCGCGAGCACGGCCGCGGCCTCCTCGAGGTCGGCGGGCGAGGCGGGAGCGATGGTGAACACGCGTTTCCTTTCGGGCGGAGAGTGGGTGTGGGGCGACGACCAGCGCGGGTCAGTGCGCCTGGGAACCGAGCTCGATGACGAGGACACCGACCGCGATCAGGCCGATGCCGACGATCATCTTCGGCGTCAGCTTCTCCTTGAAGAGCACGCGCGCACCGATGGCCGTGAGGGCGACCCCGCAGGCGGCCCAGATCCCGTAGGCGATCCCGACGGGCATCCCGTTTGCGAGTGCGATCGTGAGGAGGCCGAACGCCGTGAGGTAGAGCACGATGACGGGCGCGATCCAACGCTTCTTGCGAAGCCCCTCGGACGCCCGCAGCGAGAGCGTCGCGGCGACCTCGGTGACGATGGCACCGGCCAGAAGCAACCAGGTCATGCGCCGACCTCCTCGTCCGTCGCGACGGGCTTCGGTGACTCCGGGGCGTGGCCCGTCTCCACGAGCACGACGCCGGCGATCACGATCGCGATGCCGAGCCCGATAATGAAGGTGAACTGCTCGCCGAACACGAGCGACGCGAGCACCGCGGTGAGTGCGACGCCGGCGGCCGCCCAGATCCCGTAGACGACCCCGATCGGCACGCCCATCCGGAGCAGCAGGGAGAGCGCGATGAAGGAACCGGAGTATCCGACCACCGCGAGGATCACCCACCGTGGGTCTTCGATCGAGCCACGGAGCGAGAGGGTCGCCGTGACCTCCAACAGGATGGCGGCGGAGAGGATCAGCCACTTCTTCATCGGGCTTCACCTCCAGCGAGGGCCAGGAGTCGCGAGACGAGGTCGGCGCGCTGGTCGCGGCCGACGTCGAGGATGCCGGTCGCCTCGGCGATCCAGAGGCCGTTCGCCGCCAACCAGACGAGCAGGAGGGAGGTCGAATCGGTGTCCTCACCGAACCCGAACCAGGTGCGGAGGTACTCGAGCCAGGGAGCGGCGAGTTCGGGACGCCTGACCGCCTCGGCGAAGACGACGAACTCGCCCTGGCTCGCCCCGCCCTCCCCGGCGAAGGCGACGAAGGCCCGCACACGCTCCTCGAGTGTCGACGTCTCGAGCGGCGCCCCCAGCTCCTCCACGAGCTCGCGCTGCCAGCGAGCGACCACGTGCTCGATCACCGCGATCATCATCGCGTCCCGTGAGGGGAAGTGGTAGCGCAGGCCGGCCTTCGTCAGACCGACCTCCTGCGCCACCGCCTCGTAGGTGATGTCGGCCTCTCCGGAGGCGTCGACGACGCGGACGGCCGCATCGAGGATCTCGTTCCGTGCGCTGGGTCTCATGGAAGTTACTTTACCTTACGTAAGGTAAAGTAATGCTGAGAAGCAGCCGGGAGGAAGCGGCCCGTCACGGCCCATGTGACGCTCTGTTTCGGGCCCCTCGCGAGCACCCGAGCCCCCGAGTACCGTCGTGCTGGACGGCGCCGTGATCGCCGTCGGACCCAGCCTCGACGAGACGACCCGGTGGTATCCCTGTGAGCAAGCGCATCATCCTCAACGCGTTCGACATGAGCTGCGTGACCCATCAGGCGCCCGGCCTGTGGAAGCACCCCGACAACCAGGCGCACCGCTACAACGACATCGACTACTGGATCGACCTCGCCAGACTCCTCGAGCGGGGCACCTTCGACGCCCTGTTCATCGCGGACGTCGTCGGCATCTACGACGTCTACCGTCACTCCTCCGCACCCGCGCTCATCGACTCGGCGCAACTGCCCGTCGGCGACCCGATCATCCAGGTGTCGGCCATGGCGAAGGCGACCGAGCACCTCGGCTTCGGCGTCACCGTCGCCTCCACCTACGAACTGCCCTACGCCCTCGCCCGCCGCTTCTCGACGCTCGACCACTTCACGAAGGGTCGGGTCGGCTGGAACGTCGTCACCTCCTACCTCGACTCCGCCGCCCGCAACCTCGGCCTCACCACCCAGATCAAGCACGACGACCGCTACGGCATCGGCGAGGAGTTCCTCGACGTCACCTACAAACTGTGGGAGGGCTCGTGGGAGGACGACGCGGTCGTCATCGACCGGGAGAACGGCGTCTACACCGACCCCACCAAGGTGCACCCCATCAACCACCGGGGCGAGCACTTCCAGGTCCCGGGCATCCACCTCTCGGAACCGTCGCCGCAGCGCACCCCGGTCATCTTCCAGGCCGGCGCCTCGGCCCGCGGTCGCCAGTTCGCAGCCACCCACGGCGAGGCGGTGTTCATCAACGGGCTCGTCCCGGAGCTGACCCGCAAGACGACCGACGACATCCGCGACCGCGCCGAGGCCCTCGGACGCCCGCGCGACAGCGTGAAGATCCTCACCCTCGCCACGGCGATCGTCGCCGAGACCGACGAGGAGGCGCAAGCCAAGTACGAGGAGTACCAGCAGTACATCTCGCTCGACGGCGCCCTCACCCTCTACGGCGGCTGGTCCGGCCTCGACCTCTCCTCCTTCGACCCCGACAAGCCGCTCAAGTACGTCGACACCGACGCCGCCCGCTCGGCGCTCGCGATCTTCACGCTCGCCGACCCGGAGCGCGAGTGGACGCCGCGCGACATCGCCCACTACATCGGCATCGGCGGCATCGGGCCCGTGTTCGTCGGCAGTGCCGCGACGGTCGCCGACGAGATCGAGCGCTGGATCGACGTCGCCGGTACCGACGGCTTCAACCTCGCCTACGTCATCACGCCCGGCACCTTCGAGGCCGTCGTCGACCTGCTCGTGCCCGAGCTGCGTCGCCGTGGCCGCGTCTGGGACGAGTACCCGGAGGGGACGCTGCGCGGCCGCCTGAACGGCACCGGCTCTCCCGTCGTGCCCGAGTGGCACCCGGCCCACCGCTACCGCGGTGCGTACGTCGGGCAGCCGTCCGCCGCCGACGACACCGCGCCTTCCCTCTTCGACACCGACAACGCCGACGAGACCAACGCCTACGCCCCAGAAGGAGCCTCAGCATGAGCATCGACACGATCAGCACTTCGACAGGCCCAGTGACCAAGAAGCCGGTCCCCGAAGGGCGCACCCACTGGTCCGGCACCGCCGACGACGCCGAGCTCGCGCACTGGGACGCCGTCGCCACCGAGGTCGCCACCAAGCTCGCCGTCGACGTCCTCGAACGCGACCGCGCGAACCTCGACCCCACCACCGAGCTCGACCTCCTCCGCGAATCCGGCCTCGTCAATCTGCTCGACCCCGCCGAGTTCGGCGGGGGTGGCGGACACTGGGAGAGCGCCTTCCGGGTCGTCCGCATCCTGTCGCGCGTCGACGCCTCCATCGGCCAGCTACTCGCCTACCACTACATCAACGCCGGCAACATCGGCTTCACCGCCGACCCGGCCACGCAGGCCGAGTGGCACCGCAAGACCGTGGAGGGCCGGTGGATCTGGGGCGACTCCGTGAACCCGACGGACCCCGACCTCTCGCTCACCCAGGACGGCGACGCGTTCCGCCTCAACGGACTCAAGCGGTTCTCGACGGGCGCCTCGGCCGGCGACGTCATCCTCGTCAACGCGGTCGTCCGCGGTGGCGACCACGACGGCACGATCTTCCAGTTCGTCCTCGACCACGACCGCGCGGGCATCGCCTACCTCGGCGACTGGGATGCGCTCGGCCAGCGGCTCTCCGCGTCGGGTTCCGTGCGGTTCGAGGACGTGCTCGTCGAGCGGGCGGACATCCTCGGCACGGTCGGCGACGAACCGTTCTCCTCCCTCGTGACGCCCGGCATCCAGCTCGCGTTCGGCAACCTCTACCTGGGCATCGCTGAGGGCGCGCTCGCGCAGGGCACCGAGCTCGTCCAGGCGCGGAAGAACGCCTGGTTCCTCAGCCACGCCGAGACCTACCGCGACGACCCGTTCGTCCAGCGCGTCGTCGGCGAGTTCGTGTCGTCGATCGCCGCCGTCGAGGCGCTCGCCGACCGCACGAACGCCCGCTTCGACCGCATCATCGAGCGGGGAGCAGACGTGACCGCGGAAGACCGTGGTGCCATCGCCATCGAGATCGCCAAGCTCAAGGTCGTCTCCACGGAGCTCGGCATCGAGGTCGCGAACCGCATCTTCGAGGTCACCGGCTCCAGCTCGGCGAAGGCCTCCGTGGGGCTCGACCTGTTCTGGCGGAACGTGCGCACGCACTCCCTCCACGACCCGGTCGACTACAAGAAGCTCGAAGTCGGCGCGAACCACCTGAACGGCGAGCTGCAGCCGATCTCGCTCTACACCTAGGCCTTCACGCCACTCCCCCTTCGACAGGCTCAGGGACCGAACCCAGACTGCCCAACCCGGTCGCCGAGCACCTCCACCGGCCCCTGAGCACCTCCACCGGTCCCTGAGCACCTCCACCGGTCCCTGAGCCTGTCGAAGGGCCAACCACACGACCAGCCCACCGCCGCCTCCGGAACGGAACCAGATGACCTCCGCACCCTCCACCACCGCCCGCCCGGTCGGCTTCGCGGCCGCCCGCGAGCTGCTCCTGCCGCTGTTCGCCGAGATCCAGGCCGGCACCGTGGAGCGCGAACTCGAGCACCGGCTCCCGCGCGAGGAGGTGCGGAAGCTCGCCGCCGCCGGCTTCGGCGCACTCCGTGTCCCCGCCGAGTTCGGCGGTTCTGGACTCACCTTCCCGGAGTTCACCGAGCTCCTGATCGAGCTCGCCGCGGCGGACTCGAACCTCCCGCAGATCTTCCGTGGACACATCGCCCTCGTCGAGGACCAGCTGGTCGCGGCCCCCAGCGACCGACGCACCGCCTGGCTCGAGCGCTTCGTCGCCGGTGAGATCGTCGGCAACGCCTGGAGCGAGGTCGGCTCGGGCGCGCTCGGCGTCTCCGGAACGGTCGTCACCGAGCGCGACGGTCGCTACGTCGTGAACGGCCGCAAGTTCTACACGACCGGCAGCATCTACGCCGACTGGACGGACGCCACCGCGCGACTCGTCGTCGAGGGCCAGCCCGACACCGAGGTCACCGTGCTCGTCCGCACGAACCAGCTGGGCGTGACGATCGCCGACGACTGGGACGGCTTCGGGCAGCAGCTCACCGGCACGGGGACGATCGTCTTCGAGGACGCCGTCGTCGACGCCGACCAGCTGCACCCCTTCACCGACCGGTTCCGGTACCAGACCGCGCTCTACCAGCACGTGCTCATCGCCGTGCACGCGGGGATCGCGGCGGCGGTCGAGCGCGACGCCGGGGAGCAGATCCGTGCGCGCACCCGCGTCTACACGCATGGTCTCGCGCCACTCGTGAAGGACGACGGACAGATCCAGGCGGTCGTCGGCGAGATCTCGTCGATCGCGTTCGTCGCGAAGCAGACCGTCCTCGGGGTCGCCGCGGCCATCGAGCGGGCATCGGAGACCGCCGCCGACCGGGACTCCGCGGACGACCTGCAGGCGAACATCGAGGCCGAGATCCGCTCCGCCCAGGCGCAGGTGGTGCTCTCGGAGCTCGTCCCACGGTCCGCGACGTTGCTCTTCAACACCCTTGGCGCGTCAGCTGTCAGTCGCATGAGCGCCCTCGACCGCCACTGGCGCAATGCCCGCACGGTCGCGTCCCACAACCCCGTGATCTACAAGACGCGGATCGTCGGCGACTGGTCCATCAACGGCACCCCGCCGCCCTTCGTCTGGGCCGTCGGTACGGCCAAGCCGGAGTAGGCCGCCGCGGCACGAGAACAGGACATCCGCCCGAGAGCAGGACATTCCGCGTCGAAACGTCCTGCTCTCGGGCGGATGCCCTGCTGCCGAGCGGGTGCGGGTCAGCGGTCGGCGAAGGCGCCGCGGTAGGCGCGCAACGGGTGCGTCTCCGGGAGGGTGGGCTCCGCACCGAAGAGCTTCTCGCGGAGCGTGCCCGGCGCGTACTCCCGCTGGGCGAGACCGCGCTCCTGCAGCACCGGCATGACCTCGTCGACGAAGACCTCGTAGGAGTGCGGGATCATCCAGTTGGCGACGTTGATCCCGTCGATCCCGGCCGCGCGCCACTCGGCCAGGTGGTCGGCGATCTGCTCCGGCGTGCCGACGACGCGGCCCCGCAGCTTCGCGGTGAGCTTCGCGAGGTCGCGCACGGTCGGCTCCCGGTCCGGCGAGAGGGCCTTGAGCGCCTCGAGCATGCTGTGCCCGCCCTGGGTCTCGACGTCCTTCAGCGGAGTGTCCGGGTCGATCGGCTTCCCCGTCGCCTGGTCGGTTCCGAGGTTCGAGTGCGCGAGGAACGCGTCGGCCGACAGGTACTCGTCGTACTCGGCCTCGATACGCTTCGCCTCCTCCTCGGTGCTGCCGACGATGAACGACATCGCCTGCCAGAACTTGACGTCGCGCGGGTCGCGGCCGGTCTCGGCGACGAGCGCGCGCGTGGACTCCGCAGACGCCCGCGCCGCCTCGATGCTCGGCGCCATCATGAACTGCACCTCGGCGTAGTTCGCAGCGAACGCCTTCCCCGCACCGGACGAGCCTGCCTGGAACAGGAGCGGTGAGCGCTGCGGCGACGGCGACGACAGGTGCGGGCCCTCCACGCGGTACCGTTCGCCGATGTGGTCGATCCGGTGCACCTTGGTCGGGTCGGCGAAGACGCCGCCGGCCTTGTCGGCGAGGAGTGCGCCGTCGTCCCACGAACCCTCCCAGAGCTTGCCGACGACCGCCACGTACTCCTCGGCCCAGGCGTACCGCTCGTCGTGCTCGACGAGGCGGTCGAGCCCGTAGTTGCGCGCCGCGTTCTCGAGGAAGCTCGTGACGATGTTCCAGCCGACCCGACCGCCGGACGCGTGGTCGATCGTCGAGATCTTCCGGGCGAAGGTGAACGGGTGCTCCTGCAGGATCGACGAGGTGAACGCGAGGCCGAGGTGCTCGGTGCTGATCGCGAGCGCCGACAACAGCATCGACGGGTCGTTGCTCGGCAACTGCATGCCCTCACGTGCGTTCACGTCGAAGGACGCCCCCGCACCGCCGTAGACCCCGACGACGTCGGCGAAGAAGATCGTGTCGAACCGACCACGCTCGAGCGTCTTCGCGAGGTCGACCCAGAGGTTCACGTCGTCGAAGGTGTGCTGCTTCGCGTCCGGGTGGCGCCAGAGGCCGTGCTGCATGTGGGAGCCGGTGTTCATCACGAAGGCACCGAACTGGAGGCGGGAGGGCTGAGCGGCGGTCATCCCCTCACGCTACCGGCAGGGGCTCAACCGAAGGTGCCCTCCAGGTAGACGTCCCCCTCGGGGCCGGAGGTGTGGATCTGGTAGTCGGCGGGGTAGCCCGACGGACTCGTTCCGGCGAGCGCCGGGTCCTGCAGGATGGCGACGATCGCTGCGGCCTCCTCCGGGGTCACGTCGTTCACGTAGAGCTTCGGTTGAGCGTTGACCTCGATCTCGACATCGGGGCAGGCCTCGACGATGGCGAGGATGGCGTCGACCATCGGCACGCTGAGCTCGGCCGGGTCGTCCGCCATGGAGAAGCGTTCCGGCACACGGTAGTGCGCGCCGTCCGGGTAGATCCCGCGGAGTTCCCGGACCGCCGCGGGAAGGGCATCCATGGAGAAGACGGTGATGAGCGGTGCCCCCTCCGTGACGGCGATCGACACCTGCAGCCGCTCCGTCAGCATCAGCCGCTGCAGTTCGTCGGCGATCTCGTCGATGCTCTGATCGCTCGGCACGAGCTGCACCCGCCACGGTCCCCGTGGTGGATCCTGTTGCTGGGCGGCCGACGTCGGGTCCGGCTCGCGCTGGATGACGACGATCGCGATGCCCTCGAGGTCCTCCCCGGCACGCTTCGCCGCGTCGGCCGCGCCGAGCACCTGCCCGACGCCGGCATCGAGCGACATCGTCACCGTCGCGCCGTGACCGACGACCTCGATGTCGGCGATCCCGTCGATGTCCGCGAGCGCCCGAGTGAATCCGTCCTCGGCTTCGGACCGTTGCGCCGCGGCGACCTCACGCGCGGGCGGCGGGCGGAACGCACCGGTCGACGCCACGATGACGGCGACGACGATGAGACCGGCGAGCACCGCAGTGACGACCCGTACCCGTCGCCGACCGATGGCGAAGGAGAGGAGCATGATGAGCGCGGCGACGATCAGCACGGGGGCACCGTAGACGACGAGTCCGAAGACGAGTATCGCGAGTGCTGATCCGAGATTGCTCACCAGCCCACCAGCGGCTCCGCTGGCGATCAACCCCACGGGCGGTATCCCGAAGACCACCAGGACACCGAAGCCGATCCCGGCGACCATGACCGCCGTCAGGCCGCTCACGTAGGCGAGCCCGCGCGAGGGGGTCCTCCGACGGACGACCTCCATCACCGGTTGGACGATCACGAGCATGACGCCGACGGCGAGGAGGATCCACCCGCCGAGCGAGCCGAGCATCTGGTACCAGAGCTCCGCCCCCGACGGCCCGCCGAGCACGAGCGGCGCGTCGGGGCCGTACGACCCGGTCGACTGATCGACGCGCATGGCGGTGCCGACGATGTCGAACAGCGCCGTGACGACGCCCCCGATGGCGATGATGAGGACGGCCGAGACGACGAGGTCGACGGAGCGGATGAGATACGCGATCAGGAACGCGACTCGGGGCGACCGGCGGGCAGGATCCTGGGGATCCGCGGATGCGTCGTCGGGGTCGGGCGAGGTCGCCACGGTCGAGGTCGCGTGGACGGATCCGGCGGCGCTGGCCTCGGCGTCATCGCGCTCAGGTGATGTCCCGGCTGCGCCCCGGTCGCTCATGGCTCCCCACTTCCGATGCGTCTCGATGACGCTCCCCCGCTCGTCAGTCTGGCACGACCCTTTCGAGATGCTTCCGCGACCGGGCCCGTCCCGGGTCAGCGCGCGTCGAGCGCCCGGAGCTGCCGCTGGAGGGCGACCTGCCGGTACGAGGTGTCGATCAACTCAGCGATGAGTGCCCAGTCGACGTCGTCGAGCGTGCGGCCGTCGTCGCCGTCGAGACCGGCGTCGAACGCGAGCTTGCCCGACGGGCCGTCGTACTTCGGCGACCAGAACCGGTCGTCCTCGAGCCAGGCGCCGCGCTCCTCCTCGGCCGGCGTGAACGTGATGCTGTGCGGGATGCGCATCTCCGACCCGACGGTCACGAACACGCGCTTGCCCGCCTTGAACCGCGGGCGTCCGTGGCCGAACGTCTCGACGGCCTCCGGATAGGCGAGGCACAACCGCCTGACGCGTTCGACGAACGGGTCGTCGGGATCATGCACGATCGGATGCTCCATGCGCCGACGCTACTCCGCGCGGGCGTCACGCGACAGTGCTCACCGGATGCGGTGCCCCGGGTGGGCGGCGTCGTACGCCGAACGCGACGCCGCGATCACCGGCCGCTGCTCGAGCGACCAGTCGGCGAGCGTCTTGATCAGGTGGGAGAGCCCAGCACCGGACGAGGTGAGCGCGTAGGACACCTGCGCGGGAACCGTCGGGTACACGGTCCGGTCGACGAGGCCGTCGCGTTCGAGGCGGCGGAGGGTCAGCGTCAGCATGCGTTGGGAGATCCCGTCGATCGCCCGCTGGAGTTCGCGGAACCGGCGGTCGCCCGACGCGAGCTCGACGACGACGAGGACCGACCAGCTGTCGCCGATGCGGTCGAGGACGTCCCGGATGCCGCAGTCCGGGTGGTCCTCCTTGCCGCAGGGTTCGAGGTCGGCGGTTACCGCGGTGTGCGTGAGTGACATGGAAGTGCCTTCTTGTGGGGCCGGAACAGGGGACGCAGACTCGTCCGAGTCATCAGTCCGAACACCGAAAGGCCCTGAAATGATCCTCGTCACCGGAACCACCGGCCAACTCGGCGGCGCGATCCTCGATGCGCTCACCGCCCATGGGGCTGCACCGCTCGCGAGCAACCGCAGCGGACAGGACGGCACGCGACGGATCGACTTCGACGACCCCGACACCGTCTCCTTCGTCGGGGTCGACACGCTCGTCCTCGTATCGGCGGGTGAAGCCGAGGACGACGTCGTGATCGCCCGACACGAGACCGCGATCACCGCGGCCGAGCGGGACGGGGTTCAGCATGTCGTGTACACGAGCCTCACCTCGGCCGGAGACCACCTCGCGTTCGCGCTCGCGCACCGGTGGACCGAGCGTCGGCTGCAGCACAGCAGCCTGGCCTGGACGATCCTGCGGAACGGCCTGTACGCCGAACTGTTCGGGTCGCTCCTGGCGTGGTCGGGCGACTCGCTCGGTTCGGCGTTCGGCGACGGCGCGCTCGCCGCCGTCGCACGAGCCGACCTCGCCGAGGCCGCGGCCGTCGTCGCGACGTCACCGTCGGACCACGTCGGTCGCAGCTACGACCTGGTCGGCGAACCGATCACGGCCGCGCAGGTGGCCGATCGGCTGGGCGTCCCACTCCATTCCGTCTCCCTCGCCGAGCAGCGGTCGACGCTGGCTGAGGCCGCGCTCAAGCCGTTCCAGCCCGCCATGCTCATGTCGATCTTCACCGGCGTCCGGCACGGATTCCTCGGCGGCGCGGGCGACGAGCTCCGCACCCTGCTCGGACGCGAACCAGCGGACACGGTCGCGGTCGCTGCCGCCGCCGCCTCGCTCCCGTTCCGCTGAGTCGCCCGGATCTGCACGAATCCGAGCCGAAATCGTGCAGTTCCGGGCGACTCAGCGCTCAGGCGGCCGGCAGCGCAGCACCCCGCAGCGGGACGGCGCGACGCCAGGTGGCCATCCGCCAGACCCACTCGACCGGCCCGTAGCGGAAGTGTCGCAGCCAGAGGCGGCTGAGTACCGACTGCACCGCGATGAGCGCGACCGCTGCGACGCTCACCGCGGCCAGGTCGTCGATCTCCCGGAAGGGGACGACCAGCCCGACGACCGCGAACACGGCGCTCGCGGCGAGGTAGTTGGTGAGGGCCATGCGACCGAGAGGTTCGAAGACGGCCGCGAGCACCCGACGCACCGGCGTCTGCCAGAGCAGCGCGAATCCGGTGACGTACACGACGGCGAGGATCCCGCCCGCGATCCCTCCGGCGGTCGTGAACCGTGGGTCGCCGGGTTCGGTGGTCTGCCAGACGACGGCCGGGACGGCGAGGGCCGCCGCCACGAGGAAGGTGATCCACACGGGCCGCCGCCCGGCGTCGAGCACCTTCGGCAAGCCGTACGCCGCCGCCCCCGCACCGGCGAGGAACAGTCCGGGCAGGGTCGCGAGGCCACCGCCCGTGAGCGCGTAGGCGGCGATCGTGAGCACGACGCCGGACCCGAGCAGCGCCCAGCGCGGCAACCACAGCATGAGGGGGAGCATGAGGATCCCGCAGATCGCGCACTCGCGGAGGATCTCGCCCGGGTAGAGGAACCCGTGCGCGACACCGATCAGGAGCAACGCTCCGAGACGCAGCAGCATCGGGACGAGCGCGCCGGTGCCGCGACGGCGGGCGCCCTGGATCACGAGCATCGCGCTCAGCCCGAAGAGGAAGGCGAAGATGGGGACGAACCGCGTCTGCACCGCGAACTCGAGCACGGTGTCCATGAGCGTGGACTGTCGCTGGTCGAACGGGATGTCGCTACCGAGCCGGGTGATGTCGGGGACGTTGACGAAGAGGATGCCGACGAGTGCGAACCCGCGGAGGGCGTCGATGAGGTGCCAGCGACGCGAGGTGGCGTCGCCGGTGGACGGGACCGGCGGCGTGGAAGAAATGTTGACCTGAGGCATATCACCAGTTCAGCAGGCGTGGCGGAAGCCCGCATGCACCTGGAGGATGACGTCCTGCCACCCGAGATGGAGATCGTCCTCAGGCGGCCGGCGCCTTCGGGCAGTGCAGCTGCGTGCGCGGGCCGGTCGTGCGGTCGACGATGTGCTCCGACATGGCGTGGCCGCAGATCGGGCACCCCGATTGTGCGGCCGGAGGCAACGGCTCCTCGTTGTACGGACCGAGGGGCGGCGGACCGAGCACCTTCCACATGCGGCCGTTCACCCAGCCGTACAGACCACCGGCCTCGCGCACGGACTCCCGGAAGGATCGTTTCTCGCTCATGTTGATGAGTGTACTAATCATTTGGGTACGATGGGACCGTGACCGCCAACGAATCCACCACCGTCGCCACGGCCGACGACCTGCTCCAGCTCGAGAACCAGGTCTGCTTCGCGCTCGCCGTCGCGTCGCGCAGCGTCATCTCGCTCTACAGGCCGATCCTCGAACCGCTCGGTCTCACCCATCCGCAGTACCTCGTGATGCTCGCCCTCTGGCAGCACAGCCCGCGCTCGGTCAAGGACCTCGGCGGAGCGCTGCAGCTCGAGCCGGCGACGTTGTCCCCGCTCCTCAAGCGCCTCGAGACCGCCGGGCTCGTCCGACGCGACCGCAGCCGACTCGACGAACGCGTGCTCGACGTCTCACTCACCACCGCCGGCCGTGAGCTGCGCACCCAGGCGGAGGCCATCCCGCACCGGGTCATGAACGAGCTCCGGATGGACGCCGAGCATCTCACCCAGCTCCGCGAGATGCTCCACGCGGTGATCGGAGCGGCCACCACCGCGCCCGCCGTCACGGGTGTCGACCCGCGCTGACCGAGGGCTCGCCGCCAGGCGACAGCGTCAGGCCGGCGACGAGGTCGTCGTCTCCGGCGCGGTCGCGGTCCGCGGATTCCGGATGCCGACGAACGACACCACACCGCCGACGAACATGAACACGGCGGTCGCCAGGACCACCCGTGGGAACCCGTCGACGCCGAGCGCGCCACCGGCGATGATGCCGACCAGGGCGATCGACACGAGGCCGGCCACGCGCGACACCGCGTTGTTGACCGCCGATCCGATGCCGGCATGGGCCGGGTCGATCGATCCGAGGATGCCCGCGGTGAGCGGCGCGACCGTGATCGCGAGGCCGAGACCGACGAGCAGGATGCCCGGGAACAGCTGCACCCAGTAGTTCAGGTCCTGCTGCGCACCCATCATCAGCAGGAAGCCGACGCCGGCGACGATCGGCCCGATCGTCATGAACAGCCGCGGTCCGTGCTTGCCGGCCAGCTTGCCGAACCAGGACGACAACGCGAGCATGACGAGCGTCGGCGGCAGCGTCGCGATGCCGGCCAGCGTGGCGCTGAAGCCCGCCGTCTGCTGGATGAAGACCGCGATGGCGAAGAAGCCGAGCGAGAGGGCGCCGTAGATGAAGACGGTCGCGATGTTGCCGTAGCCGAAGTTCCGCACGCGGAAGAGCGACAGCGGCAGCATCGGGTCGGGGTGGCGGCGCTCCCACCAGAGGAACGCGACGAAGGACACGACCCCGCCGATGAGCGGCACGAGCAGCATCGGGCTCGACCAGCTGTAGCGCTCCTGCTCGATGAGCGCGAAGACAGGGCCGCCGAGCCCGACGGCGCCGAGCACCGCGCCGACGACGTCGATACGCGGGCGGTGTTCGGGCTCGGGTACGCGGTCGGTGCGCATCATGAGCCACAGGGTGACGAGGATCGGGATGATGTTGATGGCGAAGATGAGGCGCCAGGACAGCGTGTCGACGAGCACCCCGCCGAGCAGCGGGCCGGTGATGCCCGCGGCCCCCGTCCATGCCGTCCAGGTGCCGATGGCCTTGCCCTGCGCGACGCCGCTGAACGTCGAGATGATGATGGCGAGCGAACTCGGCACGAGCAGCGCAGCCGCGCCACCCTGGAGCAGCCGGGCGACGATGAGGACCTCGGCGGTCGGTGCGACCGCGCACAGGATCGAGGTGACGCCGAAGCCGATGAGCCCGATGCGGAGGATGCGGATGCGCCCGAACGCGTCGGAGAGCGAGCCCGCGAGCAGGATCAGGGACCCGAGGGTGATCAGGTAGGCGTCGACCACCCACTGCTGCACGATGAGGCCGCCGCCGAGTTCCTTCGTCATCGCGGGGAGCGCGACGTTCACGACCGAGCCGTCGAGGAACGCCACGAACGAGGAGAGGATCGCGATCGTGAGCACGAGGCGCTGCTGGCGGGTCATGGGTTCAGGGTAGCCCCGCGGACCGACGCGTCGAACGCGATCCCGAGGAAGCTCGACAGGCGTCGAAACGCCGTCGACGACCGACACCCGGCGCCACGTCCTTCCCAGCCGACGCCCGTCCCGCGTTCGTAGACTGGAGCCCATGGACGACCTGTGGTGGCTCCCCTCGCTGATCGTGTTCGGGGGCGTCGGCATCATCGTCTGGTTGCTCGTCACTCTGCTGCGTCGGCGCAATCCGAAGACCCCCGTCGCCTCCATCGACGACCTCCACCGCCGCGCGGGCATCGCCCTCGTCCGCACCGACGACGCGGTCCGCGAGGCCGAGGACGAGGTCGGATTCGCCGAAGCGGAGTTCGGACGTGAAGCCGCCCGAGGGTATGCGGCCGACGTCGCCTCGGCGCGCTCGGCGCTCGGGGAGGCGTTCCGGCTCCGTCAGTCGCTCGAGGACGAGATCGCCGACACGGAGGCGCAGCGTCGCACCTGGAACGAGCGGATCATCAGCGTCTGCGGGGATGTCGAGCGCACGCTGAGCGCCCGACTGCGCGGCTTCGACGAGCGGCGTGGAGCGGAGCGTTCAGCCCCCGACCTCCTCGACCAGCTCGAGCGACGCATCGACCGCGCGTGCGAACGACTCACCACCACCGGCCTCGCGATCGCCTCGGCCGCCGAGCGCTATGCGGCGAGCGCCGTCGAGGACGCCCGGGTGCTCCGCCGGACCGCGCAGGACGCAGTCGACCAGGCGACGGCCGATGCGGCGAAGACGAAGGATCGGATCGGCACCGCCCAGCCGGCCGCCGCGTCACTGCACGCCCTGGGGCGCGAGCTGCAGCAGGCGGAGGACCGGCTGGACGCCGTCGAGCGTTCGCTCGCGGGCATCGCTGCAGCGGAGACCGAACTCGCCGCAGCGGGGCGGGAGCTCCGCACGGTGATCGCCGAAGCGGAGGCGTTGGGCGCGACGGTGGAACGCGCGGAGACGGCCGCCGTCATCGCGGCTGCCGTCGAGCGGGCGAACCGCGCGCTCCTGGAGGCGGAGTCGACCACGTCCGCGGACGGCGACCGCGTCCTGCCCGATCCGATGCGACGCCTGGAGGCGGTTCGCGCCGCCGACATCGATCTCGACGCGGCCCTCGCGACCGCCCGGAGCGCACAGCAGCGCCTCGACAACGCACGCGAGGCGATGCGCGGGGCACTGTTCACCGCGGACAGCAACATCCGCGTCGCCGTCGACGTCATCTCCGCGCACCGAGGGAGGGTGGGTGCCGACGCGAGGACGCGCCTCGCCGAGGCACAGCGGCAGCTCGCGCTCGCGGAGGCGGCAGCGGTCGACGATCCGGTCGAGGCGCTCGACGCCGCCCGCCGGGCATCGCGGATCGCCCAGGACGCCGATGCATTGGCGCGATACGACGTCGGGTGACGGTGGCCACCTGACAGGTGGCGGCCGACACTCAGCATTCATGTTCTAGAATACGAGCACTGCTGTCGCGACGTACTCACCGTGATCGCGAAGCCCTCGCCGCCGACTCCCGAGAGGACCCCGTGCCCAGCTCGTCCGCGCGCCCGCCGCGCTCCGCGTCCCCGATCTTCACGACGCTCACCCACGGGTTCGACGCGCGGGCGGCGTCCTCTCCTCCGGAACAGGCCCCTCTGGCCGGAGCACCGACCCACCACGGGTCGCCGATCCCCTCACCCGACTGCCCGATCTTCGATCAGCTCGCGGGCCGACGCCTCGCCCGCCGGAGCAACGTCGTCCACCCCGCCTGACCCCGCCCGTCGACAGGCTCAGGGACCGGTAGAGGCGCGCGGGGCGCCCCGATCATTGAGCCCCGGCCCCGGTCACTGAGCCTGTCGAAGTGCCCGGGAGGTGCGGAGCGCCGGTCGACGTGCCGCAGTGTAGGGACGGTCGCCCGCCCGTGCAGCGCGTTTACGTTTCATCTCGAACGGTGACGGTCCGCGGTAACGCAACGGGCGTCCCTCCGCACGCCTGTGGAAACTGGCTCCGTGCACGCACCAGTGCACCCACAGACAGAGCCGAGGACCATCATGAGTGAGCACACGGGACCAGAACCGAGCGAATTGCGGGCGTCGATCGCCTCCGGCAAACGGAAGCGCCGGAACCTGCTGATCGGCGGTGTCGCGGTCGTCGCCGTCGCCGCGATCGCCGTCGTCGTCTCGGTCGTCGTCGGTGGCCAGAACGGTGCCGCCGACGCGGCGACCGGTTCCGACGCACCCGCCGAGCGCCTCAGCGTGAAGATCGCGGTGTCGGAGGACACGCAGTTCCAGGACGCCGTCAAGGAGGTCGCCGCCGAGAAGGGCCTCGACGTCGAGTGGGTGAACGTGAAGGACTGGGTACTCCCGAACACCGAACTCGTCGCCGGCACCGTCGACGCGAACGCCTTCCAGCACATCCTCTACCTCTCGGCCTTCAACGCGGAGAACGACGCCGATCTGACGCCGGTGTTCTCGACCGTCATCACGCAGTGGGGGATCTTCTCGAAGACGCTCACCGACGTCAATGACCTCGCCGACGGCGCGCGCATCGCGATCCCGGACGACCCGTCCAACGGCGGTCGTGCGCTGAACATCCTGGCTGCGGCCGGACTCATCGAGATCGCGGCGGACGCGGGGAACTTCCCGACCGTCGAGGACGTCACCGCGAACGACAAGAACCTCCAGTTCGTGCCTCTGCCCGCGACGAGCATCCCGCAGCAGTTCGACGACCCGTCGCTCGCGGCCGTCGTCGTCGGGACCTCCTACTTCGACCCGAGCCAGGGCATCACGAAGGACGACGCGCTCTTCCTCGACGACTCGCTCTCCGAGAAGAACCTGCCCTACGTCAACGTCATCGCCACCCGCGCAGAGGACAAGGACAACCCGGCCTGGAAGATCCTCGAGGACACCTACGCCGACCCGCGCGTCGCCGAGGCGCTCGACGACGAGTTCGCCGGGAACTCGATCCTCGTGAAGGTCCCGGTGAAGGACCTGCGCGACAAACTCGCCGAGCTCCAAGCCGAAGCCGAGTAGGACGCCGGCGGCCGATCATCGCCTCCCGCGATGATCGGCCGCCACCACGCAGTGGCCGTCCGGGGTCTCCCGGACGGCCCTCCCGCGAGAGGAGCAGGTGATGAACACAGCAATCGTCTTCGAGGACGTCAGTAAGACGTTCGAGGTGAAGGGCCGCGCCTTCGAGGCGCTGCGGAACGTCGACCTGACGGTCGAGCGAGGAGAGATCTTCGGCATCGTCGGATACTCCGGCGCCGGGAAGTCGACCCTCCTGCGCACCGTCAACGCCCTCGAGCGGCCGACGAGCGGACGGGTGGTCGTCGAGGGCCTCGAGATCTCCGCACTCGCCGGGCAGGCGCTCTACGCCGCCCGTCAGCGGATCGGCATGATCTTCCAGCAGTTCAACCTCCTGGAGTCCCGGACCGTCTACAAGAACATCGCCTACCCGCTCAAACTCGCGAAGGTGCCGGACGCCGAGATCCTCGACCGCGTCGAAGAACTGCTCGCGTTCGTCGGGCTGAGCGACAAGGCCCTCGCCTACCCCTCGCAGCTCTCCGGCGGGCAGAAGCAGCGGGTCGGCATCGCCCGCGCCCTCGCCACCCGTCCGGAGATCCTCATCTCCGACGAGGCGACCAGCGCCCTCGACCCACAGACGACCGGCGAGGTCCTCGAGCTCCTCCGGCGGGTGAACGAGGAGTACGGCGTCACGATCCTGCTCGTCACCCACGAGATCGACGTCATCCGCGAACTCGCCGACCGGGTCGCCGTCATGGAGGACGGCGAGGTCGTGGAGCAGGGCAGTGTGTACGAGGTGTTCTCGGCACCACGCACCGCGACCGCGCGACGCTTCGTCTCCTCGGTGCTCCACCACATCCCCTCCGAGGAGGTGCTCGCGAAGATCCGGGCCGTGCACCACGGGCGCCTCGTCCAGCTGCACGTCGAGGACCGCGACACCAACCACCCGTTCCTCTCGCGGGTCGCACGCGACAACGACATCGACTTCAACGTCGTGTTCGGCGGCGTCGACGAACTCCAGGGGCGACTGTTCGGCAGTCTCACGGTCGAGCTGCTCGGGCCGGACGACCGCGTGGACGCCGCCATCGCGGGGCTCCGCGCCACGGCGACCGTCACCGCGATCGACCCTGCGCCGACCTCGCAGGCCCCTGAACTCGCGCAGGTCCCTGAGCCTGCTCCGGTCCCTGAGCCCACGCCGGTCCCTGAGCCTGTCGAAGGGCATGAACCGCTCGCCGAGGACCCCACCACGCTGAAGGAGCACACCCATGCGTGACTTCGATCCCGAAGCGTTCTTCCCGCGTCTCCTCAAGGCCATCGGGGAGACCGGCCTCATGGTCTCCGTGTCCTTCGCCGTCGCGACGGTCATCGGGATCCTGCTGGGCCTCCTGCTCTACGCGAGCCGGCCCGGCAACCTCCTGCAGAACCGCGTCGTGTTCGGCGTCCTCAACTTCGTCATCAACGTCATCCGACCGGTGCCCTTCCTCATCGTCGCGATCGCGCTCATCCCGCTCACGCGGCTCGTGTTCGGCACCGGCCTCGGACCGCTTCCGGCGACGATCCCGCTCATCCTCGTCGCGAGCGTCGCCATCGGTCGCGTCTCCGAGTCGAACCTCGTCGCCGTCTCACCGGGTGCCATCGAGGCAGGCGCTGCCATGGGGGCGAGCCCCGTGCGGGTGCTGTTCACGATCGTCGTGCCCGAGGCGCTCGGCCCACTCATCCTCGGACTGACCTACATCCTCGTCGCCCTCGTCGATGCGACGGCCGTGGCCGGTGTGCTCGGCGGCGGCGGCCTCGGCGACCTCGCCATGACCTACGGTTACCAGCGGTTCGACTGGATCGTCGTCGGACTCGTGGTCGTCACGCTCGTCCTGCTCGTGCAGCTCGCCCAGTTGCTCGGCAACGTGCTGGCGAAGCGGGTGCTGCACCGATGAGCGCCGACGACTTCGACTCGTTCCTCTCCTCCATCCGCGGCGGCGCCGTGTCGCGCGAGACCGACCGGCGCCTCCTGTTCGACGAGGTCGCCGAGCTCAAGCACCTGGGCTTCGCCGCTGCCAGAGTCCCGGTCGCGTCCGGCGGCGGCGGGCTCACGCTCGAGCAGCTGTTCGCGCGGCTCATCACGCTCTCGGCGGCGGACTCGAGCCTCGGGCATGTCTGGCGGGGACACATCCTGTTCGTCGAGGCGCTGCTCGCCTCGCCCGACACCGCCTATCGGGAGCACTGGTTCGCCCGGCTGAGCGTCGGCGACCTCGTCGGGAACGCGCAGTCGGAGCGGCACGCGACCGCGCACCTCGAGACCGTCCTCGACCGCGACGGCGAACTCCTCACGGTGACCGGCACGAAGTATTACACGACCGGCAGCATCTACGCCGACTGGATCTACCTGTCCGCGCTCGACGGGACCGACCGCGTCGCCGTGACCGTCTCCGCGCACGATCCTGGCACCCGCTCGGTGGACGACTGGGACGGCTTCGGACAACCGTTGACCGGAAGCGGGACGACCACCTTCGACCGCGTACCGGTGGACCCGCGCGACCTCGTCGTCCACAGCGGCGACGCGGCGGGGTGGCACCGGACGGGCGCCCTCCAACAGCTCATCCTGCTCGGTGTGGTGGCGGGCATCGCGCAACGTGCCCTCGAGGACACCGTCGACTACGTGCGCTCCAGGCGACGGACCGTCGGCCACGCGGGCGAGCACCTGCCACGCGAGGATCCGCTCGTGCAGTCGATCGTGGGCCAGCTGAGCAGCGTCGTGCACACGGCCCGCGCGCTCGTCCTCGCGTCCGCTCGGACCCTGGATGAACCGACCTCCGATCCCGACGCCTCGCGCTCGGCACTCCTGGAGGTCTTCCGCGTCCAGCAGGTCGTCCTCCCGCTCGTCCTCGATGCCCTCAGCCGCCTGTTCGAGGTCGGTGGTGCCTCCGCCGTCGGCCGGTCGACCGCGCTGGACCGGCACTGGCGGAACGTCCGGACGATCGCCTCCCACAATCCCGCCGTGCAGCGTTCGGCGGCACTCGGGCAGTTCGAGCTCAACGGCACCCTGCCCGAGTGGCAGGCTCCGGGGGCGCGGCCCGAGACCGAGCCCGTTCCGGCGGATGGAGAGCAGGCATGAGCGAGACGGCGACGATCGACCGGGAACTGGCGCAGCGCTTCGCGCCGCTCTTCGACGAGCTCGGGCGGGACGCCGCCGAACGGGAGCGTGAGCGCCGGCTGCCGTATGCCGAGGTGGAGGCACTGCGGCAAGCAGGCTTCACCCGCGTGACGCTGCCGCGACGGTACGGCGGCGAGGAGGCCACGCACGGCGAGCTGTTCGAGCTGCTCGCCGAGCTGGCCAGACGCGACCCGAACCTCGCGCAACTGTTCCGCTCCCACTTCTCCTACATCGACCGCACTCTGCACGCGCCGGCGTCCGCGGACCGCGAGGCGCGCCTCGCCCGGCTGGCCGACGGAGCCATCGTCGGCAACGCGAGCCACGAGCGGTCGACCGCGAAGGTGGGATCCCTCGCCACCCGGCTCACCGAGACGCCGGGCGGTCTCCGACTGAACGGCACCAAGTTCTACAGCACGGGCACCCTGTTCGCCGACCTCGTCGGGGTCGCCGCCGAACAGGACGGCGAGTTCGTCTCCGTGCTGGTGGAGACGGACGCCACGGGTGTCGAGCGGATCGACGATTGGACCGGGTTCGGACAACGACTGACGGGCAGCGGCACCACCGTCTTCACGGAGGTCGCCGTCGACGCGTCGGCGGTGACCCGGCGCGAGCCGGAACGCCCCTCGCACGGCGGCGCGTTCGTGCAGCTGGTCCTGCTGGCGGCGGTGACGGGCATCGGCCGCGCCATCGTCGACGACGCCGGCGCGTTCGTCCGCACGCGGACCAGGACCTACAGCCACGGTGCGGCGTCGACCGCCCAGGCCGACCCGATCGTGCAGGAGGTCGTGGGTGAGCTGTCGGCGAAGTCGTTCGCTGCCGACGCCGCCCTGGCCGCCGCGACGACCGCGCTGGGGCGTTCGAGCGCGGCGATCCTCGGTGCCGACCCGGATCTCGTCCAGGAACGGATCGCCGCCGTCGAAATCGCGACGGCGCGCGCGCAGCTCGTGATCCTGCCCGCCGTGCTCGACGCCGCGACCGCCCTGTTCGACGTGGGCGGTGCGAGCGCCGTGGAGACGCACCGGGCGCTCGACCGGCACTGGCGGAACGCCCGCACGATCGCTTCGCACAACCCGTCCCGCTTCAAGGCCAGGGCGATCGGCGACCACGTCGTGAACGGGACGCCGATCGCCTCCTGGTGGAGCACCGGCGAGGCCTGACGCCCCGCCGGTCACACCCGTCGACAAGCGGTTCCTGAGCCTGTCGAAGGGCAGGAACCACTTGTCGAGGGGCTACTTCAGCCCGGAGAACGCCAGCCCGTCGATCACCCGGCGCTGGAGCACGATGAACAGGATGAGTACCGGTGCCATCGCGAGGATCGACGCGGCCATCATCACCGGGTAGTCCGTCGTCTTGTCGCTCGAGAGCGTCGCGAGACCGGCGGCGAGCGGCATCGAGTTCGCGTACGTGGAGACCACGAGCGGCCAGAGCAGTTCGTTCCACGACCAGAGCACGGTCGTGATCGCGAGGACGCTGATGCTGGGCCTCGCGAGCGGCAGCATGATCTTCCAGAAGATCTGGAAGGGCCCGGCGCCGTCGATCCGCGCCGCCTCCTCGAGCTCCGTCGGCAGGTTCAGGAACGCCGTCCGCATGAGGAAGGTGCCGAACGCGCTGAACAGGCCCGGTGCGACGATGCCGAGCGTGGTGTTCAGCCAACCGAAGCCCTGCACGATCTGGTACTGCGAGATGAGATACGCCTGCGACGGCACCATGAGGATCGACAGCGTCACGGCGAGCAGCACCGCGCGCCCGCGGAACCGCATCCGCGCGAACGCGTACCCCGCCATCGTGCAGAGGACGATCTGCGCGAGCGTCCTGATCACGGTGATGACGATCGACGTGCGCAGCTGGTCGAGGAACGGGAGGCGCTCGAACACAGCGGAGTAGTTCTGCCACTGCAGTTCGGCCGGCCAGAACGTGGGGACCACGCTCTGCACCTCCGCGTTCGTCGACAGCGACATGATGATCTGCCAGATGAACGGGAACGCCATGATGAGGCCACCGACGCCGAGCACGATGTGGGCGACGACGTGCGACCCGCGACGCTGGCCGGGGCGACCGGCCTCGCGGCGTCGCGCGGACGCAGCGGACGGACGACCCGAACCCGGAACGGTGACGGCACGGGTGGTGAGCGGTGCTGTGGCCGTGAGTTGCTCAGTCATTGTTCACCCATCGTTTCTGGAGCCGGAACTGGAGGAGCGTCACGAGTCCGATGATCAGGAAGATCACGATCGCGATCGCCGCCGCGTACCCCTTGTCGTTCTGGACGAAGCCCTGGTCGTAGAAGAAGTAGACGAGCGACATGCTCTTCGGGAGCACCGGGTTGGTGCTGCCGAGGATCGCGTACAGCAGGTCGAAGAGCTGGAAGCTCGAGATGACCGTGATGATCGTGACGAAGAAGATGCTCGGAGTGAGCAGCGGCACCGTGATCGAGCGGAACTGCCGCCACCGGGTGGCGCCGTCGAGCTCGGCCGCCTCGTAGAGCTCCGGTGCGATGTTCTTGAGTCCGGACGCCAGGATGATCATCGAGAAGCCGAGCGACGACCAGAGGCCGACGATCGCCACGGCGAACATCGCGGTGCCCGGCGTGCTGATCCAGTAGGGGCCGTCAATGCCGACGAGCGACAGCGTGTAGTTGAGGATGCCGAAGTCACCGTTGAAGATGATCCGCCAGACGATGGCCACGGCGGTCGGCATCGCGACGTACGGCAGGAAGAACAGCACCCGGTAGAAACTCGCGAACCGCAGGCCGGGGAGGTTCAACAGGCTCGCGAGGTAGACGGCGATCGGAATGCCGAGGAGGACCACCGCCGTGTAGATCAGCGTGTTGCCGAGGGAGGCGTAGAGCCGCGGGTCGGCGAACAACCGGACGTAGTTCTCGACACCCGTGAAGGTGGTTCCGCCGAAGACGCCCCACTCGGTGAACGAGTAGTAGGCGGTCTGGATCATCGGCCAGATGAAGAAGACGCCGATGCCGGTGAGGAGCGGGAGGACGAAGACCCACGGCCAGGCACCCTCGCCGCGGGCGGCACCCCGCCGGGCCACTCTCCGTGAGGAGAGCGTCGCCGACGGGGTGCGCAGCACGGTCTGACCGGTCACTTCTTGGCCAGCGCTGCGTTCATCTGCTCGGCGATGTCCTTCGCCACATCGGCGACGGGCTTGTCGCCGCTGAACGCGTCGGGCAGGAGCTCGACCTCGAGCGCGTTCCACGCGGCGGTGTTCTCCGACACCGGCAGCGGCTTGGCGTAGTCGAGGGCGTCGAGGAAGACCTGCAGGTTCATCGTCGGGTAGGAGTCGACGAAGGACTGCTGCGTGCCGGTGAAGGCGGGGATGACGGCGCCGAGATCGCCCTGCTGCTGCTGGGCCTCCTCGCTCGCCAGGAACACCTGCAGTGCCTGAGCGGCCTGCTTGTTCTTGCTCGCCGCCGCGACGACGTTCGAGACGCCGTGGATGACCGTCGCCTGCTCCTTGCCGGTGGGCAGCGGGAAGGCCTGCGTAGTGGCGGCGACATCGGACTCACCGACGAGGGGTCGCAGCCAGCTGCCGCCCCAGTACATGGCGACCTTGCCCGAGGTGAACCACTGGTCGGCCGGCGTGTCCGTCAGCTGCTGCATGCTGGGCGAGGAGCCGTTCGCGATGAGGTCGGTCCAGAACTGGAGCCCTTCCTGGGCCTCGGGGCTGTCGTACTCGGACTCGGTCTGGTCGGCGTTGATGACCTCGCCGCCGGCCTGCAGGATCGTGTTGTAGTAGGTGGTCTGTCCGTCCATACCGCCGGCGGCACCGTAGACGCCCTGGTCCTTGAGGTTCGTCGAGATCGTCTGCGCGGCGGTGTCGAAGTCGTCCCAGGTCCAGTCGTCGGCGGGCAGCGCGACGCCGGCCTGCTCGAAGAGCGCCGTGTTGACCCAGACGCCGACGGTGTCGAAGTCCTTCGGCACGCCGTACTGGGTGTCGTCGAGCGAGTACAGCTCGTTCAGGGCCTCGGGGTAGTTCTTCGGGTCGATGTCGCCCGCCTTCACGGCGCCGGTGATCGGCTCGATCTTGCCGTTCGCCGCGTAGACCTGGAAGTTCGGCCCGTTCAACCAGAAGAGGTCGGGCAGGGTGTCGCTCGAGGCCTGCGTCTGGAGCTTCGACCAGTACGAGGCCCAGGGCGTGACGTTCACGTTGACGGTGATGTCGGGGTAGACCTTGTTGAAGGCCTCGATGTTGGCGTCGATCGCCTCGACCTGGGCCTGATCCCAGACACCGTAGGTGATCTCGGCCTTGAGGTCCTTCGGGGCGGCGGCGTACTCGCCACCGGTGGCGCCCCCTCCCCCGGTGCTGCAGCCGGCGGTGAGCGCGGCGGCGGCGAGGAGGCCGATGCCGCTGAGGATGGCACGGCGTCGGTTGCGACCGCCGGGTGCGGCGTTGCGGTTCATGAACGGCGAAGGCATGACTGGAGTCCTTTCGAGGTGCGCTACCGGGCGGCGGCGTCGAGGGAGTGCGGTGCGGTGCTGGCAGTGAGGGAGGAGAAGTACTCGACGAGTGCGGGGTCGAGTGGCGGGACGTCGAGCGGGATCGAACCGTTGCGGAGGGAGTGTGCGGCGAGGGCACCGGCGGCGACGGCCTGGCGTGCGGCGACCGGCGACAAGGTGGTCGGGGTGCCGTCGGCGACGAAGGCGAGGAACTCGTTCATCGTGTCGAGATCGGCGTCGGCGTGCCCCTCCTCGACGCCCGCGATCGGGTACTCGACGTCGCCCTCGGTGCTCCAGGTGCGACGACGGTTCCAGACCTTGACGGTGCCACCGGCGGTGTCGCCGATGTTCTCGAGCCTGCCGTGCGTCCCGATGACGGTGTAGTTCCGCCAGTAATCGGGGGTGAAGTGGCATTGCTCGTAACTGGCGGTGATCCCGTGCTCGAGGGTCATGAGCATCATCGAGACGTCCTCGACGTCGACCACGGGGTTCAGGCCGCGCTGCGCCTCGGGCGGCCAGTTGTCATAGGAGAACCAGTCGGCCATGGTCTGGCCGCTGCGGTCCTCGTGATCGTCGATGTCGCCGTAGACCGCGAGGTCGCCCATCGCGACGACGCGCTGCGTGTACGCGCCGGCGAGGAAGTGGACGACGTCGATGTCGTGGCTCGCCTTCTGCAGGAGCAGGGTGTTCACGCGCGAGCGGTCGGCGTGCCAGTCCTTGAAGTAGTAGTCGCCGCCGTTGCCGACGAAGTGGCGCACCCAGACGGACTTGACCGCGCCGATCTCGCCGCGCTCGATGACCTCGTGCATGAGCCGGACGACCGCCGCATGCCGGAAGTTGTGCCCGACGTAGAGCGGCGTCCGCGACTCGTAGGCGGCCTGGAGGACCGCGTCGGCGTCGTCGAGCGTGATCGCGAGCGGCTTCTCCAGGTAGACCGCGATGCCGGCGCGCAGCAGGTCGACCGTGATCTCCTTGTGGGTCCAGTCGGGCGTCGTCACGATCGCCGCGTCGACACCGCCCTGCGCGATGAGCGCCTCGTGGGAGTCGAACACCTCGATGTCGTCGCCGAACAGCTGCCGTGCCCGACCGCGACCGATCTCGGTGGTGTCGACCGCCGCGACGACCGATGCGGACGTTGGGCTCGTGGCGACGTGTTCGGCGATGTAGGCGCGCTGGCCGGTGCCGATGACGGCGACCCGGAGGCCTTCTGGGGTGGTGGCTGGTGCAGTGCTCACTCGATCACATCCGCTTCCTTGCGTGAAGTTGATTCATATGATGCCAAAACGATCATGAAATGACAATAGGCGATCACAGCGCTGACGCAAGTGCTGGGCGGCCGATGTGGAGAGGTTTTACCGCGCGGAAACATGGGGAGCGGGGTCGCACTTCGACAGGCTCAGTGACCGGGAGGGGATGGCTCAGCGGCCGAGAGGGGGCTCAACGAGCGAGAGGGTGGGGCACTTCGACAGGCTCAGTGACCGGGAAGGGCCGCTCAGCGACCGGGAGGGGGCGGCTCAGCGACCGGAAGGTGAGGACTCAGGCGGCGATGATGAGCTCGACGCCGGCCGCGGCCAGGGCGTCGGCGAGCGTCGGATCCACCGGCTGGTCGGTGACGAGCACGTCGATGCGGTCGAGCGGGCAGATGCGGGCGAAGGTCGCCTTCGTCATCTTGGTGCTGTCGGCGACCACGATGACCCGCTTCGCGACCTTGACGAACTCCTGGCTCACCGAGGCCTCACCCTCGTGGAGGGTGGTGGCGCCGAACTGCGCGCTCAAGCCGTCGACGCCCAGGATCGCGACGTCGAGGGCGATCTCGGCGAGCGCCCCCGCGACGAGCGATCCCACGAGTTCATAGGACTGGCGTCGTGCGACGCCACCCGTCACGACGATCTTCACGTGCGAGCGCACGGACAGTTCGAAGGCGATGTTGAGCGCGTTCGTCACGATCGTGACCGAGGCGTCGCCGTCCGAACGGACGAGGTGCTCACTCCGCCCGATCACGCGCGCGACCTCACTCGTGGTGGTACCGCCGTTGAGTCCGACGGCGTCGCCGACGTTGATCAGGGCGGCCGTGGCCTTCGCGATGGCCATCTTGGCGTCGGCCTGGCGGGCGATCTTGTACTGCAGCGGCAGCTCGTAGCCGGTGCCGAGGGCGGCGGCACCGCCGTGGGTCCGCGTGACGAGTCGCTGTTCGGCGAGCGCCGTCAGGTCGCGGCGGGCGGTGGCCGCGGAGATGCCAAGCGCTTCGCCGATCTCGGCGATCGTCACGTTGCCGCGTTCGCTCACGAGCTCGAGCAGGGCGTTGAGTCGCTGTTGCTGCGTCATCTGTCCTGCTTTTCCGGTCGGGTCGGGCGTACTGTGACCATCATATGGGCGCTCAGCCAGCGCCTGTCTGATTGATTCTGACGATTTGCACTGGTATCGATCAGATTCGATCCGGTATGGTTGCGGCAACGTATCGCCACGCTGCGATCGCGTCCCCTCACGTGAAAGGCACGTCATGCCCGAGACCTTCGTCGCCGCCGAACTGGCGTCGCAGCCCGAATCCTGGCGCACCGCCGCCGCCCTCGTGCCGGAGGCCGCCGCCGTACTGCCGCAGCCAGGTGAGCGCGTCGCGGTGGTCGGGTGCGGCACCAGCTGGTTCATCGCGATGAGCTACGCCGTGCTGCGCGAACAGGCGGGGCTCGGCATCACGGACGCGTTCGCGGGCTCGGAGTTCCCCGGCATTCGCGACTACGACCGCATCGTCGCCATCTCACGCTCCGGCACGACCACGGAGATCGTGCACCTGCTGGAGGCGGTGGGCGACTCGGTCACCACCGTCCTCATCACCGCGGTCGACGACTCCCCCGCGACCGTTCCGGCGGCACACGTCATCGCCCTCCCCTTCGCCGACGAGCGTTCCGTGGTCCAGACCCGCTTCGCCACGACGACGCTCGCGCTCCTCCGCGGCTCGCTCGGACACGACGTCGAGGCACTCGCCGTGGAAGCCGAGCGGGCGCTGCAGATCCCGATCGACGAGTACCTCGCCGCCGACCAGGTCTCCTTCATCGGACTCGGGCACGCCGTGGGCCTCACCTTCGAGGCCGCGCTCAAGACCCGGGAGGCGGCACAGTTCTGGGCGGAGTCCTACCCCGCCATGGACTACCGCCACGGTCCTATCGCGATCGCGCAGCCCGGCCGACTCGTCTGGTCCCTCGGCCCGACGCCCGCCGGCCTGCCGGAGGACGTCGCGGCCACCGGAGCGACCTTCGTGCAGCACGACCTCGACCCCATCGCCGGGCTCGTCGTCGCCCAGCGCTTCGCGGTCGCGTTGGCTGAGGCCCGCGGCCTCGACGCCGACCACCCCCGTTCGCTCACGCGCTCCGTCATCCTGACGCCGTGACCGAGCGGGCGGTCCTCGGCATCGACGTCGGCGGGACCGGGATCAAAGCCGCATTGACGGATGCCGACGGCACGGTCCTCGGGCGCTGGCGCGAGGCGACGCCTTCGGGCGACACCTCGGGTGTCCTGACTCGCGACATCGTCCTCGGACTCGTCGCCGCCGCGAGCCGCGTCGCAGCCCCAGCGGCCGTCGGGGTGGTCGTGCCCGGCGTCGTCGACGAGGAGCACGGCGTCTGCATCCACGCGGTCAACCTCGGTTGGCGCGACCTCGCCTTCCCCGAGCTCTTCCGTCCCGCGCTCGAGGTGCCGCTCGCCTTCGGGCAGGACGTCCGCGCCGGGGCGCTGGCGGAGGCGGTCTCGGGCGCTGCAGCCGACGTCACGGGCACGATCGCGTTCGTACCGGTCGGAACCGGTCTGGCCTCGGCGCTCGTCATCGACGGCATCCCTTTCGCCGGCGGCGGCTGGGCCGGCGAGATCGGCCAGCGCGTGATCCAGGACGGCCCGCACCGCGGGCTCCGGGTCGAGGAACTCGCCTCGGCGGGCGGCATCGCACGACGCGCGGGCGCCCGCGACGCGAAGACCGTCGCCGACGCCGTCGCTCGCGGGGACGCGGCCGCCATCGTCATCTGGAACGACGCCGTCGATGCTCTCGCCGAGGCCCTCGCCGGCATCACCGTCGTCGCCGCACCCACCGCCATCGTGATCGGCGGTGGGCTCGCCCTCGCCGGAGCAGCCCTCTTCGAGCCACTCGAGCACGGACTCCGCGAGCGACTCGACGTGGTCCGCGTCCCGCAGCTCCTGCCCGCTCGTCACGGCGACGAGGCGGCCACGGTCGGTGCGGGGATCCTCGCTCGCCGACTGGTGGCAGCCCGATGACGACCGCCCCCGCACAGCGTCGCGTCGTGGTCGTGACGCCGAACCCCGCCGTCGACATCACCTACACGGTCGCCGAGCAGCAGCTCGGGGTCACGCAACGCGTCCAGTCCGTCGTGCGGCGTGCCGGCGGGAAGGGCGTGAACGTCGCTCGCGTCCTCGAGTCGCTCAGCGTCCCGACCCTGCAGGTGCTCCCCCTCGGTGGCGCCTCCGGCACCTGGCTCGCGGACGCCCTCGCGGCCGACGACCTCCCCACCCGGGTCGTGGAGCTCCGCGCCGAGACACGCTCGACGGTCGCGGTCGTCGACGGCATCCACCATCCGACCCTCTTCGCCGAGGCCGGTCCGGTCGTGACGCCCGAGGAGTGGACCACCCTGACGACCGAGCTCCGACGCGCCCTCCAGGACGCGAGCGCACTCGTCATCTCGGGCTCGCTCCCGCCGGCCACGCCCGACACCGTCGTCGAAGCCCTCGTCCGAACCGGCCACGACGCCGGCGTCCCCGTGATCGTCGACGTCAGCGGCACGGCGCTCCTCGCCGCGGCCCGCGCCGGTGCGACGATCCTCAAACCCAACCTCGACGAGGCCCTCGAGGCGACTGGCGCGGCCGACCTCGCAACCGCTCGCGCAGCACTCCTCGCGCTCGGGGCCCGCGCGGTCGTCATCTCCCGTGGGGCCGACGGCCTCACCGCCGGAGACGCCGATGGTGCCCACGAGGTCCCGGCCGTCCCCGGCGTCAGCGGCAACCCGACCGGCGCCGGCGATGCCGCCACGGCCGGCCTGGTCGCAGCACTCCGCGCGGGAGCCACACTTCCCGAGGCACTCCGCACGGCGGCGGTCGCAGGCGCGGCGGCCGTGCTCGAACCGATCGCTGGCGCGATCGACCTCGCCGCCTTCCACCGATTCCTCGACGCACCCGACCCCATTGGAGCAACCGAATGACCACCGCCCTCGAATTCACCACGCTCCTCGCCAACGCCTCGTCCTCGAACGCCGGCATCGCGGCGTGCAACGTGGTCCTCCTCGAGCACGCGGAGGCGATCGTCGCCGGCGCCGAGGAGGCCGGGCTGCCGGTCATCCTGCAGATCAGCGAGAACTGCGTGCGGTACCACGGGTCGCTCGCCCCCATCACACTCGCCTCGCTGGCCATCGCCCGTGCAGCGACGGTCCCGGTCCTCGTCCACCTCGACCACGTGGAGTCGGCCGAGCTCGTGCGCGAGGGTGTCGAGCTCGGCGTGGACAGCGTGATGTACGACGCCTCGACCCTGCCGTACGACGAGAACGTCCGCGCGACGAAGGAGATCGTGGACTTCTGCCACGCGCGCGGCGTGGCCGTCGAAGCGGAGCTCGGCGAGGTCGGCGGGAAGGACGGCGTCCACGCTCCGGGCGCGCGCACGGTGCCCGCAGAGGCCGTCGCGTTCGTCGCAGCGACCGGCGTCGACGCCCTGGCCGTGGCCGTCGGCACCTCGCACGCGATGACGAGCCGGGAGGCCGCCGTCGACCACGCGCTGATCGCACAGCTCCGCCGCGAGGTGCCCGTCCCGCTCGTGCTGCACGGTTCCTCCGGGCTCCCCGACGACGAGCTCCGCGCGGCGGTCCGTTCCGGGATGACGAAGATCAACCTCTCGACGCACCTCAACGGCTTGTTCACCCGGGCGGTGCGCGACGTCCTCGACGAGCAGCCGAAGCTCGTCGACCCCCGCACCTACGTCCGGGCCGGTCGCAGCGCGATCGCGGCCGAGACCGCTCGGATCCTGCGCCTCCTTGCGACCGACTGAGCACTCCCAGCAATCCCACAGCAACACGCAACGCTGAGCTGTTAATATATATTGTGTTGGAGTTCTTCCAACGCCTCCACCGGTAACCGATCGTCCCCCGCGATCACCCTCCGGCCTCCCGAGCCCGATATCCCTTCGGGTGCGCGGGAGATACGGCCACCCCTCCCCTAGGTGCGGTGGCCCGAAGCTCTGTGACACCGCCGGTCGATGCTCGGGTCCAACCTCGGGCATCGACCCGCGCAAGCACTGACGCCAGGCATTCCCAGGTCGTTCTCAGCTTGGTCGCGTACGTTCGTTCCTCGAGTGCCGATGTCACAACCGGCTTCCGTGTGCAGAGTCCACACCTCCACGGATACGCCGATGCTCCCGACACGACACCACCAGCCGCCCTCCAGAGCGGCGAAGAACGATCCACCGGACGGCCCCAGCCGACCAGCGCAGCCGAATCTCGGCGCAGCTGCATACCGGACGGTCTCGTCGCTCCATCCATGCGACCTGCACCGATCGTCATCGCATTCCCCCTCTGGAACCGGCCCATCCATCATCCGCAACACCAGAATCGAGAACCACCATGTCCATCACTCAGACTCGGACCCCAGCGTCCTCCAACCGTTCCGCGGGCACCGCCGTCCACGGCCGCGGTCACTCCACCGAGAAGCTCACCTACCGCTTCGGTCTCCGCACCCGGGAGACCGGTGCGGAGCAGCGCGGCTCCAGCAGCACGGCCAACCGCCGCGGCTGAGCTCCCTCGCCGTTCCAACCGACGCCCCCGCACGGCTTGACCGTGCGGGGGCGTCGTGCGTCCGGAACCGGCGCCGATCCCGGCCGCTCCGGAGTTCGGACGATCGTACGGACGACCACGGCCTCCCAGGTGGGAGAATCCCCACATGGATCCCGTCGCGCTCATCTCGTGGATCGTCGTGTTCGTCGTCGTCACCGTCATCGTCTCCGGCCTGTCCGGCCGAGCGGGCGTCTCCGCCCCGGTGGCCCTGGTGCTCGTCGGCGGCGTCGCGTCGTTCATCCCCGCCGTCCCGACCGTCGAGATCGAACCCGACCTTATCCTCTACGGACTGTTGCCGCCGCTGCTCTTCGCGTCGGCGATCCGGATCTCCCTCATCGACATCCGTGCCCGTAACGACGGCATCATCCTGCTCTCGGTGGGGGCGGTCGCGTTCACCGTCGTGTCGGTCGGGTTCGCCAGCTGGCTCCTCATCCCGTCGATCACCCTCGCGGCGGCGTTCGCGTTCGCAGCGGTCATCGCTCCGACCGACGCCGTCGCCGTGAGCGCGATCGCCGGACGACTCGGGCTCCCGCGCCGCGTACTGACGATCCTCGAGGGCGAGAGCCTGCTCAACGACGCCACCGCACTCGTGGCACTCAACGCCTCGATCCTCGCCATCACGAGCGTCGTCAACCCGGTCATGATCGCCGGCGAGTTCGTCATCGAGGTCGTCGCCGGCGTCGGCGTCGGTCTCGCGGTCGGCTGGGTGCTCTCCGAGGTCCGCCGACGCCTGCGCGCCCCAGTCCTCGACACCTGCCTGTCCCTCATCACCCCGTTCCTGGCGTTCCTCCTGGCGCAGGCGATCCACGGTTCGGGTGTGCTCGCGGTCGTCACCGCCGGGCTACTGCTCGGCTACCGGGCGCCCATCGTGCAGTCGGCCGAGGCGCGCATCGCCGAGTCGCTCAACTGGCGCACCATCCAGTTCCTCCTCGAGAACGCCGTCTTCCTGTTCATCGGGCTCAACCTGGCCGGCATCCTCGAGGGCGCGATCCAGACCGGTCCTGGGCTCTGGCCGACCGTGTTCATCAGCATCGGGGTCCTCGCGGCGCTCATCGTCTCGCGGTTCGTGTGGGAGATGACGGTCACGGCGATCTACCGGCTCGGGCCGAGACGGCTCCGTGAGCGGAGCTGGTCGTGGGGCAACGGGATAGCCGTCTCCGCAGCGGGCGTCCGTGGCGTGGTGACCCTGGCGGCCGTGTTCCTGCTGCCCGAGGACACCCCGTCGCGCGAGTTCCTGCAGTTCCTGGCGTTCGTCGTCGTGGTCGGCACGCTCCTCTCGGGGCTCGCGCTCCCCCGGATCATCCGCGCACTGCACCTCCCGCCGCCGAACCACAGCCAGGAGCGCGTCGAACAACTGATGCTCATGGCGGAGGTCCAGACGGCCGGCCTGGACCGCCTCGACGAACTGACGACCGAGGCGGACGAGGAACAGGTGCTCAACCGTCTGCGGACCAATGCGAGCTTCGTGGCCAACGCCCTCGAGCAGTACACGGGTGACGGCTCGGAACTCCGCACGGTCGCGTTCGCCCGGCTCCGCCGCCAGATGATCGCGGCGGAACGCGAGGCGCTCCTCTCGGCGCGCGCCGAGGGTCGCTACCAGGAACCGGCGGTCGCCGCGGTCCTGGCGGCGATCGACGCCGAGGAGGCGACACTCAAGGCGATGACGCCGAAGCCGCCGCGGTCATAGCACCCCGGACGCGCTGCCCGCATGCCCCATCCGAACGACCGGTACAGGACGATCGGTCGGGCAGGATGAGGGCATGATCATGTTGTTCCCGGCCGCCGTCTTCGCGGTGCTCTACGTCACGAGCCGACGTCGCGACGCCCGCCGCCTGCGCAACGGGGTCTTCCTGGTCTCCGCGATCGCCTGCGGGCTGGTGGCGCTCCTCTCGGAGGCGTCCCGCACGACGCCCTTCACCGTGCTCCTCGCCGCGTTCGGCACGGTCCTGCTGGTGGGCGTGCTCGGGGTCCTCCTCATCGGCAACGGCATCACGATGCTCCGGCTCGAAGGACGCAGCCTGGGCAACCTGCTCTCGCTGTTCGCCGGGGTCGCGATCCTCGTCCTGCCCGTGCTGGCCGCGCTGCTGGTCCTCGGAGCGCACCCGCAGTCCCTGCCCTCCTGGCTGACGATCGTCCTCGTCGCGCTGGGTCTCCTGCTCGGGTTCGCGTGCTTCTACGCGGCGGCGACCTTCGCGGCCTTCGGCGTGTACTCACTCGTCTACAGCCGCTACCGTCACACCCAGATGCCCGACGCCCTCGTCGTCCTCGGTTCCGGCCTCATCCACGGCGAGGTCCCGCCGTTACTGCGCAGTCGCCTGGACCTGGCACTCCGCATCTACCGGGCGACAGCACCGGGGACGACTCGACCGATCCTGATCCCGTCCGGCGGCCAGGGCGACGACGAACCGCGCCCGGAGGGGACGGCCATGGCCGAGTACCTCGTCGCGAACGGCGCGGACCCGACGGACGTGCTCCCGGAGACCGCGTCCACGAGCACGCGCGAGAACCTGTTGCTCTCCCGGGACCTGCAGCAGTCGGCCGGACGGAACGGCGAGACGATCGTGGTGACGAACAACTACCACGTCCTCCGCGCGGCGCTCCTCGCACGTTCGATCGGGAGCGAGGCGCAGGTCATCGGCTCCCCGACGGCGGCCTACTACGTGCCGAGCGCGTTCCTCCGCGAGTACGTCGCCATCATGGTCGAGCACCGCCTGCTGAACGCGCTGGCGATCGCGGGCGTCGCTGGTCTGATCGCCCTCGCGGTGGTCTGGTCGCTCCTGCCGATCTGAGCCGCCGTCTCCGCCCCAGCACGGTGTCCGGAGCGCACGACGGGCCGTCGTCCGAATGGATCGGAGGACGGCCCGTCGGTCGTGTGGTGTCCGACTCAGTCGGGAGCGGTGTCGTAGACCTCGCGGGCGTCGTCGGTGGCCTCGGAGGCCGGCCCGGAGTCGGGCTGGTGGTCGGCCGAACCGTCGGCGTCGCCACCCTCGCCCTCGGCCAGCGGTGCGTCGAGCTCGGTCGAGGGCTCCGGGGTCTCGACGGCCTCCTCGGTCGCCTGCTCCTCGTCGGGAGCCGCATCCTCCGAGCCGGTGCCGTCGACGGTCTGACTCGACCCGTCCGAGCCCGGTCCGGCGGTCGTCTGGTCGGAGCTCACGAGCTCTGCGGTGTCGATGTCGGCACCCTCCCAGGCTTCCTGGTCCGCTCCGGCCGCACCGGTCGCGAGGTCGTCGCTTGAACGCTGGTTCTGCTGATCCGTCATGATGCACTCCTCTCCGCGGAACGCGTCGCGCTCCGTGTCCTCGGACTCTACGACGTGATCCTCCACGGTCTCCCGGGGTTGACAGCCGCCGACGGGCGCCCGGGCCGGTCGCGATAGCGTGGGGACATGAGCCTCCCCGTCACGGATACGCGCGTCACCTATCCCTCCGGAGCCCTCGTTTCGACGGGCACGGTGCTGCACGTCGAACCCGTCGGCGACCACCTCGCCGTCGTGCTCGACGAGACGGCCTGCCACCCGGTCGACGCCGCGTGGCCCGACCAGCCCGCCGACACGGCGACCATCACCTTCGGTGCGGGCACGAGTGCCGTGGAGGTCGCCGTGACCGACTGCGTCGTCGCCGCGACCGACGGCACTCAGTTGTACCTCGGCGCCGACATCCCCGTGAAGAAGGGCACCGAGGGGTGGGCCTTCCTCGTCGCCCACCTGGTCTCCGCCGAGGCGACCCCGAGCGCCGTCGAGGGCGAGACGGCCCGCGTCGAGGTGGACGCGTCCACCCGACACGCGCTCTCCGCCGGACACACCGGTTGCCACCTCGCATCACTCGCCCTGAACGCCGCGCTCGCCGACGCCTGGCGCAAGGAGGTCGTCCCCGACGCCCTCGGGGCTCCGGATTTCGACGCGCTCGCCTGCGAGTCGTCGCGGATCGCTCCGAACGCGTCGACCGACCGTTACCGCATCGGCAAATCGCTCCGGCGGAAGGGGTTCGACCCGGCCGCCCTCGACGACCTCGACGCGCTCGGGTCACGCATCCGGAACACGCTCGATGGTTGGTTGGACAGCGGCGCCGCCGTCCGGATCGATCGCGAGGGCGAGCTGCTCACGGATCGGCGCAGCTGGCACTGCGAGCTCCCGGGCGGCCCCGCGGTCATCGCCTGCGGCGGCACCCACGTGGAGTCATTGGGCGAGTTCTCGAACATCGCCGTCTGGCTGGAACGCGAAGACGTCGACGGCGCCGTGGTGCTGTCGATGGTCAGCACGGTCGTCCCGGCCGGCTGACCGGCGGCTCGGCCGTTGACCGGCGACTAGGCGGCGATGCCGGTGGAGGCCGCGCTGCCGACGCCGGCGAGCAGGCCACCCATGACGAACACCCAGAGCAGCACGAGCGCCGCCCAGCCGAGCAGGAACAGCCCGTTGAGCACGACGCCCGTGATGGCCATCGCGCGACCGGCGGGCTCGCGGCGGAGCCCCATGAGGCCGAGGACGAATCCGACGACCGGGAGCACGAAGGTGAACCCGAAGAACAGCGACACCAGGCCGATGACCATGCTGGAGATGCTGAGCCCCTTCGGCGGCGATGCCGGGTACGGGTACGGCGCGGGGTACACGGGCGCATACGGCTGCATGCCGTACTGCGGCGGGTAGGGCTGCTGCTGCGGGTAGGGCGCCTGCTGGGCGTACGGCTGCACCCCGTACTGCTGCGGCTGGAGCTGCTGTTGCGGGTACGGCTGCGGCGGAACCGACTGCTGCGAGTACGCCTGCTGCGGCGCAGAGGGCTGCGGCTTGGATCCGTCCGGTGTGCTCATGCCCGTCAGCCTACCGACCAGCCCGCGCTCGATGCCCGACCCCTCGCCCCGACGGCAGCCTCCAGCTCTCTGGGAGCTCACGCTCAAGGGCGGTGAGGGGCCCGGAAAGCGACTACCGTATTCGTGCGGTCCTCGCAGTGAACCCGGAACACGGACCGCGCCACACCCAGAAGGAGCACCGTGCAGAACGACGCGATCGCCGAGGAACAGGACCATCTCGATCGGCTGCACGACGTGATCCGGTCGCAGTCGGACCTCGAGGAACGACGCTCCGAACTCGCCCTCCGCGCCTTCGACGGCGACGACGACTCGAGCTTCTCGGAACGCGACGCCCTGGTCGCCCACCACCGCCAGCGGATGGTCGAGCTGCGTTCGTCCAGCTACGGACTCCTCTTCGGCCTCCTCGAACGCGAGACCGACGAACGCCACCACATCGGGCGCATCGGCCTGCGCGACCCGGAGAGCGGCGACCAACTCCTGTTGGACTGGCGCGCACCGGCCTCGCGCCCGTTCTACACCGCGACGCCACTCCGCCCCGAAGGCCTCCGGCTGCGCCGCCGCATCGGCACGGCCGGTCGCCGCGTCACGGAAGTGCACGACGAGGTCCTCGACACGACCATGCTCAGCGACGACGAGCCGAGCGGCATCGGCGAGTCCGGTGCGCTGCTGGCGGCCCTCGGTCGTGCCCGGACCAAGCACATGGCGGACATCGTCGACACCATCCAGGCCGAGCAGGATGCGATCATCCGCGCGCCCCTCCCCGGCACGCTCCTCGTCCAGGGCGGCCCGGGCACCGGGAAGACCGCCGTCGCGCTCCACCGCGCCGCGTACCTCCTCTACGAGCACCGCGAGCGGCTCATGCGCAGTGTCGTGCTCATCGTCGGGCCGAACTCGACCTTCCTCGACTACATCAGCCGCGTGCTGCCGTCGCTCGGCGAGACCGCCGTCGTCCTCGTCACACCGGCGACCCTCGTGCCCGGACTCGACGCACACGCGGAGGACTCGCTCGAGGCCGCCGAACTCAAGGGTCGACTGCGGATGGCCGACGTCGTCGCCCGGGCCGTCCGCGAGCGCCAGGTGCCGCTCGACGAGCCGGTCACGATACGCATCGCCGGTGACGGCCCGCTCCGCGTCACGCCGGGCGTCCTGCGCCGGATCAAGGCCGGCATCGAGCGCTCGGGCACGCCGCACAACGAGGCGAAGCTGCGGTTCGACCGCGCCGTGCTGACGCACCTCATCGGGCTCGAGGCGAAGCGCGACGGCTTCGAGCCCCGCACGGGCGAGGATGCCGACGAGCGTCGACAGGAGCTGAGCGAGGAGCCCGAGGTCGAGGAGCTGCTCGACACGATGTGGCCGATCCTCGAGCCGGCCGAGATCATCGACCGCCTCTTCACCGATCCCGAGCTGCTCGCTCGCGTCGCGCCCGACCACACCGAGGAGGAGCGTCGCCTCCTGCTCCGCGAACCCGTCGCCGGAACGGACGGCGCAGGTGAGACCGACTGGGCGGCCCGGCTCACGCCCGGCGACATCGCCCTCGTCGACGAGGCCGCCGAGCTCATCGGCGAGGACCAGCGTCCCGAGCTGGAACGCCAGCGCCGCGCGGCCTACGAGCGCCGGCACGACGTCGAGTACGCGCGCAGTGTGCTCGAGATGATCGGTGACATCAGCATCGACGACGAGGCCCAGGACGACGACTACCTCCGTTCCGCCCAGGACCTCGCCGACCGCCAGACCGTGGAGGACGACCGCAGCCCCGCGGAACGCGCCGCGAGCGACCGCACCTGGGTCTACGGGCACGTCATCATCGACGAGGCGCAGGAGCTCACCCCCATGCTGCTGCGGGCCGTCCTGCGACGCGGTCCCAACCGCTCGATGACGCTCGTCGGCGACATCAACCAGCAGAGCACCTCCGCCACCCGCTCCAGCTGGCAGGAGCTGCTCGGCCCCCAGCTCCCGCGCTGGACCGAGGAGCTGCTCACCGTCAACTACCGGACGCCCGAGCAGATCATGGCGCTCGCCGATCCCGTCCGGCTCGAACTCGACCCGGACTCCCCGGCGCCCGTGTCGATCCGACGCGGCGAGGAGGAGCCCGTGCAGCTCACGGTCGAACCCGCCGCGCTGGCCCCGACGGCGGTCCGCGCCGCCGTCGACGCGATCACCGCACACGCCGGTATCGCGGGCGTCATCGCACCCCGCGCGCTCCTGGCGGAGATCGACACCCTCCTCGCCGACGCCGGAGCCGATCGCGCGCGGGTGTGGACCGGCACCGCGCGTGAGAGCAAGGGCCTTGAGTTCGACAGCGTCGTCCTCGTGCAGCCCGACGCGCTGGGCGGGACAGGACACGCGGCCCTGTCGCTCCGGTACGTCGCGCTCACCCGTGCCACCCAACGGCTCACGGTCGTCGACTCGTCGAGCTGACCGTGGGCAACCGGCGACGCACCGTCGTCCGGACCCCTCCAGAGCACCGGGCGACGGGAAGGACCGTAGGCTTGGGCTCTGCCAACAGAATGTGAGGCTGGGATGAAGGTCATCAGCTACAACCTCCGCAAGAACAAGGCCAGCGGCGAGCTCGTCGCACTCACCGAAGAGTTCGGCCCGGACGTCCTCGCGTTGCAGGAGGCCGACACCCTGCAGCTGCCCGCCGAGCTCGGCGGCCTGCACCTCGCCGACAGCACCCACCGCAACCGGCTCGGCCTCGCGATCTACTACCGCCGCGACCGGTTCACCGCCGAGTCGACGCAGACGTTCGCGCTGAAGAAGTCGCTGCACGACATGGTGCTCGCGCCGGCGCACGAGCGCCTCATCGGCACCCGCCTCACCGACGTCGAGGCCGGGCGCGAACTCATCGTCGCCTCGTTCCACGCGGCCCCGCTCACCGCGCTCAACTCACTGCGTCGGCACCAGATCAAGGCCGCGCACGAGCAGCTGCACGCGATGGGCGACGTCCCGACGCTCATGGTCGGCGACTACAACTACCCGCTCTTCCAGAAGGGCCTCGGCACCAAGATGCAGGAGAGCGGCTACGACCTGAGCCTCAGCGATCGCAGCACCTACACCCGCTACAAGATGTTCCGTGGGCACTTCGACTTCGCGACGTCCGTGGGCCTCAAGATCGACCGGGTGCAGACGCTCCGCCGCGGCATCTCGGACCACCTGCCGATCCTCGTGGACGCGAGCTACGGCTTCGCCGTGCCCGAGGACGACGACGCGCCGGAGTCCGCCGCCCGCTGACGCGGTCGCCTGCCCCTGCGCGCGTCCCGTCCGGTTCGCAATTCAGGATGCGCTCGGCGCGGCGCCCTCCTGCCGCGGCGTGTCACGCGGGAAACGCCGCGCTCGTCCTGAGTTGTGAACTCGGAAGCGACGTCAGATGAGGCCGCGGAGGAACTCCTGGACACTCGTCCCGGCCTCGCGGGCGCGACGGACCAGGCGTTCGTGCTCGTCGGACGTGAGGTCGAGGGTGAGCTGGTGCCACGACGGCTCGACGTCGAGCGAGAACAGCGCGCCGTCGTCCTCCGCATCGAACACTGGGGCGGTGCGCTCCTCCTCCACCTCGAGCTCGGCGAACAGCTCCGGCGCGGTGGTCTCTGTGGCGGTGTCAGCGACGGCGTCGGCCTCGGGGGTCGACGGGGTCTCCGCAGCTCCGGCGCCGGTCCACCCTGGTCCCTCCGGCACCGGCGTCTTGCGCTGGAACGCCTCGGCGGCCGTCCGCGCGCGGATGTCGGCGGCCTCGTTGAGTCGGTGACCGACGTGACCCTTCACCCACTCGAACCGGTAGCGCCGCCCGGCGATGGCGGCGTCGATCTCCTGCATGAGCTCGAGGTTCATGACGGGCTTGCCGTCGCCCTTCTTCCAGCCCTTCTTCTTCCAGCCCGGCATCCACTTCGTGATCGAGTCGATGACGTACTTGCTGTCGCAGAGGATGTGCAGGTCCTCGTCGAGGTGCTCGGTGGCGCGGAACAGCTCGAGGACGGCGCGCAGCTCGCCCATGTTGTTCGTGCCGTGCGGCCATCCCCCGGCTGCCCAGCAATCGTCGTCGACATACCAGGCCCAGCCGGCGGGTCCGGGGTTGCCGAGGGCGGAGCCGTCTGCGGCAGCGGTGATCGTCATGAGCGCCTTTCGATGAGTGCCCTCCATCGTATCGACGCACCACCGACGCCCCGACGCCGGTCCCGCGGTGCCGGTGGCGGACTGGCCGGCGTCAGGCGGGCGCGAAGACGCTGAGCGTGACGGCGACCGTCACGGTCGTGTAGCCGGGTAGGTCGGCGATCGCCTGCTCGAAGACGTCGTCGTCGAGGTGGTGGGCGCTCGGCCCCATGCGAACCTCGTCGCGCACCTCCTCCGGCATGAGTTCGACGGCGTAGTCGAGCGTGTCGCGGGAGCGGAGCGTGAAGCCGTCGAGCTGCGCGTCGAGGCGGGCGTCCTTGCGCTCGGCGATCCCGATCATGCCGAGCCGGTCGCGCAGCTCGGCCAGGTGACCGGGTTGCGGCGTCACGACGGTGAGCAGGCCGTCCGGGCGGAGCACCCGACGCATCTCGGGACCGTTGCGTGGGCCGAAGATGCTCAACAGGTGGTCGACCGACGCCGCCTGCAGCGGGAACGGCGCCCAGGCATCAGCGGTCGCCGCTGCAGCCCGGCCGTGTGCGCGCGCTGCGCGACGTGCTGCGAGCGGCGACAGGTCGAACCCGAACCCGCGCCAGGCCGGTCGGGCGTCGAGGATCCGGCCCAGGTAGTAGCCGGTCCCGCCGGCGATGTCCACGACGAGCGGGGCGCTGTCGTCGTCGACCGAGCCGTCCGGGAGGAAGCGCGCGAGCGGCAGGGTCGTGGCGACGTGGTCCGCGATCGGCTCGTAGTGCTCGGCCTCGAGGAACGCTGCGCGGGCCGCGACCATCTCCTGCGTGTCGCCGGTCTTCGGCGTCCGACCGCCGACGACGAGCGAGGCGTACCCCTGCCGGGCGATGTCGAAGCTGTGACCGGCGGGGCAGCGGAGCACGCGGTCGCCGAGCTCGAGAGTCGCGGTGCAGATCGTGCACGCGAGATCGGGGGCGACGAGGCTCAGCCGATCGTGCTGCGCGACGTCAGCGAGGATCGGCATGCCTTCGAAACGCTCCGCTTCCAGCTGCTGTGTCCGTCGCCGCCGCGATGCTTCCGGTTGTCGCACTTCACCCACACGGTGAGTCTAGGCGCGCTCCGCATGGTGCGTGCGCCGGAACGTTCGAGCAGCGATCGGTCGCGGCGGGCTTCGGCACCGCGGTGACTCGATCAGCTCGCTGACTCAGTCCTCGAGCGCGCTCCGCAGACGCTCGACGTCCTCGTGGGCTGCATCGCTCGCACGCTGCGCCCGGTCAGCCTCCCGCTGGCGTCGGGCCCACTCGCGATCGGCGTCGGCGATGTCCGCGTCGAGCTCCTCGAGCCGCCGTGCGAGCTCCTCGCGGTCACGCTGCAGTCCCGATCGCCGGACCGCCGACTCGTCCAGGAAGGCGGTCGCCTCCTCACTCGCGCTGGACGCTGCCTCCTCGTCGCGCTCGGCCGCCTCCAGCCGGGCCCGAAGGCGTCGGCGTCGGTCGTCGTCCTCGTCGGAACGGTCGCCGTCTCCGTCGCCCCACGTCCCGAGGGAGCCGTCGGCGGTGGAGCGCCCACCGGGGGATCCTGGACCGCCGACCACACCACCCCACCCCGCTCCGCTCGAGGTCGGGGCGTCGGTCAGCCGCCCGGACGACACCTGCGCGGCGAGGTCGGCATCTGCACTCGCCGCTTGCAGACTCTGGCGGACGGTCTCGATCACCGCTCCGGAGAGGGACGCCCCCTCCGCTGCTGCGGCTTCGACGGTGGCGGTGACGAGCGTCGCGATCAGCGAGCGACGTTCGGTGCCGAGCGTGCGGAGCGCAGTGGCGTCGCCGGAGCGTTGAGCGTCGCCGAGCGCGGAGCCGAGTTGTTCCAGTTCGCTGAGCAGGTCCGGGCGGTGCGCCGTCAACACGTTGAGCGCCCAGGCGGCGACCGACGGTTTGCGGAGCGCGAGGATCGCCGTCGCCAGGTCGTCGTCTCCGTCGTCGCGCGCTGCGACGGCCAGGCGTTTGCGCTCCGCCACGAAGCCGCTGAGGGGGACGCGCAGCAACTCGACGGCTGCGGACGCGAGGCCAGTCGGGGCCGGCGTTCCGGTGTCGCGGTCATCGGGCACGGTGCCGCTCCCTCGCATCATTTCACGTCAGGCTAGCGCCCTCTTGCGCCAGAACGGAGTCCGACTGTCGCCTTTTCGGGGGTCGATACCGACAATGTGGACATGGATGCCAGACCTTACCCCGACACAGCGGAGCCGCCAGAAACAGCGGCCTGCACCGACTTGAAGACCCTCCTCAGGACCGTGGACTTCCCGATCTCACGCCGCGAACTGCAGTCGATCGCCGTCCGTTCCGGACTCGACCGCGGGACGCTCGCCGCGCTCAACACGCTCACCGAAGAGCACTACGCCGGCTCGTTCAGCATCCTCCGCGAACTCCGCCACCACGGCGAGCTCCGTCGCTCCGCCTGACCACCCCGTCCGACACCTGGTGGTCTCCCCAGCGCGGTGCGCTGACGTGAGCGCGGGTCACAGACGCGGGCGCGGGTCTCCGGAGGGGCGCGCTCACGCGTGCGGGGCGCGGTGACGTCAGCGCACCGCGTGGCGGCTCGGCCGGGCAGGCTCTCGGCACGGTGCGTGACGTCCTTGCTGCTCGCGTTCGGGCTCCTAGACTGGCCCGATGGGGAAACGCACATGGTCTGCAGCTGTCGGAATCGTCATCGCGCTCGGAGTCGCACTCACCGGCTGCGCGCCGAGTGCACCGGCACCCACCGGCACGCCCGTCGGCTCCCCGACCATGTCGGCCACGCCGGAACCGACTGCCCCTCCTGCGGAGGACGTCGTCGCCATCGTCGTCGGCCCGTTGGCACTCGAACTCGTCGATACGACCGGGACGCCACTGGAGAGCTTCGCCTACGACGACCCGTCGGAGGAGGCGCGTGCCAAGCTCACGAACCTGTTCGGAGAGGAACCCGTCGTCGAGGACAACTCGACGGGCAAAGTCCCGAACACCACCTATCAATGGGCGGGTATCAGCATCTTCGACCGCCAGGGCGACGGCGGCGAGTTCATCCCTGATTGGTCGGTCGCCGTGACGGCGTCGGCCCTCGGCGAGGTCGATTTCCGGTCCATCGAGGGGACGGTGGTCGGGGCATCGGTCAGTACCGTCCGCGAACGCTATCCGGAGCACCCCGACCAGGTTGATGCGAACGGCGGACGTCACTTCAGCATCTCGGTGGCGGAGACACCGGTCGGTACCGACGACCAAGGCAACGAGCACACGTACTCCGTCTTCATTTCCGCGCAGGATCCCGACAGCCCCATCGAGAGCATCGGCGCACCGTACACGAACTTCGGCGACTGAGCTCACCGCCACCTGGTGGATTCCCCAGCGCGGTGGGCTGACGTGAGCGCGGGTCACAGTCGCGGGCGCGGGTCTCCGGAGGGGCGCGCTCACGCGTGCGGGGCGCGGTGACGTCAGCGCACCGCGCTGGCGATTCCGACAGACATCGTGCAACGCAGAAACCCCCGCCGAGGCGAGGGTTTCGAGCTGAGATCCAGTGCGGAGACGGCGGGATTTGAACCCGCGGTCCCCTTACGGGGACTCCACCTTAGCAGGGTGGTGCACTAGGCCGAACTATGCGACGTCTCCATGTGCGCTCGCAAGCGGACGCACGACGACCAGCATAACCGGTGATGGGCGTGGTGACGAATCCCGGGTCCGAGACGCCCTTCGACAAGCTCAGGGACCGAACCAGGTTGGGACCGGGCCGCTGACGGACCGGGACGCCTACTGGTTGTCGAGGGTACGACCGCGGGAGCAGGTGCGCTGGTCGGCGGTCTGACCCGTCACGGACGACGGAAGGACCACTGCACCACCGGCGGAGGGGTCGGTCGCATCGGCAGGCGGGGCCGTCGCCGCAGGATCGCCACCGGCATCCGCACCCTCGGCGGGCTCGACCGCGGTCGGGTCGGTCGGGTTCGCCACCGCACCCGCGCCGGTCGCGCCCGAGAGCTGGATGGGCTGGTCGTTGCCGAGCGCCTCGAACAGCGCGGCGGCCGCATCGTCGATCGGCTCGACCCCACCCTCGACGGCCGCGTTCGGATACTGCACGAACGCGATGTTCGCGAGGTCGACCTCACGCAGCGTCATGGCGATCGCGATCATCGTGTCGAGGCTCGTCAGGCTGTCGGACAGCTGCATGTTCTTCGCCGCCGCTTTGGCCAGGGAGTAGAGGATTCCAGGGTTGGTCAGCGTCTCGGCGCTCTTCACCTGCTGCATCATCGCCGACAGGAACACCTGCTGGTTGCTGATGCGACTGAGGTCGCTGCCGTCGCCGACACCGTGCCTGGTGCGGAGGAACTGCAGTGCCTCGTACCCCTCGAGCGTGTGCTCGCCCGCCGAGAGGAAGGTGTTCGTGTACTCGTCCTCGATCGGGTCGGCGACACACACCGTCACCCCACCGAGCGCGGTCGACATGGCCATCACGCCACTGAACTGGACCTCGGCGGCGAACGGGATCTCGAGGCCGGTGAGCTGCGACACCGTCAGCGCCGTGCAGGCGAGTCCGCCGTAGCTGAGCGAGGTGTTGATCTTCTGCCGGCTCATCGAGTCGAACGAGCCGCCGGACGGGTCGGGGCAGGAGGGGATGGGGACGAACATGTCGCGCGGGAAGCTGACGACCGTCGCGTTGCTGTGGTCTTCGGAGATGTGCACGAGCATCGTGACGTCGTTGAGGTTGCCTGTCTCCTCTTCGGCATCACCGAAGACGGGATCCTGACCGGCGCGCGAGTCGCTGCCGACGATCAGGAGGTTGACACCGCCGGGATACGCTCCGATCGCGGGCAGATCGGTGACCGCCTCACCCTGCGAGTCGACGAGCGCGACGCCGGGTTTCACGGTCGCGGCGACGTCCCAGAGGGCGATGCCGGCGACGATGCCACCGCTGACCAGCGCGACCGCGAGCGTCGAGGCGACGATCTTCAGGGCGGTCGCGATCGGGTTCGACCGCTTGAGTCGTCCGTGGCGGGCGATGGTCGCGAGCTTCTTCGGGCGGGGCCCACGAGCTGCCGCTCGGCGTGCCGCGGCGTCGCCGGCGGGCTCGTCGATGTCGGTCGAATGCGGGGGCATTCGTCGATTCAACCACGGGTTCATGTGAAGCGCACAGCCCGGCGGCCGAGCATCGAGGCGCGCGAGCCCCGCGACGTGGTGAAGGAAGCTGCGGAGGGCGTGGGATTCGAACCCACGAGACATTTCTGCCCACCAGTTTTCAAGACTGGCTCCATCGGCCGCTCGGACAGCCCTCCTGATGGTCGATCGCCCGCGATGACGCAGCTGACGACCAGGATCGAGTGTATCGGATGGGGCCAGCGGCGAAGCGGCCCCATCCGATCACGCGGTGACTACTGGTCTTCCTCCGGACGACCCGCCGTGCAGGTGTTCTGCGCGGCGTTCTGGCCCGTGATCGTGTCGGGCAAGGCGACCGGGCCGGCGGCGGACGGGTCCGCGGGCGCTGCCGGGTCCGCCGTGGCAGCGGGATCGGCAGCCGCGTCGGTGGTCGCCGGGTCTGGCGTGACCGGCGCGTTCGGGTCGGTCACGACGTACTTGCCGGTGGCGGACAGGGCGACGGCCTGGTCGCTCTGCAGCGCCGTCCACAGGACGTCGGCATCGGACGTCGCCTCGACTCCGCCCTCGACCGTGGCCGTCGGCGTCTGGACGAACGCGACGCGGTCGAGCGGGATGTCCTTGAGCGCTGCGGCGATCGACACCATCGTGTCGATGTTGTTCAGGCTGCTCGACAGGGTCACGTTCTTCAGCGCGGCGCGGGCGATCGAGTAGAGCTTGATCGGATCGGAGAGCGTGTCGCTGCTCTTCAGCGTGCGGACGAGCGAGGAGAGGAACACCTGCTGGTTCGAGATCCGCGAGAGGTCGCTGCCGTCGCCGACGCCGTGACGTGAGCGGAGGAAGGCGAGGGCGGACGCGCCCGAGAGGTCGTGGGTGCCGACGTCGAGGTTGATGCCGCTCCAGGCGTCGTTGAGGGGCTCGGTGACACACACCGGCACGCCGCCGACCGCGTTCGACATCGAGATGACGCCGTCGAAGCCGATCTGCGCGGCGAACGGGATGGAGAGGCCGGTGATGCCCTCGACCGTGGAGACCGCGCAGGCGAGCCCGCCGTCGGCCCCGCCGTACATGAGGGCGGTGTTCATCTTGTCGCGACCGTTGCCGCCGTCGGCGCAGTCGCCGATCTGCACGTACATGTCGCGCGGGAAGCTGACCACGGTCGCGCTCGAGTGGTCTGCCGAGATGTGCATGAGGATCGTGACGTCGTTGAGGTTCTCGTCTCGCTCGCCGTACGCCTGGTTGCCATCGCCCGAGTCGCTGCCGACGAGGAGCAGGTTGACGCCGCCCTCGATCGCGCCGATGTTGGGCGGCGGCGCACCCGGCGTCTCGTTGTCGAGGTGGGCGACGGGCTTGACACTGTTGGCGAGGTCGAGCGCGGCCACACCGGCGACCGCGATGCCACTCACGCCGACGACGGCGGCCGTCGCGGCGACGATCTTCGCGACGGTGACGAACGGGTTCGACTTGCGGAGTCTGCCGTGACGGACGGCGGCGCGCGGTTTGGACGCGTCGGCGTTGCGGGTCATGGATCTCGCTCTCGTCTCAGGAACAGGGGTGGCCGGAACCCAGGAGACCGGGCTGCGGCGAGTCGTCCGGCGACACCTGGAGCAGGCGCGCACCGACGCCCCGTGCCCACCGGAAACGGCGTATCGGCACGGAGCTTTGGACGATGCTAACCCGAAATGCTCCTCAGGAGCTGAGAGAGACCGTCGTCGGTGACCGTGCCGGTGACCTCCGACGCGACCGCGAGGACCTCCTCGGGCGCCTGGCCCATGGCGACACCGCGCCCTCCGGCTGCGGCCCAGCCGAGCATGTCGACGTCGTTGCGGCCGTCGCCGACGGCGACCATCTGCGAGCGCTCGAGCCCCAGCCACTCCCGGACACGCTCCAGCGCGGTCGCCTTGTTGACGCCCTTCGGCGCGATGTCGAGCCATGCCGTCCAGCCGATCGCGTAGCTCACCTGGCTGAGCCCGATCTTGTCGACGATGCGGAGGAACTCCTCCTCGTCGTGGCTCGGGGATACGACGACGACGCGTGTCACGGGGCTCGTGACGAGCTCCTCGAACGGCACCTCGATCGCGTTCTCCAGGTTCCAGTCCTCCATGCCGACCGTGTACTTGCGGAAGCCGTCGGGGTATTCGACCATGTAGCTGCCCTCGGAGAGGTGCGGCTGGATGAGCCCGAGGACCTCGGTCGGGTCGAAGGTCTCCATGAAGAAGCGCTCGTAGGAGTCGGGCTTCGACTCGTCGCGCTTCATGATGAGCGCACCGTTCGCGCAGACGACGTACTGCGGCGTCAGCTCGAGCTCCTCGAGCACCGGGCGCGTGCTCTCCCAGCTGCGACCGGTGGCCAAGGTGACGATGTGGCCGAGCGAGACCACGCGGCGCACCTCGTCGGCGACCGACAGGCTGAGCGAACCGTCCTCGTGCAGCACGGTGCCGTCGATGTCGAGGGCGACGAGCAGCGGGTTCGCGGTGGTGGTCGTCTCGTCCGTCATCGGATCGGCCTCGCGACCTCGATGCCGCCCAGGTACGGACGCAGCACCTCGGGGATGACGACGCTGCCGTCCTCCTGCTGGTGCGTCTCGAGGATCGCGACGATCCAGCGGGTGGTCGCGAGCGTTCCGTTGAGCGTCGCGACCGGCGTGGTCTTGCCCGACTCCCCGCGGTACCGGGTGTCGAGGCGACGCGCCTGGTAGGTGGTGCAGTTCGAGGTGCTGGTGAGCTCGCGGTACGCGTCCTGCGTTGGCACCCACGCCTCGACGTCGAACTTGCGTGCCGCGCTCGACCCGAGGTCGCCGGCGGCCGTGTCGATGACCCGGTAGCTGAGGCCGAGCGACTGCAGCATCGCCTCCTGGTACGACAGCAGGCGCTCGTGCTCGGCGGCGGCGTCCTCCGGCTTGGTGTAGACGAACATCTCGAGCTTGTTGAACTGGTGCACCCGGATGATGCCGCGGGTGTCGCGCCCGTAGGACCCGGCCTCCTTGCGGTAGCAGGTCGACCAGCCGGCGTAGCGGAGCGCGCCCTCCTCGAGGTCGAGGATCTCGTCGGAGTGGTACCCGGCGAGCGCCACCTCGCTCGTGCCGGTGAGGAAGAGGTCTTCACCGGCGATCTGGTAGACCTCGTCGGCGTGCTCGCCGAGGAAGCCGGTGCCCTTCATGATCTCGGGGCGCACGAGCGTCGGCGTGATGAGCGGGACGAAGCCGGCCTCGATCGCGCGGTCGAGCGCGAGGTTCATGAGGGCGATCTCGAGGCGGGCGCCGATGCCACGGAGGAAGTAGAAGCGCGAGCCGCTGACCTTGGTGCCGCGCTGCATGTCGATGGCGCCGAGGAGTTCGCCGAGCTCGAGGTGGTCGCGCGGGGTGAAGTCGAACGAGGGGCGTTCGCCGACCTCGCGGAGCGTGATGAAGTCGGCCTCGCCGCCGGCGGGCACGCCGTCGAGCACCGGGTTCTGGATGCGACCGGCGACGTCGGCGAAGTAGGCCTCGGCCTCGGTCGCGACCTGCTGGGCCTCCTTGACGCGGGCGGCGAGCTGCTGCGCCTGGGCGACGAGTGCGGCCTTCTCCTCCTTGGGGGCCTTGGCGACCTGCTTGCCGAACGCGTTCTGCTCGGCACGGAGTTCCTCGAACCCGGTGATCGCAGCGCGGCGTGCGGTGTCGGCGTCGATCGCCTGGTCGACGAGGTCGACGGAGGACCCTCGCTTCTGCTGCGACGCTCGGAGGACTTCTGGCTGTTCGCGGAGGAGTACGGGATCGATCACCCGGCAAGTCTAGCGATCGAGGTCGGTGACGAGGCCCCGGGACAGTACCGTTGGGCCATGCCGACTCCCCCGCACGCCGCGCTCGTGTACAACCCGGTGAAGGTCGACGCCACCCGGCTGCGGAGCGCGTTGGAGGCACGGTCGCAGGACGCGGGATGGGCGGCTCCGCACCTGTACGAGACGAGTGTCGACGACCCCGGTGTCGGTCAGGCGCGGCGCGCGGTCCTCGACGGTGCTCAGGTGGTGCTCGTGGCCGGCGGCGACGGGACCGTGCGGGCCGTCGCCGAAGGCCTTCGCGGGAGCGGTGTGCCGCTGACCCTCATCCCCTCGGGGACCGGCAACCTGCTCGCGAGGAACCTGAAGGTGCCGCTCGGCGACCAGCTGGCCGCGATCGGGACGGCGTTCACGGGCGACACGCGCGCGATCGACATCGGCGTCGCCATGATCACCCGTGCCGACGGGTCGGAGGAGGAGCACGCGTTCGTCGTGATGGCCGGCATGGGCATCGACGCGATGATGATCGCCACCGCGAACCCCGACCTCAAGAAGTCGCTCGGCTGGCTCGCCTACGTCGAGTCCGGTCTCCGCTCGATCGCCACGGCCGCGCCGTTCCGCATCCACTACCAGTTGCGCGGGCACCGTCAGCATGCGGCGACCGTGAGCTCGGTGCTCGTCGGGAACTGCGGCACGCTGCAGGGCGGGGTGCAGCTCATGCCGGACGCCGAACTCGACGACGGGTTCCTCGACGTCGCGGTGCTGCAACCGAAGGGTGCCTTCGGCTGGCTGCTCGTGTGGCGGAAGGTGACGTGGGAGAACCGGGTCCTGCGGCGGACTGCCGTGGGGCGACGGATGATCCGTTTCACCGAGGGCCGGGGTGGGAACACCGTGACGAACCTGCGTGCTGAGGCGCTGACCGTGCGGGTCGACGAGGCCCAGGACCTCGAGCTCGACGGCGACACGTTCGGCATGGCGACCATGGTCGCGTTCGACGCGCACCGCGGCGGGTTGCTCGTCAAGCTCCCGTAGCCACCATGCGTCCCCCATCCTGGCTCGGTTTGAGTGGGGTGCCAGCGCGGTGCGCTGGCGTGAGCGCGGGTCATCGACGTGAGCGCGGGTCTCCGGAGGGGCGCGCTCACGTCGATGACCCGCAGTGACGCCGATGCGTGCATGGTGACGTCAGCGCACCGCGCTGACGGACGAACAGCGACCCGAAACACCCGGATGTCTGGCGGACCAGACAGCCACAGCCCGGTCGCTCTCGCCGCGCGGGCCCCGGGAGGAGTGGACTGATCACATGACCGACATGCCGACCACCACCCGGACCATCCGTGCCGCTCGCGGCACCACCCTCACCGCTAAGAGCTGGCAGACCGAGGGCCCGCTCCGGATGCTCATGAACAACCTCGACCCCGAGGTCGCCGAGCACCCCGAGGACCTCGTCGTCTACGGCGGCACCGGGAAGGCCGCGCGCAACTGGGAGGCGTACGACGCGATCGTCCGCACGCTCGAAGGACTGGAGGCCGACGAGACCCTGCTCGTGCAGTCCGGCAAGCCCGTCGGCGTCTTCCGCACGCACGAGTGGGCACCGCGCGTGCTCATCGCGAACTCCAACCTCGTCGGTGACTGGGCGACGTGGCCCGAGTTCCGCAAGCTCGAGGCCGAGGGTCTCACCATGTACGGGCAGATGACCGCCGGCTCGTGGATCTACATCGGCACGCAGGGCATCCTCCAGGGCACCTACGAGACCTTCGCCGCCATCGCCGACAAGCGGTTCGGTGGCACCCTCGCCGGAACGCTGACCCTCACGGGCGGCGCGGGCGGCATGGGCGGGGCACAGCCGCTCGCCGTGACGCTCAACGAGGGCGTCGTGCTCATCGTCGACGTCGACCCGAGCCGACTGGAGCGACGCGTCGAGCACCGCTACCTCGACGAGATGACGGACGACCTCGACGACGCCGTCGAACGTGTACTCGCCGCAAAGGCCGATCGGCGCCCGCTGTCGGTCGGTCTCGTCGGCAACGCCGCGACCGTCTTCCCCGAACTGCTGCGGCGCGGTGTCGCCATCGACATCGTCACCGACCAGACGAGCGCTCACGACCCGCTCGCCTACCTGCCCGAGGACACGGCGCTCGCCGACTGGCAGACCGAGGCGGCGGCCGACCCGGTCGACTTCACGCGCCGCTCGCGACTCGCCATGGCGAAGCAGGTGCAGGCGATGGTCGACTTCCAGGACGCCGGCGCCGAGGTCTTCGACTACGGCAACTCCATCCGCGCCGAGGCGAAACTCGGCGGTTGCGAGCGCGCCTTCGACTTCCCCGGCTTCGTGCCCGCCTACATCCGGCCGCTCTTCGCCGAGGGCAAGGGCCCGTTCCGCTGGGCGGCCCTGTCCGGCGACCCGGCGGACATCGCCGCGACCGACCGCGCCATCCTCGAACTGTTCCCCGAGGACGAGAAGCTGCGCCGCTGGATCACCTCGGCCGGCGAGAAGATCGCCTTCGAGGGGCTGCCCGCCCGCATCTGCTGGCTCGGCTACCAGGAGCGCCACCTCGCCGGCCTGAAGTTCAACGAGATGGTCGCCTCGGGCGAGCTGAGCGCGCCCGTGGTCATCGGCCGCGACCACCTCGACTCCGGTTCCGTCGCCTCGCCGTACCGCGAGACGGAGGCCATGGCCGACGGCTCCGACGCGATCGCCGACTGGCCGCTGCTCAACGCCCTGCTCAACACGGCGTCCGGCGCGACCTGGGTGTCGATCCACCACGGCGGCGGGGTCGGCATCGGCCGGTCCATCCACGCCGGTCAGGTGATCGTCGCCGACGGGACGCCGCTCGCCGCCGAGAAGATCGCGCGCGTGCTCGTCAACGACCCGGGCACCGGCGTCATGCGTCACGTCGACGCCGGCTATGAGCGGGCGGCCGAGGTCGCCCGCGAACGCGGCCTGCGGGTGCCGATGTGGGAGGGCGAGTGACCGACGGCCTGATCGCCCACGGTCGGCTCGCCGGGCTCGACGAGATCGCCGGCGTCGGCGTCGATCCGGCACGCGGCGGGTACTCCCGGCACGTCTGGACGCCGGCCGAGTCGGAGCTGCGCGAGTGGTTCACGGCTCGCGCCGCCCGACTCGAGCTCGACGTCGAGACGGACCGGAACGGCAACCTGTGGGCGTGGTGGGGCGCGCCTGGGCCCGACGCGGTCGTCACCGGCAGCCACCTCGACTCCGTCCCGGGCGGCGGCGCCTTCGACGGGCCGCTCGGCGTCGTCTCAGCGCTGGACGCCGTCGCGCGTCTGCAGGCCACCGGGTTCCAACCGTCGCGTCCCGTCGCCGTCGTGGTGTTCGCCGAGGAGGAGGGGTCCCGGTTCGGGGTCGCCTGCCTCGGATCCCGGCTCCTGTCCGGTGCGATCACCGCGGACGCCGCCCGAGCGCTGACGGACGCCGACGGGGTCACCGTGGCGGAGGCCGCAGCGGCCGCCGGGCTCGCTCCCGAGCACCTCGGCCGCGACGACGAGGCGCTCGGCCGCATCGGACTCTTCATCGAGTTGCACGTGGAACAGGGTCGCGGCCTCATCGACCTCGGCTCGCCCACCGCCGTCGCCTCGTCGATCCTCGCCCACGGCCGCTGGCGACTCCGCGTGAGCGGTCAGGGGAACCACGCCGGCGCGACCGGCATGCGCGAGCGTCGTGATCCCGTGGTCGCCGCGGCACGGGCCGTCATCGCGGTCGAGCAGGCCGCCCTCGCGACGGACGACGCCCGCGCCACCGTCGGCCGCATGCGCATCGTGCCGGGCGGCACCAACGTCATCGCCTCCGAGGTCGACGCCTGGGTGGACGCCCGCGCCGCCACCGACGCCAGCACGCGCGCCCTCGTCGCGGACATCGAGAGCCGGGTGCAAGAGGCCGTCGCCGGTTCCGGCTGTACAGCTGAGCTGGTCGAGGAGTCGTGGTCGGGCGTCGTCGAGTTCGACCCCGAGCTCGCCGCGCGGCTGGCGGGCACGCTCGGCGGGGTCCCCCTGCTGCCGACGGGTGCCGGTCACGACGCCGGTGTCCTGAACGGAGCCGTGCCGACGGCGATGGTCTTCGTGCGGAACCCGACGGGCGTCTCGCACTCGCCGGAGGAGTTCGCCGAGGCGGACGACTGCGTCGCCGGTGTCGAGGCGCTCGAGACCCTGCTCCGGAGCGTCCTGTGACGGTCGCGAGCGTCGACCCCCGCGCAGCGGACGTCCGGCCTCCCATCTGGGCCGCGACCGCGATCATCGACGGTCGCCCGACCGACCGCGTACGCTTCACGGCCGACGACTCCGGACGGATCACCGCCGTCGAGCGGGGCGTCGGGCCGCAGACGGGCGACCGACGCCTCGGAACGGTCATCCCGGGCATGGGGAACGCCCACTCCCACGCGTTCCACCGCCTCCTGCGGGGGCGCACCCACGCCGACGGCGGTGACTTCTGGCAGTGGCGCGAGGCGATGTACGCGGCGGCCGCCAGCCTCGACCCGGACCACTACGGCCGGGTCGCTCGTGCCGTGTTCGGCGAGATGCTCGTCTGCGGCTGGACGGCGGTCGGCGAGTTCCACTACGTGCACCACCAGGCCGACGGCACCCCGTACCCGACCGCCCACGCGATGGAACTGGCGGTCGCCGGAGCCGCCGCCGACGTCGGCATCCGGCTCACCCTCCTCGACACGGCTTACCTCGCGAGTGGCCTCGGGCCCGCCGGGGGTCCCGCCGCTCCGCTGCTCACCGAACAGCTCGCGTTCGGCGACGGCGACGCGTCCGGCTGGCTCACCCGCTGGCATCGACTGCGCGACGCGCTCTCCGGCTCGGTCGGCGCCACCGGGCTCGTCACGCTCGGTGCCGCGCTGCACTCCGTACGCGCCGTGCCCGTCGACGCCATGCGCACGATCCTCGCCGGCCTGCCCGACGACGTCCCGCTGCACGTCCATCTCTCGGAGCAACCGCAGGAGAACGTCGACACGCTCGCGAAGACGGGCAGGACGCCGACGGGCGTGCTCGCCGCGCTCGGTGCGCTCGCCCCACGCATCAGCCTCGTCCACGCGACGCACCTGACCGACGCGGACGTCACGGCGATCGGGCGGTCCGGCGCGACCGTCGTGATGTGCCCGACGACCGAGGCCGACCTCGGTGACGGCATCGGACCGGCCCGCCGCCTCGCGGACGCGGGTGCCCGGATCGCCGTCGGCTCCGACCAGAACGCCGTGGTCGACCCGCTGCTCGAACTGCGTGGACTCGAAGCCGGTGAGCGGCTCGCCTCCGGCAGACGCGGCCGGTTCTCGCCCGCCGAGCTCCTCGCGGCGGGCACCGACAACGGGTACCGTTCGCTCGGACTCGGGCGGCACACGCTGGATGTCGGCGACCCGCTCGACCTCGTCGAGGTGTCGACGTCGAGTCTGCGCACCACCGGCGCCGACCCGGCACAACTCGCCCTCGTCGCGACCGCGTCCGACGTCGAGCGGGTCGTCGTGGGCGGGCGGCTCGTGGCGGAGGGAGGCCGGCTGCTCGCGACGTCACGGGAGTCGACGCCGGAACAGCTCCTCGCGGTGGCCCTCGCGGAGCTGGCAGCATCGACGGAGACGCCCCGGACAGCCACCTCGTCCCCGACACCTGATCACCCCTCGCAGGAGATGCAGCCATGACCAGCGAACTCATCACCGGCATCGCCGAGCTCACGACCAACGCGGGCTCCGGGCCGGGCGACGTCGACGGCAACCGGATCACCGATGCGGCACTCATCATCGAAGACGGCCGGATCGCGTGGCTCGGCGCAGCGGTCGACGCGCCCGACGCCGACGCGCGGACCGACGTGGGCGGGCGCGCCGTGCTCCCGGGTTGGGTCGACACGCACACGCATCTCGTGTTCGCGGGCGACCGCTCGGCGGAGTTCGAGGCGCGCATGGCCGGCGGCCGGTATGCGGCGGGCGGGATCGCGACGACCGTGGCGGCCACCCGGGCGGCTTCCGAGGAGCAACTCGTCGCGGGTGCGCGGCGGTTGCGGACGGAGTCGCTCGCGCAGGGGACGACGTTCCTCGAGGCGAAGACCGGCTACGCGCTCGACGTGGAGGGCGAGGCGCGATCCGCTCGGGCGGCGGCCGAGGTCGCCGACGTCGTCACCTTCCTCGGAGCCCATCTCGTGCCGGCCGGTGCGGACCGCCGCGACTACCTCGACCTCGTGACCGGGCCGATGCTCGCGGCGGTGGCTCCGTTCGCGTCCTACATCGACGCGTTCTGCGAGGTCGGCGCCTTCGACGTCGAGGAGTCGCGCGAGGTGCTGCTCGCCGGTCGCGCCGCTGGCTTGGGTGTCCGGGTGCACGGGAACCAGCTCGGCGAGAGCGGCGGGGTGCGCCTCGCGGTCGAGTTGGAGGCGGCGAGTGTCGACCACTGCAACCACCTCTCTGACGCCGACGTCGACCTCCTGGCGGGTTCGTCGACGGTCGCCACCCTGCTGCCCGCCTGCGACCTGTCCACGCGCGAACCGTTCCCGCCGGCGCGCGCGCTCATCGACGCCGGTGCTTCGATCGCGCTCGCGACCAATTGCAACCCGGGCACCTCATACACGACGTCGATGGCGTACTGCGTGGCGACCGCCGTGCTGCAGATGCGGCTGACGATCGCCGAGGCGGTGTGGGCGGCGACGCGAGGGGCCGCGGTGGCGGTCGGCCGCGAGCACGGTGTCGACGCCGTCGGATCGCTTCGCGTGGGTGGTCTCGCGGACCTGCAGGTGCTCGACGCGCCCTCGGTCTCACACCTCGCCTACCGGCCCGGTGTGCCGTTGACGGTCGGCGTCCGGCAGCGCGGCGAGCGCGTCACGGCTGGGACGACGCAGCGGTGAGCGATGCGACGGAGGGTCACGCACTCGTGCTGCTGCCGGCCGACCGGCATCGGAGCTACGGCTGGCGGAACGGACTGGGGACCGCGACGGAGATCGCCGTCGAGGCCGTCGGGCTTCGGACCGATGGTGGGCTCGGCGGCGTTGACGCGCCGGCCGCCCCGGGGTGGACGCTGAGCATCGCGACGGTCGAGTCGGACGTCGCCTTCTCGTCGTTCCCCGGCGTCGACCGTCAGCTGATGGCGTTGTCGTCGGGCGGACTCGGACTCGTGATCGACGGTGAGCGGGTCGAGTTGGACCGGTGGCAGGTCGCCGCCTTCGACGGGGCCTCAGCGGTGTCGTCGCGGGGCGTGGTCGGGCCGACGCTCGATCTCAACCTGATGGTGTCGCGGGATCGGTTCCGTGGATCGCTCGAGGTCGGCGTCGTCGATGGGTCGAGGCTCGTCACCACGCCGCCGGGAGCCACCACGTTCGTCGTGTTCCTCGATGGACTGCTGTCGGCGGAGGGGCCAGGTCTCAGCCCTGGTGCGCTCCAGCGGCACGACACCCTCCGGCTCGAGGCCGGCACCCTGTCCCTGACCGGCGACGCCACGATCGCGCTCGCCCAGGTCCTCCCCCACTTGTGATGGGTGCCGGCGGCGACGGCTACTTCGTTCGGTCGAGGACCGCGAAGCGGAAGGTGTAGGTGGCGTCGAGCGTGTCCTCGAGGCCCGTCACGTTCTTCTGGGCGAGGACCGTCTCGGTGCCCTGGAGCAGCGGGATGATCGGAGCAGCGGTCGCGGTCAGCGCCTGGATCTGCTCGATCGCCGCGATGCGCGCCGCCGGGTCGGTCGCCGTCGCCTCGGTGTCGATGAGCGCGTCGACGGCCGGGTCCGAGTATCCGTTGGCGACGGACGCGCCGGTCGTCGAGTACGCCGAACGCAGGAAGTTGTCGGGATCCGGGTAGTCCGGGAAGAACCCGAGCTGGTACGCCGGGTAACCCGACTCCGGGTTCAGCTCCTTCACGTAGCTCGTCCACTCCGTCGACTGCAGGTCGACGGTGAACAGGCCGGACGTCTCCAGCTGCGACTTGATGAGCGCGTACTCCTGGTCGGAGTCGGGGCCGTAGTGGTCGCTCGTGTACTGGATCGGCAGAGCGACCGGGGTGCTGACGCCCGCGGCCGCGAGGATCGCCGCGGCTTTCGCCGGGTCCGGCGCGTCACCGTACGCGGTCTGGAACGCGGGCGTCGCACCCGTCTGACCGTCGAGCACGACCGAGTACGCCGGCGCGTAGGTGCCCTTGTAGACCTGGTCGGCGATCTCCTCACGATCGACGAGCGACGCGACCGCCTGCCGGATGGCGAGCTTCTGGGCGCCGTTCGCACCCGGCTGGGTGTTCAGGTTGAACGTGAGGAACCGCACCGAACCGCCCGGCCCGTCGACGACCTGCAGGTCGGAGTCGCTTCGGAGGTCGGCCACGTCCGTCGCGGTCAGCGAGCGGTAGGCGATGTCGACGTCGCCCTTCTCCAGGTCGAGCCGCAGGTTCGACGCCGTCGTGTACGGCTTGAGCACGACGTGCTGCGTCTTCGCGCGGGTCCCGGAGTAGCGCGAGTTCGCCTCGAGGGAGAGCAGCCCGCCCGCCTGGTAGCTGTCGACGGCGTAGGGGCCGGAGCCGATCACGTCGTCGTCGCTCAGCAGCTTGTCCGCCGGGAAGACCTCTTCGTCGACGATCGGCCCGGCCATGCTCGTGAGCACGTAGGGCCAGGTCTGGTCGTTCGGCACCGTGAGGTGGAAGACGACCTGGTTGTCGTCACCCTCCTCGACGCTGTCGAGGTTCGCGAGCAGCGGCGACGGGCCGTTGTCGGCGGCGATCTCACGGACGCGGGTGAAGGAGTAGACGACGTCCTCGGCCGTGAGCGCGTGGCCGTTGGAGAAGGTCAGCCCCTCCTTGACCGTGCAGACGTAGGTGGTCTCGTCGGCGAAGTCGCACGATTCCGCCGCGTCGGGGGCGGGGACGACGTCGCCCTCGTCGTAGCTGAGGAGGTGCTGGTAGATCTGGTTCTGCGGCGTGAAGGATCCACGATCCCAGGCACCGGCCGGGTCGAGCGAGACGATCTGATCGGTCGTACCGATGACGAGCGCGGTGGTCGTCGTGGTGCCGCCCTGGGCCGTGCAACCGGTGAGGGCGGCGACGACACCGAGGCCGATGGCGACCGTGGCGAATCTGGCGGATCGGTTCATGGAGCGGTTCCTTCGGGTGACTGCGGGAGTGCAAATGCTGATGCTGATGGCGCGACGGGGACCGCGTGGGCGGCGAGCGCGAACCTCGGGTGCGGTTCGGCTCCGTCGACGAGCTCGGCGATGAGGCGTCCCAGCACCGGGCCGAACTTGAACCCGTGACCGGAGAATCCCGTCGTGACGATGATGCTGTCGATCCGGTCGATCACGAAATCCTCGCTGGGGCTCAGATCGTAGAGGCAGCTGATGGTATGGGGTGCGGACGCGTCGACGCCGGGCACCCATTCGGCGACGTAGGCGGTGAGCCGCGCGAGTTCCTCGGGTTCGGCGAGGCCGTCGCGTTCGTCGGGGTGGACGTGGACGGCACCGCCGTGCAGCCCGACCTTGACCCCCTCGCCCGGGGTCAGCAGGCCGTACACGCTCGACCCCTCGGCGGGGTAGTGGACGAAACTCGGCCAGGCGTCCGCGCCCAATTCGCTCGGGAAATGCGCGGGCTGGACCTGCGTCACGACGATCTCGGGCAGCGGACGACCGACGCTTCGAGCGAGGTCGCCGACGAGGTCGGTGGTCCAGGAGCCGGCCGCGACGACCACGTGGTCCGCGACGACGTCGCCCAGCTCGGTGCGGACGACGGCGCCGGCGGCACCCGCGGTCGGGTCGTTCGACTCGGCCGGTTCGACGCCCGTCACCCGCACGTCGAAGCGCAGGGTCGCTCCGGCCACCTCGGCGAGGTCGAGCAGGGCTTCGATCGCCTCGGCGGAGTACAGTCGCCCGCCGGTCGCGTGGTGGAGGACCTCGCGGTCGAACCGCAGTCCGGGCCAGCGGTCGCTCGCCTGCTCCGGGGTGAGGCGCTCCGACGCGATCCCGCCTCGGGTCATCGCCGCCTCGATCGCCGAGAGCATCTCGGGTCGGCCGTGGTCGAGCGCGCCGGTGAGGTCGAGCAGCGTCCGTCCGCTCGCCGACTCGAGCGCCCGCCAGGCCGCGAGCGCCTCCGAGGTCAGGGAGACGTAGTCGTCGGCGTCGTAGCCCTGACGGAAGATGCGGGTCGCGCCATGTGAGGAGCCGTGCTCGTGACCGCGCGGGTACCGCTCGAGGAGGAGCACGTCGCGGCCCTGATCGGCGAGGGTGCGTGCGGCAGCCGCTCCGACGATCCCGGCACCGATGACCACGACCTCGATGCGCGCCGGCAGCGCGGGCTGCGTCGCGTCCACGGCCGGACCCGGCGCGGTCATCGGCCCGACTCCGCAGGCAGGCCCGACGCCGTCGTCACGCGCGTGGCTGCGGCAGCACGCGCGTCGGCCGCCCGACGAGCCGGCATCGCGGCGGCCACAGCAGCCTCGTCGGCGAACGGCCGGGACGGGAAGCGCCCTGGTGCGTACCGCGACGCGTCGACGAAGGGGCTCTCACCCGTGACCATCAGTTCGGCGAGCATCCGTCCGAGTCCGGGGCCGTGCGTGACGCCGGACTCGTTGTCGCCGGCCACGACGTACAGCCCGTCGAGCTCCGGGACGGGCCCCGCGATGAAGCGGCGGTCCGCGGTGTATGACACGATCCCCTGCACGGCTTCGGCATCGTCGACGACGGGCGCGGCTGCCGGGACGAGCTCGGAGATGATCGGTGACAGGTGCTCCCGCATCGCCTCGACGAGGTCGGGGCGGTCCGGGCGACGGTCCGCCGGGCTGTCCTGCACCGCGAGCGCCTCGTAGCCGACGCCGTTGCCGTACGTGAGACCACCGAGGTGTTCCCGGATCCACAGTCCGTCGAGTTCCGGGATCATGAGGGTCGGCACCTCGCCGAGGCCGAACGGGGCGGTGGTCAGGCGGCTCGCGATCACGCGCGCGAACGGCAGCACGCGGTCCGTGGCGGCGAGCAGCTCGTTCGTCCAGGACCCTCCGGCGAGGACGACCTCGTCGCCGAGGACGCGCGTGCCGACCGCGGTCAGCACGCCGACGGCTCGGCCACCCTCGGTGAGGAGTTCGACGACCGGCATGTGTTCGACGATCTCGACCCCCTCCGCGCGGGCGAGCGCCGCGAGGGCGAGTCCGGCGTCGGGTGCGCTGATCTGGATGCCGTCCGGGTGGATGAAGGCGCCGACGACGGCCTCGGGGTCGAGACCGGGGACGAGCTCGGCGGTCTCGACGGCGGTGAGCAGCCGGGCATCCTCGGGGCGGAGCGGGTGCTCGGCGAACGGCAGCAGGTGGTCGAGGACGGCCTGCTCGGTGAGGGCGAGCCACACGTTGCCCGTGTTCCGCAGCCCGATGTCGTATCCGGCCGCGTCGAGCCCGCGGTAGAAGTCGAGGCCCTCCTGCTCGAGCGCGAGTTCCGACTCGTCCCAGTACCAGGCGTACCCGGCGGCCCAGAGGCCGACGAACCCCGCGCCCGCCGCGGTCGTCGCCCCTGCAGCCGCGCCCGACTCGAGGACCGTGACGCGTCGTCCGGCGCGGGCGAGGTGGACGGCGGTGGCCAGGCCGAAGAGGCCGGCACCGACGATGACGGTGGTTGCGGGGCGGGGGTCGGTCACCCTTCGAGGCTAGTCACTCGCCGCTCGTGCGCCCACCACCCCGCCACATTCCGACACCTGTCCCGCACGCTCGGCCGACTCGTCGCCCCCCCCCCCCCCCCCCCCCCCCGTGGTCCACAACTCAGGACCGGTTCGGTGTGTCGGCACGGGAAGCCACCGGCGCTCCCCGACGCGCCGGTGGCCTCCTGAGTTGTGAACGGATCACGAAGGAGGGGAGGGACTAGATGACGCCCTGGGCGAGCATCGCGTCCGCGACCTTGACGAACGCTGCGGTGTTCGCCCCGACCACGTAGTCGCCCGGCCGGCCGTAGCGCTCAGCGGCCTCGTACGCCGCACGGTGGACTCCGTGCATGATGCCGCGCAGCTTCACCTCGCTGTCGTCGAACGACCACCGCTGCCTGGCCGCGTTCTGGCTCATCTCGAGCGCCGAGGTCGCCACCCCGCCGGCGTTCGCCGCCTTCCCCGGCCCGAAGAGGACGCCGGCCTGCTGGAACACCCGCACGGCTTCGGGCGTCGACGGCATGTTCGCGCCCTCCGCGACCGCGATCACCCCGTGCTTCACGAGGGCGATCGCGTCGCGCTCGTGCAGCTCGTTCTGCGTCGCGCTCGGCAGCGCGATCTCGCCGGGGACGTCCCAGACGCTGCCGCCGGCGACGAAGTGGGCGCCCTGCCGGCGAGCGGCGTACTCGGAGATCCGGCCGCGCTCGACCTCCTTGATCTGCTTGAGGAGCTCGAGGTCGATGCCGGCGTCGTCGACCACGTACCCGGACGAGTCCGACGCGGTGACGGCGGTACCGCCCAGCTGGTGGACCTTCTCGATCGCGTACGTCGCGACGTTCCCGGAGCCCGACACGATGACGCGCTTGCCGTCGACCCCACGGCCGTCGACCGCGAGCATCTCATCCACGAAGAACACCGTCCCGTACCCGGTCGCCTCGGTGCGCACCTCGGCGCCGCCCCAGCCGACGCCCTTGCCGGTGAACATGCCCGACTCGTGACGGTTGGTGATCTTGCGGTACTGGCCGAAGAGGAAGCCGATCTCGCGTGCGCCGACGCCGATGTCGCCGGCCGGGACGTCGGTGTGCTCGCCGAGGTGCCGGTAGAGCTCGTTCATGAAGCTCTGGCAGAACCGCATGATCTCGGCGTCCGACCGTCCGTGCGGGTCGAAGTCGCTGCCGCCCTTCGCACCACCGATCCCCTGTGCGGTGAGGGCGTTCTTGAAGATCTGCTCGAACCCGAGGAACTTCACGATCGACAGGTTGACGCTCGGGTGGAAACGCAGTCCACCCTTGTACGGGCCGAGCGCCGAGTTGAACTGGACGCGGAACCCGCGGTTCACCTGCACCCGGTTGTGGTCGTCGGTCCACGGCACGCGGAAGACGACCTGACGCTCGGGTTCGACGAGACGTTCGAGGATGCCCGCCTCGAGGTACTCGGGGTGTTCGTCGAGCGCCGGGCGGATGGACTCGAGGACTTCGAGGAGCGCCTGGTGGAACTCGGGTTCGCCCGCGTTGCGCCGCAGGGCGGCCTCCGCGACGGCGTGGACGGGGTCGGTGGACGTGGTGGTGCCGGTCACTGTGGTGCTTTCTGATCGGCCGACCAGGCGTCTCCGGCTGTCGCTCGACGGTGGTCGGAGGCAGTGGAGCGCGACTCGCCGGCGGGGAGGTACACGGGCCGTCGTGGGGCCTCGGCAAGCCTGGCAGCCGCGATAGATATCCGTCAAACGTCGACTAGACGAGCCGGCCGAACCAGTGGGACGACGACCTAGAGGTGGTCGTGCTCCGCGGCCTCGCTCGGGATGATCGGGATCGCGAGGGCCGGGAGCACGGCGACCGCGAGGAAGGCGAGCGGATAGCCGACCAGGCCGATGAGCGCACCGACCGCCGGACCGACGACCGACGCGGCGATGAACTGGCCGGTGTTCTGCGCTCCCAGCGCCCGCCCGGCCCAGGCGGGGCCGGCCATCTCGGCGACCGAGGTGAAGGCCAGCCCGTTGTCGGCGACCGTCACGGCACTGGCGACGACGAGCGCGACGGCGACAGCCGCGGGCCACTGCAGCAGCCCCACGCCGGCGAGGAGCAACATGACGACGACCGCCGACACCGCCACCCAGCGCAGCGGTCGCACCCGGCTGCCGACCCGGTCGCTCAACACCCCGACGCCGATCCGACCGATCGCTCCGACGAACTGCGCGACACCGACGAGCACGCCCGCCGCGAGCGCGTTCCAGCCCTGATCGGTGACGAGCCAGACGAGCGCGAAGGTCGTGAGCGTGAACTGCGGCACCACGAGCAGGATCGACACCGCGTGGATGCGCCAGAGGAAGCCGTCGCCTCGGTAGGGGTTGCGTGGTCGCGCGGCCACGGGGTTCGGCGTCGTCTCCGTCGAGACCGGCTTCGGCACGACGGTCCGTGGCGGATTCCGGAGTCCGATGGTGCAGGCCACAGCGAGGACACCCGTCGCGACGAGCGAGATCAGGAGGGCGGCGGAGATGCCCGACGCCGCCGCCACGGACGGCACCGTCACCGCGGCCGCCGTGACGCCGAGCGGCTGTGACATCTGGCGGATCCCCATCGCGAGGCCGCGGCGGTCCTTCGGGAACCAGCCGACGACGATCCGGCCGCTCGCCGAGTTCGTGCTCGCGGAGGCGGCACCACCGAGGAGGAGCAGGATGCCGAGTGGACCGTAGCCGAGCGAGGGGATGAGGCCGTCCGCGGCGATCGCCCCGGCAGCGGCCAACGCGGTGAGGGCGAGGCCGCCGGCGATGACGATGCGCTCGCCGACACGGTCGGCCAGCCAGCCCCAGGCGATGAGCGTCAGCACCATGCCGAGCGTGGGGGCAGCGGCCAGGACGCCGGCCTCGGCGAGCGACATGCCCCGCTCGGCGTGCAGGAGCGGGATGAGGAACGCCGGGGTGCTGACGAAGAGCGTGCCGGCGGTCTGCGCGGCGACGCCGAGCCCGAGGACGGTCCAGGCCCGACCGGCGTTCGGCATCGGTGGGCGCGCGCCGCGAGCGGTCGCCGGGGCCACGGGGGCTGGTGTCGATCCGGTCATCGTGCCGCCTCCTGCGCTGGGCGTCTCCCACTGCTAGCATGACGGTACACCATTTTGGTATACCAATCGCCACCGGCCGGATCGGGAACAGGGATGAGCACTCCGACGCAGACCACGCAGCTGTACGAGCGCCTCCGCGGGGCGATCCTGACCCTCGACCTCGCGCCCGGGCAGCCGCTCACCGAGCGGGGGCTCGAGCAACGCTTCGCGGCGTCACGGACGCCCGTGCGCGCAGCACTCACCCGGCTCGAGGCCGAGGGACTGGCGCGTCGCGACGGCCGCGGCTGGATCGTCGCCCCCATCGACCTCGAGGAGATCGGCCTCATCGCCGAGGTCCGTGAGGCGCTCGAGACCGCCGGCGTCCGGCTCGCCGCCGCACGCGCGACCGAAGCGCAGCTCGCCGCGATCCGCACCCTGCTCGACGAACCCCGCCCCGACGACGAGCACACGGTGCTCCGTGTCGGCGGCGACTTCCACGAGGAGCTCGCGGCGCTGTCCGCGAACCACCTGCTCGCCGAAGGGGTGCACGGCGCGATGGTCCGGCTCGCCCGCACCCGCTGGCTCGAGGTACGGACGCCCGAGGCCCGAGAGCAGGCCGCCACGGAGCACCGCGCCATCCTCGACGCGGTCGCGGCGCGCGACCCCGAGCGCGCGGCGGACCTCGTCGCGCGCCACATCCGCGGGACGAACGAGCGGCTCATCGCCTCGCTCACCGCCGACCAGCGGCGCCTTCGCGGTCACGGTGTCGACATCGTCAACTGAAGCACCGTTGACGCGCGGTCGGCGTCCACAACTCCTGCACCCGGCCGCGAATCCCGCTGACACCCCGTCCCCGAGCTCGGACACGGACCGACAGCAGGAGTTGTGCGCGAGCGTGGCGGCTCAGTCGTCGAGCGGCTCCGCCGAGAGCAGCCCGCGCAACCAGTCGCGGGCCTCGATGAACACCTCGTCGTTGTACCGGGAGTGGTAGTCGACGGCGGTGCGATCGGCGCTCGGGTACGAGCCCAGGAAGATCACATTCGGGCTGAAGCGTCGGAGCCCCAGCAGGGCGTCGGCCATCCGCTCGTCCTCGATGTGTCCGAGGGCGTCGATCACGAAGCGGTACCGGCCGAGCGCGTCGCCGATGGGCCGCGACTCGATGAGGCTCAGGTTCACGCCTCGCGTGGAGAACTGCTCGAGCATGCCGAGCAGCGAGCCGGACTCGTCGTTCGGCAGCTCGACGATGAGGCTCGTCTTGTCGGCGCCCGTCCTGGCCGGGATCTCCCGTGAGCGACTGACAACGACGAAGCGGGTCACGGCGTTCGGGTTGTCGCCGATGTTCTCCGCGAGGACGTCGAGGTCGTAGTGGTTCACGATGCCGGGCGGGGCGACCGCGGCGTCGGCGGTGGAGGTGCCGTCGAGGAGCGAGGCCGCGGCGGCGACGTTGCTCGACGCCGGGATGTGTCCGTGCGAGGGCAGCTTGGCGTCGAGCCAGAGGTGGCACTGCCCGTAGGCGACGGGGTGCGCGTTCACGACCGAGACGTCCTCGAGGCGGGTTCCGGGGCGGGCGACGAGCACGAAGTTCACCGGCACGAGCACCTCGCCGACGATGCGGAGACCGGGCATCGTGGCGAGTGCATCCTGCGCCACGGACACCCCTCCGTCGACCGAGTTCTCGATGGCGATGACCGCGGCTGTGCTGCGGCCCTCGAGGACGTCGCCGAGCGCCTCGCCGACGTTCGACACGGGCTTCCAGATCTGGCCCCTGGCCTCCTCGACCTGGCCGAGCGCCACCTCGGTGAAGGTCCCGCTCGGACCGAGGAAACTGTAGCTCCGGAGGGCGTCGTCGGCGGGTGCGGCTGGCATGCCTCCGAGCGTACCGTGTGGTTCGCGACACGCCCTTGGACGACCGTTGACTCCCATCCAGGTCACATTCGGGTGATTTCCAGGAAGATCGGGTCATTTCGGCCCCGATACCCCCCGTTTTGAGCTATTCAAATCACGCCACTACCCGCCACAATGGATACAAGGGTGTATTGAGCGCTGCCGCTCGTCTCGGGAAGCGAGTTCACGGCCGTTCGTCTCCCCGATCTCGATGCGTGATCCATGTCGCGCGAGGCTCCACCCGACGGGCTGAGACAGGAACAGGAGTGACGTGACGAGTGTCTTCACCGACGCCGCCCCGCGGTCCACTCCCCGACTGAACCTGGCGAGCGGCAGCGAGGCCGCGTTCAGCCTCGGCTCCTCCTGGAGCCTCCCGTCGTTGTCGCTGCCGACCTGGGTGCACCGGCCGATCTCGGCGGCCCGCGCGACCCTCGTCAAGTCGCTCGTCATGACCGTCGCGATCGCCGCGATCCTGGCCGGCGTGGTCACGGTGACGCAGACCTCGACCGCCGGCGCGTCCGCGATCTCCGCCGCCGACTTCGCACCGGCGGCCTCCTCCGTCCCGACGATGACGGCCGCCGCCTTCACCACCGCCTACGCCGGGGATCTCGCCGCGGCGGCGACGACCCTCACGACGATGTCCTCATCGCAGGTCGCGCAGCTGTGGACCGAGCTCGCTCCTGGATACCGCGCACTGCTCATCACCGGTTACCCGGCGGTCATCGGCAACCTCGAGGGTGTCGCCTACACGGACCGGGCGACGGCCAACGTCTCCCGGCTCGCCGGCCTCCTCGCCGACACCGAGGCGAGCTACCGCTCGCTGACGGTGAGCAGCGACCAGGTCGACGGGCAGGCGGACTCGGCGGCCCTCGCCACGACCCTGTCGCGCCTGGACGCGATCAAGCTGCTCGCCGACCGGTACGCACCGGACGCGATCGCCGCCCGCCTCCAGCCCGAGTACCTGATCACGTTGCAGGCGGGCGGCTCCGGACCCCCGCGGGTCGCGGTCGCCGTCGGAGACGTGGACACCGCCGCCTACGTCACGGTGCTCGTCCCCGGGATGAACAGCAGCGCCCTCGAACTCGACGACTACCTGCGCGGGGCGAAGCGCATCCAGACCGCCGCAGCCGACAGTGCGGTCATCCTCTGGATCGGCGGACACAGCCCGAGCGCACTCGAGGTGCCGTCGAACGACCGGGCCATCGAGGGGGCTCCCCTGCTCGCCGGGGTGCTCGCCGGATACGACGCCGTCCGTTCCGCTCACGGCGTCGTCTCCCGGTTGAGCGTCGTGGCGCACTCCTACGGCACGGCGACGGCCTCACTCGCGTTGGCGTCCGGCGACTATCACGTCGACGACTTCGTCATGCTCGGTTCGGCCGGCATCCCGACGGAGATCGGGATCGACGATCTGCACGTCCCGGCCGGCCGCGTCTACGCCTCCCAAGCGAGCGCCGACACCCTCGCCGGTCTCGGCCAGCTCCTGTCCGGTCGAGCCGACCCTGCGACGAGCTCCTGGGGCGCGACCACCTTCGGCTCGGACGGGCTGACGCTCGGCGACGGCGACCACCTCGGCGCCGTCGAGGGACACAACGCGGTCGGGTCGAGCAACGCCGACGACCGGGGCAAGTACCTCGGGCCGGCCACCGAGAGCCTCTACGCCATCCAGCGCATCGTCACGGGTCAGGCCTACGCGGTCGCCGACCTGACGACGCCCGGATCGTCCCACCAGCGCACCTCCGTGCCGGACGCCGCGGGCGCCGGCGCGGGCGCATCCACGACGAGCGCCTCCGCGACCGCCTCCGCTTCCGCCTCGGCCGCGGCGCTCCTCGCCACGCGCTAGTCGACGGCCCTCCACTGGCACCCGGAGCAGCGACCGCTCCACAGATCTGTGTCGGCCCGCCCCTGCGCCGAGGGAACCGGGTAGCGTCGTTGACATACCGACATACGCCTTCGTAGGCTCGGCTCATGCGAACGACCATCCGACTCGCCGACGAGTTCTACGAGGCCGTCCGCGAGCACGCCTCGCAGGAGGGGAAGACCGTGACCGCCTACATCGAAGAGGCCCTGCGCGCGAAGCTGGCCGCAGCGGCCGCACCGCCCGAGCGGGAGCCCTACAAGGTCGTGCCGTACGGCCAGGGAGGACCCCGCCCAGGAATCGACCTCACGAACAACGCGCAACTCGAGGACATCATGGACGGTTTCGAGTGAAGGTGGTCGACACCAACGTCCTCATCGGCGCGTTCCGACCCGATTCACAACACCACCGCACGCTCGCAACCTGGTTGGAAGATGCCGTCCGATCAAGAGAGCCCCTGGGCGTCAGCGAAGCCGTGCTCGCGGGGTACATCCGGATCGTGACCCAGCGTCGGATCTTCGTCGATCCCACTCCGATCTCCGTCGCGCTCGAGCAGATGCAGCGACTCCGCGACGAGCCCGGCGTTCAGGTCGTCCGCCCTGGCCCGTCGTTCTGGACGGTCTTCGCCTCGCTCTGTGCCGCGGTCGAGGCCCAAGGCGACCTCGTCTCGGACGCGGCCCACGCCGCACTCGCCATCGAGCACCGGGCCACCTTCGTCACCCTCGACCGTGACTTCGCCCGCTTCCCGAACCTGCGGTGGGAATCGCCACTCGCCACGGGTCAAGAGCCTTCCTGACATCCATCGTTGCTGCCAGACTGGTGCGATGAACGATCGCGCAGGTACCCCCGCCACCGAAGCAGATCTGATCGACGTCCCGTCGCTCATCGACGCGTACTACACGCTGAAGCCCGACGTCTCGATCCCCGAGCAGCGCGTCGTCTTCGGCACCTCCGGCCACCGCGGCTCCTCGCTGAACACCGCGTTCAACCAGGACCACATCGCCGCCACGACGCAGGCGATCGTCGAGTACCGCGCGAGCCAGGGGATCACCGGGCCGCTCTTCATCGGCTCCGACACCCACGCGCTCAGCGGGCCGGCGCAGACGACGGCCCTCGAGGTCCTGGTCGCCAACGGTGTGCGCGTCCTGGTCGACGAGTTCGACGACTTCGTGCCGACCCCGGCGCTCAGCCACGCGATCCTCAAGTACAACGCCGAGGGCAACGGCGACCAGGCGGACGGCATCGTCGTCACGCCCAGCCACAACCCGCCGGCCGACGGCGGCTTCAAGTACAACCCCCCGCACGGCGGACCTGCCGACTCCGACGCGACCTCCTGGATCGCGAACCGCGCCAACGAGCTCATCGCCGGTGGGCTGCACGACGTCAAGATGGCGGAACCGTCTGCCGTCGAGACGTACGACTTCCGCGGCAACTACGTCGACGACCTGAAGCACATCATCAACCTCGACGCCATCAAGCGCAGCGGGATCCGCATCGGTGCCGACCCGCTCGGCGGTGCGAGCGTCCACTACTGGCAGGCGATCGCCGACCGCTACGAGATCGACCTCACCGTCGTGAACCCGCACGTCGACCCGGCCTGGGCGTTCATGACGCTCGACTGGGACGGCAAGATCCGCATGGACCCGTCGTCGCCCTCCGCCATGGCGGCGCTCGTCGCACGACGCGACGAGTTCGACCTCCTCACCGGCAATGACGCCGACGCGGACCGCCACGGCATCGTCACGCCCGACGCCGGGCTCATGAACCCCAACCATTACCTCGCCGTCGCGATCGACTACCTCTACGCGAACCGGCCGGGTTGGCGCGAGGACGCAGCCGTGGGCAAGACCCTCGTGTCGTCGTCGGTCGTCGACCGCGTGGCCGAGTCCCTCGGACGCCGCCTCTGGGAGGTCCCGGTCGGCTTCAAGTGGTTCGTTCCCGGTCTCGTCGACGGCTCGGTCGGCTTCGGTGGCGAGGAGAGCGCCGGCGCGAGCTTCCTCCGCTTCGACGGCTCGGTGTGGACCACCGACAAGGACGGCATCCTCCTCTGCCTGCTCGCCGCCGAGATCCTCGCCGTGACGGGCAAGACCCCTTCGGTGCTCTACCGCGAGCTGACCGAGCGCTTCGGCGACCCCGTGTACGAGCGCGTCGACGCCGCCGCCTCGAAGGAACAGAAGGCGCGGCTCGGCAAGCTCGACGGCGACTCCATCACGGCGACCGAGCTCGCCGGCGACCCGATCGTCGCGAAGCTCAGTCACGCGCCGGGCAACGACGCGGCCATCGGCGGCGTCAAGGTCGTGACCGAGCACGCGTGGTTCGCCGCGCGTCCGTCCGGCACCGAGGACGTCTACAAGATCTACGCCGAGTCGTTCAAGGGCGCGGAGCACCTCAAGCTCGTCCAGGCGGAGGCGAAGCAGATCGTCGACGCCGCCCTCGGCGCCTAGGCAGCCGACGCCTCGACGGGCTCGGTGAGCGGACACACGCTCGCCGAGCCCGTCGCCTGCATCCGGGCCTGGCGAGGGACGTGCCGACCCCCGGTCCCTGAGCCCGCTCCGCCCCGGTCCCTGAGCCCGCTCCGCCCCGGTCCCTGAGCCTGTCGAAGGGCTAGTTCAGGTACCCGGGAGCCGCCGGGAGCCCGAAGAACTCCTCGAGCGTCGTCACGCCCGTGTCGTGCATCTCGGTCGCGAGCGGCACGCCGATGTAGCGGTAGTGCCATGGCTCGAACGAGAAGCCGGTGACGTCGACCTTGTCGGCCGGGTACCGCAGGAGGAACCCGAAGCGGTAGGCGTTCGCGGCGAGCCACTGGCCCTCCGCCGTGTCGCCGAAGCAGGTGTTGAGCGAGCAGTTACCGCTCTCGGCACCGATGTCCATCGTCCAGCCGGTCTGGTGCTCGCTGTAGCCGGGGCGCGCCGTCGTCGAGTCGTCGGGTTCACTGTTGTACACCGACACCTGGCTCGAGTAGCTGCGGTACGCGCTGTTCGAAGCGAGCGACAGGCCGGCCTCGGCCGACGCGGTGTCGAACAGCTGCACGATCGCGGCGGCGGCCTCGGCACGCAACAGCGGGTCCCACGTGTGGGCGACGGGGACGGACACGAGGTCCGGTGGTGTGTAGTCGACCGGGTTCAGCGGCCGGGTCTTGTTGACGACCACCCACGGGCTCAGCGGGTCGTCGATGGAGTAGGCGGCCTTGTCGAACGCCGGCGGGGCGGGGGGCGCGACCGGAACCGTCTCCGTCGGCGTCGGCGTGGGGGTCGGGGTGACGGACGGGGTCGCGCTCGGCGTCTTCGTGGCGGCGGCCGGGGTGGGCCTGGCGCCGCCGGCGATGTTCACGACGAGCACCACGAGCAGGATCGCGAGCGCGGCGGCCAGGACGCTCAACGCGATCACGCGGTTGCGTCGGACGCGCCGCGAAACCGGGCGTCGATGGGAGGGCTGGTGGGCTGCGGTCACACGTCGAGCCTAACCGCGACACGGCGCATGCGCCTCTGCCACACTGTCGACAGGCTTGCACACCGGACGAGGGGCCCGACCATGACCGCAGGGACGCCAGCACACCACGCGCCGACGCACCGGAAGCGCCCGCGATTCCGTCGGCTCCTGACCGCGGCCGCCGTCGTGATCGGTCTCGGCCTCGTCGTCGCGGTCATCGCAGCCATCACCCCGTGGCCGTCCGCGCTCCTCATCCGCTCGGTGTTCGAACGCGGCGGTGCTGCGACGGTCGCCGAGATGGAACCGTACGTCCCCGACACGAAGCTCACGGAGTTCCGCGACATCGCGTACGCGGCACCGAGCGGCGGCCGACCACAGGTGGACACCACCCTCGACGTCTTCACCCCAGCGGACGGCACCGAACCGCTGACCACGATCGTCTGGATCCACGGCGGCGCCTGGATCTCCGGCGAGAAGGGCAACGTCGAGCCCTACCTCCGCATCCTCGCAGCAGCGGGGTACACGACGATCGCGGTCAACTACACGATCGCTCCCGAGGCCGTCTATCCGACGGCCGTGAACCAACTCAACGACGCCCTCGCGTACATCTCGGAGCACGCCGCCGAGTGGAACGGGAACCCGGACCGCCTCGTGCTCGCGGGCGACTCAGCGGGATCGCAGCTCGCCAGCCAGCTCGCCGTCCTCACGACCAACCCGGACTACGCGACGCTGTCGGGCATGACCCCTGGTATCGACGCCGACCAGCTCGTCGGGACGATCCTCAACTGCGGGGTCTACGACCTGCCGGCGATGGCCGAGCTCGACGGCATCGGCGCCTGGGGCCTCCAGACCGCCCTCTGGGCCTACGCGGGTACGAAGGACTGGTCGGAGACGTCGACCGGCGCGCTCATGTCGACGATCGACTTCGTCACCGCCGACTTCCCGCCGACCTTCATCACCGGCGGGAACGGCGACGCGCTCACCTGGTTGCAGTCGGTCCCGATGAGCAGCGCCCTCGAGGACGCCGGCGTCGACGTCACGAAGCTGTTCTGGGCCGCGGACCACGAGCCGGCACTCCCCCACGAGTACCAGTTCCACCTCGACCTCGACGACGCCCACGTGGCACTCACGGCCACCCTGGACTACCTCGCGGCGCTCGACGCGAACCTCGACGCAGCGACGACCACCACGCCCTGACCGAAGCGGTTGCCGCGGAACTTGCGCCGGGTGTAAGTTTGCACACTACGCAAAATCCCCAACGTCGGTGCGCCTGCAAACCGGCGCGCCCAGAGTCGAACGAGACCGCATGTCATCCAGCTCCCCCGCCTCGACCGAGCCGTCGGGATCCGCCCCCGTCCTCAGTCACCGGCAGATCCTCTTCATCATCTTCGGCCTCATGGCCGGCATGTTCCTCTCCGCACTCGACCAGACCATCGTCGGCACCTCGATGCGCACGATCGCCGACGACCTCGACGGCATGGCCCTCCAGGCGTGGGTCACCACCGCCTACCTGATCACCTCGACCGTCTCGACGCCGATCTACGGCAAGCTGTCCGACATCTTCGGCCGCCGCCCGCTGTTCATCATCGCGATCTCGATCTTCCTCATCGGCTCGCTCCTCGCCGGCATGTCCGGTTCGATGTACGAGCTGGCGATCTTCCGTGCCATCCAGGGCCTCGGCGCCGGCGGCCTCATGGCCCTGCCGCTGACGATCATGGGCGACATGCTGGCCCCGCGCGAGCGCGCCAAGTACCAGGGGTACTTCCTCGCGGTCTTCGGCGTCTCGAGCGTCATCGGCCCGCTCATCGGCGGCCTGTTCGCCGGCGCCCCCGAGCTGCTGTTCATCACCGGCTGGCGCTGGGTGTTCCTCATCAACCTGCCGATCGGTGTCATCGCGCTCGCGATCGTCCTCCGTTTCCTGCACATCCCGCACACCCGCCACAGCGTCCGCATCGACTGGTGGGGTGCCGCCACGGTCGTCCTCGCCGTCGTGCCCCTGCTGCTCGTCGCCGAGCAGGGCCGCATCTGGGGCTGGGCCTCGGCCGGGTCCATCGCCTGCTACGCCATCGGGGTCGCCGGCATCATCGGGTTCATCCTCGTCGAACGGGCCATGGGCGACGATGCGCTCATCCCGTTGAAGCTCTTCAAGAACTCGACCTTCCGGGTCGCCACCATCCTCGGCGTGCTCGTCGGGTTCGGCATGTTCGGCGCGATGATGACGGTGCCGCTGTTCCTGCAGCTCGTCGAGGGTGCGACGCCGACCGAGTCCGGCCTGCTGATGCTGCCGATGATCCTCGGCCTCATGATCTCGTCGATCGCGAGCGGCCAGATCATCGCGCGGACCGGCAAGTACAAGGCGTTCCCGATCGTCGGGACCTTCCTGCTCCTGAGCGGCTTCTTCTACTTCAGCTTCGCGACGGCCGACAAGCCCGTCTGGTGGATGATGGGCGGCATGCTGCTCGTCGGCCTCGGACTCGGCCAGCTGATGCAGACGCTGACGATCGCGAGCCAGAACGCCGTCGAGGCACGCGACATCGGGGTGGCGACGAGCTCGTCGACCTTCTTCCGTCAGATCGGTGGAACGCTGGGCACGGCCGTGATCTTCTCCGTGCTCTACACGCGGATCCCGACGACCATCGCGGCGGCGTTCGCCGACCCGACGCTCAGCGAGCGGGTCCGGGCTGCGGCGCAGGACCCGGCCGTGCTGTCGGACCCGGCGAACGAGGGCATCCTCAAGGTGCTGCAGCGGGCGCAGGAGAACAGCGGCTCGGCCGGTTCCGCGCTCGACGGCGACACCTCGTTCCTCGTCGGTGCGCACCACGACCTGGCCGCGCCGTTCCTCACGGGGTTCGCGGATGCGACCGTGACCGTGTTCTGGGTGAGCTTCGCGGTGGTCGCCGTCGCGTTCGTGCTGAGCTGGTTCCTCAAGGCGCCGCCGCTGCGGGCGAAGTCCGCGCTGCAGGAGCGCACCGACGCCCAGGCTGCGGAGGACGCCGAGGACGCCGAGGACGAGTTGTCGCTCGCCGCCCAGCGTGCCGCCGAGCTCGCGGGGTCGCAGCTGTCGCCCGACACCGCGAGCAACCGCGTCGTCGATCCGTCCGCCCGTCGCTGACCGTCGTTCGTCGGCTTGCCAGCGCACCGCGCTGACGTGAGCGCGGGGTGACCGCCGCCGGCGCACCGCGCTGAAGGGTCATCCGGGTGTCAGCGCGGTGCGCTGACGTGACCGCTGTCGAATCGGCGTCACCGCGACCCCAGCGCGTGAGCGCGCCCCTCCGGAGGGGCGCGCTCACGCCGCAGACCCGCGCTCGCGTCAGCGCACCGCGCTGGCGCCACACCCCACCCACACATCAGACGAGCATGAGAGCGCTCTCAGCAGGCGATAGCATGGGCGTGCACCCAGCCACGAGGAGCTTCGATGACGCACGCCCCCCAGCCCACCACCCGTCCGGCCCTGATCCTGCCGCCGTTCCTCTGGGGTTCCGCCACCGCGGCCGCCCAGGTCGAGGGAGCAGCGCACGAGGACGGCAAGGAGGACTCCATCTGGGACGCCTTCGCCCGGGTGCCCGGCGCGATCGCCAACGGTGACGACCTCGAGGTCGCCGTCGACCACTACCACCGCACCGCCGGCGACGTCGCGATCATGTCCGAGCTGGGCCTCGACGCCTACCGCTTCTCCACGAGCTGGGCGCGCATCAAGCCGGGCGACCGCGACGTCAACCCCGCCGGCCTCGACTTCTACAGCCGTCTCGTCGACCAGCTCCTCGACGCCGGCATCCTCCCCTGGCTCACCCTGTACCACTGGGACCTCCCGCAGGCGCTCGAGGAGCAGGGAGGCTGGACGAACCGCGACACCGCCCTGCGCTTCGTCGACTACGCCGAGGCCACCTACGAGGCGCTCGGCGACCGCGTCCAGCACTGGACGACCTTCAACGAACCGTTCTGCTCCTCCCTGCTCGGCTACGCCGTCGGCGTGCACGCACCCGGCCGCCGCGACGAGGCCGCCGCGCTCGCCGCCATCCACCACCAGCACCTCGCCCACGGCCTCGCCACCACGCGCCTCCGCGAGCTCGGTGCCGAGCAGATCGGCATCACCCTCAACCTCACTAATGCGATCCCGGCGGACCCCACCGACCCGGCCGACGTCGACGCCGCCCGCCGCGTCGACGGGATCATGAACCGCATCTTCCTCGAACCGATCGTCCTCGGCGCGTACCCGGCCGACGTCGCCCACGACCTCGAGGGCCTCGGCCTCGACACGCTCGTCCATGACGGCGACCTCGAGACCATCTCCGCCCCGATCGACTTCCTCGGCGTCAACCACTATCACGACGACCTCGTGTCGGGTCACCCCGACGACTCCGGCGCCGACGGCGGCCACTCCGGTGCGACCGAGCGCGAGGCCGGTTCACCGTGGCTCGCCTCCCCCGACATCTCCTTCCCGAGCCGTGGACTCCCGCGCACCGCGATGGACTGGGAGGTGCACCCCGCCGGCCTCCGCACCCTGCTCGTCCGGCTCGGCCGCGAGTACCCGACGCTGCCGCCGCTGTACGTGACCGAGAACGGTGCGGCCTACGACGACGTCGTCGCAGAGGACGGCCGCATCCACGACGTCGACCGCGACGCCTTCATCCAGGACCACATCGACCAGGTGGAACTCGCGATCGCCGACGGTGCCGACGTGCGCGGCTACTTCGTCTGGTCGCTGCTCGACAACTTCGAGTGGGCGTACGGCTACGACAAGCGGTTCGGCATCGTGCGGGTCGATTACGACACGCAGGAGCGCACGATCAAGGACAGCGGACTCGCCTACGCACGCCGCATCGCCGCCTCGCGTGTGGTGCCCGCCGTGGCGGAGCTTCCCTGACGCAGGAACACTCCGGCGTGTCGCGATCGAGGGGACGCGACACGCCGGTCACCTCCTGAGGAGCGGCACCGGCCACGGACGTCCAGACGCCCGGCGATACACTGCACTCGACACGCTCACCCGCTCGGAAGGGGACGATGATGCAGTCCGGTCAAGGAGCCCCCACGCTCGAGATGGTGGCGGCACGCGCAGGCGTCTCCCGCGCGACCGTGTCGCGCGTCGTCAACGGCTCACCGAAGGTCACGGCCGAGGTCGTCGCCGTCGTGAACGAGGCCATCGCCGCGCTCGACTACGTCCCGAACCGCGCCGCCCGGTCCCTGGCCTCCCGCCGAACCCAGGTCATCGCGCTCGTCGTTCCGGAGTCGACCGCCCGGGTGTTCTCGGACCCCTTCTTCGCGTCGGTCGTGCAGGGCGTCGCGCTCGAACTGGCGGAGACCGACTACACGCTCAACCTCCTCATCGCGAGTGAGGCGAACTCCGAGAAGACCCGTCGCTACCTGCTCGGCGGCAACGTCGACGGCGCGCTCGTCGTGTCGCACCACAGTGGCGACCACTCGTACACCCGACTCGGCCGGGAGCTCCCGATCGTGTTCGGCGGTCGCCCCATGGGTGCCGACGTCGTCGACAGCACGTACGTCGACGTCGACAACGTCGAGGGCGCGAGGACCGCGGCCCGCCACCTCATCGAGGCCGGCCGGACGCGGATCGCGACGATCGCGGGCCGGCAGGACATGCCGGGTGGGGTCGACCGACTCGCAGGGTGGCGTGCGGAGCTCGAGCTCGCGGGTCTTCCACACGACCTCGTCGAGGTGGGCGACTTCTCCCCGGCCGACGGCGCTGCCGCGATGCGGCGTCTCCTCGCCCGGGGCGTGCCTATCGACGGGCTCTTCGCCGCGAACGACCAGATGGCCGCCGGCGCCTACTCCGTCATCCGCGAGGCCGGCCTGACGATCCCCGGCGACATCGCCGTCGTGGGCTACGACGACGACCGCTACGGTGAGACCGCCGCACCGCCGCTCACGACGATCGCGCAGTCGCCCGTCGACCTCGGCGCCGAGATGGCGAGGGTGCTGGTCCGTCGCCTCGCGGGCGAGCCGGTCGAGCGCGTCACGATGATGCCGACCCGCCTCGTCCCGCGCGCCTCCGTCTGACCCTCCCCGCCAGCCCGCGAACTGTCACCAGACGACAGTCCCGGGCGCAGCGACTGTGCTGAACTGACAGTTCGCGGGCTAGGAGAGGCGGGCGCGGATGATCTCGAGCGCCTGCGGGTTCTCGTCGACGAGGACGTAACGACGGCCGAGCGCCTTCGCGACCGCCCCCGTCGTGCCGCTGCCGGCGAAGAAGTCGAGCACCCAGTCGCCCTCGCGGGAGGACGCCTGCACGATACGACGCAGGATTCCCTCCGGCTTCTGGGTCGGGTACCCGGTCTTCTCGCGACCGGTCGGGGAGACGATCGTGTGCCACCAGACGTCGGTGGGAAGCTTGCCACGCGCCGCCTTCTCCGCGGTGACGAGCCCGGGCGCCATGTAGGGCTCGCGATCGACGGTCGCGTTGTCGAAGTGGTACCCCTTCGGGTCCTTCACGTAGACGAGGATCGTGTCGTGCTTCGTCGGCCAGCGGCTCTGAGCCTTCGCGCCGTAGTCGTAGGCCCAGATGATCTCGTTGAGGAAGCACTCCCGGCCGAAGAGCGCGTCGAGGAGCACCTTGGCGTAGTGCGCCTCGCGGTAGTCGAGGTGGAGGTAGAGGGTGCCGTCGGCGGCCAGGACACGCCAGGCCTCGACGAGACGCGGCTCGAGGAAGCCCCAGTAGTCGTCGAAAGCGTCGTCGAAACGTCGGAGGTCGCCGCGGATGCGCTCGTACGCCTGCCCTTTGAAGCCGGCGAAACGGTTCACACCGGTCTCAGCGGTGCGCACCGAGGTCGAGGAGTGGCGACGCTGCACGCGGCCGGTGTTGAACGGCGGGTCGAGATAGATGAGCGTGAACGACTCGTCGGGCAGCTGCGCCACGACGTCGAGGTTGTCGCCCTCGAGGACGAGGTCGGGGCCGTCCGGGGTCCATCGCAGCGGCACTTCATCGGCTGCTGCGGCGAGGGACATGTGCCTATTCTGGCAGCCAGCAGCCCGCACACCCGGGAAGGAACGATCGGCCCCGCGCGTTGTACCGCGTATGACCACGGAGTTCGCCAACGAGACCGATGCCCAGCGCTACACCATGCACGTCGACGGCCAGCTGGTGAGCGTCGTCGACTACCGCATCTCCGGCGACTCGATCTCGTTCCCGCGCACCTTCACCACGCCGCCCTTCCGCGGCAAGGGGTACGCGGGTGACCTCGTCGCCTACGCGGTCGACGACGTCGAGCAGCACAGCAAGCGGCGCATCGTGCCGATGTGCTGGTACGTGGGCGAGTGGTTCGACGCGCACCCCGAGCGTCAGGACCTCCTCACCCGCTCAGCCGGCTAGCCACCAGCGCGTCACCCACCGGCCACCTGACGGTTACGCGCGGGGACTAGCGTCCCGACCATGCAGCAGCTCGTCTCGCACTACGCCCCGCCGCCCGCACTCGACCAGGTCGACGGCTACCAGGTGGTCGACGTCGACGACGACGACCCCATCCTGCTCGACGCCTCCGGCAGCCACATCGACACGTGGCGCGAGGGCTACCCGTACGCCGAGCGCATGTCGCGAGAGCAGTACGAGAGCGACAAGCGACTGCTCCAGATCGAGCTGCTGAAGCTGCAGAACTGGATCAAGGCGAACGACCGTCGGCTGGTCGTCGTGTTCGAGGGACGCGACGCGGCCGGCAAGGGCGGCACGATCAAGCGCTTCACGGAGCACCTCAACCCGCGCGGCGCCCGCGTCGTCGCGCTGGAGAAGCCCACCACCCGCGAGTCCACGCAGTGGTACTTCCAGCGCTACGTCCAACACCTGCCGGCCGCCGGCGAGATCGTGCTGTTCGACCGGTCCTGGTACAACCGCGCGGGCGTCGAACGCGTGATGGGGTTCTGCACCCCGGCGCAGTACGACGAGTTCATGCGCCAGGCCCCGCTGTTCGAGCAGATGCTCGTCGGCGACGGCGTCGACCTCGTGAAGTTCTGGTTCTCCGTCTCCGCCGACGAGCAGCGCACGCGATTCGCGATCCGCCAGGTCGACCCGGTCCGGCAGTGGAAGCTCTCCCCGATGGACCTCGCCTCACTCGACAAGTGGGGCGACTACACCCGCGCGAAGGAGGCGATGCTCGAGGCGACGGACACGACCGACGCCCCGTGGACGATCGTCAAGAGCAACGACAAGAAGCGCGCCAGGGTCGAGGCGATGCGACATGTGCTGCACCGCTTCGACTACGACAACAAGGACCACGAGGTCGTCGGCACGCCCGACACCAACATCGTCGGGCCCGCGGCCTCGGTCTACGAACGCGGCGAGCGCAACCTCGGCGACTGAACCGGGGACGCCGGGCCGCAGCGCCCGCTATCCTCTGGATCATGCAGCCGAAACCGTCACCGTTGCGACGCCTCACCTCGTCGAGCGCGATCTACGGCACCGTCGTCTACGCCGGCCTCGTCGGCGCGTCGAGTGTGTACGAGGAGGACGACGTCGAGCAGGTGCTCATCACGAGTGCGCTGACCCTCATCGTGTTCTGGCTCGCGCACGTCTACTCGGCCGCCCTCGCGCACCACGGTGACGACCGACATGAGGCGTTGGTGACGCTCGGCGCGTCGATCAGGCACGGGTTCCAGGAGTCGTCCGGGATGCTCCTGTCCGCCGTCCTCCCGACGATCCCGCTCGTGTTCGGCGTCGCCGGCGTGCTCGGCCATGAGCACGCCGTGATCCTGGCGTTGCAGGTGTCGACGCTGATGCTCTTCGTACTCGGCTGCGCGGCGTTCGTGGTGCGCGGGTCACGCTGGTGGTGGTGTCTCCTCGGCGGTGTCGCGACGGCCCTGTTCGGGATCGTGATCATCCTGCTCGAGGCCGGCACCCACTAGTCTGGCCCGCGACGGGTCCCGAATGGCCGATGTCGAGCGTCCGGGACCCACCGTTCGGGCCCCTTCGCGAGCTCAGCGGCGGGCGGCGAGCGCTTTCGCGGACTGCTGCGCGGCGCGACGGACCTCGCGGTCGGGGTCGCGGAGGAGCGCCTCGAGGAGCGGCTTGGCGTCCTCACCACCGACGACGGCGAGCGCCCGGGCTCCGGCTGCACGCACGCGGGCGTGGTCGTCGCTCAGCAGTGGTGCGATCGCGGCGACGTCGCCGATGCGGCGTTCGGCGCAGACGCGTGCGGCCATCTCGCGGACGCGCCAGGCCTGGTTGCCGAGTGCTCCGACGACGGGCGCGGTGGCCGAGTCGTCCCACACGTGCAGCAGGGCGCGGGTGCCCCAGAGCTCGGGCCAGTACAGCGCGGGCGCTCCGCCGAGGATGCCCTCGGCGTGGTGTCCGCCGACGACGCGGAGGAAGTCCTCACCCTCGTAGCGACCGGCGAGGAGGGACACGCAGCGTTCGACGACCCGGGTCTCGCTCTCGGCGGCCACCGCGTCGGCGAGCCGCTGCTCGAGGGAGGCCTGCGTGGCGGGGGTCGACGGGTCGGGTGTCTCGTTCTGCGCTGTCATCGTCCCCCCACCCTAGCCCGCGAGCTGTCACCAACGGTGGGTGATGCAGCCGCACACCCGCCACTGGTGACAGTTCGCGGGCTGCGGCAGGCTACGGGACGCGGGTGAGCCAGGCGTCGGTGGCGAACTTGTCGGTGACGAGCTGCTCGGCGGCGGCGCGCTCGGCATCCGTGACATGGCCAGGGGTCGCGCCGGTGATCTCGACGAAGGTGTCCTTCATGCGATCGATGATCTCGGCCCGCGAGAGCCCGGTCTGGCTGCGGAGCGGGTCGACGCGTTTGGCGGCCGAGGTGGTGCCCTTGTCGCTGAGCTTCTCACGCCCGATGCGGAGCACCTGCGTCATGAGCTCGCCGTCCATGTCGTAGCTCATCGTGACGTGGTGCAGCACGGCGCCGTTCCCGAGCCGCTTCTGCGCGGCACCGCCGATCTTTCCCGACGGGCTCGTGATGTCGTTGAGCGGCTGGTACGTCGCCTCGATGCCGAGCGAACGCAGGGCGACGAGCACCCAGTCGTCGAGGTAGGCGTAGGAGTCGGCGAAGGTCATGCCGTTCACGAGCTCGGCGGGGACGTAGAGCGAGTAGGTGATGATGCCACCGCGCTGCATCATCATCGCGCCACCGCCGGAGACGCGGCGGACGACCTCGAAGCCGTTCGCCTTCGCGTTGTCGAGGTCGACCTCGTTCTTGAGCGACTGGAAGCTGCCGATGACGACCGCCGACTGGTCCCACTCCCAGATGCGGAGCGTCGGACCGCGGCGGCCCTCGCCGACCTCGTTCGTCAGGACCTCGTCGAGCGCGAGGTGGAGTTGCGGCGACACCGAGCCCTCGTGGATGAGCTGCCAGTCGTAGTCGCCCCAGCCCGTCGCCTTCGCGAGGGAGCGGCGAATGGCCGTCGCGACCGCCTCTGGCGTGAACCCGAGGAGCACGGCGTCCTCCGGCAGGGCGCCGCGGATGGCGGCGGCGAGGCCTGCGGCGTCCGTGGTGGCGGGGAGCCCGGTGACGGCGCGGTCGATCAGCGCGAGCGCGTCGTCGGGTTCGAGGAAGAAGTCGCCGGCGAGGCGGAAGTCCGCGATGCGGTCGTCGACCACCTCGAGATCGACGACGACGAGCTTGCCACCCGGGACCTTGTACTCACCATGCATGCCCCCAGCCTATTCCTGGACGGCGTCCGGATTCCCCGGAAGGGGCGTCGAACCAGGTCAGGAGTCGAAGCCGATGCCGAAGCGGCCCATGACCTTCAGGAGCAGGCCGTCGCGGCCCTCGTTCGCGTCGGAACGGGCGACCGCGCGGCGGACGGTCTGGATCGCGGGGTTCGCGATGGGCTCCGGCGGGATGGGGATCGGTTTGGACCGCACCATCTTCAGGCGGGTCAGCTCGGTCGACTCACCACTCAGGAGATCGAGCATGACCTTCGCCCCGAAGCGCGTCGCGCCGACCCCGAGTCCGGTGAACCCGGCGCTGTAGGCGACGCGTCCGCCGAGTGCCGTGCCCTGGAACGCCGAGAGCCGCGAACACATGTCGATCATGCCGCCCCACGCGTGGGTGAACCGGACGTCGAGTTGCGGGTAGGTCGTGAAGAAGTGGTCGGCGAGGGTCTCGAACGTCTCGCGGCGCTGATCGTGCTCCGGTCGGATCCTGCCACCCCGGTGGTAGACCGCGTCGAAGCCGCCGTAGAGGATGCGGTCGTCGGCTGACCGGCGGGAGTAGTGGAACTCACGACTCGAATCGGCGATGCCGAAGCGGTCGGTCCACCCGATGCTCTCGAGCTGCTCCGGGGAGAGCGGCTCGGTCATGAGCACGTAGTCGTACACGGGGATCGTCAGCAGCTCCGTGCGCTTGAGGAGCGACGGGAAGCCGTTGGTGGCGAGCGCGACCTGCCGAGCCTGTACCCCGCCCTGCTTCGTGGTCACCGCGACGCCGTCGCCCGAGCGCCGCAGCCGGGTCGCCGGGGTGTGCTCGAAGACCCGCACGCCGAGCTCGATGCACGCGCGCTTCAGACCCCAGGCGAGCTTCGCCGGGTGGACGAGCGCGGTGCTCTTCCACTCGCGCTGACCAGCCAGGTACACCGGCGAATGCACGAGTGCCTGGACAGCCTCGCGATCGAGGAACACACCGTCCCCCGACACCTCGCGCAGCGCGTCCACCTGGTGCGGCTCGGTCGCGACCGTGAGCACACCCGTGTGCTCGAACTCGGCGTCGATCCCGAGGCGGTCGAGCGTGGCGACGAACTCGTCGAAGTTCTCGTCCGCCAGGCGTTCGAGCTCCGGCAGTTCGTCGGCGAAGTGGCGCTCGCCGTTGTCGACGCCGTGGGTGAGGCTCTCCTCGAAGAAGCCGCCGTTCCGGCCACTCGCCGCCCAGCCGACCTCCTTGCCCTCGATGAGCACGACGTCACGCGAGGGGTCGGCCTCCTTGGCGATGAGCGCCGTCCAGAGTCCGGAATAGCCGCCACCGACGACCAGGAGATCCGCCGTGACCTGGCCGACGAGTCGAGGCTCCGGCGACGGCCGATCAGGGCTGTCGAGCCAGTACGGGACCGTGCTCGCTCCCGCGAGCGACCGCGCGATGCGCTCCGCCGAGTTCCGTCTGCGGTGGCTGTAGGTGGGTCCGTCCGAGGTCACCGGGTCTCCTCTGCGTCGAGTGTGGGTGCCGCGACTGTACCCCGCGGCCTCTGAGCTTGTCACCGGGTGGTGGCGTTCGCTGCCCTTCGACAGGCTCAGGGACCGGAGCGGGCGCTCACGGACCGGAGCGGGCGCTCACGGACCGGGGCGGGTGCTCAGGGACCGGGGCGGGCGCTGCCGGGCCGGGGCGGCTCAGGTGCGCTTGTCGAGCCACTCCACGACATCGCGCTCGACGTCCTCGCGGTTCAGCTCGTTGAAGATCTCGTGCCGCGCCTCGGGGTAGATGACGAGCGTCACGTCCGTCAGCTTCGACCGCTTCACGTACGCGTCGCGGAGGAGGGTCAGGCCACGGACACCACCGAGGGAGTCGTCGGATCCGCCGAGGATGAGCACCGGAACCGCGCGCGGCAGGCGCTTCGGCGGGCGACCGAGGAAGGCGAACGCCTGGATCGGGTTCCACACCGGGGTGACGCCGATGTCGAAGTTGCGCTCGTCGGCGGCGAATGCGGCCCAGGCGGCCGGGTCGCGGTTGAGCCACTCGAGACCGGTCTTCCCGGTCTTCCGCCAGCGCTTGTTGAGGTCGCCGGCGTTGATGACGCCGGGCATCGCGAGCGAGGTGCCCGAGAGGACGAGGAGCTCGTAGAGGTCGTGTTCGGCGACGACCTTCTGCGCCATGAGCGAGCCCCAGCTGTGCCCGAGCAAGGCGAGCCGCGACTCGGGGAAGCGGGCCCGCAGGTGTCGGCCGACGGCGGCGACGGAGTCGATCGCGCCCCGGGTCGTCCGCGGGCCGAGCTTGCCGAGGCCGAGGTGCTCGAGCCCCGTGCGACCGTGGCCGCGGTGGTCGTCGGCCGCGACCGTGTACCCCGCGTCGTTGAGCCGTGCGGCGAGGCGACCGTAGCGGAGGGCGTGCTCCCCCGCACCGTGGGCGATGTGCACGACGGCCCGCGGATTCGGCACCTCCCACAGGTAGACGTAGACCGTGACGCCGTCGTCGTCGACGATCGTCTCGGTCGCATACGGTCGCGGCTCGACGGGGCGGTTCGCGTCGTCGACGGGTGGCGGGGTCTGCTCGCTCATCCCGCCAGCGTAGGCCCTCGGCCCGGCGGCGTCGCGGGTCCGTTTGCAGTTCCCGGAGGGCAGGCGTACGGTGAACGAGGCCCGAACGGCGGGCCGGCAGGTTTCGACGGAAGCGAGGTGAGCGGCCATGGCTGGTGACAGTACCCGCGCCATCGCATCGACGAACCGCCTCGCCTCCCTCACCCGGTAGGCGCAGCCCCCGCCGGTGCCGAGGCGCCCTCACTCACACCTCCCCGGGTGCGATCCACCGCGATCGCCTGCACCCGCGCGGCCGCCGCACGTTCCCGTCGATCGATGGACGGAGACCTCATGGCACTCATCGACAACGGCATCTACGTGACCGGACGGCGCTCGGCGAGCCCGCGATCGCTCGACGCGACGTACGAGCTCCTCAACGAACAGCGCGGCATGGCCTGGATCGGCCTGTACCGCCCGGAACCGTCGGAGATCCGCTCCGTCGCTCAGGAGTTCGACCTGCATCCGCTCGCCGTCGAGGACGCCCTGAAGGGCCATCAGCGGGCGAAGCTCGAACGTTACGGCGACACGCTGTTCGTCGTCCTGCGTCCCGCCCGATACTTGGACGAGGAGGAGCGGGTCGAGTTCGGTGAGGTACACCTGTTCGTCGGACCCGGGTTCGTCGTCACGGTCCGCCACGCGGAGAAGCCCGACCTCGGCCAGGTCAGGCGGCGACTCGAAGCCCGGCCCGACATCCTCGCGCTCGGCCCCGACGCCGTCCTGCACGCCGTGCTCGACCAGGTCGTCGACGGCTACGGTCCCGTCGTCGCGGGGCTCGAGAACGACATCGACGAGATCGAGGACGAGCTCTTCGGCGACGCTGCGGACGTCTCGCGTCGCATCTACGAGCTGCTGCGTCAGGTCATCGCGTTCCAGCGCGCGACCACGCCCCTGCGGGCCATGCTCCACGGGCTGCTGCAGGGCGCCGACAAGTACGGTCTCGACGAGGAGCTGCGCAACGGCTTCCGCGACGTGCTCGACCACACCCTCCGGATCGCGGAGCGCGTCGACTCCTTCCGTCACCTGCTCCGGAACGCGCTGACGGTGCACGCGACGCTCATGACGCAGCAGCAGAACGAGGAGATGCGACGCCTTTCGGAGGCGAGCCTCGCGCAGAACGAGGAGTCGCGTCGGATGAGCGAGACGGCGCTGGCGCAGAACGAGGAGATCAAGCGGATCTCCTCCTGGGCGGCGATCCTCTTCGCCCCGACACTCATCGGCACCGTCTACGGCATGAACTTCGACGACATGCCGGAGCTCCACTGGCAGTTCGGCTACCCGGTCGCGATCGGAGCGATGCTCGTCCTCTCCGGCACTCTCTACGCGATCTTCCGAGCGCGCCGCTGGCTCTGACCCCACCCCAGCCCGCGAACTGTCACCAACGGTCAGTCCTGCACCCCGTGCACTGTCGTTTGGTGACCGTTCGCGGGTTTACTTAGGGTGGCTAATTTGCTAGGCTAATGAATCGTGGCAAGCGGAGCAGCGACGAAGACCAAGGCACTGACGATCGCCGAGCAGGCGTCCGAACTCCGGATGGGCACCTTCCGGCTCGCGAGGCGACTGCGCGGGGAGAAGTCGGTCGACGACCTCAGCGATCCGCAGTTCTCCGTCCTCGGAGGGCTCTACAAAGAGGGCTCCGCAACCCTGCGGGCACTGGCCGAACGCGACCGCGTGTCCGCGCCATCCATGAATCGCACCGTCAACTGCCTCGAAGAGGCCGGGTACGTCACCCGAGCAACCGACGCGGCCGACCGCCGGAAGGTCACCATCGCCCTCACCGAAGCGGGCCACACCACCGTCACCGAGACCGTCCGGAAACGCGACGCGTGGATCACCCAGCAGCTGCGCGCGCTCACCCCGGACGAACGCGACACCCTCGCCCGCGCAGCCGAGATCATGAGGAGACTCGCCACCCAGTGAGTGCAATGTTCCGTTCCCTGTCCAGCGTCAACTACCGCATCTGGTTCATCGGCGCCCTCGTGTCGAACGTCGGCGCCTGGATGCAGGCCACCACCCAGAACTGGGTCGTGCTGACCGACCTCACCGACAACGACGCCGTGGCCGTCGGTGCCACCATGGCCCTGCAGTTCGGGCCGCAGCTCGTCCTCGTGCCGATCACCGGTCTCATCGCCGACCGCTTCGACAAGCGGAAGATCCTCATCCTCACCCAGTCGAGCCTCATGCTCCTGGCGTTCGCCCTCGGCGCCCTGCTCATCTTCGGTCACGCCGAGCTGTGGCACATGTACCTCTTCGCACTGGCCCTCGGCATCATCAACGCCGTCGACGGCCCGGCCCGCCAGACCTTCGTGTCCGAGCTCGTCGACGAGCACAACATGTCGAACGCCGTCGCGCTCAACTCGGCGTCCTTCAACGCGGCGCGCATGGTCGGCCCCGCCATCGCCGGCCTCCTCATCGTCGCGATCGGCTCCGGGTGGGTGTTCGTCGTGAACGCCTTCACCTTCCTCGGCGTCATCGGCGCCCTGTTGGCCCTGCGCACCGGCAAGCTCCGTCGGGCGCCGCGCCCACCGCGGGCTCGAGGACAATTCGTCGAGGGCTTCCGCTACGTCCGCGGGCGGCCAGACCTCATGGTCGTCTTCGTGATCGTGTTCATCATGGGGGCGTTCGGCATGAACTTCCCGATCTTCGCCTCGACCATGGCCGTCGAGTTCGGCAAGGGCGCGGGCGAGTACGGCATCCTCTCCTCGGTGCTCGCGATCGGTTCCCTGACCGGCGCACTCCTCGCGGCGCGGCGGGCGCAGGCCCAGATGCGGATGATCGTCGGCGCGGCCGGGCTCTTCGGGGTCGCGGCGCTCACGGCTGCATTCATGCCGAGCTACTGGTCGTTCGCCGCCGTGCTGATCGTCGTCGGCTTCTCGACGGTGACGCTCCTGACGACGGCGAATGGACTCGTGCAGACGAGCACCGAGGCCGCCGTCCGTGGCCGGGTGATGGCGCTGTACATGGCGATCCTCATGGGTGGCACCCCGATCGGCGCGCCCATCGTCGGGTGGGTGGCGAACACCTTCGGGCCGCGCTGGGCGCTCGGCCTGGGCGCACTCGCCGGCTTCGCCGCCTGCGCCACCGGCCTGGCCTACGGGGTGTTCCGTCATCACCTCCGCCTGCGCGTCGCGCCCGACTCCCGCTGGCGCCTGCAGTTCACCCACGACGGCGTCGTGTCCCCGGTCACGCCGGAGGACTTCTCGGAGCAGATCGCGCTCACCTCGCCGATCCCGCTGCCGAAGCCGAAGTCGCGCGCGAAGGCGCCCGAGCCGCGTCCGGAGTCGCGTCCCGCGTCGCGTCCCGAATCGTCGCCGGTCGACGAGTCGACGACCCTCACCGGCTCCCGCCGCTAGACGGTCCTCCGCTCCGACCCGCTCGGCGTTCACAACTCCTGCATCCTGCGACCGCCGGGGCTCGCGGGCGGGCGGGGCAGCGGGTGACGCGGCCGGTCGTCGCAGGCGGCAGGAGTTACGAACGAGCCGCCACCGGACGGAGGCTCGGGACCCAGCACCGCAGGTCCTCGCGGTAGCGGCGGTACGGCTCGCCGAAGCGCGCCTCGAGGTCGGCCTCTTCGACCGGCCGGACCAGGACGTTCCAGACGACGGCACCGAAGACCGCGTACACGACTACGATCCAGGACGACAGCAGGAGTCCGACGCCGACACCTTGGACGATGCTGCCGACGGCCATCGGATTGCGGACGAAGCGATACGGCCCGGCGATGACGAGTCGGTTCGGCATCGCGGCGGGCAGCGGCGTCCCACCCCCGGTCGTCGCCATGGCGGCTGCGGACCAGAGCCCGACGACGCTCCCGAGCACCAAGACGACGATGCCGGCGATGACGGCGAACTGCTCCGCACCCGGCGGCAGGGCGACCGCGACCCGCCATCGCAGCTCGAAGAAGCGCAGGACGGCGGGGATCACCGCGAGGAAGACGCCCCAGAACGCGATGATCTCGACGGCGGTCCTCGCGAGTTGTGAACCGGTCGACGCCGACGCATCGGCTGGGCGGAACGCGAACGGCCCGATGGCGATCCATGCTCTCGGGATCCCGCCGGTGAGGACGAGCGCGAGTGCCGTGACCGAGCCGACCGCGGCGCCGACCATCAGCAGGGCGCCGATCCCCGCCTCCTGGGTCGCGGCCGCGAAGATCCCCAGTGACACGGTGACCAGCAGCGTCCATCCGGTCGCGAGGATCGCCGCCCATCGGATGGCGCATGCGGCGAGCGCCGAGGCGACGACGAAGAGTGGGACGTCGAGCACGGCCGTGACGACGGGGTCGAGGCTGCCGAGCGTCGCCGCACGGACGGGCGGGACGAGGAACACCGACACCCACCATGCTGCGCCGGCGAGGGCCTGCACGGCGAAGTACCAGCGCCCCCAGCGCTCGGCGCTCATGCGATCGTCGGTGGCGGTGTCGGCGGCGTCATCGGCGTCGGCGGGCGATGAGCCACGCGACGAAACGCCACCCCAGGAGGAGAGCAGCGAGGACGAGGACGGTCACGATGACGAAGCTGAGTTGGACGCCCTGGCCGGAGACCGCGCGCAGCACCATCCCGACGACGACGGTCGACACCCAGACCACGACGCCGGCCCAGCGGACGGAGCGGGTCTCGCGCTGACCGAGGACGAGCGCGAGGACGTGTCCGACGAGGAGTCCGACGGCGAACGGCCACAGGGTCACGAGGAGTCCGAGGATGCCTTCGCCGTGGCTGGCGCGGCCGATGAGGACGAACACGATGACGGCGAGGAGGTCGATGCCGACGGTCGCGGCGAATCCGGCGGGGGTCCTGCTGGGGCGATCCATCCCCTCACCCTATTGGCGTCGCCGCCGCCCACCCTGGAGGGAGGCCGCATGGCGCGCTGCGGGGCCTGTCGCTCGGTGCCCTCGCTGGCTACGATGGCGCTGACACCCGATCGACGAAGGAGCCGTCATGTCGTTCCAGGCCTATCTCGATGCCGCCGAGGCGAAGACCGGTAAGACCCCGCGCGAGCTCGTCGACGAGGCGCACGCCCGCGGCTTCGACGCGTCGACCAAGGCCGGCGAGATCCTCGAGTGGCTGAAGACGGACTACGAGCTCGGCCGGGGTCATGGGATGGCGCTCGTCCACGTCATCAAGAACGGTCCGACGATCAGCGAGAAGCACGTCGGCACCGACGGGGTGCACCGCGACGAGTCGACCGAACTCTGGCTCGACGGAGCGGCGACGAGGCCCGCCGCTAGCTGACTCCCGTGCGGGTTGCTGCCAGCGCGGTGCGCTCGCGTGAGCGCGGTTCTGTGGCGTGAGCGCGCCCCTCTGGAGACCCGCGGTCACCTGCCAGACCCGCGCTGAAGCCTGAACACCGCCGCTCGCGTCAGCGCACCGCGCTGGGCCCGGGACACCGACCTTCACGTCAGCGCGGTGCGCCGGCGGGCGGACGCGCCGCTCAGTACCAGAAGATCGGGATCCAGTCGCGATGGTGCGCGTGCACGATCGCGAGGAAGACGATCGCGTCGAACAGGAGGTGCACCGCGAGGATGTATCCGAGCGACCGCGTCTTCGAGAACAGGTACCCCTGGAGGAGCGCGAACGGGAACGTCAGGAGCGGACCCCACGAGCGGTAACCGAGTTCCCACAGGAACGAGACGAAGATCACGGCCTGCAGCAGGTTGGCCTGCCAGACCGGGAAGTGCCGTCGCAGCAGGGCGAAGCAGGTGCAGATGAAGAACAGTTCATCCCACGTGCCGACCGCGTTGACGCCGACGAAGAACCGGCCGAGTTCCCCGGCGTCGCTGATCACCGGCCAGTTCTCGTAGGCGCCGGATCGGATGAAGTAGAACGGCAGGATCGCCCAACCGAGGAGGGGGACGGCGAAGAGGTAGGCGATCTCGCCCTTCGTCTTCTTCTCGCGACTCCGCCAGGGGAACGTGATCGCCTTCCGCCGGTACACGAAGCGGTCGATGAGGAACGGGGCACCGACCGCCAGCAGCAGCACGGTGCCGATCCGGAAGAAGCTGGGCCAGGAGACGTCGGCCTCCACCGACGTGGTCGACACGATGCCGATCCCGATGGCGATGAGGAACAGGTCCTTCGCGAGGTCGCGGTCGATGAGGATCGCGGCGACGAGGGCGGCGACGAGGAGCGGGTAACCGGCGAGCGGCTGCATCAGGCCGAACAGACAGAACGCCGACGCCGCCAGCAACACCGCGGGGATCAGCTTCATCGGGCGGCGGGCCGGGACGATCATCTCGGTCTGCATGCCGATGATCCTACGGGTGTCGCCTCTACGGACTCGTGCCAACGCGGTGCGCTGACGTGAACCCGCTCGAATCTGCCCCAGCGCGGTGCGCTGACGTGAGAACGCCTGATCGGGCGTGACCGCGGGCCGCACGCGCGGGCGCGACCCTCCGGAGACTCGCGCTCACGCGCACGACCCGCGCTCGCGTCAGCGCACCGCGCTGGCAGCAGCACCACCCGGGTCAGGCCTCTCGGGTGATCTCGACCTTCACGAAGAGCTTCGAGCGGTAGGGGCCCGCGTACACCCCACGGAGTGGGGAGACGTCACCGTAGTCACGACCCCGCCCGATGAGGACGTGACGCTCGCCCACGTCGACCATGTTGGTCGGGTCGAACCCACGCCAGTCACCGCAGAACCACTCGACCCACGCGTGCGACTCCCCCGTCACCGTCTCGCCGATCGCCGCATGCGGCTTCGGGTGCAGGTACCCCGACACGTAGCGGGCCGGGATCCCCACCGAGCGCAGCGCTCCGAGGACGATGTGCGTGATGTCCTGACAGACGCCCTTGCGGTTCGCCCACGCCTCGGCAGCGGTCGAGTACACACTCGTGACGCCCTGCACGTAGTCCATCTGCTCGCCGATCTCCCGACTGATGGCCATCGCGGCCTCGCACGGGCTCTCGTAGCGGTCGGCGATGGTCCGGGCGAGCTCGACGAGGTCGTCCGGCGGGGTCGTCCGTCGTGTCTGTTCCAGGTGCTCCACCCGGGTCACGGCGGCCTGGGTCGCGATGTCGAGCTGCTCCCAGCCGGTCGGGTGCGGCTCATGCTTGCGCGGCCGGACCTCGACGAGGCTCGTCGCCGTGAGCGAGAGCTCCTCGTGCGGCGTCAGCACCTCGAACGCCGAGACCTTCATGCCCCAGTAGTCGGTGTACGTCGACTGCGACGCCCCCGGCTGGATGTCGATGTGCGAGTACAGGACGTACTGGTCCTCGGTCGTCACCGGCAGCATGCGCGCCTCGTTGTACGAGGCGTTGACCTTGCCGCCGTAGGAGAAGCCCGTGCTGTGCTTGATGTGGAGCCGGGTCATGAGTTCTCTCCGATCCATGCGGGCACCGCATGAGTGGGGAAGTAGCGTTCGCGGATCGCCTCCGACACCTGGCTGGTGACGTTCTGCACGGCGTCCATCCGACCGGGGAGGTCGACGAGCGTGTCCTGGATGGGCCGGTACTCGAGGTCGCTGCGGATCTGACCGAGCAGGCGCTGGGCGGAATCAACCGTCCCGACGCGGCCTCGGCGCGGCTCGAGGTCGCGCATGCACTCCTCGGCCCGACTGATGGAGAACATGACCGACCGGGGGAAGAGCTGGTCGAGCAGGAGGAACTCGGCCGCGTTCTTCGCGCTCGGCATGCCGCGGTACGTGCGCAGGTAGGCCTCGTAGGCGCCGCAGGAGCGGAGGATCGTCGTCCAGGACGGACCGCTCGCCTCGGTGAGCGACCGCGTCGCCAGGAGTCGGGCCGTCATGTCGGCGCGTTCGAGGCTGCGACCGAGGGTGAAGAAGCGCCAGGCGTCGTCACGACTCGTGGCGGAGTCGACGATGCCGACGGCGAGGGCCGAACGCTCGCGCACCCACCCGAAGAACTCGTGCACCTTGTCGCTCGCGACGCGACGCGGCATCCGGGCACGGGTCGTGTTGAGGCACTCCCAGAGCTCGGTCGAGACGATCTCGCGGGCGCGCCGGGCGTTCTCGCGGGCGGCGCCGAGCGAGTAGGCGATCGACGCCGGGTGCGTGCGGTCGACGGCGAGCTGCGCGAGGACGTCCTGGCGGGTGAGCTCCTGGTCGGCGGGCGCATCGCTGCCCATGACGGACAGCAGCGACCGGCAGGCGGTGTCCTCGTCGATCCACGGGTCCTCGAGCAGCAGCTGCAGGTGGACGTCGAGGATGCGCGCGGTGCCGTCACTGCGTTCGATGTAGCGGCCGATCCAGAAGAGGCTCTCGGCGATGCGGCTCAGCATGATGCGTCCTCCTGCGTCGACCCGTCGGCAGCGGGCTCGGCGAGCGTCTGCTGCTGCTGCTGCTGCTGCTGCTGCTCCTGCTGGTCCTGGTTGCCGGCCGGACGATCCTGGGGCGAGTGCTCGGGGGTCGTGCCGTGGTCGTAGATGATCGGGATCGACGTCGTCTCGGTCGTGGCCTGCTCGGCGACGAGACCCTGGATGTCGTGCGAGGACGCCTCGGGCGCCGCGTTGGGGTCGAACGGACGTCCGACGACCCAGGTGTCCTTCGAGCCGCCGCCCTGGCTGGAGTTCACGACCAGCTGCCCCTCCGGCAGGGCGACGCGCGTCAGGCCGCCTGGCAGCACCCAGACGTCGTTGCCGTCGTTCACCGCGAACGGACGCAGGTCGGCGTGGCGGGGACGCATGCCGTCCTCGACGAGCGTCGGGATGGTGGAGAGCATGACGACCGGCTGCGCGATCCAGCCGCGCGGGTCCTCCTGCAGCTTCGTCTTGAGCGTCGCGAGCTCCTCCTTCGACGCGTCCGGACCCACGACGAGCCCCTTGCCGCCGGAGCCGTCGACGGGCTTGATGACGAGCTCGTCCAGGCGGTCGAGCACTTCCTCGAGGGCGAGCGGGTCCTCGAGACGCCAGGTGTCGACGTTCGGGAGGATCGCGTCCTCGGCGAGGTAGTACTTGATGAGGTCGGGCAGGTACGTGTAGACGAGCTTGTCGTCGGCGACACCGTTCCCGACCGCGTTCGCGATGGTCACGTTGCCGAGGCGCGCGGCGAGCATGAGCCCGGGCGAACCGAGCATGGAGTCGGCGCGGAACGACAGCGGGTCGAGGAACTCGTCGTCGACACGGCGGTAGATGACGTCGACGCGCGTGGGCCCGGCGGTCGTGCGCATGAAGACCTTGCCGCCGGAGCAGAAGAGGTCGCGGCCCTCGACGAGCTCGACGCCCATGAGCCGCGCGAGCAGCGTGTGCTCGAAGTACGCGGAGTTGTACACGCCGGGGGTGAGGACGACGACGTTCGGGTCCTCGACGCCGGGCGGGGCCGACGCACGCAGCGCCTGCAGGAGCTTGTTGGGGTAGTCGCCGACCGGACGGACGCGCATCGAGACGAACAGCTCGGGGAGCGTCTGCGCCATCACACGACGGTTGGAGATGACGTAGCTGACGCCGGACGGGACCCGGACGTTGTCCTCGAGGACACGCATCTGACCGTGCTCGTCGCGGATGAGGTCGATACCGGAGACCTGGATGCGGACGCCGTTCGCCGCCTGGATCCCGTAGGCCTGCCGGTGGAAGTGCGACGACGAGGAGATGAGCTTCGCGGGGATGACGCCGTCGCGTACGGCGAGCTGCGGGCCGTAGACGTCGGCGAGGAAGGCCTCGAGCGCCTTGACACGCTGCTTGATGCCGGCCTCGACCTGCGTCCACTCCTGCTGCTCGATCACCCGCGGGACCGCGTCGAGCGGGAACGGACGCTCCTCGCCGGCGAAGTCGAAGGTCACGCCCTGCGCGAGGTAGGAGCTGGCGAGGGCGTCGGTGCGGCCTCGGAGCTCCTCCTGGGTCATCCGTGCGAGGGAGCTGTAGATCTCCTGGTACGCCCGCCTGGCGGTCGCACCACCCGCGTGTTCCGCCGCCTCGCCGAACATCTCGTCGAACGCGGGAACACCGCCCGGAGTCTTGCGCGGGGCGAGCGTGCCGCCATAGCCGTTGAACAGGTCACCCATGGGCCGACTCTACCGGGACACACGTTGCCGGGGTGTTTCGGAGCGCGGAGAGGACGCCCCACCGGCCACCGAGCTTGTCGAGGTGCGCCCTTCGACAAGCTCAGGGACCGAAGGAGGTCGCTCAGGGACCGGCGGGGTGAAGCGAGCCCTACGCGACCGAGGCGGCGGTGAGGGCGGCCAGCTCGTCTGCGGAGAGCTCGAGCGTCGCGGAGGCGAGGAGGTCGGGCAGCTGCTCGACCGTGCGGGCACTCGCGATGGGAGCGGCGACCGTCGGCTGCGAGCGGAGCCACGCGAGCGAGACCGTCGCGACCGAGACGCCGTGGGCGGCGGCGACCTCGTCGAGGACCGGCAGGAGCGCGGCGTGGTCGGCCAGGTAGGCCTGGGCTCCCTCGGCGCGGACGCTGTCGACGCTCGACCCCTCGCGGTACTTGCCCGTCAGGAAGCCCTTGGCGAGCGAGAAGTACGGCAGCACGGCGAGCTGCTCGCGCTCGGCGATCGTGCGCAGCTCACCCTCGAAGTCGCGCTCGACGAGGTTGTAGTGGGGCTGGAGGGCGATCGGGCGGTGGAGCCCCTTGGCCTCGACGATCTCGAACCACTCGGCGATGCGCGCTGCGGAGTAGTTGGAGATGCCGAGGTAGCGGACCTTGCCGGCGTCGACGAGCGACGACAGCGCGGTCACCGTCTCCTCCAATGGCACGGACTCGTCGTCGAAGTGCGCGTAGTAGAGGTCGATGTGGTCGGTGCGGAGGCGCTCGAGTGAGGCGTCGGCGGCCTTCAGGATGTTGTCGGCCGCGAGCCCCTGGAAGTCGGGGTGCTGGCTGACCTTCGTCGCGATGACGAGCTCGTCGCGGTTGCCGCGGAGTTCCTGCCACTCGCCGATGAGTCGCTCGGAGTCACCGCCGGTGTTGCCGGGTACCCACGCGGAGTAGCCGTCGGCGGTGTCGATGAAATTGCCACCGCCCGCGACGAAGGCGTCGAGGATGTCGAACGAGGTCTGCCGGTCGGCGGTCCAGCCGAACACGTTGCCGCCGAGGTTCAGCGGGAAGACGGACAGGTCGGACGTTCCGAGGGTGGTGCGGGCGTGAGTCATCTGATGATCCTCCAGAGGTTCGGTGCATCGCTGGTACTTCTCCTCACGCTAAGCCCGCAGACGGCTCGACTATTCCGTCGTGTCGCCCGATGACGAGCGGGCCGCCGAGGCCGGACTGGCTCTCCACGGCCCGGCACCGACCGTCCTACAGTGGGCCGATGGGCTACCGCATCGACGACTCGAAGGACCGCATCGACCAGGACGCCGTGTGGGCCCTGCTCCGTGAGGTCTACTGGGCCAAATGGCGCAGCCGAACCGACGTCGAGGCACAGATCGACGACGCCTGGCGCGTGATCGGCGTGTACGAGGAGGAGACCGGCGCACAGGTCGGCTTCGCTCGGGCGGTGTCCGACGGCGTCGGCTTCGCCTACCTCGCCGACGTGGTGGTCCTCGAGGCCCACCGCGGCCACGGACTGGGCAAGCGGATCGTGCAGGCGATGATCGACGACGGTCCCGGCGCGCACTTCCGGTGGACACTCTTCACGAGCGACGCGCACGGCCTCTACGAGCAGTTCGGGTTCACCGATCCCGGCCCGACGGCGCTCGTCCGTCCAGCCGCGCAGCTGCCCGTCCACCCGAGCCAGGTCCCGACCGCCTGAGGTGCGGCGAATCGTCGTCCCACGGCGACTCGAACGACGAATCGACGCACCTCACCGCAGGCCTCCAGCCGCGACGGGCTAGCGTTGACGTATGTGGATCTCCGACGACGGCCGGTACAACATCGTCGACGTACCCGCGGAGGCCTATCCGGGCCGCGCCTACCTGCTCGAACTCGTCGCCGCCCTCGAGCCTGACGAGCTCCAGGCGCTCATCACGCGCATGCAGGCGTTCGACGACGCGATGATCGACCGGCTCGAGAACCTCGTCGACGACGAGGCACCGGAGGTCGCGCCGGACCCGGAGCGCGAGGCACCGTACGTCGACGAGATGATCCCGCGACGCGTCCTCGACTCGATCGACTGGGACGCGATCCTCACGCCACCGTTCCGGATCGAGGCGATCGACGTCGCCGGTGACCGCTGGCGAATGGACGCGTGGGCCTTCCTGGAGTCGATCGTCGAGCCGCCCGTCACCCGACCGAGCGCCCGCAACCTCGGCTCCTCCCCCATCGACCAGGCGTAGACCGGCACCTGCCGAATAGGCTGGGCGTCATGACCGACGACGACGTCACCATGACCGATCCTTCACCGCTGCTCGCCGAAGGAGCCGTACTCGAGCACCTGTACACGGGCGCGATCTGGAGCGAGGGGCCCGCGTGGATCGCGGAGACCGGCCGCGTGCGCTGGAGCGACATCCCGAACGACCGCATCCTCGAGTTCGACACCGCGACCGGTGAGACGGCCGTGTTCCGCGACGGCGCCGAGTACACGAACGGCCGCACGATCGACCGCGAGGGACGGGTCGTGCAGTGCAGTCACGGGCGCCGCGCGGTCGAGATCGAGGGGCCCGACGGCCCGATCACGCTCGTCGACCACTGGTCCGGCGGCCGCTTCAACTCCCCGAACGACGTCGTCGTGCACTCCGACGGCTCGATCTGGTTCACCGACCCGCCCTACGGCATCGACGCCAGCGGAGAGGAAGGCCACCCCGGCGAGCAGGAGTACGGCGGGTGCTACGTCTTCCGCTTCGAGCCGGACACCGGAGCGATCGAGCCGGTGATCACGGCGATGGTGCACCCGAACGGGCTCGCGTTCTCACCCGACGAGTCGATCCTGTACGTGTCCGACACCGCCACCGCCGCCCGCCGGATCGCGGCCTACGACGTCGCAGCAGACGGCGTCTCGGTCGTCGCCGGCGACACCCCCGGTCGCACCTTCGCGAGCACCGCGGTACCCGCGTCCGACGGCTTCCGGATCGATGTCGACGGCAACGTGTGGTCGTCTGCGGGTGACGGCGTCGAGGTGTTCGACCCGTCCGGCGCGACCATCCTGCGCATCCCGGTCCCGGAGCGCACGGCGAACGTCTGCTTCGGCGACCCCGACGGCCGCACCCTCTACATCACGGCCAGCACATCTCTCTACCGAATCCGAACCGCCACCCGCCAAAGCCCGCGAACTGTCACTCCAGCACAGTGACGGGGCGCTGGACTAGCGGTTGGTGACAGTTCGCGAGCTGGAGCTCACGCCCGCCCCTGCAGGATGAGGTTCCAGTACACCCAGGGCAGGACGTAGCGGTCGGCGATGAACGTGAATCGACGCTCCTTCGCGAGTCCGTTCCAGAACGGGATCGAGGGCTTCGGGCGGTAGCGGTCGTCGAACTCGGCGAACACCACCGTCCCGCGGGAGACCGTGAACGGGCACACCGAGTAGCCGTTGTAGACCGTGCTCGGCTCCTGACCGGACCGCACGGCGACGAGGTTCTTCGCGAGGGTCTTCGTCTGTTGCCGGAGGGCTCCGCCGGACTTCGAACTCATCACCGCGGCGGCGTCTCCGAGCGCCCAGACGTCGGGGAAGCGCGGATGCCGCAGGGTCAGCGAGTCGACCTCGACGAACCCACCCGGATTTCCCGGGTCGGCGAGCGCCGTGGCCGCGAGCCAGTCCGGTGCGGACTGCGGCGGCACGGCGTGGAGGACGTCGTAGGGGATCTCCTCCCGGAGTCCGCCCGTCACGCCGTCCTGCCCGCGATCCGGGCCGTCCTGCGGGTCGGTCTGCGCGATGGTCACCACGCTCCGCTCCGGATCCACCGCGACGAGCTCGCGCGAGAACCGCACGTCGATGCCGTACTCGGCGACCTTGCGGTCGAGTTCGGCGTCGATCATCGGCATGCCGAACATCGTGGGTGTGGGCACGACCAGCACCACACGGATGTCGTCGAGGACGCCCGTCTGCCGCCAGTAGTCGCACGCGAGGTACATCGGCTTCTGCGCGGCACCCGAGCAGCTCGCGGGGCCGGCGGGCTGCGTGAACACGACGGTGCCGGAGCGGACCGACCGGAGCACGCGCGAGGCCTTCTGCGCGTACTCGAACGTGTAGTTGGAGATCCCGACCGGCGACGCCATCGCCTCCGTCAGACCGGGCACGGCGTCCCAATCCTGTTGGATGCCCGGAGCGACGATGAGCTGGTCGTACTCGACGGCGGTGCCGGATTCCAGCGTCACCGTCTTCGCGACCGGGTCGATGGACTGGACCCGGTCCTGGATCCAGGTCACGCCCTTCGGCGTCACGGCGTGCTGTGGCCTCGTGGCGACCGACGCGGACGCGGTCCCGCCCGCTACGTGCGAGAACATCGGCTGGTACCGGTGGTGCTCCCGCGGTTCGATGACCGCGACGTCGTCGACGCCGTATCGCCGGAGCCTCCCGGCGACGGAGAGACCGGCGTTGCCGCCACCGATGACGACCACCTCGTGATGGAGCTGTGCCGTCCTGGGATCGGTCACGGTGGCGGCGGCGCTCAGGATCCGGACTGACCGCGACCGGTGGCGTTCTGCAGCCGGTCGATGTGTTCGGAGGCCTGCGCCTTCGTCAGGTCGGCGGGAAGCTCCTCGCCGGCCTCGCGCGCCAGGGTGTCGAGGTAGCTGCGCTGCGGGCCGGTCATCGGCTCGTCGCCGGTGACCCAGTCCTCGGGGTCCTTGCTCGCGCTCGTCGAGCTGTCGTCGCCTCGTGCTCCGAGGGTCTCCTCGGTAGCGCCGATCGTCTCGGGTGCACCGGAGGTCGTGGCGTCAGGGGTCGTTGCATCGGTCTGTTCTGCGTCAGTCATGCGGCAACGGTACGTCGAGCGGGCGATCGGGCAGGAGGGGTTGCGCGGCCCGAGCGATCGGTGTCGGAATAGCGACGGACGACCCCCGGTTGACCCAGGCGACCGCGTGCGGCCGCACCGTCCACGAAGGAGACCCATGTCCGACACCGCTTCCGGAACCGACCGATCCGCCGACGAGCCGACTCCGTCGCAGGGCATCACCATCGGCATCCTCGGCGCCGGCAAGGTCGGCACGGTCCTGGCACGACTCGCGGTCGCCGCCGGATACCGGGTGCTCATCAGCGGATCGCGCGACGCCGCCCGGATCGCCCTGACGATCGACGTCCTCGCGCCGGGTGCCGTCGCCACGACCGCCGCCGAGGCGGCGGCCCAGGCTGACCTCGTCATCCTCGCGCTGCCCCTCGGCAAGCACCGGTCGGTGCCCGTCGACGAGCTGCGCGGCAAGCTCGTCATCGACGCCATGAACTACTGGTGGGAGGTCGACGGACACCGCGAGGACCTCAGCGCACCGGAGACGTCGACGAGCGAGCTGGTCGCCGCCTTCCTGCCGGAGTCGCGCGTCGTCAAGGCGTTCAACCACATGGGGTACCACGACCTCGACGGGGAGCCGCGTCCGGCCGGCACCCCGGGCCGCAAGGGCATCGCGATCGCCGGCGACGCCCCCGCGGACCGGGCAGCTGTCTCGGCCGTGGTGGACGCCCTCGGGTTCGACCCCGTCGAGATCGGACCGCTGCGCGCGGGCGTCGTCCTCGAACCCGGACACGAGCTCTTCGGGGCGAACATCGGTGCCGACGAGATCCGCGAGGTCGCCGAGGTGCGGGCGTTGGCCGAAGCCGAGGCGGGCGTCCACTAGGCGACGCGGCGGGTCCCGGCGTCGGACCGGTCTCGACCCTGCGGACGCGGGCTGAGCGCCGCTGAGTGGATCACCTCCGCGAGCTCGCCGGCACGGCTCCACATCGGCCAGTGACCTGTCGGGAGGTCGACGACCTCGACGGTCTCGAGCCCCGCGACCTCGGCGAACATGGGGTGTCCGCCTCGGGCCAGGTCCAGCACCTGCGCGCTGGGGATCGAGCAGCACACCAGGGTGGTCGGGACGGCGGCGCGGGCGTCGTTGGTCAGCTCGACAGCCTGTCGGAGGACGGGCGCCGGCTCGGGGACCGCCCGGGCGCGGAACCGGTCGAGGACCTCGGCGCTCAAGCCGTCGAGGCTCGCCTGCTGCGCGAGGAGGTCGAACCCCGGGAGCGGAAGCTCGTCGACGTCGTCCGGCAGGTCCGGCGCGAAGACGGTTCCTGGCGCCACCGGACCTGAGTCGACCCACACCACCCGGCGGACGAGCTCCGGATGCCGGTCGAGGAGCAGGGTGACGGGAGCGTTGGCGCCGCTGTGCGCGACGATGACGGCCGGGTGGTCCGCGGAGACGTCCCGCCGGGCGAGTACCTCCGTGATCGCGGCCACTTGGTCGTCGAGGGTCCTGCTGGACCGGTCGGGATCGGCGCCGTCGAGGCCGGGCAGCGTGATCGCGACGGTGCGCGAGCGGTCGGGGTCGAGATGGTCGATGACGTCGTCCCAGGCCCAGGCGCCCAGCCAGTGGCCGGCGATGAGGACGATGGTCGGGGTGTCGTTCTGTGTGTTCATGACTCCAGCCTGAAGCGCGCTCCAGGCAGGTGTATGTCACTATTTCTGTCATGAATCTCGAACACGTGAGCCGATGAAGCGGGCGGAGCGACTCCACGCCCTGTCCGAGGCACTGCGTCGGGGTGGATCGCGAGGAACCTCCGCCGAGCGGTTGGCGAGGGACTTCGGCGTCTCGGTGCGCACCGTGAAGCGGGATCTCCAGGCACTCGAGCGCAGCGGCGCGCCCGTCTGGTCCCGCCCCGGACCAGGTGGCGGATACGGGTTGGCCGTCGGGGCGACACTGCCACCGGTCAGCCTGTCCCCGGTGCAGGCGGTGGCGCTCATGTCGGCGGTGTCCGCGGCACCCGACGCCCCGTACGCGGATCTGGCAGCCGCCGGAGTGCAGAAGATCCTGGACGTCCTCGACCCCAGGACCCGCGCACGAGCCGACGCACTGGCCGGTCGCATCTGGGTCGATGTACCCCCGACCGCTTCGCGCGTCGTCCGATCGGCAGTCGAGGAGGCGATGGCCGAGCAGCGGGTCGTCCGCATCCGGTACACCTCGCGGGCCGGGAGCACGACCACCCGCGACGTCGAGCCCGTGCTGTTCGCGTCGACGAACGGTCAGTGGTACCTCGTCGGATGGTGCCGGATGCGCGATGCGATGCGGTGGTTCACGGTCGCGCGCATCGAGCGGGCCAGCGTGACGAAGACGGCGTGCAGTGGCCACACGGTCGCCGAGGTCGGCGAGCCACCGGTGACCGCGACGCCGGTCCAGGGCCGGGGACGGTGACCTGCGATCCATTCAGAGGAATAGAACCACCTCGCGCGACGCTGTAGTCAGCGTGAAGAAGATCGGGTTCCTGTCCTTCGGACACTGGCAAGACGTTCCGGGCTCGAGCGTGCGCACCGGGCGTGACGCACTGCTGCAGAGCATCGACCTCGCGGTCGCGGCGGAGGAGGTCGGTGTCGACGGCGCGTACGTGCGCGTGCACCACTTCGCCCGACAGCTCGCGTCGCCGTTCCCGCTCCTGGCGGCGATGGCGGCGAAGACCTCGACGATCGAACTCGGCACCGGCGTCATCGACATGCGCTACGAGAACCCCCTCTACATGGCCGAGGAGGCGGCGGCCACCGACCTCATCAGCGACGGCCGACTGCAGCTCGGCGTGAGCCGGGGATCACCCGAGACGGCGCTCCGCGGGTCGGAGTCGTTCGGCTACGTGCCGGGCGACGACGAGACCGACGCGGACATCGCCCGCTCGCACACCGAGGTGTTCCGTGCGGCCATCGCCGGTGCGGGTGTGGCGCGTGCCAACCCGCAGATGACGGGGACCAACGGACTGCTCGCGATCCAGCCGCAGTCGCCGGAGCTCGGCGAGCGCATCTGGTGGGGCGCCGGCTCGCGGTCCACGGCGGTGTGGACGGCGGAGCAGGGCATGAACCTCATGTCGTCGACGCTCCTCACCGAGGACACCGGCGTGCCGTTCGACGAACTGCAGGCCGAGCAGATCCAGATGTTCCGCGACGCCTGGACCGAAGCCGGTCACGAGTGGCAGCCCCGGGTCTCCGTGAGCCGCAGTATCCTGCCGCTCATCGACGATGAGACGCGCCGCTACTTCGGGCTGCGCGCCCAGGCCGACTCGAAGGACCAGGTCGGACACCTCGACGGCGGGCTCGCGCGCTTCGGCCGCAGCTTCATCGGCGAGCCCGACGTCATCGCCGCAGAGCTCGCGAAGGACGCAGCCGTGCAGGCGGCCGACACCGTCCTCGTCACCGTCCCGAACCAGCTCGGCGTCGAGTTCAACGCACGCATCCTGGAGTCGATCGTCAAGGACATCAAGCCGTCACTCGGGTAGCCCAAGGGATCACAACTCCTGCCGACCGCCTGTCCGCAGTTCGACATGCGCACCAGGCGCCGCCACCACGGTCGACGGCGAACCGTCTGCAGGAGTTGTGGTCGCCGGACTCAGCCCAACAGCTCGGCGAGCGCCGCGGGCACCTGCCACGCGCCGGCCGCATCGCGCTCGAGCGGGAGTTCGGCGGTGATCGCCGGGCCGGCGGTCGGGAGCGGGGCGATGACGCGCGGCGTCGGAGCCCAGGTGACCTGGAGGCCCGCCGCCTGCAGCTCCTCCACGTCGAGCACGATGAGCACGAGCGGCAGCTGAAGCGACCCGTACACCCGCTCGAGCACCTCGGGCAGTCGGTCAGCGGTCGTCGCGTGGACGAAGCCGGCGTCGACGAACGGCACGGCTCGAGTCGACACCTCGTACTCGCCGAACGGCCGACTGGCCTCCCAATCGTCGACGATCGCGACATGCAGGATCTTCGTCATCTCCACCCTCTCCCTTTAATGAGACGTTACCGTATCATTAGAGCATGGAATCGAGACGTGGTCGCCCGACGGCAGCCGAACGTGACCGACGGCGCGACGCGATCCTCGACGCCGCCATCCGCCGGTTCACCGGGCACGGGTACGGCGGGACGACGATCGAGGCGATCGCCGCCGACGCGGGCGTGACGAAGCGGACGATCTACACCTGGTTTGGCGATCTCGCCGGCATGCTGACGGCGGCGGTCGAACGACAGCACGGATATCTCCTCTCGGCCGACGAGCCAGGCTCCGAAGCCGAACCCCTCGAGGACGCGGCCACCCGACTCGTCATCGCGCTGCACTCGGACGTCTCGATCGCGCTGCACCGACTCGTGATAGCGGAATCTCCACGCTTCCCGGAGGTCGCCGCCGGTTTCTACGCCGCCGGCCCGGCCCGCTCGATCGCGTTCCTCTCCGGCCATGTCGGCGAGCGGGCGGAACAGCTCTACACCCTGCTCCTCGGCGAACCCCATCGACGCAGGCTGCTCAGCTTGTCCGCTGCGCCGACGCCGACCGAAGCACGAGCGCACGCCCGCGCGTGCTTGGCGCTGGTCGTCGACGAGTAGCCCACGATCCGTCGGCCACGCAACCCGGGCCGGCCCCGATTCCGACCGTGTAAGTCGTCTGACACACTGACGATCATGAAGCGCTCCACCATCCCCGCCCTCGCCGTCATCCTCCTCAGCCTCGCCGGCTGTTCGGCGGGAACCCCGGCGCAGACGTCGTCGCCCTCCACGACCACCGCGACGCCGACGCAGACGCCCACACCCTCGGCGACCTCTGAGCCCGTCAGTGACGCGACCTGCGAAACCGTCCTGACGGACGAGGAGTACGCGAGCCTCGCGGAGGACGGGCTGGTCCTGAACCCCGACATCTTCGTCCTCGACGACACGATGCAGTCGATCATCGACGCCGGCGGCCTCGGTTGCTACTGGACCCGCTCCGGCGGCGACATCCGCGTCTGGTACGCGCAGGGAGCCATGACCAGCGCCGAGTGGGACGCGCAGCAGCAGTCGCTCATCAGTGCCGGGTGGACCGAGATCGACACGCCGGTCGCCGACACACTCCAGGCTCCTGACGTGAACGACCCCGATTACCTGCCCGTCGTGACCTACCGGGACGGCGTCATCTACTACGCCAGCTACGTGGAGCTGCTCCCCTCGGTGAAGGCCCTCCAGGAGTAGTCACCCGCCGCATGCTCAGCGGTCGAGCGTGACCACGTCGCTCAGGCCCGCGGTCGCGTCTGCGGCCAGAACCCCGTCACGCGCGAAATCGGCCCACATCTGACGCAGGAAGCGGCCACGACGGTCGACCTCGGCCCACGTCGCCGAGCCGATGAGCGCCGTCCGGCTCCACGACCGTTCGGTGCCGAGGAGCAGGGGCAGGTCCGTCACGTGCGACGCCCCGTAGGGACTGCCGGGCGGCGCCCAGCTGAGCTCGTACCGCGTGGCCCGACCGCCGGACGTCCGATGGCGTTCGACGAACTTCCGGGCGTCGCGCGTATAGGTCACGTGGGTGGTCGCGCCGACGAGCGCCCGCCGGATCGGATCACCGACGAGCGGCATCGAGGTCATACGGGCGAAAGCCGGGATGAGCGGCACGTACAGCCGTGTCTCCTCCGTCGTCGAGCCGATCAGGACGTCGATGCGCGAGGCGGCTTCCCGCCAGGCGGCGTCGCGGTCTGCCTCCGCCGGGAGCGGCGCGTGACCGTACTGGGTGCCGAACGCCATGCCGCCACGCAGTCCGAACCGTCGCGCCGCCCGCTCCACCTGCTCTTCGAGCGCGAGTAACTCGACCACCGGGGTGTCCCGCGTCGGGCTGCCGGCCGCCCGCATCATCGCGCTCGCCATCTTCGCCCGACCACTGCTGATGCCGAGCGGCGCGCTCTGGACGATGGCGCGCTGGAAGAGCCCCGCGGTGCCGTCGCTGATCATGAGGTGCGCGATCGCATCGCCGCCCGCCGACTGCCCGAAGAGCGTGACCGACCCCGGGTCGCCGCCGAACGCAGCGATGTGCTCGTGGACCCACCGGAGCGCAAGGACGAGGTCCAGCAGGCCGAGGTTCGCCGGCAGCGTCTCGCCGTCACCGAGGAAGCCGAGGATCCCGAGCCGGTACGTGACCGACACCACGATGACCCGCTGCTCGACGACCAGGCTGATCGGATCGTAGACGTCGAGGTCGCCGGCACCCGTGACGTAGGCCCCGCCGTGGATCCACACCATCACCGGCAGCGACTCGTCCGGGCGCATGTCGGCAGGTACCGTGATCGAGAGCGCCTGACAGTCCTCCGAGTCGACCATCCCCTCACCAGCACCCTCGAGGACGGCCTCGAGCACCCGGGAGGAACGCTGCGGTGAGGCCGGCGCCCGCTCGAAGGCCCGGAACGGCCCCGGATCGCCGTCGGCGCCGACGGGAAGACCGGTCGGCACCGGCACCTCGAAGCGTCCCGCGCGGGCGTACGGGATGCCGCGAGCCCGAATCACCGCCCCGTCGACCCGACCGAGGATCCTGCCGAGGGAGGTCTCAAAGGCACGTGCGTCCGCCGGCGGCGGGGTCGCAGAGGACTCCGCACCTGGCGCGTCGGAGGTCGGGCTCGCGTGCAACTCGGTCATCTGTCCACGCTATCCCCGAGCGGCCTGCGCACAACTCCTGCCCGACGGGCTCACACCGAAGACACGGCAGCCCAAACGGGGCCGAGCTGCCGACCGAGGGCCGGTCGAGCAGGAGTTGTGGACGGGGAAACCGTCTACGGGATGCGGATGTAGACCGGGTCGCCCCAGATCGACAGACGGTGCTGGACGTAGCGACCCCAGTCGGGAGAGTCGTACATGCCGCCCGCGCCGTCGTAGATCGCGATGTGACCTTCCGGCCAGTAGAGCAGGTCACCGGCGACGGCCTCCGACGCCGAGATCTGCACGCCCGACGCGGCCTGCGCACCGGCGCCGCGGGGCAGTGACACACCGAACGCCCCGAAGACGTACTGCACGTAGCCGTCGCAGGCGAAGCTGTCGGACGGGTCGTTGCCGTTGCCATAGGGGACGACGCCGACGAACTGCGCCGCGTAGGCGAGGATCGCCTCGCCGGATCGGGCGACGGCTGGAGCCGCGTAGGTTCGTCCCGCCGAAGCCGATGCGGACGACGAGGAGGCGGCGGATGCACTCGCGGCCGCCTCGGCTGCGGCAGCTGCAGCGGCGGCCGAGGCGGCGTCGACCTCCTCCTGGCTGGTTGCGCCGTAGCCGTCGCGCACGAAGGGCACATCGGCTGCGGTCGACGGCACGGAGTACGACACCGACTGCATCGTCGCTGCAGACGGGATCGCGCCACCGGTCGCCGCATCGACGTCGACGCCCGCAGCGGCCGCCGGCAGCGACACGGACACGAAGAGCCCGGTGGCGAGCGTCATCACGCCGAACGTGGCGAACGGCTTGGCGCGCTTCGCGAACGAGCTCTTGGCGCGTGGGACCGAGCGCCGCTTGGTGGGCACGAGGTCGACGTGACGTCGCTCCTCCTCGGCGGAGGCGGTCCAGCTGGCGTCCTGGAGTCGAGCCGCGCGACGGGCGGCTCGTGGGCTGAGGGCCACGTGGCGGCCGCCGGTCCGGGTGGGTGTCGAGGGGGTCACGGCCGGAGTGTTCGAGTCGCGGCGCTCGAGGGCGCGCGCAGGGGTGGTGCTGGTCATGTACGGGGTACCGTCCTGGGTCTCGGTCGCGTCGGGGGCGCGCTCGGTTCATGCTCGGTGGGTGCAGCATCGCCTCGGCAGAGCCGCCCCTCGATGACCGCGGTCGACCGGTTGCCCGGTCCGAGGGAGGCGAAACGGCCACCCTACGTGGACGTCCCTGAGAGGATCCTCCGCTTGGCGAGGCCTGTGGAGGACCGATGAAGCACGGATCACCGATTTGCTAGCATCGTGCTAGCACTCCCTTCCCACGAGAGGTGACGACATGCCCACGGTGACCGTCCGGAATCTCGACGAGGACACGAAACGCGGTCTGCAACAGCTCGGCGTCTTGCACGGACGATCGATGGAGGCGGAGATCCGGGCGATCCTCGCTGCGGCCGTCAGGACGACGACGGCTGAGGATCTCCGCGCCGCCTCGGCCGCCGACAGCGACCGACCGGGGCTGGCGGAGCGTATCCATCAGCGCTTCGTCGACCTCCACCTCGACGGTGAACTCGTCATCGAACTGCCCGACCGCACCACGACCACCCGACCGAATCCGTTCGACGATGCCGCGAGCGCCGACGCGGACGACCCGGCCCCGAGGTGATCATCCTCGACACGAACGTCGTCTCCGAACTGTTCAGGCCACGGCCCGACCCCACGGTTGCCCGGTGGCTCGACCGGCAGGACGAGGCCGACCTCCACCTCACCGCGATGACCGCTGCCGAGCTCCTCGAAGGAGCCCTGCGCCTCCCTGCAGGCGCTCGCCGATCGGCGCTCGTCGGGGCCGTGGCGACCGTACTCGACGTCGACTTCGCAGGACGCGTCCTCCCCTTCTCTGCGGAAGCCGCGCTCGACTACGCGGAGCTCATGACGACGCGACGCCGCTCCGGCAACCCCATCGGACCTCAGGATGCGATCATCGCGGCCATCGCGAGATCCTCCGACGCCGCTCTCGCGACGCGGAACACGCGCGACTTCGCCGGTGTCGGCCTCCACCTCATCGACCCGTGGGTCCCCGACCACCTGGCATGACGCAGGACGGCACCAGACTCAGGCCTGGTCGACGCCGACCGTCGACTGCCGGACGACGAGTTCCGGCTGGAAGACGATCTGCTCGGGCACGCGTCGAGCGCCCGCGTCCGCCTCACGGAGCAGGAGCTCGACGGCGGTGTGGCCGATGAGTGCGCTCGGCTGACGGATCGACGACAGCGGGACGACCGCCGCCGACGCGAAGTCGATGTCGTCGTATCCGATCAGGGCGATGTCGTCCGGCACGCGCACCGAACCGAGCATGCTGAACGCCTGCAGGACCCCCATCGCGAGGAGGTCGTTGGCAGCGAACACCCCGTCGGGCCACTGGTCGCGAGGACGGTTCCGGATGGTCTCGCCCGCGGAACGGCCCTGCAGCACCGTCAACGCGGTGGTCTCCACGACCTCGAGGGTGACCTCGGCGCCACCCGCTGCAGCCGCATCGACCGCCTGGCGCGCACCGGCGAGCCGGTCGACGACCTGCCGGAGCGAGGACGGACCACCCACGACCGCGATGCGACGCCGACCGAGTCCGATGAGGTGCTCGACCGCGAGTCGCCCGCCCGCGACATCGTCGACGGCGACCGACGAGAAGCTCGTGTCCTCGGTCTGCCGGTCGACGAGGACCGTCGGCGTGCCACGGTCGCGCAGTCGGCTGAGCCGGGTGAGGTCGTCGCCGAGCGGGGTGATGAGCACGCCGGCGACCCGCTGCTCCTCGAAGAGGTCGAGGTAGGCGCGCTCACGGTCGATGCTCTCGTCGCTGTTTCCGAGCAGGACCGACCACCCCTCCGCATCGGCCCGGTCCTCGGCACCGCGGGCGACGTCGGTGAAGAACGGGTTGCCGACGTCGAGCACGACGAGGCCGACACTGCGGCTGCGACCGGCCCGGAGCTGACGGGCCGCGTCGTTCCGCACGAAGCCAAGCTCGTCGATCGCCGCGTGGACGCGGTCGACGGTGACGGGCGAGACCTTCTCGGGGCGGTTCAGCACGTTGGAGACGGTCCCGACCGAGACGCCGGCTCTCGCCGCGACGTCCTTCACGCTCGCGCTCACAGCTCCCCTTCGTCTGTCAGACCCGCCAGGCGACGCCGGACGGGCTGGCTCATTGTTGCACGCAGTGACTCATCGCGCCCGCGCAGTCGGCTGCCCGGTCGTCTCCGTCCCCAACTCAGGAGTTCCCGGGCGCGGCGCCCCCGCCCGACCCCGACACACCGGGCGACTCCTGAGAACGGGCCATCCACCCGCCGCCGTCCCCAACTCAGGACTTCCCCGGCGCGGCGCCCCCGCCCCAACCCGACACACCGGGCGAGTCCTGAGAACGGGCCATCCACCCGCCCCCGTCCCCAACTCAGGAGTTCCCCGGCGCGGCGCCCCCGCCCGCCCCCGACACACCGGGCGACTCCTGAGAACGGGGCGACGATCAGGCGGGATCGACCGGCAGGGCCGACGCGGTGGGCAGGGTGACGACGACCTCGAGACCGTGGCCGGGTCGGTTGTGCAGCACGATCGCCCCACCCGCGTTGCGCGCGATGGCGGCGACGATCGCGAGCCCGAGCCCGGAACCGTGCCCGGAGGACCGCGTCGCATCCGACCGGCTGAACCGCTCGAGCGCCCGCGGTTCGAAGGCCGGGTCGAGTCCTCCGGCGTTGTCCGACACCCGGAGCGTGAGCTGACCGCCGTCGTCGTCGAGCATCACCGACACCCGGCGCGGAGCACCCCCGCGCTCGGTGAAGGCCTGCAGCGCGTTCCCCGCGAGGTTGTCGACGACCCGACCGACATCGTCGGCGCGCACGGCGTACACCGCCGCGCCCTCCCCCGGCCCGCTCTCAGCGATCGCGCTCACGTATTCGACCTCGATCCCGGCCAGCGCGTCGTCAGAGGCGACCCGGAACCGCGCGCGCTCGACCGCCTCGAGCACGTCGGCCTCCAACCTGGCCGCGCTCGTCCGCTCCTCCGGCGTCGCCGCCTCGATGCGGGACAACTCGAGCAGCGAGGTGACGAGCGCCGACAGCCGCGTCGCACTGCGCTCGGCCCCCTCGATGTCGGCGAGCAGTTGCTCGCGCGACGAGTCCTCGAGGCGCGCGAGCTCGAGCTGGGTGCGGAGGATCGCGAGCGGCGTGCGGAGCTCGTGACTCGCGTCGGACACGAGTTGCCGTTCGCGGTCCGCCGAGGCCCGCAGCCGCTCGATCAGGTCGTTGAGGGTGATCGCGAGCTGCGCGATCTCGTCGTCCGCGCGGCCGACCGGCAGCACCTCGTCCGTCGACCGTTCGCTGAGGCTCTGCGCGCTCACCCGGAGCCTGGTGACGGGCCGGAGCGACACCGTCGTCAGGATCCACCCGCCGGCCGCCACACCGAGGACGAGGAGTGCGAAAGACCCGACGAGCAGGAGGCGCATCTGGACGAGGACGGTCGTCTCCTCGGCCTCGTCGCGTCCGGCGATGACGTACCAGGTGTCGCCACCGACGGTCACGGGCTGTGACAACAGGATGTAGGTGGCTGAACCGGCGTCGACGGTGGTGACCTCCCGCGTCGCGGCGAGCGCCGGGAGTTGCGCGGCGAGGGTCGTCGGCAGGCTGAAGACCGGGATGGAGCCGTCAGGGGCGATGACCGCGATGCGGGTGCCGAGGCCGGGTCCCTGGAGCGGGTCGTCGGGTCTCGCCTGCAGCGCGAACACGTATTGTGCGCCGTCACTGCGGAGCGCCTGGACGGTGCCGTCGCGGACGATGCGCTCCAGCTGAGCGTTGATCGCGAGTCCGGCGAAGAGCGACACGACGACGGCGATGAGCAGACTGCCCCCGGCGATCCGCGTGCGGATGCCGTGGTGCCGCGTCGACCGGCGACGGTCCGACGACACGCCCTCAGCTCCCTGCGGCGACGAGCGAGAACCCCACGCCGCGGCTCGTCACGATGCGGACGCCCGCCTCCGCCAGGTCGAGTTTGCGACGGAGGCGGCTGATGTACTGGTCGACGACGTTCGGGTCGATGTTGTCGAAGGTCTCCCAGACCTCCCGCAGCATGGCCGCCCGGGAGACGACGACGCCCGGATCGGTCGCGAGCACCCGGAGGACGTCGAACTCGGTCCCGCTCAGCGGCACGTCGTGGTCGCCGACGCGTGCCCGGTGCCGGTGCAGGTCGAGCGTCAGCCCACCGACGTCCAAGCGGGGCTGCACGGTGAGCGCGTCCCGACGCCGGACCGCGCGGATCCGGGCGGCGAGCTCGGCGAAGGCGAACGGCTTGATCATGTAGTCGTCGGCTCCGGCGTCGAGCCCACGGACCCGGTCGTCCACGGCGTCGCGCGCCGTGAGCAGGATCACCGCGAGCGTCGGGTCGAGGCCTTTGAGCTCGCGGCAGACGGCGAATCCGGAGAGCCCGGGGAGCATGACGTCGACCACCGCGACCTGGAAGCCCGCGTCGACGCCGGACACCGGCGCGATCGCCTGCCGCGCGAGGTCCAGCGCGGTCGGGCCGTCGAACGCCGTCGTCACGTCGTGGCCGTCCGACCCGAGACCGCGGGACAGGAGGCCAGCCATCTCGCGTTCGTCATCGACGACGAGGATCCGCACGGTCGTCCTCCTTCGCCATCGAGCATCCACAGCCTAGGCGAGCCGACCGGGGCGCCGTTTCTGAAGGTCCTGTCAGGAACGACCGCTTCGCCTTGCCGCCCGCGATCCGACGGCCATACAGTGCAGGTGCTCCCGACCCTGAATCGATTCACATCCCGCCGGGAGCGAGCCCCTCACCGTGGAGGAACGGACCCTCAATGACGATCGACCATCCAGCGCAACCGGCGCGCACCGAACCTGTCGGGCGCAGCGCCCAGCCGGCACTCTCCCTCATCGGAGCCGCCAAGACCTTCGGCCCCGTCGTCGCCCTGGCCGACGGCACCATCCAGATCGAGGCCGGCGAGATCCACGCGCTCGTCGGCGAGAACGGCGCCGGGAAGTCCACGCTCGTGAAGATCCTCGCCGGGCTCTACACCCCAGATGCCGGCGACTTCACCCTCGCCGGGAAGCCCGTCGCCTTCCGCGGGGTCGCCGACAGCAAGGCCGCGGGCATCTCCGTGATCTACCAGGAGCCGACCCTGTTCCCCGACCTCACCGTCGCCGAGAACATCTTCATCGGCCGCCAGCCGAAGAACGGCCTCGGACTCATCAGCACGGGCGCCATGCGGAAGGCCGCCCGCGCCCTGTTCGACCGCCTCGGCGTCCAGATCGACCCCGACCGCGTCGCCGAGGGCCTGTCGATCGCCGATCAGCAGATCATCGAGATCGCGAAGGCCATCTCGCTCGACGCCAAGGTCCTCATCATGGACGAGCCGACCGCCGCGCTCTCCGGCGTCGAGGTCGACCGCCTCTTCCAGGTCGCCCGCTCCCTGCGCGACGCGGGCGCCGGCATCATGTTCATCTCCCACCGCTTCGAGGAGGTCTTCGCGCTGTGCGACCGCATCACGGTCATGCGCGACGGCCGCTACATCGCCACGCACGTCACGAGCGAGACGACGGTCGACGCGATCGTCCGGCAGATGGTCGGTCGCGACATCGCCGCCCTCTTCCCCAAGCAGGACGCGGAGATCGGCGACGCGGTCCTCACCGTCGACGGGCTGTCGCGCGCCGGCGTCTTCTCCGACATCTCGTTCACGGTGCGCTCGGGTGAGATCGTCGCCCTCGCGGGGCTCGTCGGCGCCGGGCGCACCGAGGTCGCCCGCGCCGTCTTCGGCATCGACCCCTACGACACCGGACGCGTCACGCTCGACGGCAAGCCGGTCAAGGCCGGCGATCCGCAGGCCGCGATCGACGCCGGCATGGGCTTCGTCCCCGAGGACCGCCGCAAACAGGGTCTCGTGATGGACCTGTCCGTCGCCCGCAACGCGACCCTCACCCTCCGCCACCGGCTCGCGCGGTTCGGGATCATCTCCGGCCGCCGCGAACGCGAGGCGGCCGAGGAGTGGTCGGCCCGCCTCCAGGTGAAGACCGGCTCCCAGGAGTACGCGGTCTCCACCCTCTCCGGCGGCAACCAGCAGAAGGTCGTCCTCGCGAAGTGGCTCGCCACCGAGCCGACCTTCCTCATCGTCGACGAGCCCACCCGCGGCATCGACGTCGGCACGAAGAGCGAGGTGCACCGCCTCATCTCCGAACTCGCCGGCCGCGGCATCGCGATCCTCATGATCTCCTCCGAACTGCCCGAGGTCCTCGGCATGGCCGACCGCGTCCTCGTCATGCACGAGGGCCGGATCACCGCCGAGCTCACCCGCGAAGAAGCGACCCCGGAGACCGTGATGCACGCGGCCACCGGTTCCCTGGAAGGCGCACGATGACCGACACCACCACCAAGCCGGGAGGCGGCGGCCCCGTCACCGTCGCGACCGAGCGCACGACGAACCCGATCGCGTCGATCGTGCGACTCCGGGAGCTCCCGGTCACCGTCGCCCTCGTCGTGCTCGTGCTCGTGACCTACCTCGCGAACCCGCTGTTCCTGTCGGCACAGGGGGTGAAGGACCTCCTGCTCAACGCGACGATCATGATCATCCTCGCCGTCGGTCAGGCGCTCGTCATCATCACCCGCAACGTCGACCTGTCCGTCGGCTCGATCCTGGGGCTCGTGGCCTTCGCGACCGGCACGATGTTCGCGACGATGCCGCAGCTGCCGATCATCGCGGTGTTCGCCATCGCCATGCTGCTCGGTGCGGTGCTCGGCGCGATCAACGGTGCGCTCGTCACGATCGCGAAGGTCCCCGCCCTCGTCATCACCCTGGGCACGCTCTACATCTACCGAGGCCTGAACAACGCGTGGGCCGGTGGCACGCAGTACTTCGCGGACGACCGACCCGACGCGTTCGGGAACCTGTCCGTCGACACCGTCCTCGGCTTCCCGGTCATCACCCTCATCGCGATCCTCGTCGTGGTCGTCGTCGCCGTCTACATGGCCGGCGCCCGATCCGGCCGCGACCTCTACGCGATCGGGTCGGACCCCGACGCCGCGAAGCTGTTCGGCATCCCGGTCGGCCGCCGCGTCTTCCTCGCCTTCCTGGCGAACGGCCTGCTCGCCGGACTCGCCGGCGTGCTCTACGCCTCCCGCTTCAACTCCGTCGGCGCGACCACCGGGTCCGGGATGGAGCTCGACGTCGTCGCGGCGGCCGTGGTCGGCGGTGTCGCGATCTTCGGCGGCAGCGGCTCGGTCGCCGGTGCCGCGATCGGCGCGATCCTCCTCACCACCATCACGAGCGCCCTCACCGCCCTGCGCGTCGACAAGTTCTGGCAGCAGGCGATCGTGGGCATCCTCATCCTGGCCGCGATCATCATCGACCGCGTCGCCAGCCTCCGTACGGCCAAGAAACTGCGAATGAGCGAGGCACGCGATGTCTGATCTGAAGACCCCGGCAGCCCCGAAGGCTCCGTTCACCAAGGGCTCCGGCCCGCTCGGCACCGACACCACCGGCGTGCTCGTGGCCGAACCGAAGGGCCGCACCGGTGCCTCGCGCATCCTCCTTGGTCGCGACGCGATCATGATCTACGCGCTGCTCGTCGTCGTCATCGGCGCCTGCCTGCTCATCCCGCGGTTCGCCTCCCCCGTCACCGTGGGCTTCCTCCTCCTCGACGTCATACCGATCCTCCTCATCGCGATGCCGATGACGCTCGTCATCATCACGGGCGAGATCGACCTGTCCGTCGCAAGCACCGCGGGCCTCACGAGCGCCGTCATCGGTGTGCTGTGGGCCGGCGGCGGGATGGACATCGGGGTCGTCCTCCTCATCGGGCTGCTCGTCGGAGTCGTCGCCGGCGCGTTCAACGGCTTCCTCATCGCGGTGGTCGGACTCCCGTCGCTCGCGGTGACGATCGGCACGCTCGCGCTGTTCCGCGGCCTCGCGCTCGTCGTCATCGGCGACAACGCGGTCGCCAACTTCCCGCCCGAGCTCACCGCGTTCTTCACGTCGAAGATCGGCTCGACCGGCATCCCCGTGGTCATGGTCGGGGTCCTCGTCGTCGTGCTCGCCTTCGGGGTCGTCCTGCACCTGACCCCCTTCGGCCGCGGGCTGTACGCGCTCGGGTACAGCACGGAGGCCGCGAGCTTCGTCGGCATCAAGGTCGCCCGCTCGAAGTTCTGGCTCTACGTCGCGACCGGCGGTGTCTCCGCCCTCGCGGGGGTGTTCTGGACGCTCCGCTACTCGAGCGCCCGCAGCGACAACGCCTCCGGGCTCGAACTCGCCGTCATCGCGGCCGTGCTCCTCGGCGGTGTCTCGATCTTCGGCGGCAAGGGGTCCATCCCGGGTGTCGTCGCGGGTGTGCTGCTCATCGGCACCATCAACTACGCGCTCCGACTCGGCCGCGTCTCCGATGTCGTCCTCATCATCGTGACCGGGACCCTGCTGATCGCCTCGGTGGTCGGCCCCAGTATCTTCGAATCCGTCAAGCAGTGGAACCACCACCGACGGATCCGACGCAGCCTGCCCCAGCACTGATCTCCCGATCGGCGCAGCCCTCGGGGCACCCCACGCCACAGCACCAGGCGTATCCAGAAAGGAACAGACAATGCAGTCGATTCGAAACCGCGCAGCAGGCCGTTCGGCCCGTCGCGCAGCGGCCCTCATCGCCGCAGCAGCCTCCCTCGCACTCATCGCGACGGGGTGCGCCACCGGCGACTCCGCGGGATCAGGCGGTGGCGGCGGTGCCGCGGAGAGCATCACCTTCATCCCCAAGCAGCTCAACAACCCGTACACGGACGTCGTGCTCGGCGGCGGCAAGGACGGCGCGAAGGCTGCCGGCTTCAGCGCCACCGAGGTCGTCGGCCCGCTCGAGGCGAGCGCGTCCAGCCAGGTGTCGTTCATCAACGCCGAGACCCAGGCCGGCACGAACGTCATCGTCATCGCGGCGAACGACCCCGACGCCGTCTGCCCCGCCCTCAAGGAGGCCCGCGACGGCGGCGCGAAGATCGTCGCGTTCGACTCCGACACCAGCAAGGACTGCCGCGACGTCTTCATCTCCCAGGTCGTCGCCAAGGACGTCGCCCTGATCCAGACGAAGCTCATCTCGGAGCAGATCGGCGGCTCGGGCGAGATCGCGATCCTCTCGGCCACGGCCAACGCGACGAACCAGAACGAGTGGATCAAGTACATGGAGGAGGAGCTCGCCTCCAACCCGGACTACAAGGACATCAAGCTCGTCGCCAAGGTCTACGGTGACGACGACGACACGAAGTCGTTCCAGGAGGCCCAGGGTCTGCTCCAGGCGCACCCGAACCTCAAGGGCATCATCTCGCCCACGACGGTCGGCATCGCCGCGACCGCCCGCTACCTCTCCACCTCGGAGTACAAGGGCAAGGTCGCACTGACCGGCCTCGGCCTCCCGAACGAGATGCGTCCGTTCGTGAAGGACGGCACCGTCACCGCGTTCGCGCTGTGGGACCCGGCTCAGCTCGGCTACGTCGCAGCGTTCGCCGGCAAGGCACTGGCGGAGGGCACGATCACCGGCAAGGAGGGCGACACCTTCGAAGCCGGCGACCTCGGTGAGCGCGAGGTCGGCGCCGACGGCACCGTCATCGTCGGCCCGCCGACCACCTTCGACGCGTCGAACATCGACAAGTACGACTTCTAGGAGTCACCCAGTCACACCCGACTGCCCTGTCTCAGGAACTCCTCGGCGTGCCGCGACCACACCCGGTCGGCGCGCCGACGGACTCCTGAGTCAGGGCAGTTTGTCGTCGGCGTCGGGATCGTTGCGCTTCATCTCCAGCTCGAGCTTGCGGATACGCTCCGCGTCCTCGGCGGCCTGGATCTCGCGCTCGAGGGCGGCGAGCTGCTCCTCCGTGCTGCTGACGGCGCGGTCGGGCTGCGACGGCGAGGGCGTCGCGGTCGACGAGGACCCTCGACCCGAACCCCACGAGCCGGACGTCCGCGACTGCTTCCGGCCCCGGCGTTCGGGGAGCTTGATCCGGCTCGTCGACCAGTCCTTGCCGAGCAGGAACCACAGGGCGACGCCGATGAGCGGGATGAAGACGATGAGCAGCACCCACACGATCTTGGGCAGGTTGCGCACGACGGGCTCGGGCTGCCCCACCACGTCGATGAGCGCGATGATCGTGAGGACGATGAGCAGCAACGACAACACGAACATGTCGTCAATCCTAGGCAGACCACCGGTGGGTTCGGCCAGGATGGTCGGATGAAGACCATCCCCCTGCCCCAGACCGACCTGACCGCGTCCAGCATCGTCCTCGGCCTCATGCGGATCGAGGCCCTCGACGACGAGGCCATCCGCACCCTGTTCCACACCGCACGAGACGCCGGCGTCACCGTGTTCGACCACGCCGACATCTACGGCTCGGAGCGTCACGGCTGCGAGCGTCGCTTCGGCGACGCCGTCACCCTCACCGCCGCCGAGCGCGAGCAGGTGCTCATCCAGTCGAAGGTCGGCATCCGCAAGGGTTTCTTCGACTTCTCGGAAGAGCACATCCTCCGCACCGTCGACGAGTCCCTCGCCGCCCTGAAGACGGACTACCTCGACCTCCTGCTCCTGCACCGCCCCGACAGCCTCGTCGAGCCGGAAGAGGTCGCGTCGGCGTTCGACACCCTGCAGGCCGCAGGCAAGGTCCGGAACTTCGGCGTCTCGAACCACACACCGGCGCAGGTCGAGCTGCTGAAGGGCTCCGTCGAGCAGCCGCTCATCGTCAACCAGGTGCAGCTGAGCATCACCCACGCCCCGATCATCGCGTCGGGCGTCGCCGCGAACATGGCCGGCCTCGACCAGTCGATCGACCGCGACAACGGGATGCTCGACTACAGCCGCCTGACCGGCATGACCCTGCAGGCATGGTCGCCGTTCCAGGCCGGCTTCTTCACCGGCGTCTTCATCGGTGACCGCGAGCACTACGCGGAGCTGAACGACGTGCTCGACGAGCTCGCTGCCGCACACGGCGTGACGCCGTCCGGCATCGCGACCGCGTGGATCACCCGGCACCCCGCGAACATCCAGGTCGTGCTCGGCACCACCAAGCCGTCGCGCGTCCAGGAAGCGGCCGCAGGTTCCGACGTGACGCTGTCGCGCGAGGAGTGGTACCGCCTCTTCACCGCCGCGGGCCACACCCTCCCGTAGCGGTCGCCTCCGTCCCGTTCTCAGGACTTCCGCGGCGTGTCGGGCGGAGATCGCCCCACCACACCGAAGGAGTCTTGAGAACGGGACGAGGGTCGCGCCGGGTACGCTCGGAGTGGAAGCGGAGGGCAGCATGGCGAAGCACGACATCGGGTTCGCCGCCGTCGCCAGACTCGCCGGCGTCTCGAACGCGACCGTCTCCAACACGCTCAACCGCCCCGAGATCGTCGCCCCCGCCACCCGCGAGCGCGTCCTCGCCGCGATCGAGGAACTCGACTTCGTCCCCAACCGCGCTGCCGCCACCCTGCGACAGGGCACGAACCGGCTCATCGGTCTCGTCATCCCCGACATCGCGAACCCGTTCTACTCGGCGATCGCCCGCGGGGTCACCGAGGCCGCGGCCGAACACGGCTACACGGTCGCGCTCTGCGTGAGCCATGACGACCCGGACCTCGAACTCCGGCACTTCGAGATGCTCGCCGAGCACCGGGCGGCCGGTGCGCTCGTCGCTCCGCTGACCGCCGACGCCTCCCGACTGGCCCAGCTGCGACGGGTCGGCAGCCGCCTCGTGCTCATGGACCGCACCGCCCCCGAGGGCACCGGCTGCTCCGTCGCGATCGACGACGTGCACGGCGGGGAGCTGGCGGTCGCCCACCTGCTCGCCAGTCCCACCCCGGCGTCCGACGGGTCGATCGTGCTCGTGAACGGCGACCTGGCGATCCCGCAGTGCGCCGATCGACGCGAGGGTGCCCGGAACGCGTTCATCGCGGCCGGTCTCGACCCCGACGACCTCCGCGAGGTCACCGTGGACGAGATGACCGTCGACTCGGGGCGCATCGCGGGCCGTCGGATCGCGGCAGAGACACCGCGTCCGACCGGCGTGTTCTGCACGAACGACCAGCTCGCGCTCGGCGTCATCAGGGGGCTGAACGACGGTGGTCTGGCGGTGCCCGACGAGGTGTCCGTGGTCGGTTACGGCGATCTCGCGCTCGCGGCCGACGGGCGGGTGCCGCTCACCACGGTCGAGCAGCCGAAGGACGAACTCGGGCGCGTGGCCGTCGAGATCCTCCTGGCCGAGCTGGGCGCCGACCGCGCTGCGCACGAGCACGTCACCCGGACGCTCGAGCCGCATCTCGTCGTCCGCGAGTCCGCTCCCCTGCCGGCCTGAGCAGCGGCGAGGCTGGACGCGGCGGTGACGCCCGGGTACAGTCGTCACCAGTATTTAATCGATTAAATATCCCCGTACCCGCACCCACCAAGGATCGACGATGACCCACACTGCAGCAGCCGTCCACCCGCTCCTCACCCCGAAGGCACGGCGGAAGCCCCGCATCGGCCTCGTCGCCGGCGGCCTCGGCACCTACTGGCCGCAGTTCCCGGAGTTGCTCCCCCAGCTCCAGGCGTCGGCCCGGTACGTCTCGGAACGCTTCCAGCAGATGGACGCCGAGGTCGTCGACGTCGGCTTCATCTCGGACGCGCAGGAGGGCGACGCCGCGGCGGAACAGCTCCGACAGGGCGACTGCGACCTCATCGTCCTGTTCCTCACCACCTACCTCACCTCCTCGATGGTCCTGCCGATCGCCCAGCGCGCGAACACCCCGGTCCTCGTCATCGACCTGCAGCCGACCGAGCGGATGGACCACGCGAGCTTCGACACCGGTGCCTGGCTCGCCTACTGCGGGCAGTGCCCGGTACCCGAGGTCGGCAACGTCTTTTGTCGGGCGGGCATCCCGTTCCGCTCGGTGTCGGGCTGGCTGCGTCAGGAGTCGGCGTGGGACCGGATCTCGCAGTGGATCCGGGCGGCGCACGTCCGCGCAGCCATCCGCCACGCCCGCCACGGCCTCATGGGGCACGTCTACCCCGGCATGCTCGACGTCTCCACCGACCTCACCCTGCTGCCGACCACCTTCGGTTCGCACGTCGAGGTCCTGGAGTTCGACGACCTCCGCGTCCTCGTCAACGAGGTGACCGACGCCGAGGTCGCCGACCGCATGGCCCTCGCCCGGGAGATCTTCACCCTCGACGACACGGTGGTCGAGGACGACTTCGCGTGGGGAGCGAAGGTGTCGGTCGGGCTCGACCGGCTCGTCGACGAGTTCGCGCTCGACAGTCTCGCCTACTACCACCGCGGTCGCGACGGCGAACAGCACGAGCGACTCGGCGCCGGCATGATCCTCGGCGCGTCCCTCCTCACCGCTCGCGGCATCCCCACGACCGGCGAGTACGAGCTGCGGACCACGGTCGCACAGCTCGCGACCCAGGTCGTCGGCGCCGGTGGGTCGTTCTGCGAGATCCAGGCGCTGGACTTCGAGGACGAGGTCGTCGAGATGGGGCACGACGGTCCGGCGCACCTCGCCGTCAGCTCCCGCGACCCGCTGCTGCGCGGGCTCGGGGTCTACCACGGCAAGCGCGGCTGGGGTGTGAGCGTCGAGTTCGACGTGCGGCACGGGCCGGTCACGCTGCTGGGGTTGGGGCAGGACCGCGACGGCTCGCTCGCCTTCGTCGCGTCGGAGGGCGAGGTCGTCCCCGGCCCGCTGCTCGCGATCGGCAACACGACGAGCCGTGTCGACTTCGGGCGTGACCCGGGTGTCTGGGTGGACGAGTGGAGCGCGACCGGTATCGGTCACCACTGGTCGCTGTCGCTTGGACACCGGGCGGCGGACTACCGGGCTGCGGCGAGCCTGCTGGGGATCGACTTCCGCCAGGTGTGAGGCACCGTCGGCCCCTGAGCCCAACCCGGTCCCTGAGCCTGTCGAAGGGCAGTCGCGACCGGACGGATCAGAGCACGGCGCGAAGACGCTCCACAGCGGGCTCGACCACGGCGATCGGCGCCGGCCGCTGCAACCCGTCCAGGGCGACGGCGAGCCGACGGGTGGCGCGATCGACATCGCCACCACCCGCGCCGAGCTCGCGGATCGGGGCGAGCAGTGCCGCCCGTCGCAACCAGGGCTCGTCCTGCATCCACCGGTCGAGGACGGTCTCGGCCTTGGCTCGGGCCGTCCCGTCGAGGCGTTCCAGGAGCGGTCCGATGACGTCGGTGGCCAGTGGGTCGGCGAGCTCGGGAACCCGACCGGCGCGGACGAAGCCTTCGATCCTCGTCAGGTCGGTGTGCCTGAGCACCGGGACGCTCGACTGCAGGAGGACGATCGCGGCGAGCCGACGCTCGAAGACCGGCACGGCCCACAGCTCCGAGGCGAGGGCTGCCAGCTCGTCGTGCTCCAGTCCGCGGAACTTCCGGAGGGCGTCGCGCACGGTCCCGCGCACGGCCCCGACGGATGAACCGTAGGACCGGAGCCCGTCGCCGAGCCGCTCGGCGACGTCCGCTGCGCGGTAGCCGTCGCCCTCGTATTGGAGCGCCGCGTCGATGAACTCCCCCGCAGCACTCATCCCACCATTCTCACCCCTGGCGCCGGGTACGGTGGAGCGATGACCGTCGTGATCGTGGGACTCGGACAGCTCGGCTCGGACGTCGCCGGGAGGCTCCTGGCCCGAGGCGAGGACGTCGTCGGCGTGAAGCGCACGGCGCCCGAGTCGAACCCGATCCCTGAGCCGAACCCGGCGCGCGAGTCGGTCGAGGGGCGCTTCACCCTCCAGCTCCGCGACCTCACGACCTCCGCCCCCGACCTTCCTGCGGACACGACGGCGATCGTGGTGGCCCTTGCGCCGCGGGCACGCTCGGTCGAGGCCTATGACGCCCTCTACCGCGACGGTGTCGGGCATCTCGTGAGCGCGGTCGCCGCACTCCCCGGCACCCCGCCGCGCATCCTGTTCGTGTCGTCGACCGCGGTGTGGGGCGAGGACGGCGGGGAGAGGATCGACGACACCACGCCGGCCGTCCCGACCACCGGCACCGCGCGCGCCCTGCTCGCAGCCGAGGAGGCCGTCCTCGCCGCCGTGCCCGAGGCGAGCGCCATCCGCTTCGGCGGCCTCTACGGTCCGACGTCCACGATGTTCGTCGACCAGGTCCGAGACGGCCGTGTCACCCGGCCCTCCGGCTGGACCAATCGCATCCACCGCGACGACGCCGCGGGCGTGATCGTGCACCTGCTCGACCTGTCGGCGGCATCACTCCCGCCGGTCGTGGCGGGCATCGACGAGGAGCCGGTCCTGCTGTCGACGGTGGCCGACTTCCTCGCCGATCGACTCGGCGTCGCTCCCCCGGCGCTCGACGACGCCGGTCGCACGCCGGAAGAACCGCACCGCGGCAAGCGCATCATGGCAGCCGCCCTCCGCGACACCGGATTCACCTACCGTTACCCCACCTACCGCGAGGGCTACTCGGCGCAGCTCCCCTGATCGGACGACCGGAGCGGATCACGGCTGCTTCGTCACCTCGGCCATCGCCCGTCGCCCGGACGGTACGAGCACGGCGACGGCGAGCACCACGAAGGTGAGCACACCGGCGACGACGAGGAGCAGTTCGACGGACACGACGTCGGCGAGCGGTCCGAACACGATCATCCCGAGGGGCATCGACACCGCCATGACGATGCCGACGAAGCCGAACACGCGACCCTGCCGCTCCGGTTGGACGCGCTCCTGCAGCAGGGTCATCGACGTCGTCGAGAAGAACGGCACAGCGATCCCGAGCAGGAACATGAAGCCGAAGAAGACCCAGAGGTTGGTCGAGAGTCCGAGCCCGATGGACAGCGCCCCGAACACCACCGAGGACCCGACGATGAGGAGCACGCGGTTCTTGGTGCCGCCCCAGATCGCGATGATCGCTCCGCCGCCGACCATGCCGACGCTGAAGGCGAGTTCGTTCACGGTGAGCATCCAGACCTCGTCGCCGAAGGTGCGGGCGATCATGAGCGGCGTGAGGTAGGACGGCGCGACGACCAGCAGGAACACGATCGCGAAGAGGATGAGCAGCCAGCGCACGAAGCCGTGGCGCCAGACGTAGCGCACGCCCTCGGTGAGGTCGGCGAAGTAGCCGGGGCGCTCGCCCGACCGCACGAGCGTCCGCACCGGTACGAGCAGCAGCAGCCCGATCCCGATGGCGGCCGTGACGACGTCGACGAAGAAGATCGCGACGAGCGACGCACTTGCGTACAGCGCGCCGGCCGCAGCCGGGGCGACGAGCATCATGGCCGACTGGATGGATCCGTTGATGCCGTTGACCCGCATGAGCTTGTCGGTCGGCGTGATCTGCGGGATGAGCGCGGAGACCGCCGGCATCTGGATGCCCGCGCCGACCGAGCGGATCGCGAGCGTGAGGAAGATGAGCCAGAGGTCGGCGGCGCCGTTGATGAGGAAGATCGCGAGCGCGAGCGTCGTGATGGCGATCGAGCCGTCGGCCGCGATGATGAGCAGTTTGCGGTTCATGCGGTCGGCCCACACCCCGCCGAAGATCGACACGATCGCCTGCGGCAGGAACCCCGCGACGGCGGCGAACGCGAGCACGACTCCGGACTTCGTCTCGAGCGTCAGGTGCCACATGATCGCGTACTGCACGAGCATCGAGCCGAACAGCGAGACCGTCTGTCCGGACAGGAACACCGCGACGTCGCGACGCCAGCGCGGGCTCTCCGAGGCGACGGTCGTCTCCTCCGAACCGTCGGAACCGTCGATCGTGGGTGCATCGGGTGGCGCGTCATCGGCAGCCATGGGTCCACGCTAGGGAGTTCGCTCCGAGGTGTCCAGGGGTGATCGGCGCGGACGACGGGCGCGCCCTGACCGTCGAACGGTCGATGCACCCTGTCCAGACCTTCAGACATCCGGGCAGTCGGTCCGTTGACCCGCGGCCGATCGCCCGGATACGCTGCTTGCGATCCTCTGAATCGATTCAGAGTGTCCGTGACACCGAACCGAAAGGTACGCCTCGATGACGAGTGCCCGACCCCTGCACCGCGTGTGCTTCCAGCTCCAGGTCAAACCCGAACGCCTTGCGGAGTACCGCGAACGCCATGCCGCCGTCTGGCCGGACATGCTGCAGGCCCTCGCCGACACGGGCTGGCACAACTACTCGCTCTTCGTCCGCGACGACGGCCTCCTCATCGGGTACTTCGAGACGGCATCCCTCGAAGCGGCCCAGGCCGGCATGGCCGAGACCGAGGTCAACGCGCGCTGGCAGGCCGAGATGGGTGAGTTCTTCGTCGACCTCGACCTCCCGCCGGACCAGGGCTTCCTCCAGCTCACCGAGGTGTTCCACCTCGAAGATCAGCTCGACGCCCTGCACGAGTAGCATCGTTGAAACGATTCACGTATGCTGCAACCAGCGCCGTGAACGCGCCCCAGACCACCGGAACACGCACAGAGAAGTGACCATGACCAGTTTCGACACCATCACCCCGCTGCTCGAGAAGCAGGCCATCGAACTCCCCTCCTGGGCGTTCGGCAACTCCGGCACCCGCTTCAAGGTGTTCACGACGCCCGGCACCCCGCGGACGCCGGAGGAGAAGATCGCCGACGCCGCCAAGGTGCACGAGTTAACGTCCCTCGCGCCGAAGGTCGCACTCCACATCCCGTGGGACCTCGTGGACGACTTCAGCGCACTCCGTCGCTACGCCGAGGACCACGGCGTCGCGCTCGGCACGATCAACTCGAACACCTTCCAGGATGAGGACTACAAGTTCGGCAGCCTGACCCACAGCAACCCGGTGATCCGTCAGAAGGCGATCGACCACCACTTCGCCTGCATCGACGTCATGCACGCGACCGGCTCGCAGGACCTCAAGATCTGGCTCGCCGACGGCAGCAACTACCCGGGCCAGCAGGACATCCGCGGACGGCAGGACCGCCTGGCCGACTCGCTCCAGCAGATCTACGCCCGCCTCGGCGAGGAGCAGCGACTCGTGCTCGAGTACAAGTTCTTCGAGCCCGCGTTCTATCACACCGACGTCCCCGACTGGGGAACGTCCTACGCCCAGGTGGCCCAGCTCGGCGACCAGGCCCTCGTCTGCCTCGACACCGGCCACCACGCGCCTGGCACGAACATCGAGTTCATCGTCGCCCAGCTCCTGCGCCTCGGGAAGCTCGGCTCGTTCGACTTCAACTCGCGCTTCTACGCCGACGACGACCTCATCGTGGGTGCAGCCGACCCGTTCCAGCTGTTCCGGATCCTCTATGAGGTCGTCCGCGGCGGCGGCCTCGACGACGACTCGCCGGTCGCGTTCATGCTCGACCAGTGCCACAACGTGGAGGACAAGATCCCCGGGCAGATCCGCTCGGTGCTGAACGTGCAGGAGATGACCGCGCGCGCACTGCTCGTCGACCGCGACGCACTGACCGCGGCGCAGGAGGCCGGTGACGTCCTCGGCGCGAACGGCATCCTCATGGACGCGTTCTACACCGACGTCCGCGGACCGCTCGCCGCCTGGCGCGAGAGCCGCGGTCTGCCGGCCGACCCGTTCGGCGCCTACCTGGCCTCGGGCTACCAGCAGCAGATCGCCGAGGAGCGCGTCGGCGGGACCCAGGCGAGCTGGGGCGCGTAGGCACACCCGAACACGAGGAAGCCCCGCGACCATCCCGGTCGCGGGGCTTCGGACGTTCACAACTCAGGACGCGCGCGGCGTGTCACCCCGGGCGCGCCGGCCGAGTTCGCCGACGCGCCGGAACGGACCTGAATTGCGAGCCGACAGAGCCGACTACTTCGCGAGGAAGGCGAGCAGCTGCTCGTTGACCTCCCGGTAGTGGGTCCAGAGCATGCCGTGCGGCGCGCCCTCGATCTCGACGTACTCGGCGGAGGGCAGCGCCTTGGCGAACACGCGACCGGTGGAGTCGATCGGCAGGACGCGGTCGCCGGTGCCGTGCACGATGAGCGACGGGACGTCGATCTTCGCGACGTCGGCCCGGAAGTCGGTCAGCCAGGTCGGCTGCGCAGCGACCGAGGCGTACGGCGACGCATTGTAGGCGAGCTGCGTGTTGGCCCGCAGCGCCTCCTCGCTCAGGCGCGAGCCGAGGTTCTCGTCCGTGTTGAAGAAGTTCTCGAAGAAGCTGGTGAAGAACGCGTAGCGGTCGTCGGTGACGGCGGCGAGGAGCCCGTCGAACACGTCCTGCGGGACACCCGTCGGGTTGTCGTCGGTCTGGAGCAGGTAGGGCTCGAGCGATCCGAGGAAGACGGCCTTCGCGATGCGCTCCGAGCCGTAGGTGCCGAGGTAGCGGCCGACCTCGCCGGTGCCCATCGAGAAGCCGACGAGGACCGCGTCGTTGAGGTCGAGCCCGTCGACGACGGCCTTGAGGTCGGCGGCGAAAGTGTCGTAGTCGTAGCCCTCGGTGGGCTTGGAGGACTTGCCGAAGCCGCGGCGGTCGTAGGTGATGACGCGGTAGCCGGCGTCGAGGAGCGCCGCGGTCTGCTTCTCCCACGAGGAGCCGTCGAGGGGGTAGCCGTGGATGAGGACGACGGGCTGGCCGCTGCCGTGATCCTCGACGTAGAGCTCCACGGAGGTGCTGTTCTCGGTTCCGACGGTGATGAACGACATGGTTCGATTCCTTTCGTCTTCGGCGTCCGGACTCGTCGCCCGGTTCCACGCCCCGATTTGAGAACGATCGTTCTCTTCGGTGACCATCAGCATAGGGAACGATCGTTCTCAATGCAAGTACACTGATGGAATGACCAGCGAACAGACGATGACGATCGCGTCGTCGGGCCCGGCGGCCGCACCCGCGACACCGGCCTCCGTGCGCGACATCATCGTCGACGCCGCCGACCGCCTGTACTACGCGAAGGGCATCCAGTCCGTCGGCATGGACGAACTGCGTTCGGCGGCCGGCGTGTCGTTGAAGCGCCTGTACTCGGCGTTCCCGAGCAAGGAGGACATCGTCCTCGCGGTCATGGAGCGCCGGCACGAGCTCTGGACCACCGGCGTCAGCGCGCTCGTGGACGACGCCGAGACGCCCCGCGACCGACTCCTCGCGATCTACGACTACCTGGCCGGCTGGTTCAGTGACGACTCGTTCCGCGGCTGCGGCTTCATCAACGCCTTCGGGGAGCTCGGGGGCGTCTCGCCGGCGGTCGCCACCATCACCCGCGAACACAAGGCGTCCTTTCAGGACTACGTCGCCGGCCTCGTCGCCAACGCCGGCGCTCCGGCATCGCTCGCCCCCCAACTCGCGATCCTCGCCGAGGGCGCCCAGACCACCGCCGCCATCACGGGCTCCCCCGAGGCCGCGTTGCACGCTCGTCGCGCCGCCGAGACGCTCATCGACGCCTCCTCCTGAATCACCCGTGCGCTCGTGATGCACGGCAGTCCGTAACTCAGGACGCTCGCGGCGCGTTGCGCACGCCACGCCGCGTCGCTCGACCGACGCGCGGGGGTGCTCCTGAGTTGGGAACCATTCGGCATCTCCCGCTGTGACATCCTGTTGAGAGGGACACGAACGGACACGTCCGACACCGATGGACAGGGGGCGACATGGCCACGACCGGCACGCTCGGCGCCGAGGAACGACGGACCCGACTGACGGCGATCCTCGAACGTGACGGCAGCATCCGCCTCGACGACGCGGCTACGGAGCTCGACGTGTCCTCGATGACCGTGCGACGCGACCTCGCCGACCTCGAGCAGCTCGGCCTGGTGCGGCGCGTCCGGGGTGGCGCCATCCCGACCCTGCGACCGAGGACCTTCACCGAGCGGTCCGCGACGGGCGTCCGCGAGAAGGGTGCCATCGTCGAGAAGCTCCGGTCGCTCATCCCGACGGACGGCGCGATCGCGATCGACGCCTCCAGCACGGCCGGCGGCATCAGTCGACTGCTCGGCGAGTCGACCCTCACGGTGGCGACCAACTCCTACCCGAACTTCATCCTCGCCGGCGCGAACCGCGAGGTCACCGCGATCCTCGTCGGCGGCCAAGCCGAGTCGCGGACCGACAGCTTCATCGGCCCCATCGCCTGCCAAGCGGCGTCGTCGGTGCTCTACCGGCGCTTCTTCCTGTCGGCCGCCGCCATCGACCCGACCGTCGGCAGCTCGGAGGTCACCCTCGAAGAAGCGCAGGTCAAGCAGGCGTTCGCCCGCGCCTCCGACGAGACGATCCTCGTCGCCGCGTCCTCGAAGCTGGGACAGCGCGCGATGGCAGTCGGCTTCGCCCTGGCGGACATCGACCTCCTCGTCACGGAACTCGACCCCGCCGACGCTGCGCTCGACGCCTACCGCGACGCCGTCGAACTCCTCTGACCACCAGGCCCCGCACGTCCCGTTCTCAGGAGTCACCGCGCGCGTCGCTACGGGACGACCGCAACGCGCCGAGGTTCTCCTGAGATCGGGACATCCGCCATTGCGACATCTGTGACTTCTTGTCATACTTAACACGATTGAACACCGGGCACGGACGTGCCCCGACGAAGGAGTGCAAATGTCCGTGAACCCAACCGCTGCCGAGCTCATCGCCCGCAGCAACCGCCTCGGGAGCGACCCGAAGAACACCAACTACGCCGGCGGCAACACCTCGGCCAAGGGCACCGAGATCGACCCCGTCACGGGCGAGCCGGTCGAGCTGCTCTGGGTCAAGGGCTCCGGCGGCGACCTCGGCACGCTGAAGCCCGAGGGTCTCGCGGTCCTCCGCCTCGACCGCATGCGCGCCCTCCAGGACGTCTACCCCGGCCTCGACCGCGAGGACGAGATGGTCGCCGCCTTCGACTACACCCTGCACGGCAAGGGTGGCGCGGCCCCGTCGATCGACACCGCCATGCACGGCCTCGTCGACGCGGCCCACGTCGACCACCTGCACCCCGACTCCGGCATCGCCATCGCGACCGCCGCCGACGGCCCCGAACTCACCGCGAAGATCTTCGGCGACAAGGTCGTGTGGGTCCCGTGGCGTCGCCCCGGCTTCCAGCTCGGCCTCGACATCGCTGCCATCAAGGCCGACAACCCGCAGGCCATCGGCACCATCCTCGGCGGGCACGGCATCACCGCCTGGGGCGACACCTCCGACGAGGCCGAGGCGAACTCGCTGTGGATCATCGACACCGCGGCCGCCTACATCGAGGCGAACTCCCGCCCCGAGCCCTTCGGTCCGGCGCTCGACCGCTACGCAGCCCTGCCCGACGCCGAGCGTCGTGCGAAGGCGGCGGCACTCGCGCCCACCATCCGCGGGCTCGCCTCCGCCGACCGCCCCGTCATCGGCCACTTCACCGACAGCCCCGAGGTCCTCGACTTCCTGGCCTCGGCGGAGCACCCGCGCCTCACCGCGCTCGGCACGAGCTGCCCCGACCACTTCCTCCGCACGAAGGTGAAGCCACTCACGGTCGACCTGCCCGCCGCAGCGAGCGTCGAGGAGGTCATCGAGCGCCTCGGCACCCTGCACGAGGCCTACCGCGAGGACTACCAGGCCTACTACGACCGCCACGCCACGGCCGACAGCCCGGCGATCCGCGGCGCCGACCCGCTCATCGTCCTCGTCCCCGGCGTCGGCATGTTCAGCTTCGGCAAGGACAAGCAGACCGCCCGCGTCGCCGGCGAGTTCTACGTCAACGCCATCAACGTCATGCGCGGGGCCGAGGGACTCTCCACGTACGCGCCGATCGACGAGGCGGAGAAGTTCGCGATCGAGTACTGGGCCCTCGAGGAGGCGAAGCTGCAACGTCAGCCTGCGCCGAAGCCACTCGCGACCCGGATCGCGCTCGTCACCGGTGCCGCATCCGGCATCGGCAAGGCCATCGCCACGCGTCTCGTCGCGGAGGGCGCGGTCGTCGCGATCGCCGACCTCTCGCTGGAGAAGGCGCAGGCGGCGGCGGCCGAGCTCGGCAACACCGACGTCGCGATCGGCATCGCCGCCGACGTCTCGAACGAAGCCGCCGTCCAGGCCGCGATCGACGAGACCGTCATCGCCTTCGGTGGACTCGACCTCGTCGTCAACAACGCGGGCCTCTCGCTGTCGAAGTCGCTCCTCGAGACCACCGAGGCCGATTGGGACCTCCAGCACAACGTCATGGCGAAGGGCTCGTTCCTCGTCTCGAAGGCCGCCGCACGCGTGCTCATCGACCAGAAGCTGGGCGGCGACATCGTCTACATCTCGTCGAAGAACTCCGTGTTCGCGGGCCCGAACAACATCGCCTACTCCGCGACGAAGGCCGACCAGGCCCACCAGGTCCGCCTGCTCGCGGCAGAGCTCGGCGAGTACGGTGTGAAGGTGAACGGCATCAACCCCGACGGCGTCGTCCGCGGCTCCGGCATCTTCGCCTCGGGCTGGGGCGCGAACCGCGCGAAGACGTACGGCATCGATGAGCAGGACCTCGGCAAGTTCTACGCGCAGCGCACCATCCTCAAGCGCGAGGTCGTCCCCGAGAACGTCGCGAACGCGGTCTTCGCGATCTGCACGAGCGACTTCAGCCACACGACCGGACTGCACATCCCCGTCGACGCGGGCGTGGCCGCAGCCTTCCTGCGATGAGTGCGGCAGGCCGGAGCGGCACCGTCGCGGCGGTCGACCTCGGGGCCACGAGCGGGCGGGTCATGCTCGGCCACGTCGGCCCCGGCGAGCTGCGCCTCGTGCCGGTCGCCCGGTTCCCGAACACGCCCGTCCGCACGCCCGACGGCCTGCACTGGAACATCCTCGAGCTGTACCGCTCGATCATCGCGGGGCTGTCGGGCGCAGCGAAGCAGGAGCCACACCTCGCGAGCATCGGCATCGACTCGTGGGCGGTCGACTACGGCCTCCTCCGGCAGGGGCGCCTCCTCGGCGCACCGTTCCACTACCGCGACGAACGGACGGCGGCAGGTGTCGAGGCGGTCCACGGAACGGTCCCCTTCGCCGACCTCCACCGCGTGAACGGCCTGCAGTTCCTGCCGTTCAACACCGTCTACCAGCTCGCGACCGAGCGCGACGCCGGCATGCTCGACGTCGCCGACACCGCGCTCCTGGTGCCCGACCTCATCGCGCACTGGCTGACCGGTGCCCGCGTCGCCGAGGCCACCAACGCGTCGACCACCGGCCTCGTCCGCGCCGCCGAACCGACCAGGTGGGACGCCGGACTCCTCACCCGACTCGGCATCCCGGCGGCCGTCCTCCCGCCCATCGTCCAGCCGGGTGATCGCATCGGGACGCTCCTCGAAGCGGTCGCCACCGAGGTCGGCCTGTCCGCGTCCACGCCCGTCACCGCCATCGGTTCACACGACACGGCCTCGGCGGTCGTCGCCGTCCCGATGACGACCCCGGACGCCGCCTACATCTCGTGCGGCACCTGGGGACTCGTCGGGGTCGAGCTCGAACGCCCGGTCCTCACCGAGGCGAGTCGAGCGGCGAACTTCACGAACGAGGGCGGCGTCGACGGACGCACCCGCTTCCTGCACAACGTGATGGGACTCTGGCTCCTGAGCGAATCGGTGCGCACCTGGGAGCGCGGTGGCGAGACGATCGACCTGCCCGGGCTCATCGCCCAGGCCGCCGCGGTCGACGCACCCGTCTCGGTGTTCGATGCGAACGACCCCCGGTTCCTCGCCCCCGGTGACCTCCCGGCGCGCATCGCCGAGTTCCTCACCGAGCACGGGCGTGCGGTGCCGCAGTCCCGTGCCGAGTTCGTCCGGTGCATCATCGAGAGCCTGGCGCAGGCGTTCGCGGATGCGGTCCACACGGCTTCCGAGCTGTCCGGGGTCCAGGTGCGCGCGATCCACGTCGTCGGCGGTGGATCCCAGAACACGCTCCTGTGCCAGCTGACGGCCGACCGAGCGGGGATCCCCGTCATCGCCGGACCGGTCGAGGCGACGGCGCTCGGGAACGTCCTCGTCCAGGCCAGGGCGGTGGGGATCATCGACGGCGACCTCGAGACCCTGCGCGCCCTCGTCGCCCGTTCCTTCGAGCCGACTCGCTACGAGCCGCGCAAGCCTGCCGGCTCCACGTCCGTCAGCCGGTAGCGTCGCAGCATGACCGCTTCTCCACTCATCGTCAGCCTGCCCGCCGACCTGCGCGAGGAGGTGCTGTCGCAGGGCCCCCTCCCCGAGGGCGTCGAGTTCGTCGAATGGGATCTGCGCACCGAACCGCCGGTCGAGCACATCGACCTCGTCGTGCCCGTCTACCTCGGCTCGAACAAGCCGCTCGCGAACGTCGCCGCGGTGACGCCGAAGCTCGTCCAGGTGCAGTCGATCGGCTACGACGGCCTCGCGGACCTCCTCCCGGCCGGCATCACCCTCGCCAACGCGGCGACCGTGCACGAGGCCTCGACCGCGGAGCTCACGGTGGGACTCATCCTCGCCTCGCAGCGGGGCATCCCGGACTTCGTGCGCGCCGAACGGACGGGCGAGTGGCTGCAGAGCCAGCGCCCGAGCCTCGCCGACCGCCGCGTGCTCCTCATCGGGTACGGCGGGGTCGGTGCGGCCATCGAGGAGCGGCTGCTCCCGTTCGAGGTCGAGGTCACCCGGGTGGCGTCGAGCGCGCGGGAGGACGAGCGGGGGCCGATCCATGGCATCGACGAACTGCCCGGACTCCTGCCGCACGCTGAGATCGTCATCGTCGTCGTCCCGCTCACCGACGGCACCCGCGGCTTGATCGGAGACGACTTCCTGGCGGCATTGCCCGACGACGCCCTCGTCGTGAACGTGGCCCGCGGCCCCGTCGCCGACACCGATGCACTCGTGGAGCACGCGACGAGCGGTCGCATCCGACTCGCGCTCGACGTGACGGACCCCGAACCGCTGCCCGCCGACCATCCGCTGTGGTCTCTGCCGAACGTGCTCGTCTCCCCGCACATCGGCGGCGCGACGAGCGCCATGCTGCCGCGGATGGCGCGTCTCCTGCGTCGACAGATCGAACATCTGTTGGCCGATGAGGAGCCGGAGAACATCGTCCTCCGCACCTGAGACGGGCGCCGACGTCCGTCGATTTCGCTTCGCAGAGAAATCTACGGCGAGGGCTCGCGTTGAATCGGTTCAAGAGGTAGGGTTTGTGGTCTGACCACACCGCAGTGCCGAAGGAGGATCGATGAACGCACCAGCGACGGCAGCGACGGCAGCGGCCCCGGCGACGCAGCCCGCCAACGCAGCGGCGGAGCCCCGGGCCTGGGAGGTCGTGCTCGCCCGCATCGAGTCGGACCTCCTCAGCGGTGTCCTCACCCCCGGCGACCGCTTGCCCGGCGAACGACAGCTCGCGATCGACCTCGGTGTCGGTCGGTCCAGTGTCCGCGAGGCGATCCGCGTCCTCGAGGTCCTGGGACTCATCCGCACCCACACGGGTTCCGGCCCCACCGCCGGCGCGATCATCGTCGCCACGCCGTCCGGTGGCATGGCCACCCTCATGCGGCTCCAGGTCGCCGCGCAGGGCTTCGCCGTGCAGGACGTGGTCGACACGAGGCTCGTGATCGAGACCGCGGTCGTGCACAGTCTCGCGTCGCGTGCCGAAGCGGCCGTCCCCGATCTCACACACCCCGAGTCCCTGCTCGATGCGATGGACCAGCCCACCCTCACGGAGGCCGAGTTCCTCGCCCTCGACGCGCAGTTCCACCTGTCGCTCGCCGAGGCGGAGGGCAACCAGGTCCTCGTCGCCACGATGTCGGGCCTTCGCGACTCCATCGAGCGCTACGTCCTGGCCGGTGTCCCACAACTGGCGTCGTGGTCAGCCACCGCCGACCGCCTGCGCGCCGAGCACCGGGGCATCGTGGAGGCGATCCGCCACGCCGACGCCGAGCTGGCCCGCCAGTCCGTCCGCTCCCACATCACCAACTACTACCAGGCTCGCGAACTGTCAGAAGACGACAGTCCGCACCCCTCGACACCCACCTCAAGCGACAGTTCGCGGAAAGAAGAGACAGACCATGGTTGAACGCCGCATCCCCAAGCCCCACGACCTCCTGCCGCTCATGCAGTTCAAGAAGCCGGAGTTCAACGCCCGGAAGCGACGCCTGGCGGCCGCCACCACCATCAGCGACCTGCGCACGATCGCGAAGAAGGTCACGCCGACGGCGCCCTTCGACTACACCGACGGCGCCGCCGAGGGCGAGATCTCGCTGGCCCGGGCACGCCAGGCGTTCCAGGACATCGAGTTCCACCCGGCCGTCCTGAAGAACGTCGCGAACGTCGACACCGGCTGGGACGTCCTCGGCGAGCGCGTCGCGTTCCCCTTCGGCATCGCTCCCACCGGCTTCACCCGCATGATGCAGACCGAGGGCGAGCGCGCTGGAGCATCCGCCGCAGCGGCCGCGGGCATCCCCTTCACCCTGTCGACCATGGGCACGACCTCGATCGAGGACGTCAAGGCGGCAGCGCCCGGTGGCCGCAACTGGTTCCAGCTCTACATGTGGAGTGAGCGCGAACGGTCGATGGCACTCGTCGACCGCGCGGCAGCGGCCGGCTACGACACCCTCGTCGTGACGGTCGACACCCCCGTCGGCGGCGCCCGCCTGCGCGACGTCCGCAACGGCATGACGATCCCGCCGTCGCTCACCCCGAAGACCATCGTCGACGCGCTCCCCCGCCCGGCATGGTGGATCAACTTCCTCACCACGGAGCCGTTGGCCTTCGCGAGCCTCGACCGCTGGTCGGGAACCGTCGCTGCGCTCATCGACACGATGTTCGACCCGACCGTCGGCCCGGACGAGGTCAAGTACATCCGCGAGCAGTGGAAGGGCAAGCTCATCGTCAAGGGCGTCCAGTCGGTCGCCGATGCGAAGCTCGCCGTCGACCTCGGTGCGGACGCCGTCCAGCTCTCCAACCACGGCGGCCGCCAGCTCGACCGCGCGCCGATCCCGTTCCACCTCCTGCCGAGCGTCGTGCGCGAGGTGGGCAAGGACGCCGAGGTGCACCTCGACACCGGCATCATGAACGGCGCCGACATCGTGGCGTCCGTCGCGCTCGGTGCGCGCTTCACCTTCATCGGCCGCGCGTACCTCTACGGGCTCATGGCCGGCGGGCGCGAGGGCGTCGACCGCGCGATCCAGATCCTCTCGGGCGAGATCGTGCGCACGATGAAGCTGCTGGGTGTCGCGTCGCTCGAGGAGCTGCAGCCGCACCACGTGACCCAGCTGTCGCGGTTCACGACGCTGCAGCCGATGCCGGAGCAGTCGTCGCTGAGCGCCGGCCGGCCGGCCACCGCGAAGCCCGCGGCACCGACCGCTCGGAAGGCTCCGGCCCGGAAGCCGGCGGCCGCGAAGGCCTGACCTCCCGACCGAACGCGGTCACCGCCGCACTCCACGGGTTGTCCCCGATGTCCTCTATCGCTCCTTCGGGAACGATGGAACCGTCCCGACGGTCGCAGCACTTGCGCCGTCGGGCCGGTGTTCGACGATCTGGAGGCGACGGTGGCACAGCTCCTCGTGATCGGTGGGAGCGGCCGCACCGGGCGACTCATCATCAGCGAGGCTCTCCGCAGCGGCCACTCGGTCACCGCGCTCGTCCGAGACCCCGCCGCCGTCGTCCCCGGCGACCGCCTGACGGTCGTCCAGGGGTCTCCCCTGCGGAGCGAGGACGTCGAAGAGGCCATGCGTGGCGTGCAGGCCGTGATCATCGCCCTCAGCAACATCGGTTCGTCCGACTGGCCGTGGGCACGCCAGGTCAGCCCTCCCGACCTCATCTCGAACGCCGTCCGGGTCGCGACGGATGCGATGCGCTCGCGTGGCCTCCGTCGAATCGTCCTCCTCTCCGCGCTCGGTGCCGGCGAGTCGGTCCGAAGCGTCCCCGCCGGCCTGCGGTGGGCGACGCACTTCCTCCGACTCGGCACCGTCTACGCCGATCACGAGCAGGCGGACGCGTTCCTCCGCCGCTCGGAGCTCGACTGGACCATCGTGCACCCGACCGTGCTCTCCGCCAGCGACGCCCGACGCCCGGTCGTGTCGTCACCGCCGGGAAGCTGGCCGAGCTCGCTCCGGATTCCTCGCTGCGACGTCGCCGCGTTCCTCGTCGACGCGGTCGACGACGAGGACCTCATCGGCTCGGCTCCGGTCATCTCCTCGGGGCCGCGCCGCAGCTGACGGTGCGCCCGCCGACGGGCGCCACCGCGACTCAGGAGCCGGCGGCCGCCCGTGACGCTGCCGGACGACGCCCGATGATGCGGTCCGTCAGTTCGCAGACGCCCCACCAGGTGACGCGAAGCATGGCTTCGACGACGATGCCGCTCGTCATCTTGGAGGCCCCGAGCGTCCGCTCCGTGAAGGTGATCGGTACTTCGACGATCCGCAGACCGGCGCGGTTCGCGTGCCAGAGCATGTCGACCTGGAAGCCGTAGCCGTGGCTGTGGACCTCGTCGAGCTGCAGCCGACGCAGTGCGTCAGCACTGAACACGCGGTAGCCGCCGGTCACGTCGCGGGCGGGGAGCCGGAGCGCGAACCGGGCGTAGGCACTGCCGACCCGCGAGATGGCCTCGCGATGCTTGGGCCAGTTGACGACGGTGCCGCCCGGGACCCAGCGCGACCCGAGGACGACGTCCGCCTCCGCGGTGGCCGCGAGGAGCGCCGGCAACTGCTCGGGGGCATGGGATCCGTCGGCGTCCATCTCGACCACGTTGCCGAATCCGCGCCCGAGCGCCCAGGCGAAGCCGGCCTTGTAGGCGGCGCCGAGCCCTTCCTTGCCGGTGCGATGCAGCACGTGCACCGCCTCGTCCGCGGCGGCGAGCCGGTCGGCGATCGCTCCGGTGCCGTCGGGTGAGTTGTCGTCGACCACGAGCACCTGGACGGAGGGTGCAGCGAGACGGACGCGCGCGACGATCCTCTCCAGGTTCTCGCGTTCGTTGTAGGTGGGAATGATGACCACCGTGGAATCCATGTGCCGTCCTCGTGTCTGCTCAGCCAGCGTAGCGCGCTGAACAGGACCGTATCGGCGGCCTCCGACCGGACGGCCGGACGCTCAGGAAACGGTCGGCGAACGTCCGGCTGGGGGTCAGTTGTTGCTGGCGAAGTGCGCCGGGATGAAGATGGCGAGCGCGATCATGAGGATGCCACCCATGAACCAGACGGCCTGCAGGACGTCCGTGCGGAACGCCTCGCCGAACGCCCACATGCCGCCGGCGAACAGGGCGAAGGCGATCACGACCCAGAACCCTGTTGCATCGCTCAGGGTGCCGGAGCGCCCTGCGTCGGCCCGTTCGTGGTCACGTCGTTCTCCGGCGTCCATGGGTGCCCTTCCTCAGGTTCAAGCGGTCAGTGCAGGTATACGCCGCCCCACTGGCACCCGCAACCCCTCGACACCGACCTCGGTCCCTGAGCCGCACCCGACCCCTGAGACCGCACCACCCCGGCCCCTGAGCTCGTCGAAGGGTTATCCGCGCAGCTCCAGCGTGCAGCACTTCACGCCGCCGCCGCCGAGGAGCAGCTCGGACAGGTCGACGCCGATCGGCGTGTAGCCGCGCTCGCGCAGTTGACGCTCGAACCCGACGGCCCGGGCGGCGATGACGACCTCACGACCGTTCGAGATTGAGTTGAGACCCAGGACGGCTGCGTCCTCGGTGCTCACGTGGATCGCGGCGGGGTAGCGCTGCTCGAGGATGCGGTTGCTCGCCTCGTCGAACGCGGTCGGCAGGTAGGCGATGTTCGCGGGCGAGCCGTCGGCGGGAGCCACCGGGTCGAGCACGGCGATCGCGGTGTCGAGGTGGTAGAAACTCGGGTTCACGAGGTTGAGGGTCACCACCTCGCGGTCGAAGATCCGACGCACCTCGTCGTGGCTGCGGGGATCGGTGCGGAAGCCGGTCCCGGCGAGGATGGTGTCGCCGACGAGCATGATGTCCCCCTCGCCCTCGTTCACGAACTCGGGGCGCTCGACGCGGAAGCCGTTCGCCTCGAACCAGTCCATGTAGGCCGGCCCCTCGGGGATGCGCTCCTCGTAGGTGAACTTCGCCCCGTAGGCGATGCCGTCGAGCGTGAAGCCGCCGTTCGCCGCGAACACCATGTCCGGCAGGCCGTCGAGCGGATCGATGAGCTCGATCCGGTGGCCGAGATCGAGGTAGGCCTGGTGCAGCTGTTCCCACTGCGACACCGCGAGCGAGGTGTCGGTCGGGTCGTCCGGGTTCATCCAGGGGTTGATCCGGTAGCTGACGGTGAAGCGGTCCGGCCGACACATGAGGTACCGGCGGCGGTTCGCGACGCGGGTGCCGGTCGTGGCGTCCTGCGTGGTGGGGGTGGGGTGGTTGAGCGTCGACGGCACGTCGGCCTCCAAACGAGCGAGGGTCGGCGGACGAGGTCCAGGGGCCCGGGGGCACGCCACGTTCATCATTGCATGCGATTCGCAGCGTTTTCACGGAGTTTGGCGCAGGAATGCTGCGAAGTGGCAGCTTTTCGCGCAATGATTGCGCTTACACTGAGTCTCATGGACAACCTCGACCGCGGCATCATCGACCTGCTCCGACAGAACTCACGCGCCGGCTACGGCGACATCGGCACGGTCGTGGGCTTGTCGGCCTCAGCGGTGAAGCGACGCGTCGACCGCCTCGTCGCCGACGGGGTCATCCAGTCGTTCACGATCCAGGTCGACCCCACGGTCGACGGCATGCAGACAGAAGCCTACGTCGAACTCTTCTGCCGCGGCACCGTGTCCCCCAACGAGCTGCTGCGGATCCTGTCGGGCGTCCCGGAGGTCGTCGACGCCGGCACCGTCACCGGGAGCGCCGACGCCATCGTGCACATGCGGGCCAGGAACATCCCAGCCCTCGAGGACGCCCTGGAGAAGGTGCGGATCGCGCCGAACGTCGACCACACCCGCAGTGCGATCGTCCTCACCCGCCTCATCCACCGCCACATCGACTGACCCCTCCCCCGGCCCGCGAACTGTCACCAACGCACAGTGCGGCTCGTTTGAAGTCGCCATTCGTGACCGTTCGCGGGCAGGATGGGCGGATGGAGTGGACGATTCAGGCGGGGACCAGTGTGTTCGAGCAGCTGCGGACGCAGGTGATCGAGGCCGTCCGCGACGGACGACTCGCGACCGGGGCGAAGCTCCCGACGGTGCGCGGGCTGGCCGACGAGCTGGGGATCGCACCGAACACCGTCGCCAAGGCGTACCGGCTGCTCGAGACCGACGGGGTCATCGAGACCCGGGGACGCGCGGGGACGTTCGTGTCAGCGCACGGCGACGCGATCGACCGGCAGGCGCAGCTGGCAGCGGCGGCCTACGCTGACCGCATCCGAGACATCGGTGTCTCGCCGAAGGACGCCGTGGCGCTCGTGGAGGCCGCGCTCCGCGCCTGAGCCGCCGGGCTCAGATGACGCTCTGGGACCAGGGGTCGGGGTTGCCGAACCGGTGCGCCGTGATCGAGATCGCTTGTTCGCGGAGGAAGGGCAGCAGCTCCACCCGTCCGGCCTGCGTGACCGGTCCCGCCCAGATCGCGATCTCGGGGTCGCCGCCGAGCGCCTCTGCGAGTCGCTTCGCGAGCGGCTCAGGCTCGGAGGCCTCCGTTCCGGGTTCCGCCTCCGCGACCGTCTCGGGACGCGGACCGACGATCCGTACCCGGGTCGCGACCGGCGGCTCCTGGCCCAGCTCGCCCGTGTCGATCGACCCGCGGGCCGCCATCCGGGTCAGCCACTGCTCGTCGGTCTCCAGCGAGACGGGGATGCTCAGCTCGGACAACCAGTCGCGGACCTCGCGCGGCAGCCGCCCACCGAGGCTGACGGTGAACCGCGACCGCGACCGCACCGCGGCGATGAGGACCCGCAGCGCATCGCCCAGGTCGGCCCCCGACGCGACGCGTACCGCGACCGGAACCGGCCGGTAGCGCAGGAGGTTCCGTTCCACGCCGAGCTGCGAGACGTCCTTCACCTCGCCGAACTCGTTCCCCCACGCGATCGCGTCGCTGAGCGCCGACCGTCGCAGCACGTCGAAGGCCTCGTAGGTGAGCGACGGCTGGGCCGCCTCGATGAGCTTCACGATGCGGGTGTCGAGCCCGCGGAGGTGCAGACTGCGGCTCGCCGATCCCGGATCCGGTCGCCACTCGCCGAGCCCGAACAGGTAGTTGGGGCCGCCGGCCTTCGTGCCGGTCCCGACCGACGAACGCTTCCACCCACCGAAGGGCTGGCGCTGCACGATCGCACCGGTGATGCCCCGGTTGACGTACAGGTTGCCCGCCTCGACGGTGTCGAGCCACTCCCCGAGATCGACCGGGTCGAGGGTATGCAGGCCCGCGGTCAGCCCGTAGGGGGTCGCGTTCTGCAGGGCTATCGCCTCGGTGAGGTTCGCGGCCTGCATGACACCGAGGACCGGCCCGAAGTACTCGGTCACGTGGAAGGGCGAGCCCGGCTGGACACCGGTGCGGACCCCCGGCGACCAGAGGCGCTCGCTCGGCTGGCCGAAGTTGACCGAGGAGTCGTCGAGCAGCTTCGGCTCGACGAGCCACTTCTCGCCGAGGCGCAGCTCGGTGAGCCCGGCGAGGAGCTTCTCCCCCGCCGGCTCGACGATCGGCCCCATCTGCGTCCGCGCATCGGACGGCCAGCCGACCCGGAGCGAGCGGACGGCGTCCTCGAGCTGTCGCAGGAAGCGGTCGGACCGTGCCACCGAACCGACGAGGATCACGAGCGACGCGGCCGAGCACTTCTGCCCGGCGTGCCCGAAGGCGCTCTTCACGATGTCGGCGACGGCGAGGTCGAGGTCGGCACTGGGCGTGACGATGATCGCGTTCTTCCCGCTCGTCTCCGCCAGCAGCGGCAGGTCGGCACGCCACCCACGGAACAGCTGCGCCGTTTCGAAGGAGCCGGTCAGGATCACCCTGTCGACGGCCGGATGGGACACGAGCCGACGTCCGAGGTCGCCCTCCGCCACATCGGCGAGCACGAGGAGGTCGCGCGGCACCCCGGCGTCCCACAGTGCCTCGACGACCACGGCTGCGCACCGCTTCGCCTGTGGAGCGGGCTTGATGATCACGCCGCTGCCGGCGGCGAGCGCCGCGAGGACGCCTCCGGCCGGGATGGCGACGGGGAAGTTCCAGGGCGGCGTCACGACCGTGAGCGCGGAGGGGACGAAGCTCGCGCCGTGCACGCTCTCGAGCAGGGGCGCGTTGGCCGCGTAGTAGTGCGCGAAGTCGACGGCCTCGCTCACCTCGGGATCGGCCTCGGCGATCGTCTTGCCGGTCTCGCTCGCCATGACCTCGATGAGGTCCGCCCGACGGGAGGCGAGGACCCGAGCTGCAGCGTGCAGGACGGCGGCCCGTTCGGCGGCGGGGCGGGCTCCCCATCGCTCACCGGCGGCGTGGACCATCGTGATCGTGCGTTCGAGGACGCGTGGGTCGTCGATGGCCGCGGCCGCGACCGCTGCGCCACCGAGGGTCGACTGCGGGACGCGCGCCAGGATCGACGCTCCCCACACCCGGTTCGCCGCGAGCGAGGGGTCGGTGTCGGCGGCGTTCTCGAAGCCCGGGGCGCCGTCGACGACACCACCGCGCTCCGAACGGGAGAAGACCGCCGTCTCGACGTACGCCGAGGACGGATCGGCGTGGAAGCGGTCCTCACCGCCGCTCGATCCGCGTTCCAGCCCGAGGACCTGCTGCGTGAGTCCCGCGTCGGGCGCCTGTGCGGGATCGCGGAAGCGGTCGTCCCCGTCGTTGTCGGGCAGCGGTGCCTCCGGGGCCTCCGCGGCGCGGTCCTGCGTCCGGTTGGGGGTCGGCACCTGCCCGGCGGTCTCTCCGAGGGCGTCGACCGACGCGAGGAACCGGCGTCGCTCGCGCGCGAACAGGGTCGGCTTCTCGGCGAGCTCGAACACCGCCGACATGAAGTTCTCCTCGCTGGCGTTCTCCTCCAGACGGCGGACGAGGTAGGAGATCGCGACGTCGAACTCCTTCGGGTTCACGACGGGCGTGTACAGCAGCACCGTCCCGACGTCCCGCTTGATGGCCTCGACCTGACCGGTCGCCATCCCCAGCAGCATCTCGAAGTCCACCCGCTCGCGAACACCGCGGTCGCCCGCGAGGAGCCACGCGTAGGCGATGTCGAAGAGGTTGTGCCCGGCGACCCCGACCCGCACGACGTCCGTGTGCGCCGGCGTGAGCGCCCAGTCGAGCACGCGCTTGTAGTTGGTGTCGGTCTCGCGCTTCGATCCGGTCGTCGCGAGCGGCCAGCCGTGGATCGCCGCGTCGACCCGCTCCATCGCGAGGTTCGCGCCCTTCACGAGCCGCACCTTGATGGGAGCGCCACCGGCGGCCACGCGCTGCTTCGACCAGGCGGTGAGCTGCATCATCGCCTCGAGGGCGTCGGGCAGGTAGGCCTGGATGACAATGCCGGCCTGGTACTGCAGCAGCTGCGGCTGGTCGAGGAGTCGGGTGAAGACCGCGATGGTGAGGTCGAGGTCGCGGTACTCCTCCATGTCGAGGTTGATGAAGGTGCCGGTCGCGAGCCCCTCCTCGTAGAGCGGCACGAGGCGTCGGACGATGCGGTCGACGACCTGCTCGAACGACCACATGGAGAGCTGGCTGGCGATCGACGAGACCTTGATGGACACGTAGTCGACGTCGGGGCGCTGCAGGAGCTCGCGGGTGCCGGCGAGCCGTTTCGCCGCCTCACCCTCGCCGAGGACGGCCTCCCCGAGGAGGTTCAGGTTGAGCCGTGAACCGTCGGCGCGCAGTTTCGCGATCGCGTTGCCGAGCTCACGAGGACGGCTGTCGACGATGAGGTGGCCGACCATGCCCCGGAGGACGCGGCGCGCGGCGGGGACGACGACCCAGGGCAGGACCGGGCCGACCAGACCACCCGTGCGGACGGCGGCCTGCTCGTACCAGGGCAGGAACCGCGGCGTCCGACCGGCGAGGGCGGCGAGGGCGTTCCCGGCGACGAGTGGATCCTCCGGCCGCATGACGCCGTCGACGAACCCGACGGTGAATTCGAGACCGTTGGGATCGCGCAGCACGCCGGCGAGCCGCTCGGCGGCGGGATCGGTCGGAGCTTCCGCCCCTTCGTCGACCCATTTCGACGCGAGAGCGATCGCACGATCCGCGAGTCCGACCGGTTCGGTGGGACCCTCGTTCGCAACGTTCGCCATGCTGCTCAGCCTATGCTCCGATCCGGTGATCCCAGCTGAGGCTCGCGAGTACACGCCTGGCGGCTGAGCACCCCGGTCGGTCACCGCCCTTCGACAAGCTCAGGGACCGGAGGGCCATGTCGCGGAGACCCCGCCCCGGCCGCCGCCCTTCGACAAGCTCAGGGACCGGTGCGCCACATCGCTGAGACCCCTCCCCGGTCACTGAGCCTGTCGAAGTGCGCCTGCGAATAGGGTGTGGTCATGCATTCCGTCGAGCAGTACGACGCCGTCATCGTCGGCGGCGGGCACAACGGCCTCACCGCCGCCGCCTACCTCGCACGCGCGGGCAAGCGCGTCCTCCTCCTCGAGCGCCTCGACCATACGGGTGGAGCAGCCGTCTCGGAACGTCCGTTCCCCGGCGTCGACGCACGCCTGTCCCGGTACTCGTACCTCGTCAGCCTGCTGCCCCAGCAGATCATCGACGACCTCGGGGTCGACGTCCGGCTCGTCCGGCGCCGCTTCTCCTCGTACACGCCCGACCCCGACAACCCGGGCACGGGGCTCCTGATCGACAACCGTGACGACGACGCCACCGTCGCGTCGTTCGCGTCGATCGGGTATCCGGAGGACGCCGCGGGCATCGCCGAACTGCACCGTCGGATCGGTCACCTGGCCTCGGTGCTCTGGCCGACGGTGCTCGAGCCGCTCCGCAGCCGTTCCGATGCGCGTGACGCGGCGATCGCCGCCGCCGCGGACCTCGGGGTGCCGGCCGCGGAGGTCGCGTCGATCTGGTCAGCGGTGTTCGATGAGCCGATCGGCCGTGCCATCGAGGACGCCGCGCGTTCCGACCTCGTCCGCGGTGTCGTCTTCACGGATGCGCTCATCGGCACCTTCGCCCGCGCCGACGACCCGACCTTGCAGCAGAACATCTGCTTCCTCTACCACCTGATCGGCGGCGGGACCGGCGACTGGGACGTCCCGGTCGGCGGCATGGGCGCGGTCACGGACGCGCTGCGCCGCGCGGCCGAGCAGGCCGGTGCCGAGATCCGGACGCTCGCCGAGGTGACGTCCATCCAGCCGGAGCACGGGCTCGTCGCCTACGTGGACCTCGCCGCGGAAGCGGAGCTCGAGGCGACCGAACCGATGGCGACGCTGGACCGGTTCCGGCCTCGTCCCGGGGTCGTCGTCCGCGGCGAGTGGATCCTGTCGGGTGCGGCTCCGGCGGTGCTGGAGCGCCTCCTCGACCCGGCGGCGGAGCAACGGGCGGCCGCGGCCGCGTACGCCGCGTGGTCGGCAGCGCGGGGGACGCCGGTGCAGTGGAGTGATGCCGACGCGATCCTCGGCACGGCGCCAGCGCCGGAGGACGGTGTCCCGCATCCCGAGGGCGCCCAGGTGAAGGTGAACCTGTTGCTGCGGCGGCTCCCCGAGCTCCTCGACCCGGCCGCCGATCCGGCGGCAGCCTTCGGCGGCACCTTCCACATCAACGAGGGCTGGGCGCATCTGGAGCACGCCTACCTCGAGGCGGAGGCCGGCCGGATCCCCGACCCGCTCCCCTGCGAGATCTACTGCCACACGCTGAGCGACCCCAGCATCCTCTCGCCGGAGCTGCAGGCCTCGGGGGCGCAGACGCTCACCGTGTTCGGGCTCCATGTGCCGCATCGGCTCGCGGTCGCTGCGGATGCGATCCCCGGCGGCCACGACGCCTTCCGCGACGCACTGCAGGCCGCGGTACTGCGATCGTTGGACTCGGTGATCGCGGAACCCATCGAGGACCTGCTGCTGCTCGACGCCGAGGGGCGGCCCTGCATCGAGACGCGGACGACGCTCGACCTCGAGCGCTCGCTGGCGATGCCGGGCGGGAACATCTTCCACGGCCCGCTGTCGTGGCCGTTCCTCGAGGACGACGCCCCACGGACGACAGCGGCCGAGCGGTGGGGGGTCGCGACGGCGCACCCGCGCGTCCTGCTCTGCGGCGCCGGGGCCCGACGCGGTGGCGCGGTCAGCGGACTCGGAGGGCACAACGCCGCGATGGCCGTCCTGGACGCCTGACCTGCACGCCGCAGAACGCGTCGCCGCGCTCAGTGGTGGCGGTGGTCCTGAATGGTGATCTTCGGGCCACGACGTGGCTTGTGGATGCCACTCCGGCCGATGAGCCGCAGCACCCGCTGCCGGTGACCAGCCCAAGGAGCGAGCAGCTCGAGCATGCCGTCGTCGTCCACGGGTGAGCCGGTGAGCGCCTGACCCACCGAGGCCGCGAGGTGGTAGTCGCCGACACTCACGGCGTCGGGATCGCCGTGAGCTCGGAGCGTCACCTCGGCGGCCGTCCACACGCCGATGCCCGGCAGGCTCTGGAGGCGCCGCGACGCGTCGTCGGGGTGCTCGTCGAGCGTCCGCTCGATCGCGGAGGCGAGTCGTGACGACCGCACGACCGTCTCCGAGCGCTGCGGCCCGACACCCGCCGTATGCCACTCCCAGCTCGGGATCATCCGCCAGGTCTCGGCGGACGGCGCGACGACCATGCCCTCCGGTGCTGGACCGGGGGCGGCATCGCCATGTCGGCGCACGAGCAACCGCCACGCACGCCACGCTTCGAGTGCGGTCACCTTCTGCTCGAGGATCGACGGCACGAGCATCTCGAACACGAGCCGGTTGCGGCTCAACCGCAGTCCCGGGTTCCGCCGGGACACCTCGGTGAGGAGCGGGCTCCGGCTCACGTCGAGTTCCGACCAGTCGTCGTCCCGACCGAGCAGCTCCGGCACTCCGGCGATCATCCACTCGGCGCCCGGACCCCAGGCGGCCGCCTCGACCTCGCCGTCGCGGACCGTCGAGACGTACAGGGTCGCGCCGCCCTGTGGGGTGCGTGCCGTCAGCCAGACCCCGCCAGGCGTGCGGCGGTAGCAGGGGCCGTCGCCTCCCCGGGCGATGAGGCGCAGGGTGCTGTGGACGTCGAGTGGACCGCTCGGGCGGTACACCGTCCGCATCGGTTCCGCCTCGCGCGGCACCGGTCCGGTCGACTGCAGCGCGGCCTCGACGGACGACAGCGACGGAGCGGCGAACGATGTGGAGGCGGACATGGTGGTCACCCTACGTGGTGACCACCGACATCCGGCGACGCCGACGACGGTCGAGGATCGCGAAGACGCCCCGACCGCCGCCGATCCGCTATCGCACCAGGCGGAAGTCATACCCGGCCTGATCGATGAACGTTCCGTTCACGCGTTGCTCGACGCGTCCGCCCTGGTAGCGGCCCGGGAGGTAGTCCCGACTCCATTCGACGGTCCACGAGCCCGAGGAATCGGCCTTCGTCGTCCCGAGTCGGGTGCCCCAGGCTCCGATGATCTCGATGTCGGCCAGCGGTGTCGCCGTGCCGGTGAACACCGGCCGCGTACCGGTGAGGGTGTCGCCGATCCTCGGCGAGGTCACCCTGAGGACGGATGCGACGGTGAAGTCGTAGACGGAGCGGTGCGTCTCGACGCCGCCGACGATCTGTCGGACGGTGCCACCCGCGTACCGGGCGGGGAGCAGCGACTTGTTCCAGGTGATCGTCCAACGCCCACTCGCAGCCACGGCCTCGGTGGTGCCGACGAGATCGCCCCAGGCGCTCCAGATCTCGAGCCTCGCGCCAGGCTGTGCCGTGCCGCTGAACTCGGGCACGGACGAACCGATGACGCCACCGGTCGCGGGCGATTCCAGGACGAGCGGGGCGACGACGGCGCGGGCTGCCACGGTGAAATCGTACGGCGCACGGGACTGCTCGACACCGTCGATCTCCTGGCGCACGGAGCCGCCGCTGTACCGACCGGGGGTCAGGCTCTTGTTGATCGGCGCCACCCAGCGACGGTCGTCTCCGACCTCGGCTGCAGCGATCTCCGTACCCCAGGCACCGATCACCCGGATGGTCGCGCCCGGCTCTCCACGACCGCTGAACACCGGGTCTGCGGTCTCGACGGTCTCCCCGATGGCGGGCGAGAGCAGGGTGACGTCCTCGACCGGGCCCGGCTCGGGCGCGGGCTCCCGATAGGTGAACCGGAGCGGTGCCGTGGTGCGCTGTTGCCCGAAGACCTGCGTCGCGGTCGCGGTGTACGCGCGCGGCTCGAGCGTCCGGAGTGACTGCTGACTCCAGGCGCCGGTGCCATCCACCTCGACGTCGACCAGTGTCACACCCGTCGTGTCGTCGAGGACGGTCACCCGCGCGCCCGGTTCTCCGAGACCGGAGAACACCGGACGCGGATCGTCGACCGTGGCGTCGAGTGCGGGCGTTCGGACCGTCACCGCTGTGACGACGCGGTAGGTCAGCGACCAGTTCGCGGTCGAGTCGTCAGAGCGTTGACGAACGGTGCCGGACTGCGCTCCGGGCGCGAGATCACGGGTCGGAACGGCAGACCAGGTGCCCGCTGCGGTGACGGTCGCCGTGGAGAGTGGTCCGCCGGACGAGTCGAGGACCTCGACGACCGCATCGGGCGTGCCTCGCCCGCTGAACACGGGACGTGGCTCCCGGACGACGGAACCGGGCGTCGGCGCTTCGAGGGTGACCGGGATGGCGACGGGGACGGGATCGAGTCCCTCCGGGGTGACCCGGTCGGCATCCACGACCGAGCCGAACCCGCCCACGGCCAGCCTGCCGTCGAACTGACGGAGGAAGCCACCTGCTCCGCCGTTCGAGACGAGGCCGTATCCGCCGACACGGTCGTTCGCGAACTCCTCCCAGCCCCATTGCTGCGCGGTCGAGCCGGTGCAGACCGCCGGGTACACGTACTTGTAGGCCTGCGACGGATCAGGCTGGAGGCACCTCGTGACGCCTCCGACCGTGGTCGTGACCGGACCGGACGCATCCACCGACGGGAACGTCCAGCGGCCGGATGCGGCGAGCGCCTGGTCGAGCGTGGCGTGCAGCGTCACCCTGGCCGGGTTCAGGACGTCCGTCGAGCCACCGACCGCGAAGAAGGCGTCCGAACCGGAGGGGAACGCCTGGCCGACGAACCTGCCCTCGACCGAGGACACCGCCGGGGTCGTGTCAGGCGCCGGCCCGGCGGCTCGGGCGGCCGGACCGGTGAGCAGACTCGCCGTCATGCCGAGCAGACTCACGATGGCGATGGGGATGGGGAGTTTCATGGGCGATGGGCGACCTTTCGCAAGGGTGCGCCCGAGACGACCCGAGGGAGGGCCGTCCGGACGCACCGGCGGAGCGTTCGCGAACGAACGCGGTCAGCCTACAAGTATTCCAGTTGCTTAATCCAGTATGTCGACCGACTCTTCCGGTTCACCAGTCGCTCGGTGCCGACGCCTTCGTGGGCGGCAGGGCGACATCCCTCGCCCACTGCGCCTGCCACGCAGGGAGGTCGGTTGGAGCCGGGCCGGTGAGCTCGATGAGCTCCGAGAGCGCCACCACGCCGCCCGAGCGCTTGAGGAACCGACCTCGCACGAGGGCCTGGGTGTAGATCTCTCCGCCCACGACCACCCGGTGTTCGATGAACACACCCTTGTCGTCATAGCCCGTGACCCGGGTCTCGACGGCGAAACGCTGCCAGGGCTGCAGCGACTTCCGGAAGGTGATGCTCTCGCTCGACACCACCGGGTACCAGCCCAGGCGCTTGAAGCGATCCCAGAGTCCGTTCCGGATCAGGAGGTCGAACCGGCCGAGGTCGAAGATCGACAGGTAGACACCGTTGTTCATGTGGGCGAGGACGTCGAGGTCGGTCGGCAGCACGCGCAACCGGATCCGTCCGACGTCCCAGGTGTCGAGGCGCTCGCCGCGACGGGCTCGACGGCGGGACTGCAGGAACATGGCGATGGTGCGGAAGATGAGGTGCACGGATGCGACCGTATCCCGCCGGCGCGGCGTCATGCACCACGGTTGTCCTGACTCGACAACACCCGGGTCCTGGGACACCTGGCGACGTGTGGCGTTCGACACACCCGGGCCGGATCGCCGACGGTCAGTCAGCGGCGACGGTGTTGCCCTCCCCGCTGTCGGTGACCACCGGCGCCGACGAGGTCGCGACCTTGTTGCCGTTGGCTCCCTCGACGAACGTGACGTTGTCGACGGTCGAGACGTTCACGAGGGTGATCGAGCTGTTGAACGAGAGGTTCACGACGGCTCCCGTCACGGTCACGATGCTGTTGGAGGCCTCCACGACGACGTTCTCGCAGTCGCCGTCGATGGTCACGTTCGAGCTGTCGTCGACGATGGTCGCCGTGCCGTCGACGCACTCACCGGCGACGTCGGGGATCGTGTACTCGGAACCGGTGGTGGATTCGGCGGCAGCCGTCGGTGACGCGCTCGTCGTCGACGTCGCATCCGCGTCGGTGCATCCGGCGAGGGCGATGACGGCGAGGCCCGCGGCGGCGAGGAGGGTGGGTTGCTTGGACATGGGTGCTCCTTCGGAGGCTCGGTAGGGGGAAGCAGGGGCCGCCGGCCCGGTGCAGTGACACCGGGCCGGCGGCCCGAAGGTCAGCTCACTGGGTGAGGGTGAAGTCGTACGCGGACGAGGCGATGACCTTGCCGCCGACGGTCTCGGTCACCGCGCCGCCGGAATAGCGCGCCGGGAGATAGTCACGCGGCCAGATGATGGTCCACTCCCCGGTCCGCGGGTCGGCGATCGCGGAGCCGAGGTCGGTGCCCCACGCGCCCGTGATCTGCACCCGCGCCCCGGGGTTCGCCGCACCGGTGAACACCGGCCTGGTGCCGGTGAGGGTGTCGCCGACTCTCGGCGAGGTGACGACGAGTCGGGGCTGGACGATCGTGAAGTCGTACACGAAGGTGTGCGTCGGCACCCCGTCCACGAACTGCTTCACGGTGCCTCCGGCATACCGGCTCGGCAGGAGGCTCTTGTTCCAGGTGATCGACCAAGCACCGCTCGCGTCGACCCGCTCCACTGAGCCGAGGACGTCGCCCCACGCGCCACGGATCTCGATGCGCGACCCCGGTTCGCCGGTCCCACGGAACACTGGGGTCGTCTCACTGATCGTCTCGCCGCGCCTCGGCGACTCGACCACCAGAGGGGCGATCGGCTCGTCCGGTGCCCGGACGATGTTCGCCGTGAAGTCGGCGATCGTGGTGCGGGAGGAACCGTAGGTGACCTTGCCGCCCGTGGCCTCGCCGACGGGAGCGTCGTCGTTCGCCCGCAGTGTGAACCTCAGCGTGGTCGCGCCGACCGGCAAGACACCCCCGAAGCCCAACGCGTCGAGCGTGAAGGCCGGGTGGTCGACCGCGGTGATCCGCGTGTACACCGGGTGGTAGACGTCGATACGCTGACCACCGGCATCGGCGTTGAACGTCGCCTCCACCTCCACGGACTGACCGGGGGTGAGCGTCGGTCTGGGGATCGAGGCGCCGGGCGCGAGCGGCGACGGGACCGTGAAGTCGAAACGCACCTGGACATCCGAACCGGTCCCGCTCTGGGTCGTGGTTCCCGTGTAGCGGCCGGGCTCGAGCTGGATCGACGGAACCGACCAGGAGGTCGAGTCCAGGGGGACGTTCGTGCTCGCGAGCAGGGCCTGCGCGTCGGTGCGGATCGAGATGGACGATCCGGGCTGCCCGATACCGCTGAACGTGGGGGTCGGCGTGTCCACCGTGGCGCCGATCGCCGGGGTCCGCAGTTCGAACGGCTCGATCGGGGCCAGCTGCGACTCCACGACGACATCGGTGAGCGCGTCCATCGTGAGCTCGACGAAGGTGTCGTTGTCCGTCCCGCCCAAGGAGTACGGACTCGACACCGGGTACAGGGCGTAGCCGGCCACCCACGTGTTCGAGACGTACCGCCACTCGAAGTCCTGCGACGGGGAACCGGTGCACGTCCGGGCTGCGACGAGCGCGCGGGAGCCGTCGCCGGCGGGCGTCAGGCAGAGCGTCGAGGACGTTCCCGTGCCGGTGATCGGCCCGGCCGCACCGACGGCAGGGAGGGAATACGTCCCCGCGAGCGACGCTGCTCCGCCCACCGAGGACGAGTACAGCCGCTGGACGTTGCGACCCGACTCCGGCGAGGAGAGCCCGACGTACGCCGAGGATCCGCTGGAACGGTTCTGCAGGACGAGCTTGCCGATCACGCGAGACGAGCCGGCCGCGGGGGCCACGGCGTCCGACGCACCGGGGGCATCCCCGGTGCCGAACGCGTCACCGGGTGCGTCGTCGTGCTCCTGCGGGTCCGCGATGGACCCGACGGGCGGAGCAGCGGATGCCGGACCCGGGAGTCCCACCGCGGTGAGCAGGATGGTCGCGGCGGCCAGGGCCGAGAGCGTGGAGCGCCGGAACAGGGAGCGCGGAGCACGGATCAGAGCAGTCACGAGGACCGAGGCTACTCATCTGGAATATCGCCGTGGGGGCTGCCGCCGAATCTGTGGAGAACTCGTCCTCAGTCGGTCGGCACGTGCCGCTCGTCTGGCCCGACGTACTCGGACAGCGGACGGATGAGCGCGTTCGACGCCAGCTGCTCGGCGATGTGCGCCGTCCACCCGACGATCCGAGCGGCGACGAACAGTGGCGTGAACGTGGCCGTGTCGAACCCGATCAGGTTGTACGCCGGGCCCGAGGGGTAGTCGAGGTTCGGCTTGATGTTCTTCCGCGCGACCATGTCCGCTTCGAGCGTCGTGTACAGCTCGAGGACCTCGGGCTTGCCGTAGTGCTCGGCGAGCCGCTCGAGCGCCTTGAGCATCGTCGGCACGCGCGAGTCACCGTTCTTGTAGACCCGGTGTCCGAAGCCCATGATCTTGCGCTTCTCGGCGAGCGCCGCGTCGAGCCAGGCGCTGGCCTGGTCAGCCGTCCCGATCTCGTCGAAGACGTGCATGACGGCCTCGTTCGCCCCACCGTGCAGGGCGCCCTTGAGCGCGCCGATCGCGCCGGTGACCGCCGAGTACAGGTCGCTGAGGGTCGAGGTGATGACCCGGGCGGTGAACGTCGACGCGTTGAAGGAGTGCTCCGCGTAGAGGATCATCGAGACGTCGAACGCCTCGACGACGACCGGATCGGCTTCTTCTCCGAAGGTCATGAAGAGGAAGTTCGCGCTGTAGCCGAGGTCGTCGCGCGGCGGGACGAGCTCGAGGCCGTGGCGGCGGCGCTGGTCGTAGGCGACGATCGCGGGCAGCTTCGCGTACAGGCTCGCGGCCTTCACCGCGTTGGTCTCGGCGGTGTTGGTCTCGGCGGCCGGGTCGTTCGCGCCGATCACGCTGACGGCCGTGCGGAGGGCGTCCATCGGGTGGCTCTCGGTCGGAAGGAGGTCGATGGCCGCCTTGACGTTGTCGTCGAGCGCGCGCTGGCCCCGCTCCAACGCAGTGAACTCCGCGAGTTCGGCGTCCGTGGGCAGTTCACCGTTCCAGAGCAGGTACGCGACCTGCTCGAAGCTGCAGTGCTCGGCGAGTTCCTGGACCGGATACCCGCGGTAGAGCAGGGAGTTCGTCTCCGGGTTCACCTTCGAGACGCTCGTCACGTCGACGACGACGCCGGCGAGACCCTTCTTGATGTCGCTGGTCGCTTCGGTCATGCGTTGCTCCTTTGCGTACTGCCTGCGCGCGTCCTGCGCGCGTCGGTCGAGCTTGGCACCCGGCTCGCCCCTCGACAAGCTCGGGGAGCGGAGACCCAGGTGGTGTTCACCGGTGAGGGGACGCCTACCGGTCGATGGTGAAGTTGAAGACCGAGGTGTCGAAGCGGTTGTAGCCCTCGTAGTCGATCAGTTCGTAGAGGTCGGCACGGTGCTGCATCTCACCGAGCTTGCTCGTGAGCGAGCCCTCGTCGTTCAGCGTGTCGAGCGCGCGACCGGCGGCGCCCATCGCGATGCGGAGGAGCGACACCGGCCAGATGACGAGGTTCACGCCCACATCGGCGAGCTGCTGAGTCGTGAACAGCTCGCTCTTGCCGAACTCCGTCATGTTGGCGAGGATCGGCACGTCGACCGCGTCGCGGACGGCGGCGAACTCCTCGAGGGACCCCATCGCCTCGGGGAAGATCGCGTCGGCTCCGGCGTCGACGAGCTGCTTGGCCCGGTCGATCGCGGCGTCGAGCCCGTCGACGGCGGCGATGTCGGTGCGCGCCATGATGAGCAGGTTCGGGTCTCGCCGGGCGTCGACGGCGGCACGGATCCGGCCGAGCGCAGTGGAGGTGTCGACGACCTGCTTGCCGTCGAGGTGGCCGCAGCGCTTCGGGTTGACCTGGTCCTCGATGTGGAGCCCGGCGAGCCCGGCGTCCTCGATCTCCTGGACGGTGCGTGCGACGTTCATCGGCTCCCCGAAGCCGGTGTCGGCGTCGACGATCGCGGGCAGCTCGGTCATCCGGGCGATCTGCTTGGCGCGACCGGCGACCTCGGTGAGGGTCGTCAGTCCGATGTCGGGCAGCCCGAGGTCGGCGGAGAGCACCGCGCCGGAGATGTAGACGCCGTCGAAGCCCTTCTGTTCGATGAGCCTCGCTGAGAGCGGGTTGAACGCGCCCGGGAAGCGCAGCAGCTCACCGGTGGCGAGTCGCTCGCGGAACAGCCGGCGCTTCTCGGCCGGCGTGGTCTCGCTGTACAGCATCAGCGCAGTCCCTTCTGGAGGTCGGCCGGCATCAGAACAGGCCGGTCGGGTGGGGTGCCGAGGCGAGGACCCCGGAGGCGGCCTGGATGCTCAGCTGCTTGACCTCGTCGGCGTCGAGTTCCGGGAGGCGTTCGGCGAGCGCGAGGAAACGCTCGATCTCCTCCGGGTCGAGGACGTCGGCGGCGAGCGTGCGGAACTTGTGGACGTAGTCGGCGCGCGCGAACGGCCGGGCGCCGAGCGGGTGGGCGTCGGCGACGGCGATCTCATCGACGATGGTCGACCCGTCCGTGAGCGTGATCTCGATGCGCCCGCCGAACGCCTGTTCCGCCGGGTCCAGCGAGTGGTAGCGGCGCGTCCACTCAGCGTCCTCCGCCGTCGAGATCCGGTGCCACAGCTCGACGGTGTCGGCGCGGGTGGCGCGCTCGGGACGGTAGGAGTCGACGTGGTGCCATGCGCCGTCCTGCAGCGCCACCGCGACGATGTAGGGGATGGAGTGGTCGAGCGTCTCGCGCGACGCCGTCGGGTCGTACTTCTGCGGGTCGTTCGCGCCGGAGCCGATGACGTAGTGCGTGTGGTGCGAGGTGTGGAGGACGATGCGGTCCACGGCTCCGGGGGCGAGGACTTCCGGATGCTCGTGGTGCAGCTTGCGGGCGAGGTCGATCCACGCCTGCGCCTGGTACTCCGCCGAGTGCTCCTTCGTGAAGGAGTCGAGGATTGCGAGCTTCGGCTCACCGGCGCCGGGCAACGGGACGTCGTACGAGGCGTCGGGGCCGTCGAGCAGCCAGGCGACCACGCCGTCCTCGCCCTCGTAGATCGGCGACGGGCTGGTCTCGCCGCGCATCGCCCGGTCGACGGCCTCGACCGCCATCTTGCCGGCGAACGCGGGAGCGTGCGCCTTCCAGGTGGAGATCTCGCCCTTGCGCGACTGGCGGGTGGCCGTCGTGGTGTGGAGTGCCTGGCCGATCGCCTGGTGGATGGTGGCCTGATCGAGGCCGAGCATCGTGCCGATGCCGGCCGCGGCGCTCGGGCCGAGGTGTGCGACGTGGTCGATCTTGTGTCGGTGCAGGCTGATCGCCTTCGCGAGGTCGATCTGGATCTCGTAGCCGGTCGCGATCCCGCGGACGAGGTCGGCGCCCGTGCAGCCGACGTGCTGCGCCACCGCGACGATGGGCGGGATGTTGTCGCCCGGGTGCGAGTACTCGGCGGCGAGGAAGGTGTCGTGGAAGTCGAGCTCGCGCACGGCGACGCCGTTGGCCCAGGCCGCCCATTCCGGGGAGACGCGGCGGGCGAGGTCGGGCCCGAACACCGTGGCACCGTCGCCGCCGGTGCTGACGGGGTGGCTGAGCGCCTGGGCGCGAGCCGAGGAGACGGGCCGGCGCGTGAGCGAGGCGGCTGCGACGGCGGCGTTGTCGATCACGCGGTTGATGATCATGTCGACGACCTCGGGCGTCACCTCCACCGGATCGGTCGCGACGCGGGCGAGCTGCCAGGCGAGCTGTCCTTCGCGGGCGAGGTTCTCGTCACTGCGGTGGACGCGCAAGTGGTGCTGGATCACGGGTGTTCCTTTCGGGTGCGGCCCGTCCGAGTGTGCTGCGGGGCGTCGCGTCCTCCAGCCTACGCCCGCGGGTCCGTGGCGCCGCAGCAGGAGAACCGCCCGGGAACAGGACATTTCGCGTGGAACGGTCCTGCTGTCGCGCTGTTCTCCTGGCACCGTGGAATACCAGCTTCGTTCTCCGCATCCACCCAGCCCGTGTACACCGCGCATACGGCGGCCACGGACAGAGTGACACGCGTACCGACCCCTGACGAACCGAAGGAGACGACCGTGCCGATGCACACCCCTGGGGCACCACAGACCTTGCACCTGTTCGGCGACGTGGTCCGAGCCGAGGCGCTCCACTACACCGAACTGTTCGCGGAGAAGCCGTTCGTGCCGGCCCTGCTGCTCTACTGCTCGAACGGTGCGTACCGCATCCTGTCGCCGGGCGAGGACCACCCCGGCAGTTACGTCGCCGAAGGGCCGCTGTCCGCGGAGCGGGTGCGCGTGAACTTCATCTCGTGGCCGTCCGAGGACTGGAACCGGAACGTCGCCTTCCACGTGCTCGACTTCGACCGGACGACCGGAGGGTTCACCCAGCGACTGCGGCTCCCGGGCGATCCCGAGCCGAGGCACCAGGCCGGCCGCCATACCGAGGTCACCGACCTCGGTGCCTGGGACGCGGACACGACGTGGGAGACGGCCGAGCCGCTCCTTCACGAGACCTTCGAGGCACTCGCCCGCGGCTGACGGAGCGAGCGGTGGGCCGAGCGAGCGGCTGGCCGTCAGCGGACGGGACGAACCAGCGTGTCCGGACGATCGCCGACGGTCGGGGTCAGGCGGCGAGCAGCTGCGGGTCGGCCGCGGGGCGCAGCGGGGTGATCGTCGCGTCGGCGAGCGCGTCCTCGGCGAGGGGCAGCTCGACGACGATCGGAGCCGCCGCGGTCTCGAAGCGGTCCGCGATGTCGAACATCAGCGCGTCGAGGCGGGTGCGGAGCGCGTCGGCGATGGTCACCACCACCTCGGAGGAGGCGTCCTTCCGGCCGCGTTCGATCTCCGACAGGTAGGGCGTCGAGACGGCTGCGGCGGTCGCGACGTCCTGCAGGGTGCGCCCCTGTTCGAGTCGACGCGTGCGCAGGGCCGCGCCGAGGGCTTCGCGGTACAACATGGCGACTCCTTCCGGCTGCGGGCGCGGGCTCCGTGACCGCGTGCTCTCACTGTAGGCGCGGCTCGGCCAGGCTCGGGGAGCCCGCGTTCTGCCGTCAGCGGACAGGGCGGGCCCGCCGCTACAGGAAGATGTCGGGGTAGAGCTCCGACTCGTCGACGCCCGGCGAGTACTTCGCGAGGTCGGTGACCCCGGCCTCCGCGAGGACGTCCTCCACGATGAGCGATCGACCCGTGAGCTCACGCGCCGACGCCGTCAGGACCTCGTAGGCCGCGTCGGCGTAGATCTCCGGGGTGCGGCTCTTCGCCAGGAGGGCCTCGCCGCCGAGGATGTTGCCGACCGCCGCCGTCTTGATCGTCGTCTTCGGCCAGAGCGTGTTCGCGGCGATGCCGTCGCGTCCGAACTCGGCAGCGAGACCGAGCGTCACCATCGACATGCCGTACTTCGCGAGCGTGTAGCCGGTGTGCGCGCCGAGCCACTTCGGGTCGAGGTTGAGCGGCGGCGACAGCGACAGGATGTGCGGGTTCTCCGCGTCCTTGAGCATGGGGATGGCCGCCCGCGACAGCATGAACGTGCCACGCACGTTCACGTCCTGCATGAGGTCGTACCGCTTCGCATCGAGGTCGAGGGTCCGCGCAAGGCTGATGACGCTCGCGTTGTTGACGACGATGTCGATGCCGCCGAACTCACCGGCCGTCTCGAACACGGCCCGGGTGATGTCGTCGTCGTTCCGGACGTCGCCGAGGATCGGGAGCGCCTGCCCACCGGCCTCGCGGATCGCGTCCGCTGCGGTGTGGATCGTCCCCTCGAGGCGGGGATCGGGGGTGTCGGTCTTGGCGAGGATCGCGACGTTCGCGCCGTCGCGGGCCGCACGCAGGGCGATCGCGAGGCCGATGCCGCGGCTGCCGCCCGACATGAGGATGGTCTTGCCGGCGAGGGTGGTCATGCGGTGGGCTCCTTCGGGGTGGTGGTGGCGGCGCGCTTCGCCGACGCGGCGGCGAACGCCGCGACGCGCGCGACCGACTCGGGCGTCTCGATCGCCGCGCCGATCGTGCGGGCTTCGTCGTCGAGGGCGTCCTGGTAGCCGCGGCCGACGCTCTCGCGCAGCAGCCGCCGCGCCTGACCGAACGCGGCCGTGGCTCCGGCCAACCAGAACGCGGCCACCTCGCGTGCGCGGGCGTCGAGCTGCTCGGCGGGGACCACCTCGGTCACGAGCCCCCAGTCGAGCGCCTCCTCGGCGCTCAGCATCCGCGGGCCGAGGGTGAGCTCGAGCGCCCGACGCATCCCGACCGTCTCGGGCAGCAGGGTGCTCACGCCGCAGTCCGGAGTGAGGCCGATGTCGGCGTACTTGCTGACGAACTTCGCCCGGTCGGACGCGATGACCACGTCGGCGACGAGCATGAACCCCAGCCCACCGCCCGCGACAGCCCCCTGGACGGCGGCGACGATCGGCTTCGCGACCGACTGCAGCGTCCGGTGGCCCTCGTGGATGATGTCGGCGAGTTCGGTGACGAAGGCGCCCGTCGATCCCTCGCTGCCGTCACCCATCCGCGACATCGCGAGGACGTCGCCACCCGCGCAGAACGCCGGACCGTTGGCGTCGAACAGGACCGCCCGGACGTCGTCGCGCTCCGCGATCTCGAGGGCGAGGTCGCGCCACCGTCTGGCCGCACGGTCGTCGATCGCGTTGAGGCTCGCGGGCCGGTTGAGCGTGAGGTGCGCGAGGCCGTCGCTCACCTCGAAGAGGATGGTGTCGTCGCTGGTCACGGAGTGGCTCCCTGGTCGGTGGATGGGTTCGTCGGCATCGGAGAGCCGGTCATTTCGGCGCCATCCGGATCGCGCCGTCGAGGCGGATCGTCTCACCGTTGAGGTAGCCGTTCTCGACGATGTGCAGCGCGAGCGAGGCGTACTCGTCGGGGCGGCCGAGGCGGGCCGGATACGGCACCTGGTGCCCGAGCGACTCCTGCGCCGCCTCGGGCAGTCCGGCGAGCATGGGTGTCTCCATGATGCCGGGCGCGATCGTCACGACCCGGATCCCGAAACGCGCCAGCTCGCGGGCGATCGGCAGCGTCATCGAGTGCACCGCGCCCTTGGACGCGGCGTAGGCGGGCTGGCCGATCTGTCCGTCGAAGGCGGCGACGGACGCGGTGTTGATGATGACGCCGCGGTCGCCTGCGCCGTCGACGGGATCACCGTCCGGATCGTTGTGCTGCATCGCGTCGGCGGTCAGCCGGATGACGTTGAAGGTGCCGAGGACGTTGACGCGCAGGACGCGTTCGAAGGCACCGAGGTCCGCCGGGCCGTCGCGGCCGAGCACCTTCGCCGGTGGTGCGATGCCGGCGCAGTTCACGACGACCCGCAGCGGTCCACGCGACACCGCCGCTTCGACCGCCGCCTGCACCTGCTCACCGTCGGTGACGTCGGCGGGCACGAAGGTCGCGAACCCGCCGAGCGCCTCGGCCCGCTCCGCCCCGGGTGAACCGGGGAGGTCGACGAGCACGACGCGCGCGCCGGCACCGGCCAGCCGCGTCGCGGTCGCGAATCCGAGTCCCGAGGCGCCGCCGGTGACGATCGCCGAACTGCCGGTCACATCCATGTGCTGGTTCCCTTCACGTGGTGGGCGCGCCCATCAGAGGCGCTCGATGATCGTCGCGTTGGCCATACCGCCGCCCTCGCACATCGTCTGCAGCCCGTAGCGGCCGCCGGTCGCCTCGAGCTGGCCGAGGAGGGTGGCGAGGAGCTTCGTCCCGGAGGCGCCGAGCGGGTGCCCGAGGGCGATCGCCCCACCCCGCGGATTGAGCCGGTCGTCGTCCACCCCGAACTCGCGTTGCCACGCGAGCGGGACGGACGCGAACGCCTCGTTGACCTCGAACGCGTCGATGTCGTCGATGTCGAGCCCGCTGCGCTCCAGGATGCGGCGGGTGGCGGGGAGGATGCCGGTGAGCATCTCGATCGGGTCGCTCCCGACCGCGGCGAAGGAGACGAAGCGCGCACGCGGCGTCAGCCCCAGCTCGAGCGCCCGGACCTCGCTCATGATGAGCGCGGCGGAGGCGCCGTCGGTGAGCGGTGAGGCGTTCCCCGGGGTGATCCGCCAGGCGATCTCGGGGAAGCGCGCCGCGAGCCGCTCGTCGCGGAAGACGGCGGGGAGTCCGGCGAGCGCCTCGGGGGTCGTCCCGGCACGGACCGTCTCGTCGGTCGTGACGACGGAACCGTCGGGGAGGGTGACGGCGACGACCTCGCCGTCGAACCCGCCGGACGCCCAGGTCGCGGCGGCGCGCTCGTGGGAGCGGGCGGCGAAGGCGTCGAGCTCCTCGCGGCTGAGGTTCCAGCGGGCGGCGATGAGTTCGGCGGAGACACCCTGGCCGACGAGGCCCTCGCGGAAGCGGGCTCGGAGGGCGGAGCCGAAGGGGTCTGCCCCCTGCACGTTGGAGCCCATCGGCGCCCGACTCATCGATTCGACACCGCAGGCGATGACGACGTCGTTGCCGGCCGACATGACGCTCTGCGCGGCGAAGGTGGTGGCCTGCTGGCTGGAGCCGCACTGCCGGTCGATGGTGGTGCCGGGCGTCTCCTGCGGGAGGCCTGCGGCGAGCGCCGCGTTCCGCGCGATGTTCTGCCCCTGCTCGCCGGACTGGGTGACGCAGCCGGCGTAGACGTCCTCGACGACCGCGGGATCGATGCCGGTCCGCTCCACGAGCGCACGGATCGTGCCGGCGAGGAGGTCCGTCGGGTGCACGGCGTTCAGCGCACCGCCCGGTTTGCCCCGGCCGGACGGCGTCCGGATCGCGTCGACGATCACTGCAGTGCGCATAGCCATCTCCTTCGAGGTCTGCATCCACCCTAGGCCTGGCGCCTGCGCGTGCGGCGGCGGTTGTCGCCCTTCGACAAGCGAGGGGCCGGAACGTCCGTGTCCGCTGGACCGGCCCGACGATCCGCGGTCGGCGCCACGTACGATTGAGCGGTGGCCGACCCGAAGATCCTCCTGTACTACGCGTTCGCTCCCCTGGCGGACCCGGAGGCGATCCGGCTGTGGCAGCGCGACCTCTGCGAGTCACTCGGTCTCCGTGGCCGCATCCTCATCTCGAAGGACGGCATCAACGGCACCGTCGGCGGCGAGCTCGACGCCTGCAAGCTCTACGTCCGGAAGACGAAGGAGCACCCCGCGTTCCGGGACCTCGACGTGAAGTGGAGCGACGGCTCCGGCTTCGACGAGGACGACCCCGTGCGCACGGCCAGGCACCGACCCGCACCCTGGCGTCGGAGTAGCGACTTCCCGAAGCTCAGCGTGAAGGTGCGCGAGGAGATCGTGTCCTTCGGCGCCCCCGGTGAGCTCGTGGTGGACGAGCACGGCGTCACCGGCGGCGGGGTGCACCTGCAGCCGACGGAACTGCACGAGCTCGTCGCGGAGCGCGGCGACGACGTCGTGTTCTTCGACGGCCGGAACGCCTTCGAGGCCGAGATCGGGCGGTTCGCCGGTGCGGTCGTGCCCGACGTCGCGACCACCCGGGACTTCGTCGCCGAACTCGACAGCGGCAAGTACGACCACCTGAAGGACAAGCCGGTCGTCACCTACTGCACGGGCGGCATCCGCTGCGAGGTGCTCTCGGGACTCATGCGCTCTCGCGGCTTCGGCGAGGTGTACCAGCTCGACGGCGGCATCGTCCGGTACGGCGAGCAGTTCGGCGACGACGGCCTGTGGGAGGGATCCCTGTACGTGTTCGACAAGCGGGGCTCGCTCGAGTTCAGTGATCATGCGGCCGTCATCGGGCACTGCGTCGTCTGCGACACGCCGACGAAGCACCTGCAGAACTGCGCGGACCCCTCCTGTAAGACGCAGTTGGTCGTGTGCGAGGCGCACGCGGACGGGCCCGACGGCGGCCCGCGATGCGCCGTTCACACCGGCGCCGACGTCTCCACCGATGCTCGCACCGGCCAGCCCGCCTGATCCGCCACCGTCATGACCGCCCACTTCCGCCTCCGCACCGAGCTCGCCGGGACGATGCAGCAGGCCTTCGACCTCTCGCGGTCGATCGACGCCCACCTCGGCTCGATGGCGGACACCGGTGAACGGGCGGTCGGCGGCGTGACCTCCGGGCTGATCGGCCTCGGTGAGACCGTCACCTGGCGGGCGAGGCACTTCGGTGTGCCGTGGACGATGACGAGTCGGATCACCGCGTTCGAGGAACCCCACCGGTTCACCGATGAACAGCTGTCCGGTCCGTTCCGGACGTTCCGCCACGTCCACCTCTTCGAACCGCTCGAGCGCCCGATGGGGACGGCGCGGACCATCATGCTCGACGACGTCACGTTCTCGGCGCCGTTCGGTCCGCTCGGCGTCGTGGCCGAACACGTCGCGCTCACCCGGCACCTGCGACGGCTCATCGAGTCGCGGAACCGGTGGTTGGCTGAGGCACTTCGACAAACTCAGTGACCGACGGGTGCGGCTCAGTGACCGGAGGGTGCGGCGGTCCGGTCCCTGAGCCTGTCGAAGGGCGAATACCTCGACATCGAGACAACCCGACACCTGTCGTGCCGCGCCCTGACCGCGCACATCCGCCCCTGCCAAGATGGAGCCATGGGTGCTCGCACGAAGTCGAAACTGGCCATCATCGGGGCGGGGAGCGTCGGTTCGTCCCTCGCCTACGCCTCGCTCATCCGCGGCAGCGCCCGGCGGGTGGCGCTCTACGACATCGACGGCAAGCGGGCCTCGGCCGAGGTCCTCGACCTCGCCCACGGGACGCAGTTCACCGGGTCGAGCAGCATCACGGGCGGTGACGACATCTCGGTCGTCGCCGATGCGGACGTCGTCGTGATCACGGCCGGCGCGAAGCAGGAACCCGGCCAGACCCGACTCGACCTCGCTGGCACGAACATCCGTATCCTCGAGCAGCTGCTCCCGAAACTCGTCGAGCACGCACCGGACGCCGTCTACATGCTCGTCACGAACCCGTGCGACGTCCTCACCGTCGCCGCCCAGCAGATCACGGGGCTGCCGCGCGAACGCGTCTTCTCCTCCGGCACCGTCCTCGACACCTCCCGGCTGCGCTGGTTGCTCGCTGAGCGCGCGGGTGTCGCGACCTCGGCGGTGCACGCACTCATCGTCGGCGAGCACGGCGACAGCGAACTGCCGCTGTGGTCGCAGGCGACCATCGGTCCCGTCCCGATCCTCGACTGGGAGCTGCCCGACGGCTCGCGCTTCACGGAGCAGCGGCTCGACGAGATCGCGACCGACGTCCGGACGGCCGCCTATCGCGTCATCGAGGGCAAGGGCGCGACGAACTACGCGATCGGACTCTCCGGGGCACGGATCGTCGAGGCCATCCTCGGCGACGAGCACGCGATCCTGCCGGTGAGCACCGTGCTCGGCGGGTACCACGGCGTCAGCGGGGTCGCCCTGTCGGTGCCGAGCATCGTCGACCGTTCGGGCGTGCGCTCGGTGGTCGAGGTCGCGATGTCGCCCCGCGAGGAACAGCAGTTCGCCCACTCGGCCGCTGCAGTCCGCGCGTCGCTCGACTCGCTCGGGCTGTAGCAGCCGACCTCCTCCTCGACTCCGCCGTCCCTGTCTCAGGAGAGGTGCGGCGCGCCGCCCCGATGCGCGCCGGCCACGCCGGGCATCTCCTGAGACGGGGCCACGGCGCCTTCACCGGGATCTCCCCCGAGCGACCGATGCGCAACCGGTGTCGGCCCCGATAGCGTTGCAGGACGAGGCGCGGATCCGGCCGCGCCCCTGGGGAGGCACCGGATGACCGCTGGCGTGACGATCGAGTTCGATGGACTCTCGAAATCCTTCGGGGCGGTGCAGGCGGTCGACGACTTGACGTTCCACGTGGAACCGGGCAAGGTCACCGGCTTCCTCGGCCCGAACGGCGCCGGGAAGACGACGACCCTGCGCATGCTGCTCGGCCTCGTTCAACCGACGTCGGGGAGGGCGACCTTCGGCGGTGTCCCCTACGCCAAGCTGCCGGTCCCAGCAGCGACCGTCGGAGCGGCTCTCGAGGCGGCGAGCTTCGTCCCCGGCCGCACCGCCCGGAACCATCTGCGCGTGCACGCCTCGGCAGCACGTCTGCCGGCGAGCCGGGTGGACGTCGTGCTCGCGCAGGTCGGCCTGCTCGAGGTCGCAGACCGACGCGTCGCCGGGTACTCGCTCGGCATGCGCCAGCGGCTCGGTCTCGCGACCGCGCTCCTCGGCGACCCCGGTGTGCTCGTCCTCGACGAACCGATCAACGGGCTCGACCCCGAGGGGATCAAGTGGATCCGCGGCTTCCTCACCGCACTCGCGGCCGAGGGGCGGACCGTCCTCATCAGCTCGCACCTGCTCAGCGAGGTGCAGCAGTCCGTCGACGAGGTCGTGATCATCGCGAAGGGACGGCTTGCGCACGTGGGCACGCTCGCGAGCCTCGACGCCGCCGACACCCTCCGCGTCGTCGTGAACTCCCCGGAGCACGAACGGCTCGCCACGGCGCTGACCGCCGCGGGGTACACCTTCGACCAGGCCCGCTCGGGGCTCGTCGTGCACGATGTGGAGGCGATCGACATCGGCCGGGTCGCGCTCGCCGCCGGCATTCCGCTCAGTGCGTTGTCGCGGCATCGATCAGGGCTCGAGGATTCGTTCCTCGCGCTCGTCAGCGGTGGGGAGGACCACGCATGACCTCACTGCTGGCAGCCATCCGCTCCGAGTTCCTCAAGGTGTTCACCACCCGCGTGTGGTGGGGCCTCGCGCTCATCCTGTTCGTGTACGTCGGGTTCGCCGCAGCTGGGGCGGCGCTCCTCTTCGCCAACATCCCGGGCGCGGCCGAGTCCAGCGGGGCCGGGGCGCAGGCGACGAGCGAGATGCTCACACAACCCGGTCTCATCTACGGCTTCGCGACGAGCATCGGGTACGTCTTCCCCGTCCTGCTCGGTGCGCTCGCCACGACCGGCGAGTTCCGGCATCAGAGCCTGACGCCGACGTTCCTCGCCAGCCCGAACCGCGGCCACGTCCTCGTCGGCAAGGTCCTGGCGCTGACCGGGGTCGGCGCGCTGTACGGCGTGATCGCGCTGGTCGCGTCCGTCGGTCTCGGCGGCGGCGCCCTGGCCATCAGCGGCATCGATCCGATGTTGACCGACCCCGACACCTGGGCACTCATCGGGCGTGCGGTGCTCGCGATGGCCCTGTGGGGTGCGATCGGCGTCGGTCTCGGGGCGGTGCTGCCGAGCCAGGTGGGCGCGATCATCGTCGTGCTGGCCTTCACGCAGTTCGTCGAGCCGCTGCTTCGCCTGGCCTCCTCATTCTCCGAGGTCACCGCGTCCATCGGCCGGTTCCTGCCGGGTGCTGCGACGGACGCCCTCGTCGGACCGAGCTTCTACTCGATGATGTCCGCTCAGCAGGACGCGCTGACCTGGTGGCAGGGCGGACTCGTCCTCCTCGGCATCGGGGTCGTCGTCGCGCTCATCGGCTACGCCACGACCTGGCGCCGCGACGTCACCTAGGCACGGCGGGCGCGACGGCTCAAGCCAGCCAGCCTCTCGCCGGCGAGGCGTAGGCTCGACGGACAGCCACCGACCGGTCACCGCACCGGAGACAGGAGCACCATGGGCCGCGCATACCTCGTCGAGCAGGTCAAGCACGAGGGTGGCAAACCCACCCGGACGGTCGACCTCCGCGACCTCCCCGACGCCTCGCTGCCCGACGCCGCCGTCACCGTCGACGTCGAGTACTCGAGCATCAACTACAAGGACGCCCTGGTCCTCACCAGGAAGCCGGGTGTCGTACGGTCGTTCCCGATGGTCGCGGGCATCGACCTCGTGGGCGTCGTCGCGGCGTCGAGTGATCCCGCGTGGAGCGCCGGCGACCGCGTGGCCCTGTTCGGCGACGGCCTGAGCGAGACCCGGTACGGCGGGCTGTCCGAACGTGCGAAGGTGCGGTCCGACGCGCTCGTCCGCGTCCCCGACCACGTCTCGAGCGCACAGGCCGCCGCGATCGGCACCGCCGGGTACACCGCGGCCCTCGCCGTGCTCGCGCTCGAGCACGGCAGCACGACGTCCGGTGCCGTCCGCGTCGGCGGGCTCCCCGTGCTCGTCACGGGAGCGGGTGGTGGCGTCGGGAGCATCGCGATCGCGCTACTGGCCGCCGCCGGCTTCGAGGTCACCGCCTCGACCGGGCGGGTCGACGAGCTGGGTGACGCCCTGCGGCGGCTCGGAGCGACGTCGATCGTCGACCGTGCCGAGTTCGCCGAGGCCGGCCGCCCACTCGGCAGCCAGCGCTGGGCGGGAGCCGTCGACTCCGTCGGCGGTCAGACGCTCGCGACGGTCCTGTCGCAGGTCGAGTACGGCGGGACGGTCGCCGCCTGTGGGCTCGCCGGCGGGTCCGACCTCCCGACGTCGGTCATGCCGTTCATCCTCCGCGGGGTCACGCTCGCGGGCGTGAACTCCGTCGAGGCACCGCTCCCACTGCGGCAGGCCGCCTGGGAGCGCGTGACCACCGCGCTCGACCTCGACGTGCTCGACTCCCTGACCGAGACGGTCTCCCTCACCGAGGCGACGGATGCGGCGGAGCGGGTCCTCGCAGGCTCCGTCCACGGCCGGATCGTCGTCGACGTCCGCGCCTGATCGGACCCAAGGAACAGGCCCGGCCGTCCCCAACTCAGGAGAACCGCGGCGCGGCGCACTCCCACCCGAGCGACACACCGGCCGACTCCTGAGACAGGGACACTACCGAACCGGCACGACCGAACTCAGGAGAGTTGCGGCGCGGCGCACGCCCACCCGGGCGACACACCCGCCGACTCCTGAGACAGGGACACCGCCCAGCGCTCCAGGAACGCGACAGCGGCCGGTGCCCGAAGGCGACCGGCCGCTGCCGACGGGACTGCTGAGACTCAGTATCCGGCGGTCGACATGACCGAACCGAGCGCGACGGCGTAGAAGATGCCGCCGATGATGCCGAGCACGACGAGGATGATGCCGATGATGACACCGATCTTGGCGAGCTGGTTCGGGTAGCCGGCGTCCTTGGACTGCTTCTGCGCGACGAGGCTGATGATCAGGCCGACGAGCGGCACGACGATCGCGAGGATGAGGCCGACGAGGCCGAGCGTCTTGCCCGGGTAGTCGGCGGGCAGGGCGCCGCCCGGCTGCTGCGGGGCGTTGTACTGGGGTGCGTTGGTCATGATGGTTCCTCTCGAGGATGGTAGATGCGCCACGGGCGCGAGCCAACAGTAGTGGGTTAGATACCCGACAGGCGATGGGGACAACTCCCCAATCGCCCGGATGTCACCGGGCTACGGGCAGGTGATGGTGGTCGTGCCGTCGGTGTGGACACCGCTCCCGAGGGAGGCGCACGCCTCGTTGAACGCCGCAGCACCGATCGCGATACCCGCGATGGTCGCGATGATCGCGATGACGATGAAGACGATCGACAGGATGAGGCCGACCTTCGCCAGCGTGTTCTTGACTCCCGCGTTCTTCGACTGCACCAGGGCGACGATGCTGAGGATGAGGCCGATCGGCGGGGCGAGGAACGCGAGGATCAGGCCGACGATGCCGAGCGTCTTGCCGGCGGTCGCGTCGCCGGAGGGAGCTGCGCCGCCGGAGTACGCGGGAGCCGCGCCGTACTGGTCCTTCGGGGGCTGCGGCGCCTGGGGAGCCTGCGGCGGCTGGCCGGGGTATTCACCGGGAGGAGGAGTCGACATGGCTGTGGTCCTTTCGAACAGGCGGATCTACGGAGGTTCGAGCGGGCCCAGAATACCGGTCAGACGTCGTTTTGTGCCCTGTTCGAGGCAAATGATTGCGCACGGCCCTGATCAGCGCCAGGATGCGCGGCGCACCGCGTCCTCGACGACGATCCGGATCCGGCGGGGACCGCCGTGCGTCCGGCAGCTCGTCCTAGTGCAGGTCGAGGGCGGCGATGAGCTCGGCGCTGCGACGGGTCGTGATGATGAGCCGCGAGTACTCCGCGTCTTCGAGATCGATGACGACCGACGGTTTGGTGCCCTTGATCACCAGGAAGTCCATGCCACCGTGGAACTTCCACTGGCCGATGGCGAGCGTCAACGGGATCGCGGTGCCCGGCGCACGGATGCCCCGGACCCAGATCCACGGGTCGTCGGTGATGGTGGCGGAACGGATGCTCGACCGTGGCACGACGACGTTGCTCCGACGCAGCGAGAGCGCCTTGTCGTACGCGGACAGCTCGATCTCCAGTCGGTCGGGGTGCAGACGCAAGGAGGCCATGCCTCTAGTCTGCCAACCCCCACCGACGTTCGCGTTGCCGGAAGTTCACAAAGCGGTAACGCATGGTCTGTGCAGCGTCCGACGTCGCCTGCGGAGCGACCGTCCGACTCAGCGGATGGCCGCCGCAGCCGCACGGGCCGCTGCGGGCAGGGCGTCGACGATACGCCCGATCGCCTCGTCGTCGTGCGCCGCGGAGACGAACCAGGCCTCGTACACGCTCGGCGGGAGCGACACCCCCGCGTCGAGCATGCGGTGGAAGAAGGCCGGGTAGCGGAAGGCGTCCTGCTGCAGGACCGCGGCGTAGTCGGTCGGTGCGGTCTCGCTGAAGGCGAAGGAGAACAGGTTCCCGGCGCGTTGCACGGTGTGCGCGACCCCGGCCTCCGTGAGCGCGTTCGAGGTCGCCTCGGACACGATCGCGGCCGCCGCGTCGACCCGACGGTAGACCTCCTGGTCGGCGAGGCGCAGCGTCTCGATGCCGGCGGCGAGGGCCACCGGGTTCCCCGAGAGCGTCCCGGCCTGGTAGACCGGGCCGGTCGGTGCGAGCAGGTCCATGAGCTCGGCGCGCCCACCCAGCGCAGCGAGGGGCATGCCGCCGCCGATGACCTTGCCGAAGGTGAAGAGGTCGGGCTGGTACACGCCGACGGGGATGCTGATGGCACCGGTCGAGTTCGCGACGGCGTGGTTGCCGGCCTCCCAGGCCTCGGCACCCGGGACGGGCTCCGTGCCGGGCGCGACGGCGGCGAGTCCGCGGTTGTCGAGCCCCCACCAACCGGCGGAGGAGACGCGGAACCCGGTGAGCACCTCGTCGATGATGACCAGCGAGCCGTACTCGTGCGCGAGCTTCACGACGCTCGCGTTGAACCCGGGAGCCGGCGGGACGACGCCCATGTTGGCGGAGGCCGCCTCCATGATGATCGCGGCGATGTCCTGGCCACGCTCGGCGAAGACCTCGCGGAGTGCCGACCGGTCGTTGTACGGGACGACGATCGTCTGGGCGGCCGTCTCGGGAGTGACCCCGGCGGACCCCGGCAGGGCGAGGGTCGCGACGCCCGACCCCGCTTCGGCGAGCAGGCCGTCGGAGTGGCCGTGGTAGTGCCCGGCGAACTTCACGATGAGGCTGCGACCGGTGGCACCGCGCGCGAGGCGGATGGCCGTCATGGTCGCCTCGGTGCCGGTGGAGACCATGCGCAGCTTCTCGATCGGCGCGACACCGGACGCCTGGACGCGCTCCTTGACGAGCTCCGCGAGCTCGGTCTCGGCCGGGGTGGACGCGCCGAAGGAGAGGCCGCGGGCCGCAGCGGCCTGCACGGCCTCGACGACCTGCGGGTGCGCGTGTCCTAGGAGCGCGGGGCCCCACGCGCTCACGAGGTCGACGTACTGCACGCCCTCGGAGTCGGTGATGTAGGGGCCGGTCGCGGACACCATGAACCGCGGCGTGCCGCCGACGGAGCGGAATGCACGGACGGGCGAGTTCACCCCACCGGGGATCGACCGCTGGGCTCTGGCGAATGCTGCGTCGTTCATCGGGTTCCTCCTGCACGCAGACCGCGCGCCTCATCCAACCAAACGGCGAGTTCGACGGCCCAGTAGCTCAGGACGGCCTCGGCTCCGGCGCGCTTGATGGACAGCACCGACTCCTCGATCGCGCGTCGGCGGTCGATCCAGCCCTGCCGGGCGGCGGCCTCGATCATCGCGTACTCGCCGGACACCTGGTACGCCCAGACCGGGATCGACACCGTGTCCGCCACGTCGGCCAGGACGTCGAGGAAGCTCCCTGCGGGCTTCACCATGACGATGTCGGCGCCCTCTGCCTCGTCGATGAGCGCCTCGCGCAGACCCTCACGACGGTTGGCGGGGTCGAGCTGGTAGGTGCGGCGATCGCCCTGCAGCTGCGAGTCGACGGCCTCGCGGAAGGGGCCGTAGAGCGCGGACGCGAACTTCGCCGAGTAGGCGAGGATGATCGTGTCGTCGAACCCGGCGGCGTCGAGCGTCTCGCGCACGGCGGCGACCTGGCCGTCCATCATGCCCGAGAGGCCGAGGAGGGCCGAGCCCGACTCGGCCTGGGCCAGCGCCATGTCGCGGTAGCGGTCGAGCGTGCGGTCGTTGTCGACGCGCCCGCGGTCGTCGAGGACACCGCAGTGTCCGTGATCGGTGAACTCGTCGAGGCAGAGGTCGGTCTGCACGACCAGGGCGTCGCCCACCTCGGCGACGAGTGCGCGGGTCGCGACGTTGAGGATGCCGTCGGGGTCGGTCGCGCCGGAACCCACGGCGTCGCGCTCGGCCGGGACACCGAAGAGCATGACCCCACCGATGCCGGCCGCAGCCGCCTCAGCCGCGGCACGCTTGGCGCTGTCGACGGTGTGCTGTCGGACACCCGGCATCGAGGAGATCTCGACCGGCTCGGAGACGCCCTCCCGCACGAACATGGGGAGCACCAGCTCCGCCGGGTCGAGTCGCGTCTCGCTGACGAGGCGACGGATGGCCGGCTGCTGCCGGAGACGACGGGGACGGGTCTCGGGAATGCTCACCCGTCCAGCCTACGCGCCGCTGCCGACGAGCCCTCCCGGTTCGCGCAGGGCGTGAAGCCGGTCAGCGGATCCCGTCGCCGGCGTCCTCGTCGAGGTTCCGGCTGAGCGCCACGGACACGATCGCCTCGATCAGCGAGTCGACCGTCTGCTGCTCCGCCACGACGTCGACCCGGAGCCCGTAGCCTCGGGCGTCACGAGCCGTACGGGGTCCGATCGCCGCGATGACGGTGCTCTCGGGGATCTCGGGGAACTGCGAACGAACCTGCTCCGCCACGCTGCCCGAGGTGACGAGGATCGCACGCACCCGGCCGCTGGCGACGTCGGCGACGATCTTCTCTGCCACCGGGACACCGACCGTGCGGTAAGCCACGACGGACTGGACGTCGTGTCCGGCAGCGATCAGGCCCTCCGTGAGGAGCGGCTTGGCGATGGCCGAGCGGAGCGTGAGGATGCGCTTCGGGTGCGGTTCGAGCGCCGTGAGCTCCTGCACCATGCCCTTGGCGGAGTTGTCCTTCGCCGGCACGAGGTCGACGCTGTAGCCGACGGCCGTGAGCGCGGCAGCGGTCGTCTCTCCGACGGCGGCGACCCTCGTCGTCTCGGGGATCCGGATCCGCTGCGAGGACAGCACGTCGACCGTGGTCGCGCTCGTCACGGTCAGCCAGTCGAACTCTCCAGCCTCGAGCGCCGCGAGTGCGGCCCCGAGGGTCTCCGGGTCGTCGGTGCTGGCGAAGTTGATCATCGGGGCGACGACGGGCGACCCACCCTTGCCGCGGACCGTCCCGGCGACCGAGTCGCCCCACGGACCGCCGCGCGGCACGAGGACGCGCCACCCGCCGAGCGGCTTGGTGGCGGTGGGAACGGTGTTCGACTTCGTCCAGTCCTTCACGCAGCGCCTCCCAGCGGGGCGAGGTCGGCTGCGCCGGCCTCGATGAGCTCGTCTGCGAGCGAGACACCGAGTGCGTCGGCCGCCTGGAGCAGCTCGCGTCCGTGTCCGTCGCCGGAGAAGCCCTCCGCGCGGCTCTCCAGATGGATCATCTCGGTGCCGTCGAGCGAGTAGACGGCGGCCTGCAGGACGAGGTCTTCGTCGTCGAGCCAGGCTGCCGCGCCGACGGGGGCAGAACAACCGGCCTCGAGCCGACGGAGCACGGCCCGTTCCGCCGTGGCCTGCCAGCGGCTCGGCGCGTGGTCGAGCAACGCGATGGAACCGGCGATGGACGATTCGTCGTCGTCGAGGCACTCGATCGCGAGCGCCCCCTGCCCCGGCGCGGTCGGCCAGGTGTCGAGGTCGAAGAGCCCGGTCACGGCGTCGAGGCGTCCGAGGCGGGTGAGACCGGCGGCCGCGAGGACGACGGCGTCGAGGTCGTCGTCGATGCGGCGCAGGCGGGTGTCGATGTTGCCGCGGATGTCGACGACCTCGAGGTCGGGCCGGATACGCTTCAGCTGCGCGATCCGACGCGGTGAGCCGGTGCCGATCCTGGCACCCTGCGGCAGGTCGTCGAGCGAGCGGTCGTCGGAGGCGCACAGGGCGTCGCGCGGATCCTCACGCATGGGCATGGCGGCGATCGTGAAGCCCTCGGCCGGAGCCGTCGGCAGGTCCTTCAAGGAGTGCACGACGAGATCGCACGCGCCGTCGAGCAGGGCGTCGCGGAGCGCGTTGACGAACACACCCGTCCCGCCGATGGTGGAGAGCGACTCGCGACTCGTGTCGCCCTGCGTCGTGACGGTGACGATCTCGACGTCCTCACCGGTGGCCGCTGTGAGGGCGTCGGCCACATGACCGGTCTGCGCCAGCGCCAGGGCACTGCCGCGGGTTCCGATGCGAAGGGTCATGGGGCGATCCCCGAGAACGCCGGTTTGAAGCCCAGCCGGGCGTTCTCGCAGCACCCGGGGCGGCAGACGTCGTACCAGGGGCCGAGGTCGGTCATGTGCGGTCGTTCCTCGACGGGCGTGCCGTCGCGGCGCTCGAGGACGAGGTCGACGAGTCCCTTGACGTAGGCGGCGGCGGTGCCAGGCGTCGGGACGCGGACGGCGGCCAGGCCGTGCTCGCCGGCCGTCTCGATGGCCTCGTTGTCGAGGTCCCACATGACCTCCATGTGGTCGCTCACGAAGCCGAGCGGCACGATGACGATCGCCTTGCGGCCGGCGGCGGGCAGCTCGGCGATCGCGTCGTTGATGTCGGGCTCGAGCCACGGCATGCTCGGCGGGCCGGAGCGCGACTGGTAGACGAGCTGCCACGGCACCGAGACGCCGCTGCCGACCGCGCCACCGAGGACACCGGCCTCACGGAGCTGGTCGATGGCGTTCGCCATGACGACCTCGGCCACCGCGAGGTGCTGGGCTTCGTACGCGCCGTGGTCGCCGAAGCCGCGGAAGTCGGGGCCGGAGCGCGCGGCGTCACCGGTGGGGATCGAGTGTGTCGCGAAGAGCACCTCGATCTCCGTCTCGGCGGAGAGCTCGGGCTGTTCGCGCAGGTACTCGGCGATCGCGTCACGGACACCGTCGATGAACGGGGTCACGAAGCCGGGGTGGTCGAAGAACTGACGCACCTTGTCGATCTGGATCTCGCCCTGGAGGTTCGTCTCGTCGACGGCGATCGCGAAGTCCTCGCGGTACTGCCGACAGCTCGAGTACGAGGAGTAGGCGCTCGTGGCGATCGCGATGAGTTTCGTGAAGCCGCGCTCGTGCGCCTCGGTCAGCGCGTCGCGCAGGTACGGGTCCCAGTTGCGGTTGCCCCAGAGGACCGGGAGGTCGATGCCACGTGAGGCGAGTTCGAGCTCCAGGGCCGCCTTCAGCGCACGGTTCTGGTCGTTGATCGGGCTGACGCCGCCGAAGTGGCGGTAGTGGTGCGCGACCTCTTCGAGACGCTCCTCGGGGATCCCGCGTCCGCGCGTGACGTTGCGGAGGAACGGGATGACGTCGTCCTGGCCTTCAGGCCCGCCGAAACCGGCGAGGAGGATGGCGTCGTAGTCCGTCGGCTCGGAGACGTGCTCAGGACCGGCCGCTGCAGCGTCGGTCGCGCCGCGGACGATGCGCTCGGGGGCCTCGGCTCCGGTGCTCCCCAGGTTCATGGCGGCCATCAGCGCACCACCTCCAATGCCTCGGCGGGCGTGATACGGCGGCCCGTGAAGAACGGCACCTCTTCGCGCACGTGGCGGCGCGCTTCGGTGTTGCGCAGGTCGCGCATGAGGTCGACGAGTTCGACGACGTCGTCGGCCTCGAGCGGCAGGAGCCACTCGTAGTCGCCGAGGGCGAAGGAGGCGACGGTGTTGGCGAGCACACCCGTGAACGCCGCGCCCTGACGGCCGTGCTCGGCGAGCATCTTGCGACGCTCCTCCTCCGGCAGGAGGTACCACTCGTAGCTGCGCACGAAGGGGTACAGGCAGAGCCAGCCCTTCGGCTCGATGCCGCGGAGGAACCCGGGGACGTGCTGCCGGTTGAACTCGGCGTCGCGGTGGACGCCCATGGCGTTCCAGGTGGGCGCGAGCGAACCGAGGATGGCGGTGCGGCGCAGCTCCCGGAGGCCGGCCTGCAGGCCCTCGGCGGTGTCGCCGTGGAGCCACAGCATGAGGTCGGCGTCGGCGCGGAGGCCGGAGACGTCGTAGATGCCGCGCAGGGTCACGCCCTGGGATTCGACGAGCGCGATGGATGCTTCGAATTCGGAGACATGCTCTTCGCCGAGCGGCAGCGCACTCGCCGGCTCGCGGCGCAGGACAGCCCAGAGGGTGAATCCTGAGGGGCCAGTCGGGGTGGCTGAGTCGGTCGGGTGGTGCGATGCCTCGGCAGAGGCCGGGTGAGTCATAGTCCTATCCTCACCCAGTTCGGTCGATTGGGCAAAAGGGGCAGGTCACGATTGACACCGAGCCCAGCCTCACCGCCGATACAGTCGGGTGATGATCAGCGAGCAGCCTCCCGTCGAGTACCACGTCGCCAGAGCGGCCGAGATGGATCCGGTGACGCTCTACCGCGTGCTGAAGATCCGCGTCGACGTCTTCGTCGTCGAGCAGACGGCGCTCTTCGCCGATCTCGACGGACGCGACATCGAGGACGGCACCCTCATCGCCTGGGCGCAGGAGGGCGACGAGGTACTCGCGACGATCCGGATCCTGACCGAGGCCGAGCACTCGGAGATCGGACGCGTGGCCACCGCGTTCACCGCCCGCGGGCGGGGTCTCGCCGCGGAACTGATCCGTCGCGCCGTGGCCGACCACGGGCATCGGGAACTCCGCATGGGCGCCCAGAAACGCCTCGCCGACTGGTACGGCCGGTTCGGATTCGAGATCAGCGGCCCCGACTACGTGGAGGACGACATCGTGCACGTCCCGATGACGCGCGTGGCGGGATAGGACGTCGGCGTGACAGCAGGAGAACCGCGCGACCGCAGGACGAACTGCTGCGGAATCTCCTGCTCGGAGGCGGTCCTCCTGCTTTGCTGGGAAGCATGAGCTCGAGTACCGGCGGCACGGCGACTGCAGCGGGAGTGTCGTTCCAATGTCTCGTGACCGTCGAGGCCCTCATGGACGCACTCGAAGACGACACCGAGTTCGTCCTGACGGTGGAAGACCCAGTCGATGACGTCGTCGACTTCTCGATCGCCGCACCTGATGGACGGCTCAGGCTCGTCGCGCAGGCGAAAGCAGCGGTTTCGGGGGCCGCGGGTGACGAGCTCTCACCCGGAGAGATCATCCACATCGCCTCACGGCTCATCAGGATTGATGCCGAGCATCGGCTCATCACCACGAATCGTCGGCTCTCGACCGGTGCCGCAAAGCTCGTCGGCTGGCTCGGATCCCCCGAGGGTTCCACGATGAGTGCCGCAGAGTGCCGATCGAAGCTCCGTGAGTTGCTCCGGGCATCGACCGCAGCGACCGTCGACGGGATGACCGACGAGCACCTTCGACGACTTTGCACCCTTTCAGTCGAATCAGGTGTCGACCGTTCAGCCCTCGATCTTCGCCTCCGGAACCGCATCGTCGATTACCGACGGCGCACGGTCGGCGGCATCGGCGCAGAGAGTTCGCGGATACTCCTCGGGTCCATCATCGCGATCGTTCTGGAGCGTTCGGGGTCAGGCGGGCACCGAGGCCTCGATCGAGCTGCGGCCGAGCGGCTCCTGCAGGAGGACGGACATGTCCTCGCCGCTGCACTGGGGCGATACGAGTGGGGCCGACCCATCGGGCTTATCCCGGACATCGACTCGGTGGAACGCGACGAGGAGATGGCAAGGCTCGCCGTGCTGTTGCCCTCGGCTGCGCGGCCGAGATCCGTCCAGCGCACGGTGATCACCGGCCTCTCCGGAATCGGGAAGTCGACCATCGCAAGCCAGCTGGCCCGAGCCCGATCCGAGCTGTACGACGTCATCCTCTGGTTCGACGCCGGATCTCCCTCGTCCATCGACGCGCTCGCCTCGAGTCTGGGTGACGACAATGATGCCGGACGACGCGACGGCACCCCCACCTCCACCTGGTTCCGAGACCTCGTCGCACGGAGCAGCGCCAGATGGTTGATCGTGTTCGACAACGCATCGGGTGCCGCCACCGTCGATGAGTGGATCCCCCGCTCCGGACGCGTCGATGTCATGGCGACCTCAACCGATGCCACGGCCTGGGTGTCCTGGCCGGCACTCGAGGTCGGCCCGCTCACGGAGGAGGCGGCAGCAGACATGATCAGGCTCAGGCTCGGCCGACCGGACCTCGAGCCCGAGGAACGGGCGACCGCTGCCAAACTCGCGGAACACCTCGGGCGATGGCCGCTCGCGATCGAGCTGGCGTGCGCTTTCCTCGCGTCGAGTGGTCGAGGGCTCGACCTGACATCCGACTACCTGGATCTCCTCAGCGACAGGGTCATCGACGACCAACTCCTGATTCCTGCGGCGTACCGTTCGCATTCCACTCTGCTGCAGGCGGTACTCATCGCGTTCGATCAGGTCTCGGCCACCGACACGCACGGTGCGGGCGCGGGCGCTTCTGACCTGCTCGACGCGCTCGAATTCCTTCCACCGAGATCTGCTCCGCTCGACGTCGTCGCGCGCATCATGGACGCGCGCTCAGGCAGCGCATACACAGCACTCGAGGTCGACGAGGCGTGCCGCCGCGTCACGACGGCCTCGCTGATTCGCCGTGTGCGTGCCCAGCGCGGAGCCGAGACAGATGACGCACTCGCCATCAACGAGGTGGTCCTCGATATCGCGCGGCAGTTGCGTGACGACGTCGTGACCCAGGAGGTGCTCCTCGCCAGCCAGGAGGTCATCGCCGACATGGTCAAAGATGCCCTGGAGACCCAACGCTTCAGCCGGATCAAGACGCTCACGCCGTCAGCGGAATCCGTCCTCGACGGAGCAGGCCGCCTCGGATACTGGTCGGGTCATGGGGTCACGCTGATGGGTAATCTCGCGACGGCCTCCCTCGCCCGTCACGAATTCAGGAACGCGCACCGATGGTTCCTATCAGAGTGGATGGTCCTCGACGCTCTCGAACACGATGGCCCGCTCCTCCGGGCGAAGATCTCCTGCGGGATCGCGAGGTGCGCGCTGGAGCTGAACGCTCCGATCGACAAACTCGTCGGAATGCTCGACGTCGCGCTCACACAGTGCGAGGCCGTGCGTGAGACTGGCGACGCGTACGCGATCGGTGAACTTGCGAGGACAGAGCTCCAGATCGACGAGATCCTGCGCACGCTCGAACGTTCCGCGTCGGCAGCTGATTCCGATACGCTCAACGACCTCCGGAACCGGTTCGCACGAACCGCGGCGCCGGCAACGGACGAGTTTGATCGACGACGGATCGGCGATGCGCTCGACCACGCTGACGGGGACGCGGAGGCGATCGCCCTGTGCACGGCGCAACTCGCCGAGACGCCCCCGCCGGTCGAACGAGCCCACCTCCTCGGCCAACGCGCGGAGGCGCTCTGTTCGCTCGGCCACCACCAGGAGGGGCTCACGGACCTCGACGAGAGCCTGTCCGTGCTGCGCACCGCCGGTCTTCCCACCGAAACGGGGACGACATCCATCATCAACGTCTGGCGTCGATATGCGCTGGTGCTCCTCGGCTCTCCGGCACCCAGAGAGATCGGAGCGGAGGCCACGTGCATGGGACAGCAACTCGAACTCCGTTTCGCTGAGCTGAAGCCGGAGGCGCAGAGCGATCGAGACAGCCTTGCTGTTCTGCGGGCGAGCACCGCTGCCCTCACCGCGCCGCTCCCGATCGTCCAGTGGCTTGTCACGGACCTCGCCGAACGCGCTTTCGAACGATCGCACGGCGTACGCGACAACGCCGGTGACCTCAACCTCGTCCTCGGTTGCCGGAAGATCGCCGATCTCAGAGCCCGATTGGGCGAAGCACCGCTGCTACCCATGCATGGTTTCCAGCGTTCCGGCTCTACCGTCTTCGTCGAGGTCTCGAGCGGCTATTTCTCAAAGCTGTTCCTCAACCCGCTCGGTTCGGTTCGCGCCCGTTGGGCTCTCGAGCGCAACGGGGTGGCCCTCGTGCTCGACGGAGGTGCCGCCGCTGTGATCTGGAGCGGGCGAGCGGGATGGGATTGGGTGTTTCCTCAGGACCCGACGGCCGCCGCGATGACCGAGAGGCTCCGCGTCGTCATCAGCGAGTTTGCGCCGACGGTCGTCCTCGTCGATGAGATCGGAAGACAGCTTCCACTCCTCCCCCGTGACTCCTAGGGCCGTCAGCGGGCTCGGCTCCGTCGAGGACAAGGACACGTCACGGGCGCTCAATCACGCGGTTGGGAACGCCGTGTAATTCCTGAGCCGCCTTCCGGACCCTCACGGGTGCGCCGGTTGCTGAGCCTGTCGAAGGGCACACTTCGACAGGCTCAGTGACCGGGAATGGTCTCAGCGAGCGGGAATGGTCTCAGCGAGCGGGAGTGGTCTCAGCGAGCGGGAGTGGTCTCAGTGACCGGCGGCGGGACGCGTCAGCGCGCGATGGCGCGGACGATGCCCCACACGGCCAGCCCGGCCGCACCGGCGAGGCCCGCGACACCGGCGTAGAAGACCGCCGGGCGTTCGACCTTGACGGTCGCGATCTGCACGATGGCACGACGCTTGGCGCGGTGCACCTGCTTCGGGACGTTGAGCTTGTCCTCGATCGCGTTCAGCGTGGCGACGAGCTCGGCGCGAGCCTGCTCGGGCGAGGGCGTCGCCCCCGGGAACTGGTCAACGGTCATACTCGCCGAGTCCCTTCACTGCCTTGATGTCTTCCTTCACGTTGTCCATCGGGCTCGGGTCCTCGTTGATCTTCTTGAAGTACCGCAGCGCGATGAGCACGAGGACCGCCGCGACGAGGACGAAGAGCACGAAGACGCAGAGCGCCGCCAGCCACGAGGGCATGACGAGCGCGAGCGCGAGGATCAGCACGGCGACGAGCACGCCGACCGCGAAGAACAGGAACACCGCGGCGCCGGCGACGAACGCCGCTCCGATGCCCGCGTACTTGCCCTTGTGGGCCAGCTGCGTCTTGAGGTTGGCGATCTCGGCCTTGACCAGGTTCGAGACGACCCCGGGCAGCTGGCCGACGAGGGTCAGGAGGGATTCGTCGCGCTTGTCGTAGCGCGGCTCCGAGCGGTTGCGGTCACTCATGAACGGCATCGTCGGTGCTACTCGCCGCTCTTGGGCTTCGGTGCCGTCGTCTTGGGCGCGGCAGGCTTGCGCACTGCGGGCTTCGAGGCCGACGACGTCGAGGTGCCGGAGGCCGTGCGTGCGTCCTTGACCGTCTCGGACACGTCCTGGACGGTGTCTTCGGTCTTCGACTCAGCCTTGCGGTGCACTGAGCCTGTCGAAGTGTCGAGCTTCTGGCCGGGCGTCGAGCCCTGCTGGCTGACGACCTTCGCGACGGCGCTGACGCCGCTCCAGAGAGCCGCGGGGACCTCGCTGATGCGTGCCTTGGCGAAGTCCTCGACCTTGCCGCGCTGCGCGCGCACCGGCTTCGCGTTCCACAGCTTGACCCACTGCGTCTTGATCTGCTCGTAGCGTTCGCGTCCGGCGCGGGTACCGAGCACGTAGCCCGTGAGCCCACCGACGACGAACATGACCTTGCCCTTCATGGCGCCTCCGTCTGTTCGAGTGGTGCTGTGATGCTGCATCCAACGGGACCAGCGTAGTCGGGTGTCACTCCGACGCCACCATCCGGTCGGGGGTTGACAGGAAAAGATGCCGGGTCGGGCATATGGGCGTATCTACCGCTGCAGCGCCTGATGGCGGAGTCGTGCCGCCGCCTCGTGGGCGTCGGGCACCACCGAGGCGAGCCCCGTGCCCGACAACCAGGCACCCGTGACCGCGAGGTCGGGCACCTCGGCCACTGCTTCCCGGATGGCCGTCGAGCGTTCGCGCTGGCCGCGGGCGGCGGTCGGCTGCGTCCCCGTCCAGGAGATGCGGTGGAAGCCGCGGACGCTGCCCGGGTCGAGCTGGACGCCGAGCATCGCGGACGCGTCGTGCAACGCCGTCGAGAGCAGCTCCTCGTCGGTCAACGCGCTCGTCGCGTCGGCTTCGCCCTGACGACCGAAGGACAGGCGGACGACGTGGCGGTGCTCGCCCTGCGCCTTCGCGCGGTCGGCGAGCCAGGCCCACTTCGCCGTCGCATGGGTGAGCGCCTTGGCGTGGAGCGTCGAGCCGGGTGCGACGAGCAGCCCGGAGCCACGCGGTGCGGCGTCGAGTGCCGGTTCGTCGAGCACGATCGTCACGAGCTCGATCGGCGCGGGCAGGACCGGGTCGCCCGCGTCGTCGCCGGCGGCGGGGAGGTCGCGGAGCGCCGGCCCGACGTCGGCCAGCAGGTTGCGGGCCGGCTGCTCGGGCGTCGCGATGAGGACCAGATCGGCCTCGAGCACCCGGCCGTCGGTCAGGGCGACGTACCAGGGGGCCTTCGACGCGCCGGCGGCCGCGGGACGCTCGCTCATCCGCGGGAGGCCGGCGTCGCCGAGGCCGACACCCGGTGCGTCCACGTCGATGTCGAACGGGTTCCGGGAGATCGCCGTGACGGCGACGCCGGTGATGAGCGTCGACCCCCACCGCTCGAGTTCCGCGGTCAAGCCGTCGACGAGGACGGTCATGCCGCCGTCGAGGCCACCGACCGCGGCACCGGCGGGCGCGTTCTCCCGGAGAGCCGCAACGGCGAGGGACAGCGCCCCGGTGCGCGTCAGCGCGGCGTTCAGCCCGGGAGCCGCGCGGTCGACGTCGAGGTCGTCTGGAGCGGCCGAGTAGACGCCCGAGGTGACCGGAGCGACGAGGAGATCGTGGACGGCCGCGCCCATGCGCTTCCGGACGAGCGCACCGAGGTTGTGCTCGGTGCCGATCGTGAGCGGCGGGCGGATGCGGTCGAGGTAGGCGCGCAGGGCACCCTTCCAGCCGATGACCCGACGGACGTCGTCGGCGAGGGGGTTCGTCGGGATGCCCAGCAGTCCCGCCTTGGGGAGCGGGACACTCCGCTGCGGCTGTCCGGGCTTGGCGACGTGCAACCAGGCCCCTGCCCGGTTGGGACGCACGACGCGGTCGGTCAGGCCCAGTTGCTCGATGAGCTCGGCGACCGAGCCACCGCGCGTCGCGAAGCTCTCGGCACCGACGTCGACGCGGAGACCCGCGACCTCGGCGGCCGCGAGCGCGCCACCGAACGACTCCTGCGCGTCGACGACCGTCACCGAGATGCCGACCTTGGCGCAGTCGACCGCGCCGACGAGTCCGGCCACACCACCGCCGATGACGACGAGACGCTTGGGCTCGAGACTCATGCGGGCTGCCAATCGTGGGCGAGGGCGACGATGCGGGTCAGGACGTCCGGGTCAGTCTCGGGCGGGACCCCGTGGCCGAGGTTGAGGACGTGCGACGGCGCCGCCGTCCCGCGCTGGAGGATGTCGAGGACGTGCGCCTCGAGGACCGGCCATGGGGCGGCGAGCAGTGCCGGGTCGATGTTGCCCTGCACGGGGACGGCGCCACCGAGGCGTCGGATGCCCTCGTCGAGCGCCAACCGGTAGTCGATCCCGACCACGTCGGCGCCGACCCGGTGCATCGCACCGAGCAGTTCACCGGTCCCGACGCCGAAGTGCACCTTCGGGACGGGGAGGTCGGCGACGTGCGCGAGCGCGGCCCGGGAGGCCGGGGCGACGTGACGCTCGTAGTCCTCGAGGGAGAGTGCCCCCGCCCACGAGTCGAAGAGCTGCGCGGCCGACGCACCGGCGAGCACCTGGGCGCGGAGGAAGCGACCGGTGACATCCGCGCACCAGGCCATGAGCTTCGCCCACGACTCCGGGTCGGCGTGCATGAGGGTGCGGGCGGCGAGGTGGTCCTTCGACGGTCCGCCCTCGACGAGATAGGCGGCGAGCGTGAACGGTGCACCCGCGAAGCCGATGAGCGGCGTGCGGCCGTCGCCTATACCCGCGAGCCCGGCGACGGTGAGCGCGACGCCCTCGCGGATCGGTGCAAGCGTGTCGTCGAGGACGGCCGGGTCGAGCGCGACGAGCGCGTCGACCTCGGCGGCCGTCCGAACCGCGGAACCCATGACAGGACCACGGCCCGGCACGATCTCGACCGCGACCCCGGCCTGCTTCAGCGGCACCACGATGTCGCTGAAGAAGATGGCCGCGTCCGTCCCGTGCCGCCGGATGGGCTGGAGGGTGATCTCGCTCGCCATCGCCGGGTCGAGGCAGGCGTCGAGCATGGCCGTCCCGATCCGCAACTCGCGGTACTCGGGCAACGACCGGCCGGCCTGACGCATGAACCAGACGGGCGTCCGCTCGGGACGGGTGCCGCGGTACGCGGTGATGAGCGGCGACGACTGGGTCACGCCGGTGACGAGCGGGTGTTCGGGTGGGAGACTCACCCCTCCATCCTCCCATCTCCGCCCTGAGAGGGAGGGGGACGCGTGCGGCCGGGTGAGGGTCACCTGGGTGGCTTCCAGGAGAGGCCGACGTGCACGCTCGGGTAGACTCATCGGGTGCTCATGTGTGTGACGGCGAGCCATAAGAACGCCACCTTCGACCTCCTCGAACGACTCTCAGTCGGTGCCGAGGGCGTTGCCGCGCGCCTGGTCGAGCACCACGAGTGCGTCTCGGGTGCCGTCGTCGTGGCCACCTGCAACCGGTTCGAGGCGTACATCGACCTCGACGAGCCCGTCACCGCCGCTGCATCCGTCGCCTTCGAGGCCGCTGCGGAGGCCGTCAGCGAGACCACCGGCATCCCCGCCGAGCAGCTGCGGGAGGTGTTCGACCTCAGCGTCGGCACCGCGGCAGCCGAGCACCTCTTCGCCGTGTCGGCCGGACTCGAGTCCGTCGTCGTCGGTGAGGGCGAGATCGCCGGCCAGGTGCGGCGCTCCCTCGAGGCCGCTCGCGCCGGTGGCACCACCAGTTCCGAACTGGAGCGCCTGTTCCAGCGCGCGTCCCAGACCTCCCGTGGCATCAAGAACCGCACGCCGCTCGGGCGCGCCGGTCGCTCAATCGTGCGCCTCGCCCTCGACCTCGCGGAGAGCCGCATCGACGACTGGGCCACGCAGCGCGTGTTGCTCGTCGGCACCGGTGCGTACGCCGGCGCGAGCCTCGCCGCCCTCCGCGACCGCGGCGTCACCGACGTCCTCGTGTACTCGCCGTCCGGCCGCGCCGAGAAGTTCGCGCGCTCGCACGAGATCGGCTGGATCGGACACGACGACCTCGCCCGCACCACCGGCGAGGTCGACATCATCGTCACCTGCACCACCGCCGAGGGCCACGTGGTCGACGCCGAACTGCTCCGCGCGGGTCGCACGGCCGTCGCCGCCGACCACCGTGCGCGAGCCGCGGCTGCCACGGACGCACCGACGCTCTCGCTGGTCACCGCGTCCGACGCACCGGCCGCACCCGAGCCCACCGGGGTCTCCGCGCTCGTCCACGACGTCATCACCGAGGCCGCCGCCGAGTGCCCGGTGCCGCACGCGTCGGCACAGCTCGTCATCGACCTCGGCCTGCCGCGCAACGTCGACCCCGACGTCTCCACCGTCTCCGGTGTCGTTCTGCTCGACCTCGAGACCATCCGCATCCACGCGCCGCTCGAGGAGCTGCAGGCCACCGAGGTCGCGCGCTCCATCGTCAGCCGAGCCGCGCAGAAGTTCGCCGCGGTCGGCGAGGAGCGCAGCCTCGAGCCCGCCGTCGTCGCACTCCGCAGCCACGTGCACGCACTCGTCGAGGCCGAGGTCACCCGTGCGACCGCTCGCGGCGACGACGACGGTTCGACCGCCCGTGCGCTGCGTCACCTCGCCGGAGTGCTGCTGCACGAACCGACGGTGCGCGCACGGAACCTCGCGCGCAACGGCGAGCAGGCCGCGTACACGACGGCGCTGCAGACGCTCTTCGGCATCGACGTCCCGCAGACACCGGCGGTCGTCGTGCCGGTCGCCGACACCGACTCGGCCGCCTCCGCCTCCTAGGCTTCCGACGGCACCGGGCTTCTCGCGTCGGGTGGCTCCGGTCACCGAGCCGAACCCCGGTCACCGAGCCTGTCGAGGTGCGCGAACACGCGACCCGACCATGGACGTTCCTCGTGTGCCCTTCGACACTTCGACAGGCTCAGTGCGGCGCAGCTCAGGGACCGGAGAGGGTTGCCGCTCAGGGAACGGTTCACGCACCGCCCTTCGACAAGCTCAGGGACCGGAGAGGGTTACCGATCAGGGACCGGGGGTGCCGCTCAGGGACCGGAGAGGGGTGCTACTCAGGTACGGGAGGAGGGTTGCCGCCCAGGGACCGGGACGGGAGGGGCGCTGGAACGACGAACGGGCACCGGCGCGATGCCGATGCCCGTCGTGATCCGCCTGCGGAGCAGGCCGTGGATCAGTAGTCGTAGTTGTAGTCGTACGAGCTCGCGCCGGCGATCGCGCCGGCGATGATCAGGAAGTAGAAGATGATCACGATGATGCCGGCGAGGACCGACACGCCGCTCACGATGGTGCCGGCGAGGGCCAGGCCGCGGCCCTGCTCACCGGTCCGCTTGATCTGACCGAGCGCGATGATGCCGAGCACGAGGCCGACGACGCCGAACCCGACGAACGGGGCGATGAGCGAGATGATCGCCATGACGTTCGTCTTCGGGCCGGTCGGCTGCGCGTAGCCGTACGGCGCCTGGGGCTGTCCGTACGGAGCGGCTGGCTGGCCGTAGGGGTTCTGCTGCTGCCCGTAGGGTGCCTGCGGCTGGCCGTAGGGGTTCTGCTGCTCGCCGTAGGGCGCCTGCGGCTGACCGTACTTCGGCTGCTCGCCGTACTGCGGAGCCTGCTGGCCCGACTGCTCACCGTAGGGCGAAGGCTGGCCGTACTGCGGAGCCTGTTCGCCGTACTGCGGAGCCGGCGGAACCTGAGATTCGCCGTAGGCCGGCTGCTGGGGGTTCTGGCTCTGACCGTATGGGTCGTTCGGCTGGCCGGAGTTCGGATCAGTCATGAAGGTGCACCTCGCGCATAGGGGTTCGACGAACGGACTCATGCTTGCAGCGCGCCGTCGCCTTGTCAACACAGGGTAACCCGCGATCCCTGATGTTCACTGGGCTCGCGCGGCGGGCACCGGAGGCGGTGGCAAGATGGACGAGGGGGTGCGGATGGACGAGGAGTCGGTGGCGGAAGCCGAGGACGTCACGCTCGCCGATGCCCCGCCGGTCGCCGAGCGGCCTGGCGCCCTGACCATCGCCGGGATCGTCGCCGTCGACTGGGTCCACTCCGTCGTCTGGCACACGCGGGCCTTCTTCAGCGGCCGAATCCCGAGGGAGTACGTCCGAGGTGACGCGAGTCGCCCCGTCGTCGTCCTCATCCCCGGCGTGTACGAGACCTGGGCGTTCCTGAAGCCGGTCGCCGACCGCCTGAACGCCGACGGCTACCGGATCCGCATCGCCCGCGGCCTCGGATACAACCGCAAACCCATCCGCGACACGGCGGCCCGCTTCGCCCGCGCGCTCGGGCGGTTGCCGAAGCCCGCCGCCGGGTGCGTCATCGTCGCGCACAGCAAGGGTGGCCTTGTCGGAAAGGAGCTGCTCCTCACCGAACGCGAGCGGCTGGGCCTGCTCGGGGTCGTCGCGATCTGCTCGCCGTTCTCCGGGTCGGTGCTCGCGAAGTACGTCGTCGACCCGAGCCTCCGCGCCTTCCTCCCGACGGACGAGACCATCGTCGCGCTCGGCGCCCCGCACGACGTCAACGCCGACATCGTCTCGATCTACAGCACCTTCGACCCGCACGTGCCGTCCAGCAGCGTGCTGCCCGGGGCGACGAACGTGCTCCTCCCGGTGCCGGGTCACTTCGTGATCCTCAGCACGGACGAGCTCAAGGACGCCGTGGAACTCGCCGTCGACGGGTTCGCCGATCGGGTGCGGCCCGCACCCGACACCGAGCGCCCGGCCGACCGGTGAGCCGCGCACCAGAGGGCTCGGGCAGCGCGCTCCCCGACATCCTCGTGTCCGCGGTCGCGATCGTCCGCGGGCGGCGGGTGCTCATGGTGACGGCTCGCGGCCGCGACGTCCTCTACATGCCGGGCGGGAAGATCGACGCGGGCGAGACGCCCGCCGAGGCCGCCGTCCGGGAGGCACGCGAGGAGGTCGCGGTCGAGATCGATCCGGCGCAGGTGTCGCCGTTGTTCACGGTGGTCACGCAGGCGCACGGCGAACCCGACGGCCGGCTCGTGCGGATGCACGTCTTCGCGGCCGAGACGGACGAGACACCGACGCCCTCCGCCGAAGTGAGCGCGGTCCACTGGGTGGGTACGGGGTCACTCGACCGCTGCCCACCTGCGGGGCGCGACGTGCTCGAACGCCTCGCGGCGGCGGGGCTCATCGACTGAGGAGCCCTTCAACACGCTCAGGGACCGGCGGGGGTGAGCCCTTCGACAAGCTCAGGGACCGGCCGACCAGGGACCGGATGAGTGAGACCGGCTCAGTGCACGTACTCGAGGAGGTCCTGGCCGAGGATCCGGACGGCGTCGACCACCCCGAGGCGCGTGCCGAGCTCCGTGTCGTCGTAGCTCGTGCACACGGCGTAGCTCACGGCACCGTTCGGGCCGCGGAGGATACCCGCCTCGGCTCGCACACCGACCCCGGAACCGGTCTTGTTGAAGAGCTGGATGCCGTGGTCGGGCTCACGGTGGGCCAATGGGTCGAGCCCGAAGCCCGAGGCGACGAGCGAGAGGTCGGTGTTGAGCGACAACCAGGCCAGGACCCGGCGGCTCGTGGTGGCGTCGACGATCTCGCCCGTCGCGAGTGCCTGGAACAGCCAGGCGAGTTCGCGGGCGGACCCGACGGAGAGCTGCGGTGCGTTGTCGGGGCCGCGGTGGTCGCGGACGATGTCGAGGAGGGCCGTGCGCTTCAGCCCGATCTCCTCGGCACGGTGGCGGACGGCGTCGAGGCCGATGTGGCGGAGCAGGACGTTCGTGGCGAGGTTGTCGCTCGTCGCGCCGACGAGGGCTGCGAGGTCGGCGACCGGGAGGGACGGCGCTTGGAGGTGCTGCCAGATCCCGGAGTCGGCGACGGCGTCGAGTGGCTCGCGGTCGAGGATGGTGAGCCCGCTGAAGTCGGCGTCGCCCAGACGGGCCGCGACCTCGATGAGGAGGAGGACCTTGCCGATCGAGGCAGTGGGCACGACGACGTGGTCGTCGGCCGACATGAGCATCTCGCCGGTGGTGATGTCGTTGATCCGGAGGCTGACCTGCGCACCCGACGCGGCCAGCTCACCGAGGGCGCTGAACCCGCGGGTGAAGGGTTCGATCTGGGCGGAGGCACGGTGGCGCCCTCGACGCGCATCGCGCGAACGGCGACGTTCCGACTCGTGCACTCGTGAAGCCACGGCTGACCGAACTCCTCTGCTCCAGATGGTGATCCCGACGATCCTGCGGGTGTGGACCTGCCCCGGTCAGCCCACTCGACGGCCGTCCGACGACCCGCGCAGCGGGCCTCCGGATGTGCCGTCCACGGTATCGTAAGCGCCCTTCGCGCTGGCTGCGAATCTGGGCCTGGGAACGTCGTTCCCGGGCGCGTCGGTCCGACATCCGTCGCTTCCATCGCCCGCGAATCCGGTCGGTCCACCGCCCGGATCCCGTCGGGCTCAGAGCCTGATCAGGGGCGAGCGCGGGCTGGGAACTGGGTCGCGAACTTGCCGCCGCTGACGTCGATCAGCGCACCGGTGACGTAGCCCGCCTGGTCGCTCGCGAGGAACCGGACGACGTTCGCGACGTCCTCCGGTTCCTCCCATCGGCGCACCGAGAGCGTGTCGAGGAGTTCGTCCTGCTGCGCCGTCGGGAGCTCGGCGAAGCCGTTCATCGCCGTCGGCACCATGCCGGGGGCGTAGGCGTTCACCGTGATGCCCCACGGCCCCAGTTCGCTCGCGAGGACCCTGGTGAGCTGCACCACCGCGGACTTCGACGCCGCGTAGGCCGCGCTGCCGACGCTCGGGATGACCGCGGCGAAGCTCGCGGCGTTGATGATGCGGCCGGAGCGCTGTTCCTTCAGATACGGGATGACCGCCTTCGACACCCGGAAGACGCCGCCGACGTTGACGTCGAAGCACCTCGTCCACGCGGCGTCGCTCGTCTCCTCGAGCAGTGACTGCACGTTGACCCCGGCGTTGTTCACGAGGACGTCGATCCCTCCGAGCCCGGCGGCAGCCGCCGCGACCGCGCTCGACACCGATTCCTCGGAACGCACGTCGCATGCGATGGCGACGAGGTCGCCGTGGCGGGACGCCACGAGCGCGTCCAGGGAGGAGACGTCGAGGTCGAGCACCGCGACGCGGGACCCCTCGGCGAGGAAGGACTCCACGAGGGTGAGCCCGATTCCGCGAGCACCTCCGGTCACGATCACCCGTCGATCCGTCAGGTCCAGCAGCATCGGTGTCTCCCGTCGTTTGAGCGCGTCCGTCGACGCGTCGACCCGATGTCGACGGCAGCGTGCGCACCAGGCGAGTAAAACATACTTATGATCGATCAGCTCGATATACTGGCGTCATGACGGATCGAGTGCTCTGGGTGACGGGTGGCGGCAGCGGCATGGGGCAGGCCGTGGCGGTGTCTGCCGCTGAGGCGGGCTGGCGCGTCGCCGTGACGGGTCGACGCCGCGAGGCGCTCCTCGAGACCGTCGAAGCCGTCACCTCCGCCGGTGGTACTGCCCTCGCCGCGGAGGCCGACGCGACGGACCCCGCTTCGCTCACCCGAGCCCACGAACGCATCGTCGCCGGACTCGGCCCGGTCGACGACCTCGTCACGGCGGCGGGGCTGAACGCACCACGGCGTCGGTGGGACGACCAGTCGATGACGGAGTTCGCCGCGATCGTCGACACCAACCTCACCTCGGTCGCCCGGACGATCGACCTCGCGCTGCCCACCATCAGGGACGCACAGGGACGGATCGTCGTCATCTCCTCCTTCGCCGGTTGGCGCTTCTCGACGAAAGGTGGCGTCGCCTACAGCGCGAGCAAGACCGCGCTCGCCTCGCTCTGCGCGACCCTCAACGAGGAGGAGGGACTCCGCGGCGTCGGCGCCACCCACCTCTGCCCGGGCGACGTCGACACCCCGTTCCTCTCCATGCGGCCGCAGGTGCCGGACGCTGCGGCGCGCGAGACGATGCTGACACCCGAGGACATCGGCCGCGCCGTGCGGTTCATCCTCGACGGCCCGCCACACGTGCGGATCGATGAGCTCGTGATCTCCCCCACCCGTCCGTCAGCACGGGCGTGAGCCGCGCACCGGGGACGTCGGCCTTCGAACGGACGCTCGACCGGATCGGTACCGACATCGTCGACGGCGGACTGCCCGCCGGCACGGTGTGCACGGTGGACGAGCTGGTCGCCATGGCCGGACATTCCCGCTCGGTGGTCCGGGAGGCGACCCGCGTGCTCTCCGGCATGGGACTCCTCGCCAGCAAGGCGCACGTCGGCCACACCGTGCAGCCGTCGTCGAGCTGGGACTGGTTGCAGCCTCGGGTGCTCCGCTGGGCGTTGGCGAGCGGACGACGGGAGTCCACCCTCCTCGCGATCCGCGAACTCCGCACCGCGACCGAGCCGGAGTCGGCACGGCTCGCGGCCGAGCGACGCAGCGACGACGACGCCCGCGAGCTCCGCGTGACGAGTGAGGCGCTCCGCGCGGCTGCGGTTCGCCAGGATCCGATCGCGTTCCTCGAGGCCGACCTCCTGCTGCATCGCCTCATCCGGCGCGCGGCGGCGAACCCGATCCTCGACCGGGTCGGCGACGCCGTCGACGAGGCCCTCCGGGATCGTGTGGACCAGCTGCCCGGCGACGGCATCGACCACCACGACGCGGCGTTGCACACGGACCTCGCGTCGGCGATCGAGGCGCAGGACGGCGAGCGGGCCGCCGCGACGATGCGCGTGATCATCCTCCGCACGGCCTGACGGCGGCGATGCCCGACCGCCCCTCGCACTCACGGTTCTCGCAGCTTCGTGAAACACGTCCGTCACGCAGGTAACGACCGTGTTGCAGTGCTGGAAAATATTTGCAAGCTTCCTGTACTTATTGAATACTGTTTCCACACCCACTGAAAACAGCAGGGATCGACCGCGGTTTCCCGGTCACTCCGGATCCCGGGCCAACGACGGCCCGGACTCCCGATCCCAGAATCGAGGAGCAGCACCATGCGCAAGCGCACCCTTCCGCTGGCCGTCCTCGCCACCGCGGCACTCGGCCTCACCGCCTGTGCCGGTGGCGGTTCCGGCTCAGGCGACGTCTCGGCAGACGGCCAGACGCTCACCGTCTGGATCATGCAGGGCACCAACCCCGACTCCGAGGCCTTCTTCAAGGAGGTCGGCTCGGCCTTCAAGAAGGAGACCGGCGCCACCCTCAAGGTCGAGTACGTGCAGTGGGCCGACGCCCACGACCGCTTCGTGACGTCGATCGCCGGGAACACCACCCCCGACGTCGCCGAGACGGGCACCACCTGGACGGCCGAGTTCGCCGATGCCGGCGCCCTCGCCCCCATCGGCGACTACGTCGACAAGGCCGGCCTGAAGGACGACCTCGTCAAGGGCCTCGCCGACTCCGGTACGTACGACGGCGAGCTCTACGGCATGCCGTGGTACGCCGGCGTCCGCTCGATCGTCTACCGCACCGACGTCTTCGAGGAGCTCGGCCTCAAGGCGCCGACCACCTGGCAGGAGATCATCGACGCCGGCACCGCGATCAAGGCCGCCAAGCCCGACATGATCCCGTTCCCCGTCCCCGGTGACGCCGAGTTCACGGCGTACCCCTGGGTCTGGGGCGCCGGCGGCGAGGTCTCCGAGCTCGACGGCGACACCTGGAAGTCGGGGCTCGCGAGCGACGACTCACGCAAGGGCATCCAGTTCTGGACCGACCTGGCCACCAAGTACGACCTCTCCTCCTCGGGTGCCACCACCTGGAAGGAGACGGACGTCCTCGACAACTTCGTGCAGGACAAGGTCGCCATGGCGATCATGGGCTCCTGGACCCCGGCGACGATCGTCCAGAAGAACCCGGAGCTCGAGGGCAAGTTCGCCGCCATCCCGATCCCGGGTGAAGACGGCGGCATGTCGCCCTCCGTGCTCGGCGGTTCGCACCTCAGCATGTTCAACACCTCGAAGAACAAGGACCTCGCGTTCCAGTTCATCGAGATGATGACCACCGGCAAGTTCGCCTCCGAGTGGGCCGAGCAGACCGGCTACTTCCCCGGCCAGACCTCGCTCCTCAGTGACTCGACCGAGAGCGACGACCCGCTGGTGAAGCCCTTCGCCGAGCAGTTCGTCGACGGCGGCGCTTCCCTCCCCGTGACCCCGAAGTTCGGTGCGGTGCAGGCGAAGAAGACCACCAACGCGATGATCCAGGCCATCCTCTCCGGAAGCAAGTCGGTCGACCAGGCGACGACCGATGCCGCCAAGGAGATGGACGACATCATGAACGGCAAGTAGCCGATCGTGTCGACCCTCACCCCGCCCACGGTCACCCGCGAAGCCCCCGCTTCGCGGGTGGCCGGGGGCCCCTCCCCCAAGCGGCTGCGCCTCCTGATGCGCACCCGCCCCTGGCTGCTGCTCGCGCCGGCACTCCTCGTCCTCGCCGTGCTCCTCCTCTGGCCGCTCATCCGCGTCGTCCTGTTCTCCCTGCAGGACTACGGCCTGCGCGAGATCGTCAGCGGCGACACCAACTTCAACGGCGGCGCCAACTACGCCGAGGTCTTCGCCGACCCGACCCTCTGGACCGTCGTCCTCCCGAACACCGTCTTCTTCGCCGCGGCCGCCGTCATCGGTACGGTCGTCCTCGGCACCCTCGTCGCCCTGCTCATGGCGAACCTCGGCTCCTTCTGGCGCACCATCGTCGGCAGCGCCATCATGGTCGCCTGGGCGATGCCCGCCGTCACCGGCACCTACGTCTGGGTCTGGATCTTCGACGCCGACCGCGGCATCGTCAACCAGACGCTCATGGGGCTCGGGCTCATGGACGAGCCCTTCAACTGGTTCACGAACCAGTTCACGTTCTACGGCATCGCGCTGCTGAACGTGATCCACCACGGCTTCCCGTTCGTGGCCATCACCGTCCTCGCCGGCCTGCTCGGCGTGTCCAAGGAGATGCTGGAAGCCGCCGAGATGGACGGGGCGGGCGCGTTCCGTCGCTTCTTCCAGATCACCTTCCCGTCGCTGCGCCAGGTGTTCTCGGTCGTGATCATCCTGTCGACCATCTGGGACTTCAAGGTGTTCGCGCAGATCTACCTCATGCCGGGTGGTTCCGGCTCGAACCGCGAGGTGTTGAACCTCGGCGTGTGGTCGTACGTGGAGTCCTTCGGGCAGAACCGCTACGGCTTCGGCTCCGCGATCGCGGTGCTGTTGACGCTCGTCCTGCTCGGCATCACGATCGTCTACATCCGCGCCCTCATGAAGGAGGACGAACTGTGACCACCCACGCTCCCGCCCCCACCGCCGCCCGTCGACAGGCTCAAGGGCCGGGCACCGACCGGTCCACCAAGCCGCAGGTCCCGATGCACCGGAAGGCGAGCGGTCGGAAGATCCGCTCGAACACCGTCAAGGCGATCCTCGTCACCCTCCTGCTCGTGTTCACGCTGTTCCCGGCGTACTGGATGCTGTCGAGCGCGTTCGACGCGCAGGCGTCGAGCGGCGGCCAGTCCTTCTTCCCGAAGGAGTTGTCGTTCACGAACTTCGAGTCGGTGCTGACCGACGGCGGGTTCGCGGTCTTCCTCCGCAACTCCGCGATCGTCGCCGGTGCGACGGTGCTCATCTCCGCCGCCGTCGCGCTCCTGGCGTCGGTCGCGGTCGCCCGCTTCCGGTTCAAGTTCCGCACCGCGGTGCTGCTCATGATCCTCGTCGTGCAGATGGTGCCGCTCGAGGCGCTCGTGATCCCGCTGTTCGTGCAGATCCGTGACCTGCAGCTGCTCAACACGCTGCTCGGGCTCATCATCGTGTACGTCGCGCTCGCACTGCCGTTCGGCATCTGGATGCTGCGCGGCTTCGTCGCGGCGGTGCCCGTGGAGCTCGAAGAGGCGGCGTTCCTCGACGGCGCCAGCTGGTGGCGCATGTTCCGCTCGATCATGCTCCCGCTCGTGGCCCCCGGCCTCGTCGCGACGAGCGTGTTCAGCTTCATCACGGCCTGGAACGAGTTCATCTTCGCGATGACCCTGCTCGGCGGCTCGACGGAGAACTACACGGTGGCCATCGGCCTCAAGCAGTTCTTCGGCCTGAACTCCAACGACTGGGGTTCGGTCATGGCGGCGTCGACCATCATCACGATCCCGGTCATGATCTTCTTCATCCTCGTGCAGCGCCGCCTCTCGGGCGGACTGGTGTCCGGAGCGGTGAAGGGATGATCGACCCCGACGTCGCGCGGCTCGTCCGGGGCGTCCTCTGGCCGGGCTTCCTCGGCCGGACCGCCCCGGACTGGCTGCTGCGCGAGCTGGACGGCGGCCTCGCGGGCGTCGTGTACTTCGGGCAGAACCTCTCCTCGGACCCCGCGGAGGTCGCGGCGCTGTCGGCCGAACTCCGCGACCACCGGCCCGAGATCCTCATCGGCGTCGACGAGGAGGGCGGCAACGTCTCCCGCCTCGAGGCGCAGACGGGCTCCACCCTGCCCGGGCATGCGCAGCTCGGTGCACTCGACGACGTCGAGACGACGCGCGCGGTGGGTGCGGCACTCGCCGAGCGGCTCCACGCCGCCGGGGCGAACGTCGCCCTCGCGCCCGTCGCCGATGTGAACACCAACCCAGCGAACCCGGTGATCGGGGTGCGCTCGTTCGGCCCCACCGCCGAGCTCGTCTCCCGCCACGTCGCCGCGATGGTCGACGGTCTGCAGACCGGCGGGGTCGCCGCCTGCGTCAAGCACTACCCCGGCCACGGCGACACGGCGAGCGACTCGCACCTGGATCTGCCCCGCATCGACCTGGACCTGGCGGAGCTCGAAGCCGAGCACCTGCCACCGTTCGACGCGGCGATCGCCGCCGGCGTCGCGAGTGTCATGACCGCCCACATCGTCGTCCCGGCGTTCGGTGACGCCCCGGCGACGCTCAACCCGATCCCCCTCCGTCGGCTGCGCGAAAGCGGCTTCGACGGCGTGATCATCTCCGACGCGCTCGACATGGCCGCCATCCGGTCCACCACCGGCTCAGGACGCGGCGCTGTCCTCGCCCTCGAGGCCGGCGTCGACCTGCTCTGCATCGGCAACCCGTCCAACCTCGGGCCGAAGCAGGGCGCGACGACCGACGAGGACGACTACCTCGAGGTGTTCGAGGCGGTCTGCGCCGCAGTCGCCGACGGCGAGCTCGATCGAGCGATCGTCGAGCGCGCGGCCGCCCGTGTGGCGTGGCTCGCGCGGTCTGTCAGCCCTTCCCCGGTCCCTGAGCTTGTCGAAGGGCGCTTCTCCGACGCCATCCGGCGGGTCGTGCGCGTCCGGGGCGACGTCGCCATCACGGCCTCGGCGATCACCCTCGTCGACCTCCGCGACCGACCGACGTTCGCCGTCGCCTCGGCCCACGATCCGTTCGCCGAGTCACTCGCCGAACGGTTCGACGTCACCCGGCTCGCTGCCGGCCCGAGCCTCCGGACACCGGATCCGCAGGCCGAGGCGCCCGCCTCCGATGAGCTGACCCTCCTGCTCGCGACGATCCCCGCCGACGACGGGGTCGTCCTCCTCTCGGACCGTCTCGGCGACGACACCCCGCAGCGGCTCGCGGTGGACCGCGTCGCGCTGGTCCGCCCGGACGCCGTCGTCGTGAGCGTCGGGCTGCCGATCTCCGAGGACGCCGTCCTGCCCCTGCCGGTGATCGACACGCTCGCGGCCTCCCGGGCGTCCGCCGACCGGGTCACCGAACTCCTCACCACGGCCTCCACCGCGGCGCCGATGCGCCATCAGTACGACCAGCACCACCGGAACGGATCATGAACCACCTCGCAGCACCCGTCCTCGCCATCGATCTCGGGAAGACCTCCTGCCGCGCCCGTATCACGAGCGGGTCCGTCGACGACCTGACCGTCCTCGCGGAGGCCCGCGGCCACGGTGCACCGGGCCTCGCCGACCACGAGGGTGCGGAGCTGTCCGCCCGCGCAGTCCTCGAGACGGTCGCGCACCTTCCGGCGGGCCTCCTCGCCGAGGTGCAGCACGTGGGTATCGGCGCCGCCGGGGTGGAGGCGGCACCGCACGAGGTCGCTGCGTTCACCGCCGAGCTTCGCCTGGCGCTCGGAGCGACGATCGCCGTCGTGAACGACGCCCTGGCAGCCCACGCCGGCGCCTTCGCCGGTGGTCCCGGCACGGTACTCATCGCCGGCACCGGATCCGTCGTGTTCGACGTCGACGCCGACGGCTCCGTGAAGCAGATCGACGGGTGGGGTCCCTGGCTCGGAGACGAGGGCAGCGGTCGATGGATCGGGCAGCAGGGCCTCGAGGCGTGCATGCGTGCCTTCGACGGGCGCGGCCCCGCGACCACGTTGCTCGCCGACGCCGAGGCGCTCATCGGATCGATCCCCGCGCTCCCCCGCTGGGTCTCCAGCACCGGAGCACCGGCCCGCCAACTCGGCACCTTCGCGCCCACGGTCATCATCCGAGCCGAGGAGGGCGACGCCGTCGCCGCGGACATCGTCGACGCCGCCTGCGCCCACCTCGCCGTGAGCGCCGCCGCCGCCGGCACGGGCGCCGTGTGCGTCGTCGGCGGGATCGCCTCCCACCCCTACGTCGCCGCACATCTCGCGACGGCCATGCACGAGGTCGGCGTCGACCTCGTCGCACCCCGCGGTGACGCGCTCGACGGAGCCAGGCTCGTCGCACTCGACACCGCGATCTCCTACGACGGAAGGGTCGTGCGCGACGATGTCCACGCAGTCTGAGAGCGCCTCACCACCGGTCCCTGAGCCTGTCGAAGGACCTGGGCCGATCACCGCAGGGCTGACCTCCGACCGCGACACCATCCGCGCGGAGCTCGCCACCCTCTCGACGGAGCAGGTGAACGAGCGACACCCCGACCTCGACGCCCTCTCCACGCGGGAACTCGTCGCCGCGATGAACGAGGACAACCGTTCCGTCCCCGACGCCATCGCGGCCGTCGAACCCGAGATCGCCGAGGCCGTCGAAGCGATCGTCGAGTGCCTCCGCCGGGGCGGACGACTCGTCTACCTGGGCGCCGGGACCGCCGGACGGATGGGCATCCTCGACGCGAGTGAGGCGCCACCCACGTTCGGGACCGACCCCGGCCTCATCGTCGGGCTCATCGCGGGTGGTCCGGGCGCCATCCAGCAGGCGGTGGAGAACGCCGAGGACCGCGACGACCTCGGTCGGGCGGATCTGGAATCGCTGTCGATCACCGCGGACGACGCCGTCGTGGGTGTCTCCGCATCCGGTCGCACGCCCTACGTCCTGGGCGCCCTCGAATACGCGCGCTCGATCGGTGCGATCACCATCGGCCTGTCGTGCAACGCCGGCTCCCCACTCGCCCGGGACGCGGACATCGGCATCGAGGCGGTCGTCGGTCCGGAGCTCCTCACGGGATCGACCCGGCTGAAGGCGGGGACGGCGCAGAAGCTCGTGCTCAACATGCTGTCGACGATCACGATGGTGCGGCTCGGGAAGACGTACCGGAACCTCATGGTCGACCTCCTCACCACGAACGAGAAGCTGCGGGCGCGGGCGGAACGCACGGTCATGCTGGCGACCGACGTCGACGCCGCCACGGCCGCGAAGACGCTCGCATCCGTGGACGGCTGGGTGAAGGCCGCTATCCTCGTCCTCGTGACCGGCATCGCCGCAGATGAAGCAGTCGCCCGCCTCCGTGGTGGCGACGGCTCCCTCAGTGCGGCCATCGCAGCGCACTCCGTCGAAGACCCGACGGGGGCCGCACCGGATGTCCACTGACGCGCTGCTCGTGCTCCGCCAGGCGATCCCTCGTCTGAGCGCCGCCGAGACGCGCGTCGCCGAGACCATCATCGGCACCCCCTCGCTCGTCGTCGAGTTGACCATCACCGAACTCGCGAAGGCGTGCGGCACCTCCCAGGCGACCGTCGCGCGGTTCTGCCAGACCATCGGGTACACCGGCTACCGGGAGTTCCGGGTGGCCGTCGCGACCTCCACGAGTCGCGAGCAGGCGGAGCGTGACCGGTTCGAGGTCGACGACGCCGACATCGACCCGGACGACTCGGTGGAGACGGTCGTCGCGAAGGTCGCGTACCAGGAGGTGCAGGCGATCGAGCTCACCGCCCGCTCGCTCGACCGCGACGCCCTGGACGCGGTCGTCGACGCCCTCCTCGTCGCCCCACGGATCGACATCATCGGCTTCGGGTCCTCGAACCTCACGGCGCAGGACCTCCACCAGAAGCTCTACCGGATCGGCATGCCGGCCAACACCTTCGTCGACGCCCACCTCGCACTGCCCTCGGCCGCCCTCCTCGGGCCGGGTGGCGTCGCCATCGGCATCTCGCACTCCGGGCTCACGGTCGAGACCGAGCAGGCGATGCAGCTCGCGCGGGCAGCCGGCGCGACGACCGTGTGCATCACCAACTTCCCCGACTCCCCCATCGCGAGCCGCTGCGACCTCGTCCTCGCGACGCAGGCGAGGGAGAGCCGATACCGCTCGGGTGCGATGTCCTCGCGCATCGCCCAGCTCGCGCTCGTCGACTTACTCTTCATCCGCGTCGCCCAGCGTCGCTACGACGCCGCGGCGGAGTCGCTCCGCGTCACCTACGAGTCGATCCAGGACCACCGCATCGACACCTGAGTTCGGAGATCACGGCAGCAGCGAGACGCCCGCGTGCTCGGCGAGGGCGAGCAGCAGCTCGTCCTGGAACGCCTCGTCGCGGACCGCGCGGTGCGGCTCCTCGCGTCGCTGATGGTGCCAGTAGCCGGAGGTGTCTGCGCCGCGCCCTTCGGCGAGCGCCACCTGGGTCCGGTGCCCGAGTTCCAGGTCGTCGGGCGCGTTCGGGCCGCCCATCCGTGTCGGGACCCACCCCGGGTCGACCGCGTTGCTGAACACCCCGGGACGCACTCGCGCGATGGCCGCCGCGAGGACGGTCACGAGGAGTTTGCTGTCGGAGTAGCTCGCCGTCCTCGTCGAACCCGACCAGTCGAGACCGTCGAGCGTTGCGGTGCCGCCGCGGTGCATGCTGCTGCTGAGGAACACGAGTCGCCGCGCGGGGACCAGGGCGCTCAGCAGGTAGGGCGCGACCACGTTGACCGGCAGGACGGCCGCTCCGTCCAGGACGCCGGCGTTGTGGATGATCGCGTCCACGGGACCGGCAGCTGCGACCTGCTCCGCGAGCTCCTGGACGCCGTCGAGGGTGGCGAGGTCACCGGTGACGAGGTGCGCGGAGGGCTCGTCGAGCAGCCGGACCTCGTCGGCTCGGGCGAGGCTCCGGGCATGGACGAGCACCTCGTGCCCGTGCTCGACCAGCTCGGTCGCGGCACCGAGCCCCAGGCCGACGGCGGCACCGGTCACGAGGATGCGCGCCATCAGCGACCCCCTGCCCGTCCGGCCTCGCTGGTGTCGGGCTCGTTCGTGACCGCCGCAGCGTCACCCTGCTCAGCCTCCCGCTGGGACGCCGCCCAGTTCGCGAGCAACTGCAGTCGCTCGGCGGACGGCGAGCCGGGCTCCGCCGTGTAGACGAGCACGACGTGGCCTGGGTCGGCCGTGATCGCGAGCTCCTCGTAGGCGAAGGTCATCTCGCCGACGATCGGGTGATTGAACCGCTTCGTTCCCGTGCCGTGCGTGCGCACGTTGTGCGCTCCCCAGAGCGTGCGGAAGGCGTCACTCCGGGTCGACAGCTCACCGACGAGGTCGTGCAGTGCCTTGTCGTGCGGGTCCCGGCCGGCCTCGGCACGCATGACCGAGACGCACATCTCGGCGAAGACGTCCCAGTCGGGGTAGAAGTCCCGGGAGGCCGGGTCGAGGAACTGGAACCGGGCGAGGTTCGGGGTGCGCCCGCCGTCGCCGATGACGGGCGAGTAGAACGCGCGCCCGAGCTCGTTGGTCGCGAGCAGGTCCTGGTGGGTGTTGCGGACGAAGGCGATGCCGTCGGTGATCGCGTCGAGCATCCAGTGCAGGCTCGGCCGGGTCGCGGGGTTCTTGGCCGCCCGGCGACGCGGCCGACCGGAGAGCGGGACACCGTCGGCCGCGCGGGCGAGGTCGAACAGGTGGGTGCGTTCCGCCTCGTCGAGCTGGAGCGCCCGGGCGATGGCGTCGAGGACGGTCGACGACGCTCCGGCGATCGCCCCACGCTCCAGCTTCGCGTAGTACTCGACACTGACCCCGGCGAGCGCCGCCACCTCGGAACGCCGCAGCCCGGCCACCCGTCGGTTGGGGCCCGCGGTGAGGCCGGCGAGTTCCGGGGTCAGCCGTGCCCGACGCGTCATGAGGAACTCGCGTACGTCTGCTCGATCGTCCATGCCTCCGACGATACGTCCTCGAGGCGAGCCGACAGGTGCCCTCTCGGTACACCTCTCAGGCGGGACTCCCTCCCGCGTCGCGCGGGGCGTTGACTGGTCGCCTGCACCACCCGACAGAAGGAGCACACATGCGCGCAGTCGTCATGCACTCGCCCGGCGACGTCCGGGTCGAGGACCGACCGGACCCCACCATCGTCGACCCGACCGACGCCGTCATCCGGCTCACGGCGACCTGCATCTGCGGGTCCGACCTGTGGCCGTACCGCGGGGTCGAGCCCGTCGACCACACGAACATGGGGCACGAGTACGTCGGTGTCGTCGAGCAGGTCGGCGAGGACGTGCGGACGATCGCCGTCGGCGACTTCGTCGTGGGCTCCTTCGTGACCTCCGACAACACCTGTGAGATCTGTCAGGCGGGGTACCAGTCGAAGTGCGTGCACGCCGAGTTCGTGTCGGTCGCCGCGGGCACGCAGGCGCAGCTCGCACGCATCCCCCACGCCGACGGCACACTCGTGGCGACCCCCGGGCAGCCGGACGCGGAGCTCATCCCCTCGCTGCTCGCCGCGTCCGACGTGCTCGGGACGGGCTGGTTCGCCGCGGTCGCCGCCGAGGTGGGGCCGGGGAAGACGGTCGTGGTCGTCGGTGACGGGGCCGTCGGGCTCATGGGCGTCCTCGCGGCCCGGGAGCTCGGGGCGGAACGCATCATCGCGATGTCGCGTCACGCCGACCGGCAGGCGCTCGCCCGTGAGTTCGGTGCGACCGACATCGTCGAGGAGCGCGGCGCCGAGGGTGTCGCACGGATCAAGGAGCTGACCGGCGGTCTCGGCGCGCACAGCGTCATCGAGGCGGTCGGCACCGAGGAGTCCATGCTGCAGGCGATCCGCTCCACTCGCGGTGGCGGCCACGTCGGCTTCGTCGGCGTCGCCCACGAGGGTGTCTCGCTGCCGCTCGACGAGCTCTTCTTCGCCGAGGTGCACCTCCACGGTGGGCCGGCGCCGGTGCGACGGTTCCTGCCCGAGCTCATCCGGATGATCTGGGAGCGGAGGATCGACCCGGGGAAGGTCTTCGACCTCACGCTGCCGCTCGAGGACGCCGCCGAGGGCTACCGGGCCATGGACGAGCGCCGTGCGATCAAGGTGCTGTTGACGCTGTGAGCCCCGCGGCACCGATCACCTCGACGCCGGACGCGCCGGTCGGGGCGTCGACCCTCCCCATGGCCGGGACGCCCGCCCGGATGCCCTGGTTCGCACTGGCGGCCCTCGCCGCGATGGGGTTCGTCCTCGTGGCCGCGGAGACGATGCCGGCCGGACTCCTGCCGGTCATCGCCCGGGATCTCGACACGAGCGAGGGCCTGATCGGTCAGTTCATCAGTGTGTGGGCGCTCGGGACCGTGCTCGTGACGGTCCCGGCGCTCGCCCTCACCCGTGGCATGCGTCGCAAGCCGCTCCTCCTCGGCGCGATCGTCGGGCTCATCCTCGCGAACACCGTGACCGCGGTCGCGGGGGACGTCGTCGTCGCGCTGGTGTCGCGGCTCGTCGCCGGTGCGTTCTGCGGGGTGGTCTGGGGCATGCTCGCCGCCTACGGACGTCGCATCAGTCCGCCCGACCGTGGAGGCCTCGCACTGTCGATCGTGTCCGTCGGAGCGCCCGCCGGGCTGTCACTCGGGACACCGCTCGGCGCCTGGCTGGGCACCGCGTTCGACTGGCGCTGGGCGTTCGGAGGACTCACGGTGCTCGCGCTCGTCGTGCTCGTGTCCATCGCTGTGTTCGTACCCGACGCGGCAGGGCAGCCTCGCTCGGCACGGCTCCCGCTCCGACAGGTGCTCGTCCTGCCCGGTGTCGCGGTCGTCCTCGCGGTGATCGTCGTCTGGATGCTGGCTCACAACACCGTCTACACCTACATCTCGCCGTTCCTTCGGGCTTCGGGCACGGGGCTCGGGGCCGATCTCGTGCTGCTCGTCTACGGTGTCGCGTCCATCGCGGGCATCGGTCTCACGGCGGTGCTCATCGATCGGGCTCCGCGCGCGCTGCTCCACGGGAGCGTCGCGATGTTCGTCGCGGCGGGCGCGCTGCTCCTGCTCGGCCACGTCTCGATCGTCGCCGTCCTCATCGCGACCGTCCTGTGGGGCCTGGCTTTCGGCGGCTCCTCCGCCCAGCTGCAGTCGGCGCTCACCCGGTCGGGTCGCGAGCACTCGGACGTCGCCAACTCCTTCCTGCCCGTCGCGTTCAACCTCGCGATCTTCGCCGGCGGTATCCTCGGGGCGCTCCTCCTCGGCACCTTCGACGGCCTGATCCTCCCGGTGGTCATGATCGTCCTCGGGCTCGCGGCGCTGCTGCTCACGATCGTGGGACGCCGTTCGGCCTTCGCCGCGGGGTGAGGCCCGGATCGAGCTGACGACGCCGGTCGCGTGAGACCATCGGGCATGGCTTCCATGGACGACGCACCGCGGATCGGGGACCTCGAGGTCGACCGGGACGCACTCACCGGCGACGGCACGACACTCTCGGAGCTGGCGGACGAACTGGCCTGTGGCGTCGACGAGACCACCGCCGGGTCACCGTCGGCTGGTTGGCGGGTGCTCCGCCGGCTGGAAAGCGGTGCGGTGTACCTCGGTTCGCCGGTCGACGCGGACCACCGGACCTGGCGCGTGGCACAGCTGCATCCGGGAGAGCAGCCTCCGGTGGTGCGCGTGCACCCGGACACGTTGGTCGTGCGCCCGAGCCGGGCCGAGCGCCGACAGGGCTTGGTGCTCCGCTGGCCGTCGTTCGTGGAGGAGCAGCACGATCCGAGCGAGCTGGCGATCGACATCGTCAACGCGGGCACCACCAGATGGACGCCCGAGAACGAGGGATTCCGTGCCGTCGGGGCGCTTACCGCGCCAGGCGGAACCGAGTTCTCCTTCGGCTGGGTCAGTTCCGCAGCGGATCGTGCCGTCCCGCTCGACCCCGGGGAGTACGCCCGAGTCCCGGTGCAACTCCAGCTGCAGTCCGACCCCACCTCACTGGAGCCCGGCTCCTACGACCTCCACGTCGTGGTCGTCGAACTCGGGCTTCGTCTCGCCGAGCCGCTCCGGGTCGAGCTGACCGCTGAGCTGGTCGCGCGTCAGGTAGCCAAGCAGAACCGCCACCGGGCCGACCCCGCGGGCGAGCGCCGAGCCTTCGATCGACAGATCGAAGCGGAACAGCTGCGAATCGGTGCCCGACGGTCCTGGCCCGCCATCGCCGAGGTGGTCGGGAGCGCTGCGTCGGACGACGAGGCGCTGGAGCGCATCGCGGCAGTGCTCGGGACCACGACGGATCAGGCGGCATCGGTCTACGACGCATCACTCCGCGCGATGGTCAGGGCGGACGCCGACCGCCGTGACGAGCAACTGCGGGAACTCATCCGACAACGCGACGCCCTCGGGTGACGGCCCACCCACCGAGAGTGCAGAAGATGTCCGCTCAGGCCGCGTTTGAGAGCGTTTTGCGCACTCTCGCCGAGCGCATCAGCGCTCGCGCTCGCTCAGCCGGGCCGGATACGCTGGCGGGCGGGGCGAGACGACCGCTCGACCCACGAGGGGATGCCGGATGCTGACTGACGCACTCACCATCGTCCTGGCGGTCGTGTCGGCACTGCTCCTCGGATTCGCCGCGCGGCGGGTGCTCGACGCCCCGGTCGGATGGCCGCGCAGCATCCTCGTCGGGCTCGTCGTGTTCGTCACCGGCCCACCGTTCGTGAACTGGCTGCTGCAACAGACCGGCCTGGTCCAGCCTGGTGAGGCCGGAGATGCTCGAGCGGCCTTCGCAGCGATCGCCGTGGCGCTGCTCGCGATCGGTTGGATCTTCGCGCTCGGCCTCGGTGTCCTCGTCGCCATCGAGGTCATCATCCCGACCCGGCCCCTGATGAACCCGATCGACGTCGTCCGCTCCGCGATCAAACGACGGCGACGGACGAGGCGATACCTGCAGATCCTCACCATCGCGTCACGGCACGGCGCGGGCTGGCTCGTGCACGGCCGATCCCGCGTCCAGCTCGAACTCACCACGAGTGAGCAGCGCGCCAACGCGATCATCGCCACGATCAACGATTCCGGCGTCACCTTCGTCAAGCTCGGACAGGTGCTCTCGACGAGACGCGACCTGGTGCCCGAGCCGTACCTCAGCGCCCTCGCGTCGCTGCAGTCCGAAGCGACCACGCTGCCCTGGCACGAGGTCCAGGTCGTCATCGAGACGGAACTCGGTGCTCCCATCGACACCGTGTTCGCGTCGATCGACTCCGAACCGCTCGCGGCCGCGTCCGTCGCGCAGGTGCACACCGCCGAGCTGCTCGACGGTACCCCCGTGGTCGTGAAGGTCCAGCGACCGGCCGCCCGGGTGCAGGTCGAGGCCGACGCCGACATCGTCGTCCGCCTCGCCGAGCGCGCTGAGACGCACACCAAGTTCGGGCAGGACCTCCGCCTCGCCTCCGTCGCGCGGGCCTTCACCTCGACGCTGCTCGAGGAGCTCGACTACCGGATCGAAGCCCGCAACGTGGAGATGATCCGCAGCACCTTGAAGCGTCGCGAGGAGCGCGACGAGGGCGTCCGGATCACGGTGCCACGCGTCTACCCGGCGGCCTCCGGCGCCCGCCTGCTCACCATGGACCTCGTCGACGGGTTGCCGCTCAGCCGAGCACGGGACCGCATCGCGACCATCCCGAAGGAGGAACGCGAGACCCTCGCGACCGGCCTCATGGAGGTCGTGCTCGAACAGATCCTCGTGCACGGCGTCTTCCACGCCGACCTCCACCCGGGCAACGTCATCCTCCGCGAGGACGGATCGCTCGGGCTGATCGACTTCGGGGCCGTCGGCGTCATCGAGCGCAGCCAGCGGCAGCGACTCACCGCGGTCATGCTCGCGACCGTCAGCGAGGACGACATCGCGGCGACCGACGCCCTCCTGCTCATCGTCGACCTGCCTGAGGACGCCGACCTCGACGCCCTCCGCCACGACGTGGGCATCGTCATCACGACCGAGCGCCACCGCCCCGGTGGCGACGGCTCGATCTTCAGCCGACTCCTCGACGTCATCCGGCAGCACCACATCGCGCTCCCCGGCGACCTCGCCGCCGCGTTCCGCAGTTTCGCGACCCTCGAAGGGTGCCTCAAAGCGCTCGACCCCGAGTTCGACATGTTCGAACAGGCCCTGCCGATGGTCCCGCGGCTCCTCCGCCGCTCGCAGTCCATCCGGCAGACGGCGGTCACCCTGCAGGCGCAGGCCGCCGTCACCGCCGCGTTGGCCCGCAACCTCCCGCGTCGACTCGACTCGCTGCTGTCCGGACTCGAGGACGGGACGGTCGGCGTGACGCTGAAGGGCTTCGCCGACGAACCGGCGAAGGGGCTCGTGGAGGGCGTGACCGCTGAGATCGTCGGAACCCTGATCTCGATCGCCGCCCTGGTGATCGCCGTGGTCCTCGTCGTCACCGGTGCCGGCCCGGTCCTCCCCGGCGGCCTACGGGTGTTCGATCTCATCGCGGCGTTCATCGGGTTCCTCGGCTTCCTGGGGCTGCTGCGCGTCCTGCGGCAGACCGTCGTCCGCAGGGGTCGGTGACCGGAGCACCCCACTGTTCACCTGACGGCGCTACCGTGATCGGGTGAGCGACCCCCGACTGCAGCGACGCCTGGGCACGAGCGCCGCGGTGTTCATCGGCCTGGGCTCGATGATGGGCGCCGGGGTCTTCGCGGTGTTCCAGCCGGCGGCGCAGGTCGCCGGCGCGGGACTCCTCATCGGGCTCGTGATCGCCGCGGTCGTCGCCTGCTGCAACGCGATGTCCTCCGCGCAACTCGCCGCGCAACTCCCCTCGGCCGGCGGCACCTACCTCTACGGCCGCGAACTCATCGGGCCGTGGTGGGGCTTCGCCGCCGGATGGAGCTTCGTGGCGGGCAAGACCGCGAGCGCGGCAGCCATGGCGGTCGCCTTCGCCGCGTATGCGGCACCGGCCGAGTGGAGTCGTCCGGTCGCCGCGGTCGCGGTCGCCGCGGTGGTCCTGACCAACTGTCTCGGGGTCACCCGCACCGCGACCGCGACCCGGGTGATCGTGGTGGCCGTCCTCCTGGTGCTCGCCGTGGTCGTCGGTTCAGGCGTCGTCGGGCCGGAGGCCGGTTCGACCGGGGTCGCGTCGCTCGGGTTCGACGCCAGCCCGCTCGCCGTGCTGCAGTCGGCGGGGCTGCTGTTCTTCGCCTTCGCCGGGTACGCGCGGATCGCGACCCTCGGCGAGGAGGTCCGCGATCCGGCCAAGACGATCCCGCGCGCAATCGGGATCGCCTTCGCCGTCGCCGTGGTCGTCTACGCGGCCGTCGCGGTCGTGTCGCTGCTCACGCTCGGCGCGGACGGCCTCGCGTCCAGTGCGCGACCGTTGGCCGCGGTGGTGGAGACGAACGGGTGGCCGTGGGCTGCGACGCTGGTGCGACTCGGTGCGGCGGCGGCTTGTCTCGGAGCACTGCTCGCGGTGTTCGCGGGCATCGGCCGGACCGCCTTCGCGATGGCGAGGACCGGCGACCTGCCGCGCGCCCTCGACGCGGTGCACCCGCGCTTCGCGACCCCCTACCGCGCGGAACTGCTCGTCGGAGCGGTCGTCATCGTCCTCGTCCTGCTCGTCGACCTCCGGAGCGCGATCGGGTTCTCCTCGTTCGGCGTCCTGCTCTACTACGTGGTCGCCAACGTCGCGGCGTACCGCCAGACGCGCGAGCACCGACGGTACCCGCGGGCGGTGAGCGTGTTCGGCGCCATCGGTTGCATCGTGCTCATGTTCACGCTGCCGCCGACGTCGGTGCTCGTGGGCAGCGTCGTCGTCCTCGTCGGGTTCGCCGGGCGGGCCGTGGCACTTCGACAGGCTCAGTGACCGGGGTTCGACTCGGTGACCGAACCCGGTCCGTGAGCCTGTCGAAGGGCGGCTCGGTGACCGAGACCCGCACCCTGCCCTTCGACCAGCTCAGGATCCGCGTGTCGAAGGGTCGACCGGCTACAGCTGCGCGGAGAGGCGGAAGATGTTCTCGACAGCCAGCTCGGCGGCGATCGCGTCGCCGGCCTCGACAGCCTCGCGGAGCGCCGGGTAGCCCTGCTCCTTGGCAGTCCAGTCGGTGTTCTCCTCGGTGCGCGTCGCAGAGGACCGGTAGGTGAGGCCGTCGATGATGTCCTTGGTCGCCGCGACGAGCGTGGCGTTCGGGCAGGCGGCGATGAACGCGTCGAAGAGCTCCCAGCTGAGTCGCCCGTGCTCGGCGATGTCGCGCTGCTCGACGACCACGATCACCTGGTTGATCGAGCGGACGAGCGCCTTCTTCTGCGTCGCGCCGAGGCCGGGGACGGTGACGCGGACGACACCGCCGAGCATCGCGCCCAGCGTCTGCATGACCTCGGTGCGCTGCGCCGGGTCGGGCAGGGCGACGCGGGTGTACCGCTGCGCGGCCATCTCGATGAGGCCGACGCGGGCGAGGTCGTTGAGGGCCTCGCGGATCGGCGTGCGGGAGATCCCGAGCCAGGACTGCAGTTCGCCGTCGTTGAGGTGCTCGCCGGGCTCGAGGGTGCCGTCGAAGATGGCCGTGCGGATGCGCTCGACGGCGACCTCGCGGAGTGAACGACGCTCGACGGGCGGGTTGGCTGAGGGCACGGGCATGCGGGATCTCCTTCGTCGGCGAATGCTATGCCATCAGCGTACCGAATATCAGCGGATCCACCCGGGGTTGACGGGAGATTCGACGACACCTGACGGGCGGGGTCTCCGCGCGGACATCGCCGGGACGCCCTCCCGCAGGCGGCTAGTCCTGAGGGATCAGCGGGACGATGTCGCGGCTCGGCGGCACGACCTCGCCGCTCTTACTGCCGCCGATGACCTTGCCCTCGGGGCGGTCGTAGACGAGGTCGAACTCGGTCTCATCGGTGCGCACCCAGGCGCCGATCCAGCCGGTCGCCGTCTCACCGGCCGGTGTCGCCTGGAGGAGCGAGTAGCCGGCGGACGCCATCGGGGCCTTCAGCTCTTCGGGCGTTCCGAGGCCGAGCGTCACGTAGTCGAGGTTGACGGCGCGGGTGGTGACGGAGACCCGGTACGGGAAGACGCTGCCGCCGTACTCGTCGCCGGCTTCGAGTCGGACCTGCACGAGCATCGGACGCAGGCCGTCGGTGGTGCCTGCAGGCGCGGGGAAGTCATCGACCATCGCGAGGGCGGTCACCTTCGTACCGTCGACGTCATCGGTGAGCGTCTGCTCCTGGAGCGGCATGCTCGGCGGCTGCGACACCGACGGCGTCGGCGAGGCGGAGGATCGATCCGCGTCCGACGAGGAGCCGGTGGAGCAACCGGTGAGGGCGATGGCAGCGACCGTGAGAGCAGCGGCCAGGGTTGTTCGACGAGAACTGATGCGCATGACTCAATTCTGCCAGACGCGCCCTGGTGCGATTCGTCGCCGGGTGGCCGGTCGCGGGTGACGCGGTCGGGCTCCAGAAATGTGCCGGGCGGCCTTCTCGGAGAACCGGCGACGGGCGCTCGCGCTGCAGCCGCTCAGACGGCGCCGCCGAAGTAGACCTCGACCTCCCGGACAGTGCCGTCGACGACGCGAGTCGCCTCCATATTGCGGTGCCTCTTCCCGTGCACGACGTACTCGTAGCGGTGGAGGACGATGCCGTCGGTCTCGACGATCTGGAGCGTCACCCCCGGGGTGTCGAAGTGGTCGGCGCTCGGGAAGCAGCGTTCGAGCCAGGCAGCGCGATCGAGGTGGTCGTCCTGTGGGCTCGTGAAGACGAAGTCCGCGTGCATGAGCGCCTCGGCGGCAGCCCGATCCTGCTCGCGGAACGCACGCATGAACGCCAGAACCGTGTCGATCGCCGATGAACGCATGCGGTGATCCTACGCGCGGGCCTGGCGCAGCGGTCGGGGAAGGTGTCCGCGTGGGGCCCTTCGCCAAGCCCAGGGACCGGCTGCCGACGTTTCAGTCCCTGCGCCGGTCGCGGGGCCGGCTTGAACCTCCCACAACGCGCTTCGACAACCGCGGAGACTCGTTCCCTGAGCCTGTCGCAGGGCCCACGAGCAACCTCCCCCACCGCACCTCGACAGACTCCGCGACCGCGTCACCGCTGGTCCCTGAGCTTGTCGAAGGGCCCACGAACAACCTCCCCCTCCGCACCTCGACCGGCTCGGCGACCGCGTCACGGCCGGTCCCTGAGCCTGTCGAAGGGCACCCGGAGCGAACATCAAGTGTCGGATAAACTCGCAGATCAGGGCAGGATTCAGTGCCCGCTCCAATGTCAGTGGTCCGTGTTTGGATGGACCCATGACCAGCACCGCACCGAACCCACTCGCCGCCACCGCGGCCGGATTCGATGCCGTGTGGCAGGGCGCGCTCGATGCGATCCGTCCCGGCTCCGGTGTCGCGGAGCAGCTCGAGAACATGAACGACGAGGCGGTCCTCCGGGTCCTCGACGAACTCGGTGCCGTGCAGCACGCGGTCGAGGTCCTCGCCGCCCGCGTCACCGGCGCGATCGCCCTGCGCCCGTCGCCTTCCCGCCGCGACGGCACGCTCGTGCGCGCCGCGGGTTACGCGAACCCGGGCGTCATGGTGTCCGAGCGGTGGCGGGTGGCACGCGCCCGCGGCGCGGCGATCGCGGAGGTCGGAGCTGCCATCACGCAGCCCCGCGGTTTGCTCGGCGAGCTGGAGGAATGCCCGTTCCCCGCGGTCGCCGCCGCCCTCGAACCGGCACCCGGTTCCGACGCCACAACCGCCCAGGCCGACGGACCCAGCGGGTCATCCTCGTCGGCCACCACGGATGGTGACGCGTCGGCTGCCCTCGGCAGCCCGTCGGCACCCCTCAGCGTCGACGGAGCCGCGGTCATCGTCCGCGAGCTCCGCAACGCCGGCCGCATCTGCACCAGGGTCGAACTCCAGGCGGCGTCGGGCATCGCCATCGAGCACGCCGCGCACGCGCCCCTGCAGGACGTCACCCGCATCGCGAAACTCGTCCGCACCCGCCTCGACCAAGACGGCCGCGAACCCCGCGACGAACTCCTCCGCCGAGCAGAACGCTGCACCATCCACGAACTCCCCACCGGCATGACCCTCCTCCGCGCCGAACTCGCCCCAGAAAGCGCCGCCTTCATCCGCGCCGGCCTCGACGCCCTCATCGCCGCCACCCACCGCAAACCCCACTTCAACCACCCCGACACGGCCGACCCCGCCCACCAACCCGACGGATCCGGTCACCCCATGCCCGACGGGCCGTCGGTCATCCCCACCGACCGGCGACGCGCCATCGCCCTCACCGAGACCTTCCGACACCTGGCCGGCTGCAGTCGCGCCGCCACCGAACTCACCCCCGTCACCGTCATCATCCGCACCGACCACGACACCCTCGAAACCGGCCTCGGTGCTGCCACCATCGACGGCATCGACGAACCCATCGGCCCCGGCGCCCTCCGCCGCCTCGCCGCCGACGCCAACCTCATCCCCATGATCCTCAACGGACCATCCCAAGTCCTCGACCTCGGCACCAGCACCCGACTGTTCACCCGCGGACAAAAACTCGCCCTCGCCGAACGCGACGGCGGCTGCGCCTGGACCGGCTGCACCCACCCACCATCCTTCACCGAAGCCCACCACATCCGATGGTGGTCCCAAGGCGGCCCCACCAACCTCGACAACGGCATCCTCCTCTGCCCCTTCCACCACCACCGCATCCACGACGACCACTGGACCATCACCGTCCAAAACGGCATCCCCTGGTTCATCCCACCCAGCCACATCGACCGCCACCAAACCCCCATCCGAGGCGGACGCCTCCACCTCGCCGCCTGAACCAAGGCACCCGCCTGCCCGTCGACAAGCTCAGCGACCGACACGAGAACCACCCTTCGACAAGCTCAGGGACCGAGACCGGAACACCATCGCGCCTAGCCAACCTCAGCAATCGACGCCGTACTCGACAACCCACCCACCCCGGTCCCTGAGCCTCTCGAAGGGCCCACGACGAACCGTCATACCTGCCCTTCGACAAGCTCAGGGACCGAGACGCGAACCGCCCTTCGACAAGCTCCGCGACCGAGACGGAACACCATCGCGCCTAGCCGACTTCTGCGACCGGCGCTGTATTCGACAACCCAGCCATCCCGGTCCCTGAGCCTGTCGAAGGGCACGCGAGGAGCCACCCGCCCTTCGACAAGCTCAGGGACCGAGGACACCGACTCAGGGACCGGGGACACCTGCTCGGGGGCTGGGAACTCCGGCTCGGGGACCGTGGCTGCTGCCTCGGGTGCGGGGCGCCGGGCCGAGGAACGGGATCGAGCCCAGCTCAGGCGCTCGGAGCCGCCGTCGACTCCCGCACGACGAGCTGCGGCACCGAACGCACCACGCCGACGGAGTCCGCATCGCTCAGCACCTCGAGCAGCGTCGACATGATCGTCCGCCCGAGCGCCGGGAAGTCCTGCCGCATCGTCGTCAGCGGCGGCGCGAAGTGCTCAGCCTCCGGGATGTCATCGAACCCGACGACGCTCACACCACCCGGCACCCGCAGGCCCCGCTCCGACAACGCGTGGATCACCCCGAGCGCCATATGGTCGTTCGCCGCGAACACGGCCGTGAACAGCCCACCGACCCGTTCACCGGCTCGCCCGTCGTCATCGTCTCCGACTCCGAGGCCCGCCACGAGCTCCCGCCCGAGCCGGAACCCGCTCGCCGGCGTCCAGTCGCCCACCAACGGCTCCCGGGCGACGAGCCCGTGCTCGGACAGCGCGTCACGCCACCCCCGCACCCGCTCCAACGCGTCCACCGAATCCGCCGGCCCCGCGAGATGCGCGATACGGCGATGCCCCAACCCGACGAGGTGGTCGACGAGGATCCGCGCCCCCTGGTACTGGTCGATGGAGACACGGTGGAACCCGTCCCGACGACTCGACTCGACCGCGACGAGCGGCACCCCGAGCTCGATCCCGCGCACCGCGTCGAGCGCCCCACGATGCGCCGCGATGAGCACGATCGCCTCGACGTTCTGCCGCAGCAGCAACTCGACGGCCTGCCGCAGCGACGCCGGATCCGACTCCAGCATGCTCGCCATGCTCACGGCATACCGGGCATCCCGTGCAGCCTCGTTGAAGCCGAGCGCCGTGCTCGACGGCCCGTAGTCCGGCCCACCGGTCGTGATCAGACCGATCGTGCGTGAACGGCGGGTGACGAGTGACCGTGCGGCCTGCGAGGGCGTGTACCGCAGTTGGGCGATCGCCTGCTCGACCCGTTGCCGCGTCGCGGGGCGCACGTTCGGCAGATCGTTGAGCACCCGCGAGACGGTCTGGTGTGAGACTCCGGCCAGACGCGCCACATCGAAGATCGTCGCGACCCGTGTCTTCTCGTCGTCGTTACCCACCAGCCCCACCGGCTCCCACCTGGCGACGTCCGCACGTCTCGCTGAGAGCAGCGTATCCGTCGATGCGCGGCGTGTTCGCGCTCTCAGCGCACCTCCAGCGGTTCGTCAGGTCCGCCGCGATGGGCACCGCTCCCCATCGCGGGTGGACAGCCGACCTCGGTACCGTGATGGACGAGCCGACGGTCGCGCGGGTGCCGCGTGATCAGCTGCGCGTCGCGACCGACACCCGAAGAGGAGCACACATGATCATCTGGACCCGTTGGGGCATCGTCGTCTTCCTGATCTTCGGGCTCTCCGTCGGCGCCGGCTTCCTCATCAAGGCGATCGTCTCGCCCGACGGCGGATCGGCGCAGTCCGGGGTGTTCGTCGGCATCGGATTCCTGCTCGGCGCCGTCGCGTGCTGGGCCTTCGGGAAGTTCGCGCTGGCGAAGCTTGATGCACCGCGGCCGGTCGTCGTGTGGCAGCAGCTCGCGCAGCCGTACGTCAACGAGCACGGCATCACCGTGAAGCAGGAGGCCGTCCCCGTGCGCCACCCGCAGACCGGCGAGCAGCTCTACAGTCGCCCGAGCTCCACACTCTTCTTCATCCCCGTCCGCTTCTGGGCGTACGTGATCGCCGCACTGGGTGTCGTCACGATCGTCGTGAACGTGGTGCGCGGCTGACGCTCAGCCCTGGCGACCCTTCCACCGCGGGTTCTGCTTGTTGATGACGAACACCCGGCCACGGCGGCGGACGATCTGCGACCCCGGCTTGTCCTTGAGCGACTTGAGTGATGCGCGGACCTTCATGGCGACCTCCTGGTGATCACGATGCGTGCTACCTTGTTGAGAACGATTCTCAACAGAACGCACTGTAGCACCCATCGACCAGGAGAACCCGCCGTGACCACGCCTCGCATCCCGCTGACCGTGACGCTCGTCCTCGGCACCTGCCCGCCGGAGCGTCGCACCGTGGCCCGACAGATCGCAGGAAGGTCCGCGGCGCTCGTCACGATCGAGCGGCAGGACGACGCCGAGAGTGCCCACGCTGACATCGACGACGCGATCGACGCCGTCGCGCGACACCCGCTCGCTCCCCGGCACCTCGTCCTCGATTGCGGGAGCACGGTCCGCCCGGTCGACGCGGTCTCCGCCGTCCTCGGGCACCGCGACACGGCCGTCCTGGACGCCGTCGTGACCGTCGTCGACGCAGCCCATCTCCTGCACGACCTCCAGGACGACGAGTACGTCACCCACGACGAGGACGGCGATACGGCGTACACCGCGCGGTCGATGATCACCGTGGAGCAGCTCGAGTACGCGGACACCATCGCCGTCGCCGGCCGACGTGGCGTCACTCACGAGCGGCTCGCGATGCTCCTCGCGCTCCTCAGCCACCTGAACCCGACGGCGCTGACGCGGATGGTCGAACCGGTCGCAGCCCGACCGCGCGTCACGCCCGGCACTCCGGCGACCGCGAGCAACCGTGAGCCGCTCGCGCGCTACCGCGACTCCCCGTTCGAACTGGACCGCTTCAGCACGTCCCCCGGGTGGATCGCGATGCTGAACGGCGAGCACCGGCCGTGGGTGGATCACGAGCGCGTGACCACCCTGCGGTTCGACAGCCCCCGACCGATGCACCCGGAACGACTCCTCGCGTGCTTCGACGGACCGATCGAGGCGGGGCGGTTCGGCCAGGTCATCCGTACGGCGGGGTTCCTCGTCCTCGCGACGCGCGCCTCCCGCGTCGGCGTCCTCCAACACGTCGGCTCGATGATCGATCTGGAACCCACGTCGTTCGAGACGAACGACCCCGGCGCACCGCTCGGTCAGGAGCTCGTCGTCACCGGGATCGACCTCGACGAGGTCGCCATCTCCGCTGCCCTGCACGCCTGCACCCTGACGGATGAGGAACTCCTTGCCGGGCCGGCGGCGTGGGCGCACTACCCGGACGCCTTCACGCCATGGAGCACCACCCACGAGCACTGAGCGGCCGGCCCGCCAACTGCCCGAAACGGTTCGGATCCCGGTCGATGTCGTGCAGGTTTGGGCGACTCAGTGGATCCGCGCGCTCACCCATTCCTCGCGGACAAACCGCACGAACTGTTCGACAGCCGGCGACACCGCCCGGGCACGGCTGGTGGCGACACCGATCACCCGGACCGCCTCGTCGTCGAGCGGGACGAGCACGACGCCCTCCATGCTCGTGGAATCGGGGAGGACAGCGATCCCGACCCCGGCGCGTACGAGACCACGGAGCGTCGACAGCTCGGACACCTCCATCGTCACCCGGGGCACGACGCCGTGCCTCGCGAAGTACGCGTCCGCGATCTGCCGGAGCCCCGAGTCCGTCGTCATCGCGAGGAACTCCGTCTGCTCGAGGTCGGACGCAGCCAACGACGTCCGATCGGCGAGCGCATGCCCGACCGGCACGCCGAGCGCGAGCCGCTCGGAGGTGAGCGGACGCCACTCGATGTCCGGATCCCGCGGTTCCGGGCTGAGGAAGGCGACGTCGGCCGAGCCGGAGCGGAGCGCGTCCAGCACGCTGTCGGCCTTCCCGCCGTCGAGGACGAACCGGATGTCCGGCAGCAGCTGGCGGTACTCGCTCACGATGCGCGGAATGAGCCAGCCACCGAGGGACGAGACGTAGGCGATGGACACGAGTCCGGCCGACGGGTCGCGGAGCTCGTCGATCCGCGACTGCGCGTTGTCGAGCTCGGTCTGCGCCCGGAGCGCGTGCACGAGGAGGATCTCGCCGTAGCGGTTGAGTTCGAGCCGGCTGCGGTGGCGATCGAACAACTCGACCCCGGCGTCCGCCTCGAGCCGACCGATCGCCCGCGTGAGCGTCGACTGGGAGATACCGAGCGCCTCAGCGGCGTACGGGACGTGACCGTCTTCGGCGAGCGCCCGAAGGTACGCGAGTTCGTCGATCCTCATGCCCTCATGATGCCGCACCGGCGAGCCCGGCTGGGGCGGCACCTCGACAAGCTCGGCGACCGGGCGCGCTAGCGTGGTGCAGTGATCCGCAGACCGCGACCGAGCCAGGCGGCGACCGGCGCCCTCCTCGTCCTGGCCGGACTCGTCTGCCAGGAGCTCGGCGCGTCGATCGCGGTCACGCTGTTCCCGCAGGTCGGTCCGATCGGCATGGTGACGCTGCGGCTCGTGTTCGCCGCGCTCATCCTGCTGGCCGTCGCCCGCCCGGCCCTTCGCGGACACCCGAGGAGCGCCTGGGGATCGGCGGTCGGCTTCGGGCTCGTCCTCGCCGCGATGAACGTCTGCTTCTACCTGGCACTGGACCGCATCCCGCTCGGCCCGGCGGTGACCCTCGAGATCCTCGGCCCGCTGGCGCTCAGCGTCATCGCGGGTCGTCGATGGACGAGTGCACTCTGGGCGGGCGTCGCCCTCGTCGGCGTCCTCCTCCTCGGCGGGGTGCTCCTCCACAGCGGACCGACGGCTGCGCTCGATCCGCTCGGCGTCATCCTCGCGCTCGCCGCCGGCGCCCTCTGGATCGGCTACATCCTGCTGTCGGCGCGGACGGGGACGGAGTTCCCCGGTTTGAACGGTCTGGCGATCGCCGCCGCCATCGGCGCCCTCGTGACCATCCCCCTCGCCGCGACGACCGCCGGCACCGCCCTGTTCGATCCCGTCATCCTCCTGCTCGGGCTGGGTGTCGCCGCGCTCTCGTCGGCCGTGCCGTACGCGCTGGAGTTCGTCGCCCTCAGACGCCTCAGCGCCGCGACGTTCTCGATCCTGCTCGCGTCCGCGCCGGCCATCGCCGCGATCGCCGGACTCCTCGTGCTCGGGCAGGAGCTCACGACACCGCAGTGGCTCGGCATCGCCTGCGTGGTCGGTGCCGGAATCGGTGCCGTGCTCTCAGCTCGGCGCGGTCGCGCACCCGAGGTGCAGCCGAGCATCGCGCCGAGCTGATCGTCAGGTCAGGAAGCGGCGAAGCGGGCGTGCACCCGGGAGGACACGGTGATGTCCTCCGGCTTCAGGTCGAGGCCGGTGTCGCCCGCGGGTGCGGCGGCCCCGCGCATCATCGGCGCCGCGGTCTGGGTCCCCGAGGTGCGGGTCTCGTCACCCAGCATGCCGGGATCGGCCAGCGCAACAGGCCGCACGGTGCCCAGCCCGAGGCTCCGCGCGTAGGCGGTCGCGCGGTCCACGGCGTCGCGGACGGCGTTGTGCTGGGCCTCGGCCGTGATGCGGTGCTTCGTCGCCTCGGTGAGCGCCCACGTGACACCCGTCACCGTGACGCCGTCCTGGACCGCGATCTCCTCGGCCCAGCGGGCCAGCGCCTGGAGGTCGGCGAACTTCACCTCGAGCGCGACCGACGCATGGTGCACGAGCGGCAACTGCTTCCCGTCCTTGTTCCACGGCCGCTCACTCCACACCCGCAGCCGGTCGGCCGACCACCAGGTCACGGCCGACTGCGCGCGGAACTGCTCCGCCGTCTGGCTGAGCGCCCGGTGCAGCGCGGTGGTCCGGGAGACGACGGGCTCACGTTCCGGCCCCTGGAACCCCGCCGAGATGAGGACGGTCCCACGCTCAGCCGGGTGGTGGTAGTCGAAGCGGCCCTCGACGGTGATGATCGTTTCGCTCATACCCGGCACTCTATCCCGCGACGGCGGCTACGCTCTGGACCATGACGGACGGCGGAACCTGGGCGGATCGACGACGTGGACGGCAGCGGGACGCACACGGTCCGGCGGGACGCGGGCTGCCGCCCGGCGACGTCGAGACGGTCGCGAAGTACCTCAAGGAGCGCGTCTACGCGACCTTCACCGGCCTCGCGATCGTCCTCGTGCTGGCGGCGAACGTGGAGCACCACGACGCGCCGGATGCGCTCTTCTCGCTCGTCATCGGCGTGGTCGGCATCACCCTCGCCGGCCTGGTCGCCGAGATGATCGCGCACCTCGCCGCCCACGGTGCGTTCCCCGACGAGCGCGGATGGCACTCCATGCTCCGGATCGCGTGGGGCTCGCTGCTCACCGTCGCGACCCCCACCATCCTGCTCGTGCTCGCCGTGTTCGACGTCATGGAAGTCGAGACCTCCCTCCGCGTGTCCGCGATCGTCTACCTCGTCACCCTCGGGCTCAGCGGGTGGGTCGCCGTCCGGCGCGCCCGGCTGTCCGTCTGGCAACAGCTCATCGCGCTCGCGGCCCTCGTGCTCCTGGGTGTCCTCGTCATCGGCGTGCAGGTCCTGGCTCACGGCTGAATCGCGGACACGAGCTCGGACGCCGTCGGAAATGCCGGAGCGGTCGACGACGTTGCAGAGCACGTGAGCACTCCGGAGACCGTCGACGTCGTCGTGATCGGCGCGGGTCAAGCCGGACTGTCGGCCGCGTACCACCTGCATCGCCGCGGATTCGTCCCGCTGGGCACCACCGAAGCCGCGACCGCAGCACGCACCTTCGTCGTCCTCGACGCGAACGACGCCCCGGGCGGCGCCTGGCAGCACCGATGGCGGTCGCTCACCATGTCGACCGTCAACGGGATCTACGACCTGCCCGGCATGCCGAAGCCCGAGCTCGATCCCGCCTCGCCGAGTGTCGACGTCATCCCGCCGTACTTCGCGGCGTTCGAAGAGCGTTTCGCCCTCGCAGTCCGCCGCCCGGTGCAGGTCCGCGCCGTCCGCCGCGAGGGCGACGACCCGCACGGTCGGCTCCTCGTCGAGACCGCGGCGAGCGCCGACTCCTCAGGCGCTGACTCCTCGGGCGCCGACTCCCCCGCCGCCGTGTTCCGGGCGCGGGCGGTCGTGAACGCGACGGGCACCTGGACGAAACCGTTCTGGCCCGCGTACCCGGGACGGGAACGCTTCGCCGGACGCCAGCTGCACGTGGCCGACTACGTCTCCGCTGACGAGTTCCGCGGCCGACGCGTCGTCGTCGTCGGTGCCGGCATCTCGGCCATCCAGCTGCTCGAGGAGATCTCGCGGGTGGCGGAGACGGTGTGGATGACACGACGCGAACCGGAGTGGGTGGAGGACGACTTCGACACCGCCGCCCGGGTGGAGGCGATCAAGCGTGTCGAGGAACGCGTGCGCCAAGGCCTCCCACCGGGCAGCGTGATCTCCGTGACGGGGATGCACTGGACGCCGTGGGCGCGAGCGGCCGAGGCGCGCGGTGTCCTGGTGCGTCAGCCGATGTTCCGCCGCATCGAGGAGCACGGGGTCGTCCTCGCCGACGGCTCGTTCCTCCCGGTCGACGCCATCCTCTGGGCCACCGGGTTCCGAGCGGCGCTCGACCACCTCGCACCGCTCGGCATCCGACTGCCCGGGGGCGGTATCCGGATCGACGGCACCAGGGCGGCCGACGAGCCGCGGGTGCACCTCATCGGGTACGGCCCCTCAGCGTCGACAGTCGGCGCGAACCGGGCCGGGCGGGCGGCGGTCATGGCGATCCTCGCCGACCTCGACGCCGCCGTCCCGGTCCCACACCGCTGACCCCGTCACTGCACCGCGACGGGGATCGGCACGGCGGGAGCCCGCTCGGAGCGCACGAAGCCGATCCCGAGCAGGATGCAGACTCCACCGAGGAGCTGCGCGAGCGACAGCTGCTCCCCCAGGAGGATCCAGGCGAACCCGGTCGCCGCGACCACCTCGAGGAGGCCCGCGAAGGAGGCCAGTCGGGAGCCGAGCATCTGACTCGCGGTGATGCTCGCCGCATAGGCGACGGCCGTCGACACCACCCCGACGAACAGGAGCGGCACCCACCACACGACGTCGGTGCCGAGCACCGTGACGTCGGCGTCGGAGGTCGTGAACGGCACGCCGACGAGCCCCGCGAGCCACAGACTGAGCGCCCCGATGAGCAGACCGATGGCGGCGAACGCCACCGGAGGCAGCCCCTTCGCCGGCCGCGCCGAGATGACGTAGTACGCGGCGCAGCCCACCATCGCGAGGATGGCGAACAGCAGGCCGACCGGGTCGAGCGTCGAGCCACCGCTCGGAGCGACGACGAGCACGAGCCCGACGAGCGACACGACGGAGCCGACGAGCACGACCGTCGCAGGACGACGTCGGGTCAGCACCCATGCGACGGCGACGAGCAGCAGCGGTGCCATGTACTCGACGAGGATCGCGGTCCCGACGGCGATGGTCTGCAGCGCCGCGAAGTAGACGAGCTGCGTCGCCGCCACCCCGATGAGGCCCATGCCGAGCAGTCGCCAGCGTCCACGCCAGACCGCGTCCCAGCGACCGCGGAGCGCGATGAGGGCGAACGGGGCGAGTACCAGGCCACCGATCAGGGCACGGACGGTGACCGCGGCAGCGGGGCTCCACCCCGATGCGAGCACCGGTTTGATGAACGCTCCGGAGGTGCCGAACGCGACCGCGGCGAGTACCGCGACGAGCAGACCGACCGTGGTCGAGGACGTGTGCTTCATGGGTGTCTCCAGCTGCCGCGAGTGGGGCCGGCAGAAGAGGTGGACGCCCGGCTGAGATGAAGCTACTCTCGGAGAGAGTAAGGAGTCAACTTGCATTTTGCCCCTGACACCGAGGATGCGCTGCTCTTCGCCGCGCTGCTCGTGAACACCCGCGCATCGGCGTCCCGGAGCGGACTCGACGAGCTCGCGACACCGCCACAACTCGTCGAGCTCCTGCGGGTCAGTCGGTACTCGGGTCGGGTCGACGGCGATGAGCCCGAGCGGGCCGCGGTGGCCAGGCTCCGGGAACGGATCCACGCACTCTGGGCCTCCGACGCGGACGCCCCGGACACCCGCGACCGCGCCGTCACCGAGATCAACGCGATGCTCCGGGAGTCCGCCGCGCTCCCCCAGCTGCGCCGCCACGACGGCTTCGACTGGCACCTCCACGCCACCGAGTTCGACGCACCGCTCGTCGACCGCGTCCAGACCGAGATCGCCATGGCACTCGTCGACGTCGTCCGGTCCGACGCCTGGGACCGCCTGCGGCTCTGCGGCGCCGACGATTGCGACGGCTTGCTCGTCGATCTGTCCCGCAACGGTTCGAAACGCTATTGCTCCGTCCGCTGCAGCAACCGGGTCAACACGATCGCGTTCCGCGCACGGGCGCAGTAGCGGCCGTCAGCAGGCCCACACGACGCTCACGACCGCGCGCTCGTCACATCCCAGAGATGGTGCACCGGGTCGTGGATGAAGTAGCGGCCGAGGGTCTCGGTCGTGAAGCGCGCGCCGTCGCTCCGTCGACCCGTCCGCGTGAGCGCCTCGTCCGGTACCCGCTCGAACGCTGCGGCAAGCACCGTCGCGGCCTCGACCAGCTCCGCCGACACCCGGTTCGGGTCCTGCTCGCCGTAGCGCTCCTCGAGAGCCGTCGCGTCCTGGTCCCAGTTCTCGAACGCGGGATCGTCTTCGTCGAGGACGAGCCGCAGCCGGACGTCGAAGATGCGGAACACGTCCCGCACGTGGGCCGCATACTCGAGCGGCGACCAGGTCTGCGGGTCGGGCCGCTCCCGGACGTCGGCACGCTCCAGCACCGCCGGCCACGCGGCGGCGTTCTCCAGGATCAACCCGGGGAGGTCCCGGAACCCGAACCGCGACGTGTCCATCCCGCACTCGGGACAGGCGCGCTCGAGGACCCAGGTCCAGTTCTTCGTGTCCGGGACGATGGTGTCGTCGTCGGGCGTGTTCGTCGTCATGGGTTCACTCTAGGAAGCGGCACGCCCCAGCGACCCTCGCGAAAGCGTCATCGTGCCGCGATCCGCCGCCACGCTCACCCGCTGGCGGCACCGTGCCGATGCCTCCGCTACCCGGCGGGGGCGACCGGCGGGGCGCACACCATCGCCGAGGCGGCGAGCTGCTCCGCCATCTGCTGCCCGGACCACGGGAGTGCGATCTCGGGGGCCTTCTGGCCGCTCGCCGGTGCCGCCTTCGCACCGATCGAGGCGAGCTGCATCGCGAGCGTCTGCGCGAAGCCCGCACCGAGCGTCGAGTTGTTGAGCATGACGACGACCGTCAGTCCGGAGGTCGGGTCGGAGAAGGCCGCCGAGAGCGAGCCGGGGATCGCGCCGGCCTGCCCCCGGAGGGGACCGACCTGCAACCCGCCCACACCGAAGCTCTTCCAGGTCGGCTCAGCCTCGCCCAGCGAGACGGGGTCCTTCCACTGCTTCTTGAAGGTGCTGTCGTTCAGCAGCGAGCCGGACGCGAATGATTGGGTGAACTTCCGCAGATCGTCGACCGAGGAGACGACGCCACCGGCGGTCCACACCATCGAGGGCGACAGCTCGGTCTCGTCGGTCGGCGCGTCGCACTGGTAGGTGCCGTCCGCGATGCGCGGCGTCAGGTACCCCTTGGGGTGCGCGCCTGGAAGTGCGACGGTGGAGGCGTCGGGGAAGCTGGACTTCGACATGCCGAGCGGCGAGAAGACGTAGTGGTCGTACAGGGACTGCCAGGACTGGCCGGTCAGCTCCTCGAGCGCCATGCCGAGCAGGATGTACCCGGTGTCGCTCGAACCGAAGAGTGCCCCCGGAGCCGTCCGGGTCCCGCTCGCGAGGCCGTTCGCGAGGATCTCGGCCATCGACCAGTTGCGGGTCGGGTTGGTGGTGAACTGGGTGTTGAGCGCGGGCGTGTAGGTACCGAGCCCCGACGTGCCCTGGCACAGCTGCTGGTAGGTGATGCCCTCGATGCCCTGAACCTGCGGGAGCGTCTTGTGAACCTGGTCGGTGAGCTTGATCTTGCCCTCGTCGACGAGCTCGAGGAGCACGGTGCAGGTCATCGGGCGCGTGGTGTCGCCGATGCGGTAGACCATGGACGGGTCCATCTTGGTCTTGCCACCCGGCTCGGTCGTGCCGACGCCGGCCGTGAAGCTCCCGGCCCACGGCGCCCAGACGCCGACGATGGCGCCGGAGGATCCGGACTGGGCGACAGCGGCCTCGACCGCCGCCGTGATGGCGTCGGTCGTGTCGCTCGCGAGCGTGCCGCTGACCTGGTCGGGGAAGTCGGTGTCGGACACCGAGGGGCCCGAGCAGCCGACGAGCACCGTCGCGAGGGTCGCCGCGGTAAGGAGTGCGGCGAGACGCCGGCGCCTCGGAGCTGTTGCAGTCAAGTCATCCCCCTGATGAGCGGCCTGCGGAGCTGCAGACTGTTCCCGATTGTAACCGGGCGCGGCTGAGAGCTGCGGTCGCACGCCGCGTGCCGGTCACTCGGGCGGCGGACCTGGTGCGGGGCCCGTCGATGGTGTTCCCTGGAGAGGTGACCTCGAACGCCTTCCCCCAGACCACCGTCGACGCCGTCCTGGCACACATGAACGGCGACCACCCCGACGACAACGTGCTCATCGTGCGCGCCTTCCTGGAACCGGCAGCCGAAGCCGCCACCATGATCGCGCTGGACGGGACGGGTGGCGAGTGGACCTGGACGGTCGACGGCACCGCCGCGGGTGGGCGGGTGCCCTGGCCCGCCGGCACCATCACCGAGCGCGGCGAGATCCGACGCGAGGTCGTCGCCCTCTACGACGCGGCGTGCGCCCGTCTGGGCGTGGAGCCACGCCCGCACGACTGAGCGACGGCCGCCCATCGGCCGTCGACCGCGGATGACCGCCTCAGGTGACCAAACCGTCGACGCCCGCACCTCCGAACTCCTCAACGCCCCGAGACGACTCGCGGCACGAAGGATCAGGAGGCATTCCCATGCGTCATTCACCCAACCGGCTCCTCGCCGCCGTCTTCGGCGCGGTCTACGTGGTCGTCGGACTCCTCGGCGGGATCGTCGCGGGCGGCCTGCCGTTCCTCACCACCGAGGGCGGTCTCCTGCTCGGGGTCTTCGAGGTCAACCCGCTGCACAACATCGCGCACGTCCTCATCGGCGCGGCACTGCTCATCGCCGGGCTCTCGAACGTCGTCGCGGCCAAGACCGTCAACACGGTGATCGGTGGTTTCTACCTCCTGCTCGGTGTCGTCGGATTCTTCATCGTGGGCTCCGCGCTCAACATCCTCGCGCTCAACACGGCCGACCACTTCCTCCACCTCGCGAGCGCCGTGGTGCTGCTCGGTGCCGGACTGGCTGCGGACAAGCGCACGCACCGGGTGGCGACGGCCTGACATGTCGGCCTCCGTCGAACGTGAGGACGCCTGGGCGGGCGGCGACACCGCGGTCCGCTCCGGGACGACGTCGATCTCGAACAGCCTGCTCGCGATGTGCGCACTCGGTGTCGGCCTCGTGCTGATCGCGACCGGCGCCGGGTCCTCCCCCGTGGGTGCGATCCCGCTCGTCACCCTGGGCGCCGCCGCACTGCTGTGGTCCGTCGTGGTCCTCGTCCGCGACCGGGTGCCGGGCCTCCGAGCGTCCTTCGCCGGCACGGTGGGCACGGTCGTCATCTGGGTGGCGCTGTACGGACTCGCCTCCCTCGGTGTCACGACCGTGCCGCCGTTCCTGCCGACCCTCTCGTCCACGGTCCTGCTGCTCATCGTCGCCGGGGTGCTCGCACGGCGACTCCGGCGGGTCACCCTCGCGTCGACGGCGCCGGACGAACTCGAGCTCGACGCCCTGGTGACGCGAGCGAGCCGTCGGCCACGTCGCGAGCCGAGCACCGGACGGTACGTGCTCACCCTGCTCGCCGGGGCAGCGGTCGTGGCGGCGATCACCACACCGGCACTGGCCCAGACCAACGCCGGTGCGTTCGCGGTCCCGCACGGTTCCCTGCACAGCAGCCACTGATTCCCTCCACAGCGACAGATCCACCCTCCCGTTCACGATCCCGGCCCGTTACACTTAGGCAACCCTTACCGAACCAGCCGACGCGGAGTCCGACATGAGCACTGTGATCCCCTTCTCCCAGGCCCTGCGCGAGCGCACATCCTCCGGCCACTCCTCCAGCGAGGGGGCGGACTTCATGAGCGACCTCATGACCGGGAAGGGTTCGAAGGAGGACTACATCGCCCTCGTCGCGCAGCACTTCTTCATCTACGAGGCCCTCGAGGCCGCAGCCGACCGCATGCGCGCCGATGCCGTCGCCGCTCCGTTCATCAGCGACAAGCTGACGCGGCTCCCCGCCATCGTGCAGGACCTCGAGTTCCTCATCGGTCCGGACTGGCGCGAACAGATCACCCCACTCCCCACCACTGCCCGGTACGTGGCACGGATCAACGAGGTCGGCGCCGTCTGGCCCGGCGGCTTCGTGGCGCACCACTACACCCGGTACCTCGGCGACCTCTCGGGTGGGCAGATCATCCGCACGCTCATGCAGCGTCAGTTCGGCTTCGACACCAACGGCGTCGGCTTCTACCTCTTCGGCGACATCGCGAAGCCGCGCGAGTTCAAGGACACCTACCGCGAGCAGCTCGACGCCGTCCCGTGGGACGACGAGGAGCAGGCCCGCGTGATCGACGAGGTCATGGTGGCGTACCGCTTCAACACCGACCTCTTCCGCGACCTCGCGACCGCGAAGGCCGCAGCGACCGACGTCGCCTGATCCGTCCGTCTCAGCTTTCGGCCGGGTGCCGCGCGGTCGGCGAAACGCCCCTCCCGCGTGTCGCTCGCGCGGCGTAGCATCTCGGGCATGGACGTCATCCTCGTACCCGGCTTCTGGCTCGACGCATCCTCGTGGAGTGCGGTCACACCCCCGCTCGAAGCGGCAGGCCATCGGGTCCGACCGCTCACCCTCCCCGGCCTCGAGAGCGTCACTGCCGACCGCGCCGGCATCGGCCTCCGCGACCACGTCGACGCCGTGGTCGCCGAGATCGACTCCGGCACCGAGCCCGTCGTGCTCGTCGGGCATTCCGGCGGCGGCGCCATCATCTCCGCCGCGATCGACGCCCGCCCTGACCGCGTCGTCCGCGCCGTGTACGTCGACTCGGGTCCGCTCGCCGACGGCGCGTGCATCAACGAGGAACTCCCCTCGTCGGGTTCCGATATCCCACTGCCCGACTGGACGGTGTTCGACGCGGAGGACCTCGTCGACCTGGACGACGAGCTCCGTGAACAGTTCCGCGCCAGAGCCGTCCCGCAACCGAAGGGCGTCGCCGTCGACCGACAGCAGCTCTCCGAGGACGACCGCCGCCTGTCCGTGCCGGCGACCGTGGTCGCGTGCGAGTTCTCCTCGGAGATGCTGCGCGGCCTGATGGAACAGGGCCACCCGTACGTCGCGGAACTGGCGCGGCTGCAGGACGTCGAGTTCGTCGACCTCCCGACGGGCCACTGGCCGCAGTTCACGAAGCCGGCCGAGCTCGGCGCGATCCTGCTCCGGGCCGTCGACCGCACCTGACCTCTGCTCAACCCACGACCAGACTGGTCAGCGCGAAGCGTCGACGGGCGCTCAGGTCATGAGGTACGCGAGCGGCAGGATGCCGAGTATCGCGATGAAGACCACTGCCAGCACGGCGTACACCGCGATCTGCGCGCCGCGTCCCTTGATGACCGCCTGACCTCTCGGAGCGAGCGAGCCTGAGACCCACTGCTGCGCCGGCGCGATGTAGTCGAGCGTCGGCGCCTCGCCGGGCTGCAGCAGGTAGTCGGCACGGCCGAACTCCCACAGCCACGCCATCGAGCACGAGACCTGCACGGGCCGGTCGGCCGGAACCGTGAACTGCGACGGTCCCCAGGTCGGGCGGTGCTCGAAGCCGTCGATGCGCACGACGAGTGGGATGAACCCCCAGTATCCGGCGAACGGCGGCTTGCTGGCGTTCAGCTCGAGCGTGCGCCAGGCGGTGATCGGACCGGGCTGCGGCCAGCCCTGCTGCATGGGATGCGTCATAACCGACAATCGTAGGGTCACCGGCCCCGTTCGTTCGCCCCTTTTCGGGCGACGGAGCACCGATTCGCCCAACAATCGGCGAACGGACGCTACTGCCCCGACATGAACCGCTTCACGTCGGTGTCGACGATGATGTCGCTCGGGCGCAGCGGCCGGGAGAGGTAGAGACCGTCGAGCGTCGAGATGCGGCTGAGTGCGACGTAGCTCTGCCCCGGGCTGAACGCGCGGCTGCCCAGGTCGACGATCGCGCGGTCGTAGGTCTTGCCCTGCGACTTGTGGATGGTGACCGCCCACGCGAGCCGCAGCGGGAACTGCGTGAACTCCGCCACGATATCGCGCTTCAGTTGCTTCGTCACCGAGGAGTAGGAGTACTTGTACTTCTCCCACGTCGCCGGCTCGACCTCGAACTGCTCGCCGTCGACCTCGACCCAGACGGTGGAGTCGATCTTCACCACGGTCCCGAGCGTGCCGTTCACCCAGCGACGCTCGCTGTCGTTGCGGAGGAACATGACCTGCGCACCGACCTTGAGGTCGAGCGCCTCATCGGCGGGGAACGCCCGCCCGCCGAAGTCGCCCGAGACCTCCGCGTTGGCGGTGAGCGGCTTGCCGTCGAGCTTGGCGAGCGCCGCCTTGTTGATGCGGTCGACGGTGTCGTTGCGGCTTGCGAGGGTGATGACGCCGTCCTCCGGTGGGGTCCTGGCGCCCATGCCGTTCAGCCGACCGGCCATCTCGGCGGTGACCTGGCCATGCCGGACGCCGTTGAGGAGGTACTTGAACTCGGCCTCGTGCTGGCGGTGGATCTCCGTGAGCTCGACGAGCTGCAGCGGCGTCTCGGACCACACCTTGGCATCGAAGAACCAGAACGAGCGGTAGGTGTCGGCGATGTACGCCCGTTCCTCGAGGCTGCCCGGCACGGGAGCGAGCTGGTACGGGTCGCCGAAGAGGACGATCTGCACGCCGCCGAACGGCTCGCGCGGCCGCTGCCGGGCCTGCCGGAGGCTCCGGTCCATCGCGTCCATGAGGTCGGCGCTCACCATGGAGACCTCATCGACGACGAGGGTGTCGATGGAGTTGAGCAGCTTGCGAGTCTGATCGTTCTGGTCGATCGTGTGGTCGGCGATGAGCCCGATCGGCAGGCGGAACAACGAGTGGATCGTCTGGCCGCCGACGTTCAGCGCGGCGACACCCGTCGGGGCGCAGATGGCCAGCTGCTTCGAGGTGTTCCAGGCGAGGTGGTTGAGGAGCGTCGACTTCCCGGTGCCCGCTCGACCCGTCACGAACAGGTGCTCGCGGGTGCTCTCGATGCGGTCGAAGACGGCTTGCTGCTCGGCGGAGAGGGCTACGCTCATGATGCTTCGGTTCCCTCCCGTTTTCGCCCTCCAATCCTACGCGAGGTGCCCGCCTAGGATGTCAGGATGAGCCATGTCGCGACACGTGGGGAGCTGCGACGCCCGGGAACGGTGCGCGGTGCGCTCGTCCGCGCCGTCGTGCTGTGGCTCTGCATCGCGGCGCTGCTCGTCGCGGCCATCGTCTCCGCCTGGTCGGCCGTCGCCCGCGACGTCTACGGCGCCGGTTCCTTCGCGCGCGGCTACCTGGACGCCCTCGCAGACGACGACGCCGCGACCGCGCTCGCGTTGCCCGGAGTCGCCCTGAGCTCCGCCGAACTCGCCGACGCGGGCCTGCCCGCCGAGAGCTCGGACGCCCTGCTCCGGAGCGAGGCGCTCGGCACCATCGAGGACGTGCGCCTCGTCTCCGACGTCACGACCGCGTCGGGCGTCCACGAGGTGACCTTCTCGTACCGACTCGCGGGGCAGCCGCACAGCACGGTGTTCTCGATCACGAGCGGCGAGCGCACCTTCGGATTGTTCCCGTCGTGGCGCTTCGAGACGAGCCCGTTGAGCGTCGTCCAGCTGACGGTCGCGCACACGACCGGGTTCCGGGCGAACGGCTTCGAGCTCGACACCCGCCGCGTCGCGGAAGGGACCGAGGGGGCCTTCACCTCCACCATCCCGCTCCTCACCTTCACGCCGGGCAGCGTCGACTTCGACGTCGACACCACCTACCTGGCGGCGTCGGTAGAGACGGCGACGACGACCGAGGTCGCGAGCGTCGTCGACGCCGAAGTGACCGCGAGTGCCACCTCGGACTTCGTCGGGGAGGTCCAGACGCAGATCGACGGCTACCTCGACAACTGCGCCACGCAACAGGTCCTCCAGCCCACCGGGTGCCCGTTCGGCATGGTGATCCGCGATCGCGTGGACGACCTACCGGTGTGGTCCATCGCGGCCTACCCCGTGGTGGCGGTCCAGCCGGGCGACACCGGTTGGCAGATGCCTGCGACGGCCGGAGCCGCGCACCTCGTCGTCGACGTGAAGTCGTTGTTCGACGGCACGGTCTCGACCCTCGACGAGGACGTCCCGTTCACGTTGTCGGCGTTCGTGACGATCCGAGACGACGGCTCCCTCTACATCGACCTCCGCTGAAGCCCGCGAACTGTCACTTCGACACAGTCCGACACCCCTCACACTGTTCCGGAGTGACAGTTCGCGGGCTAGGAGCGGGTGTCGTTGGCCGCCATGCGCGCGAGACGCTCGTTGTACTCGTTGAGCTCCGCGTCGTTCGTGCGGTCCGCGTTGCGATCGAGTCGCTTCTGGTCCTTCGCGTCGCTCTTGCTCCACGAGATCGCGACCGCGACGGCGAGCGCCAGGGTCGGGATCTCGCCGACGCTCCAGGCGATCCCGCCGCCCGTCTGCTGGTCGAGGAGCGGTGCCTGCCCCCACGTGCGTCCCATCGCCCCGAACCAGTCGGCGAGGAACAGCCCGGTCGAGGAGATGATCGCCAGCCCGAAGAATGCGTGGAACGCCATCGTCGCGAAGAGCAGCAGGAGCCGCATCGGGTACGGCAGGCGATACGGGACCGGGTCGATGCCGATGAGCGACTGCACGAAGAGGTAGCCGGTGATGAGGAAGTGCACCACCATCCACTCGTGGCCGATGTGGTCCTCCATCGACCAGCGGAACAACGGCGTGTAGTAGAACACCCAGAGTGATCCGGCGAAGAGCACCGCGGTGACGAGCGGGTTCGAGATGATCCCCGCGAACTTCGAGTGCACGGCCAGGAGCACCCACTCCCGACCCCCTCTGGAGTCGTCCGAGCGCTTCCGCACCGCCCGCGCGAGCAGTGTGACAGGCGCTCCGGGGACGAGGAGCACGGGGACGAGCATGGTGAGGCCCATGTGCCCGAGCATGTGCACGCTGAAGAGGTACGGCTGGTAGACGTTGATGCCACCGCAGGTGAGGTAGAAGAGCACGAGCAGCCCGAGCACCCAGCTGACGGTGCGCAGGATCGGCCAGGAGTCGCCCCGGCGGTGCAGACGGACGACGCCCGCGATGTAGAAGAAGATGCCGAAGGCACAGGCCAGCAGCCAGAGGAGGTCGATGTTCCACTCGGTGAAGTACCGCGCGAAGGTCAGTTCCGGCGGCAGTTCCTCCCCGGTGAGCAGCACCGCGGGCGTCGGCGCGGTCGGCACGGTCTGGTCGACCGGCGGGGCCGTCTTCGCGAGGGCTGCGGCGGCACCGGAGGCGATGCCCATGAACCCGAGCTCGAGGGCGACCAGCCACCAGAAGGTGCCCGTGCGGCCCGCGGGGGCGTCCGCACGTGCAGCGGCGGACCGCTCGATGCGGCCGATGAGCACCCGACGCTGCAGCGCGCCGAACAGGCCGAGCGCCAGCAGCGCGAAGACCTTCACGAGGACGAGGACGCCGTACGGGGTGCCCAGGCGGTCGAGCGAGCCGATGCGCAGCTCGGCGCTCACGTATCCGGAGACCGCCACGACGACGAAGGACACGAGTGCCACGGTCGAGTACCGCATGAGCACGGGGGCGAGCCGGCCGTCTTCGAGGGTCTTGCGGATGAAGACGAGCGTGAGCAGACCGCCGAGCCAGATGGCGGCGAACACGAGGTGCAGGCCGAGCGCGGTGACGGCTGCGTTGTGCCCGCTCGCCTCGGCGGAGTGACCCTGCTGGGCCATCGGGAGCAGCGACACGAGGGACAGCCCGAAGACGAACACGAGCACCGTGTGGTTGCGGACGGCGAAGCAGAGCACCGTGACGGCCGCGGCGATGAGGGTCGTCTGCAGCCAGGCCTGGCCCGACTCGATCCCGGTGAAGAAGAGGCTGAGCTTCGCGCCGAACGCGTCGTCGAAGGTGAGCGGCACCTGCGTGACGTTCAGGAAGGTGAAGAAGCCCGTCACGCCGGACGCGACGGTGAAGACCGCGGCGCCGGCTGCGGCGACGTCGAGCGCCGCGCCGTACTCGCGCCGGTCCGGGCTGAGCGCCCAGCAGGCCATGAGCAACGCGCCGATGGTGACGGCGGCGCTCAGGTTGACGAGCAGTTGTGCGATCGGGAGCCCCCACCGCACGACGGCGCCGGGATCGCCCAGGAGTTGCGCATCCGCTCCGCCGCCGAAGGCCAGACCCGCGAGGAGGGTCGCCACAGCCACGAGGAGCAGGAGGGCAGGACCCGCGAGGCGGACGACACGATTCACGCTGCAAGCCTACGCGGCGCTGCTGGGAACCCCGACCGCAGCGGGCTCAGCCGGCGCTCGGTCCCTGAGCCTGTCGGAGGGCGCCGCTCACGCCCGGACGAGCAGGGTCGAGGAGCCGTCTTCCAGCCGCCGCACCTCGATGCGTTCGCCGATGCGCTGCTTCATCTCCTCGACGTGGCTGACGACGCCGACGACGCGGCCGCCGGCCGAGAGCCGACCGAGCTCGGCCATCACGGTGTCGAGCGTCTCGGGGTCGAGGCTGCCGAACCCTTCGTCGACGAAGAGCGTGCCGAGCTCGACACCGCCGGCCTCGCCCGTCACGACGTCCGCGAGCCCGAGTGCGAGGCAGAGCGAGGCGTAGAACGTCTCGCCACCGGACAGCGACTTCGGATCGCGACGCCGGTCGGTCCGGTGATCGTGCACCGTGAGCGACAACCCGACGCGCTGGCTGCGGGAGGGTCCTTCCTTGACATCGCTGCGGACGAGCTCGTAGCGCCCGCCTGACATCGACTCCAGGCGCGCGTTCGCCGCCGCCACGACATCCTCGAAGCGGCGCAGGAGGACGTAGGTGCCGAGGGTGACCTTCGTGCTGTTCTCGCTGCCCGTGGCCGACACCACGTCGGCGAGGCGGACGACGGCCGCGGCCTCGCGGACCGCGTCGGCGTTCTCGTCGGCCGCCTCGGCGAGTGCCGTGCAGGCCGCCGCCGCGTTGGTCGCTCGTCGCGCGGACACGGCGGCCGCCGCAGTCGCGGTGCCTGCTGCCGCCTCGGCGTCGGCCAGTCGTCGGGCCGTCGCTTCGACGTCGGGTGCGGCGGTACCGGCGACTCCGGCGATGGCCGGGCTCGCGAGTGCTTCCGCGTTCGCGGTCGTGTGACGCAGGTGGTCGGCCACCCGCGCCTCGGCGCTCGCCCGTTCGACCCCGTTCATGACTGCGGCTTCCGCGGCCGCGCGGTCGGCGAACCCGGCCCGCTCGAGTCCCGCCTTCAGCTCGACCGCGCGCTCGGCGTCACGCAGGCGCCGGTCAGCGACGGTCGCTCGTGCCGCCGCGAGCAGGGACAGCGACGAGAGCTCGGCCTCGAGCATCGCGTCGAGCTCGGCAAGTGAAGCCGCTCGACCGGCGAGGACACCGGCCACCTCGGCGCGGGCCTGCTCGTGGGCGCGTTGCGCGGCGGCGAGCCGCTCGGTCAGTGTCGCCCGAGTGGCGGTACGTTCCGACACCGCGACCACGCCGGCCAGGTGCTCGTCCGCGAGGCGCCCGGCCTCCGCGACCTCGGCGTCCGCCTGCTCGGCGGCGACCACGGCCTCCGCGCACTGCCGGTCTGCCTCCGCAGCGGCCGCATCGACGGCCCCCCGCGCAGCGACCGGGTCGAAGCCCGTCGTCGCCGTCGAAGCGTCGGACGAGCCGGTTGCAGCCACGTCGCCCGGGTCGTCGGCCAGCGCGAGGAACTGCTCGACGAGGCGGCGACGCTCCGCCCGGGCGATGTCCCGGGCGTTCTGCGCCGACTGCATCCTCACCTCGGCGTCGGCCCGCGCGACGGATGCCGCTTCGACCGCGTCCGCGTCGGGGTGGTCTCCGTCGAGCACCGCGGGCGCCGGATGGCTGAGCGAGCCGCAGACGCTGCACGGCTCGCCGTCCCGCAAGCCGGTGGCGAGTTCACCCGCCATGCCCTCGATCCTCCGGAGGCGCAGCGACGTCTCGACGTCGATCGCCGCCTTCGCGGCCGTGGCGGCCTCGGTGACCTCGTCGGCGAGCCCCTCGAGGCGGTCGTCGGCCGCGTCCACCCGATCCAGCACCGCACGACGTTCAGCCACGCGCTCGACGGACCGGGCGGCCCTGGCCGACTCGGTGGCCGCACGCGAGGCGCGCTCCGGTGCCGTGCTGAGCGCTGCCCGGCGGGCGTCCCGCCGGGTCTGTTCCGCAGCGAGCTCGGCGAGCCGTTCGTCGACGGTCGCGAGCTCCTCGGTGAGTGCTGTGAGCGCGCGTTCGCGGTCGGCGTCGGCGGCTTCAAGGACGAGCACTGCCGCCATCGACGCCCGCTCGACGGTGAGGGATTCGCGGCGCGCGGCGACGGACGCGTCGTCGAGTGCGACGATCGCCTCGTCGGCCTGCTCCTCCATCGCGGTGAGCGACGCGATGGCATCCTGGAGCGCCGCCGATGCCGTGGCCGCTCCGGCGAGCGCGGACGCGACGGTGTCCGCCCGAGCCGCTGCCGCGATCCGTTCGGAGAGCCGCGCGACCGGTTCGTCGTCCACCGAGAGCAGCTCGCGCTCGGTCAGTAGCTCCGCGCGACGTTCGATGGACGCGAGCAGCGTCTGGGCCGCGGCGTGTTCGGTGCGAGCGCCCTCCAGGGCGACCCGCGCCTCGCCAGCCGTCGAGGCGTCGGCGGCGGCGTGGCGCTCGAGGACGGCGACGATACGCGTGGCGTCACCGACGAGGTCTTCGGAATCGGCTTCGAGCGGGACCGCGAGGGTCGCGACGTCGGGGTCTGGGTCGGGCTCCGCAGCCGACGGATCTCCGGCAGTCGCGGGAGCACCTGACTCGGCATCGACCGCCGCTGGGACGTCCATCCCGGCCGGGGTGTCCGCTCCCTTGCCCGCGACGAGTTCCCGTGCGTCGTCGAGTTCGGCCGCTCCCGCGAACCGGGCGATCGCACGGCCCAGCGCCTCTCGTGCGCCTTCGATGTCGCGTTGGGCCTGCCGACGTTGCTCGACGAGGTGCTTGGCGACCCGCTCGTAGTGCTCCGTCCCGAACAGGGACCGGAGCAGTTCGCTGCGCTCCTCACCGCCGGCGGCGAGGAACTTCGCGAACTCGCCCTGCGGGAGGACGATGGTCTGGACGAACTGTTCCCGGGTGAGACCGACGATCCGGCTGATCTCAGGACCGATCTCCTGCGCGCGGGTCGACAGGGTCTCTCCGGCCAGTGCGTCGGGATCGGTCAGGCGGACGAGGGTGGCGCTCGCCTGCTGCGGTGTGAAGCCGGCACCGCGCTGCTTCGGCCGCTGGTAGGCCGGCGTCCGCCGCACCCGGTACACGCCGGATCCGGTCTCGAAGACGAGTTCCACGAACGGTTCCGTCCCGGGCCGCGCGTGGTGCGAGTGGAGGCGGTCCTTGCTGGCCCCGGTACCGGCCAGTTCGCCGTACAGCCCGAACACGATGGCGTCGATGATCGTGGACTTGCCGGCGCCGGTCGGTCCCTCCAGGAGGAACAGACCAGCCCGCCCGAGTTCGACGAAGTCGATGGTGTGCTCACCGGCGTACGGCCCGATGGCCTGCAGCGTGAGTCGGTGCAGGCGCATCAGGCACTCACCTCCGCGGCGAGTGCTGCCTCGTTCGCCGCCGCGATGAGCTCCCGCTCGCGAGTGGTCGCCTGTGCACCCGTCGCGTACTCGATGAACTCGGCGGTGACCTCGACCGGGTCGGAGACCGCCGTGACGGCTGCGGCGCGAGTCTCCTCGGAACGGTTCGCCGGCGCGTGCGACCAGACGAGCAGGTGCGGGAAGCGCCGGGTCAGCGTCGCGTACAGCTCCGGTGGCCGGACATCGTCGGTGACCGTGGCGCGCACCCAGGCGTCGACGGCGTCGTCTCCCGTGGGGCCCTGCAGCTCTGCGAGGGTTCCGGTGACGTCGACGAGCCGACGCGGCACCGGCGCCGGCAGCAGCTCCAGGTGCACGGAGCCGTCGGCGGCGAGGTCGACCAGCACGCTCGACTTCACCTGGTTGCGTTCGGAGAAGGAGTAGGCGAGCGGCGACCCGGAGTACCGCATGCGTTCGACGCCCGTCGCGGCCCCGACGCGCTGCGCACCGTGGAGGTGGCCGAGCGCGACGTAGTCGAAGTCGTCGAACAGCTGGGCGGGCACCGCATCGACCCCGCCGATCCGGATGTCGCGTTCGCTGTCGCTCGCGAGACCACCGATGACGAAGGCGTGCGCAGCAACGACCGACCGGACCGCTCCGTGCTCGCGACGCTGCGCGAGATCGGCTCGGACGCTCGCGAGGGCTGCACCCATGACGGCGGCGTGCGACCGCGCGAGCGGCTGGTCGTCCGGGGCGAGCACCCCTCGCGCGGTGTCGGGGTCGAGGTAGGGCAGTGGGTAGAAGGCGACGGGCCCGTGTTCGTCGTCCACCAGGACCGGTTCGCCGACCCGCGCGAGGTCGGCTCTGATGTCGATCCCGTCGCGCAGCATGGCGGCGCCGAAACCGAGCCGGATGGCCGAATCATGGTTGCCCGGGGCGAGGATGACGCGGGTGCGGCCAGCAAGCCGCCCGAGCGACTCCGACAGCAGCGTCACCGCCTCGACCGGCGGGATGGCGCGGTCGTAGATGTCGCCGGCGACGAGGAGGACGTCGACCTCGTGGTCCACGACCGTCTGCTCGAGGTGCGCCAGGAAGTCGCGTTGGAAGGGGAGCAGGTCGACCCCGTGCAGCGAACGGCCGAGGTGCCAGTCCGAGGTGTGGAGGATCCGCATGACAGCAATGCTAGGCCGAGCCGCCGACACCTCGCCGCGCCCCGGACGGCACCCGGACGAACGACAGCAGGGCGTCGCTCTCGCGACGCCCTGCTGTGTGGTCTGAACCGGCGGAGTGTCTCCGTGGTCCGAGTCCGTGCGGGCTGACGCCCGCGACGACTTACTTGACGGAAGCCTTGAGCTTCGAGCCGGCGGTCACCTTGACGCGCTTGCCGGCCGGGATCTGAATCTCGGCGCCGGTCTGCGGGTTGCGGCCCGTGCGAGCGGCGGTGTCGGTCTGCTCGAAGGCGATCCAACCCGGGATCGAGACCTTGCCGCCCGTGGCGACGGTCTCAGCGACGGTGGTGAACAGCGCGTCGACAACGCTGCCGACGGTCGCCTGGCTCTGGCCGGTCGATGCGGCGATGGCGGCGACGAGTTCGGTCTTGTTCAAATTTGCCATTGTGAGGGTCCTCCTCGGACGTTGCTGCAACGTACAGCTGATGTGTTGGTAGCGAAGGTGTCGCTGATACGGCACCAACTGGTCGGTGTGACCGCCTCGAATGTAGCAGCAATCCGCGAGATTTCGCGGATTTCTCCGCTCTACGCGGACAATCGGGCCTGCGTGTCGGTCGTTTCCCAGCTGGGAGCCGTCGGTGTGGCCGCTCAGCGGACCCCGATGACGCTGTGCCCGGCAGCTCGCGACAGCAACCACGCCTCGATCGTCGGGAAGAGGGTCAGGACGGCGATCGCGAGGAACGCGAACTGATACGGCAGCAGCTGGCCGCCACCGACCCCGTCCTCGAGGGAGAATCCGGTCGTCAGCAGGATCGCTCCGACGGCGACACCGAAGCCGCTCGCGACCTGTTGCAGGGTCGAGTTGAGGGTGTTGGCGCGAGACATCGCAGCGGGTTCGACGTCGGCGAAGGTGATGGTGTTGTACGCCGTGAAGCCGATCGACCGGGCGACCCCGCTGAGGAAGAGCAGCAGTGCCATGAGCACGATCGACGTGTCAGCGGTGAGGAACGCCATCCCGGCCATGCACAGGACTCCGATCAGGTTCGACGACACGAGCACCAGACGGAATCCGAACCGCCGCAGCATCCAGGTCGTCGCCGGCTTGATCGCGAGGTTGCCGGCGAAGAGGAAGAGCACCATCGAACCGGCCTGGACGGGCGTCCAGCCGAAGGCGTCCTGGAAGAGCAGCGGCAGGAGGAAGGGGACGGCGCTGATGGTGAGCCGGTAGACGCTGCCCCCGGCGTTGGCCAGACGGAAGGTCTCGATGCGCAGCGAGCGGAGGTCGACGAATGGGTGGGGGGCACGGAACAGGTGCCGGATCGCGAGGGCGAGCAGGACGACACCTGCCACGAGCGACCCGATGAACCACCGGGCGTCGAACCCGGCGCCGGACACCAGGGACGCCGCCACGAGAAGCGACGCGAGCCCGACGCAGGCGAGCGACAGGCCGAGCCAGTCGAGCGGAGGCACCTCGTCGGCGGCGAAGTCGGGGACGATGCGGAGCGCCACGATGAAGGCGACGACACCGATCGGCACGTTGATGAGGAAGATCCAGTGCCAGGAGGCGTACTGGGTGATCACCCCACCGAGGAACGGCGCGATGATCGGGGCGGCGAGGGCGGGCCACGTCAGGAGGGCGATGGCCTGGATCAACCGCTCCTTGGGCGTCACCCGGAGCACGGCCAAGCGGCCGACCGGCACCATCAACGCCCCGCCGACACCCTGGAGCACCCGGAAGCCGACGAGCATCGGCAGGCTCGAGCTCAACGCGCACAGGACGGAGGCGATCGTGAACACCGCGATCGCCAGCGCGAAGATGCGCTTGGCACCGAACCGGTCCGTCAGCCAGCCGCTGACGGGGATGAGGACAGCGACCGTGAGCAGGAACGCGGTGACCGCGAGCCCGACGGCCGTCGACGAGGTCCCGAGGTCGCGCGCGATGCTCGGTGCGGCTGTGGTGAGTATGGTCCCGTCGAGGTTCTCCATGAAGAAGCAGCCGGCGACCAGGAGGGCGATGGCGCGTTGCGTGCGGACGTCCAGCAGCGCCTCCTCGGTGGATGTGGGAACCGTTCGATCCTTGCAGTTGTCTCCGACAACGCGAAAGGGCCGCCCGCGATGCGGACGACCCTTTCGGTGTTGCGATGCTGTGTCAGCGGAATGTGAGCTCCGACTGAGCGGGTGTTACCAGCTCGACTTGCGGACGCCGGGCAGCTCGCCCTTGTGCGCCATGTCGCGGAAGCGAACGCGGCTGATGCCGAACTTCGAGAGGTTGCCTCGCGGGCGACCGTCGATCGCGTCGCGGTTGCGGAGGCGAACCGGCGAAGCGTTGCGAGGAAGCTTCTGCAGGCCGAGGCGAGCTGCTTCACGCGACTCGTCGGTCCCGGCGGGGTCGACGAGAGCCTTCTTCAGCTCGGCGCGCTTCGTGGCGTAGCGGTCGACGATAACCTTGCGCTGCTCGTTACGGGCGATCTTGCTCTTCTTAGCCATGTTTAGCGCTCCTCTCGGAATTCAACGTGCTTGCGCACTACGGGGTCGTACTTCTTGAGCACGAGACGGTCTGGGTTGTTGCGACGGTTCTTCTTGGTCACGTACGTGTAACCGGTACCAGCCGTCGAACGGAGCTTGATGATTGGACGGACGTCCTGCTGCTTAGCCATTAGATCTTCACCCCACGAGCGAGAATGTCCTTGACGACGGATTCGATGCCACGGGCGTCGATCACCTTGATGCCCTTGGCGGACACCCTGAGGGTGACGTTACGACGCAGCGAGGGCACGTAGTAGGTCTTCTTCTGCACGTTCGGGTCGAAGCGGCGCTTCGTGCGACGGTGCGAGTGCGAGATGTTGTGACCGAAGCCGGGAACGGCTCCTGTCACCTGGCACACTGCTGCCATAGTAGTTTCTCCTTCATTACCGCAGGGCGACTGCCCTGCCCAAGATCTCTTGTCGGCGTGCGCGATCCCGATCTGCGTGAGCGGTGGGGGATCGTGAACACGATGTGGACATGGAGCGTCCACACCAAGGGTCAAGCGTACGCTGTGACCAGGCGTTTTGCAAATTCGTGTTTGTGCAACTCAACGCGCTGCGCGTTAACGCGCTGCGCGTGTTAACGCAAAATGGCCACCCAAGAACCTTGGGTGGCCATTTCAACGAAGAAGTCCGGCGGTGTCCTACTCTCCCACAGGGTCCCCCCTGCAGTACCATCGGCGCAAAGAGTCTTAGCTTCCGGGTTCGGAATGTGACCGGGCGTTTCCCTCTCGCTATGGCCGCCGAAACACTATTGATGTATCAAAGTGAACAAGCAAACCAACACGCTGTGCGAACACAGTGGTGTTGTTTGCGGGTTCTCGACCGTACATCGAGAACCACTCAGTGGACGCGTAGCATCTTCGTATTCAAACAAAGAAAGTGTTATCAAATTATCGGCTTATTAGTACCGGTCAGCTCCGAGAGTCTTTCGTCCTCTCTTCCACATCCGGCCTATCAACCCAGTAGTCTGGCTGGGAGCCTCTCGCCCGAAGGCATGGAAATCTCATCTTAAGGCCGGCTTCCCGCTTAGATGCTTTCAGCGGTTATCCATCCCGAACGTAGCTAATCAGCGGTGCTCCTGGCGGAACAACTGACACACCAGAGGTTCGTCCAACCCGGTCCTCTCGTACTAGGGTCAGATCCTTTCAAATTTCCTGCGCGCGCAGCGGATAGGGACCGAACTGTCTCACGACGTTCTAAACCCAGCTCGCGTACCGCTTTAATGGGCGAACAGCCCAACCCTTGGGACCTACTCCAGCCCCAGGATGCGACGAGCCGACATCGAGGTGCCAAACCATGCCGTCGATATGGACTCTTGGGCAAGATCAGCCTGTTATCCCCGAGGTACCTTTTATCCGTTGAGCGACAGCGCTTCCACAAGCCACTGCCGGATCACTAGTCCCGACTTTCGTCCCTGCTCGACTTGTCAGTCTCACAGTCAAGCTCCCTTGTGCACTTACACTCGACACCTGATTGCCAACCAGGTTGAGGGAACCTTTGGGCGCCTCCGTTACTTTTTGGGAGGCAACCGCCCCAGTTAAACTACCCACCAGGCACTGTCCCTGAACCGGATTACGGTTCGAAGTTAGATATCCAGAGTGACCAGAGTGGTATTTCAACAATGACTCCACCTGAACTAGCGTCCAAGCTTCAAAGTCTCCCACCTATCCTACACAAGCCACACCGAACACCAATACCAAGCTGTAGTAAAGGTCACGGGGTCTTTCCGTCCTGCTGCGCGTAACGAGCATCTTTACTCGTAATGCAATTTCGCCGAGTTCGCGGTTGAGACAGCTGGGAAGTCGTTACGCCATTCGTGCAGGTCGGAACTTACCCGACAAGGAATTTCGCTACCTTAGGATGGTTATAGTTACCACCGCCGTTTACTGGGGCTTAAATTCTCAGCTTCGCCTTGCGGCTAACCGTTCCTCTTAACCTTCCAGCACCGGGCAGGCGTCAGTCCGTATACATCGTCTTGCGACTTGGCACGGACCTGTGTTTTTAGTAAACAGTCGCTTCCCACTGGTCTCTGCGGCCTTCAAACGCTTTCGGAGCAAGTCCTAATACGCCTCAGGCCCCCCTTCTCCCGAAGTTACGGGGGCATTTTGCCGAGTTCCTTAACCACGATTCTCTCGATCTCCTTAGTATTCTCTACCTGACCACCTGAGTCGGTTTGGGGTACGGGCCACTAGAACCTCGCGTCGATGCTTTTCTTGGCAGCATAGGATCACCTACTATCCCTTACGGGTCCGTATCGTGTCTCAGCCTTCACGAGAGACGGATTTGCCTATCTCTCAGCCTACGCACTTACACCGGGACAACCATCGCCCGGCATAGGCTACCTTCCTGCGTCACACCTGTTAATACGCTAAACGCACCAGCATGGGGTCGAGCGTTAGACCGGACCCATCATCCCCGAAGGGAATCAGTCGTCCGGGTTAGGACTCTTAGCACCACTGGATTATCTTGGGCGGTTCTTCGCGGGTACGGGAATATCAACCCGTTGTCCATCGACTACGCCTGTCGGCCTCGCCTTAGGTCCCGACTTACCCAGGGAAGATTAGCTTGACCCTGGAACCCTTGGTCTTTCGGAGGACATGTTTCTCACATGTCTTTCGCTACTCATGCCTGCATTCTCACTCGTGTAGCGTCCACGGCTGGTTTACACCGCCGCTTCACTCGCCACACGACGCTCTCCTACCCATCAATACGGCTGGACCACGAAGGCCTACCAAAAATATCAATGCCACAACTTCGGTGGCGTGCTTGAGCCCCGTTACATTGTCGGCGCGGAATCACTTGACCAGTGAGCTATTACGCACTCTTTCAAGGGTGGCTGCTTCTAAGCCAACCTCCTGGTTGTCTGTGCAACTCCACATCCTTTCCCACTTAGCACGCGCTTTGGGACCTTAGTTGGTGGTCTGGGTTGTTTCCCTCTCGACGATGAAGCTTATCCCCCACCGTCTCACTGCTGCGCTCTCACTTACCGGCATTCGGAGTTTGGCTGACGTCAGTAAGCTTTTGGGCCCCATCGGCCATCCAGTAGCTCTACCTCCGGCAAGAAACACGCAACGCTGCACCTAAATGCATTTCGGAGAGAACCAGCTATCACGAAGTTTGATTGGCCTTTCACCCCTATCCACAGCTCATCCCCTCAGTTTTCAACCTAAGTGGGTTCGGTCCTCCACGACGTCTTACCGTCGCTTCAACCTGGCCATGGATAGATCACTTCGCTTCGGGTCTAGGACATGCGACTGAATCGCCCTATTCAGACTCGCTTTCGCTACGGCTACCCCACACGGGTTAACCTCGCCACATATCGCTAACTCGCAGGCTCATTCTTCAAAAGGCACGCTGTCACACCAACAAGGGTGCTCCAACGGTTTGTAAGCAAACGGTTTCAGGTACTATTTCACTCCCCTCCCGGGGTACTTTTCACCTTTCCCTCACGGTACTTGTCCGCTATCGGTCATCTGGGAGTATTTAGGCTTATCAGGTGGTCCTGACAGATTCACACGGGATTTCTCGGGCCCCGTGCTACTTGGGATACTCCTCGCACGATTGCAGCATTTCGACTACCGGGCTGGCACCGTCTCTGGCTGGGCTTTCAATCCCATTCGTCTATACCACGTTCTAATGCTCCCCGAATATCAGTTCGGAGTGAGAAGTCCCACAACCCCGGACATGCAACGCCTGATAGCTATCACACATGCCCGGTTTAGCCTCTTCCGATTTCGCTCGCCACTACTGACGGAATCACTGTTGTTTTCTCTTCCTGGGGGTACTGAGATGTTTCACTTCCCCCCGTTCCCTCTACCCGCCCTATATATTCAGGCGGGAGTCACCAGATCACCACAAGGGGCCTGGCGGGGTTTCCCCATTCGGAAATCCTCGGATCACAGCTCGTTTATCAGCTCCCCGAGGCTTATCGCAGATTACTACGTCCTTCTTCGGCTCCAGATGCCAAGGCATCCACCGTTTGCTCTTAGAAATTTGAAATCACATGAGTTTGAATCGATCGGCACCAGTTACCTGATGCAGATTGACCAATGATCAACATCACTTCCGAAGAAGCATGTTTTGATCTTTGTGATCCACAACCCCAAAGGGTCATGAATCTAAGATGCTCGCGTCCACTGTGTAGTTCTCAAAGTACGGGCGGTACCTCTCTCCTTGACCATTGATGTCAAGCAAAAGAGGCCCTGAGGTTCGTCCTTCCTCCACCGAAGCGGAGAAGATCCGGTCCCTCAGGACCCAACAGCGTGCATATGCAAACCCTCCAGCCGGCCACCGTTCCAATCTCCCGAAGAAGACGTACTTGCTGGCAGACTCTCACGTCTGCATCAATGTCAATGTTCCACCCATGAGCGCCACCCGAGAACATTCGTCTCAGTGTGACTTGGCAACGTAAACCTCGCTGTATACAGACGAGCGTTGCACATGCTCCTTAGAAAGGAGGTGATCCAGCCGCACCTTCCGGTACGGCTACCTTGTTACGACTTAGTCCTAATTACCGATCCCACCTTAGACAGCTCCATCCTTGCGGTTAGGCCACTGGCTTCGGGTGTTACCGACTTTCATGACTTGACGGGCGGTGTGTACAAGGCCCGGGAACGTATTCACCGCAGCGTTGCTGATCTGCGATTACTAGCGACTCCGACTTCATGAGGTCGAGTTGCAGACCTCAATCCGAACTGGGACCAGCTTTTTGGGATTCGCTCCACCTTACGGTATTGCAGCCCTTTGTACTGGCCATTGTAGCATGCGTGAAGCCCAAGACATAAGGGGCATGATGATTTGACGTCGTCCCCACCTTCCTCCGAGTTGACCCCGGCAGTATCCCATGAGTTCCCACCATTACGTGCTGGCAACATAGAACGAGGGTTGCGCTCGTTGCGGGACTTAACCCAACATCTCACGACACGAGCTGACGACAACCATGCACCACCTGTTTACGAGTGTCCAAAGAGTTGACCATTTCTGGCCCGTTCTCGTATATGTCAAGCCTTGGTAAGGTTCTTCGCGTTGCATCGAATTAATCCGCATGCTCCGCCGCTTGTGCGGGCCCCCGTCAATTCCTTTGAGTTTTAGCCTTGCGGCCGTACTCCCCAGGCGGGGCGCTTAATGCGTTAGCTACGACACGGAAACCGTGGAATGGTCCCCACATCTAGCGCCCAACGTTTACGGGGTGGACTACCAGGGTATCTAAGCCTGTTTGCTCCCCACCCTTTCGCTCCTCAGCGTCAGTAGCGGCCCAGAGATCTGCCTTCGCCATCGGTGTTCCTCCTGATATCTGCGCATTCCACCGCTACACCAGGAATTCCAATCTCCCCTACCGCACTCTAGTCTGCCCGTACCCACTGCAGACCCGAGGTTGAGCCTCGGGATTTCACAGCAGACGCGACAAACCGCCTACGAGCTCTTTACGCCCAATAATTCCGGACAACGCTTGCACCCTACGTATTACCGCGGCTGCTGGCACGTAGTTAGCCGGTGCTTTTTCTGCAGGTACCGTCACTTTCGCTTCTTCCCTGCTAAAAGAGGTTTACAACCCGAAGGCCGTCGTCCCTCACGCGGCGTTGCTGCATCAGGCTTTCGCCCATTGTGCAATATTCCCCACTGCTGCCTCCCGTAGGAGTCTGGGCCGTGTCTCAGTCCCAGTGTGGCCGGTCACCCTCTCAGGCCGGCTACCCGTCGTCGCCTTGGTGAGCCATTACCTCACCAACAAGCTGATAGGCCGCGAGTCCATCCTTGACCAAAATTCTTTCCAGCAACTCACCATGCGGTGGAAGCTCGTATCCGGTATTAGACGTCGTTTCCAACGCTTATCCCAGAGTCAAGGGCAGGTTACTCACGTGTTACTCACCCGTTCGCCACTAATCCACCCAGCAAGCTGGGCTTCATCGTTCGACTTGCATGTGTTAAGCACGCCGCCAGCGTTCGTCCTGAGCCAGGATCAAACTCTCCGTAAATGTTGAATTGCACGACCACCGAAGCAGCCGGCACATTTCGCGCACCATGCCACCGGAATAGGTGAACACGATGCAAGTTTGAAACTGACAGAACAAATCATTACTGACTTGCTTTGTTTTGTTTAAATGTTTTCCAAAGGAATCTCTTACAACATCAACCAACCGAAAAGGAAGGCATCAATTGCACGAGGTTTTTGGCATTTGACATTGTGCACGCTGTTGAGTTCTCAAGGATCGGATGCTCCTGCCTTTGGCCATCACGACCGCCCTGCAGGGCAACTTCTCTATCTTACATCTTCCCGGCTTGTTGTCAACTCGGCGTTTCAGCCGCTCTGCGAACAGAGTCATGCTGAGCACGAGTGACACCAGGAGGAAGTCATCCAACCGAGACTTGAAACGGTAACATCGAAATGTTCTCGCTTTTGGCTGGGGATTGTCCCCGCTTGAGGCCGAGAAGCTCTTCCGCTTCCCGCACCTTTGGGGTGACGAGTGATTACTCTACGTGTGTCTCGGGATCGTGGCAAATTCCGCTTGCATCCCGGGCGTGTCGCCCGGAATCACGCGGTTTTCGCCGAGGGGGCCGCGAACGGGTCGGCGCACGGTCACTGCGCGACACCCGTGCCTGCGCACCAGGACAGGTCGAAACCGGCCTGCGTCCCGACGACCTTGCCGGTGCGGGCGTCGACGACCTCGATCTCGGGACCGTTGGGCATCGGCGCGTTGGCGTACCCGTCGAAGCCGGCCTTCGCGAAGTCGGGGACGACGACGACTGCGACGTACTCCGCGTTCGGGCTCGCGCACAGTGACCAGATGACGGCACCCGCGTCAGGTCGATAGAGCTCGGCGGTCGCGCCGTCCTTGATCGCCAGTACCCGCTGCTCCGTGGTTCCGGCGGCGCGGTCGTAGTCGGCGTAGATCCTGGCCGACAGGGACTCGGACAGTGCGACGAGTTGTCCGGGGATCTCGGTGGGTGCCACCGAGGGCAGGACGAACGGTTCGCTCTTCCCCGTCGCGAGGTCGAGCACGACCACACCGTCGACCTGCTCGATGACGACCTTGGTGGTGCCCGGGATGTAACTCGAGATGAGGGAGGCCCGGCCGAGCAGCACCGGGTCGGTCGTCGCAGCAGGATCGAGCAGCTCGAGCGAGTTGTCCACCGTGCGGACGAGCATCGAGGAGGTCCGGGGCACGAACGACCACTCCGCCGCCTGGACCGCAGCCCCGTCGATCCCGCCGACCCTGGCGGCCTCGGTGGGTTTCCCCTGCCGCAGCTCGAACGAGTACAGCGTGAGGTTGTCGCCGCCATCGCGACCGAACGACTGTTCCGTGAACAGGAACCCCACCCGACTCTGCGCCGGAGCGGTCTGCAATGAGGTGATCATCCCGCCCATCGGGAGTGCCACCTCCTGGGTACTCCCGTCGGTCGTGTCCACCACCACGATGCGACCGAGCCCGCTCGTCTCCTGCTCCACGACGATCAGGGAGTCGCCGATCGTCGCGAACTCCTGGATCTTCGCCGCTTCGTACGCGGTCTCGGGTTCACCACCGCCGATCGAGAGCCGCACGATCCGGTCGTCCGCCTTCGCCGCCGGCGAGCCGCCCTCCTTGACCGGACTCCGCACGAGCGAGAACCCCTCGACGGGCGGCGTCGAGAACGACGTCGTGAGCGTGGCCGCCGGTCCGCCACCCGGTGCGGTCACCCCGTCGACCGTGATCCGGTAGTCCGTCGCATAGGCGAGCGGCTCGGGGAACACCAGCGTGATGCCGCCGGCCCCGGTACTGACGTCGAAGTCTGCTGCCGGCTCGATCCGCACCCGGTCCGACCCGAGATCCGCGATCGGTTGGTTCACCGCCAGGACCACCCGCTGGCCCCAGGACTCCACGAGTCCGGTGGGATCGACCACCGTGCGGACGAGCTTCGGCCCCTGGGTCAAGCCCACGACGGCCGCGCCGCCACCGATGACGACGAGCGCGATCAGCACGATCGCGACCAGCCGGCCGAAACCGCTCCGGTCGCCGGCGGCCTGCGTCGACCGGCCTCGTGCGCCACCCCGGCGATCAGTAGTCATACGGGTCCGCCGGCTCCTCGACCTTGTCGACCTTCGCCGTCCCGACCACCAATGGCAGATGCGAGGCGTCGCTCGCGGTGAGCGCCCCCGAGACCTCGACCCAGTCACCGGGCTTGAGCTGTTTGTCCCAGCCGTCGAGCTGCACGGGCACACCGACCGGCTGGGCGTCCACGGCGCAGCAGTTCACGACGAACCGCGAGACGTAGAAGACGTCGGCCGCGTCCGGATCGGCGATCACGAAGCCGACCCCGGTGAAGGCACGCCCTTCGAGGTCGGCGGGACGCGTCGTCTGGCGCAACAGCGTCGCCCAGTCCTTGATGCCGAAGGTGCTGAAGTCCGGGTTCGAGGTCAGCACCGTCTGGGCGTCCTGCCCCTGGACCTCCCCCGCGAGCGTGCCGGAGTTCACCGCGCGCTGGTCGGCCGTCGCGACCGACAGCGTCGACGGCGGGAGCACCACCATCGCACCGACCACCGCGAGACTGCCCACGACGGAGGCGAGCTGCAGCGCCGTTCGTCCGCGACGCTTCGGCACCTCTTCGACGTCCACGTGGACGAGGACGCTGACGATGCCGAGCGCGACCGCGATGAGCGCCATGATGACGGTGAACACGAAGTAGCGCGGGTGGATGTAGAGCCCGAGGCGGTCGGTCAGCGCGAGCCAGAGGATGCACACGGCGGCGGTGACGAGCAGCAGCACGCCCCACCATCGCTGCCGGAGGCGTTCGAGCAGTGGGACACGACGATCGCCGGCCGTCGACGTCTCGGCATGCGCGTGTCCGTGGGTGGCGTTCTGATCAGGCAAGGGCGTTCACTCCGAATCCGAGGGCCGCCGAGAACAGCACGGCGACCGCGGTGATGATCACGAGGGTCCTGGTCGTGTAGGTGGTGCGCATGAGTGCGAGCATCTTGACGTCGACGACGGGGCCGAGGACGAGGAAGGCGACGATCGAGCCGGGCATGAACGTCGATCCGAAGGACAGCACGAAGAAGGCGTCGACGTTCGAGCAGATCGAGACGATCACGGCGAGCGTCATCATCGCGAGCACCGACCAGACCGGGTTCGCGCCGAGGGTGACGAGCACCTCGCGCGGCACGAGCACCTGCACGGCGCCGGCCACGGCCGACCCGATGAGCAGCGCCGGCATGATCGCGCGCGCCTCGGCGACGAACTGCTGCAGGCTGCGCTCCACCTTCGTGTGCTCGTGCCCGTGCTGCTCGGTCACCTCGCAGCTGGCTTGGAAGGTCGGCGTGAGCAGCGAGCTGGGGTCGGGGTGCTTGCTGAAGAGCCACCCGATGAGGTTCGCGAGCAGGAACCCGCCGACGAGCCGGGCGACGAGGATCCCGCCGTCCCAGCCGAAGGCCTGATGCGTCGTGACGATGACGATGGGGTTGAGGATCGGCGCCGCGAGCAGGAAGGTGATCGACTCCGGCACCGTGAACCCGCGCACGATGAGGCCGCGGGCGAGCGGGACGTTCCCGCACTCGCAGACCGGCAGGAACATGCCGAGCAGCGAGATGCAGGCTCGGCGGAGGATCGGCTGCGTCGGCAACCACCGCTCGAGCCAGCCGTCGGGAAGCCAGATCTGCACGAGGATCGACAGCACGATGCCGAGCACCACGAACGGCAGCGACTCCACCACCACGCTGAGCGTCAGGGTCACGAAGTCGCGCACCGCGGTGGGCGGGGTGAGCGCCTCACCGAGCGGCATGAGCGCCCGGAGCACGAAGAGCCCGACCACCACGAGCAGTGCGACGCCGATCAGGAGCGGTGTCCGCAGGTTCCGTGGATCACGCCCCTCGGTGCGACCCCAGTGTTCCGCGCCGTCGTCGTCGGGCGCGGTCCAATCGTCGTCGACCCCGAGGGTTCCGGTCGTCCTGCTCACTCCGGCCTCACGCGCGCTGGGCCGCCGCCGAGCAGTTCTCGCAGAGCCCGAAGACGTCGACGACGTGCTTCGCCTCGGTGAACCCGTGCTGCGACGCGACCGAGCGCGCCCAGGCTTCGACCTCGTCGGCCTCGATCTCGATGGTGAGACCACAGTTGCGGCAGATGAGGTGGTGGTGGTGGGTGCCCGGCGTGCAGGCGCGGTAGAGGTTCTCGCCCTCAGGCGACTGCAGAGAGTCCGCTTCGCCCTCGACCGCGAGGTCGGAGAGGGCGCGGTACACGGTCGCGAGCCCGATCGGCGAACCGGTGTCGCGGAGTTCGGCGTGCAGACCCTGGGCGCTGATGAATCCGTCGTTGCCGCCGAGGGCCTCGCGGACAGCTTCTCGCTGCCAGGTGTTGCGCTTCGCCACGGGTGCTCCTGCCTGTCCCTTCAAGGGTACCCGGGAACCGCTCGGAGGACGCTCCGAAGCAGCTCCACGCGGACGCGGTGCACGGTCCACGATCATCGTGCGACCTGGGCGTGCCGCGTCTCGCCGACGGGTGCCCGACGACCACGTCGCCCGGACGCGGTGCGCGGCCCGACGATGCGGCAGACGAGGTAGATGAGGAAGGAGATCGTCGTGATGTAGGGGCTGATCGGGAGCGATCCACCGATGGCGAGCAGGATGCCGCCGACCGCCGAGACGAAGCCGAAGAGCATGCTCAGCACCGGGACGAGGACGGGCGACGACGACACCCGGAGCGCCGCGGCCGCGGGTGTCACGAGCAGCGCGAGGACGAGCAGCGCACCGATGATCTGCACCGACACCGCGACGGTGAGCCCGAGCAGCACCATGAAGGCGAGGGAGACGAACCGGCTCGGCACCCCACGCGCTGCGGCGACGTCCGGGTCGAGGCTGTCGAAGCTGAGAGGCCGCCAGAGGAGGAGGAGCGCGACCAGCACGACGATGCTGATGACGATGAGCAGGCCGAGCTGCGGGTCGTCGACCGAGACGATCTGCCCGGTGAGGAGCCCGAACTTGTTGGCACTCCGGCCCGGATAGAGCGCGAGGAACAGGATGCCGAGGCCGAGGCCGAACGGCATGAGCACCCCGATGATCGAGTTGCGGTCGCGCGCTTTGGAGCCGAGCAGGCCGATGAGGATCGCGGCGACGAGTGAGCCCGCGAGGGACCCGACGACGACGTTGGCCCCGAACAGCAGCGCACCTGCGGCGCCGGCGAAGGACAGCTCGCTGATCCCGTGCACCGCGAACGCCATGTCCCGCTGCATCACGAACACGCCGATGAGGCCGCCGACGATGCCCAGGACCGCGCCGGCGATGATCGAGTTCTGCACGAGTTCGAGGAGTGCGCCGTAGTCCTGGAAGTTGAACAGGCGCCCCCAGAGGTCGTCGGTGTTCATGCGCCGACCCCCACCGCACCGGTGTGCGGATCGTCGTGGTGATGGTGATGGGTCTCGCTGTCGGGGATGCCGACCACGACGACCCGGCCGTGGCTGCGGAGCACGTCGACGGGCGTGCCGTAGAGCTCCGACAGCACCTCGCTGCGGAGCACCTCGTCGGGCGTGCCCTCCCGGAACCGGCCGCCCGCGAGGTACAGGATGCGGTCGACCATGGGGAGCACCGGGTTCACGTCGTGGGTGACGAAGACCACCGCGGTGTCGTGCTCGCGCCGACGACGGTCGATGAGTTCGCTGACCCCGCGCTGATGCTGGAGGTCGAGGCTGAGCAGCGGTTCGTCGCAGAGGAGGAGGATCGGGTCGTCTGCGAGCGCCTGGGCGACGCGGAGCCGCTGCTGCTCACCGCCGGACAGGGTGCCCACCGCGCCGTCGGCGTAGGCGGTCGCGCCGACGGAGGCGATCAGCTCGTCGACCCGACGCTTCGTCGCCGCGGTGCGGATGGGGAGACCGAAGCGGTGACCGTCGACGCCGAGGGCGACGAGATCGCGACCGCGCATCGGCGTGCCGGCGGGGATGAGCTTCTGCTGCGGGATGTATCCGATGCGGCGGTCGCCGCGGTGCACCGGGCCTCCGGCGACCCTGATGGTCCCGCGGTCGAGCTGCTGCTGCCCGAGGATGGTGCGCAGCAGACTCGTCTTGCCGGAGCCGTTCGGGCCGAGCACGGCGAGGAACTCCCCCGGGCGCACCGAGAGGTCGAGGCCGTCCCAGAGCGTGCGTCCGCCGAAACCGAGCTCGGCCCCGGCGAGCGCCAGGACGTCGACGGGGCCTGAGTCGTTGGTCGGACCGCTGGTCATCGATTCAGGGCGTCCGCCACGGCGTCGACGTTCTCGGTCATCCACGAGAGGTAGTCCTTGCCGTCCGGGAGGGTCTCGGTGAATGACAGCACCGGCACGCCTGCGTTCTCCGCGGCGGTCCTGACCTGTTCGGTCTCGCCGCCACTCGTCTGCTCATTGTAGGCAAGCAGCGCGACCGATCCGCCGCCGAAGAGGTCGAGCGTCTCCTTGAGGACGGTCGGTGACACGTCGGTGCCCTCCTCGATCGCCTCGCTGAACGCCTCGGGGGTCCGGTTCACGAGTCCGGCGCCCTCGAGCAGGTAGAGCGGGACGGGCTCGGTGATGGCGACGCCCTCGCCGTCGTGTGCGGTCTTGATCGCGGCCTGGGCCGTCTCGATCGTGCCGAGGGACTCGGTGAAGGCCTTCGCGTTCGCGGTGTACGTGGCGGCGTTCGCGCTGTCGAGTTCGCCGAGCTCCTTGGCCAGCTCGTCGGCGAGCTTCGCCATCGTCGGGAAGCTGTACCAGACGTGCTCGTTGAAGCCCTCGATGTGGTCGTGGCCGTCGTCCTCGGCGTGCGCCTCATCCGTGTGCTGCTCGTCTGCGTGGTCGTCGTCCGGGGCGAGGCCCGACAGGTCGACGACGTTGACGACCTCGACGGACTCGTTCTTGGCTGCGTCGAGGAGCGTGTCGACGAACGGGTCGTAGCCGCCGCCGTTCTCGATGACGAGGTCGGCGTTCTTGATGGAGAGCTGGTCCTGCGTGCTCGCCTCGTAGGAGTGCGGGTCCTGGGCGGCCGAAGAGATGAGCGAGGTCACCTCGACGTCCTTACCGCCGATCTTCGAAGCGATGTCGCCGTACACGTTCGTGGAGGCGACGATGTTGATCTTGCCGTCGTCGGTCGCGCTCGACGCGCCGCTGCCGGAGCAGCCCGCGAGGACGAGGGCGGCTGCCGGGAAGATGGCCAAGGCTGGGAGCAGGGTGCGAGCGCGCATTGATGAACCTTCTCGATCGGGGTGAGAAGGCCAACGCTACGCCTATTGATACTGATTCTCAAAATCGTCCGGCTGGAAGGTTCCTGGGCAGGTGTACTCAGTCGAGCAGCAGCGCCGGCTCCTCGATGATCGACGCGACGTCCGCCAGGAACCGGCTCGCGACGTCGCCGTCCACCACGCGGTGATCGAAGGAGGCGCCGAGCGTCGTCACGAACCGACTGCGCACCTCGCCGTCGACGACCCACGGCTTCTGCTTGATCGTGCCGAGCGCGACGATGCCGACCTCGCCCGGGTTGAGGATCGGGGTGCCGGTGTCCATGCCGAAGACACCGATGTTCGTCACCGTGATCGTGCCGTTCTGCTGGTCGGCCGGCGGCGTCTTGCCGTCGCGGGCCGTGAGCGTGAGGGTCTCGAGGGCTCGTGCCAGTTCGAGCAGGCTCATCGCCTGCGCCTCCTTGACGTTCGGGACGATCAGTCCGCGCGGTGTCGCGGCGGCGACGCCGAGGTTCACGTAGTGGCGGACGATGATCTCCTGGTCGGTCCACTCGCTGTTGACCGTGGGGTTGCGGCGGACCGCCCAGATCATCGCCTTGGCCATGATGAGCAGCGGCGAGACCTTGACGCCGGCGAAGTCCGTCGAGTTCTTCAGGCGCTTGACGAACTCCATCGTGCGCGTCGCGTCGACGTCGACGAAGAGGGAGACGTGCGGCGCGGTGAAGGCGCTGCGGGTCATGGCCGTCGCGATGGCCTTGCGGACGCCCTTGACCGGGATGCGCTCCTCGCGCTCGTCGGCCCACTCCGGCGTCTCGATGTTGCGGAACACGCTCGCCTGGCTGGCCTCGCGGATGACGTCGTCGCGGGTGATCTCACCCGCGAGCCCGGTGCCTTCGATGGCCGTGAGGTCGACCTCGAGGTCCTTCGCGAGCTTCCGGATCGGCGGCTTGGCGATGACCGGCAGCGCGGACGCGGCGGGGATGCTCGACGGCGGCTGGCGGCGCACGGGCGGCTGCGGGGTGACGGCCGGGCTCGCCGGCTCGACGACCGGCGTCGCGCCACGGCCACGGCGACGGCTCGAGGTGCTGCCGGCGCTGCCGTACCCGACGAGCACGGCACCAGGGCGCGGCTCTTCGGCAGGAGAGACGCTCGCTGCGGTGTCGGCGGCCAGCGTGGCCTCCTCCGACTCGACGACCGCCGGTGCGGGCACGGTCGGCTCGGCGGTCGCTGCCCCACCACCGGTGCTCACGCTGATGATGGGCGTCCCGACATCGACGGTCTGGCCCTCCTCGACGAGCAGAGCGCCGACAGTGCCGGCGAACGGCGACGGGAGTTCGACGAGCGACTTCGCGGTCTCGATCTCGACCAGCACCTGGTTGACCGAGACGGCGTCGCCCGGCGCGACCTTCCATGCGACGATCTCGGCCTCGGTCAGGCCTTCGCCGACGTCCGGCAGTTCGAACTGGAGATCACTCATCGTGGTTCCTCGTCTTCCTTCGGTGTTCAGTACGCCAGCGAGCGATCGACGGCCTCGAGGATGCGGTCGGCATCCGGGAGGTAGACGCCTTCGAGCTTCGCCGGCGGGAACGGGGTGTCGAACCCGGACACCCGAAGAACGGGTGCCTCGAGCGAGTAGAAGGCACGCTCGGTGACGGTCGCCGCGATCTCCGAGCCGACGCTCGTGAAGCCGGGCGCCTCCTGCACGTAGACGAGGCGGCCGGTTCGGCGGACGGATTCGACGAGCGGGTCGTAGTCGATGGGCGACAGCGAGCGCATGTCGACGACCTCGACGCTCGTGCCCTCGGTGGCGGCCAGTTCAGCCGCCTGCAGCATGACGCTCACGATCGCGCCGTGTCCGGCGAGGGTGACCTCCGTGCCGGTGCGGACGATGCGGCTGCCGTGCAGTGGCGCGGCCGAGCCGTCGAGGTCGACCTCGCCCTTCGGCCAGTAGCGGCTCTTCGGCTCGAGGAAGACGACCGGGTCGTTCGAAGCGATGGCCTCCTGGATCATCCAGTAGGCGTCGTTCGGGGTCGACGGGCTGACGACGCGGAGGCCGGCCGTGTGGGCGAAGTACGCCTCGGGGCTCTCCTGGTGGTGCTCGACCGCGCCGATGTGTCCGCCGTAGGGGATCCGGATGACGACGGGCATCTGCAGCTTGCCCTCGTGCCGGTTGGTGAGCTTCGCGAGCTGCGTCGTGATCTGGTTGAAGGCCGGGAACACGAAGCCGTCGAACTGGATCTCGCACACCGGACGGTAGCCGCGCATGGCGAGACCGATCGCGGTGCCGACGATGCCGGACTCCGCCAGCGGGGTGTCGAGGACGCGGTCGCCGCCGAACTCGGCGTGCAAGCCCTCGGTGACGCGGAAGACGCCGCCGAGCGGGCCGATATCCTCGCCCATCAGCAGGACCTTGTCGTCCTCGGTCATCGCCTTCCGGAGGCCTGCGTTCAGCGCCTTGGCCATCGGCATGGTGGTCGTCGTCATGCGTTGCCTCCTTCGAGCGAGGCCTCGTAGCGTTCGAGCCAGGCCTGTTGCTCGACCATGAGCGGGTGCGGTTCGGAGTAGACGCCGTCGAAGATGACCTCTCGGCCGGGCGCTTCGAGGGCGAGCGTGCGGACGCGGGTGTCCTCCGCGAGTGCAGCAGCCTCCTCGTCGACCTCGGCGAAGAACGCGTCGGAAGCGCCGAGACCCTGGAGGTACGTCTTGAACCGGACGATCGGGTCGCGGGCGATCCAGGACTGGAGTTCGTCGTCGGTGCGGTACTTGGTCGGGTCGTCGCTCGTGGTGTGGGCGCCGACGCGGTAGGTCATCGCCTCGATGAGGCTCGGGCCGTGGCCGGCGCGGGCGTCGTCGAGGTGCTTCGCCGCCGTCGCGTAGCTCGCGAGCACGTCGTTGCCGTCGATGCGGACGCTGTCGAGGCCGAACCCGGCTGCGCGCTGGTAGAGCGGCTCGCGGGCCTGGCGGGAGACGGGGACGGAGATGGCCCACTGGTTGTTCTGCAGGAAGAACACCTGCGGCGTCTGGTAGCTGGCGGCGTAGATGTACGCCTCGTTCGCGTCACCCTCGGAGCTCGAGCCGTCGCCGAAGTAGACGAGCACGGCCGTGTCGCGGTCGGGGTCGCCGGTGCCGACGGCCTTGTCGAAGTTCAGGCCCATCGCGTAGCCGGTCGCGTGCAGGGTCTGAGCGGCGAGCACGAGGGTGTACAGGTGCATGTTGCCGTTGGACGGATCTGCCGGGTCCCAGCCGCCGTGCGTGTTGCCGCGCATGAGGCGGACGATGTCGATGGGGTCGACACCGCGGATCATCGCGACGACGTGTTCGCGGTAGGAGGGGAAGATGTGGTCCTGGGCTCGCGCCGCACGCGCCGAACCGACCTGTGCCGCCTCCTGCCCGTGACTCGGCGGCCACAGCGCCATCTGACCCTGGCGCTGCAGGTTCGTCGCCTCGATGTCGAAGGCGCGGACGTTCGCCATGTCGCGGTAGAACTGCTGCAGGTCGGTCTCGGTCAGGCGATCGAGGAACGGCTGATAGCGCTCCGCGTGTTCGTTCGGCGCGAAGGTGCCGGCCGCGTCGATGAACTGGACGCTGGGCACGGTGGGGTCGTCTCCGGAACGGCTCATCGTGAGCGCACTCCCTCTCGTGTCGGGTGGTCGGCCGGCAGTCCGGCGAGGATCTCTGCAGCGGCGGCGAGGAGCGGTTCGATCGACTCGGCTTCACCGATCGAGATGCGGACGCCGTCGCCGGGGAAGGCGCGGCCGACGATGCCGTGCGCGAGGAAGGTCTCGTTCGCCGCGGCCGTCTGCTCGCCGAGGCCGAACCAGACGAAGTTGCCCTGTGCCGCGGGGATGAACCAGCCCTGCTCGCGGAGTGCGGCGGCGAGGTCGTCGCGTCGGGCGGTGATGACCGCGACGCGGGCTCGGATGTCCTCGGCGTTCGCGAGTCCGGCGATGGCCGCCTGCTGCGCCGGCGCGGTGCTGGAGAGCGGGATGGCCGCGTTGCGGGCGCCGTCGAGGACGAGCTCGTGGCCGATGGCCCAGCCGACGCGGAGGCCGGCGAGTCCGTAAGCCTTCGAGAAGGTGCGGAGCACGACGAGGTTCGGGTGCTCGTCGAGGAGCGGGATGCCGTTGACGGCGTCGTCGTCGGTGACGAACTCGCGGTAGGCCTCATCGAGGAGGACGAGCACGTCCGACGGCACGGAGCGGAGGAAGGCGAGGAAGGCGGCGCGCTCGACGACCGGGCCCGTGGGGTTGTTCGGCGTGCAGACGATGACGACGCGGGTGCGGTCGGTGACGGCTGCGGCCATCGCCTCGAGGTCGTGGGAGCCGTCGGGCCGGTTCGGGACGCGCACGGACGTCGCGCCGGCGACGGTCACGAGACCCGGGTAGGCCTCGAAGGATCGCCAGGCGAAGACGACCTCGTCTCCCGGACCGGCGGTGGCGGTGATGAACTGGCTGAGGAGTGCGACCGAGCCCGCCCCGATGTGGATGCGTTCCGGCGTGACGCCGTTGGCTTCGGCGAGCGCCGTGCGCAACGCGAGTGCGGCGCCGTCGGGGTAGCGGTGGGAGTTCGCAGCCGTGTCGGTGATGGCCGAGAGGACGGCGTCGAGCGGCGGGAACGGGACCTCGTTGCTGGAGAGCTTGAAGGCGTCGGGTGCGGCCGGCTTGCCCTGACGGTAGGGCGGCAGATCTGCGATCTCCGGACGGAGACGGACCGGGCTCCGGCCCGGCTGAGCGGCCGGCTGGGCGGTGGTTGGCAGGTTGTCACTCACTCGACGAGTCTAGGCCGCGAAGGATACCTGCGTCGGAATGCAGTGCGCCGGTCCGAATCGGCCCTTTGCCCGCCGTGGCAAGGGTGGGAGGATTGCCGTCATGGGACGTTTTCTGCTGAACCTGATCGTCAACGGCTTCGCCATCTGGGTCACCACCCTCATCGTCGCCGGTGTGAACGTGACACCGTACGCGCCCGGCGGCACGCTCGAGACGATCCTGACCTTCGCGCTCGTCGCCCTCATCTTCGCGGTCGTGAACACCATCATCGGCTCGGTCATCAAGGTGCTCGCGTTCCCCCTCTACATCCTCACACTCGGCCTGATCGGGCTCCTCATCAACGGGCTCCTCCTCCTCATCACCGCGGGCATCAGCGGCTGGTTCGGCTTCGGCCTGACCGTCGACGGCTTCTGGTGGGGCGTCCTCGGGGCGATCGTCATCTCGATCGTGAACTGGCTGCTCGGCATCGTCATCCGCCCGAAGACGAAGGACTGACACTCAGCTCCACCACCCGGTCACGGGAGGACCTTGTCGGCCCGGTACTGCCAGACCTCCCCGGTGCCGGTGAGCCCGGCGAGGGGGTCGATCGCTGGCGTGAGCCGCTCCTCCGAGGACTGGTCGATGAGGCGCGCCGTCTCCCGGTAACGGTCGAGATTGTGAGCCGGAAGGGGATCGTCACCGGCCGGCGGTGGTCCTCCGTCGTACAACGAACGCTGGACGACGGTACCCCCGTTGAGTGAGTCGCGTCGTTCACCGGAGAGCGCGGGGATGACGTCCTCGGTGTGTTCGACATGGGTGCGCGGGAGGTCGTCCGCGAAGTCGACCGATTCGACCGGCGATCCGAAGGTGACGACCGAGGAGTCGTAGGTACCGCTGGCAGCGATGCGGGACGCGATGATGCCGCCCTGGGAGTACCCGACGTGGAGCACGGAGGCGCCGTCCGGGATACCCGCGAGTCGCATGGCTTGGAGGGTCGCTTCGGCGCTCTCCGCCTCCAGACCTGCGACGGCGTTGACATTGCTGCGGTTGTCGAAGGGCTCGGTCGACGTCTCAGGGAACCCGGTCTCGATGGTTCCACCCGACCAGACGATCCACTGGTCCGCGCCGGAGACGTCCTCGTACCGCTCGATCCTGATCTGCGGGGAGCCCGCTCCCCCGTGCGGCATCCGCTCGACGAGGTCCTCGTACCGGGTCGGAGGTTTCAGGGGCGCCGGAGCGCCCTGGGCCTTCACCTCGACCGTGCGGGCCGGCGCCGCGGGAGTGAGGAGGCCGGCACGGTCGACTCCGCGCAGTGCGACCGCGGCTGCGAACGCCACCCCGGTGATGCCCTCCTCGCTCAGACGGTTCGCGTCGAGCATCGCCGGCAGACCGAACGCGCTGATCATGAACTCGTCGGAACCCGATACGACTCCGCGCACGAGGGCGACGAACGCGGGTGACGACATCAGCTCACGCGCAGTCTTCGCCGAGACCTCATCGAAGCCGTCCTGCAGGTCCGAGGACAGCAACCCCAACACTCCGCGGAACACGGTCCTGATGAGCGTCACCTCTACAACGGCGGCGAGGACACCGAGGGAGATCAATGGGGAGGCTCCCAGGACCCATCCCGCGGCGCCCCCGGTGAACGTGAACAACGATTGGACCATCCGCTCGAGCTCTCCGTACTGCTCCGCCCCGACGATGAGATGCCCGCCCAACCGGCTCGCGTCGTCGCTCGCACGCCGCAAGCTGATGGCGGCCTTCGCAGCCGCCCCGCTTCCCGCCCCCGCATCGGCTTGGGGAACGATCGTCGGGCCGACGGGCACCAGGGACACGTCGTCGGTCGACACCGATTCCACGCGGTCGGCCCAGCTCGCGCAGGCCTCGCCGAGTTCGAGGAGCAGCGCGCCGAGGAGCAGGTGATCCTCAGTGGCGACGGCTACGACGCCTCCTCCTCGGATGGTGAGGTCGTCGCTCATCTTCCACTCCCGTCGGCGATCGACGATGCCGCCCCACGAGCGCTTCGGAGTCCCTCATCGAGTGCAGAGGCCGATTGACGAAGCACTGCGGTCAGTTCGTCCGCGGACCAGGAGAACTGCACGGCTGCTGGACCGACCCACTCGAGACCGCTGCGCGCTTGCGCGAACCTGAGGATCTCCGGCTCCAGTTCGAGCAGGACGTCCTCGAGACATCGAGCGCGCCCCTCGAGTATCGAGGCAACCTCCTCTGCCGTCGACTGCGACGGGAAGCCCATCGCCAACGGGTCGTACTCCAACGCCATGTCCCCTCGCCCTCCGCCCGCCCACCGCCGGCATCACGCTCGACTCTGCCCAACCGGCGGAGCGGTCACGCCGGCACACCGTGCTGATGTGGAGGAAGCCGACCGGAGTGGGACTGTGGAGCGGAGTCAGCTGAGAACGGTTCGACGGCTCGGGCGCGGTCGGCCAGAATAGACGCATGAACACCCTCGGGGAGGCCGACCCCGGCACGACCCCGTTCCGCGTGTGCTTCGTCTGCGCGGGCAACATCTGTCGATCCCCGATGGCCGAGAGCGTCTTCACCGACCTCGTCGCGGCCGCCGGGCTGGAGCGGGTCGTGGAGGTCTCCTCCGCCGGCACCGGCGACTGGCACGTCGGCGAGCACGCCGACCACCGCACGGTCACCGCGCTGCGAGCGCACGGCCACGACGCCACCGCCCACCGGGCCAAGCAGTTCGACCCCGACCGCTTCGACAGCTACGACCTCGTCGTCGCCCTCGACCGCAGTCACGAACGCATCCTGCGGGCCTGGGCGGGCAACGACGCCGACCGCTCCAAGGTGCACCTGCTCCTGAGCTTCGACAGCACCTCCGGGACCCGCGACGTACCCGACCCCTATTACTCGGACGCCCAGATGTTCGAGACCGTCCTCGGCATGATCGACCATGCCTGCAGATCCCTCTTCCACCAGCTCGAACCAGCACTGACCCAGGGAGCCACCCCATGACCGAATTCCCCGCCCAGCCGCTCAGCCCGCTCGACGGTCGCTACCGCCCCGCCGTGACGGCGCTCGGAGAGTACCTCTCGGAGGCCGGCCTGAACCGCGCCCGCGTGCAGGTCGAGGTCGAGTGGCTCGTCTACCTCACCGAGCACTCCATGTTCGGCTCCTCCCCGCTCACCCCGGCGGAGATCGAGCAGCTCCGCGCGCTCTACCTCGACTTCGGCCAGGCCGACATCGACTGGCTCGCCGAGAAGGAGGCCGTCACGCGTCACGATGTGAAGGCCGTCGAATACCTCGTGCGCCACCGCCTGTCCGAGCTCGGTCTCGACCGCATCGCCGAACTCACCCACATCGCCTGCACGAGCGAGGACATCAACAACCTCTCCTACGCGCTCACCGTGTCGCAGGCCGTCCGCGCCATCTGGCTGCCGAAGCTGCGACTCGTCCTCGACTCCCTGCGCACCAAGGCCGTCGACTTCCGGGCCGTCCCGATGCTCGCCCGCACGCACGGCCAGCCGGCGACGCCCACCACGATGGGCCGCGAGCTCGCCGTCACCGTCTACCGACTCGAGCGCATCGCCCTGCAGATCGAGGCGAACGAGTACCTCGGCAAGTTCTCCGGCGCGACCGGCACCTTCGCCGCCCATGTCGTCGCCGATCCCGACGCGGACTGGCCCGCCATCTCGCGCGAGTTCGTCGAGGGACTCGGCCTCGACTGGAACCCGCTGACGACGCAGATCGAGTCGCACGACTGGCAGGCGGAGCTCTACGGCAAGATGTCCCACGCCAACCGCGTGCTGCACAACCTCGCCACGGACATGTGGACGTACATCTCCATCGGCTACTTCCGGCAGATCCCGGTCGCGGGCGCCACCGGCTCGTCGACCATGCCGCACAAGGTCAACCCGATCCGCTTCGAGAACGCCGAGGCCAACCTGGAGCTGTCGAGCGCGATCCTCGACTCCCTCGCCGCCACCCTCGTCACCTCGCGACTCCAGCGCGACCTCACCGACTCGAGCGCCCAGCGCAACATCGGTGTCGGGTTCGGCCACTCGCTGCTCGCCCTCGACAACATCCTCGGCGGCCTCGGACAGATCGACCTCGCGGAGGACGTGCTCGCCGCGGACCTCGACCACAACTGGGAGGTGCTCGCGGAGGCCATCCAGACGGTCATCCGCGCCGAGGTGACCGCCGGTCGCTCGAGCATCGAGGACCCCTACGCGCTCCTCAAGGAGCTCACGCGCGGCAAGCGTCTCGGGCAGGCGGAGCTCGTCGAGTTCGTCTCCAAGCTCGACATCGGCGACGCCGCGAAGCAGCGCCTGCTCGAGCTCACCCCGGCAACGTACCTCGGGCTCTCCGACGACCTGGTGGACTACCTGCCGTAGCCGGTCGGTGCTCGTTCGCCCAGGAATGGGCGAACGAGCACCGGGTCGCCCAAGAATCGGCGAATGAGGCCGGAGGTCAGTGGCCGGAGGGGCGCGGCGGACGCTTGTCGTCGCCGTCCTGCTCGTCGAGGTCGAGCTTCTCCTGGAAGTCGGGCTTCACGGCGAGCGCCAGCATCGCGAGGACGACGAGCGAGGCGATGAACGCGATGCCCAGGCCGATGAGCGACAGGACGATCTCGCGGGTCGACATCAGGACGACGACGCCGGTGAAGACCCCCATGACGCCCGAGAGCACGAGGAGCTCGATCGGCCGCAGGACGTCGTCGCGGTTGGGCTTGCTCATGATGCGGCTCCAGCCGTGCCGGTGGTGTCGTCGGTGGCTGCGCCGGTGACCGGGCGCTTGCCCGCCCACCGCAGCGACAGTCCGCCGATGACGAGGTAGACGCCGATGATCGCGGCGTATGCTCCGACGAGGCCGACGACGACGATGTCCGCACGGAGGACACCCTCGACACCTCCCGGGGCGGCGAATCGCTGCTCGAGTCCGGGCGGGACGAGGAGCGTCGCGATGGCGAGCAGCACCGTGAAGGCACCGACCGCGGTCCAGTCCTTCGCCGCGGCGAGGCGTCCGCGCCAGCGGATCCCGCTGTACAGCTCGAGGAATCCGGTGAGGGCCGCCCACAGGGTGACGACGTAGAGGAAGATGCTCAGCCCGCCGCCGCTCACGAGCAGCGAGAAGACGCCGGTCACGACGCCGATGACGCCCTGGCCGAGGAAGAACGCGCGCGTCACGGTGTCGGAGAAGTTCGGGAACGCGAAGGCGCCGACGATCGCTCCGGACAGCAGCGTGAAGACCCCGAAGACCACGAGGCCGAACTGCGAGGAGTGGCCCTGCGTGAAGGTGACGACCCCCGCCGTGGCGAGCGCGATCACCGCACGCAGGATCGGGACCATCCAGTACCGATCGTGCTTGGCGCCGTCGAACGGAATGCTGGGCACGGTGAACGTCTCATCTCTTGCAGGAAGTCCCCTCCAGCTTACGCGGTCCTGCGGGCGACGCGGACCGGGGTCAGGGTGCCCTGGGTGGGACCGACAGGCCCGCGGCGAGTTCCACGAAGACGGCCGCAGCATCGGCCCGATCCCGGGTCAGCAGTGACGCCTGCCCAGCCCAGAAGCCCTGGAGGTCCGCGACGCCCCGCTCGGAGGCGACGGTGCGGAACCGACCGGTCAGCCAGTTCTGGACCGGGAACGGGGCGGCGAACCCCGACGCCTCGATCTCGCGTAGCACCCGGTTCGGGACGCCCCGGCCGAGCCTGCCGCTCATCGCGCGCGTGAGGACGGTACCGTCGGCGGGCGTCGAGACGATGGCCGCCCGATGCTCGGCCGTCGCAGCGGAGACGCTCGTGCGGAGGAAGGCGGTCCCGACCTGCACGCCGGCGGCGCCGAGCGCCCGTGCGGCGGCGACACCACGTCGGTCGGCGATACCGCCGGCGGCGATCACCGGGACGTCCAAAGCGTCGACGAGTTGCGGGATCAAGGCGACCAGGCCGACGAGGGAGTCCTCGGCCGCTCGCAGGAACGAGACGCGGTGGCCGCCGGCCTCCATGCCCGTGCCGACGACGACGTCGACGCCGCCCTCCTGCAGGGCGAGCCCTTCGGCAACCGTGGTCGCCGACCCGACCACGACGATGCCCCGCTCGTGCGCCGCGTCGACCACCGGCCGCGGTGGAACCCCGAAGACGAAGCTGACCACGGCGGGCCGCGCGTCCAGGACGGCCGCGATCTGCTCGTCGAACGGCGGCACGTACCGGGCCGGGCGAGCGGGCAGCTCGAGCGACAACTCGTCGAACACGGGTCGAAGCGCCTCGACCGCGGCTGCGAAGGACGCCTCGGAGTCGTCGGGCGACAGCTCGTCTCCACGCGGCAGCCACAGGTTCAGCGCGAAGGGCGCCGCGGTCCGCTCGCGGAGCGCCGTGACCGTCCGCTCGATGCGCTCGGCGTCGTAGCCGTACAGACCGAAGGAGCCGAGGCCGCCCAGCTCACTCACCGTCGCGGTGAGTTCGACGGAGGACAGGCCTCCGAAGGGGCCGAGCACGATCGGGACGTCGACAGGAAGGGCGCGCACGCCACCAGTATGTCCCTCGCCTCTTGCGGGCGAAACCGGATCGAAACATGATGGACATCAAACAACTCACTTTGAGCTGTTTACTGAGTGCATCGACGCACGCCCGCAGAGGAGTTCCACCGCCATGACCCTGACCATCGCCGGACTGCAGCACCACGGCGTCCCCGGAGACGTCGAGGCGAACCTCGCGCTCGTCGCCGACGCCGCCCGACAGGCATCGGATCGCGGCGCGGATCTGCTCGTCACCCCCGAGATGTTCATCACCGGCTACAACCTCGGCGACCGCCTCGCCCCACTCGCCACCCCGGAGCTGGTCGACCGGGTTGCCGCCATCGCTGGCGAGACCGGGATCGCGATCCTCGCCGGCCTCCCCGAACCGCTCCCCGGTGGAGCCGTCGCGAACGCCGTCGTCCTCGTCGGTCCTGACGGGACGGAGCTACTCCGCTACCGCAAGACGCACCTGTTCGGCGAGCTCGACCGACAGCTCTTCGTAGCCGGTGACACCCTCGCACCGACCGTCGACCTGGGTGGCGTCCGCGTCGCCGTCCTCATCTGTTATGACGTCGAGTTCCCCGAGACCGTCCGCGCGGCGGCCCTCGACGGTGCTGACGTCGTGATCGTCCCCACCGCGCAGATGGAGCCGTACGCGCACATCGCCGAGCGGCTCATCCCGGTGCGCGCCTGGGAGAACCAGGTCCACCTCGTCTACGTCAACCGCGTCGGCTCCGAAGGGGACCTCACCTACGTCGGCCGCAGCAGCATCGTCGGCCCGGACGGCGTGGTCCTCGACGCGCTCGACGCGGACGCCGTCGGTCTCATGATCGCCACGATCGATCCCGAGGCCACCAAGCGCGCCAGGCAGGAGAACCCCTACCTCGCCGACCGCCGCGCCGAGCTGTATTGAAGGACCCCGTCCCTCCTCCCCTCCCCCTCCGAGTCCCCCGACTCCCCTGGAAAGTGACCTCATGACCGTGAACCCCATCGCCGAGCCGCGTCAGCGCCTCGACGGCCAGCTCGGTACCGGCTCCATCGTCTTCATGGTGATCGCCGCCGCCGCACCACTCACCGTGATCGGCGGCAACGTCCCCATCGCGATCGGCACCGGCAACGGCGCCGGAGCCCCGATCGGCTTCGCCCTCGCCGCCGTGATCCTCCTCGTCTTCTCCGTCGGCTTCGTCACCATGACGCCGTTCGTCCGCGAGGCGGGCGCGTTCTTCTCCTATGTGACGGCCGGACTCGGCTCGCGCCTCGGCCTCGGTTCCGCGTTCACCGCACTCGTCGCCTACACGGCGATCCAAGTGGGCGTGTACGGCTACATGGGGTGGGCGCTCGACGACCTCGTCACGTACTTCGGCGGCCCGAGCCTGCCCTGGTGGCTGTACTCCTTCGCGACGATGGCGATCGTTGCGGTGCTCGGCTACCGGCACATCGACCTGAGCGCGAAGGTGCTGGGCATCGCACTGACGCTCGAGATCCTCGTGGTCGTCGTGCTCGACGTCGTCATCTTCGCGACGGGCGGTGCGGACGGCATCGCGGTCGAGACCTTCGACCCCGCCAACATCTTCACCGGTGGGATCGGCGTCGCCGTGCTCTTCGCCCTCACCGGTTTCATCGGATTCGAGGCGACCGCGGTCTTCCGAGACGAGGCGCGCAACCCGGAACGCACCATCCCGCGAGCAACGTACCTGGCCGTCGTCATCATCGGTGTGTTCTACGCCATCTCCTGCTGGGCGCTCGTGACGGGCGTCGGCGCGGGGAACGCCGTCGCGGTCGCCCAGCAGACGCTCGCCGGCGAGGGCAACCTCCTGCTCGATACGACGACGACCTACCTCGGCCCGATCATGCGCGATGTCGTCCAGGCGCTGCTCATCACGAGCCTGTTCGCGTGCGTGCTGTCCTTCCACAACGTCATCGGGCGCTACCAGTTCACACTGGCGCAGAAGTCGGTGCTGCCCGCCCGCCTCGGCCGGCGCCACCCCGCACACCACTCCCCGTCGACCTCCTCGATCGTGCAGACGGTGACGGCGGCCATCGTCCTCGCAGCACTCGCACTCGCCGGCCTCGACCCGCTCGTCGGGGTCTTCGGATCCATGGCCGGGGTGGCGACCGTCGGGATGGTGCTGCTCATGCTGACGACCTCGATCGCCGTCCTCGTGTTCTTCGCGCGCCGACCCGAGCTGGTCGCCGGCCGCATGTGGGGTGCGCGGGTGTTCCCGATCCTCGCGGTGGTCGGACTCGCGTTCGCGCTGTGGCTCGTGCTGTCGAACTTCACGCTCGTCACGGGCGGAAGCGTCACCGTGAGTGTCGTGCTCGCCCTCATCCCCGTGGTCGCCATGCTGATCGGTATCGTGTTGGGGAAGCGGTTCCCCCTGGACGCCGAGCCGGACGGCGCGGTGAGCGAGGCGACCGCCGACCAACCGACCGCCGGCTGAACCAGGGTCGCGGAGTCGATCAGCGACGAGACGAGGGTGCCATGGATCTGGGTTCGCCCTCACTCGGAGCGATCCGACGCACGACCGCCGTCGACACCGTCCGCGCGCGGATCTCGCTGGCGCTGGAGCTCGGGATGCTGGTGCCCGGCCAACGGCTCCCGGCACCCGAGGAAGCGGCTCGAGCGTTCGGGGTCAGCGAGATGTCGGTGCGGCGCGCGTATCGGGCGTTGAGCGACGAGGGCGTCGTGGTCCGGCGGCAAGGCAACACGGGCGGCACGTTCATCGCGGATGCGCCCGCGGTGGGCACCGTGCCCGAGATCGCCGCCTACCGCGAGGACGCCGTCCACGTGCACACGCTCATCGACCAGCGCGCGACGCTCGAAGCCGGGCTGGCGGCGCTCGCAGCCACCGAACCGGAGGCGTCGTCCCTGCATCGACTCGACGACCTCGTGACGACCATGCGGACGGAGCCGGACTGGAGCCGGTTCCGCGAGGCCGACGCCGCGTTCCACGCCGAGCTGGCGGTGTCGGCGGGCGTGCCGGGCGCGGCCGACCTCCATCACCGCGTGTCCCGCGAGCTGTACTCCTACTTCATCCCCTACCGGATCGAGTACCTGCGCGCGTCGAACGAGGAGCATGCCCAGCTCGTCGACGCCCTCCGCATCGGCGATGCGGCAGCAGCGAGTCGCGTGGCGTTCGACCACGTCGCGGAGCTCCACCGCTCGATGTACGTCGGCCTCGCGGGCCCAGGATCCACCGAGAGTGCGCAATCCGCTCTCTGAACGGCTCGGCAAGGACCGAACGCGCACTCTCGGTGGGCACTCTGTGGAGAGCGACAGCGAGCGTCCGAGTGAGGTCGGCACGATGGGTCGATGTCCCGCCATCGCCCGCTCCCGCCACGGCTCCGCGGCACGGCGTTCGCGGTCGGCGACCGCGCGCTGCACGGCGAGACGAACGGGAGACTGCGCGGCAGTGATCTCGAGGCACCGTTCTGGGGTGTGCGCTCGGTCGACGTCGACCTGGGTGACGTCTTCGGGCGCTGCGCGGCGTTCTCCCCTCGGCTCCGACCAGGGTGGGTCTTCAGCCATCTCACTGCGGCGGCGCTCCTCGGCGCCCCGCTTCCGAACTCCTGCACGCACGCCACGGACCTCCACATCGGCGCGCTTCACGGAGTGCAACCTGCGCGTGGCCGAGGCGTCGTCGGTCACCGGCTTGCCGAAGCGACCCGCACGACACAGGTCCGAGGCTTCACCCTCACCGCCCCGGCCGACACGTTCGCGCTCCTGGCGACGATGCTCGAGCTGCCCGACCTCGTCGCTGTCGGCGACTTCCTCGTATCGGGGTCGCGATCTCGAGGCGGCTCGCGTGTCGACATACACACGACGATCGACGAGCTCGCTGCTGCTGTAACCGCCTACGGCTCTCGTCGGTCGGCTCGGCTTCTCCGCGCTGCCCTCCCACTCGTCCGCATCGGCGTCGACTCCCGTCCCGAGACACACTTACGACTCGCGCTCATCGACGCGGGCATCCCCGAGCCGAGCGTCAATCCACCCGTGCAGGTGGACGGGGGTACCGCGGTACTCCATCCGGATCTCGCCGAACCGCGCCTCCGCATCGCGTATGAATACGAAGGCGACCTGCACCGAACTAACCAGCAGCGATTTCGAACCGACATCGTTCGCAGGGAACGGTTCGAGGCGGCCGGGTGGCGGGTGGTCCGCGTCACTGCGCACGACCTCTTCGCCGACCGCGCATCATTCATCGCTCGGGTCCGGCGACTTCGGAGGCTCGTCGAAAGTGCTCATTCCGCTCGCTGATGCCGCCCGAGAGCGCAGAACGAGCACTCTCGGCGAGGCGTCACGGCTGGGGCCGGAAATCCGACATGCGCCGTACTAAGGCATAGTGGGGACGGGTTCACCCCCGCCGCGAAGGAGTGAGAGCATGATCGACAAGGCCTCGATACAGGACTTCCCGCCGATGACGGCATCGCTGCTGGCGGATAATTCCGGCGTGTTCCGCGTCGGCACCGCCGAGCAGTACCTGACCGCCACCGACGAGGGAACGGCCCGCCGCCAGCTCGTCGAACTGATGCAGGCGGAGGCCCGGAAGTCGGGTCGACCGATCCGCGTGACGGTGACCGACCCCACGAGCGTCACCGTGCTCCTCATCGGTGTCGACGGCGAACTGCAGGAGGAACCGCAGTCCACAGCGCCCGCGCGCACCGCGCAACGGTCCACGCCACCGCCCACAGTCGCGCAACGGGTGCCGCTCATCCAGGCGCCGCCGCCCACACCCTCGCAGCCGGCACCCGCGCGCCCGGCCCCGGCTCAGCCGCCGACACCGCCCCGTGCTGCGCCCGTCCAGCCGTCGACACCTGCGCCGGTCCCGGCGCAGCCCACGCCGCCGGTCTCCGCCAACCCGCAGGCGACCGCGACGCCACAGCCCGTCCCGCCGCAGCGCCCGACCGTGCAGCAGCCCGCGTTCGGCACACCGCCGTTCCAGCCGGTCTCGAACCAGCCGAACGCGCAGCAACCGGTGCCGTCGCAGCGGGCGGTCCCGGTCCAGCAGTCGGTGCAGGCACCGCCGGTCGCGCCCGCGCAGCAGCAGCAGCCCCCGGTCCCACAGCAGCAGCAGCAGGCTCCGGGCCAGCCGACCGCCCCGGCTCGACGAGACCTGCGCGATGCGCCCTCGTTCCTCGCGCCACCCACGATCGGCCCGGCGCAGCACGGGCTCGCCGGCCTGCTCAACAAGCTCGGCTTCTCGGTGCCGCCGTCCGCGAGCGAGCGCGCCGAGCGTGACGACGTCCACGCCGTGTCACGCCACTTCCCGAGGCGTCGCACCATCTCCGTCGCGAACCAGAAGGGCGGCGCCAACAAGACGCCGACCGTCGTCAACCTGTCGTCCGTCTTCGCCCGGTACGGCGGTGGCGGCGTCGCGGCCTGGGACAACAACGAGACCATGGGCACGCTCGGCTGGCGGACCGAGCAGGGCGGCCATGATTCGACCGTCCTCGACCTCCTCGCCGCGGCGAGTGACCTCCTCTCCCCCGGCGCCGAGCGAGCCGACCTGTCGCGGTTCGTCCACCACCAGCCCGGCGACAAGTACGAGGTGCTGCGATCCGCGGCCGACGGCGAGCATGTGGTGACCGCCGACGAGGTCGACCTCGTCCATCGCGTCCTCGCGAAGTACTACCGCCTGATCGTCATGGACTCGGGCAACTCTGCCGGTGCCCCCAACTGGCGGCGCATGGTGGAGCTGACCGACCAGCTCGTCATCCCGACCACGACCGTCGAGGACAAGAAGGAGGGCGCGCGGCTCACCCTCACCGCCGTCAGCCGCGTGAGCGAGCGCGGTGCTGAACTCGCGCGCAACGCCGTCGTCATCGTCTCCGAGGCCGAGGCCAAGGACACGTCGATCGCCAACGCGTACGCCGAGGACTTCCGACCCTACGTGCGCGACGTGGTCGTCGTCCCCTTCGATCCCGCCTTGAAGAACGGCGTCATCCGTCACGACGCCCTGCGGTCGAGCACGCAGCGGGCGTGGCTCGCAGCGGCAGCCGCGGTGTCGCGCGGACTCTGACCGGGCCATGACGCAGGGAGCATCGGAGACCGGCATCACGCGGGCGGCCGCGCTCGGCGACTACCTCAGGGCTCGTCGAGGACTGGTCCGACCGGAGGACGCGGGGTTCGTCCCGGAGGACGGGCGGCGGGTCGCCGGACTCCGACGCACCGAGGTGGCAGCCCTCGCGGACGTCAGCGCCGACTACTACCTCCGCCTCGAGCAGGGGCGGGATCAGCGCCCGTCGGAAGAGGTGCTGGCGGGCATCGGTCGGGCCCTTCGACTCGACGAGCACGCCGTGGACTACCTCTTCCGGCTCGCCTACGACGTGGACCTCTTCCCGGCCGAGCGCCGACCGTTGGACGCCGGCACGCCCGCACCGGCCGGACGATCCGTCCCGGACACGACACTCCTCGACCACTGGTCCGACACCGGGGCGTACATCACCGACGGCAACCGGGACGTCGTCGCATCGAACGCGCTCGCGCGACGCATCGGCGGCGGCCTCCTCGACGTCGGGCAGAACGACGTGCTCGGGTACTTCGACGATCGGGTGCGTTCCATCGCCCCTGAGTGGGAGGTGAGCGCCCCTGCCGTGGTCGCAGCACTCCGCTACAGCAGCGATCCGAGCAGCCCTCGATTGCAGACGATCGTCGAGGAGCTCACCGCTCGCAGTCCGTTGTTCGCCCGCCTCTGGGCTCGCCATGACGCCCGTCCCCTCGCCGGCGGTCCACTTCGGGCCTCGATCGACGAGTTCGGGACCGTCGAGCTGCAGTATCAGCACCTCCTCGTCCCCGACTGGCCCGGTCATCAGTTGACGACGGTCTTCGCAGAGCGCGGCTCCCCAGGGGCCGCGGTGCTCGCCTACCTCGCCGCCCGGGCCGACTGACCGCCATCCGGAGCGATGACCGGCGCACGCTGACCGAGGTGGGCCGGCGGGCACCGGAGGGGTAGCCGACGGCGGTCGCAGCGCCTACCGTGGACGCATGATCGCGAACGAGGGCGTGCGTGAGCGCCGGGACCGGATCAGGGACTTCATCGACTCGTGGCGAGAGGTACCCGTGGTCCTCTGCGACCGCACGCTGGACGTCCTCGAGGCGAATCCGGCGGCGGCACGCTTGACGCCGGCGTTCCACACCGGCGTCAACCTGGCGCGCTTCGCGTTCCTCTCCCCCGACCGGGTCGTCGGCGATCCGCTGTGGACCCGGATGTCCGAGACCACCGCGGAGCTCCTCAAGCGGTCGGTCGAGGAGCACGATACGGATCGTCCGGCGGCTCGGATCATCGGTGAACTCTCCGCGAAGTCTCGCGACTTCGCTCAGACCTGGGCCTCGGGCGACGGGCACTCCGGGACGTCGGGCCCCATCGTCTTCCCCACGCCGGCCGGGGAGGTCCGGATGGTCTACAACGTCTTGAACGCGCCCGGGCCCGAGGGCGACCTGCTGCTGGTCTTCGTCCCGTCGGGAGCATCGTCCCGGGCGCGGCTGAAGCGGCTGTCCGAGGCGGTCTCGCCGGACGAGCCCTCCACCTCGAGCGATCCGTTGCCCTCCCGCTGAAGCTCGTCCCGAGCTGCGAGGTAGGCGATCGCCGCCGCCGCAGCTGAGCCTGGCTCGTCGAAGAACACCGTGAGGAACTGGTCCGTGTGCGGGACCTCGAAGGTCTGCGCCCGGAAGTCGACCCAGCCGAGCGGCTCGATGAACGTGCGCGTCCGCCGGGACATCTGCGGTTTGACGAGGTGTTCCGCCCAGATCGTCCGGAACACCGGGTGCCGTGCCGAAAGCATCCCGACGATCTCCTGGAGGCGCGGATCGTCCGGTCGGCCGTAGTAGCGGAGCGGGGCGGTGAGGTCGCGGAGGGTCCCTTCCCACTCCCGGTGCATGCGCTCGTACTCCGGTGCGTCGGGCGACGTGGTGCCTCGGAAGTCGGCGTACTGCTCGAAGGCCGAGACGAGCAGGTTGACCCCGGGGTCGAGCATGCCCGGCGGCACCCATGCCCGCGCGAGCGCGTTCGCGGCGACGACGTACTGATTGTCGTCGCTGACGTAGGCGGGCGTACCGGACCAGTGCGCGAGGAGCCGGGCGACCCGGTCGTCGAGTCGCGTCGACCGGTCGTCGACCGCGCGCATGAACGGCCTCGGGCTCGCCAACCGGAGCAGGTATCGGCGTCCACTGTCGTCCAGCAGCAGGGCACGGGCGAGCCCGAGGAGGACCTGCTCCGACGGCCGCCGCACACGACCCTGCTCGATCCGCAGGTAGTACTCGGGGCTGATGCTCGCAAGGTGCGCGACCTCCTCGCGGCGCAGGCCCGGCACCCGTCGGGACGTGTCGGCGCCGATGCCGACCTGCTCTGGCCGCACGAACTCCCGGCGCGCGCGGAGGAACTCGCCGAGAGCATTCGAAAGCCGAGTTGGTGACATCGCCGCGTCCTCCGGAGAGCGAGTGGGATCGACGCCAATCCTCCCCTAGCAAGCTCGTCCGTATGCATCCTTCCGCGGCCGATCATGGGTCGTTTCTGGACATGTCGACCGACGATCGGTCATTCGCTGAGCCTGACCCTGCGCGTCCCACCCGGTCGCCGCCCGACGTCACTATCGTGGTCGCATGGTTGAGCGCGGACCCGCCGATCGGCTCCCTCAGGACCTGGTCGATCTCGTCGACTCCTGGTCGACCGTCCCCGCGTTCGTCCATGACCGCCACTTCACGGTGCTGCACGCCAACCCCCTCGCCCAGGCGTTGTCGCAGGCCTTCCGTCCAGGAGCCAACCTGCTGCGCTCGACCTTCCTCCGCCCGGAGGTCCTCCGGGCGAGTCCCGACCCCGGCCTCGTCACCGAGCATGTGGTGGGCGAACTCCGGAAGTCGCTCGGCACCCACGAGTGGGACGCGATCTTCGAGGGCCTCGTGGACGAACTCCGCTCCGGGAACAGCCGCTTCGCTGAGGCCTGGGCCGGGCTGGAGCCGGGCCTCCGACCCGATGCGGCCGAGTCGTTCACCTTCGACCGCCCGGATCTCGGGCGTCTCGAGCTGCGCTACCTCCAGTTGGAGGTCCCCGAGCACTTCGGCATGAGTCTCGTGGTCTGGCGAGCGTGCGACGAGGCTTCGGCACGGCTGCTCGCGGTCCTCGCCGGGCAGTCCCCCGACCGGACCTGACGAGCGGGCCGCCACGATCCGACCGCCGACGGGCACGATCTCGTCATCCGTCGGAAGGGTTGTCGTGCCGTCCCTGCTGGGCTGGAGACGATCCAGGCCGCAGGGCGGCGGAGCGAGGAGGACACCATGGATTCGACGGACGACACCGTCCCGCACCACGAGACCCCGAGTCTGGGCAACCCGGATCTTCCGGCGGAGGGCGAGGTGAACACGTTCCGCCACCCGCAGAGCACGCAGATGACCGGCCCGCAGAACCCGGCAGTCGCAAGCCAGTTCCCGAATCAGATCGACGCTCCGGGAACCGACATCAGCACGCAGGCGTTCTTCTGGTCGTCCTTCAACATCTCGCCCCGCCGTGTGCAGGATGGCGGGTGGGCGCGCGAGGTGACGAAGCAGGACTTCGCGATCTCCGACGAGATCGCCGGCGTGAACATGTACCTCGAGTCAGGCGGCATCCGCGAGCTCCACTGGCACCAGACGGCCGAGTGGGCCGTCATGACCCGTGGCAGGTGCCGGGTCACCACCCTCAGCCGATCCGGGATGCCCAGCGTCGAGGACGTGGAGGAAGGCGATCTGTGGTTCTTCCCCGCCGGGACGCCGCACTCCCTGCAGGGGCTGGGTCCCGACGGCGCCGAGTTCGTGCTCGCCTTCGACGACGGCGACCAGTCGGAGTCCAACACCCTGCTGCTCACGGACTGGTTCGCCCACACGCCGCCGGACGTGCTGGCGAAGAACTTCGGGGTGGCCCAGGAGACCTTCGCGGACATCCCGCTCCACAACCTCTGGATCTTTCCCGGCGACGAGCCCGGCCCGCTCGCCAAGGACCAGGAGGACGCCGGAGTCGAGTGGGGAGCGTCGGAACCGATCATCTTCCGACTGTCGCGGTCCAAGCCACTCCACCGGAACAGCGGCGGGAGCATCCAGATCGCGGACAGCACCAACTTCCCGCTGTCGCAGTCGGTCGCCGCAGCGCTCGTGACGGTGGAACCCGGGTCGATGCGCGAGCTGCACTGGCATCCCAACGCCGACGAGTGGCAGTACTACCTGCGCGGATCCGCCAGGATGACCGTGTTCAACACCGGACCCCACGCGAACACGACCGACTTCCGCCCCGGCGACATCGGCGTCGTGAAGAAGAACCTCGGACACTACGTGGAGAACACCGGTGACGACGTGCTGCAGTTCCTCGAGGTGTTCCGCACGGACCGCTACGAGGAGGTCTCCCTCGCGAACTGGCTGGCGCACGTGCCGCCGTCGCTCGTCGCCGCACACCTGAACATCGACGAGGCGACCCTGGCGACCTTCCCCCGGGAAGCGCAGGGGATCACGCCGCTGCGTCCGTGATCCGGGCAGGGTGGCTCTCGGCGGGCCACGCTCGCCCAGGGCCATCCGTCCTAGCTTGAGCGGGACACCACTCGTTCAACCGCGCGGAGGCACCGATGAACAGCGAACGCAGCACGATCGAACCGGCCGAGGGCTCCTGGTCCATCTCGGACGACCGGGCGTTCGTCCTCATCGACATGCTCAGCGACCACCGGGATCGGCGGCGCCACGCGCTCAGGACCGCGCGCTCGAGGCGCTGGCTCGACTCCTACGGTGAGGTGGTCGTGCGCTCGGTGCTGCTCGGGACCACGAGCACGATGGAGCGGGACGAGTACGCGCGGGCCCTCCGTCACGACGGCCGCGACCACACGCTCGTCCTCGATCACGTCGGCGGCTTCGTCCTCGTGACCTCCGAACGACGCGCCGCCTCGCCCGTCGACGAGTGGGTCCGCTCCGTCGCGCCGGCCGGTGTCCGCATCTCCGCGATCGGTTCGGCCGTGCTGCACGCGGACGAGGACGACCTGCTCGGCGTCGTCGACGAGGCGCGCACCGCTGCCGAGATCGTCGGTCAGGTCGGGGACGCGCTCGGGTCGACCCGCGCGGAGGATCTCGGCGGATGGCGACTCCTGCACGCGATCGGTGGCGGGCCGCAGCTCGTGACCTCGGCGTCGCCGGCGGCCGACGAACTCTGGCACGCGGATCCCGTGCGTCGGGAGACGGTGGAGACCTACCTCGACTCCGGGTGCAACGTCGTCGTCGCGTGCGAGCGGCTCCACATCCACCGCACGACGCTCTACTACCGGCTCGACACCATGCCGGAGGTCGTGCGCGACGCGCTGGCCGACGGCTTGAAGCGGAGCACGCTGCACCTGTCGCTGAAGCTGCTCCGCCTCTGGAACGACGTCCCCACCGCGTCGGAGCGGTCGTCCGCGTCCAGCCGACGCCGACGTGTTCCGGAGACCCGTACCGTCGCCCCGGTGCGGCAGCTGCACCCGCAGACCGCTGGCACCGAGTAGAGGTCGACGTGACCAGTTCAGCACGACGCGTCCCGATCGAGCCTCAGGCCGTGGACGCGCCGCTCAGCGGGACCGCCGTCTTCCTCGTGCTCACCGTGCGCGACGCGGTCGGCGCGATCGACACCGTCCGCAGCACCCTGGCGGGTGTCGCCGATGTCCTGAAGAACGTCGCCTTCCGCGACCTCGACGCCGCCCTGTCCTGCACCGTCGGGATCGGCGCGCGCGTCTGGGGTGAGCTCACGCGCGGTCCCGCACCGAGGGAGCTGCATGTCTTCCCCGCGGTCGTCGGCGACCGGCACACCGCGCCCTCCACGCCCGGCGACGTCCTGCTCCACATCCGCGCTGCGAGACGCGACATGTGCTTCGAGTTCGAGCGGCAGCTCCTGGACCTGCTCGGCGACGCCGTCGAAGTCGTGGACGAGACGGTCGGCTTCCGGTACTTCGACGTCCGCGACCTGCTCGGCTTCGTCGACGGCACGGCGAACCCCGTCGGGCAGGACCTTCCCGACGCCACGCTCGTCGGTGACGAGGACCCGGCCTTCGCCGGTGGCAGCTACGTCGTGGTGCAGAAGTATACGCATCCGCTCGACCGCTGGCGCGCGCTCACCACGGAACAGCAGGAGGCGATCATCGGCCGCACGAAGGCCGACAACGTCGAACTCGACGATGCGGAGACCGGCCAGAAGTCGCACAAGACCCTGTCCACGATCGTCGTCGACGGTGCCGAGCACGACATCCTCCGCGACAACATGCCGTTCGGGAGCCCGGCCGGCGGCGAGTTCGGCACCTACTTCATCGGGTACGCCCGACGGCTCTGGGTCATCGAGCGGATGCTCGAGCGCATGTTCATCGGTGACCCACCGGGACTCCACGACCGACTCCTCGACTTCTCGACCGCCCGGACGGGCTCCGTGTTCTTCGCTCCGAGCGCCGCGTTCCTCGAGGCGATGGACGACGATCCGGCCCCGTCCGGCCCCGCTGATCCGGCGAGCGCCGTCACCCCTGCCTCGCCGCCCGAGCCCGCCGACGGTTCCCTCGGTCTCGGCTCGCTCCAAACCGCTCCCGAAAGGACGTGACCGTGAACAACCATCTCTTCCGACACCTCGCGCCGATCACCGATGAGACCTGGCAGATGCTCGACGACGAGGCCCGTGCGCGCCTCACCCCGGTACTCGGCGGCCGACGGGTGGTCGACTTCGCCGGCCCGCTGGGTTGGGAGCACTCCTCCACCGACATCGGCCGTGTCGGCGCGGTCGTCGACGCCCCGATGGACGGGGTGATCGCCCGACAGCGTGCGTCGCTGCCCCTGACAGAGGTGCGTGCCGACTTCGCGCTCATGCGCAGCGAGCTGGACAGCGCGGCGAGAGGCGCACTCGACGTGGACCTCTCCCCGCTCGACGACGCGGTCACCCGCTTGTCCACGGTGGAGAACGCGGCGATCCTGTCCGGCTGGTCCGCGGCCGGGTACACGGGTGCGACGGCTGCCTCGCCGCACCCACCGCTGACACGGGACGACGACCCGACGCGGTTCGCACAGGTGGTCGCCACGGCGATCGAGACGCTCGCGCGGGCCGGGGTCGGCGGCCCCTACGCCCTGGTTATCGACGCACCGGGCTGGGTGTCGGTCACGAGCGGCAACGACAGCGGTGGTGCGCGGCTGTCCTCGCACATCGAGGCGATCCTCGGCGGGGAGGTCGTCTGGACGCCTGGCATCGAGGGAGCCGTCGTCCTCAGCCGACGTGGCGGCGACTTCCTGTTCGAATCCGGTCAGGACATCGCCCTCGGCTATGCGGCGCACTCGGCCGAGTCGGTGAGCCTCTATCTGGAGGAGAGTTTCAGCTTCCGCGTCGTTACGCCAGAGGCTGCCATCGCGATCCGTTAGCGCGGCGACACGGCTCCGTCGATCGGGTCGGCCAGGGGCGACCGGGTCCGCAGAGACGCCTCGGCCACGCCGACACCCGTCGTGCGGAACCGTCGCTGGTACTCGGAGGGCGTCGTGTTGTACCGTGCCGCGAACGCACGGCGGAAGGCGATCGGGCTGGCGTACCCGGCGGCAGCGGCGACCTGCCCCACCGTGTCCCCGGCCTCCAGCATGCCGAGCGCGACGTCGAGTCGGAGCGAGCCGACGTACTGGATGGGCGTCATGCCCAGCTCGTCCCGGATGACCCGGTTGAGGTGGCGGACGCCGACGTTCGCGTGTGCGGCGATGTCGGCCAACGATCCCGCCCGGGTCGGATCGCCGTGGATGTAGTCCGCGACGGCCTTCGCGATCGAGGTCCGCGCCGGCTTCGCGCGGACGGAGGCGGAGAACTGCGACTGGCCGCCGGACCTGCGCATGTAGACGAGCAGCAACTGCGCGATGGAGCGTGCGACATCCGCACCGTGGTCCTCCTCCACGATCGCGAGCGCGAGGTCGATCCCGGCGGCGACCCCGGCCGAGGAGTAGGTGTCGCCGTCGCGGACGAAGATCGAGTCGGGGCGGACGTCGATGGAAGGGTAGGCGGTGGCGAGCGCGCCGGTGAACTTCCAGTGGGTCGTCGCCGACTTGCCGTCGAGGAGCCCGGTGACCGCGAGGGCGAACGCTCCGCTGCAGATCGATGCCACCCGCTCGGCTCGGGCCGCGAGGTGGCGGACCGCACGCTGCACCTCCTCCGGGCGGTACACCTGTGGTGCGGACTCGCTCCCCGGGACGATCACGAGGTCGAGCGGTCCGCTGTCGGCCGCGGCGGCGTCCACGCCGACCCGGAGTCCCATCGACGTGACGACGTCCTCGCCGTCGTGGGAGAAGAACCGGACGTCGTAGCCGTCGACCCGCTGGTTCGCCTCGGTGAACACCTCGGCCGGGCCGACGAAGTCGAGCGTCTTCACCTGGTCGAACAGAAAGATCCCCACGCGGCGTCGTCGCACGGGTCCTCCAAGGATGGGCTGTGGTCCTGGCTCCTGCTGGGGCGGGCTCATCCCCACATCCTGCCCGACGAGAGCGCCCCGGCCAACGTCGGATTCGACTTCTGTCGCACCTGCCGCCGACGAACGTCCGAAGACTCCGGCCCGGCGCCGGCGTAGCCTCGGTCGGACCGGCCCGCCGCCTGGAATCCGGCCCATCCACTCCACGACGCCCAAGGAGATCCGCTCATGCGACTCGAACGCGCGGGGACCATCCCCCTCGACCTCACCCATCGCACCGCGCTGGTGACCGGCTCGACGAGCGGAATCGGTTACGCCATCGCCGCGCGGCTCGTCGAGGCGGGGGCGGACGTCATCGTCAACGGCCGCGACGCCGATCGCCTCGAGGCCGCCGTCCTCTCGCTCGACACCGAATCGGTCGAGTCGGTCCGGGGGATCACCGCGGACGCGACCACCCGGGAGGGGGCCGAACGGCTCGTCGCTGAGGCCGGTCAGGTCGACATCCTCGTCAACAACCTCGGTGTCTTCGAGGCCGTACCGCCGCTGGACATCACCGACGAGCAGTGGCGGTCGATGTTCGAGGTCAACGTGCTGTCGGCCGCTCGCCTCACCCGACTCCTGCTCCCCGGCATGTCCGGTCGCGGCTGGGGTCGTGTCGTCGACATCGCCAGCGACTCCGCCGTGGTCATCCCCGAGGAGATGATCCACTACGGCATGTCGAAGACCGCCCTCCTCGCGGTGAGCCGCGGCTTCGCGAAGGCTGCCGCAGGGACCGGCGTCACCGTGAACTCGGTGATCGCCGGCCCCACCCACACGCCGGGCGTGGAGACCTTCGTCCGGCAGCTCGTCGGCGACGAGCTCGAGTGGGACGACGCCCAGCGGGAGTTCATGCGTCTGCACCGCCCGCAGTCGCTCATCGGTCGCCTCCTCGAACCCATCGAGATCGCGAACCTCGTGGTGTACCTCGCCTCGCCGCTCGCGTCCGGCACCACCGGCGGCGCGCTCCGGGTCGACGGCGGCTACGTCGACTCGATCCTGCCCTGACGTCGACACCGATCGAGAGCCGAGCGACCCGATGACGACCTCCACTGTTTCGACCCGATCCCGCGTCTCCCACGGTGCCGGATTCTGGATCGTCGCCACCACGTTCCTGCTGGTGATGGCCTACTCGACCGTCCCCACCCCGCTGTACGCGCTGTACCAGGCGAGGGACGGGTTCCCCGTCTCGACGATCACCGTCATCTTCGCCGCCTACGCCGTCGGCGTCGTGTTCAGCCTCTTCTTCGTCGGCCACATCAGCGACTGGGTCGGGCGGCGGCGAATGCTGCTCATCGCGATCCTGATCTCGGCGCTCTCGGCAATGCTGTTCCTCCTCTGGAGCAGCGTGGAGGGGTTGATCGTCGCGCGGGTCGTCAACGGCGTCAGCATCGGCGTGCTCACCGCGACGGCGACCGCTCACCTCGGCGAGCTGCGCGCGGTCGCCCGGCCCGACGAGAACTCGATCGTCGCGGCATCGGTCGCCGGAGCCAGCAACCTGGGCGGTCTCGCCCTCGGACCGCTCATCGGAGGACTCTTCGCCGAGTTCCTCCCGAACCCGCTCGTGCTCCCGCACGCGGTGTTCCTCGTGGCGCTCGTCATCGCCGCGATCGTCATGGTCTCCGTGCCCGAGACCGTCGAACAGAGCGAGCCGCGGAGGCGCTACCGACCACAGCGCCTCGCGGTCCCGGCGTCGTCCCGAGGGGCGTTCATCGCCGCGGGGTTCGGGGCCTTCGCCGGCTTCGCGCTCCTCGGACTGTTCACCTCACTCGCGCCCACCATCCTGATCGGCACCTTCGACGCACCCGACCACCTGCTCGCCGGTGTGACGACCTTCTCCGTGTTCGGAGCCGCCGCGCTCGGTCAGGTCCTGCTCGCCCGACTCCCGTTGCAGCGCCAACTCCTGATCGCGACGGTGAGCTGTGGCACCGGACTCGCCGCGGTCGCCGCGGGGGCGGTCCTGCCGCAGCTGGGGGTCTTCCTCGTCGGCGGTGTCATCGCCGGACTCGGTGTCGGCGTCCTGTTCAAGTCGGCGATCGCGACCGCCGGATCGCTCGCCGACCCCGCCCGCCGGGGCGAGACACTGTCGCTCGTGTTCCTGATCGCCTACTGCGGCCTCGCCCTCCCGGTGCTGGCCATCGGCTTCGCCCTCACCTTCGCACCGGAGATCGACGTACTGCTGATCTTCGTCTCCCTCGTGCTGGTGACGACGGTGCTCGCCGGTGTCGCGATGACCCGGCGAGCGGCCGGCCGGCCCTGACCGGGCCCGGCTGCCACTGAACGGGCGATGTCGGCTTCGGCCTACCCGAACGTCTCGGCGAGGTAGCGATGGACGAGGGAGACCGCCATCGCGCCCTCACCGACGGCCGACGCGACCCGCTTGATGGAGTTGGCGCGGACGTCTCCGGCGGCGAACACGCCGGGCTGGTTCGTCTCGAGGTACAAGGGCTGACGGCGGAGCGGCCAGGCCGACAGCTGCTCCGGCAGCAGGTCGCCTCCGGTGAGCAGGAAGCCGCGAGGGTCCAGTGCGACCGCGGAGTCGCGAGCCCAGGCGGTGTTGGGGCTCCCGCCGATGCAGATGAACAGGCGCGACGCAGGCACCTCGGAGGTCGTCCCCGCCGAGTCGATGGTCAGGCCGCGGAGGCGGTCCTCGCCGTGGAGCGCGGTGACCGTCGTGTCCACGAGGATCTCGACGTTGGGGGCCGCGAGCAAGCGGCGCAGGAGGTAGGTCGACATCGTCGACGAGAGGGAGTGACCGCGGACGAGGACGGTGACCCGCTCAGCGTGCGCTGCGAGGTTCATCGCCGCCTGGCCCGCCGAGTTCGCGCCACCCACGATGTAGACGTGCTCGCCGACGCACGAGGACGCCTCGCTCGTGCCGGCGCCGTAGTAGACGCCGGAGCCCTCCAGCTCGTCCTCCTTCGGCAAGCCGAGGCGACGCCACTGCACCCCCGTCGCGCAGACGACCGCCCGTGCGGAGAGTCGCGAGCCGTCCGCGAGCTCGGCCTGCATGTGGTGGTCGCCGAAGCTCCGGCTCAGGCTGTGACGCATGACGAGCAGTTCCGCGCCGAACGCGATCGCCTGTCGTCGCGCCTGCTCGGCAAGCTCTGCGCCGGAGATGCCGTGCGCGAAGCCGAGGTAATTCTCGATGAGACTGCTGGAACCTGCCTGGCCACCGACGGCATCCCGTTCGACCACGGCGACATCGAGTCCCTCGGACGCCGCATAGACCGCGGCCGAAAGCCCGGCCGGTCCGGCGCCGTAGACGAGCACGTCGTACTCACTGCGTTGCGGTCGCTTGATCCAGCCGAAGTGTTCGGCGATCTGCGCGGGCGTCGGGTCGGCGAGCCGGGTGCCGTCGGGGAAGGCGACGACGGGAAGCCGGGCCTCCGCCAGACCCGAACCGAGCTGTGCCCGACAGTCCTCGTCCGTCTCGACGACCACCGTCTGGAACGGGACACCGCTGCGGGTGAGGTAGTCGCGGATCGCGAAGGCCTCGCGACCGAAGGACCGCTCGAACACGAGCAGTGGTGCGATCGCCACCTCCCCGACGACGGTCATGAACCGAGGAGTCGTTCCCACTGGGCGGGGACACGATCGTGCGGCCCGGGGACCGTCTGCGAGCGTGGGTGACTGAGCGGGGGCGCGAGGGTCGGACCGACGAACGACTCCTCCGTGCCGTAGTCGTAGAACCAGTCCTCACCCGGCTCGTAGCTCCGGATCACGCGATGACCGGTGGTGGTCGCGTGCTTCGTCGCGTGCTTGTTCAGGGAGTCGTCGCAGCATCCGATGTGCCCGCAGAACGTGCAGCGGCGGAGATGCAGCCACCAGCTGTCGGTCGCCTCGCACTCGACGCAACCGGGCCCGGACGGCGGGACGTCCGGCTTGATGTACTGCTCGACGTCGTCCATGGTGGACCTCATCTCGGCTCGTGCTGCGGTGACGTGGACTCACCGTACGGCCCTCCGTGCGCGGCCCGCTTCGACCTCAGTCGGAAATCGAAGGCTCGTCAACCGTTCGTTCGCGCAGCATCCCGTCAGCCCCGGGCGTTCTGCACGATCGCGGTCAGGGCGTCGAGATAGGAGTCGAAGGCGACCCTGCCCTCCGTCGTGAGTGCGATACGGCGTCCGCGGCGGTCCGTGTCGCTCTTCCCGACCTCGATCACCCCGGCGTCGGCGAGCGCCGAGAGGTGTTTCGAGAGCGCCGACTTGCTGACGCCGGTGATGCGCAGGAGCGAGGCGAAGTCGGTGTACTCGGCGGGCGCCAGTGCGGACAGCAGGGCGAGGCGGGCAGGCTCGTGGAAGAGCGGGTTCAGCGCCTGGCGGCTGACCGCGGCGTCTTCGGCTGCATCGTCGTCAGGCATCGCGCGACCCCGACCGTCCGCCGAGCGGCGTGGAGCCGTTCGCGAGGCGCACCAGTGCGGGCAGACAGACGGCGAACACGACGACGGCTGCGACGACCGCGGACACCGTGTTCGGTATGGAGACACCTGCGGAACGGGCGATCCACTGGGTCACGACGTAGACCACGGCGACCGCCACGCCGCTCGCGGTGAGCAGCAGTACGCCGGTCCGGTCCGACCAGTCGAGGCGGAGCCTCACCGGGCGCGCGAGGGACAGAGCGACGAACCCGATGGCGACGAGTCCGAGCAGCCAGACCATGTCGAGGTCGACGACGACCCCGAGCGCGGTGATGAGTACCGCGGTGAGGATGGCGGTGGTGAGCGCTCCCTGGCGGGCGGAGCGGCGCGAGGCGTCTCGTGCCTGGTTCAAGCGGTCCTGTGCGTCTTCATGATCCATGATCGACCTCCAGTCGTTGCGTCTGAAGAAACTATCATAGTGTTTCCCCAAAGGAAACAACCATCGGGCGCGACGCTTGCCATCGCACCACGGCCTCCCCTAGACGGCGAGCGTCACGTGCCGACCGAGCGCTTCGATCGCGGCCTCGTCGCGCTGATAGTGCGACCACTGGCCGATCCGGGTGCACGTCACGAGGCCGGCACGCTGGAGCGTGGCCATGAACTGCGAGGCGGTCGACTGCGACACCTCGGCCCTCGCCTGGATGTGCTTGAGGCACACGCCGACCTCGGCCGCCGGTTGATCCTGCGGCGGGAACGACTCGGGATCCTTCAACCACCCCAGGATGGCCAGGCGCGTCGGGTGGCCGAGCGCCTTGAAGACCGCCACCAGGTCCAACTCGTCAGCGTTCGTCATACGTCGACCATATCGCAATATCGCGATTCCACGATGTTGTGCAACACTGTGGATCGGTAAATCGCGATCTAACGATGGAGATGTCATGGCGCAACACACAGCACTGGTGGTCGGAGCCCGCGGAGTGATCGGCGGGAACCTGATCACCCACCTCGAGGGGCTCGGCTGGGACGTGATCGGGTTGTCCCGCCGCGGCGGTACCGACCGGGGATCCGTCAGGCACCTCGCGGTGGACCTGCTCGACCGCGACGCGACCATCCACCAGTTGCGGGGTCTGTCGGAGGTGACGCACCTGTTCTACGCCGCGTACCAGGACCGCCCGAGCTGGGCCGAGCTCGTCGCACCGAACCTCGCGATGCTCACGAACGTCGTCGATGCCGTCGAACCCGTCGCGCCGGGCCTCGAGCACATCAGTCTGATGCAGGGCTACAAGGTCTACGGCGCGCACCTGGGACCCTTCGCGACACCCGCGAAGGAGTCCGACCCGCCGCACATGCCGCCGGAGTTCAACGTCGACCAGCAGCAGTTCCTCGAGCGCCGCCAGGTCGGGGCCACCTGGTCGTGGTCGGCCTTACGGCCGTCGGTCGTCGCCGGGATCGGCCTGGGCAACCCGATGAACCTGGCGATGGTCATCGCCGTCTACGCGTCCATGAGCAAGGAACTGGGCATCCCGTTGCGATTCCCCGGAAAGCCCGGCGCGTACACGAGCCTGATCGAGATGACGGACGCCGACCTCCTCGCGAAGGCCACCGTGTGGGCCGCGACGCACGAGGCCGGACGCAACGAGGCGTTCAACATCACGAACGGCGACGTGTTCCGGTGGTCGTCGATGTGGCCGAAGATCGCCGCCTTCTTCGACCTCGACGTCGCGCCGCCACTCGAGATGAGCCTCGCCGAGGTGATGGCCGACAAGGAGGCCCTGTGGAACGCGATGGTCGAGCGGCACGGCCTCGCGCCCACCAGCTACGCCGAGGTGTCGTCGTGGGCGTTCGGTGACTTCGTCTTCGCGTGGGACTACGACGTCATCGCCGACACCTCGAAGTCCCGCCGGGCCGGGTTCCACGAGTACGTCGACACGGAGGCGATGTTCCTCCGTATCTTCCAGGACCTCCGCGATCAGCGACTCATCCCGTAGGCGCAGGAGCCCGCCTACTGCTCGAAGGCGGCGAGCGCGACGCTCGCCGCCTCCGCGACCAACGCGTCGTCGTACTCGGCGTCCGGGTCGAGGGTGTTCGTGAGGATCGTCAGGACGATCGGGTCGCCGCCCGGCCGGTCGATGATCGCGATGTCGTTCCGGATCCCACCCGCACCCCCAGACTTGTCGGCCACCTGCCATCCCGCCGGAGCACCGGCCCGGATCAGCGTGTCGCCCGTCGCGTTGCCGCTCATCCAGGCGAGGAGCGTCGCCCGGTCGGCGGGCTCCAGGTAGGAGCCGTCGACGAGGCGGGTCAGGTTGTCGGTGAACGCGGCAGGGGTGGTGGTGTCATCGGTGCTGCCCGGTTCGATCACGTTCAACAGCGGCTCCGCGTTGACGACCTCGGTCACCTCATCGCCGAGCGAGACGAGGGCGGCGTCCAGCGCGGCGGGCCCACCGATCCGCGCGAGGACGAGGTTGAGGGCCGTGTTGTCGCTCCGCCGGACGGCGGCCTCGGCGAGCTGCGACAGGGTCAGGCCGGTCTCGACCTGTTCACTCGTCACCGGCGAATAGCCGGCCGCCTCGACATCCTCAGCCGACCAGGTGACGACTTCGTCACGCGCCGAACCGCGCACCTCGTGGAGGAAGACCGCTGCGGCGAGCGCCTTGATCGTCGAGGCGTACCCGAAGCGCTCGTCAGCCCGGTAGGACAGGCGCGCGCCGGTCCCGGTGTCGACGGCGCTGATGCCGACGCGCGCGCCGAACTCGGCCTCCAGGGCTTGGAACTCGCCGGACAGGTCGGGCGTCGACGTGGGCGGCGCCGACGTTGGCGCCGAGGTTGGGGAGCTCGGCGACGCCGACGGGGACGGAGTAGCGGAGGCGCACCCCACGAGTCCGAACACCAGCCCACCGGCCAGGGCGACGGCGACGACGCCACCGGTGCTCCGCGTCATCGACGAACGCCGGCCTGCCCGGCGACCTGCTGATCGAGGCGCTCGAGGTCCGCCTCGACCATCGCGACATCCCGCGCGAACGCGTCGTCGTCCAGCTCGATCTGTCGGACGGTGAACACCACCTCGGCACCCTCTGGATGGGCCAGCACGCGGACCGGGTTGGTCACGACGGTCCCCGACGGCAGGGTGACGTCGTGGTCGAGCACGCCGAAGCGGTTGCGCTCGACGAACCGGACCTCCACCCGACCCATCGGCGACTCGACGAAGAGTGTGTCGCCCTCGCGGACCACCTCGGCCTGCGCGAGACCGGCCGCCCACCGTGGGAGATTGTCGATGTCGGACGCGTATTCGTAAACGGCTTCCGGCGAAGCGCCGATGACCCGGCTCACATGGTGACTTCTCATGACCGCATCCTGCCACCTCGGTGTGGGATCCATCCGCCACGTCCCGCCTGCGGATGATGCTCCGCGAGCGGGATCGTCCTGCGGGCTGACGATTCGACCATCGACGATTTGTAGCCTGGAGGCATGCCCGGCATCACCCGCAGTCGACCGCCCTTGCCATCACCGGCCCCCATGGAACAGCGACGTCGTCGGCGTCGGCGTGGCCTCATCGCTGCCGTCGTCACGGCATCATTCCTCGCGCTGGTGGTCGGCGGCGCGGTCGTCGCCGCGCCGCTCCTGCGGTCGTACGGGATCTACCTCGTCCCACCATCGCCGCAGACGTATGCGGAGGTCGCGCTGGATGCGATGCAGCGGGGCGTGGACGCGACGCCGGACCGCTACACGCAGGTGCGGGAGCGGGCTCTGGCCTCAGTCGCGGACGCCTCCGACTATGCCGACACCTACGGGCCGCTCACGAAGGCGGCGGCCGAGCTCGGCGGCCCCCACACCACCTTCAACGATCCTGCGACCGCGGCCGAACTGTTCGGGCCGTCGTCGGGATCGAAAGCGGAGAACGAACTGCCCACCGTCACGAGCGCTGACGGCGTGACGACCATCCGCCTCCCGACACTCATCGGTGGCGGCTCCGGAAAGGACTCCTTCGGCCAGCGGTACATCGACACGGCCGTCGATGCGATCACCGCCGCCAGGCCCGACACGTCGGCGTGGGTGGTCGACCTGCGGGACAACCACGGCGGCAACGTGTGGCCCATGCTGGCTGCCGTGGCACCACTGCTCGATGACGGGACCGTCGAGACCTTCGAGTCCGTCGACAGGTCGACGGTCGTCTCGGTGTCGGGCGGCGGCGTCTCGTCCGACGGCAATCGACAGAGCGCGGCGACGAAGCCGCAGCCGAAGGTGGACGGTCCGATCGCCGTGGTCATCGACGGGATGACCGGCAGCTCCGCGGAGGCGGTCGCGATCGCCTTCATCGGGCAGTCGGACGTGCGCGTGTTCGGTCAGCCGAGCTACGGCTTCAGCACGGCGAACCAGCCGGTCCGCCTCTACGACGGCGCGGTCGTCAACCTGACGGTCGCCGTCGACGCCGATCGCACCGGCAAACGCTACGGTGTCCCGATCCAGCCCGACACCGTCGTCGAGGACTTCACGCAGCTGCCCGCGGTGATCGGCGCGTGGGTCGCCGACCGCGGCTGAACGATCCGTCCACCGAGAGTGCCGGTTCTGCTCGTCCGAGCACGCCCAGCGAGCAGAACGAGCACTCTCGGCCACTCGGAACTGGACGTCTGCGGCAACCGGTTTGGACAGGTGTCGGGACTTTCGACTGGCCGTCGAAACCGCCGCTTCGCCGCGTTACCGTGGTCGCGCTCCCACATTCCGTGGAAGTGGAATTCGCGAGAGTCGTTCCGAGCACGGCTTGGCTCGACATGAGCTTGGAGGTCAGTCATGCCATTCGTGACAACGGACGACGGCACGGAAATCTACTACAAGGATCTGGGCGACCCGACGGCGCAGCCCATCATGTTCCACCACGGTTGGCCGCTGTCGTCGGACGACTGGGACGCCCAGGTGCTCTTCTTCCTGTCGAAGGGGTACCGCGTCGTGGCCAGCGATCGACGCGGTCACGGGCGGTCCTCGGAGATCGGCTCAGGCCACGACATGGACCACTACGCCAGCGACGTGTCGGCGGTCGTCGAGCACCTCGACCTGCGCAACGTCGTCCACATCGGGCACTCGACGGGTGGCGGCCAGGTCGCTCGGTACGTCGCCAAGTACGGAGAGCCGCAGGGTCGTGTGGCGAAGGCCGTGCTGGTCTCGTCCGTGCCTCCGCTGATGGTGCAGACCGACGCCAACCCCGAAGGGACGCCCATCTCGGTCTTCGACGGCTTCCGGAGCGCGCTCGCCGCGAACCGGGCGGAGTTCTTCCGGGCCGTGGCTTCGGGCCCGTTCTACGGCTTCAACCGTGACGGTGTCACCGTGTCCCAGCCCGTCATCGACAACTGGTGGCGTCAGGGCATGACCGGCAGCGCCGTGGCGCACTACGAGGGCATCAAGGCGTTCTCCGAGACCGACCAGACCGAGGACCTCAAGGCGATCTCCGTGCCGGTCCTCTGCATGCAGGGTGATGACGACCAGGTCGTGCCGTACAAGGACGCCGTCATCAAGCAGGCCGAGCTCCTCAGCAACGCGACCCTCAAGGTCTACGAGGGCTTCCCGCACGGCATGCTGACCACCCACGCCGACATCATCAACCCCGACCTCCTCGCTTTCATCGAGCAGTAAGGGAACCACCACCGGAGACGGACGGCGCACCCGGGTCATCTCGGGTGCGCCGTTCGTGCGTCGCGTCCCCTCCGGCAGGCTGCGATCCCCCGAGATGCTTCGATCGCCAACCGGCCGACCACTGCACCTCGGGTACGACCTCCGTGAGAGAGTTCGTACATGACGCAACGCTCCAAGCGCTCCACACGACAACGCCGGGCGGCGGAACAACGCGCGGCTGAGCGTCGACTCCGGCGCCGCGCCTGGCTCATCTTCGGTGCCGTGGTGATCGTCGTGCTCGGGGTCGGAATCGCCTTCGCCATCATGTCGGGAGAGCTCGGTTTGATCCTCAGCGCGGCCATCGGTCTGCCTGCTCTTGCCGGCGTCGCGGCAGCGATCCAACATCGGCTCCTGCAGGGGGATGACACCGAGGACAACGACCTCTACGCCGCAGGGAATACGTGGATCGGATGACACGAGACGCGACCGACTTCCCACGGACCCACCACCTCGGCCGGATCGACGTCGTGACGCTCGACGACATCGCCGCCCTCAGTCAGGACGTCGCACTCGACATCGAGCAGGTGCAGGCGGCTTGGCCTGCGTTCGAGAACTCATTCGACTCGCTGCAGGGGCGCACGATGATGGGCCTGGTCTACGGAGGAAGTGACAGGTACCGCATGGCGTCCGCGCGGCTGGACCGGGATGCCGACAACCCGCTCGGCCTGGACGAGACCGTGGTCCCCGGCGGGGACTACCTCAGGCTGCGTCTTCGCGGCGAGGTGCCCGGCGTCTACGCCCGGATCGGCGACGCCTTCGAGGTGCTCTTCGACCTCGCCGATCACGACGAGAGCCGTCCGCACATCGAGCACTATCGGCGCGAGGGCGAGGTCGATTGCCTCGTTCCGGTCAGGTCGCCGCGCTGAGCTGTCGGCTCAGCTCACCAACGGGTACCAGTGTCGGTCGCGCAGCTGATGCTCGTCATCGTCGAGACGCACCCACGTGCCGTGAGCCTTCGGAGTCGCGTCCGAAGCCCACACGCCGAAGTGGGCGACCGGCGCCGGCCAGTCGTATCCGTCGGCCGGTGCCTCCACGACGTTGCGTACGGCACCGATGAAGTGCATGCCCGTGTGCTCACCGGTGATGCGTTGCGCCAGTTCACGAACGGCCGCCGTGCCGTCGGCATCATCGGATGCGGTCTCGAGCATCGGGAGATCGAGCCGACCTGTCCCCTGCCTCGGCACGCAGAACACCCGGTCGGAGTGGCGGAGGAGCAAGCGTACGACCGACATCGGCCGGGGTGGCGTCGTCCGGCGGACCACCTCGGCCCGGCCTCCCGGGGGAAGCCACGGCGCATCGTGCGTCACGTGGACGAGCGTCTCGTCTTCGTTCACGCCGCGAGCGTACCGGAACCCAGGGAGCATGACCGGTGCGCCTGCTCGAGCTCTCGGTCAGATGCGTTCAGCGAGATCGTTACTCGTTTGCCACTCCCAGCGGCGGGAGGATGCCCTGGGCCGCCGCCACGGCTCGGGCGACGATGAGCGGCGGGTCGACGATCGCTCCGGTGGCGATCAGCGCGTCGAGCTCCGACAGCGGGATGCGCACGAGCCGCACCTGCTCCGCGGGATCCGACAGGTCTGCCAGGCCGGGGCGGATGCCTCGAGTCGAGATGAACAGGTGTGTCGGCCAGGACGCTCGCCCCGGGTTCATGAAGAAGGTGTGCAGCGGTCGGAGGTCGTCCGGAACGATACCGAGCTCTTCTTCGAGCTCACGCCGGGCGGCATCGAGCGGGGCTTCGTCTGTTCGACCGGCACCGCCCGGCAGGTCGTGGATCCAGCGGTCGAGCGGGTATCGGTACTGACGTGCGAGGAGCACGTCGTCGCCGTCGATGATCAGCGAGGCGACGGAGAAGGGAACGCTCTCGTCGACGAGATAGCTCGACCGCGACCCGTCCGGCAATCGGACCTCGTGATCGACCAAGGTCACTCGACCTCGCTGGACCGTCGTCTTCCCGAGCGTGGTCCAACGTGATTCATCCGGAACAGGCATCCGCCCACCCTACGGTCGAGTGCCGTCCGGCGATCATGTCGTCAGCGGAAGTCGCCCAGCTGACGCTCGACGGGCACCGTGCCCTCGACGATCACGTCACCGGTGTGCGCGGTCGTGACGGTCTCGATCAAGACGATCTCGACCTCCTCGTCGGCGATGGGATTGTGCTGCACGCCCCGCGGCACCACGAAGAACTGGCCCGGCGTGAGCACGACCTCCTCATCGTCGGGGAGCTGGATACGGAGCGTGCCCGAGACGACGAGGAACATCTCGTCTTCGTTCGCGTGGTCGTGCCAGACCAACTGGCCGAGGAGCTTCGCCACCTTCACGTATTGATCGTTGACCCGCCCGACCACTCGAGGAGTCCAGTGGGCCTCGACCTGTCGGAGTTCGGCGGCGATATCGATTCCGTGGAGAGCAGTCATGCATCCATCGTCTCGCGACTGACGTACCTCGTGGCACGGTATCGCCCCTCAGTCTCGGTGCGCGCCGGCTTCCGACCACACAACTGCAGCACTGAGCGCGCCGGTTGCACGATCTCAGCGCTCTCCACATCCGACTCGGTGCCGACATCAGGGCCATCCGGAGTCCGATGCGATGCCGGTGGCAAGTCCATACGGTCGAGGTATGCCGCTCTCTATCCCGCATCGCCGCGCCCTCCTACCGTTCGCTGCGGTGACCCTCTTCGCTCTCACCCTCCTCATCGCCCCAGCGCCGGGCAGCGTCAGCGTCGTCGGCACGCGCTGGCTCGCCGCCCTCGGCTCGGCCATCCCGAACGTCGAACTCGCCTCGGAGATCGGCCTCGCACTCCTGGCGGCGACGACCATGTCGACGGCTGCGTTCGCCTGGGTCCGCCACCCGGAACGGCGGGCGCGGCTGCTCGCCGGCGCCGCCGGGGTCGGCCTCGCCTACGCCGCGAGCGAGGGACTGAAACTCCTCTTCGCCCAACCTCGACCATGCACCCGGTGGTCGATCGTGACCGAATGCCCGCCGGCCGGCGACTGGTCACTGCCGTCGAATCACGCGACGCTCGCGTTCGGAGCGACCGTCGTCATAGCGATCGCCGTCGGCCGTTGGTGGGTCACATGCTCGGCGCTCGCGCTGGCGGCGCTCGTCGCCGCCGGCCGGGTCGTGCAAGGCGTGCACTACGTCCATGATGTCGCGATGGGAGCGGTCCTGGGCCTGGCGATCACGACCGTCCTCATCGTTGCGACAGTGGCATGGCAGCGCCGCTCAGCCGCGACCCGCTCGTCATCGGGGAGACGGTGACGACAGCCGTGACCCGACGGCGCACCTCACCTACGATGACGTGATGGTCGACGACAACGAGCGCGGATTCCGTCGCGCCCTCATCGAAGCGAGCGCCTATTTCGGGCTCGATCATGAACGCCTCGAGCCGCTCGGCGGGATGACCGGGCGGGTGTTCGGGATCGACGACGCCGTGCTGCGCCTCGGTTCCCCGGAGACGATCGCGCACGAACTCGCCGCTGCGAACGCAGCCTCCGTGGCGGTGCCGGTCCCGGCGACCGTCGGCACCTTCGTCCCGACCGACGGTGGACCATGGGCGGCCGCGCTCATCGAGCGGGTCGACGGCACTGTCGCCGCCGATCTCAGCGGCGTGACCGCGGAGCGGGCCTTCACCCGGGGTCTGGCCTGTGGTCGTGCGCAGGCGGCGCTGTGGACGGTCGCCGCTCCGCCGGCGTTCGCCTCCATCGACGGCGAGCGCTCGCTCCTGCATCTCGATCTCCACCCGTTGAACATCCTGCTGGGGCCGGACGACCGCGTGACCGCCGTCATCGACTGGACCAACGCCGCAGCCGGGTCGCCGGACTACGACCGGGCCAGGACCTCCGCCATCTTCCGGCTGGACCCGCACGCGATACCGCTGCTCGACCAGCCGATGTGGCGGGCGTTCCTCGCGGGCTGGACCGACGGCGCGAGCCTCGACGACGCGTCGACGGCTGCGCGCATCTGGGCCTGCCGGTTCATGCTGCACGATCTGCAGCATCGCCACCCCGGGGATGCACTCGACCACGTGCGTCACGAGCTGGAGGTCCTCAAGCAGGCCGCCGAGAGTGCGCAATCCGTCCCCTGACGCTCCGGTCAAGAGCAGAACGGGCACTTTGGGCGGCGGCGTGACATCGGCCGGTACCGCATGGCGATCATGCGTGTCTGGCCCCTGCCAGACTGGCATCGATGATCATCCGCACCGAACGAACCACCCTCGAACCGATCTCACCGGCGCTCGCGCGACGCATCGTCGAACGCGATGAGCGCGACGGTGACGCCTGGCACCCGGAGTACCCCTTCGCCGACGAGCTCGGCCCGCTCCGTGGCCTCGCGGAATCGACCACTGGCGACCCGATCTTCACGATGTACCTCATCCGTGACGCCGACGGGTCGGCCGTCGGTGGCTTCGGCTTCTTCGGTCCACCCGACAGCACTGGTCGCGTCGAGTTCGGCTACGGTCTCGTTCCCGCCGCTCGCGGGGTCGGACTCGCGACGGAAGCGGTCGTCGGCGCACTGTCGTTCGTCGCAGCGCATGGCGCAGAACGGGCGGCCGCGGAGACCGACGTCACCAACCTCGCATCCCAGCGGGTCCTCCTGAAGGCGGGACTCGCCGAGACCGGACGCACGGCCACGACGGTGTCGTTCGCGCGCGAACTCTGACAGGAGATGCCAGCCATGGTCGAGGGCTGATGCCCCTCGCCCTCGCACGACGTGAGGAGACCGTCTGGGTTCCGGGGAACGATGTATGGATCCCGTGAGGACTGGTACTCCGGCGGGAGGCGAGGCGTAGACCGGAGGTCATGACCCTCACGACGATCCTGCCTTCACTCCGCCGCAGCATCCCGGACCCGTTCCTCCCCGACCGCTGGCCGGCACACACCCACCTCAGCACCACGGACGTGATCGTCGACGACGTTCCGATGCTGCGCCTGGTCGAGCAGCGCGGAACCCCGTGCGTCCACTCGGCGGCAGCGGTGATCCCCGGCACCGGCGGGTGCCCGTCCGCCACCGAGCAGGCCTCCGTGGTCGTCACTCGCGTCGTCACTGCGGCGTCCGGCGAGGACGGCCAGCACCTCACCCTCGATGCCCGCCTGTCGGACGTCGAGCCGTGCTGGTCGGAACTCCGGCTGATCGGGCGAGCGTCGACGACGCACACAGTGTCGTTCCACCTCGACAGCGCGGCAGGAATCGGGCAGCGCGTGCTGCTCCCCCGCGACCTCGCGCCCGGCGACCTGCTCGCCGTGCCGTGTCGCGGGGAGGTCACTCAGGCGGTCGGCTCGGCGTCGGGCTTCATCCAGAACGGCGAGTAGTGGTAGCCGTCGGGGTCGTCGAACTGGCGCTGGTACATGAACGGATAATCGTCGGTGTCCCCGACCCGCCCGCCCGCGGCCCCGGCACGCTCGACGAGTTCGTCGACCGCCTCGCGGCTGCCGAGGTCGAACGAGACCGTGACCTTCGACGGGGTGTCCGGTCCGCCGATGAGGTCCTCAGTACCACCGACGCCGGCGTACATCTCTCGGCTCCCGAGCATGACGTATTGCCCGGGAGCGATCTCGAAACAGGAGACCTGGTCAGAGGACATCGCCGCGTTGCGGGTCCAGCCGAGGGCGTCGTAGAAGGCGGTCGCGCGTTCGACGCTCTCGACCGGACACGTGATGAAGAGGCTCATGCGGTCAAGCTACGCCCGGCGTGAACGCGCCCACAAGGACGTCTTTCCGAGGTTCACTCGGACGGCGCCCACGGCACGGTCGGATCGATCGTCGTCGCGATCCTCGCGCTGATCTCGGCCAGTTGCCGCACCTGCGCCTCCGTGAGCGAGCCGAAGACGAGCTCCTCGACGAGGGCGTGGTGCGCCGGCGTGGACCGGGCGACGTGCGCGTGGCCGTCGTCCGTGAGGACGGCGAGGGTGAACCGACCATCGGTGGGGTCGACCTCGCGTCGCACCCAGCCCTGCTTCTCGAGTCGCGAGACCGCGCGGGAGAGCCGCGAGAGCGTGCTGCTCGCGTACCCGGCGAGCGTGCTCATCCGGAGTGTGCGGTCCGGGGCGGTGTCGAGCGCGAAGAGCAGCCCGTGCTCGTAGTGGCTCAGCCCGCTGTCTCGCTGCAGCTGGGCGTCGAGTGCCGCGGGAAGCCGCTCCACCAAGGTGGCGACTGAGGCCCAGGCCGCGAGCCGCTCGCCGCTGAGGCCAGGATGTTCGGCGGATTCGGTCATGGGGCAAGCCTATTCGACTTGCTTGAGCAAGTGAACCGACCTAGAGTGACTTGCCTGAGCAAGTGAGGCGGCGTATCGCCGACAGAGGGAGACGACATGGACCTGCAACTCCGCGGCAAGACGGCGTTCATCAGCGGATCGACCGGCGGCATCGGTGCCGCCGTCGCGCGGAGGCTCGCTGCCGAAGGCGCACGCGTCATCGTGAACGGACGCTCCGAGCAGGCGGTGCAGGACGCGGTCGCCGCGCTTCGGCGCACGCACCCCGATGCCGGCCACGATGGGATCGTCGCGGATTTCGCCGATCCCGCCTCCGTCGAGCGACTGCTCGGTGACCTCGGCGCCGTGGACATCCTCGTGAACAACGTGGGCCAGTTCGGTCTCGCGGAATTCGAGGCCATCTCGGACGACGACTGGTCCCACGTCCTCGAGGTCAACCTGATGAGCGGCGTCCGGCTGTCCCGGCACGCCCTGCCAGGCATGTTGGATCGTGGCTGGGGGCGCATCCTCTTCATCAGCAGCGAGTCCGGCGTGAACATCCCCGCCGACATGATCCACTACGGCGTCTCCAAGGCGGCGATGATCGCCCTCGGCAACGGACTCGCGAAGCTGACCCGCGGCAGCGCCGTGACGGTCAACACGATCCTCGGCGGCCCGACCTACTCGGCCGGCGTCGCCACGACGATCGAGTCGATCGCCGCCGGCCAGGCCGCGCCGGTCGACGCGGTGAAGGCCTCGATCATCGGTCGCAACACCACCACTCTGCTCGAACGCTTCATCGAGCCCGAGGAGATCGCCTCGCTGGCGGCCTACCTCGCGAGCCCACTGGCGTCGGCGACGAACGGCGCGGCCCTCCGTGCGGACGGCGGAGTGTTGACCGGGATGCTCTAGCAAGAGGGCGTGCCGGGCGCTCTGCGGCGATCACGCCAGCCACTGGCCGAGCGGGTGGACCAGGTACCGCAACGAGTAAGCCTCCCAGACCGCCCCGATGACCAGGAGGGCCAGCGCCGGCCGGGCGAGCACACCGATCCGCCGCAGCCCCTGCAAGTACCCCTGGCGGTGGCGCACCACTCCGGCGACCGCCGGCCGGACCCAGAACACCCCGTGCAGGTACACACCGAGCAGCAGAAGGATGTACGCCTGGAGCTCGATGACGAGCGTGAGCGCGTGCGGGATGAGCGCCACCCATCCGTCGGCGGTCAGGGGCACGAGCGTGATCCCGGTCTGGACCGCCCAGAACCCGAAGGCTACGAGCCCTGCGAACGGGACGACGACGGACGGCAGGACGATGGTGAGCAGACTCAGTCGGAGGACGTTCACCGCGAGGATCATCAGCGCGAACAGCGGCGGCGTGTCCACGAGCTGCGTGACGAGCGCGGCGGTGCCGTCCTCGACCATGGCCGACTCCCGAGCACGCGTGAGGTCGGGGAAGGCGAGACCGATGAGGAAACCGACGAGCGTCAGCCCATACGCAAGGGCGTTGAGGACGAGGTAGGCACGTCGATTCTCGCTGATGACCAGGAACGGTCGGAGTGCTGGTGCGCGCATGCTGCTCCTCGGTCGGTTCGATCGGCTGGACGGGCGCGGCGACATCAGGTCCCCGCTCCGCTGTCGAGCAGCCAGTGGTAACGGAGGCGGGAGGCTCGCTCGATCGCGCCGAGCGCCGCCCCCACCCCGAGGGCGATGTTCAGCCACGGGTCGAGGTGCAGCGGCGACTCGAAGGTGCCGAGGGTGTCGGCGATCGGCGGGATCTGCGAGATCGGTTCCGCGATCTGCAGTGCGTTCAAGCCGACGCCGACGAGCAGGAGGACGATCGACAGCGCGCCGAGGACGGAGCTCGCGACGGGGTGTCGACGAGCGAGTTGCAGGCGTCGACCTTCCGCTGAGCGCGGATCCGGCGCCAGCTGCTGCTCGGAACCGTCGTCGGCGAGGAAATGGCAACGGCGGAGACCGGATTCGCTCACCCGGACCTCGATGTGTCCGCCGTGCACGGCGAATCGCGCCGGCACCCGGGAGACCAGGTGGAGGGCGCCATCCCGGTAGAGCCTCGCCCTGACGACACCGTCCGACGCATCACCTCCGTGACGGACATCGACCGTGTGCGTGACGGCTCGGCCGTCGGGTTCGCGGAGAGTGATGGACATCACCGACCGGGTGGTCATCTGCCACCAGCGGAACGGCTTCAACGCGCTGCCATCACCGGCCTTCGCTCGGCGCGTCCACCGACGCTCCCGCCAGCTCTGTTCCATCCGTCACACTCCTCTCCACACCGACCGGCGCCCGTCGGGTCACCTCGACACAGCCATCTCTAGTACAGTGTGACAATCGAGGGACACGCTAGCACGCTGTACTAGAACTGGGAAGAGGGCCCCTGCGCATGACCGAACCGGCAGGCTCCGATACGCGATCCAAGATCCTCGTCGCTGCGGCGACGATGCTCGCCGAAGACCCGACCGCGCGACTGAGCGTCCGTGCCGTAGCGGCCAAGGCAGGCGTCAGTACCGGGTCCCTCAGGCACTTCTTCCCGACGCAGCAGGTCCTGCTCGACACCGTCATCGAAGGGCTCCAGACGCTCGACATCCCCGACGATCCCATGGCAGACGCGACGAAGGGGCCGGCCGAACGCCTGCAGGCATGCCTCCAACTACTCCTCTCCGCTGTCGGCACCGGTGCCGGCGCGCGACAGAACTGGACCGCGCTCCACGACGCCTACGTCGCATCACCCACACCCGAGGAGTCCGCCCAGACCTTCCTCGCCATGGAGCGGCTCGCCGTCAGCCGCGTTGACCGGTGGCTCGCCCGACTCCACGAGGAGGGCGCCCTCGTCGACGGCGATCGAGAGCAGCAGTCGCGTTTCCTGCTCTCGGTCGTGAACGGCCTGTCGCTCGAACGCGCCTTCCCCGGCGCGCGCGCACGACTCGGGTTCGAGAGCTCGTCCCTCCGACTCGCGGTCACCGCCGTCCTGCGCGCGGACGCCTCGTAGCGACAGGCCGCCTCGTCGACGACGACGGCCGAGCTGGTCCACGAACACCGACCAGGGTCGGCGTGGACGTCACTCGGTCGAGCGACGCTCCCGGACCGCGTCGAAGGTCCGCTGCAGCGCACCGATGGACGACTCGGAGTCGACCTGGGCGACTCCGATGAAGAGGCAGTCGACGACCATCAGCTGTGCGATCCGGCTGCCGAGCGCTCCCGAGCGGAACGCCGTCTCCCGCGCGGACGTCTGGAGGACGATGTCCGCGCTGGTCGCCAGGGTCGACTCCGCGTGGTTGGTGATCGCGATGGTCGTCGCCCCGGAGCTGGCCGAGAGCCGGAGGTAGTCGACGGTGTCAGCGGTCGCGCCGGAGTGCGAGATCGCGACGGCGACCGCCTGCTCGTCGAGGATCGCAGCGGCGGTCCAGGCGGCATGAGGGTCTGGCCATTCGAGCGCCACGCGCCCGATCCGCGAGAGCTTCCGCTGCAGGTCGACGGCGACGATGGAGCTCGCTCCGACACCGAAGATGTCGACCCGGCGAGCGCCGGCGACCGCGGCGACCGCACGCGTGAGGGCTGCCGTGTCGAGCGCCTGTGCGGTGTCGGCGATCGAGAGGGATTCGTTCGCGGCGACCTTCGCGACGATGTCGTCGAGGCTGTCTCCGGCGACGATGTCGGGCGACTGCACGTTCGTCCCGGCGAGCGCGAGCCGCTCGCGGAGGTTCTCCTCGGTCAGGTCGTGGCGGAAGTCCTTGAAGCGGTCATAGCCGATCTTGCGCGTGAAGCGCACGACCGTCGTCGTCGACGTCGAGGCCTCCTCGGCGATCTCGGCGACCGATCGCGTTGCGAAGGCACCCGGGTCGGCGAGCAGCGATTCGGCGATCCGCCGCTCGGAGGGACGGAGTTCGTCGAGACGGGCGCGCACCTCGGTGGACACCGCCCGTGATGTCCGGTGGACGTCGGCTCCCATCGGTGCTCCTCTCGACCGTCATCACTGTACCGTCGGCACCCGCGGTCAGGATGTATGGAAATTACCATCCATGATCGAATTGTGTATGTTTGTTGCACCGACTCGCGACCAGTGCCCTCCTCAGGTGCGGACTGGCCGACACGTGTAGCGGAGTACCGCGGGTGCTGCCGGCATGCACGATCCAGGAACCAAGGGAGGTCCCGTGACCAGCTCCACACCACGCAGCGACGTGATCAGCAGCACCGCCCGACGCCGGGCCATCGTCGCCGGCAGCGTCGGCAACTTCATCGAGTGGTACGAGTTCGGGATCTACGGGTTCCTCGCCACGATCCTCGCCGCGCAGTTCTTCAGTGACGGCCAGCAGACCGGTATCGAGTCGCTCATCGCGACCTACGCGTCCTTCGCGATCGCCTTCTTCTTCCGCCCGGTCGGGGCGGCGCTCTTCGGCCGGATCGGCGATCGGATCGGCCGCAAGCCGACCCTCATCCTCGTCCTGGTCATGATGTCCGGGGCGACCGCACTCATCGGCATCCTCCCGACGTACGCCTCCATCGGCATCGCGGCGCCCATCCTGCTCACGATCGTGCGCATCCTGCAGGGTCTCTCCGCCGGCGGTGAGTTCGGTGGCGCCGTCTCGGTCATGACCGAGTTCGCACCGGCCGGGAAGCGCGGCTTCTACGGATCGTGGCAGTCGTTCACGGTCGCGCTCGGACTCCTCGGCGGTGCCGGTACCGTCGCGCTGCTGGCATCCCTGCTGTCCGAAGCCGATCTGGCGGCGTGGGGCTGGCGGATCGCATTCCTGCTCGCCATCCCCCTCGGCGCGGTCGCCCTGTTCCTCCGCCTGAAGCTCGAGGAGACCCCGGAGTTCCAGAAGGTCGCCACCGCCGACACCACCACGGTCGCCGAGCCGGTCGTGCGTGCGGGCGCCGCCGAGACCGCCAAGGCGATCCTCCTGGGGATCGGTCGCCTGATGGGCTGGTCCGCCGCCGGGTACACCTTCCTCGTCGTCATGCCCTCCTACCTCCAGAGCAGCCTCAACGCCTCGTTCCAGGAAGCACTGATCTCCACGGTCCTCGCGAACGCCGGCTTCGCCGCGACGATCCTCCCGGCCGGCTGGCTGTCGGACAAGATCGGTCGGCGTTGGGTGATGCTCACCGGTACGGGGCTCATCGTGATCCTGGCGCTGCCCCTGCTCAACGTGCTGCAGAACCCGGACCTCGGCGTCGGAGTCCACGGCCTCGCCGTGTTCGTCGCCGGAGCGGTCGTCGGCCTGATCGCAGGCCCGGGCCCCGCCATGCTCGCCGAGATGTTCCCCACCTCCGTGCGGTACACCGGCCTCGGGCTGTCCTACTCGATCTCGAACGCCGTCTTCTCGGGCAGCGCCGGCCTGATCATCACCTCGCTGATCGCCTCGACCGGCAACGTCGACGTCCCGGCGTACTACGTGATGGCGACCTGCCTCGTGAGCGCGATCGCCATCGGTACGCTCCGCGGGAACGCCCACCGGGCGGAGCTGCGCAAGTGAGCCGCCCGATGCGCGTCATCGGCCTCATGTCCGGCACCTCGCACGATGCGATCGACGCCGCCGCAGCCGAGATCAGCGTGGACGGCGACACCCTCGTCGTCCGCCCCCTCGGGATGCTCACCGCCGGGTACGACCCGGAACTGCGAGCCGCGATCACCGCAGCCCTGCCACCGGCGACCACCAGTGTCGACGACATCTGTCGGTTGGACACGCGGATCGGGCAAGCCTTCGCCGACCTCGCGGTCCGAGCGGTCGCGGAGCTCTGCGACGGTGACGCCGACCTGATCGTCTCCCACGGCCAGACGATGTACCACTGGGTCGAGGACGGCCGGGTCGAGGGCACGCTCCAGCTCGGCCAGCCGGCCTGGATCGCCGAACGCACGGGCTGCACCGTCGTCGCCGACCTGCGTTCACGTGACGTCGCGGCCGGCGGGCAGGGTGCTCCGCTCGTGAGCATGATCGACGCGCTCTGGCTGGGTGGCGAGACCGCAGCGGCAGTCAACCTCGGCGGCATCGCCAACGCCACCATCGTACGGCCTGGCCACGACCCGATCGCCTTCGACAGCGGGCCGGCGAACGCCCTCATCGACGCCGTCGTCGCCGAGCACACCGACGGCGCCCGGCAGTTCGACGCCGACGGCGAGCTTGCCGCGCGTGGCACCGTCGACGAGGAGACGCTCGACCTCCTCCTGCGCGAGCCGTACTACCAGCGCCCCGCCCCGAAGTCGACCGGCAAGGAACTGTTCCACCTCGACTACCTCCGCGAGCAGCTCGCCGGCCGTCCGACGCTTCCGATCGAGGACCTCGTCGCGACCCTGACCGAGCTGACCGCACGGACCGTCGCCGACGCCGTCCGTGGGGTGGAGCGCGTCATCCTCGCCGGCGGAGGGGTGCGCAATCCCCAGCTCGTCGCGCGCATCCGGGCTGCACTCCCCGAGGCCGACGTCGTCAGCAGCGACGACGCGGGCCTCCCGTCCGACGCGAAGGAGGCGCTCGCCTTCGCCGTCCTCGGCTTCCTGACGGTGAACGGCCAGGCGGGGTCCCTCCCCTCGGCCACCGGCGCCTCGCACGGCAGCGTCCTGGGCGCGATCGTCCCGGGGCACTCGCTCCCCGCGCGGACGCTCGACGGGCCGCCTCGCTCGCTGCGGTTCGAAGCATGACCGTCGACAGCCCCACGGACCACCACGACGGCGCCAGCCCGTCCGACCCAGAACGGAGGGCCGATCGTGCCTGAAGCATCGAGTACCTTGGCAGCGCTCTCCACCGAGGGACGCAACCCGCGCACGGTCGACCTCGACACGCTGGACACGCTCCGGCTGCTCGAGGTGATCAACGACGAGGACCGACTCGTCGCCGACGCGGTCCGAGCGGAACTGCCGAGCATCGCGCGCGCCGTGGGGCGCATCACGGAGGCTCGTCGGCAGGGTGGACGACTGATCTACCTCGGCGCGGGGACGAGCGGTCGGATCGGACTGCTCGACGCGGTCGAGTGCCCGCCGACCTTCGGCACCGACCCCTCCGAGGTCGTTGGGCTCATCGCCGGGGGCGAGCACGCCTTCGTCGTCGCCGTCGAGGGTGCTGAGGACGACATCGAGCTCGGCGCCTCGGAACTCATCGCGGCCGACCTCCGCCCCACGGACGTCGTCGTCGGTCTCGCGGCCAGCGGTCGCACCCCGTACGTCATCGGCGGCCTGCGCTACGCACGCCACCTGGGCGCGGGGACGATCGCGGTGTCCTGCAACCGGAACGCCAGGATCAGCGCCGAGGCGGACATCGCCATCGAGGTGATGACCGGCCCCGAGGCGCTCACCGGTTCGACCCGTCTGAAGGCCGGTACCGCACAGAAGCTCGTGTGCAACATGCTGTCCACCGCGTCCATGGTGCGCTCGGGCAAGGTCTTCTCCAATCTGATGGTCGACGTGAAGCCGACCAACGAGAAGCTCGTCGACCGCGCGCAGCGGATCGTCGCCGACGCCACCGGTGTCGAACGGCCGATCGCCGACGCCGCCCTGGAGCAGGCCGGCGCCCACGCGAAGACCGCCGTCGTCATGCTCCTCGCCGACGTGGACGCAGCGACGGCCGCCCGGCTGCTGGAATCGCACGACGGCGACGTCCGCTCGGCCGTGGCCGCGGCGAGCGCCTGAGCAGGAACGAGAGGACACCGTGGAGATCATCATCCTTCCCGACGCCGCCGAAGTCGGTCGCGTCGCCGGCGCGAAGATCGCGTCGATCGTCGCCGGGCGGCCCCAGGCCGTCATCGGGCTCGCGACCGGGTCCAGCCCGCAGGGCATCTACGCGGAACTGGCCCGTCGCGTGCAGGCGGGCTCGCTGTCGTTCGCCGAAGCGCGCGGCTTCGCGCTGGACGAGTACGTGGGCATCCCCGCAGACCACCCCGAGTCGTACGCCAGCGTGATCGCGCGTGAGGTCGTCGCCCCGCTCGGCTTCGACCCCTCGCGCGTCCGCGTCCCGGACGGTCGCGCTGCGGACCTCGCGGCCGCCGCGAAGGAGTACGACCGGGCCATCGCCGAGGCCGGCGGCATCGACGTGCAGATCCTCGGCATCGGGTCGAACGGACACATCGGGTTCAACGAGCCGACGTCGTCGTTCGCGTCACGCACGCGCATCAAGACCCTGGCGCCGAAGACCCGCCAGGACAACGCCCGCTTCTTCGACTCGCCCGACCAGGTGCCGACCCACTGCATGACGCAGGGACTCGGGACCATCCTCGAGGCGCGCGAGCTCGTGTTGGTCGCCCAGGGTGCGGGGAAGGCCGACGCCGTCGCGGCCGCCGTCGAAGGACCGCTCAGCGCGTTCGTCCCCGGGTCGGCGCTCCAGCTGCACGAGCACGCCACCGTCATCGTCGACGAGGCAGCGGCATCAGGGCTGCAGTTGTCGGACTACTATCGCTACACCTACGACAACCGGCCGGACTGGCAACGCTTCGAATGAATCGGCCGGGCGATGGCCGACGACGCCCCATCCTCTGAGGCGTCCGGCCACCGCAGCCGCAACCCAGCACCCCGCTCCCCTGCACCCCGCTGACGCCCGCATTCGAGAAGGAAGCCTCGTGGCACACCCGACCACCGTCCCATCCCTCATGACCGAAGCCATCGGCGAAGCCGTGGGTGACCCCTCCCGGATCCGCACCCGGGCAATCGACCTGGCCGCGTACGCCGGGGATGCATCGCACTACCTGCTGACGCCCGAGGCGGTCGTCATCGCGGAGAGCGCCGCCGAGGTCGCATCGATCCTCCGGGCGGCGACGCGGTCCGCCGCGCCCGTCACGTTCCGGTCGGGCGGCACCAGCCTGTCCGGTCAGGCGTCCGGTTCCGGCATCATCGTCGACACCAGGCAGCGGTTCAAGTCCATCGAGGTGCTCGACGACGGCAAGCGCGTCCGGGTGCAGCCGGGGGCGACGGTGGCGCAGGTCAACGCGCGACTCACGCGACTCGGCTACCGCCTCGGCCCGGACCCGGCGAGCGAGGTGGCGTGCACGATCGGCGGCGTCATCGCGAACAACTCCAGCGGCATGGCCTGCGGGATCGACGAGAACACCTACCGGACGCTGGAATCGATGGTGTTCGTCCTCCCGTCCGGCACCACGATCGACACGGCCGACCCGACGGCTGACCGACAGCTCCACGAAGCGGAACCGGAACTCGCCGAGGGCATCGAGCGCCTGCAGCGCCGCGTGCGATCGGACCCGGCGTCGGTCGCGTCCATCGAGCGCCAGTTCTCCCTGAAGAACACCATGGGGTACGGGATCAACGCGTTCCTCGACTTCGAGTCGCCCGTGGACGTCCTGCAGCACCTCATCATCGGCTCGGAGGGCACGCTGGCATTCGTCGCCGAGGCGACCTTCCGCACCGTCCCCGTCCTCCCGCTGGTGTCGACGGCGCTGGCCGTGTTCCCCTCCCTCGACGCGGCGACGCGCGCGCTGCCCGAGCTGGTCGCGTCCGGAGCCGCCACGCTCGAGCTCATGGACGCCACGTCCCTGACGGTCGGGCAGCGACTTCCCGGCAGCCCGGCGGAGATCCAGGGGTTCACGCCGGACGGTCACGCGGCACTCCTCGTCGAGTACCGCTCCGAGGAAGCCGTCGAACTCAGTGACCGCGCGACGGCGGGCGGTGTGCTCCTGAACGGTCTGGACGTGCACGCGCCGGTGCTGTTCTCGAGCGATGCGTCCCAGCGGTCGCGCGCCTGGGCTCTCCGGAAGGGCCTCTACGCCTCGGTCGCGGGAGCGCGGCCCTCCGGCACCACGGCCCTCCTCGAAGACATCGTCGTGCCGACCGCCGCCCTGGCAGACACCTGCGCGAGCCTGCAGGAGCTGTTCGTGCAGCACGCCTATCGCGACTCCGTCATCTTCGGTCACGCGAAGGACGGCAACATCCACTTCATGCTGACCGACCGGTTCGAGGGCGACGCCGCACTCGGCCGGTTCAACGGCTTCACCGAACAGATGGTCGACCTCGTCCTCGCGGCGGGCGGCAACCTGAAGGCCGAGCACGGCACGGGTCGCGCCATGGCACCGTACGTCCGCCGGCAGTACGGCGATGAACTGTACGGGGTGATGCTCGAGCTGAAGCGGTTGGTCGACCCGGCCGGGGTGATGAACCCCGGCGTGCTGATCGACGAGGATCCCCAGGCGCACCTCCAGGGGATCAAGCTCCAGCCGACCGTCGAGGAGGAGGTCGACCGCTGCGTCGAGTGCGGGTACTGCGAACCCGTCTGCCCGAGTCGCGACCTGACGCTGACGCCGCGGCAGCGCATCGTCGTCCGCCGTGCCGAGGAGTCCGCTCGCGCTCGCGGGGACATCGCCCTCGCGGAGGAGCTCGCGGACGACTACGACTACGCCGGCGTGCAGACCTGTGCCGTCGACGGGATGTGTCAGACGGCGTGCCCGGTCCAGATCAACACGGGCGCGCTGGTCAAGCGCATCCGGCGCACCGAGGCGGCTCCGGTCGCCGCCGCGGGCTGGAAGGCTGCTGCCACCGGTTGGGGGCCGGTCACGAGGATCGGTTCGGTCGCGCTCTCCGGCGCGAAGCTCCTGCCGGCCCCGGTGGTCGGTGCGGTGACGGACGTCGCGCGTGCCGTGCTCGGCGCGGACACCGTGCCGAGGTACTCGGGCGATCTGCCGGGCGGCGGACGGTCGCGGAAGGCCCTCGGCCGGACGGTGGGTGCCGGTGACGGTCCGACCGTCGGCATCTACGTCCCGGCGTGCGTGAACAGCATGTTCGGCGCGGCGGACGGTGGGGACGGCGTCATGGGTGCTTTCACCCGACTGCTCGAGCGGGCGGGCCTGAGCATGATGGTCCCCGACGGCGTCGAGTCGATCTGTTGCGGCACCCCGTGGTCGTCGAAGGGGTTCGCGTCCGGTGCTGCGGTGAACGAGCAACGCACGGTCGAACGCATCCGAGCGGCCGTGGCCGACAGCGGCCTCGTGGTCGTCAGCGACGCGTCGAGCTGCACCGAGGGCTTCGCGAAGCTCCTCAGCGAGAGCGGCGTGGTCGTCGAGGACGCGGTGGCCTTCGCCGCCCGGGAGATCCTGCCTCGGGTCGACGTCTCAGCGCAGATCGAGCAGCTCGTCCTGCACCCGACCTGTTCCTCACGGCAGATGGGCCTCGACCCGGATCTCGTGCTGATCGGCGAAGCCGTGGCCGAGCGCGTGCACGTCCCGGACGACTGGGGCTGCTGCGCCTTCGCGGGCGACCGCGGCATGCTGCACCCCGAGCTGACGGCGTCCGCGACGAAGGCCGAGGCCACCGAGGTCGCCGCCCTGGGTGCCGACGCGCACGCGTCCTGCAACCGCACCTGCGAGCTCGGGATGACCCGCGCCACGGGCGAGGACTACCGCCACGTGCTCGAACTGCTGGACGCCGCGTCGGCCCCCCGCTGATCCCCGCATTGGGTCGTCTGCCGTTGGACCGGCGTGTCACGATCCCGCCTGTTGGCGTCGCTGACGCGAATGCAGTGTCACTATGTGGCCGATCGCGCCACCTGGCCGTCATCGGAGGAGCGGCTCCCGGGCTGACGCGAGCACCGCCATGATGTCGTCTCGGTCGAGGCGTCGTCGGGAGGCGGCCAGCTTGTACCGGATCACTTCCGCGGAGGCACCGGCGATGGCCGACGCACGGTCGGCCGCCATGCCGGGGTCAGCGGAGCAGGCTCGGACGGCGAGGTGCGACGCGAGGGTATGGAAGAGCGCGCCTGCGGCAGCGGGGTCGGGGAGGGCCGTGCGGTAGATCCGTTGGTACTCGTTGACGTGTTGGATCGTCGCCTCGAGCAGCTGCTCGAACGGTGGCTGATCCTGAGTCATCAGCGCGGTGTCCATCGTGCGCTCGAAGGCGTTCGCCAAGGCTGCGCAGAGCAGTGTCGTGGGGCTGGGGGCGTGGTGGTAGAAGGTCGTCCGATTGATCTCCGCGCTGAGGACGACCTCGCGGACCGACACCTCGGTCGACGGCTTGCTCGAGGTGAGCTCAAGGATGGCGTCGGCGAGTCGTGCGCTGGTACGCCAGAAGCGGAGATGGGTTCGGGTGGTCGTGTCGGGTACACGCAAGGCGGACGTTCTTTCGGATAGGGGCGTCCTCTGAGGGGCCGCCGCGGGAGGACACGAATCGTCGTGGTGCTCGAATGAGCGGTGCGGTCAGGAGGCTGACGGGATCACCGTCCGGTCGGGCGTCGCCGTCCTGGTCTCATGAAGCGCCCGGACGAGGTCCTCCGCCGGGTACCCGATCGTGCCGCCGGCATCGGTGGACAACGCCGGAAGCAGGCCGGTGTCCGCCCAGTGTCGGATCTCCGTCGACGGAATCCGTGCGAGCAGCGCGAAATGTTCGGGCGCGATGATCCCACCCGGCGTGGCACGGGATCTGACCGAACCTTCGACGGTTCCGGTGAGCGCCGCGATGACCGCAGGGGCGGTTCCAGCCGCGATCAGGGCGCCGATCACATACCGGGTCGTCCGGAAGGCGGATCGCCGTTGGTGCCCACTGGCCGCTTGCTCGGCGTCGATCGCGGTCTGCAGGAGGACGGTGAACTCGACGGGCAGCTCGTCGAGCGTTGACAGAGAGGGCATTGCCGAGCTCCGATGAGGTCGTCGAGCGCAGAACGCTCAGGGTGAACGGCTCGCGGGTGGGTGGGATCGATGTGATCCCACCCACCCGCGAGGTCATGCCGCGGTGTTACTGGTCAGTGCTGACCATGCGTCGTCGGATGACGAGCGCCCCACCGAGGAGCAGCAGAACGGCTGCACCGAGGCCCAGCGGCAGCACGTTCGCACCGGTGGATGCGAGTGCGGGGCCGGGGGTCACGACCTTGACCGTGGACGGGTCGGAGGTGAACGGGTCGCCGCCCGGCGTGACACCGGTGCCGAACGCGGTGTTGCTGATCGACCCGGCGTTCAAGTCGGCCTGCGTCACCTGGTAGGTGGCGGTGCAGATGATCTGCAGCCCCGGCGCGAGCGACGTGGCGTCGCTCGGGCAGGTGATCGCCGACAGGGTGCCGGTACCGGTGAAGGTGCCCTCGGTGACCTTGACGTTCGTCAGGGTCACGTTGCCGGTGTTGGTCACCTGGAACGAGTAGGTGATGACCTGCCCGACCGTGGTGGCCTTCTCGACGTTCGCGGTCTTGATGACCGAGAGGCCGGGGACCGGCGGTGACGGGACCGTCACCTCGGACGGCGGCGACACCGGCGGGGTTCCACCATTCGGCGGGGTGCCGGTCGCGGTCGCCGAGTTCGTGATCGTGCCGGCGTCGACGTCGGCCTGCAGCACCGTGTATGTGGCGGTGCAGGTGATCTGCGCGCCCGAGTCCAGCACAGCCGGCACGGCGGGGCAGACGACCTCTGACAGCTCGCCGGCACCGGTGAACTCACCCTCGTCGACGGTGATGTCCGACAGCGAGACGTTGCCCGTGTTGGTCACGAGGAACGAGTACGTGATGACCTGGCCGACCACGTAGTCACCCTGTGCAGCCTCATCGGCGGTCTTCACGACCGTGATGGAGGGTGCCGGCGGGATCTCTACGGTGACCTCGGACGGCGGGGACTGCGGCGGGGTGCCGGCCCCGGGCGGCGTGCCGGTAGCGGTCGCGGAGTTCGTGACCTCACCGGCGTTGACGTCCGCCTGCGTCAGCGTGTAGCTGGCGGTGCAGGTGACCGACGCCGCAGGTGCGAGCGACCCGGCTGTCGGCGGGCAGACCACATCGGAGAGCTCGCCGGTTCCGGAGAACTCACCCTCGTCGACCGTGACGTTCGACAACGTGACGTTGCCGGTGTTGGTCACGAGGAACGAGTACGTGATGACCTGGCCGACCGCGCCGGCGGTCGCCGGGTTCGCTGACTTCTCCACCGTGATGGCGGGTGCCGGCGGGATCTCGACGGTCGTGTCGGACGGCGGGGACACCGGCGGGGTGCCGCCGTTCGGCGGGGTGCCCGTCGCGGTCGCCGAGTTCGTGATCGAACCCGCATCCGCGTCGGCCTGGGTCACCGTGTACGTGGCCTCACAGGTGACGGTCGCCTGCGGGGCCAGCGAGCCGGCGGCCGGCGGGCAGACCACGTCGGACAGTTCGCCGGTTCCCGAGAACTCACCCTCGATCACGGAGACGTCGGACAGCGTGACGTTGCCGGTGTTGGTGACGAGGAACGAGTACGTGACCGTCTCGCCCGCGTTCGCGACCGTCGCCGGGTTCGCGGACTTCACGACCGTGATGGCCGGGGCCGGGTCATCAGCGGGGATCGTGACCTCGGAGGGCGGCGACACCGGAGGGGTCCCGCGCGGCGGGGTTCCGGTCGCGGTCGCGGAGTTCGTGACCGAACCCGCATCGACGTCCGCCTGGGTCACCGTGTAGGTGGCCGTGCAGGTGATCGACGCCTGCTTCGCGAGCGAGGCCGCGCCTGCCGGGCAGGTGATCTCAGAGAGCTCACCGGAGCCGGAGAAGTCGACATCGTCGACCTCGACATCCGTGAGCGCCACGTTACCGGTGTTGGTGACGAGGAACGAGTACGTGACTTCCTGGCCGGCGGTGAACGTCTCACCGGAGCCGAGCGACGCCGACTTCACGACCGAGATCGCGGGAGCCTGGTCGACGAACTCCACCGTGGTGTCCGCCGGCGGGTTCAGGCCGACGCTGGTGATGTTGTCCGGACCGTTCGTGAACGTGCCGGCCTCGGGCGAGGTGACGTTGACGGTGACCGTGCAGGACGCCAGACCGGCCGTCAGGCTGCCGGTGACGTCGATCGAGGTGCCACCGACAGGAGCGGTGACGACGCCGGACGGGCACGTCGTCGACGCAGCGCCGTCGGCGATGGTCAGGCCGGCCGGAAGTGCATCGGTGAAGGACCAGCCGTTCTTGGCGGCCAACTCGTCTGTGTTGGTGATCGTGAGCGTCAACGTGGACGTCTCTCCGGCGACGACGGATGCCGGACTGAACGACTTGTCCAGCTGCGGCGTCACGTCGAGGATCCGGATGTTGTCGAACGCGGCATCGTTTCCGCCGCCGGAACCGTTCGCGTTCTGCATCCGGATGCCGAGGGACGCGCCGTCGAACAGCACGGACCCGTCGGAAGTGTAGGTTCCGACGTTGACCGACCGGGCGCCCAGGGGTCCAACTGCAGGCACCGCGGCCGTAGCAGTGGACGTGCAGGCGTTGAGCAGACCGCCAACATTCGTCGCGGTACCAGCCTCGTTCAGGAACGCGAACTGATACTGGGGGGCCGAGACCTGACAGTTGACGGCTGCGGTGTCAACACTGAAGGTGAGGAACCGGCCGCTGGAGCTCGCGAGTGGAATGTTGCCTACCGTTTGGAACTCGGTTGCGTTGGTACCGGGATTGTTCTCGGTGTACGCGGCGACAACGTCGTTGGCCGCGGGGGTCGCAGCACCGCCGTGTACGCCGAGGGCATAGGCGAGCTGGCGCAGCTGTGCCGAGTTGTTCTCAGAGGTGCAGTTCCCGAGCGCCGTGAATGGAATGTTGAAATTGACGATGGATCCGTTGCATGCCGTCAGCCATGCGGGGTCTGCGGTGTACTGCTGCCCGCCGACTCCGGTGTATGCGGCGAGGCCCTGAGGTGCTGTTCCCGGACCGTTCTCGAAATCTTCAGCGAAGACGACGGTGCTCCCCTGCGGGGTTCCCGGGGTGCCCGGTGCGGCCTGGGCTGCGGAGCCTGCGCCGAGGATCGACAGCGCGGCGAGCGCCGTCACGCCGATCGTGCCGAGCAGGGTGCGTCCCGCGGAACGTTCACCGCTCCACGCGCGCCACCTCCCCCGGTGGTGTTGCGGTGTTCGTACGGACATGCAGATGCCTCCCCTTGGCCACAGCCGCGCCCCCTCTGGACGCGAACGAAGATCGCCACGTGAGCCGGCAGGTCGATGCAATCCGTCACGTGTCGGTACCCAGTGAACTGCCAGGTATGCGCACGGAGACCGGAATCTTCCGGAATCCACCCCGAAATGCACCCCGGGGTGACGGACCGAACCGCGAGGGTTAACCGAGCCTCCGCGCTGCCCGAAGTGCCTGGTCCCGGTTCTCGACGTTGAGCTTGCGGTAGAGGCGTCCGAGGTGGCTCTTGGCGGTGTTGTGGGAGATGAAGAGCACGCCCGCGAGTTCCTTCACGGAGGTGTGGTCGGCGAGCAGCTCGAGGATCTGCCGCTCGCGCGGGGTCAGGTTGACCGGTTCGCGAACGAACGGCGCGAACGGCAGATCCGGGAGCTCCAGGTGCCCGAGCACGGATGATCTGATATCGGGGTCGGCATCGATGGCGGCATCATGTGCTCCGGTCAGTTCCAGGCGCCGCGTCGCTCGGGTGATCGCGGTGCGCTCGTCTGCCGCCGACATCAGGTGCGCGAGGTTCGCTCGCAGGACTTCCCATCGCGCCGGGGCCTGCGTCGTTCGAAGCGGAGGACTCATGGCCGTGTCGAGCAGGTTGAGGGCGCCGCCGGAGTCGTCGACGAGAATGAGCTGCCGAGCGAGCGTGCTCACGGCAGCCGGGTGGGGAGCGCCGGTGTTGAGCGGACCGAGGATCAGCCCGGCCCGGTCGAAGTGCCCTTCAGCCTGGTGGAGGTCGGCGAGATCCGCGCGCAAGATCACCCCGGCGAGCGAGGTGGGGCTCGTCAGCGACGGGAAGGCGTGCAGCTCCGCCTCGATCTCCCGGATGGCGGACGGACGATCGCCCCAATACAGGGCGACACGACTGCGAGCATGGACGCCGACCCACCACAACTCGCCGCCTTCCACGCCGACTTCGAGTTCGCCGACGGCACGTCGCGCCTCGCTGCGGTCAACGGCTCCGATCGCGATGAGGGCGTCCGCGAGCTTCGCAGCCGATGCCAGCCGGAACGCCATGGTTCCGGGACCACCGGCGTGCATCTCCGCGCTCCGTTCGCGCCAGGTGCGAGCGTGCACGTAGTCGCCGGCAAGCGCATGGGCGAGTGAGCAGTACGCTGCCGCGAACGGCGCGAACGGGTGCGGGGAGGCGATCGAGCTCCACCGCCACGCCTCGGAGAACGAGCTGATCGCCTGGTTGGCGTGGCCGGCGAGGAGTCGAACCAGGCCGAGTCGGATGAAGACGCTCGGGAGCACATCGTCGAACCCGTCGTGATCGTCGGCATGCCGGATGATGTCCTGGATCTCGTCGGCGACGGCGGATGCAAGGCCGAATCGCCCGGAGGCGAGATGCCTCCGGGTCTCCGCGATCTTCACCCCCAGTACATCCCGAGTCGCCGGGGGCTCCTGCTCCTCGACCCACGCAGCGAAGGCTCGTATCGCGGGGAGGTCGATCACCGGGAACGGTTTGCGCTCGGCGGCGCTGATCGCGGCGGCCATCAGGTAGCGAGGGTGAGCCTCGAGCCATGCTGCGGGTGCCTCGGCCCACACGCGTTCGACGGCCTCCGGCGCGGACAGCGACAGTGCGAAGAAGTAGTCGTCGAACAGTGCCCCGATCGCGTCCCACTGATTCGCGACGCGTGCCGCATCGACGGTATCAAGGAGGTCGGGGAGCCTGCGCTGCCAGTCATCCACGCGGGAGACCCTATCCAGAAAACGAAGCGCGGTCCCCCGTCGCGGTCGCTCAGCTGCAGATTTCGCGGATTCTGTCCACGATCGCGCAGAAAATGGCCGGTACATTTGGTCGACCGGTTTCAACGACGCGGACAGCGGATTCGGACGGAGGTGCCCCCAGCATGACCATGGGCGCGCAAGCGGCGGAACGGTGCGATGACTTCGGGTGGCAGCCTCGCGGAACCGTCGACCCCGGCCTCGTCGCCGAGACGATGGCACACCCGAAGTTCGGACTCGGGCGGGCCTGGTCCAACTCCGCCGGCTACCGGCTGGCCCCCGCCCCGAAGCTCACCTACCTCGTCTACACCGTCGAAGGCGGCTTCGACTTCACCGTCGACGGCACGACGGTGCGCGCTGATCCGGGGTCGATGGTCCTGTTCGACGGCGAGGCCCCGGTCACGGCGCGCACCACCGAAGGAACCGCCCGGTTCGTCTGGTACTTCGAGCCGACGCTGCTTCACGCCGGCCGATCGCGGTTCGCGTTCCACGAACCCCTCAGGGTCGAGAACGCGCCACTCCGCGCCCTCGCCGCGATGACGCATTCCACGCTCGATGCCCCCGCACCGGGCAGCGCACATGCACGACGTCATCTCGGTATCGCGATGGAGCATCTCGTCTCCGCCGCCCTCGAGGAGGCGGGCGGTGCCGCCATCGGCTCGGACTCGCGGCACCGTGACGGTCTCTTCATGGCAGCCCAACGCTCGATCGAGACGCACTTCCGAGACCCCGCCTTCACCGTCGCACGCCTCGCGACCGACCTGTCGGTCAGCGTCCGGACGCTTCACGAGACGTTCAGACACCTCGGCACCACCCCGCGCCGCGAGATCGAACGTCGCCGCGTCTCCGAGTTCGACCGCATCACGGACGGCCGGATGAACGCCACAGACCTCGCCGCCGCCGCCGGCTTCTCCTCCGCCAGACAACTCCAGCGCGCTCTCCGACGATCGGCTCCCAGCCCGGAGACCTTCGAACGCTGAAGCATGCCGCCTGGGTGCGGATGTGGCCGAGACGCGTCATGGATCGAGGGAGGTGCAGTCTCCTCAGGTAGGAGGCGAGCAGTCGAAAGCAGTCCGGCTGACACATGCTCGAACAGGATGATCAGTGCACTGTTGGTTCTCGCGGCGGTGTCGGCCTGCGTCGGCGTACTCATGATGGTGACCGCCCCGCCTCGCACGTGGCGGCATGTCCCAGTAGCCACTCGGCACCATGCTCAGACTCCCCCTCAGACGCCCGAACGGTGAACCGGCCCGAGCGAGCCTCGTTCGACCGTTCTTTCACGGTGAAGCGATCCGGGCGATTCCAGCCAACGCGCTGGTGATCCCGATCCCGACTGGCTACGCACCGTGGCATCTGCAGCGACATCGCGCCGGCTCGTCGAGGAGCTGGTCCCAGGCGGATCGTTCGCGCATGGCGTGTCTCCCGAGACGGCAGTCATGGGAGAGGAGCGGCTTCGGCCGCATAGCGCGCCTCAAGGGACGCTCATTCGGTGCCGTCGCCGGTTGATGCGAGGACATGCTCCGCGTACCCGCCACAGCCGGCGTCCTCCCAGTTGTAGCTTTCGCCCGCGAGCCGCGTGCCGACGTACGCCTTCCACTCCGGCGTGCCGACTGCGGGGAGATCGATGGAGTTGCTGCGGCGTTGATCCTCCGTCCGCTCCCACGGGAGGGAGAAGGTGAAGTCCAGGCCGAGTTCCGCCATGCATTGCGCCGCGATGAAGTTCCGGGTGACGAGCAGTTCCTGCACCGCACGTTGCTGGGGCGTGAGCGTGCTCGGGTAGGTCACGAGCTTCGGGTCGGTGTCCGCGTCGTAGACCGGCGTTCCGAAGGTGTTGCGCCGGCGGCCGTCCGCAGTCGTGATCGTGGGATCCGGGTTCAGGTACGCGGAGACATCGACGCCACGGTCCTCGAGCGGGACGAATTCGAACGTGCCGACGGTGCGCTGTTCGGCCGCGTGCGCGGTCTGGACGACCGCCGCCGCCCCGGTGCCAGCGAACACGCCGACACCGAGGGCGGCCACTAGGAGCGCTGTCATGGTTCGCGCTCGGCTCCGCGGGACCAGACGTGCAGCTCCTGGCGTCCCCATCAGTGTTCGAACCCTGCAGCAGCGTCGGCGGCGGTGACGCAGGCGCGCTCCCAGGTCCCCTGCTCCGACTCCGGGTAGCTGGAGTCGTACGCGTATGCGTCGATGATCCACTGGTGGGTCTCTTCCGGCGACAGACCGTCGGGCATACCGGCCGGCCGCTCGGTGTCAGCGAAGGGCGCGGTCTGCAGGGTCATGTCGACTTCACCGACGAACTCGTGGCCGCGGTCGGCCATGCAGGAGCGCATCGCGTCGATGTGGCGCTGGTACTGCGCCGCGAACGCCAGCGCGGTAGCTCGTTCCTCCGCGGTCGGGACGTACGCTGCCTCGGCCGCCGCGGACGCCGCGTCCCGCTGGACCCAGCACGGTTCCGCCGCGGCGTACCATGCCTCCTGGTCGACCTCGCTCAGCCCCGACGGCATCCCGTCGAAGGTGATTCCGTCGAACGGGAACCCGGCCTCCACCATGCACGACTCCATCGTCAGGAGGCCCACCTGGCGGAACTCCTGCCACTTGTCCTGCAGGAAGAACTCGTCGATGTGAGCGGCATCGGTCGGTGGCGACGTCGGCGTCGGCGTCTCCGGGGAACTCGCCGAGGTCTCCGGAGCATCCGAGGAGTCCGTCGCGGGCCTCATGCTGAGCGCCTGCGCCGCCACGCCACCGAACCCGCCGGCGGCCACCAGCCCGGCCGCGACCAGGATCAAGAACTTCTTGCGAGCCATCATCTCTCCAACTTCGAACAACACGTTTATAGGAAGATAGCCTGCAAACAGGCGGGCTGCAAATTCCCCGTGATATAGGACAACTGTTGCCCGCCGCGGGCACGACGTGGATTTATGGGCCGATAGCTTCCGTATACTGTCCGCATGGTCAAGCGTCGCCCCGGCACCCTGTTCCCCCTCGAGCTCGACATCCTCGACGTGGGCACAGTGCTGCAGGCGTCGGAGGGGTCCTTCTACGGATTCGCGCTCGCGAAACGCCTGGCCGGCCCCGAGGGGAAACTCGCCGCGCACGGCACCCTGTACAAGGCGCTCTCGCGGATGTCCGAAGCCGGCCTGATCGAGGAGGACTGGGAGGACCACGAGATCGCGGCCGCCGAGGGTCGACCCCGAAGACGGATGTACCGCATCACGGCGGTCGGTGCCGCCGCACGGAACCGCGAGCACGCACGACTCGTCGACGAGCACCGCGTCGCGGCTCGCGTCGCCGACCAGGGGATCGCATGAGCCTGCTCCACACGAGGACGTTCAACACCACGGCGCACTGGGTCCTCGCTTGGTGCGCCCAGTACACCCGCGACCTCCCCGAGGAGGTCGCCGCCGCGCGGCGCGATGAGCTCGCCTCAGACCTGCATGAGCACGCGCTCTGGGCGGACGAGGCCGGATGGTCGGCCGGGCGCCTTCGCCGGGACATCGTCCGGCGACTCGTCACCGGGAGCATCCACGACGTGACCTGGCGCGTCCACCAGCTCGGTCGCAGCGCACTGGCCGACCCACGCCACGGCAAGACCGTGCGGACCGCTCAGCGCATCACGTCCTGGATGCTCGCGCTCGGCGTCAGCCTGACCGTCCTCGGCGGGTACACCTACGCGCGGATCATCCGCGCCATCATCATCGACGACCTCCGGGTCCCGCCGCTGATGGCGATGCTCGTCGGTGTGCTCGCCGTCCTGTCATTGGTCGGGACCGCACTGACAGCCCGACGCCGCACTCGCATCGTCGGTGCGGTCGCGCTCGCGCCGCCCACGCTCCTGCTCGGGTACGTCGCCGTCGAATCACTCAGCCTGATCAGCGCCACCGGTGTGCAGATCGCCTTCTGGGCCGACCACCTGACGGCGACCGCCGGAAGCCTCGGGCTCCTCGCCGCCGGTGTCGGGATCAGTTCCCTCCTCGGCCTCGTCGCTGCCGCGATCTGGTGGTGGCCGCCCACCACGTCGATGCCGGCGACCGAGGCGGGTGCGGAGAGCTGACCACGGAAGTGGTGGCGCTGCAGCTCAGGACATCCCGATGGCGAACGCCATAATCGCCTGCTGCACCGGGAGCAGCGACGCTTTGAACCGGTGACCGACGAAGGCGGGGTGTTCGATGGCGTCGACGCGGACCTCCTCGCCGCGCGTGAGTCGACGGTCGTGGCGACCGCGGTGAGCCCTCGGCGGTGACGTTGCTCACGCCGAGGTGACGGGCGAGTGCCTGATGCGTCACAATACGGGCATGGACGACACCGGAAGCCTTCGACGATCGGTCTCGTGGTGGGTGCTGCTCGCGGTCGGGGCGGCGTCCGTCGTGGCGATGGGCGTGCTCGCGTTCCTCCCGCCGACCGTCCACGAGCGGGTCGACGGCGATGATCATCCCGGATACACCGCCGTGTGCTCATCCGTGGTCGTCGCCGGCTGGCCCCGCGAGCTCGGCACGGGAGGCGACCGGATGGTCGCTCGCGGGATCGTCTCGACAGACACCTCGGAGCCGCCCTACGACGTCTGCGCCAATCGGCGCTCCCTCTCCGCCGCTGGGATGGCGGTACTCGCCATCCCAGCCAGCTCGCTGCTCGTCCTCGCCGGGGGCTCCGTTCGCCCGGCCCGCCGCGCCGGAACACGCGCCCGGTGACCGTGGACGACGATTCGGACCGGCATCCAGCCCGGAGGTGATCGTCGACAGACCGATCAGTGACCCGGCCCACCGTAGGCGGCGTCGGCGACGAATCCGCAGGACGCGTCCCAGGTGCTCTGCTCCGACTCGGGGTAGCTGGAGTCGTAGCCGGTCGCATCCAACTTCCACTGGTGGCTCTCCTCCGGAGACAGGCCGTCGGGCATCCCGGTCGCCTGCTGACCTTCGGGGTACGGGTAGGCCTGGAGCGTCATGTCGACGGCGCCCACGAATTCGTGGCCGCGGTCAGCCATACACAAGCGCATCGCATCGATCCAGCCCTGATACTGCGTCGCGAACGCCAGTGCCGTGGCACGCTCCTCCTCGGTCGGCACGTAGGCCGCCTCGGCAGCAGCGGTCGCCGCGTCACGCTCCTCACGACAGGGGACCGCGGCCGCCTGCCAGGCGTCCTGGTCGGCCTCGCTCAGACCTGGCGGCATCCCGTCGAAGCTGGTGTCGTCGAACCCGAACCCCGCTTCGGTCATGCAGGACGCCATCGCGGCTTTACCAACCTCGAAGAATCGCTGCCAGAGGCCCTGCAGGTAGAACTCGTTGATGTGCGTGGACTCGGTGGGCGGCGTGGTCGCGGCCGGCGTCTCGGTCGGCGTCGCGCTCGCGGTCGGCGTCGCGGTCGCCTCCGCCGGCGCCTTCGCGGAGCTCGCCACGGCCTGCGCCGCCACACCGCCGAGTCCGCCGGCGACCACCAGTCCGGACGTGAGCAGTACCAGGATCTTCTTGTGAATCATCATCTCCCCCAATGTTCATGGAACGTGTTTATAGGAAGATAGCTTCCTCAAGTGGATGGCGCAACCGGTCCCTGAGCCGGAACACGTCTCCCCGCCACTCGTCGAGCGATGCGGCGGTGCCTCTACCCTGGGCTGTGTGAGCATTCCTCGGAACGACAGTGGGCCGGTGCGCGGCTGGATCGGCCCGGACTGGGAAGCGACCGTCGACGCCCGTCGACTGGATGAGTTGCGCTGGAAGGTCGAGCAGGAGCTCAGCACCCTCAGCGGGTTCCGACGCCGACTGAAGACCGAGGGTGAGTATCTCGTACCCGGGCTGGCCATCGGCATCCCGTTCCTGATCCCCCAGGCCTTCGGGCTGGTCGAAGCGCTCACCGCCGCGCCCGAGCCGAGCATCGACGCGTTCGGCGAGTGGATCTCGAGGCCGGCGGTCGCGGGCTGGCTGATCGTGAGCGCCCTCTTGTTCTGCTTCTCGCTGGTGTCGGTCCCGATGCGAGCGCTGGGGGAGTTCCGGATCTACCGCCGGGGCGGCTGGCTCGCCCTCCAGGCCCCGACGGGCCTTGTCCAGTGGGGCGGCGAGGCCCCGACCCTGATCGCCTACGATCATCGGCTGGTCGGCGGCAGCCGCGACACCGTCGAGCGGGACCTCCGCAACCCGTTCATGCTCGTCTCAGGACCACGCATGCCGGTGTGGGTGTTCGCTGGCGCGCTGCGTTCGGTCCGGGCGAGCACGGTGGCACGCTCCCTCAGCATCCACCGCCTGGCGGTGCTCAGACAGGAGATCGGCGTGTTGCGCGCCATCCCAGCACCGATGGTGTTCCCGCAGACCGACGGCTGCCTCATCGGCTCGCAGGACGACGGGTTGCTCACCGTCGCCCTGCCACGACCAGTGAAAGCCGGCCAGCGGATCCGACTCGCCCGCGTGAAGCTCACCCGCGAGGAGCGGGAGAGCGTCACGATCGGCCATCCGTCCTGATCGCTGATCGGACCGGGCTGTTGGTCACCAGTCACTGGCATCATCGACCCATGAGTGAATCCCCGATCGAACGAACGACCCTGAGCACGGTGACGCTCGATGGGGCTCCGAGCTTCGCCTCCGTCCAAGTGCGACGCATCACGATCGCCCCCGACTTCCACGTCGGGGCGCACTGGCACAACGGCCCGGTCTTCGGCACCATCGAAACCGGCTCCGTGAACTTCCAAGTGGGGACCGGGCCTCAGACCGTCCTGCGCGCCGGCGACACCTTCACCGAGCCGGCGAACGAGACGATCGTCTTCGACGCGACCGACGAGGGCGTCACCTTCCTCGCCTGGTTCCCGATGCCGGCCGGCGTCGAGCCGGAACTGACGATGCGCGACGCACCGAACTGAGACCGACCTGCAACCAGAGGCTCTGACGCGAAGCGGATTCCCTCACTCCGGCACGCGCGCAGGCAGCGACAGCTCGAAGCGGCTGCCCTCGCCGAGGGCGCTCTGCGCGACGAGCGTACCGCCCAACGCCTCAGCGAGGCCGCGGGCGATCGAGAGACCGAGGCCGGTGCTCTGCCCGGCGCGGACCCGAGACGGCTCGCCGCGCCAGAGCCGGTCGAAGACCCGCGGCAGGTCTGCCGGGGCGATGCCCTCGCCGGTGTCGACGACCACGATCCGCACCAGGTCGTCAGCGGTCACCGCTTCGAGGTCGACACGACCGCCCGGCGGCGTGTGGCGCAGAGCGTTCGAGAGCAGATTGTCGAGGATCTGCCGCAGCCGCGCAGGATCGGTCTCGAGCGGCAACGGCCCCGAGAGCTCGACGTGCAACGCGATGTCCGTGCTCGCCGCCTGCGCTCGGTACGCTTCGCCGAGCTCTCGCACGATCACCGCCGCGTCGCACGCCCTGCGCTCCAGCACGAGGTCGCCGGCCTCCGCGAGCGCGAGGAGCTGCAGGTCCCCGGTGATCCGCTCCATCCGCCCGGCCTCGTCGAGCACGAGCCGGCGGAGTGCCGCATCGTCGAGACCGAGACCGTCGTCAGCCGCCTCGACCCATCCGCGGATGTTCGTGAGCGGGCTGCGCAGTTCGTGGGCGATGTCGCCGAGTAGCCGTCGCCGTGACGCTTCGTGTCCAGCGATCTCACCGGACATGCGGTCGAACGCGGCGCCGACGCCGGCGAGGTCATCGCGAGCGGGCAACGCCGCGCGGGCCTCACGATCGCCCGCGCTGAACCGATCGACCGCGGTCTCGAGTCGGCGGGCACTACGGAGGGTCGGCACGACGATGAGCGCCGCGGCCACCGCCAGGAGTGCGAGCAGCACCACGACGAACACGCCCACGCGGGCGATCGATCCAGGACTCGCGTCGAGCGGGCCCTGCGCGTCACCTCGCTGGTCGGTGAGCACCACGTTCACGGCAGGCGCCGTCGTCGCCCGAGCCTGGTCGATGCGCGCCTGCAGCAGGCACCCGTCAGCCGGGTCGTCGCCGGTCGGGACGGTGCGCAACGCGAGCTGCGCAGGGGCGCTCGACGGAGACAGATCGAGTTCGACGTCGGTGACCAGCGGCGCGTTCGCGGCGAGCAGGCAGGCGTTCGTGCGATCACGGAGCTCGTCGAGGGCGACCCGCTCGCTCGGCAGCGGGGTGTTCAAGGCGGCACGGCCACAGTCCGGTGCATCGTCGTACCCGTTGACCACGGGGCGGCCGCTCCCCCACACGCCGGTGTCGACGACCGCATCGCCCAGGCACGCCACCACGGCGGCGGCCTGCCCGGTGAGCTGGTCACGTTGCGCATCGTCGAGCGAGAACGGCCCGCTGATGCCGTCGGGCAGACGCAGTTCGGATGTCACCGGGTCCCCGAGGGGTTCGAGCGGGTCGAGCAATCGGGTGGAGGCCGCCGGACGGGGCAGCTCGGGCGCCGTGTCGGCGATCACCGTTCCGGCACCGTCGACCACGGCGATGCGACGCCCGGTCTCCTGGCTGAGCAGCAGCAGCGTGGACCCGACCTCGCTCCAGCCGTCGTGGCGTCCGGCCCACGTCCTGAGCGCATCCAGCACCTGCTCGTCTCGGACGAGATCGGCACCGGACGCCTGCTCGTCGTACCGGTACTCCGAGGTCTGAGCCAGCCAGACCGTACCGCCGGCCGAGGCGAGCACGAGCAGCAGTCCAGCCGCGAGATAGCGCGCGAGCAGCCGTGGCACGCGTCGGGGCCCAGCGGTACCCGCTCTTCTGCTGTTGCTCATGTCGTCGGCCATGCTCTCATCACTTTCCATCCCGGACCGCATCCGCGCACCCGCGCACCGTCGGACCCGCTCAGGTCGCGGAGAGCGCCGCGGTCGGTGATTGGCGGGCGGCGCGGATGGACGGTGCGAGTCCGGCGACGGCGCCCGTCACCAGCGCGGCGCTCATGCCGGACAGGATCGTCTCGACCGGAACGACCAGCGGCCAGCCCTGCAGACCGCTCCAGGCCGCGGTCCCGAGGAGACCGAGCACGACTCCGGATACGCCACCCACCGCGCAGAGCAGGATGGCCTCCACGAGGAACTGCGCCTGGATCTGACCACGGTGGGCGCCGAGCGCTCGTCGCAATCCGATCTCCCGGCGACGCTCGAGCACGGAGACGAACATCGTGTTCGCGATGCCGATGCCTCCGATCACGAGTGCGACTGCGGCGAGCGCGAGGAAGAGTCCATCGAAGCTGGACCGGGCAGCAGCCTTCGCGGCGAGCACGGCCGACGGCTGGCTCACCTGCACGAGTCCGCTCGCCCCCGGGGAGAGGGTTGCGGCGACGACCGGCCGCAAGGCGTCGATCGACGCCTCGACACCCGTGACGTAGGCGACCGTCGGTGCGCCGTCGAAGCTCAGCCAGCGCCGCGCGGCAGCATCGTCGACGAGGACCGCCGACTGCACGTCGGCGGAGAGCGGCGTCGCTGCGAGCACGCCGATCACGGTGAACGCGACGCCGTCGACGTCGATCGTGACCGGCCGATCGGGGAGCTGCGACAGGCCGAGCCGATCAGCGGCGTCGATGCCGAGCACGGCCGTCGGCAGGTCGCTGCCGTCGAGCCAGCGGCCGGAGGTCACGTCCGTTCGCAGCACCTCGCGAAGATCACCGCGGACCGCGAGTGTGGTCAGCCCGGTCTCCGGGTATCCGCGGAGCTCGTTGCTGCGGACGGGGGCGTGGGCGTTGCCGACCGTGGCGGCATCCTTCACGGTTCCGATGCGCTGCAGCATGCCGAGTGCCTCGGCCGGAAGCGGCACGGGGGTTCCGTCTGCGCCTGCGCGAGGGTCGGCTCGCAGCAGGTCCGCTCCGAGCGCCGTGAGCTGTTGATCGAGCGCGGCCTGGGAGGACGCGGGCACGGCGGTGACGGTCACCAGTGTCGCGATGCCGATGGCGATCCCGATGGTCGAGAGCACGGCGCGAAGCGGTCGGGTGCGAAGCCCGACCGTGCCGACGGCGAGCAGATCCCGGGGGTCGAGACGTCTGCGACGCTCACGCATGCGGCACCGCCCTGGTGTCGGTCCGGGTGTCGGTGATGATGCGGCCGTCCCGCAGCTCGATGCGTCGTGGCAGTCGTGCGGCGAGCTCGACGTCATGGGTGATGACGACGACGGTGGTGCCCTCGTCGTGCAGTCGCTCGAGGAGGCTGAGCACGCGTTCGCCGTTCGCCGTGTCGAGGGCGCCGGTGGGTTCGTCGGCGAGGACGACGAGCGGGTCGGTCACGATCGCCCGGGCGATGGCGACCCGCTGTCGTTCACCGCCGGAGAGGTCCTGTGCCGCGTGCCCGATGCGGTGCTCGAGTCCCACGCGCTCGAGTGCCGCGCGGGCGAGGTCACGGCGCTCCCGCCTCGGAACGCCGCTGTAGAGCAGCGCCATTGCGACGTTCTGTTCTGCGGTCACGCCGTCGGTCAGATGGAAACCCTGGAAGACGAACCCGATCGAGCTCCCGCGCAAGGTGGACAGCGCGCGATCCGCGAGGTCGAGGGTGTCGGTGCCGCCGATGCGGACCACGCCGGCCGTGGGACGGTCGAGGGTGCCGAGGACGTTGAGCAACGTCGACTTGCCTGCGCCGGATCGTCCGACGATCGCGGTGAGTTCTCCCGGATCGATCTGCAACGAGACGTCGTCGAGTGCAGCGACTCCGCCGGGGTGGACGCGGCTGACGTGCTCGAGCTCGAGTGCCGGCGTCGTCATCGTGCAGACACCACCGTCATGCCGGCGTCGATCCCTGCACCGCTGACCTCGACCCGGTCGTCTGCGATGAGGCCGATCTCGACACCGTGGAGTCGGCCGCGGTCGTCCTGCAGCGCGTAGCCGCCTTCGGCGAGCGCCACGAGCGCGGCGACGGGCACGATCAGCACGTCCGGCACGGATCTCGTGACGACCCGAACGGTCACGGCGGCAGCGTCGACGCCCGCGAGTGCAGCCTGATCGTCGATCGCGACGAACGCGCGGACCTTCGCGTCGGCTCCTTCCCCGGTCGTGGTCACCGTGACGATGGACCCGCCGACGGCGCGCCCGTCGGGCAGTTCGATCGTCGCTTTCGCGCCGACCCCGATGACTCCCGCGTCCTGCGCCGGGATCGACGCATCGACGACGCGTGTCGTTGGCGTGACCGAGAACGGCTGACCGCCCGCCGCGTCGCCGAGGCGTGCCGTCACTGCGGCGATGCGACTCGGCGCACTCAAGACGACCACGTCGGCGGGGGCCAGCGTGCCGGTGCACTCCAGGCCGAGCGATTCCTGCCAGTCCCTGACAGCCTCCGTGAACTCCCACCCGGTCTCGAAGGTCTCCGGATCACTGCGGCTGAGATGTCCGAGGTCCATCAGGTTCGAAGCGACCATACTCACGTCCGCCCCCTCCATCCCCGAGCCGTCGATCGCGCGATAGAGCGGAAGCGCTCCGATCAGCACCGGTACCGGTCGCTCGTTCGCGCGCAGTGCCACGGATCCCCGATCGAGTGTCGCGCCGACGTCGGGCAACCCGGTGATGATGCCGTCGGCCTTCGTCGTCACGGGGACCGCGGTACCGAAGCCGACGGTGCCGTCGAGGCGAGCGGTCTGCACGAGCTCACCCCGCTCGACGACCGCGGTGGCCGGCGCGGCGGTCTGCTCGACCGGGGCTGCGTCGGCCACGGGCCGGAGGAGCAGGGCGGCTCCTCCGGCCCCCGCCGCGAGGACGGCACAGAGCACGAGCGATCCGACGAGCGCGGTGCGGCGACGCGACCGGGTCATTCGGCGCTCCCCTCCGATGCGGACACCATGCAGGCGTCCACGTACTGCATCCCCAGTGAGATCGAGGTGGTGTCGTTGGCCTCGCCACCGAAGGCGAGGTTGATCCGGCCGAACGCATCCGGCTCGGTGATCTCGACCTCGCGGACACCGCGTTCGTGCAGGCAGTCCACCACGCGCTGCGCGAACCGCAGGGCGTCCGGGTTCTGAGCGTCGAGCTCCCACGGCGGCAAGGGCGCCACGCGCTGGCAGAGCGCCTCGGCCTCGGCGAACCCCGCGAGATCCTCTGCGACGCCGCCGGTAACCGCGTCTCCATCACCGCCCGTCGGAGCGTCCGGCGTCGCCGGGCTGTGGTCTGCGAGACAGCGGTCCCGTGGCTTCCACGCGTCGGCCTCCTCCTCATCCGACATGTCGAGACGCAGACGCACGGGCTCGCCGTACTTCGCGACGAGCGGGTCGGCGACCTCGGTGGGCGTCGGAGCGGCGGTCTCCAACGTCGCGATGCCTCCGTCTCCGGACTGATCGGCGGAGGGTGCGGCGCAAGCGGTGAGTGCCGCCAGGAGCGCCAGGGCACCCGCGGCGGCGGTCAGGGATCGGTGGCTGATGCGTGTCACGGTTCCTCCTCGTGTCGTGAGCGGCTGTGACCCACGCTCGCCGAGGGATGTGAAGGACTTGTGAGCGATCGGTCCGGAGCCCGACCGCGCGCCGAGCCCGTGCCTAGGATCGGATCGTGACCAGAGTCTTGATCGTCGAGGACGATGCCCTGCAGTCGGAGCTCGTCCGCCGTTACCTCGAACGGGAGGGGCACGACGTGACCGTCCTGGCCGACGGCGCCGAAGCGCTCTCCGAGGTGCGTCGCTCCGCGCCCGACCTGCTCGTCCTCGACGTCATGCTCCCCGGGGCCGACGGCCTCACGGTCTGCCGCAGGCTTCGCGAGGAGCAGTTCGACCTCCCGATCCTGCTCCTCACCGCACGCTCCACCGAGAACGACCTGCTACTCGGGCTCGAACTCGGTGCCGACGACTACCTCGCGAAGCCCTACAGCCCCCGCGAACTCGTCGCCCGGGTCCGAGCGCTGTTGCGACGAGCCCGCCGCACGGTGCCGGCCTCGACGGTCATCACCGTCGGAGACCTCGAGATCGACCCGGACCGGCATCGAGCCACCCTCGCGGATCGGCTGCTCGACCTCACGCGTGCCGAGTTCGACCTCCTCGAGGAGTTCGCCCTGCATCCCGGCATCGTCCTCAGCCGTGCCCGCCTGCTCGATCGTCTCCACGGGACCGACCGCTGGATCGGAGGCCGCACCATCGACACCCACGTGAAGAACCTCCGGGCCAAGATCGAGTCCGATCCACAGCAGCCCACCCGCCTCGTCACCGTCTACGGGGTCGGGTACGCCCTCCACGCGGGCTGAGCGAGGCCCGGACGCCTCGCGAGGCTGGCTCAGGTCAGGACAGGCAGTGCCCAGAAGCTCAGCACGGCACCCGAGACGAGCACCAGCCCGGCAGCACACACGAGGCCCGCGCTGATCCTCCTGGCGAGACCGAGACGTCGACGCAGGCCGGAGACGGTCTCGACGTGCATCGCGAGTTCTCCTGCGAAACGACGGCTCAGGGCGTCGTCCGCCGGTGTGGTCGGAGCGGCGGTCGTCGGCTCGGACAGCCGCTCCACGGCGCGGGCAGAGGCGTCGATCCGCAGCTGCACCGCTCCCGCGACCTGGTGGGCCACGACTCCGACAGCCAAGAGCGACGCCCCGAGCGAGATCACGATGACCGGCAGGGTCTGCGCCAGCTCCTCCTCGGAGTAGTCGTCCAGTGGGCCCACCGCCGCCGCCGTTGCGACGAGACCGACGCCCAACACGGCCAGGAGCACGACCAGCGCTCCGGGCCAGGTGGAGAGCGGCTCATCGACGAGTTTCCGGAAGCCCTGGATGTTCTGCGTCTGCTCCATGCACCGAACCTACCCGCCCCGGTGACACCGAGCAGCGCGGATCATCAGGTCATGAAGACGAGGACGGGCACGGTGACGACCAGTCCCGACACGGACGATCGCGGTCGACGAGTCGTCCCACGCGTCAAAGGCGCCCTCGGCTCAGGTGTTGTTGAGGACGAGGTCGTGGATGTCGCGGCTGCGCAGGACGTTCGCCGCGTAGCGTTCGGCGAGCGGTCCGGTCACGGGTTCGCTGACGATGAGGGGGACGAGTTGTTCATAGCGACCGCCGTGCGAGCGCAGTGCGCTGTGGAGCTGCGTGAGATCGTGCGCGGAAGCAGTGCGGCCGAGCGCGGTGTCGGCCGCGGCGGTGACGGCGAGGTCGCCGATGCGATCGAAGGGATGCTCGTAGATCGTGGCTGAGGCCTCGCGGTCCCAGACCTCCTCGATGCCCGGGATCGCGGTGAGCGCCCGGCGAGCGCGTTCGCGGTCGGCGTCGTCGAGGTAGATCCACGCGAACGAACCGAGCGCACCGTGGTGCTTGGTGTACGGGTCGGTGATCGGGAGCACGACCTCGTCGATGGCGACGCCCGCGTCGCGCAGCGCGTCTTCGAGGTAGATCACGCGTGCTTCGCCGGCCTCGTCGTGCTTGCTGTTCATGCCGTGGTCTGCGGTGATCGCGATGAGGCAACCCGCATCGAAGTACTCGCCGAGCAGTCGGTCGAACTCGATGAAGAACTCATCGGCGAGTTCTTCACCTGGGGCGGATGCATGCTGCACGCGGTCGGTGAGGGAGACGAAGATCAGCTTCAACTGCGGGGCGTGCTGCAGGGCTGCGAGGCCGATGCGCATCGCGTAATGGCTGGCTCGTGGTTCGTACACGCCGGGTGCGGGCTCACCGACGAGCTGCTCGATGTCCTCGATGCCGTACGCGTCGAGGCCGGCCCCGGCGGCGCGCTCGACGCTGACCGATGGGACGCCTCCGTTCCCGAGCAGGAGGCGCAGCTTGTCCTTGGTGGTCACCATCAGCGTGGGCACACCGGCGGCTTCGAACGCTGCGTGGATGCTCGGTGCCCGCAGGAACCGCGGGTCGTTCAGCAGTTGGAGCGTGCCGTCGGGAAGACGGCAGTAGTTCCCGGGGATGCCGTGGATCGCCGGGGAGACGCCGGTGACGATGGAGATGTTGTTGGGGTTGGTGAGGCTGGGCATCTCGGAGGCACCGAGCGCGAACGAGCCTCCGGCGGCGAGCATCGCGGCCAGGCGCGGCATGATGTCCCGTCTGAGCGCGTCGTCGAAGTAGCGCGGGTCACCGCCGTCGACGGTGAAGACGACGACGGTGCGTTCAGGGATCGTGTACGTGCGGTCGTTGACGGTGACGGTGCTCATGCGGAGCGGCCTTTCTTCAGGTGTTCGAGGAAGAGCTCCTCGATCAGCGGGGGTGTGCGGTGCGGACGTCGGATGAGCGAGATGGCGCGGGCGGGGACCGGAGTCGGGAACTCGATCTCGGCGACAGCGCCTGCCCGCAGGTGGACGTCGACGACGGAGCGGGAGAGACAGGTGATCCCGAGCCCGTGCGAGACCGCGGCGAGGATCGCCGCGGTGCCCGTGAGCGTGCTGTGCTGCGCGGCGGGGATCCGCCACTGGTCGGCGAGCTGCAGCTGATGCTCGCGGGTGCCGGAGCCTCGTTCGCGGAGCAGGAGACGGGTGCCGCGGAGCATCGCCGGGTCGGTCCTCTGGCCGGCCAGGAGATGATCGGGGGAGATGACGATCGCTTGCTCCTCCATCGCGACCGTCTCGCACACGAGCCGAGGATCGTCGCTGCTTCCCGCGATCAGCGCGAACGGCAGCGCACCGTCGATCACCTGCCCGACGATCTGCTCGGTGCGGGCGACGGTGACCTCGACATCCACATCCGGGTACCGCACGAAGAAGCCCGCCAACGCGTGGGGAAGCACATGTTCGGCAGCCGTGGTCGTCGCTCCAGCCCGCAACAGACCGCCGACGGGCGCATCGCGCGCGCGGGCGACACCGTCGAGGAGCTCTTCCGTGCTCGCGAGGAGCGCGCGGCCGTGGTCGACGAGCGCGCGTCCCGCATCGGTGAGTTGGAAGCGCCGTGCCCCTCGTTCGATGAGCGGGGCGGCGACGTCGGTCTCGAGCTGACTCACCGCTGCAGAAACGGACGACTGCGCGAGGTCGAGCTCGCGTGCAGCGGCGGTGACACCGCCGAGATCGACGACGTGGATGAACGTCTGCAGGCGCTGCAGATTCAGGGTCACGCCGAACCCCGCTCCGCCAGGACCGATCCGCGCGCGGCGGGGTCGTCCTGCTGGGCACCGGAGGCGTGCACGTCACGACCGCCCATGATCGCGTTGGCCTCGGCCGAGGTGATCTCGCCTTGCCAGCGAGCGATCACCAGACCGGCGACAGCGTTACCCAGGGAGTTGACCACCGCCCGGCATTCCGACATGAAGCGGTCGATCCCGAGGACGAGCATCGTTCCGGCGATGGGGACGAGACCGGTCGATGCGACCGTCGCGTTCAGCATGACGAAGCCGCCACCGGTGACGCCTCCCGTGCCCTTCGACGAGAGCAGCATGATGACGAGTAGCAACAGTTGTTGTCCCAGGCCGAGGTCGATGCCGAGCGCCTGCGCGATGAAGACCGTCGTGAGAGACAGGTAGATCGAGGTTCCGTCGAGGTTGAAGGAGTAGCCGGCGCTCACGGTGACACCCGCCGTGCCTTTCTCCACGCCGACCCGCTCGAGCTTGCGGATGATCCCTGGCAAGGCGACCTCGGATGAAGACGCTCCGAGCGCGAGCAGCACCTCTTCCCGGAAGTACCGCAGGGTGGACAGCGGGTTCAGGCGAGCGAGGAGCAGGATGCCGCCGAGGACGATGATGAGGAACAGCGCGGACGTCACGTAGAACGTGCCGATGAGTTTGAGCAGGCCTCCGATCACCGCTGCGCCATGGGCACCGACGGTGTACGCCATCGCCCCGAAGACGCCGATCGGTGCGAGGTAGGTGACGAACCGCACGATCGTGAAGAGGACCGTGCCGAGTCGCTCGACGCCGCGGGCGACACCCTTCGCCGGTTCTCCGACGACGGTGAGCGCGATGCCGAACAGCACCGAGAAGACGAGGATCTGCAGGATCGAACCGGTCGCGAAGCTCTCCACGATGTTCGACGGGATCAGCTGGGTGAAGTAGTCCGACCAGTGCATCCCCTTCGCCGCGTCGATCCGCTCTGCAGCTGCCGCGGTGACCTCGAGCGACGCGGGGTCGACTCGCAGATCGGCGCCAGGGCGGACGACGTTGACGGCGACGAGCCCGAAGACCATGGCGATGGTCGTGACGATCTCGAAGTAGATCAGGGAGCGCAGCGCCACCGCGCCGAGCTTGCGCAGGTTGCTGACCGCGGCTACGCCGGCGACGACCATGCAGAAGATGATCGGGCCGAGCAGCATCGTGATCAGCGCGACGAACGTCTCTCCGACCGGTTCGAGCGATGCTCCGAAGTCAGGGGCGAGGAATCCGACGATGATGCCGACGACCATCCCGACGACCACCCAGACGTACAACTGTTGAAACCATCGAGATCGCTTCAGTGACACGGATGCGCGAGACACGGATACCCCCAGAGGAATGGGCCCGAGAGCTTCGGGCCGTTCCTAGGTTCTGCCGCGACGAAGACACCGACGTGTCCGTGGCACAGCTCGCGGCCGAACGAGGGGTGAACACGCAGCCAACCCCTGCTGTCGCCCATCGGCTGAGGCGATGGATCGCACGGTCACCACCGGTACGGAACACGGCTTCGACAGGATCCGGGCACCTTCCCCGATCTGGAGGTCCCGCTCAGGGCGCCGGCACCGCAGCCGCGCCGAGTTGCACCGCCAGCTCCATGGAACGCACACGGGCCGGGGACAAGTCGTAGGGCATGCTCCGGATGGTCTCCGCCGCGCTCTTCACGCGAGAACCCGCTGCGGGCCCGGGGGCGGGCGCCGCGTCGGCCTCCTCGAGCGGGTGCAGCTCGTCCCAGACGTCGAAGAGCGCGTCGTCCTCCTCCCCCTGACCGGACTCCTCCATGACGTGCATGAGCGCGGTCTCGAAGGCATGTCGTTCGGCGGCCACCTGCGCCACCCGCGGGTCGTCGACCGCGACCGTGTCGTCCAGGGCCTCCTCGGCGGCGTCGACCCGGTCGGCTTCCGCTCGCAGTGCCGGATCGGCGGCCAGCGCCACGAAGCGGCCGGCCTGGACGGCGGCGCCGAGCGGACCGAAGACCCGCTCCGTGACCAGCAGGATGTCCAGGTCGTCCTGGCGCAGTGAGCCCTCCGGCGCGCCCTCGAGACGGCCGGAGACGAGGTCGTCGAGCAGTCCCAGTCGACTGCCGAGGGCCCGCATGCGCTGCACCGAGGCCCGCTTCGCTTGCAACTCGGCATCCTGCGCGGCGAGGGTGTCCTCGAGCCGAGCGAGGACACCTGCGACCTCGTCCTCGCCGTCGGCGCCACCCGGTGCGGCGCCGTCGAAGGCGTCGCGGATGTCGTCGAGGGCGATCCCGGCGTCGGCCATACGGCGGATCCAGAGCAACCGGATGATCTCCTCGGAGCCGTACCGGCGGCGGCCGTCGCTGCCCCGTTCGCGCTCGGGGAGCAGGCCGACCTGGTGGTAGTGGCGGATCGTCCGGGGCGTGATGCCGACGAACGCAGCGGCGTCGCCGATCAGGACCTGACGGGGCGGGGTCGGGAACGGGTGCATGGGGCGGACCTCTCGGATCAGGGCGGGATGGGATGTGCTTCAAGCAGACCACATGCCGCTGCGGCAGGAGCAAGCCGCCTCGCCTCAGCCGCGGACTACGGGCGCGACCGGGCCGCTTTCTCGAGGAGACGACCGACGATCGCGAGTTCCCGCCGCGTGAGGCCGTTGAGTGGGCCGTGCAGGAGGACGACGTCGATCATCGACGCCCTGACGGCCCGTCCACGCTCAGACAGGGAGACCATCCGCTGACGGCGATCCGACGAGTGGGGCAGTCGCTCCACGAGCCCTCGCTGCTCGAGTTGTCCGTAGAGGAAGGTCGCGTTGGGAGGGGTGCAGTGCATGCGAGCCGCCAGCTCCTTCATCGCCAGGCTCTCCGCGTCCGGGTCGACCATCCACAACGCATACGCGGTGTTCATGGTGAGGTCGAGCTCGTCGAGCGCAGGCGTCACCGCCTCCGTCGTGCGGGCCGTGACGTCGAACGCCGCCAGGACGGCAGCAGCCATGTCGGCGGTTCTCGGATCCATGGGGTAACCGTACCAGTTCCTTCGACTCTTGAAGTGTTATGGTCTGGATATGATTCAATACTCGAAGCTTCAGACGTCCGCCGATCGGCTCGACTCCCGCGTCATCGCGGTCACCGGAGCCACCTCGGGCGTCGGGTACTTCATCGCCGAGCAGCTCGCCGAGCTCGGGGCGGCGGTCATCGTCATCGGACGCTCCGCGAATCGCGCACTCGCCGCGGTCGAGCTGCTGCCCCATCCTCATCGCCATCGCGTGCTGGTGGCGGACCTCGACGACGTCGACACCGTCCGCTCCGCAGGCGGGCGGTTGGCGGAGCTCGATCGCCTCGACGGGCTTGTACTGAACGCCGGTGTGGTCAGCCCTGATCGAACGCGCCGATCCGGGCCGTTCGGCGTCGAGCACACCATGGGCGTGAACCACCTCGCTCACGCCGAACTCCTTCGCCTTGCTCTCCCGGCGCTCGAGCGGACGCCCGCCGCGCGGGTCATCCACCTGGGCAGCTTCGTCACCGAGAAGTATCCGTTCGACCCGACGGACTGGCTCTCCGTTCGCGACTACCGACCCCGCATCGCGTACACCAACTCCAAACATGCCGTGCAGCTGTTCGGGTTCGAGCTGGCCAGGCGACTCGAGGACCGCGGGCACTCGACCCGGTCGATCGTGGTGCACCCTGGAGCCGCCATCGACGCCCTGACCGTCGACCGGCCCGGAATCCATCAGCGCAGCGCACTCCAGCGTGCCGCAGGCGCCGTCCTCGGACCACTCTTCTCGCGAATCGTCGCCGGCAAACAGCACGCAGCGCAGTCGGCGGTGCTCGCCGTGACCGCTCCCGCCCTCCCGTCCATGGCGTACATCGGTCCAGAACGGCGTGAGGTCGGAATCCCGCGGATCGTGCCCGCACCGCCCATCAGCCTCGATCCGGAACTGGGTGCATTCATCTGGGACGAGACCGAGCGTCTCCTCGGCAGGCCCATCCTCACGGCGCGGGACTGACCCGGCGGCACTGCCCGGAGGTTCGTCGGGTGCTCCCTGCCGGCCAGTGGGCGGCCTGCCGCCGTGATGATGGGGAGCGGTCCCCATCTGCTCGGCGACACGGGACCAGTACTGTTTGGCCATGGGGAATCGCATCACAGTCGTCGGATTGAACCAGTGAGTCTCCGGGGCGCACCGCCAGAGCACGCGGAAGGCGCGACCACAACGCTGCGAGGAACCCCATGATCACGAGCATCGAGATACTCGGCACTGAGGAGCTGCTGCTGCAGCGGAACCCGCGTGCCGCAGCCGTGCACCAGGCGATCGTGGCTCGCGGCCGCGAAGCCGTGATCGCGCTGAACGAACGATTCGACGACCCGTCGGACGACGCGGCCATGAAGCGACTCGACACCGAGCTCGAGACGATCGTCGAGCGGAGCGTCAGTGAGTACGTCCGTCAGGCCAGTGGGCTGTTCAGTGCCGAGGACGTCGACCTGTGGACCACGAAGATCACCCGGGTGCCCGGCACCTACGTCGGACGGGCAGCGGCCGTGGGTGTGCCCGGAGCCCTGCTGCTGATGGAGTCCGTGGAGTCAGCCGAGTCGGACGAGAACACCACCTTCGTCTCACTCGACGACACCCTTGCCAACATCGCGGGGTATTGCCAGTGCGGCTACGCCACGAGCCGCATCGTGCCCAGGCAACTGTGCCGCCTCTGCTCCGGCGGCGTGCTCATCGCGTGGAGGACCGAGGAGGACCAGGTCATCGCGACAGCCCCCAAGGTCCGTTCCGAGCTGCACGCAGTGTTCGAGGAGTTGCTCGACGAGCTCGCCACCATCCACCTCGCGACGGGCGACGCCTCGGCCGAGACCCCTGCGCGCCGTCGAGCGGGCAACGCCGGGATCACCCGGGTGAACGAGACCTATGCCGAGGAGATCGCGATGCTCGACCTCACGCGATGGCGGGAACTCAGCGATCTGAACCAGCTCAGCCAGATCACGGCGGTGACGGCTCACGCGAAGCACTGGTCGCAGTGGGGTCTCGGATCGGCGCGGTTGGCGATGTTGGCGATGCAGAGCGATCCGGAGATCCAGGCACGGATGCGCCGGATCGCCGGCAGCCGGCCCGCTCCGAAGCCCTCGCTGTTCGAGCGGCTCTTCTCCCGACGATGATGTCCGCGACGGCGACGATCGGACCGCGCGCGGCCGCCGTCGGCACCGGTCGCCTCCGCCGACGCAGGTCGGCCACACAGGAAGTGGTGTGACGTGTTCGTCCAGCCGACCCTTCGCGAACCCCGGCCGAGATCGCCACGCACCCGCCGCAGTAGGGCCGGCCGGATCGTCGTGCTCGTCCTCCTCATCGCTATGGCCTGCATCGCAGCGATGATCCTGTACTCCTGTTCGACGATGAAGATCGCCTCTTGGCGGCGAACACGGCACCGTCTCGGCGTACGCGAAGGAATTCACCTACAGCTCCGGCTCGAGCTGCACCCTGTCGGTGGACCTCGACGAGGACATCACGGTCGATGAGACGGCGACGGTCCTGCAGTCACTCGCACCCACCGACCGCTTCGCACCCTGCGACATCAGCACCGTCGAAACGGCCGCCCGTTCGACAGTGTTCGCCGAGAACTGGAACACCATCTCGGACGACGGCTGGGTGTCGGTCGCCGAACACCTGGCCGGACCGGGGCCGATCACGCTGTACTTCGCCACCGACGCCCCCGCCCATCTGGACGCTTCCGAGCGGGGACGGTACACCGACTTCGTCGACCTGCTCCGCCAGCACACGACCGGCGACCGCCTCGAGGACACCGTCGGTCCCGTCCGATGGACCCTGACCTGGGACAGCGGCACCGGCGCCTACAAGGGCGTACGCATCACCACTGACGAGACACCACCCGCTGCACTCGCCGACTTCCTCGAAGCGCTCACCATCCCGTTCCAGGGATCATCGGGCCTGGACAGCATCATCTACACCGTCGCCGACGGCGAAACCACGCTCCACGCCAACCTCAGCAAGCCGGATGACCAGGTCACCGCCGCCATCCAAGCGGCGTTCGCAGTCTCCGGACTCCCCGGCGAGCTCACGATCAACCCGCCAGCAGCCTGAGCCGTCCGAGCCGAACGCGCCGCCAGACCGATTCCGACGAAGAGGCTTCCGCGGGGATCCGGTTGCTGTTACAGTAAGCGCACTTACTACTTGGAGGATTCACATGTGGACGACGAACTACGAGCAGACGACGACGGCCAACGCATCCGCAGTCTGGGACGCGCTCGAGCGGCTGCACTCCGGCACCCCGCTCGGCCCGGCATCGGACAGCTTCGAACTGCATGGGCCGTTCGTCGTCGGGACGACGCTCACCATCACACCGCAGGGGCAAGAACCGATGGAGTCGACGATCGTCGCACTCGTCCCGGAGACCACCTATGCGGACCGGACCCGGTTCGGGGACCTGGAACTGACCTTCCGACACGACCTGCGCCCGACCGCGGACGGCGGGACGACCGTTACGCACACGCTCGCCATCGACGGACCGGGCTCCGACGAGGTGGGACCCGAACTCGGGCCGCAGATCAGCGGTGACTTCCCCGTGGCGATGAGCGAACTGCTCGCCGCAGCAGAGCGCTCGGCCCGGTAATCCGATGGCCGGCGACCTCGACACCCGCTTCCCCGACGCGCAGTCGAGCCTGGGGCTCGCGCTCTGGCGCGCCAGTACCTCCTGGCAGCGCCACATCCGCGCCGCCCTCGCCCCGCACGATCTGACGCACGTCCAGTACGTGCTCCTCGCATCGCTGACCTGGATGGATCGCACCGTGCCGGTGAGCCAACGTGACCTCGCGGCGCACACGGAACTCGATGTGATGATGACCTCGCAAGTCCTCCGTGCACTGGAGACGAAAGGGTACATCCGTCGCGAGCCGCACCCCGAGGACGGACGCGCCAACGCCCTGCACCCCACCGATCGAGGGATCGAGCTGGCGAACCTGGCGACACGAGACGTCGAATCAGCCGACGCCTCCTACTTCGCCGCATTGACTCCGACGCAGCGCGACTCGCTCCTCGCCGTCTTCCAGCACCTCGCCTCGCCGCCGAGCGTCGCGCCCGATCAGCGAACACCCCACGACCCGTCTTCCAGCGAGGAACAGCTGTGATCTCCCGTGTTCAACGAGACTTACCACGCCGTTTCACAACATCGACGACCAGCGCTCCCAAGAGCATCAGCCCGCCCGCGAGTCCCGTGAACACGTAGAAACGAGGCCGCAGGAAGTCCTGCGTCGCAATGGCGTAGGTACAGAAGACGACCAGCGCCAGCCCGAGCACCAGGAAGAGGATCCGCGCCCAGAGATCCATTAGCGTCCGTTCTCTACCCATCCTCGGGTGCCCTCCATGTCGGCCGTGCGGGCGACCACCGCCCTGGTCGCCGTCCAGTATGACGGGTGCTACCGCGAACGGGTCCGGCGGCCGCGGGCCGATGACTGCTTCCAGGATGGAGAGCAGAGTCCGCACTGCCGCCGGACAGTCAAGCCAGCCGTCCGAGCCGAACGCGCCGCCGCTGACCTCGGTCCAGGTGGACGGACTGACCCGGCGGACTATGCGCTTCGGTCAGTCGTCCGGAGCCAGTCCGTGATGGTGACAGCGACGTGGTCGAGGTCGGATTCGAGGAGGAAGTGGCCGCCGTCGACGAGTTCGACGCGAGCGTGAGGAGCGTCGCGGGTGAACGCCGTGGCTCCGGCTGCGGCGAAGATCTCGTCGTTACGACCCCAGATCGCGAGGACCGGTACCTGTGAGGTGCGGAGCCATTCGTGCACCGCGGGGTAGAGGTCCCGGTTGGTGGCGTAGTCGCGGAAGAGCGCCAGCTGCACGTCGTCCTGACCCGGACGGGCGAGGAGCGCGAGGTCGTGCTCCCAGGCATCGGGGTCGACGGTCGTCGTGTCCGGCACGCCGTGGGTGTACTGCCACTCGACGGCTTCCCGGCCGAGGGCTGGACGGAGCGCGTCGCGCGTCTCGGTGCTCCGTTCGGCGGCGTCGGCCCAGATCGGGTCCCAGAAGCTCGGCACGAAGCCTTCGTCGTAGGCGTTGCCGTTCTGGGAGATGACGGCGACGACGGCAGTGGAGTCGTTGAGGGCCAGGCGCCAGCCGACCGGGGCGCCGTAGTCCTGGACGTAGATCGTGTACTGCGTCACGCCGATGGTCGAGAGGAACCGGCCGGTGACCCCTGCGAGGGCCGCGAAGGTGTACTCGAACTCGTCGACCGAGGGGGTGGAGGAGCGACCGAAGCCGATGTGGTCCGGAGCGATGACGCGGTACTCGCCGGCAAGCGCCGGGATGAGGTGCCGGAACATGTGGGAGCTGCTCGGGTACCCGTGGAGGAGCAGGAGCACGGGAGCGTCTGCCGGGCCGGCCTCACGGTAGAAGACGTCGAGCCCGTCGATCGAGACGGTGCGGTGGTGAACGGTGACCATTGCTAACCCCTTTAGATTGTTTTACTGGTTAGCCAGACGGTAGCATGGATCCAGGGCGCCGGCCGGCGCAACAGAACGGAGAACGATGCTTCGCGACGAGGAGCTGCTGCTGGGCCTGTTGAATAGTGCGCCGGTCGTCGAGGGCACCCCGACCGACCGTCTCGAGGGGGCGACCGGACGAGACCTGGCGCGCAGCTGGGGCGGCACGGGATCCGTGGACGAGGTGGCGCGCCTCCGACGTGCGAGACAGGCGCTGCAGACCATGGTCCGTGGAGATGACGGAGGAGCGATCAGAGACCTCGCGGGCATCCTCGACGATGCCGTGCGCACGCCGCGTATCACCCCGGATGGCGTGGTCTGGGAGCTTCAGGTCCCTGACGACGATCGCTTGGTGGCGGGGGTCGTGCTGGCGTGGTCGAGCGTGATCACGGAGTTCCCCGGGCGCCTCCGCGCCTGCGCGAACCACGAGTGCACGCAGTTCCTCGTCGACCACAGTCGACCTGGCACCGCGAAGTGGTGTTCGATGGCGGTCTGCGGCAACCGGATGAAGGCGCGCACGCATGCGCGCCGCGCTCAGAGCTGAGCGGCCCGGCACACGCTCGGATCAGGACGAACGTCGTATTACGGCATCAGTTCGCGGCGGCAACATGAATCCCTCTCAAGCTGACGACCGGCGCACCAGGCTCGTTCCAGCGGAAGAGCACCATATGCCAGAGCCCCGGTAGCTTGCGCGAGGGATCGATCAATCCGTTCGCGCCGCCGGCAAGGAGGCGGTCGCGGACCCTCCACGACGTCGGCGTGCCTCCGGCGGCGGCGAGGTCCTGCCACGGGGCTGTCGCGTCGGCGAGGTCGATGCCTGCCGACTCCAGCGCTCCCACGTCGCGCAGGTCGACGATGCCGGACGCCTCGACATCGACCTCCACGATCTCGCGCGCCGCCGCCCGAGCATCCTGGTGTGCGATCATCGCGGCCTCGACGCCATCGATGGACGAGCTCAGGTAGAGCGTCGGCTCGTTCGCCCGCGAGTAGCGCCCGACGGCACGCGATCCGGCGATCGCGAACTCGCGGAAGCTCGGGTCGATCGCGCGATAGAACGTGCCCCTCAGCGGTGGCGCGAAGGTCAGGTCGATACCGGTCACAACGCAAGCTTCTCACCGCGGAATGTCGCGCGCGACCCGATGTCAGCAGGTGATCGAGGGGTCAGGCGTGGGTTCCGCCGTCGATCCGGATCTCCGTGCCTGTGATGAACGCGCCGTCGGCGCTCGCGAGCATCGCGACGACGCCCGCGACGGCATCGGGTGAGGCGAAGCCTTCACCGAGCATGGGTTGGAGCTTCATCATGAGGCTGTAGTCGACGTCGTCCGGCAGGCCCGGACCCACGCTTTGACCGCTCATGCCCGTCCCGCTGGTCATCCCGGATGAGATGGAGCCCGGCTGGACGGAGGTGAACCGGATGCCATCCTTGGCGTACTCGGCGGCGAGCGCGTGCGTCATCGACTGCACGCCTCCCTTGCTCGCGGCGTACGCGGCCATGTAGGGATGGGCAAAGCCGGCGGATGTGGAGCTGAAGTTCACGACGGCGGCTCCAGTACCCCGCTGCAGGGCTGGAAGGGCCTCGCGGATCATGAGGAACGTCCCGGTGAGGTTGACGCGGATGATCTGTTGGAAGCTCTCCAGGCTGGTCGTCGCCGTGTGGGAGGAACGCAGGATGCCGGCCGCGTTGACGAGGACGTCGAGCCCGCCGAGGATTCCGACGGCCTCCTCCACGCCGCCACGGACCGATCCTTCGTCACCGATGTCGATGACTACCGGATGGAAGCGTTCGAGGTCAGAGCCTGCCTTCGACGCGGTGTCCGCCAGGCCCGTGTCGCTGATGTCCGCGGCGACGACCGTCCCGCCTTCCGCGAGGATCCGCAGGGTCGTCGCCTGTCCGATACCGGAGCCTGCCCCGGTGATGAGGACTCGCCTGTCGTCGTATCTGTTCATGTGTGCCTCCATCGGCGTCGTCGTCCTCGGGATGTTCTGTGGCCGGCCGACCGGCGAGCCCGGACCGCCAGGCGGCGGCACCCTCGTCATCGTGCGGCACCCGCAGCGGATCGCGACAGCTGCATCATCTGCTCGAGGGACTCCTCGGGGATGGCACCCTGGACGAATGCGAGGAACTGCTGCATGGGCATGGATTCGACCATCTTGAGCTGGTCGGGGTTCTCCGCGGCCTGCTGGGCCTGCTCCGCGGTCATCCCCGCGGACATGCCCTGCATGAGCAAGGGTCCGACCTCGGGGTGACCGAACCAGTCGCCGACCGTGGACGCCAGGGTGAGTTCGCGGACGATCGTGTCTCCGCTCAGCGTCACGGCCGTCTCGCGGGTGATGGTGGCGGCGTCCGAGCCGACCTGGATCAGGTGGTCGCCGGCGGTGACGACCCACCGGTCGAGCTCGATGTCCCAGTAGGCGAAGGCGCGCCGATCGAGCCGCAGCGTGACCGTGGTGCTCTCGCCGGCACCGAGGTCGACCTTCGCGAAACCGCGCAGCTCTCGAACCGGGCGGCGCACCGGCGCCGGTGCCGGGGCGACGTAGAGCTGGACGACGTGCTTGCCAGTGCGCTCACCGGTGTTGGTCACGGTGACGTCGACCTCGACCTCGGTGTCACCGACGACCCGGGCGACGACGCTCTCGGTGGAGAACGTGGTGTAACTGAGTCCGTGACCGAACGGGTACCGCACCGGCACCTCCGCCGAGGTGTAGTACCGGTACCCGACGAAGACGCCTTCGCCGTACCGCACGTGGCCCTGCTCGCCGGGGAAGTTCACCCAGCTGGGGGTGTCTTCCAAACGGAGCGGGATCGATTCCGCCAGGTGGCCGGACGGGTTGACCCGGCCGAACAGCACATCCGACATGGCTGAGCCGCTCGCCTGACCGAGCAGCCACCCTTCCAGGATCGCGTCGACCTCGTCGTGCCAGCCTTCGAGCGAGACGACGCCTCCATTCGAGAGCACGACGACGGTCTTCGCCGCTGTCGCTGCGACGGCGTGGATGAGATCGACCTGCGCGGCCGGGAGGGCGAGGGTGTCGCGGTCGAACCCTTCGGACTCGTCGCGGTCTCCCAGCCCGACGAACAGCACGGCGACGTCCGCACGGGCGGCGACGGCGACCGCTTCGTCGAGGAGCGCGGCGGTGTCACCGGAGCCGTCCTCGGTGAACCCGGTCGCGTGCTCGATGGTCACCCCCTCCGCCCACGACTGGTCGCGGATGGCGTCGACGGCGGCGTCGACGCGGGTGGCGTTGATGTGGGAGCTGCCGCCTCCCTGATACCGGGGCGTGGTCGCGAAGGCGCCGAGCACGGCGATGCGGGTGTCCGGCCGGATGGGGAGGGTGGACTCATCGTTCTTGAGCAGCACGATCGAATCCGCCGCGACCTGTCGGGCCAGCGTGTGGTGGCCGTCCACGTCGAGATCACCGGTGGCATCACTTGCCAGCTCGGTGAGCGCCACGACCCTGCGGACGGATTCGTCCACGAGCTCTTCGTCGAGTCGCCCGGCCAGCACGGCGTCGACGATCTGCTGGTCGGTGGCTCCTCCACTGCCGGGCATCTCCAGGTCCATCCCGGCTGCCACACCTGCGACGCGGTCACTGACGGCGCCCCAATCGGAGACCACCGCGCCCTCGAAGCCCCAATCGGTGCGCAGGATGTCCGTGAGCAGCCATCGGTTGTGGGAGGCGTAGACCCCGTTGATCTTGTTGTACGAACACATCACGGTGGCGGGCCTGGCCTCCCGGACGACTCGTTCGAAGGCCGGGAAGTAGATCTCCCGGAGGGTGCGCTCGTCCACGTCTGCGCTGATGCGCATCCGTTCGTGTTCCTGGTTGTTCGCGGCGAAGTGCTTGACCGAAGCCCCCACCCCCGTCTCCTGCATCGCGGTGACGTGAGCGGCGCCGAGCACTCCGGAGAGGTGAGGGTCCTCGGAGTAGTACTCGAAGTTCCGGCCGCACAGCGGGCTGCGTTTGATGTTCACCCCTGGTCCGAGGACGACGGAGACTCCGAACGCCCGTGCTTCCCGGCCGACGGCGGCACCCACCTGTGCGGCGAGCTGCGGGTCCCAGCTGCTGCCCACCGCCACGGCGAGGGGGAAGCACGTCGATGGCAGGCTGTCGTTGATGCCGAGGTGGTCGGCGTCACCGGCCTGGCGTCGCACGCCGTGGGGTCCGTCGGTGAGGACGATCGATGGGATGCCCGCGTCGGGCAGGCTCTTCGTGGACCAGAAGTCGGCGCCGGAGAGGAGGGCTGCCTTCTGCGCGAGGGTCAGTGCTGATGGATCGAACGTCATGCTGATGCTCCAGTGGTTGCGGCGTCGAGGGACGCTTCGATGTCGGTCTTCAGTTCCTCGGATGCGCCCGGGATGTAGTCCAGGAGGGTTCTGATGGACAGGGCCGCGGCGCCGGGGTCGTTGTCGTCCAGCGGCACGCCAGGGACGTGTCGGCCGAACGCGTCGGTGAACAGGCGCCAGGCGTTCGGGTCGGCGGCGATATCGCCCAGGGTCGAGTCCAAGTTGTACGAACCGCCCTGGCCCGCGTCCTCCACGGGGTAGTTCCACTCGTGCGACCCGGCAGCGATCTCGAACGCCGCCGCATCCGGGTGCAGCGGGAGCTCGACCATGGCGGTCGTGCCGTCCGGGATCGTGACGAGCACGCGGCCCTCACCGTCGACGATCCGCCAGTCGACGAGCACGTCGCCGTGCGTGGTGGTGTGTCTGAGCACTGCGGAAGTGACACCGCGGCCAGGCCGGGGCGCGATGCGCATCCTGGAGTAGCCGGGCTCGACCGGGGTGAGGCCGCCGATCGTGCGGTGCATCCAGTCGACGACGGCGCCGAGCGCGTAGTGGTTCAGGGAGGTCATGCCGGACGGGTTGATCGAGCCGTCGGGACGGATCGAGTCCCATCGCTCCCAGACGGTCGTGGCCCCCATGGTCACGGGGTACAGGAACGACGGGCAGCCCGTCTCCAGGAGGAGCAGGTAGGCCGCATCGAGGTGGCCTGTCGAGGACAGGGCGTCGGTGACCAACGGAGTGCCGGCGAATCCGGTCGAGATGCGGTAGCCGGCCTTCGCGACGATCGCTGCGAGCCGGTCCCCCGCGTGTGCCCGCTGGGACTCGTCGAGGATGTCGAACGCGATCGCCAGCGCGTAGGCGGTCGCGGTCTCGTCGACCACTCGCCCGTTCGCACTGACGTATTCATTCAGGAAGGCGGTCCGCACGCGTTCGGCCAGCGCTCGGAACTCCGCTGCATCGTCGGGCCGCTCGAGAACGTCGGCGGTGTCGGCCATCTCCCGAGTGGTTCGGCAGAGATAGGCCGCGGCGACCAGGTGCCGATCGGTCTTCCCGCCGGCCGGGTTGTCCGCCGGCGCATCGGGGTCGAGCCAGTCCCCATACTGGAATCCACTGCTCCACAGCCCGTTCTCGTCGAGCAGATCGGCGACCTGGCGGATGAATGCGATCATCGAGGGGTAGGCCTCCGCGAGGATCCGCGGGTCGCCGTACTCCCGATAGAGCGTCCAGGGCAGGCTGACGGCCACGTCGCTCCACAGGGCCGTCGGCGAGGACGGCGTGGACAGGACGTCGGGGACGACCCAGGGCACGAAGCCCCGCACCGCCTGCTCGGCGGCGAGGTCGCGCAGCCAGGATCCGAGCACACCGCGGACGTCGTAGAGGAACGCGGCGGAGGGCGCGAAGGCGTTGATGTCGCCGGTCCAGCCCAGCCGCTCGTCCCGCTGCGGGCAGTCGGTGGGCACGCCGACGAAGTTGTCGCGCATCGACCAGACGGCATTCGCGTGGAGTTGGTTCAGCAGCGGATCGGACGTCTCGAGCCACCCGGTGCGCCGCATGTCGGAGTGCACGACGATCGCGCGAACCGAATCGGCGGTGAGTTCCCCGGGCCACCCGTCGACCTGCACATACCGGAAGCCGTGGAACGTGAAGCGCGGTTCCCACACCTCGGGGCGACCACCGCTCAAGGTGTACCGGTCCGTCGCCCGCGCTGTGCGGATCGTCTCGTAGTCAGGCTCGCCATCGGTCATGACCTCTGCGTGGCGGAGCGCGATGGTCGTGCCGGCGGGGCCCGTGACCTGCAGTCGCACCCATCCGGAGATGATCTGGCCGAAGTCCAGCACGGTGAGACCAGTGGGTGTGGTGAGGATGTCCACCGGCGCGAGCTCCTCGATGCGCCGGATCGGCGGGGCGATGGGTTCGACGAGGGCCTCCTGCGGCCAGTCCATCACGGTCACACCACCCCAAGCGCTGTCGTCGAAGCCGGGCGCGTCCCACCCCGATGGCTCCAGGCGCGCGTCGAACTCCTCACCGTCGTAGATGCTGTCGGTCAGCGCCCCACCGGTGCTGGAGCGGAACGTGTCGTCGCTCGCGATCACCTCGGTGCTGCCGTCGGCGTATTCGAGCTCGAGCTGCAACCAGCCGGCGGGTCGCTCCGAGTAATGGTGGCGCTTGCCCTCCCACCCGAGTCGGCCCAGAGCCCACCCCTCGCCCACGACGGCACCGATCACGTTGCCGCCCAGGCGGATGCGGTCGGTCACCTCGTGGCTGCTCACCACGAGGCGGTGACGATAGGACGTCCAGCCCGGAGTGAGGACCTCATCACCGACCACTGATCCGTTGAGGTGGGGTTCGATCAACCCCACGGCGGTGACGCGCAGTGTCGCGGCAGCAGGTTGTCTCGTGAGTGTGAATTCCTTGCGAAGGTACGCGGCAGGGCCCTCGGGCGCCGGACGGGGGGTGGCTGGAGTGACGAAGGACGCGGTCCAGGTCGACATGGTGGCTCCTCGGGCGGTGGTGACGGGCTATCGGACGGATCGGATTCTCAGGACCACGAGCCCTCCGAGCAGGGTGAACGCTGCGGCGATGATGTAGAGCAGTGTGTAGTTCTTACCGCCGCCGGCGGTCACGCCGATCGCGAGGAAGACGGGTGCGATGAACGGCGCGACAGCTTGCGGGATCGACACGGCGAAGCCGATGATCCCCATGTACCGCCCGGCGTTGGTGGCCTTCTCCGGCAGGACGTCCAGGATCAGCGCCTGATCGACCGCGGCGAACATCCCGATGCCGACCGACGTGATCAGCGACCCGGTGTACAGCACCGGGACGTCGGAAGCCAGGGCCATCACGATCGCGCCGACGGCGAACAGCACGGCGCCGAGGAGGACGAAGACGCGTCGGCGGCGGACCTTGTCCGAGAGGAACCCGCCCCCGATCGCCCCCAGGGTCGTCGCTCCGATCCCGAACAGGCCGAGGGTGGCGATGATCGGTGCGACCTCGGTCACCTCGACGCCGAGCCGTGAGGCGAAGAAGAACGCGGTGAAGGTCGTGTTCAGGGTGAGACCGAAGTAGAAGAGGAACCGCCCCAGCCAGACCAGCGAGAAGTCCGGGAACCGCCGCGGGTTGTACAGATACTTACTGAACAAGGTCTTCGGCGAGAGCCGCTCATCGAAGCGGGCCCCCCGCGTGTCCGGTTCCCGCGTGAAGAGCACGAACATGGCGACGAAGATCACTCCGACGAGCCCCGGGAGCAGGAAGAGGAGCAGAGCGTTCCCGGAGAACGACCCGGCGATCACGACACCGAACACCGGTGCCACCTGGGTCGCGAACCCCGCGAGTCCGGCGACCTTGCCACGCTGTGTTTCGGACAGCTTGTCCGCCATCGACGTCTGCAGGTTCTGTAGCACCTGACCCCAGCCGATCTGCGCGAGAACCCAGCCGAAACCGAGCACCAACACGGATGGAGCGAGCGCCATCACCACGAGGGAGACCACACCCAACACCGTGCCCGCGATCATGAACGGACGACGACGCCCGATCCGCGTACGCGTGCGGTCGCTGAGCACCCCGAACAGCGGAGCGGTGAGCATCACGACGAGGGCCCCCGACCCGGTGATGTAGCCGAGGTACTCGTCGCGGCCGGGAGCGAGTTCCGAGAGCCGGATCGCCAGGGAGATCGCCAGCGGAGTGATGAAGGCGACGAAGACGCCGAACTGCCCCAGTACCTGGAACCAGATGTAGGACGGGCTCGCCTGCGGTTCGACCCGGCTGGGTGCGCTGTCGATGACCTCCTCGACGGCTGCCGGCGCTGCAGGGAACGGCTGGGCGGGAGCAGCGGACGCTCGCGGCGTCTCGTTGCGTGGGGGCTCGTGTGTCATGGGGACTCCATTGTCGAAATGGCGCCGGGTAGCGCGCGCTAGTTCTGCACTCTAGTCCGATCGAACTAGCACGCGCAAGCACAAGTACGGCAGAGTGGTCCGGTGAGCGATCCCCTCGTGAAGAAACGCCCAACGGCCGCCGACGTCGGACGCGAAGCCGGAGTGTCGCGCGCGACCGTCGGGTTCGTCTTCAACCAGACCGCCGGACAGACGATCTCGTCGAGTACCCGCGCACGCGTGTTGGAGGCGGCCGAGCGGATCGGCTACCGGCCGCACGCCGGAGCGCAGGCACTCGCCCGAGGGGCGAGCCGCATCGTCCTCCTCGTCCTCCCCGACTGGCCTGTCGGCGCGAGCATGCAGCGGTTGATCGAGGCAGCCAGCAGCGTGCTCGACGATGCGGGGTACACCCTGGTGACGTATACGCCTCGCCGCGAAAGCGCCGTTCGGCCACTGTGGGAGCTGCTGGAGCCGGAGGTCGTGATGGGGTTCGCCCCGTTCACGCCGGAGCAACTCGTGAGCATGCGCGCTCAGGGCATCAATCACATCTTCCCCGACGACATCGGCGGCAGCGCCTCACCCGATACGGGACCTGCCGAGCAACTCAGGTTCCTGCACGGCCTCGGACACCGCCGCATCGCTTATGCCTCGACGGCTGATCCCCGGCTGACTGATCTCGCCAGCGTGCGCGTCCAGGCAGCTCAGCAGCACGAGCAACGACACGACCGGGTTCCACTCGACGTGCGGACACTGGCCGGGCAGGACGATGCGATCGAAGCGGTCCGTGACTGGCGCGCCGCCGGAGTCACCGCCGTAGCCGCCTACAACGACGACGTCGCGGCCCTCATCGTGGGAGCGGCTCTGCGACTCGGCCTCAGCGTGCCGAACGATCTCTCCGTGATCGGCCACGACGACGCACCGATCGCAGCCCTCTTCGTCCCCTCCCTGACGACCGTACGCCGCAACGAAGAAGCCGACGGCGCGAACTTCGCAGCCGTCGCGATCGCCCAAGCCAGCGGGACCGAGCTGCCGGATCTCTCCGAAGCGGTCCTGGAACAGGTCATCGTCCGTGACTCCTGCGCCGCGATACCCGCCTCGGACCAGCTCGTTCGCTGAACGGCGGGCGACCTCGCGAAACGCGGTCCTACCTACATGTGAACGCGCACGCAAAGTGTCGCCACGGTCCCGCTGAATCAGCGGGTTTCCAACGTAAAGTGTCGCCGGCGTTTCCAACACAAAGTGTCGCTCCGAACATGCCCGCGTGATTCCGCGGATCTGAGGACGGGCTGGGGGCATTTGGTGGCGCCCTCCGCCGAGGCCCGGCCTGGAGTGACCGGTCTGCATAGTTGTCGCGCTCGACAGTAGCGCGGCCCCACACTCCCCGTCAGGATGTGTGCCGCGACATCGCAGATCTTCGCTCGAACTCGACGGCCCTGAAACACCTAGACCGTTGACCCCAACCCGCCGAGCCACGTAGTGGTTCACCGGCAACCGTCCTGCAACTCGTTGTTCATGGGGCGTCTCGCGGGTCATCCTCTAGGAGGCCGCGAACGCTCCTCCTCCTCCGTTCCGCTAACGGTTGCGCCGGATAACGAAGGCGACTAACCGCTATTTGATGGAACCGAGAGCAGTCGCATCCAGGCGCCTGCAGGGCCGCGACTGGAGTGAAGCACGATTCGTTTCCCCGGGGCTAGCTGGTGGCAGGCACCATGTTGAGTTCGTCGGCTTCTTCTTCCGTGACGATTCCGACGAGCTCGGCTATCTTCACGGCAATGTCCTCCATTGGCTCTTCGGCCGTGCTGAATCCACCGCGCGACGCAAGGGTGGGGGTGACTTGATCGAGCTCCTCGAATGTCACACCGTGCATGACCGGGACGAGGATTTGCGATGGGACATTGGACATCGCCCCGCCTCCTTCGGTCAGGAACAGCCCCGTGGCGAGCGTGCTGTATCGCACGTCGCCTTCGGTGAAGGTCAACCGGGCGTGGAATATGACATCTTCACCTGGAAGACATAAGACAGCTACTTGTGAACGCGCACGCAAAGTGTCAAGCAGTGCGCCCCGCGTGGGGTGCTCATGGGCGCCTCCTCTCGAGCTCTACGCCGCTTGGATCCGGTACTCAGGCGACGAGGTTCTGCTGGGCCCACTCCCGGAGCGTTGTAGTCGGGATCGACCGGCGCTCGTTAAACGTGTCGCTCTTGTCCCAGGCTACGCCTCGCCCCTGCGCGAACACGGCGCGGTACTTCCGGGTCATGTTGTCTGGGTCGTTCGCCAGCTCGTTCATAAGCGACGACTCTGTCCAAACTGCAAGTTCGAACGGACGACCAAGGACTGCTTCCAGGGTTTCAGCGACCTGGCGATACGTGATCGTGTCGCCTGCTACGTAGACGATCTCGTTGCGGATCCGGGGCTCCTCGAACAGAATCTCCGCCGTGAGTGCACCGATGTCTTCCGGCGTGGTCACCGTGACCGCGGTGTCGGGGCTGCCGAGCGCGTTGACGGTGTGGTTCGTCAGGTCGACCATTCCTGAGCCTGGCTCGAAGAGGTAGTTCATGAACATGCCGGTGGAGATGATCACCCACTCGGTGTCGTGCTGCGCCCTGAGCAGATCTCGCACGTCGAGTTGCGAGTCGAAAATGTCCTGTGGACTGCCACGCCCGATCACATCGAAGTCGACGCCGAACTGCCACGGGAAGTACCGCGGAATCTTCGCCTGCAAAGCGGCCTGTGCGACTTTCATCGGAGTTTCAACGCCGGCTGTGATCCCGGTGCAGCCGATCACGGTGTCATATTCCGCGAAGATGGCCGCGAGTTCATCGATTGAATGCCCAACGAGATCCCCTTGAACGATGCCGACTCCCAAAGCGCGGATCTCAGCGACGTTGCGCTGCTTCGCGGGAGTGGTGGAGTCGATCGTGTTCGACCGCAGGAGCACATCGACGGACGCTTCCGGAGCTGGTGAGGCGCGCCTCACGACGTTGCGGAGGACAGGCATGCCGAGTTCTCCTGCTCCGATGACGAGAATGTTCCGCGAGGGGGCGCTGGAGGCGGTCGCCGACATAGGTGTGTCCTTCCTTTGGTCGCCCAACGGTTGGGCGCCCATCATGTCAGCCAGCGTAAAGTTTGACACCAGTGTCAATGTCAACTCCGGGTGCGGTGAAGGGATGGCTGAAGGATGAAGATCGGTGAAGCGGCTGCTGTGGTCGGCGCTCCGACGCGCATGCTGCGCTACTACGAACAACAAGGACTGATCCAGTCGACGCGATCGGCGAACGGCTACCGCGATTACTCCGACGAGCAGGTCGAACACGCCCGCCATGTCCGCGCCCTGGTCCAAGCCGGCTTGTCCACACGCATGATCAAAATCGTTTTGGACATCGAAGCACCACAGCCGGGACAGCAGTCTGCCTCGTGCAGTCGCGCATTGGCGGAGGATCTGGCACGAGAATTGCGCGTCGTGGAAGACAGGATCGTGTGTCTTGAGAAAAGCCGTGACGCGGTCATCCACTACCTCCAGCACACCGACCACGCCGATCTGCTGTCGCCCGCGCGGCCCTGAACCGTCGCTGCCAGAGGAATCCCGGCGCACGGTGCAGACACTGATCGAGCGCTGAACTAACCGCGGCGTGAAGTTAGTATGGAGTCCCGTGGCGAATACTCGAAGCAACGGAACCAGCACCCCGCCCTCGATCTCAGCTCCCAGAGTGACGAAACAGATCTTCGTCACGGGCGGGGTCGTCTCCTCGCTCGGCAAAGGCCTGACGGCGGCCAGCCTCGGCAACCTGCTCACGGCCCGGGGTATCAACGTCGTGATGCAGAAGCTCGACCCGTACCTCAACGTCGACCCGGGAACGATGAATCCGTTCCAGCACGGTGAGGTCTTCGTGACCGACGATGGAGCCGAGACGGATCTCGACATCGGGCACTACGAACGCTTCCTTGGCATCAACCTCAACCAGGGCGCGAATGTCACGACCGGCCAGATCTACTCGACGGTCATCGCGAAGGAGCGCCGCGGCGAGTACCTCGGGGACACCGTCCAGGTCATCCCGCATATCACCGACGAGATCAAGCGCCGCATGCGGTTGCAAGCTTCCGATTCCCCCCAGCCCGACGTCATCATCACCGAGGTCGGCGGCACGATCGGCGACATCGAGTCCCAGCCGTTCATCGAGGCGGCCCGACAGGTGCGTCACGAGCTCGGCCGTGACAACGTCTTCTTCGTACACATCTCCCTCGTGCCGTACATGGGCACTTCTGGTGAGCAGAAGACCAAGCCAACACAGCATTCGGTGGCACAGCTCCGCTCCCTTGGAATCCAACCTGACGCGCTCGTCCTGCGCAGCGACCGTCCAGTCAGCGGGTCGAACAAGACGAAGATCGCCCTGATGTGCGACGTCGACGAAAACGCCGTGGTGAACGCCATAGACGTGCCGTCGATCTATGACCTACCGACGCTGCTCCATGACCAGAGCCTCGACCAGGTCATCATCGACGCACTGCAGCTCGACGCGCATGACATGGACTGGTCGGCTTGGAAGCCGGTTCTTGATGCCGTGCACGAGCCGGAGGGGGATGTCACCATCGCCCTGGTCGGCAAGTACATCGACTTGCCAGATGCGTACCTGTCCGTCACCGCAGCCCTCCGGGCGGGCGGCTTCGCACACCGCACCACGGTGAATCTGAAGTGGATCGCTTCGGACGACTGCATCACAGCGGAGGGCGCCGCGGAGCAGCTCGGCGACGTGGACGGCATCTGCGTGCCCGGCGGGTTCGGTGTGCGCGGCATCGAGGGCAAAGTCGGAGCGCTGAAATTCGCTCGCGAACAGGGCATCCCGACGCTTGGCCTGTGCCTCGGGATGCAGTGCATGGTCATTGAATACGCCCGCCACGAAGCCGCCCTGCCGGAGGCCTCGAGCACCGAATTCGACCCGGAGACATCGACCCCGGTCATAGCGACCATGGCCGCGCAGGTCGACATCATCGCGACGGGCGAGCTGGGTGGCACGATGCGCCTTGGGCTCTATCCGGCTTCGTTCACGACGGGCTCTCTAGCCGCCGACCTGTACGGCGCTGTGACAGCATCCGAGCGGCACCGCCACCGCTACGAGGTCAACAACACCTACCGCGATCAGATCGCGGCGGCCGGACTGGCCTTCTCCGGCACATCACCTGACGGCACCCTCGTCGAGTACGTCGAGCTCGACCGCGGCGTGCACCCGTTCTACATCGGCACCCAGGCACATCCTGAACTCCGCTCTCGCCCGACCAACCCACACCCCTTGTTCGCAGGACTGGTCGGCGCGGCCATGACGAGGCGTGACTCATCCAGACTCTTCACTCGAGAAGTCGAGTCAGAACAGATCCAAGCGTGATGATCCTCTGCAAGGACACCCACCCGACTGTCGTGCTCGACACGAGCGGCACCTTTCCCTCCGCTCGGATCCGCACCAGCCGGATGGCCGAGTCCGTACGTGGCTCGCTCGTCCCGCGAGGCCCACATCGCCCACGCGAAGAACGCTCTAGGTTCGAGTGACCGCTCCCATTCCCCACCTCACCGCGGCGAACCTCGCCGTCGTCGCTCAGGCCAGCAGTCGGGACAGCCGCTCAGAATGAGCACCCTATTCGAGGGCATCTGGCGTCGCGGTGAAGAGCGCCCGGTGATCCCCTCGATCCCAACCAGACAGCCCATACGGATGGCCACCGCAGGCCGCATCAAGTCCGACGGTCGTCGCTAGCCGGGCGCCGGGGTGGTCAGTGCTTCATGGGTGCACTGACCACCCGTCGTGCTCACCGGGCCGTGAGATTCACGTACTGCGGCGGAAGGCCCGCCGCTGCAGCGCGCACGGTGATCGTCCCGGGGCCGGTTGGACGGATGATGGCCAGTGCCCGTCCGTCGTAGGTGGTCCTTGTCGCCGCCGCGAACTCTTCGATGCTGTCCGGCTGGGCGCTGCCGAAGCCGGCGAGGATTCCGGGGCCCTCGATCTCCACCGAGACGGCGGTGGCGACGTCAGTCGCGATCGTCCCCGTCTCGTCGGAGAGTTCGACGCTGAGATACGCGAGATCTCCGCCGTCAGCTGTCAGTTCGGTGCGATCTGGCGTGAGGGCCAACTGGATGATGTCGCTGCGAGTGCGGAGCGTGCTGCTGCCGATCTCGATCCCGTCTCGTATGGCGATCGCCGTGAGCTCACCCGGGTGGTATTCGGTGTCGAATTTCGCGATGCACGCCTTGTGGACGCCGACCTGAGCACGACCGATGATCGTGCCGTCGCGACGGAGCTCGACCTCGTCCGCATCGCTGTACACGTCGACCTTGATCGCTGATCCTGGCGGGACGGCCCAACTCCAGCTGCTGACGACGTCATCCCAGGACCACCCACCCACGAGCACCTCGCGTCCGTGATGCTCGGGTCGTTGCACTGCGATGTACGGTTGGCTTCGCAGCCCCCAGACGGTTTCCTGCCAGAACGAGACGGGGCGACGATTCCCGAGGATGTCGATCGTGCCGGATTGGGCGAGCATCCAGGGATAGGGGGAGCTCGTGCCTGTCGGCACATCAGCGTCGTCCGGGTAGACCGGTCGACCGATGCTCGCTTCCCCGATGTAGTCCCAAGCGGTCCAGGCGAAGTCACCGATCACCGTCGGGTGCTGCTCGACCAGCGGCCAGATCCGGTCGAGCGCGCGCGGGAAGGTCTCGGATCCTACGAGGATGCGGTTCGGGTGATGCTCGGCGTCGATCGCGTAGCGGGCTTCGGCGTAGTTGATCCCACTGACGTCGAGCTGCGACTGGGATTCTTCGATTCGATCGGAGACCAACGCCGTGGAGCCGAGCGTGTTCATCATGTCTTCCATCGACCCCATGAGCGCGTTGATGTTCATCGGGGTGTCGCCCGAGGCCATCTGTGCGGCGAAGACGTCCATGGTGGCGACCATCCCGTTGATGGCATTGGTGATGAGTCGCGAGTCGTCGAGCGAGCGCACTTTCTCTGCAAGCGCCCGCCCCCAAGTAGATCCGATAGCGCTGCCGGTCTCGAAGATCTCGTTGCCGGTCGAGTACATGATGACGCTTGGGTGATTGAAGTCCTTGGCGACCATCGACTCGACGTCTCGTTCCCACCACTCCGGGAAGTCGAGCGAGTAGTCGAAAGCGGTCTTGCTCTTCGTCCATACGTCGGACACTTCGTCCCAGACAAGGAGCCCGTGGCGGTCACAGGCGTCGAGAAAGGCACGGCTGATGTTGTTGTGGGAACTACGGACGGCGTTGTAGCCCGCCGCCTTGAGCAGTTGCACGCGACGCTCCTCCGCGCGCGGGTGGGCTGCACTGCCGAGCGGGCCGTTGTCGTGGTGGATGCAGCCACCCCGAAGCTTCACCGAGCGCCCGTTGATCCGCAGACCATGCACCGGATCGACGGTGACGGATCGTACACCGAAGACGGATTCGTCCTCATCGAGCAGGGTGTCGCCCTCTCGCACCCGAGTGTGCGCGGTGTGCAGTCGCGGGTCGTCGACATTCCAGAGTGCTGGCTCGGAGAGGTAGTGACGGAGGTGCACTCGTCCAGTCGTCCCGGGGAGCAGGGTGATCGGCGCGGTCTGCAGGCTGAGCACCACATCGGCATCGTCGCGGATCTCTGTTTCGACCCGGACGGTGCGCGTGTGACGGGTCTCGTTGGCGACCTCGACGGTGGTGATCACGGATGCCAGGTCGGGCTCGATGACGGGGGTGGTGATGCGCACACCATCGAGCGGGATGTGCACCGGCTCGGCGGTGACGAGCCACACGTTGCGATAGAGACCGGCGCCGGCGTACCACCGGCTGTCTTCGTGGGTACGGACCTCGACGCTGATGGTGTTCGCCTCACCGAACCGGAGAAACGGGTCCAGCGCAACGGAGAACCCGACGTACCCGTTCGGGCGCTGAGCGGCGAAGTCGCCGTTGACGTACACGACAGCATCACGGTAGGCGCCTTCGATGTCGAGGACGATGCTCTGATCACGCCATTCCGCCGGCACATCGATGGTCTTGGTGTACTCGAGGTGCGCGCTCGGGTAGTAACCGGTGTGACTGCCATTAGGGCTGTCTGCGGACCGCGGCAGGTCTCGGAGGCCGTCGTGCGGGAGCGTGACGGCCGTCTTGGCTGATCCGCCGCTGAAGGCGTCGAAGGGCGAACCCTTGTGACCGACGGTCCAGTCTCTGTTGAAGGGTGTGCGGATCATGCGTGTGCCTTTCTGGCGATGTGCGATAGGTGGTCGGATGCGGGATCGGTGGTCACCGAACGCTCTTGATGAATCGGACGCTGATGGCACCGAGGATGACGGCGACGATGGTCACGATGAAGAGCGGCTGGTAGAGCCCGGTCGCCGCGACAACGGCGCCGGCTAGAACGGGGGCGATCACCTGCGGTCCGGCATTGGCGACGTTCATCACGCCCAGATCCCGTGCGGCGTTGTCCATATTCGGGAGGACTCGGGTGATCAGCGATTGGTCGACGGCGAGGTAGACGCCGAAGGCGATGCCGAAGATGCCGCTGGCGATGAAGGCGCCGGTGAGCGTGGGCACCAGGAGGTAGACGAGGGCGCCCGGGGCGAAGAGGAGACTCGACAGGCCCACGAACACACGGATTCGTCCGAATCTGTCCGACAACCACCCGCCGATGATCGAGAAGACGAGGAGTCCGAGCGTGCTCACTCCCTGCACAGCGACGAGGACGGCGGCGGCTTCCGTGACCGTACCCACACCGATGTAGTCAGCGAGGATGTACAGCTGCATGCCGGACATGAAGTTGTAGCCGAAGATGATCAGGAACCGGCCGGCGAACGTCCACCAGAAGTCCGGGGCACTCCGGAAACTGGGGAAGCGAGCCGCCGCCCGACGCTCGGCCTTGGAGGCGTGAACCGCGGCACGGACCGGCACGTAGTCCTTCGTCGTCAACGCGAAGATCGTCCCAAGGACGAGCACAACCGCAGCGATGCCCACGTACCCTACGAAGAGGTTCGTCGTCAGGCCGGCGATCGTGATCCCTCCGAATGCACCAAGGATCGACGACGCTCCGACCAATCCGGACATGGTCCCCCGGTTCCGGATCGGGACGCGTTCGGGGAGAACGGCGGTCAGGGCCGCCTGCAAACCGCTCAGAGGCCACATCGCGATCGCCCACGTGATGGCGAGGACGAGCGGGCTCGGGCTGCTGGCGGTGACGAGCAGGGCGAGGGCCGCGGCGACCGCGGATCCCAAGATCCAGATGTTGCGCCGGCCAAGGAAACGGCTGCTCGTCTTGTCTGAGAGGAGTCCGAGCAGTGGCTGCGCCACCAAGCTCGAGATCGCACCAGCACTGATCACGAGGCCCAGCATGCCGGCTGCCCCGGTCGTCTCTCCGAGCAGCTCGGCGACCTGTCTGCCGAGCATCACCTGAAGCACGCCACCCCAGACGACGTTGACACTGATCATCGCCAGCGGATAGATGACCCAGAGCCATCGGCTCATGTGCTGGGGACCCGTCGATGGCTCGAGAAGGGCATCCGGTGTAACTGCTGAACCGGGTACAGCGGCTTGATGAGGGCCGGTTTCGGGTTGAACGCTGTTGGTCGACATTGAGGATCTCCACGGCTCTGTGAGGGAAACGCTTACGCGCGTTATCGCCTCATCTAACATCATCTGATTACGCGCGTCAACTACACTGGTCGGACAGACACAAGGGGGAACGCGGGATGGCAGTCACGAGCGATGACGTTGCACGCGCTGCGGGGGTATCTCGGCCGGCAGTCAGTCAGATCCTGAACGGGCGAGGACGGTTCGCTCCGGAGACCATCCGACGAGTGGAAGAGATGGCTGCGGCCATGAACTACCGCCCGTCAGCGGCCGCTCGGACGCTTGCCACCGGAACGAGCGACGTCGTGGTCGCTCTCGTGCCCAACACCACGTTCGGCACCAATCTGCAAGACGTCATCGACGTGCTCACCGCAGAGCTCGCTCAAGTCGGCCTGACGCTCGTTCTGCGTTTCGCGAGTTCTCCCGTGGAACTGCTCGAGCACTTCGTCACGACCGTTCGACCGCGCGCAGTGATCGCGCCCTTCGTCGCTGCCACGGCTGCGGAGCGGAAGTTCATAGAAGGCAGCGGGGTTACCCTGATCGATCTGGCCGCGGGAGAGGATGTGAACTATCGCATCGGTCAAATGCAAGGCGAGTATCTGGTATCGAAGGGGCACCAGGCGCTCGTCTACGCGCACCTGCACGACGCCCGCATCGACGTGTACGGCGACATGCGGGAACGAGGACTCGCCGATTCCTGCCGCGAGCACGCGATTGCAGCGCCGAAATCGATTCGGCTGTCTGTCGACCTGGTGGACGCAGTGTCCGTCTTGCGCGACCTTCCTACCGGAGTGGCCATCGCCTGCTACAACGACGACGTGGCTATCGCGCTCCTCGCCGCAGCACGAGAACTCGGACGTCGCGTTCCGGAGGATGTCGCTCTGCTTGGAGTGGACGCGACTCGGATCGGTGCCCTCATGTCGCCCCGGCTGACCACCATCGCGGTCGACACGACGACCGCTTTGCACGCAATGGTCGACAACATCGTGAGCCAGCTGTCCGGTTCTGTTCCCGTCGACTCCCTCGCGGATCGACTTGTGCTCAACGTCGTACACGGCGGCTCCGCCTGACGGCGGGCACTGAGATGCCCCATTGGTCACCAGGTTGCTTGCCCAGTCGGATCTCGCTTTCTCGGCCAGGGTGGCGCAGCGACCGAAACTCGTCCTGCTAGCCGCGGCGCCGGCCAGCCAGGACGGAAGCCGTGCGCCGCGGTGGCGATACTCGTCAGGAGCGCGCTAGATGCAGCCCTGCCGATACGGCGTCGTGGTCGCCCGAGTACGCTGCTGCCTCGATGCGAACACTGTCTGCGGCAGGCGCGAACCCGGCGTCTGTCCATCGCTGAAGTGGACGGGTGGAACCCGCGAGGCGGACCGTCCGGGTCTTTCCTGCCTCAAGCGTCAGCGGAGCGAATCCGACGAGGACCCGCTTTGGAAAGTCCGGAGCCTCGACCGCAGCGTAGAGCTGCACCACGTGTCGTCCGGGACGTTTACCGGTGTTCCGGACGGTGACGAAGGCGGAGAATTCCTCGCCGTCGACGTCGCCGAGCTCAATCGTCTCGATGTCGAACGAGGTGTACGACATACCGAAGCCGAGAGGGAAGGCGGCCTGGTGGCCGTCCCGGTCGAGCAGTCGCTGACCGTGCCAACGGTCGTAGGTGATGGCGGCGGCGTCGATGTCGAACGGGGGGAGGTGGTCTTCACTGGTGGGAATCGAATACGGGAGTCGTCCGGTTGCATCGCGTTCGCCGAGGATGACGTCCGCCAGTGCCGTGCCGCCTTCGCTGCCGCTGTACCAGCCGACGAGCACGGCGGGGACAGCGTCGCGCCATTCTTCCGTGATCACCGCACCGGCGGTGACGATGACGACGACGGTCCGCGGATTCGCGGCCGCGGTCGCTCGGATGATCTCGGCATCGACTGGGCGGACGCGGAGGGAGCGCCGGTCACCGCCGAGCGCTGTTCCCATGGTGTGCTGCGAGTCGCCGGCGCCGGCCATGAGTGCGGCGAGGTCCACGCCCTCGGGAGCTGGTGGAAACAGGTTCAACAGCTCGGGCTGTGATGTGAGATCGCCCATGTATTCACCTTCGTCGGCCGCGGTGTATCCAACGACAACGATCGCCACATCGGCTCCTGCTGCCGCGATAGCGGCTGCTTGTGGGTCGTCTTCGCCGGCGAACGTCACCGTAGCGTCCGGCAGCGCGGCCTGCAGACCGCGCAACGGCGTGATGACCTCGGGTGAGCGGACATTCGAGGAACCGCCGTCGCCCGTGTTCGGCAGGTCGGCGAGACGCCCGATGACCGCAACCCGATCCAGCCCCTCACGGTTCAGCGGGAGGAGCGGTGCACCGTTGACGTCGTCGTTCTTGAGGAGCACGATCGCCGTCGCGGCGGCCTCCCGCGACAGTGCACGGTGCTCGGGCGAAAAGACGACCTCGAGGCCTGGCTCCGCATCGAGCGGCCGAGCGAAGAATGCGAGCTGCGTCGCGAGGATCCGACGTGCCGCCCGATCGACGTCGGACCACACCACTCGACCCGCTTCGAGGTCGGCAGGCAGTTGCCCGGCCCGCTGCTGTCGGAACGGCTCTTCAACGTCGAGACCGGCTCGGAGGGACTTGGCCGCGTCGCGCAGGCCGAAGATGAAGTCGGAGACGGTGACGCCGGCGAATCCCCACTCTTCGCGGAGAATGCCCTCCATGAGTCGTTCGTTCTCGCCTGCCCACTCGCCGTTAACGCTGTTGTATGCGGTCATGATGCCGTCGACACCTGCCTCGACGACGCGGCGGAAGTGCGGCAGATACACCTCGTGCAAGGTGGCATCATCGGCCGTGACGTCGATCGTGAACCGGGCGTTCTCCATCGAGTTCAGCGCGTAGTGCTTCGCAACAGCCATGGCGTGCCGACGGACACCGCGGGTCAGCGCCACCCCGAACTCCCCGAGCAGCAGACTGTCCTCGCCGTACGTCTCCTGGGCCCGCCCCCAGGCAGGGTGCCGAGGGAGGTTGATGCAGACGCCTCCGAAGAAGTTCGCTCCCTGTGCCCGCATCTCGGCGCCGATCGCCGTTCCGATGCGTTCCTCCAGGTCGACATCCCAGGTGGCGCCGCGCGCCATCGCGACCGGGAATGCTGTGGAGTTGCCCATGACGACGCCCCGCGGCCCGTCGCTGAACCGCAACCCAGGGATCCCGAGTCGATCCACGCGTCCCATGATGATCGGCCGCATGTTGTAACCAGCGCTCATCTCGCCCATGCCGGGCCAGAACTCATCATCCCCGTCAAGCAGCCACAGCTTCTCCTCGTCCGTCAGCAACGCGAGCAGCGCGTCCACTTCGGTAGCAAGCTCGGCACCGCTCTTGACGCGTTCGAGACTGCGCGAGAACTCCGTCGTCTTCGTCGACATCACAAAACCTTTCATCCCTTACCTGCACCGATGCAGGTAAGGGAATTGTAGGGAGCCGCAACAAATTTCACAAGGACGGATATGCGACGCTTGAGTCCATGACCGAGCAGCAGCGGAGAACGCGCCTTGCGCCCAGTGAGCGACGAGCGCTGATCATCGACGCGGCAACCCGTCAGATCGCAGAGGGCGGATACAACACGTTCACTCTTTCCAAGCTGGCCGAGGACTGCGGGATGACTCGAGCAGGTATCGAGCATCACTTCTCGTCGCGCGAGGAGCTACTGATCGCCGTCCTCCTCCATCGGGACGACCTCGACGCCTTCGCGATCACCACACCCGTCGAGGGACGGGATCCCCGGACCTTCGATGAGGACAGCGCGTGGAGAGTGCTCGACAACTTGGTGATACGAAATGCCGGGCAACCTGAACTCCTGCGGCTCTATACGATCCTCGGAGCCGAGGCGCTCGATCCGCAGCACCCGGCACATCACTACTTTGCTGAGCGCACTCGAACTGCACTCGACCTGCTCGCGGACCTGTCCGGTTCATGGCACCCGCAACCACGGGCCTTCGCGCTCGCAGTGCTCGCGGTCCTCGACGGGCTGCAGCTCCAATGGCTGCGCTTCCCCGACGAAGACCTGGTCGCCCTATGGAAGGGCGCCGGAGGCGCGCTGGCTCGCAAGACGGTGTGAAAACAGTTCTGGTCTCGCCATCGAGACGACCCGTCAGCGGGTCAGCGATTCCGGGCAGCGCTGGGCGGCTCCCGGGTCGCGATTGCAGTTTTGATCGGTGTCGACTACGGATTCACCGGCGGCCGCCAGTATGTCTTCTGGACCAACGAGACCTACTGACACCGCGGCCTGAACGCCACCCACACACTCCGGCAATCCGAGGCACCGGCCTCGCCGCCGGGGCGCTCACTTGCTAGCTTCGGCGGCTGGACCGCTCAAGCCGCTCGGATGCAGCCGCGACTGCCACAAGACATCGCCGCGAGGACGTTTTGCAATCTAAAACGTCGCTCCGAACAGAAAGCGACAATTTAGACTGCAAAGCGACACTTTACGACGTGCGTTCACACTACATGTGAACGCGGACGTAAAGTGTCGCCGCGGGGCCAGTGAACGAGCGGGTTTCCAACGTAAAGTGTCGCCGCCGTTTCCAGCGCAAAGTGTCGCCCCGAACACGCCTGCGTGATTCCGGGGTTTGAGGCCGACTTGGGGTCATCTGGTGGCGCTGCCTCTCGTCCGTAAAGCACGTCGGCTCGATGCCATCAGCCCCAAACTTTCGTCGAACTAGGGGCGGGCGTCCTCGAACTCTCCCGCTGCCTTGTGCTCCCGGCAAGCACCGACCAGCTCGACGACACCGGCTGCCTTATCGGCGCCGTAGAAACCGAATACTTGCCCCTGCACGGACGCGTGACAGCGCTCGTGTTGGCGCGATCGGAGAGCCGAAGGGATCTCCACGGTGAATCCCGGGAACGGATCTGCTCATGGGGCATTTGGGTCCGGATCGTGCCTCACTCGTGGCATTCATCAGCCTCCGGCTGTGCCCTCGCCAACGGGAGCGATGTCAGCGGCCCTGTTCAACCACAGCCGGCCATCGCTGCACAGAGGCAAACGGAACGCCCGCGGTAACCGTGAGCGGATGATTCGGAAACGCATCAAGCGTGCTCGCGAGCTTGATCGTCAACCGCTCGAGCGTCTCGATCTCCTCTGCGCTCCACCCGGTCAGCACACTCACATCCTGCATGGCGTCCAACACGCGGGAGCCGAGCGCTCGGCCCGAGGCAGTCAGCCCGATGACAGCACCGCGCGCGTCTCGCGGGTCGTGCGCGCGGAACACCAGGCCAGCGCTCTCCAGACGAGCGATGACCCGGCTCATGTTCGACCGCGTCGTGTCGACCGCGTCGGCAAGTGCGGTGGGCGTCGCCAATCCGCGATAGATGAGCTGGTTGATCACCAGGAACGCTGGCAGATCCTTCGGAAATGGGAACCCGCTGTCGCGCATGACTTGCTCGCGGTACGACCGCGACGTCCCCCACGCAACGATGGCCTGGAACGCCGATTGGAAGCTCGGCGCATCGCCTCCAACGAGTGGAGCAACGTCCTCGGCCGCGAGGGCGTCCAGCGGGAGCGTGTTCTTGCTTCTCGGCATCGGACGGGACTCTTTCTACGACTCGGGCTCCCCAGCATAGAGCGCTCCGCGAGAGAATCCTGTAAAACTATTTGACTCAGGAACATACTTGGTGGCACTGTTGGCGCGTTGATTCGTTTCATTTCGTCCCCCGACGATTCCCGCGCTCGTGCACTTCAAAGGAGAAGTCCCGTGTCACTCACATCAAAACCAGCCCCCCGCCCGTGGTGGGTCGCCGTTGTTTCCGGCATGGCCTCGTACGTCGACGCTGCCGCCATCACCGGCTTCGCCACCGCGATCGTCGTCTTCCAGCAGATCCTCGGGCTGAACGAGATCCAGATCGGCATGGCCGGCGGAGCACTCACCGCTTCCATGGCCATCGGCGCGCTCGTCGGCGGCCGGCTCGGCGATCGCTTCGGTCGTCGTCCAGTGTTCACCGCGACGATGATCGCGCTCATCATCGGCGCTGTCGTGCTGGTGTTCGCATCCTCGTTCCCCGTCATCCTCATCGGGGCGATCATGCTCGGATTCGCAAGCGGTGCCGACCTACCGGTCTCACTGTCGACCATCTCCGAGGCGGCGACCGAGCACAACCGGGGCCGCCTCATCGGGTTCACCAACCTCCTGTGGATGGCAGGCATCATCGCGAACATCGTCATCAGCACCCTCGTCGGCGATCTGGGCGCAGTGGCACCGATGATCCTGTTCGGGCACATCGCCGTGGTCGGCGCCCTGATCCTCCTCGGACGGCTGACGATCCCCGAGTCGGCAACGTGGCTCGCAGCCCGGGCCGAACGACGGGCCGGCGTGAAGACGGTCCGCGCGGAGCGCGCCGGCATTCGCATCCTGTTCCGTGGCCCTTACGGCACGGTCTTCCTCGCTCTGATCATGTTCGCCTCGCTGACCAACCTCATCGCGAGCACGATCGGCAGTTACGGCACCTACATCCTCGTGAACTTCGGGGACGTCTCGATCAGCCAGGCATCACTGGTCACCCTTCCGCTGCTACCGGTGAGCATCATCGGGTACCTCTGGTTCATGAAGATCGCCGACAAGCCCGTCCGGTTCCGCTACTTCCAGGCGGGAGGCATCGCATTCGTGCTCTCTCCGCTGGTCGTCGCACTCTTCGGCGCAAGCGTCCCCGTCTACCTCGTCAGCCTGCTGCTCATGGGCGTCGGTTCGGCCTTCGCATTCGAAGGCATCCAACGAGTGTGGGCACAGGAACAGTTCCCCACGCTCCTGCGCACGACGGCGCAGGGCAGCATCATCGCCATCCAGCGCTTCACGGCAGCCGCCCTCGCGAGCGTCACCCCGACCCTCCTCATCGGCGGGCCGTCACTCCTGTTCGGCATCCTGACCGTCGGCTCCGCCATCGGAGTCGGCTGGGCCTGGATCGTGTTCCGCACCCGCGACCGACACGACGAGTTCGAGTCAGAGGCCGGTGCGACTGAACCAGCAGAACGCTCCGCGCCGATCGCCTTCCACTAACCCTGTCAAGAGGACTCCACCATGACCCCGCACTCGCTCACCGTCGATCGACGCCCCGCGCCGTTCGGCATCGACTCAGCCACCCCGGAATTCGCCTGGAAGCTCCCGAACGACGCACCTTCACAGCTTGGATACGAGATCGAAGTCTCCACCGACTCGTCGTTCGCCCTTCACGACGTCCTCTGGACGAGCGGCCGGGTGAGGAGCACGACCCCCTACGGCGTCTTCTATGCCGGCGTCGCGCTCCGGTCCCGCACCGAGTACCACTGGCGGGTGCGGGTGCACGGAGCCGAAGGCGCCGTCAGTGAGTGGGCTGCCGCGTCGTTCGAGACCGGGCTTCTGAGTCCGAGCGACTGGCAGGCCGACTGGATCAGCCACCCGCTCACCAAAAAGAACGACCCCCGCAGCATCTACCTCTCGACGACGATCGAGCTTCCAGGGGACGTCGTCCGAGCGCGTGCGTACGCGAGCGCGCTTGGTTGGTACCGGCTCTTCATCAACGAGCACGACATCACCGGTACCGCCCTGGTGCCGCGGTGGACACCGTTCCACGAGTACACGGAGTACCAGGTGTACGACACCGTCCACGCGCTGCGGGCCGGCACCAACACCATCGGCATCATCGTCTCCGAAGGACGATTCCGCGGACGCCTCGGCGCCTTCTCCCTCCCCAACCGCTACGGCGACCAACTCGCCGCGCTCCTGCAGCTGGAACTGGAACTCGCCGACGGCACTACGGTCCAGGCGACGAGTGACGCAGGTTGGACTGCCAGCCACGGGCGGGTGCGGGTCGCGGACCCGAAGGACGGTGAGCGGGTCGACCTTCGCCTCCCGGAATTGCCGTGGCTGCAGGGTCCCGCGGAAGGCTCCGTCTCAGCGGTGGTCGTCCCTGAGCGGCGCCGGATGATCGCGGAATCCGTCGCACGGGTCGAGCAGATCGACCAACGCCCCGGGACAGTGTCACGGACCCCATCGGGCAAGCAGCTGATCGACTTCGGCCAGAACCTCTCCGGCGTCGCACGCGTCCGCCTGTCAGGCCCCGAGGGCGCCACGGTGCGGCTGCTGTACAGCGAGGTGCTGGCCTCGAGCGGGGAGATCGCGACCGGCTACCTCGGGGGCGGCCCGTCCAAGAAGGATTGGTTCCAGCGCGATGAGGCGATCCTGGCAGCCGAACCCGTCGTCTACACCCCCGGCGCCACGATCAAAGGCTTCCGCTACCTGAGCATCGAGGGGCCCGCCGACCCGATCTCCGCGGACGACGTCGAGGCCATCGTCCTCTCGACGCCACTCCCTGCGGTCAGCGAGTTCCACAGTTCGGATGACCGGCTGAACCAGCTGTGGAAAAACGTCGTGTGGTCACTGCGCTCGAACTTCACCGACACCCCGACCGACTGCCCGACCCGAGAACGCAGCGGCTGGACGGGAGACATCCAAGTGTTCGGGACCACCGCCGTGCAACTCGTCGACGCCGGCGCCTACCTTCGCCGCTACCTCCGCAACCTCGCGGCAGAGCAGCACTCAGACGGAACGATCCCTCCGTTCATCCCCTCGGAGGCAGCACCAGGGATCAGCCGCAACCCCTTGGGCTTCACCCGCACCTCGGCAGGATGGGGCGATGTCGCTGTCATGCTCCCGTGGACGCTGTACCAGTACTACGGCGACACCGCGGCACTTCGCGACCAGTACGCCAGCTCGAAGGCGTGGGTGGACCAGCTGGCGACGCGCGCCGCGCGCAAACGAGGCATCAGGCGCAGGTTGCGGCGCGGCGTCGGACAACTCGAGCGGTACGTCGTCGACACCGGCTATCACTGGGGAGAGTGGCTCCGACCCGGAGAATCTCTCGCGTCGGAGATGCCCGGGAACTTCCTCGGACGACGCACCAGCGTCGCAACGGCCTACCTCGCCCACTCCGCACGACTCCTGTCCCGGATCGCCGACGTCCTGGGCGAAGACGCGGATTCCCATCGCTACGCCACCCTGGCCGAGAACGCCAGCTCCGCCTGGCGGGCCGCCTTCGTGGCCGACGGCGGAGGGCGCATCGGTGACGACCGGCAGGACGACTACGTCCGCGCCCTCGCGTTCGACCTCCTGGAACCACAGCACCGCGACCGAGCGGCTACCCGCCTCGTCGGACTCGTCCAGCAGGCAGGGAACCACCTGGCCACCGGATTCCTGAGCACACCGATGCTCCTCGACACACTCGTCAACACCGGCCACCCCGACGTCGCTCTGAGCATCCTGCTCCAGACCAGCGCCCCATCCTGGCTGCAGGCCGTCGAACGCGGAGCAACGACCACCTGGGAGACCTGGACCGGCTACAAGGAGGGCGAACCCGAAGCATCACACAACCACTACGCATTCGGTGCCGTCGCCGCATTCCTGCAGGAGCGCATAGCCGGCCTCGCGCCCGCAGCTCCTGGATACGCCCGCCTCCGCATCGCCCCCATCATCGGCGGGGGCCTGACCTCCGCCGCGGTCACGATCGACACCCCGTTCGGCCGTGCGTCGTCGGCCTGGGCTCGTGACGACACCGGAGCGGTCTCCCTCACCGTCGAAGTACCCCCCGGCGTCCGGGCGGACATCGTGTTCGGAGAAATCTCGACAGAAGTAGGATCTGGGACTCACCGGTTCACCTCGAACGCATCGGAGACGGCCCGCAGCAGCCAGTAGCCACCCTTCAGCAACGCTCAGATGGCTGCACTGCACCTCGGAGGGTCTCACCGCCACCAAGCCGCCACCGGAGCGTTCTCGCAGCCTAAAGTGTCGCTCCGAACAGAAAGCGACGCTTTAGGTTGCGAAGCGACACTTTGCGTTGAGCGTTCACACTACATCCCCGGCGCCATGTCGGCGAAGCGCGAGAAGTGCCCGTGGAAGCCCACGGTGATCGTCCGGGTCGGTCCGTTACGGTGCTTGGCGATGATGAGGTCGGCCTCGCCGGCTCGCGGGCTGTCCTTCTCGTAGGCGGACTCACGGTGCAGGAGCACCACCATGTCGGCATCCTGCTCGATCGAGCCCGACTCACGGAGGTCGGACAGCGCCGGCATCTTGTCGGCACGCTGCTCAGCACCACGGTTCAGCTGCGACAGCGCGATGACGGGGACCTGGAGCTCCTTCGCCATGAGCTTCAGCGCACGGGAGAACTCCGAGACCTCCTGCTGACGGCTCTCGACACGCTTACCGGACGTCAGCAGCTGCAGGTAGTCGATGACGACCATCTTCAGCCCCACGCGCTGCTTGAGCCGACGGCACTTCGCGCGGATCTCGACGAGCGTCATGTTCGGGCTGTCGTCGATGTAGAGCGGTGCGTCGTTGATGCGGCCGCGCACCTGCGCGATCTTCGTCCAGTCCTGCGAGTCGACGGTTCCCTTACGCATGAGCTGCAGCGGCACGGACGCCTCAGCGCTCATGAGACGCATCGCGATCTCGCTACGCCCCATCTCGAGCGAGAAGAAGATCGACGGCTGGTTGTAGTGGACCGAAGCGGCACGGGCGAAGTCGAGCGCGAGCGTGGACTTACCGATAGCGGGTCGGGCGGCGACGATGATGAGCTGACCCGGGTGCAGACCGTTCGTCAGTTCGTCGAGCTCGCGGAAGCCCGTCGGCACGCCGGTCATGGAACCGTCGGTGTGCTTGGCGGCCTCGATCTCGTCGATCGCCGCGCTCACCGCGTCGGTCAGCGGGACGTAGTCCTCGACCTCCTGGTTACCTGAGACGGCGTAGATCTCGGCCTGAGCGGAGTTGACGAGCTCCACGGCTTCACCCTCGGCCGCGTACCCCATCTGCACGATGCGGGTGCCGGCTTCGACGAGACGACGCAGCAGTGCGCGCTCCGCGACGATGCGGGCGTAGTAGCCGGCGTTGGCCGCCGTCGGCACGAGGCTCGTGAGCGTGTGGAGGTAGTCCGCGCCACCTGCGCGCGACAGCTCGCCCGTCTTGACGAGCTCGTCGGTGACGGTGATGACGTCGGTGGGCTCACCGTGCGAGTACAGCGTCAGCAGGGCGTCGTAGATGACCTCATGCTTGGGGATGTAGAAGTCCACGCCACGGAGGGTCTCCACCACGTCGGCGACCGCGTCCTTTGACAGCAGCATGCCGCCGAGTGCACTCTGCTCCGCGAGGAGGTCGTGCGGAGGGACCCGCTCGTTGCCGCGCGGCTCGTCGTACGATCCGCCGCCTTCGGAGCGGTTGAGGTGAGCGATCGACAAGTGGACATCCCTTCTCGATGTGGACTCGGGTGGTGCGGGTGGTGACGACTCAGGTGTAGCAGGAGCATGCGACACGCACGGGCCCTGCGGGGCGCTCGAGGGCTACGGACGAGGGCTGCTCAGCCTGCTCGTCCGGCTGTTCCGAGACGCCGATGACTCACGATAGGGCCACTCGTCTCCACAACCAACTCTGCCTGTGGATAACTCTGTGGAGAGATCGGGGGAAACGCCGCGTGTCGTGTGCACAAGCTGTGGGAAACCCTGTGGAGAGAGAAGTTTTTCTGCCGCGCAATACGTCGCTGACCAGGAGATTCTGATTCCACAGGCTGTGTGTGGAAAGTTCTTTCGATCCTGTGTCGAACGTTGGGGAGAACGGGGGTCACCTGTGTACAACTTGCTTGACGCAGAGGGCGAAACGGGTGTAGCACACAGCTGTCGGGGCGACGCGTCGCCCCCGTTCTGGGCACAGAAAAACGCGATGGCGGCAGACCTCTCGGTCCACCGCCATCGCGCTCATCACGACGTGCATGAGGCGCCGGACCCGAAGGCCCGACACCGCACGGCGGGCACTACTTGGCCGCGACCACCTGAAGGGTGATCGTGGCGACGATCTCGTCGCGGAGGCTGATGGTGGCCTCGTGCTCGCCGACGTACTTGATCGGGGTGTGGATCTCGATCTTGCGCTTGTCGACCTCGCCCAGCCCGGCTTCCGCCACGGCCTTCGCGATGTCGGCAGGCTTCACGGAACCGAACAGACGGCCTTCGCCACCCGTCTTGACCGTGAGCTTGACCTTGGTGGCCTGGAGGCGAGCCTTCAGGTCCTGGGCCTCTTCGATCGTGGCGTGCTCGCGCGCAGCGCGGGCCGACTTGATCTGCTCGACCTGCTTCTCGCCACCGCGGGTCCACGGGGTCGCGAAACCCTGGGGAACGAGGAAGTTGCGAGCGTAGCCGTTCTTGACGTCGACGACGTCACCAGCGGAGCCGAGGCCGGAGACCTCGTGCGTCAGAATCACTTTCGACATGTGCGGCGCCTCCTAGCGGCCAGAGCCGGCGTAGGGCAGGAGCGCCATCTCGCGTGCGTTCTTGACCGCACGTGCGATGAGTCGCTGCTCCTGGACGTTGACACCGGTGATACGACGAGCGCGGATCTTTCCCCGCTCGGAGATGAACTTGCGAAGCGTGGCGACATCCTTGTAATCGATGACACCAACGCGGATCGCCTTCGCGGGAGCGACGTTCTTGCCGCCCTTAGCACCGCGGGCAGGCTTGCGGCGGTCGCCGCTCGACTTTCCAGCCATGGTTGTTCCTTTACGTGTGAATGGAGTGATCGGCTAGCCGGCAGAACCGGACCGATCGAATCTGTTTAGAAGGGGGTCTCGTCGCTGTAGCTGCCCGGAGTGTTCCAGGCATCTGCACCGCCGTTGCCGCCGGAAGCTGCGGGTGCGCTCTGAGCCCAGGGCTCGTTCTGCTGCACCTGCGGAGCTCCGCCGCCGCGCTGCTGACCACCGCCGCCGCCACCCGAGGGTGCACGGCTGATGGTCGCGGTCGCGTACCGGAGCGAAGGGCCGATCTCGTCGACTTCGAGTTCCATCGAAGTCCGCTTCTCGCCTTCCTTCGTCTCGTAGGAACGCTGCTTGAGACGCCCGGTCGCGATGACGCGGCTTCCCTTGGTGAGCGATCCGGCCACGTGCTCGGCGAATTCACGCCAGACGCTCGCGCGCAGGAACAGCGCTTCGCCGTCCTTCCATTCGTTCGTCGCGCGATCGAAGTTGCGCGGCGTGGAAGCGATGGTGAAGTTGGCGACAGCCAGGCCGTTCTGCGTGAAACGCAGTTCCGGATCGCTGGTCAGGTTGCCCACCACGGTGATGACGGTCTCGCCGGCCATGAGCCCTAGGCTTCCTTGGTCTCAGCCGCAGCCGGAGCCGCGTCTGCCTTGGGAGCCGCGGCGACAGCAGCAGCGGGCTTGGCGGCAGCCTTGCGGGCGGCCTTCTCTTCGCTGCGCTTCGTCTCGGTGGCGACCTGAGCGATGGCCTCTTCGGCACGCAGCACCTTGGTGCGCATGACGGCCTCGGAGAGCTTCAGCTGGCGGTCGAGCTCCTGCGTGGCAGTGCTCGTCGCAGTGAAGTCCACGACGGCGTAGATGCCTTCGGTCTTCTTGTTGATCTCGTAAGCGAGACGACGACGGCCCCAGATGTCGACCTTGTCGATGGTTCCACCATCGTTGCGGATGACGTTGAGGAACTTGTCGAGGCTCGGTGCAACCGTGCGCTCGTCAATCTCGGGGTCGAGGATGACCATGAGTTCGTACTGATGCGTCACTAACCCACCTCCTTCGGACTCGAACGGCCACAGACTTTCTGTGGCAGGAGGGTGTAAGCATCGTTGCGATCGGGCGAGAACAGAGCGGACGCACCCGGGCAACCTTCACAGCGTACCGGACGGGAGCCCGTACCGCCACCGCGGGCCTGTCGCGGAGCCGCCGCGCGTGGGATGCTGGACCCGATGAGCAGCCCAGCCAGCCGACAGCGCGCCGACCGACTGATCGGTCTCGACCTCGCGCGCTTCCTCGCGCTCATCGGCATGATGGCCACGCACGTCTGGGCCTTCGACATCGCGACCGGTGGACACACGCCGATCACGGCGGTCCTCTCGGGCAAGGCCGCGGCCCTGTTCGCCGTGCTGTCCGGGATCGGGATCGTGCTCACGAGCCGCCGCGACCTCGCCGCCGGTTCCCCCGCGGCAGCGCGCCTCAACCTCTTCGGGCGCGGCTTCGCCCTGCTCGTCCTCGGCCTCACCCTCGGCGTCCTGCCCGGCGGCATCTACGTGATCATCGCCTACTACGGCGTGACCTTCTGGCTCGCGATCCCGGCCGTCACGTGGCGTCCGCGCACGTTGCTGATCGTCGCGGCCGTCTGGGCGGTGGTCTGGCCGATCTGCTCGCAGGCGCTCCGGGTGCCGCTCAGTGGCGTCGACTCCCCCGAGATCGGCAGTGCGTCCTGGTTCGACGTCTCGGGCGGCGGGTTCGCCCGCGGGCTGCTCCTCACCGGCGTGTACCCGGCGCTCACCTGGATCGTCTACGTCCTCGTCGGGATGGCCGTCGGCCTTCTGCTCATGGATGCGCGGGCGAACGGGACACTGCGGCGCTTCGCACTCCGGCTCGCGGCGATCGGACTCGTCGTCGCCATCACCGCGGATCGCCTCGCCGCCCTCCTCCTCGGTCCCGTCGGCGGTGTCCAGGGCATCGCGCGCGCCTGGACCGGCGGCCTCGAGCCCGATCCGACGACGATCACCGCCGTCGAGGACGCCCTCGCCGAAGGGATGTACGGCACGAGCCCCACGGAGTCCTTCTGGTGGCTCGTCGCCCGCGCCCCGCACTCGGGCACCACGCTCGACCTCGTCTTCACGATCGGGATCGCGGCGGTCGTCATCGGCCTGTGCCTGGCACTCGGCACGGTCCTGAACCGCGGCTGGTCGCTCGCACTCCTGCCGGCGACCGGCGCCGGGGCCGTTCCGCTCACCGTCTACTCGGCGCACGTCTTCATGGCGTCGGTGGGTGCCTTGATCGCCGCGATCGCCGGGACGTATGCGGACACGGCGTGGCTCATCTCGAGCCCGCAGCTCTGGCTCATCCACGTCGCCGGTGCGCTCCTCCTCGGCTGGATCATCGCCCTCACCAAGCGTCGCGGACCGCTCGAGACACTGGTCCACGCGGCCGGCCGGGCACTCACCGTCGCCGCGAACCGCCCTGGTCGGACGCCCGCGACGATGACGCCCGTGCCTGAACCGCACGGAACACCGCACGTACGATGACCGGTCCGACGACACGAACCTCGACGCTGGACACGCGACCACTCACGGAACGGATCGACCGACGCGCACTCCGCGAGTACCGCACGGGCCTCCCGGGCGAGGTCCGTCCGCCACTCATGGCGGCGATCTGGCCCGCCGTCGTGCTGGTGGTGCTGCCGATCCTCTTCCTCTCCGCCTGGTGGTTCGTGCTCGAAGACGGCTCGATGCCGGATGAGCCATGGGACTGGTCGGCCCTGATCCTCCTGCCCTACCTCGCGCTGCCCGTCGGCATGCTCGTCCTGCTGGTGCGCACGGTCCGACGACGCAGCGGCGTCCGCCAATACCGGCTGGACCGGTTCGCGCGGGCGAACGGCCTGAGCTACCGGCCGTTCGCCATACCGGTGGCGCTGCCCGGGCTCATCTTCACGATGGGTGGGACGAGCGTCGTCAGGGACCTGCTGTGGCGCGACGGCAGGTCACCGCTGTCCGTCGGGAACCTGCGCACGATCGTCGGTTCGGGACGGAACCGCAAGGAGCACCGCTGGGGGTATGTGGCACTCCGGCTGCCGGTGGCGCTCCCCCACATCGTCTTGGACGCCGTCGGCAACAACTCGCTCCTGCACCCCCGTCTGCCCGTCACCTACGCCAAGGACCAGCGGCTGTCACTCGAAGGCGACTTCGACCGCCACTTCGAGCTGTACTGCCCGCGCGGCTACGAGACCGACGCCCTCTACCTCTTCACGCCCGACATCATGGCGAGGTTCATCGACACGGTGGCCGAGCTCGATGTCGAGATCGTCGACGACCACCTCTTCCTGTACTCGCCCGAGGACCTCTCGACCCTCGACCCCGAGGTGTGGACGTGGCTGATGTCGGTCGTCGACATCCTGACCGAGCGCATCGCGCAGTGGGAGCGCTGGCGGGACCGCCGACTGGAACCCGTCGGCGCGGCCACGATGCCGGGCGCGTTCCCACTGATCCGTCCGCCTCGGGGCGTGGCCGGGCAGGGCAGACGCCTGTCCCGGCGGACGGGATGGTGGTGGGTGATCGGGCTCGCCCTCGCCGTCTACGGGTGGTATCTCATCATCGGCGACGCGGTCCGGGCGATCACCGGCGGCTGAGCCCGTCCCAGCTCGCGAACTGTCACTTCGGCACAGTGCGGGCCGCGCACACTCGCATCGAGTGACAGTTCGCGGGCTACTTGGCGTCGGCGTAGGAGGTGACGACGGCGGTGGTGACCGGGAACTCGACCGGCGCGGTGCCGAAGATCAGGCGACCGGCCTCGGCCGCCGCCTCGCGCACGAGGGCGACGACCCGCTCGGTCTGGTGCTCGGGGCAGTGGACGACGATCTCGTCGTGGAGGAAGAAGACGAGGTGGGCCGACTCGGTGAGCGCGGCCGCCGGACCGACCGTCTCTGCGGCGAGCGTCTGCAACCGCGTCCGGAGGCCGGCCATCCAGCACAGCGCCCATTCGGCGGCAGTGCCCTGCACGACGAAGTTGCGGGTGAAGCGACCCCAGCTGCGCGCCTCCATGCGGGCGCGCTGTGTCGCGGCGGCGTTCGCGCCCTCCATCGAGGCGGCGGACTGGATCTCCCGCCAGGTCTCGCCGGGCAGCGGTGACGTACGACCGAGCCGGGTGCTGACCCGTTCCCCGCGCTCCCCAGCACGGGCGGCGGCCTCAACGAACTCAATCGCCCGCGGGAACGCCCTCGTGAGCCGGGGCAGGAGGCGCCCGCTCTCCCCCGTCGTCGCGCCGTACATGGCACCGAGCATCGCGATCTTCGCGTGCGGCCTGGTGTCGACCGCGCCGACGTCGACCATGCCCTGGTAGAGGTCGACGCCGCGTCCGGCATCGGCCATCGCGCGGTCGCCGGACATCGCGGTGAGGATGCGTGGCTCGAGCTGGGCGGCGTCGGCGACGACGAAGCGCCACCCCTCGTCCGCGAGGACGGCACCGCGGACCTGGTGCGGAAGCTGGAGGGCACCGCCACCGTCGGATGCCCAGCGCCCGGTGACGACCCCGCCGGGCACGTAGGTGGGACGGAAGCGTCCGTCCTTCACCCAGGTCTCGACCCACGTCCAACCGTTCGCGGTGAGGAGACGCGACAACCTCTTGTACCGGAGCAGCGGCTCGATGACGGGGTGCTCGATCTCCTGCAACTCCCACTGCCGGGTGGACGTCGCGTTGATGCCGGCACGCTGGAGCGCCTTGAGGAGCTCGCCAGGTGACTCGGGGCTGAGCTCCTGCACCCCGAGGGCGGCCTTGACCTCCTCGAGGACCGCAGCCAGCTTCGCCGGACGGACACCGGGCGGCACCTTGGGGCCGAGGGCGTCGGCGAGGATGCGGTCGTGGGCCTCGGCGTCCCACGGGAGACCGGCGAAGGTCATCTCCGTGGCGATGAGGGCACCGGCGGACTCGGCGGCGAGGAGGAGTCCGAGCTGCGAGCGTCCCTGCGGTGTCGCGCCGTCGACGGCGTCACGCTGGAGCGTGAACTCGGCGACGGGATCGCGTTCGCCACCCGGGAGGTCGAGGTCGAAGAGGGTCCCGACCGCCTCCGCACGCTGGGCGACGCGCGGATCGAGGACCTCGTCCCACGGGCCGGCCGGAGCGGTCGCGAGTGCGGAGTCGGCGGTGAAGGCGGCGTTGCGGAGGAGGTTGTGGGAGAGCCGGAGGTCGACGCAGCGGGCGATCCGGACACCCGCGGCGAGGAGCGCCGGGTACCAGAGCGTGGTGTCGTCCCACACCCAGCGCGGCGGATTCGGCTCGGCCTCGAGACGCCGGACGAAGGCCGCGAGGTCGGCCCGCGGGATGGTGGTCTCAGATACCGGAGGTGGCTCGCCGGATGAAGTGGGACGGTCCTCGAGGTGCACGACGCGAACGCGGGCGCCGTCGAGCTGCTGGAGGACGATGTGCACCACCCCAGTCTGCCGTCACCCGCCGACCTCACCCGACGCGACCTCACGCTGGAGACACGAGACCCGGACAGAATCGCGCGTTCAATCCGGGTCTCGTGCACTCGGCGAGGTACGGATCAGCGTCTGCAGAGCGCCGACCGCGATGGGATCGGTCCCTGAGCCTGTCGGAGGGCCATCAGTCTCATCGCTTGCACTTCGACAAGCTCAGTGACCGGGGAAAGGTCGGTGACCGCGGTAGGGCCCTGGAGACGGGACATCCCCCCTATGGGGGCGGGCGCAGCGGTGCCAGACTGCGAGCATGCTGATCTCGACGATGAACGATGTCCCCGGCCGCCAGGTCACCGAGGTGCTGGGCGAGGTGACCGGCCTCACGGTCCGTGCACGCAACGCGGGCGTGCAACTCGGCGCCAACTTCAAGGCACTGCTGGGCGGTGAGCTCTCCGGGCTCACCAAGCAGCTCGCTGAGAGCCGCGAGGAAGCGAAGCAGCGACTCATCGAGGCGGCCACCGCGCTCGGTGCCGACGCGGTACTCGCGATGCGGTTCGACGCGGCCGAGGTCGGCCAGAACTACCAGGAGGTCGTCGCCTACGGCACCGCCGTCAAGCTCGGCTGAGGTCGGGGCCTGAACCGACGCGGTCCCTGAGCTCCATCCCGGTCACTGAGCTTGTCGAAGGGCGCACTTCGACAAGCTCAGTGACCGGGGGGGGTGAGGCTCAGGGACCGGGGGGTGAGGCTCAGTGACCGGGGGGGTGAGGCTCAGGGACCGGGCCCTTCGACAGGCTCAGGGACCGAAGGAGGATCAGGCGCGGAGGCGCTTGAGCTCCTCGCGACGCACGGCCTGCTCGGCCGGGTCTGGCACGGGGAGAGACGCGAGGAGACGACGCGTGTAGACGTCGCTCGGCGCACCGAGCACCGCTGAACCAGGCCCCTCCTCCACGATGTCGCCGCGATACAGCACGACGATGCGGTCGGCGAGGATGTCGACGACGGCGAGGTCGTGGCTGATGAACAGCGACGCGAACCCGAACTCACGCTGCAGCTCGGCGAAGAGCTCCAGCACGCGGGCCTGCACCGACACGTCGAGTGCCGAGGTCGGTTCGTCGGCGACCAGCAGTGCCGGTTCGAGCGCCAACGCCCGCGCGAGCGAAGCACGCTGCCGCTGCCCACCGGAGAGCTCGTGCGGGAACCGGTCGCCGAACGCCTTCGGCAGCTGCACCGCTTCGAGCAGCTCGTCCACCCGACGCCGGGCCGCGCGTGCGTCGCCGAAGCGACCGTGCACGATGAGCGGCTCCGCCACGCACTCCGTGATCGTGAGCAGCGGGTTGAAGCTCGTCGCCGGGTCCTGGAACACGAACCCGATCTCACGACGCTTCGGGGCGAACTCGCGCTCCTTCACCCGGTTCATCTCCACACCGAGCACCGACAGCGAGCCGCCGGTCACCTTGGTGAGCCCGGCGATCGCGCGGCCGATCGTGGTCTTGCCCGACCCCGACTCCCCCACCAGGCCAAGGACCTCGCCCGCGTGGATCGTGAAGTCGACGCCCTTGACCGCCCGGAACCCGGCACGACCGAAGCGACCCGGGTACTCGATCTCGAGGCCCTTCGCGACGACCACCGGCTCACCGAGCTGCAGCTGCTTCCCGCGCTCGACCTCGGCCGGCGCGGAGCTCTTGCCGCGGCCGACGTGCGGCACCGACGACAGGAGCTTCTTGGTGTACTCGGCCTTCGGTGAGGAGAACAGCTCCTGGACGGGAGCCTCCTCGACGATGTCGCCCTGGTACATGACCACGACGCGGTCGGCGAGGTCGGCGACGACGCCCATGTTGTGGGTGATGAGGACGATGGCCGTCCCGAACTCGTCGCGGCACCGACGCAGGAGGTCGAGGATCTCAGCCTGCACCGTGACGTCGAGCGCCGTCGTCGGCTCGTCCGCCACGATCAGTCCGGGGTCGAGCACGAGCGCCATCGCGATGACGATGCGCTGCTTCTGCCCGCCGGAGAACTGGTGCGGGAAATAGTCGACCCGCTCCTCCGGCTCCGGGATGCCGACGCGACGCAGGATGTCGATGGCCTTGGCCCGCGCCTCGGCCTTCGTGTACGACCCGTGTGCGCGGAGACCTTCGGCGATCTGCCACCCCACCTTGTAGACGGGGTTGAGGGCCGTGGATGGCTCCTGAAACACCATCGCCGCGTCGCTGCCGCGGACGGACCGCAGCTGCTCCGCCGACGCCGTGACGACGTCCTGCTCGGTCGAACCGTCGCGCGAGCGCAGGACGACCGCGCCGGAGGCCGTGGCCGTCTCCGGGAGCAGACCGAGGATGGTCTTGGCCGTGACCGTCTTGCCCGAGCCGGACTCACCGACGATCGCGACGATCTCGCGCGGTGCGACCGACAGCGAGATGTCGTTGATCGCCTTCACCGCGCCGGCGTCGGTCGAGAACGAGACCCCGAGGTCGCGGATGCTGACGATGTCCTTGGTGCCGAGGTCGCGTGGACCGGTGGTCGGCGTCGACTGGCTCATGAGCGCTCGTCCTCTCGTCGGTTCTCCAGATCGCTGTCCGCCGCGGCGTCGCTCACGGCTCCCAGCGACTCGGCGTCCATCATCCCGGCGCCACCGGGGCTGTCGGGCGTGCCACCGGTGGTCGTGATGCTCGACGTCGCAGCGACCGATCCGCTCGACGCGCCGACACGACGACGGCTGCGCAGACGCGGGTCGGACAGGTCGTTGAGGCTCTCACCGACGAGCGTGATGCCGAGCACGACGAGGACGATCGCGAGGCCCGGGAACAGCGCGGTCCACCAGATCCCGCTCGTGACGTCGGAGACGGACCGGTTGAGGTCGTAGCCCCACTCGGCGGCCGCAGTCGGCTCGATGCCGAACCCGAGGAAGCCGAGCCCCGCGAGCGTGAGGATGGCCTCGGAGGCGTTGAGGGTGATGATGAGCGGCAGGGTCCGCGTCGCGTTCCGCAGCACGTGACGGAACATGATGCGGGAGCTCGACGCACCGATGACCTTCGCCGACTCGACGAACGCCTCGCTCTTGATGCGCACGACCTCGGAGCGGATCACCCGGAAGTACTGCGGGATGAAGACCACGGTGATCGAGATCGCGGCGGCGAGGATGCCGCCCCAGAGGCTCGACTGCCCGCGGCTGATGACGATCGACATGACGATCGCGAGCAGCAGCGACGGGAAGGCGTAGACCGCGTCGCACACGACGACGAGCACGCGGTCGAGCCAGCCACCGAAGTACCCGGCGACGAGCCCGAGCAGCACGCCGATGAAGATCGACAGGATGATCGCGGACACGATGACGAAGAGCGCGGTCTGGGCACCCCAGAGCACCCGGGACAGGACGTCATACCCACCGACGGTCGTGCCGAGGAGGTTCGTCGCGTTCGGCGCCTGCTGCGTGCCGAACGAACCGTCGTCGCCGCGCAGCTGGTTGTAGCGGTAGGGCGCGACGAGCGGCGCGAGGATCGCGATGAGCACGAACACGCCCGTGACGACGAGACCGATGACGAGCATCGCCCGCTGCAGCCCGACCGATTGTCGGAACTGCTTGACGACGGGCAGGCGGTCGCGCAGCGGACGCTTCGCGGGCGCGGTCTGCACGGCGGTGGCGGCTGTCGGAGCACTCATGCTCAGTACCTCACCCTCGGGTCGATGATCGCCGCGATGATGTCGACGATGAAGTTGGTCAGGGCGACGATGACGGCCAGCAGCGCGACGATCCCCTGGACGGCGACGAAGTCACGCGCCTTGAGGTACTCGCTCAGCATGAAGCCGAGGCCCTTCCATTCGAACGTCGTCTCGGTGAGCACAGCACCCGCGAGGAGGAGCGCGATCTGCAGGCCGATGACCGTGATGATCGGGATGAGCGCCGGACGGTAGGCGTGCTTCGTCACGAGCCGGAACTCGCTGACGCCGCGCGACCGGGCCGCGTCGACGTAGCCGGAACCGAGCGTGCCGATGACGTTGGTGCGGACCAGCCGCAGGAAGACGCCGGCCGTCAGCAGGCCGAGGGCGATCGCCGGGAGCACCGCGTGGGCGAGGACGTCGCTGATCGCCGTCGGGTCGCCGAGGCGGATCGCGTCGATCAGGTAGATGCCGGACGGGTTGGAAATGGTCTGGAGCGTCAGCTCGGTGCCGGTGCTCGCTCGACCGGCGACCGGGAGGATCCCGAGCCAGACGGAGAAGACCAGCTTGAGCAGCAGGCCGGCGAAGAACACCGGGGTGGCATAGCTGAGGATCGCGAAGACGCGGAGGCCCGCGTCCTGCCAGCGGTCGCGGCGGGCGGCGGCGAGCATGCCGAGCGGGATGCCGACGATGAACGCGACGATGAGGGCGTAGATCGCGAGTTCGAGGGTCGCGGAGCCGTACGTGAGGAGGACCTCGATGACCGGGCGGTTGTCGGAGATCGTCGTGCCGAAGTTGCCGACGGCGATCTGTCCGAGGAACTCGAAGTACTGGACGAAGAGCGGCCGGTCGTAGCCGGCGGCGCTGATGCGTTCCGCAAGTTGGTCGGCTGGGAGGCGACCTCCGAGCGCCGCGGTGATCGGGTCACCGGTCAGGCGCATCAGGAAGAAGACCATGGTGACGAGGATGAACACCGTCGGGATGATCAGCAGGAAGCGGATGACGAGGTACCGCCAGAGTCCGCCACCTCCGGAACGTCTGGCCGCCTTGGGGGGTGGGGTTGCGACAGCTGCCGTCATTGCAGTGGATCCTCCTCGATCACCGACTCGGTAGAGCGCGGACAGACGATCGGGGCGGCTCTGTGGAGCCACCCCGATCGCGACGTCCGACTCACCGTAGTCGGATATCAGCTGGTCAGGCTACTCAGCCCTTGGTGATGGGGGCGTAGCGGAACTTGAACGACGCATCGAGGACGGTGCCCTCGATGTCCTTGCCGACGACCGCCACCTGAGCGCCCTGGAGCAGCGGGATGGTCGACAGGTCGGCCGCCTCCGTGTCCTGGATCTGCTCGATGAGCTTGGTCCGTGCGTCCGCGTCCGTCGTCGAGCGCTGCTCGTTGATGAGGTCGTTGACGGCCGGGTTGTCGTAGTGGTTCGCGAGGAAGTTGTCCGTAGCGAAGAACGGCGTCAGGTAGTTGTCCGCGTCGGAGTAGTCCGGGAACCAACCCAACTGGTACGCCGGGTAGACGTCCGTCGTGCGGTCCTTCGAGTACTGCACCCACTCGGTCTGCTGCAGGTTGACGGTGAACAGGCCGTCGGCCTCGAGCTGGTCCTTGATGAGCGCATACTCGTCGCCGGAGCCGGAACCGTAGTGGTCACCGTTGTACTGGAGGTTGAGCGCGACCGGAACGGTCACACCGGCTGCCTCGAGCGTCTCCTTCGCCTTGGCGGCATCCGGGCCGCCGTCGCCGTCGCCGTAGAGGCCCTTGAGGGACTCGGTGGCACCGGTCAGGCCGGCGGGCACGTAGGAGTAGAGCGGCGTGTAGGTGTCCTTGTAGACGTCCTTGGCGATCGCAGCGCGGTCGATCAGGTCGGCAGCGGCCTGGCGGACGGCGAGCGCCTTCGCCGGGTCGGCGTCAGCAGTGGTCGCTCCGTAGGGCATCGTGTCGAAGTTGAAGACGAAGTAGCGGATCTCGCCACCGGGGCCGTCGACGACCTTGACGTTCTTGTCCTTCTTCAGGTCTTCGATGTCGGTCGCGGAGAGGCTGCGCGATGCGACGTCGATGTTGCCCTGCTTGACGTCGAGCTTCAGGTTGGACTCGTCGGTGTAGTACTTCACGTTGACGGTGTCGTTCTTCGCCTCGCCGAGGAGGCCCTGGTAGTCGGCGTACTTCTTGTACGAGATGAGCTCGTTGAACTTGTAGCTGTCGATCGTGTACTGGCCGGCGAAGGCCTTGCCCTTGACGATGTCGTTGTCGGGCGTGACCTCGGTGGCGGAGAAGACGTCCTCGTCGACGATCGGGCCGACGGGGCTCGAGAGCACCTGTGGGAAGGTCTGGTCGTTCTCGGTCTTCAGCGTGAAGACGACGGTGAGGTCGTCGGGCGCGTCGGTCTTCTCGAGGTTGCTGAGGAGCGACGACGGGCCGTTGTCGTCGGCGATGGCCAGCTGACGGTCGAAGCTGAACTTCACGTCCGAGGAGGTGAGGTCGTTGCCGTTGGCCCACTTGAGGCCCTTCTTGAGCTTCACCGTGTACTCGGTCGGCGAGGTGAACTCGGCCGACTCGGCGATGTCGGGCTCGACGTCGGGGCTGTTGTACGGCGTGTTCAGGAGGAAGGGGAAGACCTGGTTCATGACGGCGAAGGAGCCGTTGTCGTACGATCCGGCCGGGTCGAGCGTCGTGACCTTGTCGGTCGTGCCGATGACGATCGTGCCGCTGGCACCGCTGCTGGAGCCGCTGCCACCGGCGGCGCAGCCGGCGAGGGCGAGGGCGGTGATGGACAGACCCGCGAGCGCGACGGCGCTCTTCCGGAATCCACTACGTGGGGATGACATTGATGTCGACCTCATTTTCTGTGTGTGAGAGACGGCACGGCTGTGTGCAGGTTCTTCGCACGTGCTTGTAGAGGATTACAGCACGCTCCGAACAAATCCCTCAAACCGAGAAGCCTTCCGGTGCAGATTCGTTACGAGCACGAAACGTGCGCGAGCGACATCTCTAGCGCAATGACCGCGCGTTTCGCCTGGTTCGGACGCCACCGAGATCCCGGGCTCGACGCCCCGATGACCGGGGTCGGTCAGTACCCGCGCTCGGCGTCGAACCGGTTCAGCAGCGGTCCGCCTGCACGGTAGCGGGCGAGGTTCTCGATGAACAGTGCCGTGAGCGTCGCGTTCTCGCTCTCGACCGTGGACGCCGAGTGGGGCGAGATGAGCACGTTGTCGAGGTCCCACAGCGGGGAGTCCGCGGGCAGCGGCTCCTCGCGGAAGACGTCGAGCGCCGCGCCACCGAGCTTGCCCGACCGAAGTGCCTCGATCAGCGCGTCCTCATCGACGACCTGCCCACGGGAGATGTTGACGATGGCGGCGCCGTGGGGCAGGAGCGCGATCCGGTCGGCGCTGATGAGGTTCTCGGTCTCGGGCGTGAGCGCCGTGCAGAGGACGAGCACGTCGGTGCCCGGCAGCACCTCGTCGAGCCGGTCCACATCGCTCAGCTCGATGCCGTCGGGGAGCTCGTAGGTGCCACCGACCCGACCCACCGCGGTCACCCGTGCGCCGATGGCGTCGAAGGTCCGCACCACGTTCGACCCCATGCCGCCGACGCCGACGACCGTGACCCGCATCCCGGCGAGCTGCCTGGTCGTGTACCGCTCGAAGTGGCGCTCACGCTGCCGTCGCTGGAGGAACGGAACACCCTTCACCACGAAGAGCGCCCCGGTGAGGGCGAACTCGGCGAGCGGGACGGCATGCACGCCGCCCGCCGTCGTGACGGTGATGCCGCTGCGGTCGAGTCCGGTCCGGCGCATGAACGCACCGATGCCGGCGCTCGTCGCCTGGATCCATCTCAGGTTCGGGGCGCGCTCCGGCAGTGCCGCCGGGTCCTGCCAGTCGAAGTCGAACGCGACGTCGGCCCGGGCGAGCATGTCCGCCCACCGTTGCTGGTCCGCTGCGGACAGCTCGGGTGCCGACCCACGGTGATCGGCGACGTACTGCGGGACCGCGACGAGCGTCGGGTCGTACAGCACCTCGACATCCGGGTGGGAGGCGCCGATCGCCTCGACGTACTCAGGCTCGAGGTGACTCGCGATGAGGATCCGCATGATGGTCCATCATGCCCTGCGATGCCCTGCGCCCGGACTCAGTCGTTGATGGCGGCGTTGGCCGCCTCCTGCGCCTTCTTGAGACCGTCGGCGACGGGCGTCGTGCCGGCGAAGATCTCCTTGAAGATCGGGTCGTAGGCGGCGAGTCCCTTCGCGTACCCGGCACCCGTCGGCGGCGCGATGGTCTTCGCGTCGTCGGCGATCACGTCGAAGAAGGGCTGCACGTCGACGTCCTGGCCCTTCCAGTAATCGAAGTACTGCTTCTGGGCCGCGGTGACGGCGGGGACCGCCGAGCCGGACGAACCGACGGGAGCGTTGCCCTCGGTGCTGCCCAACCAGGTGAGCACCTTCTTCACCTGGTCGGGGTGCTTCGTGGCCGCGTTGCCCGCTGCGGCGATCCCGTTCGTGACGCTGACCTTGCCCGCAGGGCCGGCCGGGAGCTCGGCGACACCCCAGCGGAAGTCGGCACCGTCGTGCACGGCCTTCAGGCTGTAGAGCCCCGACTGGAACATCGCAACCTTGCCCTGGAGGAAGGCGTCGCGGGAGAAGTCGCCGTCGGCGTTCGTGGAAGCGGCCGGTGGGGCGACCTTGGCACCGTTGATCGCGTTGACGAGGTAGTTGACGGACTCGCTCGTCTTCGGGTCGTTGAACGCGAAGTCGTCGCCGTCCTGGTATTTCCCGCCGTTCGAGCCGATGAACGGCAGGAGCACGGCCTGCAGGTCGTACCCGAGGCCGGTGCCATAGGTGGCGGGCGCCGCCGGGTTGAAGCCGGGCTGGTCGGCCGAGACCCCGGCCGCGTCCTTCGTCAGCTTCTTCGCCAGGGGCAGGAAGGTGTCCTTCGTCGCGTCGGGCGACCAGGTCGCCTCCTCGAGCTCGGCGGGCTTCACGCCGGCCGCGTCGAGGAGGTCGGCGTTGTAGTAGACCGCGATGCCGGCGTCGGACAGTTGCGGGACGGCCCAGAGCTTGTCGTTCCGGGTGAACTGGCTGACGACGCTCGGCGCCCAGTCCTTCGAGGCGTCCTTGCCGAGCGTCTGCCCGACGTCGAGCACGCTCCCGCTGTCCGCGTACCCGGCGAGGTAGGAGTTGTTCAACCAGAAGACGTCGGGAGCGGTGTCCGCCGCGACGTCGGTGCGGAGCTTCGTCCAGTAGTCCGCCCATTCGACGACGTCTACGCGGACGCGGATGTCGGGGTTCTCGCGCTCGAAGGCGGCGAACGAAGTCTCGTAGGCGTCGGCGACGGCGGCATCCCACACGCGCACCGTGACCGTCGTGCGCTCCGTGGATCCGGCGGCGCAACCGCTCAGCATCAGGGCGGAGGCGGCCGCGATCGCGAGGGCGGCGTGGCGCTTGAGCATGAGAATCCTTCGTTCCGTGAACCTCAGGGAGGCTAGCAGTTCAGTCTGAACGCCCGCGAGCTGTCAGAAACGGCCAGTGTGACGCCGTCTGACTGTGCGTTTGTGACAGTTCGCGGGCAGGTGGGGCTGTCACCGGGAGGACCACCAGTCGAGGAGGCGGCGGGTGGCCTCCTCCTCGCCGAGCGGGCCCTCGTCGAGGCGCAGCTCCAGCAGCCAGCGGTAGGCCTCGCCGACCTCGCGACCGGGTGCGATGCCCAGCACCTCCTGGATGCGGTTGCCGTCGAGGTCGGGCCGGACGGACTCGAGCTCCTCCTGCTCCTGGAGCTCGACGATGCGCTGCTCGAGGTCGTCGTAGGCGAAACCGAGGCGGTCGGCCTTGCGCCGGTTGCGGGTCGTGACATCGGCGCGGACGAGCATGTGCAGCCGCTCGAGCAGCGGACCGGCGTCGCGGACGTAGCGCCGCACCGCTGAGTCGGCCCAGACGCCCTCCGAGTACCCGAAGAACCGCATGTGCAGCTCGACGAGCCGCGCGACGCTCTTGATGGTGTCGCCGTCGTAGCGGAGCGCGGTGAGGCGCTTCTTCGCCAGCTTCGCACCCACGAGGTCGTGGTGGTAGAAGGTGACGGCTGCGCCGGGGCCGGTCTTCTTCGTCGCCGGCTTGCCGATGTCGTGCAGCAGCGCGGCCCAACGCAGGACGAGGTCGGGCGCCTCGCCGGGGTGCCTCGAGTGCTCGTAGCCGATCGCCTGCTCGAGCACGGTGAGCGAGTGCTGGTAGACGTCCTTGTGGTGGTGGTGCTCGTCGGGCTCCAGCCGGAGCGCGGGCAGCTCGGGCAGCACGAGGTCGGCGATGCCGGTGTCGACGAGCAGCTCGAGGCCCGCGCGCGGGTGGTCGGTCGCGAGCAGCTTGCCGAGCTCGGCCTGGATGCGCTCAGGGCTCACGATGGAGATGGTCTCGCGACGCTCCTCCATCGCCTCGATCACGTCGTCGGTGGGCCGGAAGCCGAGCTGCGAAGCGAACCGCGCGGCTCGGAGCATGCGCAACGGGTCGTCGCCGAAGGAGACCTCGGGCGAGCTCGGCGTCCGCAGCAGGTGGGCGACGAGGTCCTCGACGCCACCGGACGGGTCGACGAGGGTGATCTCGGGGATGCGGAGCGCCATCGAGTTGACGGTGAAGTCGCGCCGGCGCAGATCGTCTTCGAGGGTGTCGCCGAACGCGACGACCGGCTTGCGGGTCACGCCGTCGTAGGCGTCGGCCCGGTAGGTGGTGATCTCGACCGTGTCGGCGTGCTCGACGCCGCCGTCGTCGGTGACGGTGACCTTCGCGCCGATCGTCCCGAAGTCGCGGCCGACGTCCCACCAGGCGCTCGCCATCGGCTTGAGGACCGCGAGGATCTGGTCGGGCGAGGCGTTCGACGTGAAGTCGAGGTCGCTCACGGTGCGACCGAGCATCGCATCGCGAACCGGTCCACCGACGAGGGCCAGTTCGTACCCGGCTTCGTCGAACGCCGACGCCACCCGAGCGACCACGGGCGACGAGGCCAGGTCCTGCAGGCGCACCAAGGATTCCGCCACGCTCACCATGGGTCAATCGTACCCGGACGCCGCCTGCGACCCCGTCGCCGTCAAGCCGCGAGCGGTCCCGGGCGACGGCCGTACAATAACGATGAACCCACTCCCCAGCAGACCAGAGGCGGACACGATCACGAACGAACTCGACGACCAGCGGCCAACCGTCGGCACTCAGGCACCGACGGCCTTCACCAGTACCGCGAAGGACACGATTCCGCCGGAACTCCCGTTCACCACCGCCCCTGAGCTCGTCCTCGTGACCGGTGGCTCCCGATCGCAGCGCTTCGACCGCCCCGACGTGGTGCAGCGCAAGGGCGTCTACACCCTCATCAACGGTCACCTGACCCCACAGCAGTCGATGGTGGAGGACCTGCTCGCCGTCGCCGACGTGCTCGACGCGGCCGAGATCGAATACCTCCTCATCCGGGGCGAGCACGACCGCCCCGTCATCGTCATCGACCGCTCCCTGCGCAAGCGCCTGCAGACCGCACTCGCGGAGGCGTTCGCCGACGAGCCCTTCTACAGCGTGCCGCTCAAAGCGCGCATGTCGACGGTGAAGCCGGCCGGTGATCCGCACCTCCTCTCCGACGGCCTGCTCACCGGCGCCCGCAAGGCCGAGGTGTTCCGGCTGTACCGACCGCGCATCGAACCGCTCGGCCGCCTCCGCTACGGCATGGAGACCGCCCTGCAGCTCGAACTCTGGCGCTTCGGCGACGAGGAGATCACCGCTCCCGTTGAGAACGTCCTCATGCGGACGTACATGCCCCGCACCGAGGCCGTCGAGACGACCGTCGAACGCTACGGACGCAGCTGGCGGACGCTCGAGCACATGTTCGGCGCGCTCGCGAGCGACGTCACCTTCGACATCGACCTCGTCTTCTCGTGGGTGGACGGCTCCTCCGAGGAGTTCCAGCGCGCCCGCGCCAAGCGGATGCAGAGCTACGTCGTCGGCGACGGCGACGACTCCGACGCCCGCTTCCGCCAGATCAACGAGCTCAAGTACGCCCTCCGGAGCGTGCACACCTTCGCCCCGTGGATCCGGCGCATCTTCATCGCGACCGACTCCCCCGCGCCCGAATGGCTGGCGGAGCACCCGAAGGTCACCATCGTTCGCAGCGAGGAGTTCTTCGGCGACCTCGACGCTCTCCCGACGCACAACTCCATGGCCGTCGAGAGCCAGCTCCACCGCATCGAGGGGCTGTCGGAGCACTTCCTCTACTCCAACGACGACATGTTCCTCGGACGACCGATCAGTCCCGAACTGTTCTTCTCACCGGGCGGCATCAGCAAGTTCGTGGAGGCGACCACCCGCATCGGCCTCGGGGCGAACGACCCCTCGCGCAGCGGCTTCGAGAACGCGGCCCGCGTGAACCGTCGGCTCCTGCACGAGCGCTTCGGACGTGTCACCACCCGTCACCTCGAGCACTGCGCCGCACCCCTCCGCCGGAGCATCATGGCGGAGATGGAGCAGGAGTTCGCCGAGGAGTTCCGCGCGACCTCCCACAGCGCGTTCCGTGCGGCCGACAACATCTCGGTGACGAACTCGTTCTACCACTACTACGGCCTCATGACGGGTCGCGCGGTGCAGCAGACCCAGGCGAAGGTCCGCTACATCGAGACGACGCTCAAGCAGTCGCTCGGGCAGATGGAACGACTCCTCAAGCGACGCGACCAGGACATGTTCTGCCTGAACGACGGCAGCCGGCCGGAGATCTCGGTGGAGCAGCGCACCACCGCGGTGATCGACTTCCTCGAGCGGTACTTCCCGTTCCCGGCCCCGTGGGAGCGCGAGGCCGCCGTGCCGAACGCGCTCGAGATCGAGCCCGCCAAGCTCAGCTGACCGCCCTTCGACAGGCTCAGGGACCGAGACGGGCGCTCAGAGGCCGGAATGGGCCCCTGAGCAGAACCCGGTCACTGAGCAGAACCCGGTCACTGAGCAGAACCCGGTCACTGAGCCGAACCCGGTCACTGAGCTTGTCGAAGTGCCGCCCCTCGACAAGCTCAGGGACCGAGACGGTCGCCGCCCTTCGACAAGCTCAGGGACCGAGACGGTCGCCGCCCTTCGACAAGCTCAGGGACCGGACGGGTGCCCAGGGACCGGAAGGGCGCCCGGGGACCGGGGCCGGTCAGGGGACGATGCGCTCTGCGCGGAGGCGGTCGAAGATCGCGGTGAAGGCGTCCAGCGTCCGCCGGTAGCCGGTGAAGCCGGCGAGTCGACTCTTGCTCATGTCGGTCACGACCTCGATGTCCCGGCCGAGATCGCCGTCGGTGTGCCACCACGACGCCACGCGGGAGAGGTCGGCCTCGACGAGACCGTGTTCGGCCACCAGCTCGGCCCAGGTGCCCTCGGCGCCCGCCATCTGCTGCTCGAGCGGACGAGGCTCGGTGTCGAAACCCTCCGGCTCGACGCCGAGGTGCGCAGCCAGTCGCGGCCACATCCAGCGCCAGCGGAAGACGTCACCGTTGACGATGTTGAACGCCTCGTCCTCACCGGCCGGTGAGGTAGCAGCCCAGAGCATCTGCTCGGCGAGGAGTCCGGCGTCGGTCATGTCGGTGAGGCCGTTCCACTGGGTCTCGGAACCGGGGAACACGAACGGTCGGTCGAGGCGCTTACAGAGCGCCGCCTGCACCGCGAGCGTGGACGCCATGTTCATCGCGTTGCCGACCGCATGTCCGATCACGGTGTGGGAGCGGTGTACCGACCAGGTGAACCCCGCTCGCGCAGCCGCGGCGAAGAGCTCGTCCTCCTGCTCGTAGTAGAAGTTGGGCGTGTCGAGTCGGTCCTCGTCCTCGTGGAACGGGGTGTCGGGCATCTCGCCCGCCGCATAGGCCTCGAACGGGCCGAGGTAGTGCTTCAGGCCGGTGACCAGGGCGACGTGCTGAACGGGCTCGGCGGAGAGGGCTGCCAGCAGGTCGCGGACCATGCCGCCGTTGACCCGGATGTTCTCGGCCTCGGTGTCCTGACGTGACCAGGCGGTGAAGAACACGTGGGTGACGCCGGTGCCGCCGAGGGCGCGCGCGAGGTCGTCCGCGTCCCGGAGGTCGGCCGCGACGTGCTCGACCTGCGGGTGAGCCGCCGGCGCTCGGCGAGCGAGGGCGAGGATCCGCCAGCCACCGTCAGCGAGGAGCTGCGACACGATCGCGGAACCGGTGATGCCGCTGGCGCCGACGACGAGTGCGGTGCGGGGTGCTTCTGGGGAGGTCATCCGTCCACGATAGGTGCGTCGGTCTGGGGAGGCTCCCGGAACGGCGGAGTCTGCAGGCTGCGGTACTCTGCCCGGCTGCGGCCCTTCGACAGGCTCAGGGACCGGAGAACGTGCAGCCCTTCGACAAGCTCAGGGACCGGAGAACGTGCAGCCCTTCGACGGGTTCAGGGACCGGAGAACGTGCGGCCCTTCGACAGGCTCAGGGAACCGGGGGAAGTTCAGGGACCGGGGGAAGTTCAGGGACCGGGGGAAGTTCAGGGACCGGAGGCGAGCTCAGGGAGCGGGGAGGTGCAGCCCTAGACGAGGACGCCGATCGGCATCGTCAGCGGCGGCTCCGGCTGCACCGACACCGTGTCCGACAGGGGCAGCTCGATGCCGTCGCGAGCGAGCAGGCGCGCACTCTCCTCGGCGTCGATGTAGTGCAGCGGCGGGGTCTCACCCAGCGGCACCACCGAGTGCAGGACCGTCTTGCCGTAGACGTGGACGAGGTTGAACGCCCGCGCGCCGTCGCGACCACGCGTCCCGCCGACGGGCACGTTGAGGTCCTGCGTGTAGCACGTGGCCGAGGCGACCGACACCGGGATGCCCGCGAACGTCGCGGTCGACGAGTAGTGCAGGTGACCGGCGATGATGCTCCGGACGTCGGACCCCTCGAGCACTTCGGCGAGCTTCGCCTGATCGCGCAGCTCGACGCTCACGGCGAGGTCGAGCACACTCGGGACGGGCGGGTGGTGCATCGCGAGGATCGTGCCGTGGGGCGCCCTCGTCGAGAGTTCCTCGGCGAGCCAGTCGAGCTGCTCGTCCGACACCTCGCCGTGGTGGTGACCGGGCACGCTGGAGTCGAGGGTGATGACGCGGAGGCCGTTGACGTCGTAGACGCGGTCGACCGGGCGGGTGGTCGGCACCTCACCGAACAGCCCGGCCCGGAACGCCTGGCGGTCGTCGTGGTTGCCCATCACCCAGATGATCTGTGATCCGAGGCGCTCGGCGACCGGCTCGACGATGGAGCGGATGCGGTCGTACGCGTCGGGTTCGCCCTTGTCGGCGAGGTCACCCGTGAAGACGATCGCTTCGGGCCGACCGCCGGACGCCTCGAACTCGGCGAACAGGCGACGCAGATGCGTCTCGCTGTCGACGCTGTCGTAGAGGCTCCCCCCGCCGGCGAGGAGGTGCGTGTCGCTCACATGGAGCAGGAAGTGATCGGGCCTCGGGTACTCGGCCGTGCGAAGACTCACGTGACAACTCTCGTTCGAGCGATGCTCTCCGAACCGCATCGCAGCTGTTTGACCATCTGACCAGACTCGGTTGAACGGCAACGGAACGCCACGCTACGACGCGGGAAACTCGTGAGCAAGGTCACGAGCCGACATCCAGGGGACTCACACCTGACGGTGGGCTGCGGGAGGATGTCCGCATGCCCTACCTCGACGACGATGAGCAGCCGCTGCAGCGGATCGATCTGGCGCAGATCCCCCCGACCGGACGCCGGTTCCGGCTCGAACGGCGGATCGGGTTCCAGGAGCACGCCCCTGACGGTCCCGTCGTGTGGGCACCGGCGTCCGACGGCGGGCACGACGGCGGCCGCACGGCGGGATGGACCGACCTCGCGTCCGTCCCGGGCGTCCTGTGGAGCTTCATCGGCAGCTACGGCCGACAGTCCGCGCCGGCCGTCGTCCACGACCACCGGGCGTTCCTCGCACTCGGGCTCCCGCCGGACCAGGCACTCGAGCAGCGGTTCGAGGACGACCGACAGTTCCGCGTCGGCCTCCGCCAGCAGCGGGTGCCGCTCCTCCGGGCCTGGCTCATGTGGGCGGTCGTGTCGGTCGAGCGATACGTCAGGCACGCTCCAGGCATCGCCGCCGTACTGATCGGGCAGTCGGTCCTCGGGGTCCTGGGCGTCTGGGTCGCGACGATCGGACTCGTCACGCCCGTGCTCGGCGCTCCGACGCCCGGGTGGCTCGGCCTCGCGATGGCACCCGCGGTCCTCGCCGTGTGCTGGCGGGAGGAACGGAGACTCCTCGTCTGGTTGCCGTACGCCGGTGCGCTCCTCGGGCCGCTCCTCCTCGTCCAGCTCGCGGCGGTCGGCGCGTTCCGCCTCCTCGAACTGCTCGTCCGGGAGACGATCGACCGCCCGTTCATCGACGACTCCCCCGGCCCGGTCGGCCCGCCGACCCTCCGCTGACCGGTTCCCTGACTCAGGAACGCCTCGGCGTGTCGAGCGCGGGGGACCCGACACGCCGAGGCGCTCCTGAGACAGGGACGGAGCAGGGGTCCGGCTAGGCGCCGGGGAGGGTGCCGAGTCCGTCGACGACCGGGATCGCCGCGAGGAGCCGCTGCGTGTAGGCGTCCTGTGGGTCGGACCAGACGCGGTCGACCGGACCGTGCTCGACGATGCGACCGGCGCTCATGACCGCCACGTCGTCCGCGATGACCCGCACGACGGACAGGTCGTGGCTGATGAAGAGGAGCGCCGCGCCCGTCTCGACCGCGAGCTTCCGCATGAGCTTCGCCACCCGTGCCTGCAGGGAGGCGTCGAGCGACGCGATCGGCTCGTCACCGATGAGCAGCTCGGGGCCCGCCGCGATGGCCCGGGCGATCGCGATGCGCTGCCGCTGGCCGCCCGAGAACTGGTGCGGGTAGCGGGTGCGGCTGGCGGCGTCGAGTTCGACGTGCTCGAGCAGCTGACCGACGTCCCACGCGTCGCGCACCGGGTTGACCCGGAGGCCGTCCTCGATCTGACTCCCGACCGTGCGGCGCGGGTTCAGCGAGGCGTACGGGTTCTGGAAGACCATCTGGATCCGCAGCAGCTCCGGTGCGCGCTTCCGGAGACCCAGCTTGCCGATCGGCGTCCCGTTGAACGTGATCGCGCCACCCGAGGTCGGTTCCAGCCCGCAGACCGCTCGCGCGAGGGTCGACTTGCCGCAGCCCGACTCCCCCACCAGGCCGAGCACCTGTCGCGGCTCGAGGTCGAAGCTCACGCCGTCGACCGCGTTCAGCGTGCCGCGACCGGGCAGCTTGTACGTCACGTGGACGTCGTCGAGGTGCAGCAGCGTCATGACGCCGCCTCCGTTCCCGTGTCGGGCAGCGCGTCGATGAGCGCCTTGGTGTACTCGTGCTGCGGATCGGTGATGACCTGGTACCGGCTGCCGTGCTCGACGATCTCGCCGAGCCGCATGACCGCGATCGTGTCGGCGAGCGCCGACATCACTCCGAGGTCGTGGGTGACGAGGATGATCGCGATCCCGAGCTCGTCGCACAGCTTCCGCAGCAGGCGGAGGATGCCGGCCTGGACCGTGACGTCGAGGGCTGTCGTCGGTTCGTCGGCGATGAGAACCGAGGGCTCGCACATGAGCGCCGAGGCGATCGCGATGCGCTGCAGCTGCCCGCCCGAGAACTGGTGCGGGTACTTGCGCAACGCCGCCTCCGGGTTCGGGACGGCGACGAGTCCGAGCATCTCCAGCGCCCGCGCATGGGCGGCCGCCTTCGAGGCCCCCGTGTGGTGCCGGTAGTGGTCGACGAGCTGGGCCTCGACCGTGAGCATGGGGTGCAGGCTCGCGGTCGGGTCCTGGAAGATCATCGCGATCTCCGTGCCGCGGTACCGGTTCATGGTGCGCTGCTTGAGCCCGACGAGTTCGGTGCCGTCGAATCGGATGCTGCCGCCGAGGTCCGCGCCGGCCGGCAGGAGCCCGCAGATCGCGAGCCCGGTCATGGTCTTACCTGACCCCGACTCACCTGCCAGCCCCGTGATGCGACCGGCGGGGACCTCGAGGTCGATGCCGCGGAGGATCTGCTTGGCGGCGGCGCCGCGACCGAAGCCGAGCGTGAGCCCCTCGATGACGATCCCGCCACCGCTGCTGCCTGCTGACTGGGTCATGTCGCGTCCTTTCGGATCGGTCACTCCGTGCTCGCCGCTCACAGCGCGCGCCCCTGCACGGCTTCCTGCGACCGGGGGTCGAGGGCGTCGCGGAGGGCGTCGCCGAGGAAGTTGAAGGCGAGCACCACCGTGAGGATGGCGAGTCCAGGGAAGACCGCGATCCACCAGGAGGAGAAGTTCTGCACCCCGTCGGACACCATCGCGCCCCAGTCCGGCGTCGGCGGGACGGCACCGAGGCCGAGGAACGAGAGCCCCGACAGCAGCAGGATGGCCGTACCGACGTCGAGTGTGGCGAGCACGACGACCGGCGACACGACGTTCGGCAGGATGTCCTTGCCGAGCGAGGTGAACGGCCCGTTGCCGAGCAGACGACCGGCGATGACGTACTCGGCACCCCTGGCTCCGATGACGAGTGAACGCGTCACTCGGGCGTAGGCCGGCCACGACACGATGAGCATCGCGATGACGGCGTTCGTGAGGCTCGGGCCGAGCGCAGCCGCGATGACCATCGCGAGGATGATCGTCGGGAACGCGAACACGAGGTCCGCGATCCGCATGATGGTCTCGTCGAGGGCCTTGCCGAAGTAGCCGGCGATCGCCCCGAGCAGCGAACCGATGAGCATCGCGAAGATCACGAGCATGAGGGCGAGCGGGATCGAGACCTGTGCGCCGCTGACGACCCGGGACAGGACGTCGCGGCCCACCTGGTCGGTGCCGAACCAGTGCGCGGCACTCGGGGCCTGCAGCCGGTCGAAGTCCTGGGCGAGCGGGTCGAACGGCCGGATCCACGGCGCGAGCACCGCGACGAGCAGCCAGAAGAGCACGATGACACCACCCGCGACGGCGAGCGGGGTGCGCAGCTGCTTCGAGATGCGGAGGCGGCCCTTGCGCTTGGTCTGGACGGCGAGGACGTCGGTCATGCCACCCTCACTCTCGGGTCGATGAAGCCGTAGAGCACGTCGACCAGGAAGTTCAGGCCGATGTACACGAAGCCGACGATGAGCCCGACGCCCATGATCGCGGGCAGGTCGAGTTTGGTCGCCGCGGAGTACGCGTACTCGCCGAGGCCGTGCCACGAGTACACCTTCTCGACGAGGACCGTCCCGGACAGCAGCGACCCGAAGGCGACGCCGAGCACGGTGATGATGGGCACGAGTGCACCGCGGAGGACGTACCGGGTCACGACGACGTGGCCGGGAAGGCCCTTCGCCCGTGCTGCGCGCACGTAGTCGAGGTCGAGCACCTCGAGGATCGCCGACCGTGCGAACCGGGTGAGCAGACCGATCGTGTAGAGCGCCAGGACCGAGGCGGGCAGGATCAGGTGGGCGATGGCGTCGCCGAAGGTCGACCACTGGCCGGCGAGCAACGCGTCGATCGTGTACATCCCGGTGACCTTCGGCGGCGGGATCGCCGCGGGCGAGAGTCGCCCGGAGCCCGGGAACCAGTGCAGCTGGGAGAAGAACACGAAGTAGACGACGAGTGCGAGCCAGAACGACGGCACCGAGATGCCGATGAGGCTCACGACCCGGATGACCTGGTCGGTGATCGTCTTGCGTCGCAGCGCGGCCCACATGCCGAGACCGACGCCGATGATGATCGAGATGACGATGGCGGTGAGCGCCAGTTCGGCCGTGGCCGGGAAGGCGCGACCGAGTTCGTCCGCGACGGCGCCGCGGGTCTGCTGCGAGGTCCCGAGGTCACCCTGGAACAGGTTCGCGACGTAGGTGACGTACTGGACCGGCAGTGGCTTGTCGAGGCCGGCGCTCTCGCGGAACTGCGCGACGATCGTCGGATCCGCTGCGGCCTGCTCACCGAGCGCCGCCTGCACGGGGTCCGCGGGGACGAGGTTGGTCAGCGTGAAGGTGACGAGCGTCACCCCGAACATCAGGAGGACCGTGAGTCCGAGCCGGATGCCGAGGTAGCGCGCGAGCGGGTGGAGACCCGCTCGCGCGCTGGACGTCGTCGGTGCGACGCTACTTGATTCCGGCAAGATCGACGGTCCACGTCGGGTTCAGCGGAACCTCGGTGATCGTGGTCGCGGTGACCACGTTCTGCGCCGGCTGCAGGAGCGGGATGAACGGTCCGCTCGCGTTCTGCGCCTTCTGGAGGTCCTGGTACGCGGCGGCACGGGCGTCCGTGTCGGTCGCGGCGAGCGCCGCGTTCGCGAGGTCGGTCACGGTCGGGTCGGCGCCTGCCGGCCAGCCCGCGCGGAGGCCGACGAGCTCGCCCGGCGTGAACGCGAGGTAGTTCGACGGGTCCGGGAAGTCCGGGCCCCAGTACCAGAGACCCACTGTCTCCTGGCCGTCGCGGTAGGCGTCCAGCTCGGTGGCGACCGGAGCCGGGGCCAGCGTGATGGTGATGCCGACCGACTTCAGCTGCGCCTGGACCGACTCGGCGATGCTTTGGAGCGACAGCCCCTGCACCGTGATGTCGTTCGGGAAGTTCAGCGTGACGGCTTCGCCGGCGTAACCGGACTCCTTGAGCGCAGCCTTCGCCGCATCGGCGTCGAACTGGTTGCCGTCGGCGGCGTCGAGCGCACCGTTGAAGATCGAGGGGATGAAGCCACCGGGACGGACGGAACCGTCGCCGGCGAGGTCGACGATCTTGTCGTAGTCGATGCCGAGCTTGACGGCCTCGAGGAACTTGGGGTTGCTCGTGATGTCGCTGATCGCGGGGTCCTGGTTGAGCATGAGGAAGATCATGTAGCGCGAGGGGTTCGCGATGATCTTCACCTTCGAGTCGTCGAGCTCGGAGACCTGGTCGGGGTTGAGATCGAGGGCGACCTGCGAGTCACCGGCCTCGACGTTGAGCTTCTGGGTCGGGCCCTGCACGTTGCGGAGGACGACGCGCTCGTACGCGGGCTTGGTCCCCGTGTACTCGGGGTTCGCCGTGAAGACCACCTGCGAGGCGGCGTCGAAGGACTCGAGCTTGTACGGGCCGGAGCCAGCGGAGGTGGTGTTGAGGAACGACTCGGCCGCGTCGTCGGCGGTCGCGCTGCCACCGTTCTCCTCGACGACCTTCTTGTTCACGACGCCGAGGGCCGGGTTCGGAAGGATGAACGGGAGGGCGGGGTTCGGCGTCGCCGAGGTGAGCGTGAGGGTCGTGTCCGAGGTCTTCTCGATCGTGACGCCGTCGAGCAGGAAGGACGGGTTGCCCTTCACGCCCTGGACGCGCTGCAGCGAGAACACCGCGTCGTCGACGGTCACGTCGGAGCCGTCGGAGAACTTCTTGCCGTCCTTCATCGTGAGGGTCATCACCGTGTTGTCGGCGTTCATCTCGTAGCTCGCGAGGCCGTCGACGGGGGCGGTGACGTCGTCGCCCGTGAAGGTGAGGAGGGTCTCGTAGAGCGCCTTCGCGACGATCGAGCCGGTGGTCTCGTACTCGCGGTTCGGGTCGGCGGTCTTGAGGTCGAAGGACGCGTCGACGACGAGCGACTTGCCCGCACTGTCATCGGAGCCACCTGAGGGGGAGCAGGCGCTGAGCGCGAGGCCGGCGGCGAGGGCGAGGCCGAGGGCCGCCATGCCGCGCCGGCTCGTGCGGCTGAAGGATCGTGACAAGGTGGAGCTCCTTATCTGGTTGGAGGGATGAGCTGAAAGTAGTGCGATACGCGATCATTCGTCAATCCACAAGCCGTTACCAAAGAAGAATTGTCTCGATTTCGCGGCGAATCTGCCATATCCTCTCAATCGACCGCCAGGACCACCGCTGAATCTGGACGTTTGGAGCAATCGATGCAACTCGACGACACCCACATCCGCATGTTGGAGCTGCTCCGAGAGGACGGGCGGGCTTCGGTCGCCGCACTCGCGGAAGAGCTCGGGATCTCCCGCTCGAACGCCTACTCGCGCTACGAGGCGATGCTCCGCGCCGGCGTCCTGAAGGGGGTCCACGCGGAGATCGAGCCGGCCACGGTCGGGCTCGGTGTCGCGGCGATGGTCTTCATCACACTGCGCCAGAGCCAATGGGCGGACTTCCGTGCGCGCCTGTCCTCGGTCCCTGAGCTTGAGTACTTCGCCGTCACGACCGGCGAGCACGACGCGATGATGCTGATCCGGGCCCCAGATGTGGCGGCGATCCACGAACTGGTCGCCACCCGGCTCGCACAGTGGCCGTCCATCAAGGCGACGACGACCGTCTTCCTCATGGACGAGGAGCGGTCGAACGTGTCGCTCCGCATGACGAGGTCCGAACGCACGAGCGTCGAGGACTCCGGCGAGCGCTTCGGCATGACCCGGTTCGTCCGGACGAGCGACGAGCGCGCCCAGCGGGTGCCGGAGCGACGCGGACGCTGACCGGGCGACGGTGGCGTGCCCGTCCTGACCGGCTCAGGCGGCGGCGATCTCCCGACAGACGCTGACGTGGGCCTGCCCGTCCGGGCCGATGAAGTCCTCGGTGAGGACGAACGAGCCGTCCTCGGCGCGGGAGATGATCGAGCTCGCTTCGCCGCGCGTCGTCAGGTCGCCGGCACGGTTGCGGTGCACGAACGAGATGTCGATGCGTTCGCCGGTGCGCACCCCGCAGAACCGTCCGACGGAGACGGTGTCGCCGACGTATTCGCCCCACAGCACGCCGTGCGTCTCGTGGTAGACGAATCGCGTGGGTGCATCGGCGTCGACGACGCTCGCGGACGACGACACCATGTCGAACACCTTCGCATCGAGGTTGAAATCGAGCGTGGCGCTGGTGCCGGTGTCGGCGGTTCCTGTCATGCCGTCATTCTGCGGAGGCGTCCGAACAGGTGTCAACCTGCCGACGATCCGTCCATCCCGTCCATCACCTGAGCCGGTCGGACAGGACGAAACGCCGGATCTGACGACACCGACGAGATGTTCCGCTGGCTCCAGGCGTCGCAGCTTGACGGCGTCCACCGCGGGTGGCTTACTGATCTCCATGTGTCCAGACAGCCTGCAGTTCCGCGACCCCCGCACCCAGCCGCTCCCCCGGGACGACGCGTTCCGCGAGTACCTCGCGACGGGCTGGGGTGCGGTGGACCGCTCCGTCGACCTCGCCGAGGGTGCCGGCGCAGCCGCCGGGCGTCACCGCGACGTCGTCAGCGCGCAGTTCCCCGGCCGGTGGCTCGTGGTCACCGCGGGACGCGCCGTGACGCGCGCGAACGACACCGAGTTCCCGTTCCGGCCCGACAGCGACTTCGTGTGGCTCACCTCCTGTCAGGCGGAGGGCGCCGTCCTCGTCATGCGGCCGACCGCCGGTGGGCACGACGCGACGCTGTACCTCGCCGAGCCCGTCGGTCCCGGTGAGGAGGCGTTCTACGCCGACGCCATGCGCGGCGAGCTCTGGATCGGCCCGTCCGCCGGACTCCCCCAGTGGGCGGAGGCGCTCGGCATCGAGGTCCGCTCGCTCGAGGTGCTGGACGAGTCCCTCGCCCTCGTACCCGCCGACGCGCTCCGCGCAGGCGCCCCGGAGCCCAGGGTCGACGGTCGACTCGCGGCGTCGCGAGCGCTCCTCATCGCCCTGTCCGCCACGAAGCTCGTCAAGGACGACTGGGAGATCGCGCAGCTCCGCGCCGCCGTGGACGCCACGGTCGGCGGGTTCCGCTCGGTCGTGCGCGAACTGCCCGCCGCCATCGAGTTCGGCGGAGAACGCTGGTTGCAGTCGACCTTCGAGCGCCACGCCCGCACCTTCGGCAACGGTGTCGGGTACTCGACGATCATCGGCAGCGGACCGCATGCTCCCACGCTGCACTGGACGCGCTGCGACGGTCCGGTCCTCCCCGAGCATCTCATCCTCATGGACGCCGGTGTCGAAGCCCGCTCGTTGTACACCGCCGACGTCACGAGGACCTTCCCGGCGAGCGGGTCCTACACCGCGGCCCAGCGCGAGGTCCACGACCACGTCGAGCGGGCCCACCGCGCCGCGATGTCGGAGGTGGGCCCCGGCCGGTCGTTCATCGACATGCGGAACACGGCCTACGAGCAGATCGCCACGAGCCTCCGCGAACTCGGCATCCTGCAGGTTTCGGTCGACGAGGCGATGTCGCCGAACGGCCAGCAGCACCGCCGCTACCTGCCGAGCGGCACCGGCCACCATCTCGGACTCGACGTGCACGACTGCGCCCGCATCGGCGACGAGCGGTACCTCGACGAGCCGTTGCAGCCGGGCGCCGTCCTGACGGTCGAACCCGGCCTCTACTTCCACGCGAACGACCTCACCGTGCCGCCGGAGCTGCGCGGTATCGGCGTCCGCATCGAGGACGACCTGCTCGTGACCGCCACCGGCCACGAGGTGCTCTCCGCAGCACTCCCGATCAGCGCGGACGGTCTCGAGGCCTGGTTGCGGAGCTGACCGACGGTTCACGATTCAGGACGGTCGTCGCATGTCGCGACGCGCCCCTGCGGCACCAGCAGCGACTCGCCCGGTGCGTCCTGCGTTGCGAACGAGCCTAGGCTTGCACGGTGAGTCAGCCCGACGCCCCCATGCGCACCGCCGTCCGCCCGAGCCCGGGCGTCATCGCGACCCTACGGAACCCCCGGGCCTTCAGTGTCGAGATCCTCGCCGGGATCGTGACGACGCTGGCGCTCATCCCCGAGGTCATCTCGTTCTCGATCATCGCCGGCGTCGACCCGAAGGTCAGCCTCATCGCCTCCGTCGTGCTCGCCATCTCGATGTCGATCCTCGGCGGGCGTCCGGCGATGATCACGGCCGCCGCGGGAGCCGTCGCCCTCGTCGTCGCGCCGCTCGTCAAGGAACACGGCGTGGAGTACCTGCTCCCCGCCGTCATCCTCGCGGGCCTCATCCAGATCGTGTTCGGCGTCACCGGTCTCTCCCGGCTCATGCGGTTCATCCCCCGCTCGGTGATGATCGGGTTCGTCAACGCGCTCGGCATCCTCATCTTCGTCGCCCAGGTCCCCCACCTGCTCGGCGTCCCGTGGCTCGTCTACCCGCTGTTCGTCATCACGGTGCTGATCGTCCTGCTGCTCCCCAAGCTCACCACCGCGGTGCCGGCGCCGCTCGTCGCCATCGTCGTCGTCACCGCGATCACGATGATCGCGCACGCCGCCGTGCCGACCGTCGGCGACCAGGGCGACGTCTCCGGCGGCCTCCCCGGCCTGACCGCGCTGCTCGTGCCGCTGAACCTCGAGACGCTCGGCATCATCTGGCCGACCGCGCTGAGCGTCGCGTTCGTGGGGCTCATGGAGACCCTCCTCACGGCGAAACTCGTCGACGACATCACCGACACGACGTCGTCGAAGGGGCGCGAGTCGTGGGCCCTCGGCGTCGCCAACATCCTGGCCGGTTGGTATGGCGGGATCGCCGGCTGCGCGATGATCGGTCAGACGGTCGTGAACGTCAAACTGGGCCGCGCTCGGACGAGGATCTCCACCTTCGTCGCCGGCGTCTTCCTCCTGCTGCTCGTGACCGCGCTCAGCCCGGTGATGGCCCAGATCCCGATGGTCGCGCTGGCCGCCGTGATGATGATCGTCGCCATCAAGACCGTCGACTGGCACAGCGTGCGCCCGGCGACCCTGCGACGGATGCCGATCCCCGAGACGGTCGTGATGGTGGTGACCGTAGCGGTGGTCGTCATCACCCACAACCTCGCAATCGGCGTCGCTGCAGGAGCCGTCCTCGCGATGGTGCTCTTCGCGCGGCGCGTGGCCCACGTGATCCGCGTCCGCCGGGTCCTCGCGGACGACGCCGCCTCCGTCCGCTACAGCGTCATCGGCCCCCTGTTCTTCGGCAGTAGCAACGACCTGGTCGAGCAGTTCGACTACGCGGCCGATCCCACTGACGTCGTCGTCGACTTCACCGCCTCGCAGATCTGGGACGCCTCGACCGTCGCCGTCCTCGACGCCGTGCAGGAGAAGTACGCCGCACACGGCAAGCAGGTCGTGTTCACCGGACTCGACGAACGAAGCTCGGCGTTCCACGGAAAGCTCACCGGCCACCTCTGAGCCGATCGCTCCGGCACCACCTCAGAGGTGCAGCACTCGCCGGAGCCCCGCGTCCAGATCCAGTGACAGGGTGACGGGAACCCTCCCGGCGGCCGGACCGAGGTCGTCCTCATCGAGGGTGAGCAGCTGCGTGGTGTTCACGACCGAGTCCTTCGGCAGGCCGGAGGCCGTCGCAGGGAGGAACACGTTGCCCGGGAGCTCGGCGAGCGCCGTGTTCGACGTGACGACCGCGATGATTACGGTCCGGAGTGCGCTCCGCGTGTAGGCGTCATGTTGGACGACGACGACCGGGCGCCGACCGGCGGGCGCACTCCCCCGTCCGCGAGGGCCGAGATCGACCCACCGGATGTCACCGCGGCGGATCACCAATCGTCTCCGGCAGTGAGTTCGGCAAGGCGGTCGCGTCCGGCCGCGGCGACGCCCCGTGCTTCCTCCGCTGAAGCGACTCCCGCACGCCGCAGCGCGGTGTCCACTGCGTCAGTGAGACCGGCGGCATCGGTCTCGTCGAGATACCGACTCGCCGCCGCCGCGAAGAATTCGGACCGGTTGACACCGAGCTCGGCGGCGCGAGCCTCGACGCGGGTGAACAGTTCATCAGGCAACGAGATGGCGGTCTTCACAGGTGAGAGTATAACCGGGTATAACTTGGGTTGCGACCCTGGGCTGAAGATGTCGACGGCGTGACTGGGCATGCGACCACGGTACGCAGCCCAGGTCGGTCACGGCCTGGCCGGCGCAGCGGCGGTGGAGAGGAGCCCCGCAAGCCGGGCTGTGGAGGACTGAAGTCGCCGATTCGCGGGCCACCAGAGGATGATGGAGTCATGGCAGAAACCGGAACGCCCAGAGTCGCGGTCTACATCGACTTCGACAACATCGTCATCTCGCGCTACAACCAGCTCTACGGGAAGGCGGCGTTCAGCCGGGATCGCGCGCGGTCCCACGTGCCCTCCGCCGCACCCGAAGGCGACGAGATCTCCGAGCGCCTGCAGGCCGCTCGCGTCGACGTGGGCGCCATCCTCGACTACACCTCGTCGTTCGGGAACATCGTCATCAGCCGTTCCTACGCCGACTGGTCCGAGCCGGTCAACTCCGCGTATCAGAAGGACCTCGTGGACCGCGCGGTCGACCTGACGCAGATGTTCCCCACGACGAAGGCGATGAAGAACGGTGCCGACATCCGCCTCGCCGTCGACGTCGTCGAGGACCTCTTCCGCCTCCCCGACCTCACGCACATCGTGATCGTCGCAGGCGACTCGGACTACATCTCCCTCGCGCAGCGCTGCCGACGCCTCGGACGCCACGTGATCGGGATCGGTGTCGCCGGTGCGACGAGTCGTGCGCTCATGGCGGCGTGTGACGAGTTCTCCGACTACGACGACATCCCCGGGATCGTCCGGCCGGTCGTCACGCGCACGCCCCGGACCCCTGCCGCCGTCGAGAGCACGGCGGAGGTCTCCCCGGAGGAGGCGCCGAAGTCCGCGCCCAAGTCCGGCGGGCGTCGTCGCGCCTCGTCCGGGTCCACGCCGACGGCCGAAGCGCCGGTCGCCCAGACACCTCCCCGCATCGGCGGCCTCTTCACTGAACCGGTCTTCAGCCACCGCGACGCCGACGACCTGGACGACACCGACGAGGAGACCGCGGACCCCTCCGGCCCCGACGCACAGCGTGCGGCGACCGAGCTCCTCGTGCGGGCGCTCCGCCTCGTGCACGCCAAGAACGACGACGAGGACTGGCTGCTGAACGCCGAGGTGAAGAACCAGATGATCCGCATGGATCCGGCGTTCAAGGAGAAGCCGCTCGGCTACCGCTCGTTCAGCGACTTCATCAACTCGCGCTCCGACCTCGTCGAGGTGAACCCGGACGCGAGCCCCGACGGACGTCGTCTGCGACTGCGCGAACTGGGCTGAGCCCGGCCCGGTAGCAGGAGATCAGCGCCGCAGCAGGACCGTCCGCCTTCGGGCGTCCTGCTCCCGCGCGGATCTCCTGCTGCGGCGCGGCTCAGGCGCCCCGGAAGAACGCCTGGACCGCTGCGCTCAGAGCGGTCGGATCGTCGATGTGGCACAGCTCGCGGGCGGAGTGCATCGACAGCAGCGGCGTCCCGACGTCGACCGTCCGGATGCCGAGCCGCGTCGCGGTGAGCGGGCCGATGGTCGAGCCGCACGGCACCGTGTTGTTCGACACGAAGTCCTGTGAGGCCACACCTGCGGCGGCGCAGCTCCGGGCCCACAGTGCGGCCCCGAGGGCGTCGGTGGCGTAACGCTGGTTCGCGTTGATCTTGAGCAGTGGCCCGCCACCGGCGATCGGACGGTTGGCCGGGTCGTGGCGCTCCGGGTAGTTCGGGTGGATAGCGTGGCCGGCGTCTGCTGACAGGCACCAGGAGGCCGCATAGGCCTGGAGCCGTTCGGACGTCGTCGCGCCCAGTGATGCGCCGATGCGGGTGAGGACGTCGTCGAGGAACGGACCGCTGGCACCGGACGTCGAGGCCGAACCGAGCTCCTCGTGGTCGAAGGCGGCGAAGACCGTGATGTGTCCGGCGTCGTCCGTCGCTCCCCCGTCGCTCGCGGCCAGCAACGCCGCGAGTCCCGCGTGGACCGAGGTCAGGTTGTCCATGCGTCCGGCGGCGAACAGCTGACCGTCGAGACCGAATCGCCGAGGCTCCTGGGTGTCGGCGACGAGCACGTCGTACCCGGCGATCGCGGTGGGGTCGACACCTGCGATCGTCGCCAGGTGCGCGAGCACGTCGGCGTGGGCGAGGTCGCCGACCCCGTACACCGGCTGCAGGTGGCGCTGGCGATCGAGGACGAGGCCGTCGTTGACCCCTCGATCGAGGTGCACGGCGAGCTGCGGGATGCGCAGGAACGGGCCGGTGCGGACGAGGTGCACGGTGCCGTCGAGCGTCACCAGGCGTCCGGCGAGTTCGAGCTCGCGGTCGAGCCAGGAGTTGAGGAGCGGTCCCCCGTAGACCTCCACCCCGGCCTGCAGCCACCCGTGAGCGCCGGTCGTCGGCTTCGGCTTGAGTTTGAAGCTCGGCGAGTCGGTGTGCGAGCCGAGGATGCGGAACGGCGTCGTGGCGTGGGCCTGCTCGGGCTGCACCCAGGCGATCACCGCGCCCTCGCGTTCGACGAAGAACCGGCCGGCGCCCCCGTCCCAGGACTCGGTCTCGAGCCGCCGGGTGAAGCCGGCCGCCGTGAGGCGCCGAGCACTCTCCGCGACCGCGTGATACGAGGTGGGCGAGGCGACGATGAAGTCGGCGAGGTCGGTGATGTGGGCGACGGAGTCCATCCCACCATCCTCCCACCACCCACGCACCCGGCACGTGGATGCACCAGGCCCTACCCTGGACGGGTGACGAAGACCCGCAGCGACCTCATCGGGCCCGCAAGCGGCCTGTCCGAGGATCGTCGCGGACGGATCGCACGCATCGTCGACGGTTGGTTCTTCGCCTTCGGCACGGCTGCGGCCGTCTTCCTGGCGTACGTGCTGCTCACCGAGGCGTTCGCGCGCGGGTGGGCCCAAGCCTGGTTCATCCTCGTCATCTACCTCGTCATCGCCTACCTCATCCTCCCCCGCCTGCACACCGTGCTGTCGCGCGTCTACCTGCCCGACTACTTCATCGGACGCACTCGCACGCGCGAGGGCATCCTCGGTGATCCCGTGAACCTCGGCCTCCGTGGTCGGGAGGAGCAGATCCACATGGCGATGCTCTCGGCGGGCTGGACGCTCGCCGACGACCTCGGCCTGCGCGCGAACCTCCGGATCGTGACCTCGACGCTGACCAGGCGCAGCTACTCCGAGGCACCCGTCTCGTCGCTCTACCTGTTCGGTCGTCCCCAGGCGTTCTGCTACCAGCAGGAGGTCGACGGCAGTCCCGGGAAGCGGCACCACGTCCGGTTCTGGCCGACCCCCGAGGGTTGGCTGCTCCCGGGCGGCTACCAGGCGGATTGGCTGGCCGCCGGGACGTACGACCGATCGGTCGGCATCAGCGTCTTCACCCTGCAGGTGACCCATCGGATCGCCGACGACGTCGACGACGAACGCGATCACATCGTCGCGTCGATCGCGGCCGCGGACCTCGGGGCGTCGACGTCCGTGATCGACAACTTCTCCACCGGCTACCACTCGCGGAACGGCGGAGGCGACGCGATCGTCACCGACGGCGACCTGCCGATCATCGATCTCAGCGCCGTGGTCGTGCCGCCGGCGGCGACTCTGCCGGCCGCCGACGCTCCCCCGACGCGCTCCCTCATCCGGGCCGGCGACCCGCGGCCTTTGGACACCACCGTCGGCGTGGTCCTCATGGTCGTCGCGGCGCTGTCCACCGTGCTCTCCGGCGCCCTCCTGGTCTCCGATTGGAAGCAGGTCATCTCGGAGGCCCGCGCGACAGCTGCGACGGCTGACGACGTCGTCCTCATCCCGTGGGTGGTCGGGGCCGTGCTAGCCCTGTCGGCCGTGGTGACGCTCTGCTACCTCGTCCTCGCCTGGCGGGTCCATCGGGGAGGCAATCTCGCGCGGCTGCTCGCCATGACCTTCAGCTCGACGTCCATCGCCACCCTCGCCGCGAGCTATGTCGCCGGCGCCGGCGGATTGACCCTGCAGACCAACCTGATCGGCTTCGCGGTCGACTGTTCCATCATCCTCGCCCTCTCCGGAACCGAGGCCCGTGACTGGGCCCGTGGGCGACAACGACGCACCCGGAGGACGAAAGCATGACCGACGCACCCGACCAGACGGACGAGGGGCCACGCCCCGCCACCTCCCTCAAGCGCGCGCTGCTCCTCGGCGCAGCCATCATCACGATCGTCGCCGGGCTGACGGTGCACTGGTCGGTGGCGGCAGCCTGGGCGAACCCCGTGACCAACGCGCTGTACACGGTCCTCGTCGCGCTCCTCCTGGCCTTCGCCGCCCCACGGCGTCCGCTGTGGCAGATCGCCCTCGGCGCGTTCGGCTTCTCGGCGGCGATCGAGTGCTTCCAGGCCACGGGCGTGCCGGCCGCACTCGCCGACCAGTGGCCGCCCTCGGCGCTCGTGCTCGGCACGACGTTCATCCCCACGGACTTCATCTCCTACGCCCTGGGCGCGGCGGCGTTCCTGTTCCTGTCGCTCGCCATGTCGCTGCTGATCCGCTGGGTTCGCAACGACATCCTCGAGCGACGCGCACGCGCGGACCGGGAGACACGGCGCCGATCGGGCTCAGGACCCGCCTGACGGGTGCCCTAGCCGCGAGTCGTCTCCCCGTACTGGACGTGCTCGAGGTCGAAGACGGCCTCCGCCAACGCCGACCTCGCCGCTTCGAACTCGACATCGTCGGGGTGGCCCACCACCCGTGCGTGCTCGAGGTGCCAGGTGGCACTGCGCAGGAGTTCGACGGTCGTCGGAGCGGGGGAGGGGGCTCGCGTCGAGGCCGCGGGTGACGCGTCGGCGTTCGCCGCTCCGCCGGGGACGAACTCGATCGTGTTCGATTCCGCCGGAGCGTCGTCCTGGGCGTATTCCTTCTTCTTCATATGTCCTTCGTCGAGATCGTGGTCCGTTGTGGTTTGCAGGGATATCGGCCCCCTGAGTGGCGCGAATGCCCGTTGTGGGGCTGAACCGTTATATGCCGAGAAAGGAATATCCGGTTTGGAGCGCTGCTCGGGCCGCGCCATGGCGAGGAGCGTGGGGACGCGCCCCCGGTCGTCCGGAGCATCCGAGGCGCCGAGGACCTGGAACCGTTCGAGCCCCCAGCGGGACCAGGCGGATGCCGTCCACGCGCAGATGGCCGCGTCGATGAGGTCCTCACGGTGCTTGTGCGCCGATTCCTTCAGCGGCGAGGGTTCCGCGATGAGGAGCGCCGTCACCGGGTGTGTGTCGAGGTCGAGTGGCGGAGTCGCCGAGGTCAGCGCCTGCAGGCGCGAGACGAGGTCGTCACAGACCTCCGCACGGCGTCGCCGTCGCTCGGCGACAGGGAGACCGGGGTCGAGGCGTTTGTAGCGGGGCCGCGCATCCGGGTACCCGAACTCCTCGGCACCCACCAACGTGGTGTGGGGATAGGCCTCGAAGAACAGGACGGCATCCGCGGCGGGCGTGCTCAGTCCGTCGAAGTACTGGAACCCAGCCGCCTCCAGCGCCCTGAAGAGCGCGACACCACCGAGCGCCGGCAGGCCGAGGTTCGACGGATAGGCCGAAACCTGCCAGCGCCCGTACCGCTGTCCGACCTCACGTTCACAGAGACGCATGCCGGTCTGGTTCTGGACGAGCAGTGGGGCGTCGACCGCGATCACGGAGCCCGGTGATGCGGTGTCGACGAGCCAGGCGACGACGGCGTCGATCCCCACGGCCCACCCGGCCTCGATGACCGCCCCGGTCTCGTCGATGCACACCAGTCCCGACTCGTTCGCCGCGCGGGAGCCGGTCCCCTCGCCCCAGGCGAGGTCGACTCCGAGAAAGCGGGTCACGAGCGGTTCCTTCCGGTGGTCGCGGCGAGGCACCGCCTCCCGAGCCTACTGGCCAGACGTCGACGACTCCTCGGGTCCGGCCGCGGGCCGGAGGTGAGGAGTCGTCGAGCGTCCCGAGCGCGCGATCAGCCGACCGGGCCCTCGATCAGGGTCACGTCAGCGGTCTGCGAGGTCCCACTCGCCGTGGTCCAGGTGACGGAGACCGTCTGGCCGGGCTCGAGCGTGGCCATGGTCGCCGTCAGGGTCTCCGCGGAGTCGATGGCGGCACCGTTGATGCCCGTGATGACGTCGCCGGCTGCGAGGCCGATCGACGCCGCCGGCGTGTTCTCGATCACCGAACCGACCACAGCCCCCGGCACGGTCTGGGCTGCGCCGGACGCGGCCAGACCGATCCCGATGAAGGCCGGGTAGCCGATCGTGACGGTGTCGGTCTCGACGCCGGTGCGGATCTGGTCGACGATGGACAACGCGTCGTCGATCGGGATGGCGAATCCGTCGATGTCGGTCCCACCGGACGAGGCAGCGGTGTCGACGCCGACGACCTCGCCTTCCGAGTCGTAGAGCGGCCCGCCGGAGTCGCCCGACTGGATGTCCGCGTCCGTCTGGATCAGTCCGGTCAGCTGCTTGCCGGCCCCGGTCGTCTCATCCTGGACCGTGATGTCCTGGTCGAGGGCGGTGACGGACCCGTCCGCCGCGCTGGGTGTCCCACCCGTGCCCCCGGCGTTCCCGACCCCGGTGACGGCGTCACCGACGGCTGCGCCGCCGTCGTCGTCGATGGCCACAGTGTCCAGTCCCGAGGCGCCGTCGAGCTGCAGGAGCGCGACGTCGTTCGTGGCGTCCGTCCCGACGACGCGTGCGTCGTACTTCTCTCCGGTCGCCACGACGGTGACGACGATGCTCGTCGCTCCCGCGACGACGTGGTTGTTGGTCAGGATCTGGCCGTCCGCGGTGAGGATCATCCCGGTTCCCGCGGCGGCGGCCCCCTGGTAGGCCAGCTCGGTGTCGATGTCGACGACACCCACGGACTCCGCGGCGGTGGCACTCCGGGTGTTCGCCGTCGCGGCATCCGGCGTCGCCTGCTGCGGGCCAGGCTGGCCACCGGGAGCGCGGAAGCTCTGACCGCCCTCGTCTGGCACCGTCTCCGTCACCTGTGTGGAGGCGGCGACGCTCTGGAACGCTCCGGCCGCCAGCGAGGCGAGGCCGAGGCCACCGGTCACGAGGGACACCACCGTGGCGGCCGTCGCGGCGGCGATGATCCAGCCGATGGGCTGCTTCTTTGCCGTGGTCGACGGCGGCTGGGGGATCGTCTGCTGTCCGTACGGTTGGGGCTGCCAGGTGCCGGAGGGCGCGTACTGGCCCTGGCCGGCGGCGTACGGTCCGTACTGACCCTGCGGGTCCTGGTGATGACCGGGCCACACGTGACCGCTCGTCGCGTGGGGAGCCGTGGCGTAACCGAACGGCGTCGTGGGCTCGCGTCGTGGACCGCCGCCGGTCGTGTTGCCGGGGTAGCCGGCCGGGGGAGTGACGTCCACCCCGGGCTGGGGCTGATACGAGCCGGTGGGCGGCTGGTACGGGTCGGGTGCGGGCGACGGCTGCTGCGCTTGCGTGCCGTCCGCTGGTCGCGACTCAGGGCGTTCTGGTTCTGGGGTGGTGTTCACGGGGATTCCTCTCGGCGGGGGTGCTGAGATCATCTGACTCCCGCAATCCGAGTGAATCGTCTGGTTCGACCATGAACGGCCTCTGAGCTTCCCGACCGTTTCCCGGATGATGATCGTGCAAACGCTCCATGCGGGACGCCACCTCAGGGTCGCGTGAGCAACGCCTCCAGGGCGGGTCGGGCCGCCGCCTCGGAGATGTGTCCGGCGACGACGAGTTCCGCGAGCCCATGGACCGCGGCCCAGACCGCCGTGGTCAGAGCGGCGATGACCTGCGGCTCGGCGCCGGGCGCCAGCGACGCCGTCGTCTCGGCGAGCAGCGCTTCGACGCCACCGATGAGTGGCGCCATCGCCTCGCTGGGCGAACCGGGGACACAGACTTCGGGGTCGTAGATCAGGCGGAACCGCTCCGGATGCTGCGCCGCGTAGTGCACATACGTCGAACCGATCCGGACGGCCGCCTCCTGTGGGTCTCGACCTGCCGTCGCCTGCCGCTCCTCGCGCATGGCGTCCAGGAGCTCGGCCATGCCGCGTTCGCTCAACCGTTTCAGGAGAGCGGTCCGGTCGCCGAAGTGGTGGTAGGGCGCGTTGTGACTGACCCCGGCACGACGTGCGACCTCTCGCAGGCTCAGCGTGGCATGGCCCTGCGTGCGCATGAGTTCGAGCGCAGCGTCCTCGAGCGCCGGCCCGAGGTTGCCGTGGTGGTACGCCGTCGTCGATCTTGACACAAGCAACATCGTACCCGTAGAGTCGGTTCCGGCCGAAAGTGGACACTGTCCAGATTCTTGGCACTGTCCAGACCTACAACTGTTGGAGAACTCATGCCCGCCCTCGTCATCGACGGACACCCGAACGCCGGGTCCCTCTGCGCCGCCCTCGCCACGAGCTACGCGAAAGCGCACGGCGACGCGACCGTCCTCGCCGTCCGCGACCTCGCGTTCGACCCGAACCTCCGCCTCGGTTACACCCGCCGTCAAGACCTGGAGCCCGACCTCGAACGGGCGTGGGAGCAGATCCTCGCCGCGGACCACATCGTGATCGTGGCTCCGGTCTGGTGGGGGTCGGTGCCCGCGCTGCTCAAGGGCTTCTTCGATCGCCTACTGCTGCCCCGTCGCGCCTACCGGATGAAGTCGAACGGCCTCCCTGAGGGGCTGCTGGCGGGCCGTACCGGTCGGGTGATCGTCACGTCGGACTCGCCCTCGTGGTACCTGCCGCTCGTCGGCGACACGACGGTGAAGCAACTCCGTACCACCACCCTCCGGTTCTGCGGGATCAAGCCCGTCGCCGTGAACCGGTTCGGTCGAGTGAAGGATTCGACCGTGGAGCAGCGTCAGCGGTGGCTCGCGAAGGCGGCGCAGAACGGTCGCACGGACGCAGCGCGACGGAATCCTCGCCCCTCCACAGCCCCGGCGGAGCTGGTCAGTGGCCGTCGACCAATCGGATGAAGGCGCTGAGCTCGGCGACACCCTCCGGCGTGACCGGCAGGTACTCGGTGAGCGCGGGGGAGTGCACGAGGTACGCCGCCCACTGGGCGCGGGAGATCCCGACGTTCAGTCGGTTCTTCATCAACAGGAACGACATGCCCCGCGGGACGTCGGCGGGGGAGGACGCGGCCAGCGACACGATCGCGATGACGGCCTCCTGACCCTGGAACTTGTCGACGGTCCCGACGCGCACCGCGTCGAACCCGGCCGCGTCGAGCGTCGCACGGACGACTGCGACGTGGGCGTTGTAGGGACAGACGACGATGATGTCGGCCTCGCTCACCGGGTCGTCGATGCGGCCGGCATCCGGATCGGTCCAGCGGAGCCCGATGCTCGACCGGACGAGTTCGGCGACGCGGTCGGCCTCCTCCTGCGAACTCGTCGCATTTCCGACGTGGTGGACAGGGACGACGTGCAGTCCCGGCGCACGACCCTCCAGACGCCGCTTCGTCGTGGCCGCTGCTGAGCGCAGCTCGCCACCGTACGACAAGCGCGAGACCGGCTCGGTGACCGCGGCGTCCATCCGCCAGGTCTCGTGGAGGAAGTAGCCGAGTTCCGGAGGGAGGACGTCGCGACCGTCGGCCACGAATCCGAGGGCCGAGGTGTCGATCGGTTCGGGATGCGTCCCCTGGCTCACCTGCGGCAGCTGCTGCGGGTCGCCCAGGAGCAGGAGGTTCCGCGCGGCGACGCTCGCCGCGATCGTGTACGCGAGCGAGAACTGGCCGGCTTCGTCGACGACGAGCAGGTCGAGCGACCTCCGGTCGAACCGGTTGGGGTTGCTGAAGTCCCAGGCCGTCCCGCCGATGACGAAGCCGCCGGCCTGCTCGGCCATGAACGCGCCATGACCATTGGCCGGAAGGACCGTGTAGCCGCGCTCCGCATCCGGGTCGGCACCGGATCGCAGGGTCTTCGCCACGAGCGCGGGAGAGAGCCCCGCCTTGACCACACGCTCGAGGAGGTTCTCGACGACGTCGTGCGACTGCGCCACGACCCCGATCCGCCAGCCGTGCTGCTGCACGAGGGCCGTGATGACGTGCGAGGCGACGTAGGTCTTGCCGGTTCCGGGCGGCCCCTGGACGGCGAGCGCCGAGTCGTCGAGGTCGAGCAACGCGGCGGTCACGTCTTCGATCGTCCGCCCGTCTCCACGGTGGGGGAGCGGCTCACCCGAGCTCGTGCGGGGCGGCCGTCGCCGCAGGATGTCGACGACGCCGTCGTCCGGCCACTCCGGAGCGGCGTCGAGGACCGCTTGCCCCCACTCGGCGATCGCGTCGACCTGTGTTCCGGGTCGCGGGGGAGGAGACGGCGTGAGCGCGACCGGCAGCTCCGTGTAGGGCTCACGATCCGTTTTGAGCGTCTCCTGGATGAGCAGGGAGTCGTCGTCGACCTCGAGGACCGTGATCTGCCCCGCCGGTCGCGAGCCGGGCTCGGCGCGGGGGAGCGTGTACGGTCCCGGGTGGTCGTAGACCGCGAACGGGTCGGCGCCGACCTTCACACTGCTGCCGGGAGCCCATCGGCCGCGGAGTCGGACGTGACGGCGGTCGCTGCGCTGCCGCCCCTCGCGGAACCAGTCGCGCTCGACCACTCCCGAGGTGACGGTGAAGACGTTCCGGGTGTCCTCCCATTCGTCGCGCGCGGCGATGAGTCGGGAGAAGTGCTCCTGCCAGAACGACTTGTGCTCGCGCCGGTGGTAGTCGATGGCGGCGGCCGCGAGCGCATACGCGGTGGCGTCGGCGGTGCGTTCCGGGTCGAGGGGGTCTCCGGCCAGCGCCGTCAGCGCGTCGTGGAGCGGCGTCGGTTCGTCCACGAGGGGCTCGGGTGCGTCGGTGACGAAGGTGCCCGGCAGCACGCCCCGTTCCGCACCGAGGTCGAGCAACCAGTTCCGCAGTCGACGGGTCGACTCGCAGTCGTACGCGTTGTACTCGGCGATCTCCGCGAGCTTCCGTTCGCCTTCGGCGACGAGCTCCGGGTCCTCGCTCCGACTCAGCTCGCGCGCCTCCGCGTAGGCGGTGATGGATGCAGCGGCGTCGGTGACGTCGCTGTCGCGGTGGTCCTCGCCCATGTAGAGCGGCTCGAGCTTCTTGATCGAGTACGACCGAGAGCCGACGCGCACCGTCTTCCTGACGAAGGGGTAGAGATCGAAGAGCACGGCCTCGCGGAGGAGGTCGTCGATCGTGTCCTCCCCGACGCCGTGCCGAGCGGCCAGCGAGAGCAGGTGCGTCCGCTCGTACGCGGCGTAGTGGTACACGTGCATGCTCGGGAACTCGGCACGACGGGCGGTGAGGTAGGCGAGGAAGTCGATCAGGGCCGTGCGCTCCTCATGGAAGTCGTGCGCCCACCAGGATCGGAACCGGCCGTCGGTGTCGACGAGACCGAACAGGTAGTCGATGCCCCACCTCGTGCGGTCACCCCGGCGGGCGTCGCCCGGCTCGCCCTCGGTGTACAGCGGGTCGCCCTCGAAGTCGAAGAAGACGTCGCCCGGATCGGGTTGCGGCAGGAGTCCGAGCGCCGTGGCGTCGTGCACGCGGAACGCCGGCACGCCGGCGGCAAGTGACGGCTCGAGCTGCAGGTGCGCCTGCTCTCGCAGCGCGGCGAGCGTGCTCTCGGCGATGCCGTCGACCGTCCCGCCGGCGCCACCCGACGGCCCGTGCTGCCCCGGTCGTTCGGTCGATCCGGTGAGCGTGAGCGACGCCAGATCGTCGATCGTGGCGATGCCGGCCGCCAGCAGGCGGTCGCGCTGCGTCAACCGGAGGCCGGCCACCAGCAGGACGTCGCGTGAGGCCGTGATCTCGGCGTCGCACCACGCGCATCGTCCGCAGACGCTGTAGCGCTGGTCGCCCCAGGCCACCGGCCCGTCGGCCTCGAGCCGTTCGGCGACGATCCGCAGCAGGCGCGCACGACGGCGACGGTACACCGGCAGGATGTCGGCCACCGCGTGGGTGCTGACGGTGCCGTCTCCCAGAATGAGGTCGACGTCGTCGTCGACCGGGATCCCGGCCGTCTCCAGCTGCTCCACGTAGGCGGCGAGCTGGAGGAGGGCGGTCACCTTCGGTGAGCGCGCGAGTTTGGTGTCCTGCACGCGATACCGGCCGTCGGGCCGGCGCACGATGAAGTCGGCGAAGCCGATGAACGATCCGTCGAAGAACGCGGCCTGGAAGACGACCGGGGCTCCGTCGCGGAACGCTGTGATCGTCGACTGGACGGCTGCGGCGAGCGCCACCGCGTCTCGGACGTCGGGGCGGTCGAGCTCGACGACGCCGGTACCGAACTCGGCGCGGTAGGACTCGAGGACGCGCAGCTCGTGCTGGTCGCCGAGCTTGGAGGTCCGCATGAGCATCTCGTCCTCGGGCTCGACGATCGGTTCGATCCGACCGAGCTTCGCGTCGACCGTGCGCAGGAAGGCGAACTCGCAGTAGGAGGCGTTGGAGAGGTCGCTGGCGCTCGTGATGGCGGAACCGTCGAGGAGGAACATCGGTGCGGTGGGTGCCTTTCGAGACGACTGCTGCGGGGGCTGGTCCGCCTCCGATCGCTGTCAGTCTGGCACGCACCACCGACCACAGCACCGCCGCGGGACGCAGGCTGTCGTCAGCCGAGGGGGAGCTCTCTGTGGAGCGGCGTCGGGCGTCCTCGATCCCGCGTCCCCTAGCCTGGACAGCGACCACGACGCCACGGGACGGGAGCGCATGATGACCACCACGATCCAGGTCGTCGCGGGTGTCGCCTCACAGGACGACACCGTGCTCGCATGTCGGCGGGCACCCGGGCGGGCGTCCGGAGGACTGTGGGAGTTCCCCGGCGGCAAGGTCGAGGCCGATGAGCAGCCGCAGGACGCGCTGGCTCGCGAGCTGCTCGAGGAGCTCCACGCCGACGTCGCTGTGGGCGCACTGCTGGACCGCTCCACGGTCGCCGTGGGCGAGCTCGTCATCGACCTCGCCTGCTACGAGGTCGTCTTCCGCGGTGCGCCCCCGACCCACAGCACCGATCACGACGAACTGCGCTGGGTCACGCGCGAGCAGCTCGGCGAACTCGACTGGGCGACCCCCGACCTCCCGATGGTCAGGAGACTCACCGCGAGTTGACCCCGGAGACGCGGCGTGTCAGTCGGCCGCGTGGAGCGGAATGCGCGCGAGCGTGCGTCCGCTCAGCACGAGATCGTCGTTGGTCGAGGTGATCGCCAGCTCGGTGACCGTCCACTCGAACAGGGTCACGTCGCGCCAACGCTCGAGGAATGCGGCGAGCGCCGCGGTCTCGGCAGCGTCGAGCTCATCGCGGAAGTGGTGCAGGCCCACCCCGACGAGCGGTGCTGGACGCCCGCCGACGGCCCGCTGGATGGGGGCGAAGGCGTCCGCGACGGCGGGGAGGTAACAGCGTCCGCGGTTGAAGCCACCGATGACGGGGCCCGCCAGCCTGACCCGGAAGGGCGTGAACGCGCCGACGCTCGTCCGCAGCCCGTCGAGGAACCCGGAGTCCGCGTCGATGGACGAGAGCGTCGCGTGCAAGCGGTGGGCGCGTCGGAGCTCGATGCCTCGGGCGAGTTTGGGGGCGAAGGGTGCCGAGGCGAGATCGGCCTCGTAGCTCAGGAAGATCGGATCGACGAACAGTCGTTCGATCGGGACGGGGACGACGACCGCCAGGCGCGCCTCGGCGTACCGCCCGCCACGGTAGACGCCGTCAGGGCTTGCGTGGAGCGCGAGCGGGTGGTCGGCGTCGATCAGGGGGAGCTGGGCGTACCGGTAGCGCTCGTCGAAGGTCAGGGCCTCACCTGGTCGGAAGGTGGAGCGGACGACGTCCCAGCTGCGGAGGGCGTCGTGCGAGTGCGAGGACGTGTCCGCAGCGCTCGTGGCCGTTTCGGGGACATCGGCATCGAACGCCCGGTCGGCGGATCCGCCGGTCACCGTCCGGACCAGACCCGTCGCGACACCGGTCGGCAGCGCACCGATCGTGTTTCCGGACGCACCGGCGGGAGAGGGCATGTCGTGAGGTTAGTGGAGCCGTCAGCCCAGCGCGTCGGGGACACCCCGAATTCGGGCGATCGACCCAATTCACCGCACGGTCGACGCGAACGCCGACACCGGCGGCCGATCAGTGCGCCTTGCCGGCCTTCCAGTAGCCGCAGAACATGACACGGTCCTTCGGCATGCCACCACGCACCCAGAGCCGACGCACGTTCGCGGCCAGGGACTGCTCTCCGACGACCCACCCGTAGCACGGGGCGGACGGCACGCCGAGGGCCGTCGCGGCGGCCAGCGCCGCTCGTCCAGGGACGTCGTGCGGATCCTCTCGGACCACCCATCGCAGCTCGAGCCCGTCCGGGACACGCACGTCCTGCGCGTCGGCCGCGGACGGGATCTCGACGATCGCCGTCCCGACGGTCGACGCCGGAAGCGAGGTCAGGATGCCTGCGACGGCGGGGAGTCCGGTCTCGTCCGCGACCAGCAGCACCCGGTCGAGGTCCGCCGGGAGGTTGAACATGCGCCCCTCGTCCAGCAGCGCCACGGCATCGCCCGCCTCGCATGACTGTGCCCAGCTCGCCGCGGGCCCCGCAGTCCCCTCGGCGGCCGACCCGTGGATGACGAAGTCGATGTCCAGCTCCGGCCCGTCGGGGCCGTCGCGCCGGAAATCCCGCACCGTGTAGTTCCGGAGCACCGGGCGCACCGACTTGGAGATCGCGAGGTACTTGGCGTAGGCCAGCATGTCGAGCTTGGTCGGCAGCCGCTCGAGCCCGCCCTCGGAGACCGGGATGAAGAACCGGAACCACTGGTCGTAACCGAGGAACGTGAAGTCGGCGATGTCACCGCCACCGAGGGTGACCCTGGCGATGTTCGCTGAGATACGCGAGCGGCGGACGACCCGCAGCGTGAGGAGTGTCGCCGCCTCGGGTTTGATGCGCGCCGTCTCGGCATTCGTGCGAGCCACTCGAGCCCCTTCCTCCGGCGGCTCCGACGGCCGCGACTGAGGCTACCCTAACTCAGGTCACCCTTACTTGGAGGATCCGGGTGTGTCGGCGGCGACCTTCCGCGAACGGGTGTCGAGCAGCGCGAAGACGAGCGCCACGACCACGAAGCCGATCGTGACGAGGGTGCTGTTGCGGTACGCGTCGTGATAGACGTCGAGCGAGGCGCCCGACGCATCGCCGCCGTTCTCCGAATACACGGTCGCGTAGAAGGTGGCCGTCGCGGCGGCGAGTCCGACCGCGGTGCCGATGCGCTGGCCGAGTTGACCGATCGATCCGGCGACACCACCGGAGGCCACGGGGATGTCCGCGAGCATCAGCGTCTGGTTCGGAGAGATGACCGCGCCGCCGCCGATGCCAGCGAGCAGCATCGCGGCACCCATCGCGTACGGCGTGATCTCCGGGGGTGTGATGAAGGCGAGGAGCGAGTTGAGACTGAACCCCACCACGACCAGCACGAGCCCACCGACGACCAGGGGACGTCCGAGTCGGTCGACGACCCGACCGCTCAACCACGAGCTGACGGCCGAGGCGAGGGCGAACGGGATCGTGATCATGCCCGCGAAGACCGGCTCGAGCCCGAGCCCCTGCTGCACGAACAGCGTGAGCGTGAGGAAGGTGGCCGGCATCGCCGCGAAGTACGTCGTGGAGATCAGGACGCCATTGCGGTAGCTGCCGAGCTTGAACAGGGAGAAGTCGACGACGGGTGTCTTCCCGGCGCGTTGATAGCGACCCTCCCACCAGGCGAAGAGGCCGGCGAAGACGGCGAACGCGACCAGCAACCACCAGCGCGCCGGGTCGTCGCCCGGAGAACCGGTCGTCAGGACGAACGGCAGCATGAGCGACAGCACGGCGAGACCGAGGAACACGATGCCCACCGGGTCGAGCGATCCGGCACCCGCCTCGTGCGGCTGCTGCTTGGGCAGCAGTCGGGCGGCGATCGGCAACAGGATGATCGCGAGCGGGACGTTCATCCAGAAGAGCAGGCGCCAGCCGTCCTCCGGGCCGCCGATGGCGATGAGCAGACCGCCGAGCGTCGGTCCGAACGCCGTCGAGAGGCCGATGATGGCTCCGAAGAGACCGAAGGCGCGGCCGCGCTCCTTCCCCACGAACAACTGCTGGATGAGCCCGATGACCTGCGGCATCAGCAGACCCGCGGCGATGCCCTGGAGGATCCGCCCGCCGATGAGGATGCCGACGCTCGGTGCGACGGCGCAGGCGAGACTGGCCGCCCCGAACACGCTCAGGCCGATCATGAACATGCGACGCCGCGAGTGCAGGTCGCCGTAGCGCCCGGCGGGCACGAGGATCAGACCGAAGGCCAGGGCATACCCGGCGACGATCAGCTGCAGGGCGGTCGGGCCGGCGTCGAGCGCCTCCTCGATCGACGGCAGTCCGACGTTGACCTTCGAGAGGTCGAGGATCGTGAGGGCGGCGACCGACACGCAGATGGCGAACGCGCGCCACTTCGTCCGGTCGTCGGGGGCGGTTCGCTCGTCAGTCATCCTGGCCAGCCTAGGCCCGCGTCAACCCGGTCCACCCCGGCTTGACGGGCGCGGATCCGCCGTCCTGTGCAGCATCTTCACCCTCAGAACCGGCTCAGACGATGACGGGGCAGCCGTCACGGGCTACGCTCGGAAGATGCATATGGATGCCCCTCGCGGGCTGCAAGACCCCGACGAACTGGCCGAACGACACCGCATGCTGGCCGAGTCGCCGGCACTCGCGCCGCTGCGCGACTGGTCGGACGCGATGATGACCCGCCGAGGACGGCGGCAGGCGGACCTCGTCCTCCCGCTCGTCGACCCGGCCGATGCGGCCGTCAACGCGAAGACACTGATCCTCCTCGACGCCCCGGGGACCCTGGCCCCCGACAGCCTCGACGCCCCGGGATCCGGCTTCGCCTCGGTCGACAACGACGACCCGATCGCCGAGAGCCTCTGGAATCTGCGGAACGACATCGGCTTCGACGACGTCATGGTCTGGAACATCGTCCCGTGGTACCTGAGCGCCGGGCGGAAGAAGCCGAACGCGCCCGAGGTCGCTCAGGGAGCGATGGAACTGCGCGCCCTCCTGCCCCTCCTCAGGAACCTGCGCGTCGTCGTCCTCTGCGGACCCCACGCCCAGGACGGTTGGTGGAAGCACGTCGAGCCCCTGCTCGGCAACACCTACAGCGCCTTCAACGCTCCGCACCCCTCGCCGTTGTCGCTGAAGCAGCCGGGTCGTCGCGAGGAGATCGAGAAGGTCTTCGCCCGCGCCAAACAGGTCGCCGGCTGATCACATACCCCTGTTCCGCAACCCCCTCGCCCGTCGGACGAGGGGGTTGCGTGCATCCGAGGCCTCGTTAGGGTCGATGGACGAGGAGAGGAGCATCACATGGACATCGGCACCATCATCATCCTCGCCGCGCTCGTCCTCCTGGCGATCGCGGCCGTCTGGTACGTGTCACGGCGAGACCGCGCCGCACGCTCGGCCGACGAACACCATTCGCACGACAACGACGCGGAGGTCGAGCGCGAACGCGCGAGAGGCCTGGCCGAAGGCACCGGCGGCGTTCCGCGCCGTGGTGGCGGCCCGATGGGCGTCTGAGCCCACGAGATCGCAGAAACGGTCGCCATCCGCGAAGGATGGCGACCGTTTCCGCGTGTTCGGCGGTGAGCTCTAGACGAGCGGCGGGAGGCCGGCTGCGACGCGCGCGCCCAGCGTGCCGTCGACGGCGGTCCAGTAGGCGATGACCCGCGCACGGAGCTCGGGGCGCGTCACCTTCGAGACGTGGCCGATGATATTGCCGACGAGACGGTCGCGGGCGGCGTCGTCGAGCACCTCGCGCACGAGGGTCCCGGCCTGGCCGAAGTCGTCGTCCTCGGCGTGCAGCGTCGCGGCTGCCCGCACGAGCTCGCCGTCGGACTGCCAGCCGTTGGACTCAGCGGCACGCGCAGGGTCGGCGTGGGCGCCACCGACCGAGTTGGGTGCGTAGACCGGCGCGTCCGCGTCGTTGAAGGTGTAGCGCATGGCGCCTTCCTTCGAGTACGTGTGCACCGGCGCGTGCGGCGCGTTGACCGGCAGCTGTGCGTGGTTGGTGCCCACGCGGTAGCGGTGTGCGTCCGCGTAGCTGAAGATGCGGGCCAGGAGCATCTTGTCGGGGCTCGCAGCGATTCCGGGGACGAAGTTCGACGGCGCGAAGGTCGCCTGCTCGATCTGCGCGAAGTAGTTCTCCGGGTTGCGGTCGAGGGTCATCTTGCCGACCTCGATGAGCGGGTAGTCGCTGTGCGGCCAGACCTTGGTGAGGTCGAACGGGTTGAAGCGGTAGCCCGCGGCGTCGGCGTAGGGCATGACCTGCACGGAGAGCGTCCAGCTCGGGTGCTCCCCTCGCGTGATGGCCTCGGAGAGGTCGCGGATGTGGAAGTCGGCGTCCTCGCCGGCGATCTGGTCGGCCTGGTCCTGCGTGAGGATCTCGATGCCCTGGTCGGTCTTGAAGTGGTACTTCACCCAGAACCGCTCGCCTGCGGCGTTGACCCACTGGTAGGTGTGCGACCCGAAGCCGTCCATGTGGCGCCAGGAGCCCGGCAGACCGCGGTCGCCCATGAGCCAGGTGACCTGGTGCGCGCTCTCGGGGGAGAGCGTCCAGAAGTCCCACTGCATGTCGTGGTCGCGCAGGTGCGAGCCCGGGAGACGCTTCTGCGAGCGGATGAAGTCGGGGAACTTGATGCCGTCGCGGATGAAGAACACCGGCGTGTTGTTGCCGACGAGGTCGTAGTTGCCCTCGCTCGTGTAGAACTTCAGCGCGAAGCCACGGGGGTCGCGCCAGGTGTCGGGGCTGCCCTGCTCACCGGCGACGGTGGAGAAGCGTGCGAGCATCTCGGTCTCGACGCCCGGCTGGAACAGCGCGGCGCGCGTGAACTGGGAGACATCGCCGGTCGTGACGAACCGTCCGAACGCACCGCCGCCCTTGGCGTGGACGACGCGCTCCGGCACCCGTTCGCGGTTGAACTGCGCGAGCTTCTCGACCAGGTAGTGGTCGTGGAGCGCGATCGCTCCGTCTGCGCCGACGCTCTGCGAATGCTCGTCGCTCGCGACGGGTGCTCCGCTGTTGGTGGTGGTGTAGCTGGTCTCGGACATGTCTCTCCTCGAGGGTGGGGCTGGTCGGACGGTCGGATGGATTCAGCACTGCCACCTTGGCGGTGTCAGCTGACGATCGGCATGGAGGTGCCGTCGAGTGGTCTGTGGAACGGTGTCAGGCAGCATCCGCCTGGCACGCGGGGCATACGCCCCAGAACGTGATCTCGGCCGTGTCGATGACGTACCCCGCCGTGTCGTCGGGGTGCATGCATGGCGCCGCACCCTGCGTGCAGTCGACGTCGACCACGGCGCCGCACGAGCTGCACACCAGGTGATGGTGGTTGTCGTCGACGCGCAGCTCGTACCGGCCGGGATGGCCGTCCGGTTCGATCCTGCGCACGAGACCCGCTGCGACGAAGGCGTTGAGCACGCTGTACACGGCCTGTGGGGAGGTTTGCGGGGCTCGCGGCTTCAAGGACGCGACCACCTGCTCCACGTCGGCGTGCGGTGTCCGGGCGAGGATCTCGAGGACGGCGAGGCGTCCCGTGGTCACCCGCAGCCCGGCTGCCCGGATCTTCGTGTTGAAGTCGAACGTCGCCGACTCGACCTCCGATCCGTTCATGCAGCCACCGTACCGAGTTGTTTTGAATTAGTCAAAATAAGGACTTCCCCTCCGCATTGTCCCGCAGCCACCCCAACTCTAATATCAGATATGAGTGGTGGAACGGTGGGTGACGCCGGATGTGGAGAAGTCCCGGTCACGGCGGGGGAGCACCGGGCTACAGTTCGACCGTCAGCAGAGGCCGAAGCGAACGTCGCGTCTCCTCGGCCATGTCCACCGAATCACGGTCGAGCAGCCACTGCAGCTGGAGACCGTCCATCATCGCGATGAGCATGCGTGCCGCGCTCGCAGGCTCGACGCCGGCCACCAGCTGGCCCTCGCGCGCCATCACCTCGAAGGAGACGGTCATCCCGTCGATCAACCAGCTGTACCGCCGGACGAAGTGCTCGTGCGCCGGGTGGTCCGGTGAGGTCGCCTCGGCGGACAGCACGCAGTGGAGCTCGACGAGACCGGGGACGCGCATGTTGTGCTCGACGAGGCGGAGGAGCCCGCGGATGCCTTCGATGCCGCTCCCGATCTCGATGCCGGACTCCTCGCGATCCCGGTCGTCCCGGAAGTCGAGGATCGCGGCGAGCAGGTCGTTCTTGGTCGAGAAGTGGTGGAGGAGGCCTGCCTGGCTCATGCCCACGCGCTCCGCGACCTCACGGAGCGATCCACTGCGGAACCCCTGCTCGGCGAAGACGTCCATCCCCGCCTCGAGGATCTCCCGACGTCTTGCCGCCGTCTTGGCGTAGCTGCCGCGGGAGCGGCCCGTCTGCGTCACCGTCATCCTGCGATCGTATCGGGCGTGAGGACCGCCGGAGAAGGGTTCCCGAGGCGCCCCTAGCCCGCTCCTTCCCCAGGTGTCCACCCCGGCACTTCCCCAGGTCGCTGTCGTACGGTGTCGCCATGAGACGCCGCATCGAGCCCGTGTACGACGCCGCTGTCGGTGTCGGTCGCTCCCTCTTCGGCTTCTGGCGCCTGCGCCGTCACACCACCGGCATCGAACACCTGCCCGACGAGGGTGGCGCGGTGATCGCGATGACCCACTTCGGGTACCTCGAGTTCGCACTCGTCGAGTGGGCGACCGTGCTCCACAACCGCCGCCGTATCCGCTTCATGGCCAAGCAGGGCGCCTTCGACCAGCCCGTCGTGGGCCGCCTCCTGCGGAGCATGCGGCACATCGCGGTCGACATGCGCGCCGGCGCGGCCGCCTACGCCGACGCCGTCGCAGCGCTCCGCAGCGGCGAGCTCGTCGGGGTCTTCCCCGAGGCCGGCGTCAGCGCCTCGTTCACCGTCCGCGACCTCAAGTCGGGCGCAGTCCGCCTCGCGCAGGAGGCCGGCGTGCCGATCATCCCCGTCGCGGTCTGGGGCGGTCATCGCCTCCTGACGAAGAACCACCGGGTCGGCTTCCGCGAGCGGTTCGGGGTCCCCGTGCACTTCTCGTTCGGCGAGCCGATCGTCGTCGCGCCCGGCGACGACGTCGGTACGAGTACCGAGCAGCTCCGCGACCGCCTGCAGGGCATGGTCGACGAACTGCAACGCGACTATCCCGTCGACGGGACCGGGGCGTGGTGGCAACCTCGCGCCCTGGGCGGAACGGCGCCGACGCCCGCCGAGGCTGCAGCCGCCGACCTCGAACGCGAGCGCCGACGCGAGGCGCGTCGACAGACGGCGAGCTGAGCGCACGTCCGCCGCGGTCTATCCTGTGGAGGTGCCACCTCTGACCTCGACGACCCACCCAGCAGGGCATCGTCGCTCTGCCAGCCCGCGTCCCGAGCGGAGCGTGGCACCGTGAGTCGCGGGTGGAACGGCTTCGTCGCGAAGTCGACATGGCTTCCGAAGGCGTGGCGCGAACGCGCTGAACGTGCGCTCGCGGAGGACCCCTCGACGCCGGCCGCACCGGACACGGACGACGCCGAGTCCTCAGCGGACCACCCGCCGCGGCGCACGCCGGATCCCGCGCCGCGGACGACGCCGACGCCCCCTGCGCCGCAATCCACCGGCTCGGAGCCACTGGACGACCGCGAGGCGAACGCACCCCGGACACCCGTCGCCGGCCCGGACGTCCACGGGGAGGCGCCGGCCGACGAGCACTCCGCGACCCGCTTGGTGGACCCGGTCGCCCTCCCCGTCACCGCGTCGGCTCCGGTCGTCCCAATGAGCGTCGCCATCACCGATTTCGAGCTCGCCGACGACTCCGTCATCGGCCCGGCGTCCGTCCTCGACAACCTCGAGCTGACGAAGGCAGCCGTGACCCGCGTCGCGTCGGCGATCCTCACGACCGAGGGCCCGATCGCCGTCCCTCGCCTCGTGACCATCGTGGCCCGGCGCTTCGGCGTCGACCGGCCGTCCGAGGAGTCGCGCACCGAGCTGTCAGCGCTGGTGACGGAGGCGTTCGTCGTCCAGAACGGCTTCGCCTGGCCCACCGGACTCGACGTCGTCACGTGGCGAGGCGTCCGCCGGGTCGTGCATCGCGACCACCGCGCGGTCACGGACATCAGTCCCGCGGAGATCTGCAACGCCATGGAGCTCGTGATCACCGCGAGCCCCGAGCACGAGGTCGACCGCGAGCAGCTGCCGATGCAGGCGGCATCGGTGCTCGGCTACGGTCGCCTCGGTGAGACCGCTCGACGTTGGCTCGACCTGACGCTCGCCCAGGCGGTGCTCCACGGTCGTCTCGTCGAGGACGGCGACCGCATCCGCCTCCCCTGACGCGGGTCGTTCAGCGGACGGGCGGACCCTGCTGCCCGAACGGCAGGCTCGTGTCGGTGACACCGTCGATGAAGGCGTCCATGCGCTGGAGGTTGAACCGGCCCTGGTCGTTGAGCAGGAACTGGTACTCGTGCTCGAGCCCTGGCCGGAAGTCCGGGTTGAAGATCATCGATTGCACGTCCACACCGAGGCCCTGGAGCTTCGCCTTGAACTCGACCGACTGCGGGTAGAGCGGATCCCAGTTGCCGACCGTGATGTACGTCGGTGGATACTTCGCCGTCAGATAGTCGACGACGGACGCGGACGCCACCTCCGGCCGGGTCTTGTAGTCGCGCGCTCCGAAGTACGACCACAGCACCGTGTCGAGGAACCACCCGAAGCTGCCCTCGGCGTTGACCAGGCTGAGGTCGTAGGCCCCGCAGGCGAGGACCACCCCGGCGAGTTGCTCCGGTTCGATCGGCGATTCGACCTTGATGGAGCTGGCGTACTCCGAGCTCGTGACCACGTTCGCGACCTGGGCGGCGATCTGGGCACCGGCGGAATCGCCGGCGAGGATGAGCTTGGACGAGTCCACGTTGAGCGCGCGAGCGTTGGCGTCGAGGTAGCCGAGCGAGTCGGCGACCTGCTCGATGGGCAACGGGTACTGACCCTCGGGCGCGATCGTGTACTCGACCGCGATCGCCGTGTACCCCTCGCCGGCCAGCACGCGCATGTAGTTGGAGATGAGTTCCTTGCTGCCGGAGATCCACGCTCCACCGTGCACCCACACGATCGTCGGGAGGGCGGCACCACTGCCGCGCACCCCGTCGGGCGTGTAGACGTCGAGCAGCGCGTCCGCGTCGCCGGAGCGGTACGGGATGTCCTGTCGGACGTCGACCCCGTCGGGGACGTACTTCACGAGGTCGGATTGCACGACCTTCGCCCGCTCGTCGAACGCCATGCGGATGACCATCGAGCCCGGCCACGGGGTCAGCTGCAACCAGACGAAGATCACCAACGCGATGGCGAGGATCACGCCGATGATCCAGAACATCGTGTTGCGGACGACACGCAGGAAGCGCGCGAAACCCGAGCGAGGGGGTGCTGTCCTCAAGCGATTCACCTCCCGGCGGGTCTGGACGGCGGCGCTGCCTGGCGGAACACGAACCTCCAGTCTCGCATTCGATCGGACACCGGCGGCGTCCCGGAAGTTTTTCGACGGATTTCGTGACGAATGCCCGCCGAGCTGCGTCTTACCCGATGACCGGACATCATCACCGGTTTCCAACGCAGACGAAGGAGAACGCCATGAGTGCATCGGACAAGATCCAGAACGCCGCTGAGGACCTCGCGGGCAAGGCGAAGGAAGCCCTGGGCAAGGTCACCGGCGACGACAGCAAGGTCGCAGAGGGTAAGGCCGACCAGACGAAGGCCGACGCCAAGAAGGCCGGCGAGAATGTCAAGGACGCGTTCAAGCACTAGTCCTCGCGATACAGTGGCTGCCCCCGCCCACCGGCGGGGGCGGTAACACGGTCGACCGGCACCCCGTTCGATCCAGCAATCACATTTGGAGACATCATGAGTTTTCTCGGCTTCCTGCTGCTCGGCCTCATCGCCGGTGCCCTCGCCAAGGCGATCCTTCCGGGCCGTCAGGGCGGCGGCTGGTTGATCACGCTGCTGCTCGGCGTCGTCGGTGCACTGCTCGGCGGCTGGCTCGGCGGCATCCTCTTCGGCGCGAACCTGCAGGAGTTCTTCTCGCTGCAGACCTGGCTCCTCGCCATCGGCGGATCCATCGTCGTGCTCCTCATCTACGGCGCACTGACCCGCAACAAGAAGGCGTAAGCGCCTCCACACAGCACTCGGACGCCCGGCCCCTCCAAGGGGCCGGGCGTTCGTGCGTGTCGGAGGAAGGCCGGCGACCGCGGGGTGTCCGCCATTGAGGGGACTGTGCGACCTTCTGCGCCCTGTCAGGATGTCTGATGTTTGACGTCAGAAGCTGATATGAGAGGAGGTGGTCTCATGGACTTCTATCGAAAGTTGCTCGAGCTGCTCCGCGCGATCTGCGGCTGGGCCTGACCCGCACGGACGAACGCCCGGTCCACCAGGACCGGGCGTTCGTGCGTCGCGCTGCGACCCGAGTCAGGCGTGCTGGCCCTCGTGCTCGCCCTCACCGATCTCCTCGACGAGCTTCGCGTTGAAGGCCGGGAGGTCGTCGGGCGTCCGGCTCGACACGAGGCCCTGGTCGACGACGACCTCCTCGTCCACCCAGGACGCGCCCGCGTTCCGCAGATCCGTCTTGAGGCTCGGGTAGCTCGTGAGCTCACGACCGCGGACGACGTCCGCCTCGATGAGGATCCATGCGCCATGGCAGATGACCCCGACCGGCTTGCCCTGCTCGAAGAACGCCTTCGCGAAGGCGATCGAGGTCTCGTCTACGCGGAGGTCGTCCGCGTTGACGACGCCTCCGGGCAGCACGAGTGCGTGGTAATCGTCGGAGGAGGCCTCGGCGACCGCGACGTCGACGGGCTGGACGTGTCCGTTCTTGCCGGTCACGTCCTGGGTGGCGGGAGACACCAGTCGGGCGGTCGCTCCGGCTCCGGTGACCGCCTCCCAGGGGCTCGTCAGTTCACTGTCCTCGTAGCCGTCCGTGAGCAGGAAGGCCACCTGCTTGCCGTTGAGTGCTGCGCTCATCGTCGCTCCAATCCGTCAGCGTCGAGACACCGTCCAGCGCCTCGCCAGCGACGATACGCTCGGCTCCACATCTCGGACCCGGACTTCCGCCGAACGCGAACGGGGTTGCTCAGGCGTCGCAGGCGATACCGTCACCATCCCGATCGAGGTCGTAGACGTCGCTCCCGACGACGTACACCGGGCCGGGCGTGTACGCCGGTCCGTTGCCGCTTCCCCCGGCGCAGTCGACGTCGCTGGCGATCGGAACGCACTGCCCCTCGTAGTTCGGGTCACACCCTCCACCGGCCGGATCGGCGACGGGAGCGGGAGGCGGCGGAGCGGGTTGCCGCGTCCCGACGGACGTCACCTGCGCGACCGGTTGGACCGACACGAGCTGTGCGACGAGCTCTCGAGCGATCTCGACCCCGGCTCGCGTGGTGACGCGGTAGGTGTTCGTCTGCTGCCCGGGGACGCCCGTCGTCGTCACGACGACCTGACCGACGTCGATGTCCGGGTCCTGCACCTCGGTCACCGCGAACGGGATCTCCACCACCTCGGTCACCTCGGTGACGACCTCGGTCGGGGTGGGGGTCGGCGTGGCACTCGGCTTGGCGACGGACGTCCCCTCCGGAGCCGACAACAGCGCCGCCGGACGGGGCCCGACCGGGTGGATGGCCGCGTTGGCGCTTCCGCCCACGACGACCAGGCACAGGGCGGCACCGATCACGGCGGCCGCGATCCCGCGGTTGCGGATCCCGAGGGAGGAGACGCGACCACGGACGAGCGCGACCACGCCGATGACCACGGCAACGATGGCGACGAGTGCGAGCATCGCCCAGAACGCGCCACCGACGGCGCTGACGAGCAACAGTGCTCCGACCAGGCTGAGCAGGACGATGTGGAGTGGTTCGAGGCGGCGCGTTCGCGTGGCCCCGGCAGCAGCAGCAGGGACGGCGACCGGGGGAGCGGGCACGGCCGCCGGCATGCGTTGCCCACCCCAGCCGACTCCGGTCCACCATCGTTGCCGGCCGGGCTGCTCGGGATCGGGATACCAGCCTGCGGGAGAAGTCATGCCCTGATGCTGGGGCCCGGAGCACGACGGCACAAGGTCCCCGAGTGGGGCGGGAGGGGATTCCTCCCGTGCCGTGTCACGGCGCGTGTCAGAGGCCGACGAAGCGGATGGTCTGCTGCAGACGCGTGCGGATGTCGAACAGCTGGTTGCCGCCCATGCGGTCGACGCCCGGGAGACCGGTGCGGAGGAGGTCGGCCAGGCGGGAGCGCTCGACGAGGACCGTCACCGGATGCTTGCGACCGATGAACTCCACCGACTCCGGGGTGGCGCCGTCCGGCACGACGATGACGGAAGCCGTGAACTTCACCCGCGCCGCCTTCGCGACGGTCCGAGCCGAGCGCACGATCGACCGGACGGGCTCCTCGCGAGGATCGAGCGTCTCCCCGACGACCTCTCCACGGTGCACCCGGACCGGCCCACCCCAGTCCTCCGACTTGACCGCGAAGAGGCCGGTCGGGCCGAGGACGACGTGGTCGAGCTTCGCCTCGCCCGGCGCCAGGACGTCGTGCCAGACCGTGTATCCGATGCCGAGCGTCGCCACGGTGCGCGCCGTCTGCTCCTCGGCGAGCGCGTTGGCCAACTGGTGCCGGATCTCGCGCGGAGCCGAGCGGACGAGCTTCGGGTCGTAGGGGTCGTCGAGTGGGACACCACGGCCGACCCACTCCCGGATGAGCCCGAGGTAGGCCTCCCGCGAGTCTCCGCCGGGGTGTCCGTAGGCACGAGCGCGAGGGCGTGAGTCGGCGCGCTGCGTACCCGACCGACCAGTGGTCGACGCCGACCAGGTCGGAGCGTCGTCGTCGCCCGCGTCGGAGGACGGAACGTTGCGCCCGCGGTCGTAGGCGGCCCGGTCCTGCTCGGTTCCGACGCGCTCCCAGGCGAGCTGGACGGCGTTGAACTGCCGCGCGCTTCCGCCGAGGTCGGGGTGGGTCTCGCGCATGAGCCGTCGGTAGGCCCTCCGGAGCTCGTCCTGCGTCGCCGTCGTGCTCACGCCGAGCACCTCGTACGGGCTGGCTGAGAGTGGGCTCTCCGGCATGGAGGGTGGTCGCTTTCGTCGGCGGCGTCGGTCGGTCCGACACGGCAGACTATCGCCATCACCTGGAAGACCGCCCGAACCGGCACCCGGTCGGGGCTGTGGAGCATCGACTGGTCTCCCGCCTCACGGACGACGGCGTCCGCATCGCCCAGGCACGGTTCCACGGCGAGTAGGGCCAGCGTGCCTGAACACCTCAGGAGCTCGGCAGGAGGATGCCGTCGTCCAGCAGGGCGCGGACCCGGGGGATGAGTTCGGCGCGGAGTTCCGCCGCATCGACCTCGACGAGCTGGGCGATCGCGTCGATGATGGCTCCCAGGGTCAACTCGCCGTCGCAGGCCCCGACGAGCCCCGCCAGGCCCGTGTCGATGCCCACCGAGCGAGCCAAGCCGCCACCCTGCCGCAGCGTCATCGCCGTCGGGTCCTCGTCCCCGGGCCAGTAGTGGCGCTCCTCGGTGACATCGCCCGCGAGGATGACGCGTTCACCGAGCAGCTGGTCGTCGTCGAGCGCCACCTGCCAGTCGTGAGTGAGGAGACACACGGCGAGGTGCGCACCCAGCCCGGCGGAGTTCGAGCCCGCCTGCCCGTGCAGCCGCTCGAAGCGGCGCAGCGGAGTGGACGGGTCCGATCGACGGAGCAGCACGTACCCGAAACCGACGCCGGTCACGGCCCGAGCCGCGAAGTCGTCGAGCCAGGCTCCCGCGAGACGCTCGAACTCCGGCGTCCCGAGCCGTGTTCCACCGTCGCGGATCCAGGTCTCCGCGTATTCGGCCGGATCCTGCACCTCGCGCTCGATGACCCAGGCGTCGACCGGTTCCGGGCTGCGCTCCACCCACCCGGCCACGCGGTCGAGCCCGTCGGCGCCGTCTCGGTACTCCCAGTTCCCGAGGAACTGCGCGACCCCGCCGGGCGTCAGATGCCGGGCGACCTCGAGGAACACGGACTCGACGAGCGCATCGCCGACGAGACCGCCGTCGCGGTACTCGTAGCTCGGCACGCCCTCGGCACGCGGGGTGATGACGAACGGCGGGTTGGAGACGATGCGGTCGAACCGTTCACCGGCGACGGGTTCGAACATGCTGCCGTGGCGGAATTCGATCGAGTCGATGCCGTTCAGGCGCGCGTTGAGTGCGGCGAGCTCGAGGGCTCGTTCGGAGATGTCCGTCGCGACCACGTGATCCGCGATCCGCGACAGGTGGAGCGCCTGGATGCCGCACCCGGTCCCGAGGTCGAGTGCCGTTCCGATCCGCTCAGGGAGGATGATGCCGCTCAGGGTCATCGACGCGCCGCCGACCCCGAGGACGTGCTCCTCGCCGAGCTCGTGACCCAGCGCGAGTTCGCCGAGATCGGAGGCGATCCACCAGGCACCGCTCCCGTTGGCGTCGACCCAGGCGTACGGCCGCAGATCGATGGCCGGGGCGACGGATCCGTCGTCGCTCAGGCCGACGAGACCGAGCGCCACCGCGCCGTCGAGACCGAGCGACGGCAGTGCCCGCGTCGCGTCATCGGCCTCCACGGCGACACCGAGCACGAAGAGCGTCGCCAGCGTCGCGATCGGTTCCACCCCCGCGGTCCGGCGGCGTTCGTCGAGTGAGCGGATCGCCACGACCCGGTTGGAACGGTGCAGGGCGGCCTCGGCCGTCTCGCCCCAGAGGCCGCGCACCCGTTCCACCGTGTACCCGGCCGCGTCGAGGTCGGAACGGAGGAGGTCGATCAGTCGCTGGTCCACGCCCACCAGTGTGCCAGCTGCGGGGTGGGCCGAGCCGCCCACCCTGCAGCCGCCGTCAGCGATCCGTGGTGAGGATCGCGTCGAGGTCCTCATCGGTCTGCTCGTCGTGCTCCTCGGCCTCGCGCTGCGCGGCCTTCGCCGTGCGCTTCCGCTCGCGCTTCGCCAGACGGCGCTCGGTCCGGCGCTCTAGGAGCAGGTACAGCACCGGCACGAGGATGAGCGTCAGGAGCGTCGACGACACCAGGCCGCCGATCACGACGATCGCGAGCGACTGCGAGATGAACACCCCGCCGCCGGTGAGGCCGAGCGACATCGGCACGAGCGCGAAGATGGTCGCGCAGGCGGTCATGATGATCGGTCGCAGACGGAGTCGGGCCCCGTGCAGGACCGCGTCGTCGATGCCGTCGCCCCGAGCCCGGTACGAGTTGACCAGGTCGATGAGGACGATCGCGTTCGTGACCACGATGCCGATGAGCATGAGGAGGCCGATCATCGACGGGATACCGAGCGGGGTCCCCGTGATGAGCAGAGCCGCGATCGCGCCGGTCGCCGCGAAGGGCACGGAAACCAGCAGGATGAGCGGCTGCAAGAGGCTCCGGAACGTCGCCACCATGACGATGAAGACGAGCACGATCGCGATGAGCATCGCGAGGCCGAGCTGCGCGAACGACTCCTCCTGGTCCTGCGCGACGCCGCCGACCGACGCCGTGACGCCGTTCGGCAGGTCCAGGCCGTCGAGGCCCTCCCGGACGGCGAGCGTCGTCGCGCTGAGGTCGTCACCCGTCGGCGTCGCCGACACGGTCACGGTCCGGACGCCGTCGATGCGCGTGATCGCCGATGCGGCACGTTCCTCCGCCACCTGGGCGACGGCGCTGACCGGGATCGGGACGGCGCTGACGTTGGCGAGGTCCTTCTGCGCCTGGGTGAGGCGGTCCGCCTCAGCCTGCTGTTCGGCGGCCTCGCTCTCGGCGTCCCGCATCGCGGTCAGCTGCTCGTCGATGGTCGTGATCGAACCCTGAAGCTGGGAGATGGCGTCGCTCAGTCCGGCGAGTTGGGCGGCGCGGGCTTCGTAGGCCTGTCGTGCCGCCTCCTCCTCCGGAGTCGTGGGCGTGACCGGTGGCACCTCGACGGGAGCCGCCTGCAACGCGCTCAGCTGAGCCCGCAGGGCGTCGAGCTGCGATGCTGCGGTCGAGCGGGCCTCCTGGAGTTCCGAGCGCTGGGTCGCGGCCTGGGATGCCGCCTCGTCCTTCGCACGCTGGGTGGCCTCGTCCTGCTCGGCCGTGAGTGCGTCGGTCGCGGCCTTCTGGGCCGCGGCCTGCTGTAGCGCGCTGACCGGAAGGGGGAGCGCGGCGATCTCGGCCGGTGTCGTGCCGACCCGCTGCGAGCGCACGATGATGTCGCGAGACGAGCCCTCGAGGATGACCGAACCCATCGGCGTGCCTCGGAGCGCACTGGCGATGGCCTGGCCGACCTGTTCCTGCGTGAAGCCGTACCGGGCGGCGGCGGCGCGGTCGACGTTCACCTTGAGCAGGCCCTGCTCGTCGGCGAGGTCGCTCGTCGCATCGCGGAGGCCGTCCGTACCGCCGAGCATGTCCTGCACCGCGGCCGCAGCTGTGGCGAGCGCCACGGGGTCCTCACCCTGCAGCGTGACCTCCATGCCGCCACCGCCACCGGTGAATCCGCCTGCGGCGTCACCGACGGTGACCTCGCCGACGTCGTCGAGCTTCGCCACGGCGTCCCGGATGGTGTCGGCGACGCCCTCGCGTGAGCTCTCCTCACCGACGGTCACGCTGATCTGTGCCGTGTTGCTCGAGCCGTTCCCACCGACGGTGGTCAGGTACCCGGAGACGCCGGCGGTCTTCGCGAGGACCGCTTCGACGGCCGCGGCCGCGTCGCTGGTCACGTCGAGGCTCGTCCCCTCGGGGAGTTCCTGCGTGACCGTGACGGTGTTCTCACCCCCGATGTCGCCGAGGTAGTCGGTCTTCAGGAACCCGGCCGAGACGATCGTCCCGGCGAACACGACCGCCGCCACGAGCAGCGTCACGACCGGACGCTTCAGGGCGGTGCGCAGGACCGGCAGGTAGGCGCGCTGGAGCTTCGAGTACGCCTCGGACTCGTCCTCGACGACGGACTCCGCTTCGGTGGCCGCGTCGTCGGTGGTCTTGCCCACAGCCGGGGCGGAGGAGCCTCGCATGAACCAGTAGGCGAGCACCGGCACGATCGTGAGCGACACCACGAGGGACGCGATGAGCGCGACCGACACGGTGACGGCGAACGGTCGGAACAGCTCGCCGACCGTCCCGCCGACGAAGGCGACCGGGAGGAACACGGCCACGGTCGTGATCGTCGACGCCGTCACGGCCCCGGCGACCTCGCGGACCGCCTCGACGACACTCGTGGTCGTCATCGCCCGCCCGGTGTGCCGACGTTTGATGTTCTCGATCACCACGATCGAGTCGTCGACCACCCGCCCGACGGCGACGGTCAGCGCTGCGAGCGTGAAGATGTTGAGCGAGTAGTCGCCGATCCACAGACCGATCATCGCGATGAGGAGGGAGAGCGGGATCGACACGGCCGTGATGATCGTGGACCGGATCGACAACAGGAAGACCAGGATCACGATGATCGCGAACAACAGCCCCAGTCCGCCCTCGACGGAGAGGTCGTGGATGGACTGCTCGACCATCGGCGACTGATCGAAGACGACGGTGAAGGCCGCACCCGAGCCGAGCTCCTGCTCCAGCCCGGGGAGGGCGTCACGGATGGTGTGGGCGAGTTGGACGGCGTTGGCCGACGGGTCCTTGAGGATCGTGAGCGACAGCGACGGGAGACCGTCCGCCCGGGCGATGGAGGTCTCGGCTGCGGGCACGAGCTCCACGTCCGCGACGGCGGAGAGCGCGAAGGGACCGTCCTCATGTTGGATGGGCAGGGCCTGCACCTCGGCCAGCGAGCCGACGGGCGACCCGACCTCGATCGAGAGTTCCTTGCCGGCGTCGACGCTCGTCCCGGCAGCCGTGATGACACCACTCGCTTGGACGGCCGCCATGACCTCCTCTGCGGTCACCTTCTTGGCCGCGAGGTCGGCCGGACGCATCGTGATGACGAGCTGCGTGGCGTTCTCACCCGCGAGATCGACCTGGCGGACGCCCGCGATCCCACGGAGCGCGGGGAGCACGGTGGACTCGACCTTGCCCGCGAACTCGCCGGACTCGTCCTCGGACGCGACCGCGAGTTGCAGCACGGGGATGTCCTCGCTCCCACCGGCGTAGACCTCGGTGGTCGTGTCGTTCGGGAGCGTGCTCTTCAGGCCGGCGAGGGCGCTGCGGATGTCGCCGACGATCTTCTCGTCGTCCTGACCGAAGTCCCAGCTCACCTGCACGGACGTGGAACCGCTGACCGATGTCGAGGTGACGCCGGTGACGCCCTTGACCCCCTGGACCGCCTGCTCGACGGGCTTCGTGACCTCGCGCTCCACCGACGACGGCGATGCACCGGGATACGTCGCGGCCACGACGGCACCCGGCTGCTGCACGGACGGCAGGAGTTCCTGCTTCAGCGAACCGACCGCGAAGAGTCCGAAGGCCACGATCGCCGCGGTGATGAGGCCGACGATCAGTCGATTGGCGAGGCTGAGCCTCGTGAGGAATGACATGGAAGGACGGGCCTCTCGGTCGCGGAGTGGGCGCGATCCGCCCCACTCCACGCTATGGAGCGCCGCCACCGACCACATCCGCATGAGGATGGACCTGATGCGACCCCGGCATCCGCCGATCGGACGACATCGGTGGTCCTGCGGTACCAGCCTCGTCCGCGAGGGAGCTGCGCCTTGACGGCATGGTCCACCGATACCGGGCGTACCCTTGATACCCGAGTGCGCGCCGCGGGGTGCGCCGGAGCGAGGAGGGTACGTGGATCTGCAGGCCGTCGACCTCCCCAGGTTGCGCCGCGACGCACAGCTCGAGCGCGAGGTGATCATCGAGCACCGCGCCCGCGACGGTGAGGACCCCTGGGACTTCCTGCCTTCGATGCCGACGGTCGACGAGCTCGTCGTCGCCGTCCTCCGGGACGACGCGCTGCACGCCCGGGGTCTGGCCGCCCAGCACGCGATGGCGCGGCTCGCCGGGTACTCGTCGCTCGACGACGCCCAGGACCACCGCGACAACGCGGACCACTTGGAGTACGAGGTACTCCGTGAGATCGCCCGCGTGCACCCCGAGTTGACCCGAGCGGTATGGCGGATGTCCGGCAAGGTCGCCCGGCCGCCGTGGGAGGGCGACGACGCCGAGTAGATCGACGACGCCGCCCAGGTCACAGCGCCGCGGCGAGCCCCATGGCGACGACGGAGACCGTCATGCTCACCACCTCGACGACCACGACCCGCTCACGCCGTCGAGCCGCCTCGACCGCGATCCGCGTGGACAGGGCGACGAACCCCGCCATGCCGCCCGCCAGGAGCATGGCGGGGAGGGCACTGGTTCCGAACTGATGGCCTGCCGGGTGTATACCCGATCCGGCATATATACTCCCGGCGGCATGACCCGCCATCGCGCACACGAGCGCCGCCATGATGACGAGACCGCCTGAGGTGTGCACGGTCATCGCCGCACGGTGGCGCGTGACGGCGAGCGACACAGCGTCGTCGACCGGAGCCGGCAGTCCGGCGATGGACCGAAGCCGGACCGCCGAGGCGACGGCGAGGACGATCAGGACGACGGCCCAGAGCAACGGATGCAGCATCCCGACACCGGTCGCCAGGTCGAGCATCGCCGCGAGCATGACGATCGCGGCCACGAGGTCGAGGGGTTCGCGTCGGCCGCCGACGGTGCAACAGGCGCCGACGGCGGCCGGGACGAGCGCCCCGAGGTGGAGGACCTCGCTCATCGCCGCGACCTAGTGCCCGTGGCCACAGTGCTCCTCGGCGCCCTGGTCGTGACCTCCGTGTCCCGCGTGCGCGGCGCCGGTGTCGTGCGAACAGTGCCCGACCGCTTCGTTCGGCGGGACGTTCAGGGTCGGGTTCTTGCCGAAGAAACCGTAGGGCTTGAGCGTGAACCGGGCGTAGTCCACCGGCATCACCGGCCAGTCCTCTGGACGGGGGAAGTGCGTCGGTCCGAAGGTGTGCCAGAGCACGATGTCCTCGCCGTCGATCGACTCGTCGCCCTCGATGAACCGCGTGATGCCGTCGCCACCCGGGTTCTGGTGGACGAAGTCGCCCGCCGCGTATCGTTCAGCCGGGTCGTACTTCGTGACGAAGAGGTGCTTCGTCGCGAACTCCGCCCGCTTGGCGATCGACGACGACGCGTCGGCCATGAGCGTCGGCGACTCCTGCGGGTACAGCACGTACCCCGTCGGGCGTCCCATCCGGTTCGTCTTCTCCGTGTTGACGATGTGCCAGGCCCGAGCGGCCGAGCCGTCCGCCACGCGTCCGGACCCCGCTTCCGTGCTGAGCCGCGTGACCCGCTTCGTGAACGCGTTGCCGTGCTCGTTCCCCGGCCCGATCGGCACCCGGACCGCGTCCACCTCCTCGACCGCGTTCGACAGACCGTCGACCATCATGTCCAGACGGGCCGAGAAGAGGTGCTGGTGGTACGGCCCACCGAGCCCGGGCGCGACCTCCGAGGCGTACGGGTAGTCGGCGCCCTCCGCGTCGAGCCCGGGGTACGCCGAGGTGAACAGGATGCCCGTCAGCTTCGACTCGCACTCGATGGTGCCGTCGAGGTACAGGTACCAGTAGAACCCGTAGTCGTAGTTGCCGACGGTCGTGAAGAACGAGATGACCAGCCGACGCGACCGCCGGACCTCGTTCGAGCCGGTGTACAGGTCGGAGTGCTTCCAGAGGGTGCCGAAGTCCTCCTCGTGCATGCAGATACCGTTCTCGATCGTGAACGGGTTGCCGAGTTCATCGGCGAGCACCGCGTCGAAGTAGGTGATCTCGCCCACGCAGTCGCACCCGAGCGCCAAGGAGTTCGTGAACCGGCCGAACAGGTACTCTCCGGTGTCGAAGTAGTTCTGCCAGAAGCGCACGGGGGAGGGGTCACCGTAGGGGACCAGCATCTCGTTGATCGACGCCCGGTAGATGATCGGTCGTTCCTCGCCGGCATCGTCGAACGAGAGCTGATGGAGGACGAGGCCCTCACGGACGTCGAACCCGACCTGGAACCGCCAATTGCCCCACTCGACGAACTCGCCGTCGACCTGGAAGCTCGGACCCTCCGGCTGGGTGATGACGATCGGCTTGAGCGAGGAGAGCGGAGCACCCTGGACCGCCGGGTCGTCGAAGTTCCCGGGCTCCGCCGGGATCGCCAGGGCGGTCGCGTCGATCAGGCGGGTGATCCGCCGCGCCGCGGTGTCGACATAGGCGCTCAGCCCGTCGACGGGGTGGGCCCACGGGTGGTCGGCCGGGTAGTCCTGGCGGAACGCGAGGACCCGGACGATCCGACGCCCGACCTCCTCGGGATAGTCGTAGAAGCCTGCCGACAGCGGGACGACCTTCACCTCGTCGACCGTGCAGCCACGGGCGGCGAGGGCGGCGACCCACCCCTCGTCCTCCGCCACGATCTCCGCGATGGCGTCGAACTCCTCGATGAGGATCGGCAGTTGGCCGCGGGAGCCGTCCAGCACGACCGTGCTGAGCAGGGACCCGCTGTCGATGGACACCACGTTGTCCGTCGATCGACCCGTGGCCATGTCGAGCAGCATCACGCGGGCGAGGCGTTCCGGCAGTGGACCGTCGCCGGCCTGCCAGGCGAGCACCGCCCGCTTGTGGGGCTCCTCGAGGCCGACGTAGGCGAACCTAGTCGTCGCGGTGAAGTCGTCGAAGCCGGTGACGATGTCGCGGATGCGGTCGAACTCGGGTGCGGACAGGCTGGCGAGCGGGTGCTGGACGGGGGCGTCGCCGTCGGCGCTGCGCAGGGTGGTGGGGTCGGTGATGGTCATCGTGATGCTCCTGGTTCGGTGATGCGGGTGGTCGCGGGTGGCGAGGGGAAGGGTCGGATGGTCAACCGCCGATGGCGTCCATGACGTCGGCGTAGGCGGCCGGGCGACGACGACGCAGGTACGCGGCCTGCACGAGGCCGACGACGGGGCAGACCGCGATGAGGGCGAGGAGGACGGCGCTCACGGTTCCGAACACGGGGTTGCCGCCCGCATCCACGTCTCCCACCAGCATCGGGAAGTAGACGACGATCACGACGGCCGAACCGACGAGTCCGATGAACCCGAGGCCGGGTGCGACGACCGTGTTCCACAGCCGCCGATCCTGCTTCGTGCGAGCGAAGTACACGATCACCGCGAGGCTCGTGACCGCCATGAGGATCGCGATCGCGAGGGTCGCGACGCCGGCGAACCACGTGAACACCTGCAGGACGGGGTCGAGACCGAGCACGGCGAAGACGACGATCAGGATCGCTGCGGTTGCGCTCTGGACGAGCGACGAGGTGTGCGGCGAGAGGTGCTTGGGGTGGACGCCGCCGAGCCGGCCCGGCAGGACGCCGGCGTTCGACATCGTGTGCTGGTAGCGGGTGATGACGTTGTGGAAGGAGAGGACGCAGGCGAACATGCTCGTGATGAGGAGGACGTTGATGACGAGCTCTCCGACCGGACCGAGGTAGAGCAGCGTGGTGCGGAGGATCATCGCACCCGGGTCCTCACCGGCCACGGCGAGGACGTCGTCCGGCCCCCAGGCCATGACGAGCGCCCAGGAGGCGAGGGTGTAGAACAGGCCGATCCCGATCACCGCGATGTAGGTCGCCCGTGGGATCGTGCGGGACGGGTCCTTCGCCTCGTCGCGGAAGATCGCGGTCGCCTCGAACCCGATGAACGCCGCGATCGCGAACATCAGTCCGACACCGGGCGACCCGGAGAACACCTGCTCGGGCACGAACGGCTCGGCCGACAGCCCGTCGGCACCGCCGGTCACGATGACCGCCCCGGCGAGGACGAGGACGATCCCGACCTCCGCCACGAGCAGGACGCCGAGGACCTTCGAGCTGAGGTCGATGTGGCGGTAGCCGAGCAGACCGACCACGGCGATCGACGCGAGCGAGTAGACGTACCAGGGGATCTCCGGAGCGCCGAGACCGGCGAAGGTCACGCTCAACAGGTAGCCGATGTAGCCGTACACCGACACCTGGATGGTCGTGTAGGTCAGGAGGGCGAGGAACGCCGACGCGAGACCGGCCGGTTTGCCGAGCCCGTATCCGACGAAGGTGAAGAAGGCACCCGGCTTGGGCACATGCCGGGTCATGGCCGAGAGTCCGACGGCGAACAGCAGGAGGATCACCGCGGACACGACGTACATGCTCGGGAAGCCGACCCCGTTGCCGAGCAGGATGCCGAGCGGTGCGGCTCCACCGACGACCGTCAACGGCGACGCCGCGGCGACGACCATGAAGACGATGGCGGTGACGCCGAGCGATCCCTTCAGGGACCGGGTGGGCTGTCCGGCATCGGTGGCCGGACCTTTCGTGACGGTCATGGACACTCCTCGAGCAATGCGGCGGTATCGGGACGAGGCCAGCATCCCGGTCTCCTGTTGCCGCCTCGTCTCGTCGCCGTAACACCTGCTCGGCACCGAATGAGACCGGTCGACACCGCTGTCTCATTTGACGGTCATGAAGCCGAAACACGCCCGCCACGCCGGTGCAACGGGACGCGCCTAGCCTGAACGACGAGGAGGAGGTGAGGGACGTGACGGCTCTGGAACGCGCGATCAGCAATCCTCCGAGCGTCCGTGGTCTCGAGTCCCGGTCACCAGTCGACGGCCTCCAGCGGCGCAGTGTCGGGTTCATCGACGTGTTCGCCCAGTCCGTCTCGGCAGTGGCGCCGTCTGCCGCTGCGACGACGATCCCGTTGATCGTCACCGTGACCGCGGGCGGGGCGACCATGTGGTCGCTCGCCATCGCGATGCTGCTGTCGTTGCTCGTCGCCACCACCGTGAACGTGTTCGCGAAGCGCATCGCCGCGACCGGCTCGCTGTACACCTTCGTCTCCAAGGGGCTCGGAACGGGTGCGGCCTTCGTCACGGGCGTCGCGCTGCTCATCGGGTACGGCTTCATCGCCATGTTCGCCCTGGCCGGAGCCGGGTACTACCTGTCGATCCTGCTGCACCGGTTCTGGCCCGGCATGCCGAGTTCGACGGGTGTCGTGTCCGCACTGCTCGTCTGCATGGCCATGGTCTGCCTCGTCGTACTCGTCCGCGGGATCCACCTGTCCACCCGGGTGACCCTGATCGTGGAGAGCGCCTCGGTCGCGATCATCCTCATCCTCGTGGGCGTGCTCCTGTCGCAGCTGGGACCGACGCCCGATTGGGCGGTGCTCGGGCTGGACGCCTCCCCGGAACACCTCGCGGTCGGATCGGTCCTCGCCGTGACCGCCTTCGTCGGATTCGAGAGCTCCTCGACGCTGGGCGTCGAAGCCCGCCGGCCCTTCGCGAGCATCCCACGGTCCCTGGTCTGGACCGTCGTCGGCGCGGGTCTCCTCTTCCTCGTCACCTCGTACAGTCAGCTGGCGGGCTTCGCGGCGTTGGGGGAGGACATCACCGCGACGCGGACGCCCATCAACGACCTGGCGCTGGCCTCCGGGGTCGAATGGATGGGACTGCTGCTCGACCTGTCCGTCGCGGCCTCGTTCCTCGCCTGTGCGATCGCCTCCATCACGGCGTTCTCGCGGGTCGTCTTCTCGATGGGTCGAGAAGGGGTCCTCCCGTCGCGCCTCGGGACCACGCACGGCCGGTTCCGAACGCCCCACGTGGCGATCATCACGGCTCTGGCGATCGTCACGCCCGTCTCGGTGCTCGCCCTCCTGCTGACCGGAGGAGCCTGGGCGGCCATGCAGGTCCTCATCGTCGTGGCCGCGGCCGGGTACATCACCGCCTACGTCCTCGTCTGCATCGCAGCCCCGGTCTTCCTCTGGCGGATCGGAGAACTGACGCTCTGGCCGCTCCTGCGCGCGGTGGTGGCCGGGGTGCTGCTGTCCGTCGCGCTCGTCGTCTACCTGGTCGTCGAGAGCACCGGCGAACGGGGCGTCGGCGTCTGGGTGTTCCTCGTCACGATGGCGCTCGGTATCACGATCTGGGCGATCCGGCATCGACGCCGACCGTGGCTGAGTTCGACCGTGGGGGTCTACGACGAGACGGTGAGCGCCGACGTGCTCGGCGGACCGTCCGCGGAGCACCGGTGAGCGGCGCGGGCGAGCTCCGCGCCCGACAGCCGAAGGCCGTGCACAGCGCGCTCACCGTGCTCGAAGAGGTCGCGCGATGCGGTGCCGGTGTGACGGCGCAGGAGGTCTCAGCCGGACTCGACATGCCGAGGGCGACCACCTACCGACTGCTCAACCTCCTCGTCCAGGACGAATACCTCGTCCGCATGCCCGACCTGCGCGGATTCGCACTCGGGCGGAAGGTCGTCGAGCTCGCCCATCTCGTCGCTCCGGCCCCACCCCCGCTCGCTGCGCGCGAGGTGATCGGACGATTGCGGTCGAGCGTCCGAGGAGGCGTCCACCTCGTGCGGTACGAGGGCGATCGGATCAGGATCGCGGATGCGGATCCCGACTTCCCGTTGAGTGACGCGCAGCGGATCGTCAGGCGCCTCGACACCTCCGCGATCGGGCGCCTCCTTCTGCACGAGCTCGCTCATGGCGGATACGACTGGTCAGGACTCGTCCAACGGCCGTTCCGGGACGCCGAGCCGTTGATCCGCGACGTCGAACGACTCGGGTATGCACGACAGGTGGGTGAGGTGACGCCCGGTCACGGTTGCCTCGTGGTCCCGATCCGGGACGACCGCGGCGGTCTCGTCGCGGGGCTGTCGCTCTCGGCACCCAGTGAGCGGATCGAGCGCCCCGCCGCACTCCTGGACCTCTTGCTCGACGGCTCGCACCAGCTGCAGCCGCTCCTCGTCTGACCACCGGATGTCCGTGTGACATCAGCCTCGAGAAGGCGCATAATCAGAATATGCAGCCAGCTGATCGTTTCCGCGCATGACGGAGTCCACGCCTTCCGCGAAGCCTGAGCGCTCGCCGTCGGACCGTCGCAAATGGCTCGGCCTCGTCGTCATCAGCATCGCCGTCGCCCTCATCATCGTCGACTCGACGATCGTCAACGTGGCGATCCCGTCGATCGTCGACGACCTCGGGATCTCCTCGACCCAGGTGCAGTGGGTCCAGGAGTCCTACACGCTCGTCTTCGCCGCACTGCTCATCGTGTTCGGCACGCTCGCCGACCGGTTCGGCCGTCGTCGCATGCTGCTCATCGGCGTCGTGGTCTTCGGCGGAGCCTCCGTCTTCGCCGCCATCGCGCCGACGGGCGACCTCCTGATCCTGTCCCGAGTCATCCAGGGCGTCGGCGGCGCGATGATCCTGCCGACGACCCTCTCCATCATCAACGCGACCTTCCGAGGCCGCGACCGTGCGATCGCCTTCGCGGTCTGGGGCTCCACGATCGGGGGCATGGTGGCGGTCGGTCCGCTCCTCGGCGGCTGGCTCACCACCGACTTCTCCTGGCGCTGGGCGTTCGGGATCAACGTGCCGCTCGGTGTCCTCATCATCGTCGGACTGCTCCTGTTCGTATCGGAGTCGCGGGAACCCGCGACCGACCGCATCGACGCCGTCGGCGCCGTCCTGTCGATCCTGACGAGCGCGTCCCTCGTCTACGGACTCATCGAGGGCCGGAGTCTCGGGTGGTGGCTCACGGACAACCCGCTCGTCATCGGGGACTGGACCTGGCCGTTCAGCCTCTCCCCGGTACCCGTGGCACTCATGGTCACGGTCCTCGCAGGTGTCGCGTTCGTCCTCTGGGGACGCCACCGGATGCGCCAGAGGCGCAGCACGATCATCGCGTTCTCCCTGTTCTCACTGCCGTCGTTCCGGAACGGCAACATCGCCGCCCTCATCGTCTCGCTGGGGGAGTTCGGCATCATCCTCTCGCTGCCGATCTGGCTCCAGTTCGTCCTCGGCTACAGCGCACTGCAGACCGGTCTGATCCTCCTGGCCCTCGCGATCGGTTCCTTCGTCGCGAGCGGGTTCGCCGGCGCGTTCGGCAACCGGGTCGCGCCCGTCCTGATCGTCCGCGTCGGCATCGTCGCGGAGATCATCGGTGTCGCGGGCATCGGGCTGGTCGTCGGGCCGGCGACCGAATGGTTCGCGATCGTGCCGTTCCTGTTCGTCTACGGCTTCGGCGTCGGTCTCGCCACCGCACAGCTGACGGGCGTCGTCCTGAAGGACGTGCCCGTCGAGCAGAGCGGCCAGGGCTCCGGGACGCAGAGCACGGCGAGGCAGATCGGCTCGGCACTCGGTATCGCCGTCCTCGGGACCATCCTCTTCGTGAGCACGGCGTCGGTCCTCGACGGACGACTCGAGGACGCCGGTGTGCCGACCGCGCAGCGCGACGCCCTCGTGACGAGTGTCGTCGACAGCTCGGGCGCCGCCATCGCCGGTCTCGACGCGAACCCGGCGACCGCGACGGTGGCCGAGGACGCCAGGATCGCCCTGTCGGACGGCACCCGCTCCGCGGCGTTCGCGGCCGCAGGATTCCTGGCCGTCGGCTTCCTCGCCACCCTGTCGCTCGGCGCCGGGCGCCGGGAGGACCGAGAGGACGAAGCCGGAGCACGAGCGGACGGGACGCACTCCTCCGAGACGTCCGACCCGGCCCCGCGGGCGTAGGACGCGAGGCCGCCTCACACCTCCGCCGCCGTCGCATCGGCGTCGTACAGCGCACAAGCATCCAGGTTCGACTGGGAGGCCCCCGTACAATCGTCACCGGACGGCTCCGCCCGAGCGGACCGTCCCCACCGCCCATGACACGCCACCGCCACCGCCCACGCCTCCTCAGCGCCCTCGCAGCAGCCGCGCTGTCGTTCGCCGTGGTGTCCGCCGGCGGATGGTCCACGGGTTCCAGCGCGATCGCCTCGCCCGAGCTGAGCGCGAACACGGCATCGACTCCCGACGGCCTCGTGTCCGTCGAGGTGAGTCCGAGCGACGGGGGAGCGGTCGAACCCTCGTCCCTCACCTCGTTCGGCATCACGCTCACGAACGGCACCGACGCCGATCTCCCCGCCGGCTCCGTGTCCGTGGCGATCACCACGGCGCGGATCACCGGCACGGCGGCGCTCGACGCCTGGCTCGACACGACCGGTGCGGACGCGGCCGCGACCCCCGCCGGCACCACCGTGGTGCGGACGATCGACATCCCCGAGCTCATCGCCGGGCAGCAGTACGTCGTCAGCGGGCTCGACTTCACTCCTCCGGCGCTGGGGTTCGACGACACCGACGCGTGGGGCTCCTACGGCGTCTCAGCCGGCTACGTCGCGGGCGACACGGCGGCCGGAGGTCGGACGGCGCTCGTCTGGCGGGCGCAAGGACAGCCCACGTCAGCCACCGTCGCGCTCGTCGCCCCGCTCACCGTGCCGCTCAGTTACGGCGGACTCCTCGATGCGGACGAACTGACCGAGCTCACGGCCGACGACGGCGCGCTCACGACGCAGCTCGACGCACTCTTCGGCGAGCAGATCGCGCTCGGGATCGACCCACGCATCATCGCGTCCATCCGGGCGCTCGGCACGCGCGCACCGGAGAGCGCCGTCGCCTGGCTCGCCCGCCTCGAGGCCGCTCCGAACGAGACCTTCGCGCTCCAGTACGGCGACGCCGAACCCGCCGTGCAGGCCGAAGCCGGCCTCGACCGACTGCTGACCCCGAGCTCGTTCTCCTTCGCCCTGAACGTCGCCGACTTCCCCGTCGTGCAGCCGACCGAGACGCCCACCCCGACCGCGTCGCCGACCACCGGGCCCGACGACGTCCAGCCGACTCCGCAGGCCGGCTCCTCACCGGCCACGTCCTCCGAACCATCGGCGGCAGCCACTCCGTCGGAGGAACCGGCACCCACACCGAGCCCGTCCGAGACCCCCGGCCAGGCGGTGCCGACCGTTCCGACGATGGACGAGCTCCTCAGGTGGAGTTACTCGCTCCCCAGCATCGTGTGGGCGGGAGGCGCGGTGACCGATGCGGATCTCGCCGTCTTCGCCGCATCGGGCGGAACGGTCACGTTGCTCGACTCCGCGAACACGACCGACACCGGACAGTCCGTGCGCGCCTCGACGGCGGTCGGCACGGCACAGACGCTGCTGGCCGACCACGGCCTCGCCGAGTCGCTGGGCGACGCCGCCGCCGCCACGACGGACGCCGCGTTCGAGAGCGCCATCGCCGACGTGAACGCGCGGGCGGCCGCCATCGGCACCGAGGGATCGTCCGGCGGAACGGTCGTCGCCGTGCTGCCTCGGGGAGTGGACGCGACCCTGCCCGCCCTCGCCGACACCGTGAACGCGCTCCGCTCCCTGCCGGCCACGACGCAGACCTCCCTGGCGGCGACGCTCGCCGAGCCCCCTGCCGCGGCGACGCTCGGGGCGATGGCACCCGACAGCGAACGCGTGTCCGACGTGCAGGTCCTCCTCGACGAGGAACAGGACGTCACCGCCTTCTCCTCGGTGCTCGACGAACCCGAGCTGCTGACCGGACGGGAGCGCGCCACCCTGCTCTCCAGCCTCGCGGCCGGCTGGCTGCGTACGGAGGGCGACTGGGGATCGGCGGTGACCGCGCAGCAGGAACGGACGGACACGGTCCTCGCGTCGGTGCGCGTCACCGACAGCAGTCGCATCAACATGGTCGGCGGCGAGGTGTCCCTGCCGTTCGCCGTGCGCAATGACCTGCCCTATCCCGTCACCGTGGTCATGGAGGCCTCGCCGAGCAACGGTCGACTGAGCATCTCCGGTTCCGTGACGCAGGAGATCGCCGCGGACTCGCGCGCCACCGTGCTCGTCCCCGTGCAGTCGCAGATCGGCAACGGCGACGTCACCCTCCGTCTGCAACTCTTCAGCACCAGCGGGCAGGCGATCGGCGAACAGTCCTTCGTGGGCGTGAACGTCCGCGCCGACTGGGAGGGCATCGGTGCCGTCGTCCTCGCCCTGCTCGTCGCCCTACTGTTCGTCAGCGGTGTGGTCCGCATGGTGCTGAGCCGACGAGCCAAGCGACGCGGCTCGGGTGCCACGTCCGCCGCCCCCACAGATGCTCCGGACGGCGGTCAGCCGCCAGGCGATGAGCCCCCGGTAGAGTCGTCACCCGGACGACAGGAGACGAATGGCTGACGGCATCGGCAGGGCGAGCGCGCTCCTCGCCTCGGGAACCCTCGTCTCCCGACTGCTCGGCTTCGTCAAGGCGATCCTCGTGGCTCAGGCCATCGGCGTCCTGGTCATCGGCGACACCTTCGCGATCGCCAACCAGCTCCCGAACACGATCTACGTCATCATCGGTGGCGGCGTGCTCAGCGCCGTGCTCGTGCCACAGATCGTCCGTGCGGGGATCCATGCCGACGGTGGCAACGCGTACATCAACAAGCTCGTCACCATCACCCTCGTCTTCATCGGCGGGGCCACCGCGCTCATCACCCTGCTCGCACCCGTGTTCGTGTTCATCGTCGCCGCGACGCTGTCGCCTGATCAATTCGCGCTCGCGACGGCATTCGCCTACTGGTGTCTCCCGCAGATCCTGTTCTACGCGCTCTACACCGTCCTCGGGGAGGTCCTGAACGCACGCAAGATGTTCGGACCGTTCACCTGGGCACCGGTGCTCAACAACGTCATCGCGATCGCCGGGCTGATCGCCTTCATCACGCTGTACGGCAGCGGCGACCTCGCGGTCAGCGAGTGGACCGACGGTCGAACGGTGCTCCTCGCAGGCTCCGCCACCCTCGGCGTCGTCGTCCAGGCCGCCTTCCTCATGCTGTTCTGGCGTCGGGCCGGACTGCGTTTCCGACCGGACTTCCAGTGGCGAGGCGTCGGCCTCCGCGCCACCGGGCGGATCGCCAGCTGGACCTTCGGCATGCTGCTCCTGACGACCGGTGCGGGGATCGTCGAGACCCAGATCGTCGCTTCCGTGAGCAAGCAGGGACCCTCGGTCGCGATCCTCAACTACGCCTGGCTGATCTTCATGCTCCCGCACTCGATCATCACCGTCTCGATCGCGACGGCCTATTTCACGCGGATGAGCGAGCACGCGCAGGGCACACGCGATCGCGGACGGGACATCCCGCGGCTGCAGGCCGACATCTCCGGGGCCATCCGCGTCGTGAGCGTCCTCATCGTGCTCGCAGCGGCCGTCATCATGGTGGTCGCCGTGCCGTTCGGCAGTGTCTTCGCCGAGACGTTCGAACAGGCGCAGGCGATGGGCGGCATCATCATCGCGTTCGTGATCGGACTCGTGCCCTTCTGCATCCTCTTCGTCCTCCAGCGCGCCTTCTACGCCCTCGGAGACACGAAGACGCCCTTCTTCTTCACCCTGTTCCAGACCCTCCTGTTCGTCCTCCTGGCGCTGATCGTGCTCCTGGTCCTCCCACCACATCTGGTGGGTGCCGGCGTCGCGCTCGCCATCACGATCGCGTGCATCGCACAGACCGTGGTCGCCGCACTGCTGCTCCGGCGCCGGCTGGGGGGTCTCGACGGCCGACGTATCATCCTGAGCCTGGTCCGGTTCATCGCCGCCGCCGTGCCTGCGGCTGTGGTCGGAGTCGTCGTGCTGTTGCTGCTCGGCGGTGTCAGCGAGGAAGGGTTCCCGACCGCCACGATCCCCGGCGCCATCGTCACCATGGGCGTCGTCGGGGCGGCGATGGCCGCCGTGTACCTCGCGGTGCTCGCCCTCCTCCGCACGCCGGAGCTCAAGGCGGCCTTGGCGCCCGTCCTCGCCCGGTTCGGGCGCTGACACCCACGGGTCGACGCCACCTCACGCACACCGGCTGAGAGCTGCCCGAGGCCCCGGGGGGAGCGGAATAGCGGCCGGTTAGGATGTGTTACACCACTCGGAACCCCGGAACCCACCTGGTCCGGGAGCCCACGAACCACTGAGGAGCATCGTGCGTCAGGTCATCATCATCGGATCAGGACCCGCCGGCTACACGGCGGCGATCTACGCTGCCCGCGCCTCGCTGCAGCCGCTGCTCGTCGCGTCATCGGTCGAGGCCGGCGGCGAGCTCATGAACACCACCGAGATCGAGAACTTCCCCGGCTTCCCCGAGGGCATCCAGGGCCCCGAGCTCATGATGAAGCTCCAGGAGCAGGCGGAGCGGTTCGGCACCGAGGTCCTCTACGACGACGTCACCGAGCTGAAGCTCGACGGCGACGTCAAGACGGTCACCCTCGGCAACGGACAGGTGCACGAGGCACACACCGTGATCTTCGCCACCGGCTCCGCCTACCGCAAGCTCGGCCTCCACGACGAAGAGCGACTCTCCGGCCACGGTGTGTCCTGGTGCGCCACCTGCGACGGCTTCTTCTTCAAGGAGAAGACGATCGCGGTCATCGGCGGCGGCGACAGCGCCATGGAGGAGGCCACCTTCCTCACGCGGTTCGCGTCGAAGGTGTACGTCATCCACCGCAAGGACACCCTGCGCGCGTCGAAGATCATGCAGGACCGTGCGTTCGCGAACGAGAAGATCGAGTTCATCTGGAACAGCGAAGTCGCCGGCATCACCGGCGCCGACGCGGTCGACGGCGTGACGCTGCGCTCGACCACCGACGGCACCGAGACACACCTGCCGCTCGGTGGCCTCTTCATCGCGATCGGCAACGACCCGCGCACGCACCTCATCCACGGCCAGCTGGAGCTCGCCCCCGAGGGCACGATCGCCGTCAAGGGCCGCTCGTCGAAGACCAACCTCCCCGGCGTCTTCGCCGCGGGCGACGTCATCGACCCCACGTACCGACAGGCCATCACCGCGGCCGGCAGCGGCACCATCGCCGCCCTCGACGCGGAGCACTACCTCGCAGACCTCGAGCAGGCTGCCGGGGAAGCGTCGGCCATCGGCGAAGCACAGACGGCCGGTCGTCCGCAGCCGGCCGACCCCGTGCTCACCACCACCGTTTGATCGACGGCCAGGCTGTCGGCCTGGCCACCACGAAGGAGAACACTCATGTCAGATGCAGTCACCGAGGCCACGTTCGACGAACTGGTCATCAACAGCGACAAGCCCGTCCTCGTCGACTTCTGGGCCGCCTGGTGCGGTCCGTGTCGCGCGGTCGGCCCGATCCTCGACACGATCGGCTCCGAGAACAGCGACAAGATCACCGTTCTCAAGCTGAACGTCGACGAGAACCCGAACCTGGCCATGAAGTACCAGATCACTTCCATCCCCGCGATGAAGGTCTTCAAGGGTGGCGAGGTCGTGCAGACCGTCATCGGCGCCAAGCCGAAGGCCGCACTCGAGAAGGATCTCGCGGCTTTCCTCGCCTGATCAGGTTTTTCTGAACCACGGAACCGCCCGGCTCATCTGAGCCGGGCGGTTTTTCGCTGTCGAGGAGTTTCAGGTGAAACATCCCGAATTGTCTCTTTGATCAGGGGTTCTCAATCACAGTGCACCCGCGCCGCGCTTCGAAGAGCTCAGTAGCCGAGATGAGGTGGCTGTCCGCCAATCCAAGGATTCCACCGCTTTGGTCCCTGAGCTTGGCGAAGCGCATACGGGACCCCGCGGCTGAGCGGCCCATGTTTCACGTGAAACAGTCTCAGGAGGACTGGCCGAATCCCGACTCGCCAAGCTCGCTCAGAATGCGGTTGAGGTCGGCGATGGTCGCGAACTCCACGACCATCTGTCCCTTCTTCGCACCGAGCGTCACCTTCACGCGGGTGTTCAGGCGGTCGCCGAGGCGGTCTGCGATCTCATCGAGTTGTCCGCGTCGCGACCCGGCCACCGGACGCGGCTTCTTGGCCTGAACGCCCTGAGCCGCAGCAGCCTCGGCCGCGCGAACCGACAGGTCCTCGTTCACGATCTTGTCGGCCAAGCGCTGCTGTGCCTCAGGATCGGTCAGCGACAGGATGGCGCGAGCATGTCCGGCGCTCAGCACACCGGCAGCGACGCGCTGCTGCACGGCCGCGGGCAACTTGAGCAGGCGGATGGTGTTGCTGATCTGAGGGCGGGAACGACCGATGCGGTTTGCAAGCTCGTCCTGGGTGATTCCGAAGTCGGCCAGGAGCTGCTGGTATGCAGAAGCCTCCTCGAGCGGATTCAGCTCCGAGCGGTGCAGGTTCTCGAGCAGCGCATCGCGCAGCATGTCCTCGTCGGCGGTGTCCTTGATGATCGCGGGGATGCGGTCGAGACCCACCTCCTTGGAGGCGCGAAGACGGCGCTCACCCATGATGAGTTCGTATCGTTCGTCGTCGCCAGGGATCGGTCGGACCACGATCGGCTGCAGCACGCCCACCTCACGGATGCTCGTGACGAGTTCGGCGAGGTGGTCCTCATCGAAGACCGTGCGCGGCTGGTTGGCGTTCGGCACGATCAGTTCGGGGGAGAGGTACGCCAGCCGGGCACCGGGGACGGCCACGAGCTGCGGCCCATCTGTCGTGGGCGCAGCGGCGTCCGGTGCAGTGGGCGCGTCGGCTGCCGCCGCCTCTGCTGCGGCGGCGTCCGCGGCGGCAGTAGCCGCGTCCTTCGCCGCCTTGCGGGCAGTGCCCTGGTTGTCGGGGAAGAAGACGTCGACGGGACGGTTCGCCTGCGAGTCTGAACTCGTCGTCGGAATGAGTGCACCGATCCCGCGACCGAGTCCAGTTCGTTTCGTTGCCATCAGTGACTGACTCCCTCAGGGTGGTTCGTATCGGGTGTATCGGAGGAGCCTGCGGCCCATCGGTTGGCGATCTCCGCCGCTGCTTCGAGATAGGACACCGCGCCGAGTGACGTGGGGTCGTAGCTGATGACGCTCTGCCCGAAGCTGGGGGCTTCGGAGATGCGCACCGCTCGTGGGATGACCGACTCGAGGACCTGCCCGGTGAAGTGGTCTCGGACGTCCTGGGCCACCTGCTGCGCGAGGTTGGTGCGCCCGTCGTACATCGTTAGGAGAATGGTGCTGACGGCGAGCCCTGGGTTCAGGTGCCGCTGGATCAGCTGGATGCTACTGAGGAGCTGACTCAAGCCCTCGAGCGCGTAGTACTCGCACTGGATCGGGATGAGTACCTCTTTGGCCGCGACGAAGGCATTGATCGTCAGGAGGCCGAGGGACGGCGGGCAGTCGATCAGGACGTAGTGAAACGGCTCTTCGGCGTCCTGGATGAACTGTTCGAGCGCCGTGCGGAGTCGGTGCTCACGCGCGACCTGTGACACGAGTTCGATCTCCGCGCCGGCGAGATGGATCGTCGAGGGAGCGCAGAACAGCGTGGGGAACTCGGGGCTCTGCTGGACGACATCGGCCAGGGGGAAGTCGTCGATCAGGACGTCGTAGACACTCGGGACGTCCGAGTGATGCTCGACACCGAGTGCGGTTGACGCGTTCCCCTGGGGATCCAGGTCGATCACGAGGACACGAGCGCCCGAACGAGCGAGGGCGGCGCCGATGTTGACGGTGGTCGTCGTCTTGCCGACTCCACCCTTCTGGTTGGAGACCGTGAAGACCCGAGTGTGGTCGGGCGTCGGCAGGGTTGCGTGAGCCAAGGCTTTACGCCTCTCAGTCAGATGGTGGAGCTCGCGAGCCAACGGCGTGGACGCGTCGAAGGCGCTACCAACGGAGTCGCGCTCGGGAGCCGCGGAATGCGTTGGTTCGGGTTGTTTCACGTGAAACCTTCTTGCTCGAAACGTGTCCTTCAACCGTACCAGCGTGGGCTGACGCCAGGGGAGCGATCTCCGACAGTGATCGGGGGAGTGCGTACGGACGGAGGCCCTCGAGCGCCGTTTTGCGACACCCGCATATCTTCGAACGTCCCGGATGGTGCCCAGAAGGGACACCTCCCCCTCCTGCGTCCACAGGGTTATCCACAGGGCACCGGCGTGCCTGATCCCGCGCAACCGCGCGAGCCCCGGGCGTGCAGGTCGAAGCTGGTCGGGTCAACACGAGACGAGCCCGGCGGACGTGTGTTGACAACCATGGGGGAAGTTCCTCTGTAGTCAGGCAGAGATCCGCGTCTTTCCGCGGAAGTTCGCACCCGATAGCCCCACTCCGGGTCCAGTACGTCCAGGCTCTTGCCCCGGTGCGGGTTGACCACAGTGCGGTGGTACGCCGGTTGGGGCCCGCTTCTTCACGGAGGATCGCCAGTTCCTCCGGTTACGTGCGAGAACTGTCCACAGAGTTATCCACAGGCTCCGTCTCCACGTGCTCATATGGTGGAACACTGCGCGACTGGCACGAGTCCGCGCCAGCGTTTCACGTGAAACCAAGACTCCGTGCACGCCGAGCCGTCCCGCGGCTCACATCGATAGGCGCCTTCCCAGCCTCTCGCCACAGCCCACTGCCCGCCTCACTGGTGTGATCCGACAATGGGGGAGTGGTAGCGACCAAGCATCGCGAATCGGTCCGATCCCGCACTCGATCCGTCGCGCCCGCCCGCTGTTTCACGTGAAACACTCTGGAGAGAACCAACGCAACGGATGGGTATGATCTCGAGCGCAAGCCAGCCCGCTACCGCGTACTGTGCTCGTCGAACTCAACTCGTCTGCACCACCGCGTAACAGCCACGCAGGAGCAGAACGCCACCCATGTTCCACGTGAAACATCGAACACCGCGCCGGTCCCGGCACGACGGCCTCCCTGGGCGCGACTCACTGAGTGAACTGGGACACACGACTCCAGGCCGATTGGAACCACTCCGGAAAACGAAGGACTCAAGCGAGTGGCATCGCTCCCACGTTCCACGTGAAACGTCGCGCAATCTCACCCTTCCGGTGGCAAGCACCCTCCGCCGAGGCCACCTGGGCGCAGAATCATGCATCGTCGATCGGGAATACGCCTGCTTCTTCTAAGCTCACAGGAGTCACGAGTACGACATCCGCGGTGCCGGCGCACTTCGACACATCGTTACGCAGAATGGGCGCCGTGCACGGTGCCTCGCCGCCGGGGAGAGCGCGGAGTAGCAGCACGGGATGCTCCAACGTGAACGCACCGCACCGCGCCAGAACCTCGAAGAACGGGACGACTTCGACGCACGCGATAGCGGCAGGCAGACCATCCTCTCCTTCTCCGACCGGCAACTGACCCAGCACCTCCGCCAACACCGACCCGCCGGCGGACATGAGCCTGCCGACGCTCGGGCGCCAGTCGGCCCACAGGAACCTGAGGAGCTGGCGGAATGTGCATCTCGCAGCAGGTCTCCAACGACAGGTCCACCACGTGATGCACCACCGCGAGTCAGTTGAACGTGTGGGACGGGGACGGCGCGACGCACCTACCCTGAAACCAAGTACCGACTCGGACCTACCCGGACTTCGAAGGAAGGCCACAGATCCCTGACAAGCCCGACCGGATCACCAACCTGAGAGCTCCACCGTTGCCACCCGCACTCGTCCGCCATCTCCGAAGTGACAGCGAGCTGGCCGGCCACCGCGTCGAGCATCGACGTCTTGATTCGCCGATCTCCGGAGCGCGGAACATCTCTGCACGTCGCTGGAGTTGCCCGCGCCGCCACACCAGGCTGAGGCTACGGGCCGAGTAAAGAACATATATAAGATACCAGCGACAACACCGCTAGCTAGAGTCAGAAAACACTCGAATCCGGCCCGCCGAGCGGGCCAGATCAGTGTACGAATGGACCGGAGAATCGTTCCTGACGAACTCAGGACCGCTGAACTGGCCGCATTTTCCGGGCCGGTTCGTCAGGAGCCATTCTCCCGAGAGCTCGCGAGCCGCCGAAGATCGTCTGCGGCGCGCCTCACGGAGGCCGGAGCGCTCTCGACTGACCTCAGCCGCGGACGGTTCCCACGATGACTCGGGTCGGCTCCGCGAGAACGCCCTCGCCAAGCGTTCGAACCTCGACGCCGGAGACCCGGTACTTGCGAAGCTCCTTCGTCGAGGCGTCGACTTCCGCCTGCGCGCCGGCACCCTTCATGAGGACCAGCTCTCCGCCGTCGCGAAGCAGGGGGGCAGTGAGGGGGAGTAGCTTGCGCAACGCGCTGACCGCCCGCGCGGTCACCTGGTCGAGGGGCTCATCGAGGCGAACCTCCTCAGCGCGCGCTCGCACGACGGTGACGTTCTCGAGCCCGAGGACGCCTACCTGGTCGTTGAGCCAGGCGACCCGACGTTCCATCGGTTCGATGAGCACGAACTCGACGTCCGGCCGAGCGATCGCAAGGACCAGTCCAGGCAGCCCAGCGCCGGTGCCGACGTCCCCGACTCGTCCGGCACGAAGGAGCGGGGCAACGATCACGCTGTTGAGGATGTGGCGCGTCCAGAGACGCGGAAGCTCCAGTGGCCCGATCAGTCCGAGTGGCTCACCGAACTCCGCCAGATTCGCGGCGAAGGCACGACCGACATCGATCCGGTCGCCGAACAACTCGGCTGCTTCCGCCGGTTCCGGTTCGAGTCCTGCAGGCACGTCAGTCATCGCAGTTTCACGTGAAACGATCAGGCCGCGTCAGCCGCGGGTGATGACGGTGTGACGGTCGCGGCCTTCGCCGTGGGACTCGGACACGAAGCCGCGAGCCGACACGATGTCGTGGACGAGCTTGCGCTCGTAGCTCGACATCGGGGGGAGTGCCGCCTCGGTGGAACCGGCCTCGATGCGCTCGACCGCTCGCTCCACGAGGGCGCCGAGCTCCTGCTGACGTGCTTCGCGGGATCCGCCGATGTCGAGGATGAGCCGGGAGAAGCCACCGGTACGGTTCTGAACAGCCAGGCGGGTCAGCTCCTGCAGTGCGTTCACCGTGTCGGGACGCGACAGGAGACGCAGGTTGCTTTCCGTGGGGGAGTCGATCGACACGTACGCACGACCATTGCGGGCATCGATGTCGATGTCGCCATCGATGTCGCAGATATCGAGGAACTCCTCGATGTAGTCCGCTGCGACGTCGCCCTCTTCTTCGAGCTGCGTGATGGTGGGTGCTTCGTCCTGGGCCGGGGCCAGTTCCTGGTCAGTCACCGATACTCCTACTTGTCTCGTCCGTCGGTCTGCTGCTTCTTCGCACGCGCCTTGCCCATGGGCTGCTGGCGCTGCGTTGGGGTCTTCTTCTCGGGTACCGGCGCCTCGGAGATCGAGATGACGTCGCCGTTCGGCGTCATGAGCTTGCCCTTCCGAGCGAGACGCTCCTCACGAGCCTTCGCAGCGTCGGAACCAGGCGTCGGCATGTTCCGGATGACGAGGAACTGCTGCACCATCGTCCACGCGTTGGACGTCAGCCAGTAGAACATCACGCCGAGCGGGAAGGCGAAGCCGGAGAAGAGGAACACGAAGGGCAGGATGTAGAGGAGGATCCGCTGCTGCTTGAACTGCGGGCTGGCCTTCGTCTCGGCCGACATGTTCTTCGACACGATCTGCAGCTGCGTGATGAACTGCGACGCGCACATGAGGATGACCATGACGGCGGCGATGATGACGACCGCCCAGTTGACCGGGTTGCCGGCGAGTGCCGCCTGCATGCTCGTGTGCAGCGGAGCGATCCCGAACAGGTTCGCGTCGCCGAACTGCACGGCGAGGGTCTCGTTCAGGGGACCGACGCCGGCCTTGCTCTTCTGGGCGTCGTTGAGCACGGAGAACAGGGCGAAGAAGATCGGCATCTGGACGAGCAGCGGCAGACATCCGCTGACGGGGGAGGTGCCGTGCTTCTTGTACAGCTCCATCGTCTCGCGGGACATCGCCTCACGGCTGGCCTGGTCGCGCTTGCCCTTGTACTTCTCCTGCACCTTCTTCATCTGCGGCGCGATCTCGAGCATCTTGCGCTGGCTCTTGATCTGCTTGATGAACAGGGGGATCAGGGCGGCACGGACGACGAGGACGAGCCCGACGATCGAGAGGACCCAGGTGATACCGGCCGCGGGGTCGAGTCCGATGGCCGTCCACAGCAGGTGCCAGCCCACGAGGAGCAGCTCGACCGCCCATTTGAGCGGCCAGAGAATTGTGCCGATGATGTCCATAGGTGCGGGTCAGCCCTTTCCGTGGCTCGGTTGCACGACAAATCCGTGAGAAGTGACGCTGTACCGGAAGTTCTTCTTGGGTGGCACCTCGTCGAAGCGAGGTGCTGCCCAGGGGTGGCATCTCGCGATGCGGGCCGCTGCCATCGCCGAACCGACGACGACACCGTGTTGCTGCACCGCTCCCAGAGCGTACGCGGAACAGCTGGGGTAATACCGGCAGACGTCGCCGTATAGCGGAGAGATCGCGGCGCGATACCCGCGAAGCGCCAGCACCGCAGCATTGCGGGGCGCGAGGCAGGTGGCAGCGAGGACGCCGTTCATCGGTGCGCGTCCGAACTCTCGACGATGACGCCGCGTTTGGCGAAGGCGCGATCGACCTCGGCATGGAGCGAGGCGAACGGCGCCGTCGCTGCAGACGGCAGCGCCCGGATGACCACGTCAGCGCCGTGGGCAGCCTGAACGACGCTGTCGTGACAGATGGCCTTCAAACGACGTCTGACAAGATTGCGGGTCACTGCATTACCGACCGTTTTCGCAACGATGAACCCGAAGCGCGGCTGTCCGCCCTTCGGGTTCATGCGTACGTACGTGACCGTGTGCTCGCCGACGAACCGGGACCCGCGACGAACTACCCCTCGGTAGTCGTCGCCGGACGTGATCCGGCTCGCACGCTCGAGCACGACGGCTCTACGCGGAGAGTTCGGTGCGGCCCTTGGCGCGACGAGCCGACAGGATGCCGCGGCCGGCACGCGTGCGCATGCGCAGACGGAAGCCGTGCTTCTTGGCGCGACGACGGTTGTTCGGCTGGAAGGTTCTCTTGCTCATAATTACGATCTCCGGATCATGACCCACCACTGCACAGGTGGCAGCAGGGTACGGAAGGGTGCCCGTGGGCAGAAGTCAACTGATTAAACCTACGGTCTACTCGCGCGAAGGTCAAACCAGCGGCGCCCAAACGAATGATTATCCACAGGATTCACAGAAATTGTAGCAGTGACACGCAGGGCGGCCGTACAGTGATTTGGGACTGGGGCGACGTGTTGTTAGCGTAAGCCCTCGGGTTATGCACAGCGTGTGGATAGCACCGCGCTCAGCCCCGAATACTCAGGGGAGAGCCTGTGGATGAACCTGTGAGTATGTGTGGGGAGAACTATGTCGGACGCCGACGATGCGATCGCTGAGACCTGGCAATCGGTGCTCGAGATCCTCTCCGTCGACGACCGCATCACCCCGCCGCTCCGCGGGTTCCTCAACCTCATCGTCCCCAAGGGCATCATGGGCGGCACCTTCTACCTGGAGGTGCCCAACGAGTTCACGATGGGCATGCTCAACCAGCGCATGCGGGCACCGATCCTCGCCGCACTCGCGTCCATCGTCGACGGCGGCCCCGTCGGCAACTACGCGATCGTCGTCAACCCCGACATCGTCGAGGAACGGTACGAGCAGACCGGCTTCCAGCACATCGACCCGGCACCGCTCGAGTCACCGCAACCGCAGCTGACCCCGACCCCCACGCTGCCGGCTCGCGAGAACGACACCCGACTCAACCCGAAGTACAGCTTCGACAACTTCGTCATCGGTCAGTCCAACCGGTTCGCGCACGCGGCCGCGGTCGCCGTGGCCGAAGCGCCGGCCAAGGCCTACAACCCGCTGTTCGTGTACGGCGACTCCGGGCTCGGCAAGACCCACCTCCTCCACGCCATCGGCCACTACGCGATGAACCTCTACGCGGGGATCCGCGTCCGGTACGTGTCCAGCGAGGAGTTCACGAACGACTTCATCAACTCGATCGCCAACAACCGCGGCTCGTTCTTCCAGTCGCGGTACCGCGACATCGACATCCTGCTGATCGACGACATCCAGTTCCTCCAGGGCAAGGCGGAGACGCAGGAGGCGTTCTTCCACACCTTCAACACCCTGCACGATCACAACAAGCAGGTGGTCATCACCAGCGACCTGCCGCCGAAGGCGCTCACCGGCTTCGAAGAGCGGATGCGTTCGCGCTTCGAGTGGGGACTCATCACCGACGTCCAGGCTCCCGACCTCGAGACGCGCATCGCGATCCTGCGCAAGAAGGCGCAGAACGAGAAGCTGCACATCCCGGACGAGGTCCTCGAGTTCATCGCCACCAAGGTGTCGAGCAACATCCGTGAGCTGGAGGGCACGCTCATCCGGGTCGTCGCGTTCGCGAGCCTGAACCGGACCGCCGTCGACATGACGTTGGCCCAGACGGTGTTGAAGGACGTCATCAGCCTCGACGACGACAACGTCATCTCGCCGATCGACATCATCAACACGACGGCCGACTACTTCAAGCTCTCGGTCGACGACCTGTACGGCTCGAGCCGGTCGCAGGCGGTCGCGACGGCGCGTCAGATCGCGATGTACCTCTGTCGCGAGCTCACGAACCTCTCACTCCCGAAGATCGGTCAGCTGTTCGGCAACCGGGACCACACGACGGTGATGTACGCCAACCGCAAGATCACCGACCTCATGCAGGAGAAGCGGTCGATCTACAACCAGGTGACCGAGCTCACGAGCCGCATCAAGCAGAACCTCCGCTACGGCGCCTGACGCGTCCTGGTGAACGTTTCCGGCCCCTCGACGCACTCGGTGCGCTCGAGGGGCCGATTTCGTTCATCAGGCGACGACGAGCGCTCATTCGACGACATGATCCGCGTCCGATCTGTCCACATTCCGACCTCGCAGGCCTGTGGATAACCTGTGGAGAGATGTGGAAGCTCCGGGCAGGCTTGTGAGTGAACATCGTTCACCGGCCTCCGCGTCCCACACCCTCGTGTCGTTCTCTCCACAGGCCACCACCAAGTTACACACATGTAGTTCCCTGTGTTCGAGCGGGTTCGGCGGACTTATCCACAGTTTCCACACCGGTTAAGACTGTTAACCGTTAATTCAATGATCTCTCCGCCAAACAACCTTTCCCCAGGCCCGCTTCTCCACAGCACCTCGTCCCACTCGACCCCGGAAGCAGACCCACTAGCATTGGTGACGTCATCGAGAGCCAGAGACAGGGGACTTGTCGTGCGATTCAGCGTCAACCGGGATGTATTCAGCGAAGCCGTCTCGTTCGCAGTGAAGCTGCTCCCGCAGCGCCCGACGCTGCCGATCCTGAACGGCATCCTCATCGAAGCCGGTGACGACGGTCTCATCCTGTCCTCCTTCGACTACGAGGTCTCCAGCCAGACCGGCATCGCGGCCGAGGTCGAGGAGGCCGGCACGGCACTCGTCAACGGCCGGCTGCTCTCGGAGATCGCCAGCCGCCTTCCAAACGCGCCCGTCCGGTTCAGCAAGGTCGAGAACCGCATCGAGGTCACCTGTGGTTCTGCCCGGTTCACGCTCGGATCGATGCCCGTCGAGGAGTACCCGACGATCCCGCAGGTCGACGCCGACTTCGGCCTCGTGCCCGCCGACGAGTTCGCCACCGCAGTGAGCCAGGTCGCTGTCGCCGCAAGCCGCGACGACGTGACCCCGGTCATCACCGGCGTGCAGCTCGAGGTCTCCAAGACGAGCCTCAGCCTCGTCGCGACCGACCGCTACCGCGTCGCGGTCCGCGAGATCGACTGGGACTCGGGCCAGGGCGACGGTTCCAGCGAGACGATCACAGCCCTCGTGCCGGCCCGCACGCTCCAGGAGGTCGGCAAGACCTTCGGCCACAGCGGCAACATCAACGTCGCGATCACGAATCGCGACGACCGCGAGCTCATCGCGTTCCGGGCCGACCGCAAGACGGTCACCTCGCTGCTGATCAAGGGCAACTTCCCGCCGGTCAAGCGGCTCTTCCCCGAGACGACCGACAACTACGCGATCATCAACACCGCGGAACTCATCGAGGCGACCAGGCGCATGTCGCTCGTCCTCGAGCGCGAAGCGGCTCTCCGCTTCACCTTCACCATCGACGGCCTCACGCTCGAAGCCGTCGGATCCGAGCAGGCGCAGGCATCCGAGGGCATCGACGCCCTCCTCACCGGCGACGACATCGTGCTCTCCCTCAAGCCGCAGTTCCTGATCGACGGTCTGACCGCGGTCCGGAGCGAGTACGTGCGGTTCTCGTTCACGAAGACGGAGAACACGAACAAGCCGGGACCCATGCTCATCACGAGCCAATCCTCCAAGGATCAGCCGGGTGCCGACAGCTACAAGTACCTGCTGCAGCCGAACCTGCTGCTGCGCTGACACGCAAAGGATCCACCATGCACATCGGTCTCGTCGGTCTCGGCAAGATGGGCAACAACATGCGCACGCGTCTGCGTGCGAACGGCATCGAGGTCACCGGTTTCGACCGGAACCCCGATGTCACCGACGTCGCGACGATCAGCGACCTCGTCGCTGCGCTCCCGGCACCTCGCACGGTTTGGGTCATGGTCCCCGCCGGGGCCATCACCGACTCCGTCGTCGAGGAGCTGAACGGCCTGCTCGAGGCCGGCGACCTGATCATCGACGGCGGCAACAGCCGCTTCACGGACGACTTCAAGCACGCTGAACTGCTGTCGGCGAAGGGCATCGACTACATCGATGCCGGCGTCTCCGGCGGTGTCTGGGGTGTCGACAACGGCTACGGCCTCATGGTCGGCGGTTCCAAGGAGCAGGTGGAGCGGGTCATGCCCGTCTTCGACGCCCTGCGTCCTGAAGGCCCGCGCGATGAGGGCTTCGTCCACGTCGGAGAGGTCGGCGCCGGCCACTACGCGAAGATGGTGCACAACGGCATCGAGTACGCGCTCATGCAGGCGTACGCTGAAGGCTTCGAGCTCCTCGACAAGCGCGAGGACATCATCAAGGACGTGCCCGGCACCTTCAAGGCCTGGCAGCGCGGCACCGTCGTGCGGTCCTGGCTGCTGGAGCTCCTCGTCCGCGCCCTCGAGGAGGACCCGGACTTCGAGCAGATCGAGGGCTACGTCGAGGACTCGGGTGAGGGCCGCTGGACGATCGAGGAGGCCATCGCGAACGCGGTGCCCGTCCCGACCATCTCGGCATCGATCTTCGCCCGCTTCGTGTCGCGCCAGGAGGACTCGCCGGCCATGAAGGCTGTCGCCGCACTCCGCAACCAGTTCGGCGGACACGCGGTCAAGAAGGCCGACGACTGACGACACGACGTCTCCTGACGAACGAAATCGACCCTCCCGGAGCCTTCCGCTCCGCTGGAGGGTCGATTTCGTTCACCCTGCGTCGTCGTGACGGGCGCGCTCGGACGTCCGACGGCGCCCCGACCCGTTCGGCGTCAGGGCGAGGCGGTAGGGTGACGTGGTGATCGTGCGGCACTTGAATCTCACCGACTACCGCAACTACGCGGTGGTCGATGTGGCGCTCGAACCCGGACCCAATCTGTTCGTGGGTCGCAATGGCCAAGGCAAGACCAACCTCGTCGAGGCGATCGGATACCTCAGCAGCCTCGGGTCCCATCGGGTCTCCTCCGAACAGGCGCTCATCCGACACGGTGCCGACGCGGCGATCATCAGGGCGCGCATCGTGCATGACGGTCGTGAGCTGCTCGCCGAGGTGCAGCTCAACCGGGGTTCGGCCAACCGCGCGCAGGTGAACCGGTCGCAGATCAAGCCGCGCGAACTGCCGCGGTACGTGTCCACCGTGCTGTTCGCCCCGGAGGACCTCTTGATCGTCCGAGGCGACCCGTCGGCGCGCCGGCGGTTCATCGACCAGCTCCTCGTGCAGCGGATCCCCCGCCTGGCCGGGGTGATGGCCGACTACGACCGCTCCCTGAAGCAGCGGAACTCGCTCCTCAAGTCGGCGAGGGCGCGTGGGCTGAAGTCCGGGCCCCTGGCGACGCTCGACCTCTGGGACGACCGACTCGTGCAGTACGGCACGGAGATCATCGCCGAACGTCTGCAGCTCCTGGCCATGCTCGGTGGGCCACTGCGTGCCGCGTACGAGGCCGTGGCCGGCGACGATCACCGACCGGTCCTCCTGCCCGTGCTCAGCATCGCCGGCACCGATGCGGAGGACGAGTCGGCAGCCGCCGATCCCACGGAGGGCGTGGAGCCGGGCGCGCCCGTCGATCTGGCGCGCATCGCGGAACGGTTCCGTGCTGCGCTCGCGCAGCGTCGGTCGGCCGAGCTCGAGCGGGGCCTGACGCTCGTCGGACCGCACCGCGACGACGTGTTCTTCGGTCTCAACGGGCTGCCGGTCAAGGGCTACGCGAGCCACGGCGAATCGTGGTCGTTCGCGCTCGCCGCCAAACTCGCCTCGGCCGAGCTCCTCCGGGCCGACTCGTCCCTCGGCGACCCGGTGCTCATCCTCGACGACGTCTTCGCCGAGCTCGATTCGCGACGCCGGGAACGCCTCGCGGCCGCGGTCGCGGAGTACGACCAGGTCATCATCACCGCGGCCGTGTTCGACGACGTCCCCGAACGGTTCACCGCGCACGTCGTGCGCATCGAGGCCGGACGGATCGTCGACGGTCCGGAAGATGCGGCCGGCCCAGTGAACGAGCCGTTCCCCACGGAGTCGACGCATGACTGAGCCGCGGCGACTCGGACGGGACGCCGACCCGGCGGGGGAACTCTCCGCCACGGTGTACCTCCGGTTCAAGGAGATCTTCGGTGGCGAACGGATCTCCCGTGATCGCAAACGCCGCGAACGCTCGGCCGAGGGGCCTCAGGACTCGGTGCCGTACGGTGTCGGTCGCGACCCCAAGGGCCTCGGGACGGTCATCGATTCGCTGACCGCCGGACTCGGGTGGAACTCGCCACTCGCCCAGCACGAGGTCCTCGGGAACTGGGCGGAGTTGTGCGGCGAGGACACCGCCAGGTACTCCGAACCGGTGTCGATCGCGGACGGCGTCCTGCTCGTCCAATGCCAGTCGACGGCCTGGGCGACACAGCTGCGGCACATGCGCCACGAGATCCTCGTCCGCATCGCCGAACGCTATCCCGACGCCGGTGTCGACACGATCCGTTTCCAGGGCCCCGGAGCACCCTCCTGGAAAAGAGGCCCCAGGTCGATCCCAGGGCGTGGTCCACGCGATACTTACGGCTAGGGAGGCAAATACGGCCTCCGGGCATGGAAAAGTGCCTCAAACGGGCGTTTTCTCGCGGCTTCACGGGGTCTGTTTGGTAGGATGGAACGGTCGAATCTCGACGGTTTGGAGCCCTCTTTTCCTATGACATCAGAACCCAACACGCACGCCCAAGACTCTGATTACGGCGCAAGTGCCATCCAGGTTCTCGAAGGTCTCGAAGCCGTCCGGAAGCGGCCCGGTATGTACATCGGGTCCACCGGTCCACGTGGTCTGCACCACCTGGTCTACGAGATCGTCGACAACTCCGTGGACGAGGCCCTCGCCGGCTACTGCGACACGATCCTCGTGACCATCCTGGAGGACGGCGGCGTCCGCGTCATCGACAACGGTCGAGGCATCCCGGTCGACATCCACCCGGTCGAGAAGAAGTCGACCGTCGAGGTCGTCCTGACCATCCTGCACGCCGGCGGCAAGTTCGGTGGCGGCGGGTACGCGGTGTCCGGTGGGCTCCACGGCGTCGGTTCGTCCGTCGTCAACGCACTGTCCACGCGCCTCTCGGTCGAGGTCCGTCGTCAGGGTTCGGTCTGGCGCCAGAGCTTCCAGCACGGTGTCCCCGACGCCCCGCTCCACGAGGACGAGCCGTCGTCCGAGACGGGCACCACGATCACCTTCTGGCCGAGCGCCGAGACGTTCGAGACGACGGAGTTCGACTACGAGACGCTCCGGACCCGCTTCCAGCAGATGGCGTTCCTCAACAAGGGCCTCCGCATCGAGCTCGCCGACGAGCGGCCGTTGCGCGACGCCATCGAGGCCGAGGACGTCGACGACAATTCGGCGGCCCACTCGCAGCGCAAGGACGTCTTCTTCTACGAGCGCGGTCTCGAGGACTACGTCGAGTACCTGAACAAGGCCAAGCGTGCCGAGCTCGTCCACGACGAGATCATCTCCTTCGAGTCGGAGAACACCGAGCGCAAGATCGCGCTCGAGGTCGCGATGCAGTGGACGACGGCGTACAACGAGAGCGTCCACACCTACGCGAACACGATCAACACGCACGAGGGCGGTACCCACGAAGAAGGGTTCCGTGCGGCGCTCACCACGCTCGTGAACCGGTACGCACGCGAGAAGGGCATCCTCAAGGAGAAGGACGACAACCTCTCCGGCGACGACGTCCGCGAGGGCCTCACGGCCGTCATCTCCGTCAAGCTCTCCGAGCCGCAGTTCGAGGGCCAGACGAAGACCAAGCTCGGCAACACCGAGGCGAAGGCGTTCGTGCAGAAGGTCGTCAGCGAGCAGCTCAACGACTGGTTCGACCGCAACCCCAACCAGGCCAAGGAGATCATCCGGAAGGCGCTGCAGGCCGCGACCGCTCGTCTCGCCGCCCGCAAGGCCCGCGAGACGGCCCGTCGCAAGGGTCTCCTCGAGGGTGGCGGCATGCCCGGCAAGCTCAAGGACTGCCAGTCGAAGGACCCGTCGCTGTCCGAGATCTTCATCGTCGAGGGTGACTCCGCAGGCGGCTCCGCCGTGCAGGGTCGCAACCCGGAGACCCAGGCGATCCTCCCGCTCCGTGGCAAGATCCTCAACGTCGAGAAGGCACGCCTCGACCGCGCGCTCGCGAACAACGAGGTCCAGGCCATGATCACGGCCTTCGGTGCCGGCATCGGTGAGGACTTCAACCCCGACAAGGTGCGGTACCACAAGATCGTGCTCATGGCCGATGCCGACGTCGACGGCCAGCACATCACGACGCTGCTGCTGACGCTCCTGTTCCGCTACATGCGCCCGCTCGTCGACCTCGGCTACGTGTACCTCGCGCAGCCGCCGCTCTACCGCCTGAAGTGGTCGAACGCCGACCACCAGTACGTGTACAGCGACCGCGAACGCGACGCCCTCCTCACCGACGGTGTCGCCTCGGGCAAGCGCATCCCGAAGGAGAACGGGATCCAGCGCTACAAGGGTCTCGGCGAGATGAACTACAAGGAGCTGTGGGAGACCACGATGGACCCGCAGACGCGGACGCTCCTCCAGGTCACCCTCGACGACGCCGCGGCTGCCGATGAGATCTTCTCCACGCTCATGGGCGAGGACGTGGAGTCCCGCCGGACCTTCATCCAGAAGAACGCGAAAGACGTCCGCTTCCTCGACATCTGAGTGGCACGAACCACCCTCATCCATCGGTCACTGAGCTTGTCGAAGTGATCCACCTCGCATCAAACAGGCCCTTCGACAAGCTCAGGGACCAGGAGAAGTAAGAGAACATGGCAGACGAAACCAACGACGAGATCACGGTCCCGGACGAGGACCACGGCGTGCACGGACGGATCGACCAGGTCGACCTGCAGCTCGAGATGCAGCGCAGCTACCTCGACTACGCGATGAGCGTCATCGTCGGCCGCGCCCTGCCCGACGTCCGCGACGGCCTGAAGCCCGTCCACCGCCGCGTGATCTACGCGATGTACGACGGCGGCTACCGCCCCGACCGCTCGTTCTCCAAGTGCGCGCGCGTCGTCGGCGACGTCATGGGTCAGTTCCACCCCCACGGCGACACGGCCATCTACGACGCGCTCGTCCGCCTCGTGCAGCCGTGGAGCCTGCGGTACCCGTTGGCGCTCGGCCAGGGCAACTTCGGCTCACCGGGCAACGACGGCGCGGCCGCCCCTCGGTACACCGAGACGAAGATGGCCCCGCTCGCCATGGAGATGGTGCGCGACATCGACGAGGAGACCGTCGACTTCCAGCCCAACTACGACGGCGAGTCCCAGGAGCCGGTCGTCCTGCCCGCGCGCTTCCCGAACCTGCTCGTCAACGGGTCCGTCGGCATCGCGGTCGGCATGGCCACGAACATCCCGCCACACAACCTCCGCGAGGTCGCCGACGGTGCCCTCTGGCACCTGGCGAACCCCGAGGCCAGCCGGGACGAGCTCCTCGAGGCACTCATGCAGCGCATCAAGGGGCCGGACTTCCCGACCGGCGCGCAGATCCTCGGTATCAAGGGCATCCAGGACGCCTACCGCACGGGTCGCGGTTCCATCACGATGCGGGCCGTCGTGAACGTCGAGGAGATCCAGGGCCGGACCTGCCTCGTCGTCACCGAGCTCCCGTACCAGGTGAACCCCGACAACCTCGCGCTGAAGATCGCCGACCTCGTCAAGGAGGGTCGTCTCGGCGGCGTCGCCGACATCCGCGACGAGACCTCCGGTCGCACCGGCCAGCGGCTCGTCATCGTGCTGAAGCGCGATGCGGTCGCGAAGGTCGTCCTCAACAACCTCTACAAGCACACGCAGCTGCAGGACAACTTCGGCGCGAACATGCTCGCGATCGTCGACGGCATCCCGCGGACGCTGCCGCTCGACGGGTTCATCACCAACTGGGTGACGCACCAGGTCGAGGTCATCGTCCGCCGCACCGTGTTCCGACTCCGCAAGAAAGAGGAGCGCGCACACATCCTCCGCGGCTACCTGAAGGCGCTCGACGCACTGGACGAGGTCATCGCGCTCATCCGCCGCTCGCCGTCCGCCGACGAGGCGCGCACGGGCCTCATGGACCTCCTCGAGATCGACGAGCTCCAGGCCAGCGCGATCCTCGACATGCAGCTGCGTCGTCTCGCCGCCCTCGAGCGTCAGAAGATCATCGACGAGGCAGCCGAGATCGAAGCGCAGATCGCCGACCTCAAGGACATCCTCGCGAAGCCGGTCCGCCAGCGCGAGATCGTCAGCGAGGAGCTGACCGCGATCGTCGACAAGTACGGCGACGACCGCCGCACCGAGATCATGTTCGGCTTCGACGGCGACATGAACATGGAAGACCTGATCCCCGAAGAGGAGATGGTCATCACGGTCACGCGCGGCGGGTACATCAAGCGCACGCGCAGCGACAACTACCGTCAGCAGCACCGCGGTGGCAAGGGTGTCAAGGGCGCCCAGCTGCGCGCGGACGACGTGGTCGACCACTTCTTCGTCACGACGACGCATCACTGGCTCCTCTTCTTCACGACCAAGGGCCGCGTGTACCGCGCGAAGGCCTACGAGCTGCAGGAGGCCGGCCGCGACGCCAAGGGCCAGCACGTGGCCAACCTGCTCGCTATGCAGCCCGACGAGGAGATCGCCGAGATCCTCGACATCCGCGACTACGAGGCCGCGACGTACCTGGTCCTCGCGACGCACGACGGCCTCGTCAAGAAGACGGCGCTCTCGGAGTACGACACGAACCGCTCGGGCGGCATCATCGCGATCAACCTGCGCGAGGGCGACGAGCTCACCTCCGCGCTGCTCGTGGAGAACGACAGTGACGTCCTGCTGGTGTCCCGCAAGGGCATGTCGATCCGCTTCACGGCGAGCGACGAGACCCTGCGACCGATGGGACGCGCGACGAGCGGCGTCATCGGCATGCACTTCCGCGACGACGACAAGCTGCTCTCGGCGTCGGTGCTGCCGTCCGTCGAGGGTGAGGAACGCGAGGCGTTCGTCTTCGTCGTGACGGAGGGCGGCTACGCGAAGCGCACCAACATCGACCAGTACCGCGGCCAGAACCGCGGTGGTCTGGGCATCAAGGTGGCCAAGCTGAACGACGATCGAGGCACCCTCGCGGGCGCCCTGATCGTCGACGAGAGCGACGAGGTCCTTGTGGTTCTTGCCAGTGGCAAGGTGGTAAGGTCTGCCGTGGCCGAAGTTCCAGCGAAGGGGCGCGACACGATGGGCGTCGTCTTCGCACGTTTCGCGGAGAGCGACCGAATCATCGCGCTGGCCAAGAACAGTGACCGAAACCTTGAGACCCAGGATGTTCCGGAGACGGTTGCAGACGCAGCCGCCCCGGAGGGTGCAGAACCCGAGGCATCCGTGCCGGACGAGACTCCGGCGATGAAGGAAGAAGTAGATGAGCAGTAGCGTCGCAGAGAAGTTGGCCAAGAAGTCGACCAAACGCACCAGCACCAAGCAGGTGCGCCTGAAGCTGGTGTACATCGACTTCTGGTCGGCGGTGAAGCTGTCGTTCCTGGCGGCGATCGCGGTCGCCGTGGTCATCGTGGTGTTCTTCTTCCTCGTCTACACGGTGCTCAACACCACCGGTGTCTTCACGAAGGTCGGTGGCCTGTTCACCGACATCGCCGGACCGGGGAACAACATCCTGCAGTACGTCAACCTGCCGCAGGTCATGGCCTTCGCCGGCATCGTGGCGCTGCTCAACCTCATCGTCATCACGCTGATGGGAGCGCTCCTCGCGGGGCTCTACAACCTCAGCGTGAAGATCACGGGTGGCCTCCTCGTCGGGTTCACCAACAACTGACGCTCCGTCGGGTCGGCGCCGCCCCGTGCGGCGCGGCTCGATTATGAGTTGCGGCGGGAATCGGGTAGTCTCAACAAGGTTCAAAACGGGGCTATAGCTCAGGCGGTTAGAGCGCTTCGCTGATAACGAAGAGGTCCCAGGTTCAAGTCCTGGTAGCCCCACCCTGCACGACCAGCAACACACCGATTGGATCGGATCTCCGGATCTGTTCCATCCGGGGCCTTAGCTCAGTTGGTAGAGCGCCTGCTTTGCAAGCAGGATGTCGGGAGTTCGATTCTCCCAGGCTCCACAGTCCAGAAACGCCCTCGGCAGACGCCGGGGGCGTTCTCCGTTGTCGCGGGGCCCGGCGGTTAGGCTGACGGCATGGATATCCGCGTCGCTGCATATGCCGTCATCGTCGACGAACGGGGCATGCTCCTCTCCCACTGGAACGAGAGCGGACACAGCGGATGGACGCTCCCCGGCGGCGGGATCGACCCCGGTGAGGACCCGGCCGACGCGGCCGTCCGCGAGGTGTTCGAGGAGACCGGCTACCACGCCGAGCTCGACGACTTGATCGGCGTCGACTCGCAGGTCGTTCCGGCGGAGCGTCGCCTCAATACGACGGCCACCGGGCCGCTCCACACGTTGCGCATCGTCTACCGGGCGCACCTCACCGGTGGCACGCTGACCTACGAGGCCGACGGCAGCACCGACTACGCCGCGTGGTACCCGCTCGAGGAGGTCGGCTCACTCGACCGCGTCAGCCTCGTCGACGTCGGACGACGCTTCGCCGGCCTCATCTGAGCACAGCTCTCACAACACGAAGCCCCTCCCCGGTCGGAACCGGCGAGGGGCTGCGTCGTGCGAAGCGAGATCAGGAAGCGGCAGGCTCCTCGTCGGAGACCCACAGCTCGTCGTCTGCGCGGAACGTCTGCCAGACGGCGTAGGCGACACCGGCAGCGGCGAGGACGCCGAGGCCGATCGCGATGACGGTACCGGCGCTCGCGCCCTTCTTGGCGGGCAGCACCTGCTCGGGCACGTGGAGGCGACGGAGAGCCGCCTGCACGCGGGTGTCCTTGGCGATGTCGCCGATGCTCAGCACCGTACCGACGACGCCACCGACAGCGGGGACGACGCCATCCGAGATGCCCTTGCGCACGCCGTCGACGGCGTTGCGGGAGACCTTGATCCCCCGGTCGACCGTCGGGACGACGCGGTGCTCGTAGGTGTCGCGCACGACGGGGACCACCTGCTCCTTCGAGAAGTTCCCGAGCTGACGGCTCACCTCACGAGCGACTTCGTTGGCGTGGTTCAGGACATCCTGCTGGGAGTCCCAGAGGTCGGCAGCGGAACCCTTGAGCTTCTTGAGCTCTTTCCGGCGCTTGCGTGACAGGCTCATGTGGTCATCTCCAATGATCGCGGCAACAACGTAACCTCCATCTTGCCACTTAGACCCCTGGATACCATCCGAGAGTCCCGAACCCTTGTGCAAGAATTGGGAGTATGTCAAAGCACACCGCAGTCGCCACGTTGCACACCAACCACGGTGAGATCAAGGTCAACCTCTTCGGGGACCACGCTCCCAAGACGGTCAAGAACTTCACCGACCTGGCAACCGGTGGGCGCGAGTGGACGGATTCGAAGACGGGCCAGACCCGGAACGACGCGCTGTACAGCGACCTCATCTTCCACCGCATCATCCCCGCGTTCATGATCCAGGGCGGCGACCCGCTCGGAACCGGCACCGGTGGCCCGGGCTACAACTTCGACGACGAGATCCACCCGGAGCTCAACTTCGACGAGCCCTACATCCTCGCCATGGCGAACGCCGGCAAGCGCCGCAACGCCATCACGGGCGCCGTCGAGGGCACGAACGGTTCGCAGTTCTTCATCACGACCGTTCCCACGCAGTGGCTCCAGGGCAAGCACACCATCTTCGGTGAGGTCGCCGACGCCGAGTCCCGCGCGGTCGTCGACGCCATCCAGGCCGTCCCGACCGGTGCCGGCGACAAGCCGATCGAGCCCGTCGTCCTCGAGAGCGTCACCATCTCCGAGGCCTAGACACCGCTCGGAGGACAGACCGTGACCCTGCCCCGGGATCCGTCGGCCAACTTCTGCTATCGCCACCCCGACCGACAGAGCTTCGTGCTCTGCCAGCGTTGCGGTCGGACGATCTGTGGAGAATGCCAGACGCCCGGGGCAGTCGGTTTCATCTGTCCGGAGGATATGAAGGCGCAACGACAGAGCGCCCCTCGCAACCGTCTCGGCGCGAGGATCAGCAACTCCTCCCCCATCGTCACGTACGCGATCATCGCCGTGACGGCGTTCGTGTTCCTGCTGCAGTGGATCCCCGGGCTCGGCGTCACGAACGCGCTCCTCTACGCCGGCGTGTACTCCGATCCGTCGTACGGCGCCCTCCAGCCCTGGCGGATGCTGACCGCCGTGTTCGTGCACTCGCAGGGGTTCATCTTCCACATCCTGCTGAACATGTACACGCTCTGGATCTTCGGCCGGATCCTCGAGACCATGCTCGGGCACTGGCGGTTCCTCGCGCTCTACCTGGTCGCCGGGTTCGCCGGTTCGGTCGGTGTCCTGTTCCTCGCCGACCCGAGGACGGCCGTCGTCGGCGCCTCGGGCGCGATCTTCGGTCTCCTCGGGGCGTTCCTCGTCATCCAGCGACGCATGGGTGCCGACACCCGCGGGCTGCTGGTGCTCCTGGGCATCAACCTCGTCATCGGCTTCATCCCCGGCGTGAACATCGCCTGGCAGGCCCACCTGGGCGGGCTCGTCGGCGGCGCCCTCATCGGCCTCATCCTCGTCAACACCCGCAAGCGCACCCAGCAGCCGCTTCAGGCAGTCCTGATTGGCGCCGTGAGCGTCGTCCTCGTGGGCGCCAGCCTCCTGCCCGCCCTGCTCTGAGCGGGATCGCACTTCGACAGGCTCAGTGACCGGGGTATGGCTCGGTGACCTGGTGTGGCTCAGTGACCGAGTGTGGCTCAGTGACCGAGTTCGGCTCGGTGGCCGGGTTCGGCTCGGTGGCCGGGTTCGGCTCAGTGACCGGGTACTACCCGGTGACCCGCGTCGATCACTTGGCGCGGTCGGTCGTGCGCCGCAACCATGCAGCAGACGTTGAAGGTTGACCGAGTTATCCACAGAGTTATGAACACTGGGGATAATTACACCAGTGTGGTTCCCCGTGTTTCCGGGACTCCCGGCGGTTCTCCACACCGACATGTGGATAACTCGGAAGTTCTCCACATTCCTGTGGAGAACTCGCTGCAACGGATGCCCGATACACGAAACAGCGGGCCGTCCGAGAGGACGACCCGCTGTGCACGACGTGAAGTGAGTGAGGCTAGCGCCATCTGGTGGTCATGAGGAACCCGATGAAGGCGATGCCGAAGCCGACGAGGATGTTCCACGGCCCGAGTGACTGGATCGGGAGCAGCGTGCCGCTCAGGTAGTAGACGACGATCCAGGCGAGGCCGAGGAGCATGAAGCCGAACATGACCGGCTTGAACCAGACCGCGTTCGGTGCGGGTTCGCCGCTCGTCTGCTCGGGTTCGCGGGACGGTTTGCTTCGTGACTTCGTGCGTGCCATGCCGACATTCTACCTGTTCACCCCAATCGGTGCCTTGGGGATCAGCCGATCCCGAGTTCTTCTCGGTAGAATCCATGCGTGACCGACGACCTACCTTCGCGAGCGAGCGCACGCGCCGCTGAGCGCAGAGCGCCGTCGAAGCACCGCATCAGCGTCTTCGGGGTGGCCGGCGAGCTGCTCATCACCGCAGGCATGGTCGTCCTGCTGTTCCTCGCCTGGCAGCTCTGGTGGAACGACATGATCATGGCCGGCAGCCAGGCGAACGCCGCGTCGAGCCAGTCGCAGGAGTGGATCAAGAACGCCGAGACCGCTCCCGCACCCGAACCGACGGTGGATGCGACCGGCGCGCCGAACTACGGTGAGCCGCCCGTCACCGCCCGTCCCGCGCCGGGCGACCCGTTCGCGGTGCTCTACGTTCCGCGGTACGGCGCCGACTACCGCCGCGTCGTCGCCGAGGGTGTCGACACCGCGACCGTCCTCAACAGCTTCGACCTCGGGGTCGGTCATTACCCGAGCACCCAGATGCCCGGAGAGGTCGGCAACTTCGTCGTCGCCGGTCACCGCAAGGCCTACGGCGGTGCGATGACCCTGATCAGCGACCTGCAGATCGGCGACAAGGTCTACGTCCAGACGGCCGACGGCTACTACACCTACGTGTTCCGGAACATCACCTACGTGTTGCCCACCCAGGTGGACGTCCTCAACCCCGTCCCCCAGGTCGACGGTGTCGCACCGACGCAGCGCATCCTCACCCTGACCACCTGCAACCCGCTCTATTCGACGGCGGAACGCAGTATCGCTTACGCGGTGTACGAGTCCTGGCAGCCGCTGTCCGCCGGGCCGCCCGCCGAGATCGCCGCGTCCGTCGCGGCCGCTGGAGGCTGACGATGTACGGCGCACTCTGGAGGGTCCTGCCCGGACCCGTGTGGCTGAGGATCTTGATCCTCGTCGTCCTGTTCGTCGCGGTCGTTGCCGCACTCTTCACCTGGGTGTTCCCCTACGTGGACTCGTTCATCGTCGATCAGAATGTGACCGTCGGAAACGAATGACCCGCGTCCTGGTCATCGACAACTACGACAGCTTCGTCTACACGCTGAACGGGTACGTCGAACAACTGGGTGCAGAGACCGTCGTCGTGCAGAACGACGGCATCGCGCTCGACGACCTCGAGCAGCGGATCCTCGGGTTCGACGGCGTACTCGTCTCACCCGGACCCGGTCGGCCCGCTGACGCCGGGATCTCGCTGGCCACCGTGCGCGCGGCGTACCGAACCGGGACGCCACTCCTCGGAGTGTGCCTCGGCCACCAGGCGATCGCCGAGGCGTTCGGAGCGACCGTGCACACCGCCGACGAGCTGATGCACGGACAGAGTTCGCTCGTGGAACACGACGGCAGTGCCCTCTACCGCGGAATCCCGCAGCAGTTCAACGCCACCCGGTATCACTCGCTCGCGGTCGTCGACGGCAGCGTGCCCGAGGAGCTCGTCGTGACGAGCCGGACGACCAGCGGCGTCATCATGGGGCTCCGCCACCGTGACGCCCCGATCCACGGCGTGCAGTTCCATCCGGAGTCCGTGCTCTCCGAGGGCGGCTACCAGCTCCTGGCGAACTGGCTCGAGACGACCGGGCTCACCGGAGCGCATCAGCGGGCACGAGGGCTCAGCCCGCTCATGACACGGTAGGCCCTTCGACAGGCTCAGGGACCGGAGAGCCTGTTCAGGGACCGGAGAGCCTGCGCAGGGACCGGAGAGCCTGCGCAGGGACCGTCCTTCGACAGGCCCAGGAAGCAGCGCAGCCTACGGACCGGTGCAGTAGGTGAGCGTGATGACGGACTTCTGGGGGATGTCGCCTGGTGCGGGAGACATGGCCGTGACCGGGTCGCCGGCGACCGCCTTACACGTCGCGTCGGCCTGCGGCTGAACGGTGAACTGCCTCGTCGCGTCCTGCAGGTAGTTCGTCGCGTCGAGAAGCGGCTGCCCGACGACGTCGGTCAGCGTCACGTTTCCGCTGGAGACGACGAGGTTCACCGTGGACCCCTGGTCGACGGAGGTACCCGCTCCGGGATCCATCCGCAGCACGACACCCGCCGGCACGGTCGGCGAGTTCTCCCGGGTCACGGAGCCTTGCGTGAGGCCGGCGGCGGCGACCGCAGCCCACGCGGCCTCGGAGGATTGGTTGACGACGTCGGGGACCTGGACCTGCGCACGGCCGGTCGACACGTAGACCTTGATCTGCGTGTTCTTGGTGACGGTGGTGCCGCCTGGTGGGTCCGTACGGATAACGTGCCCGGCGTCGTAGTCGCTGCTCGCTTCATCGAACTTGGTGGGGACCAGTTCGAGCTGCTCGATCGTGCTGTTCGCACTCTCCCACGTGGCGTCGACGAGATCCGGCACCTCTCGCGAGTCCGTGGAGATGCTCGTCGCGGGCGGCAGCTGCACCACCCAGAACACGAGGGAGAAGAGGATGACGGCGATACCGGCGATGGCAGCCCAGATCCACACGACCGGCGGGCGGCGCTGGGTACGCGTGACGGTGTCGTCCGAGGTGAGCTGACGGATCGCCTGCTCGGTGCTGGACGCAGCCGTCGGTGATGGGCCGAACAGTGAGTCGTGGTCGTCGCGTCGGACCGGCACATGGCCGGCCCCGGCTTCGTCGAGATCCTCACGGAACTCGACGGCGCTCTGATAGCGCTCGAAGCGATCCTTCGCGAGGGCACGGAGGACGACCTGGTCGAGCGCCGGCGACACCTTCGGGTTGATCGAGCTCGGCTTCACCGGGCGCTCGCTCACGTGCTGGTACGCGACGGCGACGGCGGTGTCGCCGCGGAAGGGCGCTTTACCCGTCAGCATCTCGAAGAGGACGACGCCGGTGGAGTAGAGGTCGGTCCGGGCGTCGACCGTCTCGCCCTTGGCCTGCTCGGGCGAGAAGTACGCGGCCGTACCGAGGATGGCTGTCGTCTGGGCGACCGTCGTGGACGAATCGGAGACGGCGCGTGCGATGCCGAAGTCGGTGACCTTGACATCGCCGGCCGTGGTGATCATGACGTTGCCCGGCTTGATGTCGCGGTGCACGACGCCGGCGCGGTGGGAGTACTCCAGCGCGGTGAGGATGCTGTGCGCGATGCGCACCGCCTCCTCGGAATCGACAGGGCCCTCGGCGATGAGGTCCTTGAGCATGCGCCCTTCGACGTACTCCATGACGATGAACGGCTCGATGAGGTCGTGCCCCGAGCCGTCCTTGACCCGCTCCTCGCCGGCGTCGTAGACACGGACGATCGTGGGGTGGGCCATCCGTGACGCGGCCTGGGCCTCCTGACGGAAGCGGGAGCGGAACGCGGGGTCGGTGGCGAGCGTCGACTTCAGGACCTTGATGGCGACGGTGCGACCGAGCTTGGTGTCAACGCCGCGGAAGACGTTGGACATGCCCCCGCGACCGATGAGGTCGCCGACGACGTATCGGCCTGCGAGCAGGCGTTGATCGTCAGCCACGTACCACCCCTGAATTCGCTTGGAGGACAAACACTAACAGCTTACTCGGGCACCCTTCGAGTGCTCTCAGGGATGACCCTGAGAGCACTCGTCGCGGCATCCGCCTACTGCTCCTTGATGACGTTGACCGACTCCGAGGAAGGCGATCCGGAGGAGGTACCCGTGCTGCAGCGGATCGAGTACGACACCGAGAGCGTGCCCACGGCGTCGACCGTGATGGTGCCCGTCGTGGTGTTCGCGTCGAACTGGCCCGAGGAGTTGTTCTGGAAGTACCCGCCCGAGACGGCGACGGTGTAGCCGAGGAAGTCGGCCCCGGTCGGGCAGGCGTTCTGCACGGCGAGCCAGTCGACCTTGATCGAGGTCGAGGTCGCGTCCTTCGGGATGACGAGCGAGCCGTCCTCCAGCACCGACTTGTCGAGCTTCGGTGCCTCGGTCGGCGGGTTGATGACCGCGATCTCGTCGTAGACGGTCAGCGTGATGGCCGAACCGGTCTTGACGTTGCCCGTCGGGTTGACGTCGTACACCGTGTCGACCTGCTCCGGTGTCGTGGCGGGGTTGCCGACGTTCTTGGAGACGCTGAAGTTGTACGGTGCAGCACTGAAGATCGTGTTGAGCTCGTCGAAGGACCGGCCCTGGAGGTCGCTCAGGTTGATCGGGAACACCGTGGGCGTCGGCGTCGGCGTCGGCGTCGGGGACTTCGTCGGCTTCGGAGTGGCTGAAGTGGTGGTCTCGGACGGCGTACCGCCCCCGGCATCGTTGCCCTGGTTGGCGAAGACCGCGATCAACGAGCCGACCAGCACGATGACGAGCAGGGCGACGAGACCGATGAGCGGCCAGGTCCACTTGCTGCGCTTCTTCTTCTCGCCCTCGCCCTCGACGTCGTCCTCGAGCTGGTCCGCCTCGGCGGCGGACAGCAACTGCGTGGTCGCGTCGTCGGCTGCGGGCATCCGGCGGGTCTGGTCCATCACGGTGGTCGCGGCGTCGCCGGCTCCACCGAGGATCATCGGCACGGCTGCGGCCGCGGCGTTGAGGTCGCCCCGACGGAGCGCCTGAGCGGCGCGCGCGACGTGGGCGGACGATGCCGGACGGTCGACCGGGTTCTTCGCGATCATCGACATGACGAACCGGCGGACCGGCTCGGCGATCGTGACGGGGAGCTCCGGTGGCTGCTCGTTGATCTGCGCCATGGCGATGGCGACCTGCGACTCGCCCGTGAACGGACGGCGTCCGGCGAGGCACTCGTACGCGACGATGCCGAGCGAATAGATGTCCGTCGACGGCGAGGCGGGGTGTCCGCTCGCCTGCTCGGGCGAGAGGTACTGCACGGTGCCCATGACCTGACCGGTGGCCGTGAGCGGCACCTGGTCGGCGATCCGGGCGATGCCGAAGTCGGTGATCTTGACGCGACCGTCCGGCGTGATGAGCAGGTTGCCCGGCTTGATGTCGCGGTGGACGAGGCCTGCGGCGTGCGCGGCCTGGAGCGCGGACGAGGTCTGCGCGACGATGTCGAGCACCTTGTCGGTGGGCAGGACACGTTCGCGCTCGAGCACGGTGGACAAGGCCTCACCGGGCACGAGTTCCATGACGAGGAACGCGCTGCCGTCCTCCTCGCCGTAGTCGAAGACGTTGGCGATGCCCTCGTGGTTCACGAGTGCGGCGTGCCGCGCCTCGGCACGGAACCGCTCGAGGAACCCGGGGTCCCCCATGTACTCGTCCTTGAGGATCTTGATGGCGATGGTCCGGCCGATGACCAGGTCAGTGGCCTGCCACACCTCGCCCATGCCACCGATCGCAATGCGAGATTGCAGTTCGTAGCGACCTCCGAAGGTCAGCCCGGCTGTCGGTCTCATTTGTTCAGCACCGCCTCTAGTACTTTCTTCGCGATCGGCGCGGCCACGAGGTTGCCGTAACCGTCCTGTCCGAGTCCACCGCCATCTTCAACAACGACCGCCACGGCGACCTTCGGGTCGTCCGCGGGTGCGAAACCGGTGAACCACAGCGTGTACGGATCGTCGGATCCGTTCTGTGCCGTGCCTGTCTTTCCAGCCACATCGACCCCATCTATTCTTGCATTAGTCGCAGCACCGCTCTGGACGCCCTGGACCATGATGTCCGTGATCTCCTTGGCCACCGAACTCGAGATGGGCTGCGACAGCTGCGCCGGTTCGAACTCCTTGAGGACACTCAGATCGGGGTTCACGACGCGGTTCACCAGCTGCGGGTTGCAGACGATGCCACCGTTCGCGATGCCGGCCGAGACCATGGCCATCTGGAGTGCCGAGGCCCGCACGGTGTACTGCCCGAAGGCGGCCATGGCGGTCTGGTCGTCGCTCAGCGCGTTCGGGAAGGTGCTCGGCTGCATCGGCATGGGGTTGAGTCCCGTTCCGGTGATGTTGACGTCCATGTTGAAGCCGAAGCTCTGCGCCATGTCGCGGATCTTCTCGTAGCCGAGTTCGACACCGAGTTCCGCGAGCGGGATGTTGCAGCTGAGCTCGACGGCTGTCGCGATGGACACCGTCGCGCCTCCGCCGCAGCTTCCGCCCTCGGAGTTGCGGATGACGGTGCTCGTCCCGGGGAGCGTGTATGTGGACGGGTTCGGGAACTCCGACTCCGGCGTGTAGTCGCCCGACGCGAACGCGGCGGCCGCGGTGACGAGCTTGAACGTGGAGCCGGGCGGATCGAGGTCGCCGTCGACGCCCTTGTTCAGGAGCGGCTGGCGGTCGTCGTCGTCGAGGGTCCGGTAGGCGTCGAGCACGGCCGCGTTGTCGTGGCTGGCCAGGACGTTCGGGTCGTAGCCAGGGCTCGACACCGAGGCGAGGATCTTGCCCGTCTTCGGCTCGATGGCGACGATCGCGCCCTCCTGGTCGCCGAGTGCGTCGAAGGCGGCCTGCTGCACGACGGGGTCCAGGGTGACCTCGACCGCCGCACCCTTCGGAGCCTGGCCGGAGATGAGCCGGTTGATGGAGTCGAGGAACTGGGAGTTCGACGTACCGCTCAGGTACTCGTTCGTCGCGAGTTCGAGACCGGACGAGCCCTGGGTGGGCGAGAAGTAGCCGGTGACGGGCGCGTACAACGGGCCGTTCGCGTAGACGCGCTGGTACTTGTATTCGTCGTCACTGGCGACGGACGAGGCGATGGCGGTCCCGTCCGTGAGCAGGATGGGACCTCGCTCCGTCCGGTAGCTGTCGTAGAGCGTCCGTGTGTTGCGACCGTCGGCGTTGAGGGTGTCGGCCTGGAACATCTGGATGATGGTGGTCGACCCGAAGAGCGCCAGGAACATCGCCAGGACGACGATGCTCACCCGCTTGAGTTCGCGATTCATGAGACCACCGCCTTGGGTTGGGTTCGGACCGTGTCGGAGATGCGGAGCAGGACGGCGATGATGATCCAGTTCGCGACGAGCGACGACCCGCCGGCCGCCAGGAAGGGTGTGGTGAGCCCCGTGAGCGGGATGATGCGGGTCACGCCGCCGACGACGACGAAGACCTGCAGCGCGACGGTGAACGCCAGGCCGATCGAGAGGAGCTTGCCGAAGTCGTCGGTGCCGGCGTAGCCGACTCGGAAGCCCCGCGAGACGAGCAGCAGGTAGAGCGCGAAGATCGCGAAGAGGCCGGCCAGACCGAGCTCCTCACCGAGGCTGGCGATGATGTAGTCGCTCTGCGGGACGGGCGTGATCTCGGGCATGCCCTGGCCGAGCCCGGTGCCGAGCAGTCCGCCGTGGGCGAGGCCGAAGATGCCCTGCACGAGCTGGTAGCTGCCGCCGTCGCGGTCGAAGACCTCCGGGTTGAAGGCGTCCCACCAGTTGTGGAAACGACCGGCGACGTAGGAGAGGGTCTGGCCGGCGATGAACGCACCGGCGAAGAACATCGTCAGGCCGATGATGATCCAGCTGGCGCGGCTCGTCGCGACGTACAGCATGACGAGGAACATGCCGAAGTAGAGCAGACCGGTTCCGAGGTCGCGCTGGAAGACGATCACGCCCATCGCCATCGCCCAGACCACGAGGATCGGGCCGAGATCGCGCAGACGGGGGAACTGGATCCCGAGGAACTTCTTGCCGACCATCGAGAGGCTGTCGCGCGTTCGCACGAGATAACCGGCGAAGAAGACCGCCAGAGCGATCTTCGCGATCTCGCCGGGCTGGAAGGTGACCGCGTCGCCGATGCCGATCCAGACACGGGCGCCGTTGACCTCGCGACCGATGCCCGGCAGCAGGGGCAGCAGGAGGAGGACGAAGGCGAAGAGGCCGGCGATGTAGGTGTACTTGAAGAGGACGCGGTGGTTGCGGATGATCAGCACCACGGCGATGGCGCCGGCGATCGCGATCGCACTCCACACCATCTGTCGGACCGCGGCGCTCGCCCAACCGGAGTCGCCGAGCGCGATGTCGATCCGGTAGATCTCGGCGATCCCGACGCCGCCGAGCACGGTGGCTATCGGCAGCAGGAAGGGGTCGGCCTCCGCCGCGGTGTAGCGCAGCACGATGTGGAAGGCGAGGACCAGCAGTGACAGGCCCGAGCCGAAGGTGATCAGGGCGAAGTCGAGGTGTCCGAGGGCCCCGAGCTGCACGAGCATGACCGCGACCGCGTTGATGGCGAACGCGAAGATGAGGAGCGCGAGCTCGAGGTTGCGGAGCTTCTTCGGCAGCCGGAGCCGGCGCATCGTCTTGATGACGCCGGTGTCGGCTTGGATGGGGGCTGCGACGTCACTGGTCATCGGTCACCCGCAATCGCTTCACGATGTCGAGGGCCTCGGTGAACGAGGACGCGCTGATGGTCTGGTCGACGGCCTGGCGGTCGAAGTCGGAGAGCGAGCCGAGCGGGATGCCGGTGTCCTCCTTGACGTTCGAGAGTTTGATGGGGCCGACGTCCTGCTGGATGCCCTGGTAGATGACCACCGTGTCGTCGTCGCCGCCGACGAAGTACCGGGTCTGGGTCCACGCGTACCCGAGCACGACACCACCGACGATCGCGACGATGACCACGATGAGACCGACGAGCCAGGTGATGCGCCGACGTCTCGCGCGACGCTCGTCCTCTTCGATGAGCTCGTCGAGGTAGTCCTCGGAGGCGGGCTCGAAGTGGGAGTTGCCGAGCGAGGTGACCCGACCGGGGTGCAGCCAGCTGTTGGGGATGAGTGAGGGCTTCTTCACCGACGGGGTGAGTGCGAAGGCCACGGGCTTCGAGGCCGAACCGACGACGACGGGCTCGCCGTCACTCACCGGCTCGTCGACGATGTCGACGACCACGACGGTGACGTTGTCCGGTGCACCGCGGTCCAGGCTCTGCCGGACGAGCTTCTCGGCAGTGCGCTGCGCCGACAGCTTCTCGGTGAGGGTCGCCGTGATGTGCGTCTCGTCGACCACGCCCGAGAGACCGTCCGAGCAGAGGATCCAGCGGTCACCCGGCTGCGTCCCAAGCGTCATCGTGTCGATCTCGGGGGAGGCGTCGACGTCGCCGAGGACGCGCATCAGCACGGATCGGCGGGGATGGACCATCGCCTCCTCCGCCGTGATCCGGCCGGAGTCCACGAGACGCTGGACGAACGTGTGGTCGACCGTGATCTGGCTGAGCTCGCCCTCACGGAAGAGGTAGATCCGGGAGTCGCCGATGTGGGCGATGGCGACCTCGTTGCCGATGACCGCGAGCGCGGAGACCGTGGTGCCCATGCCGGTCAGCTCGCGGTGCTTCGAGACCGTGTCGCCCAGGATGGAGTTCGCCGCGAGGATCGCCGACTGGAGCGTCGCCTCAGCGGCTTCGGAGGACGGGTACGGTTCGTCGGCTTCGATGATGCGGTTGAGTGCCATCGCCGAGGCGACGTCACCGCCGGCGTGGCCGCCCATGCCGTCGGCGACGACGAACAGGTGGTGCCCGGAGTAGCCGGAATCCTGGTTGTTTGAGCGCACTTTACCCACGTGGGAGAGCGCTGCGCCGGCGCCGCTGGTCGTCACCGGGTTACCGCCGCAACTCGAAACTGGTCTGGCCGACCTTGACGGGGGTGTCGAGTGGGATCTGCGTCGGGACGCTCACGCGCTTGCCGGCGAGGAAGGTGCCGTTGGTGGAGTCGAGGTCCTGGACCATCCACTCGTCGTTCCAGAGCATGAGGCGCGCGTGATGCGTGGACGTGTAGTCGTCGCGGATGATGAGGCCGGAGTCCGCTGAGCGGCCGATGGTGATCGGCTCGCGGCCGAGGGGGAGCTCGGTGCCCTGCTTGGGCCCGGACACGATGACGAGGCGCGAGGTGTTGTCGACCGTGGCGCGCGGAGGCGTGCCGCTCGATCCGCCGGTGGCGGGCCGACTGGGGGCCGGGGCGGTCGCGGCGCGCATCGGCTGCGGCGGTGTGGCCGGGGCTCCGTTCGACGACTGCTGCTGCGGCTTCCGGACACGTGGTCCGAAGAGGTCGGTGCGGAGGGCGTAGACGATGCCGAAGACGAACGTCCAGAGCAGGAGCAGGAAGCCGATGCGGAGGACCAGCAGGGTCAGTTCGCTCACGCGCCGTCCCCCCACGAGTCGCCGAAGGACGACACATCGTGACGTCGGGTCGCATCGCTCATCTGGCGATCGGATCCGCCGGCCTTGGCGACCACCCGGAACACGATCCTGGTGCGGCCGATCTCGATGACGGAGTCGGGGGAGAGGGCCGCCTGGCGGAAGGACTGGCCGTTGAGCTTCGAGCCGTTCGTCGAGCCGAGGTCGCGCGCCTGACCGGCGTTGCCGTCCCAGAGGATCTCGACGTGCTTCCGTGAGGTGCCGGTGTCGGGGATCGTGATGTCGGCCTCCGTACCGCGGCCGATGACCGTGCGGGCCTGCGTGATCGGGTAGCGCTTGCCGCCGATGTCGAGCACGGGTGCCCAGGTGACGGAGCCCTTGAGGTTGACACTGTCGATCTGCACGAGGCCGTCGGGGAGGGAGCGGTCGCCGGAGAGCTTGATGGTCACGGCACCCGGAAAGGAGTACCCCTGGCTCTTGGCGTGCTTCTGGACGAGCGAACCGAGCTCGTCGATGAGGGAGGGGCCGATGGCGTCCATGCGCTCGAAGTCGGTGGGCGACATGCGGACGGTGAACTTGTTCGGCACGAGGATGCGGTCGCGGGAGACGACGGCGGCCTTGGTGTCGAGCTCGCGTCGGAGCGCGCTCGTAATCTCGACCGGCTGGAGTCCGGACTTGAAGGTCTTCGCGAAGGCGCCGTTGACGGCGCGCTCGAGTCCCTTCTCGAAGTTGTCCAGAATGCCCACGGTCTCTCGATTCGTGTCGGTGTCCAGGCAATGTTAGACGGTTTGCCTGCACGCGAGGCCAATCGACGCGGGCGCCGACGCCAGGTGTTCACCCGCTCGGCAGCAGGAGATCAGCATCGGCGCAGGGCCGTCCGACCCGTTTCCTCCTGCCTTGGCGCGGATCTCCGGTGTTCTACCGCGCGGGTTCCGCGTGCTATCCTCGATAAGTTGCCGCGAGAGCGGTGACGTCTGGTGTCTCGCGCGAGTGGCGGAATTGGCAGACGCGCTGGCTTCAGGTGCCAGTGCTCGAAAGGGCGTGCGGGTTCAAGTCCCGCCTCGCGCACCAGGGCGGGTTCACGTAGAAACGCGAATCAGTTCATGAAATGCGAGTTCGGCGGTTGCCTCGGTGAAAATCGAGGCAACCGCCGCTCCATTTTCGGGCCTCAGCGTGGTTCGTGAGCGCGGATCCGCGCTCGCCGCGTTCTGTGTCCACGACGAATAGCCTCTTGAGGGGCTGTTCGGTCTTGCTTTTCGATTGCGAGCGAGTCGTTCGGACTACGCGGGAGGTGCGAGCGCGCCGACTGTTGCCGGCCGAACATTAGCCAGGTTCGTGGCGGAGAACTTCTTCCTGTGCTTGATGCCCTTGTTCACAGACTCGACCTGGTTGCGCTGACCGTAGGCCTTCTTCCACTCAGCGGTTCCCCACGAGTATCGCTGAAGATGACGGCGTGAGTCTTTCCAGGAACATCGTGCCTCTTTCTCCGGTGCTGTCGGGGAGATCAGGGGGTACGTGATGCTTGCAGGTACGTGAGCACTGCTTTCACACGCCGGTTCTCATCTACGGGGCTCAGGCCGAGCTTCTGGAAGATGCGTCCGACGTGCTTACCGACCGCGGGGTCGCTGAGCACGAGCTTCTCGGCGATGGCGGCGTTTGATTGGCCGTCCGCCATGAGAATGAGGACTTCGATCTCCCGTGGCGTGAGCGTATCCAACGGGCCGGGGTGTGCGCTGCTGAGGAGGTGCTGGACCACATGAGGGTCGATAGTCGTCCCCCCGCTGGCGATGTTCTGCAGTGCGCCGGCGAAGTCACGCACCCGGTTGATGCGGTCCTTGAGCAGATACCCGACGGCCCCTTCGGGCAGTGTGAGGAGACGGCGGGCGTTCATGTCCGCGAGGTACTGCGAAAGGACGAGGATCGGCTGGTGCGGGTGCTGCTCCCGGATGCGAAGGGCGGCCTGCAGGCCGTCGTCCTTGTTCCCGGGTGGCATGCGGACGTCGGTGATGATGATGTCGGGAGCACTGTCCAGTCGCGCGTACGCTTCCTCCAGCTGGGGTGCCGTCTCGGCGGCGCCCACCACCGTGTGGCCCAGCCGCTCGAGCAGAGCGATGAGTGCTTCACGCAGTAGCGCTGAGTCCTCAGCGATCAGTATTCGCATGCAAGGCGTTCCCTTCTTCGGGTAGGGGGAGGTCCATTCGCAGGACGGTGGGTCCGCCGGCGGGGCTTGTGACTTTCAGATGACCGTTGAGAGCCTCTGCACGTTCGGTGAGTCCTCGTAGTCCGGTTCCGTTCCGTTTGTCGGCACCGCCTGTTCCGTTGTCGGTCACGGTGACGATGAACGTCTTGCCATCGGTGCCGGTGGCGACCACGGCGGAGGAGGCGGATGCGTGCTTGGCGATGTTCGTGAGGGCCTCTGCGACCAGATAGTAGACGGTGGTCTCGTGTGCGGCGGGGAGGTGAACTCTGGGGTTCCCTTCGACGGTCACTCGAATGTCGCTGCGCTCAGCGAGCTCCTCGAGGGCCGCGCGGAGTCCGTAATCGGTGAGTACTGAAGGGTGGATCCCGCGGACCGTGTCACGGAGGGTCGTCATCGCATGCTCCGCCTGAACCTGGGCTTCGTCGACCGCTCGCAATAGCTGAGTGGTGTCAGTGCCTCTCGCGGCGAGCTCGTCCACTTCGAGGCCGATCATTCCCAGTCGTGCGCCGAGTGCGATGAGTTCTTGCTGTACGCCGTCGTGCAGGTCCCGTTCGATGCGACGGCGCTCCGCGTCTGACGACTCGGCGAGAGCACGGCGCGAGTTGATGAGACGCTGGATGTTCGCGTCGACGCCGCGTGCTTTCGGCCCGCACAGGAGTCGCAACACACATGCTTGACCAGTTGCGAGACACGCGTTGATGTAGCCGAACAGGATCAGCACGACGAGGGTGATGAGCGCGACTGGCCACCAGTTTGTGGGGGTCATGACCCCTTCGGCGTCTCCGAAGAACTGGGTCGGTGTGGGTCCGGTGATACCGGCGGCAGCGACCATGCCGAGCGCCAGAAGTGTGATGGTCTCGAAAAACAGCACGATGAGTGCGAGGAGAGCGCAGACAAGGTCCCAGATGAGCGCCAGTGCCTCGCGCCACGTCGCACGTTCTGTGAGGCGGATGTTGATCCAGTGGTGACGCTCGCTGGCATCGACCGTGGCGTGGTCGCTCATCTGCACGGGGAACCCGAGAAGGCGTGTGCGTCGGCGCTCCATGGATCCGAGGACGAGACCCCAGAACGGCAACAGTAGGAATGTGAAGATCACAAGCGGGACGAGAGCTGCTCCAACGAGCACACTCAGCATCAGGTAGATGAGTGCCTGCCACGGCCAGCGGCTGAGAACGAAGCGCCACGGGGGCAACCTCATCGCCTTCCACACGTGACTCGCCGTCGTCATGGGTCCAGCCTAGGGATCCCCCACGCCGGGCATCGCCAGCGGCACCGAAAGGTATAGCCTGCCCTACCTCGAAGAGTAGGGCAGGACCCATCGTGCGGGTGCCCAGGGCTGAGATTCGATGGACGTCAGGCGCCACCCGCCAGGAGGAGTCAGCCAGGAACGCAGCGGAAGGAGATGCCATGACAGACAGCCGATGTCAGGCATCGTCAACGCTCGGGGCCGCAGCGACAAAGCCGGTGCGGGTCGCCCGGACCAGTCAGCCACGTGAGGCCTGATGTACCGCAATCACTCCATGCTGCGGTTGCAGCACTGCACGCCCGGCGAGGCGTACTACGAACAGTCGACCACCGCTGCATCGGGTCGCCACTTCTCACACCCCGCGCCCCCCACCTGGTCGCTCTCGAAGTTCGGCCCATGGGCGACGCTTCACCCGGACGATGGTGGCGTTCTCCCGCGCCAGGGGTGGAAGGTACACGTCAGCACTCGCCCGGAGCAGGCGCGAGACGCGCTCCGCATCGTCGGCGACATCTGCGTCGAGCGTGGTGTCCCCTTCAAGTACCTCTCTGACGAGACCGAACTGCGCCGAACCAGCATGAAGTACGCCAACCGTGGGTCGGCAGGCAAGTTCATCACTGTCTTCCCCCGCACCGATGAAGAGTTTTGCGAACTCCTGCCACTGTTCGATGAGGCTCTTCGCGGATTCGACGGCCCATACATTCTGTCGGATGTGAAGTTCGGCGAGAGTCCCGTCTACTTCCGTTACGGCGCCTTCTTCCTGGACCGCCTCGAGCATGCGGACGGTTCGGCGGGCTACGCCATTCAGAGCCCAGACGGAGAGAAAGTCCACGACAGTCGCGCCGCCGTCTTCACGCTGCCGAGCTTCGTTGATCCCCCGGCCCTGATTCGTGAACTTGTCGAGGAGCGACTCAGTCCGACGCCGGGGGTGTTGGAAGAACTTCTGCATCCGTACGTCGTGCGCTCCAGCTTGCATTTCAGCAATGCCGGCGGTGTGTACCTTGCTGACGCCGGATCGAGTCAGGTGGTCTTGAAGGAGGCGCGGCGATGGTCGGCGTACAGCTCGGACTCCGCCGACGCGACCTCGCGGCTGCGGAGTGAACACCGGGCTCTGAAGCAGCTCGCCAGCGTGGGCGCCGTCGTCAATGCCATCGAGTACCGGGTTATCGGCGACCATGAGTTTCTCGTCGAGGAGTACATTCCCGGGCTCACGCTCCAGTCCTGGGCAGCCAGCAACTATCCGTTCAGCACGGAGGAGACTGTCCTCGCCGACTACGCTGCACGAGCTCTGCCACTCGCCCGGCAGGTGATCACCGCGGTCGATCAGATTCATGATGCAGGCTGGAGCATTCTCGACCTGCAGCCGAAGAACATCCTGGTCGACGGCGACCGTGTCCGACTCATCGACCTCGAAGCCGCCCGTGAGATGGATGCCTCGGCGGTCGGCAGTATTGGCACCCCGGGCTTCATACCCCACGCGCAGACTTCGAACCGTGACCGCGACAGGTACGCGCTCGCTGCCGTTGTCCTGCACTTGTTCTGGCCGTCGCTGGCCGGGGCGTTCGACCCGTCCGTGCTGACCTACCGGGCACAGAAGGTTGCGGAGCAATTCCCGGAAGACGTCGCGGACGTCGTCAACACCTTGGTCGACGCTGTGCCCCCGGACGCGATGGCAACGTCGCACCCGTACCGCCACGCCACAGGCCTTGCTCTGACTCCAGGTAGACAAGTCTTGGAGCAGGTGTGCAAGGGCATCGAAGGAACCCGACGTGACGGGCCCCGCCGATTCCCCGGGGACGCGACACAGTTCGCAGACGGAGCCAGCGCCTTGCTGAACATCGAGACGGGAGCCGCAGGCGTGATCCTCATGCTCGCAAGAGCCGGCCGCGACGTCACGCAGGACCACAGGTGGTTGAGCGCGCGCCTTCGAGAAGTGGACGACATTCCGTTTCACGGTCTCCTCCGCGGAACCGTGGGCATCGCGGCCGCACTCGCCCAGCTCGGCGACACTGCAAGTGCCGAAGTGATCCTCGCAGCTGGAGAGGTAAGCGCCGACCCCGGACATGACCTATCCGTGCGGAGTGGCTTGGCAGGCACGATCCTCGCTCTGTGCGATGCTGCCTTCGCGGACACAGACTCCGCTCGCGACATGCGCGACCGATACGCCTCGTTGCTCGCCGCCCGTGTCACAGGCGGAGGGGACCTCCGTAGCCCTCACTCGGAAACCGGTAACACCATCGGGTTGTTCGACGGGTGGTCGGGTGTCGGAATGGTCTGCCGCCAGCTCGCGGAAGTCACCGGGGACGCCTCCTGGGATCACCTGATGCACCTCTGCTTCCAGCGCGAGCTGCAGCAGCTCACCGAAGCGGACAACGGGACCCTTCGTGTGGACTACTCGCGTGTCTCCTACGGCTACCTGTCGGAGGGTGCCGCGGGGATCGCGTTCACTCTCGCACAGTGCGCGCCGACCCACTACCGGGACGAGATCGCACGACTCGCTCAGACGGTCGACGGCATCATCAGCATGAACGGCGGCCTGTTTCGGGGGACTGCTGGCATCGCCTGCGCGCTCCTGTCCGCTCCGCTCTCTTATGGGGGCAGCGAACGGGTCCGGTTGATGTCCTTCACCGCCGAGAACTTCCTCTTCCGTGGGAGCGACCCTGACGCGCTGGTGATGCTCGGAGACAACGGATACCACCTCTCCGCGGACTACTCCACGGGAGCTGCAGGCTACGTCGGCGCGCTCCTCGCTTTATTCGAAGAGAACCCGGACGACTGGTTCCCGGTGACTCTTCCCAGACCACTTGACGATGACGTGGAAGGAGGTGAACACAATGAGCGCATTGCTTTCTTTGCAGGGCCTGTCGAACGAGTCCGGGCCTGAGGTCGGTGTCTTCGGATCCGGCATCAGCATGTGGTGTGACGGCGACAACAGCGGTATCAGCATCTCCTGCGGACCGAACTGATACACGGACGTGTGGGGCGCGCGGCGACGCGCGTCCCACGCTTCTTCTACGAAAGGGCAGCACATGCTCACAGCAACCGGACTCGGGCACACGTTCTCGAACGGGCGGGTGGAGACGCTCGCGCTTGACGGTGTCAGCTGCACATTCGAGCCTGGTTCCTTCACCGCCATCATGGGCCCGTCTGGCTCCGGGAAGTCCACCCTCCTCTACTGCCTCGCCGGTCTCATCCGCGCGTCAGCGGGAGCCGTCACCTTCGACGCCACGGAACTGACCACCGCGAAGCAACGTCAGCTCGATCTTCTCCGACGTGACGAATTCGGTTTCATTTTTCAGAGCTTCAACCTCATCGATGCTCTGACAGCGTTGCAGAACGTCACACTGCCCTCCCTCTTTGGGGGAGCGGCGATACCGCGTGAGCAGGCCGTGAATGCCCTGGCCAACGTTGGGCTCTCTGAGAAGGTCAAGTCGTACCCGGCAGAGCTTTCCGGTGGGCAGCAGCAACGCGTGGCCATCGCACGCGCCCTCGCTCAGACCAGGCGCGTGATCTTCGCCGATGAACCGACTGGAGCGCTGGACCGCAAGAGCGGTTTCCTGGTGATGGACCAGCTTCGTCGGTTCCGGGACGTCGGCACTTCTGTTGTCATGGTCACTCATGATCCCCAGATCGCTGCATACGCCGACCGGGTCCTGTTCCTTGTCGACGGGCGACTCGTGGACACGATGGACGCCCCGACTGCGGAGGCCGTCAGCTCTCGCATGACGGGGCTGGAGAGCGCCGCGCGATGACTGTGGCTCAGCAGCTGCCCGTCTCTCTGGGGTTCGTGCGTCGCCATCGAGCGGCGTATGTCGGGGTCGCCATCCTTCTCAGTATCGCCACGGTCGTCGCGACTGCGGAGATGGTGTTGTTCACCGGCCTTGCAAGCGGGCAGGCGGTCCGGATCGATTCGATGTCGGAGTTCGATGCCCGCGTCGTTCGGGCTGCTGTCAGCGCATCGCAGGGCATCCTGCAGGTCATGTGCTTCACCACGGTGGTGATCGCACTCGTGCTGGTCTACTTGGGCTTCCGGAACATGCTCGCGCTGCGGCGCAGAGAACTCGGCCAGCTTCGTCTCGCAGGAGCGAGTGTGTTGCGCGTTCGCGTGATGGTTACCGGTGAGGCGTTCGTCTTCGCCACGTTGGTCGTGATCCCGAGTGTCCTCATCGGTGGGCTGCTCGCCCACCCCTTCTATCTCCTGCTCCAGGCCGTGGGCGTGTTCGGGAAGACTCTGCGGGTGGATTTCGGTTTCCCGGTCCTCACTCTGGCCCTGGTCGCGGGAGGGATGATCCTCTGCTCTATGGTCGCCGCGTGGTTGAGCCTTCGCTCCAAGCAGACCAACGATGTTCTCGCCGCTCTCGAGGCGTCTGCGACGGGCACACAGGGCGAGAAGATGAGCGCGACTCGTATCGTCATCGCAGCCGCGTCCGTCGTCGGGCTCGCCGCATTCCTCATTTTCATGCCGGACACCGGGAGCGAGAACCCTGTCGCCTCAATCATCGTCCCGCTGCTGATCATCTTCCCCCTCGGCGCACTTGCACCAGTCCTCGTTCCGGTGGTCGCGCGAGCGTTGGGCTGGCTCCTCAGGCCCCTGATCGGCGGCTCGGGTGTCCTCGTCGCGCAGCGCGCCTCCCGAGACTCGCAACGGTTCGCATCCAACGTCCTCCCGCTGCTCATCCTGATGGGCGTCATGGGCGGGTTCGCCATCGGTGCAGGGCCTGATCAGGCGACCATGCAGGATGACTATCACTCCAAGCTGGATGCTGACCTCATCGTCGAGCCGTCATCCGTCAAGGATGCCGACACCGTCACCGGCGACATCGGGAATATGCAGGGCGTGAACGCGGTGGTACGTTCCGCAGCAACTACCCGGCTCATCGAACAGGGGCGCGCGGACGGCACCTTCCTCACCGTTTTCAACTTCGTAGACCTCGACGCTTACCAGGACGTCTTCGAGACGGACGTGACAACAGGCGACTTCGACAGCGCCGGTGGCGCGGCCGTCGTCTCCACACGGGAGAGCGACAAGGTCGGAGACACCGTCACGGTCGAGGCACCGAGCGGAACCACGGCCACCCTCACCGTCGCCGCTGTCATCACCTCCCGGATCTACACCGGACTCCTCGTCGACTGGCAGATGCTGCAGACCCTGGACCCGGAGGTGTGGGACATCCGTGTGTTCGTGAGTGCGGACTCCGCCGCCGTCTCCGACATCACCGCGCGGGTCGACGACCTCGCGCCGACGATGACGAAAGACGAGTTCATCCAGACGCGTGTCGAGCTTCGCCAGAGCAACGCCGCCACCGGAAACATCGCCTTGTTCGGCACCATCTATGGTCTCGCCATCGTCGCCATGATCCAAGGTCTCACCGCGTCCGTCATGAATCGCCGGGGCGAGTTCCGACTCCTGAGCCTGCTCGGGATATCCCGCGCTCGGACGATAGGCACACTGCTCTCAGAAGCCCTCGTTCTCATCGTGTCCAGTGGTGTGCTGCTTGCCGGCGCGTTCGCCTTCATTGCATGGCGATATCTCGCGCAAGACCCGACGAAGATGGCCACCGCTGTCGGCGCCATTCCATGGGGCGACATCGCTCTCACGTTTGTGGGTATGGGTCTACTTTTCACCGCCACAGTTTTCATCGCCGCAGTGGTCGCGACCAGGAACACCCAGCGATGATCCGAAGCAACACCCTCCGAGACTTCATCCGACGCCATCGTTGGCGACTCGGAGGACTGGTGGCGCTGTCCCTCGTGGGGGCGGGGCTGGGGCTTGCCCAACCGTTGCTGCTGCAACAGTTGTTCGATGCCGTGACTTCCGGGTCAGCGCCGCTTCCTGCGGTGCTGATCCTGACTACGGTGGTTGTCGCTCAGGCGCTACTCGCCGGGGTGGAGTCGTATGCTCTTGCTCGCACCGCACACGACCTCATCCTCGAACTGCGGACACGCGTGTCGGCACGCATCGTGTCGTTGCCAATGAGTCGCGTGCAACGGGTGCCACAGGGTGAGTTCCTCTCTCGAATGATCTCCGACACCGCCGCCTCATCATCCGTTCTGACGACGGGTGTATTCAAACTCCTCGCTGCGGTCGTCACCTTCGCGGTCGCGGCCGTCCTCATGGCCACCATCGACCCGATTCTGTTCGCTCTGTCGTTGGTGATCACCGTTGTTGCTACGGTGCTGTCCACCGTCATGGGGCGACTGGTGCGCTCAGCGTCCGGGAGAACTCAGGCGGCGACTGCGACGCTCGCAGGCAGCTTCGAACGCACGCTGACTGCGCTGCCGCTGATCCGAGCCTACGGAGTGGGCGGACAGCAGCTTGCCCTCATCGCCGCCGACGCCAGTGACGTCAGGGCGAACGCAATCAAGGTGGCGCGGTTGGGTGCATACATGCAACCAGTCATGACCCTCGCCACCCAAGCACTCCTCATCGTCACACTTGCTCTCGGTGGCGTCCGAGTCGCTGAGGGCAGCCTGTCACTCGGAGGGCTCATCGCGTTCATGATGTACCTCATGATGATGGTCGGACCGGTCTCTCAGGTCGGTTCGACGTTCGTGAGCATTCAGACGGGACTTGCGGCGATAGACCGCGTCGATGAAATTGTCTCCGCGCCGCAAGAGAGCGATCTCCTGTCGGATGGCACTCACGCCGACTTGGGGTGCGCGGGTGAGGTGCTCGTCGAACTCGAGAGCGTCACTTTCGAGTATCCGCAAGCGTCGGCCGGGTCGGCGACTCGCATCGGGCCGCTCGATGTCACGATCCGTGACGGTGAGCACGTCGCTCTCGTGGGCCCGTCCGGGTCTGGGAAGTCCACCGTGTTCGCTCTTCTCGAGAGGTTCTACGAACCCAGCAGTGGCACCATACGGATGCGTGGAGTGCCGGCTCACGACGGTCCGCTCGGCGATTACCGAGCTCGTATGGCGTGGGTGCCGCAGAACTCGCCGCCGGTGGGAGGAACCCTTCGAGACAATCTCGACATCGAGCACCGCGGCCTTCCGGACAGTGCGCTCTTGCAGACGTTGGCGGACGTGGGCCTGTTCGCCAGCATAGGCGGGGACGTCCTCGACCGACCTGTCGCAGTGTCAGGTAGCAACCTCTCAGGGGGTGAGCGGCAGCGGCTGGGTGTTGCCCGAGCGTTGCTCTCTGACCGAGAGATGCTGCTCCTTGACGAACCGACATCGAGCCTTGACGCCATCTCCGCCGAGGGACTGTCGTCGCTGCTGCGGGAGCGTGCGCAGGCGAAGACCATCGTTATGGCCTCCCACCGTCTGGCGGAGGTACGCGACTTCGACAAGATCATCGTGATGGAGCACGGACGCATCGTGGACGTCGGTGCGCACGACGATCTCCTCGACAGATGCGAGCTCTATCGGACGCTGTGCGCGCAGCAACACGTTCCTGCGTGAAGGCAACCCTCATGGCAGCATGAACACACGACCCAGGGTATGAGCGTCATGACCGAGAAGCCGCGTTGCTCCCATGGGCCTAGGATCGCGTACCCGTCAGCAGCGGAATAACGGTCGGCGGCCGCTCCCCGTCCGTGGGCGTGTACTCGCTCCCGTGCGGGGTGCGTGCCGCGGCGATATCGAACAAACCTCGAGGCGCGCGAGCCTGGTCGATGAGGGATTCCCGGGTAATTCCTGCGGAGCAAGTAGCTCGATGGGTGCCGGCAGCAGTGAAGGTTGCTCTGTCGCAGTGGCGAGCCCGGGCTCTCGGCGGCGCGTGCAGGCAAGTTCAGATCCGCGGAATCTCAGGGGTTTCCGGGGCATCGCGGTAAAATCGGGGGGCTTAGCGTGGAAAGCACCAAAAACCCCCTTCTGCGAGCCCCGCTCCCGTCTGGGATCGCGGCTTTCATGAACCCTCCCACCAGTGAATGTGACACGAAGGCCCCCGAGGAACCGGGGGCGTTCGTCGTTTCCGGGGTCGTTCAGCGAGCCGGTTCCCGTCGTTCACGGACGCGCTGCACCTCGAGGACGACGACCGCGACACCGACCGCCGTGGCCGTCCCGAGCACGGTCACGATCGGGAGTGCCGCCGAGGCGAGGACGACCGCCGCCGCCCCGAGGAATAGCGCGGAGGCACCGGTGGAGATCCGCCCGCGGAGGAGTACGAACCACACCGCGACCATGAACACGGCGACCGGCACTGTGAGTGAGAACGAGGCGTCGGCAGCTGTGAGATGCTCGCCCGCGTGCGTCAGCAGGTCGAGTTCCACCTCGATCCCCGCGGAGACGGCACCGGCGGCGGCGAAGACGAAGTAGTGCGCGTACCCGAAGGCGAACCCCTGGCGGGACGAGGCCAGGCGACCCCCTTGCTCCCGGCTGAAGTAGATCCACCACATCCCGGCGGCGAGGACGATGCCTGCCACGGCCAAGCCGACGAGCCCGTCGATCCGCTCGTCGCTGTTCGCCGCGTCGATGATGGCGTTCGCCGAACCGAGAAGGCTCTCGCCGAGCAGGATCAGCGTGAACAGGCCGTACCGCTCGGCGACGTGATGCGGGTGCCAGGGCGTGCGGTGGACCCGTTCCGCCCAGACGGGCACGAGCACCTCGAGCAGCATCGCGGGCCAGAAGGTCCAGAACTGCCCCTCCACCGGAAGGGCCAGTCGCGCGACCCAGAGGACCTGCACGAGGCTGATCCCGATCGCGAACCGGAGGGCCACCGCGCGTTGCTCCGGATCGGACAACGCGAGTCGGAGCCACTGCGCCACCATCGCCAGTCGCATGATGACGTAGCCGATGGTGATGATCGCCCACTCGCCGTCGACCATGGCGTCGTGCACGCCGGCGGCGAGCACGAGGACCCCGCCCATCTGCACGATGGTGGTCACGCGGTAGAGCCAGTCATCGGTGTCGAACGCGGACGCGAACCAGGTGAAGTTCATCCACGCCCACCAGATGGCGAAGAAGATCATCGCGTAGGAGACGGTCGTCTCCGCCGCGTGACCCTCGACGATCCCGTGGTGGAGGTTCTGCGAGGCCTGGGAGACGGCGACGACGAACACGAGGTCGAAGAGCAGCTCCAACGGGCTCGCCACCCGGTGCCCCTCGCCGGGGTCGCGGCCGGTCATACGGAGGAGACCCAGTCGGTTCAGCACGATCCCATCCTGCCGTGCCTGTCGTTGCCAAGGAAGCTTGACACGTCGCCGGATGACAAGCATGCTTGACGTATGTCAGGTTTCCTTGTCATTTCGGACTCGATCGTCCAGATGCGCCGACGATGACGAACGACAGGTCGGCCCGCTGCGGCGGCACCGCGTTCCGGCGGCTGGCGTCGATGAGCGCTCGCGACGTGCTCAGGAACCCGCTCACCGGGATCTCGATGTGGTTCATGACCGGCATCATCCTCGTGATCTACGTCTCCATGTGGCTCGCGTTCGTCGTCCTGGGCCCTGCTCCGGTCGCAGCGCTGGACACGGACGAACCGGGAGTCTCGTCGGCGCTCGAGCGGGCCGGTGTGCAGGTGGTCGCCCCCGACGACCCCGATCGGAACACGCGGGTGACCGTGCACGAGGGGCGCGCCCTGGTGGTGCTCGACGCTGCGGACCAGGCTGCATGGGACCCGATCTGGCGAGGGCTGCGCGACGCAGGCGTCCCGGCCCACGGGGTGACGGTGATGGACGACGAGGGTGACGTGAAGATCGACCCGCTCCAGGAGAACCTCGGCATCGTGGTCCTGGTCGGGGTCGCGAGCCTGGCGTTCATCGGCACGACCGTCCCACTCGTGGCGATGCGGGAGCGCGGGCTGCTCCGGCTGCTCGGCGTGACGCCGCTCCGCCGGTCGACCTTCCTCCTCGCGCAGCTCCCCTTGCGCGCGCTGGTGGCGGCGGGGATCCTGGTGCTGACGACCGGGATCGCGGTCTGGCGCAGGTACGTCGACGGTGTGGACCTCCCGGCCCTGGGGGTCTCGTTCCTCCTCGGAGCGGCGATGCTGTTCGCTCTGGCGCTGGTGTTCGCCGCGCGATCGCGGAACGCCGAGGCGACACAACAGACGATGGTGATGGTGACGATCGGGCTCGTGTTCGCGTCGGGTGGGCTCCTGCCGCAGTCCATCCTTCCTGCCGCCGTGCAGGTCGCCATGAACTGCCTGCCGACCACCTGGTTCGTCGCCGCCGCGAGTGCCTCACTGACCGGGGCCGAACCGTTCCTCCCCGTCCCCGCGCTCTGGGGGCTCATGTCGCTCGTCACCGTCGCAGCAGGCGTGCTCGCCGTGCGGTGGTTCGAGTGGGATCAGTCCGAGCGCGATGGGCGGGCGACCACGATGTCCGACACGCAACGAGAGGTGGCTGCATGAACGAGCACACGACACGGGGATCGACACCGCAGGAGCGTCGTGCGTCCCGTAGATACATGTGGGAGATCGCGGCCGGTGCCGTCGGGTTCCTCGTGACGTTCCTCTTCCTGCCGGAGCTGTTCACCACCGAGCCGGGATCGCCCGCAGCCGTCGCGGTCGCACTCGTCCCGCTCGTGCCGGTGGTGTGGATCGTGATCGCACTCGTCCGACACGTGCGCCGCGTCGACGAACTGCAGCGCGGAGTGATCGTGCTGAGTCTCGCCATCGGGTTCGGCGCGGCGATGCTGATCAGCCTCGCGGTCGTGTTCCTGTCGACCGCCGGTGTCGTCGTCCCCCAACCGGAATGGTGGGTGTTCATCGGCGGGATGGCGGTCTGGGGTGTGACCATCGGCGTCGTCTCCTTCCGGGCCACCCGATGAAGAACGACGTCCGCGCCCTGCGCACCGAACGCGGGTGGACCCAGGTCCAGTTCGCTGAAGCACTCGGCGTCTCCAGGCAGACGGTGAACGCGCTCGAGACCGGGCGCTACGACCCGTCCCTGCCGTTGGCGTTCCGGGTCTCCGCACTGCTCTCCCGCCCGATCGAGGAGATCTTCTTCCCGGGTGAACACGATGCCCCGCCGTCTGGAGGGCGACGATGAACGAATCGGACCGAGTGGTCGTCACCGTCGACCGGCTCAGCAAGCGCTACGGCGACCGGAGCGTCCTGCGCGACGTCTCCCTCCGGGTCCACGCGGGCGAGGTGTTCGGCCTGCTGGGACCGAACGGCGCCGGGAAGACCACCACGCTCGAGACCATCGTCGGACTCCGCCGTCCCACCGACGGAACCGTCCGGGTGCTCGGACGAGACCCGTCGATCGACCGCCGATACGTGACCGAGCGGATGGCGGTGCAGCCGCAGGCCGCGACCCTGTTCCCGACGCTGACGGTCGCGGAGACCCTCGACCTCTTCGCGTCGTTCTACCGCGACGTGCGGCGTCCCGAGGAGGTCTTGGACGAGCTCGATCTGGGGGAGGCACGGCGCGTGCGCGTGAAGCACCTCTCAGGCGGCCAGGAGCGTCGCCTGCTGATCGCCATCGCGTTGATCGGCAATCCCGAGATCGTCGTCCTCGACGAGCCGTCGGCCGGACTCGACCCGCAGGCCCGACGGAACCTCTGGGGCATCATCCGGCGCCAGCAGGAACGCGGGACCACGATGCTGCTCTCGACGCATCACATGGACGAGGCCACCCAGGTCTGCGACCGGATCGCCGTCCTCGTGGACGGCTCGATCGCCGCCTCGGGGGAGCCGGAGACCCTGGTCCGGGAACACGCCGCGACGGCCACGGTGACCTTCGAGGTCCCGGGCCGGACCACCGCGGACGAGTTGCGTTCGCACGACATCCCCGGCGAGATCACTGTTACGGCGAAGGGCGCCGTCAGCCTGGTCGGGATCGTGACCGACGACCCCGACGCCGTGCTGCGCCGACTCACCTTCTCCACCGGTCTCAGACCCCGCGGGTTCCGAGTGGCTCACGGGTCGCTCGAGGATCTCTTCATCGATCTCGCGAATCGGCCGACGTCCGCAGCCGAGGGCGACCGGGCCCACAGCCCATGAGCACGACGCCTGCGTTCCCAGCGCAGGTCCGGAGCTTCGCCGCGGCCCACGCGCGCGACCTCGTCCGGGACCCGCGCTCGATCATCGCACTCGTGGCGAGTTTCCTCGCCTTGATCGGACTGCTCTGGGGGGTGGACGCCCTCGTGGCGACGGCGTCCGACACGCCTGCCGGTGTGCTGCAGCGCGCCCTCCCGCTCGTTTCGAGCACGGGGACGATGGCGATCGCCTTCATGCTCACCACGGTGCCGCTGGTCCGGCATCGCAGCATCGGCCTGCTGCGGGCGCTGTCGACCTCGCCGGCCCGTCGCGACGCGTATCTGCTCGGACACCTGCCGATCCGCGTGGGGTTGGTCGTCGTCGAGGCCGCGGTGATCATCGCCCTGGCCGCCTGGACGGTGCCCACCCGTCCACTCTCCGACCTCGTCGCGATCGCCGGCACGATCCTGCTCGGTGGCGCGATGCTGCTCGGCTTCGGCTACCTCCTCGCGGCGCGGTTGTCGAACCCGGACATCGCCATGCAACTCGCGTACCTGCTGCCGATGCTCGCTCTCGCCACGTCCGGGGCCCTCTTCCCGCTCGCGATCCTTCCGGAGTGGGTCGCCGGTCTCTTCCGGGTCCTGCCCACGACCTGGATCGTCGGCGCGCTCGAGGCGACCATCTCCCAAAGCCCTCAGCCCGTGCCGCTCGTAGTGGTCTGGAGCCTGATGGCGGCGTGCGCGCTCGTGTCGGGTCTCGCGGCCGCCCGGCTCCACCGATGGGACGTCGGCTGATCGGCGGAGCTGCCGTCCGCCGCGTCAGTCCCGACGCGGGGCTGCGGTCGAGTCGCGCACGATGAGCTGCGAGTCGAGACTGGCGACCGAACGGGGTGACCCTCCGGCCATGGCCTGGAGCAGCACCTCGACCGCCAACGACCCGCACCGGTTGATCGCGAGCCGCACGGTGGTGAGACCGGGTTGGCGGATGGACGCCATCTCGATGTCGTCGGTGCCGATGATGCTGAGGTCGTCGGGGCAGCGCTTGCCCATCGACGTGATCCCGGCGTCGATGCCGAGGGCGACCAGGTCGTTGTAGGCGATGACCGCCGTCGCACCGCTCGCCACGATCGTGGCCGCTGCGGCGAGGCCGCCCTGGATCGAGGCCGCCTGGTGGCCCAGTCGGGTGAACTCGATGTCGAGCTGCTCGCATGCGGCCGCGACCGCGTCGCCACGGCGGAGGTCCGCCCAGGAGTGCTTCGGACCGGCCGCATAGGCGATGTGTCGGTGACCCAGTGCGGCAAGGTGTTCGACCGCCTGCCGTGGCCCGCTCTCGGTGTCCATCACGACGTAGGGGAGGCCGTCGATGATGCGGTTGACCACCACGACCGGGGTGTCGCCCACGAGCGCGCGGATCTCGTCGTCGGGCAGGCGTGGCGAGCAGAGGAGCATCCCGTTGAGCTTCCGCGCCAGTTCGAGCTGCTCGTGCTCCCGATGCAGGTCCTCATCGGTGTCGAACAACACCGGGCGGTGGCGTCCCTGCCAGGCCTGGGCGTGGACGCCCTTCAGGAGGGTCGCGTAGACCGGGCTGGCGATGTCGGGGACGATGACGCCGAACGTCTTCTCCGCCGTCGAACCGTTCGGGTTCGAGTACCCGAGGTCCGCCGCCGCCGTGAGGACCCGCTCGAGCGTCGCGTTCGCAAGGCGATCCGGCTCGCCGAACGCCCGCGACGCGGTGGCGATGGAGACGCCCGCGTGACGGGCGACATCGGTGAGGGTGGCGGTCACGGTTGATCCTTCGCGGGGTCGGGTGTACTCATGATGCGGCATCGTGCTGCCATGAAACTACTTGACAAACTTTGTACAAACCATTCAGAATCGCTTTCATGATGATCGACGTGGATCTCCTCCAGCCGACGACGCGGTGCCCCGAGGCTCGGCGATGACGGCCCTGCCGCCGCGACTGGGCGCCGGCTCGGGCCCGCGTCCGGAGCACCCGGCACCGTCCGCCGCCGGCATCCTGCACCTCGGTCTCGGCAACTTCCACCGAGCACACCAGGCCGTCTACACGGCGGCTGCGCTCAGCGCGGGCGGCGATGAATGGGGCATCGTCGGTGTCGCATCCCGGTCCCGAGCGGTCGTCGACGCGATGTGGGCGCAGGATCTCCGCTACACGGTCGCCGAGATCTCACCCACCGGGGCCTCGTTCTCCGTGCCTGCCGTGCACACCGACGTGTTCGTCGCGGCGGAGGATCCGGAGCGTGTGGTCGGCACCCTCGCGGACGACCGCATCCGGGTCGTCACGCTGACCGTGACGGAGCACGGCTACAGCGCCTCGCCGTCGACCGGCCTCCTCGACCTGAACGACCCGCTGATCGCAGCCGACCTCCGCGGAGGCGCACCGCAGACGACCATCGGCCAGCTCGCTCGCGGTCTGCAGCGGCGGGCTTCGGGTAGTGGAACGCCGATCACGATCCTGAGCTGCGACAACCTGAGCGAGAACGGCGCTCGCACGGAGGCGCTCGTCCGGGCCTTCCTCTCCGAACTGCGCGGCACCGAGGGCGCGGAAGCGCTCGCCTACCTCGACAGCGCGGTCGCCTTCCCGTCCAGCATGGTCGACCGCATCGTCCCGGCGACGACCCCGCGACTGCGCGAGCTCGTCGCAGCTCGTCTCGGCGTCCGGGACGACGCACCGGTCTCCGCCGAACCGTTCACGATGTGGGCGATCGAGGACCGCTTCGCCGCTGCGCGTCCCGCCTGGGAGGCCGGAGGCGCCGTGTTCACCGACGAGGTGGGGGCGTACGAGCAGATGAAGGTGCGGCTCCTCAACGGGACGCACTCGCTCATCGCCTACCTCGGTGCGCTCCGCGGGGTGGCCACGATCTCGGAGTCGATCGCCGACACCGCCGTCGAATCCGCCGCACTGGCGATCCTCCGCGACGAGTACGAACCGTCGGTGCGGTTCCCCTCCGGCGTCGACGTCCGCACGTATGAGGGGCAGCTCTTCGAACGCTGGGCGAACCACGCCCTCGGGCACCGCACGGCGCAGGTGGGCACCGACGGGTCGGTGAAGCTGCGACAGCGCATCCCGGAGCCCGCCCTCCGTCTGCTCGAGGCCGGATCCGTTCCACACCTCATCGCCCTCACGGTCGCGGCCTACCTGTCCTGCATCGCCCCGATGCCGGGGTTCGATCCCGGTCCGCACGCGCGCGCCATGGTCGATCCGGCCCGCGAGGAGCTCGCCCGGCTGGCAGGCACGTCGACGGATGGTCGGCACCTCGCGCAGCGGGTGATCGCCGAGCTGCACCTCTTCGGGCAGGACCTCGCCGAGCAGCCGACCTTCATCTCGCGGGTCGGCGAACTGATCGACACCATCCGCCGACACGGCGTCGACGCCGCCATCCGCGACAGCATCGCCGCCTCGCAGGCACCCATGACCACGACAGGAGCCAACCGATGAAGACGCTCGCGATCCACGGCGCGGAGGACATCCGCTGGGAGGATGCCCCCACCCCGGAACCACGCGACGGCGAGGTCCGCCTCCGGGTGCGGTACGTCGGTATCTGCGGCTCCGACCTGCACTACTACTTCAACGGAGCGAACGGCGAGTACGTCATCCGCGAACCGCTCACCCCCGGCCATGAGCTCTCGGCCGTCGTCGACGTGGACCCCTCCGGGCGGCTCGCCCCCGGCACCCGGGTCACCGTGCACCCGGCGCGATACGGCCCGAGCCTGCAGGGGCTCGAGGACCGCCCACACCTGCGACCCGGCGGCGACTACCTCGGGAGCGCCGCGGCGGACCCGCACCGACAGGGTGGGGCCTCGGAGTACCTGATCGTCGAACACTCGATGGTGCGCGTCCTGCCCGACGGGCTCCCGCTCGAGCGGGCGGCGCTCGCCGAACCCCTCGCGGTCGCCATGCACGCGGTCGGGCTGGCCGGCGACGTGCGCGGTGCGCGGGTCCTCGTCATCGGTGCAGGGCCCATCGGTCTGCTCGTGATCGCCGCAGCCGCCCGGGCCGGTGCAGCGAGGATCGCGGCGAGCGACATGCGCGAACAGGCACTGGAACGCGCCGCGACCGTCGGAGCCGGTGAGCTCCTCCTCGTGGGCCGCGACGCCGTCGCCGACGAGTCCTACGACGTCGTCTTCGAATGCTCCGGCGCACCGGTCGCCCTGACCCAGGCGGTTCGTGCCGCGAAACGAGGCGGGTCGATCGTCCAGGTCGGCATGCTCCCCGACGCCGACAGCCCGATCAACCTCGCCCCCATGCTCGCCAAGGAGCTCACCATCCGCGGCGCGTTCCGCTTCTCCACCGAGATCGACGACGCGATCGCGTTCCTCGCCGAGGGCGATCTCCTCGACGCCGTCGTGACCCAGGTCATCCCAGCCGAGGAGGCGGTCGAAGCCTTCGCCGTCGCTCGGGACTCGTCCCGCTCGGCGAAGGTGCTCCTCGCCTTCTGAGCCACCCACCGCACACTCCCACCCCCACTTCCGCTGCATCCCGTAGGTCCGAAGGAGTACCTCATGTCAGAACCCAAGTCGTCCGTCGCCACCGGCGACCCCACCGCGAACCGATCCGTCCGCGACCTCGTCCGGGCCGCCATCTCCGGGTGGCTCGGCACCGCGCTCGAGTTCATGGACTACCAGCTCTACTCGCTGGCCGCCGCGCTCGTGTTCGCCGACCTCTTCTTCTCCAACGAGGACCCGGCCATGGCCGTCGTCGCCGCGATGGCGACGTACGGGGTCGGCTACGTCGCCCGTCCGGTCGGCGCGTTCTTCTTCGCCCGGCTCGGCGACAAGACCGGCCGGACCAAGGTCCTCTTCTACACGATCCTGCTCATGGGGTTGTCGACGACGCTCATCGGATTCCTGCCGACCTACTCGCAGGTGGGCCTCCTCGCGCCGATCCTGCTGGTCCTCCTGCGGATCGCGCAGGGCTTCGGAGCCGGTGCTGAGATCTCGGGCGCCGGCGTCATGCTCGCCGAGTACGCCCCGGCCAAGCGACGCGGCATCATCGCGTCGCTCGTGGCGCTCGGGACCAACTGCGGCACCCTGCTCGCCTCCGCGCTGTGGGCCGGTCTGCTCCTGGCGTTCAGCGAGGACGAGGTCATCGCCTGGGCCTGGCGCATCCCCTTCATCGGCAGCGTCGTGATCATGCTCTTCGCGGTCTGGGTCCGCTTCAACCTCAAGGAGAGCCCGGTCTTCGAGGAGCGCGACGACGTCGTCGACGGCAAGGCGCTCACCAAGCAGGAGACCATCGCCCTCGCGACCGAGACCGGCAACCTCCGCACCCTCGAGGCCATGAACCGCAAGCCGATCAAGGCGTTCAGCATCGCGCTCCTGCTGCGGTTCGGTCAGGCCGGCAACTCGGGACTCGTCCAGACGTACCTCATCAGCTACATCACCGTCGTCCTGCTGCTGGACCGGTCGATCGGGGTCAACGCCGTCATCGTCTCCTCGCTCGTCGCCTTCATCACCGTGCCGCTCTCCGGCTGGCTCGGTGACCGGTACGGACGGAAGCGCATGTACATGGTGTGGGCGATCATCGCGCTCATCGTCATCGTCCCGACCATGCTCATGATCCACAGCAAGGACACCGTCCAGGTGTTCGTCGGCTACGTCGTCCTGCACAACCTGGCCGTGATGAGCTTCGCGTCGCTCGAGAACCTGACCCTGCCGGAGCTCTTCGGCGCGCGGAACCGCTACACCTACACCGCGATGGCCCGGGAGATCGCCGCGATCGTCGCGACCGGCGCTGGCCCCGTCATCGCCGCCGCCTGGGTGTCCGCCGCCACCGGCTCCTTCATCCCGATCATCATCATGCTCGGCGTCTTCACCCTCTGCGCCCTGGTCGCGTCCATCTGGATGCCCGAGGTCGCCGGTCGGGACCTCACCGACCCGCGCGACGCCATCTGACCGGCACCCGACCTCCTCGAAAGGAACCTCATGAGCATCGAACGCGCGGACGTCATCGTGACGAGTCCCGGCCGGAACTTCGTCACCCTGAAGATCACCACCAGCGATGGCGTCGTGGGCTGGGGCGACGCGACCCTCAACGGGCGCGAACTCGCCGTCGCTTCGTACCTCGGCGACCACGTCGCGTCGATGCTGATCGGTCGCGACGAGGACCGCATCGAGGACACCTGGCAGTACCTGTACCGCGGACCGTACTGGCGGCGCGGCCCCGTCACGATGGCGGCCATCGCCGCGGTGGACATGGCGCTCTGGGACATCAAGGCCAAGAAGGCCGGGGTGCCGTTGTACCAGCTACTCGGCGGCGCGAGTCGATCGGGGATCCGGGCGTACGCCCACGCCTCGGGGACGGACTACCAGGCGCTCGCCAACGCGATCACCGGGTACCAGGAGCTCGGGTTCACCGCGGTGCGCGTCCAGACCGGTGTGCCGGGGCTCGGGCAGGTCTACGGGGTGTCCGCCTCGGGGCCCGGCGTCCGCTACGACTACGAGCCGGCGAAGCGCGCGGCGGACGGCTCGGCAGCCACGGCACCGACCGAGGAGTCCTGGGACACCGCCGGCTACCTCGCGCACATGCCGGGCGTCTTCGAACGGATCCGCGAGGACTTCGGGACGGGCCTCCGGATCCTGCATGACGGCCACCACCGCATGTCGCCGATCGAGGCTGCCCGGTTCGCGAAGGACATCGAGCCGTACAAGCTCTTCTGGCTCGAGGACTGCACACCGGGGGAGGACCAGACCGCCCTGCGACTCGTCCGCCAGCACTCGACCACGCCGCTGGCCATCGGCGAGGTCTTCAACTCGGTGTACGACTACCAGACCCTCATCACCGAGCGCCTCATCGACTACGTCCGCTCGGCGGTGACGCACACCGGTGGCATCACGGCGATGAAGAAACTGCTCGACTTCGCGGCGATCTACGGGATCCGTTCCGGCATCCACGGCCCCACCGACATCTCGCCCATCGGGATGGCCGCAGCGCTGCACCTCGACCTCGCGATCCACAACTTCGGGATCCAGGAGTACATGCCGCACAACGAGCAGACCCTCGAGGTGTTCCAGACCTCCTTCACCTTCGACGACGGCTTCCTGCACCCCGGCGAGCAGCCCGGCCTCGGCGTCGAACTCGACGAGGACGCGGCCGCCGCATTCGAGTACACGAAGGCGTACCTGCCGGTGAACCGGCTGACGGACGGCACCGTCCACGACTGGTGAGCGGCGGCGGTGGCATCTGGTGCTCCGCGGCTGTGAGGTGAGATGATGCGGTGCTGCCTCGAACGCGTGCGGTCCTCCGCCACGTCCGTCCCGATGCGCGAGGCGCTGCGGGTTCCGGGACGGCAGCTCCTCCCTGCGACCCGGAATCGAAGGATGCCCGGTGCACGAGGACCCGACCGTCGGCGCGGCCGACACCGCTGAACCAGTCACCCGAGGCGGCAGCGTCGCCCCCGTCGTTTCGCCGTCGCACCGACTGCGTCCGGTCGCGTTCGGCGGTGTCATCGCCGCCACGGTCGTCGTCGCCGCGGCCTGGGTGGCCGGCGCGTCGGTGTCGCTGACGGCTGCCACGGCACCGTCGGTGATGCTGCAGCCGTATCTCGACGCACTGGAGGACGGGCACCTCGAACGGGCGGTCGCGATGGACGGGACCGCTGCCGCCGCCGCCCAACTCGGCTACAGCGCCGACCTCCTGACCGATGAGCGGTACGCGCTCGCGACCGACCGCCCGACGGCTTATCGCGTCGGCGCGACCCGGACCGAGAACGGGGTCGCCACGGTCGACGTCGCGTTCGAGCGCGGCGGTGAACGACAGACCACGGCGTTCACGCTGCGCTCACAGCCGTCCGGCTTCCTGTGGTTCAGCGCGTGGCGCATCGAACCGGCGAGCCTGCCGACCATCACGGTGCCCACGGTCAGGTTCGGTGCGCTGGACCTCTCCGTCGGAGGCGAGCACGTGGGCACAGTGGATGAGACGACGGTCTACGTCGTCGGACCGGGGAAGTACGACATCGCGGCCGACTCGACCACCGGCTTCTTCGACTTCGAGGTGCCCAGCGTGGAGGCCGAATGGGACGGCAGGCCGACGGCGTATCTGTACCCGACACTGACGGCGCTCGGGCAGGAGGGGGCGACCGCTGCGGTCCACGCGTACGTGGACGCCTGCATCGCATCGACGTCCTATGAACCCGAGGGCTGCTCCATCGCGATCGACAATTCGGAGGGCGACGAGATGTCGGGCGTCACCTGGGCGTTGACCCGTGGTCCCGAGTTCGAGTTCTCGGAGTACTCAGCGACGGCGGGGTTCCTCGTGACCACCACCCGCCGGGGCAGTGCCGACTTCCTCGCCGCGTTCGCCTCGGCCTCGGGCGAATACGGCATCGTGACCGCGGAGGACTGCGAGGTGTGGGTGGACGGTGCCGTCGTGTTGTCGACCGACGGCACGTGGACCTTCGACCCGTACACCTGGTGAGCGTGGGCGATGTCATGCACCAGATGAGGGGTGGGGACGCATGAAGTACGTTCCAGCGTTCGGCCTGAAGGCGCAGGTGTTCATGCTCTGTGTGGCGCGAGCTGAGCTGCCCGCGCGACGATAGGGTGAGGACCCGTGACGGCCGCCCTTCCCCCTGAGCATCGCGAGACGACGCCCCGCGGGGTCCTCGTCTCCGTCGTCGCCTCATTCTTGTTCGCGGCGCTGTTCTTCCTGCCACCGCTACTGGAGCCGTTCGGAGCGAACGAGATCTTCGCCTGGCGCGTGATCGCGACGGTGCCGGTGCTCGCGACGCTCATCGTCGTGTTCGGGTGGTGGCGGGACGTCCGCGACATCGCGGTCCGTCTCGCGCGTCGTCCGCTCCTCGTCCTCGTGGTCGTGGTCGACGGGCTCCTGTTGTCACTGCAGCTGTGGCTCTTCGGTTGGGCACCGCAGACGGGGCACGGGCTCGAACTCGCGCTCGGCTACCTCCTGATGCCGCTGGCGATGGTCGTGGTCGGCGTCGTCCTGCATCGCGAGCGACTCGCACGGCTCCGGATCGCTGCGGTCGCCGCAGCCGCCATCGGCGTCACCGCCGCGATCGTCGTGGCCGGTGGGTTGTCCTGGGCGACCATCGCGGTCGCCGTCGGCTACCCGGTGTACTTCGCGATCCGGCGCCGAGCCGGGCTCGACTCGATCGGTGCGTTCTGCTTCGAGCTGGCGGTCCTCGTCCCCGTCGCAATCGTGCTGGCGCTGCAACCGTCCTCACTCGCCATCCTGGCGGCGCACCCACAGCTGGGTTGGGGGATCGTGCTCCTCGGGGTGATCGGTGGCGTCGCCCTCGTGCTGTACCTCGTCGCGAGTCGCCTGCTGTCCTTCGGCGTCTTCGGACTGCTCAGCTACCTGGAACCGGTGCTGCTGGTCCTCGTTGCGGTCCTCCTCCTCGGCGAATCACTGACGCTCGCCGACGGGTTCGTCTACGGCCCGATCGTGGTCGCCCTCGTGCTGCTCGGGCTCGAGACCGTGCGCCGCCCGCGCTGACCGCCTTCCCCAGCACGGCGCGTTGCCGCGAACCTGTGAAGTCAAGCCTCGAGACGCGTTCCGCGAGCGCGCCTAGCCTGATGGAATGGTCACGAAGCATGCTCCAGCAGTGTCGCTCGAGCCGTCCTTTCCCTCTCAGCACGATGTGTCTCCAGCGCGAGACTCGTCCGAACGGCACCACGTCGTCCCGATCGGTGCCCGGCAATGGCGGATTTCGAACGACGCCGATCCCTCCTCACCCGAATGCTGTCTCGCGTACGTCGAGGCACAGGACGCCGGTTACGACGTGCTCATCGTCGCGCCCAGCCCGCCTGAATGGCTGCACGTGGACACCTTCGACGAGGCAAAGCGTGCCGCGATCCGACGGCCGTCACCGCAGCTCTGAGTCGCTCCAACGAATGGGTTCAGACGCTCCCGCGACGCACGATCGACGTGGGGACGAACGAGCCGACCGGCGATATCTTCTCGCCCCGGAGCTGGGCGAGGAGCACTTCCGCCGCGCGCTGACCGACGGCCGCCGCCGGCTGGTGGACGGTGGTGAGCGGCGGGTGGCAACGGAGCGCCCACGCCGAGTCGTCGAAGCCGACGACCGACACGTCCTCCGGCACACTCCGCCCTGCCGCTCGGAGGGCTTCGAGCGCTCCGGCCGCGACGGCGTCCGAAGCCGCGAACACCCCGTCGACGGCCGGCTCCCGACGCAGCAGCTCCGACATGCCGGCGAAGCCGTCCTGGTGCGAGTAGAGCGGGACCTCCACGACGAGTCGGTCGTCGAAGCGGTCGCCGAGCGCATCGCGGAATCCGGCGAGTCGGTCGGAGCCGGAATCCCGGTCGAGGGCCGCCGCGATCATGCCGATGTGCCGTCGGCCGGCGCCGATCAGCTCACCGGTGATGTCGACCGATGCCGACCGGTTGTCGATCCCGACGAAGGGGAGCTCACGGAGGTCGGGCGGGTGGCCGACGAAGGTCGCCGGGAGGCCGAGGCGCTCGATGACACGCGTGATCGGGTCGTTCTGGCGCGCGGACACCATGATCACCCCGTCGACGAAGCCGCCCGAGAGGTACCGGGTGATGCGGTCGGTGTCGCGCTCGGAGTCGACGACCAGACAGACGAGCTGGTGGTCGGCCTGTGACAGGGCCTCGTTCGCCCCGAGCAGGATGTTGCCGATGTTGGGGTCGTCGACGAACAGGCTGTGCGGCTCGTGGACGACGAACCCGACGGCCTGGGTGCGCTGCATGACGAGGTTCCGGGCGGCCGTGTTCGGCACGTAGCCGACCTTCTCGATGGCGGCCTCGATCGCCTCGCGCGCTTCAGCGGACACGTAGCGCTCGCCGTTGACGACCCTGCTGACCGTACCCCGGGAGACGCCGGCTTCGACGGCGACATCGTGCACCGTCGCTCGTTTGCGTCGGGTCGGCGGAGGGGTCACGGCTCCACCCTAGCGCCGGTCCGGGCGGCCCTCGGCGGGCTCCGTGTTGACAGATTCAGAAACGCACGCCTACTCTGTGTACGTTCACAGACTCTCAACGTGGAGTTGTCGCTCTTCGATCTGTGCACGTTCACAGATTGCGGAAGGCACCATGAGCACGACCCCCACGTTCAGCCACGACGGCATCGCCTACGGCTGCGACTACAACCCCGAGCAGTGGGATCGGTCCGTCTGGCGCGAAGACGTCGCGCTCATGCAGGAGGCGGGCGTCGACCTCGTCGCCCTCAACATCTTCGGCTGGTCGCACCTCGAGCCGCGGCCGGGGGAGTTCGACTTCGCCGGGCTCGACGAGATCCTCGACCTGCTCCACGAGGCCGGCATCCGGGTCAACCTCGGGACCGGCACCGCATCGGCCCCACCGTGGCTGACGTTCCGGCACCCGGAGATCCTCCCCGGGACCGAGGACGGGACGACGCGCTTCCCCGGCGGTCGCCAGGCCTGGTGCCCGTCGTCTGCGGTCTTCCGCCGCTACGCCCTCGAACTCGTCGAGCGCGTCGCCGTCCGTTACGGCGCGCACCCCGCCGTCGCGCTCTGGCACGTGTCGAACGAACTCGGCTGCCACAACGCGCTCTGCTACGACGACGAGAGTGCCGAGGCCTTCCGGTGCTGGCTCCGCGCCCGCTACGAGACGATCGAGCGTCTGAACACCGCGTGGGGCACGTCGTTCTGGAGTCAGCAGTACAGCGACTTCGCCGAGATCCTCCCGCCGCGCCTGACCCTGTCGAGCCGGAACCCGAGCCAGGTCATCGACTTCCACCGCTTCTCCTCCGACGAGCTCCTCGGCTACTACCGGGCCGAGCTCGAGGTCCTGCGCCGCCACAGCTCGGTGCCCGTCACGACCAACTTCATGGTCACCGCGCACATCCGGAACCTCGACTACTGGCAGTGGGCGCCCGAGATGGACGTCGTCGCCAACGACCACTACCTCGACAACCGCCTCGCGGACCCCACGGCCGAACTCGCGTTCGCGAGTGACCTCACGCGCGGTCTCGCCGGGGGCGGCGCGTGGTTGCTCATGGAGCAGTCCACCGGTGCGGTCAACTGGCAGCCGCAGAACCTCGCGAAGGCACCGGGCGAGATGACCCGGAATTCCCTCACGCACGTCGCGAAGGGCGCGGAGGCGATCTGCTTCTTCCAGTGGCGCGCGTCGCTGCAGGGCTCGGAGAAGTTCCACTCGGCCCTCCTGCCGCACGCGGGCACCGACTCCGACGTGTGGCGCGAGGTCGTCGAGCTGGGCGGCACACTCGACCGACTCGACGAGATCACCGGTACGCGCGTCCAGGCCGACGTGGCGCTCCTCTTCTCCTGGGAGAACTGGTGGGCCGCCGACGGCGAGAGCCGCCCGACCCACGCGATCGACCACCTCTCGCAGGTCCACGCGGTCCACGCGTCGCTGCGTCGTCTGGGTCACACCGTCGACGTCGTGCGTCCGGGCGCCGACCTCTCCGCCTACCGGCTCGTCGTCGTCCCGAACCTGTACCTGGTGCGCGACAGCGAGGCCGCGGTCGTCTCGGACTTCGTCGCAGCCGGTGGGCACGCCGTCGTCACGTTCTTCAGCGGCATCGCCGACGAGGAGGACCGGGTCCGCCCCGGCGGCTACCCCGGTGCGTTCCGCGAGCTGCTCGGCGTCAACGTCGAGGAGTTCGCCCCCGTCCTCCCCGGCCAGGTGCTGACGCTCGCGTCGGGCCGGACCGCGACGGCATGGTCCGAGCGGACCCGCGCCCGCGGAGCCGACGTCGTCGACTCCTTCGCCGACGGCCCGTCGGCCGGTCGCCCGGCCATCACGCGCAACCGCATCGCGGGTGGCGGCGACGCCTGGTACCTCGCGACGAACCTGGACGCCGGCGCACTCGACGAGGTGCTCCGCGACGCAGCCGCGGGGGCCGGGGCGCTGCCACAGGGTGATCCGGACCAGCCGGGCCTCGAGGTCGTCCGCCGCGCCGATGAGGGACGGAGCTACCTCTTCCTCATCAACCACTCGACGAACGACGTCGAGCTGCCGGCCAGCGGGCGCGAGCTCGTCACCGGCGAACCCGTCGACTCCATCGCACGCGTGCCAGCCGGCGCCGTGCGCGTCATCAGAGAGGACCGCACGCGATGAGCGTCAACATCGAGACGGCCGAGGCGACGTCGCCACGGCCCGTCCGCCCGCCGAGGGCGGCCAAGCTGCCGAAGGCGGTGGTGCAGCACAAGCGGGCGATCGCCATCTTCATCGTCCCGTTCGCCGTGCTGTTCGCGCTGTTCTACCTCGTGCCGATCGGGTACGCGGTCTACCAGTCGCTGCTCGTGATCGAGCGTGACGGCACCTTCGGTCAGGCCCGGGAGGTGTTCGGCGGACTGGCGCAGTACGTGCAGGTCTTCCAGAACGGCCCGTTCTGGCAGTCCGTCGGACGGGTGCTCCTGTTCGGCGTCGTCCAGGTGCCGGTGATGCTCGGGCTCGCGCTCCTCTTCGCACTGCTGCTCGACTCGCCGCTCCTGCGGGGCAAACGGTTCTTCCGCCTCGCGTTCTTCGTCCCGTACGCGGTGCCCGGCGTGATCGCCGCCATCATGTGGGGCTTCCTCTACTCGCCGAACCTGTCGCCGTTCACCGCGGTCACGCAGAGCGTGGACTTCCTCTCGGCCGATCTCGTGCTCTGGGCCATCGCGAACGTCGTCACCTGGGTGTTCGTCGGCTACAACATGCTCATCATCTACTCCTCGTTGCTCTCCATCCCCACCGAGATCTACGAGGCCGCCCGGCTCGACGGCGCCGGTCAGGCGCGCATCGCCTGGTCGATCAAGATCCCGCTCGTGATGCCGGCGATCGTACTCACGGCGATCTTCTCGATCATCGGCACGCTGCAGCTCCTCGCCGAGCCGCAGGTGTTCCGCACCTTCAGCTCGGCCGTCAGCAGCACCTTCACCCCGAACCTCACCGTCTACACCACCTCGTCCATCCCGAACGTGAACCTCGCAGCCGCCTTCTCGGTCGTGCTCGCGTTGGCGACCTTCGTCCTCTCCTTCGGGTTCTTGAAGTTCACGCAGCGAAAGGAAGGCAAATGACCGCCATCCTGTCCACCGGCCGCGGCCCGCAGGAGAGCCGCCTGTCGCGCGCCGGCGCGCTCATCGTGATGCTCGTCTTCACGCTCTACTTCCTCATCCCCATCTGGTGGCTGTTCATCGCCTCGACGAAGTCGTCAGCGCAGTTCGGCAACTCGGCTCCGCTCTGGTTCGCGGACTTCAACCTGTTCGAGAACATCGGCCAGCTCGTCGCCTACCGCGACGGCGTCTACCTCAAGTGGATGCTGAACTCGGTGCTCTACGCCGGCCTCGGCGCACTGCTCGGCACGCTCTTCGCAGCGATGTGCGGCTACGCCCTCGCGAAGTACCGGTTCCCGGGACGCGACCTGATCTTCAACGTCGTCCTCGGCGGTGTGCTCGTACCCGCGACCGCGCTCGCGCTCCCGCTGTTCCTCATCTTCAGCCAGGTGGGCCTCACGAACACGTTCTGGGCGGTCTTCCTGCCTTCGCTGGTGAGCCCCTTCGGTGTCTACCTGACGCGGATCTTCGCGGCGTCGAGCGTGCCCGAGGAACTCCTCGAGGCCTCGCGTCTCGACGGCGCCGGTGAGATCCGGACCTTCTTCACCATCTCCGTGCGACTCATGTTCCCGGCGCTCGTCACCGTGTTCCTCTTCCAGTTCGTCGCCATCTGGAACAACTTCTTCCTGCCGCTCATCATGCTGCGCGACGAAGCCCTGTTCCCGGTCACCCTCGGGCTCTACTCCTGGAACTCGCAGGTCAACCAGATCCCCGAACTGCGCCTCTACGTCCTCGTCGGCGCATTCCTGTCGATCATCCCGCTCGTCATCACCTTCCTCCTGCTCCAGCGGTTCTGGCGCTCCGGCCTCGGTGCCGGCGCCGTGAAGTAGTCGGACCGACGAGCAGACACTCCTCTCCATCCCGCACCAACACCCATCCCGCACCATTCACAGAAGAACGGATTCGCTATGAACCTCAAGAGAACAGCGGTCGCCGCAGCGGTGCTGTCGGCCGTCGTCCTGAGCGGCTGCTCCTCCACCGGGTCGGAGGGCGGCAGTGCTGCTGCCTCCTGCGCCCCGGCCGAGGGCAAGGTCGACCTCAGCTTCACCTCCTGGATCCCCGGCATCGAAGAGGTCGTCGACGTCTGGAACAAGGAGAACCCCGACATCCAGGTCAAGGTCCAGACCGGCCCGAACGGCAACAGCGGTACGTACCAGAACTTCTTCAACCAGCTGAAGGCCGGCAACGCCCCCGACCTCGGCCAGATCGAGTACGACGCCCTGCCGAACTTCCGCGTGCAGAACGGCCTCATGGACCTCGGTGCGTGCGACGACGTCATGGCCGCCAAGGACGACTTCGTCGACTGGACCTGGGGTCAGGTCTCGCTCGGTGAGTCCGACTCGGTCTACGCCGTCCCGCAGGACTCCGGCCCGATGGCCATGTTCTACCGCGCCGACCTGTTCGAGCAGAACGGGATCGCCATCCCGACGACGTGGGCCGAGTACAAGGAGGCCGCCAAGAAGGTCCGCGCCACCGGTGCGTACATCACGAACTTCTCGCAGGGCGACATCAACCAGTTCGCCGGCTTCGTCTGGCAGGCCGGCGGCAGCTGGTTCAACAACGACGGCTCCGACTGGACCGTCGACCTGACCGACCCCGCCTCCAAGAAGGTCGCCGACTACTGGCAGGACCTGATCGACGAGGACCTCGTCTCGACCGTCCCCACCTGGACGACCGAGTGGGACAACGCCTACAACTCCAGCGCCGCCTGGACCTGGAACTCCGCCGTCTGGGGCGCGAACTCCATCGCGTCGGGTGCTCCCGACACCGCCGGCAAGTGGGCCGTCGCGAAGGCTCCGCAGTGGGAGGCCGGCGACTCCGCGGCCGGCAACTGGGGCGGTTCCTCGACCGCCGTCTTCACCGGTTCCAAGCACCCCTATGAGGCGTCGAAGTTCGCGCTGTGGCTGAACACCTCCGATGAGGCGCTCACCATGCTCAACAAGAGCGCCAACATCTACCCGGCGACGAAGGAGGGCCTGAACCTGCCCGTCCTCAAGGAGGGCGTCGACTTCTACGGCGGACAGCCGATCTACGATGTCTTCGCAGAGGCTTCCTCCGAGGTGTCTGAGGACTTCGCCTGGGGCCCGACGATGACGCAGACGTACAACGACGTGTCCGACGGCTTCAAGGCTGCGGTCTCCGGTGACGGAACCCTGCTCGACGCCCTCACCAAGGGCCAGTCCGCGACGATCGACGCCCTGAAGGCGCAGTCCATCCCCGTCAAGGAGTAACAGAACAGTGATCCACCACCTTCGTGCCGCGGGCGTCAGCCTGATCGTCGACGCCCGCGGCACGAAGGTGCCCACCATCCTCCACTGGGGAGCCGATGTCGGCGAACTCGCCGCCGACTCCCTCATCGCCCTCGCCCACGGGCTGACGCCGGCGATCCCGCCCTCCTCCATCGACGCCCCGCCGCGCCTCAGCCTCCTGCCCACCGTGTTCGACGGTTGGAGCGGCCGCCCGGGTGTCGGCGTGCACCGGCCGGGCGGAACCGATGCGTCGAACCTGCTCGCGCTGCGGCTGATCGACCACCAGGCCACCGACACCTCGCTGGTCCTGACGACGTCCGACGAGCGTGCCGCGGTGGCGATCGTCTCGACGATCGAGTTGACCCCCCAGGGCGTGCTCCGCGTCCGGCACACCGTGCGGAACGACGCCCAGGTCGACCGACCGCTCGCCGTCGACGCCCTCGCCGTCGTGCTCCCGGTCCCCGACCGCGCCACCGAACTCCTCGACTTCACCGGTCTCTGGACGCACGAGCGCACGCCGCAGCGCCACCGGCTCGGGCAGGGCGCTTGGACACGCGAGCACCGTCACGGACGTCCCGGTCACGACGACGCGTTCCTCACTGTCACGGGCGCACCAGGCTTCGACTTCCGCAGCGGCGAGGTGTGGGCGACGCACCTCGCGTGGAGCGGCGACAAGGTGATCTGGAGCGAGCGCTCGCCACTCGGTCCCGTGGTCACCGGCTCCGGTGAACTCCTCGCGCCCGGCGAGGTCACGCTGGAGCCGGGGGAGACCTACGAGTCGCCGTGGACGGTCGCCGTCTACTCCGACGCGGGTCTCGACGGCGTCTCCGCGCGACTGCACCCCTGGATCCGCTCGTGGAGCACGATCACGAAGCCCCGCCCGGTGGTGCTGAACACCTGGGAGGCCGTGTACTTCGACCACGACCTGCCGACACTGCTCACCCTCGTCGAGCAGGCGAAGCGCGTCGGCGTCGAGCGGTTCGTCCTGGACGACGGCTGGTTCACCGGCCGCACGGACGACCGCCGTGCGCTGGGCGACTGGTTCGTCGACCCGGAACGCTGGGCGGGCGGGTTGTCGCCACTCATCGACGCGGTGACCGGTGCCGGCATGGACTTCGGGCTGTGGGTCGAGCCGGAGATGGTGAACCCCGACTCGGAGCTCGCGCGCACGCATCCCGATTGGGTCCTCGGGCGTCCGGACGCTCCGACCTGGCGCTTCCAACGCGTGCTCGACCTGGACAACCCGGACGCGTTCGCCTACCTCCTCGGCCGACTCGACGCGTTGCTGACCGAGTACGACATCGCGTTCCTCAAGTGGGACCACAACCGCGACCTCCTCGGCGGCTCGGCGCACCGGCAGACGACGGCGCTCTACCGACTGCTCGACGAGGTGCGTGCCCTGCATCCCGGTGTCGACATCGAGTCGTGCGCGTCAGGTGGCGCGAGGATCGACCTCGGCATCCTCGAACGGGTCGAGCGGGTGTGGACGAGCGACACGAACGACCCGCTCGAGCGGCAGTCGATCCAGCGCTATACGGGGCTCGTGATCCCACCGGAGTATCTCGGCGGTCACCTCGGTGCGGCGCGCTCGCACACCACCTGGCGCACCTCGGACCTCGCGTTCCGCCTGGCCACAGCCCTCTTCGGGAGCGCCGGCATCGAGTGGAACCTCAACGAGGCGAGCGAGTCGGAACTCGAGCTGATCGCGGCATGGATCGCGCACTACAAACGCCTCCGCTCGCTGCTGCACGCGGGCGAGGTCGTCCGCATGGACAGCGCCGACCCGGCACTGCATGCGCACGGGGTGATCGCCCAGGACCGCTCGTCCGCGATCGTCGCGCAGGTGGCGCTCGCCGCACCGCTGACGGCGATCCCCGCGCCACTTCGCGTGCCCGGCCTCGATCCCGAGCGTCGCTATCGGGTCCGCCCGCTCGACCTCGGCGCGCCCGCCCGGTCGATCCAGGACGTGCCGCCGGTGTGGCTGACCGAGGGCTCGGTCGTGCTCACCGGCCGCGCGCTGGCCGAGGTCGGGATCGCGATGCCGCTCCTCGCTCCCGAGCAGGCGCAGCTCTTCACCCTCGACATGGAGTGACCGCCGCGTTCGTCCGCCCGTTCCCGAGCGAACGAGAACTCCCTCGCCCGAACACGGGCGAGGGAGTGTCGTCGTGCGGGTCCGGTCAGATGTTGCAGCCGGAGGCGCGAGCCGCGTCGTACGGGTACCACGAGATCGGGCCGGGGCCCATCTGCGGCCCGCAGAGGATGTTCCAGGTCTCGGCGCCCACGACGCCATCGACCTGCATGCCCCAGTACGTCTGGAAGGCCACGACGGCCGCCCGGGTCTGCTCGCCGAACTGACCGTCGACCTCCAGCTGGGGGCCGCCGACCTTGAAGGCGTTGAGCAGGGTCTGGATGTTGGCGACGCAACTCCCGTCGCCACCGGCGGAGTACTGGTAGTCGACGCACTGGCCGGCGGCTTGGGCCGGTGCGGCGGTCGCCACGCCGCCGACGGAGCCGGCGATGGCAAGGCCGAGGGCGGCCCCCGCGAGGGCGATCCTGCTGCGCATCGTTCGTGTGGTCATGATGTTCCTCTGGTTCGACTGCTCGGACATCACGAGCGTAGGTCGAGCGTCTCGAGCGGTGAATGGGGAGTGGTGCCCATGCCGAGGTTCAGTCCGCGAGGAGATCAGGCGGGGTGACGACCAAGCAGAGGACGCCCCAGAACATCGCGCCGAACACCGAGAGGACGACCGGCAGCGCGACCAGGTCGGCTCCCGTGCCGGCCAGCCGGGTGAACTCCACCGACCACATCCAGACGACGAGACCCAGCACGGCTGCTCCTCCAGCGAGTGCTCGCTGCACCCGACGGTTCGCCTGCCACGACTCGCGGAGCCCGGCGATGCCGAGGACCGCGGCGACCACGGACAGCGCGAGCGGGACCGTGACCACGAGCCAGGTCGGCGCGGTGCCGTCGACCACTCCGCTCCGGTCGACGTGGACGTCGAGCGTCGGGGGTGCGGTCGGGAGCACGGTCCAAGCAGCGACGATCCCAGCTGCCAGCGGGAGGCACATCATCCCGGCCGAGACGACTTCGCGGACCATCCTGCTCATCGGTTCCCCCCAGCGCCTCCGGTGTGTCCGTTCGTTCGCCCATCTTCGGGCGAATGTTTGTTCGTTCGCCCAAACATGGGCGAACGACGCGCGGTCAGTCGATGCCGATGTCCTCGCCGACGACGGTGATCTGGGCCGGGACGGTCCAGGGGTGGTCGCCGACGGGTGCGAGACGGACGAGCTCGGTGACCCTGGGCGCGGGCGCCCCCGCGGAACCGATGAGCCAGCCGCCCACGAGGAAGGTGGTGCCGGGGACTGACCAGACGGCGATGCCGGTCACTCCGAAGTCGCCGTAAGCGCCATCGGAGAACCGCACCGTGACGAGGTCGCCGTGTGAGAGCTCGGCGAGCTGCGCGACGACGGCGCCGGGGTCGGGGTCGACGGGGTCGAGCTCAGGGATCGACTCGAGCACCTGCAGCGGCTTCGTCGGCTTGCCGTTCTGATCGAGTGCCGTGCCGGCCAGGAGGAGTCCGCCGATGATCGGCGAGCGGCGGGACCGGCCGACGAGGTCGAACACGCCGTAGCGGGGCATGCTCAGACGCGCTTGCAGTGAAGCGGCGTCCTCGGCCGACTCGATGGCAGCCGTGAGGCCTTTGATGTCGCGACGGGCAGGAGCGCTGAGGTCGTAGTTCACCCATCAACTCTCCCATGTCCACTCCGGCAGCGGACGGACGCTCTAAAGAGACAGTTTCAATCAAGTATGAACAGTCCGTTATGGAACCGTGACCACCGCGCGTTGACCTGTCAGGCGGACACCGGGCATGCTGAACAACACTTGGCCGCTGATAAGAGCGCCGCCGCCCCAGGAAGCCCCGCATGCAGCGGAATGCTCCTCACAAGGATGTGAGTATGACGACTTCACAGTTAGATACAGTTTCGAACAAACCAAAGCGGATGCCGGACGGGATGTTCGCGTTCGTCCTCGTCCTCCCGGGGCTCGCGCTCCTGGTGGCGGTCGTCGCCTATCCGCTGCTGACCGCGCTCGTCACGGCGTTCTTCAAGCAGAGCCTGGTCGTCCCCGGACGCGAGTTCGTCGGACTCCAGAACATCATCGACGTGCTCCAGGGTGACTTCCTCAAGCTGCTCGGGCAGACCATGGTCTTCACCCTCGGGACGACCATCGCCCCCTTCGTCATCGGCTTCGCGCTCGCCCTCGCACTCAACACGCGCATCCGCGGTGCCAAGATGCTGCGCGGACTCATGCTGATCCCGTGGCTCGTTCCGGGTGTCGTCGTGTCGTTCCTCTGGATGTGGATCTTCAACGCGAACTACGGAGTGGCGAACGCCGTCCTCGGTCTGTTCGGAATCGAGGCGCAGGCGTGGCTGGCACAACCGCAGACGGCCATGTTCGCGGTGATCGTGGCGAAGACCTGGCAGTCCTTCCCCTGGATCATGGTCATGCTGCTCGCCGGCCTGCAGACCGTGCCACAGGAACTCCATGAGGCGGCCGAGATGGACGGCGCCGGGACCATTCGACGCTTCTTCTCGATCACGGTCCCGCAGCTGAAGGGCATCATCGGCCTCGTCCTGCTGCTCGAGTTCATCTGGAACTTCCAGCACTTCGACATCATCTACGTCCTGACGGGCGGCGGTCCGGCTGGGAGCACCCAGACCTTCGCCACCGCCGTGTACGAGACCGCCTTCCGCGGGTTCGACCTCGGCCACGCGGGCGCCCTCGGGCTGCTCTGGCTCATCCTCTTGATGGCGCTCGTCGTCGTCTACGTCCGATTCTCGGAGAAAGGCGAGCAGAAATGAGCGTCTCCACCGCACCCCGTGCGCCGCAGGACACCACGCCGGACCCGCAGCCCCCGTTCGCAGCCACCGAGATCGGCACGCTCCGGCGTCGTCCGTCGCTCTTCCGATCCGAGAGCCGGGCGGTGCGGATCAGCGCCTGGGTCGCGGTGATCGTCTGCGGCGGCTTCGGGCTGCTGCCGGTCTACTGGTTGCTGGCGACCTCGCTGACCCCACGGGCCCAGGTCTTCTCGTACCCACCGAAGCTCTTCCCCACGGAGATCAGCTTCGAGGCCTACACCGCCCTCGCATCGAACCCGGACCTGTTCGGCTACCTGCGGAACAGCATCATCGTGTCCGTCATCACCGCCCTGCTGTCCGTGATCGTCTCGGCCTACATGGGGTACTCGTTCTCGAAGTTCCGCTACCGCGGCCGCCGATCCCTCATGTACTTCGTGCTCGCCTCGCAGATGTTCCCGCAGGCGTTGCTGCTGATCACCCTGTACTCGGTGTTCAGCGCCTACGGACTCCTGAACACCTATGCGGCGCTGGTGCTCTCGTTCACGACGTTCACCCTGCCGCTGTGCGTCTGGATGCTGAAGGGGTTCTTCGACACGATCCCGGACGAACTCATCGAGGCGGCTCGCGTCGACGGGGCGTCCCGACTGCGGATCATCCACTCCATCGTGCTGCCGCTGTCCGCACCCGGCCTGGTCGCCGCGGGCCTGTTCGCCTTCGTCCGCGGGTGGAACGACTTCATCTTCGCGCTCACCCTGGCGGGTCCCGACAAGCAGACGCTCCCGCCCGGCCTCGTGAACACCTTCGTCGGCGAGGCCGCCACGGCCTGGCCCGAGCTCATGGCCGCATCGCTCGTCGTCTCCCTACCCGTGGCGATCGCGTTCATGGCCCTGCAGCGTCACCTCGTCGGCGGACTGACCGCCGGTGCCGTGAAGGGCTGAGCGCAGCACCCCGAACCGGCCCGCCGCCGGGCCTCCCCACAATCCGTTCCACCAACCCAGACACGTCCCACCAGGATCACGCTCGAGGAGGAGCCATGTCCCACACCACCCCGTCCTTCGCCACCGCCGCACAGCAGACCGTCATCACCCGCCGCCGCGCCCTGCAGTTCCTCGGCATCGGCGTCGCCGCGGCCACCCTCGCAGGGTGCGCCCCGACCGGAGCCGCCCCAGGAGCCGGCTCCATCCCGAAGGCGACCGCCGGCGGCACCGCGACCGACTTCGACTTCGCGAGCTGGTCGCTCACCGAGAAGGCTTCGGCACCCGCCATCCAGAGCCTCCTGCAGAAGTACGAGGGCAAGGCCAAGATCGACGTCGGCGAGGTCTCCTTCCCCTACAACGAGTACATCAACCAGCTCATGCTGCAGGTCCGTGGCGGGCAGTTCTCCGGCGTCGCCCACGTCGACGTCGCTTGGCTCGGCTCACTGGCGAGCCTCGGCAAGCTGCAGGACGTGTCCGGGTTGACCGAAGGACGTGGCTACACGAAGGCGGGACTCACGGCCGCGTCGTTCGACGGCGTGCAGTACGGCCTCCCGTGGACGATCGGCGCGATCGGCCTCGTCACCAATCAGGCGATCCTCGAGCAGGCCGGCATCGGCGAGTTCCCCACGACGATCGACGAGTTCGAGGGCTCGCTCAAGCAGCTCAAGGGCCTCGGCAACGGCATGATCCCCTACGCGGCGTCGACGAAGGCCGCGCAGCTGAAGGACATCCTCATCTGGATGCAGACCTTCGGCAGCCCGCTGGTCGACGGGGACACCGTGACGATCGGCGACGACGCGAGCATCGAGGCGGTCACCTGGTACAAGAGCCTGTACGACCAGGGTCTCATCGCAGCAGACGTCGACCGCTTCGACGCCCGCTCGCTGTTCGCGCAGGGACGCACCGCGATCTACGACGACGCGATCGTCGGACGGAGCGCCGTGACCGGCGAATCGCCCGACCCCGACTTCGCGAGCAAGCTGCAGCCGGTCTCCCGGCCGGTCCTCAAGCAGGGTGACACGCCGCGTGCGCTCGTGTGGGGCGGGGCGCTCGCCGTCGTCGACGGTCCGGCCGCCGGCACCGCAGCGGACTTCGCCCAGTGGGTGACGTCCGACCCGGAGACCGTGCTCGAGGACTTCGCCGCCCGTGGTCTGCCGCCGGCGACCGAGGACGCGCTCAACTCCGACGCCGTGAAGAACGACTCGTTCGCCACGAACTTCAGCGACCGCATCACCAAGACGAGCTCGACCAACCCGTTCTGGAAGTTCGTCCAGTACTCGCAGATCGAGACGAAGATCGCGGAGAAGGTGCAGGCGGTCCTCGTCGGCCAGGAGCAACCGGCCGAAGCCATGAAGGCCGCCGGGGCGGCCGCGCAGAAGCTCGTCGGCTGAGCCGCGGATCGACGATCGGACGACTGTGACCGGCACCGGGGGAACCATGCGACGCAGCCCATCGAACACCGTCCGCGCGCTCGCCGCGGCCGCGCTCACGGTCCTCGCGCTGGGGGTGACGGCGCCGGCGGTCGCCGCCCCCGGAGGACCGGTGCGGAGCGACGAGGGCGGGAGTGCGGTGACCGACACGGTCGAGACCGTGCCCGTCACCGTCGACACGTCGAACCAGGCCGGCTGGTGGCGACCGCTCGACGTCGTCGACGGTGTCTCCTACTTCGCCTTCAACGCGCCGGCGTCCACCGCGTCCAAGCACGAGGTCCACCTGGCCTCGCGGGGCGCGGACGGGACGTGGACCGAAGGGTGCCTGCGCTCGACGGCCGGCGGCGCCTGCGTGACCTTCACCGACGACAACGGCCATAACCAGCCGTCGATCGTGGTCGACGGCGCGGGCACCATCCACGCCTTCGTGTCGATGCACAACGAGCAGTGGAACGTGTTCCGATCCAGTGCACCCGGCGACGTCACCTCGCTCGTCGAGGCGACGTCGTCCATGCCGGACCTCGACGCGGCGATCACCTATCCGGTGACGGCGCGCGGCCCGGACGGCGACGCCTGGGTGCTCGTGCGCGTCGGGACGGACACGCAGGGGCGGCGGGAGGGTCGGCTCTACCGGTACGACCTCGACAGCGGTGTCTGGGAACGTGAGGCGGTGGTCGCCGCGGCGACCGGCTACTCCTTCTACCCCGACGACCTCGAGGTCGACGCCGACGGCCGCGTCCACGTGCTGTGGGAATGGGGCCCATTCCCGGCGGACCCGGCGCGGCACCTCGGCTCGTACGCGACGTACGACCCGTCCGACGGTTCCTTCGCCGACGTCGCGGGGACCGCGCTCACCGGACCGATCACCCCGACCACCCCGGGATCCGTCGTCTGGCGCCCCTTCGGTGCCGGTGAGGCCATCGGCAGCTACACGCCGGCGCTGCAGACCGCGAAGCTCGCCCTCGACGGCACGGAGCTCGCGGGGATCGTCTACCGGTTCGTCGAAGCCGATCAGACCGCGTACGACGTGCGATACACCTCGTGGGACGGCGGCGCCTGGAGCGACGAGTCGCTCGTCGACGCCTCCGTGCTCGGTTCGGGCGTCTCGACGGTCGCCGGCATCGATGCGACGAGCGCCGGTGGTGTCGACCGCGTGTACGCGGTCCTCGCCGTGCAGGTGTGCGGCGAGAACCGCAGCCAGGTGGTCCGACTCGAGCGCGGGGGAGCCGGCTCGGGCTGGGCGGCTCGTGCGGTGGGTGATCCGGCGTCCGGCCCGCAGCGGCTGCGAGCGGAGACCGCGAGCGGGACCGACGTCCTCTATCTGACGGCGCCGGTCAGCGAGACCACCCGCGGGACCCTGCGTTGGGCCTCGATCCCCCGCGGCACGTCCGCGGAGACCGGTGGCACGACGCTCGCGGACATCGTGTCCGGGCTCCGAGGCGAGCTCGGCGGGACGAACGTGGCGCTCGGAGCCACCGTGACGGCCTCCTCCGCGCTCCGCGCCGACACCGGCGGGGCGCTCGCCGTCGACGGCGTGTGCACGGACGCGAGTCGCTGGATCTCCGCGGTCGGCGACACTGCACCCACGATCACGGCCGCCTGGCAGACCCCGACGGCGCTCGCCGAGGTCAGGGTCAAGAGCGGCTACGCCGGGGGAGCCTCGACCGATTCGGTGCTCCGTGACTTCACGATCGAGGTCCGGACGGGCGGTGCCTGGGTCGAGGTCGGACGGTTCGACGACAACACCGCAGGCACCGTCACCGCGCCCGTGGACGGACTCGTCGTCGACGCGGTGCGCCTCCTCATCACCGACCCGTCCGCCTCGGCGACCGACGTCGCGCGGGTCTTCGAGATCGAGGCGATCGCGGCACCGGCCACCGAATCCGCGAGGAACGATGATGTCCCGGGATAGCGTTGTGCTCAGTCGGGACCGCAACGGTCCCGAGCGGCCGGGATCCACCCGGCCAGCAGTGAGGAGCAGCACCATGTCGGACGCCGCCTTCGGCTCTCAGCGGTCGGCACCGGTACCGCGCCGTTCGCGCACGGGCATGGTGGCGCTCGCCGTCCCGAACCTCGACGAACCGTACTTCGCGGAGCTCACGACGCTCCTCGTCCGTGGTGCCGACGAGCGTGGACTGTCGATCCTCATCCAGCACACGGAGGGCGACCACGACCGCGAGGTCGACATCGCCAACGGGGTGGGTCTGCCGCTCACGGACGGACTCATCCACATCCCCCGCTCGCTGACGGTCGGCGACCTCACGCGGCGGACCTCCCCGGGGCCCCTGGTACTCCTCGGCGAGCACATCCAGGTCAGCCCGTTCACGCACATCTCGATCGACAACCGGGCGGCCGCCGACGCCGCGACGACGCACCTCGCCGAGGCCGGCTGCTCCCGTATCGCGTTCATCGGGCCCAGGGACGAACGTCCGTCCGACGCGGCGGATCAGCGGTACGCCGGGTATCGGGACGTGGTCGCGCGGCTCGAGCTCGCGCAGGAGCCGTCGCTGATCGGGCACGTCGACGCGTTCACCCCCGAGGAGGGACGCCGCGTGATGCGTCGGATGACCGCCGAGGGCGTCGAGCTCGACGGCGTCGTCTGCTCCAACGACTCGATCGCCTTCGGCGTGCTCGCGGCCCTCCACGAAGCCGGCCGGCGGGTGCCCGAGGAGGTCGCGGTGATCGGCATCGACGATGTCCACGCCGCCCAGTTCTCGACCCCGTCGCTCACGACGGTCGCTCCCGACTACGACGCGATCGTGCGCGCGGCCTTCACCGAGCTCGAACGCCAGATCGCCGCCCCGCCCGGAGCCGACACCCCGGTCCGGCACGTGGTCGTCGACGCACGGATCGTCGTGCGGGACAGCACGGCACGCTGAGGTCCATGAGCGGGACGACAGGCCGGCGCTCCGCCGTGGCGGGGTGCTGGAGGTGTCGCGGTCAGGCGTCCATGCGGTCGTCGTCGGCGGAAGCGGAAGCGGAGGCGACCGGCGCGAGCCAGACCTCGCCGAACTGCGCGCGGAGCGTGGTCTCGACGTCCTCGGCCACGTCGTCGTCCATCACGAGGTGGTCCACCTCGCGGAGGTCGACGATCGTCGTCAGTCCGACGGCGCCCCACTTCGAGTGGTCGGCGAGGACCACGGAGCGACGCCCGGCGCCGACGAACGCCCGGTTGGTCTCGGCCTCGAGGAGGTTCGAGGTCGTCAGCCCCGCCTGCAGGTCGATCCCGCGGACGCCGAGGAAGACGACGTCGCAGTGCAGGGACTCGATCGCGCGCACGGCGACCGGGCCGACCAGGGCGTCCGAGGGGGTACGGACGCCGCCGGTCAGCACGACCGTCTGGGTGTACGGCTCGTCGGCGCGGTCGGGCCGCGCGAACACGTCGGCCACCGGGAGGGAGTTCGTGACGATGGTGAGCTCCGGGATGGCTCGCAGCTCCTGCGCGAGGGCCCAGGTGGTGGTCCCGCCGGACAGGCCGACCGACATGCCGGGCTCCACGAGGATGGCCGCGCGACGGGCGATGGCGCGCTTCTCGGCGAGCAGTCGGCGTGCCTGGTTGGGGAAGCCCAGCTCGGCGCGGTCGGGCAGTCTGGGCGTGGTGGCGCCGCCACGGACACGGTCGACGAGGCCCTCCGTCGCGAGTTGCTCGATGTCGCGTCGCACGGTCATCTCGCTGACGCCGAGTGCGGTCGCGAGGTCGACGACGCTCGCCGCACCGTTGCGGCGCACCTCCGACATGATCTGCGATCTGCGTTCCGCACCGAGCACAGCGTCCTCCTTCGACCCGGTTGCCAGTCTGGCACGCGCGCACGGCGAACCTCGGCACCGGCGATCCACGACGACGAGACGGAGGCGGACAACGCATGCGTGAGGTACGACATCGGGACTGGTTCGGCGACGAGGTGCGCGACGGCACCTACGGCTACGACCTCGAGGGGCTCCTGGCGGTCGAACCGGTCGTGCCGCCGGCCGGATTCGAGGAGCTGTGGCGCGGGTGGTACGCGGCGGCACGCGAGGTCTCCCCGGATCCGGTCCTTGCCTCGATCGGCCAGCAGGGTGCGCACGAGGTCTTCGTCGTCGAGCACACGGTGGCCGACGGCCTCCGCCTGCGCGGATGGCTCGCGACGCCGGCGGACGGGCAGGCGCGATTCGGGATGGTGCACGGGCACGGCTACGGCGGACGGGACGCACCGGATTGGTCCCGCGTCCCGGATGACGCCGCCGTCATCTTCCCGATCGCCCGCGGTCAGGGCGTCTTCAACACCGGACTCGGGGCACCGACGCCGGAGGACGGACACGTCCTGTTCGGCATCGACAGCGTCGAGCGGTACGCGCTCGGCCGCTGTGCCGTCGACCTCTGGCATGCGGCGTCGGCGCTGCTCGACGTCGTCGGACCGCTCCCGCTCTACCTGGTCGGTGAGAGCTTCGGCGGTGGGATCGGCGCGCTCGCCCTCCCGTGGGACGACCGCTTCGTCGGAGCGACGCTCGTGGTGCCGAGCTTCGGTCAGTACGACGTGCGCCTGCGCCTGCCGTGCGAGGGAAGCGGGGAGCGGGTGCGACACCACGTCGCCGAGCACCCCGAGGCGCGCGAGGTCCTGCGGTTCTTCGACGCGTCGACGGCCGCGGGGTTCGTCCACGTGCCGGTGCGGGTGGAGGCCGCGCTCTGGGACGGACACGTGCCACCACCCGGGCAGTTCGCCGTCGCCAACGCGCTCGAGGACCTCGAGCTGAGTGTCCTCCCCGCCGGGCACACCGAGTACCCGGGGCTCGAAGCCGTGCTGGAGGAGTCGTACGCGGCGACGAGGGCGCATGCACTCCGGTCGGTCGCGCGGGCGGTGGACGGATCGACGATCGAGAGGTGAGAGGGTGGACGGATGATCGCTGCGCTCACGCTCCCCGCCACCCTCACCACGCCAGGACAGGAGCTACTGCTGCGCCGGGCCACCCTCGCCGACCTCGATGCGCTGATGGCGCTCCTCGCAGACGACCCGATCAGCGCGTCCCGTGGTGACCAGGCCCAGGAGAGCGACCTCCCCGCCTACGAGCGTGCGCTCGCGGACCTCATCGACGACCCGGCGAACGAGATCCTGCTGGTCGTCGACGCGGTGGACGCCGTCGTCGCCACCATGCAGCTGACGCGGATCCCCGGGATGGCCCGGCGCGGCTCCACCCGACTGCTCGTCGAAGCCGTGCGGGTCTCCTCCGCGCTGCGATCCGGCGGTGTTGGAACAGCCATGATGCGCTGGGTGACGGACGTCGCCGCTCCGGCGACCGGTTCGTCGATCGTGCAGTTGACCTCCGACGAGGCCCGGGTCGACGCCCACCGCTTCTACGAACGCCTCGGCTTCGTCGGCTCGCACCGCGGCTTCAAGTACGCCGTGACGGCCGTGAGCTGACATGGAGTTCGTCCGCACATTCGCCCGCTGGCTTCTCGGAGCGGCCCTCGTCTTCGCCGGTGTCGGTCACCTCACCTTCGCGCGGCAGTCGTTCGTCGCCCAGGTGCCGCAGTGGTTGCCCCTGCCGGTCGACGTGGTCGTCGTTGCGTCGGGAGTCGTCGAGATCCTGCTCGGCCTCTCGCTGATCCTGCTCGCCCGGTACCGCGTCGCCGTCGGCTGGATCGTCGCCGCCTTCTTCGTCGCCGTCTTCCCCGGCAACCTCGAGCAGTTCGTCCGCGGAACCGACGCCTTCGGGTTGGACAGCGACATCGCCCGTGCCGTCCGCCTGGTCTTCCAGCCCGTCCTCGTCCTCTGGGCCCTGTGGTCCACCGGTGCCTGGCGCGCGTGGCGGTCGCGGCGCCGCCGGAACACGACGCGCTGAGCGCGATCGCTAGGACGCCTAGTCATCTCGCCCGGGTGCCTGTCAAGGGGCCCTGGTTCGCAGCATCCGTCCGGCAGGGTTGATCCATGCGATGCATTACCTATGCCGGCGAGAACGTCGTGACGACCGACGAGGTCGCGCAGCTCCTGGTCGAACTGACGGCGGAACTGGCCAAGCGCGGCCGTGCCGAGGCCGTCACCATCCCGATCGTGGTCGAGTCCGACGGCGATGAGGACGGGCCGGCGTCCGCGCAGCTCGTCATCGGCCTCGGCAACGACGTCCTCTCGGTGCCCCACAGCTGGACCGACGAGGTCCCCGACTTCAGTGAGGGACGAGACCGCCTGCAGGGCTACCTCGACGACATCCGCCCGTCAACGACGGCCTACGAGCCGCGCGACTCCATCGAGACCACGGACGTGCTCGAAGACCCTGACCTCGACCTGCGCGACTTCACCCGCTGAGTCGTCCCTGAACGACAACGCCGGCGTCGACCCCTCGGATCGACGCCGGCGTTTGTTCGGGCCCGCTCAGCGCGGGAGCGGCAGCTTGGCCGTCTCGCGGGCCCGCAGCACGACGATCAACGTGATGAGCGCCGCCGCCATCACGTAGAACGCGGGCGCGAACCGGTTGCCCGTCGAGGCGATCAGGAACGTCGCGAAGTAGGGTGTGATCCCACCGAACACGGCGACCGACAGGTTGTACGCGATCGCCATCGAGCCGTAACGGATACTGGTCGGGAACAGCTCCGCCATCGCGGCACTCGACGCACCGTCGTAGGCGGCCATGAACACCCCGAGGATGACCATCGCGACTGCAGCGGCGGCGAAGTTGCCGGCACTCATGAGCATGAGCGTCGGATACGTCAACACCAGGAACCCGACGCAACCGGCGATCATCACGGGCTTCCGTCCGATGCGGTCGCTCAGCAGGCCCATGAAGGGTACGAGGATCGCGATCGCGAGCAGCCCGAGCACCGTGACCCCGTAGCTGAGCGGCTGCGAGTAGCCGAGGTCGGTCTGCAGGTAGGACGGCATGAAGGTTTGCAGGATCCAGTGGCCGACCGCCTTGATCACGACGAAGCCGACGCAGAAGAGCAGCGCCTTCCACGAGGTCCGCAACGATGTGCGCAGCGGTGACTTCGAGACGGCCCCCTTCGCTTGGATCGCTTGGAACTCCGGGGTGTCCTCGAGCTTGTTCCGCAGGTAGAGGCCGGCGAGGCCGAGTGGCAGGGCGAGGAAGAAGAGGGCGCGCCAACCCCACTCGTTGAGGGCGTCCGTGCCGAGTGTGGAGGTGAAGAGGAGCACGAGGCCCGCACCGACGACGAAGGCCGCGAAGCCGAACACGTCGATGAAGCTCGTCACGAAGCCGCGTCGGTTGGACGGGGCGTACTCGGCGAGGAGCGTGGTGGCGCCGGAGCTCTCGCCGCCGGCGGCGAAGCCCTGGACGAGTCGCACGATCACGAGCAGGATCGGCGCCCAGAGGCCGATGAGGTCGAACGTCGGCAGGAGACCCATGACGACCGTCGCCCCGGAGGTCACGAGGATCACCGTCGCGAGGACCGTCTTGCGCCCGATGCGGTCGCCGAGCGAGCCCCAGAAGAGGCCACCGAGCGGACGCATCACGAAGCCGGCGCCGAAGACGGCGAACGCGGACAGCAGCGCCGCCTGGGTGTTGCCCTGCTGGAAGAAGTTGAGGCTGATGACCGTCGCGAGCGTGCCGTACAGACCGAAGTCGAACCATTCGACGAAGTGTCCGGCCCCCGCGGCCCAGATGACCTTCCGCATCCGGCGTGATCGCTCAGCGTCGTCGTAGGGGGTCTGCGCACTGTGCGCGGCGGCTTCGGCCAGGGCTGCGGCCTGGGTCCTGCTCTCGTCCATCGGTCCTCACATCGTTGTCGGGGTGCTTCGAGGTTCACCTGCCGAAGAATCTTACCCACTGAATGGGAAAGTCGTACCGCTGAATGGTAGCGTGGCAACCGTCCGGTGGTCGACACGTGTCCGACGGCTTCCAGGATCACGCATCACGAAGGAGTGTCTCCCATGCAGCACCGCACCCAGTCCGCCGACGTCGTCGTCATCGGTGGTGGTCTCGCGGGGGTCTCGGCCGCCGTCGCAGCCGCCCGTCTCGGCTCCCGGGTCTCGCTCGTCACGAACCGGCCGGTGCTCGGTGGCAACTCGTCGAGCGAGGTGCGGGTGTGGGTCGTCGGAGCGACCGCGCACGGGCACCAGCGGTTCGCGCGGGAGACCGGCATCATGGGGGAGCTCTTCCTCGAGAACCAGTACCGCAACCCCGAGGGCAACCCGTTCTACTGGGATCAGACGGTCCTCGACCTCGTGCGGGCCGAGCCGAACCTGCAGCTGCACCTCAACACCGACGTCCGCATCGTCACGATGGCGGAGGGCGCTGAGGGCGTGGCGTCGCCGACACCGAGGATCGCGTCCGTCACCGGATGGACGATGGGCAGCGAGATCGAGACGGAGTTCGTCGCACCAGTCTTCATCGACTGCACCGGAGACGGGCTGGTGGGGCATCTCGCGGGCGCGACCTCCCGCATCGGGCGCGAGGGCCGCGCCGAGCTCGGCGAGCCGTGGGCGCCCGAGGTCGCGGACGACGAGCTCCTCGGCAGTTCGATCTTCTTCTACACGAAGGACACCGGCCGTCCCGAGCGGTTCGTCGCCCCCGACATCGCGCGAGACATCCGCGACACCCCGATCCTCACCAACCGGATCATCCGGACCGGCGACAACGGCTGCAACTACTGGTGGATCGAGTGGGGCGGCGAGCTCGACACCGTCGCCGAGAACGAGCAGATCCGCGACGAGCTGTGGAGCGTCGTCTTCGGGATCTGGGACTACATCAAGAACTCCGGCGAGTTCGACGCCGACACCCTGACGCTCGAGTGGGTCGGATCGATCCCGGGGAAGCGCGAGTACCGGCGGCTGCTGGGTGACCACACCCTCACGCAGAACGACCTGCTCGACCAGGTCGACTTCGAGGACACGGTCGCCTTCGGTGGCTGGTCGATCGACCTGCACCCGGTTGAGGGCGTCTACGCCGAGACCGCCGGCGCGCAGCAGCGGTTCAGCAACGGCACCTACGGGATCCCCTTCCGCAGCCTGTACTCGCACGACATCGACAACCTGCTGTTCGCCGGACGCAACATCTCCGCCTCCCACGTCGCGTTCGGGTCCACCCGCGTCATGGCGACCTGCGCGACGCAGGGTCAGGCGGTGGGGACGGCTGCGGCGCTCATCGCCCGCGATGGACTGACGCCGCGGGAGCTCGCCGGGCAGGCGCTCCCGCTCCTGCAGCGCACGCTCCTGCGCGAGGACGCCCCGGTCATCGGCATCACCACGGACGACCCCGACGATCTGGCCGGGCGGGCGACGGTCTCCGCTTCGAGCGCGCTCGACACCATCTCCACGCTGGAGCACCTCGGCTCCGGCGAGCGGTTCGCCCTCGACCGCGACGTCGCGATCCTCGTGCCCGTCGCCCCGACACTCGACCAGATAACCCTGCTCGTCGACGCCGCGAGCGACACCACCCTCCGGGTCGAACTGTGGAGCGCGGGCAAGCGGCAGAACGCCGTCCCCGTCGAGCACCTCCTCGACGGCACGGCCGACGTCACCGCCGGGGTGGGCGTGCCCGCCACCGTCCGCTTCGGATGGACGCCCGAGATCGAGCAGAACGCCGTGCTCGTCGTCCGCGCCAACCCGGACGTCAGCCTGCTCCTCACCGAGGGCCACCCTTACGGGCTCCTCATCCTGACGGCCAAGCACGCGTCCGACGAGGTGTTCGACGACCACATCCCCGAGGAGCAGGACCAGGCGATCCTCGACTGGAACGCTCGGAAGCTCCGCGGCCGGAGCGTCGCGCTGACCGTCGGCGGGGAGACCACGGCGTACCGGCCTGAGCGGATCGTCGACGGGTACCAGCGCCCCTACGGCGGACCGCACCTGTGGTCCTCGGCGCGGCTCCAGGACAACCGCGACCTGATCACCGAGCCCGAGGTCCTCACCCTGCACTGGGATGAGCCGGTCGATGTCGCGTCCGTCCGGATCGTGTTCAACGACGACGTCGACGTGGACCTCATCAACCTGCACCACCACCGCACGGACTTCGAGGCGGTGCCGGAGCTCGTCGCCGCGTACCACCTCGAGGCACGACCGGCGGGTGCTCCTGAGGGGACGTGGACGGTGTTGGCCGAGGTCGAGGGGAACCGGCACCGGCATCGGATCCACGACGTCGAACCCGTGCGGGTCGACGCCCTCCGTGTCGTCGTCACGGCCACGAACGGGTCGCCCTACGTGAGCGTCGCGAGTGTGAAGGTCTTCGAGCAGCCGAGCGGGCGCACCACCCGGCCGCGCCGAGCCCGACCGCTACGCTGAACACGGCCTCCGAGGCCGGACATCCGAACCGACACCGACACCGTGGAGGACCCGTGGCAGGTGAGATCCAGCAGGGCATCGGCCGTGCAGCATCCGTGCTCGCCGTTCTCGGCGCATCGACCACCGGACCGTTGCGGGCCTCCGACATCGCCCGTGCGACCGGTCTCGGCACCTCGACGACCGCACGCCTCCTCGGCACGCTCGAGGAGCTCGGCTATGTGACGAAGGCGGCCGACAGTCCGTCCTACGCCATCGGCGCGACCATCCTGGCGCTCGCGAGCGAGGGGCTCAACCAGAACCCGGTGCACCGGGAGTCGCGTGCTCCCGCTCAGGAACTCGCACAGCGGATCGGCCTCAGCGTGAACGTCGGCGTGCTCGACGGCTCGAGCCTCATCTACCTCTGCCACTTCGAGGGAGCCCTCGCCCCGAAGTCGCACTCGATGATCGGGCTGCGCCAGCCGTTGCACGCCTCCGCGCTCGGCAAGTGTCTGCTCCTCGACCTCGACGCGGACGGCCTCCGTGCGCTGCTGGGTGATGAGCCGCTCCCGCGCTACACGGCCAACACCGTCACGGAGCACGCGGCCCTCGCCGCCGAGCTCGCGGCGGCGCGGGAACGCGGCGTCTGCATGGAGGACCAGGAGCTCGCGTTGGGTCGTCTCGGGATCGCGGCGCCGATCCGCGACGCGAACGCCAGAGTCGTGGCGGCGATCTCCATCTCTGGTCGGCTGAGCCTGATGCGAGAGCGCAACCTCGACGTCCTCACCGAGGACCTCATCGAGGTGGCCGACCGCATCAGCGTCGGTCTCGGCCTCATCTCCGCGATCCCCTCCTCCTGACCTCCTCCCCACCCGTATCCGATCTCACGAACCGAAGGTGACCCGTGGCGCAATTCGACCTGCCCCTCGCCCAGCTCCAGCAGTACCTGCCCGACCGCGAGGAGGCGCCGGACTTCGACGCGTTCTGGACGGACACCCTCGCCGAAGCCCACGCCCTCGCGCAGCCGACGGTGCGTGAACGATCCAACCCTGAGCTGACGGGTCTCGTCGTCGAGGACGTCACGTTCTCCGGGTTCGGTGGCGACCCGATCAAGGGGTGGTTCATCCGACCGGCCGGCGCGACCGAGCCGCTCCCGTGCATCGTGCACTACATCGGCTACAGCGGCGGTCGTGGGCTCGCCCACCAATGGACGATGCACCCGTCCGCGGGCTACGCAGTGTTCGTCATGGACACGCGCGGCCAGGGGAGCGCGAACCTGCCGGGCGCGACGGCCGACCCGTTCGGGAGCGGTCCGCAGGTCGCCGGGAAGATGAGCGCCGGGCTCGGCAGCCCCGAGACCTACTACTACCGTCGGGTCTTCACGGATGCGGCACTCGCCGTCGACGTGGTGCGCAGCTTCCCGGAGGTCGACCCCGCCCGGGTCGTCGTCGCCGGTGGCAGCCAGGGTGGCGGCATCGCGCTCGCCGCGGCCGGACTCTGCGAGGGACTCGCGGCGGCGCTCGTCGACGTCCCGTTCCTGTCGCACTTCCGTCGTGCCCTGCAGATCACCGACGCGAGCCCCTTCGCGGAGCTGAAGACGTACCTCATCAGCCGACGCGGCCATGAGGAGGAGGTGTTCCGGACGCTCTCGTACTTCGACGCGACGAACTTCGCCGCCCGTGCGACCGCCCCCGCACTGTTCTCCGTCGCGCTCTGCGACGCGGTGTGTCCGCCCTCGACGGTGTACGCGGCGTTCAACCACTACGCGGGCACGCAGAAGGACATCGCCGTCTATCCGTACAACGGGCACGAGGGTGGCGGGCCGGTGCAGCAGCAGGCGCAGCTGAACTTCCTCGCGGACCTCCTCGCCTGACGCGTTGTTCGCCCGAACGTGGGCGAACGGGCGTGGGACGATGTGCACGTGACTGAGACCGGCGGCACCGACCCGACCCTGACGACCACCCGGCGTCGGACGCGTGCCGGCATGATCGCGGCGATGGCGCTCGTGCTGTCGTTCGCGGCCGGGGCGACCGACGCCTTCGCGTTCCTGCAGCTCGGCGGCGTCTTCACCGCGAACATGACCGGCAACTTCGTGCTGGCCGGACTCACGAGCCGGCCCGACTTCGGCGAGGTGCTGCTCGGGGCGACCGTCGCCGTGCTGCTGTTCTCCGTCGGGACGTTCCTCGCCTTCCGCTTCACGAGGCTCGTCGCCACCGCTGACAGACCGACCCCGGAGGCGCCGCAGCACCGGCTCGTCCTCGTGCTCGGCGGTGCGGTGATCGCGCAGGCGTGCGTCCTCATCGGATGGATCGTGTCTTCCGAGACGCGCACGACGCCCGTGATCTGTGTCCTCATCGCGCTCTCCACGCTCGCGATGGCGGGGCAGACGGCCGTCGCCCGTCGCATCGAACGCTCAGGCGTGACCACCACCTTCGTGACCGGCACCCTCACGAGTCTCATGCAGGGCCTCGCCGACGGCGTCCACGACCACCACCTCATCCGGATCGGCGCGATCGTGCTGCTCGTGGCGGGCGCCCTCTGCGGCGCGCTCCTCACCGGCGTGGACCCGGTGTTCGGTGCGGCGCTGCCCCTCCTCCCGTCGATTGTCGGGCTGGTCCTCCTCCGGCTCGCGCCGACGGCCTCCAGCGACTGACGACGAGCATCGGCACCGATCGGTGTCAGGCGACGGCGGCGGTCGCCTCGATCTCGACGAGCTGGTCGTCGTAGCCGAGCACGGTGACCCCGAGGAGCGTCGACGGCACGTCGTGATCGCCGAAGGCGGCGCGGACGACCTCCCATGCGGTGACGAGGTCGGACTGCTTCGTCGACGCGACGAGCACCCGGGTACTGGCCACGTCGCCGAGCGTCGCACCGGCGGCCTCGAGGGCGATGACGAGGTTCTCGACGCACTTCTCCGCCTGGCCGGCGACGTCCCCGACGGCAGCGGTCGAGCCGTCGACGTTGAGCGGGCAGGATCCGGCCAGGAACAACAGCCGGGCGCTCGCCGGAACGGATGACGCGTAGGCGTACTCCGCGGCGTCGGAGAGCTCGTTGGATCGGATCAGCGTGACGACGGACATGGTTCCTCCTCGTGGTGCGGGCGCGATCGTACGACCGCTCTCGATCCATCGTGCCCGACATCGTCGGACGGCGTCGGCGAGGACACCTCGGCGTCTGATCGCCGTCAGTGGGTGAGCTGCGCCCGGATGAGGATGGGGAAGTGGTCGCTCGCCTCCGAGGTGGGGTCCTGCTCGTCGACGAGGGCTTCGATCGGTTCCAGTCGGGTGTGCGGAGCGACGCTGCCTGAGCGACCGAGCACCCAGTCGATGCGTGCGTTCCCGGGACGCTGGGGACCGTAGCCCTGGAACGTGCCGATACCGTCGCTCTCGACCGGCGAGAGGTCGACGAACCCGGCGTCCGCCAGGGAGTCGTGCGCCGCCGATCCGCGTTCGGTGTTGAAGTCGCCGGTGAGGAGGACGGGGACGTCGACGCCGGAGAATCGGTCGGCGATCAACTTCGCGCTGCGCGTGCGGACGTCGTCGCCGTGCGGTGAGCTCTCGTGGTCGAGGTGGGTGTTGGCGAAGACGAGCTCGTCGCCGGTGCGACGCTCGCGGAGCCTGACCCAGGTCACGAACCGTGCGTGCAGCGACGGCCAGGTGTTCGAGCCCGGTTCGTCGGGGGTGTCCGACAGCCAGAATTCGCCGGCGTCGAGCTGTTCGAACCGCGAGCGGCGGAAGCACACCGGCCCGTACTCGCCGGCCGAACCGCCGTCACGGCCCTGCCCGAACCAGTCGTACTCGGCGAGGCCCGGGAGCAGGTCGTGCAGCTGGTGCTCGCGGACCTCCTGCAGCCCGAGGAGGTCTGGGGCGTTGCGGGCGATGACCTGTGAGACGAGCGGTGCACGGTCCACCCACTCGTGACCGGGCTGGGCGACGGCGGTGCGGATGTTGTAGCTCATGACGGTCAGGACGTTCTGGGTCAGGATGGATTCGCTCACCCGGCCAGCGTAGGGGAGCCGGGTGACGGGGAGCTGTCCCCATGTCGCTGGGCGGCCCGGCTGCCTAGACTCGCCCCATGACCTTCGACCTCCGCGACGCCCAGGCCCGGATCCTCGCGCTCAACAGCGAAGAACTCCCCTTCATCTACGACCCGACACCCGACGGCATCGTCGCGCACTGGCGGTACGCCGACCAGCGCTGGCTCGGCTTCATCGGCGCCGGGATGTTCAGTGCCGAGTACGAGCTGCGGGTCGAGCTGCACCCCGAGGACGGCGAGTGGGAGTTCCACGAGCAGTCGTCCTCCTCGAAGACGACCGTCGGCCTCGACGGGCTCTCGACGAAGCGCACGTGGCAGTCGGGGCCCCAGAAGACCTTCACCTTCGGTGGGCGCGCCGCGCCGATCGCACAGTCGACCGACCGGAACGGCACCACGACCGGTCACCTCATGGGCTACCAGTTCACGACGGACGAGGTGAAGCAACCCGTCATCGACGCCCTGACCGCCGCCGGCTGGAAGCCGCGAAAAGGGTTCTTCGGCAAGCTGTTCGGGGGCTGATCAGCCGCGTGCCGGCTCGGCGGGCGCCGCACCCGTCGAGTCACGCACGACCAGTTCCGGGCGGAGCAGGATCGCGTGGGTCGACTCCCGGTCGTCGGTCCGTTCGCGCGTGACCACCTGCTCGACCGCCAGCGCCGCCATCCGGGCGATCGGCTGACGGACGGTCGTCAGCGACGGTGACACGAGATCGGCCAGGGGGATGTCGTCGAAGCCGACGACGGAGACGTCCGTGCCGATGCCGAGTCCGAGATCGCGGATGCCTTTGCACACCCCGAGGGCCGTCATGTCGTTGATCGCGATGATGGCCGTCGGCGGTGGACCGGCGCTGAACAGGTCGTGCACGGCCCGCCGGCCGACCTCGGGTGCCTCGAGCTCGTCGGCATCGGCCGGAAGCCCGGCCCACACCGGCAACTCCGCCGCGTCGAGGCCCGCCGCCTGGACCGCCGCGAGGAAGCCGGCGTGCCGGACGGTCCGGTTCACCGAACGTTGCGACCCGGAGACGAACGCGATCCGGCGGTGCCCGAGCCCCGTCAGGTGGGACGTCGCGACGCTGCCGCCGACGTGGTTGTCGATCCCGATGCTCGCGACGAGGGGCGGGTCGCCGGGCTGGACGGGGCGGTCGAACAGGATGAGGTTGAGGCCGCGCTCGACGAACGACGCCAGGTGGTCGAGGGACGGCAGTGAGGTGCAGAGCACGATGTCGCGGACGCCGTTGTCCCACAGCTCCTCGACGTACCCGAGCTCTCGTCCGGGGTCGCGCTCGCTGTTGCCGAGGAGGACGTTGTAGCCGTGGCCGAGTGCGGCCTGCTCGAGCTCGCGGGCGAACGCTCCCCAGAACGGGTTGCTGACCGACGGCACGATGAGGCCGATCGTCTTCGTCTGCCCGGTGCGCAGTTGCCGTGCTGCCCGGTTGGGTCGGTAGTCGAGGGCTCTGATTGCTGCGAAGACCCGGTCGCGGGTCTCGGGCTGCATCCGGTCGGAGCGACTGTTGAGGACGTTCGAGACGGTGCTCGTCGAGACGCCCGCTGCCGCGGCGACCTGTTGGATCGTCACCTTGTCGGCCATGACCGCCCCCTTCGTGGCTCCGCGTCAGCCGGGAACACGGCGTCGGTACCACTTTGCAGTGTATCGATAAAGTGTTCGCGCCACCAACATCTCGCCGATTCTGCCGCTCTATGACTGGTATCGGCCAAGAGCGCCGACGCGGAGCCGGTTGACGTCACCGGATGTGGTGGTTATGGTCGGTAAATCGATACACAAGATCATCGCCGATCCTGGATACCGATGACGACGACGTCACGGACTCGCGGCATCGTCGCCCCGAATCGATACCCGTGAAGGGAACCAACGCATGACCACCCGGACCATGAGGCCCCGCCACCGGCGGACGACCGGCATCCGCAGGGCCCGCATCGCCACCGGACTGCTCACCGCGAGTGCGCTCGCGCTGGCTCTCGGCGCGTGCTCGACCCCGGCAGCCGAGGAGGACACCGACCCGAACGCCATCAGCGGCGACCTGACGATGCTGACCCCGATCTTCGAGGGCACAGCGGGCCAGAAGCTGCTGGAGGAGGAGCTGCTGCCGCAGTTCACGGAGATGTACCCCGACGTGACCGTGTCCGTCGACTACACGAACTACGCCCGGCTCAACGAGAAGCTGACCACCGGCGTCGTCTCCGGTCTCGTGCCGGACGTCATGATGATGGGCGTCGGATGGATCGAGGCCTTCGCCGATCGCGGGGTGCTCGCCAACCTCACCGACGGCGGCCTCACCGCCGAGTCGCTGGAGCAGACCATGACGCCACAGATCGTCGAGGCCGGGCTCTGGAACGGCGACGTCTACGGCGTCCCGATCATGCTCGACGCCCGCTTCGGGGTGGCGCGGATGGACCTCCTCCGCGAGGCCGGCTACGACCACACCCCTCGGACCTGGGACGAACTCGTCGAGATGGCCGATGCGCTGACCGAGCGCGACGCCTCGGGCAAGCTGACGCGCACCGGCTTCGACATGTTGACCATCGAACCGCGCCAGATGTTCGAGACGGCCCTGTTCTCGAACGGCGGATCGCTCTTCTCCGACGACAACAGCTCGCCGGCGTTCGACTCCGAGCAGGGTGTGGAGGCGCTGCAACGGATCGTCGACCTCTTCCACGACGAGAAGGTGGAGGACACCGGCTTCTCGGCGCCCAATGCGACCGTCAACCCGCTCATCAACGGGCGCGCGGCGATGGCGATCGCACACAACAACGTGTGGACCCAGGCCGAGGCGGCCGACCCGGAGGTGTTGGACGACCTCGAGCCGTTCCTCATCCCCGGTGACTCGCCCAGCATGTTCGTCGGCGGCACGATGGCGGCGGTCTCCGCCACGTCGGCCCACGAACGGGCGGCGCAGAAACTCGTCGAGTTCCTGGCGAGCCCCGGCCCGGCGCTGGCGGCCAATCAGCAACGCGGCAACGTGCCGGCGCTCACCGAGCTCCTCGAGAGCGAGTACGTGCAGGACGACCGCCTGGTGCAGTTCGCCATGGAGAACCTGTCGGTCGCCAAGCGTGAGGGCGGGCCCCCCAAGTGGCTCGGTCTCCGCGGCGACGTCGCCCCGGCGATCGAGAACGCGATCCTCCGCAAGAAGACGGCGAAGGCGGCACTCACCGACCTCGCCGCGACCTTCCAGAAGAAGTTGGACCGGTGATCATGACCGCGACGCGCACCCCAGACGTCCCGAGGACGCTCGACCCTCGGCAACCTCCACCCATCCCGCGGCGGGCCGCCAGCAAGCGTGCGGCGCGGAAGAGCGGACTGTTCGGTTGGCTCATGGTCGCTCCGGCCGTGTTCCACATCGGCCTCTGGACCGCGATCCCCGTCCTCGCGACGATCGCCCTCAGCTTCACCGACTACGACATCTTCGACGCCCCCGCGTGGATCGGTCTCGACAACTACGTGGAGATCTTCCAGGACCCGGTGTTCGGCCAGGCCACGTGGAACACGATCGTCTACACCTTCTGGACCGTGCCCGCCTCGATGGCGATCGCCATGGTCATCGCCGTCGCGCTCAACCAGAACCTGCGACTGCGCACCTGGTTCCGGACCGCGTTCTTCCTCCCGCAGGTGACGGCCACGGTCGCCATCGCGATGGTCTGGCTGTGGATCTTCAACCCGCAGCAGGGTCTCCTGAACGGGATCCTCTCGGTGGTCGGGATCCCGGGTCAGGCCTGGCTGGCCGACCCCGAGTGGGCGCTCCCCTCGGTCATCCTCGTCGGAGCGTGGCAGGGCATCGGCATCAAGATGCTCATCTACATCGCGGCGCTGCAGAACGTCGACCCCTCGCTCTACGAGGCCGCCGCGGTCGACGGTGCCGGGCCGATCCGCAAGTTCTTCGCGATCACCGTGCCGATGCTGAAGCCCGCCACCTTCTTCGTCCTCATCATCTCGATCATCGGAGCGTTCCAAGTGTTCGACCAGATCTACGTCCTGACCGACGGCGGACCCGCCAACTCCACGACGATGATGACCTACGAGGTCTACCGATCCGCGTTCCAGAACTTCGAGATGGGGATGGCGTCGGCGCAGTCGGTGCTGCTGTTCCTGATGCTCCTCGTCATGACCGTCATCGGCCGCCGCGCGACGAAGGGTGACGAGGGATGACCGCCGAACCGCTCACGACGAGGTCGCTCGTCACCGGAGCCCACGAGGACTTCCCGACGAAGCCCGCCGGGCGTCGTCGGAACCGCCGGTGGATCGGACGCGTCGTCCTCAACCTCGCCCTCACGCTCGGTGCGCTCACCATGGTCGTGCCGTTCATCTGGATGATCGCGACGTCGCTGAAGTCCCCGGCCGAGCTCGCCGAGTTCCCGCCGACGTTCCTGCCCAAGGTGTGGGAGTGGAGCAACTACCCGGAGGCGCTCCAGGCGGCGCCCTTCGCGACGTACTTCCGGAACAGCTTCATCATCTCCGCGTCGCACACGATCATCACGCTGATCTTCGCCGCGATGGCCGGCTACTCGCTGGCCAGGATCCGCTTCCGCGGCCGGGAGCTCGTGTTCCTCGGCTTCGTCGCGATGCTCATGATCCCGACCTACACGAAGATCGTGCCGCAGTTCCTGCTCGTGAAGTTCATGCCCCTGTTCGGTGGAAACGACGTCCTCGGGCAGGGCGGATCCGGGTGGCTCAACACCTGGTGGGCGCTCATCATCCCCGGTGGCCTGAGCGCGACCGCGATCTTCCTGTTCCGCCAGTTCTACCTCTCGCTCCCGACGGAGCTCGCCGAGGCCGCACGGATCGACGGACTCAGCGAGTTCCGCATCTTCTCGCGGATCTACACGCCACTCATCAAGCCGGCGATCGCGACGGTCGCGCTCCTGACCTTCCAGGAGAGCTGGAACAACTTCCTCTGGCCGCTCCTCGTCACCACGAGGGACGACCTCAGGGTGATCCAGGTCGGGCTCGCGGTGTTCCAACAGCTCGACGGGACGCAGTGGCAATACCTGATGGCCGGCACCACGATGGCGACCATCCCGATGGTCCTCCTCTTCCTGTTCTGCCAGAAGTACTTCATCCAGGGGTTCACGAACGCCGGCATCAAGTAGCCGGCGACCCCGCCCACCGCTCATCACGAGCGGACCGAACACCAGCAAAGGAATCACCATGCAGATCGACCTCACCGGCCGCCGCGCCCTCGTCACCGGCGGAGGCGCCGGCATCGGAGCCGCGATCGCCCGAGCACTCGGCGCGAGCGGAGCGGACGTCGCCGTGCACTACGCGTCGAGCGCGGACGGCGCAGCAGCGGTCATCGACGAGCTCACCGCCGCCGGGCGGACGGCCGTCGCGGTCCAGGGCGACCTGACCGACTCCGCCCAGGCGGACGCCGTGGTGCAGCAGGCGACCGAGGCGCTCGGCGGCCTCGACATCCTCGTCAACAACGCCGGCCACCTCGTCGGGCGGGCGACGGTCGCCGAGATGACCGACGAGCACTGGCACCAGGTCCTCGACGTGAACCTCACGAGCAGCTTCGCCGTCACGCGGGCTGCCCTCCCCGCTCTCACCGCCTCCGGTGCCGGACGCGTGATCCTCATGTCGTCCCTCGCCAGCGAGAACGGCGGCGGGGCGGGATCGGTGCCGTACGCGGCGGCGAAGGCCGGCGTCATCGGGTTCACCCGGGCGCTCGCGAAGGAGATCGCGCCCGCCGGCGTGACGGTGAACGCGGTCGCCCCGGGCTTCATCGGCGACACGGCGTTCCACAACACCTTCACGCCGACGAAGGCGCAGGAGGGGATCGTCGCGGGCATCCCGCTCGGGCGCGCCGGCACGGTGGACGACGTGGCCGGGGTCGCCCTGTTCCTCGCCTCCGAACTGTCGTCGTTCGTGACCGGCCAGGTCGTCGACATCAACGGAGGGGCCAACTTCCGATGACCACCGTCACCCGGGCGCGCGGCGGCTGGTGGCACGACTTCGTCTGCCCCACCCACGGCACCGAGCTGCTCGAGGCACGCGGCGACGCCTTCGTCTGCACCTACGGCTGTGAGCTGCACGGGGAGCCGTACGCCTCGGCGTGGCTGGTGCTCGAGCATCAGGCCGCGGCCCGACTCGCGCGGACGGCGTCGCGACGGTTCCGTCGACACGGCGACCCGGCCGACCAGGCACAGGCCCTCGCCATCGTGCGTGAGTTCGCCGACTACTCCGCCGAGATCACGGCCGAGTGGAACCGCGACAGCGAGAGCTGGATGCTGCAGGGCAAGCTCTTCAAGCAGGCGTTGACCGAAGCGATCTGGGCCGCCCAGATCGCCGACGCGGTCGTCGTGCTCGCGGAGGACGAGGCGGCCCGGGAGGCGATGGGCACACCCGTCGCGACGATGCTCGAGGCCCTCATGGAGACGATCGTCGAGTCCCGTCGGGTGCTCGTCATCGAGCGCGACGACCTCACGAGCAATTACGTCGCCTGGCTCGACGCGGCCGGTGGCCTGGCCACCCGGGCGCTCGCCGCAGTGGGCGGAGTCGCGCCGCACGGGGATCAGGCGCGCTGGATCGAGCAGGCGGTCGTGCACTCGGCCGTCGCCATCCGCCAGGACGGCTGGGAGTGGGAGGGGTCCACCTATTACCACCTGTTCGTGCTCCGCGCCTATCTCCTCACCCTCGCCGGAGCCGACCCGGCGGCGCTCGATCCGGCCTTCGTCGACCGGCTGCGCCGGATGGTCGACGTGCTCGTCGGCTTCGCCGGACCGGACGGTCGCCTGCCGATGCTGCACGACGGCCCGTACGACCGACTCGGCGTCCACCTCGAAGTGTTGGAGATCTGCGTCCTCGCCGGGCAGCTCTGGGATCGGACCGGTCTCGACGCGGTCGAAGCCTGGGCTCGGCGTCGTATCGGTGCTGGTCACGACGGACTCGAGGACCTCCTCGACGGCTGGTTCTCCGGGACACCGCTCGCCGCGTCAGGTGACGCACCCGGCCGTGGCTCGGTGCTCTTCGCCGACGTCGGCTACGCGGTCGTGCGCTCCGAGGCGAGCTCCCTGCAGGCGGTGCTCGATGCCGGACCGCACGGCGGCTCGCACGGGCATCTCGACACCCTCGCCCTGTACCTGTACGGAGACGGGGTCGCCTGGCAGCCCGCTCCCGGCGTCCCGCCGTACGGCAGCGCCTTGCGGCGCGACCACTACGCCAGGACGACGGCGCACCCGACCGTCCGGGCGGACGACGCCGATCAGCTCGAGAGTTCGGCCCACGTGGAGCGCTGGGAGGTCGACCCTGCTTCCGACACGACGCTCGTCCACGCGTCCTCCAGTGAGGCGATCGCCGGCGTCCGACTCGACCGGCGGGTCGAGTCCACCGGCGGGATCCTCATCGACGTGCTCCGTGCAGCGACCGCCGACGGCTCGCTCCGGACCTTCACTTCCGCCCTCCGACCCGCCGTGCCGTTCGAGGTCGTCCAGCACGTTGACGGGTGGCGCACCGGCTGGTCCGGCCCGTCCGGGCGTCGGCTGCACGGCCACCATGTCGCGGATGTCGCGTCCGTCCTCGTGGACGCCCCGGGCAGAGGGCCGTCGGATGACCCGACCGTCCCACTGGCCGTCGGCGATTGGACGGCGACCGCCGCGCAGGTCACGTTCGTATCGGTCTTCGCCGAGGCGGAGGTGTCGCCGATCACGTCGATCCGTCTCGAGGAGGGATGCCTGGTCGTCGGCCTGTCCGACGGACGGACACTCGAACGGGAGCTGCTGCCGTGATCCCGGCACTGCTCCTCGACGGGCGGGAGGACCGCCTCCGCGCCGAGCTGACCGGCGTGCGGCATCGCGAGTTCCGTCGCCTGCTCGACGAGTGCGAACGTCTCCGTGGGATCGAGCTCCCGACGGAGCACCCGCTGGCCTCGATCACGTACTTCGGCCCCGCCGCGGCGAACCTCGCGCTCGCCCACCGGCTGACCGGGCAGCCGCAGTACCTCGACGAGCTGCGACGCTGGCTCGCGCCACCACTGGCCTTCGAGCACTGGGGTCGCGCGCACCTGCCGGACCACGACCTCGATGCTGGGTGGCTGCTCCACGGACTGTCGCTGGCCCTCGCCTGGGCCGGTGACGCGCTCGACGAGGGGGAGCGGACCCGGCTCCGGGACCGCCTGATCCTGCAGGGCACCCGCCTGTTCGACTTCGCCGTCGAGACCGAGGGCGACTGGTGGTCGTCGTCGTACTGGCAGAACCACAACTGGATCTGCTTCACCGGTCTCGCCACCGCCGGGTACGTCCTGGCCGACGAGCACCCCGGCGCGCTGGCCTGGACCGAGCGCGCGAAGGCGAACTTCGACGAGGTCCTCGACCTCCTGCCGACCGATGGCTCGAACCACGAGGGCGTCGTGTACTGGCGCTACGGCGAGCCGTGGTTGGTGAGCTATCTCGACGTGCTGCGTGCCGCCGAGGGCGTCGACTGGTTCCCGCGGAGCGAGCACCTCCGGGAGACCTTCTGGTTCCGGCTCCACCAGGCCGCTCCGGACCTCGAGCGCATCGTCGACCACGGTGACTGCCACGACCATCGCAGCGGACACTCGATCGCCCTGTACCGGAAGCTGGCCGCCGAGTACCGGATCCCGCAGGCCCAGTGGCTGGCCGATCGTGTGTCGACCGACCTCCTCTGGCGGGAGGCGTCGCAGAGCGGTGTGCGCCCGGGGGTCCTGCCCGAGGCCTATCAGGAGCTGCTCTGGTTCGACCCCACGGTCGAGGCGATCGGTCCTGAGGAGCTCCCGACGGCCAGGTACTTCCCCGATCTCGGCCTCGTGGCCGGCCGGACGTCGTGGGACGCGGATGCGACGCTGGTCTCGGTCAAGGCGTCGCCGGGCGGCGGTTGGCGGGCGTGGCGGGAGTCGCACCGTCACCGGCGCGAACGAGGCTGGACGACCCTCAACACCGGTCATCATCACCCCGACGCCGGCGCGTTCGTCCTGCTCGGTGGCGGCGAGTACCTCGCGATCGACGAGGGCTACTCCTCCCGCAAGCGGACGGAGCACCACAACGGTGTGCTCGTCGACGGCGTCGGGTACGGGCGTGAAGGACACTACGACGTCCACGCCGGCCTCGCCGAGGACCACGTCGGCGAGATGCTCGAGGTCACGCTCGCCGAGGACTGGGTGCACACGGTCAGCGAGATCGGCGCCCTGTACGCGCCGGAACTCGGCGTCCGCAGGCTCCGGCGTCACCTCGTGCGGACGCCGAGCGGTGCGCTCGTCCTCGTCGACGACTTCGAGGCGGACACCGCCCGATCCTGGACGTGGTTGCTGCAGACGACGCACCCCGCAGCTCTGCTGGACGACGGACGTCGGCTCGCGCCCGCCGGCGCTGCCGGCCTCCTCGTGACCTCGCTCGACGACGTCGATTCGATCGACGTCGTCCACCCGACGTCGGTCCAGGCCAACCCGACCTCGTCGACACCGGGGCTCGAGATCGAGCGGGTGCAGCACACGCTGCGCCGGACCTCGTCCCCGTCGCACTCGGCGCGGTTCGTGTCCGTGCTCCAACCCGTGCGGTTCGGTGAGCCTGTGCCGCCGGCCGCGACGATGACCGAGGACGACGAGGGACTAGTGGTGACGATCCCCGGGCTCACGGACGTGGAGCAGGTGGTCGTGCGGCTCGATGGAGCGCGACCACATCATGACGGGATGGACGCGGCCGGTAACGGCTTCGCCGGACGGAGACTGCGAGGATGAGCGGCATGGCAGTCAAGCGCACCGGCTGGGAAGGCCGTCTGCTGGGTGTGCTCGTCCACCCCATGAACGTCGCGGCGGCAGGTCTGGCCGCTGCAGTGCTGTCGCTCGGTGTCGTGACCGCCGTCCCCGCGGTCATCGCGGCGAGCCGCTCGATGCGACGCTGGCTCGACGGCGAGGAGCACGCGGTCTTCACCGGCGTCTTCCGGGAGTTCGCGGCGACCTGGCGACGCTCGCTGCCGCTCGGCGTCGGGGTGGTCGTCGCCATGGCGATGCTCGTCGTCGACGTCGCGTTCCTGACCGCGCAGCTCGAACAGGGATCGGCGATCGCGATCGCCCTGCTCGCCGCGACCGCGCCGGTGGCACTCGCCCTCGGACTCCTCCTGCTCGCCCTTCCGGCGTCGGCGGCGCTGCAACCGGACGCGTCGGCCCGGGCATGGCTGGTCGGGGCCGGGGCGCTCGTCGCCCGTCGGCCGTTCACGGCCCTGCTGCTCCTGATCGGCGAAGTGACGTTCGCCCTGGCCTGTTACCTGTTCCCGACGCTCCTGCCGTTCTTCGGCGCCTCGCTCCCGGCGTACCTCGCGCTCCTCGTCTGGCGACGGGCCGGTCTGCAGCGCTGAGTCGCCCGGAACTGCACGGAAATCGCCGAAATCCGTGCAGATTCGGGCGACTCACGCACGCACCACGACCGCGGCTAGGCTTTCAGGAACCTCGCCGCCGACCGGACGGATGGACCTGTGCTCGTCACCATCACCTCGACCGCGCCCTCGGCCGCCGACCTGGGGCACCTCGTCCGCAAGCATCCCGCGCGTGCGCAGAGCTTCGACCTCAGTGTCGGGCGCGCCCACGTGTTCTACCCGGAGGCGACCGACGAGCGGTGCACCATCGCCCTGCTGCTCGAGGTCGACGCGATCGCGCTCGTCCGTCAGAAGCGCTTCGGCGGCGGTGACAACGCGTCGCTCTCGCAGTACGTGAACGACCGACCGTACGCGTCGTCGTCGATGGTCGCCGTCGCGATCGGGCAGGTGTTCCGCAGCGCCATGACCGGCCGCAGCGACTCCCACCCGGAGCTCGCCGCGGCAGCGCTCCCGCTGACGATCACGGTCGCGGCGGTGCCGTCGCGAGGCCTGGAGCAGCTGGCGACCCGACTCTTCGGTCCGCTCGGCTGGACCGTCGTCGAACGGGCGATCCCGCTCGACCCGACGGTCCCCGCCTGGGGCGACTCGCGATACGTCGACCTCGAACTGACCGGGCACCTCCGCCTCGCGGACGCCCTCCGCCAGCTCTACGTCCTGCTGCCCGTCCTCGACGACGCCAAGCACTACTGGGTCTCCGACGACGAGGTCGGCAAACTCCTGCGCGCCGGCGAGGGGTGGCTGGCCGACCACCCCGACCGGGACCTGATCACCAAGCGGTATCTCGCGCACCAGTCGCGGATGGTCACCGATGCGCAGTCGCAGCTGGACCCGGAGGCGCGGACCGACGGTGCCGACGGGGACGACGCGGCCACCGCCTCACAGACGAAGCGCGCCCCGGCGCTCGCCGGCTTGCGCGCCGAGGCGGTCCTGCAGGCGCTCGCCGACGTGCGGGCGCGGTCGGTCGCCGACGTCGGGTGCGGCGAGGGCGCCCTCCTGACTCGCCTGATGGCGGATCCCTTGGTCAGCACGGTGATCGGTACCGACGTCTCCGCACGCGCGCTCGCAGCCGCGTCGCAGCGGCTCGGGCTCCGCGACGCGAGCGATCGCGTCCGCGAGCGTGTCCAGCTGCTGCAGTCCTCGGCCACCTACGCCGACGGCCGGCTGCGCGGACTCGATGCGATCGTGCTCATGGAGGTCGTCGAGCACATCGACGCCGAGCGCCTCGATGCACTCGAGGCCTCGATCTTCGGTGCTGCGGCTCCCGAAGCCGTGATCGTCACGACGCCGAACCGCGAATACAACGCGTTGTACCCCTCGTTGCCGGCGGGCGGGTTCAGACACCCCGACCACCGCTTCGAGTGGGACCGCCAGGAGTTCGCGACCTGGTGCACCACCGCGGCCGAGCGGTACGGCTACGGCGTCGAGCACCGCACGGTCGGCGACGTCGACCCGCAGCACGGCTCGCCGACGCAGCTCGCCATCTTCCGGAAGGCCATCTCATGAGCGACCTCGAGCAGACCCCCGCCGCCCTGCCGATCCCCGAACTGTCGCTCGTGGTCCTCATCGGGGTGAGCGGGTCCGGCAAGTCGACCTTCGCCGCCACGCACTTCGGCCGGTTCGAGACCCTGTCGAGCGACTTCTTCCGCGGGCTCGTCTCCAACGACGAGAACAACCAGGCCGCCAGCGCCGACGCCTTCGCCGCGCTCCGCGATGTCGCAGCTCGCCGCCTGGACGCCGGGCTCCTCACGGTCATCGACGCGACCAACGTCCAGCCGGCCTCGCGCAAGTCGCTCATCGACCTGGCACGCAACCACGACGTCCTCCCTGTCGCCGTGGTGCTCGACGTCCCGGAGCGCGTCTGCATCGAGCGCAACGAGGCCCGCGAGGACCGCTCGTTCGGCGCGGCCGTCATCACCCGGCAGCAGGACCAACTGCGCCGGTCGATGCGGCACCTCAGCAAGGAGGGCTTCCGGAAGGTCCACGTCCTCTCCGGGGTGGAGGCGATCGCGCAGGCGTCGTTCGTGCGTGAGCCGCTGCTCAACGACCGCCGTCAGGAGCGCGGTCCCTTCGACGCGATCGGCGACGTGCACGGGTGCCGGAGTGAGCTCGAGACGCTGCTCACGAAGCTCGGGTACGTGATCGAGCGCGACATGGAGGGTCGACCGATCGACGCAGCGCACCCCGAGGGTCGCCGCGCGATCTTCCTCGGCGACCTCGTCGACCGTGGGCCGGACACCCCTGGCGTGCTGCGACTGGCGATGGGGATGGTGGGCGCGGGTCATGCCTTGGCGGTGCCCGGCAACCACGAGTCGAAGCTCGTCCGCGCGCTGCAAGGCAAGCGGGTGCAGACCAGCCATGGGCTCGCCGAGTCGCTCACCCAACTGGCCGAGGAGCCGGAGGAGTTCCGTGTCGAGGTCGAGCGGTTCTGTCGCGAGCTCGTCGCGCACCTCGTCCTCGACGACGGGAAGCTCGTCGTCGCGCACGCCGGGCTGATCGAGCAGTATCACGGACGCGCCTCCGGGCGGGTGCGGTCGTTCGCGCTCTATGGCGACACCACGGGGGAGACCGACGAGTACGGCCTGCCCGTGCGGCTGCCGTGGGCGGAGGACTACCGCGGCAAGGCGACCGTCCTCTACGGCCACGTGCCGACCCTCGACGCCGAGTGGGTCAACAACACGATGTGCCTCGACACCGGCTGCGTCTTCGGCGGCAAGCTGAGTGCCCTGCGGTGGCCGGAGCGCGAGGTCGTCGGCGTCCCGGCCGAGCAGGTCTGGTATGAACCCGTCGTGCCGCTCGGCCGCCCGACCGGTCCCGCGGGCGAGCAGCGGGATCCCGGGCTACTGCGCATCGACGACGTCCTCGGCAAGCAGGTCGTCGAGACCCGTGTCTCGGGCCGGGTCGGCATCCGCGAAGATGCGGCGGCCGGCGCACTCGAGGTCATGAGCCGGTTCGCGATCGACCCGCGGCGTCTGGTCTACCTGCCGCCGACGATGAGTCCGCCGAGCACCTCGCCGCGGAAGGATCTCCTGGAGCACCCCGCTGAGGCGTTCGAGGCGTATCGCCGGGAGGGCCTCGATCGGGTGGTCTGCGAGGAGAAGCACATGGGCTCGCGTGCCGTCGTGCTGCTCACGCGGGATCCGGCACCCTTCGGTGCTCCCACGGGGTGGCGTGGCACCGTCCACACCCGCACGGGTCGGCCCTTCTTCGACGAGGAGACGACGCAGACGCTCCTGACCCGGCTCGACGCCGCTGTGGAGCGAGCCGGTCTCTGGGAGGAGCTCGACGCCTCCTGGCTGCTCTTCGACAGCGAGCTGCTGCCGTGGTCGGTGAAGGCGGAGAGCTTGATCCGCGACCAGTACGCCTCGGTCGGAGCTGCCGCGACCGCTGCACTCCCGGCGGCCGTGCACGTGCTGGAGCAGGCGGCGGCGACGGGTGTCGACGTCTCGGACCTCCTCGAGCGGACGCGTCGACGGGCCGAGGCCGCCGACGCCTACGTCGCGGCCTACCGCCCGTACACCGCGCCATCGAAGGGTCTGGAGGGCGTGCAGCTCGCACCGTTCCAGCTCCTCGCATCGACGGGGACGAGCCACCTGGGCCGCGACCACGCCTGGCACCTGTCGGTCGCGGACCGCCTCGCGGACGCCGACCCGGAGCTCATCCGTCGGACCCGCTCGGTCGAGGTCGACCTCACCGCATCCGCCTCCGAGGACGCCGCGACCACGTGGTGGGAGGAGCTGACCGGTGCGGGTGGTGAGGGCATGGTGGTGAAGCCTGTGGCCGGCCTCGTCCGCGGTGAGAAGTCGCTCGCGCAGCCCGGCATCAAGGTGCGGGGTCGTGAGTACCTGCGCATCATCTACGGCCCCGACTACACCGAGCCGCACAACCTCGAGCGCCTGCGCGATCGGGACATCGGCCACAAGCGGTCGATGGCGCTGCGCGAGTACGCGCTCGGCGTCGAGGCGGTCGAACGGTTCGTCGCCGGTGAACCGACCTGGCGGGTGCATCAGGCCGTCTTCGGCGTGCTCGCCATGGAGTCCGAGCCGATCGACCCGCGCCTCTAGCGTCGGCTCGTCGCACCCGTCCGTTCCCTGCGCTCCCCGTCCGGTCCCTGAGCCTGTCGAAGGGCGGGGTCAGGCCGTGTGCCCTTCGACAAGCTCAGGGACCGGGTTTCAGCTCAGGGACCGGGTTTCAGCTCAGGGGCCGGGGCTGAAGCGCCGCGACCTGGTCGTCAGCGGAGGACGGAACTCAGCAGGAGGCTCGTCTCGCTGTTGACGACGCCCTCGATGCGCCGGATGCCGCCGAGCACGCGGTCGAAGTCGGTGAGGGTCTCGGTGCGGAGTTCCGCGACCAGGTCCCACCCGCCGTTGGTGGTGTGGAGTGCGCTGATCTCGGGGAAGCCGCGCAGTTGGCGGATGACGTGGTCCGTGGAGCGGCCCTCGACCTCGATGAAGGCGATCGCGCGAATGGTCCCCGGGTCCAGTTCGTCGCGCACCCGGACCGAGAACCCGACGACGGTGCCCGAGGAGACGAGGCGCTCCAGGCGGCTGGTGACCGTGGCCCGGGTGACGTCGAGCGACCGCGCGAGGCTCGCGACCGATGCCCGACCGTCGGCTCGGAGTGCAGCCAGCAGCCTTCGGTCGAGATCGTCGAGCGCTGCCATGCTCACAATGTACAACCGACTTACTCACATTGTGCATAACCTGTGCACAAATCGCGCATCTCTGGAATGGAAAGTGCAGATCGTCGAAATCTAGGCTCGAAGCACCGGGTGCGATCCGCGCACGGTGGCTCTCACACCCCGACCCGTCTGGAGGGAACGTCATGACGCGTTTCGTCGATGTCCGCAACATGATCCGTTGGACGGCCGACCGAGGTCCCGAGCGCATCATCGCCGGCATGATCGACTACCTCGAGGCCGACTTCCGCCGCTGGCCGTCGTTCGACAAGAGCCCGCGCGTCGCGAGTCACACGCCCTTCGGCGTCATCGAGCTCATGCCGACGAGCGACCACGAGACCTACGCCTTCAAGTACGTAAACGGCCATCCCTCCAACCCGGCACGTGGCTACCAGACAGTGACCGCCTTCGGTGTCCTCGCCGACGTGCACAACGGCTACCCCACCTTCCTCGCTGAGATGACGCTCCTCACGGCCCTCCGGACCGCCGCGACCTCGGGCATGGTCGCCAAGCACCTCGCCCGTCCCGACTCGAGCGTCCACGCCCTCATCGGCGCGGGCAGCCAGGCCGAGTTCCAGGCCCTCGGCATGCGGGCCGCCCTCGGGATCAACACCGTCCGGATCTGGGACGTCGACCCGCTCGCGATGGACAAGTTCGCGCGCAACCTGGAGCCGCTCGGATTCGAGGTCGTCATCGGGACGAGTGCCGCCGACGCCGTGACGGGCGCGGACGTCGTCACGACCTGCACGGCCGATAAGGCGCTCGCGACCGTGCTCACGAACGACCTGGTCGAGCCCGGCATGCACCTGAACGCCATCGGTGGCGACTGCCCCGGCAAGACGGAACTCGAGGCGTCGATCCTCGATCGCGCCGACGTCTTCGTCGAATTCCCGCCGCAGACCCGCATCGAGGGCGAGATCCAGCAGATGGCTCCCGACTTCCCGGTGATCGAGTTCTGGCAGGTCCTCACGGGTGCCGTCCCCGGCCGCAGCTCGCGGGAGCAGATCACGCTCTTCGACTCCGTCGGCTTCGCCATCGAGGACTTCACGGCGCTGCGCTTCCTCCGCGACTCCGTCGACGGCAGCGAGTACTTCGAGGAGATCGACCTCGTCGCCGCCCCTGACGACCCGAAGGACCTCTTCGGACTCGTCGGCGCGCTCTCTCCCGTCGGCTGAGTCCGACATGTCCGTGCAGGCGCCGTCGGCCGTGGTGCTCATCCGGCCGCACCGGTTCACGCCGAACCCGCTGACCGCGGCCGACAACGTCTTCCAGGTGGCGGACGGCGTCCCGTCGGCGTCCGTGGCCGGGGTTGCTCACGCGGCGTTCGACGAGGTCACCGCCGTGGCACAGGCGCTCGATGCGGCGGGCGTCCGCGTCCACCTGTTCGACGACGAGGACCCGGACCGCCCCGACAGCGTCTTCCCCAACAACTGGCTGTCCACCCATGCGGGCGGGCACCTGGCGGTCTATCCGATGTACGCGGTGAACCGCCGACGCGAGCGCCGGTGGGACATCGTCGAGATGCTGAAGCGCGAGTACCGCGTGCAGGACGTCATCGACTACTCGGGGCTGGAGCTCGACGACGTGTTCCTCGAGGGCACCGGTGCGATGGTGCTCGACCACGCGGCACGGGTGGCGTTCGTCGCGCGATCCCACCGGGCCGACCCGATCGCCCTCGAGCGGTTCTGCACCAACTTCGGTTACGAGCCGCTCGTCTTCGACGCGGTCGACCCGCACGGGGTCCCGATCTACCACACCAACGTCATGATGGGCGTGGCGACCGAGTTCGCCCTCGTCGGCCTCGACCTCATCGCCTCACCGGTGCGCCGCGAGCAGGTGGTGGAGCGCCTGACCGCGCACGGACGCGACATCGTGGACCTCAGTTACGAGCAGGTCTGCGACTTCGCCGGCAACGCGATCGAGTTGCGGTCGGCGGCGGGGGAGCGCCTCCTCGCGATCTCGAGTCGCGCCGTCCAGAGCCTGCGGTCGGACCAGTTGGCGGTCATCGAGCGCAGCTGCCGGATCCTGCCACTGGACGTCCCGACCATCGAGCTCGCCGGGGGTTCCGTCCGCTGCATGATCGCGGGGATCCATCTGGACCGCCGGCCGTCCGCACCGGAGCCTGCGCCGAACGCCGATCCACGGCTCGCGAGGGCTTGATCTCCGCCGCTCGATCGTCCGATTAACGCGAATCGCCGCTCGCTGCGCTCTCAAGCAGCTCGCCGACGGACGATCGCGCGCTCATCGGCTAGATTGACGATCGATCAGCTGATCGACGTGGAATCCGGCCGACGACCCCTCGGCCAGCACTGGAGAGAGTGGGCGATCGTGCCGCTGTTGGAACCCGAAGCCTCGCGACACGGCCGCCTCCGGGTCTTCGCCCGCGCCCAGTTGCCGTTCGCGATCGCCTTCGCGATCGTCGCGATCCTCGTGGCGGTCGTCCTGCCGGAGCGGTTCTTCACCCTCGCCGTGCTCGGGGGCACGGCGATCGCGGTGGTCAGCACCGTCCTCGCCGCGGTCCTCCCGTGGGAGCGCTGGCCGACGTCCGCCATGGCCGCGATCGCCGTCCTCGACCTGCTGGCCGTCGCCTGCGTCCGCATGGAGCTCATCAGCGTGGCCCCGGGGGCGAGCCTGCTCTGCATCTTCCCCGTCCTCTGGCTGGCGTTCGGCTTCACCCCGCGGATGATCATCCTGGCTGTCGTGGGGACCCTGTTCATCAGCAGTGCCCCCTACCTGCTCCGTGCGCGCACGCCGACCAGCGCCGTGGACTGGCTGAACGTGGCCCTGCTGCCGTTGCTCACGATCGGCATCGCCGTTGCGGTCAACATCGGCGCCCGCCAACTGCGACGGGGCCAGCGGGCGATCCGGGAGCAGGCGGCGGAGCTCGAAGTCTCGCTCGCGAGGGCCCTCGATGCTGAGGCGCTCGCCGAGTCGATCCTCGAGACGGTCGACGCCGGCGTCGCCTTCTACACCGCCGACGGCACCCTGCGTCTGGCCAACGCGCACGCCGTCGACATGGTCAGCGCCGTCGGGTTCCGACTCGACACCCCGCCCTACGCCGGTCCGCACGTCCTCCAGGCCGACCGGCGGACGCCCATCCCGTTCGACGAGCAGATCATCCCGAGAGCGCTCCGCGGTGAGCTGCTGTCGAACCACCTCGAATGGGTGGGGGAGGCCGGCCGCCAGCGGGCGATCCTGGCGAGTTCCACCCGGGTGGTCCGGAACGGCGACACGCACCTGGGGACGGTCATCGTGGCGCACGACGTCACCGAACTCGCGAACGCGATCAACGTCCGTGAGGCGTTCCTCACGACGGTGTCGCACGAGCTGCGGACACCGCTCACCTCCATCCACGGTTACCTCGAACTGATCATGGACGACGCCGAGGTCGACGCCCCCGGTCTCCTTCCGGCCCTGCGGGTGGTCCAGCGCAACGCGGTCGCGCTCGAGCAGCGCGTGCAGGAGCTGCTGGCCGCGTCGGACTCCACGGTCCAGATCGAGCCGAGCCGTATCGACCTCACTGACGTCGCCGCGCGTGCGATCGAGACGGCGACCGCGGGAGTCTCCGGTCCGGTCGTCCGACTGCGCGCCGATGCGGCGGCGGTCGTCTCTGCGGACCCCGAGCAGGTCCACCGTGCGATCACCGAGCTCGTCGCCAACGCCGTGAAGTTCACGCCGGCCGATGGGACGGTCGACGTGGTCGTCGAGCCGGGTGCCGGGCACGTCGAGGTGAGCGTCAGCGACACGGGCGTCGGGATGAGCACCGACGAACTCCGTCAGGCCTTCGACAAGTTCTACCGGGCCGACTACGCCCGGGACCAGGCGGTGCAGGGCGTAGGGCTCGGCCTGCCGGCGGCGCGCGCGATCGCCGACGCGCACGGCGGTTCCGTGACCCTGCGGAGTTCTCCCGCTGGTGCCGGCGTTCCCGGCTCGACCGTGGCGACCCTGATGCTCCCGACGGAGCCCGTGCTCACGCCGTCACGGTGACGTCGGGCGTCCGTCCTCCGCCGGGGTCACGCCTCACCGAGGAGCATCGGTCGTGCAGCATCGAGGCCGGTGACCTCGGCGGTCCAGTCGGGTCGCACGAACTCATCGCGGTGCAGTCGGAGGCCCTGCGACTCGACAAGTTCGCCCGGTCGGCCGATGAAGCGTTGGAGGCCGTTGTGCCGATAGCCGAGTCGTCGCGAGACGCCCAGCGATGCGCCGTTCCAGACGGCCGCGTCCGACACCGCGACCTGCGCGTCGAGGTGGTCGAACGCGAATTGCAGCATGCCCGCCCGCATCTCGATGCCGAGCCCCTTGCCCTGCTGTGCCTGCGTCAACCATGAACCGCTCCCGACCGTCCGGGTGACGGCGAAGTCGCGGGCGCCGATGTCCTGCAGACCGATCGGCTTCCCGTCCAGGAGGATCGCGAGGTTGAGCGTCCAGGACGACGGCGTCGCCCCAGCACGCTGGGTCCAGAGGTGCCGCGCGGTCTCGCGGATGAGTTGTTCGCGCGGCTGGTCGGTCCACGGCGTGGAGAACGGCATGACGGCGGGATCGTGGACGCCGGCGAGGGCGGCTTCGATCAATCCGGGGAGGTCCTCGTCGCGTACGAGGCGCAGGACGAGTCTCGGCGTGCGGATCTCCAGGCCGAAGAGCGGCCAGACGTCGGTGAGGCTGAGCATCAGGCCACGGTATCGCCTCGGGCTGTAGCCGGTCGAGGCCGCCCTGTCGAGCCGGGGGTGCCGGGGACGGCTTCCGTGACACACTCGACGCGCCGCGGGATCGCGGCCCGGTTCGACGATGAGAAGGGCTCAACGATGAAGTACACGCACCTCGGCCGCACGGGGACGGCGGTCTCCCGGATCGTGCTCGGCACGATGAACTTCGGCGACCGGACCAGCGAGGAGGACTCGTTCGCGATCATGGACCGGGCGTTCGACCTCGGCGTCAACTTCTTCGACACCGCCAACGCCTACGGCGGCAGCGCCGGTCGTGGGGCGACGGAGGAGATCATCGGCCGGTGGTTCGCAGCCCGTCCCGGCGTCCGTGACGACATCGTCCTGGCGACGAAGGTCCACTCGCCCATGGTCGCCCCGAACGACGATGGCTCGGACGTCGTGAACGCCCGTGGCGCGTCGGCCTGGCAGGTCCGTCGTGAGGCGATCGCGTCGCTCGAGCGCCTGCAGACGGACCGGATCGACCTGTACCAGTTCCACCACATCGACCGGCACATCTCCTGGCAGGAGCTGTGGCAGGCGATGGAGGTGCTCGTCGCGCGCGGCGAGGTCGTCTACACCGGTAGCTCGAACTTCGCGGCGTGGAACATCGCGCAGGCGAACGAGGTCGCATCACAACGGCACTTCCTCGGCCTCGTCAGCGAGCAGTCGCTCTACAACCTCGCGCAGCGCTCGATCGAACTCGAGGTCATCCCCGCCGCGCAGCACTACGGGCTCGGCATCCTGCCCTGGTCGCCGTTGTCGGGTGGGCTGCTGAGCGGCGGCTCCTCCGACAAGCGCGCTCGATCGGGCGAGTCCCGCATCACCGAGGCCCGAGCCAAGCAGCAGGACCAGCTCGACGCCTACGACCGCTTCGCGGCCGAGCGTGGCTGGACCTCGGCGTCCCTCGGTCTCGCGTGGCTCCTGCATCAGCCCGGCGTCACCGGCCCGATCATCGGACCGCGCACGATCGAGCAGCTCGAGTCCGCCGTCGCAGCAGTCGACATCGAGCTGAGCGCCGACGACCTCACCGCCCTCGACGAGCTCTTCCCCGGCCCCGGTGGACAGGCCCCCGAGGCCTACGCCTGGTAGGCACGTGCGATGCGGCCGACCGCCTCGGTGATGGCGGTCGGCCCGGTGTTCAGTTCGAGGATTCGCCGGCTGATGGTCGGCTCGAGGATGAGTGCCTCGAGGACGGCGGCCACATCCTCGCGGGTGATCTCGTCGTGGAGCTCGGCGGGCCCCAGGGCGACCGTTCCCTGGCCCGGATCGTCGGTCAGCAGGGACGGGCGGAGGATGACCCAGTCGATCGGCTGGCGGGTGAGTGCGACCTCTGCTCGCTTCTTGACGGCGAAGTAGTGTTCTTCGCCGTCACTCAGCTGCCGTTCGCGCCAGGCCTCCGGCAGGACGGACAGCAGGATGAGGCGCTTACCCGGTGACGCAGCGATCGCTTCCGACACACGCTGCAGAGCCGCGTCGTCGATGTCGTCCGTCACGTTCTGGGCTCCGGCGTTCGACCCTGCCGCGAAGACGATCACGTCCCAGTCCGAGATCATCGCCGTGATCTCCTCCGTGGTGGCGACCCCGAGCTCGCCGGAGACGGTCCTCACTCCGTCGGCTTCGAGGGCGGAGTCCGGCAGCGACGACCTCGTGAGGCCTGAGACGATGACACCTCTGGCGCGGAGCCGGGTCGCCAGGAGTCGGCCGACCCTGCCCGTGACCCCGAAGATGAAGACGCGGGTTGAGGATGCGATTGAAGCCTCCTCTGTTGAACCTTCGGTGGCGGCGATGGTGTCTCGTGACGTCATGGGTGATCCTCTCGATCCATTACCTACCGATAGTAACTTACTAATAGTAGATAGGATTGAGGGATGGACAACACCGCGGACGATAGCTTCAGCTCTGGGCCGAGACGTCGCCTCTCGTGGGACGCGCGCCACGCGCAGTTGCTTGATGCGTTCCGCGACCTCATCCGTACGCATGACCTCGCGGACGTCACGCTGGCGCGGGTGGCTGCGCACGCCGGCGTGACGAAGCCCGTGGCCTATGACCATTTCGGCGATCTGTCGGGCTTGCTGTCCGAGGTCTACCGGGCCTTCGAATCCCATCAGCGAGACGCCCTGGTCGCGGCGCTCGCGCGTGCACCGCAGGATCTCACTGCCGTCGCGGACCTGGTCGCCGAGGCCTACATCGGCTGCTGCATCGCGGAAGGGATTGAGCTTGCAGCCGTCGTGTCCGCACTTCGCGGATCGACGACGTTGAGTGCCCTGCGGTCGGAGGCAGAGCTGGCGTATCTCGAGATCTGCCGCGAGGCGCTGGAACCATGGACCGGCGCAATCGACCCGGTGCCGTTGAGTGCCATCCCCGGCGCCGGGGACGCCCTCGCCCGAAGCATCCTGTCCGGGGCCCTCTCAACCGCCCAGGGCTCCTCGACCCTCGCCGCGGTGGTTCGGGCCGTCGCGTCGGCCTCGGCCGTTCCCGATGCGACTCGAGAGCTCGGCACCTGAGCGGCGGCTTGCTCAGCGTGGGCCGCCCCCCGTTATGGTTGCTCCATGGCTCGCGCACCCTGGAATCGACCCGGCGAATCTCCACAGACGCGGCGGCTTCGCATCGCGATGTTCTGGACCGCTGTCGTCCTCGTCGTGGCATTCGTCGCCATCCTCGTGTACTTCGTCGTGCGATCGGCTGAAATCGCCGGTCTGTAAGGGCGGCTCGCGGCGAGCCGCTCGGGCTCGATACGACAACAGCCTCTTCGCTGTCGCGGCCTTCGGATGCCTTCCCGCGGCGGGGTCGGTCACCGACCCTTGGGGAAGCCGATCGGGCGCAGCTTGGGTGCCAGTTCCTCCCACTGCCAGGCGCGCTCAGCTTCTTCGGCGGTCCTACCGTCTCCGTTGAGGCCCACGGCATTCGCGGCGTAGGTCGCAGCGTGCGGAGCGTGGTCGAACATGTGGGCTACCGCGCACGCCTGACCGGCTGCACGAGCAGCGGCGACGGCGGCGGCCGCTCCTGCTTCGGTCGCGTCGCGTGCGGCCGCATGTGCTGCGAACGCAGCGGTGCGGCACGCCGTCATCGGAAGTTCACCGCGTTCCCAAGCTCGGAGTGCCGCGATCGCTGCGCGTGGTCGATCGTCACCGGGGCGCTGTTGCTCGAAGATCGGCAAAGCGCGTTCTGCGCAGCTCGCCGCCCACAGTGCGATCGCGTGATGGATCGCCGGCTCAGGGTTCGCCCACTTCGGTTTCGTCTCTTCGCTCACGCCTCGATCGTCTCAGGGATCAAGCGTGGAAAGATCGGCCCGCCGCAGGTTGTGTCGAGAGGGCATGCGCTTACGTAATGGAAGTGGCCCGGAAATCATGGTGGTCTCAACCGTTCAACGCACCACTGTTTGACACGTTATGAAACAGGTGGAAGGCCGGACAGTCGCGCTGACGGGTGGTCAGAACCCGAACGTGAGGACCGCTGACCCGCGCCCCTCGCGCAAGGCGTCCAGTGCGAGCCGCTCGTGAGCGGGCAGGTTGAGCGGTAGATCGTCGAGGCGAAACCACGACAGTTCTGCGCACTTGATTGGTTCTCGGATCAGTGGTTCGCCACCCCAGACGTCGCAGACGAAGAACCAGTCGACGCGCTGTTCCATCGGGTTCGCTGTGCCATCGGTTCTCTGCATGACAGCCACGGCCGATAGCGCCTCAGGTGCCACCTGGACGCCAAGTTCTTCTCTCGCCTCGCGGATTGCGGCAGACGCCGCAGTTTCACCAAGCTCCACATGGCCGGCGGCACCCGCTGACCAACAGTCGTCCATGTAGCCGGTGTTCTGCCGTCGTTGCAACAGGACCGATTGATCGCGGCACAGAAAGACATAGGACGCCGGAACAACGGAGAAGTGGCTCATGGTCGTCAAACCCTATGCCGCTGAGCGGAGATCAACATGCTCGCCCGTAGACGATTCCGGGTATCACTTGGTTCGAGCCGCGATCGACCATCACGGACGACAGCGGACGTGCACCGTATGTCCTGATGTCCCGCAGCACCGATCTCGAATCTGCGTCGGGGTCGCGGAGTTCCTCGCGTCGATAAGCTCACCCCATGGGCGTTCTCGGCATCGGCGGGTTGTTCTTCCGCAGTAATGACCCGTCGGCGCGCGCGGCGTGGTACCGCGAGCATCTCGGCATCGAAGCCGGCGCAGAGGGCGAAGACGCCGTCTGGATGCAGGAGGCCGGCATGACCGTCTTCGCGCCTGTTGCGGGGACGAGCGAGTCGTTCGCTCACGACCAGCCGTTCATGCTCAACCTTCGCGTGAGCGACTTGGATGCCCTGACAGCGCATCTCGAGGGAGCCGGGATCGTTGTCGAGCGTCGAACCGAGTGGGAGACGGAGTACGGCCGATTCGTCCGCATCCACGACCCCGAGGGACTCCCGATCGAACTCTGGGAAGTCCTCGAATAGAGGCCTCGTCTCCCTCGTGGGAGACTCGACTCCGGAAGCCGTCACGTCTCGACGGTGCCGCCACTGTGAATCAGCCGGACCTCGACCCCTCCTCCTCGCTGAACTTCGGGGTTCGTGGCAGCGATGGTGAGCGCATCCTCGAACGTCGAGGCTTCGATGATGTAGACACCCGCGACCACCTCTCGAGAGTCGATGAACGGACCGATGGTCACTCCGGACGCGCGGATCGATCGCGCAAGATCGCGCGGAGTGAACGCGTAGGCGGCCCGCAGCGAACCAGTCTCAGTGAGCGCTCGTCCGTGTGCATCTGGAACCGCCAGTTCCTCCTCAGTCGCATCTTCGGCGTGAATGGAGTCTTCGGTGTAGATCAGGACGGCGAAGTGAGGCATGGTCTCTCCTTTTTTCGAAGGGTACGCGAGGCCGTATCGATGTCAACCGAAACTGTGGGATGACATGTGGCGCCCCGCCCGAGTGAGCCCCTGCATCGTTCGTGGCACGGGTCGGGAGTTGTCCCGATGGACGAGCTCGGAGCGGCGGCGGCGGAGAGTCCCTAGCTTCCGCTGATGACGCTCACCGCTTGGAGGCCGACGACGATCGCGTTGATCGGTACGGCGATGATGAGCACGACGACTGCGCCGATGACGGCGACGATCGAGTGTCGAGGTGTCCGCTTGTGGACCCGCGCCTGCAGGATGAGCACGACGATGGGCGAACCGATCGCGATCGCGGCGCCGAGCACGAACCCGGCGAGCGTCCCGCCGCCACTGAGCCGGTCCTCGGACGGACCGAACTCGCCCTGCAGTGCGAAGGAGAGTTGGACGAGCCAGCTCACGACCAGCAGCCCGAACAGGAGCAGCGTGATGCCGACGCCGGACGCTCGCCCGGTGACCGGTCCGTCCTGGTCGGCTGCTCCAGGGTCGGCGGCTGACACGGATCCAGCGGCCGACGCGGCAGGCTCCCTGGCTGAGCTCGGCCCTGACAGCGGTTCGGCCGGCGGCCGCAGTCCGTCGCCAGCGCTCGGTTCATCGCTCACGACGTGCCCCCGTCCCTTCGATCAGACGCCGGCGTGCCGGCATCCTCATCAGCCTATTCGTCACGTCGTGAGCGCCGCCCGCACCTGCGCGGCGAGGAGCGGAACCGTCTCCTCCTGGAACCAGGGGTTCTTGCTGCGCCAGCCGCGCGCGAGCGGCGACGGGTGCACGATCGGGAAGAGCGGGAGGTGGGTCTCCGCGGCACGGACGTTCTCCGTCAGGGTGCGACCGGACCGCGGTCCGAGGTAGGCGCGCTGGGCGTAGGCGCCGATGAGGATCGTCAGGCGCACCTCGGTCAGCTGCTCGAGCAGGCGTGGATGCCAGCGCGGCGCGAAGTCGCGGCGCGGCGGCAGGTCGCCGCTCGCCCCCTTGCCCGGGAAGTAGAAGTCCATCGGGATGATCGCGACGTTCGCCGGGTCGTAGAACTCCTCGGGCGTCACACCCATCCAGGAGCGGAGGAGGACGCCGCTCGGGTCGTTCCACGGGATGCCCGACTCCTGCGCCAGACGACCAGGCGCCTGACTGATGATGAGCACGCGGGCCTCCGGAGAGGCGACGAAGAGCGGTTTCCAGCCGAGCTCGTGGGCCCAAGCGTTCGACTCGTGCGCGGCGACCTCGGCTCGGAGTCGATCGATCGGATGCATCCCTGCAGTCTCCCACCGCGAGCGCAATACAGTGAGGGGATGGACGACGACCAGCGGCGACGGCGCCTCATCCCCGAGCCGGTGGACCGGTTCGCGACCGGCGAGGAGTACCCCGAGTACCGGGTCGACCTCGAGCGCATCCGGTTCTCCCCGTACTTCGCGCGGTTGTCCGCGGTGACGCAGGTCGTCTCGCCCTCCGGCGTCGGTCAGGTCGTCCACAACCGGCTCACGCACTCGATCAAGGTGACCGCGGTCGCCCGTGCCATCGCGATGCAGCTCACCACGACGGATCCCGAGCAGAACGCCATCGTCGAGCGGCTCGGCGGCTGCGACCCGGTCGTGGTTCAGGCCGCCGCCTCCGCTCACGACCTCGGTCACCCACCGTTCGGCCACCTCGGCGAACAGGTCCTCGACCGCCTGGCACGTGAGCGGCTCGGCCTCGCGGAGGGCTTCGAGGGCAACGCGCAGTCGTTCCGCATCCTCTCCGCGCTCGACGTGTGCGAAACGGTGAAGGAGGGCCTCAATCTCACGGCCGCTTCCCGCGCCGCCGTGCTCAAGTACCCCTGGGGCCGCACCATCCACCGCCCCGACCTCGACCCGGCAGACCCCACCCGCATGCCTCGCGGGTCGACCGCCAGCCGCTGGGAGACCGCGCCGCCGAAGTTCTCCGCGTACACCCTCGATCTCGACGACATGCTCGACGCCCGCAGTGCGTTCACCGCGATCGCGCCCTGGCAGCAGACCGTCGAGTGCTCCGTGATGGATGTCGCCGACGACATCGCCTACTCCCTGCACGACCTCGACGACTTCTACCGGGCCGGCGTCCTGCAGCAGGCGGCGGTCGCGGTCGAGTTCCGCACCTTCCTCCGCGACCAGCACACCCTCGCCGCGCTCGACGCCGAGGAACTCTGGAACCGCGCACCCGGCCACTCGCTCGAGCTGTTGCGCCGGCGGATCGTCTCACGCGACCCGTGGATCGCCAGCGATGAGCACTTCCGGGCGTCGGTCCAGCGGGTCGCGACCGAGCTCGTCGAAGGACTTCTCGCCGTCCCCTTCGACGGCTCGAGCCGAACCGAACGCGCCATCGAATCGTTCGTGTCGTCCTGGATCGGTCGCCTCCAGCGCTCCGTCCTCGTCGTCGAGGAGCCGAACGTGCGCTCCGGCCACGTGTCGCTCCTACCCGAGGCGTGGCACGACGTCACCGTGCTGAAGTTCGTCCACACCCGGTTCGTCATCGACCGGCCGGACTTCGCCACCTACCAGCGCGGCCAGTCGCGGGTGCTCGACGTGCTCGTCACCGAACTGGACAGCTGGCTCGACGACCCCCGTGACGGCCCGCGCGCCCCGCAGAAGCTCCTCGACTTCGTCGAACTCGCCACCGACGGCTACTTCCGACTCCGGGCGGACAACCCCGACTGGCTCCCGGCAGACCCCGAGTCCGACAGTGGCCGCCCGCAGAGCGACCCACGCGCCCTGGGGCGCCTCGGTCGGGCGCGCGGCATCCTCGACTACGTCGCTTCGCTGACCGACGAACAGGCGACGGCGCTCGCCGCCCGACTGCGCGGTGACCGCGAGGCCTGGGCCTTCGGCAGCTGAGTGCAGCCTGAACGCCGAACCGGTTCCGAGCGATACCCGACGCATTTCGGATAGGTCAGAGCGGGGGATCGCTAGAAGATCTAGCGTTGGCAACGGCGCCGGGAACCAGCCCGGCACCGAAACAGAACGGATGGCGCGCCTCATGGGAAACCTCCTCTACGGAACCCCTCCGACCCCGCACGAGATCGAAGACCGACTGCTCGCTCACCTGCAGACGGTCATCTTCACGAAGTTCCGCCGCAACGAGAGCTTCGCGTTCCACCTCGAAGCCGTTCCCGGCCGTGGGACCGGACGTCAGTCGCTCTGGCTGAACCCGATGATCCCCCTCCAGTTCTCGTTCTATGGCAGCCGTGCCCCCGAACTCAACCGCGAATGGTTGGCCGCGCTCCTCGAGCAGGCCAACAGCGCCAAGGGCATGCGCGTCGTCCCCGAGCCGGCAGCCGGCGCCGCGAAGCGCGTCGAGTCCGCAGCGTAGATCCGAACGGTCGGCGGCAACTGACCGACCATCGTCTCGACGCGCTCCGGCCGTCGGACGTCTCTGAAACACCAGTTGGGGGTGCCACCGTGACCACCGGTCTTCAGAGCGCGCCCGACTTCCTCGACCTGGACGACGCGCGAGCCTCACGTCGCCTGATCGACCGCACGGACATCGTGTTCCAGACCTCGCACGCCAGCTTGGATGCGGAGGGCGGGCTGTCCCTCAGTCGGACGTCCCTCAGCCTCGACGTCGACGGCGACACCGTGCGGGTTCCGGCGAATCACATCGTCGCCTGGTCGCTCCGTACCGAAGGCGGCCTCATCGTGGTGACCGTCTGGTCCGAGCGCCCGACCGCCGTCCACGAGACCACGGTCCTCCCGCGGTTCGCCCGTATGGCGTCGTCCGCGCTCACCGAGGTCCTGGGTGCGGAACACGGCTTCCTGCAAGGGACCGCCTGACATCGAGTGGTCTGCTCGGGCCGGAAATGACCCGCTACGGGATGACAGCCGGGCTCCGCCGTGAGATTCTATGAGCGATGAGCGAAGAGACGGGACCCGCGGAGCGGTCCGAGGTCGCAGGCCGCGACGTCGATGAGGCTCGCGATCTGTTCGCCGGCGCGTACAACGCCGGCTCGATGATCATCGAACCCACCGAATCGGCGTTCACCTTCCGGTACACCGCGATCGGCGACGACGAGCTGACCCTGCGCGCCACCCAGTTCACCGGACGCGTCACCGGAACGGTGCTCACGGAAGGTGAGTACATCGTCTCCTGGCTGACGGCGGGCAGTGGGGCCACCGACCTCGCCGGAGCGCCGATGCAGCTCGTTCACGGTCAGCCGGCGATGTTCGCGAACGACCGACTCGCCGAGTTCGACTTCACCGACTACCGGCAGAATCTCATGCACTTCGACGGCGGGTTCCTGGAGCGCGTGGCCGCCGAAGTGGAGGGGACGAGCGGGCCGATCCTCTTCGACACGACGGCCCGCCCGACGGGTGAACAGCTCCGTCGCTGGGCCGCCTCCGTGACGACCGTCGCCAGGGTCATCTACGACGACACCAGTCCGGCCGTCCTCCGCGCCGAGGCGAACCGGTCGGCGGCGATCGCGCTCCTCGAGACGTTCCCGCACACGGCCCTGCACGCGCCGGTGGAGATCGGCCTGCCGGACGCCGGGAAGACCCGCGCGGCCATCGAGTTCATGATCGCCAACGCGCACCTCCCGATCCGCACGGAGGACGTTGCCGCAGCCGTCGGGATGAGCCAGCGCAGCCTCCAGAGCGCGTTCCGTCGGGAGCACGACATCACCGCGATCGACTACCTGCGACGGGTCAGACTCGACCGGGTGCAAGAGGAACTGCAGAAGGCCGACCCCGGGCTGGCCACGGTCGCGGAGGTCGCCAGCCGGTGGGGGTTCGCGCACCTCGGGCGGTTCTCCGCCTCGTACACCAACCGCTTCGGCGAGTATCCGAGCACGACGCTCGGCTCCTAGCCGCCAGCCGTTCGGCTCAGAAGTCGCCGAACTCGTCGTACTCGTCGAGACCCGACAGCTTCTCCGTCTCGATGGCGGGAACGATCTCCAGCGCCCGGTTCGCGAAGGACTCCACGGTCACCTGCAGGCCCGGGCTGACCAGGACGTCCAGGTTGCGATCTGCGGAGAGCGGGACGTGGACGAAGCGACCACCGGCTTGGACGGCGGACTCGATCTCGCTCATCAGTGCCGAGATGTCGACACCCGACTCGATGTCGTACGAAACGCGGCCGATGGCGATGCTGTACTGCATGACCATCACCTCCGGGATCGGGTTGTTGCTGCAAGCGTATGGAACGTGCCTGTGGATCACGGTGGGTTGACCAAGGTCGCCACACGTGCAGGGGGGTGTCGCCTCAGTCGTCCTCCTGGACGGTGACACTGCGGCGACACCCGCTATCGCGCGCGGTCGACGCGGGTCTCCTCCCAGACGGGCTCGTCGGAGGCCTGCACCCGGCCGTCGGAGCCGAAGACGAGGAAGCGGTCGAAGCCGCGCGCGAACCAGCGGTCGTGGGTGACCGCGATCACCGTGCCCTCGAAACCCGCCAGACCCTGCTCGAGCGCCTCCGCCGAGACGAGGTCCAGGTTGTCGGTCGGCTCGTCGAGCAGGAGCAGCGTGGCACCGGAGAGTTCGAGTAGGAGGATCTGCAGGCGCGCCTGCTGTCCGCCCGAGAGGGATTCGAACGGCTGCTCGGCCGCGCCCGCCAGACCGTAGCGGTCGAGCACGCGGCTGGCGGCCTCGCGGGGGAGCCCCGACCGGTGCTCGTCGCCGCGGTGCAGGATGTCCAGCAGGGTCCGGCCGACGAGTTCGGGGTGCCGGTGCGACTGTGCGAACCACCCCGGCTGCACGCGCGCGCCGAGCTTGGCGTCGCCGTCGTGCTCGACCGGGACGAGCGCGTCGCCCGCCGCAGCGAGGTGCCCGGCGCCCGGATCGGGATCCGTCCCACCGCCGGCGAGCAGCCGGAGGAAGTGCGACTTGCCCGAACCGTTCGAACCCAGGACGCCGATGCGCTCGCCGAACCAGATCTCGGCATCGAACGGCTGCATGAGGCCGGTCAGCTCCAGCCCGGAGCAGACGATCGCGCGCCGACCCGTGCGTGCCCCGCGGAGGCGCATCGTGACCTGCTGGTCCTTCGGCCGCTCCTCAGGTGGACCGGCCTCCTCGAACTTGGCGAGTCGGGTCTGCGCGGCCCGGTAGCGGGAGGCCATGGAGTCGTTGAACTTGGCCTGCTCGCGCAGACGCAGCACGAGTGCGCGCAGCTTCACGCGGTCCTCGTCCCAGCGCCGGCGGAGTTCGTCGAGTCGGTCGAGGCGGGCGTCGCGGGCCTCGTGGTAGCTGCGGAAGCTCGCGCCATGGGTCCACGTCGTGCTGCCGGCCGCGCCGACCTCGAGGGTGATGATGCGGGTCGCCGCCTGTGCCAGGAGCTCGCGGTCGTGCGAGACGAGGAGGACGGTCTTCCGGGTCTCGGCGAGCATCCCCTCGAGCCAGCGCTTCGTCGGGACGTCGAGCGAGTTGTCGGGCTCGTCGAGGAGGAGGACCTGCTCAGGGCCGCGGAACAGGGCCTCCAGGACGAGCCGCTTCTGCTCGCCGCCCGACAGCGTGCCGAGCGTCCGCCACTGCGCGCGGTCGTAGGGCACCCCGAGTGCCGCCTCGCAGCAGCTGTCCCAGAGCACCTCCTGGTCGTACCCGCCGGCGTCGGCGTACTCGGCGAGCGTCGTCGCGTAGGCCATCTGGGTCGCCTCGACGTCGTCCTCCATGAGGGCGAGCTCGGCGCGGTCGACCGCCTCTGCCGCGGCACGGACCCGCGGAGGCGCGACCTGGACGAGGAGGTCACGGACCGTCCGGTCATCGTCACCGCGACCGACGAACTGGTCCATCACGCCGAGGCCGCCGTCGATGGAGACGACCCCGGAGTCGGGCTGGAGCTCGCCGCGGATGATCCGCAGCAGCGTCGTCTTGCCGGCGCCGTTCGCTCCGATGAGCGCGGCGATCGCCCCTTCGCCGACGCGGAACGAGACCTCGTCCAGCAGGGTCCGTCCGTCGCTCAGCGTGTAGCTGAGGTCGCTGACGTCGATGTAGCCCATGGTGCGCACTCCCCAGGGAGCCGATCGCTCCCGAACGGGCCCGCGCTGGTTCGCGCCGGGCCGCCCACCGCCTGGCGAGCCGACCAGTTTAGCCGCGCCGGTCCGGCCGCGCGTAACTGCCGCTGCGCACGACTCCCGGTCACTGAGCTTGCCCTTTCACTGAGCCTGACCCCTTTCACTGAGCCCCCACCCCGGTCACTGAGCTTGTCGAAGTGCCCCGACCGCCCTTCGACAAGCTCAGGGACCGGAGGAGGTCAGCTCAGGGACCGGAGGAGGTCAGCTCAGGGACCGGAGGAGGTCAGCTCAGGGACCGGAGGAGGTCAGCTCAGGGACCGGAGAGTCGCGCGGGTCAGGCGAGCGAGGCCGCGATGTCACCGATCCACGTGCGCACCGACGCGTCGTGTTCGTCGAACCAGTCGCCCTCGTAGCCACGCGGGACACCTTCGACCACCATGACGAGCGCGAGGTACAGCGACCACAGGCGCGCGCGGGTCCGGGCGTCCTCATCGGGCAGGAGCTCGCGGCCGGACGTCTCGCGGTAGGCGCGGAGGAGTTCCGAGTCGGCGGCGACCGTCTCCGGCACGTCGGTGAAGAGCGCCAGGGAGACGAGGTCGGCGGTGGGGTCGGCCCAGTGCGCGCGCTCATGGTCGATGACGCCGGTCAGTTGGGCGGCCTCCGCCCCGTGCTCGGGCATGACGAGGAGGTTGCCCTCCCAGAGGTCGAAGTGGACGAGTGTCGGCTCCGTCACGCTGTCGAAGGCCGGCAGCGCGGTGTCGATCAGGTGTCGGATCTCGTCCGCCGCGACCGGAAGGTCGACCTCGAACCGCAGGGCATCGGCGAGGACGGCCTCCACGACGAGCCGGTAGGCGTCCGCGGCACTGGCCGCCTGAAGCTCCGGGCGGAAGGGGTAGCCGAATCGGTTCCCCTCGGCGAGGCCGGTCACCGGATCGGTGGACGCGGCCTCCGCCGGGATGTCGACGTCGTCTGGTTCCATGTGGAACGGCGTGCGACCCGCCTCGTGCAGACGGGCGAGCGTGCGGCCGAGGACGTCGCGGGCGAGGGGGACGGTCTCGGTGCTGTTCGCCGGCCGGCCGGTGAGCTCGGTCATCACGAGCGCGTCGCGTCCGTCGAGCGTCGCCTCGAAGACGATCTCCGGCTGCGGCACCTCCGCACGGCCGAGGATGCGGAGCGCGAGCGCCTCGGTCGCCATGAGGGACCGCTCGTAGGTGAGGCCGGCCGCGTCCGCGGGGGAGAGCTTCACGATGACGCGCTCGCCGCCGTCGAGTTCGACCGCTGCGACCTCGTTCGCCGTGCCCGCTCCGAGCATCGTGATGGTCGGGCTGCCGGGCTGCATCGCCGGTCGCTCGGCCGCCCAGTGCTCGGCGACCGCGATCATGGTGTCACTGGGGCGAGGGGTTCGGCTCATCCGCCCACGGTAGCGCGCCCTTCGCCCTCCGCCCGCCGCTCGCCGCTCGCCGCTGGCCCGCTCGCCGACTGCCCCTACCCCGGTCACCGAGCCCCCCGCCCCGGTCACCGAGCCCCCCGCCCCGTTGCCGAGCCTCCCATCCGGTCACCGAGCTTGTCGAGGTGCGAAGCCCAGAGCGTTCACAACTCCTGCTGGAGTCGCGCGCGGCTCACACGGGGTGCGGGACCTCCTGGCGGGCGGCGTCGGTGGGCTCATCCTGCAGGAGTTGTGGACGACGGCGGGAGCGCTTCGCGGCGGTGGACGCACCGATGATGACGATCAGGCCGAGCAGGGTGATGGCCGCTCCGGCCCAGATCGGCGAGGTGTAGCCGAGGCCGGCGGTGATCGTGACGCCGCCGAGCCAGGCGCCGAGCGCGTTGCCGAGGTTGAACGCGGCGATGTTCGCTCCCGAGGCGAGCGTGGGAGCGGCCGACGCGTACCGCATGACCCGCATCTGCAACGCGGGGACGGTCGCGAATCCGAAGCCGCCCATGAGGACGAGGGCGATCACGGTGGCGACGGGCGACTGTGCGGTCGCGGCGAAGGCGACCAGGATCACGGTCAGTACCGCGATGACGACGATGAGCGTCCGGTCGATGTTCCGGTCGGCCGCCTTGCCACCCACGATGTTGCCGACCAGGAGCCCGACGCCGAAGAGGATGAGGAGCCACGGCACCGTGGTCGAGGCGAAGCCGCTGACCTCCGTGAGTGTGTACGCGATGTAGGTGAACGCACCGAACATGCCGCCGTAGCCGAGGACCGTGACAGCGATCGAGAGCCAGACCTGGCCGGAGCGGAACGCGCGCAGCTCGGCGAGGAGCGATGCCGGGGCTTCGTCGCGCTTCGGCTTCGGCACGAGTGCCAGGATGCCGACGAAGGCGACGACCCCGATCACCGTGATGGCCCAGAAGGTCGAGCGCCAGCCGAAGTGCTGGCCGAGCAGCGTGCCGAACGGGACGCCGAGCACGTTCGCCGCGGTGAGGCCGGTGAACATGACCGCGATCGCGCCGGCCTGTTTGTGGGCGGGGACCATCGCCGCCGCCAGGACCGAGCCGATACCGAAGAACGCTCCGTGGCTGAGGGCGGCGAGGATGCGGCCGGCGAGCATGATCTGGTAGTCGCCGGCGAGTGCGGAGACGAGGTTGCCGACGATGAAGAGCACCATCAGGGCCAGCAGGACGGGCTTCTTCGGCAGTCGGGTGACCGCCGCGGTGAGGGCGAGCGCCCCGACGACGACGGCCAGGGCGTAGCCGGAGATGAGCCAACCGGCTGCGGCCTCCGAGACGCCGAAGTCGGCCGCCACCTCGGGCAACAGCCCCATGATGACGAACTCCGTGAGGCCGATGCCGAAGCCGCCGAGGGCGAGGGCGATGAGACCGAGTGGCATGACGATTCCTGCGATTCCTGGGGGTCGTGGGGAGAGTGCTGGTGGCCTGCAGCCGGGGCGCGTACGCTGATAGTTGCAGACGCGCGATAGATATCGTTGCACGCGCTAGGTAATAGCGCAAGCAACTATGTGCGTCTGCAATCAATTGATCGATGTTCGAACCGAGGAGTCCCGATGGGCATCGCCGACGACGCTGTTGAGATCCGCGCGCAGGGGTGGCGGACGCTCGCCGCCCTCTACGGATCGATCGAGTCCGATCTGGAACGCGCGCTGCAGACCGAGGCCCGGCTCTCCGTGGTCGAGTACACCGTGCTCGACGCCCTGGGGCGCCAGGACGGCTGGCACATGCGCATGCAGCAGCTCGCCCGCGCGACGGCCCTGTCGCCGAGCGCGACCACCCGGCTCGTCAACCGCCTCGAGGACCGCGCGCTCCTCACCCGCGTGCTGTGCGCCGACGACCGACGAGGGGTCTACACCGAGCTCACGGCGGCCGGGAAGGCGCTGCTCGAGGAGGCCCGACCGGTGCACGATCGCGCCCTCGAGGAGTCGCTCACCACCGCGGAGTCGCTCCCGGAACTCGCACCGCTCGTGGAGGCGATCCACCGGCTGGAGCCCGTCGCCACCATCGCTTGACCGACCGGACCGTTCTCAGGAGAACTCCGGCGCGTCGCCCGGGGAGCAGGGCGGCGTGCCGGAGGAGTCCTGAGACAAGGACGTCCGCGTCGCAGAACGGTGCACGCGCGCGTCGGTGGGTGATGCCATGCTGAGTCGTCCGACTCGAGGGAGCACGATGAGCACCGCAGCACCGAACACCCGTGTCACCGCGCTCGTCGCACCAGGGTCCCGCAGGGTGCTGGGCGCCTATCTCGGCGCCGCGCTCATCTGGGGTGCCAGCTTCCTCTTCATGAAGACCGGCCTGACCGGGCTCGCTCCGGCGCAGGTCGCCCTGTCCCGCGTGGTGCTCGGTGCCCTGACGCTCTGCATCATCATGCTCGTCACCCGACGCCGCTGGCCGCGAGAGCGTCGGCTCTGGGCGCACCTCGCCGTCGTCTCCGTCTTCCTCTGCGTCGCCCCGTTCCTCCTGTTCTCCTGGGCGGGACAGTTCCTGCCGTCCGGCCTGTCGAGCATCCTCAACGCGACCACGCCGATCATGACGCTCGCCGTCGGCGCCGTGTTCCTCCCGAAGGAACGGCTGAACGGCCTGCAGGTGTTCGGCATCTTCGTCGGCGCCCTCGGCGTCGCGATCGTCGTCGGCCCCTGGCGCGTCCTGGCCGACCCGGCGATCCTCGAGTCCATCCCGGCTCAGCTCGCCTGCCTCGGCGCGACCCTCTGCTACGGCATCGCCTTCGTCTACCTCCGGAAGTTCGTCCTCGGCACCCACAGCTACGACGCGGTCGTCATCTCCGCCGTGGAGATCTCGCTCGCCGCCGTCATCATGCTCGTGCTCTCGCCGTTCATCGCGATGCAGCCGGTGTCGCTCGACGCCCCGGTCGTCCTCAGCATGCTCGCCCTGGGAGCACTCGGTACCGGCGTCGCCTACATCTGGATGACGACGATCGTCGACTCCTGGGGCCCGACGGCGGCGTCGACCGTCACCTACCTCACGCCCCTGGTCGGTGTCGTCCTCGGCATCCTCGTGCTCGGTGAGATCCTGCACTGGAACGAGCCGGTCGGCGGCGTGATCGTCGTGCTCGGCATCCTCGTGAGCCAGGGCCGGCTCCGGCTCCGGCGGCGCACGCCCCCACTCTCGGCATAGGGTGGCTGGACGGCCGCGCGCTGACGGTCGCGGCCCTTCCCACGGAACGAGGTTTCACATGCGCATCGCATCCGGGCAGTTCTCCGCCGGAACGGACATCGACGAGAACCTCGCCAGCGTGGTCGCCCTGCTCGGTGAGGCCGCGGCGGGAGGTGCCGAGCTGCTCGTGCTGCCCGAGATGAGCAGCTACGCCACCTCAGAACCGCCGAGCGCGCTCGCCGCGATCGCTCAGCCACTCGACGGCCCTTTCATCACGGGCGTCGCCGCCGCAGCCGCTGCGCGCTCCCTCCCGACGGTCGTCGGCACCATCGAGGAGAACCCCGGCGGGTTGCCCTACAACACGCTCGTGGCGATCGACGCCGAGGGGGACATCACCGCGACGTACCGGAAGGTGCACCTCTACGACGCCTTCGGGTACGCCGAGAGCGACGGCATCTCGGCCGGGGAGCTCACCGAACCGTTCGTCCTCGAGCTCGGCGACCTCCGCATCGGTGCCTTCACCTGTTACGACCTCCGCTTCCCGGAGAGCGCGCGGCGACTCATCGACGCCGGCGCCAACGTCATCCTGCTGCCCGCGATGTGGATCGTCGGCCCCGGCAAGGAGGACGCCTGGACGACCCTCGTGCGCGCCCGGGCGATCGAGAACACCGCCTACGTCGTGAGCGCCAACCAGACCGGCCCGCTCGCCACCGGGAACTCGATCATCGTCGACCCCGCCGGCGTCGTCATCGCCGCCGCCGGCGAGGCGCCCGGGGTGGTCTTCGCCGAGCTCGATCCTGCGCGACTCGACGCCGTCCGTGCGCGGGTGCCCTCGCTCGCCAACCGCCGGTTCACCGTGGTCCCGCGGACCGCCGAATGAGCGTGGGCGAGCGCGTGAGCGACCCGGTCGGTCTCCCGGAGGTCGTCTCCATCACGCGCGACCTCATCCGGATCGACACCTCGAACTACGGCGGCGGGCGTGCCGTCGGCGAGTCCCGCGCGGCCGACCTCGTCGAACGCCTGCTCGACGAGGTCGGGATCGTGTGCGAGCGCTTCGAGGCCGAGCCCGGCAGGACGAACCTCGTCGCGCGGTGGCCAGGTCGCGACCGCACCCTGCCCGGCCTCCTGCTGCACGGGCACCTCGACGTCGTCCCGGTCGACGCGGCAGCATGGACGGTCGACCCGTTCGGTGGCGAGATCGCCGACGGCATGCTGTGGGGCCGCGGTGCCGTCGACATGAAGAACATGGTGGCGATGATCGTCGCGTCGGTCCGGCGCATGGTGACGGCGGGGGAGCAGCCCGAGCGAGACGTCGTCCTGGCGTTCTTCGCCGATGAGGAGGCCGGGTGCGTCCTCGGCTCGCACTGGATGGTGGAGCACCACCCGGAGCAGTTCGCCGGCGTCCGCGACGCGATCAGCGAGGGCGGCGGGTACAGCGTCACCCTCGGCGAACGAGCCGACACCCGCGCCTACCTGCTCAACACCGGCGAGAAGGGCGTGCTCTGGTTGCGACTGACCGCCCACGGTGCCGCCGGTCACGCCTCGCTCGCGAGTCAGGATTCGGCGATCGTCAAGCTCGCCGCCGCGGTCGGCCGGATCGGCGCGCTCGACTGGCCGGTGTCGTTCACCGAGACCACGACGCACCTGTTCCAGCGGCTGCGTGAACTGACCGGAGCGTCCTCCGAGCTGTCGCCGTTCGAACTCGCCGCGCTCGTCGGCCCGAGTGCGTCGCGGCTGCGCGCCGGCCTGCAGAACGTGGCGAACGTCACCATGATCTCCGGCGGGTACAAGGAGAACGTGATCCCCGAGTCCGCGACCGCGACGGTCGACGCCCGGTTCCTGCCCGGCCAGCGGGACGAGGTCATCGCGCGCATCCGCGAGGCGGCGGGTGAGGGGGTCGACGTCGAGGTCCAGCTGGAGCTCATCGCGATGGAGTCGCCGAACGACGGTGAGCTCGTCTCGGTGATCGAAGCGGTCATCGAGCGGCACGATCCCGGTGCGACCGTGCTCCCGCACCTCATCCCCGGCGGCACCGACGCGAAGGCGCTCAGCCGGCTCGGCATCACGGGGTACGGGTTCATCCCGCTCCGGCTGCCGGCGGACTTCGACTTCCCCGGGATGTTCCACGGTGTCGACGAACGCGTGCCACTCGACGCGCTCGACTTCGGCTGCGCGGTGCTCACGGACATCATCCGCTCGGCCTGAGCTGACGCATGCCGGTCCCTGAGCCTGTCGAAGGGCGGTGGCGGGCTCGGTCGGGGCACCCTTCGACGAGCTCAGGGACCGGCGCTTCGCTCAGGGACCTGCGCTTCGCTCAGGGACCTGCGCTTCGCTCAGGGACCGGCGCTTCGCTCAGGGACCGGGGGGGGGGGGGCAGACCGGTGTTCGGGTTCGCCGATCGGCCACCCGGAGTCGGTGGCACGGTGTTCTGGCGAGCTCGGAGTCCGGGAGTCTCCGCGGTACTAGCGTGCGGGCGGAACAGGCGTCGGTGCCGTCGCGAACGGGCCGGAGAGCCTCGCCCACTGCAGCAGCATGATGGTCTTCGCGTCGATGATGTCGTCGCCGATGCGCGCGATCGCGTCGTCGATGTCGAGTTCGAGGAGTTCGATCTCCTCGCCCTCCTCGGCGAGCCCGCCCCAGTCGCCGCGACGCGCAGCGGGGTCGTACTCGGCCGCGTAGAAGTGCAGGCGCTCGGTCACGGAGCCGGGGCTCATGAAGGCGTCGAACACATGCTGGACGGCCTCGACCGCGAACCCGGTCTCCTCGCGGGCCTCACGGGCGACCGCCGTCTCAGGATCGTCGTCGTCGAGTAGGCCGGCGGCGGTCTCGATGAGCTCGCCGGTCGGGTGTCCGTTGACGTACGCCGGGTAGCGGAACTGCCTGGTGAGCAGGACCTTCCGGGAGTCACCGTGGTAGAGCAGGATGGTCGCGCCGTTGCCGCGGTCGTAGGTCTCGCGCTGCTGCGTCGACCATGCGCCTGAGCGGTCCTGGACCCGCAGCGTCGTCCGGCGGAGGACGTGCCAGGCGGCGGCGACCAGTTCCACGTCGGTCACCTGGACGCGCGGGTTGCCGGTGAGGTCGAGACCGGTCCGGTGCAGGCCGGTGCGCCCGCGGGCGTCGGGGAGGTCTCCTCCGGGTTGCGGCTCCCGGACCGTCGTGGAATCGGCCATCCATCGAGTGTACGACCGCCCGCGAACGGCATACCAGCGGGGTGTCCCGTGTGCGCCGCTCGGGTGAGCCCTGCTGTGCGCCGCGTCCGATGGTGAATGACGACTGCTCTTCGGTTTTCGCGGGTTCTGCAACATACTGGTGGGAGCACCGGTCGCGGTCCACGGAGGACCCCCGTCGAAAGGCACTCGATGACGAGCAGCAGTCCCGCCACCAGCGGCCCCGCCACCAGCGGAGGCACCACGCCTTCAGCGCGGTCGGTCACCTGGGTCGTGACCACCCAGGACGCACCCTGGCAGGAGCAGGAGCCGCTCGGGTTCGGACGACTCGCGGGGATGCAGAACGTCATGGTCGACGTGATGAACCCCCGGCAGACCGTCGACGGCATCGGCGGGTGCTTCAACGAACTCGGCTGGACGGCGCTCGGGCTCCTGTCCGAGGAGGACCGCGAGGGCATCCTTGCCGACCTCTTCACGCCGGGCGCTGGACTGAACCTCTCGCTCTGCCGCATGCCCGTCGGCGCCAACGACTTCTCCACCGACTGGTACTCCTACGACGAGGTCGACGGCGACTTCGACCTCGAGCACTTCAGCATCGACCACGACCGCGCGACGCTCGTCCCCTTCATCCAGGCGGCGCAGCGGTACCGGGGCGACCTGCGTCTCTGGGCGTCGCCGTGGAGCCCGCCCACCTGGATGAAGACGAACGGGCACTACGCGGCTGCACGCCCCTGGGCGGGATCGGACGTCGACAACGGCATCCGTGACGACCAGCTGGGCTCCGAGGGGACCGATCTGTTCATCCTCGAAGACCGCTACCTCGAGACCTACGCCCGGTACTTCGCCCGCTTCGTCGAGGCCTACGGCGAGGAGGGCATCCGCGTCGAGATGGTCATGCCGCAGAACGAGTTCAATTCGGCGCAGGTGTTCCCGAGCTGCGTGTGGACGGCCGAGGGGCTCGCGCGGTTCATCGCCGTCATCGGCCCGGAGATGGACCGTCTCGGAGTGCGGGTCTTCCTCGGCACGCAGGAGCGGCCTCACGACGCGCAGATCGAGACCGTGCTCCGGGATCCGGCGGCCGGCCCGTGGGTCGCCGGAGTCGGATTCCAGTGGGCAGGCAAGGGCGCGATCGCCGCCGTGCATCACGCCCACCCCGACCTCGCGCTCTACCAGACCGAGCAGGAGTGCGGCGACGGACGGAACGACTGGCGCTTCGTGCGGCACACCTGGGGACTCATGCGCCACTTCTTCACACACGGTGCGCAGGCCTACACGTACTGGAACCTCGCGCTCACCGAGGGCGGGGTCAGTCGCTGGGGCTGGGCGCAGAACTCGCTCGTCGTCGTGGACCCCGAGACCCGGACCTTCCGATACACCCACGAGTACTTCCTCATGCGGCACCTGGGGCACTTCCTGCAACCGGGGGCACAGCGGCTCGCGACGATGAGCTGGACCGGGCACGAGAACCTGCTCGCCTTCCGCAACCCGGACGGCGGCGTCGTGCTCGTGATGCAGAACGACCTCGGCGAACCGCTCCCCGTGCAGATCGTGGTGGGCGACGACGTCATCACGCCGACCCTGCCGGCAGACTCCTTCGCGACGCTCGTCATCCCGCCCGCCTGACCGTCGGTGCCGGAGCCACCCCTTGTGGGCGGTCGCCTCTGCGGCCTAGCCTCTCGCGTACCGGCACTGGCGACGGAGGACACATGGGCAGGCTCATCTACTCGGCGATCAGCTCGCTCGACGGCTACCTCGCCGATGAGGAGGGCCGCTTCGACTGGAGCGCCCCGGACGCCGAGGTGCACGCCTTCGTGAACGAGCTCTCCCGGCCGATCGGCACCTACCTGTTCGGCCGGCGGATGTACGAGATCATGACGTTCTGGGAGACGGCGGACGAGCTGCCGGACGAGCCCCGCGAGATCGCGGACTTCGCGGCTCTGTGGCTCGCTGCCGACAAGGTCGTGTACTCGACGTCGCTCGACGCGGTCTCGACGGCCCGGACGACGCTCGAGCGATCGTTCGATCCGGAGGCCGTGCGCCGGTGGAAGGCGGAATCGGACCGAGACCTCAGCGTCGGCGGCCCACACCTCGCAGCCGAGGCGATCGCCGCGGGGATCGTCGACGAGGTGCAGTTGTTCCTCTCGCCGGTGATCGTCGGCGGCGGCTTGCGTGCGCTGCCGGCCAACCTCCGGCGACGCCTGGAACTCGTCGACGAGCGTCGCTTCGAGGCCGGCGTCGTCCACCTCCGCTACACCGTCACCGGCGAGCCCGTCTGAGTCGGCAGCGCGGCCAGCTCGTCTCGCGCACAACTCCTGCTCCTCCGAGGCGGGGATCGGTGCCGAGCGTCAAGCAGGAGTTACGGACGGGTCAGACGGCCTCGAGGATGATCGCGGAGCCCTGGCCGCCGCCACCGCAGATGCCGGCTGCACCGATCGAACCTGAGCCGGCGGCGGCGAGGCGCCGGGCGAGGTGCCCGACGATCCGGGTGCCGGAGGCGCCGATCGGGTGACCGAGGGCGATCGCGCCGCCGTTCGTGTTGACGATCGCAGGATCGACCCCGAGTTCGTCGGTCGAGTGGACCGACACGGCGGCGAACGCCTCGTTGATCTCGACCGCTGCGAGGTCGCCCGTCGTGTGGGAGGTCTTCGCGAGGGCGGCGACGATCGCGTTCGACGGCTGGGCGTGCAGGCTCACATCGGGTCCGGCGACGAGCGCGTGCGCGACGACCCGGGCGATCGGGGTGAGTCCCCGGGCTGCAGCCGCCTCCTCGCTCATGAGCACGACCGCGGCCGCTCCGTCGGTGATCTGGGAGGAGTTGCCCGCGGTGATCGTCCCCTCGCCGCCGAACGCGGGACGCAGCCCGGCCAGCGACTCGGCGGTGGTGTCGGCGCGGAGTCCGTCGTCGGCGCTCACGACCGTCGGACCCTTGCGCCCCGGCACGGAGAAGGGTTCGATCTCCTCGGCCTGGACGTCCGCAGCTGCCGCGAGCCGCTGGTGCGAGCCGGCCGCCCAGGCGTCCTGCTCCGGGCGTGCGATGCCGAGTGAGCCGTTGCGCTCCTCGGTGGACGAACCCATCGACCGGTGCTCGAACGCATCGGTCAGGCCGTCGTGATCGAGGGTGTCGACGAGCTCGATGGCGCCGTAGCGCTTGCCGGCGCGCGAGCCCGACCAGGCGTGCGGGGCGAGGCTCATCGACTCCTGGCCGAGCGCGACGACGACGTCGACTTCGCCGGCGTCGATGAGACGCGTGCCGGTGACGATCGCCTCCATTCCGGAGAGGCACACGGCGTTGACGGTGATGGCGGGGACGGTGAAGGGGATGTCGGCCCCGACGGCGGACTGCCGGGCGGGGTTCTGTCCGGCGGCGCCCTGCAGCACCTGGCCGGCGATGACCTGCTGCACGTCGGCGGCGTCGACCCCCGCCCGGGACAGGGCCGCGCGGATGGCGTGGGCGCCGAGCTCCGTGGCCGGCACGGACGCGAACGCCCCGTTGAACTTCACGAACGGGGTGCGGGCGTACCCGACGATGACGGTGCTCATGCGTGTGCCTCCTGAGGCGTGGCGGGTGCGGTCGGCACCTCGCCGGTGGTGGTGGGGTCGAGTTCGACGGAGAACTCCGCGCCTGTCAGGGTGCGCAGCTCGGCGACGCTCGTGTCGGGCGCGACGGCCCGCAGGACGAGCGCCCCCTCGACGATATCGAAGACGGCGCGGTCGCTGATGATCCGGTCGACGACACCGACACCGGTGAGTGGGAGATCGCACCGCTCGACGATCTTCGGGCTGCCGTCCTTCGCGACGTGCTCGGTGACGACCACCACCCGCGGGGTCCCGGCGACGAGGTCCATCGCGCCGCCCATCCCCTTGACGAGCTTGCCCGGGATCGTCCAGTTCGCGAGGTCGCCCGCACCCGAGACCTGGAGTGCGCCGAGGATGGCCAGCTGCACGTGGCCGCCGCGGATCATGCCGAACGACATCGCCGAGTCGAAGTAGCTCCCGCCCTCGAGGAGCGTGACCGTCTGCTTCCCGGCGTTGATGAGGTCGGCGTCCTCCTCGCCCTCGATCGGGAACGGACCCATGCCGAGGAGGCCGTTCTCGCTCTGGAGGGTCACGTGCACCCCCGGCGGGACGTGGTTCGCGACGAGCGTGGGGATGCCGATGCCGAGGTTCACGTACTCGCCGTCGCGGAGTTCGGTCGCCGCGATCGCGGCCATGTCGTCTCTCGTCCACATGATGATCAGGCTCCTGCCGGTGTCGTGGTGGCGGCCGCCGGACGGACGGTGCGCTGTTCGATGTCCTTCACCCGCGGCGTCGCCGTGACGAGGCGCTGGACGAAGATGCCGGGGGTGACGACGGTGTTCGGATCGAGGTAGCCGTCCTCGACGACCTCTTCGGCCTCGGCGATCGTCAGCCGGCCGGCGGTCGCGACGATCGGGTTGAAGTTCCGCGCCGTGTGGCGGAAGACGAGGTTGCCCTCGCGGTCGGCGCGGAACGCATGCACGAGGGCCACGTCGGCGACGATGCCGCGCTCGAGGACGTAGGTCTCCCCGTCGAACACCTCCGTCGGCTTGCCCTCCGCGACCGGGGTGCCGACGCCGGTCTTCGTGTAGAACCCGGCGATACCGGCGCCGCCCGCGCGCAGCCGCTCGGCGAGCGTGCCCTGCGGGGTGAACTCGACCTCGAGCTCACCGTCGAGGAACTGCTTGGCGAAGAGCTTGTTCTCGCCCACGTACGACGCGACGACCTTCCGCACCTGTCGGTTCTCGAGGAGGATGCCGAGGCCCTTGCCGTCGACACCCATGTTGTTGGAGACGATCGTGAGGTCGGTGGCGCCCGTGTCCCGGAGGGCCTCGATGAGATCGGTCGGGTTGCCGCTCAGGCCGAACCCGCCGACCGCGATGGTCGCTCCGTCCCGGACGACCTCGTGCAACGCCTCGGCGGCGCTCGACCAGTGTTTCGTCATGTCACTCCCTTGTGGATGGCGGACCGGCCTGCCCACATGGTGGTTCTGGCCGTTCGTCTCTCCTGTAGTCAGTCACAGCGGTCCTGCGGTGTCAAAGGTGGCATCGGGTCCGATCCCGGATTCACTCATGACGTGGTCCGGTCTGCAGCGTAGGCTCACCATGTGGACAAACTGGGGGTACGACGTGGCTGAGGGGATGCGCGGCGCCCAGGTCGTCTCGCGCGTGAGCCGGATCCTGAAGATCGTGTCGGAGCATCCCGGTGGTGCGTCGTCTTCGGCGGTGGCCGCGGCCGCCGGGCTCACCCGGCCGACGGCACACCGCCTGCTCGCCTCGCTCGCCGCCGAGGGCTTCCTCGACCACGACGTCCGCGCCGCCCGGTGGCACCTCGGCCCGGAGCTGTTCCTCCTCGGATCGCTCGCGGCGGAGCGGTACGACGTCGCCGAGCTCGCCCGGGAGAGCGTGCGGATCCTCGCGCACGAGAGCGGCGAGAGCGCGTTTCTGTCTGTGCGCCGCGGCTTCGAGACCGTGTGTCTGCTACGTGAGGAGGGGAGTTTCCCGGTGCGGTCGTTCGTCCTGACCGAGGGTGTCCGCTTCCCGCTGGGGGTCGCGTCGGCGGGGCTGGCGATCCTCGCGTTCTCGAGCGACGAGGAGATCGACGACTGCCTGGGCCGCGTCGACCTCGTCGAGCGGTGGGGTGGGGCCCACGCCGCCGACCGCGTGCGCGAGCGGATCCGCGAGACGCGCGAGCGCGGGTACGCCGTGAACCCGGCGCTCATCCTCGAGGGCAGCTGGGGCATGGGCGCGGCGGTCTTCGATGCGGCGGGGAAGCCCGCCTGGGCGCTCAGTCTCACCGGGATCGAATCCCGGTTCCGGCCTGAGCGCCAGGCGTTCCTCGGTGGCCTGCTGCTGGAGCAGGCGCACGAGCTGTCGAAGCGGCTCCGCTGAGCCGGGTGGTCGGTCCCTGAGCTGCGCTGCACTTCGACAAGCTCAGTGACCGGGTGGCCGCTCCGTGACCGGCGGCGCGGTTCCTGAGCCTGTCGAAGGGCGCACTTTGACAAGCTCAGTGACCGGAAGGAAGCGTCAGTGACCGCGCGTCCGGGCTACTCCGAGACGGCGGACAGCTCCTCGAACTCGTCGTCGGTGAGCTCGATCGTCGCGCCCTGCAGGTTGTCCTCGAGGTGCTCGATGCTCGACGTCCCCGGGATCGGGAGCATGACGGGCGAGCGCTTGAGCAGCCAGGCCAGCGCGAGCTGCGACGGGGTCGCGTCGTGTCGCTCGGCGAGCTGCGTGAGCGGGCCGTCCTCCTTGCTGAGGGCGCCGGTCGCCAGCGGGAACCACGGGATGAAGGCGACGCCGCGCTCGGTCGACCAGTCGAGGAGGTCCTCCGAGGAGCGGTCGGTGAGGTTGTAGAGGTTCTGCACCGACGCGATCGGAGCGATCTTCTGGGCCGCCTCGACCTCGGCGACGCTGACCTGGCTGAGGCCGATGTGCCGGATCTTGCCCTCGTCCTGCAGCTTGCGCAGCTCGCCGATCTGGTCCTCGAACGGCACGGTCGGGTCGATCCGGTGCAACTGCAGGAGGTCGATGCGCTCGACGGCGAGACGGCGGAGACCGAGCTCGACCTGCTGGCGGAGGTAAGCGGGCACGCCGGTGGGCGTCCACTCGCCGGGACCCTGTCGCGTCTGGCCGACCTTCGTCGCGATCACGATGTCGTCGTAGGGGTGCAGCGCTTCGCGGAGGAGGGTGTCGGTGACATCGGGGCCGTAGGCGTCGGCGCTGTCGAAGAAGTTCACGCCGAGCTCGGCGGCGCGCTTGATCAGGCGGATGGCGCCGTCGCGGTCGTCGGGCTCGCCCCAGACGCCCTCGCCGGTCAGCTGCATCGTGCCGTAGCCCAGTCGGTTGACGGTGAGGTCGCCGCCGAGCTGGAAGGTGCCGGCGGCGGTTGCGGGGCGGGTGGTGGTGTCGGTCATGCGGGTGCTCCTTCGGAGGAATGCGGAAATTCCACCCAAGCACCGGCGGCTGGGAGGTGCACCCCCCTTGCGCGTTCGTCCAGGCACATCCTCGGGCTCAGCGGCCGTATTTTCCCAACAGGTGGGTTGCTTGCCGAGCGATCTGCGGCTGCTGGGGATAATTTTCAGCCGCGCTCTCTAAGGGCTTCCTGCGAGAGCTGGAGCTCCTCTTGGAATGCATAGAGAGGCCCGCGTTCATCGGTATTGATGGCCATGGATCAGGCGAAGCAGATCCCAGATCTCGGAACCCAGTGAATGCAAGCCGCGGCCTCAAGGCGCCCCGAGGACCCGAGTCCCTTTATAGAACTGTGGTGATCCTGAGCCCATCTTTCGGAAAAACTGAGAGTAAGTCGGCAACCTTGGCTAATCAAAAGCCCTGGGGGGCTCGTCAGGAGGCGGCAATGGTAGCGAAATCTGGAATCGCGGTTCCGATCTACAGGATCGATATCGACGGAGTGCTCGAGAGCTTTCCCGGGGACGTGAACCTAGAGGACATCCCGGCTCTCCTCGTGCAAGCGTACAATAACGAGAAGTCAGCCCTCGTGTACCAATCGCAAGGGCGCGCGGTGATCGATGGTCACTTCATCGAACTCTTCCACAACGTAAAATCCCAGCCACACACGAGTTCGTGGGTCAAGTTTTTCGAGGGTTCCGGGGTCGAGCTTCCCGAAATCGAGAGTCAGTTTCAGCATCTTCTTTGCTTCATCGTTATCGAGGACGAGCTCTACGCGTTCACCGCAGGACAAGCTGCAGTGGTATTCGAGAGATATGTCGATATCGCCTTTCCGCTGGATGTCGGACGCCGGGTGGCTCGCCCAGAGATTCGTTCCGCCAGGGCAAATCAGATCACAGGTCGCACGCTCGTGAGTGATCAGCACTTCCGAGACCCTCGTAGAATCATGTTGTCGGAGTCGCTAGACACGGTCTGGAGTTCACTCAGTGGCGATGTGCGGAACGAGTGGCTAGCCGACCCTGAGTTGCAGAACATATTTGGTGCAAAAAAGAAGATGCGCATCAGTGTCACCGGTGCTATTCGGCTAGGCCCGAAGATCGAATCGCTCGAAAAAATGGTCGCTCTCGTCACGTGGCTAGGCACGATAGTAGATCAACCACTTCCTGTCGATGACGCCTGGAGTGCGTTGGATTCGATCAAGGCTCTTAATCCTCGGAAGCAGAAGCGACTGATCGCACGACTTCGTGCGGCACTCGCTCGTCAGATCTTCGTCGACAGGAATACCGACGAACTGGCGCTCACTCACCCCGACGTGTCGTTTTACACTAGCGCCACGGATTACATGGCTACGTTGGACGGCGAGGTACTCTTTGAAGTCGACGTGGAGCCGACGCTCCGAGAGATTGTGGACGCAGCCGGGGTGGGGAGCGAAGGTGCGGAGAGTGCTCTTGAGTCAATCGTCATCACTAGCGTGAACGCGGACTTCGGGGATGCATTCGCGACGAAGGGTAGCCTCCTTGCTCACACCCACGGCGAGCTGCGCGTCGACGGGAAGACTTACTTTTTGCTCGCCGGTCGGTGGTACGAGGTGGACGCGAGTTTCATCGACAGTATCAAGCGTGAATTTATCGAGCTTGCGGGTACCTTGGAGATGGATCGCGAGGATATCGGGCTCGAGGCGTGGCGCACTGAGGATGCGGAGGGCGTGTACAATATGGGATCAATATCCCATGACTCGTCGATCAATGGCGATACCGTTTTGACAGACAATATCGAGTTGTTCGATACGTTGTCTTATGCCGCCGACGACCGGCTGCATATCCTGCATGTCAAACGGGGATTCAATGTAAAGATACGCGATGTTCGATCGCAACTTGTTGCATCAGCGCAGCTTATCGAGAATGATCTACGCACTGGTGGAGCGAAACTTCGGAGTCACTTCGAGCAGCTGCGGTCGAAAGGCCGCACCTCGCTGTCTGAAGACGAATTTATGGAGCTCTTCGAGCGGCCTCGAGTCTACGGTTTGTGTTACGCATCCGAAAGGAAGATTTCGCCGCAGACGGCTAGTACTTTCAGATCTAGTGTTGCAAAGATGGAGTTGGTCTCGCTGAATGGTCAGTTTCGGCAGTTGAGCTCAAATGATTCAGCCGCGTCCCTTAGGTTGATTTGGATTCCGATTGTTTGATCCTGGACACCGCGCCTAGTTGCCACGGAATTGCTTTGATGGTCTGGATAGTGAGGCTGCTGAGTCCGCAGGTTGAGGAATCGTGGTTGGCTATGCTCCGCTAGCTGAGATCTGATGGAATGCAATCTCCAGCTATGCCGCCGCGTCCTCGAGGGCGGCGCGGAAGGCGACGATCGCCGGGCGGGTGACGCCGGCCTCGCGCGCGGAGGTGAAGATGGTGCGCCGCGGGAGGTCGGGCAGGTCGACGAGGCGACAACTGGCCGGCTCGCCCGCCCACTGGAGGTCGGGGATGAGGGCGACCGCGTTGCCGGACTCGATCAACCGGATCTGCGCCTGGAGGTCGGCGGTCTGGTAGCGGACGTCGGGCTCGAACCCCGCACGGCGACACAACTGCTCGGCGAAATGCCGTGACGCCGCTCCGTGCGGCTCCATCACCCAGGGGAGGTCGGCCGCGTCCTCGATGCGCAGGACCGGGTGGATCTCGTTCGCGACCGGCGGGCACGCGAGTCGGATCGGGTCGGTGGCGAGCTGACGACGGTCGAGTCCTGGATGCCGCGGGGCGGCGTGGGCGGGGTACTGCTCCGCGACGACGACGTCGAAGTCGCGCGCCCAGGTCTCGGCCAGTGCCGTCTCCGGCTCGTGTTGCACCATCTCGACGCGGACGTCCGGGTGGTCGCGGCGCATGGCGCTCAGGGCCGCCGGCATGAGCGCGAGCGCCGCCGACTGGAAGACCGCGACGCGGATGGTGCCCGACACGGTCGTGAGGGACGCCCCGAGGTCGGCTTCGGCCCGTTCGAGGGTGTCGAGGAGTGCGTCCGTGTGCCCCACGAGGATCTCGGCCTGCGGGGTGAGCTGCACCCGTCGACCGACCTTCCGCAGGAGCTCGACGCCGGTCTCCTGCTCGAGGACGGAGAGCTGCTGCGACACCGAGGAGGGGCTGAAGTTGAGGGCGGAAGCGACCTCGGCGATCGTCCCGCGGATCTTGAGTTCGCGCAGGAGGCGGAGCCGTCGGACGTCCAGCACGGTGCCCTCCAAAACCATCGGCTCAACCGATGGATATCGTTCGAAAACCTTCGCTGTATCTTATTGGTCTCGACGCCGATACTGGCACCATGACCGACACTCTTGCACCGACGCAGCAGCTCGACCGCGACGCCCTCGCCACCGAGGCCATCGCCCTCGTCCGCCGCTGGCTCCAGACGGCCTCGACGATCCCCGCCGACGCCTCCGCGCAGCAGCTCGCCGGTGTGTTGAAGGATCCGACCGGCCTCGAGTTCACGGTCGGCTTCGTCGACGGCGTCGTGCGTCCGGAGGACCTCCGCGTCGCGGCCCGCACCCTGCAGACGATCGCCCCGAAGGTGCCCGCGTTCCTCCCCTGGTACTTGAAGGCCGCCGTCCGCTGCGGCGGTGCGTTCGCCCCGATCCTGCCCGGCGTCGTCATCCCGATCTCCCGCAAGGTGCTCCGCAACATGGTCGGCCACCTCGTCGTCGACGCCACTGACAAGAAGCTCGGCCCCGCGATCGCGAAGATCAAGACGCCCGGCACCCGGCTCAACGTCAACCTGCTCGGCGAGGCCGTCCTCGGTACGGGTGAGGCGGCACGTCGTCTCGAGGGCACCCACAAGCTGCTCGCGCGCCCCGACGTCGACTACGTCTCCATCAAGGTCTCCTCCACTGTGAGCCCCCACTCGGTCTGGGCGTTCGACGAAGCCGTCGAGCACGTCGTCACGAGCCTCACCCCGCTGTTCGAGCGTGCCGCCAAGGCCACACCTGCGAAGTTCATCAACCTCGACATGGAGGAGTACAAGGATCTCGACCTCACCATCGCGGTCTTCACCAAGCTCCTCGACCTCCCGCAGTTCCGCGATCTCGAGGCCGGCATCGTCTTGCAGGCCTACCTGCCCGACGCCCTGTCCGCGATGATCCGCCTGCAGGAGTGGTCGGCCGGGCGTCGTGCCGCGGGCGGTGCCGGCATCAAGGTGCGCATCGTCAAGGGTGCGAACCTCCCCATGGAGCAGGTCGAGTCGTCGCTCCACGACTGGCCGCTCGCCACCTGGTCGACCAAGCAGGACTCCGACACCAACTACAAGCGCGTCGTCGAGTACGCCCTGCACCCCGACCGCATCGACAACGTGCGCATCGGCGTCGCGGGCCACAACCTCTTCGACATCGCCTTCGCCTGGCTGCTCGCCAAGCAGCGTGGTGTTGAGCGTGGCGTCGAGTTCGAGATGCTGCTCGGTATGGCTCAGGGCCAGGCCGAGGCTGTGAAGCGCGACGTCGGCGAGCTGCTGCTCTACACGCCGGTCGTGCACCCGCAGGAGTTCGACGTCGCCATCGCGTACCTCATCCGCCGCCTGGAGGAGGGCGCGAGCCAGGACAACTTCATGTCCGCCGTGTTCGAGTTGAGCGAGAACGAGACCCTCTTCGCCCGTGAGGAGCAGCGGTTCCTCGCGTCGCTCGCGGAGCTGGACACCACCGTGCCCGCGCCGAACCGGCAGCAGGACCGAACGAAGCCTGCCGAGGCGTCCCCGGTCGACGCGTTCGAGAACACCCCCGACACCGACCCCTCGCTCCCCGCGAACCGGGTCTGGGGACGCGACATCCTCACCCGCGTCACCGAGTCGCGACTCGGGAACGACACCGTCGCCGCGTCCATCCTCGACAGCGTCGAAGCCCTCGACGCCGTCATCGACGGAGCGACCGCAGCGGGCGCCTCGTGGGGCTCGCTCTCCGGCGCCGAGCGTGCGGTCATCCTGCACCGCGCCGGCGACGTCCTCGAGCAGCGTCGTGCCGACCTCATGGAGGTCATGGCGTCGGAGACCGGGAAGACCCTCGACCAGTCCGACCCCGAGGTGTCCGAGGCGATCGACTTCGCCCACTACTACGCCGAGCGCGCCCGCGAGCTCGACCACGTGGACGGCGCGACCTTCACCCCCGCGAAGCTCACCGTCGTCACCCCGCCGTGGAACTTCCCCGTCGCCATCCCCGCCGGTTCGACCCTCGCGGCGCTCGCCGCCGGGTCGCCCGTCATCATCAAGCCCGCCCGTCAGGCTCGCCGAAGCGGCGCGGTCATGATCGAGGCGCTGTGGGAGGCCGGTGTGCCGCGCGAGGTGCTCCGCTTCGCGCAGCTGGCCGACAACTCGCTCGGAGAGCGCCTGATCGCCCACCCGGCGGTCGAGCGCGTCATCCTCACCGGCGGCTACGAGACGGCGGAGCTGTTCCGCTCCTTCCGTCCCGAACTGCCGCTCCTCGCAGAGACGTCCGGCAAGAACGCGATCATCGTCACCCCGAGCGCCGACCTCGACCTCGCGGTGAAGGACGTCGTCGCGTCGGCCTTCGGTCACGCCGGCCAGAAGTGCTCGGCCGCGTCGCTCGTGATCCTCGTCGGTTCCGTCGCATCCTCGCGCCGCTTCCGTCACCAGCTCGTCGACGCCGTCACGTCGCTCAAGGTCGGCTACCCGGTCGACCCGACCACGCAGATGGGTCCGATCATCGAGCCGGCGAAGGGCAAGCTGCTCAGCGGCCTGACGACCCTCGGCTCCGGCGAGTCGTGGCTGGTCGAGCCGAAGCAGCTCGACGACAGCGGCAAGCTGTGGAGCCCCGGCGTGCGTGCCGGCGTCGCCCGCGGCTCCGAGTACCACCTCACCGAGTACTTCGGTCCGATCCTCGGTGTCATGACGGCCGAGACCCTCGAGGAGGCCATCGCCATCCAGAACGAGATCGACTACGGACTCACCGCCGGGCTGCACTCCCTGAACCCGGCCGAGCTGCGCCTCTGGCTCGACGGCATCCAGGCCGGCAACCTGTACGTGAACCGCGGCATCACCGGCGCGATCGTGCAGCGTCAGCCGTTCGGCGGTTGGAAGAAGTCCGCGGTCGGCGCGGGGACGAAGGCCGGTGGCCCGAACTACCTCATCGGCCTCGGCTCGTGGGCGAGTGCCGAGAGCACGGCGGAGCGCACCGTCGGTCGGTCGGCGGAGCGCCGTGGCCCGAAGCCCGCTGTCGCCTCGGTGCTGCGTGCCGCTGACGCGGTGCTCACCCCCGACGAGTTCGCGTTCCTGCGTCGGTCGGTCGCGAGCGACGCAGCTGCGTGGGCCGACGAGTTCGGGGTCGCGAAGGACGTCTCGAAGCTGACCGCCGAGCGCAACGTGTTCCGGTACGTGCCGCGTGAGGTCCACGTGCGTCTCGTGGACGGCGGTTCGGTCGCGGAGCTCCTCCGTGTCGTCGCCGCCGGTGCGACCGCGGGCGCGACCGTGCACGTGTCGTCCGCCGTCGCGCTGCCGCCGAAGCTCGTGCCGGCCGTCGAGGCGATCACCGGGACGATCACCGTCGAGAGCGAGGACCGCTGGTACGTGACGGCGTCGTCGCTCGTCGGGACGAAGACCGGGGCTCGCGTCCGGATCATCGGTGGGACGACCGAGGGTGTCGCCCACGCGACCTCCGGGAGCCCCGACGTCGCGATCTACGCCGGCGACGTCACCGAGGCCGGCCGCATCGAGCTGCTGCCGTTCCTCCAGGAGCAGGCGGTCTCGATCACGGCGCACCGCTTCGGGACGCCGAACCACCTCTCGGACGACCTCATCTGACCCGACTCCGCGCGGTTCGCGACCCAGGAACGCCCCGGCGTGTCATCCCGACACACCGGGGCGTTCTGCGCGACGCGCCGACATCCTCCTGAGTTGTGAACCTGTCTCAGGAGAACTCCGGCGGTCGGGTGGGTGCGGGGGCGACGCGCCGGAGCTGTCCTGAGTTAGGTACGCGTGCGGAGACGAGGGTGGGCTAGCGGAGGGTGCCGTGGACGGCGAACTCGTCGATGCGGGCGAGTTCGGCGTCGTCGAAGTCCAGGCGGTGGATTGCCGCGTAGTTGCCCTCGAGCTGCTCGACCGAGCTGGCACCGATGATCGCCGACGTGACCGTGTCGCGACGCAGCACCCACGAGAGCGCCAGCTGCGCGAGCGTCTGGCCGCGTTCCTCGGCGATCGCCTGCAGGCCGCGGGCGCGTTGGAGGTAGGTGTCCGTGATCGACTCCTCGTTGAGGAAGTGGCTCGTCGCCGCACGCGAGTCCGACGGAACGGTCCCACCGAGGTAGCGGTCGGTCAGCATGCCCTGCGCGAGCGGGCTGAACACGACGGCACCGAGACCGAGGTCGTCGAGGGTGTTGAGCAGGCCGTCCTCGACCTCGCGGGAGAACATCGAGTAGCGCGGCTGGTGCACGAGCAGCGGGACGCCGTGCTCACGAAGCGCGGCCGCCGCGGCGATCGTCTGCTCGGGGGAGTAGTTCGAGATACCGGCGTACAGCGCCTTGCCCTGCTTGACCGCCGTCGCGAGCGCACCCATCGTCTCCTCGATCGGGGTCTCCGGGTCGGGCCGGTGCGAGTAGAAGACGTCGACGTACTCGACGCCGATACGGCCGAGGCTCTGGTCGAGCGAGGACAGCATGGTCTTGCGCGAGCCCCACTCGCCGTAGGGCCCCTGCCACATGGAGTAGCCGGCCTTCGAGGTGATGATGATCTCGTCACGGTGGGCGGCGAGGTCCTCGGCGAAGATGCGGCCGAAGGCGGTCTCGGCGGAACCCGCGGGTGGGCCGTAGTTGTTGGCGAGGTCGAAGTGGGTGATCCCGAGGTCGAAGGCGCGGCGCACGATGGCCCGCTGGACCTCGATGCTGCGGCCTTCGCCGAAGTTGTGCCAGAGACCGAGGGACAGCGCGGGGAGGCGCAGTCCGCTGCGGCCGACGCGGCGGTAGGTCATGTCGTCGTAACGGGTTTCGGCTGCTTCGTAGGGCATGGTCTGCGCTTTCATCATCGAATCGTCGTGGTGCCGGGAGCAAGCGTACCGTGATCGTTCACGGTCGAGTCGGTGCGGCGTCGAGTAGCGTGAGCACGTGTCGTCAACCGCGCTTCCGCCCGCTGAAGAGCCCGTGTCGCAGCCGCGCTCCGGGTGCGGCGTCGCGATCGTCCGCGAGGGTCGGATCCTCCTACTCGAGCGCCTGCGCGAGCCCGAGGCCGGATCCTGGGGCATCCCCGGCGGGAAGGTCGACTGGATGGAACGCCTCGAGCACGCCGTCCGTCGCGAGGCCCTGGAGGAGACCGGGCTCGAGCTCGGCTCGATCGAGCTGTTGTGCGTCGTCGACCACTTCGAGGAGGCGCTGCAGCAGCACTGGATCTCGCCGGTGTACCTCGCGGAGGACACCGTCGGCGAGCCTGAACTCCGAGAGCCGGAGAAGCATGGCGGCCTCCGGTGGTTCCCGCTCGAGGTGTTGCCGGAACGGGTGACCGTGTCCACGGTGGCGGCGGTCGAAGCGATCGCGCGGTCTCGCGGATCCAGACGCCCGGACGGCGCCGACTCGTAGACTCGGGCGCGTGACCGATCACCCGTCGTCCGACGCCCGCAACGACTTCGTCACCTTCGACGCGCTCCGAGCGGAGGCCGTCGAGCAGCCGGTCCGACGTGGAGCGGGCGCATGGGGCTTCTTCGGCACGGTCGCGATCGTGATCGGCGCCCTGCTGATCCCGGTCGCCCTCGTCAGCACCTGGGCGGACACGATGCTCCGCGACACCGATGCGTTCGTCGACACCCTCGCCCCATTGGCCACGGAACCCGCCGTCCAAGCCTTCGTGGGGGACCAGGCGCTCGCCGCGCTGGAGAGTCAGGTCGACCTCGATGCGGCGGCTGCAGTACCGGCCGACCTCGCGGCGACCCTCTCGCTCCCGCCGGCGATCTCGGAGGTGCTCGGCGCGATCGGTGGCGACACCGCGGATGCGCTGCGCGAGGTCCTGCGCCGGAACGTCGCCGAGTTCGCGGCCTCGCCCGCGTTCGCGACCGCCTGGACCGAAGCCCTCCGCGTCACGCATGAGCAGCTCGTCGCGGGCGTCTCCGGTTCCCAGGGAGCGGTCATCGACGTCTCGGCCGAGCAGGGCCTGGGCGTGCAGTTGGGTCCGATCGTCTCCGCGACCCGCACGTGGCTGGTCGACGCGGGGTTCGGCTTCGCGGCCGTCATCCCGGACGTCGACCGCGTGGTCGACGTCGTCCCGGCATCGCAGGTCGCGCCGGTACTCAGTGGAATCCAGGTGATCGAGACGGCGGCGGGTTGGTCGCCCTGGCTCGCAATCGGGCTCCTCGCACTCGGGGTGATCCTGCTCTGGCTGGGGCGCCGCAACCCGAGCCGGACCGTGGCCGGAGCCGCGATCGGCGTCCTGCTCGCTGCGGGCCTGACGCTCATCCTGCTCGGCGCTGCCCGGCTCGCCCTCGTGTTCGCGGTGTCGGTCGCGATCCCCGGCGGCGTCGGAGACGCGGCGGCGTCGCTGCTGCTGGGCCCGCCCACTGATGCCGCCTGGTCCGTGCTCTGGGTGTCGCTCGCCGTGGCGGTGCTCGCCTTCGTCAGCGCCGCGTTGCGGCTCCCCGAGCGCATCGCGCAGGGCGTTCGGTCGGCGCGGGGTCCGCTGTCGGGCACGAACGCCTAAGCGCCGGTCGCCGATCCGTCGGCGTGGACGGCCCGGCTCGTGCGCGGTGCGGCGAGTCTCCGATGCCACGGCACCTCCACGAGCGTGTGGAGCAGCCACGACGCGGCGAGGATCGAGCCGAACCAGGCCAGGATGATCGGAGCACGGAGGAGGAGCGGTAGCTCGCCGACGGCGCTCGGCGTGATCGCCTTCGCCAGCAGGACGAGCACGAAGACGTGCACGAGGTACGTGGAGAACGAGAGCTGCCCCAGGAAGCGCGCGGGGCGGCTGCGCAGCCCCGCGGTGGAGCGCGGACTCGCGACCGCCAGGCCTCCGACGACGATCCCCGCGAAGGTGATCGCGGCCCAGGCTCGTGGTGCTCCCGGTTCGAGTGTGATCGCCGCCACCACGAGGCCGGCGGCGCCTCCCGCAGCGACCCACGCCGCTCGTCGGGTGGCGGGGAGGGCCGCCGTCCACTCCGCCAGACAGATGCCGAGCGCGAAACAGCACAGCACACGGACGGCCGGGGTCGCCATACCGTTCATGGCCGACGGGGCGAGGGCGGCGGCGATCGTCGTCGCGCTGACGAGCACGATCGACAGGGTGACCACCGGGACCGGGCCGCGCACCCGGCCGCGGAAGGCGAGGGCGATCGCCGGGAACAGGATGAACGCGAGGAACTGGGCCGACAGCGACCAGGCGGGTGGGTTCCACCACAGTGCGTCGCCGAACCACGCGCGGGTGAGCGTGAGTTCGGCGAGGAGGCCGATGGGCGGGAACGCCCCGTCGTCCGTTGGGACACCGACCATCGCCCCGCCGACGCAGAGCAGTGCGAAGGCGAGGAGCACGGCCACGTGTGCCGGGTAGAGGCGCGCCACGCGGTTCCGGAGGAAGCGACCGTAGGCGGGCCAGGTCCAGCGTCGATCCAGGTGGGCCCGGGCGATCGTGTACCCGCTCAGGACGAAGAAGACGTCCACGGCGAGTCCGGTGTGGGCCATCGGCGCGAGCCACGAGAGCTCGGGGAGGACGGAGAACAGCCAGTCCGCGGAGTGTGAGAACACCACCCACCAGGCGGCGGTGGCGCGGGCTCCGGCGAAGGCGGTGTGGTCGACGCGGGGTGCCGGTCGGCGGCCCGGCCCGGTCGCGCGGTTCTCCGGTGACGGCATGGTGCTCCTGAATGATCGGACGGCGGTGATCACGCCGCACGCCAACTCTAGGATGCTTCTGCGCCTCATGCTTCTGTACTGTGTGGATTGTGGACAAGACATCATGGCGCGACGGAACAGCCCGGGGGCGGGGGACCGGAGCGGAACCCGAACCGATCCCGGAACCTGAACCGACGGCCCTCGATCCCGATCCCGAACCCGAGGCCCCGTCGTCACCACCCGACCCCGACCCCGCACGATCGGCACCGAGCGGGAGCGCGGACACCCAGGCCGCCCCGCCCGTCGAACTCGTGCTCGAGGGTCCCGGGATCGATCCGACCGGTGCCTCCGTCAGCACCGCCGCGGTCCTCGCCTGGTTCGCGGCCGTTCCGGTCGGCAGCACCGTGATCGTCCGCGGCGGCGACGTCATCGCTGTGGACGCGACGATCAGGATCGACCGTCGAGTCCATCTCCGCGGGCGCGGCGAGCTGCGGTTCGTCGGAGGTGTCGAGGCGGCCCCGGCGCTGAAACTCATCGTGTCGGGCAGCTCGGTGACCGGTGTCCGGGTCAGCTACGCGGGCCCGCCGGCATCGAGCACGGGTGAGCGCAACACCGGGATCAGCATCTGGGCGAGCGACGTCCTGATCGACGGCGTCACCGTCGACGGGTTCCAGAACGGCATCGCCGTGCAACCGTCAGGCGAGTTCGAGGGCGTCGTCATCTCCGCGTGCCATGTCCTGAACGTCGTCGGCTCGGGCGGAGGGCGAGGCTCCGCCTCGTCCGCGGGGGAGGACCGCGGCGACGGCATCACCGTCTGGGGTGCGCGTTCGGCGGTCATCGGTAACATCGTCTCGGCTGCCCCCGGCACCGACGCACGGGTCGGCATCCACGCGGAGAACCTGCCCGACTACGCGGTCGATCCCGGGTCCTGGGCCGATTCGATGGTCACGATCGAGGGCAACGTCGTCACCGGGCCGTTCCGCCGATCCATCGCCGTGGAAGGCATGGCCCACACCGTCGTGACCGGCAACACCGTGTCCGACGCGACCTGGTGGGGACTCGCCGTCATCGACACCCGATCGGTCGCCCTGGTCGCGAACACGGTGCGCTGGACGCGGACGGCCGACGACGACCAGGGGTCGGCCTGGGGGCCGAAGCGCTGCCCGGTCATGATCTACCGCGACGCGCAGGGAACCGTGGTCTCCGGGAACGTCATCGAGATCCGCGGCGTCGCGGCCGCGGGCATCATGGCCCAGGCGGCGACACCGCCCCGCGGTTCGACCACCGTCATCGGCGCCGTCGACGCGCTCATCACCGACAACGTGGTCCGCATCGCCGCCGGTACCTGCCCGATCGGGATCGCGCTCGATCGGACCAGGCAACCCGTCGTCTCCGGCAACCGCGTCGCCGTCACGCTCGCATCCGGCTCGGTGGGCGGTGTCGTGTCGTACCTCGCCGAGGATGCGGTGGTCTCCGACAACTCCATCACCGGGGCGGCGACCTCCAACGGGTTCGGGGTGCTCCACCAGGGTGCCGGCTCGATCGTGGTCATGGGGAACCGCATCGACCGCATCCGCGTCGCGGTCGCCGTGAGCAACTGCACCGGTGGCGCGACGATCATCGGCAACACCGCGCGCGAGTGCGAGTACGGCCTCGACACCTTCGGCACGACCGGGCATTCGGTGGTGCAGGGCAACCGCTGGGAGTCGAGCAACACGGCGCACGCGAACGCGCAGCCGAACACGAGCTACCTCTCCACGCGGCACATGGGGCTCGCGCGGCCGTACGGCGGCCGCTCCGGCGACATCCTCGTCGGGAACGGACGACTGTGGGTGAACGATCAGGGCACCTGGCGGTCGACCACCCTCAGCTGAACCGACGGGCGGGCGCCCGGGAATCGAGCGCCCGCCCGTCGTGGCGTCGGTGTCGGATCAGCTGCGCGGTGCGTGCGCCGTATCGGACCCGCTGGCGACGGCTGCCTCGTCGATCGCCGACTGCTCCTCGCCACCGCGGAACTGCGTGCGGTAGAGCTCGGCGTACGCGCCGTCGACCTCGAGGAGCTGCGCGTGCGAGCCCTGCTCCACGATCCGGCCGTTCTCCATCACGAGGATCGTGTCCGCGTCGCGGATGGTCGACAAGCGGTGGGCGATGACGAACGAGGTGCGGTCGGACCGCAGCGCCGCCATCGCGTGCTGCACCAGCAGCTCGGTCCGCGTGTCGACGGAGGACGTCGCCTCGTCGAGGATGAGCAGCTTCGGCTTCGCGATGAACGCGCGGGCGATCGTGATGAGCTGGCGCTCACCGGCCGAGACGCTGCCGCCGTCCGCGTCGAGGACGGTGTCGTACCCGTCGGGCAGCTGCCGCACGAAGCGGTCGACCATCGTCGCCTCAGCGGCCTCGACGACCTCCGCGTCGCTCGCGTCGAGTCGGCCGTATCGGATGTTCTCGCGGATCGTCCCCTCGAACAGCCAGGCGTCCTGCAGCACCATCCCGACCTGCGACCGCAGCTCGGCACGCGTCAGCGCCGTGACGTCGACCCCGTCGAGGAGGATGCGCCCGCCGGTGAGCTCGTAGAACCGCATGACGAGGTTCACGAGGGTCGTCTTCCCGGCCCCGGTCGGGCCGACGATCGCGACGGTCTGACCCGGCTGCGCGGAGAAGGAGAGGTCCTCGATGAGTGGCTTCTCGGGGTCGTAGCTGAAGGAGACGCCGTCGAACTCGACGTGGCCGTCGGTGTGCTCGGGCAGGTGCGCCGTCGCCGTCTCCGGGTCCTGCTCCTCGGCGTCGAGCAGCTCGAAGGTGCGCTCGGCGGACGCGACACCCGACTGCAACTGGTTGGCCATGCCCGCGATCTGGCCGAGCGGCTGCGAGAACTCGCGGGAGTACTGGATGAACGCCGTCGCGTCGCCGAGGGTCATCTGCCCGGAGGCGACCCGGAGGCCGCCCACGACGGCGATGAGCACGTAGGACAGATAGGAGACGAAGGTCATCGCCGGCATGATCATGCCGGACACGAACTGCGCGCCGAACGCCGCCGTGTAGAGCTTCTCGTTCCGCTCGTCGAACTCGGCGAGCATCTCCTTGTCGCGACCGAAGACCCGCACCAGCTCGAGGCCCGAGAACGACTCCTCGATGTGCCCGTTGAGCGAGCCGGTGTTCTTCCACTGCGCGGTGAAGAGCTTCTGCGAGCGGGAGCCGATGACCCCGGCGATCAGCGCGGACAGCGGCAACGCGATCAGCGCGATGAGTGCGAGCTGCCACGACACGATGAACATCATCGCCGTGATGCCGAGCACCGTGAGGGCGGACTGCACGAGTTGTGAGAACGCCTGCTGGAGGGCGGTCTGGATGTTGTCGACGTCGTTCGTGACCCGGGACATGAGGTCGCCGCGCTGGCGGGTGTCGAAGTAGCTGAGTGGGAGGCGGTTGAGCTTCCGTTCGATGTCCTGGCGCAGGTTGTAGACCACGCGCATGACGAGTCCGTTGAGGATGTAGCCCTGCGCCCAGTTGAGGATCGACGCGACGATGTACATGGCGAGCACGATGATGATCAGGCGGCCGAGCAGGGTGAAGTCGATGCCCTGGCCGGGCGTGATGTCGGACTTCACGAGCATGTCGGCGTACTGGTCGTTGCCGGACGCGCGTGCTTCGTCGACGATCCGGTCGAGCGGGACGCCCGCCGGGAGTTGCGAGCCGATGACGCCGTTGAAGATCGCGTCCATCGCGAGCCCGAGGATCTTCGGGGCGATGACCGTGAGGACGACGGAGAGCACGACGAGCCCGACGACGAGGCTCATCTTCACCTTCTCGGGTGCGAGCAGACCGACGAGCCGCTTGGCGGACGGCCAGAACTGCTCGGCCTTCTTCGAGGGCGTGCCGCCGAACATGTCGCCGTCGGACTCTCCCGGGGTGAACTCCGGCTCGAGGACGTCTGCCTCGATCGCGTTCAGCTCGGGAGCCTGGGCGGTGTCCTTCGAGGTGCGCTTGTCACGTGGTGAACGGGCCATGGTCACGCCACCCCTTCCACAGCGAGCTGCGATTGGACGATCTCGCGATACGTCTCGTTGGATTCCAGGAGTTCGTCGTGGGTGCCGCGGCCGACGATGCCGCCGTCGTTCATGACGATGATGTGGTCGGCCTCGCGGATCGTCGCGATGCGCTGCGCGACGATGATGACGGTCGCGTCGGCGGTGCTGTCGCCGAGGGCTGCCCGGAGTCGGGCGTCGGTGGCGACGTCGAGGGCCGAGAACGAGTCGTCGAAGAGGTAGACCAGGGGCTTCGCGACGAGGGCCCTGGCGATGCACAGGCGCTGACGCTGGCCGCCGGACACGTTCGTGCCACCCTGGGCGACGCCGTCGTTCAGCATCTTCGGCTTCGCGCGGACGAAGTCCTCAGCCTGCGCGACGTCGAGGGCGCTCCACAGCTCGTCGTCGGTGGCGTCGGGACGTCCGAACCGGAGGTTCGAGGCGATCGTGCCCGAGAACAGGTACGGCTTCTGCGGCACGATCCCGACGACCCCGGCGATCTGCTGCCGGGTGAGCTGCGAGACGGGGACGCCGTCGATGGTGACGTGGCCCTGCTGCGGGTCGTAGAGGCGCGGGATGAGCGAGAGGAGCGTCGTCTTGCCGGAGCCGGTCGAGCCGACGATCGCGGTGGTCTTGCCGGGCTCCGCCGTGAACGTCACGTCCGACAGGACCGGTCGCTCCGCACCGGGGTATCCGAAGGTGACGCCGGTGAACTCGACGCGACCGACCGACGGCACGCGGATGTCGGTGCTGGTCGGCACCGTGAGGCTCGGCTCGGTGTCGAGGACGCTCTGGATGCGTTCGGCGCACACGACCGCGCGAGGGATCATCATGACCATGAAGACGCCCATCATCACCGAGGTGAGGATCTGGAGCAGGTACTGGAGGAACGCGGTGAGGGAACCGACCTGCATCTGTCCGGCGTCCACCCGCTGACCGCCGAACCAGAGGACGGCGGCGGTCGCGAGGTGCAGGACCATCATGATGACGGGGAACATGAGGACGAAGATGTTGCCGACCTTGATCGAGACGCGCGTGAGCGCCTCGTTCGCACGGTTGTAGCGCTCCGACTCGAACGGCTCGCGGACGAAGGCGCGTACGACGCGGATGCCGATGATCTGCTCGCGCAGCACGCTGTTGATGCCGTCGATGCGGTCCTGCATCTGCCGGAACAGCGGCATGAGCAGGTAGACCAGGAACCCGACGATGATGAAGAGCACCGGCACGGACACCCACACCAGCCAGGACAGCCCCGCGTCCTCACGGAGGGCCATGATGATGCCGCCGACGCACATGATCGGTGCGGACACCATGAAGTTGAGGGTCATGAGGATCAGCATCTGGACCTGCTGGACGTCGTTCGTGCCGCGCGTGATGAGCGTCGCGCTGCCGAAGCCGCCGATCTCGAGGGCGCCGAGCGAGTCGACCTTCCGGTAGAACTCCCGGCGCAGGTCGCGGCCGATGGCCATGGCGGTGCGGGCGCCGAAGTAGACCCCGCCGATGGCTGCGGCCACCTGGACGAGGCAGACGAGCAGCATCGTCATGCCGGTGGACCAGATGAAGTCCGTGTCGCCCCGGGAGACGCCCTGGTCGATGATCTGGGCGTTCAGGCTGGGGAGGTAGAGGGCCGCGATCGTCGAGACGAGCTGCAGCACGAACACCGCGACCACCCAGGCCGCGTACGGCTTGGCGTGTCGGAGGGCGAGGGCGAGGAGGGCCACGTGAGGTCCTTAGACGGTTCGTGTCCGGCGCGGGGCATCGCGCGGACGGGTGACGAGGTGGAGCGGGCCTGGCGCGAGACCAGTGCTCCGGTCGGCGGCGCAGCCGGACAGGAGCGTGAGGGACGTGCCCGAGTGACGATACTCCGCACCGGTGACACGGTGGTGTCCCGGTTCGGAATCGTGATGATCCCGGGTCAGTCGACGCCGACGGAGATGGTGTGCCAGCCCTCCGCGCCGTCGGGGACGACGTCGACGGGGGTCTCGCTCTGCGTCTTGCCCGCGGCGTCGGTCGCGCGGACGGCGATGGTGTGGTCGCCGGCCGGGGCGTCCCACTGGAGGACCCACTGCACCCAGGTGTCGTCGGAGATGGCGGTCGCGAGCGTCGTGTCGAGCCAGTCGCCGTCGTCGATCCGGACCTGGACCCGGTTCACGCCCGTGTGCTGCGCCCAGGCGACGCCGGCGATCGCGACGTTCCCCGCCGCGACACGTCCACCATTGCGCGGTACGTCGATGCGCGACTCCGTCTTGATGGGCCCGCGCTCCGACCAGCCGCGGTCGGTCCAGTAGGCCCGGGCGTCCGCGTAGCGGGTCACCTCCAGCTCGACGACCCACTTCGTGGCGGAGACGTAGCCGTACAGGCCCGGGACGACCATGCGCACCGGGAAGCCGTGCTGCAGCGGGAGCGGTTGCCCGTTCATCCCGACGGCGAGGAGGCTGTCGCGACCATCGTCCTGCAACACCTCGAGCGGAGTGCCGGCGGTGAACCCGTCGATGCTCCGCGACAGGACCATGTCGGCTCCGGCCTTGGGCTTCGCGCGGGCGAGCAACTCGCGGATCGGGTACCCGAGCCAGAGCGCGTTGCCGATGAGGTCGCCGCCGACGGGGTTCGAGACGCAGGTCAGCGTGATGATCGACTCCTGGAGCGGGAGGGCGAGGAGTTCCTCGAACCCGATCTCGACCTCCTGCTCGACCATGCCGGTGATCTTGAGGCTCCAGGTCGAGGGGTCGATGTTCGGCACCTGGAGGGCCGTGTCGATCCGGTAGAAGGAGTCGTTCGCCGACACGACCGGGGTGAGTCCGTCGATACCGAGTTCGGCTCCGGCGGGGACCGGCGGTGCGGCGACGGCGGCCGTCGGGAGCTTGAGCGCCTTCCGGATGGTCTCCACGGCGACCGCTCCGGCCGAGGCGACGCGCGCGCCGACGCCGACGACGAGTGCGCCGACCGCGGTGCCGCCGAGCAGGACGAGGAAGGAGCGCCGGGGGAGTTCGGCCCGGGAGGCGCCGACGACCGGCCGGGCTTCATCCGCGACCGTCGCGTCGTCCCAGGTGCGGAGCCGGGTGACGAGCAGTCGCAGGACGAGGATGCCGACCGCGGTACCGACGACGCTCGGGAACGCCCAGTCGAGGCCCGCGTCCGCGCGGGTGATCGCTGCGACGACCGCGACGACACCGACGAGCGCGAGCGCGATGCTGCCGACCACCGGGCGACGCTCCTCGAGGATCCCGATCCCGACGGCGAGGGCCGCGACCAGGACGCCGAGCACGATGAGCAGCACGAGCTTGTCGTTAGTGCCGAACAGGGCGATGACGAGGTCCTTCACCCAGCCGGGCACGAGGTCGATCACGAGGGAACCCACGGCGAGCAGTGGCGAGCTCGCGGGGGCGACGAAGGCTGCGACGGCCTCGGCCGAGCCGAGGGTGGCGACGGCTGCGACGACGCCGGACGCACCGGCGAGCAGGGTGCGGCGGCGGGGCTCCATGTCCGTCATGCTACGCGCGCCCGCTGGGCGTTCCTCCCCGAAGCGGCTCTAGAGGGGCAAGTCGGCCGTCCATCCCCGTACTCTGGGGGGATGACCACAGTCGGGCTCGGAATCCCACGCATCGGGTCGCCGCTCAGGCACATCCCGGACGCTGCCGGGCGCCCCGACGTCGACGGCCTCATCGACCGCTTCGGCAGGGTCGCCCGCGACCTCCGGGTGTCGATCACGGAGAAGTGCTCGCTGCGCTGCACGTACTGCATGCCCGAGCAGGGTCTCCCCGCGATCGCCCGCGACGACCTGCTGACGCCCACCGAGATCGGTCGCCTCGTCGAGATCGCCGTCCGCGACCTCGGGGTGCACGACATCCGCTTCACGGGTGGCGAGCCGCTCATGCGCCCCGACCTCGCGGAGATCATCGCCCGCAGCTCCGCGGTCGCCGGCGACGCCTCGATCTCCATGACGACGAACGGCATCGGACTCGACAAGCGCGTCGACGAGCTCGTGGCCGCCGGGCTCACCCGCGTGAACATCTCCCTCGACACCGTCGACCGCGACCACTTCGCGCGACTCACGCGTCGCGACCGACTCCCCGCCGTCCTGGCCGGCATCGAGGCCGCCAAGCGCGCCGGGCTGACGCCGCTCAAGATCAACGCCGTCCTCATGCGCGACACGCTCGACGGCGCGGTCGCCCTGCTCTCCTGGGCGATCGAGAACGGTTGCCGCCTCCGCTTCATCGAGCAGATGCCGCTCGACGCCGACGAGGCGTGGGTGCGGGAGAACATGGTCGACGCGGCCGAGTTGCTCGACGTCCTCGGCTCCCGCTTCACGCTCACTGCCCCGCATCGCGAGGACCCCTCCGCTCCCGCAGAGGAGTGGCTCGTCGACGGCGGCCCGGCCACGGTCGGCATCATCGCCTCGGTCACGCGCTCGTTCTGCGACGACTGCGACCGCACGCGTCTCACCGCCGAGGGGACGATCCGCTCCTGCCTCTTCGGCGACGACGAGACCGACCTTCGGGGCATGTTGCGTTCGGGCGTCGAGGACGTCGAGATCGCGGATCGCTGGCGCGCGGCGATGTGGCACAAGCAGGCCGGGCACCGCATCGCGTCACCCGACTTCGTCCGTCCCGAGCGGAGCATGGGAGCGATCGGTGGCTGAGACGACGACCCTGCAGGTGCTCGTGCGCTACTTCGCCGCTGCCGAGGAGGCCGCCGGCGTCCCCGAGGAGTCCTTGCCGGCGGTCGCGACGGTCGGCGAGCTGAAGTCGGTGCTGCTCGAGCGCTACGGCGACGCGATGGCGAAGGTCCTCGCGTCAGGCTCGTTCCTGGTCGACGGCGTCGTCAGTCGCGACGACACCCGTCCGCTCGGCGCCCGGGTCGACGTCCTCCCACCCTTCGCCGGCGGCTAGGACGGGGACGTCGCTGAGCGACCACGCTCGGCGAGGGCGCGGGTCGCGCGGTGTTGGAACCATCGCAGGAGGTCCAGGATGCGATGGCGCCGTGCATCCGATTCGTCCTCGTGCGACGCGCGGTAGCCGGGGACCGAATCAGCCGGGTAGTCGTCGAGGTTCTCGCAGCGCATGGTCCAGTCCGGGAACCGCCGGTAGTCGATCTCCTCTTCGACCAGGACCCGCAGCTCGCTGTGTCGGGTGTCCTCGCGCAACCGCTGCAGCACGTGGCGCACGGCCGTAGGAGGCCCTTCGATCACCTGGAAGAAGTCGTCGCCGCGCACGGCGAGCATGCCGGTGAGGCCGGAGCGTCCGTTGTTGTCGCGGGACTGCCGGAGGATCGCTTCGAGGGCGGTCTGGGTCAGCGGCGCAGCGGAGGTGCTCACGTAGGTCAGGGAGAGGAACGCGGATTCGGGCTGCGTCATACTCCGTGACCTTACACGTCAGGTGTCGGATAGGGGCTCATCGCGAAGCCTGCCAAGCGCGACGGGCCACCCCGGCCGACCGGAACATCAGGATGAGCGAGCAGATCGCTCCGACGACGGTCGCCAGGAACGCCACGAGCGCGAGCATCTGGAGCAGTTCACCGATCGATGACGACCGGCCGACGTACGGCGGGATCTCGTCGGACACGGTGTTCCCGACGCCGAAGCCGGCGACGAACATGGCCAGGAGACCGAGCCAGACGAGCATCGAACCGAGTGTCGCGACGTGGACCCAGTGTGTGCCGAGCCGGCCGCGCCATCCGAAGTGGGTGAACACCAGAATGGCTGTGAGGCCGAGCAGGAACGCGATCGCGACACCGACGAGGCCGACGGCCAGGGTGGTGGGCGTGAACACCCCGTAGATCGCCTCGATGCCGTAGGAGTCGTCCGTCATCGCGAGCGGCGCCCAGATGAGTTCCTCGATGGGAGCCAGCACCAGCATCACCGTCGCGGCGACCGCCCAGACGACGACGGCGATGCGCTGAGCGCGGAGGTCACGGCGTGCATCGGTCGTCTGCATGGACTCCACGCTAGGCGCTCGGCGACGGCGGGGCGTCATCCCGCCGACGCGTCCTCCGGTGACGGTGCCGCTCCGAGCAACGCCAGTCGCTTCGCCAGGTAGGGCGCGGTGCGGCTGTCGGGGTCTGCGGCGACGGTGTCCGGCGTGCCCGCGGACACGATGCGTCCACCAGCGTCGCCGCCGGACGGTCCGAGGTCGATCACCCAGTCGGCCGCCGCGACGACGTCCATCTCGTGCTCGACCACGACGACCGTGTCGCCGGAGTCGACGAGCGCGTTCAGTTGCGCCAGCAGACGACGGACGTCGGCCGGGTGGAGGCCGGTCGTCGGCTCGTCGAGGAGGTAGAGGGTGTGGCCGCGTCGCACCCGCTGGAGTTCCGTCGCGAGCTTGATGCGCTGCGCCTCACCGCCCGACAGCTCGGTGGCCGGCTGGCCGAGCCGCAGGTACCCCAGGCCGACCTCGAGCAGGGTGCGGAGGCTGCGCGCAGCCGCCGGGACGGCCGCGAGGAACTCGGCCGCCTGCTCGACCGTGAGTGCGAGGACGTCTGCGATCGACTTCCCGTCGTAGGTGACCTCGAGGGTCTCAGCGTTGTACCGAGCGCCGTCACAGGTCGGGCACTTGCCGTAGCTGCCGGGGAGGAACAGCAGCTCGACCGACACGAAGCCCTCACCGAGGCAGGTCTCGCAGCGACCTCCCGCGACGTTGAACGAGAACCGGCCGGCCGTGTAGCCGCGTTCGCGGGCGAGGTCCGTGGCGGCGAAGGCGGCGCGGACGGCGTCGAAGAGGCCGGTGTAGGTGGCCAGGTTCGACCGCGGTGTGCGTCCGATGGGCTTCTGGTCGACCCGGACGAGGCGGTCGACGTGCTCGAGCCCTCGGACGCGGCGGACGGTGAGCGTGTCGGCATGTCCGTCCGGCACCGTCGCCTCCGCCAGGCCGGAACCCTCGGCCGCATCCGGATCGGTGGGCACCTCGTCGTCATCGTCTGCGACGTCGTCCGTCGTCCGGCCGTCTGCCCGCAGGTGATCGCGCACGACGTCGCGGAGGACGCGGCTCACGAGGGTCGATTTGCCGGAACCGGAGACACCGGTGACGGCCACGAACGTCCCGAGGGGGATCGAGGCGTCGACGCCGGCGAGGTTGTGGAGCGTGATGCCCTCCACCTCGAGCCAGTCGCGCGCCTCACGGAGTGCTCGTCGCTCGGGAGCCGGACCGTGCTGGTCGGGGAAGAGGAACGGACGGGTCGCCGACGCCTCGACGTCGGCGAGACCCTCGACGGCGCCGCTGTAGAGCACGTCGCCGCCACCCTCACCCGCGCCGGGGCCGACGTCGACGATCCAGTCCGCGTTCCGGACGACGTCCATGTTGTGCTCGACGACGTAGACCGAGTTGCCGGAGCGCTTCAGCTGCTCCAGCACCTCGAGGAGGGGCTCCGCGTCGGCCGGGTGCAGACCCGCTGACGGTTCGTCGAGGACGTAGACCACGCCGAAGAGCCCGGAGCGCAGCTGGGTCGCGAGCCGGAGCCGCTGCATCTCGCCGGGGGAGAGCGTCGTCGTCACGCGTCCGAGGCCGAGGTAGCCGAGTCCGAGGTCGGTGAGCACGCGGATGCGCGCGAGGAGGTCGGTCGTGATGGCGACGGCGACGTCGGTGCGCTCGCCGGACAGCGTGGTCGGGAGCGCGGGCGCCGCGTCGGTCAGCTCCGTGGTGGGGCGGATGACCTCGGCGAGTTCCGTCATCGGCAGGGCGTTGAGCTCCGCGATCGTGCGGCCGGCGAAGGTGACCGCGAGCGCCTCGCGGCGGAGTCCCGTGCCGTGGCAGAGCGGGCACGGACCCGAGCGCACGAACTGCAGCACTTTGTTCCGCATCATCTGGCTCTTGGAGTCGGAGAGGGTGTGGAAGACGTACTGCTTGGCGCTCCAGAACATGCCGTTGTACGGTTTCGCGACGCGGTCGCGTTGCGGCGTGATCTGCACGACCGGCTGCTCCTCGGTGAAGAGGATCCAGTCGCGGTCCTCCTGGTCGAGCTCCCGCCAGGGGCGGTCGACGTCGTATCCGAGCGCGATGGTGATGTCGCGGAGGTTCTTCGCCTGCCAGGCGCCCGGCCAGGCGGCGATCGCGCCCTCGCGGATGCTCAACGACGGGTCGGGCACGAGGGAGTCCTCGGTGACCGTGTGCGCGACGCCGATGCCGTGGCACTCCGGGCAGGCGCCGACGGCGGTGTTGGGGGAGAAGGCGTCCGAGTCGAGTCGGGTCGTGAACCCCTCGGGGAAGGTGCCGGCGCGCGAGAAGAGCATGCGGAGCGAGTTCGAGAGGGTCGTCACCGTGCCGACGCTGGAGCGCGAGCTGGGGGCGCCGCGACGCTGCTGCAGGGCGACCGCCGGTGGCAGACCGGAGATCGAGTCGACGTGCGGGTCATGACCCTGCTGGATCAGCCGCCTGGCGTACGGTGCGACGGACTCGAGGTACCGTCGCTGCGCCTCGGTGAAGATGGTGCCGAACGCGAGCGACGACTTGCCCGAGCCGGAGACCCCGGTGAAGGCGACGATCGCATCGCGCGGCACGTCGACGTCAACGTTGCGGAGGTTGTTCTCGTTGGCTCCCCGGACGCGGACGAACGGGTCGGATGCTTCGGGGGCGTGTTCGGGCATCAGATCACCCTACGTCGCCGCGGTCCGGTGGGCGACCGGTTGACGTGCCCCGCCCGATGCGCGATGTCGGGGGTGGACGGCAGGATCGTCCTCATGACTCGTGAACGATCCTGGCACGGCTGTGTCTTCATCGGCGTGAGCCTCGACGGCTTCATCGCAGGGCCCGACGGTGACCTCGGCTGGCTCACCGAGCTCGAGCCGCGGGGGCATGCCGCGGATGCGCCAGGGCAGCACCCGGCGCTCGACTGGGATTCGTTCTTCCCGACGATCGACACCCTCGTGATGGGCCGCACCACCTACGACACCGTCCTCGGCTTCGGCGAGTGGCCGTTCGACGGCAAGCGGGTCGTCGTGCTGAGCACCACGCTCGAGGTCGGGGACGACCGCATCACGGTCGCCGGGTCGCTCGACGAGGCGGCCGCCCTGCTCGACGAGGCCGGGGCCGGCCGCGTCTACATCGACGGCGGCAGGACCATCCAGGCGTTCCTCGGTGCGGGCCTCGTCGATGAGATCACCGTGTCGGTCGCACCGGTGCTCATCGGCTCGGGCGCCCGCCTCTTCGGCGACCTCGACGCCGACGTCCGCCTGCGGCTCCGCGGTACCCACGCGACGCCCGAGGACGGGCTCGTGCGCATCACCTACGACGTGCTGCCGCGCTGACAGTCGATTCGCCCCGGATCGTCGCCCACGCTTCGTGCGTGCGACCACTCGGGGCGAATCGAGGACGAGCCGCTACAGGCCGACCCATTCCGTCTCGCCGTCGGCCAGGTGTTGGCGCTTCCAGATGGGGACGGTGCGCTTGATCTCCTCGACCAGGCGCTCGCAGGCGGCGAACGCCTCGGCCCGGTGCGCAGCGGCGACGGCGGCCACGAGGGCCAGGTCGCCGACGACGAGTGACCCGACGCGGTGGGCGGCGGCGACCCGCAGGCCGGTCTCCGCGGCGACCGTCCGGCAGCAGTCCTCCAGGAACCGTTGGGCGTCGGGGTGGGCCCGGTAGTCGAGGGCGTCGACCGCCTCGCCGTGGTCGTGGTCGCGCACGATGCCTCGGAAGGCGACGAGGGCGCCGTTGGCGGGCGCCGCGACGAAGTCCTCGATCGCATGCGCGTCGAGGGGTGACTCAGAGATGAGGGCGAGGACCTCGGGAACCGTCGACTCACTCATGCGCGCCACCTCCGGCGATCTGGGCGACGAGGTGGTCGAGCAGGCCGTCGAGGACCGCGAGTCCGTCCTTCACGCCGCCGGTCGATCCGGGCAGGTTCACGACGACGGTGCCGCCGGAGACCCCCGCGAGCCCGCGACTGAGCGCCGCGGTCGGGGTCTTGGTCGATCCGAGGGTGCGGATCGCCTCCGCGATGCCGGGCAGCTCTCGGTCGAGGTGGGGCTGCGTCGCCTCCGGAGTTCGGTCGCTCGGCGAGAGGCCGGTGCCGCCCGTCGTGATGATCACCGCGGGCGCGGCGTCCAGGGCTGCCGTGATCGCGAGGTGCACGTCGGCGTCGGAAACGACCGTCACCGCATCGACCGCGTAGTCGTGCTCGGACAACCACGCGGAGATGCGCGGCCCCGTGAGGTCCTCGCGCGTGCCGGCCGCGCCGGCGGTCGACGCGACGATGACGGCCGCGGTTCGTGGACGGACCGTTCGCGCCACAGGTGCTTCGATCGGCTCCACCGCTTCCGGCGTCCAGTTCCCGCGCTTGCCGCCGGACTTCTCCAGCAGCCGGATGTCGCCGAGGACCGAGGCCGGGTCGACGGCCTTGACCATGTCGTGCAGGGTCAGGCCGGCGATCGACGCGGCCGTCAGGGCCTCCATCTCGACCCCGGTCTGGCCGGTGGTCTTCGCCGTCGCGGTGATGACGATGGAGTCCGCGGTGAAGGCGAAGTCGAGGCTCACGGACGACAGCGCGAGCTGGTGGCACAGCGGGATGAGCTCGCTCGTCCGCTTGGCCCCCGCGATCCCCGCGATGCGAGCGGTCGCGATGACATCCGCCTTCGGCAGGCCGTCCGCCTGGACGAGTGCGATCACGTCTGGTCGGGTGGTGAAGGTCGCGGTCGCCGTCGCGACCCGCTTCGTCGTGGCCTTGTCGCCGACATAGACCATGCGTGCGCGGCCGTCGTCGTCGAGGTGTGTGAGCCCGGTCATAGTGCCCATGCTTCCACAGCGTCACCGGCGTCGAGCTCGAGCGTGTCCTCCGGGATCACGATCAGCACGTCGGAGGCCGCGAGCCCGGCGACGAGGTGCGAGCCGGGGCCCGAGACCGGTTCGACCCGGCCATCGTCTCGTCGGCGTCCGCGGAGGAACTGGCGCTTGCCGGGCACCGAACGCACGGCGACCGCGAGTTCGGCCGGTGCGCGTGTCGCCTGCGGCAGCCCGGCGACCCGGCGGAGGACCGGAGCGACGAAGACCTCGAACGAGAGCTGGGTGCTCACCGGGTTGCCGGGGAACGCGATGATCGGGACGCCCCGGTGGGCCCCGAGCGCCTGTGGTCCGCCGGGCTGCATCGCGACCGAACCGATCCAGCCACCCAGCGGACCGAGGACGTCACGGACGACCTCGTGCTCACCCATGGAGATCCCGCCGGAGGTGAGGATGAGATCGACCTCGCCGTGGAGGTCGTCGAGCAGGGCGAGCAGGACGTCGGCATCGTCGACGACGCGCGCACGGGCGTTGACCTTGGCCCCGGCTGCGACGACGGCGGCCGCCAGCGCGGTCCCGTTGGAGTCGAAGGTCTGGCCGAGCGTCGGAGTCTCGCCGGGTTCGACGAGTTCGGCACCGGTCGTGACGATCGCGACCCGCACCCGCCGACGCACCTCGACGGTCGTGATCCCGGCCGCAGCCAACACGGCGAGGTGTCGTGAAGCGAGGCGCACGCCGGCCGGCAGCAGCTCCTCGCCGGCGCGGACGTCGCTCCCGCGTTCCCGGACGAACAGCCCCACCGGGCGCTCGCCACCGCCGCGCGCAGGACCGAGGAGGACGGTCTCGACACCGTCCGGATCCGTCTCGACCTCGCTCTCCTCGACCGGCACGACGATGTCCGCACCCGGCGGAACGACCGCGCCCGTCATGATGCGCACCGAGGTCCCCGCCTCGAGCGGCGCGGGGTCGATCGGGCGCGCGGCGATCTCGCCCACCACCCGCAGACGCGTCTCATCGCCCGTGAGGTCTGCCGCCCGAACCGCGAAGCCGTCCATCTGCGAGTTGCGGAACAGCGGCAGGTCGACCGGTGACGGCACCGCCACCGCCGTCACCCGAGCTGCGGCCTCGTCGATCGGCACGTGCTCGGCGCCGGTGTCGGTCACGTCGTCGAGGAGGGCTGCGACGTCGGCGGCGTGTTGCTCGACGGTCTTCCGACTCGTGGGCGCTGGCGTCGTCATGGTGGTTCCCGTCGTCGAGGTCGGTCGGTGGGGCTGCATGGGGTGTTCGGAGCCGCGGTCAGTAGCGGGGGACGGTCGGATCCACGAGCCGCGACCACGCGTCGATGCCGCCCTCGAGATGGACGGCCGAGTAGCCGCGCTCGAGGAGCAGGCGAAGCGCGGACTCGGATCGGATGCCGTGGTGGCAGTAGACGACCACGGGCGTCTCGGGGTCGAGCCCGTGGAGCGTCTCGGGGAGCGAGCCGAGCGGCATCAGCGTCGAACCGGGCAACCGGGCGATCTCCGCCTCCCACGGCTCCCGGACGTCGAGCAGGACGGCCTCATCGTCGCTCGCCGCGAGCTGCGGTGCGGTGATCGTGCGGCCGCCGTGTCGCGGCTCGTGCGGGGCTGCCGCTGCGGCGCTCGCCGCGTCCCCTCCTGGCGTCCGATGCAGATGCTCATCGAGCGACACCTGCCGGGCGCCCGCGGGGTCGCGCTCGTACCGGAGTTCGCGGAACCCGCCGCTCAGCCCGTCGAACATCGTCACCCGGCCGAGCGAGAGGGACCCGACCCCGGTGAGCACCTTGATCGCCTCGGTGGCCATGACGGACCCGATGACCCCGACCGTGGTGGGCAGGACGCCGCCGGCCTCGCAGGAGAGCACCGAACCGTCCGTCGGCGGGTGGGGGAAGAGGTCGCGGTAGCGCGGGCCGCGAGACGACCAGCTGAGTCCAGCCTGCCCGCCGTACTGCGAGACCGCACCCCAGACGAGTGGGACGTCGGCGAGCGTCGCGGCGTCGTCGACCAGGTAACGGGTCTCGAAGTTGTCGCTGCCGTCGATGACGAGGTCGATCTCCGCGTCGGCCAGGAGGCCCATGATCTCGCCGGGTCCGAGGCGGAGGCGGTGCCTGAGGATCGTCGCATCGGTGTTGACGGCGAGGGCGCGGTCCGCTGCGGAGTCGACCTTCGGACGGCCGACGTCCGCGGTGCTGTGGACGGTCTGCCGATGCAGGTTGCTGAGCTCGACCGTGTCGTCGTCCACCAGGTGGATCGCGCCGTCACCGGAACCGACACCGGCAGCGGCAAGCGCCGGGATGACGATGCTGCCGAGGCCGCCGGCGCCGACGATCAGCACCCGTGCGTCGGCGAGACGCTGTTGCGCCGCTGGTCCGAACCCGGGGAGGGCGAGCTGCCTGGCGTACCGCGCGGTCGAGGACATGCGCCGATTATCCCACCGGCACCGTGCCCGTCGGCCCTCAGACCGCATCCGCTCGCGTCCGCAGAAGGCTGCAGGCGCCGCCGCGGGAAACCGACAGGAGGTGTGAAGTGGCACGACGCGTCGATCGATGCTGGGATGGACGCATGGATGACCACCTCCCCATCGTCGAGTTCGCGTTCCCCGGCCCGCTGCGGGACAGGCTGGTGGCGGCGATCGAGTCCGGCGAGAAGGCCGCGACGAGTTCCCTGGCGCACGAGTACGAGGTGGCAGGCGAGGAGTTGCCGGCGGTCGGGCAGCGCGGAATCGTCGTCGATTCCGATGGCGCTCACCGCTTCGTCATCGAGACGGTGGGTGTCGAGGTGGTACCGCTGGACGAGGTGCCACTGGCTCACGCTCTGGCGGAGGGCGAAGGCTACGCCTCGGTCGCCGACTGGCGTGCCGGTCACGAGCGGTTCTGGACCTCACCGGAGATGCAGGCCGAACTCGGCGCCGACTTCCGCCTCGACGACACGACGCTCGTCGTCCTCGAACGGTTCGCCCTCATCGCCCGGGACTGAGGCCGATCAGACCGGCTTGACGGGCGTGCGCAGGAGGCAGAAGGCGTTGCCCTCGGGATCGGCGAGGACGTGCCACGACTCATCGCCCGTCTGCCCGATGTCCGTCGGGCGCGCTCCGAGGGCCAACAGGCGCTCGAGTTCGGCGTCCTGGTCGCCGTCGGTCGGGCTGACGTCGATGTGGAGCTTCGACTTCGGCTGCGGCGGGTCGTCGCTGCGGCTGAGGATGATGGTCGGCTGCGATCCACCGAAGCCGTCCCGCGCTCCGATCTCCACCCCGTCCTCGTCTCGGTCGAGCACGACGAAGTCGAGGACCTCGCACCAGAAGCGGGCGAGCGCTTCCGGATCGCGGCAGTCCAGGACGAGTTCACTGATGCGGCATGACATGACGGCACGCTACCCCGCACGCGTCGTGCAGCGGAACCCGTTGCGGATCGGCTAGGACTCGTCCCCAGCGGTCTCGGCCCAACGGGTCAGCGTGATCACGAAGCCACGGACGAGGCGGTCGAAGCTCCGGTCGAGGTCGCGGTCGAGGCCGAAGGAGCCTGCCGCCTCGAGCGAGACGAAGCCGTGCAGGGTGGAGCGGAACGCGCGGATCGCGTCGATGGCGTCGTCGCCGCGGAGCTCGTAGGCCGTGAGGACGTCGCTGATGACCTGGATGGCGCCGAGCGACGCCGCCGCGTCCTCCTCATCCTCCGGCCCGGCGATCCACTGCGCGGCCGTATAGCGTGCCGGGTGCTCCAGGGCCCACTCCCGGTAGGCGCCGGCCATCACCGTGATCGCATCCGCGCCCGAACGGCCGACGGCGGCGCGCAGCAGGACGTCGCCGAGCTCGCCCTTCGCTTGGAGGGAGATGCTCCGGCGGAGTCCGGCGAGCGAGTCGAGGTGCTTGTAGAGCGAGGGCTGCCGGACGCCGAGCCGTTCGGCGAGGGCGGCGAGGGTCAGCCCCTCGAGCCCGACCTCGTCGGCGAGTTCAGCCGCTTCGTCCACCACGCGCGCGCGGCTGAGTCCCGCCCTAGGCACGGTGCAGCGCCGACTGGAGGAAGCCGAGGACGGCCTGCGAGGTGACCTCGGGCTGCTGGGCCTGCGGGTAATGGCCGGCGTCCTCGACGAGGACGACCTCCGCCTGCAGGGTGTCGCCGATCCAGCGGGCCTCTCCTGCGGGGTCGGGGAAGTCGGGGTCCTTGGTGCCCATGATCACGAGCGTCGGAGCGCTCACGCCGGGGAGCGCAGCCTCGGCCGGGGCATGGTCGGTCTGTCTGGTCGTCTGCGAGAAGGCCTTGCCGTAGGCGGGGCGACGCAGGCTCGCGAAGACGTCGGCGAGGTAGTCGTCGAAGTCGACCGGCTTCCGGCCCGCGTTCAGCGTGGGGAGGTAGGCCTTCCAGACCCGTGCGATCCACAGCGGAGCCATCATGGCGCGGAAGACCGCCTGCATGACGGCGCCCGCCTTCGGGTTGCGGACGAAGGGCCCGACGAGGACGAGACCGGACACGTCCTCCGGGTGCTCGGCGGCGACGATCACGCCCGCGCCGGCAGCGAGGGAGTTCCCGATGACGACGGCTGGGGCGCCGAGGTCGCGGATGAGGGCGTGGACGTCCGAGGCGGTCGCGACGTCGCCGTACGAGGAGAACGTCGTGTCGCTGTCGCCGTGACCACGGAGGTCGGTGGAGGCGACGCGGTACCCGGCCTGGACGAGCGCGGGAGCGAGGAAGCGGTAGGAGGAGCGGAGCTCGCCCATTCCCGGGACGAGGACGACGAGCGGGCCGTCGCCCTGGATCTCGTAGGCGATCTTGCCCTCGGGACGGTCGAGGTAGCGGGTGGCAGGCCCTGTCGATGCCGGGTTCGTGTTCATGAAGCTAGTCTGCATCGCCGTTTAGCTAATGTCAATAGCTTTGATGGACGAGGTTCATTCGCCCATCTTTGGGCGACAGAAGCAACGTTCGCCCAAGGATGGGCGAACGAGTGCGGGGGAGGGGCGGTCAGCCGAGGTCGGTCCACCAGCGGACGCCGTCGAGGGTGACGCGCGTGGTCTCCTCGTGATGGAGGACGACGAGCAGGACGTCGTCGCAGTGCCGACAGCGAACCACCCACGCGTCCGGGGTGCCGAACACCAGCTCCGCGGCGAGGGGCGAGACGTCGCGGCACCCGAGGCACTGCGACATCGTGCCGCTCGGGTCGGTGCCGGTCAGCTCCGACAGGGTTCCGGCGAGGACGTTCCCGTCCAGATGCGAGGTCATCACGCGCCTCCGAACCGCTCGGTCTTGATACGGGCGGGATCATGGCCGATCGCGACCAGGGTGTCGGCGACCGCCTCGACGAAGCCGGTCGGTCCGCAGACGAACACCGACGGGGCCTCGCCGCCGGTGGACTCGAGCGCCTGCAGGTCGGCCGCGACCAGGCGTCCGGCGGGACGGGGCCAGCCATCGGGCGCTCGACGGGTGTAGATCCAGGTGACCTCGACCCCGGTCGCCGCAGCGAGCTCGTCGGCGAAGAAGGCGTCCTGCGGTGAGCGGACCGAGTACACGAGTCGGAACGGCGTCGTGCTCCCGGCCGCCTCGTGCGCTCGCACCATCGCCATGAGCGGCACGATGCCCGAACCTCCGCCGATCAGGAGGACCGGCTCCGTGTCCTCAGGGCGCCAGACGAACCAGCCGCCCAGTGGTCCACGCACCTCGACCTGGTCGCCGACCTCGATCGCGTCGACGAGGAAGGGTGAGACCTCGCCGTCGGGGACCCGGTCGACGGCGATCTCGATGCGGTCACCGGCGTCGGCCGAGGCGATCGAGTAGGAGCGGACCGCCTGGTAGCCGTCGGGTGCGGTGAGGCGGACGTCGGCGTGCTGCCCGGCGAGGTTCCCACCCCAGCCCGGGGCGTCCAGGATGAGGCTCCGCCCCGATGGGGTCAGCTGCGTCGCCGTGACCACGGTGGCCGGCTTCCAGACGTCGACATGGTTCGTGCGCCTCACGAGTACCGCTGTTCGAGCCAGGGATCACCGTAGGCGTGGTAGCCGTTCTGCTCCCAGAACCCCGGTTCGTCGTCCTGCTGCATGACGAGCCCGCGGATCCACTTCGCGCTCTTCCAGAAGTAGAGGTGCGGGATGAGAAGCCTCGCCGGGCCGCCGTGCTCCGCGGCGAGCGGCTCGCCGTCGAAGCCGGTGGCGATCCAGGCCTTGCCGTCCAGGAGGTCGTCGAGTGGGACGTTGGTCGTGTAACCGCCGTAGGAGTGGGCCATCACGAAGTCGTAGCCGCTCTCGACCTCGGCGAAGAGCGTGTCGAGGGAGACGCCCTGCCAGCTCGTGCCGAGCTTCGTCCACCGGGTCACGCAGTGGATGTCGCGGGTGATGTCGTCCTGCTGCAGGGCCTGCATGGCAGCCCAGTCCCAGCGGTGGGTCTCGCCCGTCTCCGTCCGGATCTGGAACTCCCACTCATCGGTGTCGATCCGCGGCGTGGGTCCGGCGGACAGGACCGGGAAGTCCTCGGTGAGGAACTGGCCTGGCGGGAGTCGGTCGTCCTGCTCCCGTGACCGTCCTCCGAAACCGCGTGTGAACACCGCCATGTCGACCTCCTCAGGATGGTCATCACCCTAGTGAGCAGGTGTCGGTGAAGCCAGGCCCTCCTGGGGTCACCAAGTGGTTCCGGTCTCGCTCAGCCGGTGATGAGGTTCGACAGCGCGTCGATCGAGTGGACGACGGCGAGGGCACCGGTGGCCTCCGCCGGCGAGCCGTAGCCCCACTCGACGAGGATCGTCGGGATCCCGTGCGCCGCTGCGCCCTCGATGTCGTGGAGGCGGTCGCCGACCAGTACGGTGCGGGACGTGTCGACGCCGGCGGCCGTGAGGCGCCGGAGGGCCTCACCGACGACGTCGGCCTTGCTGCTGCGGACCTCGTCCTCGGAGGCGCCCGTGACGACGGTGAAGTACTGGCTCAGGCCGAAGTGGTCGAGGATCGTGTTCGCCTGCGACTCGGGCTTCGAGGTCGCGAGCCCGATCGGGATCCCGGCCTCGGAGATGCGCGCGAGCAGCCCGGCGACGCCCGGGAACACCGCGGTGCCGACCTCGGCCCCCTCGATGGCGACCTGGCGACGGTACTCGGTGAGGGCGAGCTGCGACTGCAACGGGTCCATGTCCGCGAAGTCGCGGAAGGAGTCGAGCAGCGGTGGTCCGACCCAACGCAGCAGCGATTCGTCGGACGGCACGACGGCACCGACGTTCGCCAGGGTCGTCTTCATGCGGGAGATGATGCCGGGAGCCGAGTCCACGATCGTGCCGTCGAGGTCGAACAGCACGCAGGACCAGCTGCGGTGGAAGGACACGGTCGTACTCGCGAGGTAGAGATCGGTCACACGCTCCATCCTAGGGCGACCCCTCCGGCTGCAGAGGGTTGTCAACCGGTTGCCAGAGCCGTAGGCTGACAGGACCGGCAGCCCGACTGCCTGGTTCCCGATGACGAGAACGAACGCGAAGGCGGAAGCGCACGTGAATGCACAACAACCGGTGAGCTGGACCCTGTCGGGCTTCGGAGACGAGATCGACGCCGACCCGACGACGCAGATCGCCGTGCTCGAGGCGCTCGGTGCGTCGCACATCGAGGTCCGGAGCGCGTGGGGCGTCAACATCATCGACCTCGACGCCGACCAGCTCGCCCGACTCGGTGCGCAGCTGCAGCGGTCCGGCATGGGCGTGTCCGCCATCGGATCGCCGATCGGCAAGGTCGACGTGGCCCTCGACGCCGAGCTGGAAGTCGCCCGCCTCGCGCGAGCGGTTGCCGCTGCACACGCCCTCGGGACCCCCAACATCCGCATCTTCTCCTTCTTCCGCGGTGAGGGCGTGCCGGTGGAGGCCACCCGCGACGACGTCCTGGTCCGCATGCGCCTGCTCGCCGACCTGGCCGAGCGGGAGGGGGTCGTGCTCCTGCACGAGAACGAGAAGGACATCTACGGCGATGTCCCGGAGCGCATCCTCGACCTCGTCGAGTCGGTCGGATCGCCCGCACTCCGCCTCGCCTGGGACAACGCGAACTTCGTCCAGGTGGGCGTCGCGCCGTTCGACGACGGCTACGCGATGCTGCGCCCGTACCTCGACTACCTGCAGGTCAAGGACGCGGTCGCCGAGAGCGGCCAGGTCGTGCCGTCCGGCGAGGGCGACGGGCAACTGCGTGAAACGCTCACGGCGTTGCGCGACGACGGCTACGCGGGGTTCGCCTCGCTCGAGCCGCACCTCGCCGACACCCACGCGCTCGGCGGCTTCTCGGGTCCCGCCTCGTTCGGCGTGGCCGCCCGGGCCTTCCGGAGGCTCACCGACGAGCTGGGGATCGAACTGCGATGAGCCGCGGGCCCGCACCCGTCCTCCGTCGCGTCGCCGTGGTCGGGTGCGGCGACATCTCCGCCCTCCACATCGCGGCGATCGGAACGGTGCCCGGTGCGCAGCTCGTGGCGGTGTGCGACGTCGACGCCGGCCGGCTCGATGCGGCGATGGCTGCGACGGGTGTCCCGGGCTTCACCGACCTCGATCGACTGTTCGAGGAGGCGCGACCCGACGTCGTCCACATCTGCACCCCGCACCACCTGCACGCCGACCAGGCGATCCGGGCGCTCGAGCGCGGGATCAGTGTCATCCTCGAGAAGCCCCTCGCCCACACGCGCGATGAGGCCGAACGGCTCCTGGCCGCGGCGGAGCACAGTCGCGCGAAGATCGCGGTGTGCTTCCAGAACCGCTACAACCAGCCGGCGGAGCGCGCCAAGGAACTCCTCGACTCGGGTGAGCTCGGCGCAGTGCTCGGCGCCTCGGCGGTCGTGCCGTGGCATCGGACGGCGGCCTACTACGAGGATCGCCCGTGGCGCGGTCGCTGGGAGACCGGCGGCGGTGGACTCCTCATGAACCAGGCGATCCACACGATCGACCTCGTGCAGTGGTTGGTCGGCGACCCGCTCGAGGCGACGGGGTCGATCGCCACCCGCGCGCTCGCCGAGGTGATCGAGGTCGAGGACACGGCCGAGCTGCGCATCGTGCACGCGGGTGGCGCGACGAGCACGGTCTACGCGACGGTCGCCGGGGTCGCGAACCTGCCCGTGACGATCGACGTCGTCTGCGCGTTGGGCACGCTGAGCTTAGGGGCCGAACTCACCGCACGCTTCGCCGATGGACGCGTCGAGACCACCGTCGAGCGGGTGACGGCCAGCGGAGCGCGTGCCTACTGGGGTGTGTCCCATGAACGGCTGATCCAGGACTTCTACGCGGGGCTCGACGAGCCGGGCGCCTTCTGGCTCCACCCCGCAGAAGCGCGGAAGGCGTTCGACGTGGTCCAGGACGTCTACGACGCGGCGATCCCCGAGCGACGGTCGTCGGTCCCCGCCGCGCAGCTCGGCGGTCGCTGAGCCGTCACCCGCCGCGGGCTGTGACGGCTCAGGACGCTGCGGTCCGCTTGACGAGCAGCTGCGCTCCGTCCGGGTCGGGGAACCGCTCCACGTCTCGGACGGCTGTCTGCAGGACGGTGACGAGCTGCTGGGACGCCAGGCTCACGCCACCCATCGCCACCGCCTCCGAACCCAGCGAGGAGACGACCACGTCCGGTGGCAGCGGGCAGATCTCGCCGAGGGTGCGGATGAAACGCGGCAGGAAGACGTCCGCGCCCGGAGCACTGCCGCCGCCGACCACGAGGAGTTCCGGATCGAGTGCGAGGACCATGGCCGCCGCGCCGGTGGCCAGGTCGTCCGCGAACTCGTCCATCGCCGTCAGGGCGATCCGATCACCGGCGCGAGCCGCATCGAAGATCTCCTCGCGGGACGGCCGTGGTGAGCCGAGGACCGACTCGCCGTACTGCTCGTTCAGGCGGGACCACCGGAGTTCGGGCATCTCGCCGACGATCCCTGCCGCACCGTGCACGCCGCGATGCACCTTCCCGTCGACGATGGAGGCGGCGCTGGTGCGCACGCCGCAGAGGAGGTAGACGACGTCGCGGTGGCCCTGTGCCGCGCCGACGGTCAGTTCCGCGCGGGCGCCGAGCGCGACGTCGCCCTCCACCAGGACGGCTCCGTCGAACTCCCGCTCGAACCGCTCGCGCAGGTTCAACCCGACCCAGTCCGGGAGTCCCGTCCCGCCGAAGTGCAGCACCTCGCCGTCCCGGCCGATCGCGCCGGGGGAGCCGACGGCGACGATCCACACCGACCCGCGGGTGAGGTCGAGGGTGCTGAGCACCGCATCGCCGGTCGCCAGCGCCAGGGTGATGCGCTCGGTCGCGCCCGTGTCCTCGGGCAGGCGAGCCGTGCGCTGGCCCAGGACGGCACCGGCGAGGTCGGTCACGACGGCGTGGATGTGGTTCGCGCCGATGTCGAGCGACAGGAGGTGGCCGAGTCCGGCCCGCACGCTGAAAGCGGTGGCGGGTCTGCCGACCCGGGACGCCGAGGCGCGTTCGACGGATTCGAGCCAGCCCATCTCGACGAGATCCGTCACGATCGCGTCGATGGCCGTCCGAGACAGCCCGGACGCGTCCGCCAGCTCCCGCAGGGTGAGTGCCTGCGGGAGCAGGGCGCGCAGCACACCGAGCGAGTTCATCCTCCGGAGCAACGACCGACTGCCCATCGATCCGCCGGACGGCTCCACCATCGCCTCTCGAGGCATTCGCCATTCCCCCCTTGCGACTTTTCACGGCACGTTGCAGTATTAACTCCGCCTCCTCGACTTTACCTGCGGCAGCCCCGCGGCGGCAGTCGGGAGTCCCGCGTCCATCCCGGGAGCGCCCACCCACACAGAAAGCCGGCCATGCTGCACACCTTCACCTTCGGTGACCTCCGCATCCCCGCGAACCTCGCCGGCGAACCGACCGCCACGAGCACGGGGTTCGTCGTGCCCGCCGGCCCGGTCGCGCTGCTCCACCCCTTCGGCGACACCGGCTTCTACCGGCACGGCTGGAACTCGTGGAGCCCGAGCGGGTGGACCACCACCGACGGCGAGACCATCGGCATCAAGAACAGCCCCGACCGGCTGCTCACCGCCGACGACGCGGTCAACGAGACCCCGCACCTCCACTCCGGCAGTGGCGTCGGAGCCATCGCAGGACCGGACGGCACCGTCCTGCTCATCGGGACCCTCGGGCTCGGCAACCCCCGGGTCGGTGCCGACCGCAACACGATCTGGGCGCGGAGCGAGACCGACGAAGCCGAGTGGTTCGTCACGTTCGGACCGGAGCAGCAGGCCTTCGCCGACTACGCGGCCATCCTGTCCGAACGGCTCGGGCGGCGCTCGCAGCGCGCCGGTCGCGTCTGGAGCAGTTGGTACTCCTACTACGAGGGCATCGACGAGGAGCTGGTCGCCCGCACCGTCGCCGATCTCACCGGGTACCCCTTCGACGTGTTCCAGCTCGATGACGGCTGGGAGCCGATCGTGGGCGACTGGACGGCCGGACCGGACTTCCCGTCGGGCATGCAGGCGACCGCCGGTCGCATCGCCGAAGCCGGGTTCCGCCCGGGGCTCTGGCTCGCCCCGATGATCGCGCTTCCCGACTCCACGATCGCGCGGGAGCGCCCCGACCTCCTCGTGCAGGACGACGCCGGCCGAGCGCTTGCGACCGGCTACAACTGGAACTCCCACTACTACTCGCTCGACACCACCCAGCGGGAGGTGCAGGACCACCTCCGCGAGGTCTTCGAGCGCGTCACCGGGTGGGGCTTCAGCTACCTCAAGCTCGACTTCATGTACGCGGGCGCCGTCACCGGGCGGCGGCACCAGGACGTCCACCGCGAAACCGCCTACCGGGACGCGATCTCGTTCATCAGGGAGACCGTCGGCGACGACGTGTACCTGCTCGGCTGCGGCGTCCCGATGATCCCGTCCATCGGGGTGTTCGACGGCGCGCGCGTGGGGCCGGATGTCGGTCCGTTCTGGGACAACGCCGAACGCGTCGGCGACCCGTCGGGCGTCGGGGCGTGGAACTCCATCGTCGACTCCGTCAACCGCGTCTGGCTGAAGGACGTCTACGAGGTCGACCCCGACGCCGTCTACTTCCGCAGCGCTCGGAACCTCCTCGACCCCGTCGAACGTCGCATGCTCCAGGACGTCGCCGCCATCCTCGAGTTCAAGTCGACCTCGGACCCGGTGGTCTGGCTGCACGAGAGCGAACGCGCCGAACTCCGCCAGTACCTCACGGGGACGCCGACGGTCGAACAGACGGGGCGGTTCACGTTCCGCCTCGACGGCCGCGAGGTCGACCTGACTGCCGTCGTGGCGGGAGAGGCCCGCTCCGACACCTCGTACATCGGGTGACGCCTGGCGCTCGGCGGCGATCCGGCGTTATCCGATAAACGAACGCCGACCGCCCGGAAGTGGAGCTTTGGCACAGTCGTGGGATTCTGAGCAGGATGAGCGCGAAACCAGGGTCCGCGGAGCGGTTCGAGGCCGCGGGGAGCGACGTCGACGACGCTCGCGAGCTCTACCGCGAGGCCTACCGGATCGGCGGGATGACGGTCGAGCCGACCGCCGCCGAGTTCGGATACCGCTTCACCTCCACCGGCGACGACGACCTCTCCCTCCGTGCCTCGCAGGTCGAGGGACGGATCACGGGTGCGTCGTTCACCCAGGGCGAGTACGTGGTCTCCTGGATGACGCGTGGCGAAGGCGTCTCAGACCTGCTCGGCTCGCCGATGAAGTTCCTGCACGGGCAGCCGGCGATGTTCGCCAACGACCGCCCCGCGCAGTTCGACCTCATCGACTACCGGCTCAACATGATGCACTTCGGCGGCGCCTATCTCGAGGGTGTCGCGGGGGAGACCGAGGGGTCGGTGGGTCCGATCCGGTTCGACACGACGTTCCGCCCGTCGGGCGCGGGACTCCACCGATGGAACGCCTCCGTCGCGGCCGTCGCAGGGGTGGTCTACGACGACGACAGCCCGGCGCTCCTGCGCGCGGAGGCCAGGCGAGCGGCCGCGGTGTCGTTGCTCGAGACGTTCCCGCACCTCGCGCTCCGGCCGCCGACCGAGGTGGCCGTCGCCGCCAGCGCTCGGACGCGGACCGCGGTGGAGTACCTCGTCGCGAACGCTCATCTGCCGATCCGCACCGAGGACGTCGCAGCGGCGGCCGGCATGAGCCTCCGCAGTCTGCAGTCGGCGTTCCGCCGGGAGTTCGACGTGACACCGGCCGACTACCTCCGCGCGGTCCGGCTCGACCGCGTCCGCGACGACCTGCGGGACGCCGACCCCGGACGGACGACGGTCGGTGACGTCGCCCGTCGGTGGGGGTTCGGTCATCTGGGGCGGTTCGCCGCCGGGTACTCGCGACGCTTCGGCGAGTACCCGAGTGCGACGCTGGCCTCGTCGAACGCCATCGGAACCCGCCCGCGTTCCCTAGGCTGAGGCCATGACCCGATCCACCGTGACCGACCCGCACGCGCCCGAACCCGTCGGGCCGTACTCGCATGCGGCGTCCGGCCCGAGCGGGGCACTCCACCTGTCGGGGCAGACGCCCATCGACCCCTCGACCGGAACCCTCGTCGAGGGCGACGTCGCGGCACAGACCGAGCGGGTGTTCGCCAACCTCGAGTCGGTGCTGACGGCCGCCGGTCGAGGCTTCGGCGATGTCGTGAAGGTGAACGTGTACCTCGTCGACATGGCCGATTTCGCCGCGATGAACCGCGTCTACGAGACGGTCTTCTCGGCGCCCTACCCTGCGCGCACCACGGTCGCGGTCGTCGGGCTGCCGCTCGGCGCGCGCGTCGAGATCGAGCTCGTCGCCTGAGGACCACGCGAGGGGCGGCCCTACTTGTCCCAGGCCTCGGTCGGCGGCAGGCCCCGCGCGGTGCGTTCCTCGTTCAGCAGCGCTTCGATGAGCGGGAGTTTCGCCGCCGTGTAGGCGCGGCCGTCGTCGGTCCTGGCGAGCTCCAGCTTGAGCTCCTGATACCGGCGCCGAGCGGATGCGTCGTGCAGTAGCTTGTCTCGGAACAGCCGCTGGTTGCAGTGCTCCCACGCGTCTGGGCCGAACATGTGGAGGATGTGCGTGCGACGGGCTCGCTCTGAGCGGACGTACACGGCATGCGTCTTCGGTCCCGCGGCGTTCGGCTCGTACCCGAGCCCGGCCAGGAGCGGTCCGAGGGCGAACGGGTCGACGCCTGCCATCGCTCTCGCGGCGAGGTCGATGATCGGCTTGGCGACGAGACCAGGGACGGCGGTGCTCCCGATGTGCTCGATCGCGTCGACACGTCCGTCGAGGACGTCCGAGAGTCGCGCCGCCTCGTGTCGGAACGCCGTCGCCCACGCCGTCCGGTGCGGGCTCAGCTCGATCATCGGATCGAGCGTACCCCGCGGTCGGTCCCCGGGCGAGGGACCGTCCCGGTCCCTGAGCCTGTCGAAGGGCTGGGTGACGCCCCGACTCAGTCCGTAGCCGGCGGCGGAGCGGTCGACTCGCGCATGATGAGCGTGGTCGCGAGGTCGGTGATGGTCGGGACGGCGGTGCCCCCGAGGTGCGCGAAGAGGGTCTGCACGGCGTAGGAGCCGGAGGCGATGTGCGGGCTGCGGATCGAGGTGAGTGCCGGTGTCGTGAAGTCCGAACCGAAGATGTCGTCGAAGCCGATGAGGCTCAGCTGGGTGGGCATCTCGACACCACGTGAGCGCAGCTCCAGCATGATGCCGATGGCCAGGAGGTCGTTGTACGCGAGGACCGCGGTGGCACCCGTCTCGAGCACGGCGGTGGCTGCCGCCCTGCCTGCGGCCATGTCGGGCTGCGTCGAAGGGACCCGCACCGTCTCGATGCCGCGCTCCGCGCACAGCTCCCGTGTCCGGCTCCACCGATGCCGCGACATCCAGGACCGACCGGGGCCGGAGACGAACGCGAGCCTCCGGTGCCCGAGCTCGGCGAGGTGGTCGATCGCCGCGGTGAGGCCCGGGTCGATGTCGGCGACGATGCTGTCGACGTCGTCGACCTGACGGTTGATCACGACGACGGGCTTCTCCTGGCCCAGCGCGCGCACGTCGTCGGGCAGAAGCCTCGAGGTCGCGAGGATGAGACCGTCGACCGACGGCATGAGCCGCCGGGCGGTCAGCAGCTCCATCTCCGCCGACTCCTTGAACTCCGCGAGCACGAGCGTGTAGTTGCGCTCGGCGGCCTCACGCTCCGCGCCGCGGACGACGTCGAAGAACATCGGGTTCGTGATGTCGGCGACGATGAGGCCGAGCGTGCCGGTGCGCCCGGTGGGGAGCGCTCGGGCGGCGGGGTTCGCGACGTAGTTGAGCTGCTTGGCGGCGTCGTGGATCTTCTGCGCCGTCTTCTCGTTGATGCGGCCAGGGCGGCTCAGCGCCCGCGAAACGGTCGACGGGTTGACGCCGGCGAGCTGTGCGATGTCGTAGATCGTCGCGGCACGTTTCGTCCTCGCGGCCCCTGCCGTGGGTTCGGGCGTTCCGGGCTCGGGAGCGACCGTCTCCGCGGATGCGTCAGAGGTGCTCATGGGGCCCGCTCCTCTCGATCGCCGCCCTCGGCGACCTGAGCCATCGTACTGCCGCGGCCTCGGCGTGCGGGCTCAGGGCGGCCTGGTCAGCGGGTCGCGACATCGAGTGCGTGGCTGGCCCATTCGTACGACAGGCGGTGCGACTCGTAGACGCTCTCGACGCTCGGGAAGTCGACCTCGATCATGTAGTCCCCGTCGTAGTCCGCGGGCATCGCCGCGACGATCGCGTCGAAGTCGAGCACACCGAGCCCGGGTTCCGCCCACAGCCGCTTCGTCTGCGACGTCTCGTGGTAGCTCAGCGCGCCGTCCGCTGCGCCATCGAGGTGATCGGCGTACACATCTTTGATGTGGATGCCGCCGACGCGGTCGCGGTAGTCGGTGATCATCGCGACCGGGTCCGCTCCCGCCCAGCGGAGGTGCCCGGTGTCGGGCCCGAACCCGATGAGGTCCGGTCCGAGGGTGTCGAGCAGACTGCGGATCTCGTGCTCGGTCTCGAAGACACCACCGACGTGCGAATGGTGCAGGGGACGGATCCCCTCGGCGAGCAGGACCTCGCAGGTGCGGCCGACGTTTTCGATGGCCAGGTCGAGGCGCTCCTGGGAGAAGTCGGCGCCGATCGCCGGCGTCGCCATGCGCGCCGGGATCGCCATCGAGGAGATCATCGTCCGGTCGAGTCCGAGGGAGGCCTGGGCCGCCCCGAACGCCTTCGCCGCCTCGAGGACCTCGGCCGGGTCGACCGTCTCGTCGAACGCGCTGCTGAACAGGCTGAGCGACGGTGCGAGGCCGTAGCCGCCGATCCACGTGCGGTACTCGTCCGCGGTCATGCCCTCGGGGATGTCGGCCTTCACCGCGGTGAACCCGATGCGCTGGAAGTCGGCGAAGGCCTCCTCGAACACCTCGCGGGTCTTGCCGCGCGCACTCCAGTACGGGATGGGGTTCGCCGCCACCCGGTTCGTCCGCTGGGCGCTCATCGGGCCACCGCCGCAACGGCGTCGAGGCGGACCGGCTGGCCCGTGCGTGCGGATTCGTAGAGACCGGTGATGATCGAGATCGCCTGGCGGTTCTCGGCCAGCGTCACGCGGAGCGAATCCTCCCCGCGGATCGCGGCGAGGACGTTCCGGTACTGGCGCAGGTGCGCGTCCGACATCTGTCCGGCGACGCTCGAGCCCGCCTGCGTCTCGTCGGCGAACTGCGCCGCCTGGTTCGTGTCCTTGCCCTGCGAGCCGAAGAAGGCCTCGGCGCGCTCCATCCCCGCGGGAGTGGAGTGGAAGTACGTCAGCTGGTCGTTCTCGATGACCGCGGAGCCGCGGTCACCGTGGACCTGCAGCCGCGCGACGAGGCCCGGGTAGACGGCCGTCGAGCCGTGGATGACGCCGAGCGCGCCGGATGCGAAGCGGACGACACCGACCGCGACGTCCTCGGTCTCGATGCGCTCGTGGGCGAGGAGCGCGGTGTAGCCGAAGACCTCGACAGGGCGTCCGAGGAGGGCGACCAGCAGGTCGACCGTGTGCACGCCCTGGTTCATGAGTGCGCCGCCGCCGTCGAGCGCCCACGTGCCGCGCCAGTCGCCGGAGTCGTAGTAGCTCTGCCCGCGCCACCAGTCGACCGATGCGATGCCCGAGGTGATGCGCCCGAGGTCTCCGCGTTCGGCGGCGGCGAGGACGATCTCCGTCGACGGGTCGAAGCGGTGCTGGGAGATGACGGTCACGACGGTACCGGCGCGCTCCTGGGCGGCGATGATGTCGTCCGTCCGCGAGACGGTGACGTCGGCCGGCTTCTCGATGATGACGTGCTTGCCGGCCTCGAGCGCCTCGATGGCGAGGTCGGCGTGCAGACCGGTGGGCGTGCAGACGACGACGATGTCGGGGTCGGTCTGCGCCAGCGCCTCCGCGAGGGTCGTGAACGCCCGTCCGCCGCGCTCGGCGACGAGGGCCTCCGCCTTCGCGAGCTCCGGGTCGGCGACGGCGACGAGTTCCAGCTCGTCGCGCAACTGGTCGATGACGATGCCGTGCTGCTTCGAGATGATGCCGGCGCCGGCGATGGCGATGCGGTGCGGTCGGGACATGCGGGGGTTCGCTCCAGTTCTGTGCGTGGGGTGCGTCGGTGTCCGTGCCGGCTCAGGCGAGCCGACGGAGGTGCGCGAGGGCGGCCTCGAGCTCCGGTTCGAAGTCCTCGAAGAGGCACTCGACGGTGATGGGGCCGTCGTAGCCGCCGTCTCGGAGGGCCGTGATGAATTCGGTGAGTGGCCAGTCGCCCTGGCCGGGCGGCCGTCGTCCGGCATCGGCGATGTGGGCGTGTCCGATGCGGGCGCCGAGGGCCTGGACGACGGCGAGCGGCTCCTCCTCCAGCATGATGTGGAAGAGGTCGGCGACGACGGGCACACGGTCGATCCCGAACTCGTCGAGGAAGGCGACCGTCTCCTCGAGCGAGTTGAGCAGGTTCGTCTCGTCACGGTTCAGCGGCTCGAGGACGATCTGCAGTCCGTTCCGTTCCGCCGTGTCGCGCGTCTCGACGACGACCTCTGCGAACCTCGCGCGGGCGGCCGCGACGTCCACCCCGGTGGGGATGGTGCGCGCCGTACCGCTCCCGAACACGATCTTCGCGCCGGGCTCCGAGACCGAACCGATGATCGGCATGACGGCGTCGAGGTACGCGGTGACGCGTTCCGCCGGGAAGCCGGGGTCGGCGAGCGACAGGTCGCCGGGGAACAGGATCGCGAACGAGCCGCGTCGGACGCTCACGTCGTAGTCGGGGTGGCGCGTCCACCCGGCTCCGTCGGCAACGATGAGGTTGCCGACGATGGTCGGTTCCGCGTAGTCGGCTCCGGACGCGAACGCACCGGGGATGCGTTCGGAGGGGACGATCACGCCGTACCCCGTGAGCGGGTGCCGCTGGGCGGTCGCGATGTCGATACGAACGCTGCTTGCCACTGCAATCTCCTGTGATAGCCGGGTCTGCTCCTCGCGTCGCTGACGCGTTCCAGTGGTCCTGGACCACGACGGTTCCGGTCGGAAGCGGGATCAGTCTCGCAGACGGTCGGCGTTCCGGCAAGCGATTGCCAGCAGGGTGTGGCAATCGGTTGACAGACGGAGGCCTCACCGTTTCAATGGAGGCGTGCCGACGACGCTGCAGAACGATCCAGACCGCCTCCTCCCCGCCGACCCGGGGACGCGCGACGTCGCCAGGGCGCTCTACCGCTCGGTCGACGCCCTGCCGATCATCTCGCCGCACGGGCACGTGGATCCGGCGATCCTCGTCGAGGACACCCCGTTCGCGAACGCCACCGAGCTGTTCCTCCGGCACGACCACTACGTCACCCGCCTGCTGCACGCCGCCGGGTTCTCCCTCGCGGACGTCGGTGTGCCCGACCTCGCGGAGGGTGGTGCCGTCGCCGCGCCGCGGGACGCCTGGCGACGGTTCTGCGAGCACTGGCACCTGTACGCCGGCACCGCCTCCGGTTACTGGCTGAGCTCGATCCTCGGTGAGCAGTTCGGCGTCACGGAGCAGCCGGACGGAGCGAACGCCGACCGGCTCTTCGACACGATCCAGGACGCGCTCCAGGCGCCGGCGTTCCGTCCGCGTGCGCTGTTCGACCGCTTCCGCATCGAGGTGCTCGCGACCACCGACGACCCGATGGACGACCTCGCCGCGCATGCCGCCCTCGCAGCGGACCCCACCTTCAGCGGGCGCGTCCTGCCGACCTTCCGGCCCGACGCGTACCTCGATCCGGCGAAGGCCGGGTGGGCGGAGCGGGTCGCTTCGCTCGCCGCCTGGAACGGGACGCCGGAGGGCAGCTATCGCGGCTACCTCGAAGCGCTCGCCGGGCGCCGTCGCCACTTCATCGAGCACGGGGCGGTGTCCGCCGACCACGGTGTCCCGCAGCCACTCACGCTCGAACTCGAGGAGGCGGACGCCGCAGCGCTGTTCGACCGCGCGCTGTCGGGCACTGCCGACGCCGCGGACCTCGAGCGGTTCGCCGCCCACATGCTGTTCGAGAGCGCCCGGATGAGCGTCGAGGACGGCCTCGTCATGACGGTGCACCCCGGCGTCCACCGCAACCACCACACGCCGACGCTCGCCCGCTTCGGACCGGACACCGGGCACGACCTCCCGGTCCGCACCGACTACGTCCGCCCCCTGCGTCCGCTGCTGGAGCGCTTCGGCACGGCTCCGGGGTTCCACCTCGTCCTCTTCAGCGTCGACGAGACGAGCTACTCGCGGGAGATCGCGCCGCTCGCCGGGTTCTACCCGAGTGTCTTCATCGGCGCGCCGTGGTGGTTCCTCGACGCGCCCGACGCCGTCCTGCGCTTCCGGTCCGCCGTGACGGAGACGGCAGGGTTCTCACGCGGATCGGGGTTCATCGACGACACGCGGGCGTTCCTCTCGATCCCCGCCCGACACGACATGTCCCGGCGCCTCGACGCGTCCTTCCTCGCGCGACTCGTGCGGGAGGGGCGGATCGACGAGGCGACGGCCGAACGCATCATCCTCGACCTCGTCGTCGACCAGCCGCGACGGGTGTTCAAGCTGTGAGCACCGTGACGAACGTCGACAGCGCTGCCGGAGCGCCGGGGGAGCCGGCGGTCCCGCGTCTGTCCCGCGTGCGGCTGCCCGAGTTCCCATCGGCGCCGGTCCGGATCGTCCACCTCGGACTCGGCGCCTTCCACCGTGCCCATCAGGCCTGGTACACCCAGCTCGTCGACCCCGATCACGAGTGGGGCATCGCCGCCTTCACCGGCCGGAGCCCGCAGGCCGCAGTCGATCTGGATGCTCAGGACTGCCTCTACACCGTCGTCGAGCGCTCGGCGGACGGCGACTCGGCCACGATCGTCGGTTCGATCGTCGAGGCGCGGGACGGTGCCGACGTCGCACGGCTCCATGACCTCCTCGCCGCTGAGACCACCGCCATCGTCACCCTCACCGTCACCGAGTCCGGGTACCGGCTCGATGCCGAGGGCAAGCCGGACGCGTCGGATCCGGCGGTCGAGCGGGACGTCGCTCTGCTGTCGGACGCCTTGGACGGCGGGGCGGACCTCCGCGACGTCCGACCGACGACGACGCTCGGCAGACTGCTCCTCGGCCTCGAAGCCCGTCGTCGTGCCGGGGCCGGTCCGATCGCGATCCTGCCGTGCGACAACATCGCCGACGGCGGCGCGCTCGTCCGTCGCGCGATGCTCGCCCTCGCCGACCGGGTCCGCCCGGAGACCGCTCGGTGGATCGCCGACGAGGTCTCGTTCGTCTCGTCCTCGGTCGACCGCATCACGCCGCGTCCCACGCCTGCCGACGAAGCGGCGGCCGCGACCCTCACCGGATTCGCCGATGCCGCTCCCGTCGTCACCGAGCCCTTCACCGACTGGGTGCTGAGCGGCGACTTCCCCGCCGGGCGGCCGGCGTGGGAGTCCGCGGGTGCCCGGTTCGTCGACGACCTCGAGCCCTACGAGCAACGCAAACTGCGGCTGCTGAACGGCGCCCACTGCCTCCTCGCCTATGCGGGCCCGCTGCGCGATCATGCGACGGTCGCCGAGGCGGTCGGCGACGAGCAGTGCCGGGCCTGGGTCGAGGAGTACTGGGACGAGACGGAGCGCCACCTGCCGGACGACCTCGGGCTGACGGCGTATCGCACCGCACTCCTGGAGCGCTTCGACAACGCGCGCATCGAGCATCGACTGCAGCAGATCGCCCTCGAGGGCGTCACCAAGCTGCGGGTGCGGATCGTGTCGACCCTCCTCGCGGAACGGGCCGCCGGTCGGCCGGGGACCGGGTCCCTGCGCGTGATCGCCGCGTGGGTGGCGGCCGTCCAGGGCGACGACCGCCCGGGCGATGCGAGCGGTGCCGCGGTCGCCGAGGCACTCCGGTTCCACGGCCGGGAGCGGGCCGTGGCGCTCGTGCGCCTGATCGATCCCCGCCTCCTCGACTCGGAGCCGGATGACGGTTCCACGCTCGTCACCGAGCTGGAGCACCTGGTCGACGAGCTGACCGGACGCCCACGGAACCCCTGACACCCGCCGCTGCAGCCGACCCGCAGTCCGTCGGAACCACCCCGGCCACATCGGCCGCAACGCACGAAGGAGTAGTACCCATGAACATCGACAAGGCCGAGGTCATCGTCACGAGTCCCGACCGGAACTTCGTGACGCTGAAGCTCACGACCGATGACGGCCTGACCGGCCTCGGGGACGCGACGCTGAACGGGCGCGAGCTCGCTGTGGTGGCGTATCTGACCGAGCACGTCGTCCCGCTGCTGCTCGGGCGCGATGCGTCGCGGATTGAGGACACCTGGCAGTTCCTGTACCGCTCGGCGTACTGGCGGCGGGGTCCGGTGACGATGGCGGCGATCGCGGCGGTCGACATGGCGCTGTGGGACATCAAGGGCAAGGCTGCGGGCATGCCGGTGTACCAGCTGCTGGGCGGGGCGTCCCGGACGGGGCTGCTCGCCTACGGGCACGCGTCGGGCAAGACGAACGAGGAGCTGTTCGACAGCGTGCGCGAGCACCAGGCGCAGGGCTACAAGGCCATCCGGATCCAGACGGCGGTGCCCGGGCTGAAGTCGATCTACGGGATCGCCTCCAACGCCACCTTCGAGGGCAACACCGGCGTCCGCTACGACCACGAGCCGGCGCAGCGCGGTGGCCTGCCGAACGAGGAGGACTGGGACACCCGGTCGTACCTGCGTCACCTGCCGACGGTGTTCGAGGCGGTGCGGAACGAGTTCGGGCCGGAACTGCCGTTGCTGCACGACGGGCACCACCGGATGACGCCGATCCAGGCCGCGAAGCTCGGCAAGAGCCTCGAACCGTACGACCTGTTCTGGTTGGAGGACTGCACGCCGGCGGAGAACCCGGAGGCGTTGCGCCTCGTGCGGCAGCACACGACGACGCCGCTGGCGATCGGGGAGATCTTCAACACGGTGTGGGACTACCAGCAGATCATCCGCGAGCAGCTCATCGACTACGTCCGCAGCGCGGTCACGCACACCGGCGGGATCACCCATCTGAAGAAGGTGCTCGACTACGCCTCGCAGTATCAGATCAAGTCGGGCATGCACGGACCGACGGACATCTCGCCGGTGGGGATGGCCGCCGCGATGCACCTGGGCTTGTCGATCCACAACTTCGGCATCCAGGAGTACATGAAGCACGGCGCCAAGACCGACGCGGTGTTCCAGCAGTCCTACACCTGGGAGAACGGCATGCTCCACCCCGGGGATGCGCCCGGCCTCGGTGTCGACTTGGACGTCGACGAGGCGGGCAAGTACCCGTACCAGCGCGCCTACCTGCCCTACAACCGTCTCGCCGACGGCACCGTCCACGACTGGTGATCCCTGCGGCCAGCGCGGTGCGCTGACCCGACCGTGCCCCTGCGGCGTGAGTGCGCCCCTCCGGAGGCCCGCGCTCACGTCACAGGGGCGCGCTCACGAATGCCTCGAAACATGGTCAGCCCGCGAGGAGGGCGACGCCGATCACGACGACGGTCGCCGCGGCGATCCGGCGCACGGGTCGGCCCTCGCGGAGCACGAGCGCGCCGAACAGGCTGACGAGGATGACGCTCACCTCACGCATCGGCGCGACGAGCGCGACCGGTGCCATGGTGATGGCGACCAGTACGAGGATGTACGACATCGGCGAGAGCACCCCGAAGGCGAGGATGCGCGGCCAGTGGGCGCGCAGGACCGTCGGCAGCTCGCGTGCCCGGCGCCCGAGCGAACCGGAGAACAGCACGACCTCGACCGCGGTGCAGCCGACCATGAACGCGACGGGCGAGGCGCCCCACGTGCGGACGGCGTGCGCGTCCCAGATCGTGTAGGCCGCGATCGCGACCCCGGTGAGGAGTCCGAAGGCGACTGCAGGGTCGATGCGTCGTCGCGTGGCGCGTACGTCGACGGCGATCGGTGCCGGGTCGCTCCCGCGGTCGACGAACCCGATCGCGACGACGCCGACGACGATCGCCGCGACGCCGAGGAGCGCGAGCAGCGACGGGCGCTCGCCGAGGAGGAGGACGGCGATGATCACGCTGATCGTCGGGCCGGTGCCGCGTGCCGTGGCGTAGACGGTGGAGAGGCGCCCGCTGGCGTAGCCGCGCTGCAGCACGAGCATGTAGACGTAGTGCAGCACGGCGGAGACCGCGACGCCGATGGCGAAGCCGACGAGGTCGTCCGTACCGAGTCCGCCCGTGAACGGGACGACGACCGCCCACAACACGGTGCTCGCCACCGCTCCCCACCAGAGGAAGGGCATGCCGATCCGGCTGACGCCGTGGGCGACGATGTTCCACGCCGCATGGCAGACCGCGGCGGCGAGGACGATGGTGACGGCGAGCAGAGACACGTGAGACCCTTCCGATCCTCGCGGGCGCGACGATCAGGGTCCTCCGGGCTTTTGTCCTGTCAGATGACGGTCGTCGGCTGGCCGCCGACCGTGGCGCCGCTCGGACCAGTCGAGCTGTCGCTCCGGAACCCTAGGCGCTATCGCGCACCACGCTACCAGCCTCCGACGAGGCGTGTTCGTTCGCCCGAAGATGGGCGAACGAACGCTCGGTCGCCCAGAAACGGGCGAACGGCCTGCGTCAGTCGACGATCGCGATGGCGTCGATCTCGACGAGCATCTCCTCGCGCGGCAGGCCGGTGAAGACCGTGGTCCGGGACGGCAGCACGCCACCCTGCACGCGCGAGCCGACGAACTCGCCGTAGGCGTCGTTCATGATCGCGAAGTCCTCGCGCTTGGTGAGGTAGACGCGCAGCATCATGACGTCGTCGAAGGTCGCGCCGCCGGCCGCGAGGATCGCCTCGACGTTCTGCAGCGTGCGGGTGGTCTGCGCGGCGACGTCGCCCGGGAACAGGTACTCGTTCGTCGCGGGGTCGACGGGGCCCTGGCCGGAGACCTGGACGAAGTTGCCCTTGCGGACGCCCTGGGAGAAGGTGTGCGCGGGAGCCGGGGCGTCGGTGGTGGAGATGGCGGTGCGGTCGGTCATGGGGTGTGTCCTTCGGTTGGTGGCCCTTCGACAAGCTCAGGGGCCGGGGTAGGTGGTCAGGGACGGGGTAGGTGGCCCTTCGACAAGCTCAGGGACCGGATGGTGGGGCTCAGGGGCCGAGGTCGGCGGGGGCTCAGGGACGGGAGGGGCGGGAGGTCAGGCGGTCGCGGGGGCCTCGGCGGGCGCCGGCGGTGCGTAGCCGAGTTCGGCGGAGATCGCGGTCGTGGTGGCGAGGAGCTGCGGCAGGAGTGCGCGGACGCCGCTGTGGGGGAGCACCATCGTCGGGACCGAGATCGACACCGCCGCGGTGACCCGGCCGTCGGGCCCGAAGACCGGCGCGGCCACGCAGTTCATGAAGCTCTCGTGCTCCTCGTGGTCCTCGGCCCATCCGCGTTCGGTCGAACGCTCGATCTCGGCGAGCAGGGCGTCGGCGTCGGTGATGGTCTTGTCGGTGTACCGCTCGAAGACGATGCCGGTGACGACGCGTCGACGCTCCGCCTCGTCGAGTCCACCGAGGAGGACCTTCGCGACCCCGGTCGCGTACAGGGAGGCGGGCAGGCCGACACGTGAGTACATGCGGAGGGGCTGACGGGACTCGACCTTGTCGATGTAGAAGACGGAGCCGCTCTCGTAGGCGGCGAGGTGCACCGTCTGGCCCGTGGCCGCCCCGAGCGCCCGGATGTGCGGAGCGGCGACGCCGCGGACGTCCTGCTCGTCGAGCGCGGTCTGGGTCAGCTCGAACATCGCCCGCCCGAGGTGGTACCGGAACGACGCGTCGCGCGTGACGAAGCCGTGCTCCTCGAGCGTGTTGAGCAGGCGCAGCACCGTGGTCTTGTGCACGCCGGCCGTCGCCGCGAGCGCGTCGAGGGAGTTGGTGCCCGAGACGATCTCGCGGAGGAGGTCGAGGGCCCGGGACAGCGATTGACTCATGCGTCGATCATCCCGTGCGCGCCGACCGTGGTCCACGGCAGCGGGTGGTCCGCGGTGATCCGCCACGACGCCCATTCCTCATCGGACGCCTCGACGATGGTGTCCACGCCCTGCGCGTCGGGCACGAGCTCGGGGCGGTCGCCGTGGCAGATGAGCGTCGACGCCGCGACCGCGTGGCCGAGCCGCGTGCAGGCGGTGTCGGAGCGCCCCGAGGCCAGCCCGGCGAGGTAGCCGGCAGCGAACGCGTCGCCCGCACCGACGGTCTCGACGACGTCGACCGACAACGACCGCACCTCGATGCCCGCCTCGGAGTCACGGTGGAGGGTGGTCGCTGCGTTCTCCTCGTCCTTGAGCACGATGCGCTGCAGGGTCGGCAGCTCGGCGAAGAGGCGGGCGGCGTCCGTGTGGCCGAAGAACAGCTCCGCTTCGTCGACGCCGAGGAACAGGACGGACGCCTGGTCGAGCAGGCGGTGCAGCGGGGCGGTCGAGCGACGCTCCCAGAGGCGCGGCCGGAAGTTGAGGTCGACGCTCAGGACGGTGTCGCGGGGGAGCGCGTCGCCCAGCTCGCCGACGAGCAGCGCCGTCGAGTCGGAGAGCGCCGGGGTGATGCCGGAGGTGTGCACGATGGCGGAGGCGGTGATGGCCGCCCGGGTCGCCTCGTGCCGCAGGGTGTCGGCGCCGAGCTGCGACGCTGCGGACTCGCTGCGGTAGTAGTGCATCCGCGGCCGACGGTCGCCGTCGCCGCTCACGACCGTCTCCTTGACGTAGAGGCCGGTGGGCCGGTGGTCGTCGCGTTCGACGGCGTCGGTGAGGACGCCGTCGTGCCGGGCCGTCTCGAGGATGTAGTCGCCGAACCCGTCATCGCCGAGGCGCGAGATCCAGTGGGTGGGGACGCCCAGGCGCGCGAGGCTCGAGGCGACGTTGAACTCGGCGCCCCCGACGCCCGTCCGGTATTCGCGGGCTTCGGCGACCGGGAGCTGGTTCTCGGGCAGGAGGACGACCATCGCTTCGCCGATCGTGCTCACGGTGGACGGTGACATCGTCATCACGGTTCCCCTCGCGTCTCGGCCGGGTCCGGTTGACGGCCTGTGGACGCAATGCTAGAACAGACGTAGCGCCGGATGCAATGTACGTTGCAAAATGCGCAACGCTAGGCGCTCACGACGTCGGCGGGTGCAGCGCTCGATCGCGAAACGAGGAGACGATGACGGACGACTTCGATGCCGGCGCGCTGGGCGTGCTCGACGGCAGCCTCAAGGGCTTCCCGCCGGCGTCCGTCGGGACCGACGCCGCCACGTTCCTCGCCGGTCGACCGGCGCTCGCCGACTTCACGACGCCGCTCGTCACGCTCGACCGCTCGGCGGTCACCGACAACGTCGAGACCATGCGGCAGTGGTGCGACCACGCAGGGGTGGGCCTCGCACCGCACGGCAAGACGACGATGAACCGCGCCCTATGGCAGCGTCAGCTCGACGCGGGTGCCTGGGGCATCACCGTCGCGACCCCGTGGCAGCTCGCCGTCGCGCTCGACTGGTCGATCCCCCGCGTGATGTTGGCCAACGCCCTCGTGCAGCCCGAACACCTGCGCGCCGTCGGACGGTCCCTCGACAGCGGGGACGCCGAGATCGTCGTGTGGGCCGACTCCGTCCGAGCCGTGCAGATCATGTCGCGCGTGCTCGCCGAGCAGCCACCCCGTCGCCCCCTCCACGTGCTCGTGGAACTCGGTGCGCCGGGTGGCCGCACCGGAGCCCGGGACCAGGCCACCGCGCTCGAGATCGCCGAGGCCGTCGTCGCCTCGCCCGAGCTCGCGCTCGCCGGCGTCAGCGGCTACGAGGGGGCCCTCGCGCACCACGGCGACGACGGTTCGCTGCAGATCGTCCGCGACTACCTGGAGTCGCTCGCCACTCTTCATGACGCGCTCCTCGCAGGCGGCCGGTACGACGAACGTGTCCGGACGCTCATCGTGACCGCCGGGGGCAGCGCCTACTTCGACGTGGTCGCCGAGGTCCTCGCCGGACTGCGCGACCTCGACGGTGCTCACGGACGCGCCGTCGACGTGCTGCTGCGCTCCGGCGCATACGTCACCCACGACGACGGCTTCTACCGCGGCATCACCCCGCTCGGCCGCCACGAGGGCACCGGCGACTTCCGCTCCGCGATCCACGGCTGGGCGACGATCGTCTCCCGCCCCGAGCCCGGCCTCGCGCTCGTCGACGGCGGGAAGCGCGACTTCCCGTTCGACGAGGGGCTCCCCGAGGTGCAGGGCGTCCGCCGCGCCGGGTCCGCCACCGTCGAACCGCTCCCGGGCGCGACGACCACGGCCATGAACGACCAGCACACCTTCGTCTCCCTGCCGCCCGGTAGCGACGTCGAGGTCGGCGACGTCATCCGCCTGGGCCTCTCCCACCCGTGCACCACCTTCGACAAGTGGCGTGCCCTCGTGGTCATCGACGACGTCCGTCTCGCCGAACCGAGCGCCGTCGACGCCGTCACCACCACCTTCGGCTGAGCCGAACCGAACAGGAGCCCCGCATGACGCTCGAGACCCCTCCCTCCACGCCGCACGCCCTCGACGCCCTGTACGCCGACCGCGCCATCGCCGTCGTCCGCGTACCCGTCATCCCCGACCCGGTCGAACTCTGTCGGGCGCTCGCCGCGGGCGGGATCCGCAGTGTGGAGTTCACCTTCACCACGCCGGGCGTCGAAGCCCTGATCCGTGCCGCAGCCGACGCGATCGGCGACCACGGGGCCGTGATCGGCGCGGGGACGGTCGTGGACCGCGACACCGCGCAGCGCGCCGTCGACAGCGGTGCGCAGTTCCTGGTCACGCCCGGTCTGAGCGAGGAGGTGGCCGAGGTCGCCACCGCCGCCGGCATCCCGTTCCTGCTCGGTGCGATGACGCCGAGCGAGGTCATGCGCGCCGCGTCGCTCGGTTCCCACGCGGTGAAGATCTTCCCGGCCGCCGCCATGGGGCCCGGCTTCCTCAAGGACCTCAAGGGCCCGTTCCCGGGTCTCCGGCTCGTGCCCTCGGGCGGACTGCACGCAGGCAACGCCCGGGAGTACATCCAGGCCGGCGCAGCCGCCGTGACCGCGGGGTCGAGCGTGGTCGGTGCGGCCGACGTCGCCGCGGCCGACTGGGCCGGGGTCACCGAGCGCGCGACCGCCTTCACCACGGCGGCCCTCCTGCCGTGACGTCGCGACCGACGGACGATGCGCGCGCGGTGGTCATCCGCGGCGCTCGCATCGTCGACGGCACCGGCGGACCGAGCGTGCACGGGTCGCTGCTCATCGACCGGGGCCGCATCATCGCGATCGGGGCGTCCGCCGAGGCCGACGCGCCCGCCGACGCCCTGATCGTCGACGCCGACGGTCTGATCGCGTCGCCCGGCTTCATCGACATGCACGCCCACTCCGACCTCGCCGTCCTTCGCGACCACGAGCACCTCGCCAAGGTCTCGCAGGGCGTCACCACGGAGGTCCTCGGACAGGACGGGCTCTCCTACGCCCCGACCGACGACCGCACCATGGCCATCGTCCGGCAGCAGATCGCCGGCTGGAACGGGCAACCCGGCGACGTCGACTTCGCGTGGCGGACCGTCGGCGAGTACCTCGACCGGGTCGACCGCGGAGCCGCGCTGAACGTCGCCTACCTCGTGCCGCAGGGCTCCGTCCGGATGCTCGTGGTCGGCACCGAGAACCGGGCTGCGACCGCTGACGAGATCGCTCGCATGCAGGAGCTCGTCGCGGCGGGTCTGCGGGAGGGGGCCGTCGGCATGTCCTCCGGCCTCACCTACGTGCCCGGCATGTTCGCCGACACCGAGGAGCTCGTCGCGCTGTGCCGCACCGTCGCGGAGCACGGCGGCTTCTACGCCCCGCACCAGCGCTCGTACGGCAAGGGCGCGCTCGAGGCGTACGCGGAGATGATCGACATCAGTCGTCGTTCCGGGTGCGCGCTGCACCTCACGCACGCGACGATGAACTTCGGCGTCAACGCCGGCCGGGCCGCCGAACTCGTGGCGCTCATCGACGCCGCCATCGCCGACGGGGTCGACATCACGCTCGACACCTATCCCTATCTGCCAGGTTCGACGACCCTGTCGGCGTTGCTGCCGAGCTGGGCGGCGGTCGGCGGGCCGGACGCGACGATCGAGCGCCTGGGTGACGACGACGTCCGTGCGCGGATCCGATACGAGCTCGAGGTGCTCGGCACGGACGGCTGTCACGGTGTCGTCACCGACTGGGCCACGATCGAGATCTCCGGCGTCGCGAACCCCGCGCTCGCCGGCTTCGTCGGGCGGACCGTCGCCGACATCGCCGCCGAGGATGCGGGACACGCGTGGTCGGGCGACCCGACGGCCCTGTTCTTCGCGCTGCTCGAAGCCGACCGGCTCGCGACCGGCATCCTCCAGCACGTCGGCGACGAGGCCAACGTGCGCACGATGATGGTGCACCCTGCCCACACCGGCGGAAGCGACGGGATCCTCGTCGGCGCAAAGCCACACCCGCGTGCCTGGGGCACCTTCCCGCGCTACCTCGGCCACTACGTCCGCGAGGAGGGTGTGCTCGGGCTGGAAGACGCCGTCGCCCACCTCACCTCGCGTCCGGCCGCGCGTCTCGGTCTCAGCGACCGCGGCGTGCTCCGCGTCGGAGCCGTCGCCGACCTCGTCCTGTTCGACCCCGCGACCATCGCCGACCGCGCGACGTTCGCCGAGCCCCGGCAGCAGGCCGCCGGCATCCCGTGGGTGTTCGTGAACGGTGCCGCCGTCATCGCCGACGGTCGACGTACCGACGCCCTCCCCGGTCGCTCGATCCGTCGCAGCCCGGCCTGACCGCTCCCCCCCGTCCCTGCCCTCCCCGCGCCCACAGACACAGAAGGTCCTCCCATGCCCATCACCGCCCTCGCGCGCAGCGTCGTAGCCGCCGCCGCACCAGCCCCGAGCGATCCCATCGGGTGGCTGCAGCAGACCACCCCCGGCCTGCTCATCCTCTGCGCCGTCGCCATCGCGGTGCTGCTGTTCCTCATCATCCGGGTGAAGCTCGAACCGTTCATCTCGCTCTTCATCGTCGGCATCGGTCTGGCCCTCGCGACGGGGACGAGCATCTACCAGATCGTCGGCGTGGCCGTGCCGGACCCCTTCGACGACGAGCAGATCAAGCCCGGGGCGTCGCTCCTCGAAACCGGCTTCGGCGGCATCCTCGGGCACATCACGATCATCATCGGTCTCGGCACCGTGCTCGGCGCGATCCTCGAGCGCTCCGGCGGTGCGGACGTCCTCATCCGGAAGCTCCTCGGTCGCTTCGGGGAACGCGGCGCTCCGATCGCGATGGGGCTCACCGGTCTCATCTTCGGTATCCCCGTGTTCTTCGACGTCGGCATCTTCGTCCTCGCGCCCCTCGTCTACATCACCGCGCGTCGCGGCGGAAAGTCGCTCGTGCTCTACGCGCTCCCGATGCTCGCCGGCCTCTCGATGACGCACGCGTTCCTACCGCCGCACCCGGGACCGACGGCGCTCGCCGGCACCTTCGAGGTCGGGCTCGGCTGGCTCATCCTCATGGGCTTCCTCTGCGGCATCCCCGCCTTCATCGCGTCGGGCATCGCCTGGCCGCTCTGGATCGGGAAGCGCGTCATGGTCTCGGTTCCCGAGGAGTACGTGCTGGAGCCCGAGGACGACGCCCCCGAGCGCAAGGACGTCTCGCTCTGGAGCGTCGGTCTCATCATCATCACGCCGATCCTGCTCATCCTCGCCGCCACCTTCGGTGCCCTCGCCCTCCCGAACGGCCCGGTCCTCGAAGCGTTGACGCTCATCGGCAACCCGGCGGTCGCGCTCACGATCGCCGTCTGCCTCGCGTACTACGTGCTGGGGGTGCGGCGCGGCATGACGCTCGCCGAGCTGGGCGAGCTCTCCGGTCAGTCGCTCCGGCCGATCGGCATGATCCTGCTCGTCGTCGGTGCGGGTGCGTTCTTCGGCGCGGTCATCTCAGCGACGGGTGTGGGTGCGGCACTGGCCGAGGTGCTCGGTTCGCTCGGCCTGCCGATCATCGTGTCGGCGTACCTCATCAGCTCCGGCCTCCGCATCGCGCAGGGCTCGGCGACCGCGGCGATCGTCATCACGGCGGGGATCCTCCAGCCGGTCGTACTCGCGGGTGACTACTCGCAGCCGCAGCTGGCGCTCATCGGCATCGCGATCGCGGCGGGTTCGATCACGCTCTCGCACGTCAACGACGGTGGGTTCTGGATCATCGCGAAGTACTTCAACATGTCGGTGAAGCAGACGCTCGCGACCTGGACCGTGCTCGAGACGATCCTCTCGGTCGTCGGCTTCGGGATGGTCGCCCTCATCTGGCTGTTCGTCTAGTCCGAGTCGTGACCGTCGGTCCAGTGCCTTTCTCAGGAGTGTCCGGGCGTGTCGGTGTCTGGTGAAGCCGGCGCGCCGGAGGACTCCTGAGAAAGGTCACTGAGCGGTAGATGGTGCCTTTCTCAGGAGTGTCCGGGCGTGTCGGTGCCTGGTGACGCCGGCGCGCCGCAGGACTCCTGAGAAAGGGACCCAGTCGACGTCAGAAGAGGCGGGAGTCGCTGTCGTCGAGGCCGCGCATCGCGTCGTAGTCGAGGACGACGCAGCGGATCCCGCGGTCCTGGGCGAGGGTGCGCGCCTGCGGCTTGATCTCCTGTGCGGCGAACACGCCCTGCACGGGCGCGAGGAGCGGGTCGCGGTTCATGAGCTCGAGGTAGCGGGTGAGCTGCTCGACGCCGTCGATGTCGCCGCGGCGCTTCAGCTCGACCGCGACGGACGCCCCGGTCGCGTCGGTGGCGAGGATGTCGACCGGGCCGATCGCGGTCATGTACTCGCGGCGGATGAGTCGGTAGCCGTCGCCGAGGAGTTCGATCTGCTCGGCGAGGAGCTTCTGCAGGTGCGCCTCGACGCCGTCCTTCTGGAGGCCCGGGTCGACGCCGAGCTCGTGCGCGCTGTCGTGGTGCACCTCGTGGATCGACACGATGAGCGCGTCGCCCGTCTTCTTGTGGGTGACCTTCCACAGCTCGGTGATCCCGGCGGCGGCCTGGGTCTCATCGGGCTCGACGGTGGTGAGGACGCAGGGCGGGCTCATCCAGTTGAGCGGCTTGTAGGAGCCGCCGTCGGAGTGGACGAGCAGGCTGCCGTCGTTCTTCACCATGAGCAGCCGCTTGGCGAGCGGCAAGTGAGCCGACAATCGTCCGGCATAGTCGACCGAGCACTCCGCAATCACCAAACGCACGACGACGAGCCTACCCTCCGGACGTAGGCCCCCGACGCGCAGCCGGCGTCCGGCGGCTGCGCACAGTTCCTGCTGCCGTCAGCACGGCTCCGCTCACAACTCCTGCTGGTGCCCCTTCCGGCGAGTCATGAGCCCGGAGTAGTCGGGTCGTCGGGTCGCGGGAGATGCGATGAGCAGGAGTTGCGAACCGGGCGCGGGCGACGGGCAGACCGTCGGCAGGAGCTGTGCACCCTCGCCAGGTGGGGCGAACGAACTGCGCTCAGCGCTTGCGGCGGCTGCTCTCGCGGGCGGCCGGCGACGCCAGGCCGGCGAACACGATGAGTACGAGCACGACGAACAGGGCGTTCAGCAGGCCGATGGCGTCGCCGAGGATGCCGATGAGCGGCGGACCGACGAGGAACGCGCAGTAGCCGATCATCGCGACGGCGCTCACCCGTGCCGCAGCGCGCTTGGAGTCGTCGGCCGCGGCGGACATGCCCACCGGGAACCCGAGCGAGGCACCGAGGCCCCACAGCACGGTTCCGAGGACCATGAGTCCGGTGACCGGCGTGAGGATGAACAGGACGAGTCCGGCGATCGCCGCGGCGGCCGACACCTGCAGCACCGGCACCCGGCCGAAGCGGTCGATGAGCGGCCCACCGACGATGCGACCGACGGTCATCGCGGTGACGAACACGCCGTAGACGAGCGCGCCGGTTGTGTTGCTCTGCTCGTGGCCGTCGACCACGGCGAGTGCGAGCCAGTCGTTGGCGCTGCCCTCGGCGAAGGCCATACCGAGCATGATGACGCCGATGAGGATGAGCCGGCCGTCCGCCCAGACCGACAGGCTCTCGCGCAGCCGCTCCCGCCACGGCGCCTTCGGGGCCTCGTCGAGTTCGTCGGCGACGACCTGCTCGGCGGGGACGAAGCGCACGGCGACGACGGCGACGATCGCGATGACGACCGCCATGACGAGCGCGTGCCAGAAGACCTCGAGGCCGGCTGCGGACGCGAGTGCGCCGAGTCCTGCTCCGGCGACCGTGCCGAAGCTGAAGCACGCGTGCATCAGCGGCATCACCGTCTTGCCGAGCTCCTGCTCGGCCGCGGCGCCCTCGACGTTCATCATGACGTCGAGCGCTCCGTTCCCGAAGCCGAAGATGATCAGGCCGACGAGCACGATGCCGGCAGTCGGGACGAGGCTCGCGCCGATCCCGATGAGGAGCAGCCCGACGGCGATGAGCCCGAGCGTCAGTTGCATCCCGTGCCGCGGGCCGAGCCGTCCGAGGATGTGCTGCGAGGCGATGAGGCCGAGGATCGACCCGATCGACATGCCGAGGATGAGGAGTCCGACCGTGCCGGTGGTGAGGTCGAGGTTGTCGCGGATGGCCGGGAGGCGGGCCACCCAGGTCGCGATGCTGAGGCCGCTCAGGGCGAAGATCACGAAGATCGCGTTGCGCCAGGCGAGGAGCTCGCGGCGTGGGCGCAGGGCGACGGGTGCGGTCGGCGGGTTGGTCGGCTCTGACACAGGGTCCTCGGGATCGGTGCTGGTGCGCCTGGGCGCTCGGTGGAGCGGGGTGGTGAGGCCCGTGCATCTGGGTGGATCTGACGAGAATCGAATCGATTCGATTCCGTCGACTAAGCTAGCAGATCGTGGACCAGGAATCACGCCCCTCGCGACCGACGCTCGCCGATGTCGCCGAGCGCGCGGGGGTGTCGCCGTCGACCGCCTCGCTCGCGTTCAGCGGCGCCGGACCCGTCTCCGAAGCGACCAAGCAGCGGGTGCTGCAGGCTGCGGCCGACCTCGACTACGCCGGCCCCGACCCCCGGGCCCGTTCCCTCCGCCAGGGACGCAGCGGCATCGTCGGAGCCGTCGTCGCCGGCCGGATCGGGCACTCCTTCCGCGACCCGGTGATGATCCAGACCCTCGACGGACTCGCCGACGAACTCGGCGCGGTCGGTGCCGGTCTGCTGCTCCTGAACGACGCGCAGGAGGGCACGCTGCAGTTGAGCAACGCACCGATGGACGGCGTCGTCCTCATCGGCTGCAGCCCGAACCTCGACAGCTCGGTCGCGATCCTCAGCCGGCGGGGGATGCCGATCGTGTCGATCGAAGGACTCGCAGCACTCGGCGTCCCCGACATCGCCGTCGACAACCGCGGCGGCGTGCGTGAGGAGGCGCGACACCTCGCAGATCTCGGCCACGAGCGTGTCGCCGTCGTCACCCTCAACCTCGACCCGACCGAACGCCGCGGCCCGCTCACGCCCGAGTGGGAGCGATCCGCCACGACGGTCCCGGCGATCGAACGCTTGCAGGGCCTCCGCGACGTCTTCCCCGACGCGCAGGGGTTCGTCACCACGGGGTCATCGCTCGAGGAGGGACGGGTCGCCGGTCACGCCATCCTCGACGTTCCGGCGGGTGAACGCCCGACGGCGATCGCCGCACAGAGCGACCTCCTGGCCGCCGGCGTCATCCGCGCAGCTGAGGAACTCGGCATCTCCGTTCCCGCGGAGCTCAACGTGGTCGGGTTCGACGGCATCCGGGTCGAGGGGCTCGACTACGACCTCACGACGGTGTGGCAGCCCTCCCGGGAGAAGGGGTCGGCCGCCGGCCGCGCGATCGTCGCCATGCTCGACGGCCGCGATCCGGAGTGCGAGCAGTTCAGCGTCCGCTTCCACCCTGGAGCGACGACGGCACGGGCGCACCGGGCCCGGTGATGCGACCGACCACCCTCCCGTCCATCGCCGACCTCGGGGAGCTGGCCGAGGCCCTCACGGAGTTGCGCGCGGAGGCCGGTGCGCCGTCGTTCGCCGAGCTGGCCCGGCGGGTCGGTGCCTTCCGGCTCGGACGAGGTTCCCGCGACGCCCCCGGCAAGGTGACCGTCTACGACTGCTTCCGCACCGACCGGCATCGGGTCGACGCCGAACTCATCCACGACCTCGTCCTCGCCCTCGGAGCTTCAGCGTCAGCGGCCGCCGAGTGGCGCACCACTGCTGCGCGCCTCAACGGTGCGACGCTCGGAGGCCCGGTGTCCGCCTCCGTCCTACCGGCAGCCGAGGAATCGACGTCCACCGGTGTGGAACCCGCTGCCGCACCCGTCGTCGTCCTCACCGGGCTCCCCGGGGTCGGCAAGGCCGAGTTCGCGAGGCGGCTCGCCGAGGTCGAACGCCGCCGTACCCCCGGTGCGGTGGTGCTCCGCGTCCGGCTGCACGGATTCGAAGACGGGCAGCGTCCGGCGGAAGCGGACGAGGTCCTGCGCGAACTGGTGCGCGCCGTCGGCGGTCGGTCCGATCGTCGGCTCGACGCCGCATCGCTGCGCGAGACGCTCAGAACGGCGGCACACGACCGCAGGATCATCGTCCTGCTCGAGGATGCGTTCTCCGCAGCGCAGCTCGCTCCACTCCTGATCGCCGATCACGCCCGGGGTCCCGCCGGGTGCGGTCTCCATCTGATCGTGACCTCGCGAGCCCGGCTCGACGGCCTCGAGGCGCTGGCGGCCGCGGAGGGACTCGCGGTGGACCGCCGGACCGTCCTGCCGCTCGAGACTGAGGAGACGGCCCGGCGGCTCTCGGCCGCGACCGCCTCGCAGCGTCCGACGTCCTCCTCGACCGACGACGCGGCGGTCCGCCGGCTCGCGAACGCGATCAGCGGGATCCGCCTCGACCTCGACCTCGTGCTGCGCTTCATCGAAGACCACCCGGACTGGTCGCTCGCCGATGTGGCCGAGCGCTTCGGCGACCGCCCGCGGCGCGACCACGCGGTGCCGCTCCTGGAACCCTCGGTCGCCGCCATCGGACCGGACGCCGCGACCCTGTTCCGGCGACTCGGCCTGCTCCGCGGCCCCGTACGGCTGGACGTCGTCGGGACACTGCTGGACGACGCCGGTGCGGATGCGCCGACCTCGGTGCGCCTGCTCCGTCGCCTGGCGGACATGCACCTGGCCACCGTCTCGGAGCGGACCGTCGAACTGCACCCGCTCGTCCACACCGCGGCCCACCGGCTCGCGCTCGAGCAGGAGCGCCCGTCGGTCCTCGTGGTGCTGGCCGAGCGGGTGTTGGAACGGTTCCGCGAGTTGGTCGGCTCCGTCCGCTTCGACGCGTCGCTCGCCGACGGGCTGGTGGCCGCCGCAGCGCTCGCAGTCGACCAGCGGGCGGGTGCCGCGCTCGCCGCGGTCGTCTTCCACGTGGTGGAGCCGGTGGGTGATGCCGGCTATTGGAGCCATGCGGCCGAACTCCTCCAACTCGCCGCGCCATTCGTGTCGCGGGAACGACGAGGCACGACCGCGGAGCTCCTCGCCCGCGCCTTCGAGAAGCTCGGTCGGTACGACGACGCCCTCGACCACCTGCATCGGGCGAGCCGCCTCCTCACCGAGGAGCAGCCGGGTCGCACGATGAACGTGATCGCCAATGTGGAACGCCAACTGGGACGGATGGCGGAGGCCGAGCAGTCGTATCTCCGCGCCGCTCGGATCGCGGCCGCAGCCGGCAATCCGATCACGCGGGGGCGCGCGCTCGGCAACCTCGGCAATCTGGCGCGCATCACGAGCCGGTATCGCCGGTCGGAGCGGTTGTTCGATCTCGCCGAGGCGGTGAGCGCTCGAGCCGGGGATGACGTCAATCGGACGATCGTCGAGTCGAACCGTGTGCTCCTGCTCCAGGCGCAGGGGCGGTTCGACGAGGCGCTCCGGCGCTGCGCGACCCTACTCGAGCGCGGCGGTCCCGGCGTCAATCGCGGATACCTCTTCACCCAACGCGCCATGATCCTGCTGGATCTCGACCGTGTGGCCGAGGCGGAGGAGGCCCTGCTCGCGGCAGGGGCGGACGGCGGCGGTCCGACGACGTTCGACGAGGACGCCGAGATCGCCATCCAGCTCGCCCAGGTCGCCCGTCGACGCGGGGACCTCGTCGAGGCTGCGCGTCTGGCGGACACCGCCCTGGCCTCGGCCGAGCGCGTCGGCTACCCACTCCTCCGCTCCGACGCCTGCAGCACCCTCGGCGAGATCGCCGCCGACGCCGACGACGCCGGGACCGCCGAACGCTGGGCGCGAGGCTCGCTCGAGATCGCCGAACTGCTCGGTGACCGGGTCGAGCAGGCGAGGGCGTTCGAGACGATCGGGAGGGCGGCGGCGATCCGCGGCGACCGAGCGGCGGCCGACGCCGCGTTCGCCGCCGCCGCCGACCTCCTCAGCGCAGTCGGCCACTGGCGAGCCACGGCCGTCCAGACGATGCGCGCGGACCTCGCCCGGGCCTGACTCCACCGCCACCAGGCGTGCGCGACCTCCGTTCGTCGACCCGCGCGAGTCGTTCGGGCTCGTTCGGGTGGCTGGCTCGGAGCCGCGGCGCTCCGGCACCATCGGTTCGGGCACGCCGTGGAGCGTGCCGCCACCCCCAGACGACCGGCCGGACGACGCGTGTCGCTCGGTCCGTGCCAGGAGAAGGACGAACCACATGACGCACCGCACACGATCGATGAGCCGGCTCCCGCGCCTGGTCGGAGGAGGTGCTGCGCTCGTCTTCGCCGCGACCCTCGTCGGCTGCTCCAGCGGTTCCGTCTCGGTCGGCGAGACGGCCACCGTGACCCTGCCCGCCAAGATCGCGGGGAACGACGATCAGGACTTCGCCGTCACGGTCGCCTCGCTCGACGAGGCACCCGCCGAGGTGACCGCGCAGATGGGTCGTGACGACGACGTCTACTTCGCCTCCATCGAGTTCGCGTACGAGGGGGACGCCACCGCCGAGGTGCTCGCGTTGCCCTGGAACAACGTCTTCGCCGAGCTGTCGGACGGGAGCTTCCTCGAGACGTCGTTCATCGGTCTCACGGAGTGCACCGGGACACCGGACGATCCGACGACGGCAGCGGAGGACCTCGTCGGCGGCGAGACGATCACGGTCTGTGTGCCGCTGTCCTCGACCGATGGCCTCCAAGTGACGGGCGTCTCCGTGGGCGGTTCCGACGTCGGCGCCGGCGGAACGGTCTGGAAGCGATGAGCGGCGGGCAGCAGCCTGGCCAGCAGCCGGAGCAGGAACCGGTTCAGCCGGGCGAACCGGAGACCCCATCGCAATGGTCCGTCGAGGAGTGGGGGAGTTCACCGTTCGGGTGGTTCGTCGGTGCGGGGATCGGCGTGCTCGTCGCCGTGCTCTGCTTCACCCCGATCTGGGACGAGGTCGCCGGACGGAGCACCGGACGGCGAGCCGGTTTCGGTGCGCTGCTCGGCACGATCGGGCCGTTCGGCGTCGCCGCGATCGCGCTGGCCGTCGCCGTCGTGTTCGTGGTCGTCGGTGTCCGGAAGCGACGCGCCGGCGATCGCGGCTGATCGCCCGAGCCGGCGCCCGGCCGACGATACGGACGGCATGCCACGTAGGGTTGGGGGCGACGCTCGAAGGAGACCCATGACCGACCAGCCCATCGCCACCGCAGCACTCGTCCAGCAGGAGGCGGCATCGCTCGCCGTGTCGCTCGCACCGGTGTACCAGGATCTGCACGCCAATCCGGAGCTCTCCTTCGCGGAGCACCGGACGGCCGCCCTGGTCGCGGATCGCATCACCGGCCTCGGGTACGGGGTCGCGACGGGGATCGGCGGCACCGGTGTCGTCGGCGTCCTGGAGAACGGCGAAGGACCGACGGTCCTCCTGCGGGCCGACATGGACGGCCTGCCCGTCCTGGAGGAGACGGGCCTCGACTACGCGAGCGTCGCGCGCGGGGTCGATCCGGAGGGCAACGACGTCCCGGTCATGCACGCCTGCGGCCACGACGTCCACGTCACCTGTCTGCTGGGAGCCGCCGAACTGCTCGCCGCACGGCGCGACACCTGGTCCGGGACACTCGTCGTCCTGTTCCAGCCGGCCGAGGAAGCCGGCGGCGGGGCGCAGGCGATGGTCGACGACGACCTCTACGCACGAGTCCCGAAGCCCGACATCGTGTTCGGCCAGCACGTCGGTCCGCTGCCGGCCGGTGTCGTCGGCACGCACGCCGGTCCGTCGTTCGCCGCGACCGACGCCTACCGCGTCACCTTCCACGGCCGCGGCGGGCACGGATCCCGCCCGCAGTCGACGATCGACCCGATCGTGATGGCGGCGTCGGCGGTCGTCCGACTCCAGAGCATCGTGTCCCGCGAGGTCGCCGGAACCGACACCGCGGTGCTCACCGTCGGCACGATGCACGCCGGCACCAAGAACAACATCATCCCCGACACCGCGCAGATCGGCGTCAACATCCGCAGCTACGAACCGCACGTGCGCGACCGCGTCGTCGGCTCCATGGAGCGCATCATCCGGGCCGAGGCCGCAGCATCGGGCGCCGAGCGGGAACCGGTGATCGAACACACCGAGGCCTTCCCGGTGCTCGTGAACGATCCCGCGGCGACCGGCGCGGTGACGGCGGTGTTCGCCGACGCGTTCGGTGCCAACCGCGTCGTCGACCCCGGTCTCGTCACGGGGAGTGAGGACGTCGGCATGCTCGCGACGGCCGCCGACGCTCCCATCGTCTACTGGATCCTCGGGGGTGCCGACCCACAGGCCTTCGCGGCGGCCTACGCCTCGGGGCGCATGGAGCAGGACCTCCCCGGCAACCACTCCTCGAAGTTCGCTCCGCTCATCCACCCCACCCTCGACACCGGCATCGCAGCGCTCTCGCTCGCGGCACTGTCGCGTCTGGCCGGAACGGCGGCCACCGCATGATCGTCGTGACGACGGACACCGTCGCCGGACACCGCATCGACGCCGTCCTCGGCGAGGTCGTCGGGCTCACCGTGCGAGCCCGCGACTGGGGCTCCTCGATGTCGATCGGCTTCTCGGCGCTCGGCGGCGGCGAGGTCCCGGGGATGACCCAGCTGCTGTTCGAGTCCCGCCAGGAGGTCATGCGACGCCTGGTGGCCGACGCGGAACAGCGCGGCGCGAACGCGGTCCTCGCGATGCGCCTCGAGACCACCGACATCGGCGGTGCGTGGACGCAGCTGACCGCCTACGGCACCGCGGCGTATCTCGTCCCGATCCCCGCAGGGGAGCCCGGAGCCACCGGCCAGTCCGCCTACGCGGCGGAACAGCCGGACGCCCCGAAACCACGCGGCGACGTCTGACGGTGGAGCCCCATGACCGCTTGGATCGACGAACTCATCACCGAGGTGACCACGGCTGTGCGGGAGCGCAGTGACGAACGGGTGGCCGAGATGTTCGAGCGCTGCTTCGCCGACACCCTGCACAGCACGATGACGCCCATGCCGGACGGCACCGTGTTCATGCTCACCGGCGACATCCCCGCGATGTGGTTGCGCGACTCGAGCGCCCAACTCGCTCCCTATCTCCACTTCGCAGCCGACCACCCCGAGCTGGCCGAGCTGCTCGTCGCCGTCAACCGCCGGCAGCTGGACGCGATCGCGCTCGACCCCTACGCGAACGCGTTCAATGCCGAACCGAACGGACACGGCCACCGCGACGACCGCACCGACGCGTCGCCCTGGGTGTGGGAACGCAAGTACGAGATCGACTCGCTCTGCTACCCGCTCCAGCTCGCACACGACATCTGGCTGGCGACGGGGCGCCGCGACCACCTGGATGCGCGGTACCGCTCCGCCGTCGTCGCGGCGATGGAGGTCTGGCGGGTCGAACAGCACCACGAGGAGCGCTCGCCGTACCGGTTCCAGCGGTTCGACGCCCCGCTCTCCGACACCCTCGTCCGCGACGGACTCGGGCCGGAGACGGCGTGGACCGGGCTCTCGTGGTCGGGGTTCCGGCCGAGCGACGACGCAGGGCGATACGGCTACAACGTTCCGGGCAACCTCTTCGCTGCGGTGACGCTCGCCGGGGTCGAATCGATCGCTGTCGATGTGCTCGACGACGCGGCACTCGCCGCGCAGGCCGGTGCGCTCCGACGCGAGCTCGAGACCGCGATCGACGCCCACGGTGTCGTGACGACCGATCAGTACGGCGACGTCTACGCCTACGAGGTGGACGGGTTCGGCAACGCGCTCCTGATGGACGACGCCAACGTGCCGAGCCTGCTCTCGCTGCCGTTCCTCGGCTGGTGCGCGCCCGACGACGCCCGGTACCTCGCCACCCGACGGTTCCTGCTCAGTGAGGACGACCCGAGCTACTTCGTCGGGTCCGCCGCCCGTGGGGTCGGGAGCCCACACACGCCCGACGACCACATCTGGCCGATCGCCCTGTCCATCGAGGGCCTCACCTCGCAGGACGAGCAGGATCGCGCCCGCCTGCTCGACACGCTGCTGCGGACCGACGCCGGCACCGGGGTCATGCACGAGTCGTTCCACAAGGACGACCCCGACACCTTCACCCGCCCCTGGTTCTCCTGGGCGAACGCGATGTTCTGCGAGTTCGTCCTCGACGTGGTGGGTCTGCGCACGCACGTGCGGCGTCCTGTGCCCCGAGGTGACTGAACGGACCCGCAGCCTCGTGCGCCGGCTCAGAGCAGCCGCAGCTCCTGTGCACGGGTGACGGCCCTGGTCCGGTCGGCCACCTCGAGCTTCTCGAAGACGTGCAGCAGGTGCGTCTTCACCGTCGACTCCGAGATGAAGAGTGCCGCCGCGATCGCCCGGTTGCTGTTGCCGGCGGCGACGAGCGCCAGGACCTCGAGTTCGCGAGCGCTGAGCTGCGGGCGGGCTGGGGTCCCACCCTGCATGCGGCCGACGAGCGTCGCCGCGATCGTGGGCGCGAGCACCGTCTGACCGGCGACCACCGAACGGATGCCGGCCAGGATCTCCTGCTCGGGCGCCGCCTTCAACAGGTAGCCGCCGGCTCCGGCCTCGATCGCGCCGAGGATGTCGTCGTCGGTCTCGTAGGTCGTCAGCACGAGCACCCGGACGCCTGGCGCGCGCTGCACGATGCGCGCCGTCGCCTCCGCACCGCCGAGGACCGGCATGCGCAGGTCCATGAGCACCAGGTCCGGCCGGTGCTCCTCGGCCGCCGCGACCGCCGCAGCGCCGTCCGCCACCTCGGCCACGACCTCGAGGTCGTCCGCGCGCCCGAGCAGCGCGACGATGCCCGATCGCACGATGGGGTGGTCGTCCGCGACCACGATCCTGATCCGTGTCATCGTCCGTCCTCCACGGTTCTTGAGCCTGTCGAAGGGCTGCCGACCGGGAGGCCGTTCGTGGTCCCTGAGCCTGTCGAAGGGCCCGCTTCGATCGTCACCGGCACTCGCACCAGCACCGTCGTCCCCGCTCCGGCGGCACTCGTGAGTTCCACCGTTCCGCCGAGCAGCGTCACCCGGTCGTGCATGCCGTGCAGCCCGAAGCCCGCGCCCGGACTGGTCCCGAGCAGCGCGCCGTCCGGGTCCGCGATCCCGACCCCGTCGTCGGAGATCCGCAGTTCGGCCCAGCCGTCGTCGACGGTGAGTACCAGCTCGACGCGGTCGGCGGCGGCGTGCTTCCGGATGTTCGCGAGACCCTCCTGGGCACTCCGGAGCAGCACGACCTCGGGTGCTCGCTCGAACCGTTCTGACGGGGCGTCGACCTCGACGACCACGCCCGTCTCACGGCTGAACCGCTCGCCCAGGCGCCGCAGGCTGTCACCGAGGGTGGTGTCGGCGGCCGGCATCGCGGCCAGCGTGGCCACGAGGGATCTCGCCTCGCGCAGGGCGTCGCGTGCCGTGCTCTCGATGAGGTCGATGCTGTCGAGGGCGGTGATCGGTCGACCGTCCAGCGGGGAGGCGTCCGGCGTGCCCGCGACGGTCTCACCGACCTCGGAGCGGGCGCGTTGCGCGAGCAGCACCACACTCGTGAGGCTCTGCGCGATGGTGTCGTGGATGTCGCGAGCCATGCGTTCGCGTTCGGCGGCCGCTCCGGCCTCCCGGCTCGCCCGTTCCGATTCCGCCTGAGCGGTCTGCAGACTCACGAGGAGTCGTGCCTTCTCGTCGCCGAGCTCGGCGATCCGGGTGATCCAGAGCCCGAGGGACAACGCGAAGACGAGCGAGACGCTCTGGATCGCGAGCCCCTGCAGGATCGCCTCCGGGGCGGCACCTTGTCCGACGATGAAGCCGACGGCGAGGGCCGCGGCGCTCGCGATGTTGAGGATGATCGCGTTCCGGGTGTTCGGCGTCAGCACCCACAGCAGTGGGAACACGAGGCACTGGAGGGTCAGGACGTTCGGGGAGAACGCCGTCCCGACTGCGGTGAGGGCGATGAGGGTGACCGCGAACCAAAGCCCGCCCTGCGGACGCTCGAGGGTGCGGCGCCCGGCCGTGTAGTAGACGAGGCAGAGCGCCGCCAGCACGATCCAGACGCCGACGGTCCGCTCCGGTGCCCCTGCCGCGCTGACGCTCACGAGCGCACCGACGATCACGCACCCCGCGCCGAACGCGATATCCCACCACCGTCGTCCGTCCATGTCCCAACCCTCCCATCCCTGCTCGCGAACTGTCACTTCCCGCCAGTTCCGGCGGCGTACACCCACCGGAACTGACAGTTCACGGGCTAGGAGCGGCGGACCCAGCGGAAGGTGAGGCGGGTGAGGACGAGGCCGACGATCGCCCAGACGACGAGGACGAGCGCGACCGTCGGGAGGTCCCAGCCACCGGACGGCTCCTGCGAGGCGAACCCCTCCGGCAGGAAGACGGAGCGCATGCCCTGCGCGATCCACTTGAGCGGGAAGACACTCGCGACGTTCTGCAGCCACTCGGGGAGCATCGTGAACGAGAGGTAGACGCCGGAGATGAACTGCAGCACGAGCACGATCGGGATGATGACGGCCGTCGCGCTCTTGCCGGTGCGGGGGAGCGCCGACAGGGCGATACCGAGGACGGCCGACGTCGCGATGCCGAGCAGGTAGATCCAGGCGAAGGTGAGCCACCGCTCGGGCTCGGTCGGCAGGGTGACGTCGAACAGGAACCGCGAGACGAGGAGCAGCAGCGCGATCTGGAGTACCGAGGTGACGAGGACCTGCCCCATCTTCCCGAGGAAGTAGGAGATCACCGGGAGCGGGCTGCCGCCGAGGCGCTTGAGCGTGCCGTCGCTCTTCTCCGTCGCGATGTCGGTCGCGAGGTTCTGGACGCCCGAGAGGAGGATGCCGGCGGCGATCATGCCGGGGAGGTAGAAGGCGGCCTGGCTGACCCCGCCGGTGCCGTCGGGTGCCTCACCGACGTTCCCCATCGCGCTGAACGCGGTCGAGAAGATCGCGAGCATCACGACGGGGAAGAGGAAGGTGAAGAACACCTGGTCGCCGGAGCGGAAGTAGATGCGGGTCTCATAGCCGATCCGGCTCGCACCGAGTCGGAGGGTGCGTCCGTGGGGGAGTGACGGGACGAGCGCGTTGGTGGTGCGGTCGATGGTGGTCATGCGCCGACTCCTGTCATGGTGACCGTCGTGGCCGGTGACGGTGCTGCTGATGGGGTGGTCGACGACGCAGCGCCGTCGGCCGCGTGGACGAGCCCGAGGTAGATGTCCTCGAGGCTCGGACGGATGACCTCCAGGTCGCGCGGCTCTCCCCCCAGTGTCTCCGTGAGATCGGCGACCCGTGCGGCCGGCACCTCGGTCCGTTCCTCATGGAGGCCGTGCTCGTCGCGCCAGCGCACCACGGGGATCCGGGCCTCGGCACCGCCGATCTCGTCGACCGCGCCGATCTCCACGAGTCGACCCGCCGCGATGACGGCGACGCGGTCGGCGAGTTGGGCGGCTTCGTCGAGGTAGTGGGTGGTGAGGAGGATGGTCGTGCCGTCGCGTTTGAGCGAGCGGATGAGTTCCCAGAACTGCCGACGTGCCTCAGGGTCGAACCCGGTCGTCGGCTCGTCGAGGAAGAGGAGGGCCGGGCGGCCGACCACCCCGAGCGCGACGTCCACCCGACGACGCTGGCCGCCCGAGAGCTTGCCGATGCGCGTGCCCGCCTTGCTCGTGAGCCCGACCGCCTCGATGACCTCGTCCACATCCCGCGGGTCCGCGTAGTACCGGGCGAACTGTGTGAGCTGCTCACGGACCGTGACGTTGGCAGCCTCAGCACTCGACTGGAGGACGATGCCGAGGCGGGCCTTCCAGTCGAGACCGCCCTTCGTCGGGTCGACACCGAGGACGCTCGCCTCGCCGCCCGTCCGGTGCCGGTAGCCCTCGAGGATCTCGATCGTGGTGCTCTTCCCGGCGCCGTTCGGGCCGAGGAGGGCGAAGGTCTCACCCGGGTGGATGTCGAAGGAGACCCCGTCGACGGCGGTGAAATCGCCGTACTGCTTGCGCAGCTCGCGGACCTCGATGATCGGTCGTGTGCTCATGGTGTCCATGCTCGTCCGCTGCGGCGCGCACCGGTAGCGGTGGAGGGGCTGATCCTCGTATCCACCGATCGGTTGATGCGCGAGCGGCCTGATTCTCCGCCGCGTCTGCTCGGTGGGTCGACAAGCACGAGCGCCCACCCACCCGACGAGGGTGGATGGGCGCTGGCGTGACGCTGGGGCGGCTCAGCCGAGCGCCGCGGTGGAGACGACGACGACGAGGTCCTCGACGTTCTCGAACCCGGCGGTCTCCTGGGTAAGCTGGGTGAACGGGATCCCGATGATCGTCAGCCCGTCGAGCGATCCGGTGAACGTGCCGGCGGCTTCGGTCACGCTCGCGCCACCGGCCGTCGCGTTCGCGGCCGCTGCGGTGAGGGAGGCAGCGCCGCCGGAGAGGACGGCGTAGCTGCCCGAGGCGTCACCCGCTTCGTAGCTGAGGATGCACACGGTCGGCAGGTCGCCGAGGACGGCGGCCGGAGCGAAGGTGGCCTTCGCCGCGGCGACAGCGGCCGCCGGGACCGCGACGCCGCTGGCGGCGCTGAGCGTGTTGACCTGCTCTTCGGTGCACTTCGTCGCGCCCGATGCCGGCTCCTCCTGGGCAGCGTCCTCCGTGGCCTCGGGCGCGGTCGTGGCGCTCGTCGAGGGTTCGGAGTCGGCCGGCGCGTCGCCGCTACTGCAGGCGGCGAGCCCGAAGAGCCCGATGACGGCGACGGCGGTCACCGCGGAGACGCGGAGACGGTGGTGAGCGGAGCGAAGTGACATGGTGGTTCCCCCTGGAATCGTGAGCGTTGACGGATGCTCAGGTCCAGGATGGGGGACCGAGGAGGCCGCCTCAATGGGGACAACTCCCCAGTTGTCCGTCAGGCCCCGGTGCGCATCCACGCCGTCGTGCGGGCGCGGAGCCCGAGGGTGGTCGCGCGCGCGCCGAGATAGCCGACGAAGAAGGTGAGCGCCAACCAGGTGAGCCCGGTCTGCCCGCCGGGTGCCCAGGCGAGGACCGCGAGCGCGAACGGCAGGAAGACGAGCGTGTTGAGCAGCCCGGTGATCGCGAGGTACTTCGCGTCGCCGGCGCCGATGAGGACGCCGTCGAGGACGAAGACGACGCCACCGAGCGGGGTGGTGACGGCGAGCACGATGATCGCGGGCACGATGAGCGCCGCGAGGTCGGGGTCGCTCGTGAAGAGCAGGCCGATGACCGGGCTCGCGAGCGCGATGACCAGGCCGAGCACGATCCCCGAGCCGACGCCCCACTGCAGGCAGCGGACGAGGACGGCACGCACACCTGCGACGTCGCCGGCCCCGAGCCCCTTGCCGACGAGCGCCTGCGCGGCGATCGCGAGGGCGTCGAGCGCGAAGGCGAGGGTGGCGAAGAGGGTCATGACGAGCTGGAACCCGGCGAGTTCGTCGGTCCCGAGGTCGGTCGCGACGAACACGGCGATGAGCATCGCGGCACGGAGGCTGACGGTGCGGAGGAACAGCCACCCGCCGGAACGGGCCGCCCCACCGAGGCCGGCGCGGTGCGGGCGGAGACTCGCTCCCGTCCGCCGCACATGGCGCAGGACGACGACGAGGTAGGCCACGACCATGCCCCACTGCGCGATGACGGTGCCGATGGCGGATCCAGCGATGCCGAGGTCGAGGCCGTAGATGAAGAGGAAGTTGAGGCCGATGTTCGCGGCGAACCCGGCGCCGGCGACCACGAGGGGCGTGGTGGTGTCCTGCAGGCCGCGGAGGAGCCCGGTCGCACCGAAGACGAGCAGCATGGCGGGGATGCCGAACATCGAGATGCCGAGGTAGGTGTCGGCCTGCTGGGCGACGGCATCCGTCGCGCCGAACAGCCCGACGAGCGTGGGCGAGAGGAACCATCCGGCCGCACCGATCACGACACCGAGCCCGAGCGACAACCAGAGCCCATCCACCCCGAGCGATACCGCGCCGCGTTCATCGCCGTGTCCGAGACGCCGGGCGACCGCAGGCGTCGTCGCGTAAGCGAGGAACACCATGAGTCCGATGACCGTCTGCAGGACCGCGCTCGCGACCCCGAGGCCGGCGAGCGGCACGACGCCGAGGTGGCCGATCATTGCGGAGTCGGCGAGCAGGAACAGCGGCTCCGCCATCAGCGCCCCGAGCGCCGGGACCGCGAGCCGGAGGATGTCGCGGTCGACGGGCCGCAGCCGTCGCCTGTCCTGTCCCGTGGTCACCCGCCGAGCCTAGCCGCGGGTGGTGACACGCCGCGTCGCCGTCCGAGACGGGACGAGTCGACGGCCTACCGCGCGAGCAGCGACCCGCTCAGGCCAGGGAGGTCGCGGAGACGGATGCCCGTGAGGAAGCCGGCCGCGGCGGCGTAGGCGACCCGCGGTTGGTCGGCGTCCTCGCGGCAGGCGAGGAACAGCGGCACGGCGGTGGCGCCCAGGCGCTCGGCGACGTCGGCGATCTCCGCGAAGCCGACGAGCGGATCGACCCGGTGGGCGATGCCGGCCATCGTGCGCACGGCGACGCCGTCGGGCTCGGTGCCGTCCTGTGCCAGCCCGGAAGCAGCGAACGAGACCATGGCTGCGCCTTCGGACGCGAATCGTCGGCAGGCGTCGGTCAGGGCCCGCTCGACGGCTCGGCTGGTGTGTTCCCCCGACGGTGCACCCGCACTCGCACCCGCAGCCGTGTCGGCGTCGTCGTCCGGCAGAGCACGACGGACCGCGTCGAGCGCCCACCCGTGCACGGTGCCGCCGGCGCCGGGGATCGGCAACCAGGACACCGCCGCGAGCACGGTGCCTGCGGCGTCCGTCACGACGGAGACCCGGACCGCGGTCGGCTCCCGGTCGTCGCCATCGGGGGCGTCGATGCTCCAACCCACGGTGAGACCGAGTTCGGGCACGTGCCGGTCGGACACCCACACCGACGACAGCGCGCGGATCTGGCTACGGAGCTCCCACGGCAGTTCGCGAGCGGCCAGGAGGATCGAGGTCGTCGGATCCGCGCCGATGGCTCCCGTCGCATCGTCCGGACCAGCGGGTTCTGATGCATCAGCCCCGCTGAGGTCGAGCACGAGGTCTCGACCGAGCGGCGACACCCGCCACCCCTCGGGCACGATGCGCGCGTCGCGGGTGGCGAAGACCGCCGGTGTGAGCCCCTCCTGCTCGGCCGCCGTCGCGAACGCCGAAACCGCGGCGACTGCACCGCCGGGGTCGCCGATCGGCTTGTCGAGGGCCAGCGCGACGCCGGCATGCTGCTGGTAGGCGACCGCGTGTCCACCGTCGGCCGTGACGAACACCCGGTTCTCGGGTCGGAGTGCCGAGGCCGCCAGCGGTCCGCCGCCGTGTTCGCGCAGCAGCTGCGCCGCCTTGGCGCGCGCTCGCCGCGCACCCGGACCGATCGCCCCGGGCAGGCGTCGCCTGGTCTGGTTCGCCGCGACCCGGAACGCGTGGCGCGACAGCACGAGGATCACCGCCTGTCCCACCCACAGGACGCTCGCGGAGATCCAGATGGTCGACGCCACGACCGGCACCTGGGCCAGCCAGGCGAGGGCGATGAGGGCGAGCGTGACCAGGAGGTTGCCGACGGTGAGCACCATCGCCGCCCACCAGGCCCAGCGATGACCACGGCGGAGCCAGTTCGCGATCACCAGGATCGCGATGGTGTCGACCCCGACGTCGAGGATCGAGCCCTGCGTCAGGGTGGTCGAACCGAGCGGCCCGTCGAGCGGCACGAGGGTGACGAGCAGCTGCACCGCACCGATCACGAGCAGTCCGGAGACGGCGAACAGCCGCCAGTCGCGCATGGTGGGTCGCGGGGTCGACCGGTGCTCGCCGAGGAGGAGGCGGGCCACGATCACGAAGACGACCGTCGTGATGAAGTGCTCGAGGTCGTCGATCTTCCCGACGTAGAGGAGCGCGATCGACACCCACGACAGGAGCAGCAGCCGCCAGCGCAGCCGGTAGGGGGAACGCATGAACGCGGTCGCGGTCGCGACGCAGGCGAGGATGCCGCAGCTCGGACCGACGTCGAGCGTCGTCACGAGGGACTGCGCCCACGGCCAGTCGAGCCGAGCCAACGCCAGGGCCGCACCGAGCGCGCCGAGAATACCGACGAGGTGGCCGGCCACGAAGATCGCCGACGCCCGCAGCGTGCCGAATCGGGCCTCGACCCACCCGCCGAACACGGCCGCGCCGACGATCGCGACGAGGTAGGCGAGCGGGTCGGCGGTGATGAACATGCCTGTCAGGACCGTCCACCAGCGCCCGGCTTCAAGGCTCGGCACCCCGTACGCGAACGCCGGGTACCAGGCGGTCTGGTCGATCGGGCGCCACAGGCCACCGGTCACGACGCCGAGGGCGACGAAGACGGTGACGAAGGCGGTGGTCGCGGGGGTCGTCCGCAGGGCCCAGCGCAGCGGCGTCAGGACGACGGCGATCGCGGCGCGCAGATCGGTGCGGACGGGGGCCGAGCTGGCGGCCCGGGTGGTCGGCGCGTCCATGCGGACGTCGGCGTCGGTCGTAGCCGGGACCGACCCGGATGGCGACAGCAGTTCGTCGAGCTCCGCCTCGGTCATCGACACGGGCGCGCGATCGGCGGCCGGCCGGGCGGCCCGACGACGGATCCGGAACACGACGACCACCGCGATCACGACGGCCGCGGCACCGGCCAACGCGAGCGCCGCCCAGGAGAAGCGGTGCAGGAACTCGGTCGCGGCACTCCCCAGGACGGTGACGACCGTCACCACGAGCGAGGCCCAGGCGATGCCACCCGCCGCGTTGGCGACGAGGAAGTGCGGGTACGTCATGCGGAACATGCCCGCGAGCGGTCCGGAGAAGATGCGGAGGACGGCGATGAACCGTCCGACGAACACCGCCCACGGCCCCCACCGCCGCATGAGGTGCACCGCGGCGCCCAGTCGCTTCGGCCCCACGTGCTTCGGGAATCTGCGGTTCAGCACCGACAGGAGCCGCCGGCCGTACCGCTTGCCGATCCAGTACCCGATCGAGTCGCCGAGGATCGCACCACCGGCGGCCGCGGCGGCGACAAACACCGGGTTCAGGCCGCTCGACGCGGCGAGGAGGGTCGCCCCGATGAGCACGGTCTCTCCCGGCAACGGCACGCCGAGGCTTTCGACCGCGACGACCAGGAAGACGACGAGGAGCAGGACGCCGGGCGGGAAGTCGGCCAACCAGTCCACGCGGGCTCCTTCCGGCCGGGTGGGTCAACGGTAGTCCCTCGTTCCCCGAAGCGCTCGCGACGCTCCTCCACAGGACTCGGTCCAGAGCGGCACGCCCGCTCTGAGAGAACACCCGAGCCGTGGTCAGGTGCCGTCGCTAGGCTGATCCGCATGACTGACGCGCAGCTCGCCTCCGGCATCGACCGCTCCGAACTCGACCCGGCCGTGCGGCCGCAGGACGACCTCTTCCGCCACGTGAACGGCAAGTGGATGGACCGCACCGAGATCCCCGATGACAAAGCTCGCTGGGGATCGTTCCACCAGCTGGCGGAAGACGCCGAGAACGCCGTCCGCGACATCATCGAGGAGTCGCAGACGAACCCCGACGGCGAGGAGGGCGTGAAGATCGGCGCCCTGTACGCCAGCTTCATGGACGTCGACCGGGCCAACGCCCTCGGAGCGACCCCGCTCGCCGACCAGCTCGCCCGCGTTGCAGCGGTCGACTCCATCGAGTCCTTCCTCCGCCTGTCCGGCGAGTTCGAGGCGGAGGGCGTCGGCGGCTTCCTGCAGCTCTTCGTCGACAACGACCCGGGCAACCCCGAGCGGTACCTCGTCTTCGCCGAACAGGGCGGCATCACGCTGCCCGACGAGTCCTACTTCCGTGAAGACACCTTCGCCGAGATCCGCGAGGCCTACCGCGCACACCTCCAGACGATGTTCGAGCTCGCCGGCATCGACGACGCCGCCGCACGTGCCGACCGCGTGTTCGCCCTCGAGACGGCGATCGCGTCCAAGCACTGGGACAACGTCGCCACTCGCGACAGCGAGAAGACGTACAACCTCTACTCGTGGGACGAAGCTGCGGCGCTCGCCGCAGGCGCCGACCTCGACGGCCCGGACATCGCCGTCTGGCGCGATGCGATCGGCGCCGCCGACGCGGTGTTCGCCGAGATCGTCGTGCGCGAGCCGAGCTTCCTCGAGGGCCTCGGGGAGCTCCTCGTCGACGAGCAGCTCGAGTCCTGGAAGGACTGGCTGGCCTGGAAGGTCGTCCACGGTGCCGCACCGTACCTCTCCGAGGAGTTCGGTCGCGCCAACTTCGACTTCTACGGCAAGACCCTCACCGGCACGCCGCAGCAGCGCGAGCGCTGGAAGCGCGGCGTCTCGCTCGTCGAGGGCATGCTCGGCGAGGCCGTCGGCCGCATCTACGTCGACCGGCACTTCGGCGCCACGTCGAAGGACGAGATGGACGTCCTCGTCGGCTTCCTCGTCGAGGCGTACCGCGACAGCATCGAGAACCTCGAGTGGATGAGCCCCGAGACCCGCACGCGGGCGTTGGAGAAGCTCGACAAGTTCACGCCCAAGATCGGTTTCCCCGTGAAGTGGCGCGACTACTCGGCGTTGGAGCTCGAAGCCGACGACCTGCTCGGCAACGTCCGTCGAGCCAGCCGGTTCGAGATGGACCGGGAGCTCGGGAAGATTGGCAAGCCGCTCGACCGCGATGAGTGGTTCATGACGCCGCAGACGATCAACGCCTACTACAACCCAGGCTTCAACGAGATCGTCTTCCCCGCCGCGATCCTCCAGTACCCGTTCTTCGACGCCGGCCGCGACGCCGCCGCCAACTACGGTGCCATCGGGGCGGTCATCGGGCATGAGATCGGCCACGGCTTCGACGACCAGGGCTCCAAGTTCGACGGCGACGGCCGACTCACCGACTGGTGGACCGAGGCCGACCGCGCCGCCTTCGAGGAGCGCACCGCCTCGCTCATCGAGCAGTACAACGCCCTCGCGCCCGCACAGGTACCCGACCACCACGTCAACGGTGCGCTCACGATCGGCGAGAACATCGGCGACCTCGGCGGGCTCGGCATCGCCTGGAAGGCGTACCTGCTCTCGCTCGAGGGTGCGGAGCCGCCGGTCGTCGACGGTCTCACCGGTGCAGAGCGGTTCTTCCTCTCCTGGGCTCAGGCCTGGCAGCAGAAGGGTCGCGACGCCGAGGTCATCCGCCTCCTGTCGATCGACCCGCACTCGCCGAACGAGTTCCGGTGCAACCAGATCGTCCGCAACATCGACGCCTTCTACGAGACGTTCGGCGTGACGGAGTCCGACGCAGCCTGGCTCGCCCCTGAGGAGCGCGTCACCATCTGGTGACACCCGTTCCCCGGCCCCGGTCCCTGAGCTTGTCGAAGGGCAGGAACCGATGGGCCACCCACGTCTGTCGCCCCTCCCCGATGTCCCCTCTATTGGGACCTGTGGAGGGGCGTCGGTCGCTGTCAGAATCACTCTGGAGTCGACGAATCGTCATCCCGATGCACCCGTGAAGCCCACGGCGCGAGACCCGAACAGCGCCCGGGTGGACCTGGTCCGATCCGTCCGGTTCACAGCAGCGTCACCGTCGATGCCGCCTGAACGCCCGCCGTCCCCCGGCGGGCGTTCGGCGGTACCGGCGGTGACGTGCTCCGCACCCCGCGAACCCGTAGAATCGCAGGCGTGTCTAAAGTCTTGAGCAGCCTCCCCGTCGGCGAGCGCGTCGGCATCGCCTTCTCCGGAGGTCTCGACACCTCCGTCGCCGTCGCCTGGATGCGCGAGAAGGGTGCCGTCCCGTGCACCTACACCGCCGACATCGGCCAGGCCGACGAACCGAACATCGGTGCCGTCCCCGATCGCGCGAAGGAGTACGGCGCCGAGATCGCGCGCCTCGTCGACGCGAAGTCCGCGCTCGTGGAAGAGGGGCTCGTCGCGCTGCAGTGCGGTGCGTTCCACATCCGCAACGCCGGCAAGACGTACTTCAACACCACGCCGCTCGGCCGCGCGGTGACGGGCACCATGCTCGTCCGCGCGATGAAGGAGGACGGCGTCGACATCTGGGGCGACGGTTCCACCTACAAGGGCAACGACATCGAGCGGTTCTACCGCTACGGTCTGCTCGCCAACCCGCGCCTGCGCATCTACAAGCCGTGGCTCGACGTCGACTTCGTCAACGAGCTCGGTGGCCGCAAGGAGATGAGCGAGTGGCTCGTCGCCCGCGACTTCCCGTACCGCGACTCCACCGAGAAGGCGTACAGCACCGACGCCAACATCTGGGGCGCCACCCACGAGGCCAAGCGCCTCGAAGAGCTCAGCTCCGGCATGGAACTCGTCGAGCCGATCATGGGCGTGCCGTTCTGGCGTGAAGACGTCGCGATCGCCTCCGAGGTCGTCACCGTCACCTTCGAGGCCGGTCGCCCGGTCGCGCTCAACGGCGTCGAGTACGCCGACGCGGTCGCGCTGGTCCTCGAGGCCAACGCCATCGGTGGTCGTCACGGCCTCGGCATGAGCGACCAGATCGAGAACCGCATCATCGAGGCGAAGAGCCGCGGCATCTACGAGGCCCCCGGCATGGCGCTCCTCCACATCGCGTACGAGCGTCTGCTCAACGCGATCCACAACGAGGACACGGTCGCCAACTACCACAACGAGGGCCGCCGACTCGGCCGCCTCATGTACGAGGGCCGCTGGCTCGACCCGCAGTCGCTCATGCTGCGCGAGTCCATCCAGCGCTGGGTCGGCTCCGCCGTCTCCGGCGAGGTCTCCATCCGTCTGCGCCGCGGCGACGACTACACGATCCTCGACACCTCGGGCCCCGGCCTCAGCTACCACCCCGACAAGCTCTCGATGGAGCGCGTCGGCGATGCGGCGTTCGGTCCCGACGACCGCATCGGTCAGCTCACCATGCGCAACCTCGACATCGCGGACTCGCGCTCGCGGCTCGAGCAGTACGCAGCGGCCGGCATCGTCGGCGGCGCGACCGCCGACCTCGTCGGCAAGCTCGAGCAGGGTGAAGCGCAGGAGATCCTGGGCGGCGAACTCCTCGACCCGACCGCCGACGCCCTCGAGCGCGCGACCGATCTCGCTTCCGAGGGTGCCGCGTTCGACTCCGGCACCGACTAGTCGCACCCCGCAACGCCGAACGCCCGCCGCACTCGAGGAGTGCGGCGGGCGTTCTGTCGTGGTCCTTCCCGTTCCGTTCTCAGGAGTGCTGCTGTGCGTCGAGCGGGAGCGCTTGCGACGCACCGGACGACTCCTGAGTTGGGGACGGCAGGGGTTCACAACTCAGGACCGGTGCGGCGCGTCCCGCCGGACACACCGGGTGGCCGATGTGACCCGCCGGGGCCGTCCTGAGTTGTGAACCGGCCGGGCCTACGCGGGGACGGGGGACTCCGCGTACCGCTCGGGCCGGAAGGTCGCGAGCAGCGGCGAGGGTTCGCCGTCGATGATCTCGTCCGCGAGGAGTTCACCGGCGATGAGCCCGAGTGTCGCACCGCTGTGGCTGAAGGCCGTGAAGAGCCCCGGCAGCTGCGGGGCCGCGCCGAAGACCGGCTCGCCGTCTCCGGGGATCGGCTTGTAGCCGGCCCCGATGTGGTCGAGTTCGAGGCTCGGGTTGCCGGCGAGCACCCGCGATCCCTCGGCCAACAGCCGCTCCACGGTCGAGTCCGAGATGTGCAGCGAACCGTCGTCGCGGACCTCGATCTCCTCTTCCGACCACGCGGAGTCCAGCGCGAAGCCGCCCTCCCTGGTGCGACGGACGGCCACCCTCGGCGTGTTGAGGACGGCGACGAGCTCGGCTGCGACGGGCTTCGTGAACGCGACGAATGCGGCCGGGCTCTGGTCGCCGATCGTGATGCCGAGTGCGGCGAGCTGGGCCGGGACGTCGGGACCCGTGGCCAACAGGACGGCGTCGGCCTCGATGCGGTCGCCGTTCGCGAGCACCGCACCCACGGCACGTCCGCCGGACGAGGCGATCTCGGCGCCGGCGTCCGTCACGATCCGTCCGCCGCGGGCGACGAACTCGCGGGACAGCACCTCGATCACGGACGGCAGCTCGACCCAGCCCTCGCCCGGATTGAAGATCGCGCCCTCCGCAGCCACGGCGGCCGGATCGACTCCCGGCGTGACCGAGGCGACCTCCTCCGGAGCCAGCCACCGGGCGTCGTAGCCGATGCCGCGCTCGTAGGCGAAGGTCTCCGCGTAGGACTCGCCCTCCGGTGCCCACATCAGTCCGCCGTCGAAGCGGAGGAACTCCGCGCTCGGGATCTGCGCGGCGAAGGTCCGCCAGCGGTCGATCCCGAGGACACGGAGCGCGTGGTACTCGCTCGACCGCTGGGCCGCGGAGTTCAGCCAGGCGAGCGATCGTCCCGAGGCGCCGCTGGCGAGGGAGCGGTCGGTCACGAGGGTCACGTCGGCACCTCGGCGGGCGAGGGCGACGGCGCTGGACGTTCCAAGGATGCCGCCGCCGATCACGACGACGCGTCGGCTGGTCTGGGTGGTGCTGCTCATGCTGTCTGCTCTTTCTGTTCTGGAGTGCTGCGCTGGTGAGGTGCTGCGGCCGCGTGGACGGCCTCGATGATCTCGAGGACGGCGATCGCGTCGGCCGGATCGACCGGTGGAGGACCGCCGTCGTGGAGGGCGGTCGCGAGGAGGCGGGTGAAGGCGGCGTAGTCGCCGTCGGCCATGGGGACGGGCTCTGTTGCACCGTCGACCCCGATCGCGCCCCAACCGGACGGGTCACGCCGACCGAATCCGTCGTCACGTGGATCAGCACCGGCCTTCAGTGCGGGCTCCTGGCCGTCGAGTCCCCACGAGGTGTAGGCACCGGAGGATCCGAGGACGCGGAACCGTGGGCCGGCCTGGGCGACGAGCGACCCCATCCAGAGGTGCGACCGGACCCCCGAACGGTGACGGAGCGCCACGAAGGCGTCGTCGTCCGCGACCGCTCCGGGCCGGACGACACCGAGTTCAGCCTGGACGTCCTCGACCTCGCCGAACAGTTGGATGGCCTGATCGATCACATGCGTGCCGAGGTCGTAGAGGATGCCGCCGCCCTCCGCTGAGGTCGCGGCCGTCTTCCACGATGCGGGCGGATCGGGCTTCCACCACTCGAAGCGTGACTCGAAGCGATGGACGTGCCCGAGCATGCCCTCGTCGAGCAGCCGCCGCACGGTCAGGAAGTCGCCGTCCCAGCGGCGGTTCTGGAAGACCGTGACGAGGCGGTCGGCGGCTGCAGCACGATCGACGATCGTGCGGCCCTCGGCCGCGGTGACGGCGAACGGCTTGTCGACCACGACGTGCAGGCCGGCGTCCAGGGAGGCTGTCGCGAGCGCGGCGTGCGTGCCGGACGGCGAGCCGATGACCACGAGGTCGAGCTCGTCGGCTCGGGCGAGGAGCTCCTCGGCGGTCGACACGACCTTGACGCCCGGGTACCGCCCGAGCGCCTCGGCCCGTCGATCCGGGTCGGAGGTCACGACGAGGTCGAGCGAGTAGTCGGGATCCGCGGCGAGGAACGGCGCGTGGAACACCGCGCCGGAGGTGCCGAAGCCGATGACGCCCGTCCTGATCGTGCCGGAGACGCGCGCCGCCATCAGAGGACCTCGGAGAGGAAGCGCTGCAGGCGGGGGCTCTGCGGGGCGTCGAACAGCTGCGACGGGGTCCCCGCCTCGACCACGCGGCCCTCGTCCATGAACACGACCTGGTCGGCGACCTTGCGGGCGAAGCCCATCTCGTGGGTGACGACGAGCATCGTCATGCCGCGCTGCGCGAGCCCGGCCATGAGGTTGAGGACGCCCTTCACGAGTTCGGGGTCGAGCGCGCTGGTCGCCTCGTCGAACAGCATGACCTCGGGCTCCATCGCGAGGGCCCTGGCGATCGCGACCCGCTGCTGCTGGCCTCCCGAGAGGTCGCGCGGCCGGTGGTCCGATCGTTCACCGAGTCCGACGTCGTCGAGGCGCGCTGCTGCGACTTGGAGTGACTCGCTCTTCGACATGCCCTTCACGTTGCGGAGTGCGAGGGCCACGTTCTCGAGCGCGGTGTGGTCGGGGAACAGGTTGAAGTGCTGGAAGACGAGGCCGACCCGCGTCCGGAGCCGTTCCGGCTTCATCTTCAGGGCGCTCTCACCGGCGAGGAGGACGTCGCCGGAGGTGGGCTCGTGCAGGCGGTTCACCCCGCGGAGCAGTGTCGACTTGCCCGAGCCGGACGGCCCGATGATGCAGGTCGTCGTGCCGGGCTCGACGTCGATGCTCACCTCGCGGATGACCTCGATGTCGCCGTACGCCATCGAGACGTCGCGGAGCTCCAGGCTCGAGCCGCGGTAGAAGTGTCCGTCGGTGACGGGCAGGGGAGAGGTGTAGGTCATGTGTTGCTCCCGGTGGTGGCTGGCAGGGGTGGCTGCACCTCGTCGAGCTCGTCGAGGCCGCTCTTCGGCGGGGTGGCCTTGCGGCGACCGGTGCGGAAGCGGTTGTCGAAGAAGTTGACGAGGTGGGTGAGGGGCACGGTGATGACGAGGTAGAACAGCCCCGCCATGACGAGCGGGGAGAGGTTGCCGGTGAGGACGGCGGCGTCCTGACCGACCCGGAACAGCTCGCGCTCACTGACGAGGAGCCCGAGGAAGTAGACGAGGCTCGAGTCCTTCACGATGGCGATGAACTGGTTCACGAGCGCGGGGAGGACCCGGCGGATGCCCTGCGGCACCACGACGAGTCGCATCGCCTTGCCGTAGCTCATGCCGAGTGCCCGGCAGGCCTCGAGCTGGCCGCGGTCGACGCTCTGGATGCCGGCGCGGAAGATCTCGCCGATGTAGGCGGAGGCGATGAGGCTGAGCGCGAGGATGCCCAGCGGATAGGGCGAGGGGCCGAACAGCTGCTGGCTGAAGCGGGCGAAGCCTTGGCCGATGAGGAGGATGGTGAGGATCGCCGGCAGGCCGCGGAACACGTCGGTGTAGATCCGCGCGGGTACTCGGAGCCAGCGTGAGGGCGAGATGCCCATGATGGCGATGATCATGCCGAGGATGACCCCGATCACCGTGGCGGCGATCGAGATGACGAGGGTGTTGACGAGTCCCACGCCGAGTAGCTGCGGGAACACCTGCCACATCGCGTCGAAGTCGAAGAAGGTCTTGATGATGCTGTCGAGCCAGTCCATGCTGTCTGCTCCTGAGGGGTGGGATGGTGTGGTGCGGGCCGGTGCTCGGCCCGCACCACGAGACGGGGACTACTCGGTCGACGAGGTCGGGCTGGGGCTGGAGGTCTGCTCCGCCTTCGGGAGGTACTGCTCGGGCATCGGAGAGCCCGGGAACCACTTCTGGTAGAGCTTCTTCCAGGTGCCGTCCTCCATCGCCTCGGCGAGGGCCTTGTCGAGGGCCTTCTTGAATTCGGGCTTGTCCTTCGCGATCGCGAACCCGGCCGGTGCGTCGAAGGACGGGATGTCGATGGCGTTCACGAGCCCGTACTGGGCCGCGTACTCCTTCGCCGCCTCGTAGTCGAGGAAGTGGGCGTCGATGCTGCCGCTGTTGACGGCCGAGATCGCCGAGTTGTTGTCGGGGAAGCGCACGAGTTCGGTGTCGGTGAAGTGCTTGACCGCGTAGGCCTCTTGGAGGGTGCCCTGGACGACGCCGAGGCGCTTGCCGGCGAGGCTGTCCGCGTCGGTGATACCGGAGTCCTTCGCCGCCATGACCGTGAGGTACCCGGCGAGGTAGCCGTCGGAGAAGTCGACCGTCTGCTCGCGCTCCTTGGTGATGCCGATGGCCGCGACGCCGACGTCGAACTGACCGTTCGCGACGGCGGAGAGCAGACCGGAGAAGTCCTGACCGGTGAACACGACGTCGTCGATCCCGATCCGCTTCGCGACGTCGGTGAAGAGTTCGACGTCGAAGCCGGTGAACGTTCCGTCGGCGTCGGTGAAGGTGTATGGCTTCGAGTCGCCGAGGCTGGCGACGCGGATCTGTCCGGGGGTGATGAGTCCGTACGGGTTGTCCTCGGTGCTGCTCGCGGTTCCGGCACCACCGGAGCACGCGGAGAGGATGAGGGCGGTCGCCGCAGCGACGGCGAGGAGGGCCGTCCTGCGGAGGGTGAAGCGATTCGTCACGGCGAGTCCAATCGTGGGGAGGAGTTCGTGGTGCGTGGAGGGAACCGTCGGCTCGTGTCTTGTGGACGCCGTCAGCTCCATTGCTGTCGTTCTGCTGGTGAGACCGGTCTCAATGTCGTAGGTTGAGACCGGTCTCAACAGGTTGTCCAGGACAGTACCCTGGTTCTCGGACAACGTCAACGACGCAACAGACCCCATCGGAGGGCACATGGCAACGGATCCGGGTACCGGCAGACGCGAGGCGACGGTGTCGGACGTCGCGAAGGCCGCACGGGTGTCGAAGGCCACTGCGGCCCGCGCGCTCGGCGACTACGGGGCCGTGAGCGAGGATGTGCGGGACCGTGTGCAGGCCGCCGCGGAACGCCTCGGTTACCGCCCGAACGCCCTCGCGAAGAGCATGAACACGGGGAAGTCGAACACCATCGGGGTGGTCATCGGCGACATCGAGAACCCCTTCTTCGCCCGTGCGACCCGGGGGATCTCCGACGTCGCGCAAGCAGCCGGATTCGACCTCATCCTCGCCAATTCCGACGAGGAGGTCGACGCTGAGACGGCCGCGATCGAGCTCCTCCTCGACAAGCGCGTGGACGGGTTCATCGTCACGCCGGCCTCCTCGATCGAAACGAGAAGTTTACAAACGGCGCTCGCCGAGGGGCGTCCCGTGGTGCTCCTCGACCGTCGTGCGGCCGGTATGGAGGCCGACACGGTCGTCGCCGACAACGCCTCCGGGGCGGCCGCGGCAACCCGGCACCTCCTCGCCGCCGGACACCGTCGGATCGCGTTCATCTCGACCCTCGGCCACGGGGAGCCGTATGCCTCAGGGGACGATGTCGGCTCCTCCTCGGTCGGCGATCGCATCGACGGGTTCACGGGTGCCCTCCGCGAGGCCGGCGTCGAGGACCCGGCGGCGTCCGTCCACCTCAATGCGCGCGCGGAGGGGATCGACGTCATCACCCGGAAGGTCCTCGGCGACCGGGACCCCGTGACCGCGATCATCGCCTCCGACAGCCTGGTCGGTTCCGCGGTCTTCCGGACCATCCGCGAACTCGGCCTCGCGATCCCCGACGACGTGTCGCTCATCGCATTCGACGACGCAGACTGGACGAGCCTCACCACGCCGCCGATCACCGTCGTGTCGCAGCCGATCTACGAACTCGGTGCCGAATCCGCGCGCCGGCTGATCGTCCGGATCGGTGGGGCGGGGGCCGACGCGGAGGAGTTGGTGCTCGCCCAGACGCTCATCGAGCGCGGCTCCGTGGGTGCGCCTCCGACCCGCTGATCCGTCGACCTCGGTTCGTAACTCAGGACTGCCGCGGCGTGTCGCCTGCGACACGCCGGCCGCGCGCCGCGACGCGCCGGGACACTCCTGAGTTAGGGACGGGTGGAAGGCCGTCGGCCCGGGGTGCGCGGCAGGTGTTGTTGTGTCCCCAACTCAGGATCGCTGCGGCGTGTCGGGCGCGACGCGCCGGCCAGGTGGCGCGACACGCCGGGAGGCTCCTGAGTTAGGGACGGCGACGGAGGACGAGGACGCTGTCGTCGAGCTCGGCGGGCTCGCCGTCGGGCCCGATCGCGGCGCGCGCGACGAGGCTCGCGGTGACGACCTCCCACTCGGACGACGCAAGCTCCAGCGAGGCGTGGACCTCGTCGGGCGTCGGGAAGTGCGCGTGCGCGATGTGCTCGGTCGCCCAGGGCGGCGGGCCGGCGTGGCCGACGATGAGCAGCGTGCCGCCGGGAGCGACCGCCGACGCCGCACGGTGCAGGACCGCCTCCCGGGGAAACTCGACGGGGGAGTGCAGGAACGTCGCGGTGACGAGATCGAACGACGCCGACGGTTCCCACTCGACGAGGTCGGCCTGCACCCAGGTGACGCGATCCGCGACCCCCGCCTCGCTCGCGGTCGACGCTCCGAGGGCGAGCGCGCTCGGGGAGATGTCGACGGCGGTCACGGACCAGCCCTGCCGGGCGAGCCACACGGCGTCGGCACCCTCCCCGCTGCCGAGCTCGAGCGCGGTGCCGGGCACCAACCCGCCCACCTCGCGCTCGAGTGCGGCGTTCGGCTTGCCGCTCCACACCTGGCCGCGGCTGCTGTAGCGGTGCTCCCAGAAGGCGGCGGGATCGGTGATGGCGGGCTCGTGCTCGGAGGTCATGGCATCAGCCTGCCGTGACACCGGCTGCGAACACGTGATTCTTGCCGGAACGGCAACGGAGGTTGTCACAGTGTGGCCTTCGACACTTCGACAGGCTCAGTGACCGGGTTGCGGCTCAGTGACCGGGTTGCGGCCCAGTGACCGGGTTGCGGCCCAGTGACCGGGTTGCGGCTCAGTGACCGGGTTGTGGATGGGCTGATCCGGTCACTGAGCCTGTCGAAGTGCTCGCGGGGAACGACGGTCCGGTCGCCGCCCGTCGACAGGCTCAGGGACCGGGCACCGACGCCGCGTCCTGCGTCAGGCGCGGAAGTTGAGCGCCAGGTCGATGAGGAGGCGCGTGCCGTACCCGGTCGCGCCCTTCGACCGCCAGGACTCGTCCGACTCCACGAGCATGGTGCCGGCGATGTCGAGGTGCGCCCACGGGATGTCGCCGACGAACTCCGCGAGGAACAGGGCGGCGAGCGTGGAACCGGCGAACCGGCCGCCGATGTTGGCGAGATCCGCGACGTCCGAGTCGAGCTGCTTCCGGTAGCTGCGTTCGAGCGGCAACTGCCACAGCTGCTCGTCGGTGGCCTTCGATGACGCGAGCGTCTGGTCGACGATGCCCTGGTCGGTCCCGTGCACGGCCGCCGTCTTCGTGCCGAGCGCCATGATCGCGGCACCGGTCAGCGTCGCGATGTCGACGATCGCGTCGGGCTCCTCCTCGACGGCGAGGCTCAGGCCGTCGGCGAGGACGAGGCGACCCTCGGCGTCGGTGTTCTTGATCTCCACGGTGGTGCCGTTGCGGAACGTCAGCACGTCGCCGAGCATCGTGGCCGAGCCCGAGGGCATGTTGTCCGTGCACATGAGGAACGCCGTGACGCTGCTCGTGCAGTGCAACTCCTCCAGCGCCGTCATGGCGGACAGGATCGCTCCGGCGCCCGCCATGTCCATCTTCATCGCCGCGTGGGACGGGTCGGACGGCTTGAGCGAGATGCCACCCGAGTCGTACATGATGCCCTTGCCGACGAGCGCGAGGTGTCCTGCGGCCTCGATCGGCGAGCCGTCGTCGTCCTTCGGCGTGTACCGGAGCTTGATCATGCGCGGTTCCTCGACGCTGCCGGCGTTGACCCCGAGCAGGCCGCCGAGACCGAGCTCGATGAGCGCGTCCTTGTCGAAGACCTCGACGTCGAGCCCGTTGGCGGCACCGAGCGTCTCGGCCACCTCGGCGAGGTCGGTTGCCGTGAGATGTCCGGGCGGCGTGTTCGCGAGGTCGCGGGCGAGGTTCGCCGCGCGGGCGAGGACCTCACCGCGGTGCGCGCCGGTCGCGGTCTCCGGGAGGTCTTCAGCACCGGCGACGAGGTGGAGCGCGACGAGCGGGGTGCGCTTGGTCTCCCGCTTCAGCTCGGTGTAGCGGTACCGGGCGAGGAGCGCGCCCTCGACGACGAGCTGGCCGGCGGAGGCCGGGTCGAGGTCGAACGAGCGCGCCACGTCGAGGCCGATGCTCGCGAAGGAGGATGCCGCACGGGCGAAGGCAGCAGCGATGTCGCGGAGGGCTGACGGGGTGCGCTTCTCGGGGGCACCGACGCCGACCGCGATGTACGTCGGGGCGTCCTGGCTGGGGATGACCAGCGTCTGGCCGATCTCGCCGGTGAAGCCGGCGCGGGTCAGGGCCGCACGGTCGAGTCCGAGCGCCGCGGGGATGTCGTCGCCGGCACCGTCGGCTGCGGGGGCGACGGCCAGGCCGATCGCCTCGACGCCCTCGGGGAGTTCGATCGCGACGCTCAACTCGACCGCCTCGGCGTCGAGTGAGGGGGTGCGGGAGAAGGTCGGCGGGATCAGCTTGGTGGGGCGGGATGGCATGCAGCGTCCTTCGTCTCGGAGTCGGGCTGGATCCATCGTATGGGCCTCACCTGGCCGCTGACGCGAGGGGTCTGGCAGGATGCCGGGATGGGTGCATGGGGAACGGCGATCTTCTCGAACGACACGGCGTCGGACATTCGCACCGAGTACCGCGAGTACGTGCAGGACCGCGTGCCGGACGACGAGGCGACGCGACGGACCATCGCGTCGTTCGCCCACCTGGTGGAGCGCGAGGACGGCGAGCTCTGGATCCCGCTCGCGGCCGCGCAGAGCGAGGTCGGCCGGCTCGATCCCGACGTGCGGACGCGGGCGCTCGCGGCGATCGATCGCGGTGCCGACCTCGAGCTGTGGGCTGAAGCAGGCCCGGGGGAGGTCGCGAGGCGGACCGCGGCCCTCGACCGTCTCCGCGAGAAGCTCCTCGGCCCGCAGCCCGCCCCGAAGCGCCTCCGTCGATCGTGGCGCCACGTGGAGGACGACCTGACGCCGGGCGACGTCCTCGCGTTCACGGCTCCCAACGGACGGACCGCCCTGTTCCGGGTCGCCGGCATCCATCGGTCCCGATACGGCGACTCACCCGAGCTCGACGTCCTCGACTGGGTGGGTGAGCAGGTCCCCGGGCCGGAGACCCTGGCGACGCTGGGGGCGAAGCGCGAGCCGGCGTCGGGCAGTCTGCCTGAGCGTCCGGTCGCCTGGCAGCCGCACCGCTTCCGGAAGACGGACCCCGTGTGGCACGAGGTCGGTTTCGTCCGTGTCGCACGCGTCGAGGGGTGGCCGAACCGGCCGGGCCAGACGCCGGGCCACTCCGGCCTCTGGCGGGTGCTCAACCTGGTCGTGACCCGCGACCTCCTCGACGGCACCTGGTGAGGTGAGGCGGATCGTCGCTCGCGGGGTGCGCGGGCGACGATCCGCCTCACCTCAGCGGGAGGCGACGAGCGCGGCCCGGACGTCGGCGCGCGGCTCGGCCTCGATCGCCCGCGTGTGCGCCTGGGCGAGCACGTCCGCGATGACCACGCGCTCGCCGGACTCGGCGGACCGCACGGCGGCCTCCACCATCGCGAGGCTCAGCACGTTGGCGTGCACCTCACCCGACGGGACACGCCCCGTGCGCAGGGCATCGACGAACTCGACGAGCGAGCCCGCGATCTCCTCCGGTACGTCCGGCTCGAGCTCAGCGGTCTCGACCGCCGACGGAGATCCGCCCTGCGGCGCGAGCTGCCGCTGCGGAGCGGAGTCGCCGTCCCAGACGGCCGTACCGTGCTCGCCGTTCACCCGCCAGCTGCCGTTCCACGAGGTCTCCACGCCGTCCGCACACCAGCTGCCGCTGTAGGTGTACCGGACTCCGCCGGCGAACTCGAAGATCGCGGTCGCGGCGGCGTCGGCGGAGAACCAGCTCCACCCCGGGTTGTACTCCTCGCAGTACACGGCGATCGGGTCGCTGCCGAGGACGTAGCGGGCGGCGTCGAAGGCATGGATCGCCATGTCGACGAGCAGCACGTGCGCCATCTCCTCGCGGAAGCCGCCGAAGTGCGGTGCCTTGAAGAACTCGGTCGTCGCGGATCCGAGCCGACCGAGCGTGGCGACCTGCTCCCGGAAGGCGGCGATCGATGCGTAGTAGCGACGCGACTGGCTCGTCATGAGCAATTGCCCGCTGGCCTCGGCCGTCGCCGCCAACGAGAGGGCCTGCGCCACCGTCGGTGCGATCGGCTTCTCGCAGAGCACCGGCAACCCGGCGAAGAGCGCCTCGGTGTTCACCGGGTGGTGCGCGGCGGGCACGGTGACGTTGACGACCGCGTCCGCCCCCGTCGCCTCGGCGACGACCGACACGCTGGTGCCGACGACGACACCCTCGGGGCCCACCCGGAGCCCGGCCTCGGTCACCGCCGACTCGGCGAGGGCCGTGTCGAGGTCGACGACGCCCACGAGTTCCGTGTCCGGGTTCGCGAGGATCGTCCGCAACCAGGCCCGTCCCATCCCGCCCGCACCGACGAGCACGAGCCGGACCGGCCTCCTGGTGGCGTCCGCGAGCGTCGCGAAGCCACCGTCGACAGGAGCACTCATCGCGCGAGCGCCCCTTCGTACCCGCGGCCGTTGTAGAAGTCCTCGGTCTCGTACCGAAGCAGGACCGGCACCGCGCGTTCCGGACGCAGCGTCTGCGCCCAACGGACGCCGTTCGCGAGGACGCGACGGACGTGCTCGTGGTGGTAGACCGGGTAGTCCTGGTCGCCGGGGGAGAAGAAGAAGATCTTGCCGAAGCCGCGCTTGTAGGTCATGCCGGAACGGAAGACCTCGCCACCGGTGAAGGTCGAGAGGAAGACGAGCTCGTCGGGCGCGGGGACGTCGAAGAACTCGCCGTACATCTCCTGCGCCGGGATGATGAACGGGTGCGGGATCCCCTGGGCGATCGGGTGGGTGGGGTCGACGGTCCAGACGATCTCGCGGTCCTCCTCCGACCGCCACCGGAGCGTGCACGAGGTCCCCATGAGCTTGCCGAAGATCTTCGACCAGTGGCCGGAGTGCAGCACGAGCAGGCCCATACCGGCGAGCACGTGCTGGTGCACGCGCTCGACGACCTCGTCGGCGACCTCACCGTGAGCCGCGTGGCCCCACCAGACGAGCACGTCGGTCGCGGCGAGCACCTCCTCGGTGAGCCCGTGCTCCGGTTCGTCGAGCGTGGTCGTGGTCACCACGGCCTCGGCGCCGAGGTGCTCTTCGATGCCCTCCTTGATGGTCGTGTGCATGCCGTCCGGGTAGATGGCGCGGACCTTCTCCTCGATCTGCTCGTGGCGGTTCTCGCCCCAGACGAGGACGCGGATGGGGGTGCTGCTGTCGGACATGGTGGTGCTCCTTCGAGGATGCGTTGCGTGGTCGGAGAGGGTGTCGGAGTGGTCGTCGGTCATTTCACGGCACCGCCCGTCGCACCCGCGGCGATGAACCGCTGGGCGATGACGAGCAGCAGGATCGCGGGCAGGGACGAGAGGACGGCGGTCGCCATCACCGCGCTCCAGTTCGAGACCTGCGAGCCGAGGTACTGGTAGATGCCCAGCGTCACTGGCCGGACGTCCTCCGTCGTCGTCAGCGTCAGGGCGAACAGGAAGTCGCTCCAGGAGAAGAGGAAGGCGAACAGGCCGGCGGTGATGAGCACGTTGCGGCTCACCGGGAGGACGATCGAGACGAAGGCCCGCACGTGCCCCGCGCCGTCGACCCGTGCCGCCTCCACGATCGACGGCGGGATGGTCTGCATCGACGCCCGCAGGATGAGGATCGCGAACGGGATGGCGTGCGAGGCGTCGGCGAGGATCAGCCCGGGGATCGAGTTGAGCAGGCCGAGGTCGTTGTACGCCGAGTAGAGGGCGTTCGCGATCACGATGCCCGGGATCATCTGGGCGATCAGGATCACGAGGAGCGCGATGCTGATCCAGCGGAACCGGAACTGTGCGAGGGCGTAGGCCGCCGGGGCAGCGATCGCGAGCGACAGGACGACGGTACCGAGCGAGATGACGAGGCTCGTCACGAGGTGCCCGCCCTGGTCGGCGATCGCCTTCTCGTACCCGGCGAAGCTCGGGTTCACCGGGAAGAAGTCCCCCGTGAGCGTGTTTCCGGAGGGTTGCAGGGACGCGTTCACCATCCAGTAGACGGGGAAGAGCATGATCGCGAGGATGATGACGCCGACGACGGTGTAGCCGAGGTGGCGTCGGTCGCCGTGGTGTCGACGCTGGCCGACCGGGGCGAAGCGGCGCGTCTGCCGGCCGCCGGTCACGATGCTGGTCGTGGTCATGAGGGTCCGTGTCCTTACTCGTCGACGGCGCGTCGGTTGACGCGGAGGTAGACGATCGCGAAGAGGAGCGAGATGACGATCAGGATGTTGCTGAAAGCGGCGCCGACGCCGAACTCGAAGTTCACGAACGACTCCTGGTAGGAGCGCACCGCGAGGGTCTGGGTGGCGTTCGCCGGCCCGCCGTTCGTGAGGCCGAGGATGATGTCGAGCACCTTGATCGTGTAGACGACGCCGAGCACGAGCACGACGCTGACCACGGGGCGGAGGTTCGGCCAGGTGATGTGGCGGAACGCCTTCCAGCCGGTCGCGCCGTCGAGCGCTCCCGCCTCGTAGAGCTCGTCGGGGATGTCCTGGAGGCCGCCGTAGAGGATCGTGACGTTGAACGGGATGCCGATCCAGATGTTGACGAGGACGACCGCGAACAGGGCCACCGACGGGCTCGTCAGCCAGGGGACGCCCGACAGGCCGATGGATCCGAGGGCGGCGTTCAGGACGCCGCTGTCCTGGTCGAGGATCGACCGCCAGGTGGCGCTCGACACGATCAGGGGGAGGAGCCAGGGGAGCAGCAGCATCGCGCGGAGGAACGAGCTCAGGGGGAAGCGTCGCTTGAAGAAGACGGCGAGCGCGAGCCCGATCACGAACTGCCCGGCGATCGACCCGATCGTGAACAGCGCCGTGTTGAGCAGCGCCGGTGTGAACAGTTGGGAACTGAACACGGTCACGTAGTTCGCGAACCCGACCCACGGCGCCTCGCCCGTGAAGAACGTCTTCGTCGTGTACTCCTGGAAGCTCATCGTGACGTTCTTGACGACCGGATAGCCGAAGAAGAGCACGATGTAGAGCGCTGCTGGGAGGACGAAGCCGAGCTTGATCAGGTCTTCCCGACGGAAGCGTCGGGACCGGCGGCCGGCCCCGGCGGGGGTGCGCTTGGTCGGCGCGCCCCCGTCGGTGCCGCTGGACCGCTGGCCGGTCTTCCGGTCCTGGAGCGATGCTCCGGCGATGCCACTGCTCATCGGGATCAGCCCGCGGCCGCCTGCTTGAACGCCTCTTCAGGCGTCGCCTGCCCGGTCAGGGCGAGCTGGATGGCGGTGTAGATCTCGGTCGCGGCCTCCGGCCACTCCTCGCCGAGCTCGCCGGTGCGCGAGCGGGCGTTGGCGACCTGCTCCGTGAACGCGGCCATCTCGGGGACCTTCGCGACGTATTGCTCGGCCAGGGCCGTCTTCGTCGGGACGGTGAAGCGGGCCTCGGCGAGGGCGAGCTGGTTCTCGTCACTCGAGATGCACTCGACGAACTTCGCCGCCTTCGCCTGCTTGTCCTTGTCGCCGGTCACGGGGACGGTCCAGACCTCGCCACCGAGCGGGGCGACGGGCGTCTGGCCGGCCTTGTTGACCGGAACCTGCACGCTGCCGTACTTGAGGTTCGTGTCGGCGCTGAGGGCCGGGATCTGCCACGGGCCGTTGATCATCATCGCGGCCTTGCCGGCCATGAACTGGTCGTTCACGTCGGCCTGCGACCAGTTGATGACGCTCTTCGACGCCGAACCCGAGTTCACGAGGTCGACCTGCAGCTGGAGGGCCTCGGCGACGGCGGGCGTCGTGAGGTCGGCCTCGTCGCCGCCGTTGGTCCACATGAACGGCAGGAACTGCCAGCTGCCCTCGTAGGTGGCGATGGAGCTGAAGGCGAGCCCGTAGGTGTCGCCCTCGGTCAGTGCGGCGGCGGCCGTCTTGAGCTCGTCCCACGTGGTCGGCGGGGTGATGCCCTTCGCGGCCAGGAGATCCTCGTTGTAGAAGAGGCCGAGGGTGTTGACCGTCGGCGCCAGGCCGTAGACCTCGCCCTCGTAGCTCGCCGCGTCGAGGATGCCCTTCGCGAAGCCCGAGGTGTCGACGCCGTAGTCGCTGAGTGGCGAGAGGCCACCCGTCGCGGCGATCTCCTGGACGTCCGGGTTGTCGAGCATGAGGACGTCGGGCAGCGTTTTGGACGACGACTGCTGGAGCACCTTCTGGATGAGGTCCTTACCGGGGACGGTCTCGCGCTTGATCTTCACGCCGACGTCGTCCGCGCACCGGTCGAGGGCGTCGCCCACGAGGGTCTTGTCGGGTTCGTTGTTGTAGTAGTCGAGGATCGTGAGGGTGCCGGCGTCGCCTCCGGCCGCCGCGCCACCGCCACCGCTGCACGCGGTGAGGGCGAACGGGGTGATCGCGAGGATCGCGAGCGATCCGAGCACGTGCGGCCGACGGATGATGCGTGGCCGGGTGTCGCGGGTGGTCGTGGATCTCATGTCATGGCTCCTTTGCCTGGTGAGTGGTGTTCGTGATGCGGTGGTGATCGTGGTGCGGTGGGTGGTTCGGTCAGTGGTCGAGTGGGATCCAGGCGGCGCCTGCGTCGGCGCTCGCCGAGACCGCGGTGAGCACGCGCTGCACCAGGAGGCCGTCGGCGAAGCCCGGTTCGGGCGCCCGGCCGGCGGCGAGGTCACGGGCGAGGTCGGCGACCTCGTGGACGAAGGTGTGCTCGTAGCCGAGACCGTGTCCGGCCGGCCACCAGGCGTCCGCATACGGGTGGCCGGGTTCGGTGACGAGGATGCGCCGGAAGCCCGCCTCCTCGGCCGGAAGGGTGTGGTCGTGGAACTGCAGCTCGTTCATGCGCTCGAAGTCGAAGACGAGCGATCCGTCGGAACCGTCGACCTCGAGCCGCATCGCGTTCTTGCGACCGGTGGCGAAGCGGGTGGCCTCGAAGGTCGCCAGGGCGCCGCCATCGGTGCGGGCGATGAACACGACCGCGTCGTCGACGGTCACCCGCCCGGTGAGGGTTTCCGGCACCTCGCCGTCCTCAGGATCGCCGTCCGTGGTGGCGCTGAGGCCGCTCGACGAGGTGGGGAGCGGCCGCTCGGTGACGAAGGTCGAGGTCAGGGCGCTCACGCCGGTCAGCTCCTGCCCGGTGACGAACCGTGCGAGATCGATGATGTGGGCGCCGAGGTCACCGAGCGCACCGGAGCCGGCCTGGTCGGCGTCGAGCCGCCAGACGAGCGGGAACGTCGGATCCGCGATCCAGTCCTGCAGGTACTGGGCCCGGATGTGACGGATCGTCCCGAGGCGACCGTCGGCGACGAGCCGTCGTGCATAGGCGAGTGCGGGGGTGCGCCGATAGCTGAAGCCGACCATCGCGTGAACGCCGCGCGCCGCAGCTCGCTCGGCCGCGGCGTTCATCCGCTCGGCCTCCTCGAGCGTGTTCGCGAGCGGCTTCTCGCACAGGACGTGGATACCGGCGTCGAGTGCCGCGATCGCGATCTCGGCGTGGAGGTGGCCAGGGGTGCAGATGTCGATCACGTCGATGTCGCCGCGGGTGAGGAGCGCTCGCCAGTCCGTCTCGACGTCGGCGATCCCGAACCGGTCGGCGAACGCGCGGGCGGCGTCGGCATCGCGACCGCTGACGGCGACGAGGTCGACCCCGCGGCCGAGGTCGAAGAAGCGGGGAGCGGTGGTCCAGGCCTGCGCGTGGATCGTGCCCATGAAGCTGTACCCGACGATCGCGACGCGCAGTGGCTGCTCGGACCGGCGGTCCTCCGTGGTCGGTACAGGCATCAGCACGGCTCCTTCGCCGGTCGAGGTCGGATCGCGCAGACCAGAAAGTTAACCGGTTTACTGCGCGCTTCGGGAACCAGCATGCACCGCGCCGCCGGAGTCGTCAAGGAGCAATTTAACCGGTTTACCGAATCGTGATCCGTGAGAGACTGACCGGACAGCACCGCACCTGAACGGGGATCCATGGCAACGATGCGTGACGTCGCGCGACTCGCAGGGGTCTCGGTCGCCACGGTGTCGTTCGTCGTCAACGATTCGAAGCCCGTATCCCCGGCCACCCGACTGCGGGTGGAGTCGGCGATGGTCGAGCTGGACTTCCGCCGGAACGCGGTGGCCCGCGCGCTCGCGAGCCGGCGGACCCGCATCATCGCACTGCTGTTCCCGGTCCTCCAGCATCGACTGTCCGACAACGCGGCCCGCTTCTTCACCGGTGCTGCGGAGGCTGCCGCTGAGCTCGGGTACACCGTCGTCCTCTGGCCGGAGCCGAGCGACCCAGACGCGCTTCGCGAGTTCACCTCCGACGGCCTCATCGACGGCGTCATCCTCATGGAGGTGCGGCTCGACGACCATCGGGTCGACCGTCTGCTCGCGGCCGGGACGCCACTGACGCTCATCGGTCGGACGCGCGACCCCTCCGGTCTCGACTATGTCGACGTCGACTTCGAGGGGATGGTCGAGTTGTCCATCGACCGCTTGCAGGCCCTCGGTCATCGGGAGTTCGCCCTGCTCGAGGAGGTCGAGCGGGCCGATCTCGACGGTTACGGCCCGGTGATCCGCGTGCAGGAGACCTTCCACGCCGTGTGCGCGGCCCGTGGACTCCGCGCTCGGACGCTCCAGTGCACTCCCGATCCGGCCGGTGGTCGCGAGATCGCGGCGGCCCTCCAGGAGGAGGCGCCCGAGGTCACCGCCGTCCTCGTGCTCAACGATCGGGCGGCCCTCGGTTTCGTGAGCGAGCTCGGCAGGCGCGGCGTCTCGGTCCCCGACGACCTGTCCGTCGTCCTCGTCGCCTCCACGCGAGAGGTGTCGGAAGCGGCCGACCCGGCACTCGCCGTCACGTTGCTGCCCGCCGCCCAACTCGGCCGAATGGGCGTCGAGACCCTCGTCGGCCGTCTCGACGGCACCCTCGGTGAACTGCGTCACGAACTCGTCATGGGCGCCTTCCTCGAGGGCGCGTCCCTCGCGCCGCCGCCCGATTGAGTCATCTCGTCGCGTGCATGGCCCGCGAGCGACCGGTCACTGCACCTCAGGGTGCCGGGAGGACTCCGCCGCTCGGTTCGCGATCGCCCGGTGCCGTGCCTGCCCGATCAGTGATTGGGTGTAGCCGACGCGGTTCATGGTGTCGTGTCGGGCGAAGTCGGTCGAGATCGGGACCTGCTCGGTGTAGGTGTACGGGCCGGCCTGGACGTTCACGGAGACGAACCCCGAGACACGCCTCTCCTTCGCGAACAGGAACAGCAGGCTGAGGAAGAAGAACCAGATCAACACGATGACCAGCACGATGGCCCACGCCGGGGTGTGGGTGGTCGTCGAGGTCTGATCGCTCGACGTCACGTTGACGTCCGCGAGTGGCCACGTGCCGGCGGGTGTCATGATCACGTCCTCAGTGACCCTGATGTTGCCGATCTGGACGAGGAGGGGCTGTGGCATCGGCGGGAGCTGGGTGGTCATGGGCATCGACCATAACCAATCGGTCCAGACCGCCGCCGAAGTTCTCCACAGCCCACGATGGAGTGGAAGCCGGGTCGCGGAGCCCCGCCCCGTCACGGTCGTTGGAGACCGATCCGCGGGTAGAGCGCACGGAGCGTCTGGTCCAGCCCGCCCGTGAGCGAGCTGGCGCCGTGGTCGCCACCCGGTATCGCGAAGGTCTGGACCTTCCAGCCGGCCGCCGTCGCGGTGGCTGCGGCGCGCCGCATCATGTCGGTGTAGACCGCGTCCGCCGTCCCCGCGGAGAAGAACGCCTCGGTGTCGACGTAGGTCGTCTTCGCCATGATGGTCGCCGGTTTGATCGCGTCGTACGCGTTCTGGTCGCCGTTGAACATCACGCGCAGGTTGTCCGCCGGGAGGCCGGCTCCGGGATACTCCTCGCCCGAGACACTGACGACGTTGCCGAAGGTCTGCGGGTACTTGGCTCCGTAGTAGATCGCACAGCTGCCGCCGGCCGAGTACCCGGCGACCGTCCAATCCTTCGGCGACTGGAGGATGTGCAGGTTCGCCTTCGCCCAGGGGAGGACGTCCTGCGTGACGTAGGTCTCCACCTTCCCGTACCGCCCGTCGATGCACAGCGGATCCACCGAGGGGTCGCCGAGCTGGTCCACGACGAGCGCGATGGGGGCGAGACCCTGGTGGTCGGCGGCGATCGCGTCGAGCGCCTCGCCGATCCACTTCGCGTCGGGGTCACCCGGTTGTCCCATCATCATGAGGACGAACGGGAGCGCCGGGGGATCCTTCACGAGTGCAGCGGGTGGGTAGTAGACCTGCGCCGGGCGGGCGTTGAACCCGGAGTTCGTGTTCGGGATCCGGTCGCCGGTGGGAAGCGGGCCGAACCTGCCCGTCTTCGGCAGATCGGCCGGCGGCTTCCACGTCTCGTACAGCGGACGGGCCGGATCGCCGGTGGGCGTGCTCGTCGGCGTCACGAGGGTGATCGGCTTGCGGTTCTGGACGTGGAACATCGACCCGAGGGTGGTCTGGACACCGTACGCGCCGTTGACGCCCAGCGCCGCGGTCGCGCCGAAGACGAGGATGCACGCGACGGCGATGACGCGCCGCTGCCACGAGACGCGCCAGCAGATCGTCAGGACGGCGAGCGAGATGCCGGCGAAGACGCCGATCAACCAGGGCTCCGCGGAGCGGATCAACGGCCCGCCGAAGAGGTTGAGCACGTCGAAGACCAGCCACACCGTCCCCAGGGCGAGGAGCGCGCCGGCCAGGAGGGCGATGGCGGCGCTCAGGTACCACAGCAGCCCGGACCGACGGATGACGAGGTACAGCAGGCCGGCGATGCTGAGCCCGTCGAGCACCCAGACGAGTGGACCGTCGATGACGTCGAGGTTCCACAGCCAATCCATCGATGCTCCATCCTGCGTACCGCGATGGTTGTCAGGCTAGGCGGCCGCCCTGAGCGGGACAAGGGCCGTTGGGCGTCCTCACGGGCTCGCCCATAGGATTGAGGGGTTCCGGGAGCGGGCGCCAGCCAGGCGTCAGCACCGGAAGGTACCGCCGCGTGGCAAGCGGCACGGAGGATCCACACCCATGGCAGAGCAGTCCCATCTCGAGTCCGTCATCACCCTGGCCCAGCACCGCGGCTTCGTCTTCCCGTCGGGAGACATCTACGGCGGCACGCGGTCTGCGTGGGATTACGGGCCCCTGGGTGTCGAGCTCAAGGAGAACATCAAGCGCCAGTGGTGGAACGCGTTCGTCCGCGGCCGCGGCGACATGGTCGGTCTCGACTCCGCCGTCATCCTGCCCACCCCGGTCTGGGAGGCGTCCGGTCACGTCAAGGTCTTCAGCGACCCGCTGACCGAATCGCTCATCACCCACAAGCGGTACCGGGCCGACCACCTCTTCGAGGCGTACGAGGCCGAGCACGGCCACCCGCCGGAGAACGGCCTCGCCGACATCCCCGACCCCGAGCACCCCTCGAAGGTCGGCCAGTGGACCGAGATCCGTCAGATGTCCGGCCTCCTGAAGACCTTCCTCGGCGTCGTCGACGACGAGTCCGGTCTCCACTACCTGCGTCCCGAGACCGCCCAGGGCATCTTCACGAACTTCGCGAACGTGCTGCAGACGGCCCGCAAGAAGCCGCCGTTCGGCATCGGCCAGATCGGCAAGGCGTTCCGCAACGAGATCACGCCCGGTAACTTCATCTTCCGCACCCGCGAGTTCGAGCAGATGGAGATCGAGTTCTTCGTCGAGCCCGGCACCGACGACGAGTGGCAGCAGACCTGGATGGACCTGTGCTGGGCCTGGTTCATCGACCTCGGCATGACGCCCGACAACATCCGTTGGTTCGAGCACCCGCAGGAGAAGCTGGCGCACTACTCGAAGCGCACCGTCGACATCGAGTACAAGTTCGGCTTCGCCGGCAGCGAGTGGGGCGAGCTCATGGGCGTCGCGAACCGCACCGACTACGACCTCAAGGTGCACGCCGAGCAGTCCGGCAAGGACCTCAGCTACTTCGACCAGGCCAAGAACGAGCGGTACATGCCGTACGTCATCGAGCCGTCCTTCGGTCTGACCCGTGCGCTCATGGCTTTCCTCGTCGACGCGTACGAGGAGCAGGAGCTGCCGCCGAACGCCAAGGGCAAGATCGAGAAGCGCACCGTGCTGCACCTCGACCCGCGTCTCGCGCCCGTCAAGGTCGCCGTGCTGCCGCTGTCCCGCAACGAGGCGCTGTCGCCGCTCGCCCGCCAGATCGGCGACGAGCTGCGCGGCTCGTGGAACATCGACTTCGACGACTCGGGCGCGATCGGCCGCCGCTACCGTCGTCAGGACGAGATCGGCACCCCGTACTGCGTGACCGTCGACTTCGACTCGCTCGAGGACAACGCCGTGACGGTCCGCGACCGCGACAGCATGCAGCAGGAGCGTGTCGCCATCGACGAGCTGTACGCCTACCTCGCCACCCGCCTCAAGGGCGCGTAGGCCTCCGCCGTTTCACCCGAACGCCCGCTCGCCCATGTTTGGGCGAGCGGGCGTTTCTTCGCCCAGAAACGGGCGAACGGACGTGGATGGCTCGGGCTAGGCGTTGCCGAGTGAGGTGTCGAGGAACGCGAGCGTCTTCACCCAGGCGTCGGCGGCCGCGTCCTCGCGGTACGTGATCGTGTTGGTGTCGTTGAAGAAGGCGTGACCGGTGTCGGGGTAGACGGTCGCGGTGAACTCGACACGCGCGTCCTCCATCGTCGTGGTCAGCTCGGGCAGGCTCTGCATGAGGCCCTCGTCCTGGTCGCCGTAGAACGCGAGGACCGGGCAGGCGATCTCCGTCACGGCCTCGGGCTCCGGCGGGTAGCCGTAGAACGGGACGGCGGCACGGATGCGACGGTCGGCCGCGGCGAGCGCGAAGCTGTAGCCGCCACCGAAGCAGAAGCCGACGACGGCGACGCGCCCGTCGATCCCCTCCTCGTCGAACAGGGCGTCGACGGCCTTCACCAGGTACCCGAGCGCCTCCTCGGCGTACTCGGGCGACTTCGAGGCCGAGAGCTTCTCGCGCAGCTTCGGCTGTGCCGCGGTCCTCGTCGCCTCGTCACTGTTGAAGACGAGGCTCTCGAGCTCCGCACCGATCTCGGGTGTGACGCCGGCGCCACTCAGGATGTCGGGCGCGATGACGAGGTACCCCTCCGCGGCGAACCGGTCGGCGACGTCGGTGATGTGCGGGACGAGGCCCCAGATCTCGTGGATGAGCACGAGCCCGCCGCGGAGCTCGACGCCCTTCGGCGGATCGGCGCGGTAGGCGGTGAGGCCCTTGGTCAGCGTGATGGTCGTCATATCGCCAGTGTTCCAGCCGACCCTCCGCACCGGCTGGGGGTTGCGCTGCCCGCGAGTTATCCACAGATTCCGAACGAGCAACCGAACTGATGTTTCAGATGACTACAGTCGAGCTGTGGCGTGCCCACGGGCCAGCTCTCCTCACCGCGAGGTGGCCCCTGGACCTCGACCTACTCCGCTCGGAGTCGTCGACATGCCGACCTGCCCCCTCGTTCCATCCGCGATCAACACCCTCGGAGGTTCTCTCGTCGTGCCCGTTCGACCACTCGCCATCGTCGGCCTGTCCGCCCGCTTCGGTGGCGCGGCAGACGCCCACCAGTACTGGCGCAACATCCTGGCGGCCCGACGCAGCGGCTCCGCCGTCCCCCGCTCGAGATGGGATCACGCCTCCTTCTTCGCGCCGCACGACCCCCGAGCGGTGCATCACGCCTACTCCGACCAGGGGTCCTTCATCGACGGCGTCGAGCAGTTCGCGGCTCGGCACTTCCGCATCCCACCCAGTCGCGCGCACGCGATGGACCCGCAACATCGCCTGCTCCTCGAGGCAGCGCGAGCCGCCTGGATCGACGCCGGGTTCGAACGTCGTCGCATCGACCGGTCGTCCATCGGCGTCTTCGTCGGGATGGCTGCGAACGATTACCGCGAACTCTCCTCGCTCCGCATCCGGGCGCAACTCCTCGGCGACGACTCGGTCCACGCGGAACACGCCGGCCCCGACCTCGCGGCGGCGATGGGCGCGCGCGTCGCCGGTGTGCGCCCGTTCCACGCGTTCTCGATGCCGGGATGCCTGCCGAACATGGGGCCGGCGCTGGTGAGCAGCACGCTCGACCTCGGCGGCCCGAGCTTCGCGGTCGACGCCGCGTGCTCCAGCAGCCTCGTCGCGCTCCACCAGGCGATCGCCGCCATCCGGTCCGGGCAGTGCTCGGCGGCGCTCGTCGGCGGCGTCAACCTGAGCCTCGTCCCGGATGCGATGGTCGCCTTCTCCCGGATCGGTGCGCTGTCACGGAGCGGGGTGTGCCGACCGTTCGACGGCGATGCCGACGGATTCCTCCTCGGCGAGGGCGCCGGCATGATCGTCGTCAAACCGCTCGAGGCCGCCATCGACGACCACGACGACGTCTACGCGGTCATCCGCGGCTCCGGGGTGTCCAACGACGGCCGGGCCGAAGGGCCGATGACGCCGACGGCCGACGGACAGCTGGCAGCGCTCCGCCGGGCCTACGAGGACGCCGCTGCCGACCCCGCCGACCTGGGCGTCGTCGAGGCGCACGGCACGGCCACCCCGGTGGGCGACCGCACCGAGCTGGAATCGCTGGCGGCGCTGCGTCGTCTCGGGACATCGCCGCACCGGACCGCCACGGTCACGGCGGTGAAGGCGCTCGTGGGGCACACCATGGCGGCGGCCGGGATCGCCAGCATCGTCAAAGCAGCGCTCATGGCGAGGCATCGGGTCGTCCCCGGGCAGCCCCGCCTGCGTTCCGAGGCGCACGCCGAGACCCTCCGAGACGGCCGCCTTGCGCTCGCCTCCCGCACCATCGACCCGGGCGACGACGGTCTGGGCCTCATCGGCGTCAGCTCGTTCGGGTTCGGCGGCACCAACGCGCACGTCGTGCTCGAATCACCGCCAGCGCAAGCAGGTCGAGTCCGTCGGCGTGCCGCTGGGGGACCGGCCGACGAAACGCTCCCGCACCTCCTCGTGTTCTCGGCCGCCGATCCCACGCTGCTCGGCGAGCACCTCCGTGCGGTCCTCGCCGTCCTCCAGGCCGCCGACGCACCGTCCATCGCCGGCCTCGCACGGACCTTGAGCTTCCGCTCGCTCGCGAGCACCCGTCTGGCGATCGTGTGCCGCACCGCCGCCGAGCTGATCTCCGGGCTGTCGGCCGCCGTGGAGCAGCTCGCCCACGGCGCCACCGGGGTGATCTCCGCGGACGTCTGCACTGGTGTCCGTGTCGACGAGGTCGCTCGGCGGATCGCCTTCGTCTTCCCCGGGCAGGGCAGCCAGACCCCGCGGATGCAGTCGGACCTCCTCGATCGATTCCCCGCCTTCCGTGCAGCGGCCGAGACCTTGAACGAGCAGGTGCTCGACGAGACCGGGGTCGATGTGCTCGCGGCGCTCTCCGCGGCCGACGCCGACACCCCCTCCGGAGTCGACCGTCTCACGTCCACCGAGGTCTGCCAACCCGCGCTCGCGGTGACGGCGCTCGCCGCCGTGGCGCAGTTGCGCGAGATCGGCGTGGAGCCCGACCTCGTCATCGGGCACAGTGTCGGCGAGCTGCCCGCCATGGCGACGGCGGGCGCGCTCGATGCGCCCGAAGCCGTGCGGCTCGCCGCGGTCCGCGGACACCACATGCGGTCGGCTGCGACGCGACCCGGCGACGGCATGACGGCCCTCGGCTGCGACGCCGAGCGGGCCGCAGCGCTCCTCAGCGGCATCGACGACGCGTGGATCGCGGCCGCCAACGATCCCCGGCAGACGGTGGTGAGTGGAACCGGCGAGGCCCTGCGCACTGTTGCGGAACGGTGCGTCGAGCACGGGGTTTCGACACACCCGCTGCGCGTCGCCACCGGGTTCCACTCGCCCCTGCTCGAGCCGATCCGGCCGGCCCTCGTGGCGGACCTGTCGCGATTCCGGCCTCGCGCGCCGCAGGTGCAGCTCGTCTCCACCGTGACGGGCCGCACGGTGGAGACGAGCGAGGAGCTGGGCCGCCAGCTCGAGGAGAACGTGTTCTCCACGGTGCAGTTCCGCGAGGCGATCGAGTCGGTGTCCGCATCCGACGTCGGTGTCTACGTCCAGATCGGTGGGGGTTCGGCGCTGCTCGGGTCCATCCGGCGCTCCCTGGGCGATGCGCCCGACGTGCACGTCATCCCGAGCAGCGCGTCGGCGCCGGACGACGCGGCGACCTTCCTCCGACTGCTCGGTCGGCTGACGGTGCTGGGCGCCGACCTCGACCTGGCATCGCTCGTCCCACCAGACACCGCGGGTGTGGCGCTGCCGATCGCGCCGCTGCCGACCGAGCCGTACTGGGTCGTCCGACCGGACGCCACCGCCCCGACGACCACACCCCGAGAACCCACATCCGAACCGCACCGACCACCCTCCCCCGTCGAACAGGATCCCCACTCCATGCACCACAACCCTCGCGATCTGCCGTCCTCCCCCCTCGCCGGACCACCGTCGGCACGACCGCCGATCCAGCCGCGAGCCGCCGACGCCCAGGCCGACCACCTGCCCGGACTGCTCGCCCTCATGAACCGCCAGCTGAGCCTCATCGAGGGTTCCGGGCAGGCCGGTCACGTGCCCGTGTCGACGGATCCGTTCCGCTGGTCAACGGAACCCGGCTCGCCGCAGGCGGAGGTGGTCGCACGGATGGGCCTCGCAGCCTCCCGGTCGCATCGCGCCGAGTCCGACGCGGTCATCCTCGGCATGGTGTCGCGCATCAGCGGGTTCCCGCTGGACCTGATCCGGCCCGACATGCACCTCGTCGAGCAGCTCGGATTCGATTCGCTGATGATGCGTGAGCTGATCACCCAGCTGCACACCGAGTGGCCATCGCTGCCGACCCCCGCCCAGCTCGGCGAGCGCTTCGCCGGGCGGCCCACGGTGGAGCAGGTGCTGGACGGCGTCGGGTCCCTGCTGCACCCGTTCGCCGAGGAGCCGCAGCACCGGCTTCCGCGGGTCGAGACGGAACCGGTGGCTGCCGCTTTCCCGGCGCCGGCCGACCGCCCGACCCGATGGACCGAGGCCGACGCCCGCATCGAGTGCTTCCCGGAGGCGGTCGCCATGCGGGAACGCCGGCAGCAGACGGACCGCAACCCCTACTTCTTGCTCCATGAGGGGATCATCGACGCGACGACGACGATCGGCGACGCCCAGCTCGTGAGCTTCTCGAGCTACAACTACCTCGGTGTCACCGGCCACCCCGTGGTCGCCGAGACGATCGCCGACGCCGTGGCCCGATACGGCAGCTCGGTGTCCGCCAGTCGGTTCCTGTCCGGTGAGCGCCCGATCCATGCCGAGCTCGAGCAGGAGCTCGCCGACCTCCTCCAGGTGGAGTCCGCGCTCACCCTGGTGAGCGGCCACGCGACGAACGTCAGTGTCATCGGGCACCTGGTGGAACCGGGCGATCTCATCGTCCACGACAGCCTCGCGCACGACAGCATCATCCAGGGGGCGAAACTCTCCGGAGCCACCCGGCGGTCCTTCCCCCACAACGACCTGAGCGCGCTCGACGAGCTCCTCGGCGCGATCCGCGGCGGGTTCCGCCGAGTCCTCATCGTCGTGGAGGGCGTCTACAGCATGGACGGCGACCTCGTACCGCTCCCGCAACTCATCGAGCTGAAGAAGCGACACGGCGCACTGGTGCTCGTCGACGAAGCGCACAGCATCGGGACGGTCGGCGCGAACGGGGGCGGGGTCGGCGAACACTTCGGTGTCGACCGCGCGGACATCGACCTCTGGTGCGGCACGATGTCGAAGTCGCTCGCCGGATGCGGCGGCTACGTCGGTGGCACCGCCGCCGCGGTCGACTACCTCAAGTACTCGGTGCCCGGGTTCGTGTACAGCGTCGGCATCACCCCGGCGAACGCAGCCGCGTCGCTCGCCGCCCTCCGGCTCATGCGCGACGAGCCCGAGCGCCTCAGCCGCCTGCGGCAGAACGCCGACCGCTTCCGCGAGACGGCCCGGGCCGCCGGCATCGACATCGGCGACAGTGCCGACTCGCCCGTCGTGCCGTGCATCGTCGGCAGCTCGGAACGGGCGCTGGCACTGGCGACCGCGCTCTTCGACCACGGCTTCAGCGTCAACCCGATCCTGTACCCGGCCGTGCCGGACGACCAGGCGCGGCTCCGATTCTTCATCACCGCGGAGCACACCGCCGAGCAGATCCAGCGGGTCGTGGACATCACGGCATCCGAACTCAACCGCATCACCCACGACATCGAGGTATCCGCATGACGAACCACTCCAGAACGACTCCCAGACGACGGGCGGTGATCACGCTCCTGATCGGCCTGGTGTTCGCGATCGTGGCGGGCATCGCGGGGGCCGACGTCCTCGACAACCTCAAGACGGGCGGGTTCGACGACCCGCAGTCCGACTCCGTGGCTGCAGCGGACGTGCTCGCCGACCGGTTCCCCGGCAGCGACCCGAAACTCGTCCTCGTCGTGGACGTCTCCGACGGACTCGACAGCGCCGCCGGCAGGGAGGCGCTCGACGACATCGTCGGCGCTGTTGACGATGTGGACGGCGCCAGCGTCACCGGCTCCTACGCCGACTCGGAGCAGCTGCGGAGCGACACCGACCGCGGCGTCGTGCTCGTGGCGCTCGCCGGAGACGAGGACACCGTGCAACGCGCGACCACCGCGCTCCGCGGGACGATCACCGAGGAGGTGACGTCGGCCACGGTCCGGTTCGGCGGCATCGCGGGGATCAACGACGACCTGAACGCGCAGGTCAAGACGGACATCATCGTCGCGGAGACGATCGCCATCCCGATCACCCTCGTGCTGCTGTTCTTCGCGTTCCGCGGTGTGGTGGCCGCGCTGCTGCCCGTCGGCGTCGCGGGCGTCACGATCCTCGGTTCCCTCGGCCTGCTGAACGTGGTCGCGCAGCTCACCTCGGTCTCCCTGTTCGCAGTCAACCTCGTCACCGCGTTGGGCCTCGGACTCGCCATCGACTACTGCCTGCTGTTCCTCACCCGCTATCGGGACGAACGCTCGGGCGGAGCCACCGACGAGGAGGCGTTGCGGATCGCTCGGCGGACGACCGGCCGGACCATCGTGTTCAGCGGCGTCGTCGTCGCCGCGGCGCTCGCCACGCTGATGCTGTTCGACCAGTACTTCCTGCGCTCGTTCGCCATCGCCGGACTCGTCATCGTGGCCTGCTCCGTGGTGGGCGCGGTCGTCCTGCTGCCCGCAGCCCTCACCCTCCTGGGGCGCCGGATCGACTGGGGCCGTCTGCGCTCGCGGCGCCCGGCCGGGGCCGAGGGTCGATTCTGGTACCGGGTGGGCGACCACGCGTATCGCCGTCCGTGGTTGGCAGTGCCCGTGATCGCGCTGCTCATCGCCATGGCCGCGCCGTTCGCGCACGCGGAGTTCGGGGTACCCGACGAACGAGTGCTCCCCGCCGACGCCGAGAGTCGTGTCGTGGCGGACATCATGCGGTCCGACTTCGACGTCGCCGAGGCGGACGCCGTCTCCGTCGTCACCGAGGACTGGGCGGGGACGGACCGCGAGCTCGAGGAGTACGCCACCGGACTCTCCTCGATCGCGGGCGTCGAGGCCGTCACGACGTCCCTCGGCAGCTTCGTCGACGGACGCCTCGTCGTCCCGGCCGACGCGCGGACGGAGCAGCACTTCCGCGACGGTTCGGCGCTCTGGCTGCAGGTCGCGACCGACGTCGTCCCGTACTCGCCCGAGGGCTCGGAGCTCGTCCGCGACGTCCGTGCGGTGGACCCTGGAGCCGGCTCGACCGTCCTGGTCGGTGGCCTCGCGGCGCAGATGATCGACATCGGTGACTCCATCTCGGCGCGTCTGCCGTTCGCCGCCGCGGCCATCGCGCTCATGACGCTGATCATCCTCTTCCTGTTCACGGGGAGCGTGCTGCTCCCGATCAAGGCGCTGGTGCTGAACGTGGTCGGGCTGGTCGGCATCCTGGGCGTCATCGTGTTCCTCTTCCAGGACGGCAACCTGTCGGACGTGCTCGGCTTCACCCCGTCGCCCATCGCCATCTCGATCCCGATCCTGCTGTTCTGCATCGCCTTCGGACTCTCGATGGACTACGAGGTGTTCCTCCTCGCGCGGATCCAGGAACGGTTCCGTGCCACGGGCGATCTCGCGGAGGCGGTGCGGAGCGGGCTCGGTGCGAGCGGCCCGATCATCACGGCCGCTGCGGCGATCCTCGCGGTGTCGTTCTTCGCCATGGCGACCTCCGGGGTGTCGATCATCAAGATGCTCGGCATCGGTACCGGTATCGCGATCCTCATCGACGCCATCCTGATCCGCGGCGTGCTCGTCCCGGTCTTCATGCGCGTCGCCGGACGATACAACTGGTGGGCGCCGCGGTGGCTCGCGGCGATCCACCGTCGCATCGGGATCACGGAGGGCTGAATGGACGCGCGGTTCAGCGGCCTGTCGGCCGATGACGACCTCTCGGCGCTCGTGTCCGAGGCGGCTCGTGCGGCGAACGCCCACAACACGCAGCCGTGGGGCGTGGACTGTCAGGGCGACGAACTCGTCCTCCGCCGGGATCGCACTCGCACCCTCGGCGCGAGCGATCCGCGAGGACGCGACACGATGCTGTCGTTCGGGGCGTTCGTCGAGTCACTCCTCATCTGTGCGGCGTCGGCCGGTGTCGGACTGCGCTTCGAGGCCTCCGCCGGCGGTGACGCGGAGACCGATGAGGTCGGCCGGTTCTCGCGCCACCCGGAGGGCTACCAGACGACGTTCTCCTCGGCGGACGTCCGTGGACGACGCGTCTGGCGAGGGCGATGGCGGGACGGCGCTCCTCCGCCCGACGTCCTCACGGCGGCCGCTGCGGAGGCGGAGCGTGCAGGGTTCCGGCTCGTCTCGATGCCGACCCGGGACGCCCGTCCGTTCCTCATCCGAGCCAACCGGTGGTTCTTCGGCGACGCGGCGATCGTCGCCGAGCTCCACCGGTGGACCCGCCTGTCGCCGCGCCACCCCGACTACGGCGAGGACGGACTCAACGACGCGATGCTCGTGCTGTCGAAGGTCGAACGAGCCGGCCTGCGGACGCTGATCAGCCCGCGGGTGTTCCGCGCGCTTCGCGGCGTCGGGCTGCCCGGGTTGTTGGCGAGGATGTCGGCCTCCGCGACCCAGGGCTCCGGCACCGTCCTCGGCGTGGTCAGTCCCACCGAGGCTCCACAGGAACTCGCCGCTGGGCGACTGCTCACCCGGCTCTGGCTCGGCTTCCAGCGCCACGGCCTGTACGTGCATCCCCAGAGCGCGCCGCTCGACTGTCCGGAGACCAGAGCCATGCTCGAAGAACGCTGGCAAATCGCCCGGGACGAGCAGCTCGTCGCCTGGTTCCGGCTCGGCATCCCCGCCTCCGACCCCGCGGCGCGCGTGGCGTCCCCGCGTCGGTCGGGTGGTTGAATCCGCAGCCGCGGTCGTCGACGCTCTCCGGATGCAGGTGCCGTCGGGCGTCGTCGTCTCGGCGTCCGTCGGCACCGCACCCGGGCCGTTCGGGGCCCGTCCGACTCAGGCTCTTCGGAGCACCGAATCCCGCTCGGCGCGCGACTGCGCCGGGGCGGCACTCGCGATGCTCGGCCAGCGCTCCACGGACATCCCGACGGGGGAGGGCGGGCAACCGGTCTGGCCGACCGGCTTCGTCGGGAGTCTCTCGCACTGCCCCGGTTTCACGATCGCAGCCGTCGGTCGCGTCGGTGTCGCGAGTGCCATCGGGATCGACGTCGAGGTGCACCGGCCCGTCCGTCCTGCCGTCGCGGCGACGATCGTCTGCGGGAGTGAGGCGTCCATGCTCACGCGGCTCGCCTCGAGCCATCCGGCCGTCGCGTGGAGCGCAGTGCTGTGGAGCGTCAAGGAGAGCGTCTTCAAAGCGTGGTATCCGCTCACCGGCCGATGGGTCGACTACACGGCGTGTGAGGTGGTGATCCACCCGGTTCGTGGGTCGTTCGATGCGCGGGTCGTCGCGCCGGCCGGCCCGACAGAGTGTTCGACCATGCCGCGGGCCTTCGCCGGCCGGTGGTCGGTGGTGGGCACCCACCTCTGCAGCGTCGTCATCGTCCCGGCCTCGCAGCGACAGGACGGGTGATCGGCTGATCCGGTCGGCGCGGGTACCGTTGAGGACGATGTCGTAGACCGCAGGAGGAGGGGCCATGTCGGACGAGGAACGGACGACGACGGACTGGCGTGCAGTGGCCGCCGCCCTCGCGAACGACGACGCCCGGACGGTGTACGCGCAACTCGTCCTCGGGCAGGAGCCCGACCTCGGCGCCACCCAGCGTGCTGTGCGGCGAGCCGAGCAGAGCGTTCAGGCGTTGTCTCGGGTGGGCCTGCTGGACGTTGACGGACGCACTTCGGGCAGGGCGTTCCGGGACCTCCTCGCGGCCGCCGCACCGCCGAAGCGCGAAGGGATCGACCGCTTCCTGGTCGACGGTCGGATCGTGCAGTACCCGTCGAATCCGGACGAGCGGCAGGCGCTGTTGCAGCGCGTCGCGGCATCAGCGCTCCAGCCGGGCGAGGTGGTCGACGAAGCCGAGATCAACGAGCGGTTGTCCGCGTTCCACGACGACGTCGCGGTGCTCCGGCGGTACCTCGTCGACGCGCAGCTCGTCGAACGCACGCGCTCGGGGACCGAGTACGCGCTCGTCACCTGAGGAGGCCGCCCTTCGACAGGCTCAGGGACTGGGTGTAGCTCGGTGACCGGCGGCACGCCCACGGCCCGCCGGCCGGCGTCAGGCGCGGATGTCCTTCGTGAGCTCCTCCACGAGGGCGGCCCGCTGCTCGCGGGTGGACGGCCGACCCTCGGCGTCGGGACGCTCCTGCCACGGGAACGGTCCCGAAGCGCGGCGGTACTCGACCCCGAGGGCGTCGAGGCGGGCGAGGTGCTGCTGCAGCCGCGCCTCGAAGCCCGCGAGGTCGCGCTCGCGGCCGACCCAGGCGACCTCGGCGAGGGCGCACAGCCGCGGGTATGCCTGGTAGTCGATGACGCGGGCGGAGTCCATGTGCTCGGTCCAGATGTTCGCCTGCACCCCGATGATGTGCTCGGCCTGCGCCTCCGTCAGCTCAGCCGGCACCGGCTCGAAGGTGTACACCTCCGCGACGGTCAGCGGTGGCCCGACCGGGATCGGCTCACCTGGCAGCTCCGACTCGCGGTAGTCGAGGTAGACGCGGTCGTCCGGGCAGGCGATGACGTCGTACCCCTGGCGTGCGGCGGCGACCGCACCGAACTCGCCGCGCCATGAAGCGACGGTCGCGTCCTTCGGCAATCCGCCGCCCTCGAGGATCTCGTCCCAGCCGTACAGGCGTCGGCCGGCGGCGGACAGGTGCGCCTCGAGCTGGCGGATGAACCACGCCTGCAGCGCTTCGACGGAGTCGAGCCCGCGCTCGGCCATGAGGGCTCGCGTTCGAGCGCTCGCTGCCCAGCGGGTCTTCTTCGCCTCGTCGCCACCGACGCCGATGAAGGTCGATGGGAAGAGCTCCATGACCTCGTCGAACACGGTGCGGAAGAACGCGACCGTCTCCTCGCCCATGTCGAGGATCGCCTCGTTGATGCCCCACCTCGTCCACACCGACGGCTCGTCCGCGTCCTGCGCCACATCCGGCACGCCCAGCTCCGGGTACGCGGCGATGATCGCTCGCGCATGACCGGGCAGGTCGATCTCGGGGACGACCGTGATGGACCGCTCAGCGGCGTAGGCGACGATCTCGCGCAGGTCGTCCTTCGTGTAGAAGCCGCCGTGCGGGCGGCCGTCGCCGGGAGCGTGCCGTGCTGCGCCGTGCTGGCTCTCGGTCCGCCACCCGCCGACCTCGGTCAGCTTCGGGAACGCGTCGATCTGGATCCGCCAGCCCTGGTCGTCGGTGAGGTGGAAATGGAGGACGTTGAGCTTGTGGCGCGCGGCGAGGTCGATGAACCGCAGCACGTCGGACGTGGGGAGGAAGTGCCTGGCCACGTCGAGCATGACGCCGCGCCACCCGAAGCGCGGGGCGTCGTCGATGGTCGTCGCCGGGACGGTCCAGTCGACGCCGGGGACGAGCGCACGGCGGTTGACCGCAGGGGGGAGGAGCTGGGTCAGGGTCACCGCGCCGGAGAACGCGCCGGAGGCGTCGGCGGCGACGATGCGCACACCGTCCGCGTCGACCACGAGCCGGTAGCCGCCGGCCGCGACGGTGTCGTCGTGGATGAACGCGATGCTGTCGGTCCGCAGGTCGATCCGTGCGTCGAGGTCGAACCCGGTCGACGTCTGCAGCACCCCGCGCAACCAGCGGGTCGCGGCCGAGAAGCGGCGGTCACCGCCGAGCCCGGTCGTCTCGCTCAGCGTGAAGGCGCCGTCGTGCTGCTGGATGGACACGGGCAGTGGAAGCATCGGTGGTTCTCTCCTCGAGTGCTGATGGGCCGTTCTCAGGACATCTGCGGCGCGGCTGGCCGGGAACCCGGTGACACGCCGGAGGACTCCTGAGAACGGTCCCGGATGGTGGAGGTCAGGACGGGCGGTCGACGAGGGTGGTGAGCCGGTCGGCGATCAGCGTATCCGAGACGACGGTGAGCGGCGACTGACCGGCCTCGGCGGCGAGCTCGGCGATGCTGCGGCCGACGAGCTCGCGGAGGTCGGGGTGCGACACCTGCGCAATGCGCACAGCGGACCAGTCGACGCGCTCGTCGAACGGCGGCTCGGCGAAGGCGCGTTCGAGTTCGTCGACGATGGCGTCGTCCCGGAGACGGTCGATGACGGCGTCGCCGCCACCGCCCGTCACCCAGGTGGGCAGCAGGGCGGTGAGGGCGGTGCCGCGGAGGACGCCGCCCGGGAGGATGGTGCCGGTGCCGTGATCCATGGGCCGCTCTCCAGTCGTCGGGCGATTGCGCATGTTGCAACGGGGGTTGTGTCAATGCCCGACAACAGTAAAGGGTCCGAACAAACGTGTCAACGCTGTGGAGACGGGGTTGCGGGGGAGGGTTGCTCGGCACTTCGACAGGCTCAGTGACCGGGGAGGGGTGGGCCTCGTGACCGGGGAGGGGTGGGCCTCGTGACCGGGGAGGTGGCTCAGCACTTCGACAGGCTCAGTGACCGGGGAGGGGTGGGCGTCGTGACCGGGGAGGTGGCTCAGCACTTCGACAGGCTCAGTGACCGGGGAGGGGTGGGCGTCGTGACCGGGGAGGAGTGGGTCTCGTGACCGGGGAGGTGGCTCAGCACCCAGGGCCCCTCCGTACCCGGCTCGGCTACTCCACCAGGCGGAGGCGGACCGCCATGAACTGGCGGCCGGGCAGGTCGACCCGGACGGTACCGGTGTACGTGCCGGGCAGGGTCTCGACCGTCATGTTCCAGGTGTCCAGCACGTCGACGTGGAACTCGCCCTCGGGGAGGAAGACGTTGCGGAACCGCGGCCGGTTGAAGCCGAAGTAGCCGATGACGTACCGGCCGGCCACCCCGCCCCACGGCACGTCCCAGTCGCCGGGGAGCGGGTCGAGGACGCCCGTCGGGGACTCCGCCGAGATGCGCTCCAGGAACGCGATGCGGTCGGGACTCGAACCGATGAGCGGACCGCCCTTCGACCAGAACAGCTCCTCCCGGTCGTTGAGGTAGGTCTCGCCGTGGCCGACGTAGCCGCCGCGGATCGCCCCCTCCCAGAACCGTCGCACCATCTCCTCGCCGGTGATGTTGCCCCAGCCCTGGTCGATGTCGCCCTCGTAGGCGCACTCGTCGATGACGATCGGCTTGCCCCACTGCTCGCGCCAGGCGTCGGTGTTCTCCGCGGTCCGGTAGACGTCGACGCGCTGCACGCTGCAGTGCGTGATCCAGGGCTTCGTGTAGTCGTAGAACCCCTGGCAGTTGTGGATGGAGTTGAGGTGGCCGTGCGGGTCCTCCGCGCCGACGACCGCCGCGAGCCGCTCCCAGTCGTCGTTCGTCTTCGCCCAGAGCAGGTCGTACTCGTTCGCCATCGACCACCACACGTTCGCGAACGCGGCGAGCCGGCGGACGGCGTAGCGGAGGTACCGTTCGTCGACGGCCGGACCGAGGTCCGCGAAGCCCCAACGGTCGTAGGCGTGGAAGAGGATCAGGTCCGCTTCGATGCCGAGCGCGCCGAGCTGGGTGATGCGCCGCTCGAGGTTCGCCCAGTACGCCGGGTCGAAGCGCTCGTGGTCGAACCCGTCTGCGAGTGAGCCGACGAAGGGGAACGTCTCCGGCTCGTTCGCGTTGTAGAGGTATGACTTCGGGAACACGCACATACGGATCTTCGTGAACGGCGCGGCTTCGAGGGCGCGGAGCGTCTCCTCCTGCAGTTCCTCGGGCTGGTGCGTCCAGGCGTAGGCGGTCGTGCCGAGCGGGCGATGGCGGGTGCCGTCGGCGTGGGCGAAGTGGAAGCCGTCCACGCGCACCGGTCCGTGGCTGCCCGTCGTCGCGGCCGACACGGTGAACGCGCCTGCGACGCCGTCGAGTGATCGGGCGGTCGAGCTCGTGGTGAACGACCACTCGCCCTGCTCCTCGGCGAGCAGCCGCACCAGGTACCGGCCGTCGCCGTCGTAGAACCCGCCGACGGTGAGCTCGCGTGCGCCGTTCGTGAACGTCGCGCCGAGTTCCACGTCGACGAACGGGTTGCCGTGCGACGGCCCGTCCAGCCGGATCTCGACGACGCCGTACTGCGGGACGTCGCCGGGGACCGTCAGGGTCGCCGAGCCGCGCGGGACGTCCTGGCCCTCGTAGTCGGGAGCGGGCTCGATCGCGGCGCCGTAGGGTGCGCGGGCGTCGGGACCGTCGTCGACCTGTGCGAGCGCCGCCCAGAGACGATCCTTCGCCGCATCGTCCTGCAGCTCCGGCACGATCGCCGACAGCTGCCCGAGACGGATGCTGCGGAACTGCTTGGCCATCGGCGAGGCGGCGATGCCGGGCAGGAACTGCTCGAGGACGGTGCGACCCGCCGGGCTCTCGATGACGTCTCCGAAGGCGGAACTGCGGTCGAACATGGATCTCCTGTGATCAGCCGAGCGGGTCGGCGGCGGGTGCTACTGGTGCAGGCGGTGCGAGTGTTGCACGTGGAACAGTCGAGTGGGGGTTATCGCGCAACTCCTGATGCCGGAGTGGCTGCAGCAAGCGCTGCGTCCACGTCGTCGAGCATCGACGGCGGCGTGAACATGAGGAGCTGACGGACGGTCCGACCACGACTCCACTGGGTGCTGCGGCGGATGTCGTCGGCCTTGGCCTGATCGTGGGCACCCACCGAGCTGAGGAGGGCGTCGTACGCGGCCGGTCGGTCGATGATCTCGGAGAGCGGCGAGTCGAGGCCGAGCGTGATGTCGTCGTCGGCACTCGAGCCGGCGTCGGGGACCTCGACCGTCCAATCGTGGCGACCGGACCCGATCGTCTCCTCCGCGGCACCCGGCAACGCGACCGTCGCCGTCGTGTTCGGCGGCACGACCGCCGACACCCGGAGGGACGACCCTTCGCGCCGCCACGCCACCGACGCCTCGCCGTAGGGCGTGACGTGTCGGGCCTCGGCGTGGTCGAGCCCGTCGATCGGCCGCGGTGCGATCCGGAGTTCGCGGTAGCCGGGACCCGCGGGAGCGAGGCCGGCCACGGTGCGGTGCAGCCAGTCGGCGACGGCGCCGAGCGCGTAGTGGTTGAACGAGGTCATCTCGCCCGGGTTGACCGAGCCGTCCTCGAGCAGGCTGTCCCAACGCTCCCAGATCGTGGTCGCGCCCTTGGTGACGGGCGAGAGCCAGGAGGGGTTCTCGGTCTGGAGCATGAGGCGGCCGGCCGCGCGGAGGTGTCCGCCGTCGGCGAGTGCGTCGGTGATGAGCGGCGTCCCCACGAAGCCGGTGCCGATGCGGTAACCGTCGGCGCGGACGAGGTCGGCGAGGCGGTCCGCGAGGCGTTGCCGCAGGGCGGGGTCGTCGACGAGGTCGAACCGCAGGGCGAGGGCGTACGCGGTCGGCGCGTCGGACATCATCCGGCCGGCGGGCGTCACATACTCGGCGGTGAAGGCCGCCCGACTCCGCTCGGCCAGGTCGCCGTACCGCTCCGCGTCCGCCGTCTCCCCGAGGAGCCCGGCGGTGTCGGCGAGGATCCGGAGCGATCGCGCGTGATAGGCGCTCGCGACGATGTCCGAGTCGACCCTGGCCTTCGCCGGCTGGTCCGGCGGCGCGCTCGGGTCGAGCCAGTCGCCGAGCTGGAAGGTGTTCGACCAGAGACCGTCGGTGCTCACCCGGAGCACGGCCTCCACCCAGGAACGCATCGACGGGTACTGCTCGCGCAGGATCCCGAGGTCGCCGTAGCGCTCGTGGAGCACCCACGGCACGACGGTCGCGGCGTCGCCCCAGGCGGCCGTCGGCCCGCCGCCGGCGAATCCGGACAGCGCGGCCGGGACCACCATGGGGACGACACCGTCCTGGTGTCCCTGCTCGAGCGCGAGGTCGCGCAGCCAGGAGTCGAGGAAGGCGGAGCTGTCGTAGAGGAAGCTCGCGGTCGGGGCGAAGACCTGCAGGTCACCCGTCCAGCCGAGCCGTTCGTCGCGCTGCGGGCAGTCGGTCGGGATGCTCAGGAAGTTGCCGCGCATGCCCCAGACGACGTTCTCGTGGAGGCGGTCGAGCAGCTCGTGCGAGGAGGAGAACCAACCCGTGCGCGTGAGGTCGCTGTGGAGGACGACGGCGGTGACCGACGCCGGGTCGAATGCGCCCGGCCAGCCGTCGATCTGCGCGTAGCGGAAGCCGTGGAAGGTGAAGCGCGGCTCGATCGTCTGTTCGCCGTCGCCGTCGCCCGAGAGCGTGACGTGGTCGGTGGCTGCGGCGTTGCGGAGGGGACGCAGGGCGAGTTCGCCCTCGTCGAGGACCTCGGCGTGCCGGAGCGTGAGCGTCGTGCCCCGCTGGCCGGCGACGGTGAGCCGGAGGCGGCCGACGAGGTTCTGGCCGAAGTCGAGGATGGTCGCGCCCGACGGCGAGGTGAGCACCTCCGCGACCGCGCGCTCCTCGATGCGGCGGACGGGCGCGGCGATCCGGGCCTCCGGCACCGGGTGCGCAGCGTCGTCGACGAGGGCCGGGACCCAGGTGGACGCGTCGAGCGCCGTCGTCGACCAGCCGGGTTCGACCAGGGTGGTGTCGATCGCCTCGCCGGCGTAGATGCCGCTGTCGACGAGCTCGGCACCGTCTGCCGCCGACCAGCTCGCATCGGTGACGAGCGTCTCCGTCGTCCCGTCCAGGTAGTCGAGCTGCAGCTGGGCGGCGAAGCGTGGCTGGTCGCCGTAGATGCGCTCGGCGAACTGGAAGAACCCGTACCGCTCGGTGTACCAGGCGCCGGCGACGGTCGCGGCGATGACGTTCTCACCCGGCTCGACGAGCGCGGTGACGTCGACGGTCTCGTGCACGAGGCGGTCGCCGTAGGCGGTCCAGCCGGGGGAGAGGACGTCTTCCGAGGCGGGCATCCCGTTCAGCTGCGGTTCGGCGGCACCGAGCGCGGTCCAGAACAGCCGGGCGCGACGGACGGGCCCGCCGACCGTGAAGGTGCGGCGCACCCGGATCGGTTGCGCAGGACGCTCGGGCGCTGCGAGACCGATGAAGCGGGCGGTCCAGGCTCCGTCGGCCAGGAACGCGGCCTCGACGACGGTCGGCTCGCTCCAGGGTGTCTCCTCCCCAGCAGTCGACGCGGCACGGACCTCGACGGTGCGCACCTCGTCTGGGCCGAGTGGTGGGAACGGCCAGGAGACGAGGACGGAGTCGCGGCCCTCGACACGTGCCGTGGCACCACTGCCGTCCCGGAGCTCGGCCCAGGCCTGCACCCAGTCGGAGCCAGCGGTCTCGACGGTCCAGCTCAACCGAGGCGTCGGCGTCGCAACCGCGGGGCTGTCGTCACGGGTCTCCGCCCGCAGTCGGCCGATCCGCGCGACGTGCGCGGTCATCGGGAGGTCCCGGCTGCGATGGTGACGACGTGCTCGTCCACGAGGTCGACGACGGACGATCCGATCCGGAGGGTGACGTCGCCTGGCTCGACCTGCCAGCCGTCCGCCCAGTGGGCGAAGACCCGGGCGGGCAGCGCGACCTCCCAGGCGACCGACTCGCCGGCGCCCGCGCGGACGACGGCCGATCCGACGAGCCAGCGTACGGGGCGGTCGACCGAGGAGTCCGGTCGCTCCGCGTACACCTGGACGACGTGCTTGCCGGCGCGGTCGCCGGTGTTCGTCGCGGTCCCGGAGACGCGGGCGTCACCGGAGGCGATGTCACCCGAGACCTCGCCACCGTCGATGGACCAGCTCGTGTACCCGAGCCCGTGGCCGAACCAGTAGGCGGGCGTGGCACCCGAGCGGAGCCACGCGCGGTAGCCGATGTGGATGCCCTCCTCGTAGCGGAGCACGCCGTCCACCGGGGTGACGTCGAGCACCGGGACCTCGTCGAGCGCCGCAGCCCAGGTGGTGCTCAGGCGACCACCGGGTTCGGCGACCCCGAGCAGCACGTCGGCCAGGGCGTTGCCCATCTCCTGTCCGCCGAACCAGCCGAGGAGCACGGCGGCGACCTCGTCGCTCCAGGGGAGCAGGACCGGGGCGCCGGAGTTGACGATCACGACGGTGCGCGGGTTCACGGAGGCGACAGCCCGGACGAGCTCGTCCTGACGGCCGGGGAGTGTGAGGTCGCTGCGGTCCCAGCCCTCCGATTCGACCTTCGAGTTCGTGCCGACGACCACGACGGCGACATCGGCCGCGCGGGCCGCCTCGACCGCCTGGGCGATGAGGGCGTCGGGGTCGGAGTCGTCGGGAGCGCGACCGACGGTGACGCTGATCGCGCCGAGACCGTTCTCGCTCGGGGAGAGGTCGAACTCCGCACGGAGTTCGACGGCGACGTCGGCCTGGGCGGCGAACGCCCCGGTCGCCGACGGCGGGGCGAGCAGCGCCGCGCCGAGGTCGTTCCCGACGACCACGGGTTGCTCGTCGACGAGGAGGACGCCGTCGACGAAGAGTCGGCCGTGGAGCCCCGTGGCGAAACCGAGTCGCAGTTGCTCGGTGGCCTCCGGCGTGTACGTGGTGGTGAGGACGAGCTGCGACGCCGTGGTGACCGGGGCGTCGCCGCCGAACCAGACGAGCGCGGTGGACCGGCGGTCCTCGGTGAAGAGTTCCGCGCCGTCGGCATCGAGGAACGTGGCGACGAGACCGGGGTCACCCGTGCGCGGGTTGGTGAGGCGCTCGAGCGGAAGCTCGGCGACGCCCTCCTGCACGATCGCGCCGACGGCGTAGTCGATCGTCGCCTCGGGGAGCGCGAGTCGGAGTCCCTCGAGTGGGCTGACGGTGTGCTCGGGGAGGACCGTCGCACTGCCGCCGCCCTGGGTGCGCGAATCGCGGGCGTTGTGCCCGATGACGGCGACGCGGGTGAGCGAGGCCGCGTCGAGGGGGAGCGTGCCGTCGTTGTCGAGCAGCACGATGCCCTCAGTCTCGGCCTCGCGGGAGAAGGAGACCCCGTCGACCGGAGCGGGCGCCAGTGCTTCCTCGCCGAGGGCACCGACGCGGACCGCGAGCGCGAGGAGCCGGGCGACCTTGCGGTCGACGTCGGCTTCGGCGACGCGGCCGTCGCGGACGGCCTCGACGAGGGCCGCGCTCCATGCGGGAGCGGGGCCGGGCATGGCGAGGTCCTGGGACGCCGGCGCCGAGCCGAGGCTGCGGACGCCGGTCCAGTCGCTGACGACGACGCCGTCGAAGCCCCACTCCGAGTTGAGCGGCGTCTCCAGGAGGTCGTTCTCGCTCATCGTGACGCCGTCGACGGAGTTGTAGGCGCTCATGATCGCCCAGGTGCCGGCCTCGGCCACCGTGCGCTCGAACGGTGCGAGATAGAGCTCGCGGAGGGCACGCTCGCTCGCATGCACGTCGACCGTGAAGCGGTCGGTCTCGGAGTCGTTGGCGACGTAGTGCTTCGGGGTCGCGGCGACACCGTTGTCCTGCAGGCCACTGACGTAGGCGGCCGCGAGCGAACCGGTGAGTTCCGGGTCCTCGCTGAACGCCTCGAAGTGCCGCCCGCCGAGCGGGGAACGGTGGAGGTTGATGGTCGGGCCGAGGACGACGTCGACGCCCTTTCGGCGGGCCTCGGCCGCGGCGACGGCGCCGTATCGGTAGGCGAGCGACGGATCCCACGAGGACGCCAGCGCGGTCGCTGACGGGAGGTTGATCGACGGCGAGCGCTCGTCCCACAGCGGACCGCGGACGCCGGCCGGCCCGTCGGACAGGACCATGGCGCGCAGGCCGATCTTCTCGAGCGGCACCGTGGTCCAGAAGTCGGCGCCGGAGACGAGCGCGACCTTCTCCTCGAGGTCGAGTCGGGCGACGAGGGCGTCGATCGCCGCGGTGTCGACGGACTTCGTGGTGGCGGCGTGCCGGGGAGTGGTGATGGTCATGCGATGTGGGTCCGTTCTGGGGTGGCCCTTCGACAAGCTCAGGGACCGGATGGTGGGTCTCAGGGACCGGATGTGGGTCTCGGGGACCGGTGGTGCGCCCGGCCGGCCAGGTTCCTGGCCCCGGCCGACCGGGCGGTCGTGGTGATCCGGACGGATCAGGCGGCGGACTCCGCCGCACGCTGCTCGTCGATGAGGCGGCGTCGCTCCACCCGGCGGTCCTCCTGGCGGTCCGGGTCGGGGATCGGTGCCGCCATGAACAGGCGCTGCGTGTAGGGGTGGGCCGGGTGCGCCGTCACCTGGTCGCCGTCGCCGGACTCGACGATCTCGCCGTGGTACATGACCGCCACGCGGTGGCTGATGTGCCGGACGACTGCGAGGTCGTGCGAGATGAACAGGTAGGCGACGCCCGTCTGCTCCTGGATGTCGATGAAGAGGTCGAGGACCCGCGCCTGCGTCGACAGGTCGAGGGCCGACACCGGCTCGTCACACACGATGAGCTTCGGATCAAGGGCGAGCGCCCGGGCGATCGCGATGCGCTGCCGCTGGCCGCCCGAGAACTCCCGGGGGAGCCGTGAGGCTGCGCCGGTCGGCAGCTGCACCTGGTCGAGCAGGGATCCGACGCGCTTGCGGGCGTCGGCACCGGAGACACCGCGGACGGTGAGCGGCTCGGTGAGGATCTGCTCGATCGTGAGCGAGGGGTTGAGTGAGGAGTACGGGTCCTGGAACACGACCTGGATCTCCGAACTCAGCGCTCGGCGCTCCTTGCGCTTCAAATGCCCGATCTCCTGGTCGCGGTAGCGGATGCTGCCGCCGGTGACCGGGGCGAGGCCCAGCACGGCGCGACCGAGCGTGGTCTTGCCGGAGCCGGACTCGCCGACGAGACCGACGGTCTCACCGGGCTTGATGTCGATCGACACGCCCTTGAGCGCCTTGAACGACTGGGCACGGAACCCCTTGCCCGGGTACTCGACTTCGAGGTCCTTCACCTCGAGCAGTGACGACGTCATCGGGTCTCTCCTGTCAGGTTCGTCGCGAGTGCCGGTCGGGCGGGACCCTCGTCGAGGATCGCGCCGAGCAGCGACTGCGTGTACGGGTGCTGCGCGTGGTTGAAGATCGAGCGCACCGGCCCGGTCTCCACGATGAGACCGTTCTGCATGACCGAGACGCGGTCGCAGAGGTCGGCGACCACCCCGAAGTTGTGCGTCACGAGGAGCATCGCCATGTGGCGCTCCGCCTGGAGGTCGCGCAACAGGTCGAGGACCTCCGCCTGCACGGTGACGTCGAGGGCGGTGGTGGGCTCGTCGGCGATGATGATGTCCGGGTCCGTGGAGACGGCGCCGGCGATGAGCACACGCTGCGCCATACCGCCCGAGACCTCGTGCGGGAACGCGGCGAAGGTGCGCTTGGGGTTCGGGATGCCGACCCGCTCGAGCAGGGCGAGCGCCTTGTCCGTCGCCTCCTTCTTGCTCAGGCCGAGGGTGACGCGCAGGGGTTCGACGAGCTGGCTGCCGATCGTGAACGCCGGGTCGAGGTTCGACATCGGCTCCTGCGGGATGTAGCCGATGCGCTTGCCGCGGATGGCCGTGTACTCGCGCTCCCCGAGGGTGTCGAGTCGGGTGCCCTCGTAGCGGATCGTGCCGTCGGTGACCCGGCCGCCGCGGGGCAGGAGTCCGAGGACGCCCCACGCCGTCTGGGTCTTGCCCGAGCCGGATTCACCGATGAGGCCGTGGACCTCGCCCTTGCGGATGTCGAGGTCGACGCCGTGGACGACCTCGGTGACCCGGCCGCCCTCCTGGTCGTAGCCGACGCGGAGGTCGCGGACGCTGAGGACGAGCTCCTCGGCGCGAGCGGAGGCGCGGGCGTCGTCGTCGTGACGGATGGGCGGGACGCCGACGATCTCGTCCTCGCTGATCCCGGAGGTGCTGATCGACTGGGTGACGATCGTGTTGGAGCCCGTCTTCGACGTCGTCACGATCTTGCGACGGCGCCGACGGACGGACACGGTGCGCTCGAGCTCGTCGCGCATCGCGTTGGCGAGCAGGGTGAGCGCGATGCAGGTGAGTGCGATTGCGAGCGACGGCCAGACCATGAGGATCGGTGCCTTGTAGATGTTCGTGAAGCCGTCGTTCAGCATCGAACCCCAGGTCGGCACCGACAGGTCGCCGAGACCGAGGAACTCGAGGCCGGACTGGATCGCGATGGCGATACCCGCGATGATCGCCGACTGGATGATGATCGGTGCGCGGACGACGGAGAGGATGTGCTTGCCGATGATGCGCGGGTCGCTGAGGCCTGAGACCCGGGCGGCGTCCACGTAGAGCTCCGAGCGCACGGCCGTGACCGCCGCATAGACGAGGCGGAAGTAGGAGGGCGAGAGCAGGATGCCGAAGATCGCCATCGAGATCCAGACCGACGGGCCGAGGACGGCGCGGGCGGCGAGGAGGACGACGATGCCGGGCAGCGCCATGATGAGGCCCGTGAACCAGGACGACACGGAGTCGAACCAGCCCTGGTAGTACCCGGCGATCAGCCCGGCGACGACCCCGATGACGATCGCGACGACGAGGGCGAGGAGTGCTGCGGCGACGCTGATCTGGGTGGCGGCGAGCAGACGGGAGAACACGTCGCGCCCGGCGCTGTCCGCTCCGAGGAGATGGTCGGCGCTCGGTGGCGCCAGGACCTGCTGCAGGGACGCGAGGTTCGGGTCCTGCGGGGCGATGAGCGGTCCGAAGATCGCGACGACCCCGATGAGCGCGAGGAACACGAGCGACGCGGCGCCGATCGGGCGCTTGAGGAGCCGACGCAGGAGGTTGACGCGGACCTGCGGGGTCGGGACGGTGAGGGGGGTTTCGATGGCGGTCATGACAGTCGCACCTTCGGGTTGAGCGCAGCCTGCGCGAGGTCGATGAGCAGGTTGACGACGACGACGATGATGGCCGTCGCGATGACGACCCCCATGACGATGGGGATGTCGCCCTGAGTCGTGGCCTGCACGGCGAGCTGACCGATCCCCGGGAGGGCGAAGATCTGCTCGATGATGACCGCGCCGCCGAGGAGGCCGATGAACTGCACGGCGAGGACCGCGAGGGCCGGGCCGCCGGCGTTCCGCAGCACGTGCTTGTAGATGACGCGGCCCGTGCCGAGCCCGCGACTGCGGAGCGTCCGGACGTAGTCCTTCGACATCGCGTCGACGACCGAACCGCGCACCTGCTGCGAGACCGTCGCGATGGCACCGATCGCGAGGGCGATGATCGGCAATGTCACCGAGGCGACCCAGCCGGAGAAGGACGTGGTGATCGGGATGTACCCGGTGGCCTTGAACAGGCGGAGGTTGATCGCGAAGGTGATGACGAGCACGAGCGCGATGAGGAAGCTGGGGATCGCGAAGCCGATGACGGAGATGAACTGGACGACGTTGTCGATCCATCCACCGCGACGGGCGGCGAGGACACCGAGGATGACGGACACGATCGCGGCGATGATGGTCGCGCCGAGCACGATCGAGAGGGTGACGGCGAGGCGGCCGGTGACGCCGGAGGAGACGAGCTGGCCGGTGAACCACGAGCGGCCGAGGTCGCCCTGGAAGGCGGAGGTGATCCAGTCGAAGTACTGCACCGGCAGCGGGCGGTCGAGGCCGAGTTCAGCCGCTTTCTTCGCGACGGTCTCGGTGGTGGCGCTCTGGCCGAGGATCCGGCGGGCGATGTCGCCGCCGCCGAGGTAGAGGAGGGAGTAGGCGATCACGGAGATCACGAAGATGAGGACGACGCCGGACACCAGGCGTCTGAGGATGAATCCGAGCATGGGTCACTCCAGGAAGTGGGTGAGTGAGGGGTGTTGGGGCCGGCCCGTCCGAGCGCTGGGCACTCGGGCGGGCCGGGGTCGAACCGACGTGCAGCCAGCCGGTCCCGGTCCCTGAGCCGGTCGACGGGCGAACCCCTCGACCGGCTCAAGGATCAGCGGACTACTTCGGCTGGATGTCGTAGATGGACGGGTACGCGTTCGTCGGGATCATCTTGACGGTCGTGTTGGCGTCCGTCGCGAAGCTGCCCTGCACCCGGTAGAAGGGGGCGAACCAGGCCTGCTCGACGATGTAGGCGTTCAGTTCCTTGGCGACCTTGCCCTGCGTCGCCTCATCGCCGTACTGGATCTGCTTGATGTACTCGTCGACCTTCGGGTCGTCGTACTTGAAGGGGTTGAAGACGGCGTTCGGGGCGATCATGAACTGGATGAGCTGCCAGTCCGGGTTCTGCTCCAGCGCCATGAAGGAGACGGGGAACTTCGGGGCCAGGAGGTCGGCGATGAAGTTGTTGCCCGGGTCCGTGTACTCGGCGGTGATGCCGACGTCGGCCAGCTGCTGCGAGATCAGCGTGTAGGTGGTGGCGCCGAGCACCGTGGAGGACGGCATCGAGAGCGTCAGGCCGTCGGCGTAGCCCGCCTCGGCGAGCAGTTCCTTGGCCTTCTCGGGGTCGTAGCCGTAGCGGTCGTCGAGCGACTTGTCGTAGGCGGGGGAGTTCTCCGGGAAGACCTGACCCGTGACCGTGCCGTTGTCGTTCTGCAGCGCCTTGAGCAGTGCCGGGCGGTCGAACGCGTAGTTGATGGCCTGACGGACGCGGACGTCGGCGATCGCCGGGTTCATCGTGCCGGCGCGGTCGAGGAGCAGCATGCCCTGGAAGTCGAGCTCGTTGGCGTTGACGGTCCAGCCGGCGCCCTCGACCTCGGCGAGGTTGTCGTTGTTTGCGAGCTTGATGCCGTTGACCTCGCCAGACTTGACGGCGTTCAGGCCGGCGGTCGCGTCCTGGAGGACGTTGATGGTCAGCTTGTCGTAGTGCTGCCAGTCCTTATTCCAGTAGTCGGGGTTCGCGGTGTAGCTGTAGCTCGTGCCCGTGACGGTCGCGGCCGTGTCGAGCATGTACGGTCCGGAGCCGACCGGGTTGGTGGCGAGGTCGGGGCTGTCGAACGACTCGGCGCTGGCGATCAGGCCGGGGTCGCGGGTGAGGTAGTTGAGCATGGCCGGGTCGGGTGCACTCAGGGTGATGACGACGGTGGTGTCGTCGGGTGCCTCGACGGAGGCGACCCCCGCGAAGTAGCCGGCGTCGGGGGAGGTGCCGGTCTTGAACCGCTCGAGGTTCTGCTTGACGACGTCGGCGGTGAGCTTCGACTTGTCGGTGAAGGTGACGTCGTCACGGATCTTGAGCGTCAGGACGGTGTTGTCGTCGTTGTACTCGTAGGAGGTCGCGAGCGACGGGACGATCTCACCGTCGGCGGTGGCGACGAGCAGGGTGTCGAAGACGGCCTGGTAGAAGGGCGAGCGGTTGCCCCACTCGGAGCCGGCCGGGTCGAACGTGGTGGGGGGAGTGATCGCACCCAGGATCAGGGTGCCACCGGAGCCGCTGTCAGAGCCGGAGGTGCTACCGGAGCATCCGGTGAGCACGAGTGCAGCAGCGGTGACCGCGACGGCTGCGGTCGTCTTCCATCGGAACATCTTTGTCCATTCGCTGTGAGCAATCCCTCATCGGATCGCTGGTGATTGAGGACGCTAGCATGAAACCCGAGTGGTCACTAGCTTTTTGTTTTCGGCCATGTCACAGTTGGATCACGACCAGGCCGCGGCGTTCGACGGGGAACGCGATATCGTGAAGCCGTCCGAAGGGGGAGGTCGTCCGATGACATCGGTCAAGACCGGGAACAAGCCGCAGGGGAAGCCCCGCGGCGCATATGCGAAAACCGGTATGAAGCGCGTCGCGATCCTCGACGCCGCGCTCGCCGTCTTCGCCAACGGGGGATATCGCGCGGGTTCGCTACGGGAGGTGGCCGCGCAGGTGGGGATGAGCGAGGCCGGGCTCCTGCACCACTTCCCGAACAAGAGCGCATTGCTCGCCGCCGTGCTCTCGCACCGCGACGACCTCTCGGCGACGCTCGTGCCGATGGACGGCGACGACCCGATCGAGACGCTCCGGGGGCTGGTCGCGCTCGCCCGGTACAACGCTTCCGTGCCCGGCGTGGTCGCGCTCTACTGCACGCTCTCGGCGGAGGCCACCTCGCCCGACCATCCGGCGCACGACTACTTCGTCGAACGCTACGAGGGCACGCGCGGGCGGCTCGAGCGCACCTTCGGGCTACTCGTCTCCGCAGGACGGGTGCGGGCTGACTTCCCCACCACCAGCGCGGCCTTCATGACCCTCGCGCTCATGGACGGACTGCAGGTCCAGTGGCTGCTCGCACCGGAATCGGTCGACATGGCGGACGAGCTCCACGCCTTCCTGTCGGGGCTCCTCGGCCAGGAGCTCTGAACCCGCGCCTCCTAGGCGTCGTGTGTGGCCCGCGAGGGCGGGCCGGCCTGCACGGCGGCGGAGCGCGCGTCTCGCAGCCCGGTCCCGGTGACCGCGAACGAGAGCCCGCGGTGCTGTCTCGTGAAAGGGACCGAGACGACGGCCGTCGTGACGATGACGAGGCTGAGGAGCGCGACCGCGCCGGACACGGTCTGGGTCAGTCCCTCCGCTCGGCCGGACAACTGGCCGGCCGACGTGGTGGCGATGTAGGGGACGGCGACGAGCGAGGCACGGTAGAGCCGTCGGGCCACCGAACCGCGGCCGTCCGGCCACTCGGGCTGCAGCCACACCAGCCGCTGGCCGAGGGACGCTCCACTGCCGACCAGTGCCGGGAGGACGACGACGAGGATCACCGTACCGGCACCGATGCTCAGCACCTCCGGGAGCGTCGGATCGTTGTCGGGGCCCGTCGCCCCGGTGAGGAGTACCCGCGGCACGACGAACACGAGCGACAGCACCGTGATCGACACCTGCACGGCCACGGCGTCGAGCACCATCGCGAACCACCGACGCCAGACCGTGATCGGACGCGCGCGATCGCGGCCGGCGCGGAGGACGCGAGTGCTCGGCATCCAGCTGAGGACGATCGGGGCGATGAGTGCCCCGACGGCCGCGCCGAGGGTGTTCGTGATGACGTCGTCGACGTCGGCGACCCGGTAGGCGCATTCGTACAGTCCCCAGATCCCGGTGTACTGCGTCGCCTCGATCAGGACGGAGACGAGGGCACCGAGCAGGATCGAGGAGCCGAGGCCGCGGCTCCAGTACCGGCGGGCGATGGCGCCGAACGGCACGAACAGGACCACGTTCAGCACGACCTGGAGGAACGCGTGGCTCGTGAGCGTGCTGAGGACCGAGAAGCCGGCGGTCTCGCGAGCGACGTCGGCGATCGAGTGCCCCGGGACGAGCTCGAGCGCACCGTGGGCCGTCGCGCAGTTCGCGCGCTCGTCGGGGAGTGGCAGCAGGGTGTAGGCGACGAGTGCCACCGCGTAGATGCTGACCCCTGCTGCGCCGAGCACCCGGGGGAGGGACATCTGGCCGTAGCGCCGTGTCTGGACGAGCAGGATCGGCCCGAGCACGGCGAAGAAGATCGCCGTACCACCGACGAGTCCGATCCACGCCTGCCAGGTCCACCCGCTCATGCCGACAACAGTAGGGCGAACGGGCCCCTCAGAGCATCAGTCGTCGGATGGATTCCCGGTGGGTCCGATCCTTCAGAGGTCGTACGCGTTCGCGCTGTCCGTCGGATGCCGGTCCTCGCTGGCGATCGACGGCGGTGAGGAGCGGAGCGCGATCTGCTCCTGCAGGTACGGCAGCGCGGTGGGGTTCTCGGGTTCGTTCATCGTGGAGTGGGTGGTCTCGCTCATGACGGGCGCTCCCGCATCGAGCAGCAGCGTCGCCTCCACCGACTGCCCGTCGGCACCGTAGGCCGAGACGGTCACCGAGTCGGCGTCTCCGGCGCGGGCGAGGAGCGCCGCGTACTCGAGGAGTGCGTCGGCCGTCGCATCGTCGATGAGCAGGGACTTGTCCGCGTAGGTCAGGTGCTTCATGCAATCGACCGTAGATCGATCAGAAATGTTGTCGGCGCGCTTGCAATTCGTCGTGAGGAGTGGGACCGCGTGCGGGCATGGGCGGGATCCGACCGGACCGATCGCCCGAAATGCAAGCGATCCGTCGGTGTTTCTCCCCCGGCGGGCAGCGGCGTACCGTCGTCGCCAGCGCATCGCTGGGAGGCCTGCATGGGAAAGATCATCTACGACGCCGACGTGAGCATCACCTTCGACGATCGGGTCATGGCGCATCTGCAGCACGTCATCGGCGTGAAGCTGCGCCGCTCGGAGAGCTTCTTCTTCAGCTGGCGGGACGATCCCCGAGCCGGCGACGGGCGCAGTGCGATCTGGTTGCACCCCGCCATGTCACTGCGGTTCAAGTACACCGGGAGCGTTCCGGTGGAACTCAACCGCGCCTGGCTGGACGTCCTCGCCGTGAGCGCCGACTCGTCGCAGGGCCTCGGTGTGCTGCCGGAGCCGACGGAGCGCCGCTCGTGAGCCGGCTCGAGATCCTCTACGACGGCGAGGTGTACACGGTGCCGGCCGAGGAGGACGCGTACCGGGCGCGGGTGCTCGAGCTCGTCTCGGACGGGGGGTTCCACTGGCTCGAGGTGAACCGCGGCGAGGGGCGTCTGGAACCCATCGGGCTCCTGATCGGTCCGGGCATCCCGATCGCGATCGGTGCTCTCGAGCCCAGCGCGCGCGCCGACGACGACGTGTACACCGCCCACGTCGAAGAAGCGTGAGGCTCCTCACTCCCGACGGGGCGATGGGGCTCCTCGTCGTCGCGGCTCCTCGGACGTCGAGCCGCCGGGGCCCGGTTCGTGGCTGAGGAACAGCCCGGCCGGGGAGGAGGCGGCGTCGAGCAGCTGCGCGATCCAGTCCTGGTTGATGTCGTCCATGACGTTGGCGTCGTCGATCACGAAGTGGAGCGGCAGGGCCGGGTGGATCCAGACGGTCTCCCGCCCCTCGCCGACCGTGTGGACGCGCCAGGTGAAGAAGAACGGTTCTCCCCGCCGCAGCTTGATGCCGACGACGACCTGGAGATGCCGCAGTGCGCGGTCCGGGATCGCGATGCTGAACTCGGACCCGTAGATGAGCTTGCCCATGATCGTCAGTGCGGCGACGCCGAGGAGCAGTTGATGGTCAACTCCCCGGAGTTCGCCTTCTGCATGAGCGCTTCGAGCAGCGGGCGGTCGAGCTCGCTGCGGTCGTCGCTCTCGAACCGGAACTGCAGCGGGATCGCGGGATGCAACCACAGGGTGGTGCGCCCCTGGTCGCTGTCGTCGAAGCGGATCATCAGGGCGAAGGACTCGTTCCTCCGCAGCTTCAACAGCGCGATCGCCTTGACGTGAGCCAGTTCCGGGTCCGGGAGCTGCACCTGAGCGCTCGAGATCCCGTAGACGAGTGTCCCCATGGTCGTGTTCATCCCCTCGACCCCAGGTGAGGCGCCGACGGGTACGCCGAACACGCACGCACGGTCCGACGGGGTCCGGGTCGAAGGTACGCGCTTCCAGGGTAGAAAACGTGGCCAGTTTCCGAAGAAGTATGGATACGCGACCGTAGCGTGACTATCATGCGGCTTCGGTCCGCCGGGGCCGTCCTGGCGTGCCGGAGGCAGCTGATCCGGGCGATGATGGGGTGTGCCAACCCTCATCGTGACCACTCATCCCGACGGCGACTCCCTCACCCGCTACCTCGCCGACCGCCTGGCCGAGGTGCTCACCCCCGACGCCGTCGAGGTCGCCGATCTGGCGGCGGAGGGCTTCGACCCGCGCTACCTGCTCAGTGACCGGCACACCTACCGCGTGGGCGGGGACTACACCCCCGATGTCGCGCGGGAACAGGATCGTCTCGACCGCGCGACGGATCTGGTGCTCGTGTTCCCCGTGTACTGGTGGTCGATGCCGGCGCTGTTGAAGGGCTGGTTCGACCGCGTCTTCGTCAACGGCTGGGCGTTCGGCGTCGACGCCGACGGCGGGATCGTGCGCAAGCTCGACCGCTTGCGGATCCACGTCGTCCCCGTGGCGGGCGACGACGCCGGCGTCTACGACCGTCACGGCTACGAGCAGGCGATGCGGACGCAGATCGAGCACGGCATCGTCGACTTCTGCGGAGCCCGGCGCGGGGTGACGGCGTACGTCCATGACTCGGAAGGCGAGGACGCGGATGCGCGGACGCGTGCGGTCGAGGCGGCGGTGGCCGCGGTCGTCGAGGCGATCCGCGCCTGACCGCCCTTCGACAGGCTCAGGGACCGGGACAAGCGCCCTTCGACAGGCTCAGGGACCGGGACTCGGTCACTGAGCCGCCCCCTCCGGTCACTGAGCCTGTCGAAGTGCTACGCCGTGAGCGTGCGGTTCAGTCGTTCGGTCGCGGTGTCCATGTGGTGCTGCATCGCGGCCGTCGCGGCGGCGGGGTCGCCCGACATGATCGCCTCGTAGACGGCCTCGTGCTCCTCGAAGGCGCGCTGGGCGTCGACGTCCTCGTGGATGCCGCGCTCCACCCATATGCGGAGGAGCGAGCGGATGCTCTGCAGGAGGTCGGACAGCACGCGGTTCCCGGTGGCCGAGGCGAGCTCCAGGTGGAACTTGAGGTCGGCCTCGATGAACTTGGTGCGGTTGGCACCCGCCTCGCTCATGGCGGTGAGGTGGTTGCGGAGCCGGTTGCGTGCCATGTCGTCCATGCGCGTCGCGGCGAGGCCCGCGGCGAAGACCTCGAGCTGCCCGCGCACCTCGATGAGTTCGCGGGTCCGTGGTTCGCCGAGCATGAGGCCCCAGCTGAGCGTCTCGGGGAGGAGCTCGGAGACGCTGCCGCGGAGGTAGGTGCCGCTGCCCGGGCGGACGTCGACGACGCCGAGGATCTCGAGCGCCGCGAGCGCCTCGCGGACGGCAGAGCGCCCGATGCCGAGGGATGCGGCGAGCTGGCGTTCCGGTGGGAGGCGGGTCCCCGGGGCGATCTCGCCGCTCGTGAAGTGGTCGAGCAGGCGCTTCGCGACGGCGGAGACGGCGGATCCCACGGCGACCGGTCCGAGGCTGGACGAGATGTCGTCGGTCGGCCGATCCGGGAACGCAGGCATGGGTTCACTGTATCGCGGCCCTTCGACAAGCTCAGGGACCGGGAGGGGTGCTTCAGGGACCGGGAGGGGGGCTTCAGGGACCGGGAGGGGGGCTTCAGGGACCGGGAGGGGTGCTTCAGGGACCGGGAGGGGTGTTCGGGGATCGGCAGAGGCTCGGGGGCCAGCGATGCTTGAATTGGTCAACCGGTTGATGTATCGTTCATTCCGGTCCGGCCCGGACCACGCCCTGCCCGCGGCATCGATGCCGCCCACCCGAGGAGTCATAGTGGACACCACCGCCCCCGCGGCCAATCCGGCTGTCGAGCGATCAGCCATCCGGAAGGTCTCGATCCGTCTCGTGCCGTTCGTGGCGCTGATGTTCTTCATCAACTACCTGGACCGCACCGCGATCGGGTTCGCCGCCCCCAACGGCATGAACGAGGACCTCGCGCTCTCCGCCGCCCAGTTCGGCTTCGCGTCCGGCGTCTTCTTCATCGGCTACATCCTGCTCGAGGTGCCCAGCAACCTCGCGCTCAACAAGTTCGGTGCCCGCCGCTGGCTCGCCCGCATCATGGTCACCTGGGGCATCGTCGCGGTCCTGTTCACCTGGGTCGCCAACTTCGAGCAGCTCGCGATCCTCCGCTTCGTGCTCGGTGTGGCCGAAGCCGGCTTCTTCCCCGGCGCGATCCTCTTCCTGAGCCTCTGGGTCCCGGCCAAGCACCGCAGCAAGATCCTCGCCCTCTTCTACCTGGCGCAGCCGCTCACCACCGTCATCGGCGCACCCCTCGCCGGGTGGCTCATCGGCCAGCACGGCGTGTTCTTCGGCCTCGAGGGCTGGCGGTTCATGTTCCTCGGCGTCGGTCTCCCGGCCATCCTCATCGGTGTCATCGCCTGGTTCTACCTGAAGGACCGCCCCGCGGACGCCAAGTGGCTGACCACCGAGGAGCAGGTCTGGCTCACGGCGGCTCTCGCACATGAGAAGGCCACCACGGAGCAGAAGCAGGGCCACGTCAGCCTCAAGCACGCGTTCACGAGCGGTCGTGTCTGGATGCTCGCGTTCATCTACTTCGGCTTCATCTACGGCCTCTACGCGCTCGGCTTCTTCCTCCCCACGATCATCGAGGGCTTCCAGGAGACGTTCGGGACCGAGTTCAACGTCATGCAGAAGGGCCTCATCACGGCGATCCCGTACGTGCCGGCCGCCATCGCCCTGTACTTCTGGTCTCGTGACGCGACGCGTCGTGGCCTGAAGACCTGGCACATCGTGATCCCCGCGATCGTCGGCGCCGTGAGCATCCCGCTCGCGCTCTTCGCCAACTCGCCCGCCCTCACCATCGCGATCATCGCGGTCACGGCCATGGCGATCTTCGCCGCGCTGCCGAACTTCTGGACGCTGCCCACGCAGTTCCTCACCGGTGCGGCAGCGGCTGCCGGCATCGCGCTCATCAACACGGTCGGCAACCTCGCCGGCTTCTCGGCGCCGTACATCACCGGCGCCGTCGCGGACCTCACCAAGGTCGGCGACACCCCGCAGTACGTCGTCCCGATGTTCATCGTCGGTGGCTTCATGATGATCTCCGCCACGCTCATGGTGATCCTCTCCAAGCAGCGGAGCTCTCGCGAGCTGCGCGTCTCGCACGACGACCTCACGGGCAAGACCCGATGACGCGCCTCTTCAACGACCCGGCGGACTTCGCCGACGAGATGATCGACGGCTTCGTCGCCGCGAACCGCAACCAGGTCCGGCGCGTGACCGGCGGCGTCGTCCGGAGCACCCGGACGCCCGAGGGCACGGTCGCGCTCGTCATCGGCGGTGGCTCCGGCCACTACCCGGCGTTCGGCGGCATCGTCGGACAGGGCCTCGCTCATGGCGCAGCGATGGGCAACCTGTTCGCGTCGCCGTCCGCCCACCAGGTCGAGTCGGTCGCGAAGGCGGCGCAGCGCGGGGGCGGCGTCCTCCTCAGCTACGGCAACTACGCGGGCGACGTGCTCCACTTCACCCAGGCGCAGGACGCGCTGAACGCGGCGGGCATCCCCACCCGCAGCGTCGCCGTCACCGACGACATCTCGAGCGCGCCCCTCGCCGAGAAGCACAAGCGTCGGGGCATCGCCGGCGACCTCACCGTCTTCAAGTCCGCCGCCGCCGCGGCCGAGGCGGGCTACGACCTCGACGAGGTCGTCCGCGTCGCCACCCACGCGAACGAGCGCACCCGGTCCTTCGGTGTCGCCTTCAGCGGCTGCACCCTGCCGGGCGCGACCGAGCCGCTGTTCACCGTGCCCGAGGGCCGCATGGCGGTCGGCATGGGCATCCACGGCGAGCCCGGTATCGACGAGACCGACGTGCCGACGGCCGATGAACTCGCCACCCTGCTCGTCTCCTCGCTGCTCGCGGAACTGCCCGAGGGCGTCTCCGAAGCCACGGGCGCTCGCGTCGGCGTCATCCTCAACGGGCTCGGCTCGGTGAAGTACGAGGAACTGTTCGTCGTCTACCGTGCGGTCGCCGCGCAGCTCGAGGCCGCAGGGGTGGAGATCGTCGACCCCGAGGTCGGCGAGCTCGTCACGAGCTTCGACATGGCCGGCGTGTCGCTCACGCTCTTCTGGTTGGACGAGGAGCTCGAGGGCTTCTGGGCTGCCGGTGCCGACACCCCCGCCTACCGCAAGGGCGTCGTCGCAGCGGCCGAGCAGCTCGACCCCTCGGAGCTCGTCGCCGAGACGGCTGCCGAGATCCCCGAGTCCACCGACGAGTCACGGGCCGCCGCCGCGGTCGTGGTCGAGGCCCTCGACGCGCTGGTCCAGGTCATCGACACGAACGTCGAGGAGCTCGGACGGATCGACGCCGTCGCGGGTGACGGCGACCACGGCATCGGCATGCAGCGCGGTGCTCGTGCCGCCGTCACCGCCGCACACGCCGCCGCCGATGCCGGGGCCGGTGCCCACACCGTCCTGCACCTGGCCGGCGACGCCTGGGCGGACCGCGCCGGCGGCACGTCCGGCGCCCTGTGGGGCCTCGCGCTCCGCTCGGTCGGAACCGCCCTCGGTGACGAGGCCGCACCAGGCCGCAGCGACGTCGCGACCGGCGTGCAGGCCGCGGTCGACGGCATCATGTCGTTCGGCAAGGCCGAGGTCGGACAGAAGACGATGGTCGACGCGCTCGTGCCGTTCACCACCACGTTGAGTGCAGCCGTCGCCGACGGTTCCGACCTCGTCGCCGCCTGGACGACCGCCGCTACGGCTGCCTCCGCCGCTGCCGCTGAGACCGCGGACCTCCTGCCGAAGATGGGCCGCGCCCGTCCGCACGCTGAGAAGAGTCTCGGTACCGTCGACGCCGGTGCCTACTCGTTCGGCCTGATCGTCACGGCGATCGTCCCCGTCCTCGAGCGCGCCGCCGGCACCACCGCACCGGACGGCTCCACCAGCACCACCACCAACGAAGGAGTACACGCATGACCGATCAGCTGCGCATCGTCATCGGCTCGGATGACGCCGGGTTCGACTACAAGGAGATCGTCAAGCGCGACCTCGAGCAGCACGATGGCGTCGCCTCGCTCGTCGACGTGGGCGTGGACGCCGATGGCCACACCGCTTACCCGCGCGTCGCGATCGCCGCTGCGGAACTCGTCGCGTCCGGCCAGGCCGACCGCGCGCTCCTCTTCTGCGGCACCGGCCTGGGCGTCGCGATCGCCGCCAACAAGGTCGCCGGCATCCGCGCCGTCACCGCACACGACAGCTTCTCGGTCGAGCGCGGTGTCCTCAGCAACAACGCGCAGGTCCTGACGATGGGCCAGCGCGTCATCGGCATCGAGCTCGCCCGCCGCCTCGTCCGCGAGTGGCTCACCTACCGCTTCGACGAGACCAGCGCGAGCGCCGAGAAGGTCGCCGTCATCGGTGAGTACGAGGCGACGGGCTCCTGCTGATGACCACCCCGTCCCCGTCGGCCGTGCCCACGTCGACCGCGCCCCGTGTGGTCGGCGTGAGCCTGAAGATGTATTTCGGCCACGCGCAGACCCTCGAGTGGATCGAGCAGGTGGGCGCCTTGGCCCGTCGGCACGAAGCCGTGGTCGATGGTCGCGTGCGATTGTTCGTCATCCCCGGCTACCTCGCGGTCGCGCCGTCGGTGGCGGCCCTCGCCGGGACGGGCGTGCTGGTCGGAGCACAGGACCTCGCGAGCGCGGACCGTGGCGCGTTCACCGGTGAGGTCGGCGGCCCCGAGCTCGCCGAAGTCGGCGTCGCCGTGGTCGAGGTCGGCCACGCGGAGCGCCGCTCCCTCTTCGGCGAGACCGACGAGGTCGTCGCCGAGAAGACCGCCGCGGCCCTCCGCAACGGCCTCTCGCCGGTCCTCTGCATCGGCGAGGTCGAGCGCACGACGCCCGAGGCGGCTGCGACGGAGTGCGTGCGCCAGCTGGACTCCGCGCTCGCCGATGCTGTGGCGGGGCCGGTGATCGTCGCTTACGAGCCCGTGTGGGCGATCGGTGCGGCTGAACCCGCGTCTGCCGAGTACGTGCGAGCCGTCGGCGCGATCCTGAAACAATCGATCGCCGAGCGTCCCGACCGGGTCGGCAGTTCCGTCATCTACGGCGGCAGTGCGGGTCCCGGTCTGCTGACCGCCCTCGGTGACGACGTCGACGGCGTGTTCCTCGGACGCTTCGCCCACGACGTCGCGGCGCTCGAGGCCGTGCTCGACGAGGCCCTTCGACAGGCTCAGGGACCGAGGACAGCATGATCGGCTTCGGCACCTACACCTTCTTCTGGGAGGGCTCCGAGCTCGCTCCCGAGCGCTTGAGCGTCATCGGCATGATCGAGCGCACGGCCGACGCCGGCGTCGAGCTCTTCCAGATCTGCGACGACGCCCGCATCGAGACGATGTCCGACGATGAGCTGCGCCAGATCGCCGAGGTCGCGCGCGAGCTCGGGGTCACCCTCGAACTCGGGACGAAGGGGATCGCGGTCGCGCACCTCGAACGCTTCCTCCACATCGCCACCGTGCTGGGCGCGAAGCTCCTGCGCAGCATGGTCACGTCGGGCGACGACCGGCCGTCCCACGCGGACGCCGTCGATCGACTCCGCGCGGTGCTCCCGGCGTTCGAAGCGGCCGGCGTGACGATCGCGCTCGAGACCTACGAGCAGCTGTCGTCGCAGGAGCTCGTCGACCTCGTGAGTGCCGTCGACCACCCGAACCTCGGGATCTGCCTCGACCCGGCCAACACCGTCGCACGACTCGAACACCCGAGCGACGTGATCGCCCGCACCGCTCCGTACGTCCGCAACATCCACGTCAAGGACTTCGCGTTCACCCGCCGGGGCGGCTGGGTCGGCTTCACCCTCGAGGGCGCCCCGCTCGGCACCGGCCTGCTCGACTACCCCGCCCTCACCGCCGTCGTCCGTCCGGACGAGCGCGGCGTCAACCAGATCATCGAACACTGGCTCCCGCTCGGCGACTCCATCACGGAGACGGTCGAGCTCGAGCGCACGTGGACCGCACACAACCTGCAGTACCTGAGAGAAGGAAGATCATGACCGACACCACCACCGTCGCGGACCAGCTCACCATCGCCGTCATCGGCGCGGGCGGCAAGATGGGCATGCGCGTCTCCAACAACCTCGTGAAGACCAGCCACACCGTCTTCTACAGCGAGGTCTCGCCCGCCGGCCAGGAGCGCGTGACCGAGGCCGGTCGCGAGCTCACCGAGACCGATGCGGCCGTCACCGACGCCGACGTCGTCATCCTCGCCGTCCCGGACCTCGCCCTGAAGGCCGTGTCCGCCGGCGTCGTCCCGCTCATGAAGTCGGGCGCCGTGCTCCTCACGCTCGACCCGGCCGCGGCGTACGCGGGTCTGCTGACGCGTCGCGACGACGTCATCCAGGCCGTCACGCACCCCTGCCACCCGTCGGTCTTCGTCGAGCGCCACACGCCCGAGGAGTACGCGGACACCTTCGGTGGCATCGCCGCTCTCCAGGACGCCATCGCGGCGATCGAGTCCGACGACGCCGAGAAGCAGGCGCAGGTCGAGGCCGTCGTCCGGGCGATCTTCGCCCCCGTCGGTGACGTCCACTGGGTCACGGTCAAGCAGCTCGCGCAGCTCGAGCCGACCCTCGTGGAGACGATCGCCTGCATGATCGGTGCGCTCCTCAAGGAGTCGCTCGACGAGGCCGTCAACACCATGGGTGTGCCGGAGCCGGCCGCTCGTGCGATCCTCCTCGGCCACACGCAGGTCGCCCTCGCGAACTCGCTCAAGGGCGACAACCCGTTCTCCGACGCGTGCCTCATCGCGATGGACTACGGCCGCAGTGCGATCATCAAGGACGACTGGAAGAAGGTCTTCCAGGACGACGAGCTCGACAAGAACCTCGCCGCCATGCTCCACCTCGACAAGATCGAGCGGTAACCCGCTTCCCCGACTGTTCGCAATTCAGGACGTGCCCGGCGCGTCGGCCCGCTCCACCCCCGATCCGGGCCGGCGCGCCGCGGTCGTCCTGAATTGCGAACGTCGCATGCGGTCAACCGGTTGTGCCGGATAGGCTGCAGACGACCCGATGCACCACCCCGCGACAGCCACTGCGACACCCGCGACACCACCCCCGCAACACCGCACGAGAGACAGGCGACGATGACTGGACGACTTGCAGGAAAGACCGCGCTCGTGACGGGTGCCGGATCGGGGATCGGACGTTCGGTCGCCGAACGGTTCGCGCGGGAGGATGCCGCCGTCGTCTTCTCCGACCGCGACATCCAGGCCGCCCGCGATGCGGCGGCACCCTTCCCGACCGCCATCGCCGTGCGACTCGACATCGCCGACGAAGCGAGCGTCGAGGCCGCCTTCGCGGTCATGGACGCAGCAGGCAAGACCCCGGACGTCGTCGTCGCGAACGCCGGCGTGCAGCTCTTCGGCCAGGACGCGAAGATCGCCGACCTCGACCTCGAGGTCTGGCAGCGCACGGTCGACATCAACCTCACCGGCACCTTCCTCACGACGAAGCACGCCGTCCGCGCCATGCTCGGCCGGGGCGGCTCGATCATCCTCACGGGCAGCCCGACCGGTCTCAACGGCGAGGGCGCCGACTTCACGGCGTACAGCTCCACGAAGGCCGGTATCCACGGCCTCGGCCGGACCGTCGCCGCGGCCTACGCCGATCAAGGCGTCCGCGTGAACACCGTCGTCCCCGGCTACACGGAGACCCCGCTCGTCACCGCGATCTCCGGCGACCCCGAGTCCCGCGCCGCGATCGTCGGGCGCATCCCGCTCGGTCGTCCCGGCCAGGCCTCGGACGTCGAGGGCATCATGGTGTACCTCGCCAGCGACGAGTCGAGCTTCGCCACCGGAGCGACCTTCCGGGTCGACGGCGGCATGACGAGCCTCTGAGCCGACGATCATGACCTCGCGTTCGGGAACCACCTTCCGCGTCGCATCCGACCTCCTGCTCGACCGCGAGCGCGACGCCCTCGCTGTCGGCCGGGGGCCCTGGTCGGCCTCGCTCCACGGGTCGGAGCTGGACGACATCGCCTTCGACGGCGAGCTCGTGCTGCGCAGCATCCGCTTCGTCGTCCGCGACCAGGACTGGAAGACGCTGCCGGTGGTGGTCGACGCGATCGATCGCACGACGAGCGGACTGCTGCTGCGCGGCAGGGTCGGTGACGACGGCGACCTCGTCGCCTGGATGCTCACGGTCGACCTCGGAGTCGCCGCCCTGCGGGTCCGGGTGCGGGCCGAGGTGACGGCGCCGTTCCGTCGCGCGCGCATCGGTCTAATCGTCCTGCAGCCGCCGCAGCTCGCCGGCACCGCTCTCGTGGTCGGTCATCCCGAGGGCTCGACCACCTCGATGACGCTGCCGGAACGGGTCTCGCCGCATCAGCCGGCCATCCGCATCGCCTCGCTCGCCTGGACCGGCGACCACGTGGCGACGACGGTGGGCTTCAGCGGCGACGTGTTCGAGATGGAGGACCAGCGCAACTGGACCGACGCCTCGTTCAAGACCTACTCGACACCGCTCTCCCTGCCGTTCCCGGTCGCCCTCGCGGTCGGCGACGTCGTCGAGCAGGCGGTTGAAATCGCCTGCTCGCGCGTGGACGACGTGTCGGCCGACGCGACGCCGGTCGCCGCAGCGCTGGCCGTCACGGTCGACCCGGAGACATCCGTGGCCGCGACCGCCGAGAGTGCTGCGCCCGACCCCCGGCCGGTGCGGCTCAGCGTCGGTCCGGTCCTCGACGCCGTCGTACCGACCATCTCGACGGCGGTGTCGAGCGACCCGGACGGCGGGCGCGGCGGGGCGGTCGTCCCGTCGTCCATCGGCATGATCCTCGTGGAGGTCGACCCGACGCGTGAGGACTGGTCTCAGATCCTCGATCGGACGATCCGGCAGGCGGACGGCCGCCCCCTCGACCTGCGGCTCGTCCTCGGTGCCGGGGAGGAGGCCGAGCCCGTCCTGCGACGCCTGCGCGACGCCGGCGTCCCGGTCGTGCGCGTCGGCACCTTCCACCGCCGCACCCATCTCTCCGAGGGCGCACTGCTGGCGTCGGTGCAGGGACTGCTCGACGGGTTGTGGGCGGCCGGGGCCACGACGCCACGACCGGAGCTCGTCGGGGGCACTCGGGCGCACTTCACCGAGTTGAACCGCAACCACGCGCGACTCGAGCGCTGGTCGGGTCCGCTCGCGTTCAGCGTCACCCCGTTCATGCACGACCGCGCGGGTCACCAGTTGGTCGAGTCGCTCAGCATGCAGGCGGTGGTCGTGGCGGATGCGGTCCGGATCGCCGACGGCCGCGCCGTGCACGTCGGGCCGATCACCCTCGGCGCCCGCTACAACGCGGTCGCGACGACGAAGGCACCGGCCGGTGGTGTGGCGGATGCCGAGCTCCGCGCGGGCTTCGGGGCGGAGCACGTGCCCGGTGCGACGGACGAGCGGCAGTCGGCGGAGGCCCTCGGCGCGTGGGTCGTCGGCAGTGTCGCGGCGCTGGCCGTCTCCGGGGTGGAGTCGCTGTCGTACTTCGAGGCGACCGGTCCGCGCGGACTCGTCGCGGCCGACGGGAGGCTCACGGCTGCAGGCCGGGCACTCGGGTGGATCGCCGAGCTCAGCGGCCGGCAGCGCGTCGTTGTCGAGATCGGCGAGGTGTCGCTCGGTGCCGGGTCGCCCATCGCCGTGGCGCCGGTCGCCGTGGCGCCGGTCTCGCCGGCCGGTGTGACCGCGATCGCCGCCGTCGATGCCGACGGCGAGACCGTCGTGATCCTCGGCAACCTCGGCGAGTCGCCGGTCCGGGTCGTCGTGACCGACGCGTCCGAGCCGCGCACTGTGGAGCTTGCTGCGGGTGCGGTCGCCCGGGTCGTCATCACGGGTCCCGTCCCCGGTTCGTAACTCCTGCATCCCGGGCGCGTACCCGGGGCCGGGCTGCTCCTGGGCGGTGTTCTGACCGACCAGCAGGAGTTGTGCGCAGCGCATCCGGGGCGGAGCGCCTCAGCCGGCAGGACGCCTCGCCGAGCTTCCCGCCGGCTCACAACTCCTGCAGTTCGTCGCGGGAGCGCAGCGGCACGCCGGGGCTGAGTCGATCTGCGAACGTGCGACCGACGCGAGCAGGAGTTGTGAACCGACGGGAGGGCTCAGGCGAGCGTGCGCCGGAGGATGGCGAGGTCCAGCCAGCGGCCGAACTTCGTCCCGACCTCCGGCAGCAGGCCGACCTGCTCGAACCCGAGCTTCGTGTGCAGGGCGATCGATGCGGTGTTCTCGGCCTCGATGAGGGCGAGCATGACGTGGTGGCCGTCGGCCGTGGCGCGTTCCAGCAGCTCGACCATGAGCGCCTTACCGAGGCCGCGCCCCTGTGCGTCCGGGTGCACGTACACGGAGTTCTCGACGGTGTGGCGGTACCCGTCCTTCGCGGCGTACGGACCGTAACTGCCGTAGGCGAGGACGTCACCCTCGGGGAGCGCGTCGTCGGGACCGTCGGCGATGGCGACGAGTGCGACCCGGCCCGGCTCCTGGTGGCGGGCGAGCCATGCCTCGCGCTCGGCGAGGTCGGGTGTGACCTCGGTCCAGATCGCGACACCGTTCGCGACGGCGTCGGTGTGGATGGCGAGGACGCCAGGCAGGTCGGCGGGTTCGGCGAGACGGATGTGCATGCATCGATCGTAGAGCGCCCTTCGACAAGCTCAGGGACCGGTGGAGTTGGGCTCAGGGACCGGTGATGTTGGGCTCAGGGGTCGGCCGTAGGGAGCCGGGGCGCCCTTCGACAAGCTCTGGGACCGATGGTGTGCGGCTCAGGGACCGACGGTGTCGGGCTCAGGGACCGGGAAGCCCAGGGCTCAGGGGCCCGGCGCCCGCGACAGGTAGATTCGAGGCATGTCCTCCTCCACTCCGCTCCCGATGGAGCAGCTCACCGCCGTCCTGAACGCCGAAGTCGCCCGCTACGCCGCGCGCGGATGGACGGTGTCGTCGGTGCAGGGCCAGCAGGCCGTGCTGCAGCGGCAGAAGCGCATCGGCTGGTTCTGGAACCTGATCCTGACGCTCATCACCGGCGGGCTCTGGCTCATCGTCGTGATCATCCGCGTCGTGAACCGGAAGATCGAGTCGCTCATCGTCACGGTCGACGCCTACGGCCGCATCTCCACGCGCCGCTGACGGCCGGAGCATGACCGACAGCGCTGAGCCCGATACGAGCAGCACCGCTACCATCGCGGGCATCACCGCCGAACGCGCGCGGGTGCAGCGGCGGACGCTCACCGTCGTCGTCATCAGCCAGGTGCTCGGCGGAGCCGGCCTCGCCGCCGGCGTGACGGTCGGTGCGCTGCTCGTGCAGGACATCCTCGGGAGCACGAGCCTCGCGGGCGTCGCGGCCGCCCTTCTCACCCTGGGGTCCGCGCTCACGGCGTTCCTCGTCGGCCGCGTCACGCAACGCCTCGGCCGGCGGATCGGGCTCGGCATCGGGTTCGTCGCGGGCGGGGTCGGCGCGATCGGCGTGGTCGTGGCTGCCACCACGGCGCTGGTGCCGCTACTGTTCGTGTCGCTGTTCGTCTACGGTGCCGGGACCGCCACGAACCTGCAGGCCCGCTACGCAGGCACCGACCTCGCGACCCCGGCTCGGCGCGGGACCGCGATCAGTGTCGCCATGGTGTCGACCACGCTCGGCGCCGTGGCCGGGCCGAACCTCGTGGAACCCCTGGGCGGACTCGCGACCGGGTGGGGGCTTCCGGCGCTCGCGGGCCCGTTCTTCCTCGCGGCCGTCGCCTACCTCGCCGCCGGCACGGCGTTCCTCGTGTTGCTGCGTCCGGACCCGTTCCTCCTCGCCCGCCGGCTCGACGCCGAGCTCGCGAAGCTTGACTCGGCCTCGGCAGGTGCGTCGACCGGCCAGGACCAGTCGACCGCGGGTCCGCGCCCAGGTGTGGGCGCCTACGTCGGTGCGGCGGTGATGGTGGTCACGCAGATCGCGATGGTCGCGGTCATGACGATGACGCCCGTGCACATGCGGGCGCACCATCACGGCCTGGGCGAGGTCGGTCTCGTGATCGGCATCCACATCGCCGCGATGTACCTGCCGTCGCTCGTCACCGGTGTCCTCGTCGACCGCATCGGCCGCACGCCGATGGCGATCGCCGCGGGCGTGACCCTGCTGCTCGCGGGTGTGACGGGAGCCCTCGCTCCGGTGGATTCGCTGGGCCTGCTGATCCTTGCGCTCGCGCTCCTCGGCCTCGGCTGGAACTTCGGCCTCATCGCGGGCACCGCGCTCGTCGTCGACCACACCGTGCCGGCCAACCGCGCACGCACCCAGGGCACGCTCGATGTCCTCATCGCCCTCGCCGGCGCAGGTGCCGGCGTCATGTCGGGTGTGGTGATGGCCGGGGTCGGCTACGAGGCGCTGTCGATCGCGGGCGGGGTGCTCGCGCTCCTGCTCATCCCCGTGCTGCTCTGGGCCCGGCGGGTCACGCCTCGCGGGTGAGCCCGCTCGCCGCTGAGCTGGCGACTTCAGAGGAATCGGTAGACATCCTGGGCGAACTTCGGCACACCCGCCTGAGCGAGCGACTGCAGCAACTCGTCCATCGTGAGCGAAGGCGACTCGTAGGTGGCGACGAGATGCTCGAGCACTGAAAGGGTGACACCCGGGTACAGGTCCAGCTGATCGAGGAGGAACTCGTCCGGATGGACGACCTCGATGTCGAACAGGCTCACGGACTCCGGTGGGAAGTCGGTGATGTTGAAGGTCACCAACACCTCGGCATTGGCGCGGACCGCCGCGGCCAGGACGTGGCGGTCCTTCGGATCACAGGTCATCCCATCGATCAGATCGTCGTATCCGCTCACCAACGCGTCGGGGAAGGCGCGCCCCATCGTGGACAGCCGTTTCTCGACGAGCGTCACGTCGACCCCGTGACCCCGAAGATTCCGGTCGAGCTCGGTCATGACGCCCACCGACCACAGCGGTCGGAACGCGCCGCGGTGGGCAAGTCACAAGAACACGTCATTCAGGGTCGAACCGTACAGCGCACACGTGTCGAAGAATGCGGGAAATGCCATGCCCTCGCGTCACTCCTCGTCGAGGCGCTTCAGCGTCGGCATCGACTCGGAACGAAGTGCGGATCCTTGGCCCGCCCGAGCCAGATCCGTCAGCGCGTCGCGACGTTCGCTCCGCGCTTGTTCCTGGAACTCGACGACATCGCGAAGCATCACCCGTCGGTGGCGTCCGCGCTTTTCGTGAGCGATCTCTCCCTGTTCGAGGAGTTTCACCAACGTCGGTCGCGATACGCCGAGGAAGTCGGCCGCTTCCTGCGTCGTCATCTGCGTGCTGTAGGGCGCGACCGTGACTCCGTGACCGTTGGCCAAGGCGTTCGCGACCTGCTCGAGCGCGCGGAAGATCTCGTCGGGGATGGACCGCTGGGAGCCGTCAGGAGCCACGAGCGCCGCCTGGCTCGCGTGTGTGGTGAGGTACGACTCGATCGCCCGGAGCGTCTTCGCGAAATCGACGATGTCGGCCCGGGTGTCGCCGTCGGGAAGGTAGGTGCGAGGCTTGCTGGTCGCGCGAGGCGTGTCGAGGGGATTCACAACTCGATTCTATTCGAAAGATTCGAAAAGAACCTGGCTATTCGGCTGCGGCGGGTACGCGGACGGTGAGGGCGCCGGGCTCGATCCAGGTGTTGATCGCGACGGCCTTGCCGAAACCGTCGCCGTCGAGCTCGATCTCCTCAGGCTTCGACATGCGGGCGACGAAGCGCTTCGCGGTGCCGTAGCGGAGCTCGCCGTCGTCCTTCTGCTTGCCGGCGAGGGCCTTGCCCGCCTTCGTCCGGCGGAGGACGCCGTTCACCCAGGCGACCTTCGCCCAGATGCGGATCCAGCCGAGGATTCCGCCGGGACGCATGAACATGAGGTCGAACAGCCCGTCATCGACGACCGCGTCGGGCAGCAAGAGGATGTTGGCGGGGAGCGAGCCGCAGTTCCCGATGATGACGGTGTGGACGGTCGCGCGCGTCTGCGGCTCGTCGTCGATCCGGAACCGCAGGTGCAGCTCGTCCGGGTCGCGCAACGACTTCACGATCGCATCGACGTAGGCGGCCCAACCGGCCTTGGCCTTGAGGTCGTCGTCGGTGTTCTTGATCATCTTCGCGTCGATGCCCATGCCGGCCATGACGACGAACACATGGCGGTCGCGGGAGTGGTCGGCGCGCTCGATGTCGATGACACCGAGGTCGATCGCCTTGTCCGTGCCGGTGAAGGCCGCGATGACGGAGCCGGGCAGGTCGTTGAGCATGAGGTCGAGGTTCCGGGCGAGCAGGTTGCCGGTACCCGACGGGAGCAGGGCGAGCGGGATGCCGCTGCCGCGGAGGCCCTCCGAGACGGCGCGGACGGTGCCGTCACCGCCGGCCGCGATGACGAGGTCGACGCCCGCTGCGATGGCCTCGGCGGTGACCCCCTGGCCGACGTCGTCGACGGACGTCTCGAACCAGAGCGACTCGGCCCATCCTGCGTCGGACGCCGAGCGCTCGACCGATTCACGGAGTGCGTCGAGGTCGACCTTCACCGGGTTGTAGATGATGGCGGCGACCTTCGTGGCGGTGGCGTCGGCCGGCGCGGTCGTGCTCTCAGGAGTCGTCATCCGATCAGCATAGGAGCGGAGACGCGGACGAGGGGGATCCCGCTCACGGGTTGACGCGGCACGTGGGTTCTGTAGGTGGCGGAAGAGTATCGTTGACTCCTTGCAGGCACCGTCCATGCCCGCCACGAACGCAGTGTCCGCGGCGGCCTCCCCATCGTGATTGCGACATCGTGAAGATCCTCTCCATCCAGTCAGCCGTGGCCTACGGGCACGTCGGCAACTCCGCGGCCGTGTTCCCCCTCCAGCGCATCGGCGTCGAGGTGATCCCGGTCAACACGGTGAACTTCTCGAACCACACCGGGTACGGCGCGTGGCGCGGGCCGCTCATCTCGCCGGAGCAGGTCGGCGAGGTCATCACCGGTGTCGAGGAGCGCGGTGCGTTCCCGCAGATCGACGTCGTGCTCTCGGGCTACCAGGGCGGCGTCGGTATCGGCGACGTCATCGTGGACGCGGTGCAGCGGGTCAAGGCGGCGAACCCCGACGCGCTGTACGCGTGCGACCCGGTCATGGGCAACGCGAAGTCCGGGTGCTTCGTCGCCCCCGAGATCCCCGACCTGCTGCGCGACCGTGTCGTGCCGAACGCCGACATCATCACGCCGAACCAGTTCGAGCTGGGCTTCCTCACGGGCACTGAGCCCGCCTCGCTCGAGTCCACGCTGGCGTCGGTCGAACTCGCGCGCGCGATGGGTCCGTCGGTCGTCCTGGTGACGAGCGTCGAGCGTCCCGACCGCGACCCCGAGACGATCGAGATGCTGGTCGTGGACGACGCCGGTCGGTGGATCGTCCAGACGCCGCTGCTGCCGTTCAAGGCGAACGGTTCCGGCGACGTCACGGCAGCCCTGTTCGCCGCGCACTACGGCGAGACCCGCGACGCCAAGCTCGCCCTCGAGCGCACGGCGTCGAGTGTGTTCGACCTCGTCGAGCTCACGTACCGCTCGGGCCAGCGGGAGCTGCAGCTCGTCGAGGCGCAGGAGTTCTACGCGAACCCGCGGATGCAGTTCACCGCGACGGCGGTCTGAGCCCGACTCCAGCTCCTCAGCTCCCCTTCCGGTCCCTCAGCTCCCCTTCCGGTCCCTGAGCTTGTCGAAGGGCGGGGTTGTCCGTGTGCACTTCGACAGGCTCAGTGACCGGGGAAGGTGTCTCGAACGGTTTCCGGTCCCTCAGCTTGTCGAAGGGCGGCACTTCGACAAGCTCAGTGACCAGGGTGGCTCAGCGACCCACGCTCACCGCACGGCGCGGCAGGCGAGGTGGAGCGCGAGGCGCACCTCCGGGTCCGCCATGTCGACGCCGAGGAGCTCCTGCGCGCGGGTGATCCGCGTCGCGACGGTGTTGCGGTGCAACCCGAGCGCGGCGGCCGTCGGTGCGACCGCGGACTCGTGGTCGAGGTAGGCGGACAGTGTCGTCAGCAGTTCGCCGTTGCCGGTCTGCAACGGTGCGAGGAGCGACCGCGCAGCCGGGACGAAGGTGTCGTTGCCGGTCCAGGCGAGCAGCAGCTGTTCCAGGCCGAGGCCGTCGACCCGCACGAACCAGCCCGTCGTGGACCGGTTCGCGGCGATGCGCACCGCGTCGGACGCCTCCCCGAGTGAGGAGGTGAGACCCGCCGATCCGCTCGCCAGCGATCCGACGGCCGTCGCGACGTTGAACGAGCGTCGCGCCTCGACGTGCAGGTCGCGGAGGGCGGCGATGTACCGCTCGACCTGCGGTGGCTCCGGTGGCTCGGCGAAGGTCAGCCAACCGCTCACCCCGCGTCCGCTCGTCGTCGCGTGGGAGTCCACGGCGATCCGCCCGAGTGCGCCGGTCACGAAGCGGAGGAGTTGCAGGGCGTCCACCCGGCTCCGGCCGACGATGCGGAACGCGAGGTGGTAGCCGGTCGTCCGCCAGCCCCGCTCGAGCATGCGGCGTTCGACGTCGGGATCGGGGCGGCCTCGGAGGTCCACGAAGTCCCGCAGGACGCCGGACGACACGGATGCGTCACTGACCTCGGCGACCTCGTCGATGAGGATCCGCGCCGCGACGGCGGGCATGGCGACCTCGGCGGCGACCGCGAGCGCACTCAGTTGTCGGTCGTCGAGTCCGTCCCCGAAGAACGCGACCCGGAGGCCCTCCCGGCTCGGGCTGTCGACCCGGACCGATGCCGCAGCGCCCTGCCCGGCCTTCGTCAGGTCGACCCAGGGGCCGAAGTCGATCGCCGCGTGCACCTCCGACGGCAACCGCCCGCCGGCCTCGAGCAGGACGCCCTCGCTGTCGATGAGGGCGATCCCGTGGCCGATGCTCGTCGAGAGGTGGCGGAGCAGGTCGGCCAGTCCCTCGGCGTGGTACTCGATGGACTGCGCGACCTTGCGGACGTACCCGAGGGTCAGGGAGTCGCGGGCCTCGACGAGCTGCCAGCACGCCTTCGCGAGCAGCATCGGTCGGTCGACGTGCAGGAGCGAGAAGCCGAGTCGGTCGGCGAGCGCGCGCGTCCCCGCGCCGAAGCCGTCGGCCTCCGGAATCGCCAGGGCGAGGAAGCCGCGATCCCGGGTGCGGCGGACGAGTGCGTCCTGCTGCCATGGCCTCGTGGGTGGGGCTCCGGTCACCACGGCGAGTCGGCCGGCCCCCTCCTCGGGGAGAGCCGCCTCGTTCGTCTCGACCACCACGCCGGCCCAGTTGGCGTCGGCCGGGCCGGCGACGAGCCGCACGCCACCGTTGTCGGGGTGCGCGAGGAGCGCGCCCAACTGCAGGCGATCGCTCATGCCGGGACCTCGTCGGTCCGGACTTCGTCGAGCTCGTCCAGGCCGTAGGCGGACGGGAGCACATGGCGGAGTCGTTCCGGGGAGCCGGACCACCAGTCCGGACCGTCGACCCGGATGACGGCGACGTGTCTCGCCATCGAGATCGCCGTGACCTCGAGGATGTCCCGCGAGACGGCGTCGACCACGACGATGAGGTCCGGCGCGGCGGCTTCGAGTCGTCCGTCGGTCATGAACGCGAGCGTCTCGGAGCGGGCGACGAGACGGTGCAGCGCGCCACTGCTCCCGTCGATCCCGAAGGTGAGCACGTGCGGGTCCCGGGAGTCCGGCTCGATGCTGCTGACCCGTCCCTCCGCGAGGAGCCGTCCACCCAGCGACTCGGCCAGGGCGGTCAACGGGCCGTCGATCCGTGCGAGGAACGCCCCGCCCAGCTCGAGTGCCCGGGCGGCGTTCCCGACGATGGCGTGCGCGCGGAGGTCGCCGACGGTGAAGCCAGCGAACACCATGCCGCCGCTGCCGCCGGCCTGCACGATCGCCGCGCGGACGACGCGTTCGATGTCGAGGGCCCGCTCGGTCTCGACGAGGGCGACCCCGCCGGCACCGGTGTCGCAGGTGACGACGATGCCCGGGACCTCGTCCACGAGGATCGACATCTGGTCGAGCGAGGGGACGGCACGCCCGGTCAGATCAGCGTCGACGATGGTCCGCCCCGCGGCGAACGCGAAGGGGGTGAGCCCGTTGACCCCGCCACCCTCCAACGAACAGATGGCCGGGATGCGGTGTCCGAGCCAGCGTTCCGCGGCCCCGATCAGCCGCCCGAACGGGTCCGTGCCGGGCAGGCGCTCACTGAGCAGCATCGTCGAGCCGACGAAGCCGACGGCGAGACACGGGGTCTCCGGGTCGAGGTCGTCGACGCTGTGGAGGTCGAACGGCCAGGCGCGCTCGTCGCGGAGGGCCAGCTCGAGCATCGTCGTCGCACCGCCACCTCCCGAGCCCAGGATCGCGAACCCCGTCGCCAGGGCGGGGAGGCGATCGCGCTCGAGGAGGGTCGGCATGCCCTCAGCCTAGGCTCGGACCGCCTGACCAGCTGCGAACGCATCCGCGGCTTTCGCAGCCGCTGCCTCGCCCTCCACCGGGACGAATGGCTCCGTCAGTCCGAACGCGGTCGGTCCGAAGGCGCGCAGCGCGTCGGGCGTGCGCATGAGTGCGGGCGTCGAGATCCCGAGGACCCGGACCCGTTGTCCGTAGCGGAGGCCCTCCGTGGTGATCGGCTCGGCGGTCTCGTGGTCGACGATGCAGATGAGGTCCGGCACGATCGCGACGACCTCGCCGTTCCACCGCGCGATGAGGTTCTCGTTCTGGAACGAGATCTCGAGGCGTTCGGAGCTCGACGGGTCGGCCGACCAGATGACGGCCGTGCCCTTGGCGAAGCCCTCGGTGGTGCGACGCTCCACGTCAGCCACCTTCCCGACGAACAGCTCCCGGACGTGCGAGTAGAGCGTCGTGGACAGCGTGTCGGCGATGGCGGCGAACGGCGAACGGTGCTCCTCGCGCGCGACCCGGATCGCCCGGCCGAGGGCCAGCGCCATCGAGATCGTCCGCGGCACCGCGGTGCGACGCACGTCCGCCCCGCTCATCGCGTACTCGGCGATGTGCGCGACGCCGCCGAGACGGATCGCGATGCCGCGCGCCAACCACTCCATCTGTCGGTCGTCGTCGCCGGTGTCGATGATCACGCGCTCGCCGCGTTCGCCTGCGATGGCGAGCGGCGAACCGTGCACGCCGTACACCGCGAAGGTCTCCATGGAGAGCTCCGGGAAGGCCCGGCCCATGCCGTCGGCGTCGACGACCGGCAGCCCGGTCTCGGCGGCCACGATGAGCGGGATCATCGAGTTGATGCCACCGCACTCGATCGGCATGGTCGCGTCGGCGGTGCGCCCGAGGTGCTCCTCCAGTGTCCGCAGGGCGAGTGTCGGTTCGAACCCGGCCGGGATCTTCTCGACCATGACCGTTGGAGCGCCCATCTGCGCGGTGGGGATGACGAAGAGGTCGTCGTCCAGGTCGTCGGGGTCGAGGATCGTGATGGAGCGGTCGCCGAGCACCTGCTTCACGAGCATCATGCCGATGTACGGGTCACCTCCGCCGCCGGTCCCGAGGAGGGTGGCGCCTCGAGCGAGGTCGGGCAGGTCGTCCGCGGTCAGCGTCCAGCTCATGCGGCGACCTCCGGCGCGTCCGGCGCAGGCGTCTCGGCCGTGCCGTCGAAGCGGTGCGAGGGCACCTCGTACCCGAAGTATCCCGGCCCGACCATCGCGAGCGCCGCCGGGCTGTGCCAGCGGTCGTCGCTCGGTGCCGAGATCACGCGGACGCGCTGTCCGTAGCGGAGCCCCTCGGTGGTGATGGGCTCGCCGGAGTCGTGCTCGAGCACCATGATGAGGTCGGGCGTCGTCACGAGGGTGGCGCCGTCGAGCGCCGCCATGAGGTGCTCGTTCTGGAAGGACAGCTCGAGGCTCGCGTCGACGCCGTCGATCCGGGCGCGACCGCGGGCGAACCCGGTGGTGGTCGCACGCTCGACGTCGACGACCTTGCCGGAGAACAGCTCGCGACCGCCGAGCAGCTGCACGGTCCGCTCCACAGGGTCGGCCTTCTCGGCTCGGGCCGCCTCGATGCCGTCGCCGATCTCGCGGCACAGCGACAGTGAGTCGGCGACGAGCGCCTCGCGGGCCTGCGCGCCGGACATCGGGAAGCCGGAGATCATGACCGAGCAGCCCATCTCGACACAGGCGACGCGGGCGATGCGTTCGGTCCAGCTGTTGTCGACGGTCGTGAGGACGCCGGTGTTGCCCTTCTCGTCGCTGAACGCGAGCGGGGAGGCGTCGATCCCGTACAGGGTCGGGAGCACCATCTGCAGCTCGGGGAAGGCCCGCCCCATCCCGTCGGCGTCGATGAGGGGGAGTCCGAGCGCTGCGGCTGCGGCGATCGGGATGGTCGAGTTCACCCCGCCGACCTCGGCGCACGCGATGTGCGTGACCGGGCGACCGAGGGAGGCACTGAGGGCGTGGACCGGTGCGACGACCTCGGTGAGGCTCGGCAGCTTCTCGACCATGACGGTCGGGGCGCCCATCATCGCGACGGTGAGGACGAGCGCGTCGTCGGGGACCTCGTCGAGGGTGACGACGGTGACGTCGCCGTGCTCGCGGAGCGCCTGCGCGGCGAGGAGCGCGCCGATGTACGGGTCGCCGCCGCCGCCGGTCCCGAGGACGGCCGCACCGCGGGCGAGGCCGGGGATGAGTTCGGCCGAGATGGTCCAGCTCATCGGAGGCCTCCCATGTCGAGGTCGCCGACGGCCTTCACCCGGATGCGCGTGGCGTTCCCGGGGAGATAGGGGATCGGGACCTCGTCGAAATCGACGATCGCGACCGACGCGGGGGAGGCGCCGGCCGCGATCGCCTTGTCGATCGCCTCGGCACGGACCTCGGCGATCGCCTCCTCACGCCGGCCGGGTTCGATGGCGTAGACCTTGTCGATCTCGCCCCCGACCTGCGCGATGGAAGCACCGATGGCATTCGCCACGGCGTAGTTGTCGGGCCGGTGGACGGCGCCGAAGATGGGGAGTTCGTCTGAGAGCAGGATCGACCCGCCGCCGACCGCCACCACGGGGATCGGCTCTGGAGAGGTGCGCATGCGGTCGACGGCCTCGGCGATGCGTTCGCCGATCCGCTCGAGGACGCGCTCCACGAAGACCGGGTCGAGGTGGGCGACCTTCGAGGCGTCACCGATCGACGCGCGACCGGCGGCCACGGCGATGTCCGTCGCCGTCAGGGTGCTGCCGCCGAAGACGAGGGCCTCGGTCATGAGCTTGTACCCGACGGATGCCGGGCCGACCTCGGCGGTCTCCTCGTCGACGATGCTGCCGCCGCCGATCCCGATGGACAGGACGTCGGGCATGCGGAAGTTGGTACGGATGCCGGCGACCTTGACCTCGTTCGCCGTCTCGCGGGGGAAGCCGTTGATGAGCAGACCGATGTCCGCCGTGGTGCCGCCGATGTCGACGACCGCGCACGTCGCGAGCCCGCTCGTGAGTGCCGCCCCGCGCATCGAGTTGGTGGGGCCGGAGGCGAACGTCGCGACGGGGTAGAGGCGCACGTAGTCCTCATCCATGAGCGTGCCGTCGTTCTGGCTGAGGAAGATGGGCGCCTCGATGCCCTGCTTCCGGACGGCGGCGGTCAGCCCGTCGACGATCTCCGAGGCGAGCTCGCGCAGGGCTGCGTTGATGATCGTCGCGTTCTCGCGCTCCAGAAGGCCGATGCGCCCGATCTCGTGCGAGAGCGAGATGGCGACGTCCGGGCCGAGGACCTCGCCGACGATCCGCGCCGCCTCGACCTCGAGGTCGTGGTTGACGGGGCTGAAGACGGAGGAGATCGCGACCGAGCGGATGCCGTTCGCGCGCATGTCCTCGGCGTGTGCCCGCAGCTCATCGGGGTCGATCGGCGAGATGGGGCGTCCGTCGAACTCGTAGCCGCCGTGCGCGAGGTAGCTGCGCGCGCTGATCGCCTCGACGAGCTCCGCCGGCCAGTCGACGAGCGGTGGCAGTGCGCGGGTCGCCGGGAGCCCGAGTCGCAGTGCCGCGGTGGGTGCCAGCCGCTTGGCCTGCACGAGGGCGTTGATGAAGTGGGTCGTCCCGATCATCACCGCGGTGATCTGCTCGCCGTCGAAGTGGTGACCCGCCCGCAGCTCGCCGATCGCCTGGACGATCCCGTCGGTCACGTCCGGGGTGGTCGCGTGCTTCACGGCCGCCAGGGTGGTGGTGCCGTCCATGAGCACGGCGTCGGTGTTGGTGCCGCCGACATCGATACCGATGTGCATATGAGGGGTTCGCTTTCTGTTGGTGCGGTGGAGCGGTGTGCGGTGGAACGGTGCGCCGGGCGCCGGGTCAGTTCGTGGCGGGGGAGGTGGCATCCGCCTGCTCGGGTGCGGCGATCTGCGAGGTGTGGGCGACGCCGACACCGCGGACCAGGCCGAGCTTGCCCGCCGCGATGTACAGCACCATCGAGAGGATGAGCGACAGGACGGCTGGGATGCCCCAGGTGACGAAGTACCCGGTGATCGCGGACACGGCCCAGATGATGATGGTCGCCGGAACGATGCGCGGCGCGGTCGTGGGCAGGCGGCCCGAGGCGCGGGTCTCGTCGAGCTCGCCGCGCCAGCGCTTCACGATGAAGTACTCGGCGACCATGATGCCGGCGATGGGCGGGAAGGCGACGCCGAGGATGATGAGGAAGCCGGAGAACTGCCCGAGGATGCCGACCGCCGCGAGGATGGAACCGACCACACCGAGCACGATGGTGGTGGTCACGCGGTTGAGGTTCTTGCCGAACGCGGTCGAGATGAAGTTGACCAGCCCGAGCGTCGACGAGTACAGGTTCCAGTCGTTGATCTTGAGCGTCCCGGTGATGACGATGATGAGGCCGATGAGCCCGACCGACGACGTGACGATCGCGACGACGTTGCCCGAGGCTGCGGCGTGGGCGAGCAGGACCCCGGAGAGGCCGATGACGAACTCACCGAGCGAGACGCCGACGACGGTCTGCTTGATGACGTCGGCGCGGGACCGGTTGAAGCGGGTCATGTCGGCGGTGATGATGGCGCCGACGATGAGGCCGCCCGCGACGATGCCGGTGCCGGCCCAGACGCTCATGGTGGGGCCGGGTGCCGGGCCGGTGACGAGTTCCATGAAGTCGTGCTGGGTGAGTTCGCTGATGATCGACCAGCCGACGAGGATGAGGAACAGCGGGACGGTGATGTTCGCGAGCCACTGCATGCCCTTGAACCCGTAGGCGACGATGGCGGTGACGGCGAGGCCGAAGATGAGGCTCCAGGCCCACACCGGCATGAAGCCGGGGAGGAGAACGTCGAGCGACTCGGCGGAGATCGCGCTCTGGATGCCGAACCAACCGATGAGGCTGATGCCGATCGCGAGTCCGACGAGTGATGCGCCGATCTCGCCGAAGCCGGTCCAGCGGGCGAGGAGGGCGGTGTTGAGGCCCTCCTTCTGGCCGATGATGCCGACGATGCACATGATCACCTCGAGGATGATCGAGCCGAGGAGCAGGGCGAGGAACGCCTCGCCGAAGGTCATGCTGTAGCCGAGGGTGGCGCCGAGGAGGAACTGGGACAGGGCCGACACCTGTCCGAAGCGCTGGACGGCGATGCCGAACCAGGGCTTCTGTGCGTCGGGACGGACGCGGGACAGGGCGAAGTCGTCTGCGTGTGCCATGCGAGCCATGCTGGTCTCCAGAAGTGGGGGAGGGAGCGGTGCGGGTGGCGGCAACGTTACTGACGGCCCGTCCGCAGCAGAATGTGCATGATGCAGGAATGTGCGCGCGATATCAGCACTCTGCACAGGCGCTCCGGTCTGCTGGCCCTCAGAGCGACGCCTGGATCGCCTCGAAGGTCCGTGCGCCGTCGAGTGCCGCCATATCGTGGCGGATGCCCGGGAACCGCGTGATGGTCCAGCCGAGCCGGTCGTACTGCTCGACGTCCGCTCGCGGAACGACGAGCTTCGCGTCGTCCGACAGCACCAGCGTCGAGGGGACGATCGGCGCCGACGGCGTCACCGGGTTCGCTGCGACGTCCTGCAGCACCTCCGCGATCATCGAGCGGTCCCACGCGGCATGGGCGGCCTCGGCGAGCGCGACGTTCGCGGGACCCGTCGCTGGGTCCGTGCGGTCGTAGAACCAGGCAAGGAGCCGCGGCAGCCCTGGGATGCTCCAGAACAGTCGTGCGCCGAGGCCTCGGCCCGGCAGTTTCAGGCCGAACCCGGGATCGAGGTAGATCGCGTGCGCCGGGCGGAGCGGCCCCACGATGTCGATGAGGAGCCGCCCGCCGAGGGAGTGGCCGACGATCGCGTCGAGGCCGGTCGGCAACGTCTCGACGAGGTCGGCCGCGAGCGAGGTGATGTCGTACTGCTCGCCCCGGGGCCGATCGGCTCGCGGGCTGGAGCCGTGACCGCGGAGGTCGACGAGCAGGAACGTGTACCGCTCCGGGTCGGCCGCTGCGACGACGTCGGTCCAGGCGGCTCCGTCGGCCAGGAATCCGTGGATGAGGGCGATCCGGACCGGGCCGTGCCCGCGTTCCTCGACGTGCAGTCGCATGGCCCTCCTCCGTCGGTGCTGGGGATGACTCTACGCGGCGACACCACGCTCCGTCGCTGCGCTCAGGACCGCACGAGCAACCAGGCGAAGGCACCGAAGGACACGAGTCCGAGTGCTGCGCCGACGATCGACCCGATGAGGCTGAAGGTGGGCCAGGGAGCGCCGGGTTGGCGACTCATCCTGATGCCCTGGGCCGCGAACAGCAGCGGCACGAAGCAGGCGAGCACCGAGAACGTCCATGACCCGCCGTCTCTCGCCGTCGACGCGACGATGAAGATCGAGAACGCGGCGATGGCGATGCTGAGGATCGCGCACGCGCGTGCCGAGATCGGTTCGTTCTTCGCAGCCATGGGCACAGGGTATCGAGTTGGGCCAGCCGCCGACCAGAGCAGAATGGAGGGCATGACCGACGCCACTCCGCCGACCCTGACGGAACGACTGACGCTCACCCGCCCCACCGATCGGGATCTGCCGGAGCTCCACGAGCTCCATGCCGACCCCGCGGTCTGGACGCACCTGCCGTCCGCCCGACACACGGCGCTCGCCGAGACCCGTGACCTGATCGAGCGGTACCAGGCCGGCTGGGAGGCGAACGGTCTCGACGTGTGGGTGGCGCGTGACACCGCGACGGGTGCGTTGGTCGGCATCGGCGGCCCGAGCCTGCGTGGCGGGGTCGCCTGGAACCTCTACTACCGCCTGGCGCCCGCGGCCTGGGGGCGCGGATACGCGCAGGAGCTCATCGCGGCCGCGCGAGCCGCGGCAACGGCGTCGGCACCGGACCTGCCCGTGGTGGCGTTCCTCCTGGAGCACAACGATGGTTCACGACGGGCTGCCGAACGCGCGGGGTTGGAGGTCGTCTGGCGTGGCCCCGACGCGGGCAACCCGGATCCCGATGCCGTGCGCCTCGTGTTCGCCGACCGGGTGCTCAGCGACGAGGCGCTCCGCGCGTTCGTGGGTTGAACGACCGCCGCACCCGATCTCCGAGCGTGCAGAAGGACGCCGCTTCCGGGCGCGACCGGGTATTTTCGGGCAACCGGCCGCGAAACGCAAGCAGTCTGTTCACCGACGACGTTCCTCGATACGGTTGGAAGATATGTCAGCCACGGTCGAGATGGAACACATGAGTCAGGTAGAACGCGAACGCCCGCTCCTGCGCAAGGGGAGCGAGGCGAGTTTCGTCCGGTGGGCCTTCGACGGTCGCTCCTGGTGCGCCGACCTCGTGAGCGGGCAGTACCGAGGCGCGACGAAGACCGGTTGGCTCCTCCAGACCGAGAACGAGCAGCGGGAACTCTCCAATCAGGAGTGGGCTCCCTGCATGGCGTGAGCGTGCCGTCCACATCCACCCGCGCCACGCACCGAGGAGCCCACGCATGACCGACCGCATCCTGACCACGCACGCCGGGAGCCTGCCGCGCACGCCCGAGTTGACCCGGTTGCTCGTGGCCCGCGACCAGCGGCGGACGTTCGACGTCGCCGAGCTGGAGGAGGTCACGGCGGACGCGGTGGCCTCGACGGTCGCCGCGCAGCTCGCCACCGGTCTCGATCTCATCAACGACGGCGAGGTCCCGCGCGTTGGCTTCTCCACCTATGTGCTGGAACGCATCGAGGGATTCGGGGGTGCAGGACACCGCAAGCCGACGCTCGACTCCGTGCGATTCCCGGACTACGCGGCGTTCCAGGCGAAGCAGATCGTCGAGGGGGCAGACGTCGCACGGGTGTGGGATCCGCCGATGGCCCAGGGGCAGCTCGTGTACGACCCCACGCTGTCCGGCATCACCGCCGATCTCGACGGCTTCGAACGGGAGCTCGCCGTGCAGGCCGGCCAGGGACGCACACCCGCCGGCACCTTCTTCTCCGCGGCGACGCCCGGGATCGTGTCGACGACGCTCCTGCTCGACGCCGCGAATTCCTTCTACGGCGACGACCGCGCCTATGTGTTCGCGCTCGCCGAGCAACTGCGGATCGAGTACGAGGCGATCGTCGCCCGGGGTCACGTCCTGCAGCTCGACGCCCCGGACCTCGCCATGGAGCGGGCCATCCAGTTTGGTGACGCGACGCTCGAGGAGTTCCTCGCGGCTGTGGACCTGCACGTCGACGCCCTCAACCTCGCCATCCGGGACATCCCCCGTGAGCAGGTCCGGCTCCACGTCTGCTGGGGCAACTGGCAGGGGCCGCACCAGGACGACGTCCCGGTCGACGTACTCCTCCCGCACCTCTACCGGGCGCGGGTGGGCGCGTTCAGCATCCCGCTCGGCAACCCGCGGCACCAGCACGAGGCGCCGGCGTTCCGCGAGCACCCGCTCCCCGAGGGCGCGCTTCTCATCCCGGGGGTCGTCGACGTGACCACCAACTATCTGGAGCACCCGCAGGTCATCGCGAACCGCATCGTCGAGGTCGCCGAAGCGGTCGGCGATCCGACGCGCGTCATCGCCGGCACCGACTGCGGGCTCTCCACGTTCGCAAGCTATGAGTTCGTCGCGACCGATGTCGCGTGGGCGAAGCTCGGTGCGCTCGTCGAGGGCGCTGCGATCGCGTCGAAGCGGCTGTTCGGCGCCTGAATCCTCGGCTGGGCGCCGCGCTCAGACGGTGATCGACGGCTCGTCGCTCACCGAGAGCGTGAGCACGGCCTTGCCGATGAGGTCGTCCTGCTCGAGGTCGCCCTCGAGTCGGCGCAGCTGACGCGCGACGTCGTTCTCGCGGTCGTCGCCGACGAGGTCGACCGACGCGACGAGGAAGAGACGTTCCGGCCCGCTGAACTCGAGGTACAGCGCCGTGACCCGCTCGATCTCCGGGTGCGACAGGAGCGCGGTGATGGTCTGCGCACGGTAGGCGGGGCTCGGCGAGGCTCCGAGGAGATAGCGCCGGTTGCGGTTGATGAGCAGCAGCGCGACCCCGCCGAGCAGGACGCCGATCGCGATCGAGCCGATCGCATCCCACACCGGGTCGCCGGTCACCTGGTGGAGGCCGATGCCGGCCCCGGCGATGATGAGGCCGAGCAGTGCTGCGGAGTCCTCGAAGAACACCGAGCGGAGCGTCGTGTTGGAGCCGTTCACGATGTAGTCGAAGAAGCCGCGGCCGTACTTCTTCGCCGTGCGCCGACCCTCGAGGATCGACTGGGTGAAGGAGAACCCCTCGAGGAGGAAGGCGACGCCGAGCACGAGGTAGCTGAGGGCGTAGTCCTCCATCGCCTCCGGTGCGGTGAGGCTCTGGATGCCGTGCTGAATCGAGACGACCGCACCGACGGTGAAGATCCCGAAGGCGGCGAACAGCGAGAAGATGTAGGCGTCACGGCCGTAGCCGAGCGGATGCGCGGCGTCGCGTTGCTTGTCGGCCCGTTTGTCGGCGATGAGGAGGAAGATCTCGTTCCCCGCGTCGGCCCACGAGTGGGCGGCCTCGGCCAGCATCGACGCCGACCCGGTGAGCGCGGCGACGATGGACTTGGCGATGGCGACGATGACGTTGGCCAGGAAGGCGATCACGACGGTCATGCGCCAACGCTACGCCTAGCCGGGGTCCGTCGTGGACGTCCGGGTGTCTGTGCATCGGGCCGCCAGGGGGAGAGCCTCAGGACTTCAGGACGCGCAGCGCGGAGCCCTTGTGTGCGGCCTTCGCGCCGGTCTTCTCGGACTCCACGATGAACGCGGGCTCGTCCGTCGACGCCGTGAAGTGCTGGCCGTCGAACTGGAAGTCCGCGGTCTTCCGCTCGACGACCTTCCCCTGCGTCCGCCCCTGCGAGGTGCCCCACGACACGCGGTCGCCCACTCGTACGTCTGCCATGCTGCCTCCTCGGCGCTCCACGCCGCGCGCGCGACGTGACAGCGACGATGCCAGCGTGTCGGCGGCCGGACAAGCGCTTGCGCCGCGCGAGTGTAGGGGATATCCCCCGAGGCCCGCGGGCTCCGCGGGGTTAGCGTGTCCCCATGGCCTCGTTCACTCCGGGAAGACCCCGACTCGCGCTCGGCATCGGCATCGTGGCTGTCGTACTCGGGGTGGCGCTCATCCCGGTCGCCGTCGCGAACGCCCACGGCGAGTACGGCTTCCATTTCTGGTGGATCGTCATCGTCCCGATCCTCGCCGGCCTGTACTTCGGTGTGGCCGGAGCCGTCGGGCTCCGCAACCGCCGCTGAGGCCCGCGGCGGCCGCAGGCGCCCCCGGAATCTCGCGTACCGTTGGCGGGATGAGTGACGACGCCGCGACCGATGAGCACCGCAGAACCGCTGCGCACGCCTACAGCGCGCTCGGCTGCCTGCTCCTCGACGCCGGCACCTCCGTCACCGACGTCCGCGACTCCCTGGAGCGCGCCACGGTCGCATCGGGCGACGAAGGCCTCGCCTTCTCGGTGCTGCCGCAGCTCATCATCGTGAACGACGTGCGCACCGGCGCGGTGCTCGCGGCCGGCAACACGCACGGCGAGCTGTCGTTCCGCGGCGCGGCGCGGGCGAACCGGCTCATGCGCGAACTCGAGCTCGGACACTGGCCGGTCGGTGACCTGCCGGCCCGCATCCAGTCGATCCGGGAGACGCCGCGCCCGCACGCGTCGATGCACTGGGTGGTCGGGAACCTGCTGCTCGCGGGTGGGCTCGCACTGCTGTTCCGCTGCCCATGGTGGGCGATCGTCGCATCCATGCTCGTCGGTGCTTTCGTCGGCCTCGTCATCACCCTGCTGGCGCGGTGGCGGGGAGCGGTCGCGATCGCCCCATTCGTGACGGCGTTCGTCTCGACGACGCTCGTCGGGACGCTCGCATCAGCGATGGATCTCGGTCCCGTGCCGCTGTTCGCCGTCTGCGCGCCGATCGCGATCCTCGTGCCCGGCGCGCTCATCACCAACGCCCTGCTGGAATTGACGGCGACGGACATCGTGACGGGCTCGGCACGCCTGATGTACGGGCTCATCGTGCTCGCCTTCATGGCGGCCGGGATCTCGGCCGGGGCGCTGCTCACCGGCCTGTCGATCGACCCCGACTCGACGGCGCTCGTCGGTCAGGTGGACCGCGGGAGCTCGGACCTCGTCGGCTGGGAGTCGGTCCCGCCGCTGTGGTTCACGTGGATCGGCGTCGTGATGCTCGCGGCCGGGATCGGGATCGCGTTCGGCTCGGGCCGCTCCCTGACGCTGCTGACCATCTGCGTGATGGCGCTGACCTATGCGGGCATCGTCCTGTTCGCCCCGCTCGTGGGGAACGCGGTCGCGACGGGGCTCACCGCCGGACTCGTGTTCGTCGTCGCTCGCATCGTCGAGCGGTACTCGGCGGCGGTGCCGTCCAACGTCACGTTCCAGCCGGCCCTGCTCATGCTCGTGCCGGGCACCGTTGGCCTGGTCTCCCTCGCGACGCTCGAGGGCTCAGCGGTCACGGCGGCGCTGACGGTCTTCATCAGCCTCTGCGTCGGCGTCAAGACTGCGGCGGTCCTGACCGGGGTCGTCATCCCGCCGGTGCGTGCGAGCGCCCGTCCTTGAGTCGCCCGGAATCGTCCGAAACCGAGCCGAATCCGTGCAGATTCGGGCGTCTCAGCGTCTCAGGGCTGCACGCGCCCGCGCCTTGATCGCGAGGATGACCTCGGTCTTCGCATCGGCGTAGTCGTTCATGTCGTCCCAGGACCTCCCGAGCAGCTCCCGCTTGGTGCGCTCGTACAACGCGCGGTCGTCGGCGTCGGAACGCAGATGGTCGCGGAGGAGGAGGTACTCGTCGATCTCCGGTGCGCCCTGCTCGTAGAGGTGCACGTGGACGTCGCGCTCCGGGGTCCGGACCATCCGATGGCGGGGTTCACGGACGCGCAGCACGTAGCCGGCGGCCAGCAGGGGGTCGAGGTAGTCCTCCTCCGCCGTGATGTCCTCCACAGCGACCACGATGTCGACGATCGGCTTCGCCGCGAGTCCGGGCACCGAGGTCGAGCCGATGTGCTCGATCGCGACGGTGCTGGTCTCGAGCGCGTCCAGGATGCGCTGCCGGTGCTCCCGGTACCGTTCGGGCCACTCCGGGTCGGCGTCGTGCAGCTCGACCCGGACCGGCTCGGGGCCGCCAACCAGCTCGAGTGTCGTGACGTCCGGGCGGCGGGGACGTCGGCGCAAGCCGTTCTGGATCGCACGGATGTTGTCGCCGAGCACCCCCGAGGCCAGCAGTCCGGAACCGAGCGGCCCTGACGGATCGGTGCCGAGCGCCGGCAGGAGGCGCAGTGCCGTGCGGGCCGGGTCGCTCAGGTGCTCGAGCTGCCAGGCGATCTCGGCCGTGCCGGCTCCGGCCTGATGCAGCTCGGCGGCCTTCGCCGCGTAGGCGGCGGCGCCGAGCGCGTGAGCGCCCATGTGCGCGACACCTGCTGCTTGCCCGGCCGACCACGCGGCGGCTTTGGCTGCGGGTGAGGACACCACCTGCGAGGCCCGGTTGGCGACGAAGCGGCGGCGGATCTCACCGGCGGTGTCGAGTTCGCCACTCGCGTATGCCCGCGCGCGGGCGATCGCGTCACGTGGACGATCGTCGTCCGGGGCCTCCGCTTCGAACAGCGGCAGTACCCGCTCGGCGCAATCGGCGGCCCACGAGGCGACGAGACGGCGGTCGGCTTCACTGAGGGACTGCGGGGAGAGCATGCTCCACCCTCGCACACCCGCCGCGCTCGGAGCGTGGGCAGGCGGGATAGCGTAGAGGGATGGCCGCCTTGAACCTGCCCGTGATCTCCTGCAGCCTCGATCCGGCGAGTCGGAGTCGGACCCTCGCTTCGGCGAGCAGCGGGTTGCTGCGCGAGCAAGGTCATGACTCGTCCGTCATCGATCTGGCCGAGATGGAACTGCCGCCGTTCGACAACGACCGGGTCTTCGAGAGCCCTGCGTTCCGTCGCCTGCATGCGTTGATCACTGCTGCGGACGGCGTCGTCCTCGCCTTCCCGATCTACAACTGGGCGCCGGCCGCGTCGGTGAAGTCGCTCATCGAGGCGACCGGCGCGACCGGTGAGGACGGCAGGGTCGCCGCCTGGTTCGACAAGGTCGTGACTTTCGTCTGCGCTGCCGGCCTGCCGCACAGCACCATGGCGACGGCCACGCTCGGGCAGTCGCTCATGCTGGACTTCAAGTGCGTCATCAACCCGTACACGGCCTACCTGTCGGAGCGGGACTGGGAGCGTCCCGAGGTGCTGAAGGCGGACCGCGGCGAGCGGCTCGCCAAGACGATGAGCGTGCATGCGGAGCTGTCGGCGCTCCTCGCCGAGCGGAGCTACCGCTCGGTCTGGGAGGTGTGAGACGCGGTCTCGCCACGAGGATGAGCGTACGCGCTGAGCTGTCCGGGCTCCTCGCCGAGCGGAGCTATCGCTCGGTCTGGGAGGTGTGAGACGCGGTCTCGCCACGAGGATGAGCGTGCGCGCTGAGCTGTCCGGGCTCCTCGCCGAGCGGAGCTACCGCTCGGTCTGGGAGGTGTGAGTCCCGCGCCTCACAACCGCACGACGAGCTTGCGGGCCGAGACGCCGCCGTGGAGTCGGTCGAGGGCCGGCTGGATCGCTTCGAGGCCTTCGCCGACCACCTCGGGGGCTGGCGCGCAGACGTGTCGTCCGCCGGCGAGCGCGCCCGGCAGGTAGTCCTCCCACAGCATCGGCCCGACCTCGTTGGTCATGAGCGAGCTGCCCCACACGTACCGCGCGGAGATCCCCGCCCGACGGGCACGGATCTGGAGCGCGACGTTGGCCGCCACGAGCCGGGTCATGGTGCGGACGAACGTCAGACTCGGGCCGGCCCGACGCGGCAGCGACCCGAACGACACCGACGGGCTCGCGAGTGCGACGCGGCGTGCCCCGGTGGCGGCGGCGACGGCGACGGCTGGTTCTGCGGAGCCGGTCCCGACGGCGAGGACGCCGACGACCGAGGAGCCGCGGAGGGCGCTGACGAGATCCGCCACGACGGTCGGGCTGCGGTAGTCGAACACGAGGTCGGCACCGAGCTCGCGCATCCGGTCGTGGTTGTGCGGCGAGGCGGTGGTCGCGACCCGGTGGCCGGAGGCGACCGCGAGCTGGATGGCGTTGCTCCCGACGCTGGTGGCGCCGCCCCAGACGACGACGGTCGTCCCGGTGGCGGTGGGGTACTCCGAGGGGTGGGGGAGCGCGAGGTGGTCGCGTTGGAAGAGGGCGGTCGCGGCCGTGGAGATCCCGAGCGGCAGGACGACGGCGTCCTCGTCTCGCAGACCGTCCGGGATCGGGGCAGCGAGGTCCGCCCGCACGACGGTGAACTGCTGGAACCCGCCCTCGGCGTCATGGCGCCGACCGCGCTCCATGCCGACCGCGTACGCCACGACGCGGTCGCCCACGGCGAAGCGACGGACGTCCGGCCCGACGGCCACGACCTCGCCTGCGACGTCCTCACCGAGCACGGCGGGCGAGGGAAGCCACCGGTACATGAGGTTCCCGGTCTGCTGCTTGACGTCGTCGAGCGGGTTCACCGCGACCGCTCGGTTCCGGATGAGGAGTTCGCCAGGGCCGGGTTCGTGCATCGCGGCTGGGCCGACGACGAGGTCCGCGCGGGGTGCTGGCAGCCAGGCTGCGGTGTTCGTCGGCATGAGGTCTCCAAGGGTGTTGCGGATTGGCGTGGCGATGATGACACGGTGTGTCATCACTGTACACCTGACGACACGACGTGTCATCGGTTATCCTGATCGCATGGCACGATGGGCACCCGACGCCGCTCTCCGACTCGAGAGCGCTGCGATGGCGCTCTTCGCCGACCGGGGCTTCGCGGCGACGACGGTCCCGGAGATCGCCGAGGCCGCCGGGCTCACCACCCGCACGTTCTTCCGTCACTTCGCCGACAAGCGCGACGTGCTCTTCCTCCGCGAGCGCGAGCTCCCGACGGTGGTGGGACGGCTGGTCGCCGCGGCGCCAGCAGGGCTCGACCCGCTCGCCCTGGTGATGTCCGGCCTCGAGACCGTGGCCGCCGGTGAGCTGCAGCGCTGGCGGGACGACATCGCCGCCCGCCATGCTGTCATCCGGTCGGAACCGCAGCTGCGCGAGCGGGAACGGTTGAAGTCGGCGGTCCTCACCGACGCGATGCGCGATGCCCTCATGGAGAGTGGTGTCACGTCAGCCGACGCGGCGCTCGCCGCGTCCATCGGTTCGGCACTCTTCGACGCCTCCCTCGAGCAGTGGCTCGCCGGACCGGACGACGTGCTCCTCGTCGACGTGCTCCGCGCGATGCGCGCCCGACTCGGCGACCTCGCGGGTCGCTGACCGAGCAGCCAGGGAACCGGTCGCGCGCGCAGCGTGGCCGTTCTGTTCACGACCCCGTCGTCGCCCGGTCGTACGGTGAGACCATGACACTGAGACTCGGCTTCATCGGCATCGTGACGAACGACATGGCGGCCTCGCTCGCCTTCTACCGAGCCTTGGGCGTGCCCATCGAGCCCGGTCAAGACGATGCTCCCCACGTGGATGCACTCCTGGACGGAGGGGTGGCGCTCGCATGGGACACGGTCGAGACGATCCGCGGTTTCGACCCGACCTTCGTTCCGGCGTCCGGCGGCCACCGGATCGCCCTCGCCTTCGACCAGGGAAGTCCGGCTGCCGTCGACGCCACCTTCGCCACGCTCGTCGATGCCGGATACGCCGGGCACGTCGAGCCCTGGGACGCCGTGTGGGGCCAGCGGTACGCGACCGTCCTCGACCCGGACGGGAACTCGGTCGACCTCTACGCCGCGCTCGCCGCGAACTGAGCGGGGCTCGAGCCGACGAGACGCCTGAACTCGCGGGAGAGGTGGGGTTGGTCGGCATAGCCCGCCGATGCGGCGACGTCGGCGATCGACGAGCCCGAGCGGAGTGAGGATCGAGCTCGATGTGCGCGATCGAGGCGCACGAGCGTGGCGTAGCCGTATCCGAAGGTGGCGAGCATCCGCCGCCGGAAGGACCGTTCGGAGCCGCTCAGCGTCGCGGCGACGTCACGCGCCGGCGTCGCCTCGAACGCCGCTCGGCGGACGGCGTCCGACCAGCGACTCGCTTCGGCAAGCTGGGCCGAGAACGCCGCGAGCGTGCCGATCGGGGCGGGTCCGGCTTCGAGCAGGATCATCGCCTCGCGCAGCCGTGCCGCGGTCCGCCGATCGGTTACGTCGTCGAGCGGTACGAGTTGGTCCGCGATCGCTGCGAGATCGAGGCCGAGCAGGAGCCTGGCCCGCCCCGGCTGCATCCTGAAGCCGAACGACCCGGCGACCCCGTCGGGACCGGTGGCCAGCCACCGTGTGGACGGTCCGGCCACCTCGACCCGGCCGTCGCGGAGGATCAGGTCGACGCAGCCGTCGGCCGGGACGACCGCCCCGCCAGCGCTGTCTTCCGAGCGCCACAGCGCGTCGCCGGAGAGGAGGACACGCTCGGAGTACACCTGCCCAGTGTCTCAATCGGCGCGTGATGGTGTCGACACCGATCGGGCCGATGTCGACCGACGACGGCCGTGGTCCGCCGCTCACCACCGCACACCACGGCGACGGCGGCGCGGTCGGTCAGCGGTGTTCCGTGGACGATCGACCGCCCTGACCGACCGGCTGCTCCGGGAGCCCGACCTGCCACAGGATGAACGCCACCGCGCTGCAGACCGCGAGCGCGGCGCCGATGATCAGTGCAGCCGTGCCGGTGGAGGCGAGCCAGCCGTGGTGGCTGATCCAGCCGGGATCGTCCTGCGGGAAGTCGAGGAACGAAGCGTAGGTCGAGATGCTCACGACGCCTGCCCCCAGGAACGCCGCGGCCAAGACTGATGCGCACCAGGACAGGGTCAGCCATGCTCGGGAGCGGGTCGCACCCGCGCGCGCACGGGCGCCTCGTGATTCCCCCATGCAGCGAGGCTATCGCGATGCCGCGCCATGAGGTCGATCGATGGAGCGGCGTCCGATGGTCGAGGATGAGGGCATGTCGAAGCAGCAGTCGGGCCCGCAGGAGCACCGCGATCCCACCACCAACCCGTACCGGATGAGTCGACGGCGCCTCACGACGTGGACTGGCGCGCTCATCGCCTCCGTGGTGCTGCTCGTCGTCGTCGCGATGGTCTTGGCCGCCATCGGCGGCGACAGTGCCGAGTCCTGGGTCGCGATCGTCCTGTTCGTGGCGTTCGGCGTACCCGTCGCTGCGGCCGCCGTCTTGGGCGGGTTGGCGATCGCCTCATGGGGGTGGGTGGCCGGCACGGTGTTCGGTGTCGGGTGGCTGACGCTGCTCGTCGTCGTCGTGAACAACGGGTTCCATCTGCTCTTCGACGGTCAGGCTGTGGGGCCCGTGATCTATGACGAGGCGATCTGGCAGGCAAGCGGGGTGGGCGGACTGGTCGTCGGTGGGGTGTTGTTCTTCGTCGCCGGCTGGCAGGGCGATGTCCCGATGTGGATCGGCGGGCCGGCCGGGGGAATCGACGTCTCGCGCAGGCGCTTGAGGGGTAGAGAAGGCGACTCGGCCGGCTCTGGCGCGGTGGTCCCGCCACCGAAGCGGAAGCCGCGTCCGAAACCGAAGCGTCGCCCGAAGCAGCAGCGACGTCGCTGACGGCTCACGCGGCCCGGGCGGACCCGTCAGTCGCCGCCGCCCCCACCGCCCCCGTCTCCGCCGCCGCCGCCGCCGGAGTCGCCGCCGCCACCACCGTCCCAACCGCCGGAGTCGCTTCCGCCGTGGTGGCCGCCTCCATGGTGACCGTCGCCATCAACGATGAACGGCATGCCGGAGTCCGAACTCGTACCCCCGCGATGCTTCGTCCCGCCGGCACGTCGTCTGGCCTGCACGGTGATCGTGAAGACGATGACTGCAACGGCGGCGAGGACCACGATCATGATGACGGTTGAGCTGTCCATGGCTCGACCGTAGCGATGTCCGACGGCTGTCGCATCACCCCCGCGGCGAGTACCGGCGTCCGACCCGGACCTCAGCGCCTCGGGATCGTGGAACCGCGGAGGACGAGGCGGCCGGGCAGGTACTCGACGCCCGGTGCGACGTCCGTACCCTCGATCGCCTCGAAGATGCGGGTCGCGGCGAGCCGGCCGAGCTGTTGCAGGTTGGCGTCGATCGACGACAGCTCCGGGCGCGAGTTGGTGGCCAGGATCTCCCAGTTGTCGAAGCTGACGACCGCGACGTCGCTCGGGACGTCGCGCCCGAGGTCGCGGACCGTGTCGAGGACGCCGCGGGCGATCTGGTCGGAACCGGCCACGATGCCGTCGATCTCCGGGTGCTGTGCGAGCAGCATCGCCGCCGCATCGCGACCCCAGTGCTCGGTCCACTCCGAGAACATCGGCGTGCCGACGAGGTCCAGGCCCGCCGCGGCGAGGGCGTTCTGCACGCCCGTCACGCGATCCCTGGCCGCCGCATACTGCGGCTCACCCGTGATCATCGCGATCCGGGAACGCCCGCACGCGATCAGGTGCTCGACGGCGAGGCGCCCGCCGTCGCGGTTGTCGGGGGTGATCGACACGTCGGTCGGGTCGTCGGACGGCGCGTAGGCGTAGACGACCGGGACGGGCAGTTTGTGGCCGAGCGAGGGGCGTGGGTCCGTCGTGCGGCCCACGACGATGATGCCGTCGACGCGCCGGGTGAGGAGCGCGTTCAGATGGTGCTGCTCGCGGATCGCATCGCCCCGGGCGTCGCACAGGAACACGTTGACCTGCCCGGCGCCGAACGCGTCCTCGGCGCCCATGAGGATGGGGATGACGAAGCGGCCCTCGAGGTCGCTCGTCAGGAGACCGACGGTACCGGTGCGCCCGTTGATGAGGCTGCGCGCGAGTTCGTTGGGGGTGAAGGCGACTTCCTTCGCGGCGTCGAGCACCCGCTGCCGGGTCTTCGGGGCGACCTCGCTCCGACCGTTGATGGCCTTCGAAGCGGTGGCCATCGAGACGCCTGCGATCCGGGCGACGTCGCCCAAGGTCGCCGCTCGGCCGGGGGTACCGGTTGCCGACGCACTGACGTCACTGTCTGGCATTGCTCCCCCTCTTCGTTTCCGAAACGTTACCGGACTTCGCTCTTGACGCTACACCGATCCCAGGCTAGCTTTACCGAAAGGCGTTTCGACAGTTTCGAAAACCTCCCATGCACCGCCGGACCCGACCGGTCCGCTCAACGATGAGTCAGAGGAGTCACCATGCGCAGCACGCACACCAGACGGATGCAGCGGGTCGGAGGGGTGTTGGCCGCCAGCGCCCTCCTCGTCGGCCTCGCCGCCTGTTCCTCCGGGGGCGGCGGCAGTTCCCCGCTCGCCAGTGCCGGGCCCGAGGGCGTCGACGACGGCTCCGAGCTCACGCTCTGGACCCGCGCCCCACTCGAGAAGCAGGCGAAGCTCCTCGTCGAGGCCTACAACGCCTCGCACGAGAACCAGGTCAAGCTCACCGTCGTCCCGAACGACGACTACGTCGCGAAGGTCGGTGCGGCGGCCGGCTCCGACAGCCTCCCCGACCTGTTCGCCGCCGACATCGTGTACGTCCCGAACTGGGTCGAGCAGGGCCTGTTCCAGGACCTCACCGCGAACATCGACGGACTCGACTTCAAGGACGAGATCAACAAGGGTCACCTGGCCGCCGGCACCGCGGACGGCAAGGAGCACGTGCTTCCGTTCGTGCTCGACCTGTCGATGCTCTTCTGGAACAAGGAGCTCTACAAGGAGGCCGGCCTCGACCCCGAGCAGGGTCCGACGACCCTCGCCGAGTTCGCCGAGGACGCGAAGGCGGTGCAGGCGCTCAACAAGCCGGACACCTACGGCACCGCCACTGGCCTCAACTGCGGCGGTTGCCTCGTCTTCACCTGGTTCCCCAGTGTGTGGGCCGACGGCGAGCAGGTCATGAACAAGGAGGGCACCGAGTCGCTCCTCGCTGAGGACGGCGCCAAGGAGGTCTACAGCACCTGGGCCGACCTCTGGAAGTCGGGCGCCGTGCTCCCGTCCTCGAAGGACGAGGCCGGACCCACCTGGACCGCCGGCTTCACCGAGGGCAAGGTCGGCGTCATGCCGTACCCGGCGACGCTGCTGTCCTCCACTCCCTTCGACGTGGGCGTGTCCGGCATCCCCGGCCCGAAGGGCGGCGACTCGACCTTCGTCGGTGGCGACGGCATCGGCGTCTCGAAGGACAGCAAGAAGGCCGCACAGTCGTGGAACTTCCTCAGCTGGCTGATGTCCGAGGACGCGCAGGTCGGTGTCCTCGCGAAGGACAACGACGTCGTCTCCCGCTCCGACCTCGCCGAGAACGAGTACTCGAGCAAGGACCCGCGCCTCGTCACGATCAATGAGGTCGCCTCGAAGGGTGACACGCCGTACTCGCTGAACTTCCAGGAGGCCTTCAACTCGCCGACCAGCCCGTGGCTGACCCTCGTGCGGAACGCGGTCCTCGAGGGCACCGACACGGTCGACGCCGACAGCGACGCGATCACGGACGTGCTCTCGCAGTAGCCCGATCCGCCGGTGCGCCGCCGCATCCACCACCGCGACGGCGCACCGGCATCCACCCGCTTCGAAAGGTCCACCCATGAGTACCACCCTCGCCAGACGAGGCCCGACGGACTCGGTCGGCGCCCGGAAGCGTCGAGCCGTGCACGCCCGCACCGGCTGGTTGTTCGCGCTCCCCACCGCCGTGTTCGTCATCTTGCTGTTCCTCGTCCCGCTGGGGCTCGTGTTCCAGATGGCGGCATCCGACTGGCCGCTCCTCGGCGGCAACCAGGGTGTGAACTTCCCCGAGAACTTCCCGAAGGCGATCGACAACCGCTTCTTCCTGGACTCTGTCGTCTTCACGCTGAAGTACACCGTCATCGCGACGGTCCTCCTCATCGGCCTCGGGCTCGGCCTCGCGCTCCTCGTCCAGGAGTCCAGCCGATGGAAGGGCTTCCTCCGCACCGCCTTCCTCATCCCGAGCGCGCTCGGCCTCGCCTCGGCGTCGCTCCTGTTCTACGTCCTGTACTCGCCGATCGCGGGTCCGTTCGCCGACCTCACGAAGGCCATGGGCTTCACCTTCCTCGGGACCCCGGACGCGGCGCTCTGGTCGACGGTCTTCCTCATCGTCTGGCGCTTCGCCGGCTTCTACATGCTGCTCATGCTCGTGGGCCTGCAGGGGATCCCGGAGGAGGTCTACGAGGCGGCGCGCATCGACGGTGCATCACGCTGGCAGACCTTCCGCGACATCACCGTCCCGCTGCTGAAGCCGACCCTCGCCCTCACGACGGTGATGTGCGTCACCGGCTCACTCCTCGCGTTCGAGCAGTTCTACATCCTCACCAAGGGCGGGCCGGACAACAGCACCATCACCGTCGTCCAGCTCATCTACAACGTGGCGTTCCAGGGCCCGAACAACCTCGGCGTCGCCGGTGCGCTGTCGGTCATCGTGCTCGCCGCGCTCATCGTCATCAACATCGTGCAGATCCGCGCGTTCAGCAAGAAGGTCGAGGACTGAGCATGACCATCACCCGAAAGGAACCGGCCACCGTCACCTCGACGATGCCCGACGTCCGTGGTCACGGACGCAATCGCGGCCGCGGACGCGACGGGAAACCGACGAACTTCTTCGGTATCGCCATCCGGATGCCGTTCTGGATCTTCACGGCGGCGCTCGCCGTGATCTTCCTCTACCCGCTCGTGTGGACGGCCGTGCGATCGGTCTCCCCGCTCGCCGGCACGAACCAGACCGAGGGCTGGGGGCTCGGCAACTACATCACCCTCGCCGGCTACCAGGACGGCATCCTGCAGTACATCGGCAACTCGGCGTTCGTCTCGCTGCTGACCGTGGTCCTGACGCTCGTGATCTCGTTGTTCGGCGGCTACGCGTTCGCCAGGTTCCAGTTCCGCGGCAAGAACGCCCTGTTCCTCGCGACCATCGCGATCCTCATGGTCCCGTACGCCACGTTGCTCATCCCGCTCTACGTGCTGCTCAACCTGGTCGGTCTCTCCAACTCGCTCGTCGGGGTGGCACTCGTGCTCACCATGTTCCAGCTGCCGTTCTCGACCTTCATGATGCGCATCGCCTTCGAGTCGATCCCGAAGGAGCTCGATGAGGCGGCGATGGTCGACGGCTGCAACTCCTGGACCGTGCTCTGGAAGGTGCTCGTCCCGGCGGTCAAGCCCGGCCTCATCACCGTGGGACTGTTCGCGTTCCTCGCCGCCTGGAACGACTTCATGGCGCCGCTGATCCTCATCAACGACTCCGCGAAGATGACCCTGCCGCTCGCCGTCTCCAACCTGCGCGGCCAGGTCCAGGGCGTCGTGGACTACGGCGCGACCGAGGCCGGCGTCGTCGTCCTCGCATTGCCGTGCATCCTCCTCTTCCTCATCCTCCAACGTCACTACGTGCGCGGCTTCATGTCCGGCGCCTTCAAGGGGTAACCATGAGCACCACCACCAGCACCACGCCCACGACGTCCACTACGTCGGTGACCGTCGCAGCGCCGGTCGTCCCGACCACCGGCGCGCTCACACCGCTCGGCCTCGACGAGGTGCGCATCACCGACGGCTTCTGGGCCGACCGCCAGCGGGTCAACGGCACGGCGACGCTGCCGCACGTCGAACACTGGCTCGAGCGGGAGGGCTGGCTCCGCAACTTCGACCTCGCCGCCGCCGGCACGCTTCCCGAGGGTCGCCGCGGACGCGAGTTCGCCGACTCCGAGGTCTACAAGTACCTCGAGGCCGTCGCGTGGGAGCTCGGACGGCTCGGCGGTGACGAAGCGCTCGAGTCGCGGTTCCGCGCGATCGTCGACCGGGTCGCCGCCGCACAGGAGGCGGACGGCTATCTGAACACCCGCTTCGGTCGCCCGGGTCAGGGTGAGCGCTGGTCGGATCTCGAGTGGGGGCACGAGCTGTACTGCCTCGGCCACCTCTTCCAGGCGGCCGTCGCCCGGGAGCGGACGAGCCCCGGCTCCGACGACGGGCTCCTCGGGATCGCGACGCGGGCCGCCGACCTCATCTGCCAGGTCTTCGGCACCGACGGCATCCAGTCCGTGTGCGGGCACGCCGAGGTCGAGGTGGGCCTCGCGGAGCTGTCACGGGTGACGGGCGAGCCGCGCTACCTCGAACTCGCGTCGCTGTTCGTCGAGCGTCGCGGCACCGGCGTGCTCCAGGACATCGAGTGGGGCCGTGCCTACTTCCAGGACGACCTCCCGATCCGCGACGCCGAGGCGCTGCGGGGCCATGCGGTCCGCGCGAACTACCTCGCGGCCGGCGCCACCGACGTCGCGGTGGAGCACGGCGACACCGGGCTGCTCGACGCGCTCCGCAGCCAGTGGGACCGGACGATCGCCCGACGCACCTACCTGACCGGCGGTCAAGGATCGCACCACCAGGACGAGGCGTTCGGTGAGGACTTCGAGCTCCCGTCCGATCGCGCCTACTCGGAGACCTGTGCCGGTATCGCATCGATCATGTTCAGCTGGCGGTTGCTGCTCGAGGACCGGGATCTCCGGTACGCCGACCACATCGAGCGCGTCCTCTACAACGTCGTCGCGACGTCGCCGTCGGCCGCCGGCACTGCGTTCTTCTACGCCAACACCCTCCACCAGCGCACGCCGGGGGAGTCGAGCCCGGACGACGAGGTGTCGCCCCGAGCGTCGTCCTCCGAGCGTGCGCCCTGGTTCGACGTGTCGTGCTGTCCACCGAACGTGGCCCGGACACTCGCGAGCCTGGCGGCGTTCGTCGCCACGAGCGACGACCGCGGCGTGCAGATCCATCAGTTCGCATCGGCGACGATCGACACGGTCATCGGCGGCGAGCATGGCGGGCGGTTCCGGGCCGAGCTCGTGACCGACTACCCGCGCTCCGGTGTCGTCACCATGCGGATCGTGGAGGCGCCGAGTGGACCGGTGACCGTCTCGCTCCGCGTGCCGTCGTGGGCTGATGATGCGGTGGTGACCGTCCGATCCGTCGACGGGGAGCCCACCGATCGCGCCGTCACCCCGGGCTACGCCGATGTCGAGCGGTCCTTCGTCCCCGGCGACGTCCTGGAGCTCGCGTTCAGCGTCCGTCCGCGGGTCACCCTGCCGGATCCCCGCGTGGACGCCATCCGTGGCAGCCTCGCGATCGAGCGCGGACCGGAGGTCTACTGCGTCGAGTCGGTGGACCTCCCGGGCGGTGACGAGGCGATCGCGCGTATCGAGGTGGGGGAGGGTGTCGTGCCCGTCGAGGACGCGGACGGTCGGCTGTCGATCGAGCTGCGTACCCGGAGTCTCGCCGACACCGCCTGGCCGTACGGCGATGCGTTCGCCGGGTCGGGACCCGATGAGACCTTCACCGCGAGCATCGCGCCGTACCATTCGTGGGCCGAGCGCGGGCCGTCCACGATGCGTGTCTGGATCCCGATCACCCGGGCGTGAGGTCGGAGCGCGTCATACTGGTGTCTCGTCGACCAGCGATCCGGAAGCAGCCATGACGTATCCTCCGAACCCCGAGGTCCCCTCCGGCCAGCCGCAGGGCGGCCAGCCACAGTCCGGCCAGGCGCCCTACGGGCAACCGTACGGGCAGCCCCAGTACGGCCAAGCACCCTACGGCCAGCCGCAGTACGGCCAGGCACCGTACGGTCAGCCGCAGTACATCGCGCCCCCGCCCCGGGGTGCCAGCTCGCCGGACGACCTGACCCTGCCGCTCTACGGGGCCACGTTCCGCCAGGCCACCAAGCGGTTCTTCAAGCAGTACGCGAACTTCTCGGGGCGCGCGTCGCTCAGCGAGTACTGGTGGAGTTCGCTGCTCACGACGATCCTGATCCTCATCCCGACGCTGCTCGTCATGGTCGGTGCCATCATGACCGGCGTCGCAGCAGCGACGGCTGCGCAGGAAGAAGACCTGTCCGGGGGTGGCTATGACTTCGCGGAGCCTGGGCCCATGGAGTTCGGCATGCGTGTGCTCCTCATCCTCGGCGTGATCCTGCTGTTGGTGGTGTGGTTCGCGCTCATCGTGCCGAGCCTGGCGATCACCTGGCGGCGCTTGCACGACGCGAACTTCCCCGGCCCGTACTACTTCTTCACACTCGTCCCCTCGATCGGAAGCGTCATCATCCTGGTCCTCGTGCTGCTTCCGTCGAAGCCCGAGGGGCAGCGCTTCGATCGCCCGGCGCAGGTGTCGTCCGGACGCTGAGGTCGCAGGAGACGCGGTTCACTGCGGCAGTTCGGCGGCCTTCCGCAGCAGGACGTCGCGCTCACGGTCGTTCGCTGCGAGGTGCGCGGCGGTCAGGAGTTCCGAGCGCGCCTCCTCGATGCGCCCCAGCCGTGCGAGCAGTTCGCCGCGGACGCTCGGGATGAGATGCGACCCCCGCAGCGACGCATCGTCGGCGAGGCTGTCGACGATGCGGAGCGCCGTCGCCGGGCCGGTCGCCATCGACACCGCGATCGCGCGGTTGAGTTCGACGACCGGGTTCGGGGCGATCCGTCCGAGCGTCTCGTAGAGGATCACGATCTGCTCCCAGTCCGTCGCGTCCACGCTCGGAGCGACCGAGTGGCGCTGCGCGATGGCCGCCTGGAGTGCGTAAGCGCCGCGTCCCCGGCCGAGGGCGTCGGCGCGGCTGAGCGCTGCCGTCCCGCGAACGATCTGCGCCCGATCCCAGCGCTCGCGGTGTTGGTCGGCGAGCAGGATGGCGGAGCCGTCGGGTGCGACGCGGGCGGCGAAGCGTGAGGCTTGGAACTCCATGAGGGCGACGAGCGCGTGCGCCTCCGGCTCGCGGGGGACGAGCGCGACGAGGCGTCGGCCCAGCCGCAGGGCCTCGTTCGCGAGGTCGGCGCGGATCCAGGTCGGTCCGCTCGTCGCCGCGTACCCCTCGGTGAAGAGCAGGTAGACGACGCCGAGGACGGCCGACAGGCGCCGGGGCCACTCGGCCGGGTCCGGCGCCTCGAAGTGGACGTTCGCCGCGGCGAGCGTCTTCTTCGCACGGGTGATCCTCGCCTGCACCGTCGGCACCGGGACGAGGAGCATCCGGGCGATCTCCTGGGTGGTGAGCCCGCTGACGACCCGCAGCGTCAGCGCCACCTGCGACTCCCGCGAGAGCGCCGGGTGGCAGGCGGTGAAGACGAGCCGCAGCACGTCGTCCCCGATCGGCTCCCAGTCGAGGTCGCTCGCCTGCTCCAGGTCACGGGCGAGCGACCGGTACCGCTCATCGAGGGCTGCCCGACGTCGCCACCCGTCGATCGCGCGACGTTTGGCCACCATCGTCAGCCACGCACCCGGGGTGCGCGGCACGCCGTCGCGGGGCCAGTGTTCGAGGGCCTCCAGCAGAGCCTCCTGAGCGAGGTCCTCCGCCAGGCCGAGGTCGCCGGTCAGCTTCGTGAGGGTGGCGACGATCTGCGCGCTCTCGATCCGCCAGACGCTGTCGACCACGCGGCGGGCGGCCTCGTCGCCGTCCGCCGCGTCGGTCTCGGTCATGTCGGCGTCGGTCATGTCCGTCTCGCGTCGGTCGTGCTCAGGCCGGGTCGGCCGCCGGCTTCGCCACACCTTCCTGCGCCCGCCACTCCTGCTCCTTCTGGAGGTACTCGTTGTCGGCGTGGTCGGCGAAGTCCGTCTCGTCGGTCACACGGCGCACCTCGATCTTGTTGCCGGGGCCGAGCGGCGCACGGCCGGCCCATTCGATGGCCTCCTCGCGGGTGGCGACCTCGATGGTCCAGAACCCGTTGAAGAGCTCGTGGAGTTCGCCGTAGGGGCCGTCGGTGACGATCGGCGCCTCGGTCGTGAACTCGACGACGGCGCCCTGTGCGGCGTCGGTGAGACCGTCACCGCCGACCATCACGCCGGCGTTGATCATCGACTCGTTGTAGGCGCCCATCGCGTTGATGACCGCTTCGAAGTCCATGTCCTCGAGCTTCTCGACGGACCCGCTGTTGCGCATGATGAGCATGTACTTCGACATCGTCTTCTCCTGTCGTCAGGGGCGCTGATCGCCCGCCTCACTCTGACGTCGAACGGCGAACACGGAAATCGACATCGCGGTCAGAATATCCTCGGCGGGTGCCCGATGGGGAGGGTGAACGGATCGCGGCGGCCAGGTGTCCGGCGGGAGAACAGCGGCGGACGGAAGTCGCGATTCACAGCCCAGGCAACAACTGTGGGTTGATACTGAGTCCATGGCAACTGAGATCGACCACGAAGAGATCATCCGTCAGCTCACCGCGAAGCTGAGTGAGAAGTACTCGGGGGTCGATTCCGCTCGGATCGGCGAGCTCGTGCGCGAAGAGGTCAGCGCGCTCGCCGAACGCCCGGTCCAGGATTACGTGACCGTCCTCGCCGAGCGTGCGGTCAAGAAGTCGCTGAAGCGCGCCGAGAAGTAACGGTCCCGCCACCGGCCGGATCGCTACCGGTCAGGTCTGCTCGTCAGCGCCTCGATCGAGACCACGATGACGATGCAGACGACGAGCAGGATGAACACGTTCGGGTTCAGTGTCAGCGCGTAGAGGACGACGGCGATCAGCACGAGGACGCCGATGATGACGATCGCGCGGCGTGGTGATCTCCGCCTCGTCCGGTTCAGGTCTGCCATGGTGCCCCCTCGCTGATGGTCGGTCGAATCTCCAGACTATGAGTACCCCGGCGACCCGCGCGTCCAGTCTCAGTCGGTAGACTCACCTCGGGTACTTTTGTCGACGAGTCGACAGAAGCGGTCCGGCTCGGTGTCCGTCACCGATCCGATCGCCCGTCGGTGCCCGCCCGAAGCTACGAAGGAGTACCCATGAGCGCACCGTCCGTGCAGCTGTACACCGTCCGCGACGCCATCGCCGAGGACCTGCAGGGCGCCGTCGCCCGCATCGCCGAGATCGGCTTCACGAAGGTCGAGCCATACGCGTTCGTCGAGCGCGCTGCCGAGTTCGAGACCGCTTTCGCCGCCGCTGGTGTCACGGCCCCGTCCGGCCACGCGCCCGTCATCGACGCCGCCGACCCGGCGGTCGCGTTCGACGCGGCATCGCGGCTCGGGATCGGGACGGTCATCGACCCCTTCATCCCCACCGATCGCTGGCAGACCGCCGACGACGCGGCACGTCTCGCCGAGCGCGTCAACGAGCTCGCCGTCCAAGCAGCGGCGTCCGGCCTGAAGTTCGGTTACCACAACCACAACTGGGAGTTCTCGACCCACGTCGACGGGCGCCCGATCTTCGAGCTGTTCGTCGAGCAGCTGTCGCCCGAGGTCGTCCTCGAGATCGACACCTTCTGGTCGACGGTCGGCGGTGCCGACACCCCGGCGTTCCTCCGTTCGCTCGGTGACCGCGTGCAGTTCCTGCACATCAAGGACGGCATCATCTCCGGTGACATCGCCACCGCACTGCCGAGCAGCGAGAGTGCGCTCGTCGTGCCCGACGCGCTCGCTCAGGCGTTCGCGAACCAGCAGCCCGCGGGTCAGGGCCAGGTCGACATCCCGGCGATCCTCGCTGCCGCACCGCACGCGACCCGCGTCGTGGAGTTCGACGGCTACAGCAAGGAGATCTTCGGCGGCGTCGCCGAGTCCTACGCCTGGCTCGCCGAGAACGACAAGTAGGCGCGCACGTCGACAGGCTCGGTGAGCGGGGGAACTCGGTCACCGAGCCTGCGCGGCAGCGCGGCATCAGCGTGGGTGCAGGGGTGGCACGCACTCAGAACGGCGGGACCGCGTCCGGTTCCGTGCGGTGTCGCCTGCCGTCGGGTGTGGTCCAGTCGAGGACCCCATCGGGCCGGTGGTCGAGCGACCACCCCGGTAGATGCTTCAGTCGGTGGTGATGTCGGCAGACGCACGCCAGATTGCCGACACTCGTCGTGCCACCGTCGGCCCAGGCGATGGAATGGTCGAGATCGCACGCCCGAGCCCGTCTCCCGCAACCTGGTGCGCGACAGGTGACGTCGCGGAGGCGGACCGCTCGTTGCAGATCCGCCGGCACCCGGTACTGCTGCCGCCCGACGGAGACGACCGCACTTGTCTCCGGGTGGGTGAGCACCCTCGTCATCGAGGGGGCGTTGACCGCGAGCCGTGCCGCGGTCTCGGGGTCGATCGGGCCGTAGCCGTCAAGGATCGCCGGGGCCTCGCTGACCCCCAGGAGGCTGAGCACGGGCACGGTGAGGTTCACCGTGGGATGGATGTCGTCGAGCACTTCCACCGGCCGGGCGATCGGCGACCGCCGGCCCTGGTGGTCGGTCTGGTCGGCCGTGGTGACGCCGCTGATGCAGAGTGAGCCGAGTGCGTCGGCGCGCAGCTGCTGGCAGGTGCGGTCGTCGTCCGTCAGGTGGGCTACCCCGACGAGTGCGTCGAGGCGTTCTCCGATCGCGATGGCGACGGGCGCCGTGGTGAACAGGTGCACCCATGCCATGCCGTCTGCAGCGGGCTCGATCTCCACCCGTCGGTCGGACTCCGACCGGGCCGCCCGCACGGTGATGGACTCCGGGTGCAGTCGCTCGCGGAGGGTGCGGGCCTGGTGCTGCAGTCGCGTGACGGTCGACTGTTCCGCGATGGGGAGGACCGTCTCGAGGAACGCGGCTCGGCCGTGCGCCGGGATGTCTTGGAGCTGATCGGTGATGGTCCGCGCGTGCCGGCTCGAGATGCGGCCGTCCTCCAATGCACGGAGGACATCCGGAGCATCGGCGACGAGCCGTTCGGCATCGCCGGTGGCTCGTTGCACGGTCAGCTCGGAGGCGCGTGTCGCCATGGCGAGCGTCGCACAGGTGGAACGGCGGATGAGCGCCTTCCGCTGGGCGGGCGTCTCGTCGTGCGACACGAGACTGTCCGCCATGGCGTCGGCCAGGGCCGCGGACCTGGCGAGGAGACGAGCCTCCCGGGCGTCGAGCGCGGCACGCTCGCGCGCGATGCCGGTGAACTCGTCCGACAGTTCCGCGAGACGCTCTTCGAAAACGTCCACCGCGCGCAGCGGGTGCGTGGTGGAGGTCTCGGTCATGACTCCAGTCCACCACGGACCACTGACATTCGAGATGCTCAGTAACGACGCTTCGACGAACCCGGCGAGCGGTCGGGATGTAGAGCGGGTTCGCACTTCGACAGGCTCAGCGACCGGGTGTGTGGCTCAGTGAACGGGACAGTCTCAGTGACCGGGGCGCGGGCGTGCGCAACCCCACGACGATCATCCGGCTCTCGGTCAGGATGGAATCATGAGCGACCAGTCCGACACCACCACCCAGCCCGATCCCGACACCGTACCCGGCATCCCGGACGCGGAGTCGCTGCAGCCGACGAAGCACACCATCGCCATCCTCGGCGCCAACGGCGACCTGGCCAAGCGACTCCTGATCCCCGGCCTCGGCGAGGTCGTCGACGCCGCCCGCGACATCTCGCTGCAGATCATCGGTGCCGCCCGCACGCCGCAGTCGAACGAGGAGTGGCGTGCGACCGTCCGCGCCAGTCTCGAGGACGCCGGCATCGGCGCCCGGACCGTCGACGCGCTGGTGTCGACGACGGAGTTCATCCCGACCGACGCCTCCGACCCCGACGAACTGCGTGCACTGCTCGACGCCTGCACCGGCTCGCCGATCCTCTACATCGCGCTCCCGCCGTCCGCCGGGCGCAAGGTCGCCGAGGCGCTCGCGCAGATCGACCTGCCCGACGACCTCCTCATCGCCATCGAGAAGCCGTTCGGCGACGACCTCGCCGACGCCCAGGCGCTCAACGCGGCGCTCGCCGAGGTCGTGCCGGAGGAGCGTCTGTGGCGCATCGACCACTTCCTCGGCAACGCGACCGTCCTCGGGATGCTCGGCCTCCGCTTCGGCAACCGACTCCTCGAGGCGGGCTGGAACGCGGAGCAGATCGAGAAGGTGGAGATCTTCTACGACGAGGAGCTGGGACTCGAGGGTCGCGCGGCGTTCTATGACCAGACCGGCGCTCTGCGCGACATGTTGCAGAGCCACCTCCTCATGGTCCTCGCGCTCACCGCGATGGAGCGGCCGGACGCGGTGACGCCGACCGACGTCCACGACCGCATCGCCGAGGTCCTTGGCGCCGTCCGGCTGTGGAAGGACGACCCGTCGACCGCCCGTCGCGCCCGCTACACCGAGGGCCGGGTCGGCGACCGGCTCTTCCCCTCCTATGTGGACGAGCCCGACGTCGACGCCTCCCGCGAGACGGAGACGCTCGCACAGCTCCTGCTCCAGGTCGACACCCCGCGTTGGCAGGGCGTGCCGTTCGTCCTGCGCTCCGGCAAGGGCATCGGTGACCCGCGCCGCGAGGTCGCCGTGCACTTCCGCCGCTCGGCTGCGCCGACCGGACTGGACGCTCCGGACGGACACTCCGACACCGTCCTCCGCATGTCGCTCAAGGGCGGTGCGGTGCACCTCGACCTCATCGTGACCGGAGCCGATGACGTCGACGGCCTGCGCCGGGTCGAGCTCGAGGCCGATCCCGGAGCTGCGACCCTCAGCGCCTACGCGCAGGTGCTCGCCGGCCTCCTGCAGGAGAACACGCTGCTGTCGGTGCGCGGCGACATCGCCGAGCAGTGCTGGCGCATCGTCACCCCGGTCGTCACCGCCTGGGCCGCGGGCGAGACGCCGCTCGAGGAGTACGAGGCGGGGAGTGCCGGTCCGACGGACTGGTGACCGGGTCCCGACGCACTGCTGACCGCCTGACACGAAACGACCCGCGCCGAATGATCGGCGCGGGTCGTTTCGTGCTGTGGGCGGTTACGCCGACGGCTTCAGGACGACCTTGATGCAGCCGTCCTCCTTCTTCTGGAAGGTCTCGTACATCGCCGGAGCTTCGGCGAGCGGCACGCGGTGGGTCGCGAGGTCGAGCACGCCGAGCGGGTCGGTGCTGTCCTCGACGAGGGGGAGCAGCGTCGGGATCCAGCGGGCGACGTTGCACTGACCCATCCGGAGCGACACCTGCTTGTCGAACATCGACTTCATCGGCATGATGTCCGCCTCACCGGCGTAGACGCCGCTCAGGGACACGACGCCGCCACGGCGGACGAGCTCGAGCGCGGTGTGCAGGGCGGCGAGCCGGTCGATGCCGGCGTGCTCCATGGCCGGTCGCGCGATCGCGTCGGGCAGCACGCCGACGGCCGTCTGTGCCGCAGCCGCGATCGGTGACCCGTGGGCCTCCATGCCGACGGCGTCGACGACCCCGTCCGGGCCGCGTCCGCCGGTGGCGTCGCGGAGCTCCGCGACCACGTCGTCCGAGAGGTCGAGCGCACGGATGCCGTAGCGCTCGGCGAGGGCACGGCGCTCCGGCACCGGGTCCACGGCGAAGACCTCGAGACCGCGGTGCTTGGCGATGCGAGCCGCGAGCTGACCGACCGGGCCGAGGCCGAGCACGGTGATCGAGCCGCCGTCCGACACCCCGGCGTACTCGACGCCCTGCCAGGCGGTCGGGAGGATGTCGCTCAGGTAGAGGTAGGACTCGTCGGGCAGGTCACGACCGACGACGATGCAGTTCGCGTCGGCGAGCCGCACCTGCAGGAACTCGGCCTGTCCGCCCGGCACCTGCCCGTAGAGCTTCGTGTAGCCGTAGAGGGAGGCGCCGCTGCCGTGCTCGGTGACCTGGGTCGTCTCGCACTGCGACTGCAGCCCGTTGCGACACATGAAGCACTCGCCGCACGCGATGGTGAACGGGATGACGACCCGGTCGCCGACCGCGACGCGGGTGACCTCCGAGCCGACGGCTTCGACGACACCCATCGTCTCGTGGCCGAGGACGTCGCCGCGGTCGAGGAACGGGCCGAACAGTTCGTAGAGGTGGAGGTCGGAGCCGCAGATGGCTGCCGAGGTGACACGGATGATCGCATCGGTGGGGGCGGTGATCGCGGGGTCCGGGACGGTCTCGACCGACACCGAACGGCGACCCTGGTACGTGAGTGCGCGCATGGATGCTCCTTCGTCGTTGTCCTTCCACCCTGCGCCTCCTGGACGTCGGGCGACTGGGGGTGGACGTCTCGTCGGAGGGCTGATACGAGCTCAGCGTGCTGCGTCGGCGGCCACGCGCTGGAGGCTGGCGAGCACCGACCGGACCGCGGATCGCGCCATCGCCTCCGGTCTCGCCAGGACGTCGACGTGCCGGACGAGGACCGCGCCGGCGACCGGTCGGAGGACCATGCCGTCGACGGCCAAGGGCGCCGCCGTGGTGCGCGGCATGACGGCGATCGCCGCCCCCGTGCGGACGACCTGGGCGGCGACCGAGAACTCGTTGATACGGTGGTCGATCCGCGGCGCCCGGCCGCTCAGTGCGCCCAGGTGATGGAGGACGCCGGCGAGCGGGAACCCCTCGTGCGTGGAGATCCAGCGTTCGTCGCGCAGATCCTCCGGTCGCAGCTCCGACCGCGCCGCGAGCGGATGCGCCTCGTGCATCGCGATGTCGAGGGGTTCGACGAGCAGCGGCGTCACGACGAGGCGGTCGAGCGGCCACGCCGGTTCGTTCGAGAGGCGGTGGGCGATGACGAGGTCATAGTCGGCGGTGAGCCCGGCGAACCGGTCCTGCGCGACGTCGGCGTCGGCGAGGATGAGGCGCGGAACCGGACCGGTCACATTGACTCCGGGAATGGGGCCGCTCGCGAGCAGCGGTCCGAAGAACGCCAGCCCCGCGCTGTGGAACGCCGAGACGCTCACGGGGCGCTGCTCGTGTTGGAGGAAGGAGTCCACGGCGTCCCTCGCCTCGGCGAGTGCCTCCTCGACGCGCGCGGCGGCGACGGCCAGGGCTTCGCCGGCCTCGGTGAGGACGAGGCGGCGCCCGTGCTTCTCGGTGAGCGGCACCGGCATGGTGGCCTGCAGCGCGGCGAGCTGCTGCGACACGGCCGAGGCGCTGACGTGCATGGCTGCGGCGACCGCGGCGACGCTGCCACGGTCGCCGAGTTCGCGGAGGAGGCGGAGGCGCGCGGGATCCATAAGCTTTTCCTTCATCGTCGATCCAGACACTGCCTGTTGTTCTGTCGTGTCCGTCTCCAGGAGAGTAGCGGCATGGCCCGCCGCGCACCCTCCGAACTCATCGTCGATGTGCTGCTCGTCGGGGTCGCGGCGGTGTGGGGCGCCAGCTTCCTCGCGGCGAAGGGCCTCGCCGCCGTCACCGGTGTGCCGGCCGCGGTCGCCCTGCGCTTCCTGGTGGCGGTGATCGCCATCGGGCTCATCTGTCTCGTGCGACGGGAGCGACTCCCTCGCGGACGGGGCCTACTGATCGCGGCGGCACTCGGCTGCTCGCAGGCCGCGATCATCGGCCTCGAGACGTGGGGCGTGCACCTGACCTCGGCGACGAACGCCGGGCTGCTCATCAGCCTCGCGCTCGTCATGACGCCGGTGCTCGACGGTGTCGCGTCGCGGTCCTGGCTCCCGAGGTCCTATTTCGTCGCCGCGGTCGCAGCCGTGGTCGGTGTCGCGCTGCTCGTGTCGGACGGCGGTCTCCGCGCACCCACCGCGGGCGACGCGCTCGTGATCGCCGCCGCCGTCGTCCGTGCGGTGCACGTGACGTCGAGTGCGCACCTGACGCGAGGTCGAACCGACAGTACGCTCGGCGTCGTCTTCGTCCAGATGCTCGTGTGCGCCGGGGTGTTCAGCCTCATCGCCGGTGACGGGCTCGCGGCAGCTGTCACGCGGCTCGATCTGCGTGGCTGGCTGGACGTGCTGTTCCTCGGTCTGCTGTGTTCCGTGTTCGCGTTCGTCGTCCAGCTGTGGGCGGTGCGGCGGACTTCGGCCTCGCGCGCGAGCATCCTCATGGGGACCGAACCCGTCTGGGCGCTCCTCGTCGGCGTGCTCATCGCGGGGGAGGTGATCGGCCCGCTGGGTGCGCTCGGTGCGGCGCTGATCATCGTGGCGAGCTATGTCGGCCAGGCGATCGAACGCCGCCACCGCGCGCGGACGACCGGCACGGCACCCACGGTGCAGCAGGAGCCGGCGCCTGTCTGACGGGGTCTACGGTGTGGTCGCCGCGCCCGTGAGCGGCGTTCCCAGCGGTGCTGCGTCCTCGATCCGGCACACGCGGACGTCGATCTCATGGATCGGCGTCCCCGCCATCGACGTCGCGAGCACCCCGCGGATCGCATCGCCGACGAGACGGAGGGTCGCCGGGACCGGAGCCCCGTCGGTCACGCCGATGGTCACGCCGATCGTCAGCGCGCCGTCGGCTCCGCGACCGACGGCCACCTTCGTCGGCTTGTCGTCGTCACGCCCGACCGCGTCGGCGACGGTCCGCAGGACCGCACGGATCGGCGACCCGGACCCGTAGACTGTCGTGACCCCCGGTGTCGCAGCGACGACGGCGGTGAGCTGCTGCGAGAGTGCGGCATCGGTGTCCATCAGGAGTCCTCCGGCCGGGCGACGCGCTGCGTGTGGATGTCGATGATCGTGACGTCGACGGCGACCACGTTGAGCTCGGTGTGCGTGGCCAGTTCCGCGACGACGCGATCCCGGATGAGCTGCGACAGCCGTTCGAGGTTGTTGCCGAACGCGGCCGAGGCGGTGATCGCCACCGTGATGGGCGCGTCCAGGGTCGTCACATCGCCGTCGAGCCGGACCCGACCGACGATGACCCCGCCGACGCTGTCGCCCACCCCGCGGATCAGGGTGCGGACGGAGCCCTCCGTGATACGGAGGTGCACCTCGGGGTCCGGGTGCCTGAGTGGGATGTCCCGCCCGGCGTGCGCCTCGAGTGAGATGTTCTGAAGGACCGCGTGCATCCAGGAGCGGTCCTGCTCGGAGTGCGTCGCCGCCTCCGACTTGAGCAGCGCCCAGGTCTGGGTGCGCAGCCGGAGCAGGGCGTCGAGGGCGAGTTGGCAACCGGGGGAGGCTTCGATGTCGGGGTCGAGGGGCTCACGGCCGCTGTCGAGATAGTCGGAGAGCTCGTCGATGGTGTGCCCGTCGAGGTCGGCGCCGGCCAGGCCGTCGAGCATGGACTCGTGGTCGTCGTCGTTCATCGCCACACCTCCATCTCCCGCAGGACGGTCTGTCTGGCTCGCGCGAGCTGACCGCGCACCGTCGACGTCGGGACCCCGAGCGACTCGGCGATCTCGACGTACGACAGCCCGCCCGTCTCTTTGAGCATCCAGCACTCGCGCTGCATGGCGGGCAGTCGGTCGAGGACCGAGGCGAGTGCGCTCATCTGCATGCGCACCTCGACGACCCGTTCGGGGGACTGATGGGACGGGGCGGGGGCATTCCAATCCTCGATCTCGCTGTGTTCGCGGCGGCGTCTGATGCGGTCGATCGCCCGGTTCGAGACCATGCGCATCAGCCAGGACTTCACCGCGTTCGGGTCGTTCAGCCGGTCCAGCTGGCCCCACGCCTGGATGAGGACGTCCTGCACGACGTCCTCCGCCTCCGACTGGTTGCCCAGCACGCGGACGGCGTAGGCGCGCATGAGCGAACCGTGCCGGAAGACGAGGACCTCGAAGGCGGTGGCGTCTCCGTCGGCGGCGCGCTCGGCGAGGATGCCGTCCGGGAGCACCTCGAGCGAGCGCTTCACGGAGTGGTTAGAGGACGGCGAACGCGGTGAAGGCGACGGCGGTCGCGGACACGATCGCGGACGCGGCGACAGCGGCGACGTACGGAAACTGGAGCGTCTTCGCCGGGCCGTTCTCCACCGCCTCCTTGGCGCGGAGCAGGGAGACGAAGACCCCGAGGTCCTTGCCGGTGCTCGAGGCGGCGACGAAGCGGCCGTCCCGGAACTCGACCATGCCGGCGTACTCGCCGTCGACCGAGGCGACCCAGAGGGTCGCGTCCGGCTCGGCCCAGGCGACCGTGGTCCCCGTGCCTCGCTCCAACACCGTGCTCATGACTGCTCCTTGCTCAACGTTCGTGTTGTTAGAGAATCTAGCTATTCATGCGTCTGCATGTACCCCACTTGACATCGCGATCCGGACTCCGCTAGACAATCTCGTTACGAGAACCACTACTGTTGGACTTCATGACCGCCCAAGCCGTTGACGCGCAGCACTATTGGTACGAACAGGATGAGCACGAGCGCGGCCGCCGCATGCTTGAGGCCATGCGTCTGTACCGTGCCGCCGAGGCCGCGATGCGTCGTCGGACCCGCGACGAGATGCACATGGGCGAGAACGACCTCCTCGCGCTGCGGTTCATGCTGCGCGCCAAGCAGGAGCGCCGTCTGGTCAGCCCCACGGATCTGGGCGCCTACCTCGGCATCAAGACCTCATCGGTCACGGTCATGCTCGACCGCCTGGAGGCGGCGGGTCACGTCGTCCGTCGGCCGAGCGAGACCGACCGTCGCCGCGTCACCGTCTCGACCACCGACTTCGCCGACTCGGAGGTCCGCAAGACCCTGAGCCACATGCACCACCGCATGATGGAGGCGACCACCGGGATCGAACCGGAGATCGCTGCGGGCATCGTCGACTTCCTCGACCGCATGCGCGAGGCCGTCGACTCGATCGACCGCACCGAGCCCGAGGGGCAGCCGCAGCACTGAGCCGCGGCTCTGAGGCGTCGATGGGCCGGGAGGCCACTCGGTCTTCCCCACCTGGTCTGAGGGGAAACAGCGAGGCGGGCCGCACGGTCTGATCCGTGTGGCCCGCCTCCGAATGTCTTCGACGATTTCGACTGCGCGCTGCGGGCCCTCCAGGCGCCGCTCGAGCCGACTCTCAGAAGTCCCCGACCTTCGATGATCCGATGGTAATCGAGCACGTGTCGGACGGCCGATGCTTGAACGGTCGGATCGCTTGTGCTACTCGGGATCGTGCCGGTGGCCGTGTCAGTTGTCGGCGGACAGCTCCGGGTAGTCGGTCTCCGGCATGAGCTCGAGCCCCGCCGGCGTGTAGGTGCGGTCGAGCATGGCCTGCAACCAGGTGCGGTTGAGTGCGACCGGGCGTGAGCCGGTGAACCGGAAGACGATGGGGACGCCGGTCTCGATCCAGATGGCGTAGCGGCCCGAGCCGTGTGCGGGGTCGATCGTCCAGGAGAGGAGGAACGCCTCGCCCTTGCGGAGCTTGGAGACGACGACCATCTGCACATGGGCGAGGGTCCGATCCTCGAGTTCGAGTGCTTCGTTCCCGTACCGCAGCGTTCCCATGTTCCCCAGCCCCCTGTCGTCGTCTGCGCGGTCGATCACCGCGCCGACAATTCTGGCAGCTCCCGTGGATGCGGCGCGAATGCCAGAGCGGGAGTGCTCGTCAGTCGGCGTCGAGGACGGCGTCGAGGAGGCCCGGGAACCGGGTGTCGAGGTCGTCACGCCGCAGAGTGAGCGTGCGGTGGCGACCGTTCGGCTCGTTCCGGATGACGCCGGCCTCGCGGAGCACCTTCATGAGGTGGGACTTCGTCGACTTCGGGATCGTGGGGTCGAGGGCGGTGCAGTTCGCGGCGTCCATCGGTCCGTCCCGGAGTTGCCGCACCATCTCGAGTCGGTCCGGATCGCTGAGCGCGAAGAGCACGGCCGGCAGCTCGATCGCCTCGCGGTCGGGGTGCGTGAGATCGGCTGGTGCGGGCATGGTTCGATAATAGTTGAACAATGAGCGGAAAGCGCGTATCGTCCAATCGTTCGACATTTTTGGAACCGAAGGATGCCCGCCCCGTGCAGACGACGACCCCGTCACCCCCGACCCGACCCGTGCCCACCGCGGCTGACGGCGCGCCCGTGCTGCCGCGCCGTCGCTTCGGTTTCGTCCTCGCGGGGCTCGGCAGCACACTCATGCTCGCCGGTGCCAGCGCTCCGTCACCGTTCTACCCGGAGCTCCAGGAGCGGCTCGGCATCGGCCCGATCGGCGTCACCATCGCCTTCTCGGCCTACGCGCTCGCCCTGCTCGTCGCGCTCCTCACGATCGGTTCGGTCTCGGACCACCTCGGACGCCGCCCGGTGATCACCGCCGGGTTCGTCGTGCTCGCCGCGAGCATGCTGCTCCTCTGGCACGTCGACTCCGGAGCGCTGCTGTACCTCGCCCGCGTGCTCCAAGGCCTCGCCAGCGGGGCACTGCTCTCCACGCTGTCGGCGACGATCATCGATCTGGCCCCGCCCGAGCGGCCACGAGCGGCGACCCTGCTGAACGCCATCGCCCCGATGATCGGTCTGGCCTCCGGCACGATCCTCGCGGGCGTCCTGCTGCAGACGGTCGCCGACCCGTCGAGCTGGACGTTCCTACCGCTGGCGATCGCCTATCTGCTCATCGCGGCGTCCATCTGGATCGTGCCGGAGACCGCAGCCCGCACCCCCGGGTGGGCGCGCGCCATCCGTCCTCGCGCCGCCGTGCCGGTCGACGCTCGACGGCTCTTCGTCGTGAGCATCCCGATCGTGCTCGGTGGATGGGCGACCGGCGGGCTGTTCCTCTCCCTCGGGCCGAGCATCATGCACACGGAGCTCGGCGTGGACGGCCAGCTCGGAGGGGCACTCCTCATCGGGCTGCTGCCGGCCGCCGGGGCCGTCGCGGCCGCGGTGCTCCACCGTCGCCGACCCGTCGTCGCGGCCGTCTACGGGGCGTCCGCGCTGTCCGCCGGGACCGTGCTCCTGCTCGTCGCCCTGATCCTCGGGTCGCTCCCGGTCGCGGTGGTCGCCGTCGTGATCGCCGGAACCGGGTTCGGCACGGCGTTCATGGGCACGATCGCCTCGCTCGTCCCGCTCGCGCCGACCGACGAACGCGCTGAGCTGTTCGCGGCGCTGTACATCGTCGCGTACCTGTCCTTCGGCGTGCCGGCCGTCATCGCCGGCCTGCTCGCCTCGGCCATCGGGCTCCACGCCACGGTGCTCGGTTACGGCACGGTCGTCGCGATCGCCGCGGGCGCGGCCGCTGTGGTGCGCGCCCGGTCGGCGCGCTGACGGTTCGGGCCCGCTGACGACCTCAGCGCGCTGACGGCCCCTCGGTGAGGCGATCGAGGAGGGTCGACGCGCGGTACGGGATGACCTCGATCAGGGAGACCTTGGTGTTCGTCCGGACCACGCCAGGGGCAGCGAGGAGGACGCCCGCGATGCGGTGCAGGTCCTCAGTGTCGTGTGCCACGACCTTCGCGAAGAGGTCGGCGTCGCCGGTGGTCGCGTGCACCTCGACGATCTCCGGGATCGACTCGAGGGCCGCATAGGCCTCGGTCGCGAGGTCCTGACGGATGGAGATCTCGATGAAGGCGGTCAGCGGGTAGCCGAGCGCCGAGAGTCGGACCCGTCGGCTGGGGGCGGCCAGTGCGCCGCTCGTCTCGAGTCGGCGCAGACGGGCGTGGACGGTGTTCCTCGCGACGCCGAGGGTGCGTGCAAGGGCGAGCGCCGTCATGGATGGGTCGTCGTCGAGCGCAGTCAGGATGCGCGCGTCGAGGTGGTCGATGGTCGCAGGATGAGGCATGCTGCTCACTCTCGGGCTGGGAATCGAGCACGATGACCATTGCATTCTACTCGTGTTGCGCAAGACGACGAGCTGACGCATCGTTGGCGGAATGAGCACCCAGCAGCCGAGCGCCGCGACGTCGAGCGCGCAGCAGGCTCCCTCCACACCTGCCCCGGCGCCGTCTCCGGTCCGACACGGGGTGGTCGAGGACATCCTCGGGCTGCTCGTCGGCGTCACCGTGGTGTCGTTCGGCCTCTTCATCCTGAAGGCCGGTTCGGCGGTGACCGGCGGGACGGCCGGCCTGTCGCTCCTCGTCAGCTACCTCGCGCCCGTGCCGTTCCCGGTGCTGTTCATCGCGATCAACCTGCCGTTCTTCCTGCTCGCGATCCGCGGCAAGGGCTGGGTGTTCACGCTGCGGAGCGGCGGCGCGATCGTGCTCGTGTCCGTCCTGTCCGGGGTGCACCCGCTGTTCCTGCCGGTCGGACACATCGACCCGTTCTACGCGGCCGTCGTCGGCAACGTGCTCTGCGGCGTCGGCATCCTGATCCTCTTCCGACACCGGGCGAGCCTCGGCGGGTTCAACATCGTCGCGCTCATCCTGCAGGACCGCTTCGGCATCCGTGCCGGCTACGTCCTCATGGCCGTCGACACCGTGGTCGTGCTCGTGTCGCTCGTCGCCGTGCCGCCGCTCAACGTGCTCGTCTCGGCGCTCGGTGCGGTCCTCCTGAACCTCATCCTCGCGCTCAACCACCGGCCGGGCCGCTACCTCGGCGTCTAGGGCAGGAGATCCGCCCGGCAGCAGGACATCTCGAGCCGGAACGTCCTGCTGTGGTGCTGATCTCCTGTTGCGGTGCTGCTGCTCGCGCGCCTACTGCTTGTAGGACGACAGGAAGTTCCCGAGCCGCTCGATCGCGTCCGTCAGCACGCGCTCCTCGGGCAGGGTCACGACCCGCAGGTGGTCGGGGTCCGGCCAGTTGAAGCCCGTGCCCTGGACGAGCAGGATGTGCTCCGCCACGAGCAGATCGTGGACGAGCTGCTCGTCGTCGTGGATCTCGTGGACCTCGGGGTCGAGGCGAGGGAAGGCGTAGAGCGCACCCATGGGCTTGGTGCAGGAGACGCCCGGGATGGAGTTGAGGCCGGCCCAGGTGGCGTCGCGCTGCTCGAGCAGGCGACCACTCGGTGCGATGAGCGCGTCGATCGACTGCACGCCGGAGAGCGCAGCCTGCACGGCGTGCTGCGCCGGCACGTTCGGGCACAGACGCGTGGACGCCAGGAGGGTGATGCCCTCGAGGAAGCCCCGCGCATGGTCACGCGGCCCCGTGATGACGAGCCAGCCGGACCGGTAGCCGGCGACGCGGTAGGTCTTCGACAGGCCGTTGAAGGTGAGGCAGAGGAGGTCTGGGGCGACGGTCGCCATCGGGATGTGGACCGCGTCGTCGTACAGGATGCGGTCGTAGATCTCGTCGGCGAGCAGCAGCAGCCCGTGCTCGCGTGCGACGCCGGCGATCTGCTCCAGCACCTCGCGGGAGTACACCGCGCCCGTGGGGTTGTTCGGGTTGATGACGACGATTGCCTTGGTGTTCGGCGTGATCTTGGAGCGGATGTCCTCGATGTCGGGCGCCCAGTCCGCCTCCTCATCGCAGCGGTAGTGCACCGGCGTGCCACCCGCGAGGCTCGTCATCGCGGTCCACAGCGGGTAGTCGGGCGCGGGGATGAGGACCTCGTCGCCGTCGTCGAGGAGGGCCTGCATCGTCATCGTGATGAGCTCGGAGACGCCGTTGCCGAGGAACACCCACTCCGGGTCGACCCGGGGGAACCCCTCCATCTCCTCGTAGCGGTAGGAGACGGCCTGACGCGCGGAGAGGATGCCGCGGCTGTCGCTGTACCCGTGGGAGTGGGGGAGCGCGGCGATCATGTCGCGCACGATCTGGTGCGGTGCCTCGAAGTCGAAGATCGCGGGGTTGCCGGTGTTGAGCTTCAGGATGCGGTGCCCGTCGGCCTCGAGACGCACGGCCTCGACGAGGGCCTTCCCCCGGATCTCATAGAGGACGCTTTTCAGCTTGGAGGACTGGTCGAGGGTGCGGCGGGTGGTCATCCCCACAGGCTACTGCGGGGATGTGAGCGCACGACAATGCCGATTCAGGGATCGCGGCTCCCGCGGTCGGTCGGCTCCGGTGTCAGACGGCAAGGGCCTCGAGGCGGGCGAGGAGCACCGGACGAGGAGGCCGCGCCGTGCGGACGACGTCGAGCGCGGTCCGGCCGTCGGTGAGGACGACGGCCGGGTCGAGGCCAGGCGCGGCGAGGAGCACGTCGTACAGCGGTTCGAGTCGGTTCTCGGGGAAGTTGCCCTGCCCGGCGAGTGCGGTCAGCGGGACACCGTTCGCCGGTGAGGACGCGTTGACGTCGGCACCCGCGGTGATGAGTGCGCCGAGCACCCCGGCGTCCTGCTCGGCGTTCCGCTCACCGGAGCGGTCGAGCGCGAGGTGGAGGACGCTGTCGCCCTCGGCGGTGCGCAGGGCGACGTCGGCACCGTCGGCCAGCAGCTGCTGGACGAACGTGGATCGGACGGTGAGATCGGGATTGCGCAGGACGGCGTGGAGCAGGCTGTCGCCGTTCTCGTCGACCGCGGACGCGAGGCCTGGGGTGTAGACGGCTCGGAGCTCGTCGAGGTTCTGCCAGGTCGCCGTGCGGGTCACCGCCTCGGCGGCGGGGGCGAGTCCGGCCGCATCCAGATACACCGTCACCAGGTCGAACAGCTGCGGCCGCCGGAAGCGACTCGAGCGCGCGCGGTCGAGCACCGAGTGCCCGTGCGGGTCGGGCGCGAGGAGCTCGAGGCCCGGCTGGTCGAAGAACGCACGGTAGTAGGGTTCGAGCTCCGCTTCGGACAGCTTCGGGTGGTCGACCTCCTCCACCGGGCGGCGCTGGTGTCGTCCGGCGGGCCGGTTCACGTCGGCACCGGCGGCGATGAGGCGACGGACGAGCGGAGGGTCGACCTCGGGGTCCCGGGTGCGCTGCGCCAGCAGGACGTGCAGCAGCGTGTACCCCTCGTCGAGGACGACCGTCGCATCCGCCCCGTCGTCAAGGAGCCGCCCGGCGATGAACGCGCGCGTCGCCGGATCCTGGTTGGACATCGCCTCGGCCAACAGCGGCAGCCCGGTCGAATCGGTGTACGAGGGCCAGGTCTCGGGGTCGTAGGCCGCCTCGAAGTCCTCGATGCTCGCACGCTTCAACCAGTAGGGCCGGACCACCATCGTGACATCCTCCGATCGGGCGGCACCGGCGGAATGGGCCGCGCCCACCAGCCTAGGCGGACGCCCCGCGCGCTGTCCGGCTGGACGCCCGCTGTCAACGTCGGGGACACGATTCGTCCACGTTCAGGGTAGAGGAGTACCGTCAGACGCTGGCGGTCAAGACTGCCTGGTCAGAGGCACGGAGGAATCGTGACCGGAAACGCAACTACCCGATTCGACAATGTGGCCATGTTGTCGGTGGCGAGCACGCTGCCGTCCGCAGTGGTGACCTCGGTCGAGATCGAAGAGGGCCTCGCGGCCGCGATGAAACGCGCCCGCCTCCCGAAGGGCATCCTGCGACGCGTCGCCGGTGTGGTCGAGCGACGACACTGGGGCCCCGGTGAGAACTCGGATGACGCCACGGTGTCGGCCGGACGCCGTGCGCTGGCCGAGGCCGGCATCTCGCCATCGCAGATCGGCCTCATGATCAACACCTCGGTCACGAGACAGCACCTCGAACCGTCCGTCGCCGTGCGCATCCACGACGGCCTCGGGCTGCCGAGCTCCGCCATCAACTTCGACATCGCCAACGCCTGCCTCGGGTTCGTCACCGGCATGACCATGGCCGCCGCCATGATCGAGTCCGGACAGATCGAGTACGCGCTCATCGTCAACGGTGAGGACGCGAGCGAGGTCCACGCCAACACGATCGAGCGCCTGAGCGGCAGCACCATCGACCGCGACGACTTCATGAGCGAGTTCGCCTCCCTCACGCTCGGCTCGGGAGCGGCCGCCGCCGTCATCGGCCCGGCGGACCGCCACCCGGAGGGGCACCGCATCCTCGGCGGCGTCACCCGTGCCGCGACCGAGTTCAACCACCTCTGCGTCGGCAGCGTCGACGGCATGTTCACGGACGCCCGAGCACTCCTCAAGGGCGGGCTCGACCTCGTCGTGTCCGCGTGGAAGGAAGCGGCCGGCAACGACTGGCGCTGGTCCAAGATGGACCGCTACATCACGCACCAGGTCTCGTCGATCCACACCGACTCCATGGTGAAGGCCGCGTCACTCGACCGCAGCCGGGTGCCGGTCACCTACCCGTACCTCGGCAACGTCGGACCGGCCTCCATCCCGATCACCCTCGCCGACCAGCAGTCCACGCTCCAGAAGGGCGACCGCGTCCTGCTTATGGGTGTCGGATCCGGGCTGAACACCGGCCTCATGGAACTCGCGTGGTAGCGGGCACCGTCGCCGCGAACGTCGGTCTGCGGACCATGGGGGTGCGCGCCGCAGGTCTGCCCGGCCTGCCCGCCGCCTTCTCCCACCGTATCGACGTCCCCGGCCGCCTGGCCGACGCCGGCACCACGCGCAACTGGCACTACCTCGACACCGCCTCGGCGCTCGCCGAAGCCGGCGCGACACCGGTCGGCACCGTGCTCGCCGTCCACGGGAACCCGACGTGGTCGTACCTCTGGCGCTCGCTCGTCACGCAGTCGGTCGAGCAGGCGTCCTCCGGTGGCGACGCCTGGCGCGTCGTCGCGGTGGACCAGCTGGAGATGGGCTGGTCGGAGCGCACCGAGACCACCCGGACCCTCGAACAGCGGATCGCCGACCTCGCCGCCTTCACCGAGACGCTCGGCATCACCGGTCCCGTCGTCACGCTCGGCCACGACTGGGGCGGCGTCATCTCCCTCGGCTGGGCGACGGAGCACCCGGAGGAGCTCGTCGGCTCGATGCTCCTCAACACCGCCGTGCACCACCCGGAGGGCACGGCGATCCCCGCGCCGCTGCGTCTCGCAGGCGCTCGAGGCATGCTCGGTGCCGGATCGGTCCAGACCACGGCGTTCCTCGACACGACGCTCTCCCTCGCGTCACCGCCGCTCGACCGCGACGTCCGCGACGCCTACCGGAGCCCGTACGGGTCGCCGGCCCGCCGTCGGGGGATCGGCGCGTTCGTCGCCGACATCCCCGCGACGAACGACCACGTCAGCTTCCCGCGCCTCGAGCGCCTCGCCGACGACGTCGCCCAGCTCCGCGTCCCGGCCGTCATGCTCTGGGGCCCGCGCGATCCGATCTTCAGCGACCGCTACCTCGACGACCTCGCCGACCGCCTTCCGCACGCCGAGGTCCACCGCTTCGAGGGCGCCGGCCACCTCGTCATCGACGACGCCCCCGTCGCCGAATCGCTGCTCACCTGGCTCGGCGACCGCCTGCCGCAAGGTGTGGCGGCGGAGACCGTGCCAACTGCTCCCGCCGAGGCGTCCGCGTCCGACGGCGGCTTCGAGCCGCTGTGGCGTCGGCTCGACCAGCGTCGCACCGACGACGGCGACGCCATCGTCGAGCAGCGCGGGTCCGGAACCGCACGTCGCGTCAGCTGGCGGCAGCTCGACGACCGCGTGACCCGCCTGGCCGCCGGACTGCATCGCATCGGTGTGCGGCGCGGCGACCGCGTGTCGCTGCTCGTCACCCCCGGTGCCACGCTCACCGCCGTCATCTACGCCTGCCTGCGCATCGGCGCGGTCGTGGTCGTCGCCGACGCCGGTCTCGGCGTCAAGGGACTCCACCGAGCCGTGCGCGGTGCCTGGCCCGCCTACGTCATCGGTGAGACCAAGGGGCTCGCCGCAGCCCGGGCGCTCGGCTGGCCCGGCGTGAAGGTCTCAGCCGCCCGCCTCCCCGGCGCGACAGCAGCAGCGCTCGGCGTCTCCTACAGCCTCAAGGACCTGCTCGACACCCGCACGACGCCTGAGCTGCCCAGCGAACCCGGCCCGACCGACCTCGCGGCGATCCTGTACACCTCTGGATCGACCGGCCCGGCTAAGGGTGTGAAGTACACCCACGCCCAGCTGTCGTCGCTCCGTGACGTCCTCTCGGAGCACTTCGCGATCACCGCCGATTCGGGACTCGTCACCGGCTTCGCTCCGTTCGCCCTCCTCGGTCCGGCGCTCGGTGCCCGTTCCTCGACGCCGGAGATGGACATCTCGGCGCCCCGGACGCTCACCGCCCGGGCGGTCGCTGCCGCCGTGGCGGAGACGGATGCCGACATCGTGTTCCTCTCGCCGGCCGCCATCCTGAACGTGGTCGCGACGGCCGACGCGCTCGACGCAGCGGACCGACAAGCGCTCCAGGGCGTCAGGACCGTGCTCTCGACGGGCGCGCCCGTCAGTCGCCAGCTCCTCACGGCACTCGTGGGTGTCCTCCCCAACGCATCCGCGCACGCGGTGTACGGCATGACCGAGTGCCTGCTCGTCTCTGACATCACCCTCGAAACGCTGCCCGACGAGGACACCGAGCACACGGGTGTGTGCGTCGGGACGCCCATCGGCGGCGTCGACGTGCGCATCAGCCCACTCGATGAGGCCGGACGCGCCACGGGTGCGCCGACGCAGGACGCGGATCGCCTCGGCGAGGTCATCATCTCGGCGGAGCACCTCAAGTCGCAGTACGACCGCCTCTGGCTGACCGACCGTGCCGCTGCCCGCGACGTCGCCGATGACGGACGCTGGCACCGCACCGGCGATGTCGGGCATCTCGACACCGATGGCCGCCTCTGGATCGAGGGCCGTCTGCCGCACGTGATCGCGACCCAGGACGGACCGATCGCTCCGGTCGGACCGGAGCAGGCGATCGAGACCGTGTCGCTCGTTCGCCGCGCAGCCGTCGTCGGCGTCGGCCCCGAGGGTCTCCGCCAGTGCGTCGCGATCGTCGAGACGACCACGGGTACGAAGCGGGTCCAGCTCGCCGATGCGGAGCTCGCCGCGCAGGTGCGGGACGCTTCGACGCAGCCGCTCGTCGCGGTGTTCGTCGTACCCGAGCTGCCGACGGACATCCGCCACAACTCCAAGATCGACCGCACCCGCCTGTCGGTGTGGGCGGAAGGCATCCTGGCCGGTGAACGGCTGAGCACCCCGTGACGGTCCTCGTGACCGGCGCGAGCGGCATGCTCGGCCGCGAGGTCGCGTTGGAGCTGCTCCGCGCCGGCCACCACGTCCGCGTCCTGCAGCGCGGCCCGTCGGCGCTCGCCGATGTCGAGGAAGTGCGCGGGTCGATCACCGACGCGGCGGTCGTCGAGACGGCGATGGACGGTGTCGACGCCGTCGTCCACCTGGCCGCGAAGGTCTCGTTGGCGGGTGACCCGGCGGAGTTCGAGCGCGTCAACGTCGCCGGGGCCGAGGTCGTCCTCGACGCCGCCGAGACCGCGGGCGTCTCACGATTCGTCCACATCTCCTCGCCGTCCGTCGCGCACGGTGGCTCGGCGCTCGTGGGTGTCGGTGCGGAACCGGCCGACCCGGACGCAGCACGCGGGGAGTACGCGCGGACGAAGGCGAAGGGTGAGCTGCTCGCCCTCGAACGTGACCGTCGCGGGTTCGCGGTCGTCGTCGTGCGGCCGCACCTCGTCTGGGGTCCGGGCGACCCGCAGCTCGTCGAGCGCATCGTCGACCGCGCACGCCGCGGCCGGTTGCCGTTGCTCGACGACGGAACCGCCCTCATCGACAGCACGTACGTCGCGAACGCGGCGTCGGCGATCGCGGCGGCACTCGAGCATGCGGAGACGGCACACGGTCGTGCGTTCGTGGTGACGAACGGTGAGCCGCGTCCGGTCGGCGAGCTGCTCGCGGGCATCTGTCGTGCTGCCGGCGTGAAGCCGCCCGCCTTCAGTGTCCCCGCCGGCGTCGCCCGGGCTGCAGGTGGGCTCGTCGAGCGCCTGTGGAGCATCCGTCCCGGCGCCGATGAGCCGCCGATGACGCGCTTCCTCGCGGAACAGCTGTCGACCGCCCACTGGTTCGACCAGCGTCAGACCCGCGCGGCCTTGCACTGGACGCCGGCGGTCTCGATCGACGAGGGACTCGAACGCCTGGCGGAGCACTACCGCGGCTGAGGTCTTCTCCTCGACCCGGCCGTCGCCGTGCGACCGCTGCAGTCGTGGCGATCCGACTGCCAGACTGTGCAGCATGCCCGACACCTGCTTGCGTCCCTGGCTGCCGGACGATGCCGCCGCCCTGCAGGCCGCGTTCATCGCCGACGTCGATCTGGCTCCGCAGTTCGGGGGCGCCGAACTGTCGGCGGTCGAGGACGCCCGTCGCTTCATCACGCAGGAATTACGGTCTTCCGACGACCGTCGGAATTGGGCGATCATCCGCGACGGTGGTGTCGTGGGGAACGTCGGAATGTCGGCGATCGATCGACGACACGCGACGGCTTGGATCTCCTACTGGCTGGCCGGTGACGCGCGGGGCCAGGGCCTGGCCACCCGTGCGGTCATGACGGTCGTCGAGTGGGCGTTCACGCATGGGCTCTTCCGGTTGGAGCTGGGGCATCGGGTCAACAATCCGGCCTCCTGTGCCGTCGCGACCCGGGCGGGGTTCCTCCCGGAGGGCGTCGAACGCCAGAAGCTCGCGTACGGCGAGGAACGGTTCGACGTCGAGTTGCACGCGCGCCTGGCGACGGACCCCGAACCGACCGGCGGTCGCCTCCCGTTCGTGCGCTAGGGGGCGTCGGTCAGCCCGTTGAGCGCTTCGCGGCAGCCAACACGTCCACGGCGAGGCGAAACACGTCGTCTCGACTGTCCGTCAAGCTCATCGAATCTTCGCCGTAGAGGCGGACGAAACCCGGATCCAACTGCGGCTCACGGTTCACGCGCGGCTCAGGCTCTGCTCGTCGATGAAGATGTTGAGGCGCCGCAAGTGCTCCGGCGAGCGGGTGCGCGCACGCTCCCGCAGGCTGTCGAACTGGGAGACGAACCATGGCTCGGGCAGCGGCGTCAGCTCGGGCCATCGTGCGGTGAGCGCATCAGGCAGTGCTCGGCCGTAATGGGCACGGAACAGGGTGTCCCATCCGGTATCCGGGAGTTGCTCTGGAGGTCTGGCGAACAGCGGATCAGTCGCAAGGTCGGGCTCGACTGCGACCTTCTGCGCCGCTTGCGTCAGCAGGCGGAGGGCGAACGTGCGATCTCCCTCGAGGAGTGCGTCGCTCATCGCCTGGGAGACTCCGGCGGGCGAGAACCGAGCGGCGGGTGATGACGACTCGACCGCGTTGATGACGATGTCCTTCCCCAGGGCGCGCAGTGCCCGCTCGAGCGATGCCAGCTTGATCGTCGCGTCCTCCTCGGACTTCAAGAGCTGCGAGATCGCCCCAGGCGTGACGTGCAGGCGCCGAGCCAGTTCGGCCCCGCTCGTCCCCGCCGCGCTCATCGTGTCCCGAATCAGCGTACTCATCGACTCCCCGATCATTAGCTATAGCTAAATGATACCCGAACATCGTGATCGAACACCGTCGCTGCGCATCTTCATCCCTGTCGGACGTCTGCCCTAGCGTCGAGCGCATGCGTTCGTTCCGGATCCAGGTGCCCGATGCCGACCTCGAGGACCTGCGGCGGCGACTCGACACGGTTCGCCTCCCCGCCGCGATCGGTGACGCCGGCGAGGAAAGCGCCCTCTCGCTCGACCGGTTACGTACGCTCGTCGGCCACTGGCGGGACGGCTTCGACTGGCGACGCATCGAACGCGAGCTGCAGGAGGTGTCGCAGTTCGAGGCGGAGGTCGACGGGCAGCGGCTGCATGTCGCGCGGCTACCGGCTCCGGACGGCGTCACGGTGACGATCCCGGTGATCGCGTTCCACGGCTGGCCGTACTCCTTCGTCGAGATGCTGCCGCTGGCGAGGGAACTCGCAGGACGCACGGTCGACCTCGGCGGCGGCCGGACACTCGGCTTCGAGGTCGTCGTCCCCTCGCTGCCCGGGTACGGGTTCTCAGCGCCCCTCGCGGACCGGCCGTTCACCGGGCCGGTGGTCGCCGAGCTCATGCACAGGCTCATGACCGAGGTGCTCGGGCATGCGAGCTACCTCACCTACGGCGAGGACGTCGGGTCGACGACGAGCGACTGGCTCGCGGCGCTCCATCCCGAGTCGGTCATCGGTCAGTTCGCGACGCACGCCGCCTTCCCATCTGCGTCCCGAGCGCGCGACCTCACCGCCGAGGAGCAGGACTGGCTCGACCGACACGACCAGGAGTGGGCTCGCGGTCTCGCCTATGCCCGGGTGCAGGCCACCAGGCCCGAGATCCTCGCGACGGCCCTGAACGACTCGCCGGTGGGCCTCGCCGCATGGATCGCGGAGAAGCTCCTCGCGTGGGCGGGCGAGGGGGACTGGTGGACCGACGACGAGCTGCTGACCACGGTCTCGCTGTACTGGTTCACGCAGAGCGTCGGGTCATCGTTCCGGCCGTATCGCGACCACCCGAAGCAGCCTGAACTCCCACTGATCGAGGTGCCCGTGGCCGTCGCCGTGCAGACGGGCGAACGCGGACTCCCGCGCTCCTACGCGGCGCGGACGTACACCGACATCCGGAGCTGGGAGGAGCTGGACTGCGGTGCGCACTTCACGGCCTGGCAGGTGCCGGACGTGGTGGCGGACCGGATCGAGGCGTTCGCCGTGACCCTGCTCGAGGACTGACCGGCCGAGGAGGCGGGCCGTCAGGCGTCGGCGTCGCGAAGTGAGCGGATCATGCTGCGCAGGATGCTGAGCGCCGCCTGCTGATCGTCCGCGGTCAGGTCGCTCAGCATCCGCACCTCGACCGATCGCACCGCGGCGGTCGCCTGCGCGAGGTGCTCGCGACCGAGCGGCGTCAGCTGAGTGGGCAGGGCCTTCCCAACGGGTGCCTGTTCCGGTCGACTGACGAAGCCGTCGCGCTCGAGGGCCTGCAGGAGCACGTTCATGGACTGTCGGGTGACGAAGGCGCCGCGAGCCAGTTCCGAGTTCGACAGCCCGGGTCGCTGGGCGAGGAGTTCGAGGCAGGAGTAGTGCGTGATCGTCATGCCGAGTGGCCGCAGCACCGCCTCCATGGCTGAGCGGAGTGCGCTCGACGCCTCCTTCAGGAGGTACCCCAGCGAGGTGTCCAGTTCGATCCCGCGTTGACTCATGTCAGTATTCTGACATAGGCTGAGTGTGTCAGATAACTGACACAAGAGAAATGGACGCACATCATGCCCGTCACCGGACCCGACTTCATCTCCCTCCAGGTCACCGACCTCGACGCCTCGCAGGCCTTCTACGAGCAGTACCTCGGTCTCGTCCGCTCGCAGGCCGGCCCGCCGCACGCGGTCGTCTTCGAGACGTCGCCGACCGCCTTCGCCCTGCGCGACATCGTCCCCGGAGCCGACCTCGCCTCGGTGAACCAGCCCGGGATCGGCGCGGCGATCTGGCTGCACGCCACCGACGTCCAGGAGATCCACGACGCCCTCGTCGCCGACGGCCACGCGATCGTCTCGGCGCCGATCGACGGCCCGTTCGGTCGCACCTTCACCTTTGCCGACCCCGACGGCTACCAGCTGACGCTCCACGACCGCGCCTGAGTTGTTCAGTGCCCGACGCGTCAGAATGGACGGATGCGACGATCGAGAGTGCACGTGATGGGCGCCAGTGGCAGTGGCGTGACGACGCTCGGGCGGGCGCTCGCCGATCACTGGTCCGTCCCGCATGCCGACGCCGACGACTACTTCTGGGTGCCGACGGACCCGCCTTACGTCACCAAGCGTTCTGACGCGGAGCGGGTGCGGCTCATGCGCGAGCTGTTCGTGCCGCGCGAGGCGTGGGTCCTGTCGGGTTCGATGCCCGGCTGGGGCGACGAGATCGTCGCCGAGTGCGACGCGATCGTCTTCGTGACCCTCGATCCGGCGGAGCGGCTGCGGCGCCTGGAGGCCCGAGAGATCGAGCGGCGGGCAGGCGAACCGCACGACGACCGCGCGTGGCGGGAGTTCCGTGAGTGGGCGAGCGGCTACGACGACCCTGCGTTCGACGGCCGGAGTCGGGCGTCGCACGAGGCCTGGCTCGCGACCCTGCCGCAGCCGGTCCTCCAGGTCGACAGCGGGCTGTCGCGAGCTGAGCTCCTCGAGGTCGTCCTGGCCTGGGAACCGCGCTGACGGGTGTCGGTGTCAGAGCGCTGTCAACGGGGTGCCGGCCGCCGGATCGAGGCGCATACTGGAACGGTCAGACTTATCTGACACACGTCGCTTAGTGAGCGACTGCGGCGTGCGGTTCCGACGCTCGAGGAGGATGTCTCACCATGAAGGCACTGCGGTACACGAAGATCGGCTCGGCCCCCGAGGTCGTCGAGATCGAGAAGCCGACACCGGGGCCGGGTGAGATCCTGCTGAAGGTCACCGCCGCCGGTGTCTGCCACTCCGACGACTACGTCATGAGTCTCCCCGAGGAGGACTACCTCGCGCAGCAGTACCCGCTGCCGCTCACGCTCGGTCACGAGGGTGCCGGTGTCATCGAGTCGTTCGGTGAGGGTGTCGAGACCGGCCTGCAGATCTGTGACGCGGTCGCCGTCTACGGACCGTGGGGCTGTGGTCACTGCCTCAACTGCTCCCAGGGCAAGGAGAACTACTGCACGAACGCCGCCGCCGAGGGCATCCGTCCTCCCGGGCTCGGCGCGCAGGGTTCCATGGCCGAGTACATGATCGTCGACGACGTCCGCCACCTCGTGCCGATCGGCGACCTCGACCCCGTGAAGAACGTGTCCCTCACCGATGCCGGCCTCACGCCGTACCACGCGATCAAGCGCAGCCTGCCGAAGCTCGGTGCCGGCACCTTCGCCGTCGTCATCGGATCCGGTGGTCTCGGTCACGTCGGCATCCAGATGCTCAAGGCGCTCTCCGGAGCGACGGTCATCGTCCTCGACGTGAGCGACGAGAAGCTCGAGCTGGCGAAGCACGTCGGTGCCGACGTCACGCTCATCAGTGACGAGTCGGCGGCCGGCAAGATCCGCGAGCTGACCGGCGGGGTCGGTGTCGACGCCGTGTTCGACTTCGTCGGCGCGAACCCGACGATCGCCACGGCCACCGCGGTCGCCGCCATGGAGGCGGACGTGACGATCGTGGGCATCGGCGGCGGATCGGCGACCATCGGCTTCGGATCGATCGCCTACGACGCCGCCGTCCGCGTGCCGTACTGGGGTTCGCGGAGCGAGCTGATCGAGGTGTTCGAGCTCGCGAAAGCGGGCAAGGTCGACGTCGAGGTGCAGCCGTACTCGCTCGACGACGCCCCGAAGGCCTACGAGGACCTGCACGCGGGCACGATCCGCGGGCGTGCGGTCATCGTCCCGTAACCACGACTCCCGGAACCGGCGTCCGTCGCACTCGTGGCGGGCGCCGGTTCTGCGTTTTCAGTGCACCTCGGCGCAGGGTTCACACCCCGGAAACACTTTCGACACTGCATCGAAACTCCACCAACGCATACTTTCAATACAGTATCGAAATGAGTCGCGGCGAGGGCAGCGACGTAACCGGAGGAGCATCCCATGACCGTCGTCGAGACCGTTACCACCGTGGAGTCCGTCCGCGCCCGCCTGCAGGAGGCCGGCGTCAAGTACGCGATGGCGAGCTTCGTGGACATGCACGGCAGCATCAAGACAAAGTTCGTCCCGCTGTCGCACCTCGAGCGCATGGCCGGGGGATCGGAGCTCTTCACGGGGGCTGCGCTCGACGGCCTCCCGCAGGCGATCAGCGACGAGGAGCTCTCCGCTCGCCCCGACCTCGACAGCGCCGTGCAGTTGCCGTGGCGGAAGGACGTCGCCTTCTTCGCGAGCGACCTGTACACGAAGGGCGAGCCGTTCGAGGCGGCGTCGCGCAACATCCTCAAGCGCCAGCTCGAGGCGGCGGCTGAGATGGGCTTCACCTTCAACCTCGGGATCGAGACCGAGTTCTTCGTCCTGAAGGACACCCCGGAGGGTGTGACCGAGGTCAGCGACCGCGACGACCTCGCGAAGCCCTGCTACACGGCGACCGCGGCGCTCGACAACCTGGACTGGCTCACCGAACTCGTCGAGGCGATGACGGAGATGGGCTGGGGCGTCTACTCCTTCGACCACGAGGATGCCCCGGGGCAGTTCGAGATCGACTTCAACTACTCCGACGCGCTCACCATGGCGGACCGCGCCGTCTTCTTCCGCCTCATGGCGAACGAGATCGTCCGCAAGCACGGCTACTTCGCCACCTTCATGCCGAAGCCCTTCGCCGACCGGAGCGGGTCGGGTGCGCACTTCAACATGTCGCTCGCCGACATCGAGACCGGCGAGAACCTCTTCGAGACCGATGACGACCCACGTGGTTGCGGCATCTCGGAGCTCGGCTACAAGTTCATCGCCGGTGTCCTCAAGCACGCGCCGGCGCTCTCGGCGGTCATCGCGCCGACGGTCAACAGCTACAAGCGCCTCGTGCGTCAGGGCAGCATGTCGGGCTCGACCTGGGCGCCCGTGTTCGTGAGCTACGGCAACAACAACCGCACCAACATGCTCCGCGTGCCTCTGCAGGGTGGCCGCGTGGAGTGCCGGGCGGCCGACATCAGCTGCAACCCGTACCTCGGGGCGGCGCTCATCCTCGCCGCGGGCCTCGAGGGCATCCGTGAGGACCTCGACCCGGGTGCGCCGCACACCGAGAACATGTACGACTACACCGAGGCGGAGGTCGCGCAGCTCGGCATCGGCATGCTGCCCCGCAGCCTCGGCGAGGCCGTCGACGAGTTCGCGACCGACTCGCTGTCGCGCTCGGTCTTCGGTGACGCGATGTACGACGCGTTCATCGACTACAAGCGCCAGGAGTGGAACGAGTACCAGGCGCACGTGTCGGACTGGGAGACCGCCCGCTACCTGAAGTTCTTCTGATCCCGATGCACCAGGTCCTCGACCTCGGGAGGTTCGCGCTGGAGTCCGGCGCGGACCTCCCGGAGGCGCGGCTCGCGTACACGACGCAGGGCGCGCTGAACGCCGACGGCGACAACGCCGTCCTGCTCCCGAGCTACTACACCGGGACGCACGCGAGCTACGAGCCGTGGATCGGTCCGGGTCGGGCGCTCGACCCCGCGGACTGGTTCATCGTCTCGGTGGACCTGTTCGGCAACGGGGTGTCGACCTCGCCGTCGAACGCCGCCGCGGAGGTTCGCGGGGCCGCGTTCCCCGAGGTCTCGATCGGTGACAACGTGCGCGCGCAGCGCCAGCTCGCCGAACACCTCGGGGTCCGCCGCTGGCGGTTGGTCACCGGCTGGTCGATGGGCGCGTTGCAGGCCTACGAGTGGGCGGTGCGGTACCCGGAGTCCGTCGACACGTTCCTTCCCGTCGCCGGTGCCGCCCGCTGCTCGCCGCACAACGCGGTCTTCCTGGCCGGCGTCGAGGCGGCGCTCCGAGCCGACCCGGCGTTCGACGACGGGCGCTACACGACGCCCCCGGTTGCTGGGCTCCGGGCCTTCGGCACGGTGTACGCCGGGTGGGCCTACTCGCAGGCGTTCTTCCGCGACGGCACCTACCGCGAGCTCGGGTACACCGACGTCGCCGACCTCCTCGAGGACTGGGCGGCCGACCACGGGCGGTGGGACGCGAACGACCTGCTCGCGATGCTGCGCACCTGGCAACGGGCGGATCCCGGGCGAGGGGTCGAGGGTGGGTTGGCCGCGGCGCTCGGTGGAGTGCGCGCGCGGAGCATCGTCATGCCGTCGTCGACGGATCTCTACTTCACCGTCGAGGACAACGTCCTGGAGTCGGCGATGATGCGTCGGAGCGAGGTGCGGGTCATCGAGTCCGACCTCGGCCATGTGGCGGGGCGGCCTGGCGTGCGTGCCGCCGAGACGGCCGTGATCGAGGCGGCCATGCGGGAGCTGCTGGCCGAGGGCTGAGCTGCCGTGCCCGCCCGTAGGATTGGCGGAGGTGTCCGCGAGCAGGGAGTGGTGATCGATGGCCGGCCGCACAGGAGCATCGCCCGGTCGACCTCGCGCGAGCGGGGTCGCCGCCGAGGATCCTCGTGAGGAGATCATCCAGGTCGCGACCAGGTTGTTCGCGGAGCGCGGGTACGAGCGCACGAGCATGACGATGCTGGCCGAGGCGTGCGGGATGAAGCAGTCCTCGCTCTACTACTGGTTCGCCAACAAGCGTGAGGTGCTGCGGGCGACCGCCGCCTCGAACCGCCAGTCGGTCGGCGCTGCGGAGGCCCTCGGTCCGATCGAGGCTGACGTTCCCGCGAAGCTCTACCGCGTCCTCTACGAGGATGGCGTCGCGATCTGCGAGGCGCCCTTCGACTACAACGAGATCGAGCGCCTCGCGGCGGAGCACCCCGACGACCTCGCGTCCTTCTGGGACGACTACCGCGCGCTGTTCGCATTCATCGCCGGGCTCGTCCGCGACGGGGTGGAGCAGGGATCCCTCGTCCTCGGCGGCAGCGAGACGCCGGAGTGGGCGGCAGCGGCCGCACTCCACGCCAACGAGGGCATGCAGAAGGCCTACCGCTATGGCTCCGGCGACATCGCCGCGCAGTACCCGCCGGTCGAGGCCGCCGAGGGTGCGAGCGAGACGGACCGCATCAGGGCCTTCGCCCGCCGGACGGCAGCCGCCACGGTGCACAGCCTCCTCGTCGACCGCGCGGAGTTCGCCGACGTGGAACGGGCTGCGCTCCAACTTGACCTCGCTGTCGGCTCCGCCGGAATCCCGGGCGGTGCTCGTGGTCTCCGAGGCTGAAGCCGGACTCTAGGGCGACGGTAACCCAGAGCTCGCCGCCCTGCAAGCGATTCGGGCGCTGAGCGTGCCGGTCTTACCGTTGCGGCCATGTGGTTCGATAACTGGTCCGACGTCTGAGGGTCCTGCTGATCGGAGTCGCTGCTTACGCGGCGCTCGTGTTGCTCATCCGCGTCTCCGGGAAACGATCCCTGGCGTTGATGAACGCGTTCGACTTCGTCATCTCCGTGGCGCTGGGTTCGACGCTCGCCACCATCCTGCTATCGGCCGACGTCGCGTTCGCCGGTCGGCTCGGCAAGCCGCGCCGTGTGAAGGATTGTCGTCAGCACTCACACCGGGTGAAGCTCTCGCCCGAGGAGGAGGGTATTTGGGTTGCCCGGGCAACTGCAGCGCACGTGACCGTGCCGCGTTTGTTGGTCGAGTCAGCGTTGTCGGATGGCCGCGAGACGCTGGCCGACCGCCGCAACCTCGCCGCCGAGTTGTTCGCGATCCGAGGCCTGTTGCGATCGGTTTCCAACAACTTCAATCAGATCGCGAAGCGCGCGAACACCACGGAGGAGTTGCCGGCGACCGCCGTGGCAACGCTGCGTGCTGTGTACGATCTGACGGGCCGAATCGATGAGATCGCCCGGCGGGTGTAGCGGCGATGATCCCGAAGCATTCACGTGGCGACCGCATGGTCGGTCTGATGAACTACCTTGCCGGACAAGAAGAACGAGCACGAAGACATCCACATTGTGGCGTCGTCGCCGCTGGTGTTTGCGCACCCGGCGGGCGTCGCCCTCAACCAGGCCGACGCGCTCAGGGTAGCCCGCGGGATGGACGTGCCACACGACGTTTACGAATAGCGCACCTGCCCCGACCACGCCGCCAGCGACTGAGCAGTTGGAGCTGCGCGAGCTGCAGAGACTCCGTGCAGCGGCGGACGGTGCTGCAGCCGACACCAACGACAAAGTCCCCGACCGCAACAGGAGCGAGGGCTTCGGAGGGGAAAAAGGGCCAGCAGCGTTAGCTGACGCTCGATCGTCGCCGGGTCGGCCTCGCGTCGGTCGCCCCGAACCGCAGCGCGCTCGTCCACCCCGCTCGGGCGTGTCACTTTCGTTTGCCGACCAACTTGGCCCAGTAAATGACGAGAGCAAACATCAGCGCGGCGCCGATGCCACTGATGAACTGCCACGCCGTGCCGAACGGACGCCAGGTGGTGGCGAACTCAAACGTGTGCTCGGCGGCAAAGGGGGTCTGATCGCCCCACACCCCTGGCCCGAGTTGCGTTCCACTGCTGTACATCTGGGTGATTCCGCAGCTCGGGCAAACGACGACCCCAACAGCCGCGTTGCTCGTAGACACGCCATTGACAAGATCGCCGTCTTCATACCAATCGTCGCCGCCCCTGGCGTTCCAGTACCAGTAGACGTCCTCAGCATGTTCGGGTGGCTTCCAGGTGAAGGCCCACGCCTGGGTCCAAACTCTCTCTTCGGACAAGAATGATTCGGAGACCGGCGGGTCAATGAGCAGATCAATCTGCAGCATCACCATAGTGTCTCCGGTACCTTGCTCCACCGCTGTATCTGGCCGTAGCTGGAACGTTCGGGTAGTTCCCGCAGGCTTGTCAGGGAGATCCTGCCAATCCTCGGCAGTCAGTTTGATCTGTCCGATAGGGCCGGGGGAGACCTTGTACTGTCGCATCTTTTGGATCCGAAGGTCGGTCGCGAGTTCCCACGACAACGAGTCGCGATCGTATGCCACACCGCTCCCCTTTCCGGGCAGCATGAAAGTTGCTTCGATCCTGACTTGGACTTGACGACCAACACCGATCGTTTGCCAGAAGTCAGCGTGTTCCAGGAAAGTGAAGTTCAGCTGGTTCTCGGCAGCGACTCCCCGCGCGTACACGCTCGTGTTGGCGGGCGTCATCGTTATGAAAGGTTGTTCGGGCGAGCGGGTCGTGTGGCTTACCGCTGGCCACGCAGCAAAGACGCCGATGGCCGCGACCACGGCTAGTCCCACGGTCGCCCACCTTTTCGTCCGCAGCGCTCGTCGGGCGCTCTTTCCGGCGGCTATGTTCGCTCGTGTGGCCTCCGCAGCACGTCGGCCGGACAGAGGGGGGTCACTCGCGTCCGCGGGGCTCATGGCATCACGTTAGCGGCTGGGCTCGAAACGCCGAAGCCCCCGACAGGGAGGGTCGAGGGCGCCGGACGCGAAGGCCGAAAGAGTCACGCTGTCACGCTCCGCGTATAGCCTTAAGAATGCGTGGACGAAGGTGGGACAGGGGCTTGGGATCGCGGTTGCCGTGACCGGCTTTGTGCTGACCGTCTACGCCTTTGTGACCCAGACGGTGGTTGACAAGACGCCGATAATCTTCTGGGGCTCGGTGGGTGGCGTGGGGCTGTTCCTCGTCGTCTTTCTGGCGACGACCTTGCCCGCTGGGATTCGAGCGGCCAAATCTCGCCGTGCGGAAACCCGCAAACTGATCGCGAACGGCAGGCTGCACGAGCAGGAGGTACGCGAGATCGCGCAGCTGCAGAGCGCGGTGGCGAGGTGGCAAGACCGCGCTCAGAACGCTGAGGATGATGCTTTCGGTCGCGGTCGCCGAAGAGCTGCTGCAGAAGTGGCGGCAGCTCTTGCCAGCCCCGAGTTCGGAGCGACTGACTACCTGGAACGAGACGGGGAGGTCGTCATCGTGGCTGTCATCATTGATGGCTTGTTTCCGCCGCCAGACTCGATCTTGTTCGTAGAGAGCAAGCTTTCGGGGGATGTGAAGGCGGTGTTGAAGTGCATCGGTTTCATGAATGCCACGACGGCAATGCTCCAAGTCGAAGAATTTAGGTCGTTGGATCGCCAGCAGTTGCTAGAAGTCTTGAGGGAGAACGGCGGACTTCCCGCATCAATGGCGATCGTCGCTCGTGGGTGGGGCGAGGATTTTGGAACAGAAAGGTAGCTCACACTGTGGCTCAAATAGAAGAAGTTGAAGGGCTCGTAGCCCAGCTGTTGTCGGCAACTGAGATCGCAATCAACCTCGGATCGAATCGTGGCGTTCGGGTTGGCGACGCGGTGGTTGTGTGGAGGACGATCGAGATCCGGGACCCTGATACGTCACAGTCCCTGGGGTTCGTGCGCCGTCAGGTTGTGGATCTCATCGTCGACTATGTCGATGATGAGTTCTCCGTCGCGAAGGTTCGCGTACAAGCGTCCGCTTGGCCCGCAAGCATGTTCGGTCACCAGCCCAAGCTCTTCGTCAGGAACGACGATGAGCGGGTGCGTGTCAGCAAGGGCGATGAGGTGACGGTCTACCTGGAACCGAGTTCGCCAGCGGTATCAACAGAGGGCACCGACGAGGAAACCCCCGACCGCAGCGAGGTCGAGGGCTCCTAACAAGGAGAAGAATGCCAGCGCTGCCGGCTTCCCTACCGCATCTGCCGGTTCGACTTGACCGTGTTCTTCCGTGCTTTCGGCGCGTGCGGACGGGGACCGTTGCTGCGGGATTCATGGTTCGCACAGGCCGAACGACGCCGGTTGGAGGTAGCCCAGGCTTCGTCGATCCGCCCGATCGGTGGTCAGCCGAGGGGGAGGTACGGCCTGCTAAGTCCAAGTCGAAGACGGGCCAAGATCGGTAGGTCGGCGCACGATCACGTGGGACGAATTCCAGCAACGGAACTCGCCGCACTAGCGAATCGGGTGCGAGTCTCTGCCTGTCGGTACGGTGGGACGCGGCAGGATCCCTCCTGTCGCGAGCTCCTCGTCGACGAGCAATATCGCGCGCGTTGGCCAGGAGCCGTTCTACGTGCCACTGGCACGATCGGGCCACGGCACAGCGTACGATCACCAGGCTCGTCGTGCGATGAACTGCAGCTGGAGGAGCTTGGTCGCGGCATCTTCTCGCCGGAAATGCCACAACCAAGCACGTCATCTATCCGATGACCCGGTCGATCATGCGCTGCACCAGACGGTCCAGCGCGGCGACGGCGCGGAGGTGGATCGGGTGCTTCTTCGCGTTCCGGGTGATGACGATGGAGCGCCAGTCGTCGCGGTGCTCCGCGATGGGCGTACGTGCATCTCCCGTCGCGGTTGCGTTCTCGGAGGGGCAGTATGGCCCCGAGGTCGCAAGCGAGTGTTCGAGGAGGTGGGTAGAGAGGATGTACCGCAGGGGCGCCGGCACGCCGCGGCGTCCTGGGTGTGCTGTGAGGCTGACGAACTGTGCCAGCAAGGCGCTGCTGACGCTCGCGGATAGCGCCGCGACGTTCTGACGTGAACGTGTCTCCAGGTTGGACCCCTGGATGTACTCAGGGTTGTCGAGCAGTCCGAGCTTGTCGAGTGCGACCTCGCCGGGGAGAAGCTGGCCGATGCAGACCATGCATGGTCTGCCGGGGACCAACGTGTGTGCGCGCCAAATTCCGTTGCGCATGCGCCCGTCGCTGAAAGTGTCGAGAGCGATTCCCCCGTCGATCACGGGAATGAGGTCGGCGTAGGCGATGCCGTTGAGTACCGCCCTCGGCCAAGGGCTGTCCACGCAACAGAAGATCACGTCGTAGTCCAGAGCGACACTTACTCCTTCCGGATCGGAGATGCTCAGCTCGTGGCGGCGTACGTCGACATTGGTCGCCGTCGCGGCGGACCTCATCAGGCGCGCCGCGACATCGACCTTCGAACGCTCGAGTGCTGCGTCGAGTCGAGTCGCGCCGATCATCCGGTCGAGGTTGCGAGTCTCGACAGCGTCGAAGTCCATCACCCCGATGGTGACGAGCCCGGTCGCTGCGAGCCGCTGGGCAACGTCGAGCCCGACGCTCCCTCCTCCCACAACGAGAACGCGCAGGCGTGAGATCGAGCCTTGGGCGCGTTCACCCCACGAGGACACGGTGCGCTCCTGAGAGGCGCTAATCGCTGGCACAGCCCGGAGCTCGTCGTTCCAGGTCACCGACAGCACCGGGGCAACCGATCGGACCGATTCCGCCCAGGTCGGTGCGCCGCGATCGAACCAGAATCGGGCTGACCACGCGGTGTCGTGGCCGCCGAGCGTCATACCTAGCAATGGCAACTTTGTTGCGGTGCGAGCCACACGTTCGTACTCGGATTCGGTTTCGCGATCCATCCCGGAGAGCCGCTGCCACCCTTCCGCTCCCGGATGCGAGTGCACGAGCGCGACCCCGTGACCGGCGGCGCGGGCCTCGCTCGTTGCGCGGAGCACGTATGCGCTGGTGAACGAGGCGTTGCCGTGCACGAGACGCTCACCATCGCGGGGGAGGATGATCGACCGAATCAACGCGGTCGTGCGTTCGACGCCTGTGGAGAGGGCATACGTGGCGATGAGAACTTCTTCCTGTCCATCGTCACGAATGAGGTGATCGCGCATTGCCGCTTCGGCCTCACCCGTCATGGCGACTGAGTACCGCATGTCACGCCTCCCCAGCAACGGCGATGGAGAGGAAACCGCGGACGTGACTCAGCCAGGCCCGCGCCGGCGGAATGGAGGTGTCAGCGTAGCTGTAGTCACGGGAGTGTCTGACGAAGCCGGGTGCGCAGTCGCTGCCGTCGGTGTTGGTTTCCGCAAAGCGCACCGTCTCGGGCAGGTGAATCCAGTGCGGCGGCACGGCTGGCCAGCTCTGGATCTCTGAGATGCTGACGCCGGTGACTACCGTCTTACCGACGAGGGCGCCGCCTACCGGGACGACGTCGTAGAGGATGCTGGGCCCGTCGACCCTCGCTGAAGCGCCTGCGGCAGTCATGTCGTCGATGAACTGCTGGGCCGCCCCGGGCAGGTCGGGCTGGCCACTCATGCGACACCGCCGACGTGCTTGGCCGTGACGAACTCGTCGCCATCGACGATGGTCACGAGCTCCTGATCGGGGAACGATAGGGGGGCACCGACGCGGGCGAGGTCGTAGCCAGCCGGGTCCATGCCGGCCAGACGAAGCAGGTCGGCCGCAGTCTGGTCCTCGTCGTAGGTTCGGAATGGCTCGCCGTCGATGGTGAAGCGAAGGTTCTGGCGCGACCGGAACCGCTCATCGTCCTTGAGGTTGATGATCTGACTGTCCTTGATCTTCTCCTCGACGCCGTTCTTCTTGAGGAGGAAGAGGTCGAAGAACTTCGGGTCGCGGCCGGCAAGCCGCAACAGGGCTGCGGCGGTCTGGTCGGAGTCGTTGACGTCGTAGGCCTTGTCGTTGATGAAGATCTTCAGGCGGACGGGGGTGGTGGGGGTCATGGTGACCCTCCTTCCTATTGAGGTGGTTAGCGTGTCGCTCTCGCTTCCGGGTGGAAGCGAGTAGCATGTACCTGTCGGGTAAACCCCACTGTACACCATTTTTCGTTTACCAAAGAGGTAAAGCTTGAAGTTCGCTTGGTTCGACCCTCAGCTTCAGAGCTACTGCGCTTCTGGGGCGCGTCTGCGAACGGTCGTCGGTGGCCAGGCCAGTGCCGCCGAAGATCTCCTCCACGTCGTGGCACAGGCACCGCGCCTCGGTGATCTCGCCCGCTTCCGGAGTGTCCGGATGGGTGTGAAGGCAGGCAAGCTGACTCTCTCGATCGAGGAGGTTGATTTGCACGCACGGCCGCTCGACTTAGCTGGGGCTCCCGGCATCATCGCGAGCAGGACATCGTTGCTCGATCACGACGCTTCCGAGGCGCTACTCATTCACGACTTACATGTTCGCGGCCGATCGATTCTTCGACGCGCGAGCTGACCGGGATCATGACTACATACAAAGCAACCGACGCCCAGTTCGATTACGCGGCACGTCCAGGCCGCATCCTGCAGCGCGAACTCGATGCACATTCGATCAGTCAGGCCCAGCTCGCGGCGCGAACGGGTCTCAGTACCAAGCACATCAATCTCGTGATCAAGGGGACAGCGCCGCTGTCTCCGGATGTTGCTGTCACCCTCGAGCAGGTTCTCGGGACGCCGGCCGAGATGTGGTCTGGGCTTGAGGCTGCCTACCAGACGCATCAAGCACGGGCGGAACGGCGCAATGCGCTAGAAGGTTTTGTGGAGTGGGCATCAGCCTTCCCTCGTCAGATCCTCATCGCGCGCGACGTCATTGATCCGGCAGATGCCGGACCGCAGGTGGCACGTAAGTTGCTCGAGCTCTTCGGCGTCGCATCCCCTGCGGCTTACGGGAAGACCTGGCTGGAGCCTCAGGCCTCCTACAAGCGAAGTCAGCTGCATTCAATCGATTCGAATCTCACCGCGCTCTGGATACGTCTCTCAGAGTTGCGCGCCGCGGGTTTGATTGAGAACGCTCCCTCGTACGATGCCGACAAGTTACGTGTCGCTGCGGAGGCACTGCCTAAGCTCACCGTGAAGAAGGTTGATGTTGCCTTCAATAAGGCACAGAGTCTTCTTCTTGAAGCTGGTGTCGTACTCGTCTTCGTCCCTGAAATGCCGAACACGCGAATCAGTGGCGTGTCTCGCTGGGTCAACGGCACGCCGATGATCGCAGTTACGAGCCGGTACAAAGCCCTCGATAGCCTCTGGTTCACAATCCTCCATGAGATCGCCCACGTCCTACTGCACCCCAAGAGGAGCACGTTCGTCGACGGGTTCAAGGCGGACGACGATGCAGACTCACAGGAGGCGGCTGCAAATAAGTTCGCCGCATCGCACCTCATCCCCCCCGCTTTCAACAAGGAGCTACAAGCGGCGACCACACCCGACCAGATCCGCTCTCTTGCGGATACTCTCGGGGTCTCACCGGGCATCGTGGCAGGCCAATGGGCCTTCCGAACGCAAACCTGGAACGGGCCGATCGCGAGACTTCGAGAGAAGATCGACTTGGCAGAAGCTCTCGCCTGATCTCGTTTCGTTCCGTCGTTCGAGGACGCGTTCGGAGAGTTGAACTACTTCCGCAGAACGTGGCGCTGAACACGTAAGGGGCGCGGCTGTCGGCCTCAACGGTGCATTGTGATGGATGCCTTGATGCTGCAGTAGGAAAAAGTCTCCGGGGACTTGAGATCCGAGAGCGTTTGCAGGCGAGAGGCTCGCTCGGGCGCACGCGCCGCAGATTGGCCGAAGAGTAGGAGGAACGGACTCTCGATCAGGTCTAGCGGTCCGCAGTTGACTGAGGAGAGAGTCGGTACCTGTTTTCGGGCCAGTCTTTTTCGGTGCAGTTCAACAATGAGTGTTGCCTCAGGTGCGCCTAGGCCTCACCAGGCAGTGTCCCTCGGCCTATCGAGAGCTCCTACGCTCTCGATAGGGAGGATAGGGCCGATTCGGTTGCAGCTCCTTCCAGGGTCAGCTTGCCGAGCCAACAGCGCTGCATCCCGCTGTTGAGCCCCGCGATGACGCGCTCCGAACGCTTCCCGTGCCGGCGTAGGGTGACTCATTCGAGACGATGATCCAGAGCTGCACGGCCACGAGCGCCAAGAAGAGGACGGCCGCCACGAGCCACAGCTTGCCAGAGCGGGTCATCGGCCGTCTCCGGTATCGGTCCGGGCGGCGTCGATGGGTGCGTGTTTCGGGAGCCGCCACGCCTGGATCAACACAACCGCGCCGAGGACGATCTGCGCGGCACCCAGGATGACCCCGAGCGGATAGCCCTGACTGTCAGCGCCGGCGGGCAACCTGAATGCGAGTTGCACGACACCGAGGGTCGCCCACGTCCATCCCAGAATCAGCCGTGGAGTCCGGTACTGGGGATCGTTCGCCCTGACCATGCGAGCAGCCTATGGCGCGCCTGATAGGCGCGCAGTGAGAGAACGCTGCGCGCTTGCGCTTCGCCTGTCCGGTCTCGGCCTCGATACCGTTGTTTCATGACGCGCGACGTGGTGGGGCAGGGGCGGTGGCACGCGTTGGAGCATTTCCGGTGGATCGATGGCGATGCGGACGTGTGGAGCATGCTGCAGGATCACGCGGCGCTCAGTGCGATCGTCACGGCACTGGCTGATCTCGCCGGGCGCGACCGGCCGGACTACATCGTGGGTATCGAGTCACGCGGTTTCGTTCTGGCGCCAGCGGTGGCGGTCGCCTTGGGCATCGGGTTCGTGGCCGTCAGAAAGGATGGAGCCATGTTCCCCGGCTCGTTGATCAGCAGGCGGACCGAGGTCGACTACCGAGGGCAGCAACGCACGCTGTGGATGCGCCGTGAGCACCTGCAGCCTGGGGCTCGACTCGTTCTGGTCGATGACTGGGTGGAAACCGGAAGCCAGGCTCTGGCCGTCGCGGAGCTCGCGAAGGAGGGTGGGGCCGAGGTTGTGTCAGTGGTCACCATCGTCGATGAGGCAAGTGACACTGCGCGGCACCGGCTTCCGCCGATCCACTCGCTCGTGACGGGTGCCGATCTCCCATGATCAGCTTCGGCCGATCACAGAGGAGACGCTCTCCGCGCCTGACCAGAAGGCTGGACACTCCGGCCGGTGTACTCGTGCTCCCGCATACAGTCGAGGAATGTTCGTTCGCTTCCAGAGTGCCGTTCCGAATCGAAACGGCCGGTTCCCCGGTGTGTTCGCGATGGCGAACGGGCTGCACGACACCGGGCGGCTGTCGGGGGAGGACGCAGCATGGTGGCGTCAGAGCAACGACCGGCTGAACGCCGCATACGCGAACCCGTCCGTTGCCTCACCGGGTAGTTTCGAACACCCTGGCGCACGATCGTGGTTCAAGGAGACGGCGATCGATCTCCTCACGCTCACTGGCGGCTATCTCGCACTCCTCGATCGATACGACATCCCCTGGGTCGAGCTCCGAACGATGATGCCGGGCCGCCTCACCTATGAGGACGACGTGCAGATCGTCGCCGTTCCGTTCCGGTACCCCGACGACTGGCCTCTGTGACGCCCATCGCCTTGCGTCGAGTGTCGGGTCAGGGAGATGGGTGCCTCGCGACAACCTCTCGGATGAACGACTCTTTGCCGCGGTTGTAGTCCGCGCGTTCTGAAACGGTCGTCGCCAATCCTCGTTTGATGCGCTCGTACTCGCGTGCCAGACCAGGATTCCCTCGAAGAGCGTCTCGGAAGGCGAGGTGTTCCGCGGCCCAGACCGAGCCCATTCCGCAGACGTGGATGTGCACATTCCGCGGGCGTCCCGCGGGCGGTCGCAGGAAGCGGAAATTCGCACCGCGAGCGCGGAGAACCATCCCCAGTTCTTCCAGGGCGGGTAGGTAGGCGGGTTCATCTTCGATGTCCGGCACTTGGATCTGCATGTCGATGACCGGTTTGGCGGCAAGTCCGGGCACCGCGGTCGAACCGACGTGATCGACGTGGGCGGGGAGGGGGTGGAGCGAGTCCTTGAGCAGGTCTTCCCAGTGCCTGCCCATGTCGGCCCAATCGTCGGATGCGTCGTGGATCTCGACCGCTTCCTCGATGGGCTGGTCGAACCACTCAACGTCGACGTCGTCCATCTTTCAAGTCTGCCGAGGGGCAAAAGCCGACCGGACCTGACACGCGATCCCGTAACGAACACGAAACGGATTCGATACTGCATTGAAACCGGTCATCGTGACAATTGGATGACCTATTGAAAATGCGGTCGTCCGTTTCGGATCCCGCGCGAACCCTGGAGGTCCGGATGGACACGGCTGTAATCGCGGGCAACACGGCATGGCTCCTGGCGGCGGTGGTGGCCGTGGCGCTCATGCTGCCCGGCCTGGCCATGTTCTACGGCGGGATGGTCAGCCGTCGCGTCACCATGAACATGATGATGATGATCTTCGCGTCGTTCTGTCTCGTCGGGATCCTCTGGGTGGCCTTCGGCTACTCGATGGTGTTCGGGGACAGCATCGGCGGCCTCGGACTCGTCGGCGACCCGACCGAGTACCCGGGGCTCGGCCAACTACTCGTCGCGCCGGAGGGGAGCGCACTGCCGCCGCTCGCGCTCGCCGCACTCCACCTGATGTTCGCCGGTCTCACGATCGGGATCGTCGCCGGAGCGGCCGCCGGTCGGATGAAGTTCAGCGCGTGGATGGTCTTCGCCGGCGTCTGGTCGACGCTCGTCTACTTCCCGGTCGCGCACTGGGTCTTCGCCTTCGACTCCGCTGACGGCAGCGTGCAGGGCGGGTGGCTCGCCAACACCATCGGCTCGATCGACTACGCCGGCAGCACCGCGATCCACGTCAACTCCGGGGTCGCCGCACTCGCACTCGCCATCGTCCTCGGCAAGCGCAACGGCTTCCCGTCGCAGCCCAAGGCGCACAGCCTCCCGCTCACCCTGCTCGGCGCCGGACTCCTCTTCGTCGGTTGGATCGGCTTCGACGGCAGCGCCCTCGGTGCGGCCGACAACAACGCCGCCGTCGCGGTCTTCAACACCGTCGCCGCCACCTGCGCCGGCGTCATCGTCTGGCTCGTCGTCGAGAAGCTGCGCGACGGTCACCCGACCACGCTGGGCGCCTGCTCGGGTGCGATCGCCGCACTCGTCGCCATCACGCCCTCCTGCGGCGCGGTCACCCCGCTCGGCTCGCTCGCGATCGGCGCCGCCGCCGCGGTCGTCTGCTACTTCGCCGTCAGCCTCAAGGTCCGCTTCGGCTTCGACGACGCCCTCGACGTCACCGCCCTCCACTTCGTCGGCGGCGTCGTCGGGGGTCTCCTCATCGGTGTCCTCGCGGTGCCGCTCGCGCCCAGCGGCGGCGAGGGACTCCTCGCGGGCGGCGGCTTCCTCCTCCTCGGCAAGCAGGCGCTCGCGATCGTGGCCGTCTTCGCCTACACCTTCACCATCACCTGGGTGCTCGCCAGGGTCCTCGACAAGACGATGGGCATCCGGGTGTCGGCCGAGACCGAGGCGCAGGGGCTCGACGTCGCCCTCCACGCGGAGAACGCGTACGAGATCAGCACGCACGAGGCGCTCGCCCCGCGCGGGCACGCCGAGCCGAAGGTCCCGGCCGTCGAGTAGTCCCGGACGGCCCCCGCGGTCGACCGTCCCCTGCCGAGGACACCACCGCGGTAGGGGGTGGTCGATACCCCAGGGTGATGCCCGGTGTCCCTCCGCTTCGTAGCGTCGGAGCATGGACGTCATCAACGAACTCATCCTCGGCGCCGTGACCTCACCATGGCTCTACCTGGTGATGTTCGCAGCGGCCGTGATCGACGGCTTCTTCCCGCCGATCCCCAGCGAGACGGTGCTCGTCGCCGCCGCGGCGGTCGCCGTCTCGACCGGTGGGTCGAACCTCCTGCTGCTCTGCGCCGTCGCGGCGGTGGGGGCGGCGATCGGCGACAACCTCGCCTACCTCATCGGCCGTGGCGTCGGCACGACCCGCTTCGCCTGGATGCGGCGTCCGCGCATCGCCGCGGCCTTCGACCGGGCCGGGCGGACCCTCGGCCGGCGGGGCGCGCCGCTCATCCTGGGTGCGCGCTACATCCCCGTCGGACGGGTCGCCGTCAACATGTCGGCGGGTGCCCTCCGGTACCCGTGGCGTCGTTTCCTGCCCCTGAGCCTCATCGGTGGCGTGACCTGGGCCGCCTACAGCGCGCTCATCGGCGTCGTTGCCGGGAAGCTCTTCGAGGACCAGCCGTTCCTCAGCTCCGTCATCGGGGTCGCCGTGGCGCTCGTCCTCGGTCTCGTCGTCGACCGGGTCGCAGCGGCGCGTCGTCGTCGTCGCGAGCGCTCGGAGGCCGCTGCCGGGGCGAGTGGGACCGAGGAGGCGGAGGCGGACGACCACCCCGTCCTGGTGCTGGTGGGAGAATGACGATCATGGATCGCACGTCGCCCGGCATCACTCGCCGGACCGTCATCCTCATCGTCCTCGCGGGCGTCGGAGTTGTCCTGCTCAGTGTCCTCGTGCCGATCCAGAGCCTCCTCTACGGCACCGTGCTCCCGGCGTCGTTCCTCCTCGGAGCCGCGATCTGCGGGGCACCGGTCCTCTCCGTGGTCCTTCCGCGCGTCGCGATCGCGCTGTTCGCCGCCGCCGCGTTCGTGCTCCCGCTCATCGCCTCGGCCGATCACGACCCGGTCTGGCCGTGGCCGTGGTCCGTACCCGCGCTCATCGCGTTCGCCGTCCTCGTCGGGGCCGTCACCTTCCTGCACGGCTGGTTGCCGGGGCTCATCACCCTGCTCGTGAACATCGCCGGCTCGCTCGTCGCAGCGCTGCTCGTGCCGTCCGCCGCCGACCCGACCGCCATGGCCGCCGACCTCATCGTCGCGTCCTCCATCGCTGCCGTGGCGTTCCTCGTCGCGCTCCTCGTCTCCGGGCGCGTGCGCATCGGCGAGGAGCTCAACCGGGAGCGCCAGGTCTCGGCCACCGAGCAGTCGCGGCGGCTGCTCGTCGAGGAGCGCACGCGGATCGCCCGCGAGCTGCACGACGTCGTCGCACACAGCATGTCCGTGATCCAGGTGCAGGCCTCGACCGCCAAGTACCGGGTGCCCGGCCTCGCGGACGAAGCCACGGCGGAGTTCGACGACATCGCAGCGACCGCCCGGGCGTCGCTCGTGGAGATGCGTCGCCTGCTCGGCGTCCTGCGGACCGAGGATCAGGTGGCCGAGTTGACGCCGCAGCAGGGCATCGCCGATCTCCCGGCGCTCGCGGAGAGCCTGCGCCGGGTGGGCGCCGACATCACCCTCCAGGTGACCGACACCGACGGCGCCGAGGTCCCGCCGTCTGTGCAGATCGCCGCCTTCCGCATCGTCCAGGAGGGCATGAGCAACGCGGTACGGCACGCGCCCGGCGCACCGGTCGCCGTGGACGTCCGGGTCGACGACGCCGCGGTGCACCTGCGCATCCACAACGGAGCGTCCCGGTCGGCTGGCGAACACGGGGCCGGACACGGCCTGCGCGGCATGCTGGAGCGTGCGGAACTCCTCGGCGGTAGCCTGAGCGCCGGGCCGGACGGTGAGGGCGGCTGGCTCGTCGTCGCCACGTTGCCGGTCGCCGTGTCGTCCGAGCCACGGACGTCGACACCCTCGTCCCCCTCCCGACCCGTCTCCACGAAGGATCGCCCGTGACCATCGACGTCCTCATCGCCGACGACCAGGCCATGGTCCGCGCCGGGTTCGGTGCCCTCCTCGACGCCCACGAGGGCATCCGGGTGACCGGTCAGGCGGCGAACGGCGCGGAAGCCGTGAAACTGTCCGCACGCCTCGACCCCGACGTGATCCTCATGGACGTCCGTATGCCCGAGCTCGACGGGATCGAGGCGACCAAGCGCATCCTCGGGCCGTCCTACCCCGCGGCGAAAGTCCCACGGATCATCATGCTCACCACCTTCGACATCGATGACTACGTCTACGACGCGCTGCAGGCCGGGGCGAGCGGCTTCCTCCTCAAGGACGCGCTGCCCGAGGACCTGGTCCACGCCGTGCGGGTCGTGGCGGCGGGCGACGCCCTGCTCGCCCCGAGCGTGACCCGACGGATGATCGCGCAGTTCGCCGCGCAGAAGCCCCGCGCCTCGCATGGCGCCGCGCGGCTGGCGGAGCTCACCGAGCGCGAGCGAGAGGTGCTCGTCCTCATCGGCCATGGGCGGTCGAACAGCGAGATCGCCGCGACCCTGTTCATCGCGGAGCAGACCGTGAAGACCCATGTCGGCAAGGTCCTCGCCAAGGTCGGCGCGCGCGACCGCGTGCAGGCCGTGATCTTCGCCTACGACACCGGACTCGTCGCCCCGTCCTGACCCGGACTCCGCGCGTCGGCGCCTCACCCCTGGGTACGGGGCGCGACGACACCGCCGGGTGATGTGCCCTTCGGTACCGCGTTCATAACCTCCTCGGACATCACCGAGGAGGACCGTCATGGCCATCACCCACACCCCGCACCGCCGCTCCAGACCCGCACCCGTGACCGGATCGTCGCCCGTCCCGTCCGGTTCGCGCGACACGGGCATCGACCTCGTCCGCGCCTGCTGCATCGTCGGGGTCGTCGTCCTGCACGCGATGATGGTCGGCGTGACGGTGACCTCCGCCGGTCCCATGTTCGAGAACGCGAGTGACGGCACCGCCTGGATCGCCCCGCTCAGCTGGATCCTGCAGGTCATGCCGCTGTTCTTCGTGATCGGCGGCTTCGCCGGCCTGCTCGCGTATCGACGCCACCGGTCGCATGGTGCGCCGACCTCGGCGTTCGTCGCCGCGCGGCTCCATCGTCTGTTGCTCCCCGCGGTCGTCACCATCGGCTGTGTGGGAGCCGCCCTCGCGACGCTGACGCTGGCCGGTGTCCCCGCCGACCTCGTCGCCATGGCCGGCTTCCGGTTCGGCCAGCCACTCTGGTTCCTCGGCGTCTTCCTGCTCTGCCAGGCACTGCTGCCTGCGCTCGCCGCCGCTCATGAGCGCGCACCGCTCCGGTCGATCGCGTCACTCGCCATCGCCGCCGTGCTGGTCGACGTCCTGCGTGCTGCCACTGGTGTCGACGCCCTCGGATTCATCAACCTCGCCCTCGTCTGGACCGCGCTCCAGCAACTCGGATTCTTCCTGGCGGACGGCTCGATCGGTGCGCTCAGCCGGCGCGTCCGGGCGCTCGCCGGTGTCGGGGCGGTCGTCGTCCTCGTACTCACCTGGTGGGCCGGCGTCTACTCCAGCGACCTCATCGCGAACATCAACCCGCCCACCGCGGCGCTGCTCCTCGTCGGGGTCGCCCACACGGCACTGCTGTCGCTCGTCCGCGAGCGACTCACTCGGCTGAGCGCGCGTCGCCGGGTCGCGTTCGTGGTCGACTTCGTCACCCGTCGCGCCATGACGATCTACCTCTGGCACATGCCGGTACTCCTCACCATGGCCGGTGCGTCGGCAGTGTTCGCGCTTCTGACCGGCATCGCCCTCCCCGCGCCGGACAGCCTCGGGTGGTGGTTCGGACGGCCCCTCTGGCTGGCGGTGGCACTGACACTGACCGCACTGGTCGCGACGGTGTTCGCCCGTGTCGAGGCGGTTCCGCCTCCGGTCGCGACCGGTGCACGACGGCGACTCGCGATCGCCGTCCTGCTGGGGCTGGGCGCGATCGTGGCGCTCCTCGTGATCGGTACGACGGTGCTCAGCGCGGCGCTCGCCGTGGTGCTGATCCTCGCCGCGTTACTCCTGAGTGCAGAGGCCGGCGCGGATCGTCGCGGCCAGTGCCGTGCGCCGACGCTGGTGGACCTCGGGTGCGTCCGCTGAGGTCGCGACGACCGTCATCGACGCCTGTGCCCACGTCGCGGCGGTCGAGATGAGCAGCGACCAGATGTCCGCCGGGTCGAGGTCGGGGCGGATCGACCCCGCTCGTTGCTCCGCTTCGATGTCCTGGATGTGGCGGACGTCGTGGTCTTCGAGGCTGGGGTACAGGTAGCCGGTGCTCTCGCGCTCGAGCCGCTTCCACAGCACCAGGCGGGCGAGCGCCGGATCGGCGAGGTAGTCGTCGTAGAGCCGGGCCGCGTACTCGGGGAGCTCGGCGGCGGTGAACGGTACGCGGTCGCCGTTCGCGATGACGTGGGCGTGGAAGACGGCGTCGAACAGCTGGTCCTTCGCGCCGTAGTACGCGTAGATCATCGGCTTGCTCATGCCGGAGCGCTTGGCGATGCGGTCCACCCGTGCGCCTGCGATGCCGTGGGTGGCGAACTCCTCGGTCGCGGCGTCGAGGATGCGCTGGCGAGTCTGTTCGGCGGTGGTCATCGATCCAGTGTAGCGATACTACCAACTAGTAGGTAGTATCGGCCTATGCGCACAACCGCCCTCATGTCCACCGCTGCTCCCCGCTCCCTTCGACCGACCGTCATCGACCGCCGCGAACTCCGCCCGGACGATGTCGACGTGCGGGTCACGCACTGCGGCGTCTGCCACAGCGACCTGCACGCCCTCGCCTCCGCGGGACCCGCGGTCGGACTCGTGCCCGGTCACGAGTTCGTCGGGGAGGTCGTCGCGGTCGGCTCGGACGTGACGTCCTTCGCGCCCGGCGACGCCGTCGCCGTCGGCAACATCGTGGACTCGTGCGGAACCTGCACGATGTGTCTGCGCAGCCAGGAGAACTCCTGCTTGGAGTTCCCGACCCTCACCTACGGTGGCCGGGACCGCATCGACGGGAGCACGACGCTCGGCGGCTACTCCGGGCGCTATGTCGTCCGCGACAGCTTCGTCTACCACCGCCCGACCTCCCTCGACCCGGCCGGTGTCGCACCCCTGATGTGTGCGGGCATCACCGTCTGGGAGCCACTCCGCACCAACGGCGTGGGAGAGGGGACGCGACTCGGCGTTGTCGGCCTCGGCGGTCTCGGCCACCTCGCCGTCCGGCTCGGTCATGCGCTCGGTGCCGAGGTCACCGTGTTCACCACGTCCGAGGGCAAGGCGACCGACGCGCTGCGGCTCGGGGCGTCCCGGGTGGTCGTGTCGACCGACGCCGACGCCATGGCTGCGGCGGTCGGCAGCCTCGACCTCGTCATCGACACGGTCTCCGTGGAGCACGACCTCACACCGTACCTCCGCGTCCTCGACCTCGACGGGACCCTGTGCTCGCTCGGCTACCTCGGACCGATCTCCATCCAGACGATGGACCTGCTCCTCGGCCGGAAGCGACTGACATCGTCGGGCAGTGGCGGTCACCGGTGGACGCAGGACCTCCTCGACTTCTGTGGCACCCATGGCGTGACGGCGGACGTCGAGGTGGTCTCAGCCGCGGATGTGGACGTCGCGCTCGATCGGCTGGCCCGCAACGACGTCCGGTACCGCTTCGTGCTGGACCTCGCCGACATCGACGCCGAGCTTGCCTGACGATCAGGCGTTCGCGGTCGTCGCTTGTCGTCCCATCGCGCCGTCGAAGAACGCCGCGAGCTCCGCGGTGGCCGTGAGCGGGAGTACGTGGGCGACGTACTGGTCCGGCCGCACGACGACGACGGCACCCGCTCGGTCGATGCCGCGGTCGGCGAAGATGTCGACGTCGGGATGGCGGGCGTAGACCTTCTCGTAGTCGATGAGGTCGAACGGGCCGACGCGCGGCAGGAACACCGGCGGAACGGTGCCGAGGTCGATGTCGGTGTGGCGCTGCTGGTAGACGATCTTCACGTCGAACCAGTCGTCGGCCCGCACGCCGTCAGGCACCGCGCGGAGCGGTGACTCCGGGTCGTCCTGCAGCCAGGCGGCGAGCTCCGCCGATCGGCCAGACGCTGGCGAAGCGGCATCCGCGAAGACGTAGATCCGCCAGCGCCCGTCGGCCGTGGCGTGGTGTCCGAGATGGATGTGGTTGGCGTCCGCGACGCGCGAGGTGAGGGCGGACTTGAACCGCTTGCCGATCGGGAAGCCACTCGCGAGGTGCTGGTGGGTCGCCTCGCCGACGATCGCCGACGGGCTGTACTCGGTCATGAAGCCGGCCGGGAACTCCGCGGTGCGCACGTAGAAGTCGGCGAGCTCGGACGGGTCGGCGAACTCCTCCGGTCGCTTCGCCATGAGCGTCGACCACTCCCGGTCGAAGTCGATGAGGTCCTGCGCGACCACCTGCCGCTCGGCCGAGTAGGTCGCGAGCAGACTCTCCGGGCTGCGGCCCTCGAGCACATGTCCGAGCTTCCACGCGAGGTTGAACCCGTCCTGCATCGACACGTTCATTCCCTGGCCGGCCTTCGCGCTGTGGGTGTGGCAGGCGTCACCGGTGATGAAGACGCGCGGCGTGCGCGTGCCGAGTTCGTCGAGCGGGACGTCGTCGAAGCGGTCCGTCAGGCGATGGCCGACCTCGTAGACGCTGTGCCAGGCGACGTGCTTCACGTCGAGCCGGTAGGGGCTCAGGATGGTGTTCGCGTGGTCGATGATCTGCTCGATCGAGGTCGACCGCACGGCCTCGCTGCCGCCCGACGGCACCTCGCCGAGATCGACGTACATGCGGAACAGGTGCCCGCCCTCGCGGGGGATGAGCAGGATGCTGCCGCCGGAACCCGACTGGATGGCGCACTTCGTGCGGATGTCTGGGAAGTCGGTGACCGCGAGGGCGTCCATGACGCCCCACGCGTGGTTCGCCTGGTTGCCGGCCAAGGTGCAGCCGATCGCCTGGCGGACGGCACTCCGGGCGCCGTCGGCCCCGATGACGTACTTCGCGCGGACAGTCCTGGTCTCGCCGGAGGACTCATCGCTCGTGTCCAGCAGCGTGACCGCGACCGGGTACTCCGCGTCGTCGTCGATCTCGAGTCCCTGGAACGCCCACCCGTAGTCGGGGCGCATCCGGGTCGGGGCGTTCGCCATGTACTCGGCGAAGTAGTCGAGCACGCGAGCCTGGTTCACGATGAGGTGCGGGTACTCGCTGACGCCCGTCGTGTCGTCGAGCGGGCGTGCGCCGCGGACGATGCGTCTCGGGTCGTCGAGGTCGGGCTTCCAGAACGCCATCTCGGTGATCCGGTATGCCTCGGCGGTGATGCGCTCGGCGAAGCCGAAGGCGTCGAAGGTCTCGACGCTGCGCGCCTGGATACCGTCCGCCTGGCCGATCGCGAGGCGTCCCGGTCGGCGCTCCACGATCCGCGTGGTGATCGTCGGGAACCGGGACAGCTGGGCGGCGGCGATCATGCCGGCCGGGCCGCTGCCGACGATGAGGACGTCCATCTCCTCCGGGAGGTCCTCGGGTCGATCGACCCCGACGCCCGCTGCAGGCAGGACGCGCGGATCACCGGAGACATAGCCGTGGTGGTGGAACTGCATCGATTCCTCACTTCATCGTCAAGAATTCGATAATGGAACACGCTGTTCGCTTATCGCACGGCAGACACTACCCTGCACCGGCGCACGGTGGAAGACCGTTCGCCGGTGCAGGTGCAGCTCGAGTCGCGGGAGCTCAGTCCTTCGTCGCCCAGGTGCCGAGGTCCTTCACCTCGATGGCGGTCGGGAGTGCGTCCGCGTCGCCGAGGAACGCCTGGCAGGCGACCAGGGGAGCGTCGGGTGCGACTCCGGCGGTCGCGTTGCCGTCCGGCGTGCAGTCGAACTGGCCGATCACCTGGATGGGCTGGTACGTGCCCGTGCCGGTGAGCTTCCACTCGTCGGTCTTCGGGACGGGCAGGGCCGAGCGGTCCGCGTCCGCGATGTCGCCGTCGGTGAGCGTCACCGAGTATGTGACGAAGTACGGCGTCTTGCCCTCGTCGGAGGATGTCGACTGCAGACCCATCTCGGCGAGGTCGCTCAGCTTCCCCTCGCGGACGTCGTCGATGGCGAACGACATCTCGACGCCGGTCCCGACCTCGACGGCCACGCCCGTGCCGATCGCCAGGGCGTCGTCGGGTGCCTGCTGGGCGCCGGCGGAGCATCCGGTGAGGGCGATCCCGAGGGTCGCGGAGACGAGAGCGGTCAGGGCGAGGGCGCGAGGCGTGCGGATCATGCCTTCGACGCTACCCGGAACCGACGCGGCGGGCCTACGGGGACAACTCCCCATCCCGATCAGCAGATCAGCCGCGCTCGTTGTCGAGCAGGGAGAGCACCGCCCGCGCGAACGTCCCGGGGTCCTCCTGCGGGACGTTGTGCCCGATGCCCGGGAGCACGAGGTGCGTGTACGGTCCGGTGAAGTACTGGCGGTCGTCCGCCGGGTTCCCGCCGGCGACCCCGTCCGCGCCGCTCTCGATGACCACGGTCGGCACGGTGATCTCCGGGCTCTCAGCGATGCGCCGCTCGAGGTCGTCGTACCGAGGGTCGCCCGCTTCGAGGCCGAAGCGATGCCGGTACGAGTGGATGACGACGTCGACGAAGTCGGGGTTGTGCAGGGAGGGTGCCGATGCGGTGAAGGCGGTCGCGGCGTCGGCCCAGGTCGGCGACCAGTCGCGCCAGAGCAGCCCGCAAAGCGCCTCGCGGTTCTCGGTGAGGCCGATCCGGCCGCGCTCCGAGTGGAAGTAGTACTGGTACCAGTAGGTCTTCTCCCAGTCGGGTGGTGCAGGGGTGGCGGAGTGCGCGATGTCCTGGATGTTGTAGCCGTCGACGGTCACCAGCCCGCGCACGCGATCGGGGAACAGGGCGGCGGCGATGCAGGCCGCCCGTCCGCCCCAGTCGTAGCCGGCGACCACCGCCTGGTCGATGTCCAGGGCGTCGAGCAGGTCGATGAGGTCCCGGCCGAGCGCGGCCTGCTGGCCCGACCGGTTGGTGTCGTCGGCGAGGAACCGTGTCCGCCCGAAGCCGCGGAGGTACGGGACGACCACCCTTGCGCCGGCTGCTCCCACGATCTCGGCGACCTCGTCGTACGCGCGGACGTCGTACGGGAACCCGTGCATCAGGACGACCGCAGGCCCCAAAGGGTCACCGGCCGTCTCGTAGTCGATGGACAGGAGCGGCGTCGAGACGGAGGCGCGCTGATCGGAGAGCATCCCTCATGATGGCGTGCGCGTTCCTGCCCCACAACTGCCCACGACGTCCCGCGCGCGACGGCGTCGGTCACCCGCGCCAGTGTCCCGGCCGATCGACGGAGGGCGGCAGGAGCGTCGACTCGTCGCCGAGAGCCGCGTTGAGCTGCATCTGGGTGAGGAACAGGGTGTCCGAGAGGTCGGCTCCGTCGAGGCGCGCGCCTCGAAGGTCCGCGCCCAGCAGGTCGACCCCGGACAGGTCGACGCCGCGGAGGTCCGCGGCGATGAGGGTCGCACCGCGGAGGTCGGCCCCGCACAGTCGGCGTGCTCGCAGATCGCGGCCCGCCAGGTCGGCGGAGGGGTGGAGGCCGTCGTGCTGCTCGGCTTCGGCGGTCGCGAGGTAGCCGCCACGTGCCTCCTCGCTGGCCTCGACGAGCACGTGTCGGACCTCGTCGCGAAGGGAAGCGATGTCGCAGTCGAGGATGACGGCGGTGCCGCCGCCGATGATCCCCTGGATGCTGCTGTCGAGGCGGTGGGCGTGGTCGGCGATATCCGGCGAGGCCATCCGCTCGGCGGCTTCGACGAGGTACCAGCGCATCTCCTGCAGCTGTCGGACGACGGAGAACGTGGCGAACATCTCGGGGCTCGTGTCGGGGCGGTCGCGCCAGCTCGTACCGCTGAAGAGCTCCTGCGAGACGAGCTGGCCAGCGCCGAAGCAGTCGAAGACGGTGCACCCGCGGAACCCTCTCGGACGCAGGGATTCGTGGATGGTGCAGGAGAAGTCGTCCGCCAGATTGAGGCAGGGCGTGCCTGCCGGTTTGTCGATTGGGAAGTCGGTTGATCGTTGGAACCCGAACGCGGTGCAGCAGAGCGCGAAGCAGTCAGCGCAGTTCGCGCGAAGAGCCGAGCGGTCGTCGGAGGGGGTCGAGGAAGCGTCGATGGACGTCATGCGTGGGTGTTCTTTCCGGAGTGGTTTCGAGTGGGGGCCGGGGTGCAGGGGAACTCCGCAGGGAGCTCCCGTTCCGGGCGCACGAAATCACCGCCCCTCGTGGGAGGAGCGAACGGGTGTCGCTGAAGGGCCTCTGGGTCACAGAGCGAAAGAACGGTTCACTGCCCTCAGGGTATCGCGCAGGTCCGGTGCTGCTCCAGGTGCGTCTCGTCGTGCCGATCATGTCAGGGGCGTCTCGTACGGTGTCTCCGTGAAGATCCTCCTGCTCTCCCGTCAACCGGGTGCCATGGTGCCCTTCCTTGCCGAGTCGATCGATGTGGCGGGTCGTCGGCTGCGACTCGGGTACGTCGACGACGCACAGGTGGCGCTCGCCGAGGCGCCGTTCGTCCATGCCGAACGTGAGTCGGTGGAGGCCCTCGGACACGAGGTCGTCCGGATCACCGTGCGCGAGACCGCGCCTGCAGACCTCGACCGCGCGCTGGCGGACCTCGACGCGGTCTACGTCGCAAGCGGGAGCACCTTCGCCCTGCTCGAGGCGTTGCGGAGCTCCGGGAACGACACGGTGATCACCAGGCACGTGCAGGCGGGCCTGCCGTACATCGGTTCCAGTGCTGGGTCGATCATCGCCGGACCGGACGTCACCCCCGCCTCACTCCTGGACGACCCTGCAGACGGCCCGACACTCACCGGCTTCGCCGGGCTGGCGCTGGTCGACCGAACGGTGATCCCGCACGCCGACGGCCAGTTGCCGCCGTACCCACCGGAGCTCATCAGTCGGACGCTGGAGCAGTACGCCGACGACTACCCGCTGGTCCCGCTCCGCGACGATCAGGCCCTCCTGGTCGACGGCGCGACGGCGACGGTGATCCCGTCGAGTCCGTGAGCGCTCGCTCAGCGGGCGGACGGAGTGAGTGACGAGCTCGAGCGTGACATCGGAATCGCGCCGGGGAACGGCTCGCGTTTCGGCTCCCAGCCCGGGTTGGCCGCCCGCAGCTCGGCGATCTTCCTCGTCTGCCCGTCCCAGATCCTCGTGAGGACGTTACCGGTGCGTCGGCTCAGCATCGTGGTGATCAGGTTGAGTGGCGAGATCGGGACGGGCATCTCGACGTCGAGCAGGATGCAGAGCCGACCCGAGTAGAGGAAACTCGGATCGTGGTTCACGAACCACCCGCCGCCGCCGATCCGCAGGTAGGTCTCGCCGATGTATCGCGTGGCGCCGTCGGTGAAATCGGTGTCCTGCTCCTGCGCGAAGACGTGGCGGTCCGGCCAACGGTCGAGGATGAGCTGCTCGAGGGAGACGAGCGAGTCCCGCGTGAAGTCGGTGACGACCTCGCGCGGTGTGAGGAAGTCCTCGAATCGCGCGAGGCGTGGTTGCATGATCTCCAACCACTCGATCAGCAGCTTGTCCTGCTCCGGTGCGGGTGATTGTCCGCCGGTCTCGGTGCGTCCGTCGTCGCTCATCCCTCGAACGTACGCGGTGCGCGACGGGCAGGGAATGGGGACATCTCCCCTCGGTGTGGTTGGCTGGGCCACATCTGATCGAATTCGTGACCCTAGGAGGTAGCCGTGCGTGTCTTCGGTGTCTTTGCCCTCGTACTCGCCGCCCTCGGCCTCGTGGTCGCCTCGCTGGTCGTGATCGGCAACCCGGATCTGGCCGCACCCGGTCCGCAACTCCTGCCGTACCAGGCGTACGACTCCTGGCGCTTCACCCTCGGCCTCCTGCTGTGGGGTGCGGGTGTCTGGCTCGCGGTCGGCATCCTCGCGGTGTCGCGCCAGCCGGGGCTCGCCTGGCTCGTCCTGCTCGCGTTCATCCCGCTGCTGGTGGTCGACCTGATCGGCGGCGGGCTGATGCCGAGCTTCGTCCTGGCACTCCTCGCGATCGTCGTTCTCGGGCTCGTCGTCCCGGTGATCGTCGGGGTCGTCGGCGTCGCGATCGGCGGGGCTGTCCGGCGTCGCCGGAAGATCGCTGCAACTGCCTGACGACAGCGCTCCACAGGATCACTGGGCCGGAGCATTTTGCGAACAGCTCCCCACGAGATGGACCCGGTTCAGGTCGTCTGGAACGCTATATCCGGGGGTGCGGATTGTGTTCACTGAACGAGGTGGCGTCGCGAGAGCCGCTCGGCAGCGCAGCGCAGCGCTGAGCGCATGGCAGGTCGGTGTCGTATTCACCGGAGTGGGATGTCTGATCGGCTCGATTGTCGGACGCCTGTTCCCGCCATTCATCGTCGACGGTGGGTTCTGGCGAACCGTCTTGTCCGGGCCGCCGATGGCAGGTGGAATCGCTGGTGTCCTCGCCGTCGTCGCCGCCTGGATCGCGTTCCTCGCGGCAGATCGTCAGGCTCGTGTGACTCGAAAGGCTGCCGAACGCGAGCAGTGGTGGCACAGAGCGGAATGGGCGCTGACGCTGGCACGGTCGGATCATCGGGTGGACAGGCTGATCGGCATTCGAGCACTCGAGCCGCTCCGTACGGAAGCGACCGCAACCGAGTACGAGATGATCCTCGCCGTCACCCACGCCGTCTCGGGAGGGGCCGTGGACACCGGGGAGGGAGCGATGGACAATAGGAGTTCCGTCAGAAGGAGGTTCCCGTGGCAGAAGACGATCGCATGAAGAGCGTTCTTTCCGAGCGGATCGCTGCAGGGAAGGCCGACCCGATCAGCGATGAAGAGCGAGCCCTTGTTGCTGAGATGGAAGCGGATTTCCAGCGGAGATTCGGACGGCCTTCTCGGAGCGTCCTCCGCTCGTCCTCCAAGACGGCCTGAACCGCTCGGCCGGCGCTTCCGCTACAGCGCACCCTCGAAGGTCTGGGTACCGAGGACGGCGAGGAGTTTGAGCTTGCTTGCGGCCTCGGTGTGCGGCGCGGCCGTGAGGACGAGGAGTGCCTGCGACTGGTCCTCGGTGAACAGGGCCTGACAGTCCAGCTCGATGGGGCCGATCTCGGGGTGGATGAGCACCTTGTGGTCCTCGAACCGCCGCCCGACCTCGTGCGTCGCCCACAGTCGCCGGAAGTCCTCACTGTGCGCGGTGAGCGCCTCGACGATCTCGCCGGCCGGCGACTGCGCCCCCAACGAGCCGTAGGCCGCACGCAGCGACGCGACCTGCGCTCGACTCTGCCGGTCCCGGTCCTCGGCGGGGTATCGCTCGCGTTCCTCCGGGTGCAGGAACCAGCGGTAGATCGCGCTGCGTTCCAGGCCCCGGTACCGGTTCGCATCGCCGAACAGCGCCCGGGCCGGGTCGTTCTGGACGAGCGTCTCGCCGAGCGCCGACAGGATGAGCGCGGGTGCGTCGGTGAGCCGGTCGAGGACGCGCAGAAGCGCCGGCGCGACGTAGTCGGTCGCTGCGAGGCGGGTCGGCGCGTTGTGTCCGGCGATCCGATACAGGTAGTCGCGTTCCTCGGCGCTCAGCCGGAGCGCCCGCGCGAGTGAACCCAGCATCTGCGTGCTCGGCTGCGGAGCCCGCTGCTGCTCGAGCCGCGCGTAGTAGTCGGTCGACATCGCTGCGAGCTGCGCGACCTCCTCGCGTCGGAGCCCGGCCGTCCGTCGCCGAGGTCCGCTGCTCAGGCCGACGTCCGCGGGCTGCAACGTCGATCGGTGTCGGAGGAGGAAGTCGGCGAGCGCTGGGCGATCCATCCCGCCAGTATCCGCCTCCGCGGCCAGGCGATCCAGGGATCGCGGATCCATGGATCGCCGCACCCTGGTGCGGCCGTCGTCACCGACGGAGACTCGATGCATGCAGATCACCGGAAACACCGTCTTCATCCCCGGCGCGACGAGCGGCATCGGCCTCGCTCTCGCACGACGCCTCCACGCAGCCGGCAACACCGTCATCATCGGCGGGCGACGCACCGAACTCCTCGAGTCGATCGCCGCCGACGAGCCCGGCCTCCACACCGTGCGGATCGACACAGCCGATCCTGCGAGCATCGAGGCCGCGGCGAAGCAGGTCATCGCGGAGCACCCGGAGATGAACGTGCTGATCACGATGGCCGGCGTCATGCGCGGCGAGGACTGGACTGGTTCCGACTTCGTCGCGACCGCCGAGGAGATCATCACGACGAACGTCCTCGGGCCCATCCGGCTCATCGGCGCGTTCATCGAGCAGCTCCGCAGCCGACCGGACGCGACGATCATGACCGTCTCCTCGGGCCTCGCTTTCACCCCGCTGCGGGTGACGCCGACCTACAACGCGAGCAAGGCGGCCATCCACATGCTGAGCGAGTCGATCCGCCTCCAGCTGGCGGACACGGGCGTCCGTGTCGTCGAGCTCGTCCCGCCGGCCGTCCGCACTTCGCTCATGCCCGGCCAGGAGGAGAGCGACTTCGCGATGCCACTCGACGCGTTCGCCGACGAGGTCATGGGCCTCATCGAGTCGCAGCCCGACGCCACGGAGATCCAGGTCGAGAACGTCAAGTTCCTGCGCTACGCCGAGGTCCGCGGCGAGTACGACCAGACGGTCGCGATGCTCAACCGCCTCGACCCGCACTAGGCGCGTTCGTTCGCCCGAATCTGCACGAATCAGGCTGAGATCGTGCAGAATCGGGCGACTCAGCGCGTCCGGAGCCCGCCAGATGGCGGTGCGATGCCGGGAAGACGGGCACGTTCGGCGGGTGAGTCGGGCCGTCGCGAGCAGCAGACTGGGGATACCGTCATCCGCTGTGGACATTGGAGTTCATCATGACCGCGACCGCGAACCACCCGCCCTTCGATCCCGAGCTCGCCGCGGTCCTCGCCGCCGTCGGCGATCTGATGCCCTCGACCCTCACCGCCGACATGATCCCGATGCTGCGCCAGGCGTCGCCGGTCTCGCTCCCCGTGGACGAGATGCTCGCCGAAGCCGGGGTCGAGCGCCGCGATCTGAGCATCGCCGGGTACGAGGGTGCCGAGATCTCCGTCTCCGTGCTCGCGCGAGCCGGCAAGATCGGCACCGGCCCCGGAGTGTTCCACACCCACGGCGGCGGGATGATCATGGGCGACCGCTTCGTGGGGCTCGCCCAGTTCCTGCCGTGGATCGTCGAACTCGACGCCACGGTCGTCACCGTCGAGTACCGACTCGCACCGGAGTTCCCCGACCCGTACCCGGTGGAGGACTGCTACGCCGCACTCGTCTGGACGGCGGAGCACGCGCAGGAACTCGGCATCGATCCGGCTCGGTTCATCATCGCGGGAGCGAGCGCCGGTGGAGGGCTCGCCGCTGGTGTCGCGCTCCTGGCCCGCGATCGGAGCGGTCCGGAGCTCGCCGGCCAGGTCCTCATCTACCCGATGCTCGACGATCGCGACGCCACCGTCTCGACCACGCAGATCGACGGGGTCGGCGTCTGGGACCGGGGCAGCAACATCACCGGCTGGACCGCACTGCTCGGCGACCGTGTCGGAGGCGACGACGTCTCCATCTATGCCGCCCCGGCACGCGCAACCGATCTGACCGGCCTGCCACCCGCTTTCATCGACTGCGGCAGTGCAGAGGTCTTCCGTGACGAGGACGTCGCCTACGCGACGTCGCTCTGGCAGGCCGGCGTCCAAGCCGAGCTCCACGTGTGGCCGGGTGGGTTCCACGGATTCGACATGCTCGCGCCGCACGCCGAACTCGCCCGGGCCATGACCGCCGCCCGGAACGCCTGGGTCGCTCGCCTGCTCGCGCCCTGAGGTCATCGCCTGTGACGGCCCGGTTCCCTATGCTGGGTCGTCACAGGCACATCGGAGTGACGCCATGCAGGAACTCGTCGGCCGCCTCACCGCCTTGGATCCCGAGGCGAGTGAAGGTCTGAAGGTCATCGCCTACTTCGACGCGCTCGTCGCGGGCGGGGTGAACACCGAAGCGCTCACCCGCGGAGCAGCCGTTCTGGCCGGGGTGCCAGCAGGAGCGCGTACCCCGGAGGCTGCCGTCCGCGTCGATCCTGCCGGCCACCGGCTGCCCGTCGAATCCGCGGACTGGCCGACGCGCACGGTCGCCGGTGACGGGTCCGTCTGGTTGGAACGCGTCGGAGTCGCCCACGCCAACGACGCGATCGTGCTCGAACGGTTCGCGCTCGCCGTGGCCCTACTGCGGTCGCGGCGTCACCCGCAGGCGGACTCGTCGGTGCAGATCCTGCTCGATGCCGACCGTTCCGAGTCGGAACGATCGCAGGCCGCCGAACGACTGTCCCTCTCCGGCTCCGCCCTGCGGGTGATCGCGACGTCACCGTCGGTGCACCCGCAGGGCGGTCCGTCGGCCCTCACGGTCGGCACCGGTGGCGTGCTGCGGGCGACGATCATCAGCGGTCCCGACTCGGTGCCGGGACCGTCTACTGTCGACGGCGTCGCCGGGATCGGACGCCCGGGCGTCGCGACCCAGCTGGTGCGATCGTGGGCGGACGCGCAGTTGGCCATCAGCATGACGGACGCCTCCCACCGGGTCGTCGACATCGCGGACCTCGGTATCCTCGCTGACGCGGTCCGGGAGTTGGCCGCCACCGCCGCTGGGGTGCCGGACGTCTCGGCGCTCGCCGCACTCGACGATCGTGCCGTGCGGGTACTCGACGCGCTGGTGCGAGGCGACAGTGTGCGGTCAGCAGCGCAGGAGCTCGGCATGCACCACTCGACGTTGCAGGGCAAGCACGAGCACTTCACCCGGCTCCTGGGGTACGACCCTCGTGAGCCGGTCGGCCGGGCGCGCTACGAACTCGCCTCGCTGCTGCTCAGATCCACGGGGCGTTGAGTCGCCCCGTTCTGCACGGAATACGGCGATGTCCGTGCAGAATCGGGCGACTCAGCGAGCCGCTGCCTCCAGATCCACGACGACGTCGTGGAGGCCGGCACCGCTCACCGTCACCGTGATGGCACCGGGCCCGCTCGGCCGGACGATCGCCAGCGCCCGTCCGTCGAAGGTGGTGCGCGTGGTCGCGTCGAAGCGCTCGGTCGTCTTCGGGGTGCCGGTTCCGAAGGCCGCGAGCCGACCCTCGCCCGCGACGCTGACCGAGACCTCGCGGTCGGCGCCGGTGACCAGGACGCCGGCCGCGTCCCGCAGCTCGATCGCGATGAAGGCGAGATCGGTGTCGTCGGCGCGGAGCGTCGTCCGGTCGGCGGTCGCCACGAGCCTGGTCGGGCCGGTGGCGGAGACGAGCGCGGTGCGTCCGACCTCCGCGCCCGAGCGGAACGCGACCGCCTCGAGCGTGCCCGGCCGGTAGACGGTCTCGAACTCGGCGAGCTTCGGCCGGCGTCCACCCACCGGCCCACGCGCCACCTCCACACCGTCGAGCAGTAGGGCCACCTCGTCGGCGTCGGCGGCGACCTCGACCGTCACCGGCGCGCCCTCGAAACCGGGCCACGTCCACGAGTCGACCGAGTCGCTCCACGCCCACGGCGACTGCATCGTGATCGTCTGCCCGTGCCGTTCCGGTCGGAGCACCGCGATGGCCGGCTCGGACCGCAGACCGAAGACGATCTCCCGGTAGTACGACACCGGCCGCCGCCAGCCGGTGATGTCGAAGTCGCCGCACCACGCGGTGAGGTAGGGGAACTCGCGCTCGAGTGCGCCGTTCGCCTCCGGGTCCTCAGCGTAGGAGGTCGCACCGATGCCGACCTCGCCGAGGTAGTCCCAGCCGGTCCAGGTGAAGTCGCCGATCACGTTCGGGTTCGCCTCGACGAGCGGCCAGAGGTCGCCGATCTGCGTCGGGAAGGTCTCCGAGCCGACGATCACGCGGTGCGGGAACCGCTCGGCATCGCTCGCGTAGCGGCCGTCCGCGTAATTGAGACCGAGGACGTCGAGGGCTGCACTGGACTCCTCGGTGCGCGTCGTGACGGCGTCGGAGGATCCGATGAGGCTCATCATGTTCGCGCCCGCTTCGCCCATCAGCTCGTTCAACCCCTGGTCCGACGCCATGATGTCGTCCAGATCGTCGAGCACGGCCAGGGTCGCGTTCACGCCGTTCGTCACGAGTCGTGTCGGATCCAACGCGCGCACGTGCTCGGCGAGTTCCCGCGCCTGGATCGCACCGTGCGGGGTGCCGACCTCGACGATCTCGTTGCCGATCGAGTACATGATCACGCTCGGATGGTTCATGTCCTTCGCCACCATCGACTCCAGATCGGCCCGCCACCACTGCGCGAAGTCGAGGGAGTAGTCGTGGTCCGTCTTGCCCCGGCCCCACATGTCGAAGGCCTCGTCCATGACGAGCATGCCGATGCGGTCGCAGGCGTCGAGCATGGCGGGCGACGCCGGATTGTGGGCCGCGCGGATCGCGTTGAAGCCGGCGTCCTTGAGGAGCTGGATACGCCGTTCCTCGGCGCGCGCGATCGACGCTGCACCGAGCGGACCGTTGTCGCTGTGGACACAGGCGCCGCGGAGGAGCACCGGCTCGCCGTTGATGCGGAGACCCTTCCGAGGGTCGACGGTGACCGTGCGGATGCCGTGGACCGTGTGGACGACGGCCGCCTCGTCGGCGGGTCGGTCGTCGACCTCGAGCGAGGTCCTCGCCGAGTACAGTGCCGGCGAGTCGACGCTCCACAGGGCTGCGTCCGGCACGTACAGGCGCTGGCGGATGAGCGCGCTACCGCCTGGCGCGACGGTGACCGGCGTGCGCTCGCCCTCGACCACCCTCCCGTCTGGGCCGGCGAGTTCCGTCGCGAGGACGCGCGCGCTCCTGGTGAGACCCCGGTTGACGATGGTCGTCGCCACTTCGAGCACCGCCTGGTCGTCCTCGATCCGGATCGTCGTGATGCGGACACCGTCGGGTTCGACGTGCGTGGGCTCGTCGACGTGCAGGAGGACCGGGCGGTGCAGGCCGGCTCCGGCGTACCAGCGGGAGTCCTGCCCTGCGCGGGTCTCGATGCGCAGCGTGTTCGTCTCGCCGAAACGGAGGAACGGGGTGAGCTCGACGAAGAAGCGCGCGAAGCCGTCGGCACGATTGCCGGCGAACTCGTCGTTGAGGTACACCATCGCGTGACGGAACGCGCCCTGGATCTCGAGCCGGACGATGCGACCGGACCACTCGGCGGGGACCTCGAAGGTCTTCACCTGGCTGAACGCGCCGGCCGGGAAGTAGGCGGCCCCGCCCTTCGCGACTGCGTCCGGCGAGCGCTCGGTATCGCGCAGGGCGTCGTGCGGGAGGGTCACGGCCAGCGAGTCGTCGGCACCGCCCTGGACGGCGGCGAACGGGCCTCGGGGTGCGCGGACGATCCAGTCGCCGGTGAACGGGATGGTGGTCATGACGTGCTCCAGTGCAGATCGGGATGACGAAAGTCTTTCGGCGTCGTGCGCCCTGACCCCGAAGGTAGGCTGAGCGGCCAGGCGTCGTCAACGCGTCGATTCGAAACTGTTTCGCTAGGCTGGGCGCGACGGACGGCTGCCCGCTGCGGGACGAGGGAGAGGCTCCATGGCACGCACACCCATGACGGGTCCGACGCTGGCGTCGATCGCAGAGCGCGCCGGTGTCTCGATCGCGACCGTCTCGAAGGTGATCAACGGTCGTTCGGGCATGTCCGAGGCGACCCGTGCCCGGGTCGAGACGGCCGTGCGTGAGCTCGGGTACCGCCCGACACCCCGGTCGATCCCCGGTGCTCCGCGAACCATCCACGTCGTGTTCGACACCCTGCACAGCGTCTACTCCCTCCGTGTCCTCGACGGCATGGTCGCCGCGGCACAGCGGTCGGACGTCGATCTCGTGACGCGGGTGCTGTCGGCCGGTTCCGGCTTCGGGTCCACGGATGCGACCGGAGACGAGGTGGCGCTCGACCGCAGCTTCGTCGACGGCGTCGCGGCGCGAGGTGCGATCGGCATGATCGTCGTCACGACGCCCATCGCAGCCGACGTCGTCGATGCCTGCCTCGACGCGGGCATTGCGCTCGTCGCGGTCGACTCGCCGGATCCGCTCGACCGCTCGGTCGCGAGTATCGGCTCGAGCCACGCCGCCGGCGGGCAGCAGGCGGTCGAGCACCTCGTCGGCCTCGGGCATCGGCGGATCGCCTTCGTGGGCGGACATCCGGCGAATCCCGGCCTCCATGCGCGGGCGATCGGCTATCGAGAGGCGCTCTTGTCGGCCGGTGTCACGCTCGACCCAGGGCTCGTCTCGGAGGAGGGGATGGGCACCTCGGCGCGGGCGGTCGAGCGCATGCTCGCACTCGACGACCCGCCGACCGCCGTGTTCGCGACCAACGACGCCGACGCCTTCGCCGTCATCCGCACGGTCGTCCAGGCCGGTCTCCGCGTGCCGGAGGACGTGAGCGTGGTCGGCTACGACGACACGTACTCGGCGATGCTGACCGTTCCGCTCCTGACGACCGTCCACACCTCGATGCACGACATCGGCCGGGCGGCGGTCGACACCGTCCTCCGCCTGCATGCCGGCGAGCGGCCGTTCTCCCATCACCTCGAGCTCGCGACGACGCTCATCGCGCGGGAGTCGACGGGGCCGGTCCCGCCCTCGACGCCCTGAGTTGCCCGAATCTGTGCGTTTCAGCCCGAATTTCGAGCAGTTTCGGGCGACTCAGCGGGACGAGCGCGGCAGGCGGAGGTCGTGGAGCGTGAAGCGGCCGACGGGGAGCGCGGCACGGATCCGGGACTCGTCGAAGCGGCGTGAGGGACGGAGGTCCGCGGGGAGTTCCGGTGCCGCTGGGGCCGCCTCGCTCACTCCTTCCGCCAGCATCTGCGCCTGCGCCTTCGCCACCAACGGCGTCTTCATGAGGCGTTCCGTCGCGCGCGCGAGCAGGCGGATCGTCCACACGGGGACCGGGACGTACAGCGGGCGGCGTCCGGCCACGTGCGCGATCCGGCGCACGGCCGCACCCAGCTCGAGCTCCTCGGCGCCCATGACCGCGACGGTCGGCTCCGACACCCGGCCCTCGAGTGCTGCGACGAGGACGTCGACGGCGTCCGCGACCGGCACCGGACGCACGCGGCGCTCGCGGTAGCCGACGGTCGCGAACACCGGGAAGGTGCGGACGGCCTTGGTGACGTGATCGACCATGTGGTCGCCTGCGCCGTAGATCATGCCGAACTTGAGGACGGTGTGCGCGATGCCCGAGCCCCGCACGATCTCCTCGGCCGCCCACTTCGTCTCGTGGTACCCGGAGCCGCGGTCGGGGCGCGCGCGGAGGAAGCTCACCAGCACGATGCGACCGACGCCGGCGCGGCGGGCCGCGTCCACGACCGCCCGGGTGCCGTCGACGTGCACGCGCTGGAAGGTCTGCTCGCCGAGCTCCCGGTTGATCCCGGCGCAGTGCGCGACCGCGTCGCAGTCGGCGAACGCGGCGGTCAGCGCCTCGACGTCGTCGATCTCCACGCCGGTGCGTCGGGAGACGACGACGATCTCGTGCCCGTCGTGCTGCAGTCGCTCGGCCAGGTGTCGTCCGACGAACCCGGTCCCACCGGTGATGGCCACTCGCATGCTGTCTCCTTCGCTTGTTAGCAATATAGCGAAACTGTATATCGCAATTGTGCTAGATTGCAAACATGGCAGATACAGCGTCGGACATCTTCGCCGCGCTCGCTCATCCGACGCGGCGGCAGATCCTGCAGGACCTCAAAGACGGCGAGCTCGCCGCGGGGGAGATCGCCGCACGCTTCGACGCCACCGGTCCGACCATCTCGCGGCACCTGAGCGTCCTGCGCCAGGCCGGCCTCGTCTCCGAGCGCCGCGATGCGAACCGCATCCTCTACTCACTCGTCGGTGAGCGCCTCGCGCTGTCGGTGGGCGACTTTCTGTCCACCGTGTGCCCGGAGCAGATGGTCCTGCGTGAGGTCCGCAAGCGCCGGACCGCGTAGCTCGGTCTCGATCCGGCGCTGAGTCGCCCGAAGATGTCCGATTCCGCCGCGATCTCGAGCCGTTTCGCGCGACTCAGCGCAGCCCGCGCGTGACGCTGCGGACGATCGTCTGCGTGGCGGCCTCTCCGGCGCGGGTCGGCAGTAGTGCCCAGACGTGGAACTGTCCGGTGCCCTCGTGGTAGTCGACGGTGACGCCGGCCGCTTCGGCTCGGTCGACGAGCAGCTCTGCGTCGGGGTTGAGGACGTCGCGGGTCCCGCTCAAGAGCGTGAGTGGTCCGAGCCCGGCGAAGTCGCCGAAGAGGGGGCTCACGGTCGGATCGGTGATGTCCAGATCGCCGCGCCAGTGCTCCGCGAACACGCGCCCACCGGGCGTCGCCAGCCAGGGGTCGCTCGGCTGCACGAGGGGGATCCGCGGGTTGCTCCAGGTGAGGTCGAGCGCCGGTGACAGCAGGGTGGTCATCGGCAGGACGACGCCCTCGTCCCGGAGTCGGAGCGCAGCCGACAGGGCGATCTGACCGCCGGCCGAGTCGCCCGCGAGGACGGTCGGCCCGTGCCGCTCGATGCTGCGCCGCACCAGCTCGACGACGCCGTTCTGCGCCACCGCCGCGGTGCCGTAGGGCACGAGCGGGTAGATCGGGAGTGTGACCACGGCGCCGGTCTCCGCGGCGATGGTGGCCGCCAGCGTCCAGTGCTGCGGTGCGATCTCGCCGACCCAGCCGCCGCCGTGCGCGTACACGACCCCGCCGATCGCCGGTCGTCGCGTGGGGGACACGGTGTACACCGGCCAGTCTGCGAAACGTTCGACGTCGACCCGGACGTCGCTGCGGAGGGTGCTGGGTGGACCGTAGGACGCCGGCCGGAGGGTGCGCTCTCGGATCCGGCGACGCGCGCCGGCCTCACTCACGAAGGCGCGGTTCGCGCGGATCAGTCGGAGCGCGGGGCCGACGACGGCGCCTGGGATGGTGAGCACGGTGCCTCCGCGGTTGACGGGTTCCTGGGGCTCGCCACGGTAGCAGCGCAGGCTGGGCAGGAGTCCTCATCAGGCTGGAGGTGAAGCGCTCTGACGGGTCTTCGTCGTGGGACACTGGCAGACGGCGTCGACGTGCCGATCGCGCCGCAGCAGCCCGTCCCGAAGGAACCCGCATGCCCGAGCTGAACCCCGTCGTCATCGAGCGAGTCGCCTGGGACGACGAGCGGGCCGTGCGGCTCCGCGCCGCGATGGACGAGGAGATGGACGCCCGGTACGCGTCGGCCTGGGAGGACTGGGACCCCGAGGCCGCCGAGCGAGCGCTGACCGCGTTCACCGTCGATCCTGCCGACATCAGTGCGACCTTCCTGGCCCTCATCGACGGCGAGCCGGTCGGCCACGCCGCCCTGCGCCGACTGCACGGCGAATGGGAGCTCAAGCGCGTCGTCACCCTCCCGGCTCACCGCGGCCGGGGTGTCTCGAAGCGCCTGATCACCGCCGTCGAGGACACCGCCCGTGCCGAGGGGGCGTCCCGCCTCATCCTGCAGACCGGCGACCGCCAGCCCGAGGCCGTGCGGCTCTACGAGTGGCTCGGCTACGAACCCATCCCGATCTACTCGCCGTACGAGGTCATCCCGATGTCGCTCTGCTACGCCCGCCCGCTCCGCTGACGCTCGGCAGCGCGGCTGCCTCCGCTAGTGAGTAGCTTTCGCGGGCTGGTTCCGTGACCGCAGGCGCGAGATCCCGGTCACGATCGCGACGACGATCAGACCGAGGACGAGTCCGAACACGGCGGACATCGCGGTGTCGGCGATCCAGACGACGACCGGTCCGGCGGCCTCGATCGCGTGGGTGACGACGTGCAGGAGGTCGTACGGGACGTGCCAGAACGTCTCGGCGAGGTTCGCGATCACGAGGTGGCCGCCGACCCAGAGCATCGCGACCGTGCCGACGACGCTGATGACGCGGAAGACCGCGGGCATCGACGCGACGATTCGTGCACCGGTGCGGCGGACGCCGCGTGACGGGTTCTTCATGAGCCGGAGTCCGATGTCGTCGATCTTCACGAGCAGGGCGACCGCGCCGTAGACGACCGCCGTCATGACGAGGCCGATGACCAGGAGGGCGCCCAGTGTCATCCAGATGCCGAGCCCCGAGTCGAGGCTGGCGAGGGAGATGAGCATGATCTCCGTGCTGAGGATGAGGTCGGTGCGGACGGCCCCGGAGACGAGCTTCTTCTCGTCGCGGACGTCCTCCTCCGCCTCCGCGTGGTGCATGCCGAACCACTCCATGACCTTCTCCGCACCCTCGAAGCAGAGGTACGTGCCTCCGATGATGAGGAGGAACGGCAGCACCCAGGGCGCGAACGCCGTGAGCAGCAGGGCGATCGGGATGATGATGACGAACTTGTTGATGAGGCTGCCGCGGGCGATCCGCCACACGACCGGCAGTTCCCGCGCGGGGGTGAGCCCCTGCACGTACTGCGGGGTGACGGCCGCATCGTCGATGACGACGCCGGCGGTCTTCGCACTCGCCTTGAGGGCTGCGCTGAGGATGTCATCGACAACGGCGAGCAGGCCGACCGACATGTGCTTCTCCTTGGCTCGGGGATCACGCCGCCGCGGGCTCGGCAGGGACGGAGTCCACAGTAGTGCGGATCGGGGGGAGCGGGGGGTGGGGTGGAACCCCCTGCTCGAGCATGCATCACAGGCGTTCCCTGACCGGTGCACTCCACACGGTAGGGACCGCTCCCTTCCGCTCGGATCGTGCCCCGGTACTGTTGGCACTCACGACAGATTGGGGATTTCGAATGGTCGAGACCACACCGCGCCGCTCACGGTCGGCAGTGCTCGCGCTGACCTTGACGATCGGAACGCTCGTCGCGGCGGCGATCATCGGCGGATACTTCATCATCGTCGGCGATCAGGCCGACATCGCCGGGCGGGTCTGGCTCACGCTGCTGCTGCTCGCGGCCTTCGTCGGTGCCGTGTCGCTCGACGCCGCAGCCGGCCACGGACCCAACAAGTGGTACCTCGCGGTGTCGACGTTGGTGAACATCTTCCTCGTCACCGTCGGCCTCCTGAAGCTGTGGAACGGGTGGCTCCAGCCGCCGAACACCTCCGACGGGTTCGTCTGGTCCACGCAGATCATGCTGTTCCTCGGCATCCTCATCATCGTGCGTCTCGCGCTCATCATCATCCAGGTGTACTTCCTCCACTTCGTCACCCGCGCCACGTCCACCGTGGTCAGGGCCACCGGCATCGTGACGATCGCGCTCATCATCGCCACGGTCCTCGTGCTCGTGCTGCCGATGGCCTTCCCCGAGGGCACCTGGGCGGACTGGTGGTGGCGCATCGCCGCGGCCACGACGCTCGCTGCGGCGATCTCCGCCGTGATCCCCGTGATCGTCCGGGCGTTCTCCCCGAAGCCGGAGGGCGAGCGGGTGACCTACGGGCAGCAGCCGTACCGTCCGGAGGTGTACCAGCAGGCCGCACCCGGCTACCCGGTGCAGGGTTACCCGGGTCAGCAGGGATACCAGGGCCAGCAGGGCTACCCGGGACAGCAACCGCAGCAGCCGTACCAGGGGCAGCCGTACCCGCAGCAGCCGTACCAGGGGCAACAGCCGTATGGCGGCCAGCCGAACCCCGGCCAGCCGAACCCCGGCCAGTACGGGCAGGGGCACCCCGGGCAGGGCTACCAGGGGCAGCCTGCCCCGCAGCAGCCTGCCCCGCAGCAGTTCGCCCCGCAGCAGCCGGGCCAGCAGTGGCCCACGCCGTCCCGGCAGGGCTCCGCGCCCGGGCAGCCTGCTCCGGCACAGCCCGCGCCGCAGCAGTGGGGGCCTCCGCAGCCGCAGGTTCCGTCGTCGCCGGTTCCGCCTGCGTCTCCGCAGCCGGACCAGCAGCGTCCGCAGGAGTCCCGCCCTCCGCAGGAGCCGCAGCAGCCGACGCAGCCGCAGAGCCCGCCGCCCGCCGAGTAGGCGAACCGACCACGAGCCGGCTGGAAGCCCACCGCTTCCAGCCGGCTCCGTCGTCGGTCGCACTCGAAGCCTCGCTTCGCTTGCGCACAACTGCGTAGCCACGTCGGGCACGTCTTCGCCCAGCGGCGGATGTGGCGATGCGCTCGCTCCGTGAGTATGGAATCGGCGCGGTGCGACCGCCCGCCGCCGACTCCTCACGATGGGTGACGATGCGCAAGCTCCTGAAGGTTCCACTGATCTCGATCGCCACGATCGCCGGCCTCGTCGCGGCGGGCCTCGCGACGACGAGCATCGTGAACGCCGTCGCGAGTTCGTCGGAAGCGGGCGAACTGCAGCCCTACGGGCAGTTGGTCGACGTCGACGGCAAGGACATGAACGTCGTCATCAGTGGTTCCGGCGCTGAGACGATCGTCCTGCTGCCCGGGCAGGGCACCGCGGCACCCGGCCTCGACTTCGAGCCGCTCGTCGATGAGCTCCGTGACCAGTACCGCGTGGTGGTCGTCGAGCCGTTCGGCTACGGCCTCAGCGAGCAGACGGACGTGCCCCGGACCTCGGCCAACATCGCCGGCGAGGTGCACGCCGCCCTGCAGCAGCTCGGCATCGACCGGTACGTCCTCGCCGGACACTCGATCGCCGGCATCTACGCCCTCGAGTATCTGGAGCGGTTCCGCGCCGAGGTGACGGCGTTCGTCGGGATCGACACGAGCGTCCCGACCCAGCCCGGAAGCGACGAGCCGACGCCGACCGACGGCGTCGACACGCTGAAGGCGCTCGGCATCCTCCGCCTCCTCACCGCCATCGCGCCCGACCCGTACGAGGGCCTCCCGTACGACGATGCCACCAAGCGCCAACTCGCGATCCTGACGAACCGCAATGCGATGTCGCCGACGCTGCTCGACGAGATCGCCCACACGCCCGGCAACTTCCAGGCGGCCCGATCCCAAGCGTTCCCAGCCGACCTGCCGATCCTCATGTTCGTCGTCGGCGACGACCCGGAACTCTCCGACTGGGTGCCCCTCCACGAGGAGCAGCTCGCCGGAGTCGAGCGGGGTGAACTCGTCCGACTCGACGGCGGCCACTACCTGCACCACACCGAGGCGACGGTGATGGGCGAGGGCATCAAGCGGTTCCTCGCCGACACGCCGGGAGACTGAATCCACGGCCGATCCGGGCTGGCGTGTCGTCGGATGTCGGGTTAGGCTCACTCTCTATCGAACGTATGTTCGAACGACGGGAGGCCACGCATGTTGATCACGAGCACCGAGATCGCGGTCTGGACGACGCCGGCAGGCGTGCCGGAGCGACTGTTCTGGGACGGAGCCCGGTACCTCGTCACCGACACCCCGACCCCGCTCGAGCCGAACGTCTCGTTCGTCACCCATCCACCCGCGGCGACCCCCGCCTGGCGGTTCCAGGCGACCGCTGCAAACGGCCGGTCCTTCGTCTTCGACATCCGACTCGACGCCGCGCGCGGACGCTGGCAGCTCCTCCGCGCATACGAATGAACCGCTCAGACCGTCGCTCGGATCGACGTCGCTCCGGCTGTCAGGCGGCCGGCTGCAACCGCACGACGATCGCCTTCGAGACCGGGGTGTTGCTGCGGTCGGCCGTCGAGTCGAGCGGGACGAGGACGTTCGCCTCGGGGAAGTACGCCGCGGCGCATCCACGAGCGGTCGGGTAGGAGACGACGCGGAAGCCGCGGAGCTCCCGATCCGGCTGTCCGGCCCACTCGCTGAAGACGTCCACCGTCTGGCCGTCCTCCAGGCCGAGGTCGCGGAGGTCGTCCGGGTTGACGAAGACGACGTTCCGGCCCTTCTTGATGCCGCGGTACCGGTCGTTCAGGCTGTAGATCGTCGTGTTGAACTGGTCGTGCGAGCGCAGGGTCTGCAGGAGCAGCCGACCGGGCGGGCAGTGGATCGGTTCGAGCTCGTTGACCGTCAGCAGGGCGCGGCCCTCGGGGTTCGTGAACGTGCGGGAGTCCCGCGGTCCGTTCGGCAGGACGAAGCCGTCCTCGCGGCGGATCTGCTCGTTGTACCCCTCGCAGCCCGGCACGACCCGTCCGATGTGTTCGCGGATCGTGTCGTAGTCGTCCTCGAACGCCTGCCAGGCGATGCCCGAGTCCTCACCGAGCGTCGCTCGCGCGAGGCGCGTGATGATGGCGACCTCGGAGAGCAGACCGGGCGCTGCCGGCGGGATGCGTCCGTGCGAGGCGTGGACCGCGCACACCGAGTCCTCGACGCTGACCATCTGCGGTCCGCTCGCCTGCAGGTCGATCTCGGTGCGCCCGAGGGTCGGCAGGATGATCGCCGCCTCGCCGGTGACCGCGTGCGACCGGTTGAGCTTCGTGGAGATCTGCACGGACAGCTGCGTTCCGCGGATCGCGGCCTCGGCGGCGGCGGTGTCGGAGATCGCCGCGACGAAGTTGCCGCCGAGCGAGATCCAGGTGCGGACCTCGCCCCGCTGCATCGCTCGGATCGCGTTCACCGCGTCGACCCCGTGCTCCCGCGGCATCGGGACCGCGAACTCGCGCTCCATGGCGGCGAGGAAGGACTCGGGCATCTGCTCCCAGATACCCATCGTCCGGTCGCCCTGCACGTTGCTGTGCCCGCGGATCGGCGATGCCCCGGCGCCAGGCTTGCCGATGTTCCCGCGGAGGAGGAGCAGGTTGATGATCTCCTTGATCCCGTTGACCGCCGCCTTGTGCTGGGTCAGACCCATCGCCCAGGTGACGATCGTCGCGTTCGACGCGATGTAGCGCTCGGAGAGTTCGTCGATCTGCTCGCTCGTGAGGCCGGTCGCCTCGAGCACGGCCGCCTCGTCGAGGTCGGCCAGGTGGGCCGTGAGCTCCTCGAGTCCGAGGCAGTGCTCGGCGAGGAACGCGTGGTCGAGGATCGTCCCCGGAGCTGCCGCCTCGGCGTCCAGGACCCGCTTCGAGACCGCCTGCAGCAGCGCCATGTCGCCGCCGAGCCGGATCTGCAGGAACTGGTCGGAGATGACCGTGCCGCGCCCGACCATGCCGCGGACCGTCTGCGGGTTCTTGTACCGCTCGAGCGCCGCCTCGGGGAGCGGGTTCACCGAGACGATCGTCGCGCCCGCCTGCTTCGCGTCCTCGAGCGCCGTGAGCATGCGCGGATGGTTCGTGCCCGGGTTCTGGCCCATGACGATGATGAGGTCGGCCTGCTCGAAGTCCTCGTACCGGATGGTCGACTTCCCGACGCCGATGACCTCGCCGAGCGCCGTGCCGGTGGACTCGTGGCACATGTTCGAACAGTCGGGGAGGTTGTTGGTCCCGAAGGCGCGGACGAAGAGCTGGTAGACGAAGGCCGCCTCGTTCGACGCGCGGCCGCTCGTGTAGAAGACGGCTTCGTCGGGGGACTCCTGACCGCGCAGCTGCTCGCCGACGATGGCGAACGCCTCGTCCCAGCTCACCGGCCGATAGTGGTCCGAACCGGCCGGCTTGTAGACGGGCTCCGACAGCCGACCCTGCATGCCGAGCCAGTACTCCGACTTGTCGGCGAGATCGGTGAGCGAGTGTTCGGCCCAGAAGGCGCTCGGGATGACGACCGGCGTCGCCTCCCAGATGACGGCCTTCGCGCCGTTCTCGCAGAACTCGAGCTTCTTGCGGTCGTCCGGGTCGGGCCAGGCGCAGCTCATGCAGTCGAAGCCGCCGCGCTGGTTGATCGACGTGAAGAGCTCCGCGGTCCGCTTCGGCCCGAGCTGCCGGAGGGCGGGCTCCATGGAGTGCAGGATGCCGGGCAGGCCGACGGCGACGTGCTTCGGGTGGGTGACCTCGATGTCGGCGTCCGTGACGTCCTCGACGGGCGGTTCGGCGCTCATGCGTTCGCTCCGGTCTGGAGTGCTGCTGGTGCCGAGCCTTCGGCCGGGTCGGCGAGCCGGTGCGCTCCGCTGTAGACGACCATCGAGTCGCCACGGAGGAAGCCGACGAGCGTCATCCCGAGTTCGGTGGCCAGTTCGGCGGCGAGCGAGGACGGAGCGGAGACGGCGGCGAGCATCGGGATGCCGGCCATCGAGGCCTTCTGCGTGAGCTCGAAACTCGCGCGCCCCGACACCATCAGGACCATGGAGCGGAGCGGGAGCAACCCCTCCTTCGCCGCCCATCCGACGACCTTGTCGACGGCGTTGTGTCGGCCGACGTCCTCGCGGAGCACGAGCATCTCGCCGGTGCGGGCGTCGAACAGGCCGGCCGCGTGCAGACCGCCGGTGCGTTCGAAGACCGCCTGCTGTGCCCGGAGGCGGTCGGGGAAGGTCACGAGGAGCGCCGGGTCGAGGCGGAAGTCGTCGTCCGCGACGGAGTAGCGCGAGCTCGTCCGGACGGCGTCGATGCTCGCCTTGCCGCAGAGGCCGCACGAGCTGGTGGTGAAGAAGTTCCGTTCCAAGCTCGGATCCGGGGCGGGGACGCCGGGCGACAGGGCGATGTCCAGCACGTTGTACGTGTTGACGCCCTCGTCCGTCGCTCCGGCGCAGTAGCGCGCGGTCCGGACGTCGTCACCCCGGCCGATGACGCCCTCGGAGACGAGGAAGCCGATGGCGAGGTCGACGTCGTGGCCGGGCGTCCGCATCGTGATGGCGAGCGAACGACCACCGACACGGATCTCGAGTGGCTCCTCGACGGCGAGGACGTCCTCGCGGGTGCGCGCGGGCTGTCCCACGGTGATGCGGGTGACGCGTCTGCGCGCCGTGATGCGAGTCATGGCTCATGGCTATCACCCCCATCGGACGAGGGCAAGGTGCCTCACCGGATCCGCAGCCGCCTCGGGGGCTGGATCGCGGCCTAGGCTGGTGCCATGTCCGTCGACGCGATCATCCTCGCGGGAGGGCGGTCCTCCCGTCTCGGCGGCGTCGCGAAGGCGTCGTTGTTCCGCGACGGCCGGACGCTCCTCCAGCTCGCGGTCGATGCTGCGCGGGCGGCCGGCGGCCGTGTCGTCGTGGTCGGCCCCGAGGCCCGGACGACCGCTCCGGTCCGCTTCGTCCGTGAACGCCCCGTCTTCGGCGGCCCTGCCGCGGCCATCGCCGCAGGCCTGGACGCCCTGCGTGATGGCGTCGCGGCCGAGGGCCCCACGCAGGTTGCCGTCCTCGCCTGCGACATGCCGGATGCCGCACCTGCGCTCGCCGCGGTGCTCGAAGCAGCCGCGACCGGGACCGGCACCGACGGCTGGGTCGCGGTGGACGACTCCGGTCGTGAGCAGTCGCTGCTCGCCGTCTACCACCGGGAGGCCCTGGAACGCCGGGTCGCCGCACTCCGGGCGTCGCAGCCGAGCGGTGACCTCGCGGGTGTCTCCGTCCGCCAGCTGCTCGCCGGACTCGTCCTCCGACAGGTGCCCATTCCCGACGGCGGCTCGGCCGACGTCGACACCTGGGCCGACGCGACCGACCTCGGGGTCGTCACCGCCGTCGAGTCGCCGACGCCGACCGCGTCCACCACGCCGACCGCCGACCGCCGACCCTGAGGAGCGTCTCCCATGACCGATGACCTGCATGCCGTCCTCGCCGACTGGACCGAACGAGTATCCGCCGAGCTGGAGCTCGGCGACGTCGCGGTCGACATCGACGCCGTCCTCGGACTCGCGGGCACGGCCGCGCACGCCGTGCGGCGTCCGGCCGCCCCGCTCACCACCTACCTCGTCGGCATCGCCGTCGGGAAGGCGCTCGCGAGCGGGGCGGATCCGGTCGCCGCCGCCGAGGCCGCGACCGCGGCCGTCGAACGGCTGGTCGCCTCGGACTCGACCGCATGACGAGGTCCTCCTGGTCGGACGCCCGCAGCATCGCGCATGCGGCGGGTGCCGCGCAGCGGTCCGACGTCGTCGACACCCTGGCGCTCTCCGAGGCTCTCGGACATGTCCTCGCGGCGCCGCTCGTCTCGCCCATCGCGATCCCGCACTACGCCTCCTCGGCGATGGACGGCTGGGCGGTGGCCGGGGTCGGCCCGTGGACCTTGCTGACCGGTGGAGACGCCGAGCGCGCACGATCGGTCGGACTCGGCGACGGTGTCGCGGTCGACGTCCTGACCGGTGGACTGATCCCGGCGGGCGCCGAGGCCGTGCTCCAGCTCGAGCACGGCGTGGTCGAGCTGGGCTCGGGATCAGCTCGCCTCCACCTCGCGCCGTCCGCGCCGAGCGAGGAGCCGCGCCCGGGGCGGCACATCCGGCCCGCCGGAACCGAGTCACCCGCGGGATCGACGGTCCTCGACGCCGGCACTCGCCTGGGGCCCGTGCACCTCGCGGTCGCCGCCGGTGCAGGCTTCGACCGCGTGTCCGTCATGCCGCTGCCGCGGGTCCGCTTGGTCCTCACGGGCGACGAGGTCGTCACGAGCGGCGTGCCCGCGCCCGGGTTCGTGCGCGACAGCTTCGGCCCATCCCTCCCGGGAGTGATCGCCTCGCTCGGTGGCGTCGTCACGTCCAGCGTCCGTGTCGGCGATGACGCGTCCACCACGGCCGACGCCCTCGGGCTGACGAGTGCGGTCGGCGTCCCGGCCCGCCAGCAGCGGGACCTCGTCGTGACCACGGGTGGTACCGGTGACTCCCGAGCCGATCACGTCCGAGCGTTGCTCCGCGACGCTGGCGCGGACTTCCTCGTGGACGGCGTCGACGTCCGCCCGGGTGGCCCGGCGCTGCTCGCGCGGCTGCCGGACGGTCGTCTGTTCGTCGGGCTGCCCGGCAACCCGCTCGCCGCACTGCTCAGTGTCCTCACGCTCGTGCACCCGGTGCTCGCGGGCTTCCAGGGACTCGAGCTCCCGGCCCTGCGACCGGCGGTGCTCGCCTCGCCCGTCGACGGGGCTCGCTCAGGGACGGTGCTGCGCCCCTACCGCTCGGTGCACGATGCGGACTCGCCGACGCCGCTTGCGGAGCCGACGCCCTGGCACGGGGCAGCCATGCTCCGCGGGCTCGCCGACGCCGATGGCGTGCTCGTGTGCCCGGGCTCCGGCACAGCCGCGGGCGGCCTGGTACCGAGTCTCGACCTGCCCTGGTGATCGGGCCTCGGGTCAGCGGCCCCGGACGGCTGCCGCCGTCATCAGCCGCAGCAGTTCCTCGCCGGCGAGGATGCCGCGCCGCTCGGTGACCGTCAGCGTGTCGATCGTGAAGCCCTCGTCGTCGAGCTCGCCGTGCGCCGGCCGGAACGCGAGGTCGGCGGTCTCCAGCATCGACTGGTCGAGGAGCGAGTCACCGGCCGCGAGGACGAGTGGTCCGTCGAGGCGGCGGGCGACCTCGCTGACGGCGTCGTGCTTCGTGAGCGTCCGCGGCACGCAGTAGAGTTTGCGTCCCTGCAGCGACACCGTCCATCCGAGCCGTTCGCACTCCTGCTCGACCTGTTCGAGCCAGCCCGCCGGGATCGCGTCGCGCTCGACGATCGAGTAGAAGAACAGCGCGTCCGCGACGTTCGTCTTGAGGATCCAGGTCGGCGACGCCAGTTCCTCGAAGCGGGCAAGCGCCTCGTCGAGCGGAGCGGTGTGGTCGGTGAGGTGCGCTCGCACGCGACCGCGCCAATCGGCGTCCGGGACGCCGTCGACGAGGATCTCGCCGCCGTTGCTCGTGATCGCGTAATCGGGCGCACCACCCGGCAGCTGCACCCGCTGATACTGCGCCACGGTCCGCGTCGTGACGGGCATGAAGACGGCCTGTGAGCGCAGCTCGATCAGCAGGCGCTCCGACTCGCGCGTCATGAACGAGATCGGCACGCCGTTCCAGAGCTCCGAGACGATGATCGACGGCGCATCGGGGTCCGGCGTCTCGAGCCAGAACGCCTTCGGCGAGTAGATGAGAGTTCGGTCGAGGTCGCAGGCGACGAGGGCGCTCACTGGGCGTCTCCCGCCGCGGCGTCGCTCAACGGGTTGATGAGTCCGACACAGCTGTAGGGCAACCCGGGCACGACCTCGACCGGCACACCGCGCTGCTCGGCGAGCAGGAGCACGTGCGCGACGTCGTCGAGGGCGTCCGGCGACACGAGCACCTTCCACGGCACCCGGCGGAGCAGGACGCGAGTGGTCTCGCCGACACCCGGCTTCACGAGGTTCACGGTCGGGATGTCGTACTGTTCCCGGATCCGCTCGACGGCCTCCCAGCCGATCCAGCTCGGTTCGCGATCGGCCGTGGAGGCCTCCTCCACGCCCGCTGCGACGTCGTCGACCACCTCGGCGAAGCGGCTGGAGACCGCGTCGAGGAAGGCGCCGGAGACGTCGTGACTGCTCAGCTCGCGGTAGAACTTGGCACCGTGGAACTGGTCGTCGGAGAGCAGCTCGCGGTTGTACACCGTGCGGGACACGAGGCCGGAGACGGTGGAGTTCAGGCACGCCGAGGGGATGAGGTAGTCGTCGCGGGTGCCGTAGACGGGCACGCAGTGGCCGGGGTCCGCGAGGACCGCCAGTTCGTCGGAGAAGCGGATGCCGTCGGTCTCGGCGAAGAGTTCCAGCGCCGCCGTCAGTTCGCGGGCGATGGCGCCCTTGCCGGTCCAGCCGTCGACGAACGCGATCTGCTCCGGGTCGTGGTGCGCCGCGAGGTAGCGCAGCGCGGTCCCGTCGACGCCGACACCGCGCACGATGCTCATCGTGTAGTGCGGCACGTCGATCCCGCGGACCTCCTTCGCCCAGCGACGCATGAGGATCCCGATGGGCGTTCCGGCGCGGGCGAGGGAGACCAGCACCGGCCGGTTCTCGCGGGACGCCAGGACGAGGTCGGTGACGACACCGACGGCCACCGCGAGACGTCGGCTCGACCGCGCGAGGGCGTCCCGGTAGAGCTCCTCGTACTCGGGGGAGGGCAGGTACTCGATGGGCAGCGACTCGGCGTAGTGTGCGCGACCGCTCTGGATCGCGGCCTCGCGTTCCGAAGCGTCGGCCTCGAGGCGGGTGTCGCCGAGGTCGGTCAGCAGCCAGCGCACCTCCGAGGCGTCGTAGGACCCGAAGTCCGGTCCGGTGAGCGGCTCGGGGAGGGCAGCGGCGTCGATGGTCACGGTGCGGGGTTCCATTCGGCTGGGGTCGGGACGGATTCGGTGAGGAGGACGACGATGACGTGGTCGGTGACGGTCCGCAGCGCCTCGACGACGCCGTCGGTCCGGAGCAGGAGCTCGCGGTCGGCGCCCGGCTCCGGGAACAGGACCACCGCCGCGAACCGCGAGCCACCGCGCGAGAGGTTGTAGGCGAAGCGGGGTCCGAAGCCGTCGATCGTGCGGTCGTGGCTGGTGAAGGACACCGCGCTCGCGATGGCGTAGTCGTCACGGTCGATGACGGCGATGGGGGACCGCGTGGTGGTGGAGAAGCGCGTCGTTCCGCGGGTGCGGTCGAGGTGGTCGGCGACGGCCAGCGGTACCGCGATGAACTCCTCGGAGCCGAGCACCACGACCTCGCCGTCCGGCAGCTCCGGAAGGACTCGGTCGGCGATCGCGGCGGTCACCGCGTCGTCCAGGCGTCCTGGCGCACCGAAGCGCGCGCTCCGCACGGGCGACAGGTCGGAGGCGTCCACGACGACGACGTCGCCGGCTGCGGTCGAACCCGCGACCGATGCGGCGGGTGCAGCGTCGATGACCGCTCGCGCGCGGGCGAGGACGTCCTCCGGAAGGTCGACGGCACCCACGCCGAGCGCGACGACGGTGATCCGGGTGCCGAGGCGGTGGGCGAGGTCGTCGAAGCGCTGCCGGTCCGCATCCGAACGGAGGTCGATGAGGCCCGCGATCACCCAGTGCGCCTGCGGCGTGGTGGCGTGCAGCGCGGTGATCGTGTTGCGCACGGTGCGTCCGGTGCTCAACTCGTCGTCGACGAGCACCGTGGTGCCGCCCACCGTGGCCCACGCGGGGTCGCTCGGGTACAGGCGGTGGTCGCTCGCGTGCGAGTGCTCCTCCTCGAACGGCGTGAAGGGCACGTCCGCCTCGTGCCTCGTGGAGTGGAGGTACGGCGAGCCGAGCGCGTCGGCGACGATGTGGCCGAGCCCGGTCGCCGTCTCCGCGTAGCCGACGGTGACGAGCTCCGGCCCGGCCACTGGGGCCGCATCGCGGAGCTGGGCGAGGTGCTCGCGGACGGCGGTGAGGGCGGCGAGACCGTCAGCGTCCGGCCGTTCCCGACGGGCCAGGAGCTGCGCCACGGTGTCGAACGGAGCCGTCTCCGGATCGCTGCCGTCGAGCGCGCTCCGCACCAGCAGTCCGAGCAGTTCTCCGGCGGCGAGCGCCAGGCCGGGCACGGTCGGCACGTGTTTGGCGAGGACCGTCGACACGAGCAACTGCGCGCGTTTGGGGTTGTCGCGGAGTGCGAGACCGACGAGGTCCTCCACCGGGATCAGGCTTCGGGACGCGTCCGAGCGCAGGCCGATGCCGACGGCGTCACTGACGAAGCGGCCCGTCCATACGGTCACCGCATGCTCGTCTCGAGGAGGTCGACGAACGTCGTCTCCTCCGCTGCCACCCCGAAGGCCTCCGCGCGGAGCAGGGTCTTGCGCGCCCACGCCTGGTGCGGCTTCATCTCGTTCATCTTGTTCCGATACGGGGAGGCGTTGGCACCGCCGCCCACATCGCCGACGACCGAGAGGGCGTCGACGTACTCCTCGTGGCTCACGACCGACATCGCGTGGACGACCGGCACGTGGCTCGGGTGGATGACCGTCTTGCCGAGCAGCCCGTTCGCCTGGTCGAGCGCGATCTCGCGGATGAGGCCGTCGAGTCCCTTGAGGAGGAGCTTCTGACGCAGCTGCGCCTCGTTCGCGTCCTGGAACGGCGTCATGCGCAGCTGCGGGCGCATGAGCCGCTCCGCGTTGTGGAAGTGCTCCCAGACCGTGCCGGTGATGACGAAGTCGTCGCCCGGCCGACCGAAGACGTTGACGACGTCGGCGATGACCGAGGAGACGAGTTTCACGTCGTACACGGTGAGGTCGCGGGAGCGCCGGAGCGAGAAGGCGCTCGAGAGGTCGGTGGCGCCGATGCGGACCGCCAGGACGTCCTCGCGGTGGGCCTTGGTGACGTCGACGATCCCGGAGAGGGTGTCGTCGCGGGTCTCGCGGTGGATCATCCGCGGCGACTCGAGGATCGGCATGACCCGGAGGCGACGCGCGCCGTTCGACCCGTCCTGCCCGTAGTCGCGCTGCACGCGACCGAGCGCTTCGAAGAAGCGGTCCGCCACCCCGTCGCTGTTCTCGTACTTGGGGATGACGAAGCCGCTCAGGAGGTCGAGTCCCGGACCGAGGAGCCCGGCGACCCGCTCGAGCTGCTCGGGCGTGCGGACGCGGATGAACAGCAGCGGCAGCACGGGGCGCTTGGACCCCGAGCTCTTGGCGGCGAGCTGCTGCATCGCCTCCGCGACGTTCGTCTCGGCGAACTCGACCGCGTCGTCGGGGACCGAGTCCTCGAGGCACAGCACCATGCTCAGGCAGCCGTGCTTCGCCTGCTTCACGACGTCCTTCGCGAGCGTCGGGCGCGTGCCGGGACTGTAGAGCGTGGCGCCGAGTGCCGCCGCCACGTGTTCCGGCGGGGAGTCGATGCTGATGGGGCTCGGGAGCTTGTGGAACAGCCGCGACGCGCGCTTGTCGTCGACGTAACTGAAGTGGCGCATGGTCATCGTCTCCGGGGTTCGCGGGCGACGACGTACGGCGTCGGCTCGAAGCCGAACTGCTGCAGGAGCGTCTCGAGGGGGATCTCGGCGGGAAGGGGTTCGAGGCGGAGTTCGAGTCTCGACCCGATGCGCAACAGCGAGACGACCGGCGGTGCGCCGGTGTCGTCAGCCGCGGCGAAGCTCTCGCCGTCGAAGAGCTGCACCGTCAGTGGGTGGCCGGCTGTGCCGACGAACAACGCCCGCCGGATGAGGTGCACGTGCCGGAGCGCGAGGATCGCGTCGCCGCCGTCGAAGCCGAGCAGCGGCCGGTTGCCGGGCGTCGTCACCGGTGTGCCGTCGATACCGTCGGCGGTCGCGACCCCCGTCACGAGTTCGACGGTCTCCCACACGACCGCCGTCGCTCCGCCGACGATGAGGCTGCCGATCGCGGACTGACGCGGGTCGAGCCGGACCAGCGGGGTCTCGTCGTCGAGGACGCGGACCTCCTCAGCTGTCGGGGCTGGGAAGGGCTGCGGGGTCGTGGGAGCTGCGGCGGGTGTGGTGGCGGGGCGTCCCGACGGCGTAGCGGGAGCGGGCGACGAGGATCCGCCGAGCGAGAGTCCTGTCGAGAGTGCAGACGGTGCAGACGGCGCTGCCGATGCCGCCGGGGCAGGGGGTGCGGCGGCGGGCGTCGACGGCCCGCCGAGCGTGAGTCCCGTCGACGGTTCTGCCGACGCGGCGGGCGTTGCGGGGGGAGGTGCTGCCGGGGCGCTCGCCACGGGTTCCGCCTGCGCCACCGGCTCAGGTCTCGGCTTCACCCGACGACGGAGGTAGTCGATGTCCCGTCGCACCGGGGAGGTGTTGAGCGGCACGGCTCAGAGGTCGATTCTGAAGTCGCGTGCCACGCCGGCGAGCCCACCGGCGTACCCCTGCCCGAGGGCGCGGAACTTCCAGTCCGACCGGTGCCGGTACAGCTCGGCCAGGAGCAGCGCCTGGCTGCTGCGGACCTCGGCGATCGGCACGTCGAAGCGCACGAGCTCCCGACCGTCGGGCGTGGCGACGCGGACGAACGCCGAGCGCACAGGCGAGAAGTCGCCGGGACCGCGGACGTCGGGGTCGATGTAGAGCAGGAAGGCGATCTTCGACACGGCGTCCGGCACCCGCGACAGCTCGACGTCGATCTCCTCGTCGTCGGCCTCGGACGAGAAGGTGACCGCGCCGTCCTGGCTCTCGACCTGGTTGAAGAACACGAGGTGGTCGTCGGACAGCGCCTTGCCGTCGTCGCCGCACATGATCGCCAGCGGCACGGGTTCGCTCTGCGGCCCGCGGCTCGCGATGACGTCCCAGCCGAACCCGATGAGCACGGCGTCGAGACCAGGGTTCTCGGCGGTGAGCGCGGCGTTCGCGCCCGCGATCAGCGACGCCATCAGTGCGCACCCAGCACGAGACCGGCGTCGGGCTCCTGGAACTTGTCGGAGAGGAAGCGACCGTGCGTCGAGAGTTCGGCGATCGCGCCGATGCGGATCTGGTTGAGGAGGTCGCGGATGGTCTCCTCGATGAGCTCCAGCTGACGGGCGAAGACGATCGTGCTGCGGGAGTCGTCGGTGCGGTCCGCGGCCGGCAGCGCGAGGAAGGAACGCAGCGGGCTGGGGAGGTAGTCCGTCACCATCGCGGCGAGGAGCACGCGCTGCTCGGTCGACGCACCCTGGTCGGCGATCGTCGCGACGACGAGGCGCAACTGGTCGTCGATCTGTCGGAGCTGCGAGGTGAGCAGCGTGGGGAGGTCGCGCCCCACGGAGCGCACCGAGTCGCGGAGTTCGTCGAGGTGCCGGGCCGTCTGCTCGTCCTCGGTCTCACCGACGGGCGCCGGCGTGGCATCGACGACGCCGAGCGGCTCGGCCCCGCCGGTCCGCAGTGCGTTCAGCAGTCGTCCGAATGCCATCCCTCGTCCCCCTTCGTCCTCAGCGACCCGTGCGCCCGATCACCCGAGCGTGAGGCTACCGCAGTTCGCGCTGCTCGGCCTGACGGCTGCGCTCGAGGTACGGCTTCGCCTTCTCGAGACCAGACTCGAGCGCGTTGACGGTGCCCTCCATGTTCTTGGCGGCTTCGGCACGGAAGGTGTCGATCGCGTCCATGGTCTGGAAGACGTTGTCGAACGCGCGCTGCAGGGTCTCGACGCTGACACCCGCGGTGGAGGCCTGCTGGTGGATGCGCGTGGTCTGATCCTTCAGCATCTCGCTCGTCTGCAGGATCATGTTGTTCGTCGTGGTGTTGATCGCGTCGATCTGGTCGAGGACCATCTTCTGGTTCGCGAGGGCCTGCGCGACGACGACGGCGGTCCGCAGGGCGGCGATCGTCGTGGTGCGAGCGCGGTCGACACCCTTGATGAGCTCGAGGTTGTTCTTGCGGATGAGGTCCATCGCCAGGTAGCCCTGCACCGAGACGGCGAGCTGCGTGAGGATGTCCTGGTGACGCTGGCGGACGGGGAAGAGGACGTCGGCCTCGAGCTTCTGGGCTTCCTCGATGCGTCCGGAGGAGCGGGCTTCGTCGATCTTGGCGACGCAGGCGGCGTCGAGCGCCTTCGCGAAGACGGCGTACTCACTGAGCGCCTGCATCGTCTCCCAGAGCTGGACCTTCTCGCCGGCGAGGGCGGCGTTGTCCTTGAGGAGCTCGTCCTGGCCGGCCATGAGCGACTTGATGATCTTGTCGAGCTGGGTCTGCGCGGACTCGTACTTCTGGAAGTACTTGGCGAGCTTGTTGCCGCCCGGGATGAACCCGAGGATCTTGCGCCCGACGCCGAGGTCCGCCTGGTTCGGCGTGAGGTCCTCGACCGTGCTGCGGAGGTCGCCGAGCGTGGTCGCGACCTTGATCTGCGCGCTGTCACCCGAACGCTTCGCACCGGCGACCGAGGTCGACGAGCGGTCGAGCATGCGGGAGGAGTACCCGCTCGACTGCACCATCTCCTTGCCGCCGATCTGGGAGATACCCTCGATCTTCTGCGTGAATTCGGGCGAGCGCGGGTCGAGCGTCGCGACCTCCGTCACGAAGGAGCGCGCCTGCTGCTGGATCTCCGTCTGGCGCTCGGCCGGGACCGGAACCATGCCCGGTGCCTCTTCGGCCTGCACGACGTCCGGTGCATCCGGAGCGTGCAGCACGAGGGAGGCTGCTGCCTGTTCGTTGGCGTCTGGCGGAGTGAGTGGCGTGCTCATGCGGTCGACCTTGCTCTCGTGTGTGGCTTGCTCGTGGTGGAGGCGTCGGTGCTCAGCCGAGCGGGACGCCGAAGTCGCCGGCGATGCCGGCGAGACCGGTGGTGTAGCCCTGGCCGACGGCCTTGAACTTCCACTCGGATCCGTTGCGGTAGAGCTCCGAGAACAGCATGGCGGTCTCGGGGGCGGCGTCCTCGCTGAGGTCGAAGCGGACGATCTCGGTGCCGTCCTGGTCGACGATGCGGCAGTACGCTCCGCGGACCTGGCCGAAGTTCTGGCGACGCTCGTCGGCCTTGTCGATCGACACGGCGATGATCACGCGCTCGACGTCTGCCCCGACCGCGTTCAGATCGACCGAGATCTGCTCGTCGTCGCCCTCGCCGTCGCCGGTGCGGTTGTCGCCGAGGTGCTTGACGGAGCCGTCCGCCGAGGCGGGCTGGTTGTAGAAGATGAAGTCGGCGGAGGAGCGCACCTTGCCGTTCGCACCGACGAGCAGCGCGGAGGCGTCGAGGTCGAAGGCCTCACCGCTCGTGGTGCGCGGGTCCCACCCGAGACCGACCGTCGCGACCGTCAGGCCGGGGCTGGTCTTGGTGAGCGAGAGGTTGTTGCCCTTTTCGAGGGTGAGTCCTGCCATGGTGATCGCTTCTCCTTCGGAACTGCGCTGGCGCGCGGGGGACTGCTGCGGGTGGTGCTCAGAGGGCCTGGGCGGCCGGGCCGAGCAGGTCCATGACGGAACGCCCGTTGGCGCGCTCGCCGATCGCCTTGAAGGTCCAGCCGTTGCCCTCGCGCGAGACCTTCGACATGATCATCGCGGTGTGCGGACCGGAGTCGGTGAGCTGGTAGCGGGCGACCTCGGGCGAGCCGGGGGTCGAGTCGTCGATGATCCGGCTGAAGGCGTTCTGCACGGTGTCGAAGGTCTGGCGGCTGTAGCTGCTGATCACGAAGACGATCTGCTGGACGGACGGGGCGACCCTCGAGAGGTCGACGAGGATCGTCTCGTCGTCGCCGTCGCCGGCACCCGTGAGGTTGTCGCCGGTGTGGCTGGCCGAGCCGTCCTTGCTCGCGAGCTGCTGGAACCAGATGGTGTCGAGCACCTTGCCGGTGGCGTCGAAGAAGATCGCTGAGGCGTCCAGGTCGATGTCGGGTGCGGACGAGCGGCCGAAGAAGCCGCGCTTCACCGGTGCGACGCCGTCCCAGCCGAGACCGAGGCGGATCCGCGTGAGCGAACCGCCGTCCTGCTTCGTCAGTGAGAGCGACTGGCCCTTTTCCAGACTCAGACCCATGGTTCCGTCTCCTAGATGCTTCATCGTGTTGCTGGTGGTGAGGTGTGGGACGTGCGCCCCCGGCCGAAGCTGGGAGCGCACGTCCACGTTATCGGTTCAGCCGGGCGAGCGCCCGGATTCCCGGCCCGTTCAGAGCAGGCCGCGGGAGTCGGAGCTCTTCGCCTGCAGCTCGTGGGCCCGGGCGAGCAGCCGCTGGAGCTCCTCGTCGTCGGCCGCCTTCGCCTGGTGCTTGGGCTTCAGGTTCGCGAACGACTTCTGGCGCTCGACCATGCGGGTGTAGCTCGTCTCGAGTTCGACCTCGTCCACGTGGTGACCGTCCGGGATGTCCTCCGGGGAGTCGGCGTGGTCGACGATCTTCTTCGCCTGGGTGCGGGCGTCGCTGATGATCGTGTGTGCACGACCGGCCGGGCTGAGGAGCGAGGCGAGGACCGTGACGGTCAGGATGCCGATGATGACGATGAGCGACAGGCCAGTGCTGATCTCGAACACCGGGATGTGCTCGCCACCGTTGAGGAACGGCAGGGTGTTCTCGTGGAGCGCGTGCAGGACGAGCTTCACACCGATGAATCCGAGGATCGCCGCCAGGCCGTAGCTCAGGAAGATGAGGCGGTCGAGCAGGCCGTCGATGAGGAAGTAGAGCTGACGGAGGCCGAGCAGCGAGAACGCCGTCGCGGTGAAGACGATGTACGGGTTCTGCGTGAGGCCGAAGATCGCGGGGATCGAGTCGAGCGCGAAGAGCAGGTCGGTGCCGCCGATGGCGACCATGACGAGCAGCATCGGCGTGAGGACCTTCTTGCCGTTCTCGATGGTGACGAGCTTGTCGCCGTCGTAGCGGTCGGTCGTCTTGAAGAGACGCTTGGCGAGACGGATGACGAAGTTGTTCGCGTCGTCGCTCTCCTCCTCCGGGCGGAGGAGCTTGATCGCCGTGAAGATGAGGAACGCGCCGAAGATGTAGAACAGCCAGGACCAGGCGTTCACCGCGGCGGCACCGAGGAAGATGAAGCCGGTGCGGGCGATGAGGGCGAAGACGATGCCGAAGAGGAGCACCTTCTGCTGGTCGGCCCGCGGCACGCGGAAGCTCGACATGATGATGAGGAAGACGAAGAGGTTGTCGACCGACAGGGCCTTCTCCGTGATGTAGCCGGCGAAGTACTCGGATCCGAGTGTGCCACCGCCGAAGAAGAGGACGCCGAGGCCGAAGACGATGGCGATACCGACGTAGAGGGCCGACCACTTCGCGGCTTCCGGCAGCGTCGGCTCGTGGGCCTTGCGCACGTGGAAGATGAAGTCGAAGGCGAGGAGGGCCAGAATGCCGACGATCGTCAGCAGCCAGACGTATCCGGGGATTTCCATGGGCTGTGTTCTCCGCAGCGCTCGAGGTGGGGGACGGGTGATGTTTAGTTGGTGCTGTCCCACTATATAGTTGGTATGGTCGAACCAACACCCGAACGCACGTATTCAGAAAGAATTCAGCTATGAGCGATGACGTCGACCCCGCCGAGGCGGGAGCCGTCATCCAGGCGTCCCTCGCGACGGTGCTCCGGTGGTCCACCAGGGCCGACAACCGGCGTTCACTGCACGACGCCGAGGGTGCCGCCCTCACCGCCACGGACGCGTGGCTCCTCGAATACGTCATCACCGCCGGGCCGATCCGCATGTCCACGGTCGCGGGCTGGATGGACGTCGACAAGTCGACCGCGACGGCCGAGGTGCGTCGCCTCGAGGAGGGTGGTCTCGTCGTCCGGGCGACGGATCCGAGTGATCGCCGCGCGGTGCTCGTGAGCGCGACGGACGAGGGACGGACCGCCCTCGAACGACACCGGCAGGCGGCGCAGCAGGTCTACAACACCCTCGTCGGCAAGTGGAGCGAGCGCGATCGAGCGGAACTCGCCCGGCTGCTCTCGCGGTTCGTCGACGAGTTCTCCTGGGTCAGCGACGCCGTCTCGCAGCACAACGCGAGTCGCTGACTCTACGGCCTCACGGGTCGATGCGCACCGGGATCGGTCCCGTCCGCTCCGCCCGCGGCCCGTACACCCAGAAGCGGTAGAGCACGAAGCGGAACGCGGAACCGAGGGCCAGCCCGACGATGTTCGCCGACACGTTGTCCGCCAGCGGCGTCGTCAAGTGCATCGCGTCGTGGGAGACCCAGAGGCAGGCCAGGGCGATCGCGCCGCCCGCGAGACTCACCAGACCGAATTCGAGCGCTTCGCGGGCGACGTCCGAGCGCCGATGCGCGCGGAAGGTGAGGAGCCGGTTGCCCACCCAGTTGGCCACGATGGCGAGCGTCGTGGAGATGCCCTTCGCCACCAGCAGCCCGGAGGTGCCGGTGTGGAGGAACACGGTGTACGCGAGCAGGTTGAAGACCCCGACGTCGACGAGGAAGCCGGCGCCGCCGACGAGGCCGAAGGCGGCGACCTCGCGGACGATCGGTCGCCGGAGCAGTGCGCGCGGATCGGGAAGGGCTCGGATCACCATCGCGTCACGACCTGACCAGCTCGAAGACGATGCTGCGGTGGACGGGGATCCGCTGCTCGACGTGGTAGCCGAGCGCCTCCAGATCCGCCACGTTCGGAGAGGTGCTCGAGCCCTCGACGACCCAGACGGTGTCGTGGCCGATGAGCCGGTCGTGGATCTCGGACAGCGGCGCGGCGAGATCCCAGAGCTCGGGGCGGTCGCGGTAGCTCGTCTCGAGCGCCACGTCGTCGAGACCGGCGAAGGCCTGCGGGTAGAGGTCGATCGCGAGCCGCGACTTGCGCGAGGGCTTCACCGACTGGTCGAAGACGACCGCGTCGCCCGGCGCGGCATGGGCCTGGACGACCTCCGCGGTCTGCCGGAGGTCGCTGCCGTCGTCCTTCGCGAACGGGCCGCGCTGTTCCGCGAGGACCGGGATCGCGAGCGCCAGCACGAGCGCGACACCGACCGCGGTCGCCACCGCGCGGTCCACCCGCTTCGGCAGGAGGTCGATGATCGTCCGGAGTCCGAGCGCCATCATGATCGCGACGGCCGGGACGCAGAAGGTGACGTAGCGCAGGTTGTACATCGGCGTCACGAGGGTGTTGCCGATGATGAGCAGCGCGGTCGGTGCGAGCGCCCAGACGGCGATCATCGCCAGGGCGCGACGCTGTCGGGAGGATCGGCGCACCACGAGGACCCCGATGGGAGCGAGCACGATGAGCAGCCACGCGAGCACGGCGAAGGCCGGCGTCTGGAACCACTGGCCGACGAGCACCGATTCCGGCGTCGCGTAGTCCCGCCTGCCGAGGAACGCGATCTGCTCGCGCTGCGCGATGCCCGCGATCACGATCGGAGCGCCGAGGACCAGTGCGCCGACCAGGGACCAGCCCCACGCTCGCATCACCCTCCGCCCGGGGCGTTGGAGCACCATCCACGTGGCGTGCACGAGGAGGAGCATCGCGAGGTACAGGAACAGGTACATCGAGGCGGCGCTCGCGATGGCGAAGAGCGCCCAGCTGCGGCGCGATGTGGACCGGCGGCGAACGAGCGACACGAACCAGACCGTCAGCCACACGACCGCGGCCATGCCCAGCGCATAGGAGCGCGTCTCGGCGCCCATCCTGGTGACCTGGGGGATGACGGCGAACACGAGGCCCGCCGTGATGCCGATCGCCGGGGTGAAGATGGACCGCGCGAGCACGACCGTGCCGGCCGCGGCCAAGCCGACGCCGATCGCGCTCGGGAACCGCGTGACGGCCTCGGCGGTGCCGAAGGCACCGGTCCAGACGTGCAGGAACGCGTAGTACAGGCCGTGGACGGCGTCGATGTGGCCGATCATCCCGAACATGACGGGGAGGGGGCGTTCGGCGGCGAGGACGCTCGCCGCCTCGTCACCCCAGTACGACGGCGTGCCGATGCCGATGAGCGAGACGAGGGTGGCGAACAGGCCGACGACCCAGGGTGCGGCGCGGCCGCCGAGGAGGGTGTGGAGGGCGTCCCACCGACGGCGCGAGGGCGCGGTCGGGACGGTGATCGTCGCAGTCATGGGTTCCCCTCGGACGCGACAACCTGGCGCGTCGTCTCATCGTCCGCCGCTCGGATGAACGCCAGCAGAGAGATTCCTGAGAGGCCGCGGGGGATCCTGCCGGGACCCGACGGCAGGAGCCCGGCCGCCCCGGTGGGGAGTTGTCCCCATCGCGCGGCAACGGCGCGCGGGACAGACTGCTGGAGTCCGCCGCCGAAAGGAATCCCGATGCAGCTCTCCCGCGTCACCGCCCTGATCACCCTCCCCGTCGCAGCCATGCTCGTGCTGGCCGGATGCTCCACGCCGTCGGCCCCCGACGCGAAGCCGACGGAGAAGGCTTCGTCGTCTGCGACGTCGAAGCCGACCTCGACCGGATCGGCGGACGGTGAGGTCACCGAGCCTGGAGCGCAGGTCGGGATCGATGAACCGATCGTCTACGAGTCGCAGGGCACCGACGGCGTCACCGCGCTCATCAGCGCGAAGCTGACCGAGGTCACCCCCGCGACGGCCGACCAGGTCGCGTTCCTCAAGACGCAGTTCGACGGCGGGGAACTCGACGGCTACGACATCACGCTCATCCGGCTCGAGATGACCAAGGTGTCGGGCGACCCGGTGGCGTTCAACAGCGACGCGACCTCCTTCTCGCCCGTCGACGCCGATGGCGAGAAGGTCCAGGAGGCCACGCTCATCGGGTGGGACGAGTGCGGATCCGAGTCGTTCACCGAGGAGTTCGACGCTGGCGCGCCGATCACGCAGTGCTACGTCGCGGCGGCTCCCGCCGGTGGCAAGGCTCCGGCCGGCCTCATGTACGACGGCGGCTTCACCGACCCGAACCCGTACGACTCCTTCGACGGCGACCCGATCCTGCTCATCAAGGACTAGCTGCACTGCAGGCCTGAGTGCCCTTCGACAGGCTCAGGGACCGGAGCGTCGCGGGTGAACCTCTCCCGCTCACTGAGCCTGTCGAAGTGCCCGCGAGGAACCCGCATCGTTCCGGTGAACCTCTCCCGCTCACTGAGCTTGTCGAAGTGCCCGCGATGAACCCGCATCGTTCCGGTGAACCTCTTCCGGTCACTGAGCTTGTCGAAGTGCTCGCGAGGAACCCGCATCGTTCCGGGCACACCTCTCCCGGTCACTGAGCCTGTCGAAGTGCGCACGAGGAACCCTTCGACAGGCTCAGGGATTGCGGCGGGGTTCAGAACGGTGCGGGATCCGGTTCCGTTCGATGGTGTTTCCCGTCGGGCGTTGTCCAGTCGAGGACCCCACCGGGTCCGTGGTCGAGGTTCCAGCCGGGCAGGTGCTTCATCCGGTGATGATGTCGACACAGGCAGGCGAGGTTACCGACATCCGTCGTCCCGCCGTCTTCCCAGGCGACCGAGTGGTCGAGGTCGCAGGCCCGGGCGCGTCTGCCGCAGCCGGGTGCGCGACAGGTGCCGTCCCGGAGGCGCACTGCGCGCTGCAGGTCGGCGGGAACGCGGTACTGGTTGCGTCCGACGGAGAGGATCGCGCCGGTTTCGGGTTGGACGAGGATCCGGGTGAAGCTGGGCGCGTTCACCGCGATGCGTGCTGCGGTCTCCGGGTCGATGGGGCCGTAGCCGTCGAGGGTGGCCGGGGCGTCGCTGACGCCGGCCATGCTCAATGCCGGGACGGTGATCTGCACGGTGGGCTTGATGTGCTCCTGGACCTCGATCGGGTGCGGGAGCACCGGGCTCGACATGACGTCGTCCGGGGTCACACCGGTGAGCGCGAGCGCCGCGAGGGCATCCGCCTGCAGCTGTCCGCAGGTGCGGGTGTCGCCCGCCTTGCGTGACTCCGCCGCGGCCGCTTCGACGCGCTCGATGATGCCCTGCGCGATGGGCGCCGTGGTGAAGAGGTGCACCCACGCCATGCCGTCGGCCGCGGGCTCGAACTCGACCCGGCGGTCAGCTTCGGAGCGGACCGCTCGCGCGGTGATCGATTCGGGGTGGAGGCGCTCGCGGAGGACGCGGGCGCGTCTGCGGAGGTTCGCGTTGGTGGACTCTTCCGCGACCGGCAAGACCTCAGCGAGGAACGCCGCTCGCCCCGCGGTCGGCACGTCATTGAGTTGGTCGATGATCGTCTGCGCGTGCCGCGCTGACATGCGGCCGGCTTCGAGGGACTCGAGCACGGCGGGTGCGTCGTTCACGAGACGCTCGGCGTCGTTCGTCGCCCGCTGGACCGTCTGCTCGGGGGTGCGGGTCGCCATCGCGAGGGCTGCGCAGGTGGATCGGCGGGAGAGGGCCAGTCGCTCGGCCGGCGGGAACACGGCCGGAACGACCGAGTCCGCGAGCGCGTCCGCATATGCGGCAGAGCGAGCCAGCAAGCGCGCTTCTCGGGCGTCGAGAGCCGCCCGCAGCCGGTGGATCTCCGCGTACTCCTCCGAGAACTCCACCAGCTGCGCGGCGTAGTCATCGCCGTCGCGGATCGCGGTGGTGGTGGTCTCGGTCATGGAACCAGTCCACCATGGACCACTGACATTCCAGATGATGAGTCTGGGGACTGTGGAAGTTGCTCGTGGGCCCTTCGACAAGCTCAGGGATCGGAAGAAGATCACCGGAACGGGAAGCCCCTCGCGTGCCCTTCGACAGGCTCAGGGATCGGAAGAAGATCACCGGAACTGGAAGCCCCTCGTGTGCCCTGCGACAAGCTCAGGGACCGGGGGAAGATCACCGGAACGGGAAGCCCCTCGCGTGCCCTTCGACAGGCTCAGGGACCGGGGGAGGTCGGTCGGATCGGCGGGGTTTTCCGTTGGCCCTTCGACAGGCTCAGGGATCGGAAGAAGATCACCGGAACGGGAAGCCCCTCGCGTGCCCTTCGACAGGCTCAGGGATCGGAAGAAGATCACCGGAGCAGGAGGTCCCTCGTGTGCCCTTCGACAAGCTCGGGGACCGGAGGAAGATCACCGGAACGGGAAGCCCCTCGCGTGCCCTTCGACAGGCTCAGGGACCGGGGGAGATCGGCCGGATTGGCGGGGTTTTCCGTGTGCCCTTCGACAAGCTCAGGGACCGGGGAGAGGAGCCAGGGACCGGAGGAGGGGAGCCAGGGACCGGGGAGGGGCGCCAGGGACCGGGGGAGGGGGGTCAGGGACCGGGGGTGAGCCGAGTCGGCGTCCCGCAGACAGACGAACGCCGGTGACCCGAGCGGGGCACCGGCGTTCGTGTGATCGGGAGGTCAGTTCTTGAACGCGTCCTTCACGTTCTCACCGGCCTGCTTCACGTCGGACTTGGCCTGGTCGGCCTTGCCCTCCGCGACGAGCTTGTCGTTGTCTGTCGCCTTGCCGACGGCCTCTTTGGCCTTGCCCGCGAGGTCTTCGGCGGCGTTCTTGATCTTGTCTCCTGCGCTCATATGGTGCTCCTCACATGTTCTTCGGGCTGTCGATCCGCACTGATCGAATCCGACAGGGCGACCTGGTGGACGCCCTTCACTTCTACACCCGGGAGCTCGACGTCCGGGCGGGGCTCCAGCAGACTCCCAGAGAACTCCCCGGACCACACAGCACCAGTGCACCCGTCGTCGGTTCGTCCTCGACTGCCAGGACCCCGGCCATCAGACCACGCCGCTCGTGCCGAGCAGGGTGCCGATCGCGAAGGTGGCTGTGAGGGCGAGCGCTCCGCCGACCACGACCCGGACGGTCGGGCGGAGCACCGGGTTGCCACCGATCCTCGCGCTCGTGAAGCCGGTGAGCGCCAGTGCGATGAGCACGACGACGAAGGTGATCGGGACGCGCACCTCGGGCGGCGGCAGCAGGATCGCGAGCAGGGGGAGCAACGCCCCGACCGTGAAGGCGAGCGCCGAGGCGCCGGCGGCCGCCCACGGGCTGACGACCGCGTCCTCGGTGATGCCGAGTTCGGCCTCGAGGTGCGCCGTGAGCGGGTCGTGTGCGGTCAGCTCCTCGGCGACCCGCCTCGCGGTCGTCGGCTGGAGCCCCTTCGCCTCGTAGATCCCGGCGAGTTCCGCGAGCTCCGCCTCGGGGTCGTCGGAGAGCTCCCGCCGCTCCTTCGCGATGAGGGCCCGCTGACTGTCCCGCTGGCTGCTCACCGACACGTACTCGCCGAGGGCCATGGAGATCGCACCACCGACGAGCCCCGCGACACCCGCTGCGAGGAGCGGGGCGCTGTCGGTCGTGGCACCGGCGACACCGACGACGAGGGACGCGACGGAGACGATGCCGTCGTTCGCGCCGAGTACACCAGCACGGAGCCAGTTCAAGCGGCCCGCGAGGTCACCGCGATGCGGTTCGTCCGGGTGGGCGCCGGGTGGTGGTGATGAGCTCATGGATGCATCCAAGCACCGCGCGGGCCGCCCGCGCAGAGTTCCCGACCGGCCGCTTGCCCGATCGCCTAGAATGGAGGCTGGTGCGCCGGGAAGTCTGGTCGGCGGGCGATCGATCGGGATCGCTCTGCTGCTCGACCGAACCCTCACCCGAAGGATCCGTATGCCCGACGCTCACCGCTCCCACGACCTGCCGGCCGACCAGGCCCCGCACTCGATCTGGCGTGGCATCCACCAGACGCTCCAACAGGACACCGTCGGTGGCGCCCTCCTCGTCGTCGCCACCGCACTCGCGCTCGTGCTCGCCAACACCGGTGCTTCCGAGTTCTACCTGAGCGTCCGGGACTTCACCTTCGGTCCGGAGGCGCTCCATCTGAACCTCTCCATCGGTGCCTGGGCGGCCGACGGACTCCTCGCGATCTTCTTCTTCGTCGTCGGGCTGGAGCTCAAGGAGGAGTTCGTCGCCGGCAAGCTCCGGAACCCCAAGACCGCCGCGCTCCCCATCGCCGCTGCGGTCGGTGGTGTGGCCGTGCCCGCCGTCATCTACGTCCTCGTGAACCTGAGCGCCGGGCCCGACGCACTGCAGGGCTGGGCGATCCCGGCCGCCACGGACATCGCGTTCGCGGTCGCGGTGATCGCGGTGGTCGGCAAGTTCCTGCCGCCGGCACTGCGCACCTTCCTGCTCACGCTCGCCGTGGTGGACGACCTCATCGCCATCAGCATCATCGCGATCTTCTACACCGACCACATCGAGTTCCTGCCGCTGGCGCTCGCCGCGGTGCCGCTCGCCGTCTTCGCCGTGCTCGTCCAGCGCGGCGTCCGGGCATGGTGGGTGCTCATCCCGCTCGGCCTGTGCACCTGGGCGCTCATCCACGCGTCCGGTATCCACGCGACCGTCGCCGGCGTGCTGCTCGGCTTCATGGTGCCCGTCTTCTCGACCAAGCGTGCCCGCGTCCAGGTGGGGACCACCGCGGAGGGGCGTCCGATCTACGAAGGCCTCGCGGCGCACTTCGCCGATCGCTGGAGCGTCGTCTCCACGGCGGTCGCCGTCCCGATCTTCGCGTTCTTCTCCGCGGGCGTGGTCATCGGCGGGCTCTCCGGGCTCGTCGAGTCCTTCCAGGACACCATCGCGCTCGGGATCATCGCCGGGCTCGTCCTCGGCAAGCCCATCGGCATCCTGGTGACGACGTTCCTCGTCACCCGCCTGCCCGGCCTCGGCCTCGACCCGTCGATCCGCTGGGTCGACCTCGTCGGCATGGCGTTCGTCGCGGGCATCGGATTCACGGTGTCGCTGCTCGTCGGTGAACTGTCCTTCGGGGTCGGCAGCGAGTCCGACGACCACGTCAAGGTCGGTGTGCTCGCCGGCTCGCTCATCGCCGCCACCATCGGTGCCGCGATCCTCGCCGCCCGCAACCGCGTCTACCGGCGGGCGGTCACGGTTGGAAGTAGTACGCCGAGTGCAGGCGGCAGCCCGGATTGAACCGGGCGTCGCAGTTCGGGCAGCCGTCGACTTCCAGGTAGCGGTCGATCGTCAGTTCCGTCGAGCACACGCCGCACAGGATCGCCTCGCGGTCGCGCTGCTCGCGCGGCCACTGCTCGGCCGGGTGGTCGGCGCACTCCGCGTGGCACAGATGGCACGGGTAGTACTCGCCGCAGCAGGCGAAGCGGATCGCGATGACGTCGAGCGGGGTCGCATAGTGGACGCAGCGTGTCTCGTCGTCGACCGTCTTGCCGAGGACGCGCACGGTGTCGTCGCCGCTCATCGGACGCCCCGGGCGGTGAGGGCCTCACCGAGCTCGTCGGCGTGCTTCAGCGACACCACGAGGAACGGCACGACGAAGGTCACGAGGTTCGACCCGGCCCCGCGCGCCCGCTGCGCTTCCCGGACGCTCGTGGCCAAGCGGGCGAGGACGGGCACCGTGTTGATGGCGACGGCGAGCATCAGGGCGATGCGCGAGGGGTCGACACCGAAGCGACCCAGGGGCTGGAGGACGCGCTCGAAGGCGTCGAGCAGGTCGGCGACCCGCGTGCTCAGCACCAGGAGCGCCGCGAGCAGGATGGCGGCGACGATCCGGGAGGTGTTCGACACGGCGGACTCGACGTCGAGGAACAGCAGTTGGCCGGCCACCGTGATCGTGATGATCCAGCGGATGAGCAGGAGCTGCCGTCCGAGCTCGCCGAGGCCGAGGCCCGAGGCGAGGTAGGCGAGGACGGTCACCGCGGTGGCGATGCCAGCGGTCCACCAACTCGTCGGCAGGAGCGAGATCGCGAGCACCACGACGAGGATGCCGAGCGCCTTCGGGCCGGCCGGCGCGCGATGGAGCCAGCCGGAGCCGGGACGGTAGAGAGTGATCACGCGGTCACGCCCGCAGACTCGCGCGGTAGGCCGCGATCACGTCGTCCGGTGCTCCCTGCGCGACGACCCGCCCACCGTCGAAGAGCAGCGCGGTGTCGCAGCGGGCGGCGAGCTCCAGGTCATGGGTGACGAGGAGGAGCTGATGGCCTGCCTCGGGGTGGAGGAGGTGATCGGCGACGGCGGCGCTGTTGCGGGCGTCGAGGTAGGCGGTGGGTTCATCGGCGATGAGTAGCGCCGGCCGGCGGATCACGGCCCCGCAGAGCGCCAACAGCTGCTTCTGGCCGCCGGAGAGTTCGTAGGCGGACCGGTCGGCGAGGGCAGTCAGGCCGAACTCGTCGAGCGCATCGGCGACCTGCGCGGCGATGTCGGCCTTCGACGCCTTCGTGCCGCGGAGGGAGAACGCGACGTCCTCCGCCACCGTCGGCATGACGATCTGTGCGTCCGGGTTGCTGAACACGATGCTGACGAGTCGTCGAAGGGTCGCCGTGTCCTTCGCGGCGTCGACGCCGTGGACCTGGACGCTGCCGACGGTCGCTCGCGTGAGGCCGCCGACGAGCCGGGCGAACGTGGACTTGCCCGAGCCGTTCGCGCCGATGACCGCGATGCGCGCGTCGTCGAGGTGAAGCGTCACGTCGTCGAGTGCGACGGTGTCGCCGAGACGAGCGGTGACGCCGTCGAGACGGATGGCGGATGACTGGTCGATGTCCCCGATCATCGCACGACCTCGAACACCGCGGCGACGCCGAGACCGCCGCCGACCGAGGCCGCCGCCACCCCGATCGTGCCCGCCGGAGCCCCGCCGCGGACGAGCCGCGAGAACAGGCGGACCACGGCGACCGCACCGCTCGCGCCCCACGGATGACCGAGCGCGAGGGCGCCACCGTCGGCGCAGAGACGCTCGTCGTCCTCGGCGACACCGAGTCGGTCGAGCACGGCGAGCGTCTGGGCCGCGAACGCCTCCACGATCTCGAACGCGGCGACCTGCGCGAGGTCCACGCCGGCCCGATCGAGAGTGTCGAGGATCGCCGGCGCGGCCCCGATCCCCGGGAGTGCCGGGTCGCAGCCGACGACGGCGTGTGCCCGGACGGCGAGGCCGGGCGTCGTGCTCCCGTGGGCGGGCCCGCCGGGCACGACGAGCACGGCAGCCGCTCCGTCGCTCACCCGGCAGGTGTTGCCTGCGGTGAGGGAGCCGTCGGTGAAGAGCGGCGTGAACCGGGGGAGCAGACGCTCGATCCCGCGGCGCGGCGCCTCGTCCTGCTCCGCCGCCCCGACCAGCGGCACGAGCTCGTCGGTGAACCGTCCGGCGGCGACGGCGCTCGCCGCACGGTGCGTGCTCCGCGCCGCGTAGGCGTCCTGGCGTTCGCGGGAGATCCCGTCGTGCTCGGCGAGGTCCTCCGCGGCGCGGGTCATGTCGGGGTCGTGCCATCCCGCCGGTGCGAACGGTGCGCGTGCGTAGGCGACGCCGTCGACGGAACGGGTCGGCGCGGTCGACGCGCTCTCGACCCCGCCGGCGATCCGTGGCCGATGGTCGCCGGCGCTGATCGCCGTGGACGCCTCGATGATCGCCGCGAGGCCGCTGCCGCACTGCCGGTCGACGGTGAGCCCTGCAACGTCGAAGCCGAGGCCGGCCCCGAGCGCGGCGACGCGGGCCGGGTTGCCGCCGGGGCCCATGCAGTTCCCGAGGACGACGTCCGCCACCACCGGCGGCAGGCCCAGCACGTGCGTCGCATCGTCGTGCACGGCGCGGACGACGGGGACCGCCAGCTGCTCGACCGTGAGTGCGGCAAGGGCGCGCCCGCGCGTCGCGATCGGCGTCCGTCGGGCCGCGACGATGCGCGGGAGGGCGTGCGACTCAGACAAGGGACGCCACCGTCCCTGCCGCGAGACGATCGGCGAGCTCCGCGCGGGCTGCCTTGCCGGTGACGGTGCGGGGCAGCTCGTCGACGACGAACCACCGTCGGGGCCGATGGGTCGGCGGCAACAGCGGTGCGAGGGCGTCGCGAAGCATCGCGCGGGTCGGACGCGCGCCCGGGTGCAGTTCCAACACGGCCGTCACGAGCGATCCGACCCCGGCGTTCGGCAGACCGAGCACGACGGCGTCGTCCACCTCGTCGAGTCGGCGCAGAGCCTCCTCGACATCGGCGGGGATGACGGTTGCCGCGGCCGTGAGGATCGCATCGTCGGATCGGCCGAGGAGCGTGACGATCCCGTCGTCGATCCGTGCGCGGTCGCCGACGGTGGACCAGTCACCGTCGCGTCGGAGCGGGCCCGAGCCCCCGAGGTACCCGGTCGCGACGAACGGCGATCGGACCCAGAGGACGTCGTCGTCGCGGACCTCGGGCTCGACGCCGGGGAAGGCACGGAGGCCCGGTCGATCCGGATCGGCGCCGTCGTCGACCGCCACGAAGGAGAGCTCGGCGGCTCCGTAGTAGGACACGACACGGATGCCGAGGTCCTCCGCCCTGGCGCGGAGTCCGGGGTCGAGTGAGGCGCCTCCGATCAACGCCACCCGCAGGCGGGGCGGCACCTCGCCGTCGAGCAGTGCCCGGAGGCCGTTCGGGGTCCCGTGGAACCGGGTCGCGTCACGGGCGTCGTCGGGGGTGAGCGCGTGGGTGGTCGGGAGGGCGAGCGAGCAACCGACGGCGGCCGCATGGGCGACCGAGAACAGCGACAGCGACGACGCGGGCGGCGACGACAGCGCCAGGACGTCGTCCGGCCCGAGGTCGAGCAGCGCGCCGACGGCCGGGAAGGAGTCCGCCCACGACGCGGCGGTCCTGAGCACGATGCGCGGCTCGCCCGTGGTTCCGGAGGTCAGCGTCGCCCACCCCTGGCCAGGCTGTGGACCGGACGCGGTGCTGCGGTCGCGTACGGAACGCCAGTACGACTCGCTCCACCGGTCGTCGCCGATCAACGGCACGCCGCCGGCCGCCCGCACCTCGAGCGCCCGACGGACGAGGTCGGTCGGCGCCCCGCCGCGCAGCGGGACGAGGTGCCCTGGACGCACGGTCATCCGATCCGGGCGGGCTCGCCGGGACGCGTGGAGCCGGCGCCGGCCGCGTTGCGGAACGCGCGCGGGTAGGCGCGGGCGAGCGTCATCGTGATGACCGTCGCGAGCACGACCTTCACGAGGTCGCCGGGCACGAAGACGAGGCTCTGCAGGGCGGTCTCGCCGAGTGGCAGGCGGGTGACGAGCGACTGCACCGGGATGCCGAACGCGTAGATGACGCCGATGCCGCCGGCGAAGACGCCGAGCGCGGTGCGCCACCAGCGCAGCCGACTCCCGCCGGCGTGCACGATGAGCCCGATCACGAAGACGCCGACGATCCAGCCGAGGAGATATCCGGCACTCGGTCCGACGAAGACGCCGATCCCGCCGCGACCGCCGGACAGGAGAGGGAGGCCGATGGCGACGAGCGCCAGCAGCACCAGCATGGAGAGCATGCCGCGCCACGGGCCGAGGATCGCGCCGGCGAGCATGACGCCGAGGGTCTGCGCCGTGATGGGCACCGCGCCGAGCACCGAGAACGCGCCGGGCAGGCCCAGGGCGGCCACGATGGCGGCGAACACGGCGATGCGTGCGATGTCGGTCGCGTCGATCCGGAGTCTGCTCATGCTGGGTCCTTCGTCGGGATGGTCGGTTCGCCTGGGGCGGGTGGATCGCACCTGAACGGTGTTCACCTGAACAGCGTTCACTATAGTGGTGCTCATGTCCGGTCCCGAAACAGTGCGTCGCCATCGGCGCGACGATGTGGCTCAGGTGGCCCTCCGCATCCTCGACGATCACGGCCTGGCCGACCTCACGATGCGCCGCCTCGCCGCGTCGCTCGACGTCCAGCCGAGCGCGCTGTACTGGCACTTCGAGAACAAGCAGACCCTCATCGCCGAGCTCGCCGACCGGATCGTCGATGCGCACCCGGCACCGGGTGACGCGGTGTCCGAGGCCGGTTCCGACTGGCGCGAGCGGACGCGCGTGGAGGCGGAGGCGCTGCGCGACGCCCTCCTCGCCTATCGCGACGGCGCCGAGGTGGTGTCGAGCACCTACGCGCTCGGGCTCGGTTCCGGGCGGGCGCTCACCCGGCTGACGGACGCGGTGTCGGTGGCCGGGTTCGACGAGGCGACGAGTCGACGTGCGGGCACGGTGCTGCTCCACTTCATCCTCGGGCACGTGTCGCACGAGCAGCAACGGATGCAGTACGACAGCGTCGGCGTGCTGGCTGACGCTGCGACGGATCCGCTCGGCCAGGAGGACCAGGCACAGGCGTTCGCCTTCGGGGTCGGTCTCCTCGTCGACGGCCTGGCGGCGCTCTCCGTCCGCTGACGGCTCGTCGTGCGCGATAGCACAGGGTGGATGGAACCGCCCACCGTCTGGATCGGCGGCGGCCCACGGTAGCGTTGGTGCAGGCAGGACGCGAGGGAGGCAGGCGATGGCGAAGGGTGATGACGACGACGTCGACATCGTCATCGACGCCTGGGCGAACGCGTTGCCCGACGTGGACTTCGCACCGCTCGACGTGGTGTCCCGCCTCCGCCGGCTCGTGCCGCACCTGCAGGAGGTCCGACGCCTGTCGTTCGCCGCGAGCAACCTGCGGCCGTGGGAGTTCGAGTTCCTCTCCATCCTCCGCCAGCACGGAGCGGACGGGCTGACGCCGTCCATCCTCGCCACCCGACTGGGCATCACGAGCGGCAACCTCGCGAGCCAGCTCGATCGTCTGGCCGCTCGCTCGCTCGTCGCCCGGCAGAAGAACGAGGCCGACGGCCGGAGCAAGATCGTCGTCCTGACGACCCTCGGTCAGCAGCGGGTCGACGAGGCGATGCGGCGGCTGGTGGACGACGAGAACGCGATGCTCGCCGGGCTCAGCCACGAGCAGGTGGCCGTGCTCATCGAGAGCCTCCGGGTCATCGGCGCGGCGCTCGAGCGTCGGTAGGGGTCTGGGTCGAGGTTCCGGACCCGCCTCAGAACCGCAGGTCGGACGGCCTGCTCAGCTCGATCCAGGTGTCGGTGTCGGGACGCACCGTCGCGGGAGCCGGCTCGAGGACGTCGGCGGAGGCGAGGGCACCGAAGTCGAGACCGGTGAGGTTCGCGAGGTCGAGGATCGGCAGCTGGAAGGTCCGGAACGGGCCGAGTGAGGGCACGGCGGCGGCCTCGTGCGTGTCGTCGATCGCACTGGACCGGTCGAGGTCGAGGTCGTCGAGCTGCGCCGACTGGTCGAGGAGGTAGCCGCTCGCCGCGAGCGCTCCGTCGTTCGACCACGCTGCCACCTTCCAGAACCGGCGTGGGATCTGCACGCCGCGGTAGAGCGGGTCCGTGTCGGCGAACACCGGCCCGGTGAAGACCGACAGTCGCCGGCGCCCGGCCGAGGCGTACTCGAGGACGAGGTCCTCCAGGCCGTTCCAGAGCTCGAGTGACTGGTTGAAGTCCGCAGCCTGCGGGGCGGCGTTCGTGTAGCAGAAGGTGTCGACATTGGCCTGCCGGGCGATCTCGACGGGCCCCCAGACCGGGTCCCTCCGCCGTACGAGGTGGCCGCGGTCGAGGTCGTTGCGGGCGTAGAGCTCCGGGCCGGCCTGCTCCTCGACCGGGACGCGGTCGTCGAGGTGCCAGTCGTCGCCACGCCCGAGGTCGAGGAGGGCGGCGCCGTCGATGTCGACCCCGGTCGCGGCTGCCAGGCGGCGGTCGGGGTCGAGGAGCACGGTGAAGTGCGTGTAGTCGAGCCGGCGGAGGCGCGCCAGCTCGGCGGGGTCGGCCGGTGCCGGGAGCTGCAGCTGGTCGGCGAGGTCGAGGAAGCCTGAATCGAAGCCGGTCATGGCAATGAGTCGATCATGAATCCGATCGAATCGGAACGGGGACCCGCCCGATGGCCACGACGTCACTGACCGTTCACGATCGTGCACCCGTTCCGCAACAAATGAGAGCGCTCTCTTGACCTCGTCCGACCCAGCGCTTAGTGTGTCCTGCATGCCCGTGGGAACGTTCCCACGGCGTCGCGCCGCGGATCCCGGATGGGTGGTCGGCCGACACCGAAGCGCACACACAAAGGAGTGACTGTGAACAGCAAACGCCGCGGCATCACCGCCGCATCCATCGCGGGGGCATCGATCCTCGCCGTCCTGGCCTCGGGGTGCAGTTCCCCCGCCGGCAGTGGCGGAGACGAGAAGATCACCCTCTCGGTCACCACGTTCGGCACCATGGGCGTCGACGCCAACTACGAGCAGTACATGGAGGAGCACCCCAACATCACCATCGAGGCCACCAACCTGGAGGGTGGTGGAGCAGCGCGCGACGACGCCTACGCCAAGATCGCCGCCGGAACCGGCCTCAGCGACGTCGTGGCCATCGAGGAGGGCTGGCTCGGAACCATCTCCGAGGTCAGCGACTCCTTCGTCGACCTCCGCGACTACGGCATCGAGGACGTCAAGGACACCTGGCTGGACTGGAAGTACGAGCAGGGCACGGACGCCGACGGTCGCGTGATCGGCGCCGGTCTCGACATCGGACCGCAGGGCATCTGCTACCGCGGTGACCTGTTCGCGGCAGCCGGTCTGCCGAGCGAGCGCAGCGAGGTCGCTGCGTACTTCGGCGGCGAGGACGCGACCTGGGACCGCTTCTTCGAGGTCGGTGAGGAGTACGTCGGTGCCACCGGGAAGGCGTTCTATCACAGCCCCCGGTTCTTCTGGAACTCCTTCGTGAACCAGCAGGAGGAGGGCTACTACAAGGCCGACGGCGAGACCCTGAACATCGAGGGCAACGACGTGCTGAAGGCGCAGTTCGCGAAGATCGTCGAGGCGGAACAGGCCGGGCTCGGTGCCGGTCTTCCGGGCTGGGACGTCGGCCCGGAGGCCAAGGAGGGCAAGTTCGCGACCTACATGTGCCCGAGCTGGATGCTCGGCATCGTGCAGGGCTATTACGACGAGGGCACGACCGACAGCGGTTGGGACTTCGCCGACGTGATGCCCGGCGGCGCTGCCAACTGGGGCGGTGCGTTCCTCGGCGTCGCCGAGAACTCCGAGCACAAGGAGGAGGCGGCCGAGCTCGCCCTCTGGCTCGCATCCCCTGAGGCGCAGGCCGCATCGTTCGAACTCGCCGGTCCGTTCCCGAGCACGCTCGACGGCCAGGAGCTCGTGAAGGACTCCACCAACCCGTTCTTCAACGACGCGCCGGTGGGCGAGATCTTCGCCGCGCGGTCGGAGGGGGTCGTGGCGCAGGTGAAGGGTCCTGAGGACTCCAACATCCAGGACAACGTGTTCGGTCCGATCCTCGACCGGGTGAGCCAGGGCGAGATCACCGATGGTGACACCGCCTGGAACGAGGCGCTCAAGCTGCTCGACCAGCTCGTCGGCTGACCTCCTCTCCGACGCAGCTCGCCGGGGCGTCCGTTCGCACGCGGACGCCCCGGCACCCCTCCCGCTCCCTCTCCCGGATTGGCAGAGACATGACCAGCACCGCAACCGTCCGCCGGCCACCTGCCGCGTTGACGTTCAGACAGAAGCTGAACCGCTTCGACTACCGCGCCTCGCCGTACCTGTACATCGCGCCGTTCTTCATCCTCTTCGCCCTCATCGGCATCTTCCCGATCGTCTACACCTTCAACGTGTCGCTGTACGAGTGGCATCTGTTGAAGGGCCAGGGCGACTTCGTCGGACTCGACAACTACGTCTCCGTCCTCTCGGACCCGTTCTTCTGGAACGCGTTCGGCAACACCGTCAGCATCTTCCTGCTCTCGGCGGTGCCGCAGCTCGTCATCGCGACGCTGATCGCCGCCCTCCTCGACCAAACGCTCCGTGGACGCACGTTCTGGCGGATGAGCATCCTGCTGCCGTACATCGTGGCGCCGGTCGCCGTCGCGGTCATCTTCCTGCAGATCTTCAACCAGTACCACGGACCGGTCGCCGGCCTCCTCGAACTCTTCGGGCTCGACCCGATCCGGTGGGCGTTCGACGTCTTCCCCTCGCACGTCGCCATCGCGAGCATGGTGAACTGGCGGTGGACCGGCTACAACGCCCTCATCCTCCTCGCTGCGATGCAGGCGATCCCACGGGACGTCTACGAGTCCGCCGCGCTGGACGGCGCGAACAAGCTCCGACGGTTCTGGTCGATCACGATCCCGATGATCCGCCCGACGCTCATCTTCGTCGTCATCACCTCGACGATCGGCGGGCTGCAGATCTTCACGGAACCGAAGCTGTTCGACCCCCGGAGCAACGGCGGATCCGACCGGCAGTTCCAGACGATCGTCCTGTACCTGTACGAGCTCGCCTTCCCGAGACGGGACTTCGGTCGAGCATCCGCCACCGCCTGGATCCTGTTCCTCGTGATCATCCTCGCGGGCCTGATCAACTTCGCCATCACCAGGGCCATCCGGACGAACGACGCACGTCCGGTGCGGATCCCGAAGGTGCGCGACACCCTCATCACGACGCGGTCCGTCAGCACCAGCCCGGCCCGCTCGCGTTCGAAGACCACGAGCACCACCGACCAGCGAGGCGGACGAGCATGAGCACCCTGATGGAACGCACGCGGACCGAACCGACCGCGACCACGGAGGCCCCGCGGTACCGCAAGGGCAAGGACCACGAGCGGCCGGGCATCCTCACCTACGCCATCCTCATCGCGTTCTTCGCCATCTCGGCGTTCCCGTTGTGGTGGTCGTTCGTCATCTCGAGTCGGCAGTCCTCCGACACGAACCTCGTGCCGCCCGCCGTCCTCCCCGGCCCGAACTTCCTCGGCAACGCGGCGAAGGTGTTCGAGACCGCCCCGTTCCTGCAGGCGCTCGCGAACAGCGTCATCATCTCGGGCGCGATCACAGTCTCGGTGGTGTTCTTCTCGACCCTCGCCGGCTACGCCTTCGCGAAGCTGAAGTTCCGGGCCAGCAACGGGCTGCTCCTCGCGGTGATCGCCACGATGGCGATCCCCACCCAACTCGGCATCATCCCGTTGTTCATGCTCATGGCCGAGTGGGAGTGGGTGGGGACGCTCCAGGCGGTGATCCTGCCGGGGCTCGTGACCGCGTTCGGTGTGTTCTTCATGCGCCAGTACCTCGTCGACGTCATCCCCGACGAGCTCATCGAGGCCGCGCGCGTCGACGGCGCGTCGATGTGGGGCACCTTCTGGCATGTCGCGCTGCCGGCCGCCCGACCGGCGATGGCCGTCCTCGCGCTCTTCACCTTCATGGCCGCGTGGACCGACTTCCTCTGGCCACTCCTCGTCCTCGGTCCGCGGAACCCGAGTGTGCAGACGGCGCTCGCGGCCCTGAGTGCGAGCGGCGGACAGACCCCGGACCACTCGCTCGTGCTCGCTGGCGCGGTGCTCTCGGTGATCCCGCTGCTGATCCTCTTCGTCCTCGCGGGGAAGCAGCTCGTGGCGGGCATCATGCAGGGCGCGGTCAAGGGATGACGCCCGCGCCGCATACAGTGTCTTCACACCGGCACGACTGAGGAGACACACCATCGACACCGAGACGGACTCCACCGTCCCCACGCTCATCGCGGTGGCAGCGCTCGCGGGCGTCTCCAAGTCCACCGCCTCCCGCGTCATCAACGGGTCCTCCCAGGTGACGCCGGAGGCGGTCGCGTCCGTGACCGCGGCCGTCGAGCAGCTGCACTACGTCCCGAACCGCGCGGCACGCAGCCTCGTGCGTCGGCGTGCGCAGACGATCGCGATGGTCATCCCGCAACGCACCGCCGAGTTCTTCGCCGACCCCTACTTCGCCGAGGTCATCCAGGGTGCCGCGATGTACGCGTCGTCGACCGACTACACGCTGACGCTGCTGATCGAATCCGACGTCGACCCGGACAAGACCCGTCGGTTCCTCACCGGCGGCAACGTGGACGGCGCGCTCGTCCTCTCGCATCACACGAGCATGCAGGCGTACGCGAAGCTGTCGACGTCCCTCCCGGTCGTGTTCGGGGTGCGGGCGCTCGAGGAGACGACGCCACCTGGACATGTCGTCGACGTCGACAACGTGGAGGCGGGCGCCCTGGCGACCCGGCGTCTGGTGGAGGCCGGTCGGTCCCGCATCGCCACGATCACCGGCCCGCTCGACACCGCGGCCGGTATCGACCGCCGTGCCGGGTGGCGGCGCGCCCTCCTCGAGGCGGGACTCGAGCCGGGACCCGAGGAGGAGGGTGACTTCACGCCGACGAGCGGCGCGCGCGCGATGGAACGGCTCCTCGCAGACGGCCGGCAGGTCGATGCGGTGTTCGCGGCGTCGGCGCAGATGGCGACGGGCGCGCTCGGGGTGCTTCGAGACCGGGGGATCCCGGCGCCGGAGCAGATCGCCATGACCGCGGTCGACAACAACGTGTTCGCCGTGGACGCCTACCCGGCGTTGACGACCGTGGACCTGCACACGGCGGACAAGGGTGCGCTGCTCGTCGAGACCCTGCACCGCCTCATCGCAGGAGAGGAAGTGCCGGAGATGACCACGATCCCGATCGACCTCGTGGAGCGCGCCTCGGTCTGATCCCCGCCAGGGCTCGTAGGCGGGAGTCGCCGCACCTGACTACAGTTACTAGAATTTCACACTTTTGTTTCAGTAGGTTGTTTGATATATTACCTTTCATGACCACGATCTACGACACCACGCGCCGCACCGAAGATTCGCGCATGCTCGCAGCTCTCGTGTCCGCCACGTTCCTGCTCGACGCGCTGATCGTGTTCGGCATCGGCTTCATCCCCGGCGTCTCGCCGCTCGAAGGCGGACCGACGGCGATGACCGCAGCGGTGCTGACCGCCGTCCTCTTCGCCGTTCAGCTCGTGATCGTCGTCGTGATGGCACGTGCCGCCCGGGCCTCCATCGCCTGAGGGCATCGCTTCGGCGAGGTGCTCAGAGATGGATCTGCGTCTTCGGTCCGCCGGAGCTCGCGCGGGGGAGTCCCTCGGCGAGGACCCGCGGCACCTCGTCCAGGGTGATGACGGTGCCGATGAGTCGGCGGATCCGGTCACCCATGAGCGCAAACCGTCGTGCCGCCTCGTCGATCTCGGCCGAGCCGCCGAGCACCGCGTGGACGGCGGCATCGAGGGCGATGAGTCTGCCCGACGGGAGTCCGACGTCACCGTCGGGGACCCCGAGCAGTGCGATGCGGACGCCGACGGTGGCGTTGTCGAGCAGCCGACGCGTGACCTCGGCTGAGCCGGTCGCTTCGATGATCACGTCGAAGCGCTCGTCGCCGAGCGTCGCGGGGTCGCGGGTCTCGAGGTCGAACCCCGTGGCGAAGTCCCGGTCGGATTCGCGGCGCGCGGCGACGGCCACCTCGGCGCCGGCGTCCGCGGCGAACAGGGCGGCGAACATGCCGAGGGTCCCGGCGCCCCAGACGAGCACGCGGTCGCCCGGGCCGGTCTCGGTGAGTCGGATGCCGCGAAGCGAGCACGACGCCGGCTCGACCATCGCGCCCAGGTCCGCATCGACACCTGGTGGGAGGCGGTGTACGGCCCGCTCGGGGAGCACGAGGAGTTCCGCGAGTGCGCCGTCCAGCTGGCCGAGGACGCCGAGTTCGAGGTGGTCGGGGCAGCGGTGGTGGTGTCCGGCGGCGCAGCGAGCGCATGCGCCGCACCCGATGAACGTGTCGCCGGTGACGAGGTCGCCCGGCCCCACAAGGCTGACGCCGTCGCCCACGGCGACCACTCGGCCGGCCCACTCGTGGCCGGGCTGGAGCGGCAGGGTCGTCCGTCCGTCGGCGAGGTACGGCATGGTGCCGCGGAAGAGTGCCACGTCGGTGCCGCAGAGTCCGGCGCGCTCGATCCGGATGAGGACTTCACCCGGTCCAGCCGGTGGATCCGGTCGCTCGAGGACGGTGGCCTCGTTCGGTGCGATGATGTGTACGGCTCGCATGCGGTCTCCTCGTCGTGACGGCGCTGGTCAGAGCGTAGTGGGATGCGCGTCCGGGTTGCAGTGCAACAGTCCCCGTCGACCCGCATGCGGAAGGACGAGGTGTCCTCGTGGGCACTTCGACAGGCTCAGTGACCGTGGGAGGTCTGCTCAGTGACCGGGGGAGGTCTGCTCAGTGACCGGGGAGGTCCGTCCGGAACAACTCCGGTCCCTGAGCTTGTCGACGGGCGTGAGCGCGCGTCAGCTCACCAGGACGACTTGCCTCCGCCTGCGACGACCGCGCTGGGCCGCTGCACCTCGGCGAGACGGGAGGTCCGGAGCGGCGTCGTCTCCCACCAGGCGTCGAAGGTGCCGGACGCCGGGTCGATCTCGAGGTGCATGCGGTGGGGTGTCTCGATGAAGATCGCGTCGACGCGGAGGACCCGCGCTCCGTCCTCGTCGCCGGTGCCCCAGGCGGCACTCGCCGTGATCGGTCCATGCGTCCGCCATGCGCCGACACCGGGGACGAGGTCCACCCGGTCGTCGCCCTCGTGCACGACCAGCACGATGTCGTCACCCTCGCCCGCCGTCACCTCGAGCGCCGTCAGCTGCGCCAGGCCGGTGTCGGCGGCGGCCGAGAACGTCCGTCCGACGAGTTCGCGCAGTGACGAAGTCGCGCCGGTCTCGTCCGACGCGTCGAGCGGCGGCAGGGCGAGCCCCGCCAGGCGTGCGAGCAGCGACTGATCGGCGTCCGAGGTCGGACCGCGGTCTGCGTCGCTGCGCTCGGCGGTCCCGAAGGCCGGCAGCAGGTGCTCCCACGCGGCGTTCAGCACGGCCTGCATGTCGAGACTCTGCCCCGTGATCGCCAGGACGACGTCGTGCTCCGGCAGGACGACGCAGTACTGACCGTAGGCGCCGTCGCCGCGGAACCCGTGGCGGGCCATCCAGAACTGGAACCCGTACCCCTGCGCCCAGTCCGACTCCGGGTCGTCGCCGTTCGCGATGTGGGATCGTGTCGCCTCGGCGACCCACTCCGACGGCAGGAGCTGCCGCCCATCCCACTCGCCACCCTGCAGGTAGAGCTGCCCGAGTGCGGCGATCGCCTCCGTCGTCGCGTGCAGCCCGCTGTACCCGAGCTCGAAGCCCTCGTCGTCCTGCTGCCAGTCGAACTCGCCGATACCCAACGGCTCGAGCAACCGCGGTCGCAGGTAGTCGGTGAGCGTCCCGCCCGTGACGCGCTGGACGATCGCCGCGGCCGTGTACGTGCAGGGCTGGTTGTACGCGAAGACGGTTCCCGGGTCCTCGTCGGGCGGGAGGAGCAGGAAGCCGCGGACGAGGTTCGTCGGGTCGATCGCAGCGGCCCGCATGATCGTCTCCTCGCGGTGCCCGCTCGCCATCGCGAGCACGTGTCGCACGCGCATGGCGCGGCTGCGGGGGTCGGTGATCTCGGCGTCGAGCTCCGGGAAGTGGCTGATGATCGTGTCGTCGAGTCCGAGCAGGCCCTCCTCGACGGCGAGGCCGACGGCGGTCGAGGTGAAGCTCTTGCTCAGCGAGTACAGCAGGTGCACCCGATCAGCCGAGTACGGCGCCCACCAGCCCTCGGCGACGACGTTCCCGCCGCGCAGGAGCATCAGGCTGTGCGGTTCGACGTTCGGCGTGTGCTCGAGGGCCGTGATGAACGCCTCGATCCCGGCGGCGTCGACGTGCTGGGCGGACGGAGTGCTTCGCTGCAGGCTCATCCCTCCATGCTGCCATCTGCCGGCGGTGGGATCGACCCGACGCTCAGTCCTGGTCGGCGTCGAGCTGGTCTCGGAGTCCCTGGTTGATGTCCTCGAGATCGAGCACGCGAGCGATGCCGGCGAGGTTGACGCCGTCGTCGCGGAGGTCGGTGACGCGCTTGAGTCGCTCGATGTCATCCTCGCTGTAGCGACGGGTGCCGCCCTCGGTCCGGGACGGGGTGAGGAGGCCTTTGCTCTCGAAGAGCCGCAGGGACGCCTCCGGGACGCCGGCGAGCTGGGCTGCGACGGCGATGCCGTACACGGGTGTCGCGCCGTCACGATCGGCCATGCTTGAGGTTTCCTTTGAACGGGTTGCAATGGATCAGGTTTCGGATGTATAAAAAATCTACACCACGAAGTGCAGATCCGAACCACCCGATCTGTGACTTCCGGGCACTGACAATCGATGAGCCCGATCCGTCATCGGGCGACAGGGAAGGAGAACACCCATGGCAATGACCCTCGATCCCATCAGCCAGCTCGACCGCTTCGCGGCCTCCGTACTGGACTCCGTGCGCGCACCCCGGCCCATGCCGGTGGACCTCTTCCGTGACGGCGACCGGTACATGATGGTCGCCGACCTCCCCGGCATCGACCCCGGATCCATCGACGTCGACGTCGACGGAGGTCAGCTGACCATCCGCGCTCAGCGCACAGCCGACAGTCGCGAGGGTGTCCGCTGGCTCGCACGCGAGCGCGGTGGCGGCCACTTCCTGCGGCAGTTCACCCTCGGCGAGGGAGTCGACCTCGACGGCATCACCGCGTCCTACGACAGCGGTGTGCTCTCCGTGATCATCCCGGTGAGCGAGCGTGCGAAGCCGCGGAAGATCACCGTCGACTCCACGACCGACCACCCGCAGTCGATCAACGCCTGACCCGGGATCGACACTGACCCGGGATCGACACCGAGCCGGGATCGACACTGAGCCGGGATCGACACTGAGCCGGGATCGACACCCGTCCGGATCGAACGAACCGAACGCCCCGCCCACGATCCGTGGGTGGGGCGTTCGCCCGTGTGCGACCGGCGGTCGGCATACTGGGGGCATGTCCCGCGTCCAACGGATCCTCGTAGCGTCAGCCCTGCTCGTGATGGCCGCACTCGGCCTGTTGGTCGCGGCGACGCAGACCACGATGATCTGGTACCAGGCGCCGGGTGCCGACGGCATCGCGACGGAACAGGTCGCGGTGTTCGAGCCGGCGGTGGTCGGCACTGTGGTCGCCGCGGTGGCGGTGCTCGCGCTCCTGGCGCACCTGGCCCTCGTGATCCGACGCGCGGTGCCTCGGATGCAGTGGGTCGTCGCCATCGCGCTGACCGTCGTGACCGTGATCGCCGCGGTCCTCGTGTCCATCGCGGATCGGCCGGTGTTCTAACGCACGTCGAGCTCAGCCGAGCAGCTCGGCCAACAAGGCCCGAGTCGTCTCCTCGCTCGCCCCGGGGGCCTGCAGGCGCACCCAGTCGTCGCCACGTCGAGCATGCGCCGAGTGCTCGCTCCCAGTCGCATCCACGGCGCCGACCGGACTGTCCTCGCGAAGCACCCACGCACCTCCGGGGAGCACCGTGAACCGGACGAGCTCGCGGGAGTCCGCGGACAGCAGTCGGCAGTCGAGCCCGCCGACCCGCTGGAGCGAGTCCTGCACGAGGTGGTAGCTCGGTGTCGCGGTGCTCACGTAGCTCGCGCCGGTGGCGGCTGCGCCGAGGTGTGCCGCCGCGGTGTCCACCGGCAACGCCGTGGCGCAGGAGCGCGAGGTGGGTGCCGACGACGACGGGGGCGCGGTGGGTGCCGGAACCGGGGCCGCCGCAAGCGCTGTCCGAGCCAGTTCCTCCGTGCGCGTCCCGTTCGGGTCGTCGACCCCTGCCGCATCGACCTCGATGAACCGCTCGCCGTCGAGGGCGTGGACGGAGCAGGCGCCGTCCGAGCACATCGTCCCGTTGATCTCGCCGACGCTCGCGCTCCAGTCGGTGTGCTCGTACCAGTGGTTGAAGGTTGCCCAGTGGTCGACACCCTCTCCGACGAGTCGGACGGTCAGTGAGGTGCCGGCCGCCTCATCGGCCCAGGCGCAGACGGTCCCGCCGTCCTGCAGGACCGGGGCGTCGTCGACGGTGAGCGGTTGCGGCGCGGCTGCGGCGCCCAGGAAGGATGCGACCTCCGCGTCCGGGACGAGCGCATCGCAGGCGAGCCCCGGGAAGGTGGACGTCGGTGCGGGTGGGAGCGCCGCCGATGCATTCGGTGCGGATCCGATCTGAGTCCCGGTGGGCACCCCCGACGGCGGCGCGCTACACGCCGCGAGGACGCCCAGCAGCGCGGCGATCGTGAGGACGCGTGCGCCACGTGCGACCGCGGGCACCGTTCGACTCAGCCCACTGCTCATCGTCGCCGGAACAACCCTCGCTTGCGGCGATGGAACGGCGGGACACTGGTCAGGAGATGCTTCGCGCCAGGCGCCACGTACATGACGTCGATCGGCACGCTCGCCGAGTACGTCGCGAGGGCCCGTGCGAGGGGACCGCTGATCGTCTCACGGGCGGTCGGGGTGCCGACGATGACGAGGAGGTAGCACTCGTCGAACGTGCCGCCCTCCTGCGGGGTGACCTTCCAGCCCAGCACCGCTTCGTCGACCTCGCCGTACTCGGCGAGGACCGCGGTCAGGGTCTCGGTCATCCCTGGTGGGATGCGAGCCGGCTGTCCCACCATGACCTCGGTCTCGCGCTCGACCACGCGTGGTGTGAGCACCGCCTCGCCGTCGAGCAGCTGGGCGACTTCGCCGGGGAGGAACTCCTTGCCGTGCGTGGAGTGCGGGTTCAGGACCAGCCTCGCGCCTCGGGTCATCTGCCACAGGACGCGGCAAGGGAGGGCGAGGAGGTGCTGTTCGAACGACGGGACGACCTGGAGTGTCTCCTGGAAGCGCGCCTTCGAGGTGTAGAACGGCTGCACCGAGCTGCCGTCCGAGTCGAGGAGGTCAGCCAGGGTCGCCATGCCGTCGTCGGTCACGGTCCCTGCCACGATCACGGTGCTCTCGAGGAGCGCCGTCAGGAACGCGGGGGCGTTCGAGCGGTCGTTCGCGGCTGCGGCGAGGAGGGCTTCGATGTCGGGAGCGTCGGGTGCGTCGTCGGCGGCAGGCATGCCAGCAGCGTATCCCGGCCGTGTGGGAAGGTGCGCGTGCTCAGCAGCAGTCGCAGGTGTCCGCGTTCTCCGAGGTGAGCGATGAGACCGGCCGCTTGCACGCGTCTCCACGCCAGGCTTCGACGCCCTCACGGACCGCGAAGCCGGCGATGACGAGGGCGGCGACGCCGTCCGCCCAGGCCCAGCCGAGGGTGCTGTTGAGGACCAGCCCGATGAGGACCGCGGCCGACAGGTAGGAGCAGATGAGCGTCTGCTTCGAGTCGGCGACGGCGGAGGCGGAGCCGAGTTCCTTGCCGGTCCGGCGCTCGAACAGCGAGAACGCCGGCATGATCACGACGCTGGCCGCCGCGAGGACGATGCCGACGGTCGAGTGCTGGACCTCGGCGAACCCGAGCAGCGAGCGGGCGGCGTCGACGCTCACGAACGCGGCGAGGCCGAAGAACGACAGGGCGATCACCCGGAGCGCGACCCGTTCCCGACGATGGGGATCGGGGCTCGAGAACTGCCAGGCGACCGCGGCGGCGGACAGGACCTCGACGATCGAGTCGAGACCGAAGCCGACGAGGGCTGCCGATGAGGCGACGGTCCCGGCCGACAGGGCGACGATGGCCTCGAGGACGTTGTAGGCGATGGTCGCCGCGACGATCCAGCGGATCCGGCGCTGCAGCGTCGCGCGTCTGGCGGGGCTCAGCTGGGCGCGGAGACGAGGGCTCGGCAGGCCGACGGTGCTCATGCGCAGGTGCAGCTCTCACCCGAGCAGCAGGCGGGATCGACGATCAGGACGAGCCGGAGGAGGTCGTCGAGCGCCGGCGCCAGGTGGCTGTCCGCCAGGCGGTACCAGGTGTTGCGTCCTTCCTTGACGCCTTCGACGAGGCCGCAGCCGCGGAGACAGGCGAGCTGGTTCGACATGACCTGTCGGGAGACGCCGAGTGCGTCCGCGAGGTCGGAGGGGAAGGCCGGTGCCTCGCGGAGGGTCAGGAGGATGCGTGCCCGCGTCTCGTCCGACAGGGCGTGCCCCAGCCTTGCGAGTGCGGCAGTGTGCGTCAGGGTCGCGGTCGGCGTCATGGTGTCGGTCACGCGAACGACAGTACACGAAACGCTGTATCGATCAAGCCTCGCGGTCGCCCGAACAGCCGCGTTAGGCGAGGCGAAACGCTGGCAATCGGACATTTCGGCTTGCCGCCGCCGCACCGCGCTGGCAACGTTGACGGGTCCTCGCGGCATGGCGCCCGAACGCATCTCCGCGTCCAGGACGCATCACAGGAAGACCCCGCGACATGACGTTCTGGCCGCTGCTCCTCATCGCGCTCGGCGTCTCCGCCGACGCCTTCGCCGTCGCCCTCACCAAGGGCCTGCACATGCGGCGGTTCAACGTGCGTCACGCGCTCGTGATCGCCGGGACCTTCGGCCTGTTCCAAGCGGTCATGCCGCTCGTCGGCTGGTTCCTCGGCACGCAGTTCGCGCGGTACATCACCGAGGTCGACCACTGGGTCGCCTTCGGCCTGCTCGCCCTCGTGGGCGGCAAGATGCTCTGGGAGGCGTTCTCGAGCCACGAGGACACCGAGGTCGACTCCGACCGCATCGACGTTCGGCGACTCCTCATCCTCGCGCTCGCCACGAGCATCGACGCGCTCGCCATCGGCATCACGCTCGCGTTCCTGCCCGGCTCGATCCTCGAAGCCGTCGTCCTCATCGGACTGACGACGTTCGTGCTCGCCTTCCTGGGCGTCTTCATCGGCCGTCGCGTCGGTCAGCGCTTCGGCAAGCCGGCGGAGATCGCCGGTGGAGTCATCCTGATCCTCATCGGTGTCAAGATCCTCATCGACCACCTCACCGGCTAGTCGGAGGTCACCGCTTCCGGGTGAAGATCGCGCCGGTCGACACGTCCTCACCGAGCGCCTCGAGGCTCCGCCCACGCGTCTCGGGTACCTGGGTGGCGACGAAGAGGAGCGCGAGTGCGCCGACACCCGCGAACAGGAAGAAGGTCCCGGTGATGCCGAGGCCGTCGACCAGGGACGGGAAGTACAGCGCCAGGAACCCGTTTGCGACCCAGAGCATGAAGATCGAGACACCCATGCCGAGGCCGCGCATCTGGAGCGGGAAGACCTCGGCGAGGTACACCCAGACCGCCACGTTGAGGAACGTCTGCATGGAGCCGACGAACACGACCACGAGGAACAGGATGACCCAGGGACGCATCGGGTCGCCCGGCTCGAGCACCATCGAGGAGAAGCCGATGAGTAGATGGCACGCGGTCGTGAGCGAGAAGCCGATGACGAACGTCTTCCGTCGGTCGAGTCGGTCCATGTAGGTGAGGGCGATGAAGCCGCCGACGACGGCGATGACACCGGGCGCGATGTTGGCGATGAGTGCGGCACTCTCGTCGAAGCCCGACTCCACGAGCACGGTCTGCCCGTAATACATGATCGAGTTGATCCCCGTGAGCTGCTGGGCGATCCCGACGCCGACACCGACGAGCAGGATGCGCACGAGCCACGGGTTGCGGAGGACGGCCCCGAGCCCGATCCGGTGTTGGTCGCGCTGCGCGGTGATGGACGCCTCCACTTCCGCGAGTTCGGCGACGGCGCGGTCGTCGGAGCGGACGGTCCGCAGGACGTCCAGGGCGTCCTCGCGGCGACCGTGGTCGACGAGCCACCTCGGTGACTCGGGCATCCGCAGCATGCCGACGAACAGCGCGACCGCCGGGAGGGCGCAGACGGCGAACATGATGCGCCAGACGCTCGTGTGCTCGCTGAACACGGTGCCGATGACCGCGTTGATCACGAACGCCGACAACTGTCCGAGGACGATCGCGACCTCGTTCCGGCCGGTGATCGACCCGCGGATCTCATACGGAGCGAGCTCCGCCAGGTAGACCGGGACGACGGCGGAGGCACCGCCGACGGCGAGACCGAGAAGGATGCGACCGGCGACGAGGAGCTCGACGTTCGGTGAGCAGACGACGACCAGCGTGCCGACGAAGAAGAGGACGGCCAGCACGATGATGCTCCGACGTCGGCCCCAGGCGTCCGACACCCGCCCGCCGAGCAGCGCACCGACGGCGGCCGCGAAGACGAGTGAACTCGTCACGACACCCTCGGTGAGCGGGGTGAGGCCGAGCTCCGCGGTCATCGGTCGCAGTGCGCCGTTGATGACGCCGGTGTCGTACCCGAAGAGCAGGCCGCCGAAACAGGCGACGATCGAGATCAGGCCGAGGTGGCGGCGGTGCGGCCCGGGCGTGAGGGCCGGCAGCGTGCTCGCCGACTGTCGGGCTGTGGGGGATCCGGCCATCGTGCTTCCTCGTCTGCTGGGTCCCGGTGCCGAGCGGCGACGTGGACACGACGACAGTACCGGCTCCGCGCGGTTGCGGGGCGGGCCGTGGCCTCGCCCCGCAACCACACCGACGCCAGGCTGAGGGAGCTGCATCGGTACAGACGGTTCGGGTCTCGTCTATCCGGACGAGGCTACGGTCGAGAGCGATCCGCCGTTCGCGCTTGAGGATGTCCGGCGGCTGTCGTATCCTCTGCGCTCGGCGTTCCTCTGCTCCCTGAGCGACCGGTTCAGTCGTCGGCGCCGGGCCGGAGCAGGCCGCTCTCGTACGCGAGGATGACGAGCTGGGCGCGGTCGTGGGCGGCGACCTTCGTCATGATGCGGTTCACGTGGGTCTTCGAGGTGTGCGGTGAGATGACGAGGTCGTCGGCGATCTGCTGGTTGGATCGGCCGCGGGCCACGAGGAGCAACACTTCCAGCTCCCGCTCGGTGAGGAGCGCCAGCTCGGTGGGGACCTGGCGCGGGCTCGTCGGTTCGTCCGCAGCGACGACGTACCTGGTGATGAGACTCCGGGTCGCGGCGGGGGACAGGAGTGCGTCGCCGGCGTGCACCGCGCGCACGGCGCGGACGATGTCCTCGGGCTCCGAGCCCTTGCCGATGAACCCGCTCGCGCCGGCGCGCAGAGTCGCGATGAGGTTCTCGTCCTCCTCGAACGTGGTGAGGATGAGGACCCGGGTGTCCGCGAGGTCGGGGTCCGCGCAGATCGCGGTGGTCGCGCCGATGCCGTCGAGGACGGGCATGCGGATGTCCATGAGCACGACGTCCGGTCGCAACTCGCGGGCGAGAGACACCGCCTGCGCGCCGTCCACGGCTTCGCCCACGACCTCGAGGTCGGCCTCGGAGGAGAGGATGTCGGCGACGGCCTGGCGGATGAGCGACTGGTCGTCGACGACGAGCACGGTGGTCATGCGGGGGACTCCTCGGGGTGCGTCGGGGCCGGGTGTGTCGGACCGGGGTGCGTCGGCTCGCCGGTCGGGAGGCTCGCGGACAGCCGCCAGCCGCCCGGGGTCGCGCCGACGTCGACGGCCCCGCGGACGGCGGCGACGCGCTCGCGGATGCCGAGGAGTCCGTGCCCGGTGGTCGGCGCCGCGTCGGCCTGCTCACGCGGGACGCCGGGGGCCGTCGGATTGCTCACGCTGACGACGATCCTCCCGTCGCCGCCCTCGACGAGCACGTGCGCACGACGCTCAGGACCGTGCTTCAGTGCGTTCGTCAGCCCCTCCTGGACGACGCGGTACGCGACCGTGTCCGTGGCGGCCGACAGCTCTGGTGCGTCGGGGTCGATCCGTGTCGTGATGTCGAGGCCTGCGGTGGTGAACTCGGCGATCAATGCGTCGAGCCGGTCGAGTCCCGGCTGCGGCAGCGTTCCACGGGAGCCTGCGCCGGCGTCCCCGCCGTCGCTCCGCAGGACCTCGAGCAGGTCACCGATCTCGCCGAGCACCGTCCGTGACGCCCGGCGGATCGAGACGAGCGCCTCCTTCGCCTTCTCCGGCCGCGACTCCAGGGAGCTCGACGCCACCCCGGCGTTCAGGCTGATCACCGAGATCTGATGGGCGACGGTGTCGTGGAGGTCGCGCGCGATCCGCAGCCGCTCCTCGGTCACCCGACGCCTCGCCTCGGCCTCACGGGTCTGTTCGGCCCGCTCCGCGCGTTCGGTGATCGCCAGGATGTACGCGCGGCGCGATCGCGTCCCGTCGCCGGCCGCCGCGGCGAACGCGATCATCACCGCGAACTGCACCGTCCGCGGATCGAAGCTGCCGATCGACGCGAGCAGACTGAGGAGGGCGACGGCGACCATCGTCGCGACGGCGGTGATGAGGGTCGTCCGACGCGCGGAGCGCACGGCCACCCCGAACATCGCGATCGCGGCCGCGATCACGACACCGGGAGCGAGTGTCCCCGTGATCGCCGCCGCACCGTAACAGGCGATGACGGCAGCGAGCACCGGGATGGGCCAGCGTCGGCGGAGCGGGAGCAGGAGCGCGGGCGCGACGACCAGGGCGACGACGAGCGGGCTGCCCGGCCGGAACTCCGCATTGGGGAACGGGATGAACGCCGAGGCGATGATGAGGACCGCGGCGACCACGTCGTGCACCCACGCCGGAGGTCTCCGACGCGGATCGCGCACCCGGTGATCCTGCGTCGCGGAGGTCATTGGCCCAGTCTGCCGGGAACCGGCGCCCGGCGACTCCTCCACACGTGGCATTCCGCGGTACCACGGACGCGGTACACGGGTGTCCGCCGGTGGGGGACGCGCCGGACGGGCGACGCCGCGAGTCTGGAGTGGAGCCGGAGCACCCGGCCCCAGACGAGGAGACACCATGCAGAGCACCACAGCGCCGCCGATCATCTCGGTCCGGGACGTCCGGCGTTCCTACGGTCGCGGTCAGAACCGGTTCGAGGCGCTGAAGGGGGTGAGCTTCGACATCCAGGCCGGCGAGAGCGTCGCGATCGTCGGGAAGAGCGGCTCCGGCAAGTCCACGCTCATGCACGTGCTCGCGCTCCTCGACGCACCGAGTTCCGGCACCGTCGAGCTCGAAGGGGTCGACACGAGCACCCTCCGCGGTCGCCGCCTCAACACGACCAGGAACAAGACCTTCGGGTTCGTGTTCCAGCAGTTCTTCCTCACCGCCAACGCGACGGTGCTCGAGAACGTCCTGCTCCCCATGAAGATCGCCGGCGTCCGCCGCGGTGACCGACGTCGCCGGGCGCTCGCCGCACTCGCGCAGCTCCAGCTCGAGGACAAGGCGCGGAACCGCGCGGTGAACCTCTCCGGCGGGCAGAAACAGCGGACGGTGATCGCCCGTGCGCTCGTCAACAACCCGCGGATCATCTTCGCCGACGAACCGACCGGCAACCTCGACACGGCGACCGGCGCCGTCGTCGAGGACATCCTCTTCTCCCTCAACCGGGAGAGCGGCATCACCCTCATCGTCGTCACGCACGACGAGGACCTGGCGGCACGCTGCGATCGGCGGATCCTCATCCGCGACGGACTGCTCGTCGACGACGAGGCGGTGGCCGCATGAGAACCGTCGACCTCATCGGAACCGCCGTCGCGAACACGTTCCGGTCCAAGACCCGCACCATCCTGACGATCCTGGCGATCTTCGTCGGGGCGTTCACGCTCACGCTCACCAACGGGCTCGGCACGGGCATCAACGCCTACATCGACGACACGGTGTCGAGCGTCGGCGCGTCCGACACGATGACCGTCACCAAGACGGCCGACACCGTCGGAGGGTTGGGTGCGGCGACGAGCGGGCCGAAGGAGTACGACCCGGACGCGGTCGCCGCCACCGGTGCCGGTGCGCCGGGCTCGACCGTCGTCGCCCTGACACCGACCGATCTCGACGAGCTCGGCCGGATCGACGGCGTCCTCGACGTGCAGGCCGTGAAGTCGATCTCGACCGACTACATCGAGGCGGGCGGCGGCACGAAGTACGTCGTCGGTGTCGGTGGGCTCATCTCCGGGCAGAGCGTCACGTTGCTGGACGGTGCACAGCCCGACGACGACACCGAGACCCTCCAGCTCGTGCTCCCCACGTCCTACGTGGAACCGCTCGGCTTCGGAAGCGACGCGGACGCGGTCGGGCAGACGGTCACCGTCGCGATCACGGATGCGCAGCGCACGCAGCACACCGTGGACGCGACCGTCGTCGGCGTCGCCGAGGAGAGCCTCGCCTCGCCCACCGGTGCCTCGATCGTGCCGAACGCCGCGCTCACCGACCTCCTCTACGAGACGCAGAACATCGGCGTCCCGTCCGACCAGGTCGAGCGGTACGCGCAGGCGTCCATCCGGTTCGGCGCGGACGCCACCGATGAGCAGGTCACGGCGTTGAAGGACCGACTGGCCGACGCGGGCTACACCGGCACGACCGTCGCGGACCAGCTCGGCACCATCAAGACGGTGATCGACGGGATCGTCCTCGTCCTCAACGCCTTCGCGATCATCGCCCTCCTCGCGGCCAGTTTCGGGATCGTCAACACGCTGCTCATGTCCGTGCAGGAGCGCACCCGCGAGATCGGGCTGATGAAGGCCATGGGGATGGGCAGTGGGAAGGTGTTCGGGTTGTTCAGCATCGAGGCCGCGTTCATCGGCTTCCTCGGCAGCGCGATCGGCGTCGGCATCGCGGTGCTCGCCGGCACCGGCATCAGTGCAGCGCTGTCCGGATCGATCCTCGCCGACCTGCCGGGCCTCGACCTCATCGCGTTCGACCCGGTGTCGCTCGGGATCATCGTCCTGGTCGTCATGGTGATCGCGTTCCTCGCCGGCACCCTGCCCGCCGCCCGTGCCGCCAAGGCCGATCCGGTGGAGTCGCTCCGCTACGAGTGAGGTGCAGCGGTCGGGAATGCCGGGTGGCGGCTGTGGGGCGTGGCGGAAGCGACGCCCCACAGCCGCGCCGGCGCCAGGTTGAGGAGCAGCGCCGGCGCAGACGCTCAGGTCGTGTCTGCAGCGTCCACGTTACGACGAGCGGCCGTCCCGTCGTCGGAGCTTGAGGCTCCGCGCCCGCACTTCTCCGCTTCGCGCTGTGGGGTGGTGACGTGCTCGGGCCTGAGACCGATCCCGATGAACCTCGCCGCAAGCGGTCGGACGACGGGTCCGGCGAGCTGCATCAGCCGGATCACCCACCGCGGCGCGATGCGGTCGCCCGTGGTCGTGCGGGAGATCACCCGATGCCCCGCCCGCTGGATGCGCTGCATGATCCTGACCGGTCGCTCGCGTCGACGTTGGACGGCTGCGAGGACCCCGGACGGTGCGTCTCCTGCGGCGAGGTGGCCGGCGATAGCGTTGGACAGGGCGACCGCATCCTGGATCGCGTAGTTGACCCCGACGCCGAACATCGGTGACATCGCGTGCGCGGCGTCGCCGATGGCGATGAAGCCCGGTCGGTGCCAGCGGTCGAGACGGTTGAGCTGGACCGAGAGGAGCTTGACCTGCTCCCAGTCGGTCAGGGTGTCGACCACCGGGCGCAGGACGGGCGCGGCATCGACGATCCGGCTGCGGAGTGCCGGCAGGCCCTCGGCTCTGAGCTGCTCCGCGCCGCCCTTCCGGATGACCATGCCGGACTGGTACCGGTCGCCTCGGTCGATCGTGAGCACCATGCCGCGCGGCGAGAGGTAGGCGAGGGTCGGGGGCGGCGGGTCGGCCGGCTTCGGCAGGCTGAACCACAGGACGTCGATCGGCACGCCGCTCTCGTCGGGGATGAGTCCGGCCGCGTCGCGGAGTGCCGAGGTGCGTCCGTCCGCCGCGACCGTGAGGGTGGCTCGGATCTCGATGTCGGTGGAAGTGCTGGTCGCTGGGTCGGTTTCGGTCGCTGGGGCGTCGGCGGTCGTCGTGGTCGCGCGCAGTCCACGCACCCGGCCCTGCTCCACGATCAGGCCGGTCGCCTCGGTGCGGAGGCGGAGCTCGAAGTTCGGCAGTGCGGCGGCCTCCTCGGCGAGGAAGTTCAGGAAGTCCCACTGCGGCGCGAGGACGAGGAAGCGGTCGGGTGCTGGCAGAGTGCGGAAGTCGACCATCGTCATCCGCAGGCCGTCGATCACGGCGTCCATCGCCTGCAACCGGTTGAGCGGCAGCCGCAGGAACCGCTCGCGCAGGCCGAGCTCGCCGAGCAAGGTGATGGTCGACGGGTGGATCGTGTCGCCGCGGAAGTCCCGGAAGAAGTCGGCGTGTTTCTCGAGCACGGTCACGCTGAGGCCGGACCGGGCGAGGAGGTAGCCGAGCACCATGCCGGCCGGGCCGCCACCCGCGATGACACAGTCGCGGTCGGGGGTGTGGTCGGCGGCGTGGTCGCCGTGATCGCTGTCGGTGGGGGTCGTCGGTTTCATCGCACTGCTCCCGTCGGTCTCTTCCGGACACTACTCCGGAACCCATATCGTCGACATCATGCGTGTGTTGCAGCGGGCGGGACTGCCGCTTCTCGTGTCCGGAACGATCGTGCTCGCGCTATCGGCGTGCACTGGTGGCGGTGGGCCCGGTGGCGGCTCCGCCGGCAGTGCGTCGCCCGCTGCGTCGGTGCCGGCGGATTCCTCGAGCGGGGGCTCGGGAGACGGATCGTCCCTGCAGGTCGACTGCGCGGCGGTGGAAGCGGCCGTCGCGCCGTACATCGAGGGGCTCGTCGCGCGGGAGGACAACGGAGCGGACGAGTACGGGACCGTCTGTGGCTGGGAGGCACCGGAGGGGACGATCGATGCGGCGGACATCCGCTCGGTGGAGATCGTCGTCTCGCCCGAGTCGAGCGAGGCACTGTCGGCCGATGAGCTCGCCGCCGCCGGGCTCACGCCGATCCCGGATGCGACCATCGAGGCTGCTGGCGGGACCGCTTACAGTGCGACGGTCGAGACCGGTGTCGCCGCGGTGATCGTCACGACGGTGGTGCTGCCGGAGACGGAGATATCCGTCACCGGTGGGCAATGGGCGGGCCATCCGTCGCTCGACGGACCGGCCGCGGTCGAGGTCGTGAAGGCGCTCATGGGCCCGTGAGTGGCCCGGGAGCTGCGGACCCCCTCCGATCCCTGAGCCTGTCGAAGGGTACTCGCAGGCACTCCTCCTCCGCTCCCTGAGCAACCCTCCCCGGTCCCTGAGCCCGTCGAAGGGCGCTCGCAGGCACTTCGACGAGCTCAGTGACCGGAAGAGGTGCACCCGCGCTCACTCCGGTCTCCGAGCAACCCCCTCCGGTCCCTGAGCTTGTCGAAGGGCGCACGAGGAAGCGTCCAAGATCAGCGACACCCATCCGGTCCCTGAGCCTGTCGAAGGGCGCTCGCAGGCACTTCGACGAGCTCAGTGACCGGAAGAGGTGCACCCGCGCTCACTCCGGTCTCCGAGCAACCCCCTCCGGTCCCTGAGCTTGTCGAAGGGCGCACGAGGAAGCGTCCAAGATCAGCGACACCCATCCGGTCCCTGAGCCTGTCGAAGGGCGCTCGCAGGCACTTCGACGAGCTCAGTGACCGGAAGAGGTGCACCCGCGCTCACTCCGGTCTCCGAGCAACCCCCTCCGGTCCCTGAGCTTGTCGAAGGGCGCACGAGGAAGCGTCCAAGATCAGCGACACCCATCCGGTCCCTGAGCCTGTCGAAGGGCGCTCGCAGGCACTTCGACGAGCTCAGTGACCGGAAGAGGTGCACCCGCGCTCACTCCGGTCTCCGAGCAACCCCCTCCGGTCCCTGAGCTTGTCGAAGGGCGCACGAGGAAGCGTCCAAGACCAGCGACACCCATCCGGTCCCTGAGCCTGTCGAAGGGTGCTCGCAGGCACTTCGACAAGCTCAGTGACCGGAAGAGGTGCACCCGTACTCACTGCGGTCTCCGAGCAACCCCCTCCGGTCCCTGAGCAACCCCCTCCGGTCCCTGAGCTTGTCGAAGGGCACACGAGGAACTTCCACAACCGAGACCACTCAGCATCTGGAATGTCAGTGGTCCATGATGAACTTGTTCCATGACCGAGACCACCGCCTCCGCAGTTCGAGCTGGCGACGAGTACGCCGCGCGCCTCGCGGAGTTCTCGGACCATTACGCGGACATCCAGCGGCGTCGCGCCAACCTGGACGCCGAGGAGGCTCGGCTCCTTGCACGCTCTGCCGCCTACGCGGACGCCTTCGCCGACGTCACGGTCCCGGCGATCTTCCCGCCTGCCGAGCGGCAGGCGCTCTCGCGCCGGTCGACCTGCGCAGCCCTCGCGATGGCGACCCGCACGCCCGAGCAGACCGTCCAGCGGGCGACGAACGACGCCGAGCGCCTCGTGAACGACGCGCCAGCCGTGCTCGAGTCGCTCGAGGCCGGCCGTATCTCGGCCCGGCACGCACAGACGATCATCGACCAACTCAGCGACGTGCCGACCGCTGGGCGGGCGGTGTTCCTCGCTGAGGTGCTGCCGGTCGCGGAAGAGTCCACCAACGCGAACCTCCGCAGGCGCGCCCGAGTGCTCCGCGAGCGTCTCCACCCCGAGTCCATCACCGCCCGAGCGGTCCGCTCAGAGGCCGACCGCCGGGTCGAGTTCGAACCGGCCGCCGACGGCATGGCGTGGGTGCACCTCTTCACCACCGCGCCGATCGCGCAAGGCATCCTCGAGCGCGTCGAAGCAGCCGCCACCGAATCACGCCAGGCCGGCGACACCCGCACCTGCGCACAACTGCAAGCCGACGCCCTGGCAGCACTCGCCCTCACCGGCGTGACCCCGGACGACGTGATGTCGAGCCCGGTGCTCCCGCATCCCATCGAGGTGCAGGAGCACATCAAGCCCACGGTGCAGATCACGGTGCCGGCGCTCAGCATGGCGGGCGTGAGCGATGCCCCGGCGATGCTCGACGGGTACGGTCCGATCGACCCGGAGACCGCCGCGCGCATCGCGGTGAACGCGCCCAGCTTCACCCGGATCCTCGTCCAGCCGGAAACCGGCGCGGTCCTCTCCGTCGGCCGGAATCAATACCGGGTCCCGGCCGACCTGCAACGCGCGGTCCGCCTCCGAGACGGCACCTGTCGGGCACCCGGCTGCGGAAGACGAGCCAGAGCCTGCGACCTCGATCACTCGGTCGCTTGGGAGGACGGCGGGACGACGGATGTCGGTAACCTCGCGTGTCTCTGCCGACATCATCACCGGATGAAGCATCTCCCCGGGTGGAACCTCGAACACGGACCCGGCGGGGTCCTCGAGTGGACGACACCCGACGGCAAACACCATCGAACGAAACCGGACCCTGCCCCATTCTGACTCCCGCCGGTCCCTGAGCCTGTCGAAGGGTTCTTCGTGGGCACTTCGACAGGCTCAGTGACCGGGAGGGGTGTGCCCGGAACCGGTTCGGTCCCTGAGCTTGTCGAAGGGCACTCGGGTTGCGCTGCCTCAGTGATCGGGGAGAGGTGTGCCCGGAACGTTGAGGGTTCCTCGTGGGCACTTCGACAGGCTCAGGCCGGGAGAGGTGTGCCCGGAACCGATTCGGTCCCTGAGCTTGTCGAAGGGCACTCGGGTTGCGCTGCCTCAGTGACCGGGGAGAGGTGTGCCCGGAACCGTTTCGGCCCCTGAGCCTGTCGAAGGGCAGGCAGCCCCGGTGTGCTTCCGGGACCGCGTCCGCACCCTGCCGGGTAGGCTCCAAACGTGGGCACCGACGAAGACCAGATGCTGTCACTCGTGTACGCGAGCACGGCGACACAGCCGTTCACCGACGACGACCTCACCGCCCTGCTCGCCGTCTGCCGCGAGAACAACGCCCGCGCACAGCTCACCGGCATGCTCGTCCACCGTGACGGCCGGTTCCTCCAGGTCCTCGAGGGCCCCGAGGCCGCTGTCCGCAAACTGATGGTCACCCTCGCCGCCGATCCCCGTCACACCGGCATCCGCGTGATGTTCGAGGAGCCCATCCGCGAACGCCAGTTCGCCGCCTGGACCATGGGCTTCGAACGCGCCGACACCGGCTCCGCCGCAGACCTCGACGGCTACCGCGACACCTTCGACGACCTCGACCGCGACGACCCGACCGCCACCATGCGCGCCCTGCAGGAACTCGCCCGCTGGTTCCGCAGCCGCGCCACGCGGAGCTGAGCCACGCTCAAGCCCGCGCTCACACCCGCAGTCAGCCTGCGAGCTTGCCGATCGGGCTGTCGTCGAGGTTCGCGAGCAGCTCGGCGACGTCGCCGTAGACCGCGACAGCACCCGCGTCACGGAGCTCCTGCTCGCCGAACCCACCGCTGCGCACCCCGATGCACTCCACACCGGCCCGCGCAGCCGCCTCGATGTCCCAGACGGCATCGCCGACCATGACCGCTCGCGACGCCGGCACGCCCGCACGATCGAGCGCGACCTCGACGATGTCGGGCTCCGGCTTGGCGGTCTCCACGTCACCGGACGAGGTCGCCGCGAAGATCGCATCGTCGACGTCGAGCAGCTCCCGCAGGATCTCGAGCTCGTTCTCCGGAGCCGAGGTCGCCAGCACGACTGCGATCCCGCGGCCTGCCAACTCGCCGAGCAGCTCGCGCGCACCGCCGATCACCCGCAGCCGGGAGGTGTTCTGAAGGTAGTACTCGCTGTGCAACTCCTTCGCCCGCTCGCCGTACTGCTCGACCTCGTCGGACCCGTCGAGCAGCGATTCGAGCAGCTCACCGCCGTCCTTGCCGATCGAGCGATGGATCCGCCACGCGTCGACCGGCCTGCCGGCATCGGCGAACGCGCGATCCCAGGCGTCGACGTGCAGGTAGTTCGAGTCGACGAGCGTCCCGTCGATGTCGAAGAGCACCGCGATGCGGTCGTCGGAGTTCTCGGGGACGGTGGTGTCAGCTGGTTCGGACATGCGTCCAGTCAAGCCCGCGAGCCCGCGATTGTGAAGCGGTGGTCATTCGCCGCCGAACGTGCGAGCCCGCGGACGCGGCAGCGCGGCCGCTACTGGAACCGACTCGTGAGGATCACCGAGCTGGTCGCATCGTCGAGGAGCACCTGCGTCGAGCGGCCGTCCTGCGAGAAGGCGTCGTCGAGAGCGGACGAACGCACGAACGGTCCCGGCGGCAGTGCGTCGTCGAGTCCGGCGTCGAGGTCCGGGAGCTCCGCCTTCGCGTCCGAGCCCGCCTCACCGGGTGCGAGCGCGCGCAGTTCCGCGTACCCGGCCTCGTCCAGGACGACGACCGCATCGATCCAGTACGTGCTCGGGCCCGGAACCCGCTCGTCGCCCATGGTCCCCGACATCCAGGTCGCCGAGAGCGCGGTGGCGAGTTGCGGGAAGCGGTCGGTGAGCGGCCCGAGCTCGTGCCGGATCTCACCGGTGCCCGAGCGGGTGGCGGAGTCCGATGCCGATGCGGATGCCGCCGTCGTCCGGTCCGGCGACGGTGACGACGCGCAGCCGGCGAGCAGACCGGCGACCACGACGACCACCGTGGCCACGACGGTCGCGCGCGGCGCGAGACGGTGACGTCGATCATGCATCCGAGCAGTCGTGTCCATGCCAGCAGCCTAGAGGTCGTCGATCACTGTCCGTTCGGCCAGCCCGGGACTGTGCGGCAGGCGGGGGTGCCCGGAGCGGCTTGCGCCGAGGCTGGAGCCATGAACCTCTCCACCGCCCATCCCGTCGAGGCTCGCGGGCTCCGCAAGACCTTCCACGGTCGCCCGCGCGTCGATGACGTGTCCTTCACCGTCGCCCCTGGCCGGGTCGTCGGACTCCTCGGCCCCAACGGCGCCGGGAAGACCACCACCATCCGCCTGCTGCTGGGACTCGCCCGTCCCGACGCAGGGGACGGCCTCATCCTCGGCCGCCCGTACCGCGAGCTCGATCAGCCGGCGCGCACCGTCGGCGCCGTCCTCGACGCGGGCGGACTCCACCCGGCCCGCACCGGGCGGCAGCACCTCCGCATCGCCGCCGCGCGGATCGGGGTCGACGCTGCCCGCATCGACGCGGTCCTCACCGAGGTCGGGATGGCACGCGACGCCGACCGCCCCGCCGGCGGGTACTCGCTCGGGATGCGTCAGCGCATCGCGATCGCCGCAGCTCTCCTCGGCGAGCCGGCCGTGCTCATCCTCGACGAGCCGTCGAACGGCCTGGACCCGGCAGGCATGCAGTGGCTGCGACTCCGGCTGCGTGCGTTCGCCGACGCGGGTGGGACGGTGCTGCTGTCGTCCCACCTCCTGTCCGATGTCCAGGACATCGCGGACGACGTGATCGTCATCACCGACGGTCGCGTGCTGGCGCAGTCGTCGATGGTCGACATCCTCGCCGCATCGGGCGGTGACCTCGAGGCGTACTACCTCCAGGTCACCGGAACGGCCCAGCTCACCGAGAACGGGCAGGTGCGCTGATGCTCCGCGCTGAACTCACCGGGCTCGTCACCACGACCGCGACGAAGGTCACCGCGGCGGTCGCCGTCGTGGGACTCATCGTCACGCAACTCGCCTTCGTCACCCTCATGCCCGCCCTCGCCGACGGCGACATCGGGCCGGGGCTCGACGCCCTCGGGAGCGACTTCCCCGTCCTGGACCTCGCCGCCCGTGCCGTCCAACTCGACGCGCTCAACCCGCTCGGCGCGTCGATGGGCAGCGGCTCCATCGGTGTCGCACTCCTGGCCATCACCCTGCTCGGTGTGCTCGCCGGCACGAGTGACGACCGGTACGGCGGCATCGTCGGCGCTGTCCTCGCCTCGCCGAAGCGGTTCCGCATCGTCGCAGCGAAGGCGGGCGCAGTCGCACTCGTCGGCGCCGCCCTCGGTGTCGTGCTCGCCCTCGTCAGCCTGGTCACGCTCGTGATCACCTTGGCAGCCACCGGGACGCCGTTCGTCCTCGGACTCCCGGACCTCGCAGCACGGTTCGGGCTCGGCGTCCTCGCCGTCACCGCCCTGTCGGTCATCGGCCTCGCGGTCGGACTCATCGTCCGCACCCAGCTCGCCGGCGTCCTGACGATGATCGGGATCCTCATCCTCGAACCGATCGCCGTCTCCTCGATCCAGCTGATCACCGGCGGCATCGTGCCGGTCTGGACCCAGTTCCTGCCCGTCGCCCTCGCCCAGGGCGTCATCCACGGCGGAACGGACGGGCTCGGACCGTCCGTCGTCATCCTCGCCCTCGTGGCCCTCACCGCCGCCCTCACTGCGGCCGCATCCGCTGCGCTCGCGCGCCGCGACATCTGAAAGGAATCACCCACATGAACGACCAGACCCAGACCCAGACCCACACTCAGACCAAGACGCAGCACCAGACCCGTCACCGCACGATCATCGCCGTCTCGGCCGCCGCCGCGCTGCTCGCCGGAACCGTCTCCCTGAGCGCCTGCTCCAGCGCCACGGAGCAGACCGCCGGCTCCGGCTCCGCATCCGGGCCGCTGCAGGACCGGATGCAGTCGCTCGTCGACGCCGGCTACCCCGCGGCGCTCGCCTCGGTGATCGGACCGGACGGCGAGGCGCTCGACGTCGCGGCCGGCATCGGCGACCTCGCGACAGATGAGCCGGCCCCGGTCGACGGCGAGGTGCGGATCGCGAGCAACACGAAGATGTTCGTCTCGACCGTCGTCCTGCAGCTCGTCCAGGAGCGGAAGGTCGCGCTCGACACCCCGATCGACACCTACCTCCCTGGGCTCATCACCGGCGATGGCATCGACGGCACCCACATCACGGTCCGTCAGCTGCTCCAGCACACGGCGGGACTCCCCGAGTACGCCGACCAGATCGCCGCCGACGCGTTCGCGGCACAGGAGCGCTACACCTCGCCCCGGGACATGCTCGACATCGCCCTCGCCAAGCCGGCCGTGTTCGCGCCGGGGGAGCGGTGGGCGTACAGCAACACGAACTATCTCGTGCTGGGGCTCATGGTCGAGAGCGTCACCGATCGGGCGCTCGCCCAGCAGATCGACGAGCGCATCGTCAAGCCGCTCGACCTCGAGCACACGTACTTCCCGGCGCCGGGCGAACGCGAGCTGCGCGGTGAACACCCGCACGGGTACCACGCGAAGACCGTCGGCGACCTCCTGGACATCACGGCCCTCGACACCTCGTTCGCCTGGTCCGCCGGTGCGCTCGTCTCGACGCCGCACGAGCTCAACGTCTTCATGAAGGCCCTGCTCGACGGTGAACTCCTGAACGAGGAGACCCTCGCCGAGATGCAGACCACGGTTCCGGCGGGTGACGAGCTGTGGCCGGGAGCGGGTTACGGGCTCGGCCTGCAGAGCTACCCGCTGAGCTGCGGCGGTGTGGCCTGGGGCCATGGCGGCGACATCCCCGGAACCCAGACGCGCAACGCGGTCGGTCCCGACGGCACGGCCGTCACCATCGCCGTCACCTCCCTGCCGTGGGCGGTCGTCTCGCCCGACGACAACGAGCGGTTGATGAAGCAGTACCGGATCGTCGTCGACGCCCTCGACGCGACCCTCTGCGAGCGATGATCACTTCCCACCGGACGCCGAGCGCCGGCCCCAACCGGGGTCGGCGCTCGGCGTGGTTGACTCGACCCATGACCTCTCCCGCACGGCCCGCCCCGCTCGCGGTCCGTCTGCGCTCGGCGCTCCCGCCGGTCCTGGTCCTCGCCGGTGCGGTGGGGTACCTCGGGGTCGTCCCGTGGGTCGACGAGCTGCACGCCGTGCCGGGTCAGGTGTCGCCGTGGGCGCACGCGGGGCTGGTCGTGCTCCAGGCCATCGCCCTGCTCTTCCGGCGTCGGCACCCTGTCGCGGTGTTCGGCGTGGCGGTCCTCCTCGACCTCCTGGTCCTCGGGTCCAGTGGTGGCGAACTCGGGATCGGCTCGTTCGGCGTGATCCTCGCCACCTACGCGCTCGCTCGTCGCGCGGAGCGGCGGACGGTCATCCGCGCGCTGGTGGCCGGTGCGGTCGCGACGACGGTGGTCGGCGGCATCGCGATGATCTTCGGGTCGTCCGAGGAGCCGCTCATCCTCGTGTTCGCGGCCGTTGCGCGAATCGTGTTGCAGTACGTGCTCCCGGCCGGTGTCGCCGAGTACGCCAGGGGTCGCGAGCGCCTGCTGTCGGCGATCGAGGACCAGGCACGCATGGCCGAGAACGAGCGTCGCATCAGCGTGCAGAACGACCTCCGCGCTGAGCGCACCGCCCTCGCGCGGGAGCTGCACGACATCGCCGGACATCACCTGTCAGGGATCATCGTCAGTGCGCAGGCGGCCAGCGCCCTGGTGGAGCGCGACCCGGAACGTGCTCGGGAGATGCTCCAGACGGTGCAGTCCGATGCCCGCACGACGCTCGTGGACCTGCGGCGGACGGTCGGCCTGCTGCGCAGCGACGATGCGGACGCCCAGGGAGGCGGAGACGGATCGACGCTCGGGCCGGCGACCATTCCGACGATCGCGGCGATCCCGGAACTCGTCGAGGCGGCGCGGTCGCGGGGGCAGCACGTCGCCTACACCGTGACCGGCGAGCCTCGTGTGCTGGGGCCGCTCGCGGAGACGGCCGCGTATCGGACCGTCCAGGAGTCGCTGGCGAACGCCGCCCGGCACGCGCCCGGAGCCGTCTGCCGCGTGGCGGTGCGGTTCGAGGTGGACGCGATCGAGCTCATCGTGACGAACGCGGCGTCGTCACAGCGGCCCGCTTCACCGGCGCGCGACGGGTACGGCCTCTGGGGCATGCGGGAGCGTGCCGAACTCATCGGAGCACGATTGACCGCGGCGCCGACGGACGACGGCGGTTGGTGCAACCGCCTCACCATTCCTGACGAGCACCGTCCCGACCAGCAGGGTCCCGACCAGCACCGGAGTGACGCATGATCCGCCTTCTCATCGCCGACGACCAGGCGGTCGTCCGCGCCGGCCTCTCGGTGATCCTCGGGGCCGAGCCCGACATCGAGGTCGTCGGTGAGGCGATCGACGGTGCCGACGCGGTGCGGTTGGCGAAGGAACTGCGTCCGGACCTGATCTGCATGGACATCCGGATGCCGGGCACGGACGGGATTGCGGCGACCCGCACGATAACGGCGGACCCGGACCTCGACGCCGACGTCCTCATCCTGACGACCTTCGACGTCGATGCGGACGTGTTCGCCGCGCTCGAGGCCGGTGCGGCCGGCTTCCTGCTGAAGGGCGCGGACGAGGCGACGCTGCTCGCGGCGATCCGTTCCGTTGCAGCAGGGGAGGGGACGCTCGACCAACGCCTCACCCGTCGTATCCTGCGTGAGTTCTCGGAGCGCAGGCGGGAGACGCCCGCGGCCACGATGGCACCGGCGGAGTCGCCGCTCACCGACCGCGAGTTCGAGGTGCTCGACCTCCTCGCGCAGGGACTCTCCAACGCGGAGATCGCCGACCGGCTCTTCGTCGAACCCACCACGGTGAAGTACCACCTCGCCGGTCTTTTGCAGAAGACGGGAGCGCGCGACCGCCTGCAGGCCGTGCTCTGGGGCATCCGCGCGGGGCTCGTCGACCCGCGCTAATCGGAGTGCAAACGAAATAATATATATTATTGGCTCTTCTTCTACGTGTGTTTTTGAGCGCTACACGGCATGCGATGTTGGACGCGAAGGGACCGGATGGCTGTCGCTACCCAGCGGACGTGTCGTTACACGTGTTCCTTGCTGGAGCTCGTGGAGCGAAGAGCGGACGTGGGTGGGCCGACCTGGGCAGACTGCGCTGCCTGCGGGCTCGAAGCGCCGGAAGCCCTGGGGGCCATCGGGCACGCGGGGGACTGTCTCGTCGTGCTGATGCCCGGCTGATCTCGTCGCAAGGGTGGTCGTCGGGACGTGCTCGGGCGCCGCGCTCTATCGGTGGCGACACCGATCGTCTTGCTCCACAAGGTGCGTTGGCCGCACACGGACACCGGTCGACACATCGTGACGCCGCACGCGTCGACGTCGCCGATAGAGTGCGGTGACGGGTCGCGGACCGGTCTGAGCCTAGGGAGCGCCGATGTTGGTTCGTGTTGAGTGCTCTCCAACGACTGGCCAGGCTCCATGGCTGACCACTTGCTGTCCTGTGGAACGAGCAGGACAGCACTGCATGTTCATCCAAAAGCATAATATTGCCTTTATTGGCAAACTCTCAGGATATTGCTATCTTCCGCGCCAGGTCGCCGATCTTTGGGGCCGGTGTTGAATGATCGAGGAGGTTGAGCGGTTGCGAGAATGCGACTTGGGGACTAAGCCTAAAGTGTCCCCGCAGATGAATTTTGTAGTAATGACGAAAATCGGGATGGACTGATATGGGTTGGCAGAAGAAGCAAATTTTGCGAGACATCTTGATTGTTTCGGCTTCTGTGATTGTCTGCGTGGGGATATCGTTCCTTCTCGTCTCTAGCTGGCTTCCGGGGCTTCCGATAGGGGTGCTGCTGGGATTGGTGCTACAGCTGATCTTTAGGTACCGGTCGACGAAAAAGTCCCAGCGGTCAGAATAGTTCACACTCAAAGGAGAATGTTGTGTTCACAACTCTGAAAGGCAAGCTCGCGGGATTCGCGCTCGTTGCTGCTCTTGGCGTAGCTGCACCCGTCGCCGTGGCTTCATCTGCCTCGGCAGAAGACTGTGATCCTGGCGCCCGACACGACATCTGGGCGACTCCTGATGCCGCGTACGATGCTGTCACGCTCAACGCATGCTCGGCTCGAATCCTCTCCGATGAGTACGGGGCGAGCAGCGGCTACACGGGAGTCGTGGGGCTCATCACTTCATGGATTCCGGGGATCCCTGCGAAGACGGCCTCCGGACTCTTCGGCGTCAAGTCTGTCTCTGATTTCTTCGTCGGGAACGGGCTCGCTTCCTGCTCGAACAATTTCACGACGACTGTCAAGGTGACATTCGCAAATGGCTCGTTTGCCGGCTGTGAAGCTGGTTCTCTGGGCAATGGTGGCGGGATGCGGTAGATATCACCGGACTGGAAATGTTGTCTCTGCCGTAACTGAGCTTCTCAGAGGGGCGTCGTGGAATCTCCGCGGCGTCCCTCCAGCTTTGTTCAGGTCGCCCAGCGAGCGAGGCGTTGCGTTGCTCGAGGTAGCGGTCGATCGAGTTTCGACTGAACGAGCCGATGGGGCTCGGTCGTTGAGTTCGGGCCGAGCGTTCGGGTTCGTAGCAGCGATCTCGTGGAGACCTTTACGTACGGACAACTCGTCGAGCACCCGACGCAACCATGAAGTCATCGTCCGCGGCGAGCATGGCGAAGATCTCTTCTGGGGGGGGGGGGGGGGCTCGCGAGATGTCAGGTTCCAGCGGACGCTGGGGTCTGGGTCGCGCGCTTGGCGGCGCCACTCTTCAAGTTGCTCTGGGTTAGTCATACTTCGCGCTCTCAGAAGGAACGTACTGGGTCTGCAATTACTTCGATGATGCGCCGTCCGGAAGTGTCTCGCCCACTTTCCCTTCCATGAGCTGCCGAAGCGACGCGATCTCGGTCGTGAGTGCTTCGATGTGCGCACTGGTGATTGCTTCGGATACGGCCTCCCTTTGCTCGACGCGTTCGACGATCCATGAGGCAAGGGTGGCAGTGACGACACCGATAAGGGCGATCCCGCCGATCATGACTCCGACGGCAACGAGCTGTCCGGTGTACGTCACGGGGAAGTAGTCGCCGTAGCCGACGGTGGTGATGGTGACGAATGCCCACCAGAGGGCTTGGCCAAGTGTCTGGATCGCGCCGTCACCGCCGCGTTCAGCATCGAGAACCGCAAGACCCGCGACGTACACCAGGAGCGTGGATGCGCCGGCGGCATAGATGATGACCCGTCCCCGGAAGGCGGCGCCGGCGGTCCGGTTCAGGATCGCCAGGAGAGTGACGAGCCGGAGCAGGCGCAACGGGCGGAGCATCGGGAGAACGACGATCGCGAGGTCGAGAAGGTGCGTGTAGAACCAACGCCATCGCGGGTTCGCGAGCACCAGATTGACGACGTAGTCGGCCACGAAGACCACCCACGTCGCCGCGATGATGACCTCGGCGACGCTTCCGCCGGGTTCGGCGATCACCTCGTATGAGTACGCCGCGAGGAAGACGACCGCAGCGATCGCGAGGGGCCATTCAGTGAGCTTCTGCCAACGTGCCTGGGTCATGCGGCGAGCGTATCTGGAGGAGGAGCCCTCGCCCGGACGGGTTGAGAGCGAGCGGTTAACATCGTGGAGTGATTGTCGCGATCGAGGGTCCGAGTGCTGCCGGCAAGACGACCTGGTGTCGAGCGGCAGCGACGGAGTTCGTCGCTGAGTACGTGCCTACGGGCAACGAACCTGATGGACGTGACCCGGAGGCCCAAGCGAGGTATTGGACCGGAGTGAACGGAGATCGCTGGTCGCAAGCGATCGCTCTCGAGCGCCGAGCCGGAGTGGCTCTGTGTGACAGCGATCCCCTCAAGCTGCACTACTCATGGTGCCTGGCTCGCATCGGCGAAGCTTCTGCGACGCGCTTCCTCGCTGAATTGGGTGCTGTCCGTGAGGCGATGCGGCGGCGGCAGATCGGAATCGCTGACGCTGTCTTCCTGACCCTGCCCGAGGAAGGCGTTTTGCGGCGCCAGAAGGACAGCGACACGACACGGTCCCGGCGCGCCTTCGAGCTGCATGTCCGGCTACGCGGCCCCCTCGAGGAGTGGTATCGCACGCTTGACTCTCTCCGTCCCGGGAGCGTGGTCTGGGAGCTACCGCCAACGGGGGTGGCAGATCTCGTGCCAGCGCTGCAGCCCGACGACCGCTACGACGTTGACCTGCTCGATGCGCTCGAATCCCGACTGCCGCAGACCAGCTGACAGCAGACCCCTATTTCAGGTTGTCGACGGTCGCTCGGTGCGCGCGGTCGTCCGATGAGTCGATCGGCGGTGACCGGTCGACGATTCGCGCGCCCGGTCAGGTAAGGCTATCCTTCCTAGGTCCCACCCCTCGAATGAAGGAGACGACGTGCACCAGCGCGCCGCCATCAGCCTCGTCCTCGCCGCGGCGCTCGCCGTCGGACTGTCCGCCTGCGGCGCGTCCGAAGCGGTCGAGCCCGAATCGACCGCCGCCGCCGGGCAGGGCGCGACGGACTACCCGCTCACGCTCGACAACTGCGGCACCGAGGTCACGATCGACGCCGCACCCCAGCGGGTCGTCTCCCTCGACCAGAACTCGACCGAGATCCTGCTGTCCCTCGGGCTCGAGGACCGCATCGTCGGCACCGCCTCCTGGACGGACCCCGTCCTCGACTCCCTTGCCGACGCGAACGCCGACGTCCCGCGCCTGGCCGACAACGCCCCCACCTACGAGGTCGTCCTCGGAGCCGACCCGGACTTCGTCACCGCGTCCTTCGGCCGCCACTTCAACGAGGGCGGCGTCGCACCACGCGAGCGCTTCGCCGAGACCGGTGTCGCCAGCTACCTCTCGCCCACCGACTGCGACAACGGGACGAGCATCAACGGCGGCGGGACGCGCACGACGCCGCTCACCATCGACGCGCTCTACCAGGAGATCACCGAGATGGGAGAGGTCTTCGACGTCTCCGACCGTGCTGCCGCGCTCGTCGCCGACCTGCAGGCCCGTGCCGCGAAGGCGACCGAGGGTGTCGACTTCGACGGCACGACGGTCGCGTTCTGGTTCGCCGACACGAAGACCCCGTACGTCGGCGGCGGGCTCGGATCCGCCGCGCTGCTCGCCTCGACCACCGGGCTCGACAACGTCTTCGGTGAGCTCGAGGACGACTGGCCGGCCACCACGTGGGAAGACCTCGTCGACCGCGACCCGCAGGTCCTCGTCCTCGGCGACCTGCAGCGCGACCGGTTCCCCGGCGACCGCCTCGACGACAAGGTCGCGTTCCTGGAGTCCGACCCGCTCACGAAGACCATGGACGCGGTGCGCAACCAGCGGTACATCGCTCTCCACGGCGCCGAGCTGAACCCCTCCATCCGCTTCGTCGACGGCCTCGAGAAGATCAAGGCGTGGTGGGTCGAGCACGAGGACGAGCTCTGAACCCGGAGACGGTGACGAGTGGCGACACGGTGACGGCCAGCGACACGGCGCGGCGACCCGCCTCACGCGCACGCCGCGCGACGATCACCGGCCTGCTCGTCCTCGCCGGCGTGGTCCTCCTCCTCGTCTCGGTCGGCGTGGCGATCACGCTCGGACCGGCGGACATCCTGCTCGTGAACGTGCGGGACATCGTCGCGAACCACCTCGGCGTCACCGACATCCCCGTGAAGCTGTCGAAGGACGCGATCGTGTGGGAGGAGCGGTTGCCGCGGGCCTTCGTCGCTGCAGCCTGCGGAGCCGGGCTCGGGCTCTGCGGCGTCATCATGCAGTCGCTCCTCCGCAACCCGCTGGCCGACCCGTTCATCCTCGGCATCTCCTCCGGTGCGTCGACCGGTGCGGTCGCGATCGGGATCCTCGGACTCGGCGGGGCGTCGATCGGCCTCTCCGGCGGCGCGTTCATCGGCGCGCTCGTCGCCTTCGGACTCGTGCTCCTACTCTCCCGTCTGTCGGGCGGAGGGACCGACCGGGTCGTGCTGGCGGGCGTCGCCAGCACGCAACTCTTCTCCGCACTGACCTCGCTGATCATCTTCGCGTTCGCCGACTCGGACGAGACGCGCGGCGTGATGTTCTGGCTGCTCGGCTCCCTCGAGGGCGTGCGCTGGGACGACGTGGCACTCTGCGCGATCGTCGTCGTCGCCGGGTCGCTCCTGTGCCTGCGGTACGCCCATGCACTCGACGCGTTCGCCTTCGGTGAGGACGTCGCGGCGTCACTCGGCATCCACGTCGCGAGGACGCGGGCGATCCTGCTCATCGCGACGGCGCTCATCACGGCGACGCTGGTGAGCGTCGCGGGGGCGATCGGCTTCGTCGGGCTCGTCCTGCCCCACGCCGCCCGCTTGCTCGTCGGGCCCCGTCACGGTCGGCTCATCCCGGCCACGGCGATTATCGGTGCGATCTTCATGGTCTGGGTGGATGCCGGCTCGCGCGTCGCGTTCTCGCCGACACCGCTGCCCGTCGGCGTCGGGACCGCGCTCGTCGGGGTGCCGGTCTTCATCGCCCTGCTGGCGCGGAGGAGGACGCGGGTATGACACTCCACGCTGAGCACGTGTCCTGGAACCGCGGCGGTGCGCTCGTCGTCGACGGCGTGACGCTGCACCCCGAGCCGGGACAGACCGTCGGCCTCCTCGGGCCGAACGGGTCGGGCAAGTCATCGCTCCTGCGGGTGCTCCACGGACTCGTGAAGCCGACCGCGGGCCTCGTGACGCTCGACGGTGTCGACCTGGCGTCGGTCGGTCGACGGCGCATCGCGCGTTCGGTCGCCTCGGTGACGCAGCATGCCGACACCGACGTCGACATCACGGTGCGCGACATCGTGCGGCTCGGCCGGATCCCGCACCGCTCGGGACTCGGCGGTGACAGCGCAGCCGACGAGACCGCCGTCGTCCGCGCGCTCGCCCACGTCGGCCTGCTCGACCAGGCCGGCCGCCTCTGGCACACCCTGTCCGGAGGCGAACGCCAGCGGGCACAGATCGCGCGGGCGCTCGCCCAGGAGCCACGTGAGCTCCTCCTCGACGAACCGACCAATCACCTCGACATCCGACACCAGCTGGAGCTGCTCGACCTCGTCTGCGCGCTCCCGGTCACGACCGTGATCGCCATCCACGACCTCAACCTCGCCGCGATGTACTGCGACACGGTCGTCGTACTGCGCGCCGGTCGGGTGGTGGCTGCCGGGGCACCGGGCGAGGTGCTGACCGCGGCGCTGATCGCGGACGTCTACGGCGTGGCGGCCGAGGTGACGCTGGACGTCGAGCGCGGGTATCCGGTGGTCACGTTCACGAGATCGGCTGGGCCGTCCCCGTCACGGTGATGCCGCCGGTGGCCGGGACGTCGACCGTCAGCAGACTGGGGGCGCCGACGTGGTGGCCCTGCCGGACGAGGATCCGAGCCGGAGGAATGAGGAGACCGAGCACCCGCAGGTAGCCCCCGAGGGAGGCGGCTGCGGAGCCGGTCGCCGGATCCTCGGTGATGTCGCCGACGGGGAAGAGGTTGCGGGCCTCGACGAGCAGGTGGCCGGCGTCGTCGATCCCGTGGTCGTGCACGACCGTCACCGTCCCGGCCCAGCCCTGCACGTCCATCAGCGCGCGCAGCGCGGTCGGGTCGAAGGTGAAGCCGTCGAAGACCTGCTGCTCGCGGATCGCGACGACCGGGTGCCGGTTGCCGGCGAACGACTCGCGGAGCGGCCACCGCTCGTCGAGGTCGGAACGCTCGAGCCCGAGCAGCGACAGCAGGCGATCGGCGACCTCGGCGTCGAGACCGCGCACGGTGGGTTCGACGCTGGTGAACGACGCGGTGATCGATCCGGTGCCGCCGTTCGTGTCGCCGTTCGTGTCGGCGTCGGATGCGGTCTCGACGACGAGGGGTCCGACGTTCGTCTCCAGCGTGAAGCGTCCGACGCCACGGCGCTCAGCCAGGGCGACGGCGGTGGCGATGGTCGCGTGCCCACAGAACGGCACCTCGGCACCGGGGGAGAAGTAGCGCATGCGCACGTGGCGGTCGTCGCCGTCGACACCCGGGTCGACGACGAACGCCGTCTCCGGATACGCGACCTCGGTGGCGATCGCCTGCATCTCGGCGTCCGACAGTGCCGAGGCGTCGAGCACGACACCTGCGGGATTACCGCCGCCGGGTTCGGCGGCGAAGGCCGTGAGGCGGAGGAGCTCGGGAGGTCGCGTGGTCGACATCCGACGATGCTAACCCGCGTCGCCGTCCTCGCCGACTGCTGAGACCTCCACGATCCAGGCCCGTTCCGGTGCGGACGACGGGGTCTGGAGGCCCGAGTGCGACAGCACCGCCCCGGAGGCGACCACTCCGGTCCACCCGGCGAGCGGGCCGTCCACCTCGTCCTCCTCGCCGAACCAGGCGGGCACGGCGCGACCGCCGGTCGGCTCACCGATGCGCAACGGCCGAACCCGGTAGCGACGCTCCGGGTCGAGTCCGCGCAGGGTGAACCGCCCGATCCTCGCGACGTCCGAGCGGCTGAGGAACGCGAGCGAGAACAGGGCACGCGACCGGTCCTCGGCCACCACACCCGTGATCTGGAGTGTGTCGTCGAAGACGTCCTCGCGCACGAGCCTCCCCGTGTGCAACAGGTCACGCGTCCGGCGGTAGAGCCCGAACCATCCGCGCAGTTCCTCCAGTTCGGCCGGGGACGCCTGCCGCAGGTCCCACTCGACCCCGAGATGACCGAAGAGCGCGGTCGCCGCACGGAAGGACAGCTCGTGCGAGCGGCCCGTGGTGTGCGAGCGCCCGGAGGCGATGTGGGCGCCGAGCCGCTCCAGGGGGACCAGCTGGGCGGTCCAGCGGTTGATCTGCTGCCGCTCGAGCGGGTCGCTGCAGTCCGAGGCCCACACGCGGTGCGTGCGCTCGAGGACGCCGAGGTCGACGCGTGAGCCGCCGGAGGAGCAGGACTCGATCTCCAGCTCCGGGAATCGACGCGTGAGTTCGTCCATCAACCGGTACACGGCCGCCGTCTGACGATGCACGCCGGCCCGACCGTCGGGTGCCGACCCGGCGTCGACGAGGTCGCGGTTCTGATCCCACTTGATGTACGCGATGTCGACCTCGGTCAGGATCGCGGTCATCCGTTCCAGGACGGCGGCGAAGGCCTCTGGTCGGCCGAGATCGAGGACCTGCTGGTTCCTGGCGGGGATCGGCAATCGTCCGCCCGTCTGCATGATCCAGTCCGGGTGCTCCCGGGCCAGATCGGAGTCGAGGTTCACCATCTCCGGCTCGAACCACAGACCGAACTCCATCCCCAGGCTCCGGACCCGGTCGGCGAGCGGCTGCAGCCCGTCGGGCCACACCTCCTCGTCGACGAACCAGTCGCCGAGCCCCGCGCGGTCGTGTCGTCGCCCACGGAACCAGCCGTCGTCGAGGACGAACCGCTCGATCCCGAGCGAGGACGCGACCTCGGCCAACTGCATCAGAGCCTCGGCGTCGTGATCGAAGTAGACCGCCTCCCACACGTTGAGCGTGAGCGGTCGGTCCCGCGCCGGATGGCCGGATTGCGCGCGCAGGTGCTCGTGGAACATCGCGGCCTGGGCGTCGAGCCCGTCCCCGTGGGCGCCGTACACCCAGGGGCTCGTGTAGGCGTCACCCCTGGCGAGGCGGATCTCGTCGGGCAGCAGCAGTTCGCCGCCCCCGATCACCTGGTCGCCGGTCGAGAGCCGTTCCGCGAGGTGTCGCTGGTTGCCGCTCCACCCCACGTGGACGCCCCAGACCTCGCCCGTGGCGAAGCCGAACCCGGGGACGCCCACGTTCAGGACGAGCGGCGCGTCCGGCCCGGTCCGCCCGCGGCGGTCCTCGCGCACCCAGGCGCCGACCCGGAGCGGCGAGCGCTGCGGCGTCCGCTCCTTGCCCCACCGGCCGGCGAGGTCGAGGACCTCCCGGGCGCGAGCCGGGATCGGGAGCGCGAGATGCAGGTCGTCGAGCCGGTAGACGCCGTCGGCGACGTTGCGGAGCGTCGCACGGACACGCAGGAGACCGGCCTCGCTCAGCTCGAACTCGATCCGGATCGCCAGGCCCGCCTCGGCGTCCTCGCCGTCGACGGTCACCGTGCGCGGGGTCACCTGCGCCGGCCCCATCGTGAACAGCGGCGACCAGTCGCGTCCGTCCCGGCTGCCGGTGATGCCCGGCCGACCGAGCCAGGCCTCGCTCTGCTCCGGCAGCACCGCGAGGCGGGTCGGGCGGTCGGGGGCGTTCTCCGTGACGAACCGCTCCGCGCCGCGCACGACATCGGCGAGCTCCGTAGCGTCGAGCGCACCGAGGTCGGCTCCCCAGTGCGCGATCGACGGCAGATGTCCGTCGCGCAGGTCGATCACGACGCTCACGGCGCGCGATCGCAGGTGGACGACGGACTGTCGGGTGTCGGTGGACATGGGGTCCTTTCGGATGGGGTGCGGTGGTCAGTCCGCGGACGGGCGTGCGAGCTGGCCGTCCCAGGGGACGAAGGTGGCGAGGTCGACGTCGTGCACGGTTCCGTCGGTCCACCGTGCGACCAGTCGGGTCCCGGTCACGTCCACCGCGACCGGGAGGTCGGGTGTCTCGCCGTCGTCGAAGCGGAGGGTGTGGAGCGCGGCCAGGACGGTGTGCCCCGGAGTGCTGGCGGCGTACAGCGCCGGAACCGCCGAGTGCGGGCCAAACGCGTTGGCGTCACGGTAGGCGACGGCCTCCGCGCGGTCCCAGCCGTGCAGCCCGACGATGGTCGCTGCGAGCCCGTCGCGACCGACCACCGTGGCCCGAGGCACGGCCACGGCGGGATCGACCACGGTGCGCAGGATGGCGTCGTCGGCGACGGCCGCACCGCCCTCGCGGACGGTCCAGGCGCGCGTCGATTCGACGAGGTGCGCGCGGAGCTCCTGATCGCCGTGGACGATGCTGACCGTGGTGACGGCGCAGCCCGGCCACACTCGGCCGTCGAGCTGTGGGAGGTGCACCGAGCCGGAGACCTCGCCGACGGTCCGCATCCCGCGGATCGCGGCGCGGCGACTCGCCCGCCCGTCCTCATCGAGCAGCGCGAGATGGCCGTCGACGTTCTCGTCCCACGCCGCGCCCGTCCCCGGGGCCGTGTGCGAGGAGTACCCGAACTTGGCGTAGTGCGGATCGTCCGCGTCGGCGCGAGCGGGCTCGACGGGGATCTCGCAGTGGTCGCTGCCGTGGTTGGCGAGCGTCACGACACCGTCCCGCTGCGAACGCAGGATCCATCCGACCGCCGGCAGCACGGTGGTCTCCGGCGGCCCGTCGGTCGGTTGCGGGTGTTCCGGAGCGGTCCACACCGGGTCGTCGCGGTCGATGGCGAGCCCGAGGAACCCGATGCCCGCGAGGTAGGGCGAGCCGAAGCCGCTGTAGCTCTGCGCGGTGGGCTCCCACGGCCCGTACCAACCGAGACTCAGCGGGCCGTCGACGCCGACGCCGTGCCGGACGAAACCCGAGACCACCCCGGAGGCCAGGCGTCGCGTCGCGCCGGGACTCAACGGGTTCACCCCCGAGAGCTCGGCGCACCAGAGCCCGGCGAGGGCGGCCGTCCGATAGCTCAGCGAGCGGCCGACGTGCACCATCGACCCGTCCGGCGCGACCATGCGCGCGAAGGAGCCGGTGAAGTCGTGCAGCCGTTCCAGATGCCGTGAGCCGTCGGCCGTGCCCGTGCGGTCGGTCATGCGGTACCAGGCCCAGAGGTAGGGGTGGATCGCCCACGCGTTGTAGTAGTCGATCGCGTGTTCCGGACCGTCGGTGTACCAGCCCTGCTCCAGGTGCCACGACTCCACGCGGGCGACGTTCCTCGTGCCGTTCAGCCCGGTGACGTCCTCGTCGACCGAGCGGAGGAACGCCTCCGCCATCGCCGGGAAGAGCTGCCAGTTGTTGTGCCAGACCTCGAGGCGCGCATGGTGGCGCAGCCAGTCGGCGATCTGCACCTGCTCCTTCCGGGTGAGCCCCGCCCACAGTCGGTCGCGACTGACGTACAGGCCGAACGCGATGTTCGCCGCCTCCACGATCGAGTTGGTGACGCCCGTGCCGGGGGCCCGACACGTCACGCCCAGCGGCCAGGACTCCTGACCGTCCGGGGCCGTACCGGCGAGGAGTGCCCGGCTGTACCAGGCGACGAGGTCCTCGACCCCGTCACCATCGCCGGCACCAGGGCCGTCGCCACCGCCGGCGATCCGTGGTGCGGCGAGGAGGAAGGAACGACCGACCGCCTCCATGCCCTCGCGTGCGACACCGTCGCGGGTGACCCGACCGGGCAGCCGAGGAATGCCGCCGAGCGGGCTCTCGAACCGGCGGACCTCCGCCAGCCACCGGTCGGCCGTGGCCTCCCATTGCGCCCGCGTCCACCCGGTGAAGGGTGCGGCGACGGGGTCCGCGGCCGGTAGACGGAACGGCGGGAGCGGGTCGGGCGTCATCGTCGGGCCTCCATCGGTGCTCCCGGTTCCGGGTACTGTTCCGCGCGGCGCACCCGCAGCGCGTGTGACCCGCTCGTCGCGGTGGCGCGCTGCACGAGCCGGATGCGGAAGACGGCCGACCCCCAGACCTCATGGAGCTTCGGGTCGTCGATGTCGATCCGGTCCACCGCCACCTCGAACGCGGGGTCGGTGTCCAGGCGGGCGTCGCCGACCAGGACACCGTGATCGTCGGCGACCGGCTCGGCGGCCGTCAGGAAGGTCAGCGTCATCTGCAACGGTTCGGCGAACGCCCAGTGGTCGTCGACGAGGACGGCGCAGGCGGCACGGTCGAGCGTCACCGTGCGGTCCAGTGCTGTGAGTCGGGCCTCGGGCGGATACGCACCCAGGAGGGACGTGGCGAGGACGGAGCGGTCGCCCTCGTCGGAGAACCGTGTCCCGCTCGCCGTGAAGGACCGACCATACGGTTGCTCGACCCCGGCAGGGAGGGGGACGTTGTGGAAGGCGCTCCGCATGGTCCAGATGCCGTAGCGGGTGTCGGGCATGAAGGTGTCGCGGTGGTACACGCCGACACCCACGTCGATGAGGACGGGCTCACCGTCGAGCGAGACGATGACCCCGCCGACGTCGTTGTGGTTGTGGCTGACGTCGTTGTGACCACCCTTCGCGGCGACCGCCCAGCCGTCCACGCGACCGGCCTGCTCGCGGAACACCGCCACCTCCGTTCCCGGTGCGTACCAGGAGGAGGGCATCCCCGGCGTGGCGTCGCCGGCCGTGGTCCACGCCGGGTCGAGCAGCTCCGCGAGCGTCCGGCGGAACAACGGAGCCAACTGCCCTGAGAAGCCGAGCGGATGCGAACGCCCCATCCAGCGGGCGTGGGCAGCCACCTCGTCGTCGCCCACGCGCTCGCCGAAGCGGGCGAGCAGGTTCCACGTCGCGTTCGACGGCAGGCTCGCGGACCCGTCCGAGAAGTTGACCTGTGACGTGGCCGACAGCTGCATGACCATCGGGAACCGGGCCATCGCGGCGACCGGCGGGACCGCGAAGCCGTCGAAGGCGCCGCCGGTGAGGTCGCCGAGCAGGTCGAGGGCCTCGAACAGGGTCGCGCCCGCCCACCACCAGTACGTCGCACCCTCGTCGCAGCTCCCGTCCTCGGCGTACCCGGCACGGAAACGGTCGAGGACGGCGACCGCGCGGTCCACCGACGCCGCCAGCTCGGACCGATCGGTCTCGACCACGGCGGAGCACACGAGCACGTTCGAGACGATCCACGGGGCCCAGTTGTTCGGCGGTCCGTCGAGCCCGTGCCAGAAGTCCACCTCGTCGCGCCACGGGTCCAGGACCCGACGACGGATCTCGGCGTGCACCCGTGCGCGCAGTCCCGGGGAGGTCCGCTCCAGGCGGTCCCCGGCGATCGTGTCGATCGCGGCGAGCATCCCGCCGATGTAGGCGTCCGAGAGGTCGAGCACGTCACGACCGGGGATCGGGAGGAAGGGGCGCTCGCCGGACTCGGGCAGCGCGTAGTGGGAGGGCAGACACCAGGCGGTCAGTTCGCAGAGCCGCCAGACGCGGTCACCGAGCTCGCCGACCCAGGCGTCGTCCCCGGTGGCACCGAGCGCGAGTGCCGAGGCGGCGACCGAACCGAGGAGGGCCTGCTGCGCCGTCTCGTACGGGATCCGGTCGCCCTCCGCGCTGTACCGGGCCCAGAGCGACAGCGTCGGCGGGTTGCGGTCCGCCTCCGCGCACCAGCGGTGGGCCGCGTCGACGAGGGCCACCCGGTCGCGCTCGGCGACGCGGCCCCAGGCCTCGCGGTGGTCGACCGACGGTCCGGCGCTCCAGTCCCCGACCCGCAGTGCGCGGCGGGCCCGGTCGTCGAACCGTCCGGCGAAGCTCGTGCTCGTCGGCGCGGTGTGGTCTGTCTCGAGGGTCATGGTCTGGCCTCTGGTGTTCGGTGCTCGGTTCACGCCTGCAGCGCGAGGGCGGCGAGGGTGATCGGTCGCTGGAAGGTGCCGAACCGGACGAAGTGCAGGGCCTCGTCGACCGTGTTGGCTGCGAGACGTGCGAGCTCGTTTCCGGCCGAGCCGGCGATGTGCGGCGTGATGACCGTGTTGGGGGTCGACCACAGCCGGGAGGAGGGCGGCAGGATCTCCGGCGAGGTGACGTCGAGGATCGCGACCAGGTCGCCGCGGTCGAGTCGGTCGGCGAGCGCGTCGTGATCGATGAGGTCGCCTCGGGCGGTGTTGATGACCGTGGTCCCGGGCCGCATCAGCTGGAGGAGGGACCGGTCGACGAGGTGCCTGGTGGAGGGGAGCGCCGGGGCGTGGAGCGTGACGATGTCGCTGTGCGCGGCCAGCTCGTCGAGCGTGACGCAGGGCACCCCGAGGGCCGCCTGCTCCTGGTGGTCGAGGGTCGGATCGGCGACGACGACCCGCACGTCCAGGGAGGCGAGGCGCTCGACGACGAGGCGGCCGATCCGGGAGGCGCCGACGACGCCCACCGTGATCCCGTGGCTGCCGACCGTCGGCCACGCCCGCTCCGCATCGACGGGGGCTCGAGAGGCCCGCAGCGTCTCGGTGGCCCAGAACGTGCGCTTCGCGGCGAGGATCACCATCGCCATCGTGAACTCGGCGACCGGGACCGCGTTGGCCGTCGCACTGGAGGTGAGGGCGACCCGGCGTTCGAGGAGGGCGTCGGTGACGATGCCGCGCACGCTGCCGGCCGAGTGCGCCACGGCCCTGAGTGACGGCAGGGATCGCAGGAGCGTCTCGTCGAGCACGGGGGAGCCCCAGCCCGTCACGAGCACTTCGACCGCGGCCAGCTGGGCGCGGTCCTCCGCGCGCTCGAGCCGGAGCGGGCGGTCCGACGGCAGCCTGGCGTACGGCTCCGACCGCAGCCGGGCGAGGTCCGGCGCGGAGAACACCCGTTCGAAGGTGCCGTCCGGCATGAGGAAGCCGATCGTGCCCGTGCGGGCGCTCTCGCTCTGCGGCATCGTCGCCTCCTGGTCGTCTCGGCAGCAGGCTCAATCCCAATCGGAGCCGCCCGATCGTGTCAAGCACGCCCGTTCAAACGAACAGGAATCGAACAGCACAGGGCTATCGCGGTGGCGCGGTCGACTCGCGGAGGCTCAGACTCGGCCGCAGGCTCATGTGGCGTGCGGAGAAGCCCTGCTGGGCCGCGGCCGAGATGCGCTCGAAGCACATCGTCGCCGCGAACCGGCCGATGTCGCGTTTGGGCGGTGCGACCGCGGTGAGCGGCACCCGGGCGAGCCCGGCCACCTCGTCGTCGTACGCCACGATCGACAGGTCGTCGGGGATCGAGAGCCCGAAGTCGAGCGCCGCGTCCGCGAACTCGACGGCGTAGTGGTCCGAGTGCATGAACACCGCGGTCGTGCCGGACGCCACGCACGCCTCGAGGTACCGCCTCGTCTGCTCGCCGACGCCGTGCCGGTCGTCGATGATCGCCGTGCTGGCGTCCTCGCGCAGGCCGAGCTGGCGCCGGGCGCGCTCGTAGCCGAGCCGCAACGACGGCGTCGTCGGGGTGTCGAAGGCCGCCATCCCGACCCGCTCGTGACCGAGGGCGGCGAGGTGTCGGAGCGCGATGGCGGCGCCGGCGGCATGGTCGGTGCGCACGAACTCGAGTCCGTCGCCCACCGGGGACTCCGCGACCGAGCGCTCCACGAGGACGACGGGGACCGGTGCGCGCTCGAGGAGCTCGAGCGTCGCGAAGGCGTCGAGGACCGAGGTGGTCACGAGGAGGCCGTCCACTCCGCCGGCCAGCAGTCGCTCGATCTGGTCGCGCTCGCGGGCGGGGTCGTAGCGCGAGACACCGAGGACGATCCGACCGCCGAGCGACTGCGCCCGCTCCACGGCACCGGCCACGATCGTCGGGAAGTAGTAGCTCGGATCGGGCACGACGAACCCGAAGGTGAACAGGGTGTCGGCGGCACCGGGGGCCGGCGTGGGGCGGGCGCCCGGCCGGTGCGGGATGCCCGTGGTCGGCTGCGTGTCGATCGAGACGGCCCCGCCGTGCACCCGACGGAGGCGGCCCTGCTCCCCGAGCTCGCGCAGGTCCCGCCGGACGGTCATCGCGGAGATGCCCATGCGCTCGGCGAAGTCGGCCGCGGAGAGACTGCCGTGGATCCGCAGTTCGGCGAGGATGCGGTCGTGACGTTGCGAGAGCTCCATGATCGACTCCGATGTTCGATATCTGTTCGGATGATTAGATGATCTTGACTTTACTCAACGGCCCCGCGAAAGATTGCCAACGTTCGAGAGAACGACGCGGAAGCACCCGACGGGGCCTCCGCTGCGAGCAAGGGAGCTGCTGTGAGCGCGACGACGACCGATCGGCCGGAGACCATCCGACCACCGATCGCACCCGCAGGTTCCGGCGGCCGGCCGACGAAGCGCAAGGTGCCGTTCGGGATGCAGCTCCGTCGCGACTCGCCACTGCTCATCATGGTGACGCCGGCGGTCGTGCTGCTGCTGCTGTTCGTCTACATCCCGCTGCTCGGGAACGTCATCGCGTTCATGGACTACCAGCCGTACATCCCGATCCCGGACAGCCCATGGGTGGGCTTCGCCAACTTCTCGGCGCTCTTCGGCGATCCGGCGTTCTGGAACGCGGTCTCCAACACCCTCCAGATCACGTTCATCCAGCTGGTCCTCTTCTTCCCGGTCCCCATCGCGCTGGCCATCTTCATCCACTCGCTGACCTGGCCCTGGCTCCGCTCCATCGTGCAGTCGGTGCTCTACCTGCCGCACTTCCTGTCCTGGGTCATCGTCGTCGGCTTCTTCCAGCAGAGTCTCGGATCGGGAGGGGTGCTCAACACCTGGCTGCGGCAGCTCGACCTCGGGACCGTCTCCGTCATGTCCGACCCGGCGACCTTCAAGCTCCTGCTGTCCTCGCAGGTGATCTGGAAGGACGCGGGCTGGGGCACCATCATCTTCCTCGCGGCGCTCGCGGCCATCGACGACTCGCTCTACGAGGCCGCCGCCATCGACGGAGCGGGCGCCTGGAGCCGGTTCTGGCACATCACCCTGCCCGGGATCCGGCCCATCATCGTGCTGCTGCTCATCCTGCGGCTCGGCGAGGCGCTGTCCGTCGGCTTCGAGCAGATCATCCTGCAACGCAACGCCGTCGGCCCCGGAGCCGCCGAAGTGCTCGACACCTACGTCTACTACCACGGCGTCATCGACGGGAACTGGAGTACCGGCATCGCCGCCGGCCTCATCAAGGGTCTCGTCGGTCTCGTCCTCATCCTCGTCGCCAACAAGGCGGCGCACATGCTCGGCGAGCAGGGAGTGTATTCCAAATCATGAGCACCATCGTCCGACCGGTCTGGGCGGGGAAACCGAAGCCCGTCGTCCTCGCGCTCAAAGCGCTCGCGATCGTCATGATCCTCGCCGTCATCCTGTTCCCGTTCCTCATCGTGGTCTCCACGAGTGTGTCGACCGCCGAGGACGTCACGGCCGCCGGTGGCTACGTCGTGTGGCCAAAGTCCTTCACGCTCGACGCGTACCAGCAGATCCTCGCCGGGGGCGTGGTCACCCGCGCGATCCTGGTGACGCTGTTCGTGACCGTCGTCGGCACGCTCATCAGCCTCGTCTGCACCGTGTCGGCAGCGTGGGCCCTCAGCCGGCGTTCGTTCTTCCAGCGCCCCGTGCTGATGATCGTGCTCGCCACGTTCCTCTTCACCCCGGGACTCATCCCGCTGTACCTGATGGTGAAGCAGCTCGGCCTGCTCGACAACGTCTGGGCGCTCATCCTGCCCGGTGCGTTCAGCGTGTTCAACATGGTGGTCGTCCGCGGCTTCATGATGGGCATCCCGCAGGAGCTCATCGACAGCGCGAAGATCGACGGTGCCGGGGAGTTCCGCATCCTCGGCACGATCGTCCTGCCGCTGTCCCGCGCGGTGATCGCCGTCGTCGCCCTCTTCTACGCGGTCGGGTACTGGAACGCGTTCTTCAACGCGCTGCTGTACATCAACGACACCTCCAAGTGGACGCTCCAGCTCGTCCTGCGCACCTACGTGCTGCAAGGGTCCTCGCTCGTCGGTGGAGCTTCGGACGCCTCGGTGCTGCCGCCGGCCGAGTCCCTGCAGATGGCCGTCGTGCTCATCGCCATCGTCCCGATCCTCATCGCCTACCCACTCGTGCAACGCCACCTCACGAAGGGTGTGCTGACCGGCGCCGTCAAGGGCTGACCGGTCCGCACACCTCCACCCGGCACCGTCGCCGGGACCTCACCCGCGCCCCTGGCGCCAGCCCCACCTCGAAGGAGACCACGATGAACGACACCACCTCCGGCCTGTCACGCCGCACCTTCCTCACCGCGGCCGGCGTCGGCCTCGCCGTCCTCGGCCTCGGTTCCGCGCTCGCCGGCTGCACGCCAGGCGGCGCGACGTCCGGTGCCGCGGGTTCCGGAGCCCTCGTCCCGCTGCCCACGTACGTGCCGATCACGAAGGGACCGACCCCGGACCTCGCCGGCTCGGCCACGGTCCAGCCCGTCTACCTCTCGGCACCGAAGGAGGCCGAGCTCTTCACCTCGGTGTCCGGGAAGGCCGCCGTGAGCGGCACGGTGTCCGGGTTCGTCATCTCGTACAGCCCGCCGGCACCCGCGTCGAACAGCTACCTCCAGGCGGCCGAGCAGGAACTCGGCTGCAAGCTCGACCTGCAGGTGGTCCCGGCCGACTCGTTCGCGCCCAAGTTCGCGACGGTCATGGCCGGCGGCAGTGTGCCGGACCTCGTCGAGTTCCTCGCGTTCCAGCTGCCGCCGTCCTACCCGCAGCTGCTGAAGGCCCAGTTCGCGGACCTGTCCGACCACCTCTCCGGCGACAAGGTGAAGGCGTACCCCAACCTCGCGAACCTGCCCACCCCGTCCTGGGAGGGCTGCCGGATCAACGGCCGGATCTACGGCGTCCCGGTGAACCGCCCGCCGTTCGGCAACATGCTCATCTCCCGACCGGACGTCATCAAGGACCTCACGGGAGCGGAACCCGCTCCGAAGACGAAGGACGAGTTCACCGAGCTCTGCAAGGCGGTCACCGACGCCAAGCGCAACCGGTACGCGATCAGCGGGCAGAGCAACGGCGACAGCGTCGACTGGGCGTACGACTTCATGGGCGCGATGTTCGGGGTGCCGAACGGTTGGGAGCTGCAAGGCTCGAAGCTCGTCCACAAGTGGGAGTCGGACCGCTGGCTCGAGACGCTGTCGTACATCAAGGAGTTGAAGGACGCCGGGTACTACCACCCGGACACCCCGAGCATCTCCGGCTCCCAGGCGAAGACCTACATGGCCAACGGCACGGTCTTGATGCACCAGGACGGCATCTCGGCGATCATCGACCCCAGTGCCCCCGAGGGCGTGGTCTACGACGCGATCCTCCCGTTCGCGGCGGACGGCGGTGCCGGCATCGTCTACCAGGGCTCGTCGATGTTCTCGTTCACCGCCATCAAGCAGGCGGACGACGCTCGGGTGAAGGAACTGCTGACGCTGCTCAACCACCTCGCGGCGCCCTACGGCAGCACCGAGGGGTTCTTCCTCCAGTACGGCCGGGCCGGCGAGCACCACACGCGTGAAGCGGACGGTCGCGTCGTCCTGACCGAGGCGGGTTCGGCACAGATCGGCCCCACCTCGTTGAACCGACTCGCCGCTGCACCGCAGATCCTCGCCAGCGCGGTGCCGATGGAGGAACGGCTACGTCGCTCGCACGCCTGGCAGGAGCAGGCCTCCCCGATGCTGCAGAAGAGCCCGATCACCGGGCTGTACTCGGAGACCGCCGGCAAGACGTCCTCGTCGACGAACGCCCTGTCGTCGACGATGAACGAGTACATCCTCGGCCGGACCGGTTTCGACGCCGTGAAGTCGGGCATCGCCTCGTGGAAGAAGTCGACGAACGACAAGGTGCGGGCGGAGTACCAGGAGCAGCTCGAGAAGCTGTCCTGACGGCGGCCGGCGGTCAGGCGCGGGGTCTGGCCCACATGACGACGCCGTACCAGGCGATGACCGCCACGACGCCGGCGATCAGCCCTCCGAGGACGAGGTCACCGAACGGGTCGTCGCCCGCGACGCCGTTCAGGGTCCAGATGCCCAGGATCACCGCGGCGGCGAGGGCCGACGGGGTCAGCCAGCGCACCGCGTCGCGGAGCAGACCCGGCTTCGGGGCCCGGCGCCGGGCCGACCCGAGGGCGCCGATCACGGAACCGAGGATGGCAAGCCCGGCGAGGACCACCGTGAGGAACCCCGGTGCCAGCGCCGCCGTCCGGGCCCAGGCCGCGGCATCGGCGTCGGTACCGGCGACCGTCCCGGCCGGGAGGTCGAGGACCACGCCGAGGTCGTCGCCACGGACGTCGAGCGGCCATCCGCCGTCGTCGTCAGGCGTGAGCTCGATGGTCGCCGTCTCGCGGCCGGAACCACCCTCGGACGCCGCCGGTCGCCAAGTCCCGGCCTCGGTGGGGGTCCACCCGGCATCGACGGCGTCGTCGAGGAGTTCGTCGTCGGCGGTGAAGCTGAGCCGGAACGGCCCCTGCGCGACGTCCTCGTCCCAGGCGACGCCGCTCGTCCAGCCGTCGAGGAGCGCGACCCAGCTGACCCGGTCGACGTCCCGTCCCTTGACAGTCGCGGAGACGGCCGGCCTCGTGGCGGTCGTCTGGATCACGACGTCGTGCAGGCCGGTGCGCACGTCGGCGAAGGTCGTGCGGAGCAGCAGCCGGCCCTCCGCGCGTTCCGTCGTGAAGGGCGCATCATCGCCGTCGACCGTCACCCGGTCGACCGTGAGGCCGAGGTCCTGGCCGTCGACGACGGCGGGCCATTCGCGCACCACCTGTGCGGGCACCGAGCCCTCGTCGGAGAAGTCCACACCGAGACGTTCGGTGACGCGTAGTCGCGCACCGTCACCGTCGGTCCGCGTGAGCTCCGCGTCGAGGTCGGCTGTCGCGATCGTCGTGAGGGTCGATCCGGGGATGTCGCCCGTGTAGGAACGGGGTGTCTCGGACTCCAGCGACGGCGCCGGGAGGACGTTCACGGCGACGATCGCGCCGACGACGAGCAGCACTGCGAGCACCCGGACGGCGATGCGCGGTCCGGTCAGGAAGCCCGCTCTCGACCCGTCGGCGCGCGAGGCGCGATCGGCCGCGGCCGCCGGCATCGTGATCTCCGGGGCGATCAGCGCGGCGACCCGTCTGCCCGTCACCCGAGGCGGAGCGCCGAGCACGGCGTAGGGCAGGAGGCGGTCGCGCAGGGTCGCGCGATCGAGCAGCTGCGTCCGCTCGGCGTAGACACGAATGCCGAGGAGGTGCTGCTTCACGAGCGCACCCCTGCGGGTCAGCGGCCGGGCGGTCAGGGCGATCGCGAGGACGATGACGGCGAAGACGGTGGAGAGGCCGACGAAGGCGAGCGGCCACCACACCACCGCGAGCACCGTCTGATGGGAGAGCTGCCGGACGATGCCCCACTGGAGGAGGGTCAGCGCGATCGGTGCGGCGATGAACCAGTCACGCACGAAGCCCTTCGGCACCCGGCGGAGACCCGCCTGGATCTGCCCGGCGCGTTCCGGCCCGGTGAGGTACCGACGCAGGGCACGGGGTCGGTCGCCCAAGCGGCCGGCCCGCTTGGCGGCACCCGCCGCCGCGATGAGGCGCGCCTGTCGTTTGGCCTGCTGCTTCGTGCCGCTGATCGCGGCGTCCTTGAGACGTTCGGCGAGCTCCATCGTGGCGGGCGACCGCAGGAGGTGCGCCGCAGTGCGGGGCGTGATGCCCTCCGGCGGTTCCGACTGGGCGAGGTACCACGGACGTCCGCGGGCATCACCCCACGCGACCGCGCGGGCCGCGAACGACAGCAGGAGCGTCGCAGCGAGGACGAGCATCGGCAGGACGGGGCCGAAGGTCTGCACCCAGAAGATCCAGGACTGCGGGGGCATCGTGATCGAGCCGGCCTCGAACGGCATGGTGAACCGCGCCTGCGCGTGCGGTGGGGCCGCGTCTTCGCTCGTGAACGCGTAGACCACCTCGCCGGGTGGGGCGTCCGGCTCCGGGGTCAGCCACTGCCCGGCACCCACGAGGGTCCATGCGAGGGAGCCGCGCGGTTGCCGGACGAGACGGTCGTCGAGCTCCTGTGGGATGGTCACCCGCACATCGAGTTTCGCCACGGCCTGCTGCAGGTCGGGGCCGAACACGTCCCATCGGAGGAGGTCGACGGGCTGCCCGGTAGCTGGGTCGGTGTCGACGTAGGCGAGATCGGAGAGCTGGTACCGGATGACGAGCTCGTGGTCGCCCGTGAGTTGCTCACCGGGGTCGACGACGAGCCGGAGGAAGACCGCTGCCCGCTCCCGGGTCACGTCCTGCTTCACGCCGTCCAACGTCACCGTGATCGCTGACGGGTCGAGGGCGTGCCCCTGGTACTCGGTCGCGAGCACGCGTTCGATCGTGCGGTCGTCGAGGTCCTTCGGGAAAAACGCGTCGATGCGCTCCTCGACGTCGGTGACGAGTCGGCCGTCCTCGTCTGTCGTCACGCGGTAGTCGGCGCTGAAGGAGCGGGCGATCCAGGTGTCGGTGACGTCGGATGCCTCGTCGGTGAGGTCGTCGAGAGTGAGGGGCGGGTTGATGACCGGGCCGACGAGGAGGAGGATCCCGCCGACGGCGACGAGCCCCCAGAGCTGCCACAGCCCGCCGCGGAGGCGGGAGCCGCCACGAGACTGCAACCATCGCTCGACCCGCAGGAGCCAGGCGGAGAGGAGGGTCCACAGTGGCGTGTGCCGGGGCGCGGGATCCGGGATGCGGCTGTCGGGTTCGCCCACGCCGTCCGGTTCCGTCACGTCGTCGAGTGTAATCCCGTGGCGTCGCGCGCCCGGACGCCAGCCGTCGCTCGGCGACGCCGGGAGCTCAGCGACGCCGGGACGTGAAGGCGACCGCCTGGTGGCCCGTCTCGGTGACGTCGCGCTCGGCCGCCGCACGCTCGCGCCCGAGGTCGAGCGACCGGGAGAGAAGCACATAGGCGATCGCGGAGGCGGCGAGACCGATGAACAGGGCCAGGTCCGCCCCGCCGAGCAGCTGCGCGATCGGACCGGTGAACCACACCGTCACGACGAACGGGATCATGGCGACGATGCCGATCGCGTAGGCGAGGAGGCCACGCCAGCCCCAGGCGCCGTAGACGCCGTTCGGGGTGAAGATGTCACGGACGACGTAGTGACCCTTCCGCACGAGGTAGTAGTCGACGAGGTTGATCGACGTCCACGGCACGAGGACGTAGAGCAGGACGACGAGGAAGCTGCTGAAGTTCGCGAGGAACTCGCCGGTGCTCAGCAACGAGCCGATGACGGCGGCCGAAGCGATCGCGAGACACGTGACGACCCGCAGGGTGCGCGTCGGCCGGACCGGTCGGATGGAGTCGATGATCGTGATGGTCTCGATCGACGCCGCGTAGATGTTGACCGTGATGACGCTGATCAACCCGGGCAGCGCGGCCACGAGCAGCCACGTCCCGGAACCCGGCAGGATGGCGTCGGCGGCGTCACGCACCCCTTCGAGCGGGTCGGCGCCCTGGAACGCGCTGGCGACGAACGCACCGAGCCCCATCAGCCAGACCGCGCCGACGAACACGCCGCCGTAGGTGTAGAACAAGGCCCGCCCGGGGTTCGTCTGCGGTGGGAGGTAGCGCGAGTAGTCGGAGACGTACGGTGCCCAACCAAGCGCGTACGCTGCGGCACCACCGAACTGCACGAGGAACGCGACCCAGCTGAAGTTCGCGAGCGACAGCGCGTCGGCCGGCAGCGGCACGACGAAGGGGACGACGACCGTGAACAGCCCGAAGGTGATGAGGAACAGCGCGGTGAGCCACGACTGCGTCCGGTGGATCCAGGAGTACCCGAAGATCGCGAGGAGGACGGCGACGCCGCTGATGAGCACGTACCAGCCCGCACCGGCGTCGACACCGGTCGTCATGGTGAGGACGTCCGCGCCGAGCATCTGGTTGAACATGTTGAAGCCGACGAGGCTGAAGACGACGATCGCGCAGATGAGGACGACGCCGCGATAGCCGAACTGGGCGCGCGACTGGATCATCTGCGGGAGTCCCAGCTGCGGCCCCTGTGCGGAGTGGAAGGCCGTGAACACGGTGCCGACGGCCACGCCGAGGACGATCGCGAGGAGGGACGTCGCGAGGTTCGCTCCGAGCGCCGCGCCGAGCATGCCGGTCGCCAGGGTCGTGACCTGCGCGTTCGACATGAACCAGAGCGAGAACAGCGAGCGCGGGCGACCGTGACGCTCATTGAGCGGGACCCAGTCGATGGAGCGGGATTCGACGAGGGACGGCTGGGTGTCACCCGCTCCGGCGGCGGAACCGGACGGGGGAGTGGGGGCGGCGGGTGTCGCCATGGCTGGCCTCCAGGGCTCGGGCGGTCGAGGAGTGCGACGGGCAGCCGGGGGTCTGCCTCAGGTCGGGGACTCGCTCGTGCCGACGACGGTATCCGCAGCCCACGGACCGGCACAATCGGCCATGCCCCGATCCCAGCCATCGGGGAACACGATGGTCCCGTCCGCGAGGGCTTCGTATGATCGCTGGATGACCAGCACCGACCCCACGGGGTTCACAGACCACAGCGACCCCGACGCGCACAGCATCCGGGTTCGCGCCCACGAACTCGCCCCCGTCCTCGGCGACCTCGACGGTAACCTGCGCACGATCGAAACGGCCGTCCGGGACGCTGTCACGGACGGGGTCCAGCTCCTCGTGCTGCCCGAACTCGCGACGAGCGGCTACTACCTGGGCAGCCCGGAGGCGGCCCGCGCGGTCGCGCTCCCGAGCGACGCGCCGGTGTTCAGTGACTGGGCGTCGCTGCTCCCCGAGGACACCGTGGTGGTCGTCGGCTTCTGCGAGCTGGACGGCGAGGAGATCCGCAACAGCGCCCTGGTCCTCGGCGCCTCGGGGGTGCTCGGGGTCTACCGGAAGGTGCACCTGTGGGACGAGGAGCAGTCCGTCTTCGTGGCGGGTCGCGAGACCCAGCCGGTGGTCGAGACGCCGCTCGGCCGGCTCGGCATCCTCGTCTGCTACGACCTCGAGTTCCCCGAGGTGCCGCGGGGTCTGGCGCTCAGAGGCGCGGACCTCCTCGTCGTCCCGACGAACTGGCCCCTGGTCGAGCGCCCGGAGGGCGAGCGGGCACCCGAGGTCGTCCAGGCGATGGCGGCGGCACGAGCGTCCGCGATCCCGATCGTGTGCTGCGACCGCTCCGGCACCGAGGCAGGCAACCCCTGGACCGAGGGCACCACGATCATCCCGGCCGACGGGTGGCCCGTCGGTGGGAAGGACGCGCGGGGACGGGTGGACGCGACCCTCCGGATCGACCGGGGCGCGACCAGAATCGGACCACGCAACGACGTGCTCGCCGACCGGCGGCCCGAGCTGTACGGGACGCTTACGGCGCAATGACGGGAGAGCGCTCCTCGCTAGGCTGACCGCATGACCCTCGCGCAACTCCGCGCTTTCCTCGCCGCCTACGAGAGCGGTTCCTTCACCGCCGCGGCCGCCGAGCTCGACAGCAGCCAGGCCTCCGTGTCCGAGCTCGTCAGCCGCCTCGAACGCGAGATCGGCCTGCAGTTGTTCGCCCGTGGTGCGCGTCGGCTCGTCCCGACGGCGGCCGCCGAGGAGCTGCGCGAGCACGCCAGACGCGCGGTCGCCGCGATCGACGGCGGACTCGACGCGCTCTCGGCGATCACCTCCCTCGACGGCGGCGTGTGCACCTTCGGCGTCCTGCGCAACGCCGCCTACTACGAGCTGTCCGACCTCGTGCAGCGCTTCCACCAGCGGTACCCCAACGTGCGCGTGCGACTCGTGGGGCTGAACTCGGCACTCGTCGCGGACTCTGTGGCGAGCGGCGAGATCGAGGCCGGGCTCGTCGTCCTCCCGGTGCCCGTCGCGGGCCTCGCCATCCGGCCCCTCTTCCGCGACGAGGTCTTCTACGCCTCCACCACCAGGGATCCCGCCGCGGGCCCGGTCGGGATCGACGAGTTCGCGGACGCCAAGCTCGTGCTCTACGACGCCTACGCCGGGTGGCGGGATCCCACTCGGCTGCAATTGCTGGAGCGCGCTCGCCTGCAGGGACGGTCGATCGAACCGGCCGTCGAGGTCGAGCACGTGGAGACCGCCCTGAGCCTCGCCGCGACCGGGGCCGCGGACACGATCGTGTCCGGCACGGTCGCCCGCACCGGCGGGTTCCCGGAGCAGCTGACGCTCACCCCCTTCGCCGAACCGCTCTACGACACGATCGCGCTCGTCCAGCGCGAGGGCGCCTACCTGTCGCCGGCCACCGCGCGGATCGCCGAGCTCGCCGAGCACACCCTGCTCGCGGCGGCGGAACCCGACCAGGTGATCGCGACCACCCCGAGACGCTGAGCGTCGACCGCGAACCGGCGTATCGGATGACCCGATGGCTCACGCAGGCACGTCCCCCGTTGTCGCCCGCGCACCGCGTTCGTACGCTCGCAGCATGCGTTTCAGTCCTCCCGTGCTCCAGTCCCTCGACGGCTCCTTCCGTCACCTCAAGACCCCGCTCGTCGACGCTCCACCGGCGCAGCGCGATCCGGCCGTCATCGAGACCGTCTCCGCCATGCTGCTCGACATCGAGCGTCGCGGCATGGACGCCGTCCTCGACGCTGCCAAGCGTCTCGACCGGTACGAGGGCGGCGACGTCGAGCTGACGCGCGAGCAGATCGCGACCAGCGGCGACCGGCTCCCCGCCGACCTCCGCGCCGCCATCGACCTCGGCGGCGAGCGCACCCGGGCCTTCGCCCAGGAGCAGCGCTCCCACCTGCAGGACTTCGAGACCGAGCTCGTCCCCGGGCTCGTCACGGGCGTGAAGTACGTGCCCGTCTCCCGCGTGGGCGCCTACCTCCCGGCCGGTCGCTTCCCGCTCACCGCGAGCGCGTTCATGACGGTCGGCGTCGCCAAGCAGGCTGGCGTGCCGACGGTCATCGCCTGCACCCCGCCGCAGCCCGACGGCGGCGCGAACGACGCCGTCGTCTACGCCGCGCACGTGTCCGGCGTCGACCGCGTCTTCGTCCTCGGCGGTGTGCAGGCGCTCGCCGCGATGGCCTACGGTCTGCTCGGCGAGCTGCCGATCGACATGCTCGTCGGTGCGGGCAACGCCTTCGTCGCCGAGGCCAAGCGGCAGCTGTTCGGCACGGTCGCGATCGACCTCCTCGCCGGTCCGTCCGAGGTGGCCGTCCTCGCGGACGAGACCGCGGACCCGATCCTGGTGGCCGCCGACCTGCTCGGGCAGGCCGAGCACGGTCCGAACTCGCCGGCCGCCCTCGTGACGACGTCGGAGGAGCTCGGCCGCGCGGTCATCGCCGAGGTCGAACGCCAGCTCCCGACGCTCTCGACCGAGTCGATCTGCGGGCCCGCCTGGCGCGACTACGGCTCGGTGACCGTGGCCGACGACCGCGAGACCGCCGCGGCGCTCATGGACGACCTCGCCCCGGAGCACCTCGAGGTCATCACGGCGGACGACGCCTGGTACCACGAGCGGTTGCTCAACTACGGGTCGATCTTCCTCGGTGCGTGGAGCACCGTGGCGTACTCGGACAAAGGCATGGCCGGCACGAACCACGTGCTCCCGACCGCCGGCGGCGCCAAGCACAGTGCCGGGCTCTCGGTGTCGCGGTTCCTGAAGCCGCTCACCTACCAGCGGATCGCCGAGGCGGCGACACCCGAGCTCGCCGACGCGGTGCAGGTCATCTCCGATTCGGAGGGGATGGCGGCGCACAGCGCGACGGCGACGCTCCGCACGGCCCGGCTCAGCTGAGGCGGTCGGCACTGAGGCGGTCGGCGCGCACCCGCTCGGTCAGTCACCCTGGCGGAGCGAGTGCTGGGCCTCCTGCATCGCCTCGTCGAAGTCCAGTTCGGGGTCGTGGAGGATCCGGGCGGTCGCGCGAGCGTGCGCGCGGGCCTCTCGCTCGAACGCGTCGGATGCAGCCGTCTGTTCGACGGGTTCGATCGAGGGCTCGCCGATCGTGGCGAACGCGCGGGTGAGACTGAGCTGCACCTCGCGGTCGCCCCGGCCGAACTGCCTCGCCAGCAGCTCGGCGAGCGCCGATGCCTCCCGCTCCGGGACGACCCCTGCGGCGGTGCGCCAGGCGGCTCGGGCGACCTGATCCTCCTCGTCCTCCAGCAGCGCCAGGGTGATGGCCGACCAGGTGCGTGGGTCTCCGGTCTTCGAGAGGGTGTGCAGCGCCTGGCTGCGTGCCTGTGGGAAGACCGACCCGAGTTCCTCCATCAGGCGAGGAACGGTCACCTCGGGGTCGTGCCGCACGAGTGCCCAGGTCAACATGTCGCGCACGAAGAAATCGGGCTCCACGGCGCAGCGGTCGACGAGGACCTCGATATAGGCGGTCCTCGGGGTGGTGCCCGCGGCGAGCGCAGCCTGGAGCCGGTCTGAAGAGGCCGGCACGCGGAGGGCGCGGGCGAGCCCGTTCGCGGCGGCGTCGTCGTATTCCGAGGACATCTCGACCACCTTCCGGGGTGTGGGGACGGGTTTCCAGCGTAGGTGTCCGGTGACGCCGACGGCCCCCTATGACGGCGCTCGTCGTGCGGACGGCCAGACTGGACCCATGATCACCATCCACCTCCGCTACCAGATCGACCCCGAGCAGCTCGACACCTTCACCGAGTACGGGCGGCGCTGGATCCGCCTCGTGAACCGGCTCGGTGGCGACCACCACGGCTACTTCCTCCCAGCGGAGGGCGACAACGACGAGGCGTTCGCGCTGTTCAGCTTCCCCTCGCTCGCCGCGTACGAGCAGTACCGCATCGCCGCGACGACGGATCCGGAGTGCATCGAGGCCTACGAGCTCGTGCGGGGCACCGGTTGCATCGTCCGCTTCGAGCGTCGTTTCCAGACACCGCTCTTCGGCGACGAGGCGGACCTCCGACCCTGAGCCTCAGTGACCCTGAGCCTCGGTGACCCAGAGCCACGGTGAGCGTCAGTAGGGCGCGCGGAACGTCAGGGTGAACCGGGTCGGCGCGTCCTCGGTGAGGAGGGACCCGTTCAGGAGTTCGGCGCGTTCGCTCAAGCCGACGAGGCCGTGGCCCGCGGACGACCACGAGCTGTCCGACGTGCGTGCGGGTCGGGCGTTCCGGATGACCACGGTGACCTCGTCTGCGGAGGCTTCGGCGCGTACGTCGACCGCGGCCCCCGGCGCATGCTTGCGCGCGTTCGTCAGTCCCTCCTGCACGGTCCGGTAGATCGCCCGCTGCACGGGTGCGGGGAGGCCGTCCGGCAACTCGATGGCGGAGGTGACGGCGATGCCGCTGTCCGCGATCAACCGGTCGAGATCGTCGACCGTCGGTTGCGGGGCCAGCGGCGCATGACCGGTCTCCGCGCGCAGCAGCGTCACCATGTCCCGCAGCTCGTCGAGCGTGCGCGACGCGAGCGAACGGATCGTCACCGCCATCCGCTTCGTCCCGGGTTCCTCGGTCTGCACCTGGATCGCGCCGGCCTGGACGGCGATCAGGCTGACCTGGTGGGAGACGACGTCGTGCATCTCCCGGGCGATGCGCGTGCGCTCCTCGACGAGGACGTCGGAGGCGATGCGCGCCCGCTCGCTGCGTCGGATCTGTTCGAGGTCGTGTATGCGGTCGAACAGTTCGCGGCGGGTGCGGACGAGCAGGCCGAAGGCGATCGGTGCCGCCGCGTAGAGTGCGGCGTACACGATGGACAGGATCGTGTAGTTGGGCGACGTCCACCCCCACCACGGCACCGCGGCGAGGACGAAGACCACGGCGCCGGTCGTGACGAGCCGCCAGCGTCGCCGTTCCCGCACCGCGACGGAGAAGAGCGACGCCAACCCGGCCAGGGTGGCGAGGTTCAGGGTGAAGGCCGGCACGGCGAGGAGGAGCGACAGCCACGGCCAGCGTCGCCGGAAGACGAGGCCGACGGCAGCGGCGATCGCCAGGCCGGACTCCCAGGGCGTCGCCCACTCGAGCGTCGTCAGGCTCTCGACGGCCGCCGCCGCGATGAGGGCGAGTTCGAGGAGGACCGACCAGAGCCGCGAGCGCCGCTTCACCGGGGGTCCGCTTCGTCGCCGCGGACCCCGGCACGCTCGGCGATGATGGCGGCTTCGAGTCGGGTCGTCACCTCGAGTTTGCCGAGGATGGCACTCACGTGGTCCTTCACGGTCGCGCGGCTGAGGTGCAGTGCCTCGCCGATCTCGGTGTTGGACGCGCCCGTCCGGAGCGCCGCGAGCACGTCCTGTTCGCGGCCCGTCAGCCCGGACAGTCGCTTCGCCGCCTCGCGGTCGGCGGTGCGGGCGAATCCGCCGACGAGCGTCCGGGACACCTGCGGCGAGAGCACGATGCCGCCCGCGGAGAGGGACCGGAGCAGCATGGGGAGCTGCTCCGGGTCCGTGTCCTTCACGAGGAACCCCGCGGCGCCGCTGCGCAGAGCGCGGGCGATGTAGTCGTCGGAGTCGAAGGTGGTGAGGATCGCGACGACGGGCGGGTCGTCCCAGGTCTGCAGCTCGTCGAGGATGTCGAGCCCGTTGCGCCCGGGCATGCGGACGTCCAGGAGGACCACGTCGGGACGGCTCGAGCGGATCGCCTCCACGGCGCCGATCCCGTCGACCGAGGCGACGACCTCGATGTCCTCGACGGCACCCAGGATGAGTTCGAATCCGGACCGCACCAACGCCTCGTCGTCGACGATGGCCACTCCGATCACGGTGTCCTCCTCAGCTCGACTCTCACCCTACGAGTCCCGGGAACCGGGCGGCGACGGCCGGGATGCTGAACCCGCCAGGTGGCGGGGGTGGAATAGCCCGCAGCAGGATGCGCGTCGCGCCGACCCGGGCGGATACTGAAGCGCCCCGGTGACGTGCGCGCCACTCGGAGCATCGACATCGAGGGTGTCGATCGAACGTCCGGGGGAACCACGATGCGAGAACAGTCATGATACGAGTGCGCGTGGAGCAGCGGATCCCGCTGTCGAAGCCCTTCCACGCCGCCGGTGAACTCGAACAGCTCGAACGCGTCCTCGCCGGAGACCACGTCCACGGCGACGGTGCCTTCACCGCGTCGGCATCCGAGCGCCTCAGGGACCTCTCGGGCGCGCCGCACGTGCTCCTGACCACCTCGGGGACCCACGCGCTCGAGATGATGACCCGCCTGATCGGCGTCGGTCCCGGCGACGAGGTCATCCTGCCGACCTTCACCTTCCCGTCGGCGGCGAACGCGGTCGTCCTCGCCGGAGCGACGCCGGTCTTCGTCGACAGCGACCCGGTGACGGGCAACCTTGATCCTCAGCACGTCGCCGACGCCATCGGACCACGCACGCGGGCGATCTCGATCATGCACTACGGCGGTGTCCCGGTGGACGTGCCCGCGTTCCAGCAGCTCACGGACGAGCACGGGCTGCACCTGCTCGAGGACAACGCGCACGGCCTCGGGGTCGCCGGCGACGGTGTCCGCCTGGGCACGGTCGGAGCGATGGCGGCCCAGAGCTTCCACGACACGAAGAACGTGCACTGCGGCGAGGGCGGCGCCCTGCTCATCTCCGACGAGACCGTCCTGCTCCGCGCCGAGATCATGCGCGAGAAGGGGACCGATCGGGCCCAGTTCCTCCGCGGGCAGGTCGACAAGTACAGCTGGGCGGACCTCGGGTCGAGCTACCTGCCGAGCGAGCTCAACGCCGCCGTCCTCGACGCCCAGCTCCGCGAGTTCGACGTCATCCAGGGGCATCGGCACCGCATCTGGGACCGCTATGCGGCCGAGCTCGCCGAGTGGGCTCACGATCGCGGCGCGACGCTCATGGACCCGCCCGGTGGTGTGCATGCCGCGCACCTGTTCTTCCTCCTGCTGCCGGATGCGCAGGTGCAGCAGGAGTTCCTGCGGCACCTCCAGGCGCACGGTGTCGGAGCGGCCTTCCACTACGTGCCGCTGCACTCGAGCGCGGCGGGCCGGCGCTACGGCAGAGTGGTCACCGAGCCGCAGCACGCGGTCCGGTTCGCCGAGCGTCTCGTCCGGCTCCCGTTGTGGCCGGCCATGACGGACGACGAGGTGGACCGGGTCATCACGGCGGTCCGCGCGTTCGGACCCGTGGCACCAGCAGCACCAGCGGCACCAGCGGCACCTGCGGCACTCGCAGCGACGGCATCGACGGGACAGGACTCCATATGGGCATGATCGGGCAGGGGCTCCGAGCCATCCGCGGCGAGGGCGTCCGATCGACGCTCTGGCGCGCCGCGCACTTCGCCGACGGACGGTTCAACCCGATGCGGCGCAAGCCGACGGACCTGTACCCGAGCGACGCCATCGCCGCGGACTGGACGGTGCCGCGGAACTTCAACGCCGTCGAGTTCCCGGAGCGCCTCTATGACGTGGCGTGGTTGATCTCGCCGCCGAGCCGGACCTCGGGCGGGCACCAGAACGCCTTCCGGTTCATGGAGTTCCTCGAGCGCGCCGGGCACCGGCTCACGATCTACCTGTACCAGGCGTCGGCCCAGCCCGCGGTCGACATCCCTGGGATCCGGGCGATGATGGCCGCGAGCAGCGCGTACCCGGAGCTGCAGGCCGACCTCGTCCGGTACGACCCGACGACCGGCATCGCGCCGGGCGCGGACGTCGTCGTGTCCTCCGACTGGCAGACGGCCTACCCCGCGTTCCGCTACGAGGGGCCGGCCAAACGGTTCTCCTTCGTGCAGGACTTCGAACCGTGGTTCTACCCGGCCAGCAGTGAGTACGTGCTCGCGGAGAACACCTACCGGTTCGGGTTCCACGGCTTCTCCGCTGGGCCGTGGCTCGCGCAGAAGGTCGCGGACGAGTACGGGATGAGCTGTGACCACTTCGACTACTCGGTCGACAAGCAGCACTACTCGCACGTGAACGACGCGCCTCGCACCGAGATCCTGTTCTACGCCCGCCCGCCGACTCCTCGACGCGGTTGGGAGGTCGGCGAACTCGCCCTGACCGAGTTCCACCGGCTGCGCCCCGACATCACGATCAACCTCGTCGGCTGGGACATGTCGGGCTACGAGACCGGGTTCCCGTTCGTCAACCGGTCGGCGATGGACATCTCGGAGCTCAACGCGGTCTACAACCGGTGTGCCGCGGGTCTCGTCCTCTCGCTGACCGACATGTCGTTGTTGCCGCTCGAGATCATGTCCTCCGGCGTCGTGCCCGTCGTCAATGACAGCCCGAACACGACCGGGGTGCTCGACAGCGAGCACATCGAGTACGTCCCGTTGTCGCCTGCGGCCATCGCCCGTCGCCTCGTCGACATTGTCGAACGGCCCGACGCGGTCGAGCACGCGAAGCGGATCTCGGCGTCCATCACCGCCGCGGACTGGTCCGACCCGGGCACGCAGTTCGTGGCGCAGTTCGAGCGCGCGATGCGTACGTCGATCTGACGAGTCTCCGCAGCGTCAGCGAGCCTGCACGGGTCAGCCCGCCCGCACCTGTCGGCCCCGCGAGTCGATGTCGGGCACCGTGGCGGTGGTGGCTGCTTCGCGCGAGCCGAGGGCGGTGAGCGCGAGCTCGACCGCCTCCCGCACGCTCAAGCCGGTCGCCGTGAGGGTGTTCAGCTGCGCGAGGGCCTCGGGATCCACGATGACGACCGAGACGGGCGACTCGGGCCCCGCCTCGCCCACGGCGGACCCGGCGCGAGCCCGACGGGTGGCGAGCCCGCGAGCGATCCACGCCCGGTTCCGCTCGACGTCGATCTTCAATAACCGTTTGTTGTTCCGGACCCGTTCGGCGACGAGTCTGCCCTCGTGGATGTCGGAGTACACCTGCCAGCGCGGGTAGAGGAGCCGGGTCGCGAGGTCGGTCGGTCGCAGTGGGATCGGGAGGTCGTCGATGAAGTCCTGCAGCACGGCGTCGGCGAGCGCCTCGCGGAGCAGTCGCCGCTCCAGGGTGTCGTCGGGCGAAGCTGGGAACGGCAGGGTCATGGGGATCCGGTGGTCAGAGGTCGGGTATGGTCCAGTGTCACTCCGGGTCCTGCGCCCCGGGTGGACTTCACCTGGAAACCACCCCGGAACCAACCCCTGCAATCCGTTGACCGTGCAGGCGCCGGTCTCATCGCACGGACCTGATCGGCAGGACGGCGAGTCCGCCCAGGACGGCGAACACGATCGCCGCGACATACAGCGCGTGATAGTTCTCCCCGCCACCGAGCGCGAGCAGGGGGACGGCGACGATCGGAACGAGCAGCTGTGGGAGCTGATAGGAGAGGGAGACGATGCCGAGGTCCTTGCCGGCCTCGTCGAACGACGGCAAGACCTCCGTCATGAGGGCGATGTCGACGGACACGTAGGCCCCCTGCGCCGCTCCGACGATGAAGATGCCGACGAGGAACACGGTGACGTCGGGGGAGATGATCGCGACCCCGAGCCCGACGGCGCTCAGGAGGCTGGAGACGAGCACGATCGGCTTGCGTCGCCCGGTCCGGTCGGAGATCCAACCGAACAGGACCGTCATGACGATGTTCCCGACTGTGAAGATGATGAGCGCGTTCGCCTGGACACCCGACGCCTGCTCCTTCGGGATGCCCAACTGGTCGATGATGAAGAACAACAGGTAGATCGACACCGAGACGATCGACATCGTCACGAGCAGGCGGCAGGCCCACGCCCAGAAGAAGTCGCGATAGCGCACGGGGTTCAGCCAGTAGGTGGACAGGACGTCGGCGAGGCGCAGCGGCGGAGCAGGGACCGTCCGCACGATGTCCCGGAGCCCGAACACGAGCGCGGTGCTCAGGACGCCACCGATCAGGCCCGGCACGACGAACCAGGTCCACCGAGCATCATTGGGGAGGGCGGCGACGATCTGCGCACCGACGATCAGGGCGAGCCCGCCCGAGACGCTGGCGGCGGCCGCGACACGCGCCCGGATCCGCGCCGGGATCTGATCGGCGAGTAGCGCGTGCACCGCCATGTTCGTCGCACCGAAGCCGAGCTGCACGATGCTCCACCCCAGGATCGTCACCGCGAGGCTGTCACCCGTCGCCAGGATCGCGACCCCGCCGAGCGCCACGACCGCGCCGCCGAGCATCCAGGGCCGCCGCATCCCGAAGCGCGAACGCGAACGGTCGGACAGTCGGCCGAACAGTGGCGTGATGATCATGATGACGACGCCGCCGACCGCCGCGACGATCGAGAGGTTCGTCCCCTTCGTCGCGTCGTCGAGAAAGGCGAGCGCCTTCGGGATCGACGCCCCGCTGATGGTGCCGAGCGCCAGCGTGACCCCGAACCAGGCCAGCACGAACAGCGGCAGGAAGCCGCGCGCCTGCGGTGAGCCGGGGACGGCGTCCGGCTCGACCGCCGCGACGGGGACGGCGTCACCGATCCGCGGCTCCGGCTCGACGGGCCCCGTGGACGGACCGGTGGGTGGGGTGTGAGCTGACATCATCGTCTCCTCGGCTGGATCGGTTCGGGCGCGAGCGGGTTCGTCCCGTAGGCCTCACGGAGCGCGGTGGCCTGGACCGCCTGCCACTGCCTCGCGCCCGCCATGACGGCCGTGAGACCACCCGACGCATGGACGTGGCCGCGCCCGATCCACGTCACCGTCGGGACCCCCGCCTCCACGAGTCGGCGTCCGTACGCCAGACCCGCGTCGCGGAGCGGGTCGTGCTCGGCGACCTGGATCAGCGTGGGCGGCAGGTCCGAGAGGTCGTCGGCCTCGAGCGGGGAGGCGTAGGCGTCCGCCGCACGCGGACCGCCGAGGTACAGCGGCACGAGTGCCTCCGCGTCGTCCAGCCCGAACCCGCGCGCGTACCGGGTGGCGGAGTCGCCCGACGGGGTCAGCGACACCGCGGGGACCTCGAGCGCCTGATGGACGAGGGGGAGGTCACCCGAGTCACGCAGGTGGAGGACGGCGCTCGCCGCGATCCCGCCACCCGCCGAGTTGCCGGCGATGCCCAGGCGGTCTGGATCGACGTCGAAACGGCTCGGGCCTGCTTCGGAGGTCAGGACCCGCAGGGCGTGGATGGTGTCGTCGACGGCGGCCGGATAGGGGTGCTCGGGTGCGAGCCGGTATCCGAGCGCGACGATCTGGATCCCGGCGGCGAGCGCCCGGGCGGCGAGCAGTCGGTCGTTCAGGAGCTCGTGGACGGTGCCGGACGTGAAGCCGCCGCCGTGCAGCGCGAGTTGGGTCGGCGCCGGAGACGGGAGTCCTTCCGGGCGGTATCGGCGGAGCTCGAGCGGCCCGGCCGGTCCGTCGATCCAGCTCGTGGTGATCTCGACCGACGGTGGCGCGGGTTCGGTGAACTCCTCCGCCAGGAGGTCGGAGAGCCGCCGCGCCGCTTGCCGACGGAGGGCGAGGTCCGAAGAGCGGAGTGCCGGCAGCTGCTCCGCGTGCTGCTCGATCCGCGCAGCCCAGGCGAGGATGCCCGGGTCCAGCCGCAGCTCCTCCACGGACGTCACCGCGAGGCCTCCGCCGGCTCGCGGAGCGGCGCGCCGTAGCTCACCGGGTCCTCGTGCAGCGTCCGCAGGGTCGTGATGACGTCGCGGTGCAGGTGGTCTGCGGCCGGGACGTGACCGGTCAGCCCGCCGGAGGTGTGCGTCTGCCCGATGTACCGGACGCAGCTCACCGGCACGCCGGCCTCGCTCAGCACGCGGGCGTAGGCTTCGCCGTCTCCGCGGAGTGGGTCCATCTCCGCCGTGTAGATGACGGCCGGTGGCAGATCCCGGTGGTCGGTCGCGAGGAGTGGCGACGCGTACGGTTCGTGCTGCGTCGCCCGGTCCGGCCCCAGGTACTGGAGCACGAGCTGGCGCGCGAGGCGACGCAGGATGGCACCCGGCACCTGCGTGATCCCGCGGGCGTCGAGGTGTCCGCGCGTCAGGTCGAGCGCCGGAGCCTCGAGCAGCTGCAGCCGGATCGGCCGCTTGGCGCGGTCCCGGTTCATGAGGGTCACGGCGGCGGCGAGGTTCCCGCCCGATGATGCACCACCGATCGCGAGTCGGTCGGGGTCACCGCCGAGTGAACGCGCGTGTTCGGCCGCCCACTCGAACACGGACCAGCACTGCTCCGGCTGTGCGGGGTACCGGACCTCCGGGGCCAAGGAGTACTCGCCGGCGACGATGATGACACCGGCCTCCCTGGCGCGGCGACGGAACCCGGCGTCCCAACCGATCCAGTCGATCCCGGCGATCGTGAAGCCACCGCCGAAGAAGTACACGAGGACGGGTCGGCCACCGGACACACCGTCGGCCAGGGCGGGGAGTCGCTGCTGGTCGGGCCAGTAGACGCGGAGCCGTGCGTCCGGGTGGCCGGGCACGTGGACGGTGTGGTCCTCGGTCGCTGCCACGAGGGTCTCGGTGCCGAGCGCCTCGGAGGACACCCGGTCGAAGGCGGCCGCGTGTGCACGCCGCCCGGCGGGATCCTTCGGCTCGGGCGTCTGCAGCGCTGCCAGACGCCCGGTGATCGCCGTGACGAACGCGTCGACGGTGGGCTTGCTCCGAGCCATGGTGTTCCTCCGATCCCGGCATCGATGCCGTGTCCGGTTCGAGTATCCGCTATCGAAGAACTTCGATCAAAGAACTTTTTACGAGCTAGGATCGTCGGAGGAGGTGCGCCATGGACGAGCGACCGCAGAAGGCGACGATCTACGCGGTGGCCAAGCGTGCCGGCGTGAGCATCTCGACCGTCTCCCTGGCCATCAACCACCCGCAGCGGGTGAACGAGGCGACGCGACGATCGGTCATCGCCGCAGCGACGGAGCTCGGTTACCGCGGTGGTGCCGCCGCGAGCGGTGCTCAGCGGATCGCCGTCGCTGCGCCGTTCTCGAGTTACGCCTCCTACTACCGGCGACTCTCGGGGATCATGGAGCGCGCCGCGATGGACTCGGTCGAGATCGTCGTGCACGACCTCCCCTCGGCGGCGGGGAGCGACAGTCCCGTCCTCGACGCGCTGCCCATGCGAGCGGGGATCGACGGCATCGTGGTGATGGGCGTGCCGCTGTCACCGGCCGCGTTGGAGTCGAAGGCGCTCCCCGGCCCGCCCGTCGTCCTCGTCGACGTCCCGGACGGCGCGCAGCGGCGGCTCGGGCTGCCCTCCGTCCTCATCGACGACGAACGGGGTGGTGAACTCATCGCGCGACATCTCACGGAGCTCGGTCACGAACGGGTGGTGTTCCTCCACGAACCGCAACGCTCCGAGGAGTACGTGTCGGCCGGCATGCTGCGGGCGCGCGGCCTCGGTCACCTGCTCTCCGTCTCCGAGGCCGTGGCCGACGTCGCCTCGACAGACCTCGTCGAAGCCGTCGGTGCCGCGCTCGAGCGGGCGTTCCGGGTCGACCCGGAAGCGACCGCCGTGGTCGCCAACCACGACGAGCTGGCCGCCGCCGCGCACCGGGCGTTCCGCGTCACCGGCGCGCACCTGCCCGTGGGACGCTCGCTCGTCGGCTACGACGACGGACCGCTGGCTTCCGCGCTCGACCTCACGACGGTCCGCCAGCCGTTCGAGGAGTCCGGGTACGCGGCGCTCGATCTCCTGCTCGGCCGGCTCTCGGGTGAGCACGCCCGCGTCTCATCAGTCCAGCTCGCACCCGACCTGGTCGTCCGAGGCACCACCTTCCGCGTCTGACCCGACCTCGCGAGCGCCCGCCGCCGCGACGCTGTTACCCTCGACGCACGAACACCACCGTTGAGGGAGGAATCGTCATGGGCAACGACGCCGGACGACAGGACCGAGCACGCGCAGGATCGAAGCGGGACGGAGCGCTGCAGCCCGCGGGTGGCGGGGAGGCGGAACCCGTCCTGGTCCAGGATCCGGAGCTGCCGCCCACGGCGGTCGACGAAGCCGACCTCGCCCCGAGATGGACCCCGGCGAAGGTGATCCTGTGGGTCGCCATCGCCTTGCTCGGCGGTCTCGCCTGGACGATGCTCGCCCTCGTCCGGGGTGAGACGGTCAACGCGATCTGGTTCGTCTTCGCGGCGGTCTGCACCTACCTCATCGCCTACCGCTTCTACTCGAAGCTCATCGAACGCAAGCTGCTGCGCCCCGACGACCGACGAGCCACCCCGGCCGAGTACCTCGCCAACGGCAAGGACTTCGTCCCCACCGACCGCCGGGTGCTGTACGGCCACCACTTCGCGGCGATCGCCGGAGCCGGTCCACTCGTCGGCCCGGTGCTCGCGGCACAGATGGGCTACCTGCCCGGCACCATCTGGATCATCATCGGCGTGATCCTGGCGGGTGCCGTGCAGGACTACCTCGTCCTCTTCTTCTCGATGCGCCGCGGCGGCCGCTCCCTCGGCCAGATGGCGCGCGACGAACTCGGCGTGATCGGCGGCACTGCGGCGATCATCGCGACGCTCGCGATCATGGTCATCATCGTCGCGATCCTCGCCCTCGTGGTCGTCAACGCGCTCGGCGAGAGCCCGTGGGGTGTCTTCAGCGTCTCCATGACGATCCCGATCGCACTCTTCATGGGCGTGTACCTGCGCTTCATCCGGCCGGGCAAGATCACCGAGATCTCGATCATCGGTTTCGTCCTCCTCATGTTCGCGATCGTGGCCGGCGGCTGGGTCGCCGAGACCGAGTGGGGCGCCGCGGCGTTCACCCTCGACCGCACGGTCATCGCCGTCGGGATCATCGTCTACGGCTTCGTCGCCGCGATCCTGCCGGTGTGGCTGCTCCTCGCACCACGCGACTACCTCTCCACGTTCATGAAGATCGGCACGATCGTCATGCTCGCGGGAGCGATCGTCCTCGTCCGCCCGGAGATCACGGTGCCGGCGTTCAGCGAGTTCGCCGGTGGCGACGCCGGCCCGGTCGTGAGCGGCTCGCTGTTCCCGTTCCTCTTCGTCACGATCGCGTGCGGCGCCCTCTCCGGCTTCCACGCGCTCATCGCGTCCGGCACCACGCCCAAGCTGATCGAGAAGGAGCGCCAGACCCGTTTCATCGGGTACGGCGGCATGCTCATGGAGTCGTTCGTCGCGATCATGGCCCTCGTCGCGGCACTGTCGATCGACCGCGGCATCTACTTCGCGATGAACTCCTCCGCAGCGGCCACGGGCGGCACCGTCGAGGGCGCGGTCGCCTTCGTGAACTCGCTCGGCCTCGCCGGAGTGAACCTCACGCCCGACGTGCTCACGCAGACGGCGGCGAACGTGGGGGAGGAGTCGATCGTCTCCCGCACCGGCGGTGCACCGACGCTCGCCCTCGGCCTCGCGCACATCATGCAGCAACTCATCGGCGGCACGTCGCTCATGTCGTTCTGGTACCACTTCGCGATCATGTTCGAGGCGCTGTTCATCCTCACCGCGGTCGACGCCGGGACGCGCGTGGCACGCTTCATGCTGCAGGACACCTTCGGCAACATCATCCCGAAGTTCCGCGACCCGGACTGGCGGGTCGGAGCGTGGATCTGCACCGCGGTCATGGTGGCGGCGTGGGGAGCGATCCTCATCATGGGCGTCACCGATCCACTCGGCGGCATCAACACCCTCTTCCCGCTGTTCGGCATCGCGAACCAGCTACTCGCCGCCATCGCGCTCGCCGTGTGCATGGCGATCGTGGCGAAACGCGGGAACTTCCGCTGGCTGTGGATCGTCGCCGTCCCGCTGGCGTTCACCGCCGTGGTGACGATCACCGCGTCGATGTTCAAGATCTTCTCGCCGGTTCCGGCCGTCGGCTACTGGGCGCAGAACGCGGCGTTCCGTGAGGCGCTCGCGGCGGGCGAGGACAGCTTCGGAAATGCGCCGACGCGGGCGGCGATGGAGGCGGTCGTGCGGAACACCACGGTGCAGGGGGTGCTCTCGATCCTGTTCGTGACCCTCGCGATCATCGTCATCTTCTTCGCGATCCTCCACACCGTGCGGTCGTTCCGCTCGGGCGGTGGGCCGAGTTCGGAGGATCCGGCGCTGCCGTCGCGACGGTACGCGCCGTCGGGGCTCATCGCCACGAAGGCGGAGAAGGTGCTCGAGCGCGAGTGGTCGACCGTGGACACCGACAAGCGACCCGCGCGGTCGGGGCACTGATGGCCGGCTTGCGGCGGGGTTGGGCCGCGCTGCGGTGGTTCGTCACCTCGCTGATGGGCGACACCGCCTACGCCACCTACGTGGATCACCAGCGTCGCGTCCATCCCGACGCCGCCGTCCCGGACGAGCGCACATTCTGGCGGGAGCGCTTCGCGGAGCAGGACCGGACGCCCGGCTCGCGCTGCTGCTGAACGCGCGGGGCGCTCGTGCCGTCGCGTCCTACTGGTCCACGGCGTGGACGGAGAGGACGACCTGCTCCTCCGGCACGAGCGCCTCGAGGGCTTTGCGAGCGCTCGGGTAGTCGCGACCCTCTGCCTCGATGGTGCGGGTTGCCGTCGGTCGGAAGACCGCGGTGCCGACGAGGTCGCCGTTCACCCGCCCACCGCCGTGCAGCCCGGCGAGGGCGTGCCCGGGCGGGGTGGAGGCGAGGACGGCGGCACGCAGGGCGGCGACGTCGGGTGCGGAGGCTTCGGTGGTGATGGTCGCGCGGTCGCGGACGGTGGCGATGAGCTTCACCCCTCCAGCCTACGGAACGTCGTGTTCCGGGCAACCCTCCACAACCTCTGCCGGAGGCAGATGCTGGAGGTATGATGGATCTACACACCCCCGGACACTTCGGTTACCGGTTAGAAGGCCCCACTCGTTGGGGCCTTCGGAATTTAAGTGGTCGACCAAGCGGGCGGGCGATGGAATCTGCCCACGGCATCGGTGAGCTGGTCGGGATACTGACAGGCGCTGAGGTCGGATTCTTCAATGGTGCCGATGACATCAGGGGCCGTCTTCACCAGTTCTTTCGAGAGGCGGGCGGTCGGCATCGGAAAGATGATGCCAGTCCGGTACCCGAGCTCGTGCTTGAGCATCGAGATCGGCCCGGCCAGGTCGGAGTCGTTCGACAGCATGACGTAGAGGTCGGCAGTGTCCGCGTGTGCGTCGGCGATCATCCTTGACGCCAGATTGACGTCCGAACCCTTCTCCTCAAGTTTGCGGACGGCGACGGTCCTGTGGCGTCCCGTCACTGGGTCGATGGTCACTGGGTGGAGGGGCATGTGACGCTTGTCGTTGCGGAACGTCCCGAGATGGACCTCGACGCGAGGGTCGGCCCGGACCGCACGCAGATACATCTGCTGACGCACAGGTGTCTGAGGATCGATTGCCATTCCGGGCCGAAGCATCGCCGTGAAGTAGCGCACCAGATCGATGTCATACCCAGGCAGGAGCCGTTCGGAGAATTTCGGCAGGTCCAGCCACTTCAGGTGTGGTCTGCCCGTGAGCAATCGGCGGTAGAGATTGAAGCCGTCGACGTAGACGCGCGCTCTGGGTCGTGGCATGCGTTCAGGGTATGGGGCTGACGGTGAACACCCGGCGCAGGAGGCGCTTCGACGTATACAAGTTCACTCACGTCGCAGTGGGGAGCGCACCCCATCCGCCGTGACCCGCTCGTGTACCGTCGAGACGAGCGTCGGACCTGAAGGCGGCTTGAGGTCGATGCGAGGAACGAGGGTGGGACACCGTGCACAGTCCGGATGAGTTGCTCAGTGTCGGCGAGATGAGTCGTCGCACCGGCGTCGCGGTGTCGGCGCTGCACTACTACGAGCGGCTCGGCCTCATCGGTTCCGAGCGGACCGCCGGCAACCAGCGGCGATACCCCCGGCACATGCTGCGCCGCGTCGCGCTCATCTCGGTCGCGAAGCGCCTCGGTATCCCGCTCGAGGACGTGGCGGAGGCGTTCGCCGACGTGCCGCTCTCCAGCACCCCGAGTCACGAGGACTGGCAGCGTGCCTCCCGCCGCTGGCAGAAGGTCCTCGAACAGCGTCGGCGCGGGATCGAGCAACTCGAACGCGAGCTCACCGGCTGCATCGGCTGCGGCTGCCTCTCGATGAAGGCGTGCACACTCCTCAACCCCGACGACGAGCTCGGCGACACCGGCACCGGCGCGAGGCGCATCCCGGTCTGAGTGCACTGCCTGGCCGGTGTTCAGCCGTCGCGGCGTTGTCCGAACGTCGCTGGATCGACCGGCCGCAGCCGTTTCGGCAGCCCCTCGACGACGAGCAGGTACGACTCCGTGACGAGGTCGTCGACGAACGCCGGTTCGAGCTCGCCGTCCGGCTTGAGCGAGATCCAGTGCCGTTTGTTCATGTGATAGCCGGGGATGATGTCGGGGAAGGCCTCGCGCAGACTGTGACTGTCCTCGGGTCGCGCCTTCAGGGTGACGATGGGTTCGCCCGTCGCCCCCGTCTGCAGCATGAAGACCTTGCCGCGGACCTTGTAGACGTCCCACTCCTCGCCGAACGGGTGCGTCAGCTCCGCACCGGGGAGTTCGTCGGCGCGACGGGCCGCCCGGTCCTGCAGCTCCGAGCCGTGCATCGTGGTCCTCCTCGGAGTCGGCGTCAGCCCTGGCTGTCCGTGGGCTTGAGGCCCGCCAGGTTCTGCAGCGGGCACCAGGCGCCGAGGCGCGGGTAGTCGATGGTCACGCCGACGACCCCGTGCTCGCCGAAGGACCGGACCCAGTCGATCGCCGCAGGCATCGGGACCGCGAGCAGCGACACCGTGGCGTCCGGCGGGACCAGCCCGTTCGCGTACGCGGCCTCCTGTGCTCGTTTCCCGCTGCTGTAGATGCCGATCAGGTTCCCCGGTTGCGCTGCGAGCGCATACGGGCGCGGGTTGTCCTCCGGACCACGGTTGATGAAGACCCACCGGTCGAGTGCGGCGACCGCCCGCCAGAGCCGGATCTGAGCGTCGATGTCGTCCGGCGCCGCCCGGCAGGCCTCGTTCAGTGCGTCGAGCTCGGCCAGCACCTCGGGAGCGGGCTCGAGGGTGCGGCCCTGGTTCGGCTGCTCCGGGGCGTCGATCTGCTCATCGACCGGGCTGTCATCGACCGGGCTGTCGTCGTTCGGGCTGCCGTCGCGGCGGAACGGGTTCTTCATGGTCACTTCCTCGTGGCTCGGGATCCGGGTTCGGGGACGTGGCCAACGCTATCGCAGGGGTGCGACGGGGCGCCGGAGGTTCAGAACGCACTCCCGAAGGCGAGGGCTTCGGCCGCTGCCTGCGCCGGCGAGCCGAAGAACGCCGGGCCGTGTCCGGGCAGGACGACGGAGGCCGGTAGCCCGGCCAGCGTGGTCAACGACTGGCGGGCGCGCTGGAGGTCGCCGTGGAACATCTCGGGGAGCAACTGCGGGCCGTCGTGCGGGCTGGTGGGGTGCGCGGTGACGAGTGCGTCGCCCGCGACGAGGACGCCGTGCTCGACGAGGAGAAATCCGAGGTGCCCGCGCGTGTGGCCGGGGAGGGGGAGCGGGCGGACCGCGACACCGAGGGTCGCCCGGAGCTCGGGCACATCCTCGATCGCGGTGACCGACGTCGGCGGTACGACCTCGAGTCCGCCGGCCTCGACGGCGTGGCTGACCCAGGTGGCGACCCCGGGACGTTCCAGATGTGGCTGCACGTCGGCGAGTCCGACCTGCTCGAGCACCTCCCGGCGGACGTTGGGGATCTCGTCGTGGGACGCGAGGATGTCACACTCCGCCAACCCGGCGATGAACGTCGCGTTGCCGATGTGGTCGCTGTGTCCGTGGGTGAGGAGGATCGCCTGCACGTCCTCGACCGCGTAGCCGAGCGCGCCGAGGGTCGCGGTGACGGCCGCGCCGTCGCCGGGGTAGCCGGTGTCGATGAGGACCGGCCCGAGGTCGCCCTCGACGATGATCCAGTTGACGGACGGACCCTGCACGAGGTGTACCCGATCCGTGACCGTGGTGCTGCGGGTGGTGCCGTTCGGCACGGCGTCGATCTGGGACATGGGCGTCCTTCCGATTGCGGAGACGGGTTCGGGGGAGGGGTCGGTGCTCGGGGGAGGGTCAGTGCTCGGCCGGTCCGGCGACGAGCTCATGAGCGGCCGCTGCGGCGGTCGTCGTGGCTGCAGCGCCGGCGGGATCGACGGTCGCGAGGATCGGCCGGATCAGCGTGATCAGTCGCTCGCTGAGCTCGGCCGCATCGTCGTCGCCGACCGTCGTGGTGACGAGTCCGAAGCAGGCGTCGAGCAGGACGTCTGCGACGCCGTCGAGGTCCGGGAGGTCGAGATCGTGCGCTGCGGCCTCCATGCGGAGGTTCGTGCGGGTGTAGGCGCGCCAGTCGAACACCGTGTAGACCGGGTCGTCCATCCGTGGCAGTTCGTGCAGGAGCCGGATGGCGCCCATCGCGATGGGGGACCGCTGCGCTTCCTGCGCCGAGGCGAGGATCATCGTCACCCAGCGGAGTGCGCCGTAGGGCACCCCGATCCGCGCGTCCGCCGCCTGCCACCGCTCGTCCTGCTCGGCGATCACCGCGTGCGCGAGACTCCGCTTCGACGGGAACAGGTGGTACCCGATGACCGATTTCGGCTTGCCCATGACGGACGCGATGCCGGAGAACGACGTCCCGGCGTAGCCGTTCCGGCCGAACTCGAGCCCGGCGGCGTCGATGATCTCGTCGCGGACCTGGTTCATCGCGTACTGGCGCAGACCGCTCACGAGCGCTCCTTCGAGGTGGAGGGCCCGTCGATCGGGCCGCTAGACGATCGTCTGAGTCAGACGCTCGTCTAGCTTAGACGAGCGTCTGTGAGGAAGCTGAGGGATGCGACGACCACCCGCACCGACCACTCAGGCCGGGAGCGGTTCGATGAGGTGCGGGCCCGTGTTGCGGACGTTGTTCACGTCGCGCGTGACCTCGTAGTGGGTGAGATCGTGGGCGACCGCGAAGGACTCCCGGTCGAGCAGCTGCAACAGCTGGTCGGTGTCGAGGTGGTTGCCGAGCCAGTCGTCGTAGCCGTCGGGGGTGAGGCAGGCCGGCATGCGGTCGTGGACCTCGCCCGGTGAGACGTGCGCGTCCCGCGTGATGATCGCCATCGACAGCCGCCACTTGTCCGGGTGGTCCTCAGCCTTGGCAGGGTCTGGCCAGGCGCTGATGATGCCCGCCATCGCGAGCTCGGCCTCGGGGTCGTGGATGAAGTGCGGCTGCTTCCCGGTCTCGGTCACCACCCACTCGTAGTACCCGGTCGCCGGGATGATGCAGCGGGCGGAAGCGAACGCCTTCCGGAACATGGAGCCGGTTGCGACCGTCTCCATGCGCGCGTTGATGGGTTGCGGGCGCTGCTTCGCGAAGTCCTTGGCCCAGCCGGGGACAAAGCCCCAACGGGCGCTGGTCGCGGTCCGTTCCTCGTGCCGGGTGCGGACCACCGTCACCTCGGTGGTGGGCGCGACGTTGTAGTCGGGCGCAGGCGCCTCGAACTCGGCCACGAGGTCCGCGAGGAGAGTGGACGTGGAATCGGTGACGACGAAGCGACCGCACATGCGCTCAGCTTAGAAGCGGGGAACCGTGAGGTCGAGGCCTCCCCGGCAGCGGGCGACTATTCGGCCGAGGGGCACCAGGTTACGAGAGTTCTCACACGTCAAGCGGAGGTGAAGGGGCCCGCCGCTCGAGGAGTACCGTGTCACGCCAGCGTCCGGCGTAGGGTCCATAACTCATGCGGGCGATCCGCTCGCGATGCCCGATCGTGCGGAACCCGACTCGTTCGTGCAGGACCAGGCTCGGGATGTTCTCGGGGAAGATGCTCGATTGGATTGTCCAGATCCCGGCGTCATCAGCGGCCGCGATGAATGCCGAGAGCAGCCGTGTTCCGACGCCGCGTCCTGCCGCTGCCGCGGCGACGTAGACCGAGTGCTCGATCACGCCGCGGTAGACCTCGCGGGTCGAGACCGGCGATGCGGCGACCCATCCGAGGACGGCTCCCGAGTCGTCGACGGCGACGAGTCGGCCGATGGTCAGCTTGCCTGCGTCGAACTGTTCCCAGCTCGGCGGTTCTGCCTCGAAGGTGGCGTTGCCGGTGGCGATGCCCTCGCGATAGATGGTCTCGACCGCGGCCCAGTCGGCGGAGTCGAGCGGACGGATGGTGTCGGCGTCGGTCACGGGCGGATCGCCTGGGAGGCGCGTTCGAGCCCGTCGGTGATGACGCGGAAGTACGCCCAGCGGCCGCGCTGTTCGCGGGTTGCGAGCCCGGCGTCGACGAGGATCTTCATGTGGTGCGACACGGTGGGCTGCGAGAGCCCGACGGGCTCGGTGAGGTCGCAGATGCACGCTTCCCCGCCCTCGCTCGCTGCGATCAGCGACAGCAGCCGGACACGGGTCGGGTCACCGAGCGCTTTGAAGGTGTGCGCGATCCGCTCGGCTTCGTCGAGCGCGAGCACCCCGCCGGTCACGGGGGTGCAGCACGCTGTGGCGTCGGCTTCCAGGAGGGGCGGTTCGATCGGCATGGACACATTCTGACACGTCGTATTGACATCTGTCGATGTATCGATCAGTCTCGTCGTATTGATGGTTGTCGATTGGAGTTGATGATGGTGAACGAGCTGCCCGTGATCGTGATCGGTGCAGGCCCGCAAGGTCTGGCTGCTGCAGCGCACCTGGTGGAGCGGGACGTTCCGGTGCTGGTGCTCGAGGCCGGGTCTTCGGCTGCTGCGGCGGTGTCGGAGTGGGGTCATGTGCGGTTGTTCTCCGATTGGTCCGAGCTGGTCGACGCGGCGTCCGCTCGGTTGCTCGCGCCGACCGGCTGGACCGCGCCGACGACGGGATACCCGACCGGCGCGCAGTGGATCAGTTCCTACCTCGCACCGCTCGCGGACGTCCTGGGGGAGCGGGTTCGGTTCGATGCTCGTGTGGTCGGAGTGTCTCGTCGTGGTCGCGATCGGCTCGTGGACGCGGGGCGTGCGGAGCAGCCGTTCACGGTGCACGTGGAGTCCGCGGACGGGACGGAATACCGCCTCGACGCGCGGGCGGTCATCGATGCCTCGGGCACCTGGTCGACGCCGAACCCAGCCGGGGCGGACGGTCTGCCAGCGCTCGGGGAGCGGGCCGCGTCCGAGACGCTCGGCTACCAGATCCCGGACTTCCGGAACCGGGCCGGCTTCGAGGGCAAGCACACCGTCGTCGTGGGATCCGGGCACTCCGCGGTCACCGCGGTCATCGCGCTCGCGCGGATCGTGCGCCGCAACCCGGACACCACGGTCACCTGGGTGCTGCGCCGCGGCACGGTCGGGAACGCCTTCGGCGGCGGCGACGCTGACGAGCTGCCCGCCCGCGGAGCGCTGGGTGTGAAGGCGAAGGAACTCGTCGACGGTGGCCTCATCAACCTGGTGACGGGCTTCCGCGTCGAGCGCGTGACGCGCGACGGCGATCAGACCGTGTTGGTGTCGGAGGACGGCCGCGAGCTGCCCGGCGCTGATCGGGTGATCGTGCTGACCGGATTCCGGCCTGATCTGTCGTTCCTGTCGGAGTTGCGGATCGAGCTGGATGCGACGCTGCAGGCTCCGGTGCGGATCGCGGCCGAGGTCGACCCGAACCTCCACTCCTGCGGATCGGTCGCCGCAACCGGTGCGAAGGATCTCGCGCAGCCGGAACCGGATTTCTACATCGTCGGCGCGAAGTCCTACGGGCGTGCCCCGACGTTCCTCGCGATGACCGGCTACGAGCAGGTCCGCTCCGTCGTCGCAGCTCTCGCCGGCGACCAGGCTGCGGCCGAGCGGGTGGAGCTGGTCCTCCCGGACACGGGCGTGTGTGGCGGGGCGGGGTTGTTCGATGCCGCTGGTGCGTCGCTGGGTGGTTCGTGCTGCGCGGTGCCGGAGCAGGTGCTGCAGATCGGTCGCGCACCAGCAAGCGTCTGACCGCTCGCTGCGGGAGCTACCGGGTGAGCAGCTCAGTGCGGATCTGCTCGGCCACGGCTTCCCGCAGCGGGCGCACGGCTTCGACGTCCCAGGCCTCGGGGTTCGGGAACGACCAGGCCAAGACCTCGCCGCGCGGGGTGGCAGGCAAGGTCAGGCCGGGCTTCATCAGCACCACGACGTCGGGCTGATCCAGGTCTGCGGCGGTGACCGCCCGTGGCGCTCGGTCGGTGATGTCGAGGCCGAGCTCAGCGACGGTCGCGGCGACCGCAGGGTTCACGGCACCCGATGGGGTGAGGCCTGCTGAGGTGGCGGTGAAGCGGTCTCCGGCGAGGTGTTCGAGGAGGGCCGCGCCGAGTTGGGAACGGCCGGCGTTGTGCTGGCAGATGAACAGGACGACGGGCTTGGTCGTGGTCATGAGGGTGCTGGTGCTTTCTGATCAGGAGGCGAGCAGGCGGGGAGCGAGGTCCGCGATGCGGCGCTCCAGTTCGGTGTAGGCGGCGTCGAACGCGGCATCGGTGCCGGCGCGTACCGGGTCGGGGATCGACCAGTGCAGATCGCCCGTGACGCCGATCTCCTCGTGCGCGTTATCGCAGACCGTGATGACGAAGTCCCCATCACCCAGCACCGCGTCCAATGCGCTCGGCGCACTCGACGGGAGGGCGAGCTGGTGGCGTGCGGCAGCAGCGATCGCGCCAGGGGCGATCTGTTCGGCCGGGTGGGTGCCACCGGAGGCGACGGGGATGGTGCTCTGCCGCGCCCAGAGGGCGGCGGCGAGTTGTGAGCGTGCAGAGTTCGCGGAGCACACGAACACGACTCGGCTGGCCGTGCCTGCAGCGCCGGGCATCAGGCCGTCGAACCCGCCAGGGGTGAGGTGGACGTAGCTGCGTCGCTTGTCGCCTTCGGACGTCGTGCGGGTGATCATGCCGACGGATTCGAGAACGTTCAGGTGGTGCGTGAGCAGGTTACCCGGCGTGCCGAGTGCGACCCGGATCTCCGTCGGGGACAGGTCACCCAACGTCAGCAGATCGATCATCTGTAGGCGCGTGGGATCGCTCAGCGCGGCGTGCTTCGCAGCCCGCGCTTCGACCACTTCAGTTCGTTCGACGTTCATTGGTTCAATATTGACTGAAGTAACTTTGTGAGTCAAGATGATGCCGCCATGAACCCATCGAATCCCGCTCCCATCCCGGTCCGACCGCATCTGCTGCGTCGGATGCTTGCCGAGTTCGTCGGCACCGGACTCCTGGTGGCGATCGTCGTCGGCTCCGGGATCATGGCGCAACGACTGTCCCCGGATGACGTCGGGCTGCAGCTGCTGCAGAACAGCCTGACGACCGCGCTCGGGCTCGCCGTGCTGATCCTCACCCTGGTCCCGGTCTCCGGCGCACACTTCAACCCGGTGGTGTCACTCGTGGACTGGTGGGTGAGCCGCGGCACCCCGCACGGTCTGCCGGTGCGCGACGTCGCGCCGTATGTGGCCGCGCAGATCGTTGGCGGAATCGCTGGCACCGTACTGGCCGGGGCGATGTTCGGCACAGCACCAGTGCTCTCCACGACGGACCGGGCGAGCGCTGAGACGTTGCTCGGTGAGGTCGTCGCGGCTGCCGGGCTCATCCTGGTGATCTTCGCCCTAGCTCGCTCCGGGAAGGGCGCGGTGACCGCGGCCGCGGTCGGTGGCTACATCGGGGCGGCGTACTGGTTCACCAGCTCGACGTCGTTCGCGAACCCGGCCGTGACGATCGCCCGCATGTTCACCGACACCTTCGCCGGGATCGCCCCGGCCTCGGTCGGCCCGTTCATCCTCGCGCAACTCATCGGCGCGACCCTTGGGGTCGGCCTGGTGCTCGTGCTCTATCCGACTCCCGCGCGCAGCACCGCTGCGGCCGTGGCTCCACAACCTGCAGCTCAGCTCTGAAAGGCACCCTCATGCATCTCGCAGTCATCGGCGGCAGTGACGCCGGTATCTCCACCGCCCTCCGCGCCCGGGAGCTCGACCCCTCCGTGGACGTGACGGTGATCGTCGCTGACGCCTACCCGAACTTCTCCATCTGCGGCATCCCCTACTACTTCTCCCGCGAGGTCCAGCCCTGGCAGTCCCTCGCGCACCGCACCCACGCCGACCTCGAAGCCACCGGCATGAACCTGCGCTTGAACACGCTTGCGACCGGTATCGATGTCGCCGGCCAGCGCCTCACCGTCCGCGACGAACACGGGACGGAGTCGACCATCGCCTACGACGAACTCATGGTCGGCACCGGAGCCTCACCCTCCACCGCCGGCATCACCGGCCTCGACCAGCTCGGCCCCGCAGACGGCGTGCATCTGCTGCACTCGATGGGCGACACCTTCGCCCTCGAGCACTACCTGGACACCCACCAGCCGGAGACCGCGATCATCGTCGGTGCCGGGTACGTGGGCCTGGAAATGGCCGAAGCCCTCACCGTCCGCGGCCTCCAGGTCACCCAGCTGCAGCGCGGCCCCGAAGTGCTCTCCACCCTCGACCCAGAACTCGGTTCCCTCGTCCACGACGAACTCACCCGCCACGGCGTGAACGTCATCACCGACACCCGTGTGGAGCACCTCAGCAAGACGAACAGTGGTCTCGCCGTGACCGGCCTGCAGGACGGACGGCCGTTCGAGCGCAGCGCCGAGCTCGTGCTCGTCGTCGTCGGCGTCCGGCCGAACACGAGCCTGCTCACGGAGGCCGGCGCTGCAACTGGGCCGGGTGGTGCGGTGGTCGTCGACGAGCAGATGCGCACCGGCCTGCCGCACGTCTGGGCGGCGGGCGACGGCATCGTCACCCACCACCGCCTGCTGGGCGTCACGTATCTGCCGCTCGGCACGACGTCGCACAAGCAGGGCCGGGTCGCTGGCGAGAACGCGATCGGCGGCAACACCCGCTTCGCCGGCAGCCTCGGCACCCAAGTGGTGAAGGTCTTCGACCTGGTTGCCGCTCGCACCGGGCTCCGTGACCACGAAGCGGTCGCGGCCGGATACACGCCGCACAGCTCGACGGCGATCGCGGACGACCACAAGGCCTACTACCCGGGCGCGACACCGATCAGCATCCGCATCACCGCAGCAACCGACAGCGGGCTGCTCCTCGGTGCGCAGCTCGTCGGCACCCGCGGCGCGGAGATCGCGAAACGCGTTGACACCTACGCCACCGCCCTGCACCACGGCATGACGGTTGACGCGATGAGCGACCTTGACCTCTCGTACACGCCGCCACTCGGCTCCCCGTGGGACGCCGTGCAGGTCGCGACGCAGGCGTGGAGCCGGAGTCTCAAAGTCCTGAACGGTTAGGAGGCCGCCGGCCGCTCCGACGACGAGGCGACCGCACATGCGCTCAGCTTAGGAGCGCATGTGCGGTCGGTCGACCCCTACCGCTCGATGCCGGCCCGCGCGTCGCGGCGGGTCTTCGCGAGCGAGGCGACCGTCGCCACGGTGATGGTCGCGGCGATGAAGAGCAGCGAGAACCAGATCGGGATGTCGGGGATCCAGTCGATGTGCTGACCGCCGTTGATGAACGGCAGCTCGTTCACGTGGAGGGCGTGGAACACGAGTTTCACGCCGATGAAGGCGAGGATGACGGCGAGACCCTGGGCGAGGTAGACGAGGCGTTCCAGCAGGCCGCCGATCAGGAAGAACAGCTGGCGGAGGCCCATCAGGGCGAAGGCGTTCGCGGTGAACACGATGTACGCCTGCTCGGTGAGGCCGTAGATCGCGGGGATCGAGTCGACCGCGAACACGAGGTCGACGAACCCGATCGCGACGATCGTCAGCAGCATCGGCGTGAAGAAGCGCTTGCCGTCGATCCTCACCGAGAGTCGGTCACCGTGATGGGTGTCGGTGATCGGGAGGATGCGGCGGGCGAATCCCACGACCTTGCCGTTGGCCGGGTCGCTCTCGTGGCTGCCGAACGCCTGGCGGTACGCGAGGAACAGCAGCAGCGCGCCCATCAGGTAGAAGATCCAGGAGTAGTTCTCGATGAGTGCGGCGCCGACGGCGATGAACGCACCGCGCATGATGAGCGCGATGATGATGCCGATCATCAGCACCTTCTGCTGGTACGCCTTCGGGACGGCGAACCCGGCCATGACGATGAGGAAGACGAACAGGTTGTCGATCGACAGCGCCTTCTCGGTCAGATACCCGGCGAAGTACTCGCCGCCGTACGTCCAGCCGGAGACGAGGCCGATGCCGACGCCGAACAGCAGGGCGAGGCTGACGTAGAAGATCGACCAGCGTGCCGACTCGGCGATCGTCGGTTCGTGGGGCCTCCGCACGTGCGCGAAGAACTCGTAGACGAAGAAGAGGATCGTGACACCGATGGTGATGATCCAGATCAGCGGGGTGACGGCCATGGTGGCTCCAGGGGCTCGAGGACGGGACTCCGACGCGATGGTCGGAACACGGTCTTCTCCACTCTCGATGAGAGCCGACACCCCGGGACCCGATGGCGGATCCGTACTGACGAGCATGTCGCGAAGGAGTACTCCCCCTGCTCCGACAAGTGTAGGTCAGGGGGTGGACGGGGTACCTGGGAATTCGCCCTTCGACAGGCTCAGGGACCGGGTGAGGGGCGGCTCAGGGGCCGGGTGAGGCTCAGGGACCGGAGGTGCTCAGGGGACGTCGACCCGGCGCCTCGCCAAGCGCTCGGCGTTCGCCGTCGCCGTGGAGTCGCGCAGGATCAGCTCCGGTACCGAGGGTGGCACCGCTCCCGGGGGTTCTCCGTTGACGTGGTCGAGCAGGGTCGCGAGCAGCGTCCGGCCGACCTGTTCGAAGTCCTGCCGCACGGTGGTGAGCGGCGGCGAGAGGTGCTCCGCCTCGGGGATGTCGTCGAACCCCACGACGCTGAAGTCGAGCGGGACCCGGAGTCCGCGCTCGGTGAGCGAGTGCATGAGCCCCAGGGCCATCTGGTCGTTGGCGGCGAACACCGCGGTGACCTCGTCGTCCAGCTGACGGCCGAGAGCGTATCCGGAGGTCGGCGTCCAGTCGCCGGTCCCGACGACCTGCGCGACGAGACCCGCAGTGGCGAGTTCGTCTCGCCAGCCGCGCTCGCGCTCGCGGGCGTCGATCGCGTCCGGTGGTCCGGCGAGGTGCCCGATGCGCCGGTGGCCGAGCCCGATGAGGTGGGCGGTCGCGGCACGCGCGCCGGCGTACTGGTCGACGCCGACGGTGACCATACCTGCACGTGGCGTGGCGTGCAGGGCCACGAGCGGCACGCTGAGTTCCATCCCCGCCACGATGTCGGTGACCCCCTCGCGTGCGCTGATCACGGCGATCCCCTCGACGTTCTGGCGCAGGAACCCCTCGACCGCTGCACGCGCGGAACCCGGGTCGCTGTCCACCATGTTCGCGGTGAAGACCGACCAGCGGGCGTCGCGGGCCGCGGCGTTGAAGTGCAGGACCGAGGACGACGGCCCGAACTCGGTACCGCCGGTGGCGATGAGGCCGATGGTCCGGGATCGCTTCGTGACGAGCGTCCGGGCGGCGGGGGAGGGGACGTAGCGCAGCTGCTTGATCGCTTCGTCGACCCGCGCCTTCGTCGCCGGGCGCACGTTCGGGAGGTCGTTGAGTACTCGTGACACGGTCTGGTGCGAGACCCCTGCGAGCCGCGCGACGTCGAAGATCGTCGCATGACGGGACGGCTCAGCCACGCGGTCCCCTCTCGTCGTCGGCGGTCGTGATCGGTTCCGGCGGGGCCTCGTCCGGCCCCTCCGAGATCGCGGCCAGCAGCTTCGAGACGGTGAGGTCGTAGTTCGGGAGGTCGGCGACCTTCCGTCGGTCGCGCAGCACGGCGATCCGGTGGCTGATGCGCAGGACCTCCTCGAGTTCGGCTGAGATGAACACGACCGACAGACCGTTCTCGGCGAGCCGGGTCACGAGCTTCTGGATCTCGGCCTTGGCGCCGATGTCAATGCCTCGGGTCGGTTCATCGAGCACGAGCAGCCGAGGAGCGAGCGCGAGCCACCTCGCCAAGAGTACCTTCTGTTGATTCCCGCCTGAGAGCTCCTTCATGAGCGCATCGGGATTCGCCGGTTTGATGCCCATCGCCTGGATGTAGCTCTCGGCCAGTTCGTTCTGCCGACGCAGCGGGATCCGTCTGAACCACCCGAGGTCCGCCTGGAGGGCCAGCGCGATGTTGTCGCGCAGGCTGAGGTCGCCGATGATCCCCTCAGTGCGACGGTTCTCCGACGCGTAGACGATCCGTTGCTTGAGGGCGCGGCGCGGGGATCCAAGGCGGGTGGCCCTCCCGGCCACCTCCACCGAGCCGGTGTCGGCCCGGTCGACACCGGTCAGGAGTCTGGCGAGCTCCGTCCGTCCTGAGCCGAGCAGGCCGGCGATGCCGACGATCTCGCCCTCGTAGACCTTCAGGTCGATCGGTTCGATCGCACCCTGGCGCCCGAGCCCGATCGCCGCGACGAACGGGTCCTCACCGTCCAGGGCGTCGCCCTCGTCAGAGGTGTCGAGCGCGCGTCGGATCTCGTCGAAGGTCGCGAGCTCCTTGCCGATCATCTTGTGGACGAGGTCGATCCGGAGCAGTTCGTGCGGGAGGTATTCGCCGACGAGACGCCCCTCCCGCAGCACGGTGAGTCGGTCGGAGATCTCGTAGACCTGGTCGAGGAAGTGCGAGATGAAGAGGATCGCGACGCCCTCGGCCTTGAGGATCGAGATGACCCGGAAGAGTTCGGTGACCTCGTCGTTGTCGAGGCTCGAGGTCGGTTCGTCGAGGACGAGCACCTTGGTGCGCACGGCGATCGCCCGGACGATCGCGACGAGCTGCTGGATCGCCGGCGGGTGGGCGGAGAGCTGCGAGGCCGGGTCGATGTCGAGTCCGACGACGGCGAGCAGTTCGCGGGCGCGCTCGCGCATGCGCCTCCCCGAGATCCCTCCCCAGGTATGGCGTGGTTCGCGGCCGAGGAGGATGTTCTCGGCGACGGTCAGGTTGGGGAGGAGGTTGACCTCCTGGTAGACGGTGCTGATCCCGTGCGCCTGGGCGTCGGCGACGCTCGAGAACGACACCTCTCGTCCCTCGAGGAGGATGCTTCCGCTGTCGATCCGATGGACCCCGGTGAGCGACTTGATCAGGGTCGACTTTCCCGCTCCGTTCTCGCCCATGAGGGAGTGGACCTCACCGGGGAACAACCGGAGGTCGACGTCGTCGAGCGCTTTGACGCCGGGGAAGCTCACGGAGACACCGCGCAACTGCACGAGTGGCGTGGGCGAGGTCATCTGCAACTCTCCATCGAGGTGGTCGCGGCCGGGGTGTCCGCTGATCACCTGACTCTAGCGCGCGCGACGGCGCCGCCGGGAGGCCGCTCCGGAAGAATTGTGAGGGCTAACATTGCCTGTTGACAACCGGTTCGAGCCGTGGCTAATGTTCAGCACAACGCAGATGTGATCGCTAACAATCACCAACCACCTGCGTCACCGCAGCACCACGCACGTCACATTCACGCCGCACCCATCGTCGGGACCGCGGGTCTCAAAGAGGAGAACAATGTTCAAGACAACACGTGTCCGCGCACTCGCGGGCCTCGCCCTGGTCGGCGCTCTCGCGTTCAGCGCGACCGCCTGCTCGAGCGGTTCCGGAAGCTCCGACGGCGACGCCGGTTCCGACGGCGAACTCACCACCATCGGCTTCGTGGCCGTCGGTCCCGAAGGCGGATGGCGCACCGCGAACGAGAAGAACATCCAGGACTCGTTCTCGAAGGAGAACGGCTTCGACCTCAAGTACGCACCGGCGACGAACGGCGACCAGAACTCGCAGATCACCGCCTTCACCTCGTTCATCGACGAGGGCGTCGACGCCATCCTGCTGTCCGCCACCGAGGCGACCGGCTGGGAGAGCGTCCTGGAGCGCGCGAAGGAGGCCGAGATCCCCGTGGTCCTGCTCGACCGCGGCATCGAGCCGAACGACACCGAGCTCTACACGAGCCGCATCGCCCCCGACAACGTCGGCATCAGCGCCTCGGCCGCCGAGTGGGCGAACGGTCAGTTCCCCGACGGCGCCAAGTACGTCGTCCTCGAGGGCCCTCCCGGCCTCTCCGTCGTCAACGACCGCAACAAGGGCTGGGACGACACCATCGACCCGAACTTCACCAAGCTCGAGTCGCAGTCGGCCAACTGGTCCACCGAAGAGGCGAAGAGTGTCTTCGAGACCATCCTCAAGGCGAACAACAACGACGTCCAGCTCGTCTTCGCACAGAACGACGAGATGGGCCTCGGCGCTGCACTCGCCGTCGAGGAGGCCGGCCTGAAGCCCGGAACCGACGTCAAGATCATCACGATCGACGGCACCAAGGCGGCGCTCGAAGCACTCGCCGCCGGACGCCTGAGCTTCGTCGCCGAGTACAACCCGCTGTTCGGTGAGACCGCGATCGACATCGTCAAGAAGGCACTCGCCGGCGACAAGGTCGAATCGGACATCGTGGTGCCGAGCGTCACGTTCGACTCCCCGGACGCCGCGACGGCAGCACTGCCCGAACGCGCCTACTGATCCGACCCGGTCGCCCGGCAGCCACTCCCTCGCTGCCGGGCGACCGCCCACCCGCTTCCCGGGGACCAGACTCCCCGGCGACGACGCCGGACCGACCGGCAGAACGACCAGGCAGACATGGCAATCACCGAGCCGATCGTCGAGATGCAGCACATCTCCATCGAGTTCCCAGGCGTCAAAGCCCTGCAAGACGTGGACTTCCGTCTCTTCCCCGGCGAGGTCCACACGCTCATGGGCGAGAACGGCGCCGGCAAGTCGACGCTCATCAAGGCGCTCACCGGTGTGTACAAGATCGACTCCGGTACGATCCTGGTCGCCGGAGGCCCCCGTTCCTTCTCCGGAACGGCGGACGCGCAGAGCGCCGGCATCTCGACCGTCTATCAAGAAGTGAACCTCTGCGACAACCTCACCGTCGGCGAGAACGTGATGCTCGGCCACGAGGTCCGCGGTCCCTTCGGCATCAACTGGCGCCGCACCCACGAAGCCGCACACGAAGCGCTCGTCGGGCTCGGCCTCGGGCACATCGACCCCAAGCAGCCGCTCTCGAGCATCTCGCTCGCGCTGCAACAGCTCGTCGCGATCAGCCGGGCCATGGTCACCAAGTCGAAGGTGCTCATCCTCGACGAGCCGACCTCCAGCCTCGACGCCAACGAGGTGGAGGGCCTCTTCCAGGTCATGCGCCGACTGCGCGACCAGGGCGTCGCGATCCTCTTCGTCTCCCACTTCCTCGACCAGGTCTACGCGATCAGCGACCGACTCACGGTGCTCCGCAACGGTGAGTTCGTCGGGGAGTACCGCACCGCCGACCTCAACCGCACCGAGCTCATCTCCAAGATGATCGGCAAGGACTACGGCGCGCTCGCCGCCCTGGGTTCCAACCGCGGCCGGACCGCCACAGCCGACACCCCGGCGTTCTACAGCGCCAAGCACCTCGGGCGGAAGGGCTCGATCGACCCCGTCGACATCGAGGTCCACGCCGGCGAGGTCGTCGGTCTCGCGGGGCTCCTCGGGTCGGGCCGCACCGAGCTGGGTCGGCTCATCTACGGTGCCGACCGTCCCGACTCCGGCACGGTCACGATCGACGGCGCGACCGCCGAGGTCCACACGCCCATGGCCGGCCTGTCGAAGCAGATCGCCTTCTCCACGGAGAACCGACGCGACGAAGGCATCATCGGCGACCTGACCGTGCGGGAGAACCTCATCCTCGCCGTCCAGGCCCGCAGGGGCTGGGCGCGTCCGCTCTCCCGCCGCGAGCAGAACGAGCTCTGCGACAAGTACCTGCTCGAACTCAACGTCCGCCCCTCCGACCCGGAACGACCCATCAAGAACCTCTCCGGTGGTAACCAGCAGAAGGTACTCCTCGGCCGATGGTTGGCGACGAAGCCGCAGCTCATCGTGCTCGACGAGCCGACCCGCGGCATCGACGTCGGCGCCAAGGCCGAGATCCAGGAGGCGATCGCCGCGCTCGCCGAGGACGGGATGTCCGTCGTGTTCATCTCCTCCGAGCTCGAGGAGGTCGTGCGCTTGAGCGAGCGGATCGTCGTGCTGAAGGACCACCGTAAGATCGGCGAGATCGTCAACGGACCCGAAGTCACCGCAGACACCATCGTCGACCTGATCGCCACCGAAGGGAGCGCCACGTGAGCGCCACCAGTCAGGGGCCGGCCCGTTCCGGTTCCTCCGCACGCGGCGGCCAGGGCTCAGCCCGCGGCGTCGTCAGCACCATCGTCCACCAGCCCTACATCTGGGCGATCGTGACGTTGCTGCTCCTCCTCATCATCAACCTCGTCAAGGACCCCGGCTACCTCGGCGTCTCCGTCAACGGCACGACCGGCAACCTGTCGGGCAACCCCATCGACATCCTGCGTGCGAGCGCCCCGATCATGATGATCGCGGTCGGGATGACGCTCGTGATCGCCACCCGCGGCATCGACCTCTCGGTCGGATCCGTCATGGCCGTCTCCGGCGCCGTGTCGATGGAGTTCATGAGCAACCAGAGCGGCGGCGACGCCGGTTCGGCCATCGTCGCAGCGCTGCTGGCGCTCGCCGTGAGCGCCTTCCTCGGCACCGTCAACGGAGTGCTCGTCTCGATCGTCGGCCTACAGCCGTTCATCACCACGCTGATCACGATGCTCGCCGGCCGCGGCCTCGCGAAGGTCATCACCTCGGGGCAGAACACCTCCGCCACGAACGAGCCCTTCCGCTGGCTCGCCAACGGCACCGTGTTCGGATTCCCCGTCGTCTTCATCATCGCCGGTGTCATCGTCGCGATCGTCGCCTTCCTCGTCCGGCGCACCGCGCTCGGCCTGATGATCGAGTCCATCGGTATCAACCCGCGCGCCGCCCGGATGGCGGGTATCCGCCCCATCGGCATCCTCATCGCCGTCTACATCGTGAGCGCCGTCCTCGCGGGTGTCGCCGGGATCTTCAGCACCGCCAGCGTCATGACGGTCGAGGTGGCGAAGACCGGGTTGAACGCGGAGATGGACGCCATCCTCGCGGTCGTCATCGGCGGCACCTCGCTCGCCGGCGGCAAGTTCTCCCTCACCGGCAGCGTGATCGGCGCGCTCCTCATCGCGACGCTCGACAAGACGATCGTGTTCCTCTCCATCCCCTCCTCGGCGACGCCGGCGTTCAAGGCCGTCGTGATCGTGATCATCTGCCTCCTCCAGTCACAGCGCGTGAGAGCCCTGTTCGCCCGGCGGAAGTCCCGGACGACGCCCACGGCGTCGGTCCCCACGCGAAAGGAAACGGTGTCAGCATGAGCACCCTCACCGACCGACCGGCGCCCGACGCTCCGGTGCTCCCGCGGCGCTCGCTGCTGTCCCGGCTGACGCCCAACCTCGAGACCCTGCCCACCCTGGCGGCCGTCGTCATCTTCATCGGCATGGTCGTCTACGGCGAGATCGCCTACGGACGGATCGTCCAGGCCAGCACGATCTCGAACCTGCTCATCAACAACGCCTACCTGATCATCCTCGCCGTCGGGCTCACCTTCGTGATCCTCACGGGCGGCGTGGACCTCTCCGTCGGTGCGATCATCGCCATCAGCAGTCTCGTCGGGGTGATGCTCGCGAACTCGGGCTGGAACCCGATCGCGGTCATGGTGATCATGATCCTGATCGGCTCCGCGTTCGGCGTGTTCTCGGGCGTGCTCGTGCAGTACTTCAACGTGCAACCGTTCATCGCCACCCTCGCGATGATGTTCCTCGGGCGCGGTCTCGCGTCGATGCTCAGCACCACCCCGGAGCGTCTCGCCGACGACTCGCCGATCCGTTCGCTGTCCACCGAGTGGAAGGTGATCGACGGCCCGAAGATCAACGACCTCATCACCACCCCGAACGTCCTGATCGCCCTGCTCGTCGTCGCCGCGGCGTTCGTGGTGCTCCACAAGACCCGCCTCGGCCGGACCGTCTACGCGATCGGCGGCTCTGAGCAGTCGGCGCTGCTCATGGGGCTGCCGGTCGTCCGCACGAAGCTCATGGTCTACGTGATCAGCGGCACGCTGGCCGGTCTCGCGGCCGTCGTCTACACCTCGAAGCTCGGCATCGCCCAGAACATCACGGGCGTCGGCTGGGAGCTCGACGCCATCGCCGCGGTCATCATCGGCGGCACGCTGCTGACCGGAGGCGCCGGCTTCGTCCTCGGCTCCGTCGTCGGTGCGCTCGTCCTCGGCCTCATGAACGTGCTCATCACCCGCGACGGCAGCATCCCGCCGGAGGCGACGACCATCATCACCGGTGGCATCCTGCTCGTCTTCGTCCTCCTCCAGCGACTCGTGGTCTCGCGCAAACGCAAGACCTGACGCCCGCCCCCCCCGCAGCACCACCCGTTCCATCCCGCTCGACAACGACGCCGAACCAGGAGAACCAACCCCCATGAGACAACTGCGCCTCAAAACGGTCGTCGCGACCTCCATCGCGGCCCTGATCCTGCCGCTCGTCGGTGCCTCCGGCGCTGCCGCAGCGGTGTCGCCGGGGACCGCCCCGGCAGCGACATCCCAGTCCGGCTTCCGAGCCGCCCCCACGGCGCAGGAGGATCTGGACGCCGCCGCGGCGGCGCTCTCGATCGCGAACGTCGACGACGTGCGCGGCAATCTGACCCTGCCGGGAGCCCCCGATGGGATCGACATCGCCTGGGCGTCGTCGGACACCACCGTGATCACCACCGACGGTGTCGTGACGCGGCCCGCCACGGACACCACCGTCACCCTGACCGCCACGCTGAGCCAGGGCGAGGCGACCGCGACGCGCGAGTTCACGGCGACCGTCCGCGCCGCGATCGCGGCCCCCGACTACGAGGGCTATGCGTTCGCCTACTTCACCGGCAACTCGCTCGCCGGCGAGAACATCTACTTCGCCGCCAGTGAAGGCAACAACGCGCTCGACTGGAACGAACTCAACGCCGGACGCCCGGTCCTCACCTCGGACGAGGGGACGAAGGGGCTGCGCGACCCGTTCCTCATCCGCTCTCCCGAGGGCGACACCTTCTACCTCATCGCCACCGACCTCTCGATCGGCAGTGGCACGTCCTGGGGTGACTCGGTCCGGAAGGGCAGCCACTACCTCGAGGTGTGGGAGTCCCACGACCTCGTGACCTGGTCCGACCAGCGGCACATCGAGGTCGCACCGGAGAACGCCGGCAACACCTGGGCACCCGAGGCGTACTACGACGACACCATCGGCGCGTATGTGGTCTTCTGGGCTTCGTCGCTCTACGGCGCCGACGACCCGGACCACACCGGGAACAGCTACCACCGCATGATGTACGCGACCACCCGCGACTTCACGACGTTCAGCGAGCCGCAGGTCTGGCAGGACCAGGGTGTCTCGCGGATCGACTCGACGGTGATCAAGTCGAGCGACACCTACTACCGCTTCACCAAGGACGAGGGCGCCGGTGGCACCGGGTGCGCCGACATCATCCAGGAGTCCTCGACGGACCTGCGGGCCACGCTCGAGTCCTGGACGGTGCTCGACACCTGCATCGGTCGCGATGCCGGCACCAGCGCGGTCGAGGGGCCGACGGCGTTCGCCGCCAACCCTGGCGACGTCAACGGTGACAAGTTCTACCTCTTCGTCGACGAGTACGGCGGACGCGGCTACATCCCGCTCGAGACCGAAGACATCGCGAACCCGGACTGGCAGGTCGCGAAGGACTACGACCTGCCCGCGAGCCCGCGCCACGGTACCGTGCTCCCGGTCACCGCCGCAGAGCTGCAGCTGCTCGAGGACAGCCTCGGCGGAGCACCCGAGCCGGTGCCCGCGAACGAGGACGGCGAGATCGTCCGGTACGACTTCGCCGGGTCCGCAGGCTCGACGCTCAATGACATGTCGGGCAACGGCCTCGACGCTGCGGTCGAGGGCGGTGCGAGCTTCTCCGACGGTGCGCTGCAGCTGGACGGCGGCGACGACTACGTCAAGCTGCCGGACAACCTGCTCGCCGGCGTGAAGGACGTCACGGTGGAGGCGGAGGTCTGGATCGACCCGACGCAGGCCAACCCGTACTTCATCTACGGGCTCGGCAACACCACCGGTGGCGCCGGCGACGGCTACCTGTTCAGCACCGGCAACGCGTACCGGACGAGCCTCGCGACCGGCAACTGGAGCACGGAGCAGACGGTGTCGCAGGGCAAGGACCTGACGCGCGGTCGCTGGGCGAAGCTGACGTACACGGTGCAGGGCACGACGGCCACGATCTACCTCGACGGCATCGCCGTCGGCACCGGAACCGTGACGTCGGATCCGGGCGACATCGGCGGCGGGTGGACGAGCGCCAATTACCTGGGCCGCTCGAACTACGACGCCGACAACCGCCTGAAGGGCGCGTTCCGTGAGTTCGCGATCTACAACCGCGCGCTCTCGGCGGACGAGGTGCTCGCCGGCTCCGGGAACACCGCGGCGCTGACCGACATCGGCCTCGAGGAGGACGTGCTCAAGACCGCTCCGATCGTGGACAACGACCGCCACGAGGTCGTCTTCCCGGTACAGCCCGGGACGGACCGCACCGCCTTGAGCCCGACCTTCACGACCGCGGCCGGTGTCACGGCGAGCCCCGCCTCGGGGACCGCCGTCGACCTCAGCAGCCCGGTGACCGTGACGTTGACGCCGACCTCGGGTGAGGCCGTGACGTGGACGATGCGGGCCGTCGAGATGAAGAGCCCGGTCATCCCCGGTCTCTACGCCGACCCGAACGTCTTCGTCTGGGGCGACACCTACTACATCTATGCGACCACCGACGGCTTCGCCGGTTGGGGTGGCAAGGAGTTCTTCGTCTGGTCATCGAAAGACCTCGTCGACTGGGAGCGTTCGGCGGAGCCGATCCTCACGCTCGACGGCGCGAACGGGAACGTGCCGTGGGCGACCGGCAACGCCTGGGCGCCGACGATCGCCGAGAAGGACGGGAAGTTCTTCTTCTACTTCAGCGGCCACAACCCCTCGGTCGACCGGAAGACCATCGGTGTCGCCGTCGCGGACAGCCCGGCCGGTCCGTTCGCGGCTCAGCCGAACGCGATGATCCTCAACGACGAAGCGGTGACCTCGGGACAGGCGATCGACCCGGCCACGTTCACCGACCCGGTGACGGGGAAGAGCTACTTGTTCTGGGGCAACGGCTCGCCGGTGTACGCCGAGCTGTCGGACGACATGCTGTCGATCAAGGCCGACACGCTCGAGCGCATCGACGGCCTGACCGACTTCCGCGAGGGTGCCTTCGTCAACTACCGGGACGGGATCTACCACCTGACGTACTCGATCGACGACACCGGTTCGGAGAACTACCGGGTCGGGTACGCGACGGCGACGAGTGTGGACGGCCCGTGGACGTACCGCGGTGTGATCCTGCAGAAGCAGCCCGAACTCGGCATCCTCGCCACCGGTCACAGCTCGATCCTCAACGTGCCGGGCACCGACGACTGGTACATCGTCTACCACCGGTTCGCCATCCCTGGTGGTGACGGCCAGCACCGCGAGACGACGATCGACCGGCTGACGTTCGACCCGGAGACGGGCCTCATGAACCCGGTCGTCCCGACCCTCGAGAGCGTCGGTCCACAGCGGATCGCGGTGCCCGGTGCCGAGGGCACGCTGACGATCGACCAGCCGTCGGTGCGGGTGGGTGAGTCGATCTCGGTGTCCGGGTCCGGCTTCGCCGCGGGGGAGCAGGTTCGGTTCACGCTGTTCTCCACCCCGACCGACCTCGGGACCGTCGTCGCGGACGCTTCGGGTGCGTTCGTGGCGACGCTCACGGTGCCCGCTTCGGTGGTGCCGGGTGCACACACCCTGCAGGCGCTGGGCGCGGACTCCGGCATCACGGCCGAGGCGGCGCTGACCGTCCTGGCTGCTGATGCCGCGGCTCCCGGCGCTGCGGGCTCCGGTCCTGGTGCATTGTCGACCACCGGTGTCTCGGTCGTCGGATTCCTGGGTCTGGCCGGGCTGTTCCTCGCAGCCGGCGCGTGGCTGGTCGTCCGTCGCCGACGCGTCGCCGCCTAGCCCGCGCCGACACGGCATCGATCCCGTCCGGGGTGACCATCGTCACCTCGGGCGGGATCATGCATGCGCCGTCTGACGCGTCGAGCTCCGTCAGTAGCTGAGGTCGGGGAGGAGGAGCCCTCCGACGATCGCGACGAAGCCGAGGCCGATGAAGGCGAGCGAGACGAGCGTCGCGCCGGTGACGCGGAGCAGTATCGACGTCCGACGGTGACGACGGTCCTCGAGCGACCCGGCGCCCCGCGCCGCCCGGATCGCCCGCCAAGCGCTCGGAACACACCCGAGCACCGCGACGGCGGTCAGGATCTGCGCGATCCGGATGACGATCGCCGACGGCGCCGGTCCGTCGGAGATGAGCGCCTGCGCGACGACGGCCCAGAACGGTGCCGCGGCGATCAGAGCGAGGATCGATCCCCGCGTCCACCAGGTGAGCACGCGTCCACGTCGATCGGAGGGTATGGGCTGATCGCGGCCCGCGCGACGCAGGGCTCCGAGCGGCCACGCGATCAGGGAGAGGACGAGGGCGATCAGCGACAGGGCGGCGACGGTCGGGACCAGCGCGCGCTCGGTCGGCATGGGCTGCATCGTGAACGCCGGATCGAACCCGACTGCCGTGACGACGTCCCCGTCCGTCGCAGCGGCGACCCGGCGCTGACCGCCGATCTCCTGCCAGACCCAAGGCTCGACCTCGGTGAAGCGGAGCGGCGTCCCGGCGCTGTCGGTGATCGCGGAGATCGTGACCACCCCGTCCTGCTCGGCGGTGACCTCCACACTCGACAGGATGTAGAACAGGCGCACGAACGTCGATTCGCCTCGTCGCGACAGTTGGTATGTGCCGGCCAGTGCGGCGCCGTGGTCCGCCGCCGTCTCGACGGCCCCGGGGGCCGTGCGATCCTCGGGGAAGTACCGATCGGCGAACCCGGTCGTGATCGCATCGCGGATCGCCGTCGTTGAGTCACCGTTGACACCGGTGCTGTTGAGGGAGATGAAGATCCCGGCGTCGTCGTCGGGGTAGATCTCGAGCTGAGCGTGGAAGGCGGTCAGGTCGCCGGCGTGGCTGAGGACGCGGTGTCCGTTGCGGTCCCGCTCGAAGAAACCGAGGGTCATCTGTGGACCGTTCGCCAGGTTCCCCAACTGTTCCTCGCCGAGCGCCGGGGCATGCATCTCGTCGAGCGTCTCAGGGGCGAGGAGGGTGCGCCCGTCGGCGGCGGGGTGACCGAGCTGTGCGTTCATGAAGTTCGCCAGGTCTCCGGCGGTTCCGGTGACGGCACCCGCCGGCGACGGACTAACCACTTCGAAGGGCACCTCCGGTGATCCGGCGAACCGGTACCCGGCCGACATGTCCTGCTGCCGTTCGGGTGAAAGCGGCTGTTCGTACGTCGCGCCGTCCATGTCGGCTGCCTCGAGGATGTGCTCGGTGGCGTACTCCTCGAACGGTCGTCCGGTGACGCGTTCGACCACGTAGGCGGCGAGCCCGTTGGAGTAGTTGGAGTAGGACGGCGTGGTGCCCGGCTCGAACAGCTGCACGGGTGGATCGATGGACACCGTGTCGCGGAGGGGCTTCGGCACGGCGGGCGCCGAGGCGATGAGGCCGCCCAGCTGGTCCTCGAAGCCGGCGGTGTGCGTCAGGAGGTGACGGAGGGTGACGGGGGTGTCGAACGTCACCGGCAGGGTGAAGTCGAGGTAGGACTGGACGGGTTCGTCCAGATCGACGGCACCCGCTTCGACCTGCTGCATGACCGCGGTCGCCGTGATCAGCTTCGACACGGAGCCGATCCTGAACAGCGTCCGGTCGACGTCGACCGTCGTGGGCTCGGCCGTCCCGGTGGCGGCCTTCGACACGCCGTAGCCGCGCTCAGCCAGGATCTCACCGCCGCTCACCACCGACACCACGGCACCGGCGATCCCCTCGCGTTCGAGGGCGGCGGGCAGCATCCCGTCGAGCCACGCGTTCGTGTCCTGCGAGGTCAAGGACGCCGCCGCACTCTGAGGCGTCGCCTCGGCTGGTTCCACCGCCAGTGCCGATCCGGCGGCCGGTGCGGCACCGCAGGCGATCGCCCCAGCGACCGCGAGGGCGAGCATCCGCCATCCCCGGGATCGAGGAGCCGTCAGGACAGGGCGGCCGGATCCGCGATGGGTGTCGTTCACAGAAGTCAGTCGACCATCATTCGGCCGTCAGTGCCAAAACGAGGGTGTTCGGTGGGGGTCTCACGCCCACTCGGGCTCGGTACGCGCGAAGTCAAGCGTTCCAGGGCGCTCGTCCGCCGAATCTACGGGTGTCGATCACCACCAAACAGGCGGCGGCCGGCCAGTTCGTGACGGTGACCGTCTCCGGCTACGAGCGTTGGGACTTCCTGTCACTCACGCTCGGAGACGTACGGATCGGGCAGGTGTACACCGACGTCAACGGTGCAGCGAAGATCACCCTCCGCGTGCCGACGGATACGGCGGCGGGGAAGCTGAGCCTGGAGGCGACGGGGAGTTCGGGAACGCCGTCCGCTGCCGTGACACTGAACGTGACCCGCTGACGGGCCGCCTGCTGGGCGCCGAGAGACCACGCTCTCGGCGCCCAGCACACGTGATCCCGGCTCAGTCGAGCGGGACGCCGAAGTCGCCCGCGATGCCGGCGAGACCGGTGGTGTACCCCTGGCCGACGGCACGGAACTTCCACTCGCCGTTGTGGCGGTAGATCTCCGCGAAGAGCATCGCCGTCTCCTGCGACGCGTCCTCGGTGAGGTCGTAGCGGACGATCTCCTGCTGGTCCTGATCGAGGACCCGGCAGAAGGCGTCGCGGACCTGGCCGAAGTTCTGGCGGCGGTTGTCGGCGTCGTGGATGGAGACCGCGATGACGATGCGGGCGACATCGGGCTCCACCGTGCGGAGGTCGATCGTGATCTGTTCGTCGTCGCCGTCACCCTCGCCGGTGCGGTTGTCGCCCAGGTGGACGACGGAGCCGTCGGGGGTCGACATCTGGTTGTAGAAGATGAAGTCGGCTGAGGAGCGGATCTTGCCGTTCTCGGCGACGAGGATCGCGGAGGCGTCGAGGTCGAACGCGACGCCGACGGTGGTCCGCGGGTCCCACCCGAGACCGACGGTGGCGATCGTCAGACCAGGGCTGGTCTTCGTGAGCGAGAGGTTGCTGCCTTTGGAGAGGCTGAGGCCTGCCATGGGTGTGTTCCTTCGAGAGTGCTCGGTGATGTTCGAACCTCCATCCTGCCTTGTTCCGGCTGAGTTTGGAGTGGGTTGCGGTGCATCGACCCGGAATCCCTCGGTGGGTGGGCAGCAGCGATCAGGCGTCGTCGGTGTCGGGGGAGCCCGTCGCCACGACCTCGTCGAGCGGGACCTCCTCGCGTGCGACCGCGGCCGCGACATCGCCGAGTCGTCGCTGCCGGGACCGGGCGTACTGCCGGATCATGCCGAACGCCGTGTCCATGTCGACGCCCGCCGCCCGAGCCAAGTACCCCTTCGCCTGTTCGATGGCGACCCGGCCGTCGAGCGCGCGCTGGAGCTGCGCGGTGGCGAGCGTGGCGTTCTCGATCGTCCGCTGCTGGAGGAGGCTGATCGTCGCGACATCGGCCAAGGCCTGGGCGGCGCGGGCGTCGGCACCGTTGAGGGCGCCCTCGGTCTCGCGGAACAGGTTCAGCGACCCGACGGTCGTGTCGCGGAGGCGCAACGGGATCGCGTGGACGCCGATGTACCCGCTCTCGTTCGCCGCATCCGCGAACCTCGGCCAGTACGTGTGGAGCTCGTCGGCCGTCTCCACCGTCACCAGGTCACCCGAGGTGACTGCGGCGATGCACGGGCCCTCACCGGCGTTCAACTGGAGGAGCCCGAAGAAGCTGCTGCGCTCGCTCGTCGAGGCGACGACGCGCAGGGTTCCGTCGCGGTCGGCGAGGTGGATGGCACCGGCCGCGGCGTCGAACAGCTCCACCGCGCGATCGACGAGGATCTGTAGGAGCTCGACGACGTCGTAGTCGTCCACGAGGCTGTCCGTGAGCGTCACGAACGTCTCGATGAGTCGTGCTTCGCGTGCGTCGTCCATACCGGCGTCAGTCCTCATCTGTTGATCAGCGGATCCACGGTAACCGAGCGGACGGCCATCCGCATGGTCCGGTACGCTCTGGCGGATGCGGAATCTGGACTGGGACGGCCTGCGGAACGTCAGGGACCTCGGCGGCTTGCCGACACCCTGGTCGTCCACCGGCGCCACACGCCACGGGATGGTGGCGCGGGGTCCCCGACGCGAGCTGCTCACCGCGGAGGGATGGGACGCGGCGATGGCGTGGGGCCTGCGGTCCGTCGTCGACCTCCGCAGCGCCGATGAGACGGGTGCACGCGCGGCGGACCCGGACGTCCGTCCTCCGGTGGACCTCACGATCACCCTGGCGCCGACCGAGGATCAGACCCGTGCGGAGTTCCGCGAGGTGTGCCTCCCGATCCTCGACTCACCGGAGTACTGGCAACACAACGTGCGTATCCTGCCGGAGCTGGTCCGCGGCGCTCTCGAGGCGATCGCCTCATCCCAACCCGGCGTCCTGGTCCACTGCGCCGCAGGCCGTGACCGCACCGGCCTGGTCAGCGCGCTGCTCCTCGCCAATGCCGGCGTCACCGAGGACGCGATCGTCGACGATTACGCCGACTCGGTGCGCGCGATGGCGGGGACGGCGCCTCACGGCGGCCCGACCCACGATCGCCAGGCATCGTGGACGCCGGAACAGGTCGACGCCTTCCTCGCGGAGGTGACGCCGCACGTCCACGCTTTCGTCGCCGACGCGGACGGCGTCTTCGACACCCTGTGGGTCGACGCCGAGACTCGCACCGGCTTGCGTCGTCTGCTCCTGCCGTGACGGCACCAGGCCGGCTCGGATGCCGTCCTGCTACGGTCCTAGCGGATCGTCATCCGCTCCCGTCAGTCACCTCACCATCGGAACAGGAACTTCACCCGTGCAGAAGATCGCCGTCGTCATCGTCGTCCTCCTCGTCCTCTGGGCGGCCCTCTCCATCGCCGGATTCGTGCTGAAGGGCCTGTTCTGGCTCGGGATCGTCGGCCTCGTCCTCATCGTCGGCACCATCGCGTTCGGCGCGGTGCAGCGCTCGCTGAACAACCGCCGCTAGGCCCGGCACACCGGATCGGTCTCCAGCCCAGCCGCCACGACCACTACCGCGGCAGCGCTGCGAACCGCTCCGTCTTGTACGTCGGGCCGAGGACGAGGAGCCGCTGGCCGGCGGTGAGGACCGTGTCGCCGGTCGCGTAGGTCCACCGGTCGTCCTGGCGGACGGCGACGACGGTCACGCTGAACCGGTCGCGGATGCGCGCGGCGGTCAGCGTCTGCCCGACGACCTCTGCCGGAGCGGTCGTCTTGGCCATGACGAAGTCCTTCTCCACCGCGAGGAAGTCGAGCATCCCGCCGCCACGGACGAGGTGCGCCACGCGACGCCCCATGTCGGACTCCGGGTAGACGACGTGCTCGACCCCGATCTGCTCGAGGATGAGCCCGTGCTGGTCGCTGACGGCCTTCGCCCAGATGTTCGTGGTGCCGCGGCGCTTGAGGAGCGACGCGGTCAGGATGCTCGCCTGCAGGTCGGTGCCGATGGCGATCACGACGCGGTCGAACTCGTCGATGCCGAGCTGGTCGAACACGCCGTCACGGGTGGTGTCGGCACGCACCACGTGGGTGAGGACGCCGTTGAGCGACTGGACGATGTCCTCGTCGGTGTCGATCCCGAGGACCTCGGTGCCCGAGTCGACGAGCTCGACGGCGAGGGCACGCCCGAACCGGCCGAGGCCGATGACGACGACGGACTCGACGCCGCGCTGACGCTTGTTGCTGAACGGTCTAGCCAATGATCGGACGCTCCTTCGGGAGTTCATACAGACGGGTCTCGGTCCGAAGCGCGAGCGCGGAACCGAGGGCGATGGGGCCGATGCGGCCGACGAACATGAGGACCACCAGGATCAGCTGCGCGGCGACCGGGAGGGAGGCGGTGATGCCCGTGGAGAGTCCGACCGTCGCGTAGGCGGAGATGACCTCGAACAGGACGCGGTCGAGGCTGTAGTCGGTCATCAGCATGATCGCGGCCGTGGCGCCGACGACGAGGCCGACGGAGAGGAGCGCGACGGTGATGGCCTCCCGATGCGTCGACCGTGGGAGACGCTTGCCGAACATGTTCACCGCCGCACCACCGCGCAGCTCGGTCACGATGATGAAGAACAGCACCGCGAAGGTGGTGATCTTGAGTCCCCCGGCGGTGCTCGCCGGGCCACCGCCGATGAACATGAGGAGGTCGGTGACGAGCCACGTCACCGGGTGCATCTGGCCCACGTCGAGGTTGTTGAACCCGGCGGTGCGGGGGAGGACGCCGGCGGTGAACCCCGCGAGCAGTCGGTCGGCCGGAGCGAGGGCCCCGAGCGTCGCCGGGTTCGACCACTCCAGCGCGGTGATGAAACCGCAGCCGACGACGAGGAGGATCAGGGTGCCGACGACGACGGTCATGGTGTTGAGCGTCCACCGCGAGGGCGTCCTGAACCGGCGGCGCAGCTCCAGGATCACGCCGAAGCCGAGCCCGCCGAGGATGACCGCCGCGCAGATCGTCAGGGAGATCCACGGGTCGGTCGCGTACCCCATGATGCTGTCGCTGAACAGGGCGAAGCCGGCGTTGTTGAACGCCGACACCGCGTGGAACACGCCGAACCAGATCGCGTCGCCCGGCGCCCAGCCGTAGCCGATCATCCACCGCAGGGCGAGGATGGTGGCGCAGAGGACCTCGACCCCGAGCGCGATGAGGATGACCCCGCGCAGGACCCGGCGGACGTCGCCGATCGCGAGCGTGTGGGTCTCGCTGACCGCGGTGAGTCGCGTCCGCAGGCCCAGCCGCCGGGCTACGAGCAGGCCGAGGAGCGTCGCGAACGACATCACCCCGATGCCGCCGATCTGGACGAGTGTGAGGATGACGGCGTGCCCGAACGGCGTCCAGAACACGGGGGTGTCGACGATGATGTGTCCGGTGACACAGATGGCGCTCGTCGCGGTGAACAGCGCCTCGATGAGGTTCGCGCCGCCCGGGCCGGTCTTCGAGATGGGAAGCATCAGGAGCAGGGTGCCGACGAGGGTCGCAGCCCCGAACGCGATCGAGATGACCTGGACGGGACGCGCGGCGGCGAGTTGCCCACGGCGGCGGGCTCTGCCGCCGGCCGACCTCGATCCGTCTCTCGCCACCCGAGAACCATAGCGGCCAGTGCGGCTCGTCGGTGATGCGGACCGATGTCGCGCGTGCTCCGGATGACGATGCGGTCATCAGTACAGATGTTTGGAGCGCTCGGCTATCCACAGAGCGCAACGGGCCACACGACACCCGGCTCCGTGATTACGCTGATGCCCGACAGGACCCTTTCGCCCTGTCGGGGTCCCCGGCCGGCTTCCCCTCGATTCCGGCCGGGACCCACTTCACCGCCAGGCGGACGTCAGAGTCAGTCGGTGTGTCCGGCGCTCGCCGCGAGCAACCCGCTCGCTCCGGCGACCATGGCGGCCTCGGTCCGGGTCGCCACTCCGAGCTTCCGCAGGATGGCCGAGACGTGGACGCTCGCCGTCTTCGCGCTGATGAACAGGCGCTCGCCGATCTGACGGTTGCTCAGGCCTTCCGCGATGAGCTGCAACACCTGGCGCTCCCGGGCGGTCAATTCGATGGAGCCGCTCGTGCCACGCGCTCGGGGGCGGCCGTCGAGGTTCAGCGACGCTCGCTCCGCCAACGCCCGCGCACCGTCGAGCACGAGGCCGGCACCGAGCGTCGTCGCCTCGGCGACCGCGACGACGAGCGTGTCCTGTGCGCCGGCACGATCGCCGGCGGCCACCTGCGCCTCCGCGAGCCGGAGTGCGGCGTAGGGCGCGAGCACGGCCGGTGCGAACGGTCGCTCGGCCATCGCACGAGCCGTCTCCCACGCGCCGACGTCGTCACCGGTGCCGTCCGGTCCGCCGAGTTCGGCGTCGACCAGCGCGCTCCACAGCGGTGCGGTCGGCCAGAACCCCTCCTCGGCGAGCAGCGCCCGCCAGCGATCTTCCAGCTGCCGGAGCTGATCGTCGTCGACGCCCGCGAACGGGCCGGACTCCACGTCGAGCGTGCCGGTGGACAGCGCGACACGGACCCGGGCCAGGACGCGTGCCGCGTCCGCCAGCGCCGGGAGGTCGTACGCCGGCATCGGGCGATGGTCCGGTGCTTCGAACACGCCGACCCCCGCCGGCGACCAGGCCCCGGCGAGGTCGCCGGCCGCCAAACCGACCTGCATCACGACGCGGGCGACACCGAACCTCGTCTGCACCTCCAGGCCGGACAGGGAGAGCATCCCCTTCCGCCACCGGCGGTACATGGTCGCTGCACTCTCGGTGTCGCCCCGCCAGAGGGTGAGCAGGATCAGCGACTGGCGGAGGTACACCGAGAACGCGAGGGGCGGCTGCAGTGCCAGGGCCCGATGCACACGCTCCTCCGCTTCGTCCCAGCGTCCGAGCGCCACCAGCGGGTCGACCGCGTTCGACGACAGGATGAGGCCCGAGCTGCGCTCGACACCCAGCTCCTTCGCCCGCTCGACGCCTTCCAATGCCGACGCGAGCGCCTCCTCGTACGATCCGAGGAGGTTCGCCATGTCAGAGGCGTTCACCCGGTATCGCAGCAACGCACTGCCGTCGCCTTCGGCCAGTGGCTCCGCCGTCGCGAGGAGCGCCCGCCCGGCTTCCAGCTCGCCGTGGTGGATCCGCGCGATGCCGCCGATGTTCGCCGCGACCGAGGCGTTCCGCGCCGAACCGGTCCGCGCCGCCTCCCGGGCCGCCTCGTCGGCGTACTCGATCGCCCGCTCCAGCCGCCCGATGATCATGTGACGAGCGCCGAGGCTCGTCAGTAGCACGCCGCGCAGTTCGCCGGGCGTCTCGGGTGGAACCCGGTCGAGCGCCTGCTCCAGGAGATCGACCGAGCCCGGCCGACCGAGGTTGGCGAGGTAGAAGGCCTTGTCTCGGAGGAGCTTGGCCTGGTCGAGGTCGTCGCGGTCCTCGGGCGTCGCAAGCACCTCGTCGACCATGGCGATCGCCCGGTCCGTCCAGCCGGCGTTCCGCAAGGCGCTCGCCGTCCGTCGCATGAGCTCCGAACGCGAGCGGCCGACGAGTGCCGCGGCATCGGGGACCTGGTCCCAGATCTCCAGGAGACGCTCGCCGAGCTGCGACTCCGTGCTGTACGCGTATGCCGCGTGCGCCTGCTCCATGGCGCGGACGGTCGCGGGGAAGGCCCGTCCGAAGTCGCGGGCGAGCATCCAGTGGTGCGACACCGCGGCAGCGACCGGCTCACCACCGACGCCTGCCTCCAGCGCCTCGGCGAACCCCGCATGGAACCGGCTCCGTTCGCCGGGCAGCAGATCGTCGTGGATCGCCTCCCGGACCAGTGCGTGCCGGAACTCGTACGTGGTCGCATCAGCGACGAGGACGTTCGACCCGATCGCCTCCCGCACACCGGTGTCGAGAGCGTCGGGGCCGCCCGTGAACACCCGCTCCAGGAGGGCGTGCTCGACGCAGACGCCACCGGCCGAGATCACGCGCAGCAGCTGTTGGGTCGCGGGCGCGAGGCGCTCGTAGCGTGCGAGCAGGAGTTCGCGGAGCGTGTCCGGGAGCTCGTCGCCGTCGCCGTCGCGGTCCTGGTCGAGACCGAGCAGCTCCTCGACGAAGAACGGGACGCCCTCGCTCCGCGCGTACACGCTGTCGATCGAGACCGTGTCGAGCGACGTGCCACGGATGGCGATCGCCTGGCGGAGCACGTCGCTGCGGCTCAACCGTTCGAGACTGTGCCGCTCGACGCGCCTCGTGCGGTCGAGCTCGGCGAGGAACCCACGCAACGGGTGTCCGCGGGGGACGTCCTCGCGCCGGAAGGTGAGCACGATCATCACGCGATCGCAGGTGAGCGCGCGGACGAGGAACGCGAGCAGGCTGAGCGTCGCGCCGTCTGCCCAGTGGACGTCCTCGACGACGACCACGACCGGCCGGTCGCGGGAGAGCGCTTCGAACAGCACGGCGACGGTCTCGTGGAGCCGCCCGACGCCGCCCTCCCGCTGATCCTCCGCATCGGGACCGAGTGTCGGCAGCAGCGTCGCGAGGGAGGCCTTGCCCGGGCCCGCAGCCTCCAGCACTGCGTCGCGCCCGCGCTGCGCGACGAGGTCCTTCATGAGGCCGAGGACCGGTGCGTAGGGCGCGGCGACGTCACCGAGGTCCACGCACTGGCCCCTGATGACGAGCGCCGACGACCGGATCGACCGCGCGAACTCGGTGAGCAGGCGCGTCTTGCCGATACCGGCCTCGCCACTCAGGACCACACTGCGTGACTCGCCGGCGGCGACGGCGTCGAACACGGCCTGCAGCGCTCTGAGGTCGGAGGCGCGCCCGATCATCGTCGGGCTGGTGGTGGGCAGGCTCACCACTCCATGGTCCCACCCTCGTCGGAGTCGGCCGCGGCCTCCGCGAGTCGCCCCTGCTCCTCGGGTCGTCGTTCCCGGCGGCGACGCTCCCGCTCGAGATCCCGCTGGAGTTCCTGCTCGATGAACCGTCTCGTCTCGACGGATGTGAACGGGCTGTGACTGGCGCTCGTGATCAACATGGTTCCTCCGCTGCGCACGGTGCTGGTGTCCGTGCTCGACGACTCACGTTCCTCGCTGAGGCCTGATGCCTACCTCGGGCATCTGCCCTAGTTCCGTCGGAAGCGCGTCGCTGTGGAGCCGTAAGACGGGTTCGCACCGCTCGATGGCGTGCGGTTGCCGTTCGCGCACCATGACCTCATTGAGGACATCACGATGGAGCGCACCGCGCTGTCCGGGGGCGGTTTCGTCGACTTGGACGTTGTCGGCGAGGACTTCGCGAGCGTCTTCGTGAGCCCTGGGACGTCCATCTACTTCACGACCAACGACGTGTCCGAGTCGACGCACGTCGACCTCAGCCCCACGGAAGCGGTCGACTGGGAACTGGGGTTCTACAGCCTGTGATCCAGCGGAGCGGTCGTGCCCGGTCGATCGACCGTCGGACGGGGAGTCCTCAGTTCGCGTTCGCCCGCAGGTAGGTCTCGAGGTCCATCGGTGGGACACCAGTGACGTCCTCGATCGCTGGACTGACCTCGGCCATCACACCACTGGCGATGGCTGTATAGGTGCTCACCCAGGCGTCGACCTCCCAGTCGGGTGCGCCGTAGGAGGCTCGCGACGCGTAGGCCTCCTCGATCGTCTCGTCGTGGAAGGTGACCTCGCGGTCGCGCACCCGGCTGATCGTCGCGGCGACCTCGGCCATCGAGAGCGCCTCCGGTCCGGTGAGGTCGTAGGTGCGACCGGCGTGGGACGCCGGGTCGATGAGGATCGCCGCGGCGGTCCGCGCGATGTCGGCGCGTGCCACGAAGGAGGCGCGACCGTCCCCGGCCGGCCCGCGGATGACGCCGTCCTCACCCACGAGGGCTTCCATGAAGTCCAGGTAGAAGCCGTCGCGCAGGAACGTCCACCGCATGCCGGACGATCGGATGTGCTCCTCGGTCGCATGGTGGTCGCGCGCCAGGGTGAACACGGCATCCGGTGCCGCCGCAGCGAACGAGGTGTACACGAGGTGCTGCACGCCGGCGGCTGCTGCCGCATCGATGAACGACCGGTGCTGGTCGACCCGGTCGGCGCTCTCGGAGCCCGACACCATGAACAGGGTGTCGACGCCCTCAAGTGCCGCGCGGGCAGCGTCCTGGTCCGTGTAGCTGAACGGGTGCACGGTGCTCTGCGGGTGCTGCGGCGCCTTCGCCGGGGTGCGCACCAGCAGACGCTGCAGGATCCCGCGAGCGGCGAGATCGTTCGCCACCAGGCCGCCGAGCACACCGGTCGATCCGGTGACGGCGATGGGTCGGGGTGTGCTCTGGTTCACGGGGGTTCCTCTCAGGGGCGGACGCGGACGGCGCGTCCCTCGATCGAGACGACGTCGTCGATCTGGAGCTGGCGACCACGTCGGAGGTCGACCTCGCCGTTGACGCTCACCACGCCGTCGGCGATCGCCGCCTTCACGTCTCCGCCGGAGTCGAGCAGACCGGCGAACTTCAGGAACTGCCCGAGTCGGATGCCCTCGCCGCCGATCGGGACGTCGGTGATCTGTGTCGGGTTCGTCATCCCCGAATGCTAACAAGGATGCGGCGGCTGGACCCGGGGACAGGATGTGGCTGTACCCTCAGCGGTACCGGGCCATCGTGGCTCGCAAAGGAGCAACACCATGGGCGAGAAGTCCGCACGGAAAGAAGGCGGCAAGACCGCACCCGCGAAGACGCTGAAGGAGAAGCGCACCGCGAAGGCCGACAAGAAGGCCGGCAATGCGCGTTCGGAGAACACCGACGCGTTCACGCGGGTCAAGAACCGCTAGTCCTGATCAGCGGCCCATCGTGGCCGGTGATGCGCTCAGGCGTCTGTCCCCTCACGGAGACGGGCGCCTGTTCTGGTCTTCAGGCGTCTCCGTGACGAGCCGTCCCGCTATCGTCGTGGCATGTCCGACCTCAGCCCCGGCGACGACGCGCTCGAGCTCGCCCGCCTGCTCATCTCGATCGACTCCGTCAGTCCGACTCTTGTGCCAGGGGCTCCCGGTGAAGGACGGATCGCGGCGGTGATCGCGCAGCGACTCGAGGGCGCCGGCTTCGTGGTCGACCTCGTGCCCGCGCCGGAGGACGCTCGCCGCGTCAGCGTCGTGGCCGTGCACGCGGGATCGCAGCCTGGTCGGACGGTCGTGTTCAACGGCCATCTCGACACCGTGGGCGTCGAGGGCATGGTCGACCCCTTCAACCCGCGGATCGCGGACGGCAAGCTCTTCGGGCGCGGCGCCAGCGACATGAAGTCCGGCCTGGCTGGGTTGATGGTCGCCGCGGAGCGACTCGCCGCGGCGGACCACCCCGGCACGGTCGTCTTCACCGGTGTCGCCGATGAAGAAGACGCGAGCGTGGGGGCCGCAGCCGTCCTCCGACACCTCGCCGATCGTGGTGTGACGGCGGACGTGTGCCTCATCGCCGAGCCCACCTGGTTGGATCGTGTGTCGGCGCACCGGGGGTACGCAGTCGTCGAGGTGACGCTGCAGGGGACGGCCGCGCACTCGTCACAGCCCGGTCTGGCCGTCGATGCGATCCGCGCCCTCGGCGCGCTGCTGCAGGAGGTGGAGCGGGCCGACGACGAGCTCCATCGGCGACCGGCGCACCCGTTGCTCGACCACGGTTCGTTCACGACGACGGTGGTCCGGGCAGGGAGCGCCCCGTTCACGATCGCCGCCGACGCGACCCTCGTCATCGAGCGACGCACCCTGCCGGGTGAACGCGCGGAGGATGCCCTGGTCGAGGTCCAGGCGATCCTCGACGCGGTCGCCGCCCGGATGCCTGGTCTCCGCACGGGCGCGCGGCTGACCCATCAGCGCGAGGCCTGGGAGGCGGACGAGCATGGGCCGGCTGCGCGGTTCGCCGACATCCTCGCCGCCGAACTTTCCCGGGAGGCTGAGGCCGTACCGGCGGCGGTCGGAGCGCCGTACTGGATGGAGTCGGCGCTCTGGCAGGCGGCCGGGATCCCGACCGTCGTCTGCGGCCCAGCGGGTGGCGGACTGCACGCCGCCGAGGAATGGGTCGACCTCGACCAGCTCCGCCGGTTCCCGGAGGCGGTCATCGCCGCGACGATCGACTCGCTGTCCGGATCGAGCGAGGCATGACGCCCGGTGGGCCCGACCGCATCGCGGTGATCGGGCCGGGCGCGATCGGAACCGTGGTCGCCGCAGCGCTCCATGAACAGGGACGGACGCCGTTCATCGCTGGGCGGTCGAAGCGGCCGGAACTCCAGCTCCAGGTCGATGACGAGACGGTGACGGTCCCCGGGCCGGTCCACACCGATCCGGCGGAGTCTCCGGGCACCGCGGACCTCGTCTTCCTGGCGGTCAAGGCGACCCAGACGGCTGCCGCTGCCGACTGGCTCGCCGCGTTGTGCGGCCCGGACACGGTCGTGTGCGTCCTGCAGAACGGCGTCGAGCAAGGCGAGATGGTGGAGCCACTCGTCCGAGCGGGAACGGTCGTCCCCGCGGTCGTGTGGTTTCCGGCCACCCGTGAGCCCGGCGGCCCGGTCACCCTGCTGAGCCCGCCGCGCCTGTCCCTGCCGGAGGAACCGGGTGCCGACGTGGTGTCGGACGTGCTGCGCGGCTCCCGCTGCACCGTCGAGGTCTCGACCGACTTCGCGACCCTCGCATGGCGCAAGCTCCTGCAGAACGCCGCCGCCGGACTCATGGCGTTGACCGGACGCCGATCCGGCATGTACCGACGCGACGACATCGGCAACTTGATGCTCGGCTACCTCGAGGAGTGCGCGACCGTCGCGCGCGCGGAGGGTGCGCGGTTGACCGACGACGAACCTCGACGGCTCCTCGACCAGTTCCGAGCCGCCCCGGTCGGCCGCGGGACGTCGATCCTCGCCGACCGCGAACAGGGGCAACCGCTCGAATGGGATGTCCGCAACGCGGTGATCCAACGGCGGGGGAGCGTGCACGGCATCCCCACGCCGATCAGCGACGTCATCGTGCCCCTGCTCGCCGCGGCGAGCGATGGACCCGGCTGAACCGCCGGCGGTGGTGGGATCGAGCGCTTCGATAAGGTCGAAAGCATGCTTCGTCTGATCGCCTTCGCGGCTCTCGGTGCTCTGCTCGGCGGCGTCATCGTGATCACCGTCGGTCCGCCCGACGTCGGGTACGCAGTCGCCGGTGTCGCACTCCCCGTCTTCATCATGACCTCGGTGCTCACGCTCGTGGCCCGGTCGGTGGGTAACGCCGTCGGTGCTTCGCCTCAGGCCGTCCAGCAGGCCAAGGACGCTCGTCGGCTCGGGGTCGCCCGCGTCGATGCGCTCCGTCAGACCGGCACCCAGATCAACGACCAGCCGCTGTGCGAACTCGACCTGACCGTCCAGCCGCTTCACGGAGCGGCGTTCGCGAGCACGATGCGCACCGTCGTCCCGCTGACCGCCATCCCGATGTTCCAGCCGGGCACCGAGCGCGATGTCGCGATCCTGCTCGACGGCGGCCCCGAGGTCGCCTTCATCGACGCCGGCGAGCTCGCTCCGGCGGAGCGTTCACGGTTGCGCGTGCCGGCTCGCGCGTCCGTCCCGTTCCTCCCCGTCGAGCCGCACCGGCGCATCGTCGACGGACGGCGACGCGGACCGTTGCTCGGCGTCGGCCGGGCCGGTCGTCCCGGCCGCTTCGCCCTGTTCGCGATCGTCGCCATCGCGGCAGCGGCCATCGTGGTCGTGCCGTACCACCAGTCCGTCGCGCAGGCGATCGCTGCCCTCGAGGACGGACGCCTCCGACCCGACCTCCGTCGCCCGGGGGCGCTCGCGGAGGCGCAGCGCGCGCTCCAGGAAGCGATCGGTCATGACCGTGTGGTGTCGATCACGGTCGCCGCCGATTTCGTCATCGTCCAGGCGCCGCTCACCGTGGGGGACACGAAGACCGACCGGTGGGAGTACCGGTATGGCCAGGTCACCAACGACGGCGCGGCGAGCATCCAACCCGAATCGGCGGCCGAGCAGTTCTCCTGGTCGGACGTCGCGCTCGACCGCGTCTGGGCGTTGATGCAGGACGGCGCAGAGCAGGTCGGCCTGCCCGTGGGTGACGCGCTCGCATACGTCGTCCGGTCGACCGACACCGACGTCGACAGCCCCACGTTCGCCCGTTCGGCCGGACCGCCGCAGATCACCTTCAGTGTCGGGGACGACTACGGTTCCACCTCGTTCGTCGCCGATGCGGACGGCTCGGGCCTCACCGCGCGGTGAGCGGCATACTGTCCTCATGAACGGTGCACCGCAGTCCTTCCCGCCACTCGTCGTCGGCTCCGACCCGGTGCGTACGGAGCGGGCGACCCGCCCGGCGTTCGTCTTCACCCTGATCGGAGCGGCACTGATCCCGGTGCTCGGGATGCTCCTCGCCGTGCTGACCACGACGTCCGGCGGATTCGCCCTCGGCATGCTGTCCGGACTGTCCTTCAGCGTCATCTCCTGGCTCATGCTGTTCGCGGTGGTGCAGTTCGCGACGGTCCGTGGAGCGCAGTCAGTGGCTCGCACGGTACTGACGCTCGACGCCGACGGCCTTCGTGGGAGCATTCCGCAAGGAGAGGTCTTCCTCCCGTGGGGAGCGATCGAGCGCATCTCGGTACGCTCACGCGGCAAGTGGCGGATCCTGACCTTCCACCTCGTGCCCGGTCTGACCGCGCAGTCACCGGGCGTCTCGACCACCCTCCCGCCAAGGTCCTTCGCCGCGCTCGGCAAGCTCGGTTTCCAGGTCGGCGAAGTGGCGATCGACACACCCGTCGACACCGTCCTCGCCGCGACGAACGCGTTCACCGGCGGCCGTCTGCGCTGAGCCATGGTCGACGGCTCTGGCGGATGGTCTGGCACGATCGACGGTATGAACTCCTCGAACGACGCAGCACCGGTCGCGTCGCCCGACCATGACGCTGCGATCGCGATGTGGCAGGCGTACGTCGAGCATCGCGGCGGAGCGCGTGTGGTCGACGCCGACTACACGGTCGAGCATTTCGGTGACACGGCCGGGCTGGCCGACGAACTGCTCGACATCGTCCTGAGCGGACGGAAGCGGGCCACCGCCGAACTCGTCTCGGAGTTCGCGCACCGCGGGGACCCGCTACCGCGGATCGGGTCGCACTGGATCGCGTGCGACAGTACCGGGGACCCGCGGATCATCATCCGCAGCACCGCGCTGCGCATCGGACCGTTCGCGAGTGCAGACGCCGCGTTCGCGTTCGCCGAAGGTGAGGACGACCGCACGCTCGAGAGCTGGCAGCGCGAACACCGACGCTACTGGGAGCGGACCAGCGCGGCCCGGGGTGCGGCGTGGTCGGAGTCCGAGGACATCGTCTTCGAGTACTTCGCCGTGGTGTGGCCGCCGGAGCACGCCGACTGACACGTTCCGGTCAGACCGGTTCCGTAGACTCCCCGCATGCCGATGTCCGACTACGTCGCCTCGATCCGCGCCCACATCGGGACCGGGTTCCTCATGCTCCCCGGGGTCACCGCGGTGATCAGGGACGGGGACCGGTTCCTCCTCGGTCGCCATCACCACTCCGGCCTCTGGAGTCTGATCGGCGGCGGTGTCGAGCCGGGTGAGGAGCCCGCCGACGCACTGCTCCGCGAGGTCCTCGAGGAGACCGGTGCCCGGGTCCGCATCCGCGGCATCGTCGGGGTGTACGGCGGTGAACCGATGATGGTGCGCTACCCGAACGGCGACCACGTCGGGTACGTCACCACCGCCTACGACTGCGAGCTCCTCAGTGAAGCGACCGCGGACCCCGAGGAGCTCCTCGAACTCGGCTGGTTCGCGCGTGACGAGATCTCGACGCTGCCGCGACGCGAGTGGATCGACCGGGTCATCGACGACGCCCCTGGACATGAGTCGGCGGGTAGCGAGGAACGGGTCGGGTCGTGATCAGCGTCGTTCTGTTCGACCTCGACGGCGTGATCCGACACTTCGATCCGGCACCAGTGACCGACATCGAGGTCAGGTACGGGCTGCAGCCCGGGGCGCTCGCCGGGATCGCCTTAGCGGCGACGCTCATCGACGAGGTCACCACCGGCCGGATCACGAGAGCCGAATGGGTCAGCCGGATCGGACACCTCGTCGGTGACCCGGCGGCAGCTGAGGAATGGGGTGCTCAGACGTGGTCGGTCGACGACGCGCTACTGGACCTGTCCGATGAGATCCGCGCCGCCGGGCTGAGGACGGCGGTGCTCACGAACGGCACGGACACCATCGCTGCGGAGCTGGCGACGTCCGGCATCGCCGACCACTTCGACGCGATCTTCAACTCGGCGGACATCGGCTTCGCGAAACCCGACGTCCGAGCGTTCCAGCACGTGCTCGATGCGCTGCAGGTGCGGGGCGAGGACGTGTTCTTCACCGATGACTCGGCAGCGAAGCTCGCCGGAGCAGCACGCCTGTCGATGTCCACGCACCGGTTCACGACGGTCGACGACCTTCGGGGCCGCCTGCACGCCGCGGGAGTACCGGTTCGCGGTGCGCAGGCGCCCGAGCGCTCAGGCCGAGGCGAGCTCTCGGGCGGTGAGGACGCCGGTCTCGAGCGCTGAGAGCGCCACGATCTTGTAGCCCTCCGCGTCGAAGAAGATGGTGACGCGGTCGGGCTCGACGCCCATCACGGTGCCTGGACCGAACTCCTCGTGGTGCACCGCCTGGTCGACGTGCAAGGGGGAGGCGTCGCTGGCGCTGTCCGTCCCGGCGTGCTGCTGTGCCCGCTCCTGCTCCTGATGCGCTTCGTGCCGTTCGCAGCCGTCGCAGTTCCCGCACCACTCCGGGGCCTCGACACCGAAGTACTCCAGCAGGACGCGCCGGCGGCAGTGGGAGGTCTCGGCATAGGTGCGCATCATCGCCAGCCGCGACTCCGCGATGCGTTCCCGCGACGCGAGCGTCTCGCGGACGGCGGCGACGGCTCGCTTGGGACCGACCTCCTGGACGGCCCGGACGCCGTCCACCGTGTCGACCAGCCGTGCGTCGGCGAGGTCGTTGACGAGCCTCGTGACGCTCCGTCGCGGCTGGTTGACCTTCGTCGCGAGCTCGCCGACCGACAGGCCGGGCGTCGAACGGACGGCCCGCCAGACGGCGCGCAGTGCGGATTCCGACACCGAACGCTTGGTGAAGAAGCGCCGGAGACCGAGATCCTCCGCGCGGTAGTGGAGCGCGGTGGTGGCCGGTTCGCCGTCCCGCCCCGCACGACCGACCTCCTGATAGTAGGCGTCGAGCGATTCGGAGGTCGTGGCGTGCAGGACGAAGCGGACGTCTGCGCGGTCGATCCCCATGCCGAACGCCGAGGTGGCGACGACGACGTCGAGCTCGCCGGCGCGCCAGCGGTCGTGGACGGCGCGACGCTCCTTCGACGACAGGCCCGCGTGGTACGCGGCCACCTGTCGTCCGTCGGCGGCGATCTCCTCCGCATATCGGGTCGTCTCGGCTCTCGTGGCCACGTAGACCAACCCGGGGGCGGTCCAGCTGCGGGCCTCGTCGACGACCGCGGCCCGTTTCTCCGCTTCGCTCTCGTGGCGGCGCACGAGGAGTCGGATCTCCGGTCGGTCGACGCCGTGGACCTGGACGTCCGGGTCGTGCATGCGTAACCGTTCGATGATCTCCGAGCGGACGGGCCCGGAGGCGGTGGCCGTCATGGCGAGGACGGGCGGGTCGCCGAGGTCGTGACGGACGTCGGCCAAGCGGAGGTAGTCGGGTCGGAAATCGGTCCCCCACGAGGACACGCAGTGCGCTTCGTCGACGACCATCAGGGACACGCCGGCCGCCCGGAGTCGAGCGACGGTCTCCTCGTTCGCGAGCTGCTCCGGAGCCAGCAACACGTAGACCGGGCCGCCCTGGTCGATGAGGTCCCATGCCGCGGCGACGGCGGCCGTCCCGAGCGAGGCGTTGAGCGCGACGGCCGGCGGTGCGTCCGGTGCGTCGGCGATTGAGGCGATCTGGTCGGCCTGCAGGGCGACCAGCGGTGAGATCACCAGGGTCACGCCGCCGCGCTGGGCGCCGGCGACCTGGTAGACGGCCGACTTCCCGCCGCCGGTGGCGAGGACCAGGAGCGTGTCCCGGCCGGCGACGGCCGACTGGATCGCCTCGCGCTGTCCCGGCAGGAACGTGTCCCACCCGAAGTCCTCGCGGGCGATGCGGGCGAGGGAAGCGGCGGACGAGCGAGAAGAACCCATGTCGGCGACGCTACCTCCGCGCACCGACGCGCAGTTGACTCTTGACGACCGTGCCTGGCTCTGCAACAGCGATCCGTCGAACGCTGTCGGTGGCCTCGTCTACCGTGGGGACCGGTCGACGTCGCATCCTGAGCAGACAGTCCTCGGGCCTCACCGGTGAGGCTTGAGCGAGACATCTTCGCGACGTCGGCCCACCCCGGCGTGGCGATCAGTGCGCCATGATGCCGTAGAGCACGTGGTCGTCGAGGTACTGCCAGACGGTCCCGGTCTCGCTGAACCCCGCGCTACGGAGCGTCTCGAGGTGGAAGCCGAGGGTGACCTTCGGCGGAGCCTGGTGGATCGACTCGCCCCAGACCTCGTCGCGTCGGCGGAGCGCGTCGGCGTAGCGCGGCGTGGCCGCAACCGCGTCCCACCAGTCGTCCCACGTGTCGGTGTCGCCCGAGAAGGTCTCCTGCTGCATCGCTTCGTCGTCGGCGCGGGCGATCCCGGCCAGGGTCGGTTCGTGGTGTCCGCCGTACAAGAGGTGATCGCCGTTCAGGACGATGCCGCCCGGCCGGATGAGTGCGGGCAGCGCCCGGTAGACCTCCACGAGCTCGGCGGGCTGCAACCAGTGCAGCGCGGTCGACGAGACCACGGCGTCGAATGGTCCGTCGCCGATCTGCGGATGCGTGATCCAGTCGCTCAGGGACAGGTCGACCTCGGCGATCGAGAGCCGCGGGTCAGCGGTCGCGAGGTCGGCGGCGATGGCGAGGAGCGCGGGGTCCTTATCCGCGACGACCGCCTGACCGTTCGGGACGGTCGCGAGGACGTGCTCGGCGAGGGAGCCCGTCCCGCCCGCGAGATCGAGGATGCGGGGCGCGGGCGAATCCGCGCAGATCGCCGCGACCACGCGCGCGATCGTGTCGAACCGCTCGGCTCGATGCCTGATGTAGCCGGTCTGCTGCGCATCCCAGCGCGATGCGAGGCTCCGAGCGGTCGCGAGCGTCGTCGCGTCGCCGGCTGAAGTGGATTCGGTCATGAGGACTCCTTGGTGTCGGGGTGGAGGTGTCGTTGGGGTGGCAGTGAGAATTCGAACCGCACCCGGCCGGCCGCGTCTTCGAGCCGCCGGGTGCTCACGTCGTAGACCCGGTCGATGAGGCCGGGATGCAGGACGTCGCGGGGCGGGCCTGCCCCGGCGACGCGGCCGTGGTGGAGGAGGACGAGGTGGTCGCAGACCCGTGCCGCGAGGTCGAGGTCGTGCAACACGACCACCACGGTGGGCGCGATCGTGCGCAGGAGTGCCACGACCTCCAGCCGATGTCTGAGGTCGAGGTGGTTCGTGGGTTCGTCGAGCAGGGCGTGCGGTGCGCGCTGCGCAAGCGCCCTGGCGAGTGCGACCCGCTGGAGCTCGCCGCCGGACAGGGTGGCCAGGCGGTCGAACGCGCGAGGGGTCAGCCCGACCGTGTCGATCGCACCGGCCACCTGCTCATCGTGCGCGGTGCCGCCGGCGCGCAGCACCCCTCGCTCGGCGAGACCACCCAACGACACCTCGTCGACGACGCGCAGCCCCGGGTCAGGGTCGATGCGTTGGCCGACCTCGGCGACCGTTCGGGCGATCCACCGTCGGCGCCGCGTACGGATGTCCTGACCGTCGACGGTGATGCGTCCGCTCACGACCGGGACGGCCCGCACGAGCGCGCGCAGCAGTGTCGTCTTCCCGCCGCCGTTCGGCCCGACGATGCCGGTCACGCTGCCGGTCGGCGCGGTGAAGGAGACGGCGTCGAGCAGCGTTCGGCCGCCGGAGCGGACGGTCACCGCCGCGGCTTCGATCATCCCAGGCCGTCCAGGAGTCGGGCGAGCTCGCCGGGCCCCCGGACCGAAAGCACGCTCGGCGGATCCGTGTACGGGAAGCGGAGGGCCACGACTCGGTCGTCACGGACAGCACGCAGTCCGGAGACGCCCGGCGTGTTCAGGAAGGTGTCGATCGTGCCCTGCGGGTCGCCGCTCGAGTACAGCAGCACGATCGTGCCGGGATCGCGGGAGATGATGTCCTCCACGCTGGCATCGAAGACCCGCTGATCCGAGTCCGCGTACACGTTGGTGAGACCTGCGGCCGCGAAGACCGGGGTGACCATGCTCGGGCCGCCGTATGGTGACAGCACGGCGCCGCCGGACGAGACGTAGAGTGCCGCGGCCGTCCCCGCAGCGGGAGCAGATGACTGCACCGTCGCCTTCGCCGCGGCGATGGCTTGCTCCGCTTGGTCGCCAGCTCCGAGCAGACTTCCGAGTGACCGGACCTCGTTCCAGACCCGGTCGAAGGTCGCGGTCGTGCTGAGCTCCGGGTCCGGGTTCGAGCAGTACGCGGTGGGGGAGTAGACGGGGATTCCACTCGCCGCCAGGGCGTCGCGGTCCACGGCGTTCTCAGGGGCGATGACCAGATCAGGTGACGCGCCGAGGATGCTCTCCTGGGAGACGACCGAACCACCCGTCGCATTCTGCTCGGTGGTGAGCGGCGACAGGGCGTCGAGCGCGTCGTACGTGGCGTCCGCATACAGTCCGGGTTGCGGGGTCGCGGTGATGGCGACGATCCGGTCGACGGCTCTCAGCGCCTCCAGGTTGGGGAGCTCGTCGTCGTTCACGAGCACGATGCGTCGGGCGGGTGCGTCCAACGTGATCGTCGAACCGCAGTTCTCGATGGTGACCGGGAAGCCGGCGTCGCTCGGAGCGGGCGACGTCTCGGCGGCGGTGGTGGCCGTGCAGCCGCTCAGCAGGCCGAGCGCGAGCACGGGGACGGTCGCGGCGAGGAGCGCTCGCCGGAATCGGGGTGTGGTCATCGGTGTCTTCCGTTCTGATGGATGGGTGGGGAGCTCATGCCTCAGACCGGGCGCCTTGGCCCTGCCGGAGGAGCACGAGGAGGAACGGGGCGCCGAGGATCCCGGTGATCACGCCGACCGGGATCTCCTGCGGGGCGAACGCGGTTCGGGCGATGGTGTCGGCGACGACCAGGACGATGCCGCCGAGCAGGGCGGCGACCGGGATCACCGCCCGGTGGCGTCCGCCGACGAGTCTGCGCGCGAGATGCGGGATCACGAGACCGATGAAGCCGACCCCGCCGACGGCCGCGACCGTCACGCCGACCATCGCCGAGACGCCGACCATCAGTCCGATCCGAGCTCGCTCGGGATCGATCCCGACCGATCTGGCCGAGTCGTCGCCCGATGCGAGCGCGTCGGTCCACGGTGCGAGGACGATGAGGGCGCCGAGACCGATGGTCGCCGAGACGGCTGCGGCGAGGAGAGCGACCGGCTGCACCGACGCCAGCGACCCCAGGAGCCAGAACAGCACGGAGCGCGCCGCCTCCGGTGCGTCGCTGGAGAAGACGAGGAAGCTCGTGGTGGCGTTCAGTGCGTATCCGACAGCGAGCCCGGCGAGGACCAGCCGCAGGGGCCCGCGGCGGTTCGCGACCCCGGCGAGCAGAACGACCAGCACCACCGCACCGATGGCCCCGGCCAGGGCGGCACCGGCGACCAGGAGTGCGCCGCCACCGCCGATGACGAGCACGACGAGGGCGACACCCGTCGAAGCGCCAGAGTTGAGCCCGAGCAGGTACGGGTCTGCGAGCGCATTGCGGACGAGGGCCTGCAGCATGACTCCGGCGACGGCGAGCACGGCGCCGGCGACGAGCCCCATGGCCACCCGCGGCGCTCTCGTGATCCAGACGATCTGATCGACCGAGTCCGGCCAGGGGCCGGGCGCGGCCCCGACGAGGTGCCGGGTGAGCACGCCGAGGACCGTCGCCGGGTCGATGGGGACTGGGCCGATCGCCACGGCGACCAGGATCGTCGCCACGGCGAGCAGGACCAGGCCGACGGTCATCGCCGCGTCATGCCGGCGGCCACGCCGGATGGACGCGACGACGACCTCGCTCAACCCTGACGCGCCTTGAAGCGCGGGTTGAGCTTGTTGATGACGAACACGCGACCGCGTCGACGCACCACTTGTGCGCCCGGCATCTTCTTGAGCGACTTCAACGAGTTCCGGACCTTCATGAACGCAGCCTCCGTATTGATAATGGTTATCAATACCATAGCGCGAGCAACGAACCGCTGTCACATCGGGCGGCCGCTCAGAGGTGTGCTCGCCCGGCAGTGGGCGTGGTGCGCGGAACGACGGTGCCGCGGCCACGACCGCGATCACGACGATGATCGCCGTCGACCACGGTGCTGGTCCGCATGAGGCGTGGGTGGGTGATGCGGTGGGGTTCGGATCCCGTGCACCGCGGGTGGTCCCGGCGCTGGTATCTTACGGATGGCGCCGACACCATCGGGGTATGACTCCGGATGCGGTGACGAGTGACGAGGTATCGATGCGAACGGTCGGCGTACTGGACAGTGACGACCGTGCCCGCGCGTCTGCCGTGTCGTGGCTCGACTCCCACGCGCCCGATCTGCAGGTGACCATCGCGGCGTCGTCCTGGGGCGAGATGCTCACGGACGACCGCTTCCCGCCGAGCGCGGTCGTCTTGTGCCCGCGAGCTGGGGACCGCGTCGACATCGCGTACAAGGCGCGTGTCTGCCGCATCCTCGACATCGACGTAGTCGTGCTCTCCGACGCTCCGCAGCAGGAGATCCGGTCGGGGCACCGGAGCGTCGGCGCCACATTCGTCTCGACCGTCGAAGCGGCGGCGGGAGTGCTCCGCGCAGGAAGCTGACCCGCGCCCGCAGGCGGGCTCAGTCCGCGGTGTCGGTGAGGAGCGAGGACACGGAGGCCGCGATGCGGTCGGCCCCCTCGTGGTCTTCGGCCGTGATGGTGACCACAGCGTCGCCGGCGAAGACGACGAGCTGCCCATAGGCACCGTGGAGTCGCCAGGCCGCGCCCGGACCGTCCCATCCGGCGAGCGCATAACGCTCGTACCCGGCACCGGTTCCGGACGGCACCCAGTCGGCGTGCATGGCGTCGACCCACTCCGGCGACAGGAGTTGTTCGCCTGCCCACCGGCCGTGGTCGCGGATGAGTCGTCCGATTCGCGCGAGTTCCGCGGTGCGGAGCTGCAGCCCTCCGCCGGACGCGATGAATCCGCGGGGGCACCGCTCCCAGGGCGCTTCGTGGATGCCGAGCGGTGCGAGGAGTCGCTGCTCGAGGTAGTCGCCGACGTCGCCGACCCTGGTCTCGACCGCGCGCATCGCCGTGTAGGTGCTGGCGGTCGAGTACTGGAAGACGCGACCACGGGACGGCCTGCTCAGGAACTCGAGGGTCAGGTCCGGCCAGTCGGACAGCAGGGTCGGCGACCAGGGGAGGTCGACGCCGCTCGTCATGTTCAAGAGGTGCCGGAGGGCGACGTCGGCGGTGCCCTCGCCGAAGTCGGCTTCCGGGAAGACGGCACCCAGCGTCGTGTCCATCGTGATGAGTCCGTCGTCGATGGCGAGGCCGGCGGCGAGCACACAGACGCCCTTCGCCGCGGAGTGGATGTCCTCACGGACGTCCTCGGTCCAGCGATGCTCGGCCTCGTCGTCACCGGCGAGCACGTGCAGGCCGTGCGCGCCGAAGCCCTGCTCGGCGACCTGCTGGACGATGCGGTCACGGAGGAGGGCTGCTCGGGTGGTGTCGGCTCGGATCGGGTCGGATCTGGTCACCGGTCCAGTCTGCCCGACGGGCGTCCCCGGCACCTACGCTGGAGACCTTGGTCCATTCGGGGAGGGATCGCATCATGCGTCGGACAATGCTCGGCCTCATCGGCATCGTCCTCGCCTGCGCGCTCGCAGGCTGTGGATCGTTGCAGATCAGGCCGGACTACGACACCACGAAGTCGGAGGCGCTCTCGCTCCGTGCCGAGTTCGAGGCGACGCTGCCTGCCGACAGCGCGTCGACGGGGGTCGAGGACGACGTCGACATCCAGTGCACCGGTGGCGCCGCGCAATTCAACGGGATCCTGACGGTCAGCGTCGCAGCGGACTTCGACCGTGCCGCCTGGTTGGACGATGCGGCCGCCATGTACGCCGGACGCGCGGGATGGAAGGTGGAGAAGAAGGTGGCTGCGGATGGATCGTCAGACGCCACTCGGGCCGTGGCGTTCACGTCTGACGACGGATTCTACCTGCGTCTCGGGGAGTTCGCCGATGCGCCCGAAGTGGGCCCGGTCATCGTGTTGTCCGCCTCGGGCCCCTGCAGCGTCCGCTGATCGCGTTGGAGCGCCGGTCGCACGCTGCGCTCACCGTCGCAGGCCTTCGTCCGCCTTCGCCGTGTCCAGTCGTCCGGCGAGCAGGACGCCGAGGAGTCCGAGTGCTGCGGTCAGCCCGAACACCGCAAGGAAGGCCGGGGTCGTCGCTCCGAGTCGGGCGACGACGGCACCGCCGATGCCGGCGATGGTCGCGGTGGCGAGTGTCTGCGCGAGCTGCAGACTCGCGCTGATGCTCCCCGCGGTGTCGGCCGGGGTCGCCGCCATCGTCGCCGAGGTCGCGGCGTTGAAGGCGACGCCCATGCCGATCCCGGCGATGGTCCAGCCGACGATGGCCCACCCCGGCCACACGCCAGGCAGCGCGACGGCGATGCCCATGAGTGCCTCGCCGCCGACGAGCGCGAGGATGCCGGCGCGTGTCGACCGTGCGCGTCTGCCGGGCCGCGCGGTGTCGATCCGCGCCTGCAGGAACGACCCGACGGTCCAAGCGAGCGCGCCGGCGGCGAGACCCAGGCCGGCGAGGGTGACGTCGAGTCCGTGGACACTCGTCAAGCCGAGCGGCAGGAAGGCCTCCGAACCGAAGTAGACACCGCAGAGGATGAAGCGGATGACGATCCCCACCGGGGCGCCGCGGCGGAGCCGGAGGGTGCCGGACGGCAGGATCCACCGCAGCGCCAGGACGGCGCCGACGAGCCCGCCGACGACCAGCGCCACGAGGGCGGGGAGGGCGTCCAGTTCGAGCCCCAGGAGCACAGCTCCAGTGCCGGCGGCGAGCAGGATCGAGAACCACACCGGTGCCGGGAGGCGACGCTGCGAGCCGGATGTCGAGCGCTGTTCCGGACGCGACAGCCGTCGGGCGCCGGGGAGCACGAGCGGGAGGAGGACGAGCGTGAGCGGTGCGATCGACCAGAAGACGACGCGCCAGTCGAGCAGCGAGGTCAGCGCTCCGGCGAACACCGGTCCGATGAGCGACGGGATCGTCCAGGCCGAGGAGAGGAACGCGAACATCACGGCCTGCAACCGTGCCGGGTAGGCGATGCCGACGAGACTGTAGGCGTAGGCCATGATGGCGCCGATGCCCAGTCCCTGGAGGGCGCGGGCCGCGATGAAGACGCCCCACCCCGGGGCGAGTCCCGCGAGCAGGCAGCCGAGCGCGAAGACGATGGTGCCGACGAGGACGGTTCGGGCCGGCCCTCGTCGGTCGATGTCGGTGCCCGCGACGACGGTGCCGACGATGTTGGCCAGCATGAGCGCCGAGAGCCCCCAGCCGTAGCCGCCCAGGCCGCCGAGCTCCTCGGCGACCGCCGGGAGGATCGTCGCGACGCCGAGCGATTCGAACGCCACCGCACCGACGCTCGCGAGGATGCCGATCGTGAAGCCTCTGAACCGTGGTGAGAAGACCCCTCCGGTGTCGTCGTCGGTCATCGTGTCATCGGTCATCGCCACTCCTCCGGTTTCATTCCACTACGGAACGTAATGAATCTAGAGTACGATCGTGGAATGAAGCAAACGGAGCGCGGGGATGCGTCCGCGTCGAGCCCGCCACCACCGGGTCGCCCGCGCGACACGACGATCGACGCGAGAGCGACCGCCGCGGTCGTGGAGATGCTCGCCACCGTGCCCTACAGCGCCCTGACGCTGGAGGGGGTCGCGGCGGCTGCCGGCACGAGCAAACCGGCGTTGCGGCGCCGCTGGGGCAGTCTGCCCGGGGTCGTCGTGCACACGCTCATCTCCGTGCTCGGCACGACGCCGACGCCCGACACCGGGTGCGTCCACTGCGACCTGATCACCGGCATCTCCACCCTGGCGGACGCCTTCCAGGGCTCCCCGATCACCCGGGCGCTTCCGGGGCTCGTGTCCGACCTCGAGGCGGATCCGGCGTTGCGCGAGGTCTTCCGCCGCGACTACTTCGAGGCTCGCCGGGCGACCTCGCGAGCGGTGCTCGAGCACGCGGTCGAGCGTGGCGACATTCAGGGCGGCCTCGACATGGAACTCACACTCGACCTCCTGGCGGCCCCCCTCTACTACCGTGCCTTCTTCGGGCACCAGCCGATCGACGACGGCCTGGCAGAACGGACCGTGCTGAGTGTCCTGAACGGCGTCGCGTCAGTCGACTGGCAGCGCCACCACCGAGCGCGGCCCGCCTGAGATCCTCCCGACCCCCGCGCTGAACGCGGTCAGCAGTCGCCGGCCCTCCGGCCAAGCACCGAGTCCACTGGCGGAGTTCACGTGGCCCTGCCGCCCGATGCCGATCCGAGGTACGCCCCACATGGTGGCGAACTCGGCCGCGCGCGCCTCCGAACAGTACGGGTCGTCCTCGCTGGTCACGAGGAGTGCGGGGACGGGCGGCCGGACATCGATATCCACGGCGAACGCTGCGGCGACCGTCGGGAACCGAGGACCGTCTGGGTCGGGTGCAGCGACGAGGAACAGCCCGGCGACTCGTGCAGGGTTCGCCGCCGCCCAGCGGACGGCCAGCAGACACGAGAGGCTGTGGGCCACCAGGATCGCCGGTTCGTCCGCCACCGCCCGGTCGAGCGCAGCGGACCAGTCGTCGAGATCCGGCTCGTCCCAGGAAGCCGGTGCGAACCGTCGGATCGCAGGCGTCGCGCGCTCCCAGTGGGACTGCCAGTGGGCGTCGTCGGATCCGCCGATCCCGGGCATGGTGATGATCGACATGGGGTTCCTTCGTCGTGGTCGGGCGATCTGCTCTCAGCGTGCCAGTCGAGCCCTCGGTGTCAGCAGCTGGAGCGTCATCATCCGTTGTTTACTAAGCAGATGACGGACGATGCTTCGCTTTCCTTCGATCGAACGGATCAGACGATCCTCGACGTGCTCCAGGTCGACGGGCGAACCACGATGACCGACCTCGCCCGGCTCGTGCACCTGTCCCAGCCGGCGGTGTCGGCGAGGGTCCGCAAGCTCGAGCTCGCCGGGTACATCACCGGCTACGGGGCGCGGGTCTCGCCGCGGAAGCTCGGGCTCACGACGCACGCCGTCGTCCGACTGCGGACGACCCACGCGCAGATCCAGGCGTCACTGACCCAGTTCGACGAGCTGCCGGAGATCCACCGGATCTACCGAGTGACCGGCGAGGACTGTTTCGTCCTCGACGTGCACGCCCCCTCGCCGGAACGCCTCGAGCAGATCATCGACGCCATCGGCCGGTTCGGTCCCGTCAGCACGGCCCTGGTGCTGCGCGAGTACCCGGCGCATCCCATCGCCAGCCGCTGAGTCTCGCTCAGCGATACGCACGTCGCATCGGGGTGGTCGAGTGCGCCCGGCGGCGACTACCGTTGACGGGTGTTCACCGTGATCAACCTCGCCGACGGCATCGACATGCGGCTCTTGGAGCTCGGCGATGCGAAGGAGCTCGCTGCGGCGTACTCGCGGAACCGCGACCATCTGGCTCCGTGGGAACCGGCTCGATCCGACGAGTTCTTCACCGAGGCCGCGCAATCGGCTGACCTCGCCAGCAAGCTCGCGTCGAGTGCCGCCGGCAGCGGATACTCCCTCGGTTTGTTCGACGGCTCGACCATCGTCGGCAGGTTCAATCTGTCGGGGATCGTCCGTGGCCCGTTCCAGAACGCCGGGTTGGGCTACTGGGTGGACGCGCAGTATGCAGGCAAGGGCCTCGCGACGGCCGCCGTGCAGGCGATCGTCCGGGTGGCGCGCGACGATCTCGGCCTGCATCGCGTCGAGGCGAGCACCCTGCTGCACAACCATGGTTCGCAACGGGTGCTCCGCAAAGCCGGGTTCGAGCACATCGGCATGGCGCCGTCGTACCTGCGGATCGCCGGGACCTGGCAGGACCACAACCTCTACCAGGTGATCCTGCACCGCTGAGTGTGCCAGCTCGCGCGCCGGGACATGAGTATCGGGGACTTCCGTCGGTCCTGTTCCCCCGTGCACACTGGGGTGATGACAAACGCCCGTGTCGTCTCGGTCAGCAGCGACGATGAGCACCGTTTCTCCAAGCCGCGACGGGACGCGATCACGCTCGTCGCCGGGCTGGGCGTCGAAGGGGACGCGCATTTCGGTGCGACGGTGCAGCATCGGTCCCGGGTGAGACGAGACCCATCGCAGCCCAACCTCCGGCAGGTCCACCTCATCCACCAGGAGCTGTTCGCGGAGGTGGACGCCGACCTCACCCCGGGTGAGCTGGGCGAGAACATCACCACCGAGGGGCTGGACCTCCTCGACCTCCCCGAGGGAGCCGTGCTCCGGCTCGGGACGGACGCTGTCGTCGAGGTGACGGGGCTGCGGAACCCGTGTGTCCAGATCGACCGCCACGAACCAGGCCTGCTCAAGCAGGTCGTCGGTACGGACGCCGATGGCCGCACCGTCCGCAAGGCGGGAGTCATGGGCGTCGTACTCGCCGGCGGCGTCGTGCAGCCCGGTGACCCGATCACCGTGGAACTGCCGGACGGAGCCCGCGAACCGCTCGCGCCGGTCTAGAGACAGGCCGCGGTCGCGCGATGCGACCGCGCGCGTGGTTCCCGCCTACCGGAGCGCCAGCCGCGTCTGCGTATGGGTCGCGCCTCCATCGTTCTTCATGCTGCGGAGAAGGCGGTCGAGGGCAGCGGTGCCCGCGACGCGGATGTGGACGAGGTAGTCGTAGGCGCCGGTGACGTGCACCGCGTCTCTGATCTCGGGGATCCGACGGGTCCACTCCAGGAACTCCTCCGACTTGCGCGCGGGGTCGAGTCGGACGTCGATGAACGCCTCCAGGCCGTCCTCGGCGACCGGGGCATCGGAGCCGAGGATCGCGCGGTACCCGGTGATGACGCCGCTGTGCTCCAGACGACGCACACGGGCCGCCGTCGCATTCGTGCTCAACCCGATCTGACGGCCGAGCTCACTGAACGATGTCCTCGCGTTCAGCTGCAGCACGCCGATGATTGCACTGTCGAGATCGTCCATGCGACACAGTATGCCGTCTCACTGCCAGAACACACTGTGGTGACCGGTGCGCTGCACCAGAGTCATGGGCATGGATGTCCCCCTCGCCCTCCTCGCCGGGACCGTCGCCGGCCTCGCTCTGGCCGCGCCGCTCGGGGCGATCGGGATCCTGCTCCTCCATGAGGGCATCACCCGCGGGCTGCGCAGTGGACTGCCTGCCGCCGCCGCCGTGGCGACGGTGGACGTGTCGTACTGCGCGGCCGCCGTCGCTGCCGGTGCGCTCGCCGGACCCATCGTGAGCGGCTGGTCTCCCTGGCCGCAGCTCCTCGGTGGTGTCGCCGTCATCGCGCTCGGAGCGCTCGGTCTCATGCAGGGCCTCCGTGCGAAGCCGTCAGCCGGGGAACGGCCCGCTGAGCGCTCGGGCTCCGCACATCAGCGCTACCTGCTCTTCCTCGGTCTGACGGCCATCAACCCGGCCACCCTCGTGTACTTCGCGGCGATCCTGACCGGGCTGGCCGAGTTCACGGAATCAGGGTCGACGGCGGTCGCCTTCATCGTGGGTGTCGGGCTCGCATCCTTCGGCTGGCAGGCGCTGCTGGTCGCGCTCGGAGCCGGACTCCGGCGGAGGACGGGCGCGTCCTTTCGGAGGTGGACGGCCATCGTCGGCAACGGCTTGATCGTCGCATTCGGGGTCGTCCTCATCGTCCAGGCGCTATGACCGTTCAGGTCTGCGAGGAAATCGGCGATTCCCAACGGACCTCGCCGTCCTCGATGCTCGATGTCGGACGGAGGTCTTGGCGGTGTGCCACACGCTGAGACGCAGCGTGCTCCGGATGGATGTGCGCGGCGAGCCGGGTGACCCCTTGCGCGTGCAGCCAACCGATCACGGCGGCCGTCGCTTCGGAGGCGAAGCCTTTGCGTTGGTGGGCTGGATCGACGACCCACGCGATCTCGGCCAGCGTGTCCTGGGCCTGGGACGTCACGGTGGCCTGGACGAACCCGACGAGCGCGCCGGTGTCGTGCCGCCGCGCGATCCAGTTGAACCAGGCTTGCGAGCCGTCGGCCGGCCCGCGGATCTGGGCGGCATATCGAGTGGAGAGTGCGTCGAGCGTCGGCGGCTCTCCGCCGGTGAACGTGTACAGGGAGGGGTCGGAGAGGACGTCGACCATCGGCCGGGCATGGTCGAGCGACAACGGCTCCAGCGCGAGGCGCTCGGACACCAGCGGTTCGATCACAGGCCATGGCATGAATCGAGCGTCGCACCCATCGCTGTCTGTCGCTCCGCGCATCTCAGCGGAGGACAGGTCGTGTCCTCGTTCGTTCCTATCGTCGCTGCTGTGACGTGGCTCGCTCGAGCCCGCACACGATGGAGGGAACCTGTGATGCACGCCGATATTCAGCCGTTTCGAATCGACATCCCCGCGAGTGCGGTGGACGAGCTCAGCCGCCGGCTCAGAGAGACACGTTTCCCGCCGGCCCTGCCGCGCGACGATTGGGCGACGGGAGTCCCGGTCGGCTACCTCCGCAGACTGCTCGCGTACTGGGCTGAGACCTTCGACTGGATGGCGCAGCAGGCGGCGTTGAACGAGTTCCCGCAGTTCACGACGGTGATCGATGGGCAGACCATCCACTTCCTCCACATCCGGTCGATGGTCGACGGGGCATTGCCGCTGGTGCTCACGCACGGCTGGCCGGGCTCGTTCGTCGAGTTCCTGGACCTCGTCGGCCCGCTCACCGACCCGGAAGCGCACGGACGGGACGCGGCGGACGCCTTCGATGTGGTCATCCCCTCCCTGCCTGGATTCGGATTCTCGAGCCCGGTCGCCGAGGGTGGTTGGGATGCGGCCCGTATCGGACGGACGTGGGCGACGCTCATGGAACGGCTCGGCTACGAGCGGTACGGCGTGCAGGGCGGGGACATCGGGGCTGCCGTGTCGCCCGAGGTCGCGAGAGCGGCACCGACGCGCGTTGTCGGTGTGCACGTCAACGGATCGATGGGTATGCCGCTGGGCGCTCCGAGCGAGGCGGACCTCGCCGCCTTCACCCCGTTGGAGCTCGACCGTCTCGCCCGGGTCCAGGCCTTCATGCAGGACGAGTTCGGCTACATCGCGATCCAGTCCACCCGACCCCAGACGATCGCGGCCGGGCTCGTCGACTCCCCGGCCGGCCAGCTGGCATGGATCATCGACAAGTTCCAGGCGTGGACGATGCCGCACGAGGCGCTCCCGGAGACGATCATCGACCTCGATCGCATCCTCACCAACGTGTCGCTCTACTGGTTCACCGGGACGGCCGGCACCGCCGCGTACGTCGGGTACGCGCAGCATTCGGCGTGGGGAGCGGTCAGCGAACCGTCCGGCGTTCCGACGGGCGCCATCATGTTCGCGCACGACGTCGGGATCCGCCGCTACGCCGAGCGCGAGAACACCATCACGCGGTGGACCGAAGTCACCGACCGCGGTGGCCACTTCGCCGCCCTCGAAGAGCCGGCGCTCCTCATGGACGATCTGTCCGAGTTCTTCAGGCCGCTCCGGTAGCACTGGGCGGGTCGGCCTGCTGGTTCGGCCCGCCCGAGCCGGGCCGGCTGGCTCGGTGCGCTTGATCGGCCACCCGGCCGAACGCATTGCGCAGCTCGTCGGGTTCGACGACTTCGACGTCGGCCTGCATCAGCAGGAGCCATCTGGCGATCGCGTCGTAGCTGTCTGCTCCCGCGCGCACCACCGTGACCTCGGGAGACTCGGCTTCGACGGATCCCCAGGCCGGAGCGACCCACCGCCGCACCGCTTCGCTCGGGGCGTGCACGCGGACGGTGGCGCTGACCTGTTGCCATCCGAGCTGGAGCCGTCGCGTGACCCAGCCCTCGAGGTCCGCATCGGGGAGGACGCGTGTCCTGGCCGGCAGCTCGGAGACCACGAGGTCGGAGATCCGGTCGACGCGGAACGTGCGCCAGTCTTCGGCGTCGATGTCGAAGGCCATGACGTACCAGCGCCGCACGGTGTTGACCAGGGCGTGCGGCTCGACCCGGCGCGGTCTCGAGTCGCCGTCTCGCCCGGTGTACTGGAACTCCACTCGGCGTCGAAGCAGACACGACCTCGCCAACTCGCCGAGGAGACCGATGTCGACCGCCGGGTGCTCGATCGGATCCAGACCGTCCACCGGGGCATCGACGGTGACCTCCGCCACCGCGTCGAGCACCCGGCGCGCCCGGGGCGGCAGGGAGGCCGCGACCTTCTCGAGCGCGCTGGTGGCGAGGGTCTGGTCGGCGTCCTCCTTCCACCGCCGAAGGGCCAACGCGCACGCGAGTGCCTCCTCGGTCGACAGGAAGATCGGTGGGAGTACCGCCCCAGCCTCGATCGAGTACCCGCCGTCGACACCTAGCCGAGTGTCGATCGGGTAGCCGAGATCGCGGAGCCGGGCCACGTCTCGACGCACGGTCCTGGTCGTCACCCCGAGGTCGCGCGCGAGGCGCTCGCTGGCCACGAAGCCGTTGCGCTGGAGCATCCCCAGCAGCTCGAACGTTCGCGACGTCGTATCCCACATGGACCCATCATCCTGCGGAGGGAGGACACACGCTGTCCGCTGGTGAACCTGTGGGCGTCCAGCTTCCGCTCGCGCCCGCTCGACAGTGGATGGCGTCTCCGGCTGCGGGTCTACAACAGCGCGGGCCGCTCCTGGTCGCGAACCTCGAACCGCACGCTGCCACCGTCGATCAGGGCGTCGAGTTCCTTCTTCTCCATGCGAGGGCAGGCGACAGGGTCGAGGAAGACCCTGGCGCCGCGGTCTTCGACGACCTCGTCGCCGATCTCGGGCTCGGTGGCGAGATCGACCGCGAAGTGCGACGCACGCTCCGCTTCGGATCGGATGCGAAGACCGCCGGTGCGTGGGTCGTCGGTTCGGGTTGCGAGCGTCCGGATGACCGTGACGGCGTTCTGGGTCAACGTGAGCATGGTGTTCCTTCCGGTGATGAGTCTGCTTTCCCTTTCAGCTTGAGGTGATGTGTGCATGAGTGCAACAGTTGCCGTGTACCGATACTGAATGGAGATGTCCGTGGACGACCTGAATCTGCTGGAGGCCGCCCAGCGACCGCTCCAGAACGAGCTACTCCAGACCGCTCGACGATTGCTCGACGCTCGGACGTCCGATGATGATCGTGCGGCCGCGATCAGTCACCTTCGCGACGAGTCCGAGGACGCCTGGGAGCGATGCAACGCGTTCTTGCTGGCGTACGCGGTCAGTCGATGCTGCGAGCCTGCCGAAGCCGTCGATGACCGGGCCGTCCGATCTGGCCTGCATGACCGGTTCGCAGACGAGTTCATCGATGCGGTCGCCTCGGGACTGCCGGCGCTCGCCCTCGAGTGCTGGACCCATCCGCCGATGCTGATACCGCCGTTGCCGCCGATGGCGAAGCAGACCGCGATGCTCGTGGCGGTGCTGGATGAGGCGATTCGGCGCCAGGTCGGCCAGGCGGGTCCGCAGCCCCTCGTCGATGCGTTCCCTGACGGGGTCTGGATCGAACTCTCCGCCGATCCCGCGCACGTCGGCGCCAACACGGAGCCGTAGCGGGCAGGAAGCGCCCTCGCGGCATCCCGATCGGTCAGAGGCCGAGGTCGAGCAGTTCCGTCGCGGCAGGTTCGCCGGCGGCGAGCGAGAAACGGTTGAGTGCGTCCACGAGGGCGTGCTGGTCGGACACCGGCATCCGCTCGAGGATCCGTGCGATCTCCTGTCGTCGGCGTTCCGTCACCTCCGACACGATCGCCGCCCCGGAGTCCGTGATCTCCACGAGGACCTCCCGCCGGCTGTCGGAGCTCGGGACGCGACGAACCCAGTCCTTCGAGGTCATCCGGTCGATCACCCGCGAGAAGGTGGAGCGATTCATGTGCAGTTGTGCGGCGAGCCGCCCGATGCGCAGTCGTTCCTGCGTCGAGAGGATCACGAGCACGCGGAACTGCGGCAGGCTGATGTCCTGCAGGACCCCGGTCAGGGAGCGGGCCACCACGCCGAGGAGCGCCCGCGAGGCGACGAGTGTCGCTTCCACCGCGGCCGTGTCCTCGACCTCTGCCACCTGACCGACCTCCACCCGCGTCCGATACGCGACGTCCTCGTTCGTCATCGTACAAGTGCCCACGCCCGGCGGGCGCGGCGACTTCGCCCGACGACGGGGTGTGTGCGTGCGTGCTCAGGACTGCAGTCGGCGGTGCAGTGCGTCGAGCACTGCGACATCGGCGTCGTCCAACTTGGTCGACGAGCGCTGCAGGGCGAGTGTCGCGGCGGCACGGAACGTGTCCGCTTGGTCGGGTGCGGTGGCCGCCAGCGCTGCGAAGCACTTCTGCAGTCGCATCTGGACTTCGAGGATGCCGGCGCCATCGCGCGAGAGCGGACGGAACGCATCCATCACGAGGTCCTCGAGGGTGACGCTGCGGACCCAGACCAGCGGGTAGTCGACGTCGACGTCGCGCGTCGTGGTGAGGGTCGCCGTGAAGACCCGTTGCAGGGCTCCGATGATCTCGATCGCCGTGCCCGGGTCGTTCGTCGCCGGCGAGAGGGCCCGGCTGCCGATCTCGGCCAAGGCGATCACGCCGAGACGCGGGTCCTGCTCGTAGGTGCGATGGGCCGCGATCCGGAAGGCCCGCCGGATCGACGCCTGCAGCTTCGTCTCCGTCTCGCCCTCGACGATCGCGAGCGGTGTCGTCGCGTCGGCGACCCGGCCTGCCGTCGCGACCACCTGGATGGAGACGTCGGCGTCCGCCGCGGCTTGGTCCAGCATCGGCAGGTCCACGAAGACGACGTACCCGGGCTTGTCGGCGAACACGGGTGTTCCCTGGCGGTCCGGTCCACCGAGAGGGTTCGCGCCAAGTGACGGCGACTCCGCATAGGCGCTGAGCGACGTCGTGGCAGCGGACTCGACGCGGTCGATGATGTCGGACATGCGGCCGAAGGTGGAGAGATGGGCGATCCAGCGCAGGAGTGTCACGACGATGATCGTGATCATCACCAGTGTTCCGAAGAACAGGATCGTACGTCCCTGGTCGCCGTAGTAGCCCGTCGACAACGCGATGATGCCGACGAGGGAGAAGGTGAAGCCGCCGACGAACGTCGACAGCGCGTTCTGCGAGGTGGTGTCCTCGACCATGAGCTGCGTCGCTCGCGGCGTCGCGATCGTGGTCGCCGACGAGTAGACGGTCACCATCGCGGTGATCGAGAACGTCGTGACCGCGAGCATCGAGCTCGCGATGATCTGCAGGATCGATCCGACGGAGTCCTGACCGAGGTCGATCACCAGCCGGAACGGGAGGAGGCCCCCGATGAAGCCGGCCGCGAGAGCGAAGGCGACGGCCATCAAGGTGAACACGGCGGCCCTGGCCCACACCTTCTTACCGAGCAGGAAGAGGAACCTCGAGAGACCTGTCTTCATGATGTCCTTGCGGTCGACGGCGGAACACCATCCTGCCGGACGATGCAGTCGCACCGTCACCGTCACCGCCGCACGTCGCGGAGCGCAGCGTCAACCGGGCCCACGCAGCGAGTGGGTCGGGTGACGGACGGATCGTGCGCGCCAGGCGTCGCCTGCGCCATACTCTCGGGATGGACATCCTGAACGAAGTGATCCTGGCCGGTGGCGATCTGTTGTGGACCTGGGCGGTGCTGCCCGTCCTCGGGCTCCTCGGTCTGTACTTCACCGTTCGCTCGGGCGTCGTGCAGTTCCGGCTCATCCCCGAGATGTTCCGCACCCTCACGAACAAGACGCCGCTCGGTGACGACGGCAAACCGCAGTCGGTCTCGGCCTTCCAAGCGTTCACGATCTCGGCCGCGTCGCGGGTCGGCGTCGGCAACATCGCGGGTGTCGGGACGGCGATCGCGATCGGCGGCCCCGGAGCGGTGTTCTGGATGTGGACGATGGCGTTCATCGGAGGCGCGTCGAGCTTCGTCGAGTCCACCCTCGGCCAGCTGTTCAAGGTGCGGGACAAGGACGGCTTCCGCGGCGGTCCTGCGTACTACATGCAGCACGGCCTGAAGGCGCGTTGGATGGGGATCATCTTCGCCGTCATCCTCATCGTCTGCTTCCCCTTCGCGTTCAGCTCGCTGCAGGCCAACACGATCAGCGCGACCGTGTCGTCGAGCTTCGGCGGCGAGATCGGCTGGATCCCCTGGGTGATCGGGATCCTGCTCGCTGCCCTCACCGCGCTCGTGGTGTTCGGTGGAATCCGCCGCATCGCGAGCGTGACCCAGGCGGTGGTGCCCGCCATGGCACTCGGCTACCTGCTGCTCGGCCTCGTCATCGTCGGGATGAACATCGATCAGTTGCCGGTCGTGTTCGCGTCCATCTACACGCAGGCGTTCGGGTTCAACGAAGTGGTCGGCGCAGCGCTGGGCACCATCATCATGACGGGCGTGAAGCGGGGCATGTTCTCGAACGAGGCCGGCCTCGGTTCAGCGCCCAACGCCGGTGCGAGCGCGGCCGTGACGCACCCGGTGAAGCAGGGCCTCGTCCAGACCCTCGGCGTCTACTTCGACACCTTCCTCGTATGTTCGATCACGGCGTTCATCATCCTCGTGTCCTCACCGGACCTCGCCGGGGCGACCCGCGGCATCGGACTCACCCAGAACGCCATCGTCGGCAACCTCGGCGAGTGGTCGAACGTCCTGCTGAGCATCATCATCTTCCTTTTGGCGTTCAGCTCCATCCTCGGGAACTACTACTACGGCGAGTCGAACATCGAATTCATCTCGTCGAGCCGTCGTGTGCTCACCGGGTACCGGGTGCTCGTCGTCGCCGTGATCTTCCTCGGTTCGATCGCTTCGGCCGACGTCATCTGGAACACCGCCGACGGCATCATGGGACTCATGGCCCTGGTGAACCTCATCGCGATCGGGTTGCTGTCGGGCATCGTGTTCAAGCTGTTGAAGGACTACTCCGCGCAGCGGCGTGCCGGCCTCGACCCGGTCTTCACCCGTGACCGGTTGCCCGAAGTCAGCGGGATCGAATGCTGGCAGGACGCGCTCAGCGTGACCGGCCCCCTTCCCGTGCAGGAGGGCCGCACCGTTCGCTGACGCGGACATCCCGGTCACCCACGCCATCGCGGACGGTACGCGGCACGTGGTGATCGTCGAAGTCCCGCCGGGAGCGCGGCGTCACGGTGCCGAGCGGTGCTCCGAACCGGCGGGCTTCCTGCGGGAATTCGTCGCTGTGCAGACGGGCGCGGTCGAGGTCGTGGTGCCGGCGGATGCCGGTGAGCATGCCGACGACCACCGGTTGGCCGGGAAGTTCCAGACGATGCTGACCAGGATGACCGCGGAGGCGCAGATCCTCTTCGGGGTCGCGAGTCGCCCAGGCCCGTTTCGGCGCGCCGAGGGTTCGTCGACCGGGCCGGCGTCGCGGAACGTGCCGCGCCCGTCGAACTCGGTGATGCCGTGCTCCTTCATCAGGAAGTGGGCGAGGTCGGGCGCCGGGATGTCTGCGAGCGCGCCTTGACAAAATAACTGAGTGGACTCATGATTGAGTTTACTCGGGCTAAGCCGGGAAAACGACCCGGAAGGAGCCCCACCCATGAGAGCGTTCACCATCTCGAGCTACGCGTCCCCACTGCACGAGACCGAGGTGCCCGAGCCCGTCGTCGGTGCCGGCGACGTCCTCGTGCAGGTACGGGCCGCCGGCCTCAATCAACTCGACGAGAAGATCCGTCTCGGCGAGTTCAAGCAGATCCTGCCGTACCAGTTGCCGATCATCCTCGGCCATGACGTCGCCGGCACCGTCATCCGCGTCGGTGCGCAGGTCCGCGGCTTCAAGCCCGGCGACCAGGTCTACGCGCGTCCTCGTGATCACCGGATCGGCGCCTTCGCCGAGCGCATCGCTCTCGCAGGGGCCGATGTCGCGCTCAAGCCGGCGTCGATCAGCATGGTGGAGGCAGGATCACTGCCGCTCGTCGCACTGACCGCCTGGCAGGCCCTCGTCGAGTTCGGTGACGTGCAGCCTGGTCAGCGGGTCCTCATCCACGCCGGTGCGGGCGGAGTCGGGTCGATCGCGATCCAGCTCGCCAAGCATCTCGGTGCTGAGGTCGCGACGACGACCAGCGCCGCCAACGCCGACTTCGTTCGCGAACTCGGCGCGGACACCGTCATCGACTACCGCACCGAGGATTTCGAAGCGCTGCTCCAGGGGTATGACTTCGTCCTCGACAGCCTCGGCGGCGAGAACCTCGAGAAGTCGCTCCGCATCCTCAAGCGCGGCGGAACGGCCGTCGGCATCGCCGGACCGCCCACCCCGGACTTCGCCCGCTCCGCCGGCCTCAACGCGGTGCTCCGGCTCGCGATCTCAGCACTCAGCGGCAAGGTCCGCAGGCAGGCCAAGCGGCTCGGCGTGAGCTACCGGTTCCTCCTCATGCGGGCGAGTGGTGACCAGCTGCGCGAGATCACCGCCCTCATCGACAGCGGGGCGATCCGTCCCGTCGTCGGACGGGTGTTCCCCTTCGACGACACGGTGGAGGCCCTCGGCTCACTCACTGGCGGCGGCATCCGCGGCAAAGCCGTCATCGTGGCGTAGCCCGCGGACGAGAGCGCGCAAAACGCTCCCATACGCCGTGTTCGGGAGCGTTTCGAGCGCTTTCGGAGCGTCAGCTACGCACTGCGGCGAGCTGCGGGTAGACCGCCTCGAGCGGGGCGCTGAGCCCGGCTTTGAGCTGCACCGAGGTGTCGTCAGCGAGGACTTCGTACTCGCCGGCCTCCGTCGCGTCGAGTACCTTCGTCACCAGGACAGCGGGGTCGAGCTTCGGGTCGGTCGCACCGGCGGCCATCGCCGTGTCCACGTAGCCGACATGCACGCCGACGACGTGCACGCCCGCCGGGGCGAGCTCGAGGCGCAGCGAGTTGGTCGCCGACCAGAGCGCGGCCTTCGTGGCGCTGTAGATGCCCGCGACGGCGTACCAGCTGAGGGCGGAGTGGATGTCGATGATCGCGGATCCGGTGTTGGCGGCGAGGATCGGTGCGAACGCGCGAGCGAGGAAGAGCGGGCCGAGGAAGTTGGTCTCCACGTTGGTGCGGATCTCCTCGTCGGTGTGCGACAGGATGCCGGGCGTCGACGCGTTCGTGCCGGCGTTGTTGATGAGGATCGTGACGTCGGGGGCTGCGGCGACGACGGCGGCGATCGAAGCGGGGTCGGTGACGTCGAGCGCGAGTGGGATGACACGCTCGTCGTCCCAGGTGCGCGGGTTCCGCGCAGTGGCGTAGACCTTGCTGGCGCCGCGGTCGAGGGCGTCGCGGACGAAGTTGGTCCCGATGCCGCCGTTCGCGCCGGTGACGAGGACGACTGCTCCGTTGAGTGAGGGCATGTGGCTGACCGTTCTGTTCGAGTGAGTGGTTCCGAAGTGGTCGTGGAACAATGAGCGACATCCAGCGATGCCGCGATCCAGTGACTATGCTCACAACTGAGCGCAATCATCTTCTATTCCCGAGGGACACCATGACCGTCGATTCCAGACCGCTCGGTCGTCGCGAGCGCAACAAGCTCGACAAACTCGAACGCATCACTGCCGCTGCCGGCGAGCTGTTCGCCGAGCACGGGGTCGACGACGTGACGACGCAGCAGATCGCCGACCGGGCCGACATCGGTACGGGCACGCTCTTCCTCTACGCGAAGACGAAGGGTGAGCTCCTGCTGCTCGTGCAGAACTCCACCTATGCGGATGCACTCGTCCGCGGGGTGGCCGACGCCGAAGCCGCAGCCGACCCGCTCGATGCGGTCATGGCGATCATCCGTCCGGTCGTGGAATGCAATCGGAAGCAGGTCGACAACGGCCGCACCTACCTCCGGGAGATCGTCTTCGGCGATCCTGAGGAGCCGTATCACCGCGCCGCGCTCGCCCTCACCATGCAGACCGAGGAGGCGATCGCCGCGGTGTTGCGACGAGACGACCTGATGACCGCCGAGCGCGCCGCGACGACGGCGCACATCGTGTCCGCGATCATGTTCGTCAGCATGGCGGCGACGATCAACGCCGGGAACACCATCGACGAGATCGTCGCCGAGATCGAAGCACAGGTGCGGGCGATCCTGCCGAGCTGACGATCGACCGTCACGCAGCTCGGTGTCCGGTCCCCCTGACGTGAACAACGGGTGAATCCGCCCGCTCACCCGTTGTCGATCCAGCGATCGAAGAGCAAGCTCGTCGCCGTGGACCCCATTATCCTGCTCTCGCTCGTCGTGATCACGGCACTCGCCTTCGACTTCACCAACGGCTTCCACGACACCGCGAACGCGATGGCGACCTCCATCGCCACCGGTGCGCTGCCGCCGAAGGTCGCGGTCACGCTCTCGGCGGTGCTGAACCTCGTGGGTGCGTTCCTCAGCATCGAAGTCGCGCTCACTGTCACGAACGCGGTTGTGAAGATCCAGGATTCGTCGGGAGCTCCCGATCCCGCGCTCCTCGAGGGAGGCGGCTCGGCGCTCCTGCTGATCGTGCTCGCCGGGCTCATCGGTGGCATCATCTGGAACCTGCTCACCTGGCTGCTCGGTCTTCCGTCGAGCTCGTCGCACGCGCTCTTCGGCGGTCTCATCGGCTCGACGCTCGCGGGCCTCGGCCTGAACGGCGTGAACTGGGCAGGCGACGGCTCGAAGCTCGACGGCGTCGTCGGCAAGGTCATCCTCCCGGCCCTCATGTCGCCCGTGCTCGCCGGCGCGGTGGCTGCGATCGGCACCTGGCTCGTCTTCCGGGTCATCGGCAACCTCGCTCAGGGGCGGCTCCACCGCGGCTTCCGGATCGGGCAGATCGGCAGCGCGTCGCTCGTCTCGCTCGCCCACGGCACGAACGACGCACAGAAGACGATGGGCGTCATCACCCTCGCGCTCATCGCGGCCGGCGGGTGGGACGACACCGAGTCGGTCCCACTCTGGGTGAAGCTCGCTTGTGCCCTCGCGATCTCGCTCGGCACGTACATCGGCGGGTGGCGGATCATCCGCACCGTCGGCAAGGGCATCGTGGAGTTGAACACGCCGCAGGGCATGGCCGCCGAGAGCTCCTCCGCCGCCGTCATCCTCGCCTCGAGCCACCTCGGCTTCGCCCTCAGCACCACGCACGTCGCGACCGGATCGATCCTCGGCTCCGGGGTCGGACGACCGGGTGCGCAGGTGCGCTGGCGGGTGGCCCTGCGGATGGTCGTCGCCTGGATCATCACCCTTCCGGCCGCCGCGCTCATGGGCGCGGTGATGTGGTGGGTCGGTCACCTCGCGGGCGGGGCGATCGGCGGAATCCTCATGGTCGCGATCCTCGTGGGTGTCGCGCTCGCCATCTACCTGCGGTCGCGCCGCGACAGCATCGGATCCCACAACGTGAACGACGACTGGCAGGACGCCCCCGCCCGCTCGTCGCAGAAGACCGCAGCGTAAGGACGTCGGACATGTTCATGCTCTTCCTCGAAGCCGCCGCCCAGGTGGCCGTCATCGCGCTCGTGCTCGGTGCGGGTCTTCCCGCGCTCTTCGCGCTGGGTGTCCGTTCGTTCGCGGTCGCCGGAGGTGCCGGGTCCGACGACCGGAGCGGGTCGGGCACGCCGACGATCCCGTCGGGGCTCCTCCGTGCCATCGGCGTGCTGTGCTTCGCCGTCGTCGTCGCCGCGGTGCTGGTCGGACTCACGATCATCGTGGCCACCGGTCTGGGGCAGGAGGTCAGCTTCGACCACGTGTTCCCGACCTTCACCCCGAAGGACTGAGGATGTCGGACGAGAACGGCGCCGGCGGGACCGGAGCCGACGCGATCCACGAACCGGCCACCGGCAGCGGGTCAGGGGTGGTGGCGCGCGTCGTCGGGTGGCTCCGCGCCGGATACCCATCGGGCGTGCCCGAGCACGACTACGTGCCGTTGCTCGGCATCCTCCGCCGGAGCCTCACGCCCGAGGAGCTGGACGAGGTCGTCGGCGGACTACTCATCGATGCGGAGCAGGCGGAGGCGTCCGGCGAGCCGATCGGTCAGGATCGTCTGCGGGCGCGCGTCGAACAGCTCCTCCTCGGTCCGGCGCTCCCGGAGGACCTCGTCCGCGTCTCCGCCCGGCTCGCGAGCGCGGGGTGGCCGCTCGGCAGCCCGGACGACGTCCGCGCGGCGGCGACTGACCATGACGCCGGTCGGGCTGCGCACGCGACCCTCCTCGAGGAACGCGGAGGGCTGGTCGCCCGCATCGTGCGCTGGCTTCGAGCCGGGTACCCTGCAGGATTCCCCGACCAGGACTTCGTCCCGCTCGTGGCGCTCCTCCGTCGTCGGCTGAGCGACGCCGAGGTGGCCGAGGTGGGTGCGCGCCTCGCGGCGGAGGGCGACACGTCGCTCAGCCGGGTCGACGTCGCAACCGCGATCGCGCGGGTCACCGCGGAGCTGCCGAGCGATGAGGACGTGGAGCGTGTCCGCCGGTCGCTCGCCGAGCACGGGTGGCCGAGCGACTTCGCGGTCTGACGGTCGAGCGGTGGTGCTGACGTGACGACCACTGCATCCTCGCTCGTGGCCGGTGTCGGGGGCCCGTCGTAGGTTCGGCTCGTGCCGGAACGTGTCGAAGCGTGGTGGGCCCGCCGTCAGTGGTCGAAGGGCCTCGAGACGCCGTACCCAGTGGGCGCCTACCGGCAAGCCTGGGCGTCGTTCCCAGCGCTGTGGCGTCAGTACCATGCGGATCTCAACGCCGGGATCGTCCTGAGCCAGGTGCCGCCGGCGGCCGACGTCCTGCTGCAGTGGCAGTGCGACCGGGGGCACCGGTTCGTCGCGACGCCGGGCGAGCAGCGCTCGCGGCCCGGACGCGAGCGTCGCCGCAGCGCGTGGTGCCCGGAGTGTTCCGATGAGGCCGATCCGACGAGGGTCGTCGCGCTGCCGAGGCGGGAGTCGGTGACCGACCCGCTGCCCGCGGTCGCCGGGATCGTCCGGGAGCGTCGCGCACGACCGAAACCGTCGCTGTGCGACAAGACCCCGGACCTGCCGGTGGGGGAGGCCTTCACGTCCGTGTGCGCGCCGAAACCGGCGTCCGCCGTCGAGGCTCAGCTGCGCGCGGACGTCCACGATCGACTCGCGCTGACGGAGGGACTGAACGCGGTGCGAGTGCAGCGTCCGTTCTTCCAGCACCTCGAGGTGTGGCCCGACCTCGTCTACCCGGAACTGCGCGTCGCCATCGAGTACGACAGCATCGGCAGGCACGGTCTCGAGCACGTCGGACGCCGCGAGGAAGTCGACCGACGGAAGGACCGCGCGCTGCGGTCTGCCGGCTGGGAGGTGGTCCGCCTCCGCATCGGGAAGCTCGAGCCCCTCGGCCCCTTCGATCTCCAGCTCTCGTCCTGGAACAGTCGAGCCCTCGGACGCCTGATCGACACGCTCAGGGCCATCCGGGGTCCGTTCATGGTCGACGCGTACCTGCGGTGAACCGCGGAGCGGCGGCGAAGGTTGCCGATGGACCGTGTTCCGTCGTCAGCCGGTGAACTGCACCACGGTGTCCCAGGCCAGCTTCACGATGAGGATGGACAGGGTCAGCAGGAACACGATGCGCACGAAGCCGCTTCCGCGTTTCGTCGCCATACGGGCGCCGATGAACCCTCCGGTGATGTTCATGACGGCCATGGCGAGACCGAGCGCGAGCAGGACCTCGCCATGCACCCCGTACACGACGAGGGCAGCGAGGTTCGTGGTGAGGTTGGCGATCTTCGCGTTCACGCTGGCCTGCAGGAAGCCGTACCCGAGTACGCCGACGATGAGGATGACGAAGAACGAACCCGTTCCCGGTCCGAGGATGCCGTCGTAGAAGCCCACCAGCAGCCCGATCAACGCCGCCCGCCAGGCGACGGCGGTGGCGCGGTCATGGCGGGGTTCGTGGTGCAGGCCCATGGTCGGCTTGAAGAGGGTGTACAGCGCCACAGCGATCACGGCCACGAGCACGATGGGCGTCAACACGTCGCGAGGGACGTACCGCGAGAGGGCGGCACCGACGGTCGACCCGGCGTATGCGCCGGCGACGAGGGGCACCAGGAGCACGAACTGCACCCTGATCTTGCGCAGGTACACCCAGCTCGCCGACAGGGTGCCGAAGAACGATGACAGCTTGTTCGTACCCAGGATGAAGGGGGTCGCGACATCGCTCGGTACGGCGATGACGAGCGCGGGCAGTTGGATCAGTCCGCCGCCACCGACGACCGCGTCGACCCAGCCGGCCACTCCCGCCGCGACGAGGAGGAGGACGAGCGCGGCCACCGAGACGGGGAGCCATTCGGCGATCAGCGGTCCATCGAGCACAGTCGCCCAGCCTAATCGTCAGAGTGATGATCCATCGGGCGGACGTCGAACGGAGCCTTCGAGGATTCAGGCGATCCTGATGCATTCACATCTGCTTATATGTATAGATGAACGAGGATCTCGAACCCGCTGCCGAGTTGTTCAAGGCCCTGTCCTCCTCCTCGCGGTTGCGGTTGCTGCGCATCCTGGCCGCCGGCACGTCCACGGTCGGTCAGCTCGCCGAGCAGAGTCAGTTGTCGCAGCCGTTGGTCTCGCAGCATCTGCGGACGCTGCGATCAGCCGGCCTGGTCTCGGTGCAGCGGATCGGCCGAGAGGCGCACTACGACGTCGCTGACGTGCACGTCTCGCACATCGTCGACGACGCCGTGCAGCACGCACTCGAGGGATAGCGAGAACCACTATCGATTAGCTGCATGTATTGCAATTCGCTTATGAATGAGATGTACTGATGACGCGTCGCCGCCCGTCGCGACACCCGATCCATTCCCCCCGAAAGGCAATCATGAGCACGACTGAGATCCACGCCGAGCACTCCGTCACCGAGCACGAGCACGGTGCCGATTGCGGCCACGAGGCCGTGCAGCACGACGATCACACCGACTACGTGCACGGCACGCACCACCACGCTCTGCACGACGGTCACTACGACGAGCACGAGAGCGTCGCCGAGCACACCGTCGCCGACCACGAGCACGGTGCGGCGTGCGGTCACGACGCCGTCGACCACGACGGTCACGTCGACTACGTTCACGACGGCCACCAGCACGCGGCGCACGGCGAGCACTACGACGAGCACTGATCGCTCGTCGTCGTACGACGCACGAGGGGGCCGGCTTTCGAGTCGGCCCCCTCATGCTGTTGGTGGGCTGGCGTTCGGTCGGTCATCCGTCAGTCGTTGTTCCTCGGTGGCCGTTACGCTCGCTGCATGGAACCGGACTGGATCGAACACCGGCGCTCGGAGGATCGAGAGCGACTGGGGTGGATGAAGCCTGTCGGTGAGGGGTTCGTCGTCATCGATCTCCTGGGCCGTCAGCGAACCGATGCGCTGGACTGGTTCCATGCCGAGGAGGCGCTCGACGAGATCGGCATGGGCTATCTCGCCGACCCGCACGAGCTTCGTCTGGAGGACGGCTCCTGGTTGCGGGTTCGTATCGCCGAGGTCTCGACTGCCGGGATCCGGGTGAAGAAGGATGACTGGGGTGACATGACCGCCGCGCAGCTGTACTACGAGGTCTCCTTCCCCGTGGCCGAGGATCAGCTGCGACCATTGCCGCGCTGACCTCGGGTGTCCTCGCGTCGGGCGGCGCTTCGCCGTGTGTCAGCGTTCGGCGCGCAGGGCCGTCCACATCACGACGAACGCGGCGGCGATGCCGAGCACGCTCCCCGCGAGCCCGACGATCATCGCGGGGTGGCCGGTGTCGGCGAGACCGATGGAGCAGGACACCACTCCGATGCCCGAGGCCATCAAGCCGACGAAGCTGAACGCGGCGAGGATGAAGCGCTTCGTGGTCCGGGTGGGGTCCGGCGCGGGAGGGAGTGACATGGCGTCTTGTTTCCGCCGGTGCTTCCGCCGCGCCGGCTCGTCGGCATCAGCGTAGAGGCGGTCGAGTCGAGATGGTGAGGGGGTTTCCCTGGGTGGTGGACACGCCTTCGCGGTGGGGACGACGGGGCTGACGCCTGGCCGGGCCAGGTGTCGTCACGGCGAGCCGATCTGGAGGAACACCCGGCGGGTGACGCCGGGATGTCCCGGACGAGCCGAGGAGGCGTGTGACACCCGCCGAGCGGAAGGGGCGATCGGTCTCGCTGATCGACACGCTTCGGACGTTGCCTGGCGCCAGAGGATCAGCCGATCGACCAGCGGCTCTCGTACCCAGAAAGCGCGGCGGTCGCGGATGCGCCGAGCATGTGCTCGAGGTGGAGTTCGGCGGCGAGGGCCGCTGCGCCCGCCACGGTCGCGGACGAACCCAGTTCGCCAGAGGTCACGCGGACATCGATCCCCTGATCCTCGAGGAACCGTCTGACGAGGGGGAGGAGGCGAGCGCTGCCACCGATGCCGCCGCCGAGGATGATCAGACTCGGACTCGCGATCGCGACCAGCGCGGCGGCGAGATGCCCGACACCGGCTGCCTCCTCGAGAACCGCCTGCTGAGCAGCGGACAAGCCCGCCTCGGCTCGGCGGAAGACCTCCTCGGAGGAGTCGGCGTCGGCACCGCCCTCCGTGCCACGGGCCTCGTTGTACCGTTCGATGAGTCCGGCCGCACGGAGTTCGTGCTGAGCGTTGCGAGGCGCAGGTCCCGGGGTGAAGAGTCCACTGACCGGGAGCTTGCGCAGTTCGCCGCCCTGGCCGGCGGCGCCGCGCAAGAGGTGCCCGCCGATGATGATGCCGGCTCCGAGGCCCACGCCGACCTGGAGGTAGGCGAGGTCGTGCTCGCCGCGCGCGCCGCCGTGTCGTGCCTCACCGAGGGCGGCGCAGTTGACGTTGTTCTCGGCGTAGACGGGGATCGCCCTCGGCACGCCGATCTGCGCGATGATCTGTGGGAGATCGCCGCCGGGCAGATCTGCGCCCTGCCAGTCCCGTAGTTCCGGCACGGAGCGGGACAGGGCGACACAGACGCTGCGCAACGGCCCGTGGTCGGGTTCGAGCTCCTCGATGAAAGCCCGCACGATCGTGCCGGCGGCGTCACCCAGGATGGCGTTCGCCTGGTTCGGGGCGCCGGCGATCATGTGTTCACGCTCGGCGATGAGGACCCCGGCGAGGGTGCTCGCGGCGACTCGGACGTGCGTCGAGCCCAGGTCGATGCCGAGGAGCCATCCGCTCCGGCGTCCGACGTCGTAGATGACCGCGGCTCGCCCCATCGGGCCCTGCTGGGAGGTGATCTTCTCTGCGAGCCCCGCTGTCTCGAGTTCCTGTACCGCGAGGGACACCGTCTGCTTGGAGAGGTCGGTGAGTGTCCCGAGGGACGGGCGGCTCGCTGCTCCGCCGGCGATCAGCGCGGCGAACACCTTCTTCGCGCTCTCCGACAAGGGGGTCTGTCCGTCGATGATGGCTGCCTTCTGTGTTGGGTTTCTCCGTCGGAAAGCTATCAGACGCCCCATCGACCACATTTTCCGATTCGGTCTTGTGCCCGCGGGGTCGCCTTGCTAGCTTATGACCAACTTAGTTCTTCTACCGACCGAACTAATGGCCCTGTCACCACACGGAAAGACGCACACGACTCATGAAGTTCCCTTCCAAGTTCGAGCACATTCCCGCCACCATCCTGGAGGTCGGCGCCCGGGACGTTCCAGCTGCTGCCCACGAACTCGTCTCCACCGCGGGCTCGCTGCGGATCGTCGCCATGGGCGGCTCGTACAACGCGGCCTGCGCCGCCGTCGAGGCGTTCCTGAGCCGAGGGATCGATGCTCGCGCCGAACTCGCCTCCCACCTCCTGCATGCAGAGAACGAGCCCATCCCGGCCGACGAACTCGTCGTGTTCATCTCCCACAGCGGTACGAGCGTCGAGACGATCCGCGCCGCGCAACGCTTGCGCGACGCCGGTCACACAGCACTCATCTGCATCACGAACGATGTCACCAGCGAGCTCGCGCAGCTCTTCGACGTGGTCATCGACCAGCAGCTCACCGCGGAGACCAAGGTCCCGTTCGGGCCCTGGGTCACGACGTACTTCACGCTCTACAAGCTGGCTCGGGCCGCGGTCGCGCAGGAGCCGGCCGACTGGGCATCCGCAGCACGGGCGATCTCGACGGCGCTCGACGCGCTGCCCAGCATCTCCGCACTCGCCCCTGAGGCGCCCGCGTACATCGAGTTCTTCGGTCGCGGACCGTTCCGTGCGAGCGCCGAGCAGGCGACGCTGATCGTGCGCGAGATCGCCCGCGTCCCCGCCTCCGCATGGGACCCGAGCACCTACCGGCACGGACCGATCGAAGCGGTGAGCTCCTCCCAGCTCTCGATCGTGCTCGCGGCGTCACAGGGTCGCGCCGCGCAGCTGGACCGTTCCTTCGCAGACGCGCTCCGCGGGATCGTCGACAACGTGATCGTCGTCGGCCCCACGGGCGGCGACGTGGAGATCGACACGGACGACGAGCTCGCGGTCCTCGTCAGCATCATCGTCCCCGCGATCCTCGCGTACACCTGGGGTGAGGCCGCCGGCATCCCGATCGGACAGTTCCGGTACACCTCTCACTCGATCACCGACGAGGACAACCTTGTCGCCGAGGTCTGAGCCGCCGGTGCGGACGGTCGGTGTCGACATCGGGGGGACGAAGATCGCCGCCGGTTTCCTCGACGAGACCGGGCGCCCGGTGCTCCTCGGCACCGCACCGACCAGTCCGTACGACGGTGAGGCCAATGTCCGGACGATCGAGCGGCTGATCGACGACCCTCGGGTCGTCGGCGCCGAGGTGCTCGCGGTGTCCGTCGCGACGACGTTCGAGAACGACGGCGCGCTCCGGGATCCGCGCGGATGGTTCGGTTGGAAGGGTCAGGTCCTCGCCGACGTCCTCACGAAGCCGGAACGACAGGCGCTGGTCTTCGCGGACGCAGCGGCCGGTGCCGTGGGGGAGTGCACCCATGGCGCGGGAGCGGGGTACGACCACCTCCTCTACGTGACCGTCGGCACCGGGGTGTCTCACAGCTTCGTCGTGAACGGCGAGCCGCTGCACGGGGCGAGGAACGCGGCCTACTTCAGTGGGTACACGCCGCAGGCGCGCTGTGACCGTCGGCAGTGCGACTTCCCCCACGTCGAAGGCATCTGCTCGGGACCCGGGCTGGCACGCGCGTTCTTCGGACCGGAGGCGCGCGACGCCAGACCCGTGATCGCGGCGGCCACAGCGGGAGACCCCCGCGCCGTCGACGTGGTCGACCACGCAGCCTGGCACCTCGGCGCCCTCATCGCGACCATGGTGTCGATGTACGATCCCTCGGGCGTCGTCATCGGCGGCGGTCTGGGTACGGGTGCCTCGGACTACCGGCAGCAGGCGGTCGAGGTGGCCCGATCGTTGATCACGACCGAGCACGGCAAGGGCGTCCCGGTCGTCCCGGCGTCGCTCGGCGAGATGTCGTGCTGGGTCGGCGCGATCGAGATGGCCGCGATGCAGCACGCCGGCCCGCCGACGCACGCCGACGCCACTCTCGCAGCCACGATCGCCTGACCGGCGCCTGACCGGCGCGCGGCCCGCACGCCACACCCAGTACGACCCGAGCCCCGGGGACCAGGGGCGATCCATCTCCTGCACTGCTTTACACCCGAAGAAGGTCTTGTATGCGCACTCCCAAGAAATGGTTGCTCGCGGTCCTCGCGGCAGTCGCCACTGGCGGCCTCCTGTCGGCCTGTACCGGTCCGGCGGCATCCGGTGGGGATGGTGACGCCGTCTTCGTCGTCGCCATCCCCGCCAACCCGCCGCACTTCAACATGGGCATCACCACCGACGCCGCAGCGACGTTCGTCAGCCGAGCCATCTACAACCCGCTCGTGAACCTCAACAAGGACTACGAACTCGTCCCGTCGCTGGCGGAGTCCTGGTCGGCCAACGCCGACTCGACCGAGTTCACCTTCAACCTCGTCGAAGACGCCACGTGGCACGACGGTGAACCGTTCACCTCCGAGGACGTGAGGTTCTACTTCGACGAGATGATCGGTCTGCACCCGCTCGGCGCGCCGATCGCGGCGATCTACAACGAGACGCTCACACCGGACGAGCACACCGCCGTGGTCCGTCTCACGGCCCCGTTCGCACCGCTTGTCCGCGCGATGACCGCCCACGCCATGCTGCCCGCCCACCTGTATGCGGGCACGGACATGGTCACCAACCCGACCAACCTCGAGCCGGTCGGCACCGGCCCGTACCGGTTCGAGTCGTTCACGAGCGGGGAGTCGGTGACGGTGACCCGCAACGACGACTATTGGGGCGAGCAGGGTGGCGTCGATCGTGTCGTCTACCAGGTGATGCCCGACGCGAACGCCCGAGCCCTGGCCTTCCAGAGCGGCGAGGTGGACCTACCCATCGGGCTGCCGCTCAGCCAGATGACGGACCTCGAGGGCGACGATCGCTTCCAGTTCGAGACCGCTGTGATGGCGGAGCACCTGTACTCGTTCTTCAACACCCGCAACCCGGTCGTCAGCGACCCGGCCGTCCGCGCCGCGCTGTTCCAGGCGATGGATCGCGACGCGCTGGCCGAGAAGGTCTTCCTCGGTACGGGCACGCCGTCCGTCGGGCCCGTTCCGAACCAGGTGACCTGGGCGATCGACCCGAGCGTCGACTACACCGAGGAGTTCCCGTTCGACCTCGACGCCGCAGGCGAGGCACTCGACGCCGCCGGCTACCCGGTCGGCGCCGACGGGAACCGGTTCTCCCTCTCCCTGAGCTACATGAGCAGCAACCCGATCCTCGTCGGCACCGCCGAGCTGATCAAGGCGAACTTCGCCAAGATCGGCGTGCAGCTCGATCTCGTCGGTCAGGAAGTCGCGGTCTACGCGGATTCGGTGTTCGTCAACCATCAGTTCGACCTGACGTTGCTCAACCTCGGAGCCTTCTCCGACCCGAGCCTCGGAGTCGCCAGGGCCTTCGTCTGCAACCCGGAGAACCTCGCGTACCGGAATCCGTCCGGGGTGTGCGACGACCGCATCGACGCCGCGTTCGCCGGTGCTGCCGCGATCGCCGATGAGCAGGCTCGCATCACCGCCTTCGGGGATGCTGCACGGGCCAACGCCGAGGTCCTCGGGACCGCGCCGCTCATCTCGAACAATCAGGTCGAGTCCTACCGTGCCGACAAGTGGGACGGTATCGAAGGCTTCAACAGTCTCGATCGCTGGGACTGGAGTTCGCTCAAGCCCAAGGGCTGAGCGACCGCTCGACTGAACCAGACGGGCGCGGTGGGTGGACACAGCTTGGTGTCCACCTCCCGCCCGCTCCACCCGACATCCGAACTGAGGGAACCGATGCCCCCGCTCGAATCCACCTCCGGCTGCGGCCGACCCGCCCCGAGGAGTCTGACGTGAACATCGCCTGGGCCATGCATGCGCTGAGAGTCCTGCTCTCCTCGCTCCTGTTGATCCTGGTCGTGATCATCATCATGTTCACGCTCCTCGAACTCGCCCCGGGTGATCCGGTGCAGTCCCTCGTGGGACAGGTGCCGGTCAGCGAGGCCTTCCGGGCCGAGATGGCCGCGACCTACGGCCTGGACCGCCCGCTGCCTGAGCGCTTCCTCTCGTACGTCGGGAATCTCCTCACGGGGAACCTCGGCTATTCGTATGCGAACCGTCAGCCGGTGGTGGATCTGATCGTCGCGCGTCTCGGGAACACCCTCGTCCTGACCCTCCCGAGCCTCGTCATCTCCTCGTGCGGAGCGATCGTGCTCGGCGCGTTCGCCGCTCGGACCCGCTCGCGTGCGGCTGACGGAACGGTGTCGTTCCTCGCCGTGGCCGGGTTCTCGCTGCCCGGGTTCTGGCTCGCGCTGTTGCTCATCATGTTCTTCTCCGTGAACCTCGGCTGGCTCCCTGCACAGGGGATGTCGTCGTTCGCCTCATCGGGGATATCCCCCACGCATCTCATCCTCCCGGTGATCGCCCTGTCCGCCTCGGAGCTCGCCTTCAAGACGAGGATCATGCGCTCGACCATGATCGAGGTCCTCGGGCAGGACTACATCGACACGGCTCGGTCGAAAGGCCTCAGTCCCTTCCAGATCCTCCGGAGGCACGGCCTCCTGAACTCGATGCTCCCGATGGTCTCGGTGATCGGGTTCAGCCTCGGGTACACGATCGCCGGTGCGGTCACGATCGAGAAGGTCTTCGGGTGGCCGGGCATGGGATCCCTGCTGTACTCCTCGATCCAGACCGGCGACAACCTGGTGGTGATGGGCATCCTGCTCGTCCTCACCATCACGATCGTCATCGTGAACATCCTGACCGACATCGTCTACGGCCTGGTCGACCCGCGCATCCGTGCGCGGATGCGCACCAGGAGAGGAGCCGACGCATGACCGAGATAGCCGAGTCCACCCCGAGCGCGCCGCGCACGCAGTCCGTGACGACGGCAGCCGCCGGCCCCGGACGCCAGTCGTCGGCCCGAGTGTTCTTCTCCAGCCCGTCCACGATCGTGCTGCTCGCGGTCCTGTTCGCGATGGTCGTGTTCTCCTTCCTCGGGCCACTGGTCAGCCAGAGCCCCTCCGACACCGGGTTCACCGTGCTGAGCCCGCCGAACGGGGCCAACCTCGCCGGCACCGACTCGCTCGGGCGCGACCTGCTCTCCCGACTGATGATCGGTGGTCAGGTCTCCCTCTTCGTGGGTGCGGCGGTCGCCGTCATCTGTCTCACCGTCGCCGTCACGATCGGTGGTCTGGCCGGCTTCTACGGTGGTGTCGCCGATGCCGTGCTCTCACGGGTGTCGGAGTTCTTCCAGGTCATCCCCGGCATCATCCTGGCTCTCGTCGCCGTCGCCATGTTGGGGGCGAGTCTGCCGCTGATCATCGTGATCCTGAGCCTCACGATGTGGCCGGGGGTGGCGAGGATCGTGCGCGCCGAGTGCATGCGGATCGCCGAGCTCGGTTACGTCGAGTCGTCGCGGGCCGCAGGGTTCCGTCCGCTCCGCATCCTGTGGTCGGACGTCCTGCCGAACGCCTTCCCGCCCGTGCTCGTCGCCACGACCATGACCATCGGCCGGGCCATCCTCGCCGAATCCTCGCTCGCCTTCCTGGGCCTCGGCGATGCCAACGCACCCAGCTGGGGTGCACTGCTGTACGAAGCGCAGGCCTACATGCAGTCCGCGTGGTGGTTGACCGTCTTCCCTGGCGTGGCGATCTTCATCGTGGTGCTCGCCGCCAACCTCCTGGGCGACCGTCTGAACGACAGCCTCAACCCGACACTCAGCAGGGTCAAGTGATGCCGCGGAACACGGCCCCCGGACAGGAGAAGACCATGACCGACAACCCATTCGTGGACTCGGGCGACCCGATTCCGCTGCTGCAGGTCGACCGCCTCGGCGTGCGACTCCCGACCGGCAGACGATCCTTCGTGCAGGCCGTGCGGTCCGTCGGGCTCACCGTCCGCGCCGGGGAGCGCGTCGGAATCGTCGGCGAGTCCGGGTCGGGTAAATCGGTGACCGTCAAAGCGATCTCCGGGCTCCTCCCCGAGTCGCCGCTGGTCGGCATCGAGGGCTCGATCCGCCTCGCCGGCCAGGAGTTGGTGGGTGCCGGTCGGGCCGCATGGCAGGACGTCCGGGCGAAGCGGATCGGCATGATCTTCCAAGACCCGTCCAGCTACCTCAACCCGACCATGCGGGTGGGGGCGCAGGTCCGGGAGTCACTGCTCGCCGGTCGGGGGAGTGGTCGCGGCGCGGACGAGACCTATCGGTTCCTGGAGCTCGCGGGTCTGCCGGATGCACGTGAGGTCGCGGAGCGCTACCCGTTCGAACTGAGCGGCGGTATGCGTCAGCGGATCCTGATCGCGATCGCGCTGGCGAAGCAGCCCGAGCTCATCATCGCGGACGAACCGACCACGGCGCTCGACGCGACCGTGCAGCGTCAGGTCCTCAGGTCACTCGACGAGAGTGTGGATGCGCTCGACACGGCGCTCCTGCTCATCACGCACGACCTCGCCGTCGTCGCGGGGCTGTGCGACCGGGTCTACGTCATGTATCGCGGGGAGGTCGTGGAGTCGGGGACGACCGAGCAGATTTTCCTGGAACCGCAGCACGAGTACACCAAGGAACTGCTGCGCTGCGTGCGCAGTTTGTCCGACGACTCGACCGACCTCTACGTCAGCAGCTACGGCGCTCGCTGACCTCCGGCCCATCAATCCAGAAGGACATCCCATGCAACTCGCAGCCAGCAGTGTCTCGAAGACCTTCGGACGATCTCGGGGCGGCCACGCCGGGGCGCGGAAGGCGGTGGACGGGGTGTCCCTGTCGGTCGGTCCCGGTGATTTCACCGCCGTGGTCGGTGAGAGCGGCAGCGGGAAGAGCACGCTCGCAAGGATGCTGCTCGGGCTGATCGCGCCTGACGAGGGCGAGGTGACGTTCGACGGCGTGTCGCTCTCCGCGATGAGCCGCGCTCAACTCCTGCGGTTCCGGCGGTCGGTGCAGTGCGTGCTGCAAGACCCGTCGGCTGCGCTGAACCCGAGGAAGCCGGTTTTCGAGGTGCTCGCGGAAGTGATCCGGTTGCACGGGATCGCCCGCGGACGGGGCGTGCGCGAGAAGGTGTTCGAGGCGCTCGAACTCGTGGACCTGCTGCCGGCGGAGCAGTTCGCGGATCGGTACCCCCACCAGCTGAGCGGCGGCCAGCGTCAGCGGGTGCTCATCGCGCGGGCGGTCATCCTCAACCCGCGGATCATCATCGCCGATGAGGCGGTCTCCGCACTGGACGTGTCGGTGAAGGCCGGCATCCTGAAGCTCCTGAGCAGACTGCAGGACGAGATGGGCCTCGGGTACCTCTTCATCACGCACGACCTTCCCGTCGTCCGCAAGGTGACGAAGGACGTCTTCGTGATGCGGGCCGGTCGTGTGGTCGAGCACGCTTCGAAGGACGAGCTGTTCGCCGGGCCGTCCACGGAGTACGCGCGGGAACTGCTCGCGGCGGCACCCGTGCCGGACCCGTTGCTGGCACGGGCCTGGATCAGGGGTGCCCGAGCGGTGCGCTGAGGTCAGACGATCGCGCTCGTCGCGAACGACCTCGTGTGGTCGGCCGACGCGCGCCTGATCCTGAACGGCGTCGCCCTCGAGTCGCTCCGGCGCGCTCGACGAGGGACACGGAGTCGCCGAAGAACTACTTCTCGACGCTCGTGACGCCTCGGTGAACGGGACTTCGACGACGCGGAGCGGGTCTGTGCAGGTCTTCGTCCAGCCCGAGAACGACCCGTTCGAGGTGTGTCCGGCCTCAGAGCATCAGGTCGAGAGTTGGAGTCTGACCAGGTGATTGGAGCGGATGACGGGAATCGAACCCGCGCTATCAGCTTGGGAAGCTGAAGTTACCAACTGTCGGCTAACTGGGGCTCACTAGAGCGAACTTCCGCGTGATTCCGGGGGAGGGTGAACCGGGATGAGGCGTGGTGTGCTCGATTTCTTGGTGAGAAAAGGGTGAGCGTTCCTCCGTCGAGAGCACGTGAAGGACAGTAGGGCGTGGGGCCGACGACGGTCACGATCCCGGGTCGGCCCAAGATCCAGCACGAAGGTCGCTCGCCGCAGCCTGCCGCCGCGAATGGCGCAGAATGGGTCTCCTTGGACTTCGCGCCGAATGTCTCGTGTGCGAACCGGTTTCTCGATCCGTGCCCTTGGGTGTCGCGTGGCAGTGGGTGGCGAGGCCGTCGACGACTATCGTCACTCATCCCTTCGGCGGGTCTCCGCGCTGGTCGCACACTGTTCCACCGCGGAGAAGGCACCACCCGCATCACAAAAGGCCGAGCGGCACGTCTGCAGCCTGTAGGCGCTTCCCCGCCTGATCGAGTGAATCGCCGAGGGCAGCTTCGTTTCTCGATTCCTTCGGTCACCTGCTCATTCCCCATCTCGGACGAGACTGGAAATCTTGAAAGGACCAACCATGACCCACGCAGCGCAGAAGCGCCCGACCCACCGAGCAGCTTCCCCCCGCGCCGACTATCCGGGCAAGAAGCTCGGTCTCGTCGGTCTCATCCTCGCAATCCTTGTGCCGGTCGTCGGCTTCATCCTCAGCATCGTCGCCCAGAACCAGTCGTTGGCTGCCGGCTACCGGAATCAGCTGGCGACATTCGGTGTCATCATCAGTGCGGTGATCCTCGCGCTCGGCGTCCTCGTATCGCTCCTGTACGTCGGCGTGCTCGGTTCGCTCGGCGCCAGCAGCGGCGACTGATCGCTGCTCTGCGGCAGCTGCAGCATCGACGAAGCGCCGGTCTCGTCCTCGCCGTCGGGACGGGGATGACGGCCGGCACGCGCGGCACCGCTGTGATGTACTCCGCAACGCTTGGTGTTCGCGTCATAGTCGCTGCTGATGGCCGTCTGCGTGCCTGAAGGATTCGCTTCCCAGTGCCTGCCCACGGCCACAGCGACATGGTGCACAAATGATCATCTCCGAGCAGCAGAGATCGTGGTTTCCCCCGGTCATCGAGGGACAACGTGTGGTCGTCACGACGCGAGAGATCGGGCGGAACAACGTCATCGTCGGAGTCGTGACGAGGTCCGGCCGTCAACTCCGCGTGGGGACCGTCCTGCTCTGGGATGACGACGGTGGCCCGAATCTGCTCGCGCGTGTGATTGCCAGCGAACCGAACTGATCGGCGCCGCACAGCTCGAAGCGTTCGACCACTGACGGGCGTTTCGATCATCCGCGTACGGACGAACGAATGGATCCGGTGTCGAATCGACGCCGAACAGAGTCTCGTGCCATCTGCGTCATGAACGCCCCGCAGCCCCGTCTGTGGCTGTGAACGCAACAGCGCCCGTTCGGGCGGGCGTTGTCGTTCTCGGATCCGAGCGCCCATGCTCGGTCCCAGTGCCGGCCGGCACGGTGGGTGGTGATGGTTCGGGCCAACACCACCCACCCGTAGGCCGACGTGCAATGGCAAAGACTCATCAGCATTGCTTGCGACCAGCGTCTGCACCAGTAGCTCTCCCACGACCGATCTGGTCAACCACGGTTTGGCGTCACGAAACGAGGGCACGTGCGTCCGCTGGAATGAGGAGACCGATGTCTCCCGACCAATAGAGGTGGAGAGAACATGAAACAATCGCATGCTCATTCGAGCGTTTTCCGAAGACGTGCCCGGACCGCCTTGGCGTTGGGCATCTCACTGTCGATCGCCGTCGCAGCCCTGGCGGGCGTGGGTGCGGTGATCGCAGCTCCCGCACACGCTGCATCCGGAGACCCGTTTGACCCAGCCGTGCCGACGGTTTTCGTCGCCCAGGGGACGCCCACCCAGCTCTACAAGGCCGAGACGTCCGGCGAGGGCGGCTACACCTTCGCCGCAGAGGGCATCGCTGCGCCAGTGCGGCACAGCGCCCTCGGTTTCAACCCCGCGGACAACTACCTGTACGCCATGGTCGATCAACGAGACACGGCGGAGTTGCCGTTCGGATCACTGGTCCGCATCGGCCAGGACGGAAGCATGCAGCGCGTTGGGACACGTGTGTACAGCCACACCGGCGGAGGGAACCGCTGGTCGTCTGGCGCGTTCAATCCCGACGACGGCTTGTATTACGTCGCAGACGCCGGGACGGTCGCCGTGAACAATCGATCGGTGCTCGCGATCGATGTGAGCACAGGTGCTGAAGTGCGACGCCTCGAGCTCACAGAACCACTCCGAGCTCAAGACTTCACGATCAGCGATGGCTTCGCCTGGGGCGTCGGCCCGAACGGAGCGATGCGTCGACTCAACCTGTCGAACGGGCGCATCCGCACGTTCGTCGGTGTCCTACCGGCGACCCCCAGCGGTTACGGAGCAGCCTGGACGTTCGGCAACGGGAACTTCGGATTCTCGGACAACGACACCGGCCGCGTGTATCAGGTCAGCGTCACCGAACCGACTGCAGCCGACCCGACGTTCGACCTCATCTCGAGTGTGGCGGGCCCTTCGTCGGATTTCAGCGACGGTGCCGCAATCCCTGGACTGCCGACCGATCTTACAATCGCCAAGGACGGCCCTGCGGCCGTCATCTCGGGAAACCGGATCGAATACACGCTGACGGTGACCAACAACGGACCAGGGGTATCCAGCGGCTGGACCGTCTTGGATGTGCTCACGTCCTCGCTGACCAACCCCTCGGTGACCGGCGACGTCAGCTCGGCGATTGAAGGCTCCGAGGTGGTCGTCTCCGGCGGGAGACTCGATCAGGGGCAGTCGATGACGTTCCAAATCTCCGCAGACGCGACCGGAAACGACGGCGAACTCGTCGTCAACACTGCTAACGTCGTCGGCGATCAGGAAGATCCGGTCCAAGCGAACAACAGCGCGACCTCGGAAGCGGTGATCTCCAACCGATCGTTCACACTCGAGCAGTCGGCCGACGTTTCCTCGACGCTTGCCGGCGATACGGTCACCTACACGGTGAAGGTCACCAATACCGGGCAGGCCGACTACACCGCCGACGCACCAGCCTCGTTCGAGGATGACCTCGCGGGCGTTCTCGACGATGCGACCTCCGTCGGAGACGCTTCTCCCGGGGTGAGCATCACCGGGAAGAAGCTCAACTGGGCTGGCGCGCTGCCGGCAGGCACGTCTGTCGCGGTGTCCTACTCCGTCACGGTGAACGATCCGATCACCGGCGACCGGTCACTGGTCACCACCGTCGTACCCACCGGGGTCAACGGGAGCTGCGTCACTCCAGAGCGTTGCTCGACCAGCATCCCGGTCGGCTCCTATGACGTGTCCCAGACAGCAGACGTCGCGAACGCACTTCCCGGAGACCGGGTCCGCTACACGGTCACCGTCACCAACACGGGTTCGGTCGGATATTCGGCGCAGAAGCCGGCGAGTTTCACGAGCGACCTCGCCGGTGTCCTCGATGACGCCGTCTACGACGACGACGCCACGAATGGTGCCTCAGTCAGCGAGTCCACGCTCACCTGGTCCGGCCCGCTCGCTGTCGACGAGACGAAGACGATCACGTACACGGTGACGATCGGCGCTGCCGGCGCGGGCGACTTGCTCCTGCGCAACACGGCGGTGGCCTCGGGGCCGGGCGGGCGGTGCAGTGAAGCGTGCGAGACGCTGACGCCGATTGGATCGTTCCGCGTCTCCAAGACGAGTGACCACGAGACCGCGGTCCCCGGAGATGTCGTGTCGTACCGGATCTCGGTGACCAACATCGGCCAGGTGGCATACACGGCTGACCGTCCGGCGTCGTTCACTGACGACCTGAGCCCTGCCCTGGCCCTCGGTTCGTACAACCGCGACGTCACACAGGGGGCCGTGTACAGGAACGGAGTTCTGTCCTGGTCGGGCGCGCTCGATGTTGGAGAGAGCGTCACCGTCACGTACTCCTTCACGGTCGCGGATGTGGGCGAGGTGACGAACGTCGTCGTCACTCCGGACGGCGCCGGAGCCAACTGTCCGACCGGTGCAGGCGATGACGCGTGCACCGCCACCACGGTCATCCTTCCGCCCGGCTTGGCGAACACCGGTTCAACACTGGCGATCGGCGGCGGCATCGCGGCGGCGGCGCTGCTCCTGATCGGGATCCTCCTGATCGCGCGTCGTCGGACCCGCACGGTGAGCGCAAACGTCTGACGCTGCCGTGTGCGCGAAGGTGCCGTCGGTGGATTCACCGACGGCACCTTTGCGCTGCGTGTGCGTGAGGCGCGCGGCTGGAGCGCCGCGTCACGGTCCCGTCGGACACGTGGGGCCACGGCCCCGTGTGTCCGACGGGGGTACTACCGGGTGCGCCGGCGGCGGTTTCGGAGCATCAGCCCGATGCCGCCGAGGAGCAGCAGGCACGCCCCGAAGGCGACGCTGAGGAGCTGGGCAGCCTCCACCCCGGTCTTGGCCAGTGGTCCCGCATCCTCGGCCGTGGGCGGCAGCACAGGACCGTCCGTCGCCGAGAAACACGCCGCGCTGCTCGCGCCGAGGACGTCCACGGTGACCGCGTCCGGGTCGAGAGCAGAGACTCCGTCCGGAGCGATGTACTGCGCTCCGACGAGGTACGCGCCGGCACGCTGTTGCGCAAGGAAATCACGCACGGACGCTCCGGTCGCGAACGACTGGGAGCCGACGACGTAGGTGATCCCGGTGTCATCCACGGGGATGGGGGTGACGTCGTCGGACGCAGTCCCCGTGTCCGCGGCTCGAGCGTCGAACGTCACCGGTTCTGGTTCTGCATGAGTCGGTGTGTACACGGTTGAACCGGTCGTGTAGCCAGGCAGTGTTGCGGAACACAGCTTGCCACCCCCGGTGAGCGTGAGCGTCGGCTGCGTGACGGAATACGGTGTGATGCCCTCTCGCGACAGGGGTTCACCCGTATTCATCTGCTCGAGGTGGAAGGACAAGGTGCCCTCACCCGGTGTGGCAGAGCGGACGGATGTGGTCACCGTTCCAGTGATGCCGACCGGAACCGACTCTCCCCAGGTCTCGATGATGGGACGGAGACACGCGTCGAAGTTCGCCACCGACCTGTCGGCACAGGTGGGCGAGTCTTCGAGCAGCGCGTTCATGGCCGCGAGCTGAAGCCGGTAGTCGGCGGCCACCTCCGGGCTTGTAGCCCCGAATGAGAACTGGAACACGGCGTAGGTGTCGGCGTCTGAACCATCGAGAGGCCAATCACCGTCGTACGTCAGAACCGGAACCGGATAGCTCACGCACGGTTTCTCGACGGTGTACACCAGCTTCATATCAGACCGCCCGACCCCGACTCGGTCATGCACGGTGTAGGACCCGTCGAGTGGCGCGTCGGAGTCGTTCCTGGTCGAGTACACGACGCTGACGGCGTCTCGGTCGGCGACACACTGTGCCGGGGGAGCCGTGTAGCGGTTGGTGACCGTGACGGTGGCCGCGGTCTCAGACCCGATCGTTACCTGGCCGTCCTGGTCGCCGTCGGAATCGTTGAACGTGGCGGTGAAGTTCGCACGCTCCGCCTCGCTGACGCTGCAGGTCGCTCCGGCGGGGATGCCGGTGATGTTCCGGCTTCCGCCTGCCAGCAGGTCGAATGTCTGATCGGATTCGGCCAGCGCGACTGCGCTGTCCGCGACGCGGCAGCTCAAGCCGAAGGTGAACTCGGTCGCTGGCGGTGCCGGGTCCCCGGTGACCGTTTTCGTGACGGTGAGCGAGCCCGGTTCAGGTGCCGGATAGGTGTTCGTGACGACGATCGTCGACTCGGTCTGGGAACGGACCAGAACGGTGCCATCGCTCTCGGCGCCCGGTGAATCGATGTCGGAGTCCAGGTAGCTCGTGGTGAAGGCACCCGCACTGAGTTCTGCAGCCGTGCAGCTCGCGCCAGCCGGAGCGCTGATCGATCGATGTGCTCCGCTCGTCAAGGTGAACGTCTGATCGGCGGTCGGGAGTACCACCGGTTGTCCGTCGACGGTGCAGGTGAGGGTGAATGCGTAATTCGTGTCCGCGGTGGGCGCGGTACCGCCGTCGACGACGGTCTTCGATACGACGACGGTGCCGGGCTCCGTTTCTGGACGGTCACAGACGGGATCTGAGACCGTGGTGACGGAGGTGTCCCCGTTACCTGCTTCGTTCCAAGCGGAGACACGGAACTGGTAGGCGACGTTCGGATTCAGACCGGCGACGGTCTCGTTCCACGTGGTCGCGGTCGCGGTCGGCACGACGGCCCAGGTTGTGCCGTCATCCGCTGATCGCTCGATGACATAGTCTCGGACGGGCGTCTGGGCGTCTGCGGTCACCCCTTCGGTGACGCCAGCCCAGTTCACCTCCACGCTGGTCCGATCGATCGCGCCAGTTGGAACTCGGTCACCATCGACTGCGCAGGCGTAGCTCGCACGCACAGCCGTCACCGGGTCAGGCGTTCGGGCGAGGATCTGGACTCGCGTGCTCGCGGTGCCCTCGGCCACGGTCACGTACAGGAATCCGCGGGCATCGAACGCGATGCCGCGCACCGTCTGCGAAAGCTGTCCGTTGGCGCTTCCTGAGCCGAAGGCCGAGAAACGGCCCAGGTATGTGCCATCCGCGGCGAACGTATAGAGCTGGCCGTTCTCCATCGCGACGAACAACTCGCCCGTCTTCGGGTCGACAGCCAGCGCGAAGCCGTTGGTGTTGTTCGGGAGGGCACCGACACCGATGGTCTGGACGAGTGCGCCGGTCGAAGCGTCGATGCGCTCGACCATCTGGCCTCGTCCTGAACCGGCAGCGGTGTAGTTCACCAGGATGTCACCGGTGATGGGGTCGACTGCGAGCCCGTTGGGGTTGCGGAATCCGGCATCGCCCGCGTAGGCGGTGTTCGCCGGTCGGTCCAGGAGGATGTTCCGCACCCATGTGCCGTCAGGTTGGAACTCTTGGAGCAGGTCCGCGGTCGTGGATGAGATGAGGACGTTCCCGGTCGTGAGCTTGGCGACTCCGACGGGGTACAGGAGGCGGCCGGGTTCATAGCGTTGCGCCCACGTCGCCGACCCACCGAATGAGGCGCCCTCGGATTCGTCGGCCGCGATCAGCCTGATGTTCTTGCCCGCGTTGGATGCGATCGCACTCCCGATGAAGGTGTCCGAGTCGGCGATCCACGCTGTCCCGTCATCGGCTATCGCGAGACCTCTGACGCCGCCGAACTCACCGTTCGTCATGCCCGGCTCGGTCCCGGACAGGACGGTCGCGTCCGCCAGCGACTCGTAGTTCGCGCCGATGCCACCATTCGCCCCGGCAGGCGGGGCCGCATAGGTCCCGTTTCCGGCGTACTGGCCGACGGCCCAATCCGTGCCCACGGCCGAGTAGTGCATGACGCGGGACTCTCCGACGTAACAGACGCCACCGAAGAGCGTCCCACCGGCGAACCCGCAGATCAGCGAGCTGCTGGTGTAGATGGCTTTCGCCGAGTCGGTGACCCAAACGCTGCCGTCCAGGGGACTGACGGCGAGTCCGTAGGAGTACACGGCGCCGGCGTTGCGGGTCTTGATGTCGCCGACATATCCCCAGAGACCCGAGCCGCCAGCCTTCCCTTGCGTGGCCGCCGCCGAAGTCGTCCCTGCCGGGGTCGTCCTCACAACCGGGTTTCCGACTGTGGCTTGGGCAGGGGTTGCCGTTGTGACGGCTGCGCCCGCTGTCAGCAGGGCGCTCATGAGGAACACGCCCAGTTTACGGCGTATTCGTCGCCGTCCAGACGTGCGTGGTGGTTGCGGTATGAGGTCCATTGTTCGCCTTTCCGTGCAATGCGCTGTGCATGCTGCGACGTGCTCAGCCGATGCGCGTGCACCAGGCGGCCGTCAGGAACGGAGACGATTCGTATCGGCGATCGTGACGGCACTCCGCTGCGCTGTGCCGCGCGAGTGCGCCATCCCCACTCGCCGAGAGGACCTGGTCACGAAGGCCTGCGGTGGCGGGCCGACGCGTCTAGCTGAACGGAAGGACGGTGGTCCGCGGTGGTCCTGAGCGATCTCCGAAAACGTACTGGACGGATACCTCGTGCACGCCAGGTGAGGGAACCCACGTGAACGTGTCTGCCCATCCGTAAGCGCCCAGGAAGCCAGGAATCAGCTCGTGAACGCCCCAGTCCATGCTCCGGTCGGTGAGGAGCCGGATCGATCCAGGCGCCGATCCGAGGACGAGGATGGTGAACCCACCACTTCCCGCGGCAGCGAACAGGCTTGGGGAAGCGTTCAGCGTCACGCGGGTGGTGGCCGGCGGTGACGTCGAGCCGTTCACGGTCGTCTGCGTGACCGAGAGGACATACGTGCCCTGCCCGAAGCCGGTGAGCTGTTCGGTCGACCAAGATCCGTCGAGATCGGCCGTCACCGTGACATCAGCCGAGGTTCCGTTGCTCAGCGTGATGACCGCGCGTGGTTCAGCCGTGCCGGAGACGATCGGGTAGAGCAGGTTCTGTTGCGCTCCTGTACCGGTGTCCACGAGGAGAACCGTGGGAGCCGAGAGCGCGTCGGGAGTCGAGTGCGGTGTCGATGACGGCGCGGGCTGCGGTGTCGGATCGGGTACAGGGACGGGTGTGGGTTGTGTGTTCGGCGGGGGAGACGCTGAAATCACGTCGGAGCCGACCGGAGGGATCGGAGTCGGCGAGCTCTCGGGTGACGGCGAGACAGGTCTCACCGGTGGCTGCTGGGTGGATCCCTCGCTGTCAGGATCCGTGACGACGAGCGGTTCAGGTGAGCGGCCAGATGTGTCGGACGGTGTGACCGCGCGAGGCAGGTCGACTGCAGACGACTCGGGCAGTGTTGCGAGCGAGCTGGAGAGTGCGACCACAGCCCCTCCGAGTGCGGCCACCGTCACGGCAACCAGGCTGCCGACGAGGAGTTGTGCGTTCGGGGAGGCCCCCGAGAAGCGTTTGCTGATTCGTCGGATTCCGGACGGCCGCACGCTCGCGACCATCTGCGCAGAATGTGCACTGCCGCCGAGGAACATCGTCACGGCGCCCATCCCTCCGACGAGAGGGAGGAGCGCCCAGGGTAGGACTGAGGCGACACGTTTCGATTCCGCGGCCACCCGCGTGCAGGCCGCGCATTCTCGAAGATGGGCGTCGATTTTGACCTGTTCCCGCTTCGCCACTTTTCCCCTCGCGTGCGCGCCGAGGCGTTCCACCGTCCAACGATGGTCACCGTCGAGCTTTCCAGACGCGAGGTGTGCTTGGATCCAGGCCTGGCGTAGACCCTCCTTCGCGCGGTAAGCGAGTGCGGACACGGTGTTCGGGGTCATACCGAGTTCGGGCGCGATCTCGCGGGGTTTTCGTCCGTCCACCTCCGTGTACCAGAGGACTTCCTGCCATCGCTCCGGCAGCATCGTGAACGCCTTCGTGATGAGATCCCGGTCCACCGCATTGGCGTTTGCGATCTCGCCGGCCGTGGGATCAGCGAGTTCATCCATGTTGTCGAGTGGCTCGGCCTCCCGGCGGCGGCTCCAGGAGACGGCGACGTTCTGAACCGTTCGCACCAGATAGGCGCGAAACGCTGTCGAAGGCCCCCCTCCGTTGATGATCGCCCGGTAGACGCGCGTGAACGCCTCGGCGACGAGGTCATCGGGATCAAAGCTCGTGGTGAATGAGAGCGCGGCTGCTCGAGCTGGGCCTGCATATCGGCGCCAGAGTTCCGTGTACGCGCTTCGATCGCCCTCGCGGGTGCGCGATACGAGGTCCGCGTCGGGGATGGTTGTGAGTTCGGGGCTCAAGGGGTTCATGCTTCTCCGGGAGTGGGCTGACCAGGTCGGGGGAGGGACAGCCAAGACGAGCGCTCAGACGCAGGGCGAGATGGTTGATGACGCCGCAGATCAGATCTGCCGGGTGCGGTCCGTCGGGTGGGGAGCGCACCGACCGGGTGGTGCCGCTTCGAGCGTTCACAGCCTCGCGTCGCCCGGGAGCCAGCCAGGCCCTTCGCGGCGGATATCACCCCCTGAATCACCCTGGAGCGAATGCGCGGAGTCAAACCGCGGTTCTGCTCATCAGCACAGCCGAGTGCCCGACCGTCAGGGGTCTCCGTCGGCTGAGGACGGGTTGACGACGAGTCAGGCGACGCACCGCGTCATGAGTGACGAGGAATCGCGTCTGCAGGAGCGGATCACTCACCGGAAGAAGGTTCGCCATGTCGTCACAGCCCCGACCGCCACAACAGACTTCGAACTCGAACGGAGCCACTCGGACTGAAACGCGCGTGCGACAGGGCGCTCCGAGCAGACTCAAGCGGCCGGATCTTTCCGAAGTGAGTCGTGAGCGTCAACATCTGGATACGGCCCTCGTTCAGGACTTCCTCGACGACCTGCCCGATCCCATCGGCGTGACCGAGCTCGCCGCGGTCCTCGCGATTCCCCGGGCGGTCGTCCACGGCCGTCTCCGCCGTGGCGCACTCGCCGGTGAAAAGACCCCGAACGGTTGGAACATCGACGTCGAGATGAACCGAGACTGGATCGCGGCGCAGTGGAAGAGTTCCATCAGGCGCCGAGACTGGAGCGAAGCTGTGCGCGCCGACCGGATGCATCTCGTTGTCGACGACCCGCGAGCCCTGACGATCCTGCGCGCGTTGACCTCCTCCCCGATGGCACCTGCCGAAGCCATCGTCGCCGCGCTCATCGCGTTTCACGGCTCGGACGGCAGCAGTCTGGCCCGGCATGAAGGGGCCGAACCGGCGTCCTGACGTAGATCTCGGAGCAGTCTTCGCGCTCAGCGGGGGCGAACGTGCTGTCCGCTGTCACCTCGCGAACACGCTCGACGAGCTCGCCCACCCCCGACGCGCAGAACGAGCTGGAGCGGCCATCTCGGTGACGATCTTTCAGTTCTCACGTCATGGTTACCGGTCAAGGTTGTCTACGCAGCCAGCAGGAGCATCGGCTCAGGCAAGCACGACGGCTGAGGAGGCCCACATGTACAACGCAGGGTCCTCTCTTCTCCTCATCCCACGACTGGCAGACCATTGTGAGCGTCATGGTGGTTAGCTGGCGTGGGGGATCACGTATCAGGAAGGGCCTCTGATGACTCGAGATGAGTCCGTCTCGTCGTCGGAGGCGGGTTCCGCGCTCCGGGCTGCGCTGGTTGGACAGGACTGGGATGTGGTCGCGGAGGTCATCAACGCTCATTGGTCGATCCTGCTTGCCCAGGACTTGCCGTTGTTGGAGGAGGCGCTGTCTGGAGCTCCTGATCGGATTCGACAGGATCAACCGCAATGGGCGACTGCTGCCGCATACGTCGGGTTGGTCGCCGGGGGTGTCAGTGCGCCGACGACCTACCGTGATGTGGTCTCTCGTCCGCGTGTTGAACGGAGCCTGCTCGACAGGGTGTCTGAACTGACCAGCCGCTCGGCTGGACGGCGGGCAGTCGGTGATTTCGACGCTGCCGTCGAAGCTGCTCAGCGGGCGACGGATCTGTTGCATACCGCCGCGGACGAGGAACGGGTGCTCATGAAGTATGTGCTCCCGCATCTGCTGATCCAGTTGGCTCGGAGCTTCGAGCTCGCCGGCGACGAGCGGCTTGCCCTCACAACCTTCACTGAGGCCTACGATCTCGGACGCGTGGTCGACGACGATCACGCGGCTGCTCTGGCGGCGAGCTGGATCGCCTGGATCCATGCGCTGGCCGGCCGACGATTGCTCGCCGAACGGTGGCTCCTGAGGACGGACACGCGGCTGCCGCTGCCCGTTCCGCTCCGTATCGGGGAGATGCTCACACGTGCCCTGCTCGCGGTTGATGCGTTGGACTTCGATGCCGCCCGAGCCTTCCTGGAACAGGTTGCTCCGGATTCAGGCACGGAGTGCTGGGCGGAGATCCTGTTGGTTCGCGCTTCTCTGGCCCGGCCCGAGGAGGGTGACCAGATCATCCGGACCATGGAGGAAGAGATCGCCGGACTGCCCACGGCCCTGTACTCGCGTGGTACGAATGCGGATTGCCTGGCGATCGTCATCGTGCTCGCCCGTCAACTGCAATCGCAGCGGGGGAGAGCGAGTACCGATCTCCAACGACTCGGGATCGGTACGTCGACGGCCGCGACAGCCCTGGCCCATGCGTTCGCGAACGCCTCGAACGGCGACCGAGCTGCCTCCGTGAAACTGGCCCGGTCGGTGCAGAGAGGGTCATCAAGTCATTCGCGTTGGTCGATCATGGCTTCCTTGCTGCTCCACGCCCTGGGAGACGCGTCTGAGCGTGAACTGCGAAGCGTCGTATCGGCTGCGATCCAGGGAGAACAGCTGCGCTCATTGAACGTCATCCCGACTTCCGAGATCCCCTCGCTCGGGCTGCCTCCTGAGATCGCAGACCGGCTGGGGAAGATGCCGGTTTCCGAAAGTCTGGGCCCGATCGTCACGCTCTCTGAGCGAGAGCGGCAGATCCTCGTGCAACTCGAACAGGGCGACTCTGCTGTGGCCATCGCCGCGTCGCTGTTCATCAGCCTCAACACGGTGAAGACGCACCTGAAGAACATCTATCGCAAGCTCGGCGTGACGCGAAGGGACGAGGCAGTCGCGATCGCGCGCGAACTCGGCTGGGCCTGATATCAGCTGAAGCGACTCGCATTGTCCTGCTCGCGCTCGCGCTGACCGTGTTCTTGAGTGCGAGATCAACGGCAACCTGGCATTCCGCTCCATCTCCCCGGGGCGTAGAGCATTCGTCGGTGAGCTTCTCCATCACCCAGGCCCGGAGGCTCATGGTCGGGACCGTTCGGCGGGCGTTGTGCGCGAGTCCGCTTGCACCGGGCGCTGCCTCGTCCGGGCGAGCACCGCGGTACTTGTGGGTCTTGTCGGAACTATGCCTCCTCGGCGTCACAGATGAGCTCGCTCAGCGTCATTGCAGGAGAGAGCACTCGGGAAGAACTGTCATCTGATCACTTTCGACCGTGGGTTCTGGGATCTTGCTGGCACCTCGTGCACCGCTTGCGAGAAATGACGACGTTCTGACCAGCCGTGACCCCGGTTTCACCTGCACAGGTGAGTCCCAACCTCAGAACAACTGAAAGAGAGCCCGATGACTTTCCGAACACTGATCGACTCGAACGAAACGAGAGGTCTGACGCGCCGGGTAGCGCTTGTCGTAGCGATCGCCCTCGCGGCGAGCTCTTTCGTCCTGGGCGGCACCACGTCGGCGCAAGCTCAGCCGCCAGCTTCGTCGGTCAACGACCCGTCCGCAGAGCCAGCTGCTCCCGCGGCGGTTGCTGAGCCCGCGCCCGGAGCTTCCATTGATCTCCAGGTCATTCTGGCGGGCCCCACCAGCAGCTCAGGAGGATCGGCGTTCACCTATACCATCCAGCTGACCAACAACAGCCTGCCCGACGCAGATGGCTCGACATTCTCATTCGCTGCCCCGGCGGGGTCGACCAACGTCACCGCAACGTGCACGAACGCTACGAACGGAGCGAGTTGCGCGACCATCACCTCGACAACGGACTCGGCCGTTGATGGCGCTCTGCCAGTCCTTCCGCATCTCGGAACGGTCTTCATCACGGTCAGCGGCAACTACGCCGTGGGCACACCTTCGGTGACAGCTACGGCAACAGTTGCACCGCCAGCCGGCACGACCGATCCGGATCCGTCGACCAACAGCAGCGACGTGTCGACCGCACTGACCGTCCGGGTGGACACCGCAGTCACCAAGTCTGTCGACTTGCCGAGCATCACCCCGGGGGATTCCGCTACGTACACGCTGACGTACAGCAATGCGGGTCCGTCCAGCGCCGATGGTGCAGCCATCTACGACCGGCTCAGCGCGGTCAGTGCGGGCAGTGAGTTCTCGAGCATGCACATCCGGTTCCTCGGCTGCACGACGAGCGGCGGTGCTGTGTGCCCGACGTTGACGGATAGCGACAGCCCCACGAACAGCGCCGTGGTGCTCCAGACGTCGATCCCGACCTTCCCCGGTAACTCGACTGTCACGATCACGTACAAGGTCACCTTCGACCGGGGAAGCGGATGCTCAGCTTCCAGCAACCCGCTCGTGTACAACAGCGCCCGCGTCAATCCGCCCGGGAACGTGATCGACACGAACGCCGCCAATCAGACCTTCGATCTGTTCACACCGGCCAACGTCACCAACTGCCCCCGCGTGGACACCACTGCTACGAAATCCGTCGACCTGGCGACCATCTCGCCCGGCGACACCGCGACCTACACACTCACCTTCAGCAACAACGAGTCTGGTTCAGCCGATGGTGCCACCATCTACGACCGGCTCAGTGCGGTCAGTGCGGGCAGTGAGTTCTCGAGCATGCACATCCGGTTCCTCGGCTGCACGACGAGCGGCGGTGCTGTGTGCCCGACGTTGACGGATAGCGACAGCCCCACGAACAGCGCCGTGGTGCTCCAGACGTCGATCCCGACCTTCCCCGGTAACTCGACTGTCACGATCACGTACAAGGTCACCTTCGACCGGGGAAGCGGATGCTCAGCTTCCAGCAACCCGCTCGTGTACAACAGCGCCCGCGTCAATCCGCCCGGGAACGTGATCGACACGAACGCCGCCAATCAGACCTTCGATCTGTTCACACCGGCCAACGTCACCAACTGCCCCCGCGTGGACACCACTGCTACGAAATCCGTCGACCTGGCGACCATCTCGCCCGGCGACACCGCGACCTACACACTCACCTTCAGCAACAACGAGTCTGGTTCAGCCGATGGTGCCACCATCGTGGACCAGCTCAACCGCACCAATGCGGGCTCCGCGTTCAACGGAACGAGCGTTCATTTCACCGGTTGCACGACCACCGGCGGCGCGGTCTGTCCGCAACTCACAGATCGCGTCAACGCAGGAAACAACTCAACGGTCCTGCAAACGGTGCTGCCAACGTTCCCGGGCAATTCCAGCGTGACCATCACGTATGAGGTCACGTTTGGGAAGGCGGCAACCGGCGCGTGCAGTAGCAGTGGCAGGTCCGACATGTACAACTTCGCCCGGATCGGTGCGCCAGCGAACACCATCGATACGAACACGTCGAACCAGACCGTTGATCTGTTCACCCCTGTGATCTGCGCCGAGATCACCGTGAACAAATCCGTTTCCCCAGCGAGCGTGCAAGCCGGACAGACGGTCACCTACGCCGTGAGTGTCTCCAACGCAGGAGCCGCGTCGGCCGATTCCATCACCTTCTCCGACCCCCTTCCGACGAACTTCCTCTACTCGTCGGTGGCCTGTGCCCCGCTTGCCGGTTCGCCAGTCTGCCCGACCGCGACGTTCGACGCGGCAACGAACACAGTCAGCGCGGTCATGGATCTCGCCGCTGGTGATGGTGTGACCATCGTCATCACCGGGACTGCTGGGGTCGTTCAGGGGACATATGCCAACACGGCCTCTGCCACTCCGAGCGCGACCAGCGTCTACTTCGATCCCAACCCGGCAACCGACTCCAGCAAGGTCAACCTGCAGATCTTCAACACGACGTCCTCGATCACCGTGACGAAGCGAATCGCAGGACTCCCGGCAGAAGGTCTTCCCGCGCCAGAAACATTCACCGGGTCGATCACTTGCGCCACGCAAGGATCAACACGATGGTCGGTAACCGTCCCGGCCGGAAGCGACAGTGCTGCGGCCTCACCCATCCAGTTCTTCGACGGGGAGTCCTGTTCGATCCAGGAGGATACGCCGAGAGGCACACCAGCCGGATATGCATGGGTCGGGTCGCCGACCATCACACCAGCGGTCATCGCCCAGCTCGGCCCGACAACCCCGGTCTCCGTCACGGTCACGAACACCCTCGCGCCGCTACCGGCGACGTCAGCCTCTCTGATCATCACGAAGAACATCGCTGGATCATCACGAGCCGGTATGCAATCCGACCAAGTGTTCTCTGGGCAGATCATCTGCACCGACCCTGACGGCGGCGTCGACGTGACGCAGGACTGGACCGTCACGGTCCCAGAGGGACAGTTGAGCGCGTCGACCTCACCGATCGATGAACCAGCAGGCGCTGCCTGCGCGGTCGTTGAGTCGGCACCGACAACGGCTCCCCCCGGTTACACCTGGAGCCCACAACCAGAGATCTCTCCGACGTCGACCGGCGCGCTCAGCGCCGGCCAAATCGTCCCGATCACCGTCACGAACACCCTGCAGGCGGACCCATCAGTTCCCAGCGGATCGTTGGCACTGACGAAGAACATCGCAGGCGGACCGACGACCGGCACGACCGGCGCCTTCGGTCTCACCGCCTTCTGTGGCGACGACGGAACCTACGCGGCAGTCATCAGCATCACTGAAGGAACGACCGGATCTGCTGTGATCGCGAACATCCCCGATGGAGCTCAGTGCTCCGTCCAGGAATCATCCGTCACCGCAGCACCCGCGGGCTTCACCTGGAACGCTCCCGAAGTCAGTGCCCAAGCCGTGACCATCGGGGCCGGCTCTGCCACCCCGATCACGGTCACGAACCCTCTTCGAATCAAGGAAGGCGCACCTTCGATCAACCAGTCCGGCGACCTCGCTTCTACGGGCCTGGCGATCGGATCATCAGTCGCGATCGCGGTACTGCTCCTTGCCTTCGGAACGTGGTTCGTCGTCGGACGCCGACGGAGGCGCGTCTAGCCACAAGAGCACGTCAAGCTCGGTTCAGGGCGCAGCCCGCCCCACCACGGAGGGCGGGCTGCCGAAGGCGGCAGGAGAACACGAAGCACCGAGCCCCCGATGCCGCGACGATTGGCGATCGCCGCGGCATCGGGGTCGTGCGTCAGGCGGTTCCGAAGGGGTTGTCGATGACGTATCGCCATCCGTGCTCCTCGTCGTACACGGCGACATCGGAGGTGGTACCGGCGAGCTCGACGTCGGAGCCGTCGGGGCTGACGCCCTCGATCGTCCAATCGGCGACCGCGAGGCCGGTGGTGCCGCTCTGGAACACGCGACGGACGTTCATGCTGATGGGCAGGTTGAGGCCGAGGAACTGGCCGAAGGCACCGCGGACGGCCTCTTCGCCCTGCACCGGCTGTCCGGGCGCCGGTACGAAGACGGCGTCGGGCACGTTCAGCGCCAGCAGGGCGTCGACGTCCTGTGCGTTGAAGCGCTCGGCAAACGCGAGGTTGAGTTGGTCAAGTGATTCGACCCGGGGGTACGACATGGCTGGTTCCTTTCGAGATGACGCCCGCGGAAGCGGGTTCATCGAGAAAGACGGGAGCCGTCGAAGAATGTGACAAGACCGCCGGATCAGCCGCGGAGTGCCCGTCGGGCCCGCGCGATCCGCTGCCGGACGGTTGCCGCGGAGAGGCCGAGCTCCTCCGCGATGTCACCCGTGGACCTGCCGTCGATGACGAACAGGAGCAATGGCTCACGAAGGGGCGGGGGGAGAGCGGCGATCGCTTGAAAGGCAGCGGTCAGCTGCTCCTGCAGTTCCACCTCCCGGGCGACGTCCTGACCCGACTCCAGCCGATCGCAGAGCACCTCGCCGAGGTCATCCTTCCGGGCCCGGTGCATGTCGATCGCGGTCGTGCGGACGATCGTGTCCAACCACGAGCACACCGATCCGCTGTCACTGGAACGCAGCGCATCGACCGAACGCCAGGCGCGGAGTGCGGCGTTCTGGGCTGCGTCGTCGGCGTCCGAGACCGGGACACCCAACGAGATGCTGCGACGTCGAAGCCGCTGCGGCTCGGCCTGGAGCATGGCCGCGAGGCGGTCAGGAGCTGTCATCCTGCTGACGGACGGCCGTTCGGCCAGAGCCATCAACGCGCTTTCGGATTGAGTCCGTCGACAGCTCGATAGACGTCCAGCACAACGGCTACGCTGTTGGGCTCAGGTCTGAGCGGCTCAATGGAATGAAGCACCGTTTGCGCCTGGTCGAACGAAGCGATCGCTGTTCCGAGCAGCCATAGTTCCCATCGTGGTGCTCGTCGCTCCAATACGGTTTCCTGTGTCGTCGCGAGCCACCAAAGCGTCCAAGTGCCCTTGCCGCGATTGTCGTCGTCTCCGTCGCGACGCCAATCTGTTCCGAACGGATACCAGTTCCTGCCACCTTCGCTGTCCGCGGTTCGGCGGGGGTCTTCTCTGACGAAGAGGGCTTCAGTACTGTATCTCGTGAACCCGGTCGGAGACGCATCTCGTTGCGCGACCGCACGCTCGAGCGCCGCCGAGCGGGGTCGGATTCGTCGGTCTGATTCGATCGAGTCCTCATCGACCATCATTCGGTCGGGCCGCTGCGGAACGTCGTTGCGTTCAGCCATCGATACTTCGCATCGCTCACGCGCCTCATGGGACTCCTCCACCGCATGGTCAGTTACCACCACGTCCCGTGGCTGGTCAAACGCATCGACGTGCGCACGACGCCTTCATGACGCGGCGAACAAGGACTTTCGACAGATCGGTGCCAGCCTGGGCGCTGCGAGGGTGGGCAGCCTGTTCGTTGCGAACCTCACGGATCTGCTCGCAGTTCGTCTGCCTGCTGACGCCGCCACTGCGGCTGGGGGAAGCAACTCGTTCACTCCGGCACTGGTACGAGATGCCGAGCAGTGCTGGGCGCCCGGCCACCGACGTCCACCCGGTCACCGCGTGCGCGCACCCAAGCAGAACACCGCGCAACCACCCGCAACTGACCGACCAACGGAACAGCCTCAACGTCATCACGCCGGTCGCGATGTCGAACCATCGTCGCCCGAATGGCCGATGCGTCCGCTGCGTGGACAGCTGGGGAGGCATGAGTACCAGCACTTCCGCACGGTCGCTCCGCGGGCGGCCGATCACTCCTCGGCGTCACACTTCGAGAGGTAGCCAGCATTGCGGCGGACACGAGTCGCGAGTTTACGGTGAGTAACGGGTGACTCACGGTCAAGAGAACCGTTCAGCAGAGTGTGAATAACCTGATGAGAGTACATATCGCAAGCATCGGCTTGAGAATGGCGTTTGCTCACGCGGCAGTTCGAAGATGGCCCCATGGTCGTGAAAAAATCGCCGCTGACCAGATATTTGGAGCGGATGACGGGAATCGAACCCGCGCTATCAGCTTGGGAAGCTGAAGTTCTACCATTGAACTACATCCGCGTGGCGCCGGAGCGTCCTGAGTAATCGTACATGAAGAGGTGGCCTTCGTTCGGTCCCTGAGCTTGTCGAAGGGCGGGGTGTGGTCGTGTGCCCTTCGACAAGCTCAGGGACCGGTGCTGGTGCTGGCTCAGGGACCGGGGCTGGTGCTGGTGCTGGCTCAGGGACCAGGGATAGCTCAGCGACCGGGGTCGGCTCGGTGAGCCGGGTGCCCGGAGCTAGGCTGGTTCACCGTTCCCCGAGCGGGACGGGATCGAGGGTGTGACGTGAAGCGCAGCGCGGGTATCGTCGTGGCCGGCCTTGCCACTGTTGCGGTCGCGGGATTCGGGGTCGCGAGTGCCATGGTCGCCCGGCGCGTCATCGGAGCAGGACGCGTGCACTACAGCGACGTGCTGCCGACCTCGTCGCCGATGACCGTGCGGCTCGAACGGAACGCTGCCACCGCGCTGCCGGGACGATACGGGCTCGAGTTCGACGACGGCTCACGGGTCATCGTCGGACCAGTGATCGGCCGCGAGACGACGGACGGTTCGGTGATGCGGAGTGTGGTCAGCGGCCGCGTTCCCGCAGGGGCGACCCGTGCGCGGTTCACCGGCGCGGCCGTGACACCCGCGGAACTCGGGGTGGACGAGGAGCGCGTGCCGAGGACGCGGTCAGGGGCGTGGCGATTCGACGGCGATGACAGCGAGGCCCGCGACGGCACCTGGGTCGTGCACACCCACGGACTCGGGGCCTCGCCGCTCGCGACTCTCCGCTCCGTGCAGGCCGTGCAGCGCGCGGGACTGCCGTCGCTCGTCACCTGCCTCGGGTCCGCGTTCGCCGAGCGTCGCTCCGGGGCTGACGCCACGGACGTCGACCGCGTCATCGCGGCCATCGACGACGCCGTGGCGCTCGGTGCGCGACGGGTCATCGTCTCCGGGTGGTCCTACGGCGCCGCCCTGAGCCTCGCGGCTGCACGCGAGCGACCCGAGGTGGTGCAGGGCGCGATCCTCATCTCGCCGATGCTCGGCCTCAGCGAGACGGTGCTGCACGCTGCCGCGGTCGCCGGGGTGCCGCGGGTGCTCGTGCACTCGGCGCTCGCCGTGCTCTCGACGCCGGTGCTGGCACGATCCGCCGGGGTGCGCGGCGCGGTTCCGGTCCGCGCGCTGTCCGCCGGGCCGATCGACGGCCTGCCGACGCTCGCGATCCACTCGCCCGGCGACACGACGATCCCCGTGGAACTCACGCGGGCCGTCGCTCACCGTTCACCCACGTTCGAGCTTGTCGAGGTCGCCGCTGCGCCGCACGGCTTGGAGTGGAATGTCGCGCCGGAGGCGTTCGAAGCGGCTGTGCGGGAGTGGCTCGGGGCGCGCTGATCGGGCGACGCTCGGTGCCTGAGCGCGTCGAAGGGCGGGGTGTACTCGTGCTGCCCTTCGACAAGCTCAGGGACCGAGGTGGCTGGGGGCCGGGTCGCGGTCGGTTGGGTGCGTTGTGCCCTTCGACGGGCTCAGGGAGCGAGGGGGCTGGGGGAGCGGGTCGCTGTCGGTTGGGTGCGTGGTGCCCTTCGACAGGCTCAGGGACCGGGATGGTTGGGGGAGCGGGTCACGGTCGGTTGGGTGCGTGGTGCCCTTCGACAGGCTCAGGGACCGGGTGGTTGGGGGAGCGGGTCGCGGTCGGTTGGGTGCGTGGTGCCCTTCGACGGGCTCAGGGATCGAGGTGGTTGGTGCTCAGGGGCCGGGATGGTTGGGGGAGCGGGTCGCAGTCGGTGGGTGCGTGGTGCCCTTCGACAGGCTCAGGGACCGGTGCCCTCGACAGGCTCAGGGACCGAGCAGGCCGGACCTACTTCGCGTAGCGGTAGCGGGCCCCGGTGTGCTCGTCGGGGAGACGGTCGCCACGGCCGTGGAGCTTGTGGCGGAGGCTGCCCTCGACGTACTCCTCGGGGTAGGCACCGCGACGACGCAGCTCGGGGATGACGAACTCGACGATGTCCTCGAAGGTGCCCGGCGTGATCGCGTAGGCGAGGTTGAAGCCGTCGACGTCGGTCTCCTCCACCCACTCCTGCAGGGTGTCGGCGATCTCCGATGCACTGCCGACGATCCGCGGACCGAGCCCACCGATCGCCCCCATGCGCGCGATGTCCTTCACCTTGAACTCGCCACCCTCCTCGTTGGCCGCCTGGTAGTTGGCGACCGCCGACTGGATGGCGTTGCTCTTGACGTTGCCGATCGGCTCCTCCGGGTCGTACTGCGACAGGTCGATGCCCATCCAGCCCGACATGAACACGAGCGCACCCTCCTGCGACGCGTACTGCAGGTAGTCCTCGTGCTTCGCCTGGGCTTGCTCGCTCGTCTCGTCGGTGATGATCGTGAGCAGCGTGTAGATCTTCGCCGAGTACCGGTCACGACCGGCGGCCTCGAGGGCGTCGCGGATGCGGCCGACCGTCGCCTTCAACCCGGCCTTCGTCGACGCACCGACGAAGATCGCCTCCGCGTTGCCAGCGGCGAACTGGATGCCGCGCGGCGACGCACCGGCCTGGTAGATGACCGGCGTCCGCTGCGTGGACGGCTCGGACAGGTGGATGCCGGGCACCGTGTAGTGCTTGCCGAAGTGCCCGATCTCGTGGACCTTCGTCGGGTCGGTGAACACACCCGTCTCGCGGTCGCGCACGACGGCGTCGTCCTCCCACGAGCCCTCCCACAGCTTGTACAGGACCTCGAGGTACTCGTCGGCGACGTCGTACCGCTCGTCGTGCTCGAGCTGGTCGTCGTGCCCCATGTTGCGCGCCGCACTCGGCAGGTAGCCGGTGACGACGTTCCAGCCGACCCGCCCCTTGGTCAGGTGGTCGAGCGTCGACATGCGCCGCGCGAACGGGTACGGGTGCTCGTACGCGGTGCCGGCCGTGACGCCGAAGCCGAGGTGCTTCGTCACCGCGGCCATTGCCGAGACGAGCAGGATCGGGTCGTTCACGGGCACCTGCGCGCCGTTGCGGATCGCGGCCTCGTTGCTGTCGCCGTAGACGTCGTAGGTGCCGAGGACGTCGGCGATGAAGATGCCGTCGAAGTTGCCGCGCTCGAGCAGCTGCGCCAGGTCCGTCCAGTAGGAGAGGTCCTTGTAGGTGCTCGAGCGGTCGTCGGGGTGACGCCACATGCCCGATGCCTGGTGGGCGACGCAGTTCATGTCGAAGGCGTTGAAGCGGATCTGTCGGGTCATACGCACGATCCTGCATCACGAGTCCCGGACGTCGCCTGGCAATCGGCCTCGCTCGTAACAGGGCGTCATCTGGGCGCAGCGCACTACCCGCGGGAGGTGTCCTCCGCTGCGATCGCCTCGGCGTACTCCGCATCGCTGAGCGCGCCGACCGTCGAGTGCCGACGCCCGTACCCGAGGTAGAGCGTCGCTCCGACGAGCATCCAGATGAGGAACACGATCCAGGTCGTCCCGCCGAGCGACACCATCAGCCCGAGGCACATGACGATGCCGAGCGCCGGGACCACCGGGAACAGCGGGACGGAGTAGCTGCGGTCGAGATCGGGACGCAGGCGACGCAGCAGGATGACCGACAGGTTCACGAGGGCGAACGCGAACAGCGTGCCGATGCTCGTGGCGTCGGCGAGCTCGCCGAGCGGGATGAGGGCGGCGACCACGGCGACGACCGCTCCGACGATGACGGTCCCGGCGACGGGTGTCCCGCTGCGGCGACCGACGCGCGAGAACACCCGCGGCACCATGCCGTCCTGCGCCATCCGGTACAGGATGCGCGTCTGCCCGTAGTAGACGGTGAGCACCACGCTCGCGATGGCGATGACCGCGCCGATGGAGAAGAACAGGGCGACGATCGGCTGTCCGGTGATCTCGGTGAGGATGCCGACGAACGCGGACTCGTCGTCGGCGAACTCGGTCCACGGCCGGGCACCGATCGCGGCGATGGCGACGAGGATGTAGACGGCGGTGACGATCACCATCGACAGGATGATCGCGCGCGGCAGGTCGCGACGTGGGTTCGTCGCCTCATCGCCGGCGGTCGACGCCGCGTCGAACCCGATGTAGGAGAAGAACAGCCGGCTGGAGGCTGCCGCGATACCGGCGACCCCCATGGGCGCGAGCGGTTCGAAGTTGCCGAGGGAGAACGCCGAGAACGCGATGACGACGAAGACGAGGAGCACGGCGAGCTTCACGAACACCATGATCGTGTTCGCCCAGGCGCTGTCCTTCGCGCCGCGGACGAGCAGCAGCATCGCGAGGAGGACGAGGGCCGCGGCCGGGAGGTTGATCAGGCCGTCGGCGACGCCGATCGGGTTCGCGAGTGCCGGCGGCAGTCCCAGGCCGAAGACCGCGAGCGCTTCGTTCACGTACTGCCCGGCGCCCACGGCGACCGCCGCGACGGAGACCCCGTACTCGAGCACGAGACACCACCCGCACACCCAGGCGACGCCCTCACCCATCGTCGCGTAGGCGTAGGAGTAGCTGGATCCGGAGACGGGTACCGAACCGGCCATCTCGGCGTAGGACAGGGCCGACAGGAGTGCTGCGAGCCCGGCGACCGCGAACGCGATCCAGACGGCGGGTCCGGCGAGCGGGACGGCGGTGCCGAGGACGACGAAGATGCCGGTGCCGAGTGTCGCGCCGACGCTGATCATCGTGAGCTGCCAGACGCCGAGCGAACGGCGGAGCGACGTCCCCGAGTCGGCGGGATCCGTCCCGAGTCGGACGAGCGGCATGCGCCGGCGCAGCTGCGCGTGGAGCGGGAGTCGGCGGTCAGTCACGGGGATCCATCGTAACCGTGGGTGCGGGGAGCGTCGGGCGCGCTCGCACTCACCCCGTCTCGGCGAGCTCGGGTCTGGTCTCGTGTCGTCGGCCGTCGGGTGTGGTCCAGGTGAGGATGCCGCCGGGGTGGTGCTCGAGGTTCCAACCCGGCAGGTGTTTCAGCCGGTGATGATGTCGGCAGAGACAGGCCAGGTTGTCGACAGCTGTCGTGCCGCCGTCCTGCCAGGCGACCGAGTGGTCGAGGTCGCAGCTCCGGGCGGCTCGTCCGCAGCCCGGAGCCCGACACGTGGTGTCTCGCAGGCGGACGGCGCGCGCCAGGTCTGCCGGTACCCGGTACTGCTCGCGCCCGACGGACACGACGGCTCCCGTTTCCGGTTGGGTGAGGATACGGGTCATGGAAGGGGCCGTGACGGCGAGTCGGGCGGCGGTGTCGGGGTCGATCGGGCCGTAGCCGTCGAGCACGCCGGGTTCGTCGGTGACGCCGAGGGTGGACAGGGCTGGGACGGTCATCTGGACGGTGGCCCGGATGCGGGCCTCGATGCCGACGGGCTCGGCGAGCAAGGGGTCGGCCCCGGCGGCGACCGCCTCCTCCGCGATCCTGACTGCGTCGTCGAGCGGCGCGGAACCGGGCAGCCAGGTGAACGTCCCGGTCGTCTCCGGGTCGACCGGGATGGGACCGACGTCGTCGCTCACCGTGCCGGCCACGGCGAGCGACGCGAGGGCGTCGGCGCGCAGCTGCGCGAGCGTGCGGGTGTCGCCCGCGATCCGCGCCGGGACCGCGACGGCGTCGAGGCGGTTCCTGATCGCGTGCGCCAGCGGGGCGGTGGTGAACAAGTGCAGCCAGGCCATGCCGTCGGCCGCAGCTTCGAGCTCGACACGGCGGTCGGTGATCGAGCGCGTGCGTCGAGCGGTGATCGATTCGGGGTGCAGCCGCTCCCGAACGACCCTCGCGCGCTGACGCAGGCGTGCGGTCGTCGATCGGAGGGCCACGGGCAGCACCTGCTCGAGGAACACCGTGCGGCCCTCTGCCGGGACGTCGCGCAGCTGGTCGGTGATCGCGCGGGCGTGACCGCCGCTGATGGAACCCTGCGCGAGGGCCTCGAGCACGGTGGGTGCGTGGTGGACGAGGGCCTCGGCGTCGCCGACCCGCGCCTGGAGCGTCGATTCGGACATCCTCGTGGCGATCGCGAGCGACGCGCACATCGACCGCCGCGCGAGGTCGCGGGCGTCGGTCGAGGTGGTGCTCGCGGAGACGAGCGCTGACGCGGTCGCATCGGCGTAGGAGAAGGCTTCGGCCAGCAGCTGCGCCTCCTCGGCGTCGAGCGCCGCGCGGCGGCGGGTGAGATCGACGAAGCGGTCGGTGAACGACGCCATCCGAGCAGCGAACACATCGCTCGGGTGTTCCGGGTGCTTCGGATACCCCGAGCGCTCGTGCACCTCGGGGTCGTCGAACGTGGCGGTCTCGGTCATGACTCCAGTCCAACATGGACCACTGACATTCGAGTCGACCAGTCGGCTGTCGAGTCGGTCATGCACTGTTCACCGTCGCTTCCATTCGCGGTACGGCGGTCTCGTAATTCCCGGTCACCTCCGGGGAGTGGAATACCGATGTTCTCGAAATACGAATCCTCCGACTCCTCGCCATCCCGAAAGGTCATCATGCGTCGCCACCTCATCCCCGCCATCGGCTTGCTCGGCGTCTCCGCCCTCGCCCTCACCGGGTGCCAGGCCTCCGCCGCTTCCGACACCGGCGCCTCAGCACCCATCACCATCGCCACGATCCCCGTCTCCGACGACCCCACGCAGGCCAACCCGATCGACGCGCTCGTCGAACTGCTCGAAGCGGAGACCGGACGCGAGGTGGAGGTCACGGACGTCCCCGACTACCTGAGCGTGGTCGAGGCCATCCGGTCAGGCCATGTCGACATCGGCATCATGAGCGGCTTCCCCTCGGCGCTCGCCGTCAACACCGGTGAAGTCGACGCTCTGCTGGCGTGGAAGGGGAGCGACGACCCGGTCTCCACCTGTGTCGTGCTCGACGACTCGCCGATCCGCACCGTCGAGGACCTCCGGGGGAAGACCGTCGCGTTCGCCGACCAGGCGTCGAGCTCGGGGTATTTCATGCCCGTCTACATGCTGCACGAAGCCGGCCTCGAGCAGGGCAAGGACTACGAGTCGATCTTCGCGGGCGGCCACGAGGGCAGCTTCGCGGCGCTTCAGCAGGGCCAGGTCGACGCGGCGTGCACGGCGTTCGTCCTCACCGAGATGGGGGCACCGATGTTCCCCTTCGCCGACGGTGAGTGGCGGGCGGTGGGCGAGAGCCCGTCGATGGACGTCATGGGCACCGTGCTCGCACGCCAGTCGCTCGACGACGAGACGCGTACCCTCCTCGAAGAGGCCATCCCGAAGGTGTTCTCCGAGGAGAACGCCGAAGCGCTCGCCGGGTACAGCTCCTTCATCGGGCTCGACGTGGAGATCGCCCCGAAGCCCAGTATCTTCGCCTCGTTCGCCGAGATCGCAGCGGTGGCCGGTGTGGAACTCGAGGACCTCAAGTGACGACCGTGACCGGCACCGATGCGACCCCATCCATCGCGCAACTCCGGCAGGCACTGCCGCTCGTCAGCGTCCGCGGTCTGCGGGTCGCCTACGACGGGCTGCCCGTGCTCGACGGCGTCGACCTCGACCTGTTCCCGGGGGAGACCGTCGCCCTCCTCGGTGCCTCAGGTTCGGGCAAGTCGACGCTCATGCGGAGCCTCACCGGCTTCGCGCCGGTCTCGGGCGGTTCCGTGCGGGTCGCTGGGCACGACGTCACGAACCTCCGCCGTGGTGAACTGCGCTCCCTCCGCGCTCAGGTCGGGCAGGTGTTCCAGCAGTTCAACCTCATCCCGAGACTCAGCGTGTTGACCAACGTCCTCACCGGGGCACTCCACGGCGCCGGCCCGATCAACGTGTTCGGTGGGTTCTCCGGAGCGCATCGCCGCCAGGCCATGGAACTCCTCGACCGGGTGGGCATCGCGCACAAGGCGACCGCGCCGGCTCGGTCGCTCTCCGGTGGGCAGCAGCAGCGGGTCGCGATCGCCCGCGCCCTCATGCAGCGCCCGCGGGTGATCCTCGCCGACGAACCGGTGGCCTCCCTCGACCCGAAGCTCGCCCACTCGGTGCTCGAGCTGCTGCAGGAGATCAGCCGAGAGGACGGGATCCCCGTGCTCGTCAGCCTCCACGTCCTGCCGCTCGCGCTCGCGCACAGCGACCGCATCGTGGGGCTCCGCCACGGCGAGATGGTCGTCAGCGGTCGCACCGCCGACCTCGACGCGGCCCACCTCGCGGCGCTCTACTCGGATGGGGAGGGTGACGATGAGCACGGCGGCGCCTGACCACGACACCGCCCCACGCGGCGTGAGACGCGACACGATCGCCCCGTCCCTCCCGCCCACCGAGCGGGCACGTCTCGAGCGAGCGGTCTCGATGCCGCGCACCCGGTTCCTGATCGCGTTACCCGTCGCTGCCGTCGTCCTGCTGTGGTCGTTCACCGGCGCGGAGTTCAACGTGGCGAAGCTCGGCGACGGCGCCACGAACATGGGCGAGTTCCTGTCCCGGCTGTTCCCGCCGGACTTCTCCACGTTCGGCACCATCGTCGCGCTGCTCATCGAAACCCTGCAGATGGCGATCGTCGGCACCGTGCTCGGAGCGGCCCTGTCGCTGCTCGTCGCCTTCGGCGCCTCCTCGAACATCGCCCCACGCTGGGCGTACTTCACCGCGCGATGGGTGATGAACATCATCCGATCCGTGCCGGACCTCGTGTTCGCACTCATGTTCGTGTCCGCCGTCGGCCTCGGCCCGTTCGCCGGCATCCTCGCCATGACCCTCGGCTCGATCGGGTCCATCGGCAAGGTGTTCGCGGAGGCGATGGAGTCCGTCGACCGCGGCCCGATGGTCGCGATGGAGGCGGTCGGAGCGTCGAAGCGTCAGGTCGTGCAGTACGGCGTCCTCCCACAGGCTGCCCCGCTCCTCGTCTCCTACACGCTGCTGCTCTTCGAAGGCAACGTGCGCGGGGCGACCATCCTCGGGCTCGTCGGAGCCGGCGGTATCGGCCTCGAACTCACCACCGCGATGCGGATGTACGACTACGGACACCTGAGCGCCATCATCATCTGCATCATCGTCCTCGTCACCGCGATCGACCAGGGCAGCGCCCTCATCAGAAGGAGAATCACATGACCACCATCGACATCGCCCTCAGTGCGCCCGTCAACCTCCGTGACCTCGGCGGCATCCCCATCGAGGGCGGCGTGCTCCGCGAGGGGTTCGCGATCCGCACCGACGACCTCGCCTACGTGACCCGCGAGGTCACCGAGACCTTGATCGCGTCAGGGGTCACCGCCATCATCGACCTGCGCTCGCCGCTCGAAGTGGCTGCGACCGGACGCGGGCCGCTCGCCGAGTACGCGGTCGCGTACCACCACCTCCCGCTGATCGCGAGCGTGGCCGACTCGATGTCCGGCGAGCCCGAGAGCTTCGGCCCAGAGGCGATGGGGGCGATGTATGTACGCATGGTGGAGGGCGCGGCGCCACAACTCGTGACCGCACTCAACGTCATCGCCTACACGCCAGGGGCGACTGCGTTCCACTGCGCGGCCGGCCGTGACCGGACCGGGGTGCTCGCCGCGATGCTGCTCCTCGCGCTCGGAGCCTCCGACGACGACATCGTCGCGGACTACGCACGCACCGGCGAGAACATGGCCGCGATCCTCGAACGCACGAGACCCGTACTCGGCGCGATGTGGACGGCGCTCGGTATCGACGAACGAGCGACGGAGCTCGATACGATCCTCGACGAACCGATGGCCCCATCCATGCGGCTGCTGCTCGCCGAGTTGCGCGAGCGGCACGGCGACGCCCTGGCCGTGCTGCGCGCTGCGGGACTCGACGACGAAACCGTCGCCCGCCTACGGACTCGGGCACTCGCGTGACGACGGTGATCGCCGCTGAGTCGTCACTGGTGGCCACGTCACCGACGGACTCGACCTCCCGTCGCGGTCCGGGGCGCCCGCGCGATCAGGACCTCGACCAGCTCATCGTCGGGGCGACGCTCGAGCTCATCGACGCCGGCGACGAGGTGACGGTGTCGCGGGTCGTCGACCGGAGCGGTGTCAGTCGGGCGGCGCTCTACCGGCGATGGCCGTCGCTCACCTCGCTCATCGCCGCGGCGCTCGACGTCGGCCGCGTCGTCCCACCCGAGCTGCCCGACGACGTCGAGCTGCGCTCAGCATTGTTCGCCTCGATGCTGCAGGGGGCGGACAGTGCAGCGCTCGCCGGCTACACCGACGAACGGTTCCGGCAGCGCATCCGGCTGGTGATGGCGGACCGCGCGCTGCAACGGGCGTACTGGACGTCGCACGTCGCCCGGAGACGGGCTCCGATCGAGGACGCCCTGCGGCGCGGCGTCGAGCAGGGGCGGTTGCGGGCCGACCTCGACGTCGCCGCGTGCTTCGACGCCATGGCGGGCACCGCGTACTACCAGGTCGTCGTCCGCGGTGAACGTCTCGGCGACGCTGCGACGAACGCCCGCCTCGAGGCCGCGCTCGAGGTGATCTGGCGCGGGATGCTGGCGTGAGGCGCGGTCGGGTCTGACGTGCCGTCCCACCCGACCACCTCGCACAGACGACCGCCGAACACCAGGGCGAGCCAGCCGTCACCGGTGGCTCGTACGATGAGCGGGTGGGTATGCGTTCGCTGCTGAGTCAGCTGGCCGGGGGAATCCGAGGAGCGGCGCCGGAGGGCGTCGACGAGCAGGCGGTCGTCCGCCTCAATGCGGAACGGCCCGTGCGCGAGGTGCTCGAGCTGGCCGGCCGGATCGGCGAGTCGATGCTGGCACTCGGAGCCGCAGCGGCCGAGGTCACCGACGCCATCCGTCGCGTGTGCCGCGCGTTCGACCTCGAATGCCAGGTCGACCTCACCTTCACCTCCATCCTCATCGCGCACGACGGGTCCGAGCTGTCACCGGGCGTCACCGTGCTCCGCGTGGTCCGCTCGCCCTCCGCCGACTTCGACCGCCTCGCCAAGGTCGTCGTGGTCGCCGAGGGCATCACCAACCGATCCGAACCGATCATGACGGTCACCGACGTCGCCCGCGACGACGAGGCCGACCTCCGCGACGAACTGCACGCCCGCCTCGGCGCCGCCCACCGCGACCTCGACCGCATCCTCACCGCACGACGGACCTACCGCCGCGGCTTCGTCACCGTGCTGCTGTCGACGATGGCGGCGGCCGTCGCCGTCCTCCTCGGTGGCGGCGTCGTCTCGATGCTGCTCGCCGCCGCCACCACCGCGCTCATCGACAGCGCTTTCCGCGCACTGAACGTCTGGAAGCTGCCGGTCTTCTTCCTGCAACTCACCGGGGCGGCCATCGCCACGACCGTCGCCGTCCTCATCTCGATCCTCAGCCCCTACGTCCCGGACGACCTCTCGGCCCTGCCGCCCGCCCTCATCGTCGCGTCGGGCATCGTCGTCCTCCTCGCCGGCGCTTCGCTCGTCGGGGCGGCCGACGACGCGATCAACGGGTTCCCCGTCACCGCGAGCGGACGGCTCGTCGAGGTGATGCTCCTCACCATCGGGATCGTGGTCGGCATCGGTGGCGTCCTCGACCTCGCCCGGCGCCTCGGCATCTCCCTCGTCCTCTTCGACCTCCCGGTGAGCCCGTGGCCCGTCGCCGTGCAGATCGTCGGCGCGGCCGTGGCCTCCGCCGCCTGGGCGATGGCCTCGCAGGCGGCCCTCCGTGCAGCGTTCTTCGCCGGGGTCACCGGCGCGATCGCGTTCTCCGTCTTCGTGTTCGTCTCCGGCAGTGGCGTCGCGCCCGCCGCAGCCAGTGCGCTCGCCGCGCTCATCATCGGCTTCGCCGCGGAGGCGCTCGGCCCGCGGCTGCGCATCCCGGCGATCATCCTCACCATCTGTGGGATCGTGCCGCTGCTGCCCGGGCTCGCGATCTACCGCGGCATGCTCGCGCTCGTGAACGGCGAGCAGGGTTCCGAGGGGGTCGAACAGCTGCTGCAGGCGGGCCTCACCGGCCTCGCGCTCGCCGCCGGCGTCACGCTCGGCGAGATCCTCGCCCGCCGCACGGGCGTCTCCGGCCGCGTGCTGCTGCCCGGGTACATCCGGCGCTCCAAGCGGCACCCGCGCTGAGCACCCCGGTCACTGAGCAGCCCCGGTCACTGAGCGGTCCCCGGTCACTGAGCTTGTCGAAGTGCGCCCTTCGACAGGCTCAGGGACCGGGATGGTGTTGCTCAGGGACCGGTGACTGCGGCTCAAGGACCGGAGTTCGCCTCATGGACCGGCTGGCGTGACCTGCCGCTCCTGCGGCTTCGCCGCGGACGTCAGGAACGACGCCAGGACGACCACCGCGAGCACGACGATCATCGCGCCGCGCAGCCCGAAGTGCTCCCCGAGGAATCCGAGCAACGGCGGCCCGACGAGGAACGCGACGTAGCCGGCCGAGGCCACGGCGCCGACGGTCGTCGTCGGATCGTCGCTCTCACCCGCCGCCGAGAGGGTCACCGGGAAGCCGAGCGCCGCACCGAGCCCCCACAGCAGCACCGCGAGCCCTGCGACGAGGACACTGTCGGAGAAGACGACGAGCGCGATCCCGACCGCCGACACCAGGGCGCTCACCCGCAGCACGTTTGCCTTGCCGAAGCGGGCGAGGAGCGGTTCGCCGGCGAAGCGACCGATCGTCATGGCGAGTGCGAACCCGGCGAAGACGATCGATCCGACGGCGGCCGTGGTGCCGTGCCCGTCGACCATGATGAGCGGCAACCAGTCGCCGGCGGCGCCCTCGGCCAGCGCGAGGGCGAGCACGATGAGCCCGAGGAAGATCACGCGCTGCTGCCGCCAGACGGCGAGCTGCGCACGGATCCCGGGGGAGCCGGCACCCGTGTCCGACTGTCGTCCCGTCTCGGCGGGGATCTTCGGGATCGCCCACAGCAGCGCCGCCAGCGCGACGGTCGCGACGATCAGCAGATGGATCATCACCGGGAAGGCGATCGCCGTGAGCGCGATGCCGGCGACCGAGCCGATGACGGAACCCAGGCTGTAGCAGCCGTGGAGCACGGGCAGGATGGACCGCCCGGACAGCTGCTCGATCATCGCGCCCTCGATGTTGATCGCGATCTCGGCGAGGCCGAAGCCCAGACCGATGCCGATCAGACCGAGGAAGACACCGACGCCCTGCCCGGCACCCGCCATGAGGGCGAGGAGGGCGAGTCCGATGACGAACGCCGCTCCGCCGATGATGATCGGGCGACGCGCGCCGAACCGACGGACGAGCGCTGCGGACGACAGGATGCCCGTCATCGATCCGACGGAGATGCCGAAGAGGATGAGTCCCATTTCGGCGGTGCTCGCGTGCACGAGGTCGCGGACGGCCGGCGTCCGGACGATGAAGGACGACAGGCCCACGCCGACGGTGAGCATGAAGACGAAGATCGCCCCACGCCGCCGCCGAAGAGGGGCGGACAGCGCGGGGCGGGGGTTCGCCTGACCGGCGCGAGCACTCATGCTCCGAGCCTAGAGGCGGTGATGCGGTGTGACGGGCGTGTTGCTAGCCCGACGGGTTCTCGACGGGGTCGCCCTCGGCGTCGGTCCCCGTCTCGGGGTCGACCTCCTCGGGCTTCGGCACGTCGTGCTTCACGTCGTCGTCGTGCGTGTGCGGGGGACCGGGGCGGGGGCCGTCACTCGACATCGCCACGCCATCCCTGTCCGGTCTGGCCCTCGGATTCGACGAGCTGCTTGAAGTTGCCGAGGTCCTTCTTGACCGCATGGCCGGCCACACCGACGGCTGCGCCGAGGTGCTCGAGGAGGCCCTTGGGCTCCCAGTCCAGCTGCACGGTGACACGCGTCTTGGTGTCCTCCAGGCGGTGGAAGGTGACGACGCCGGCGTGGTCCGCCTCGCCGCCGGTGCTGTTCCAGGCGACGCGCTCGTCGGGGTGCTGCTCGGTGATCTCCGCCTCGAAGGTGCGGGTCTGTCCGGCGACGGTGACCGTCCACTCCGTGAGGGTGTCGGTGACCTGCGTGATCGAGTCGACCTCGTCGAGGAACTTGGGGAAGTCCTCGAAGCGGGTCCACTGGTTGTAGGCGACGGAGACGGGAACGTCGACGTCGATGGTTTCGATGACCTGGGTCATGGGCGCCATCCTCTCTGGTTCTGCGGTACCTGCATGGGTCTCGTCCGGAAAGCCCGGACGCGACTGCGACGGTACGCGTGCAAGCTGCGATTCCGGGGGCATGGCCTCGGGCGCTGCAACCTGTTACCCTGCCCGACTCGACGCGAGCGCTCGCTCAGAGCTGGAAGCGGTACCCCATGCCGGCCTCGGTGAGCAGGTGGCGAGGGGTGGCGGGCTCCGGCTCGAGCTTCTTCCGCAGCTGCGCGATGTAGAGGCGCAGGTAGCCGGTGTCGGTCACGTGCGTCGGACCCCAGATCTCCGTGAGCAGCATCTGTCGGGTCACGAGCTTGCCGGCGTTCCGGATGAGCAGCTCGAGCACCTGCCACTCCGTCGGCGTCAGGCGGACGGTGGCCGGCGACGCACCAGGGGTCTGCTTGGTGACCTGCTTCGCGGCGAGATCGACCACGATGTCGCCGAACCGGACGGTGGGTTCGGCCTCGGCGCCGGGGACCCGCCGGGTGAGCGCGCGGATCCTCGCGAGCAGTTCGTCAATGGCGAACGGCTTGGTCACGTAGTCGTCGGCACCGGCGTCGAGCGCCTCGACCTTGTCCGTCGAACCGGCGCGCCCGGAGACGACCAGGATCGGTGCGTCGGTCCAGCCGCGGAGTCCCTCGATCACCTGCCGCCCGTCGAGCCCCGGCATGCCGAGGTCGAGCAGGTACAGGTCGGGGCGGTGCGTCGTCGCGGCGTTGAGCGCAGCGGTGCCGTCTTCGGCCGTGATGATCTCGTAGCCCCGGGCGGTGAGGGTGATGCGCAGGGCCCGGAGGATCTGCGGGTCGTCGTCGGCGATCAGGATCTTCATCGAGCGGTCCCCTCCTGATCACGTGCCGCCGGCAGTGACACCACCATGGTGAGGCCCCCACCCGGCGTGTCCTCCGGTTCGAGTGTGCCACCCATCCCCTCGACGAAGCCCTTCGACAGCGCGAGTCCCAGGCCGAGACCCGTGAGGTTGTCGGTGTCGCCGAGCCGCTGGAAGGGGACGAACACGTCCTCCCGCCGGTCGGGTGCGATGCCCGGGCCGTGGTCGACGATGCGGATCTCGACGGCGTCGCGGAACCCGCTTGTCGCGATCCGGACGGGGGTGTCGTCCGGGCTGAACCGCTGCGCGTTCGTCAGGAGGTTCACGATGACGCGCTGCAGGAGGCCGGCGTCCGCGAGGACGGGTGGAAGATCGGGCGCGAGGTCGAGCTCGGCGTCGTGCGGCCCGATACCGAGCTCGTCGAAGGCCGGCAGGATCGCGTCCTCGACGTCGATCGGCGCGACGGTCACGGCGAGGACACCGGCCTGGAGACGACTCACGTCGAGCAGGTTCGTGACGAGGGCCGCGAGGGTGCGCAGGCTGTCGTCCGCGGTCTCGAGGAGGTCCTGGCGGTCCGCCGTGGTGAGTTCGACGTCGGTCGCGCGCAGGCCGGTGACGGCGGCGGTCGCGGCGGCGAGGGGGCGCCGGAGGTCGTGACTGACCGCCGAGAGCAGCGCGCTCCGCACCCGGTCTGTGGCAGCCAGCGGGCCGACCTCCCGGGCGGTGGCGCGCAGATCGGTGTGCTCGAGCGAGGCGTCGAGCTGCGCTGCGATGACGGCGAGCAGGCGGCGGTCGGACGCGGCGAGCACCCCGCCGTGCAGTTCGAGTACCGCGCGGGTGCCGATCGGGATGCTCGTGAAGTCGCCGCCGCGGGTCGGTTCGCCGTCGACCGCGAGGACCTGCTCACCCGCGACGAGGCGCACCCCGGCGAGCGAGAAGGACTCGCGGGTCCGGCTGACGAGCGCCTGCAGGGCTCCCTCGCCGCGGAGCACGCTGCCCGCGACCGTCGCGAGCAGCTCGGACTCCGCGGCCGCGCGCCTCGCCGTGCGAGCCCGTCGCGCCGAGAGGTCGACGACCCCGCTCACGATCACCGCGATGACGACGTAGAGCACGAGCGCCACGAGGTGCGCCGGATCGTCGATGGTCACGGTGTAGAGCGGTTGGACGAAGACGAAGTCGAGCGTGACGCCCGACAGGACGGCAGCGAAGACCGCCGGCCAGAACCCGCCCACGAGCGCGACGAGCACGACGAGCAGCTGGTACGACAGCACCTCGCTCGTGATCGACTCCTCCGTGCGGGCGAGGTGGAGGAGCCAGGTGACGAGCGGCCCGCCGATGAGCGCGAGCGCGAAGCCCGCGATGTGGCGCCGTGCGCTCAGGGCGCCACCGAGCTTCGGCAGCCGGAACCGTCCGCCGGCCGCTTCGTGGTTCACGATGTGGACGTCGATGTTGCCCGACTCGCGGATGACCGTGTTGCCGATGCCGGGCCCCGTGACGGCGGCGGACAGGCGACTGCGTCGGCTGACACCGATGACGAGCTGCGTCGCGTTCGCCGCTTTCGCGAAGTCCACGAGCGCGCGCGGCACGTCGTCGCCGACGACCTGGTGGAAGGTGCCGCCGAGGGTGTCGACGAGCGCTCGCTGCTGCGCGAGTGCACCGGGGTTCGCGGACCGGAGGCCGTCCTGCGTCGTCACGTGCACCGCGATGAGCTCGCCACCGGAGGAACGGGCGGCGATCCGGGCGCCGCGTCGGAGCAGGGTCTCGCCCTCCGGGCCGCCGGTGAGGGCCACGACGACCCGCTCGCGCGCCTCCCAGGTGCTGTCGATGCCGTGCTCGGTGCGGTAGTCGCGCAGGGCGGAGTCGACCTCGTCCGCCAGCCACAGCAGCGCCAACTCGCGCAGTGCCGTGAGATTGCCGAGGCGGAAGTAGTTGGACAGTGCGGCGTCGATCCGCTCGGCCGGGTAGACCCGGCCGCCGGCGAGCCGGTCGCGGAGGGCCTGTGGAGCGAGGTCGATGAGTTCGATCTGATCGGCCGCCCGCAGGACGGCGTCGGGGATCGTCTCCCGCTGCGGCGCCCCGGTGATCTGCCGGACGACGTCGTTGAGCGACTCGATGTGCTGGATGTTCACCGTGGAGAGGACGGAGACGCCGGCGGCGAGGAGCGCCTCGACGTCCTGCCAGCGCTTCTCGTTGACGGAGCCGGGGGCGTTCGTGTGCGCCAGCTCGTCCACCAGGGCGAGCTCGGGGTGTCGGGCGAGGACGGCCTCGAGGTCCATCTCGTCGAGCGTGACGCCCCGGTGCTCGACGCCCCGACGCGGCAGCGTCTCGAGCCCCTCGGTCAGGGCTGCGGTCGCGGCCCGACCGTGGGTCTCGACGACCGCGACGATCACGTCGACACCCTCCGAAGCGAGGCGGTGGCCCTCCTCGAGCATGGCGTAGGTCTTGCCGACCCCGGGGGCCGCGCCGAGGAGCACCCGGAGTCGTCCGCGCTGCATGGTGTTCAGTCCTCCTGGAGCATGGCGCTCTGCCTGCCGACCCCGGGGGCCGCGCTGTGTCGTCCGCGCTGCATGGTGTTATCCGTCCAGTCCTGCCACGGCGAGGTTCAGCTGCAGGACATTGACCGTGGACTCCCCAAGGTAGCCGAGGTCGGGGCCCTGCGTCAGGCGCTCGACGAGGGCACGGACCTCGCCCTCGTCGAGGCCGCGCTCGGCGGCGACACGGGGCACCTGCAGCAGCGCGTAGGCCGGGCTGATGTGCGGATCGAGACCGGACGCGGAGGCCGTCAGCGCGTCGGCGGGGATGCTCGACGGATCGACGTCCTCGAAGGCGGCGATGGCCGCGCGGCGCTCCTCGATCGAGGCGACGAGGTCGGTGTTCTCCGGCCCGAGGTTGCTGCCGCTCGACGCGCCACCGTCGTAGCCGTCGCCGGCCGCCGACGGACGCGACTGGAACCACTGCGGCAGCGGCTTGCCGTCGGCGTCGGTGAACGACTGCCCGATGAGCGCCGAGCCGACCGTCTTGCCACCCTCGGTGACGGCGGATCCGTTCGCCTGCCATGACATCGTCGCCTGCCCGATGCCGGTGGCGATGAGGGGGTAGCCGACGCCGAGGACGACGGTGAGGGCGAGCATGGCCCTGATGGCGACCCAGTACTGGGCGATGCCGCTGCGGGATGCACTCATGATGTTCTGTCTGCTTTCGTGTGCTGGGTGGGGCTCAGAAGCCGGGGATGAGGGTGGCGACGAGGTCGATCAGCTTGATCTGGGTCGTCGGCTCAGAAGCCGGGGATCAGGGTGACGACGAGGTCGATCAGCTTGATCTGGGTCGTCGGCTCAGAAGCCGGGGATGAGGGTGACGACGAGGTCGATCAGCTTGATGCCGATGAACGGCGCGATCACGCCACCGAGCCCGTAGACCAACAGGTTGCGGCTGAGGACCTTCGAGGCGCTGAGCGGTCGGTACTTCACACCGCGGAGGGCCAGCGGGATCAGGATCACGATGATGATCGCGTTGAAGATGATCGCCGAGAGGATCGCCGACGCGGGGGAGTGCAACTGCATGATGTTGAGCAGTGCGAGCCCCGGGAACACCCCGGCGAACATGGCCGGGATGATCGCGAAGTACTTGGCGACGTCGTTCGCGATCGAGAACGTCGTGAGGGCGCCTCGGGTGATGAGCAGCTGCTTGCCGATCCGGACGATGTCGATGAGCTTCGTCGGGTCGGAGTCGAGGTCGACCATGTTGCCGGCCTCTTTCGCAGCGGAGGTGCCCGTGTTCATCGCGACACCGACGTCGGCCTGTGCGAGCGCCGGAGCGTCGTTCGTGCCGTCACCGGTCATCGCGACGAGGTTGCCACCCTCCTGCTCCTTGCGGATGAGCTCGAGCTTCTGCTCGGGCGTCGCCTCGGCCAGGAAGCCGTCGACTCCGGCCTCGGCGGCGATCGCCTTCGCGGTGAGCGGGTTGTCACCCGTGATCATGACCGTGCGGATGCCCATGGCGCGCAGCTCGGCGAACCGCTCCGCGATGCCGGCTTTCACGACGTCCTTCAGGCGGACGACGCCGAGTACCCGCGCGGTGCCGGTGGTGTCGGTCTGCGCGACGACGAGCGGGGTGCCGCCGCCGGCGGACACCGCCTCGACGTGCTCCTGGAGCTCGGCGCGGGTCGCCTCGGCGAGGGATCCGAACGACTCCACCCAGGCCAGTACGGCCGAGCCGGCACCCTTGCGGATCTGTGCGCCGTCCGGCTGGTCGAGGCCGCTCATGCGGGTCTGCGCCGTGAACGGGACGATCTCGCCTGCCACGGACCCGTCCAGGTGGATGCCACGCTCGGCGGCGAGGTCGACGATCGACTTGCCCTCGGGCGTCGGGTCGCTGAGTGAGGACCGGGCTGCGGCCTCCGCGAGTTCCTCCGGCGTGACACCGCGGAGGGCGATGAACTCGACCGCCTGGCGGTTGCCGTAGGTGATGGTGCCGGTCTTGTCGAGCAGCAGGGTCGTGACGTCGCCGGCGGCCTCGACCGCGCGGCCGGACATCGCGAGCACGTTCCGCTGCACGAGTCGGTCCATGCCGGCGATACCGATCGCCGAGAGCAGGGCGCCGATGGTCGTCGGGATGAGGCAGACGAGCAGGGCGATGAGGACCGGGACGCTGACGGGAGCCGCCGCATAGGAGGCGATGGGGTTGAGCGTGAGCGCGACGACCACGAACACGATCGACAGGCTCGCGAGCAGGATGTTGAGCGCGATCTCGTTCGGCGTCTTCTGCCGCGCCGCACCCTCGACGAGGCCGATCATGCGGTCGACGAAGGTCTCGCCGGGCTTCGAGGTGATGCGGACGACGATGCGGTCGGACAGCACGCGGGTGCCGCCGGTGACGGCACTGCGGTCGCCGCCGGACTCGCGGACGACCGGGGCCGACTCTCCCGTGATCGCCGACTCGTCGACCGAGGCGATGCCCCAGACGATGTCGCCGTCGCCCGGGACGAGCTCGCCGGCGGTCACCACGACGACGTCGCCGAGGGTGAGGTCCGCGGAGGAGACCTGGCCGATGGCGGCGTGCTCCGCGGACGGGTCCGCCGAGGCGTCGTAGGAAGTGACCTGGTTCGCCATGGTCGAGGTGCGCGTCTTGCGGAGGCTGTCGGCCTGCGCCTTGCCGCGTCCCTCGGCGACGGACTCAGCGAGGTTCGCGAACACGACCGTGAGCCACAGCCAGATCGCGATGCCCCAGGTGAACGACGCCGGCACGGCCGAGCCGCCGGACTCCTGCGCACCACCGAGGAACGGTTCGGCGATCGCGAGGACGGTGGTCAGTGCCGCGCCGACCTCGACGATGAACATGACCGGGTTCTTGACCATGAGCCGCGGGTCGAGTTTGCGGAAGGCACCCGGGGTCGCGGCGAGCAGCTGCGCCGGACCGAACGCGGCCTTCGCGGGCTCGTGGTGGTGGTCCTGCTCCTGCTCGGGTTCCGCCGGGGCGGGAAGCGTGTGCGTGGTGGACATGGTTATGACAGCCCTTCCGCCAGGGGACCCAGCGCGAGTACGGGGAAGTAGGTGAGTGCGGTGATGACCACGCGGTGTGCGTCGCGGACGTGGCTCATGACAGCCCTTCCGCCAGGGGACCCAGCGCGAGTACGGGGAAGTAGGTGAGTGCGGTGATGATCACGCGGTGTGCGTCGCGGACGTGGCTCATGACAGCCCTTCCGCCAGGGGACCCAGCGCGAGTACGGGGAAGTAGGTGAGTGCGGTGATGATCACGGCGACACCGGTGAGGAGGCCGACGAACTGCGGCCGGTTGGTCGGAAGCGTTCCGGCGGTCGACGGCACCCGGTCCTGCGCGGCCAGCGAACCGGCGAGCGCGAGGACGAGCACGATCGGGACGAAGCGACCGAGGAGCATCGCGACACCGAGCGCAGTGTTGAACCACGGGGTGTTCGCCGTGAGACCGGCGAACGCGGAACCGTTGTTGTTCGACGCAGAGGTGAAGGCGTAGAGGACCTCGGAGAGGCCGTGGAGGCCCGGGTTCCAGATCGACGTCGTCTCCACATCCGAGCGGACGCCGGGGATGGCGAAGCTCAGAGCGGTGCCGGCGAGCACGAGGGTCGGCGTCACGAGGATGTACAGGCTCGCGAGCTTGATCTCCCGCGGGCCGATCTTCTTGCCGAGGTACTCCGGGGTCCGGCCGACGAGCAGTCCACCGATGAACACCGCGATGACGGCGAGCACGAGCATGCCGTACAGGCCTGAACCGACGCCGCCGGGGGCGATCTCGCCGAGCATCATGTTGATCATCGGCATCATGCCGCCGAGTGCCGTGTAGGAGTCGTGCATCGAGTTGACGGCACCCGTCGAGGTCAGCGTCGAGGTCGAGCCGAACAGCGTCGAGGCGAAGACGCCGAAACGCTGCTCCTTGCCCTCCATCGCACCGCCGGCCGCCATCGGTGCCGCTCCGAGGCCGCGGGTTTCGAGCGCCGTGAGGATCGAGAACGAAGCGAGGAAGATGACGCCCATGACCGCGAGGATCGTGTAGCCCTGCTTGTGGTCGCCGACCATGCGGCCGAAGGTGCGCGGCAGGGAGAACGGGATCGCGAGCATGAGGATGTTCTGGACGAGACTCGTCCAGGCGGTGGGGTTCTCGAAGGGGTGCGCGGAGTTCGCGTTGAAGAACCCGCCGCCGTTCGTACCGAGGAGCTTGATGGCCTCCTGCGAGGCGACCGGTCCGCCGGGGATGGTCTGCGTCGCGCCCGTGATGGTCGTGACGTCGGTGAAGCCGTTGAGGTTCTGGATGGTCCCGCCCGCGATGAGCACGACCGCCATGACGACCGAGAGCGGCAGCAGCACGCGGAGGGTGCCGCGGGTGAGGTCGACCCAGAAGTTGCCGATGGTGCCGCTGCGGCGACTCGCGAAGCCGCGGACGAGGGCGATCGCGACGGCGATGCCGACGGCGGCGGAGACGAAGTTCTGCACCGCGAGGCCCGTGAGCTGCACGGTGTAGCCCATCGTGACCTCGGGCGAGTACGACTGCCAGTTGGTGTTCGTGACGAAGGACACGGCCGTGTTGAACGACAGGCCCTCGGGGACGGCGGGGAGGCCGAGTGCGAAGGGCAGGACGGCCTGCGCACGCTGGAGGGCGTAGACGAGGAGAACGCCGACGAGCGAGAAGGCGAGCACCCCGCGGAGGTAGGCCTGCCAGGTCTGCTCGGAGCGCGCGTCGACACCGATCACGCGATAGAAGCCGCGCTCGACGGCGAAGTCCTTGCTCGAGGTGTACACCCGGGCGAGGTACTCACCGAGCGGACGGTAGAGCAGCACGAGGACCAGGACGAGGGTCGAGACCTGGAGGATCGCGAAGAGGGTCTGCATCAGAACCTCTCGGGTTTCACGAGCGCGTACACGAGGTACACGACGGCGGCGACGGCCAGGACGGCGGCGAGGAGTTCGAAGACGATCACAGTCTCTCCACTCCCCGGGCGACGAGGCCGACCAGAGCGAACACGGCGATGACGCCGAGCACGTAGACGAGGTCGAGCAAGAGGACTCCAGTGGGTGCGTGGTGCGGGTGCGTGGTGCTGTGTCCCGTTCGGGACAGCTCAGAGCCAACACCCGTCAGCGACCTCCGACGGCGGTCCTCACGGTTTCCATACGCCTTCCGCGTGGATCCTCACGACCTCCCTACGGTGCGTGGTGCGCGGGGCTCGAACGCCCACGCGCGGGCGGGGTTGTCGCGGGTGATCGTCGACACCGCTTCCGCGCCGAGGGCCTTCGCCAACTGCGGTGCGACGGTCGTCAGGAGCGCCGCCGGACCGTACTCCTCCGGCCGAACGCGGGAGGCGGACGTGGTCGTGTCGGCGCCGAGGAGCAGCGCGGGCAGGTGTCCGTCGTCGATGAGGGCTTCGAGGATCCGCGCCAGTCGAGCGGGGTCCATCGGATGGGCCGGCGATGGCGTGTCGAGGCACACCCACGCGCCGGAGCGGGCCGCCTCGAGGATCTGCTCGAGGTGATGGTTCCGGCCGAGATGCCCGAGGACGATGGACCTCGGGTCCACCTCGTCGGCGTCCAGCGCCGCCAGGACGAGCTCGGCCGCGGCTCCCTGCTCGAGGTGCACCGCGATGGGCACTCCGGTGGCGTGATGCGCCACTGCAGCGGCCCGCAACGCGTCCCGCTCGTCCTCGGCGAGGCGGTCGGGGCCGACACCGATCTTGATCAGTCCGCACCGGTGGCGGTCGACGTCGTCGATGAACGCCGCTGCGAGCTCGTCGGCCGAGCGCGTGGGTTCCGCAGCGCCGTCGGGGTAGACGCGTCGCAGATGTCGTCCGGTCGCTGCCACGACGTGGACCCCCCTCGACGCACTGATCCGCCGGAGTGCCGGGAGGCCGGGTCCGAGACCCCGAGGCGTCCACTGGACGACGGTCCTGCCGCCCACCGCTGCGAAGCGCGCGACCGCGGTCGTGGCGTCAGGCTCGTCGACCAGGTCGTCACCGGCCAGGACCGGTGTCCGGAGGAAGAGGTGGTCGTGGGAGTCGACCACGCCCGCCGTGGCCGGGTCGATGTCGCCGAGCACCGTGCGGATCACCCGGGTCTCGAGCCGCACCCGGGTCACCGGGCGTCGTCGTCGCGGTCGGTCGCCGGTGGCTCGGTCGCCGCCTCGGGGAGGAGCCGCAGGGCCGCCATCACCCGGGGCAGCCCGACATACGGCACGAGGTGGACGAGCGCCTCGGCGAGCTCCGTCCGGGTCATCCCGATCCGGAGCGACGTCGTGAGGTGACCGCTGAGTTGCGGGTCGACGCCGCCGAGCGCGGTCAGCGCACCGATGATGAGCAGTTGTCGGTCGCGCGGCGTCAGGCCCTCGCGTTGGTAGGTCCCACCGAACACGGCGCCGACGATCCACTCGTCGAAGCCCGGCGCCGCCGCATCGACCGTCGCGCGCCAAGCCGCGGTCGTCGTCTCGTCCTGCAGCTCCGCCAGTCGTTCGCGGCCGGCCGCCACATCGAACACCTCGTGCATCGTCGCTCCCTGCATCGTCGTTCCCTCGTTCTTCCCTGGTGTAACGGTTGACACGTTACACTCGAACCATGACGACCGAGACCGACTTCCGCTTCGACGGCGGAGCCACCTGGCTGAACCTGCTCGCCACGCAGGGACAGAGCTTCGGAACGCGGCCGGTGGAGCGGATCGGGACGCCCGAGGCGGGGCATCGGTGGCTCGGCCTGGTCGGGTTCGGTGTGGATGGCGAGCTGAGCGCCGACGACCTCGATCGCCTCGTGAGGCTGCGGGAGTCGCTCCGCGAGCTGGCGATGGCGTCGGTCGCCGGGCGCGAACCGGCCCCGGACGATCTCGCGCAGGTGCGTGGACACGCGTCGGGTTCGGCCGGAGCGCTGTGGAGCGGTCCCACTCAGGCCGGCGTCACGCTCGCCGCGGCGCTCGCCGCGATCGCCGTCCAGGCGCTGGTCATGCTGCAGGGGCCGGACCGGGAGCTGTTGCGTCAGTGTGCCGAGGTCGACTGCCGCTGGGTGTTCCTCGACACCTCGGGTCGGCGTCACTGGTGCCCGTCGCCGGCCTGTGCCAGTCGGGGTCGGGTCCGCGCCCACCGCGCGCGGCAGGGGGGTTCTCGCGCCGGATGACCCGGCGCCCATGGGCTCATCCCGCTGCGTCGGTCACGACGGGTCGTCACTCCGGTGGCGGGCCATCCCGTCGCGGAGGGCGAGGAGGTGGGTGCGGCTGCGCTCGAACGCCGCGGTGGCATCGCGATCGGCGACCGCCTGCACGATGTGCTCGTGGACGAGCTGGTCGTGGTCCGTCCCCGGCTCGCCGCTGAGGCGGAGCATCTGGATCATCGCCTCGCGGCTGCGCTCGGCGAAGGTGTCGAACAGTTCGGTGAGGATCTCGTTCCCGCTCGCGGCGACGATGCTCCGGTGGAGCGCGGTGTCGGCGTCGACCCGCCCCTCGATGGTCGCGCGATCGGCGTTCCGATGGGCCAGCGCTGCCCGGATGGCGGCCAGATCGGACGCCGTGTGGCGTTGCGCGGCAAGGGCTGCCGCTTCACACTCGATGGCGATGCGCGCCTCGATGACCGAGCCGATCGCGGTCCGCAGGACGAGCGCGTCCCAATCCTGGACCGGCGCGCGCGACCGGAGGAAGTTCCCCGATCCCTGCCGGGTCGACAGCACGCCCTGGCCGGCCAGCTGGCGGATCGCCTCGCGCATCGTCGAGCGGCCGACGCCGAGCTGCGGTGCCAGGGTCGTCTCGCCGGGCAACTTCTGGCCGATCTCCCACTCGCCGGCCTGGATGCGCTGCAGGAGCAAGCGTGCGACCTGGTCGGAGAGTGATTCACGGTGCACGGTGTCCATGTGTCGATCATAGTCCTCAGCTTGTCTGACAAGTTGTGTTAGCGTTGCCGCGTGATCCCCGCAGACTCCCGACTCTCCACACCCGCCGGCCCCGTTCCGTCCTCCGCGCCGAGCTGGAATCGCCAGCGCCACTCGCAGATGCCGTCCCACCGGTACCAGGACCTGTACTCGCGGGTGGACGTCCCCCTCCTCGACCGGACCTGGCCGTCGAGGCGACTGACCGAGGCGCCGCTCTGGGTGCCGGTGGACCTTCGCGACGGCAACCAGGCGCTCGCCGCGCCCATGGACCCCGAGCGGAAACGGGCGTTCTTCGAGCTGATGGTCACCATGGGGTACAAGGAGATCGAGGTCGGGTACCCCTCCGCCTCGCAGACCGACTACGACTTCGTCCGCTTGATCGCCGAGACCGACATCGCCCCCGAGGACGTCACGATCGTCGTCTTCACACCGGCCCGCCGCGACCTGATCGAGCGCACGGTCGAGTCGATCCGTGGGATCCGGAACCCGGTCGTCATCCACCTGTACACCGCGACGGCGCCGCTCTGGCGGGAGGTCGTCCTCGGACACGACCGCGACTCACTCCGCGCGCTCATCCTCACCGGCGGCTCCGACGTCCTCGAGTTCGCCGGCGACCTCGACGGGGTGCGGTTCGAGTTCTCCCCGGAGGTCTTCAACCTGACGGAGCCGGACTACGCCCTCGAACTCTGCGACGCCATGACGACCCTGTGGGATGCCTCTCCGGACCGCCCGGTGATCCTCAACCTGCCCGCCACCGTCGAAGCGGCGAGCCCGAACGTCTACGCGGACCAGATCGAGTACATGCATCGGAACCTCGACCGCCGCGACGCCGTCATCCTGTCGGTCCACCCCCACAACGACCGCGGCACGGGGATCGCGTGCGCTGAGCTCGCGGTCCTCGCTGGCGCCCAACGCGTCGAAGGGTGCATCTTCGGCAACGGCGAGCGGACCGGCAACGTCGACCTCGCGACCCTGGCGCTCAACCTGCACGCGCAGGGCGTCGATCCGATGATCGACTTCTCCGACATCGACCACATCCGTCGGGTCGTGGAGCACAGCAACCGCATCGAGATCCACCCGCGCCACCCGTACGTCGGCGAGCTCGTCCACACCGCGTTCTCGGGGACGCATCAGGATGCGATCAAGAAGGGCTTCGCGGAACACCGAGCGCGGGCTGAGGCCACCGGCAGCCGCCCGGAGGACCTCCCATGGCGGGTGCCCTACCTGCCGGTCGACCCCGCGGACCTCGGCCGGAGCTACGAGGCGGTCATCCGCGTGAACTCGCAGTCCGGCAAGGGCGGCATCGCCTACCTGCTCGAACGCGACTACGGCATCGAGATGCCCCGTCGTCTCCAGGTGGACTTCTCGCGTCGCGTCCAGCAGCAGGCGGACGAGACGGGTCGCGAACTGGACGCCGAGGCGTTGCTCGCGGCGTTCGAGCGCAGCTACCTGTCGGCGACGCCGTCTCGGGTCGAGCTACTCGAGGTCGATGTGGCGACGACCGGCGAGACCTCGCGGACGACGATCGGTCTGCGGATCGACGGGGACCGCCATGAGGCCACCTTCGCCGACGTCGGTCCGGTCGAGGCGGCGACCCGTCTCCTCGCCGACCACGGCGTCCACGTCGAGATCGTCTCCCTGCATCAGACCTCGCTCAGTGCCGGGAGTGGCGCCGAGGCCCTGACTCTCCTGGAGATCCGCCGCGGGGCGGAGACGGTGTGGGCAGCGGGTCGGCATCGCTCCGTCCTCGACGCATCCGTCCGTGCCGTCGTCAGCGCTGCGGGCCGCTAGCCGCCCTGCCCTACGCTGGGAGGCTGAGGGCGTCGAGGGGATCTGGATCAGTGGAACTGCGATGGCTGACGGCGCCCGAACACGAGGTCGCCGCGGCGATGGCGGATGAGCGTCGCTCCGGCCGGCCCAAACGGGTGCCCACCGGGCGGAGAGTGCTCTTCCATCTCTACTTCAGCCTCGTCCTCTGGTACCTGGCGATCGCGCTCGTCTCGGTCGGGGTCAGCGTCGACGAATACCACGACCGTCGCGTCGAGCCTGATGACGTCATCGGCCTGGTCGTCGCCGCGCTCGTCCTCGTCGGGCTGCTCGTCGGTGCCTGGTTCCTGTACCGCTGGTCGCGACGCCCGCCGTCGCCGAAGGCGCGCCTCGCCGAATGGCGGCGCCACCTGACGGCGGTGGCCAACGGCTTCGAGGAGCAACCGAAGGGTCGGGCGATGTTCTCCTCGCTCATCACCACGACGGGGAAGTACAACAACGCCTTCATCACCGTTCCGGGACCACAGGTGCAGTCGTATCCGCGATTCGTCCGCGGGAACATCGAGTTCGGCAACCTGGTCGACGACGTGAAGCGGTCGAGGGACTGGCATTACCTCGTGGTGCGGCTGCCGGCACCCCTCCCGCATCTGCTGCTCGATGCGACGACGAACGACACCGTGCGCAGCGATCTGCCGCCGGGCGTCGACCGGGGTCTGCAGATCTCCCTCGAGGGCGACTTCGACCGGTGGTTCCGCGTCTACGCGCCGTCCGGGTACGGAGCGGACGCGCGATACGTGCTGACCCCCGACGTGATGTCGTCGCTCGTCAGCACCGCGGCCTACTACAACGTGGAGATGGTCGACGATCGGGTCGTCTTCTTCAGCAGGCCGGCCGCCGACTTCGCCTACGCCGCCCCCTGGGTCGCCATCGACGCGATCCTCACCGACCTGGTGCCGCGTCTCATCACGAGGGCCGAACGGTACCGCGACGAACGGGTGGCGGGACAGGACGCCGAGAGCGTCCTCGAGGCGGCGCGGGACGCCATGGAGGCTGAGCAGGTCTGGACCCGGAAGGAGACGGTCGTCGGCGAGGAAGGCCGTCGCCTCACGGTGCGCGCGCGCTTCCACGCGATCTGGGTGGCTGTCGGCGCGGTCAGTTGGCTCGTCACCCGCACGCTGCTCTACTTCATCCCCGCCGCCTTCGCCTTCGCGGGGTTCATGTCCGTGGTGGACGGGCGCTAGCCGCGACCGAGTCGCCCGAATCTGCTTGGATCCACGTCCAGATCGGACAGATCCGGGCGACTCAGCGGGCAGGTCGCGGAACATCCGGCGGCGCCTTCGCGTTCGCATCGGTGTGACCCTCACCGCGACCCCTCCAGCGTCGACGATCGACACCTTCGATCGCGCACTCGCGAGCCTCGAGTGGACGATCCACGGCACCGACCGCGACCGCCTCGCCGCGGGCACACCGCTGCGACGACCGCACACGGCGTCCGGTTTCGTCTACCTCTCCAGCGGACGCGTCCGCCTCACCGCCGCCGATGGCACCCGCGACCTCGACGCCGGCGACCTCGTCTTCTTCCCCCGCGCCCACGCCACGACGGTGGTCGCGCTCGAGGACGCCGAGCTCCTCGACGTCGCCTTCACCCCGCCGGGCCAACGCCAACAGGTGGCGGAGACGCTGCCCGAGCACCTGTACGTCGCCGACTTCGCCGGGCAGGAGCCCTCGATGGTGGCGCTCATCGAGGGCATGGGCTGCCCGCAGGCGGCTGGTCGTCCGCGGCCGGGCGACACCGTCATCTGCAGCCGCATCGCGACCACGATCGTGTCGGCCGCGCTCCGCACGTGGAACGAGGCCGGCTGCGCGCCGGATCGCTGGCTGCAGCGCATCGGCGACCCGCACATCGGCGCGGTCCTCGACGCCCTGCACGCCGAACCGGGGCGCCCGTGGACCTTCGAGACGCTCGCCCGCATCGCCATGATGTCGCGGTCGGCGTTCGCCGAGCGGTTCCGCGAGGTCGTCGGGCACACCCCGCGCGCCTACCTCACGACCGTTCGCATGGAGACGGCCAAGGGGCTCATCCTCACGGGCGACGCGTCCGTGGCCGAGCTCGCCGGCGCGCTCGGCTACGTGTCGGAAGACGGCTTCGCGCGCGCCTTCCAGCGGTACACGGGCCTGACGCCGGCCCGCTGGCGTGCCGAGGCGGCGCTCGCCGCGTAGGCGGTCGGCCGGGCAGCCTTCGGCATCACCGTGCGGTGCGCGCCGACCCGAAGACGATGCCACCGACGATCGCGGAGATCGCCGCGACCGTGAGCGCCGGGACGATGCCGACCGCGTCGACGAGCAGTCCACCCGCTCCGGCACCGACGGTGATCGCCAGCTGGAAGCCTGCGACGACGAGTCCGCCACCGGATTCCATGCGGTCCGGGACGAGGCGACCCATCCAGGTGCTCAGGGTCGTCAGCCAGGCGCCGAAGCCCATGCCCCAGGTGGTGATCGCGATGGTCACGATCCAGGGCTGCCCCGGGAACAGGGTCACGAGGGCGATCGAGATGCCGATGAAGGCCGGGACGACGTAGCGCAGGGCTGCGAGGTGGCGGTCGACGAGGAGCCCGATGACGAAGTTGCCGACCACGCCGCCGAGGCCGAATGCCGCGAGGAGGACGGCCACACCGGCCGCGTCGAGGTCGGGCACCCGCTCGATCGCGAGTCGGATGTAGGTGAAGGCGATGAAGTGGCCGAGGACGGTCAGGATGTGCCCCGTGAGGCCGACGCGGATTCCCGGGACGCGGAGCGTGTCGACGAGCGACCGCAGACCGCCGCTCGACGGTGCCGGCGCGACGGGTGGGAGGACGAGCCGCAGTGCGACGGCCACCACCGCGGTGATGACCGCGACGCCGGCGAAGATGAGGCGCCAGTCCATGACGGAGCCGAGGTAGGTGCCGACCGGGACACCGGCGACCGTCGCGACGGTGGTGCCGGTGTTCACGAGCATGATCGCCCGACCGAGGTGGTGCGGCGCGGACAATCGGGCGGCGATCGCGATCGACATCGCCCAGAAGGCGCCGAGGGCCGCACCGAGCAGGAGTCGGGCGATGAGCAGCATCACGAAGTCGGCGGAGATCGCGACGAGCGCGCTCGACACCGCGGCGGCGGCCGCGAGCAGGACGAGCAGGAGGCGACGGTCGAGTCGCGGGACGAGGATCCCGATCGTCGGTGCGGTGAGGAAGCCGATGAACGCCGTCGCCGTGACGGCCTGGCCGGCCTGGCCCTCGGTGATCCCGAGCGACGATGCCATCGACGGCAGCAGGCTCGGCGGCAGGAACTCGGCGAGCACGAGCACGAAGCTCGTCGCCATCATGACGGCGACGGCCGCCCATGCGGTCCGCGTGCGCGGGGCGTCGGACGCGGCTGCGTTCGTCGTGGGGACCGAGCCCGTTCGTGGTGCGTCGAGCTTCTCGTCTGTCGTCATGCTCTCAGCTTGCCGGAGCCGTGACCCCTCCACCCGACGCCCAGTCCACCCGACCCGACCGTCCGTCCACCCCGGCACCCGTCCCGGCGTCGCTGAGTCGCCCGTTCCTGCACGATAATCTCGGATATTGGTGCAGATCCGGGCGAGTCAGCGCACCTTCCTGACAGATCGGTGAACACCGCGTCAACAAGTTGCACTGAGTGCATCGGTGCACGTAGTGTACCCACGTGTCCACCGCCGCCCCCGCCGAGGATCGACGCGCCGCTCTCCGCGCGCGCCACCATCGGGCGATCCTCGACGCCGCCCGCGTCATGATCGCGGAGCAGGGCATCGCCGGCTTCAACGTCGACGTCATCGCCGAGCGCGCCGACGTCTCCCGCCGCACGGTGTTCAACCACTTCTCCTCGATCGACGACCTCGTCACCACCTCCTGCACCGAGGAGCTGGCCGTCGTGATCGAGAGCTTCCGGTCCGCCGTCAACGCCCGACCGGCGGGCCCGGGGTCGCGCGTCTCGATGTTCGAGGACGTCGCCGCAGCGCTCCGCACGACCGACATCCCCCGCGTCATCGCTTTCCTCTGGAACGCGCTCGGCGGCTTCGCACCCGACGACTCGCGCCCGCAGCAGCTGTTCCAGGCCACCTTCTCCCGCACCACCCAGGAGCTCGCCCACGAACTGGCCGAGCGCAACACCGACGTCGACGAACTCGAGGCCGGCTTCCTGGTGTCCTCCCTCATGCACGGCGTCGAAGTGCTCGCCCATCACTGGATCGTGAGTACCGGCGCCACCACGGACGATGAAGCCCGTGCCCTCTGGACCGACCTGCTGGAACGGCTCATCGCGAGCGTCCGCACCGGCTACGCGTCCACGCACTGATCCGCTTCCCGCTCCGTCCCCGCACACGTCACCAGCACCACCTCCCGAAGAATCGAGACTCCCTTGGCTGAACTGCTGTATCGCCTCGGACGCTTCTCCGCGCGTCGCGCGTGGGCCGTCCTCATCTCCTGGATCGTGATCCTCGGCATCTCGGTGGGTGCGTTCCTCGCCTTCGGTGGCACCCTCTCGAGCGCCGTCACCATCCCGGGTACACCGACCGCGAAGGTCACCGACCAGCTCGAGGAATCGTTCCCGAGCGCCTCCGGTGGCACCGGGGCGATGGTGTTCCACACGAAGGACGGTGACGCCTTCACCGACAGCCAGAAGACCGCGATCGGTGAGCTGCTCGACGAGACGGCCGACCTCAAGGGCGTCGACTCCACGGTCAACCCCTTCGAGACGCAGGAGACGATCGCCGACCAGGCGAAGCAGATCTCCGACGGCAAGACGCAGATCGACGACGGCCGCACCCAGCTGACCGACGGCCAGACGCAGCTCGACGCCGGACAGCAGCAGCTGACCGACGCGCAGACCCAGCTGAGTGCCGCGCTCGCCCAGGCGCAGCAGGCCGCGGGCGGCACACTCCCGGCCGCCGCACAGGCCCAGTTCGACGCGCAGCAGACCGCGATCACGCAGCAGCAGACGGCGCTCGACGCCCAGCAGGCCACCATCACCGAGAACCTCGCGAAGCTCGACGAGCAGAGCACGAAGCTCGAGCTCTCCTCGCAGCTCCTCGACCTCTCCTCGGGTATCCGCACCGTCTCGACCGACGACACCACTGCGGTCGCGAACGTCGTCTTCGACAAGCGCCAGCAGGAGGTCACGCCGGAGACGAAGCAGTCGGTCATCGACCAGGTGAAGAAGGACGTCCCGTCGGGCGTCGAGGTCGAGTTCTCGAACGAGCTCGCGCAGAGCCTGCCGCAGCTGTTCGGCGTGGGTGAGGCGATCGGCCTCATCATCGCGGCGATCACGCTGCTCGTGATGCTCGGCACGGTCATCGCCGCATCGCTCCCGCTCGTTTCGGCGATCGTCGGCGTCGGTGTCGGCGTCACCGCGTCGCTCTCCCTTTCGGGCGTCGTCGACATGCTCTCGATCACGCCGGTGCTCGGCGTCATGCTCGGGCTCGCGGTCGGCATCGACTACTCGCTGTTCATCCTGAACCGGCACCGCAAGCAGCTGCTCGCGGGCGTCGAACTGCACGAGTCCATCGGCCTCGCGAACGGCACCTCGGGCAACGCGGTCGTCTTCGCCGGATCGACCGTCCTCGTCGCGCTGCTGGCGCTCAACGTCACCGGGATCCCGTTCCTCGGCCTGATGGGCACCGTCGGCGCGATCTGCGTCGCCGTCGCGATCCTGCTCGCGGTCACCCTCACGCCCGCCCTGCTGTCGCTGCTCGGCCTCCGCATCCTCAGCCGGAAGGCACGCGGCACCATCGGCACGCCGCGCCCGGACGCCGTCCCGACCAAGCCCATGGGTACCCTGCGCGCCGTCGGCACGCTCGTCGCCGGACTCGTCGTGCTCGGCGTCGTCGCGATCCCCGCGCTCGACATGCGTCTCGGCCTGCCGGACGGCAGCTCGGAGGCCGTCGACTCGACGCAGTACCAGTCCTACACGCTCATCGAGGACAAGTTCGGTGCCGGCGTCAACGGTCCGCTGCTCGTCGTCGCGACGCTGCCCGACGCCGCCACCGACGAGGAAGTCCTCGAGGAGCAGGTGCGGATCGGCCAGGAGATCGCCGACCAGGACGACGTGAAGGCCGTCGCGCCGGTGGGCGCATCGGACGACAACTCCGTCCTCGCCTTCCAGGTGATCCCGAAGGAGGGGCCGAACGCCGTCTCCACGGAACAGCTCGTCCGCGACCTGCGTGACCTCTCGCCGCTGTCGGGCGATGTCGAGCTCGGCGTGGCCGGCGGCGCGAGCGGCAACATCGACGTCTCGAAGCAGCTCTCCGACGCCCTTCCGCTCTACCTGGCGCTCGTGGTCGGTCTGTCGCTGATCATCATGATCCTCGTGTTCCGCTCGATCCTCGTGCCGCTCACCGCGACGCTCGGATTCATGCTGTCCCTCGCGGCGACCTTCGGTGGCATCACGGCGATCTTCCAGTGGGGCTGGCTCGGACCGGTGTTCGGCGTGCACGACCCGGGGCCCATCCTGAGCTTCCTGCCGACGATCCTCATCGGCATCCTCTTCGGGCTCGCGATGGACTACCAGCTGTTCCTCGTGTCCGGCATGCGTGAGGCGTTCGCTCACGGTGCCCCGGCGCGCCTGGCGGTCCAGCGCGGGCTGCACGCCGGCCGGACGGTCGTCGTGGCGGCGGCGATCATCATGATCTCCGTCTTCGGCGGGTTCATCTTCTCCCACTCGGCGATGATCCGGTCGATCGGGTTCGGTCTGGCGTTCGGTGTGCTCGTCGACGCGTTCGTCGTCCGTATGCTCCTCATCCCGGCGGTCATGCACCTGCTCGGGAAGAGCGCCTGGTGGATCCCGAAGTGGCTCGACCGCATCCTGCCGAACGTCGACGTCGAGGGTGCCGCGCTCGAGCGCAGCCACCCGGCGCATCACGTCGAGGCCGGTGACACGGGTTCGGTCGCGACCGCCCCGTCGAGCGGCGAGCCGCGGAACGCGGTCGACGGCGCGGAGACGGCGGCCCTCGGTGCCGGCGTGACCGCGGGGACGGCGGCACACGTGGCCGCACCGTCGAGTGAGCTGACCCGCCGGGAGGCGGCCGCCGCCGAGCGGACGCACCCGGCGCACGTGCTCACGACCGACCCCGACTCGGCCGACCAGCAGGTCTCCCGGGTGGAGCCCGGGCTCGACGTCATCGTGCACCCGGCGACCGCCGGTGTGCAGCGCGTGGCCGTCGGTGCCTACGTCATCGCGGTCGACGCCGACAACGGCACCGCGGTCGTCGAGCCGCCCGTCGGTGGCGTCGTGGTCGTCCGCGCGCCGAGGTAGCGCGGCGCTCGGTCCCTGAGCCCGTCGAAGGGTGGGGGCTGGGCGGGTTCTCGGTCCCTGAGCTTGTCGAAGGGTGGGGAGGCGGCCGGCGGTCGCCCCTCCGCTACGGCTGCAGGCGGTCCACGATCCAGCCGCCGTCGGCCGCGAGGTAGCGGAGGCGCCGGTGCATCCGGTCGCGACTGGCGTGCCAGAACTCGACCATGTCGGGGACGAGCCGGAACCCGACCCACGTGGCCGGCCGCGGGACGTCGTCCCCCTCGCGCTCGAGCAACGCGTTCGCCTGCGCGATGAGGGCGTCGAGGGTCTCCTCCGGGCCGTCGCGGAATGGCGTCGACTGGTGGGCGACCGCCGTCGCCGCTCGTGACTTGGGCGAGCGGTCGGCGAACAGTGCGTCGGACTCCTCGTCGCTCAGCTGCTCGACGCGGCCCTCGAAGCGGAGCTGCTGCATCGTCTCGCGCCAATACACCTGGAGGGCGGCGCTCGGGTTCTCGGCGAGCTGCCCGCCCTTGCGGCTCTCGGTCGAGGAGCCGAAGATCAGGCCGCGATCGTCGAGGGTCTTCACGTCGACGGTGCGCGCGCTGACGACACCGACCGAGGTGGCGGTCGCGAGGGTCATCGATCGGGGTTCGCTGACGTCCCGCTCGATCGCTGCGGCGAGCCACTGCTGAGCGAGCAGCATGGGCTCGGCGGGCGGCGTGTCGAACTCGGGCAGCTGCAGGGTGTCGTCTCCGGAGAGGGGTTCGGCGCTCATGGCGTGAGCCTACCCGTGCGCTGAGGTGAGGCATCTCGTCGCCCTGCGAGCTGCCGAGCGACGACCTGCCTCACCTCAGTGGCTTGGGCGCTCGGCACAGCTCGGGCGGGAACGCTGGGTCCAGGGCACATGGTGCACGGCCAGGCCGCGGGCTAGCCTCGGAACGCCCGCCAGGGAACACGTTCGAGGAGAGTGAGCACCGCATGCCGTACACCGACACCGACGACGTCTCGATCTACTACGAGGTGGAGGGCGACCCCGCCGACCCGGTGATCGTGCTCATCGCGGGCGGCGGTGCGCAGCTGCTCACCTGGCGTGACCCGTTCCGGGCCATGCTCGTGGACGAGGGCTTCCGCGTCGTGCGGTTCGACAACCGCGACGTCGGGTACTCGCAGCGCTTCGGTGGCGAGCACGACCTCGACGGCGGCTACTCGCTCGGTGACATGGGCGAGGACGTCGTGCGGGTGCTCGACCACCTCGGGGTCGAGGCAGCGCACCTCGTCGGTCACTCCATGGGCGGGATGATGGCGCAGATGGTCGCGCTCGAACACCCCGAGCGGGTGCTGAGTCTCGGCCTACTGTCGACGATCCCCGGCCAGGACCCGCGCTACATCCTGCACGGAGACCGCGCCGAACTGCAGGTCGAGCCCGAGCGGTACAGCCGGGAGGAGTCGGTCGCCGCAATGGCCGTCCTCGCCGCGCCCGTCCCCGGCGCCCGCTACCAGCCGGACACCGAGTGGGAGGTGTGGGCGACCGGCGAGGCCTACGACCGCGGGTACGCGCCGGAAGGGTTCAGTCGCCAGTGGGCCGCGTTGCTCCGCGCACCGGAACGGCTCGACCGGCTGCGCGAGGTGACGGTGCCGACCCTCGTGCTGCACGGACGCGAGGACGACGTGCTGCACTGGCGCTCGGCGGTGGACATCGCCGAGGCGATGCCGGCGGCCGAGCTGCACGTGCTGCCCGACATGGGGCACCTCATCCCGGCGCAGCTGTGGCCGACGCTCGTGGCGGGCGTCGTGCGGACGGCGAGGCACGCGGAGACGCTCGCGTCCGGTCGGTGAGGTCGTCGAGGGGCTGCCCTTCGACAGGCTCAGGGACCGGGGCGGGCCTACGGCATGCCGATGAGCCGCACCCGGCAGGCGAGCTCCGCGGCGAAGCGGACGTCCGGGTCGGCGAGGTCGAGTTCGAGCGACTGCTCGATGCGCCGGATCCGGTAGTTCACCGCGTTCGGGTGCAGGTTCAGCTCGGCCCCGGCACGCGCCAGCGAGTTCCGATGGCTGAGGTAGGAGAGGAGCGTCCGCACCGAGATCGCGGCCCGCTCCGGACCGAGGGCGTCGAGTGGCGAGAGGATGTCGTCGAGGAGCGTCCGACTGAGCGGTGAGGCGTAGAAGTCGAGGAGCACCCGCCGTAGCCCGGTGACGTCCGTCGCCTCCATGGTGCCGAAGCGACCACCCGCAATGGCGGCTTCAGCCGCGACCCGCGCCTCGGTCGCCGACTGCCGGAGCCCTGCCGCTCCGCTCTGCGGTGTCCCGAGCCCGACGGTAAATGTCCATTCCGGCCCCGCGATCGTCGAGGCGTGCGCGACGATCCGCTCCATCACGTCGCGCAGGCGTCGCTGGTGGTCGGGTGCGCCGAGCTCCTCCGACGCGATGACGACGATCTCGTCGCGCCGCATCGCGAGGTGCCACTGCTCCTCGCGCTGGTCGACGAGTTGCAGCGCGAAGAGCTCGACGGAGGGCGCGAGGACCGTGGGTGCGCGGCGGTCGGGATCACTCGCGTGCTTCGGGGTCAGCCACGCCACCGCGTGCGACAGCTGGAGCGGCAGGCCGGCCCGGACCGCGTCCATCGCGAAGCCGTCGATACGGGACGACTCGGCGAAGATCAGCTCGATGATGAGCTCCGCCCGCGAGCGCACCGAACCGAAGCGTCCGTGCAGTTCCCGTTGCAGGGCGCGCGAGAGGACGGAGGCGATGACCGGGAGGGCGATCGCCGCGGCCGGGTCGTCGCGCTCGGCGTGGACCCGGCCGATCGGGATCTCACCGATGCACACCGCATCCGGTTCGAGCCAGCTCGCGCTCGCATCCTCGACGAGGGTGACCGGCACCCCCAGGGTCGTGCTGGCGACCTCGAGGATCGCCTCCCGCACGCCGACACCCGACGCCTGCTCTGCTTCAGCCGCGGACGCGCTGATCACCCGTTGGATCGCGAACTCGGCGCGCGACATCGCCTCTTCCGCTCCACCGCGGATCGTGCGGTCCATGAGCACGGCGAGGTCGGAGGCGATGCCCTCGCTCATGATGACCGGCAGGCCACCGCGGTCCGCGAGGGCCCGCGAGGTCTCGGCGACGGGGAACGCACCGACGAACACGAGGCCGGCACAGCCCGCGGCGATGGCCCGGCGGATGGCGATGTCGACCTGGTATGGCCTCGGGACGGCGCCGTCGGGGGTCGTCACGATGGCGATGGAGTGCTCGGTCGCGTCGTTCAGCTCGTCGAGCGCGAGGATCTCGACGCCGGTGACCGGGACGCCTGCAGGGGCGCCGACGACGCAGCGGGCGCCGAGATGCTCGGCTTGGAGGATGACGTCCGCAACGGTGACTTGGGCCATGAGCACATTCTGCCCCGATTGTGTGGGCCGCGGGAACATTGTCGTGCTTCCCGACCCTGCCTACGCTCGGTACATGTCAACGAACCACCCCGCTGCACGCTCCGCAGCGTCGGCCACGCCGATCACCAGCATCACCCTGGCCGACGTGCCGGCGCTCGCCGCAGGATGCGCCATCTTCGGCACCGGTGGCGGCGGCGCGGTGCAGACCCCGCAGCTCGGCGTCGAGATCGCCCTGGAGCAATTCGGTCCGGTCCCTGTCAAACAGGTCGCCGACCTCGACGCGGACGACGTGGTGGTCGCCATGTCCGGCATCGGCGCCCCGTCGGTGGGCTTCGAGATGCTCGGCGCGAGCGGCCAGGCCGAGATCATCGTCGAGGAGATCGAGCGCCTCACCGGTAAGCGCATCACCACGATCATGGCGACGGAGATCGGCGGCAGCAACGGCGTCGGACCCGTCGGCTGGGCCGCGAGCCTCGGCCTCAGCATCCTCGACGCCGACGGCATGGGACGAGCCTTCCCGGAAGCGCCGATGACCGCGATGAACGTCGCGAACCTCCCGCCCGGGTACGCGGTCCTGAGCGATGTGATCGGCAACGTCTCGATCCTGCGGCCCGTCAGCCTCGCCTGGCTCGAGCGCCACGCCCGCGCCCTCACCGTGGCGAGCGGCGCGATCTCGATCGGCGCCAACTACGTCATGGACCGCGACACCGTCCGCGGCGCCGTCATCGAGGGCAGCGTCAGCCGCGCCGTGCAGGTCGGGCGCCGGCTCCTCACCGCCACCGACCCCGTCGGCGCGCTTACGGACGAACTCGGCGCGTCCCTCATCACGGGCGGCAAGGTCGTCGACATCGAGCGCCGCACCGAGGGCGGGTTCACCCGCGGTTCCGTCACGGTCGAGGGGATCGGCGAGCACCGCGGTCGCCTCACCCGCGTGGAGATCCAGAACGAGAACCTCGTCGTCATGGAGGACGGAGCGGTGATCGTCAGCGTCCCCGACCTCGTCACGATCGTCGACTCCGAGACGGGCGACGCGATCTCCACCGAGATGCTGCGCTTCGGGCAGCGGGTGAGCGTCCTCGCCTGGGCGTGCGATCCACTGTGGCGCACCGAGCGCGGCCTCGAACTCGCCGGCCCGCGCGCGTTCGGCTACGACCTCGACTACGAGCCCTTCGGCGTGAGCGCCGACGAGACCATTGGAGCGACCCGATGAGCGCCGGCACCAGCACCGTCACCGACACCTCGGGCGAACTCGCGATCGGTATCGACGTCGGCGGGACCAACACCGACGCCGTCGCGCTCTCGGGAACGGGCGAGGTCGTCTCGTGGACGAAGCAGCCCACGACCCGCGACGTCACCGGCGGCATCCGGGCCGCGCTCGCCGAGGTCCTCGACCAGCTGGGCGACGACCGGGGCCTCGTCACCCGCGTCATGCTCGGCACCACCCACGCGACCAACGCGATCGTCAACCGCCGCGACCTCGGACGCGTCGTCGTCATCCGGCTGGGCTCGCCTGCCGCCACCTCGCTCCCGCCGCTCGCCGGCTGGCCGCGGGAACTGCGCGACGTCGTCCTCGCGGGGAGCATCCTCGCGGGCGGTGGCCACCTCGTCGACGGCTACCCGATCGCCCCGCTCGACCGCGACCTCATCCGCCGGGAGCTCGACGCCCTGGCCGGCACCTTCGACGCGGTCGCCGTCTGCGGGATCTTCAGCCCGTCGTTCCCCGAGCAGGAGCTCGAGGTCGAGGCACTCGTCCAGGACCACGTCGGGGTCGACATCCCGGTGTCGCTCAGTCACGAGATCGGCGCGCTCGGGTTGTTGGAGCGCGAGAACGCGACGGTCCTGAACGCGTCCCTCTACGCCGTCGCCCGCGACGTCACGAACGCGCTCACGACCGTCGTCGCCGAGGAGCGACTCGACGCGACCACGTACTTCGCCCAGAACGACGGCACGCTCATGGCCGTCGAGTATGCGGCGCGTTACCCCGTGCTCACGATCGGTTCCGGGCCGGCGAACTCCATCCGCGGCGCCGCCTTCCTCTCCGGTGCCGACAACGCGATCATCATCGACGTCGGCGGCACGACGAGCGACCTCGGCGTGCTCGTCGACCGGTTCCCCCGGGAGTCGACCCTGCCCCGCGAGGTCGGTGGCGTGCGGACGAACTTCCGCATGCCCGACATCCTGAGCGTCGGCCTCGGCGGCGGCACGATCGTCGACACCGCGACCGGTGTCCCGCGCCACGACTCGGTCGGTTACCGCCTCACCGAGGAGGCGCTGCTGTTCGGCGGCACCACCCCGACCCTCACCGACGCGGCCTCGCTCCAGTTCGGCATCGCCGACCGCGAGCTGCCGCCCCTCGACCGCGTGACCCGCCAAGCACTCGAGCACGCGCTCGGCGTCGCCCACGAACGCATCGAGTCCGCCGTCGAGCGCATGTCGCTCGGCCGCACCGGCCTCCCACTCGTCGTCGTCGGCGGCGGAGGATTCCTCGTCCCGGACGCCGTCCTCGGCGCGAGCGAGGTCCTGCGCCCGGCGCGCGGCAACGTCGCCAACGCCGTGGGCGCGGCCATCGCGCTCGCCGGTGGGCGCTCCGATCAGCTCTGCGACTTCGCCGACCGCGCAGCCGCCATCGAGGAGGCAGGACGCTCCGCGATCGAGAAGGCGATCCAGGCCGGCGCAGACCCGCGCTCGGTCGAGATCGTCGACGTGCTCGAGACCCCCGTCTCGTACGCGACCCGCCCCACCCTGAAGGTCTCCGTGAAGGCGGCGGGTCCCCTCGCCCGCATCGGCACGGCGACCCGACAGCGCATCTGACGCACCACAGCACCAGCACAGCTCTCCACCAGCACCAGCACGGCACCTCACCCCATCTGATCCGGCCACCCGCGCACCACGGCCACCCGAGTACGAAGGATCCAGCATGAACAGCAAGCGGAAAGCCGCGGCGGCACTCGCCACCGCGGCCCTCACCGCGGTGGCCCTCACCGCGTGCACCTCCTCGCAATCCTCCGATTCCTCCGGCGAGTACGTCTCCGGCGGCACCTTCGTCACCGCGATGAGCGGCGACCCGGGCAGCCTCGTCCCCATGACGGGCATCAGCCTCGAGGCCCGCGAGATCATCAGCTTCCACTACGAGTCGCTCGTGTACGTCAACGCCGACGGCGAGCTCCTGCCCTGGCTGGCCGAGAGCTGGGAGGAGGACGCGAGCTCCACTTCCATCACCTACACGCTCAAGGACGGCATCACCTGCGCCGACGGCACCCCGTTCACCGCGGAGACCGCCGCGGCGAACATCACCTACAACGCCGACCCGGCCAACGCGACCTTCTACTACGGCGCGCAGGTCTCCGAGCGGATGACCGCGACCGCCGACGGCAATCAGCTCACCGTCACGAGCACGACGCCCGACCCGTTCATCCTCGCCAACACGGGCACCGTCGAGATGGTCTGCCAGGCCGGCCTCGATGACCCGGACTCGCTCGTCGAGACGATGAACGGCACCGGCCTCTTCGCCCTCGACAAGGCGACCCCAGGCTCCAGCTACACCTTCACCAAGCGCGACGACTACACCTGGGGCCCGGAGGACGTCACGAGCGACACCAAGGGCCTGCCGGACACCTTCGAGGTCCGCGTCGTCACCGACCCCGGGACCGCCGCGAACCTGCTGCTCTCCGGTGACGTGAACGCCGCGAGCATCGGCGGCGCCGACCAGGACCGCGTCGAGGCCGCCGGTCTCGGCAGCGAGGGCGTGCGCAACCCGATCGGCGAGATGCTCTTCAACGAGCGCCCGGAGCGCCCCACCTCCGACCCGCTCGTCCGTGAGGCCCTCGTCACCGCGATCGACCGCGAGCAGGTCGGCGAGGTCGTCACCGACGGCACCGCCGAGGAGTCCAAGTCGCTCGTCGTGAAGAGCCCGTACCTCTGCGTCGCCGACGGCCCGCAGTGGACGCTCCCCGAGACGGACGTCGAGAAGTCCGGCGAGCTCCTCGACGAGGCGGGCTGGACGCTCGGTTCCGACGGCAAGCGCTCGAAGGACGGCGAGCCGCTGACGATCAAGTTCATCTACGACGCGGCCACCCCGAGCCACGCGGCCGCGGCCGAGCTCGTGCAGCAGACCTGGGACGAGCTGGGCGTCACGACGGAGCTCTCGGGCAACGACGCGAACGCCTGGTCCGAGCAGCTGTTCTCGACCTTCGACTGGGACACCGGCTTCGTGCAGATCGCTCCGGGCGGACCGGTCATCGTGAACACCTTCTTCGGTGGCGAGACCCCGGACAAGGGCGGCAACAACTTCATGTTCGTCGACAACCCGGAGTACGACGCGCTCGCCGAGCAGGCTAAGACGGCCAGCCCGGAGGAGACCTGCGACCTCTGGCAGCAGGCCGAAGCGAAGCTCATCGAGCGGACGGACGTGTTCCCGATCGCCGACGCGCAGGACTTCCTGTACCTGAACGGCGCCGAGGTCGAGCGTCCGAACTTCATCCGCCCGACGAGCATCCGGATGGTCGGCTGATCATGACGATCCCCTCGACCGTGACCACCGAGCAGGCCACCGACCCGGCCACGGGCCCCGGCGGCCCGGCGGTCGCGCGTCGAGGGGGTCGCGGCGTCCTCGGCGGACTCTCCCCGCGGACCTCGTTCATCCTCCGACGACTGGGCAGGGTGCTCGTCTCCCTCGCCATCGTCATCGTCGCGACGTTCCTGATCGTGCAGCTCGTGCCGGGAGACCCGGTGCGGGCTGCGCTCGGGAACAGCGCGACCCCGGAACTCGTCGAGCGGACGCGCGCCGACCTCGGCCTGAACGTGCCGGTGCCGGAGCAGTTCGTCAACTACGTCAGCGGGCTGTTCCGCGGCGACTTCGGCACGGCGATCGGGTCGCAGCGGCCGGTCGCCGACACGATCGCGCAGCGCTTCCCGGTGACGCTCACCCTCGCGGTCGCGTCCTTCCTCCTCGCGGCGATCGGCGCCTTCCCCATCGGTGTCGCGACCGCGGTGTCCTCACGTACCGGCCGCCGCCGCCTCGCGGACCTCGGCGTCTCGGGTCTACTCGGCGTGCTGATCGCCATCCCGAGCCTCCTGCTCGCCGTCGGTCTCATCGCCGTGTTCAGCATCGGGCTCAAGGTGCTCCCGGCCGCCGGCTGGGGAGGCTTCGACCAGGCGATCCTGCCGGTGGTGGCCCTCGCGGTCGGTCCGATGGCGTACCTGGCCCGCATCGTGCACGTGGAGATGCTGGCCGTCCTCGAGATGCCGTACATGACCACGGCACGGAGCAAGCGCCTGCCGACGCACCTGGTCTACCTCCGGCACGCGCTGCCGAACATGGTGACGTCCACGCTCACGATCGGCGGCATCATCCTCACGGGCATGGTCGCCGGCACCGTGCTCATCGAGACGGTCTTCGCCATCCCGGGCCTGGGGACGAGCATCGTCTCGTCGATCACCTCGAAGGACTACCCGATGATCCAGGGCATCGTCCTCGTGTACGCGATCCTCGTCCTCGGCCTCAACCTCCTCATCGACATCGCGCTCGCGACGATCGATCCGCGCTCCTCGATCACGGAGGGCTGAGCTCATGAGCACCCGTCCGACCACCTCCAGTCCCACCCCCTCACGCCGGTCCCCGGTGCTCGACCGTCTCCGCACCCCGCGCGGCCTGACCGGCGCGATCGGAGCGCTCCTCATCATCGTGGTCGCGGTCGTCGGCCCGACCGTCTGGGGGTCCGCCGCCGACACGACGTCCGTGGCCGACCGCCTCGCCGGTGCGAGCCTCGCCCACCCCTTCGGCACCGACGAGCTCGGACGCGACGTCTTCGCCCGGGTCATGGTCGCCACGCGGGTGTCCGTCCTGCTGACCCTCGGCGCCACCGCGATCTCCGTCGTCGGCGGCGTCCTGCTCGGGGCCGTCGCGACGGTCCTGCCTCGCCCGCTGCGTCGACTCGTCACCGCGCTCATCGACATCCTGTTGTCGTTCCCGTGGCTCCTGATGGCCCTGTTCTTCTCGGTGATCTGGGGCGCGAGCGCCACCGGCGCGATGCTCGCCGTCGGGTTCGCCGGCGTGCCGACCTTCGCGCGCCTCACCTACACGCTCGCCTCGTCGCTCATCGGTCGCGACTACGTGAAGGCCGCGCGGATCGCCGGCGTCGGGCAGGCGGAGGTGCTCGTCCGGCACGTCATGCCGAACATGCTGCCGCCCATGCTCGTGAACGCGGCGGTCTCCGCCTCCGGCACGCTGCTCGCCTTCGCCGGCCTGTCCTTCCTCGGTCTCGGCGTGCAGGCGCCCGAGTACGACTGGGGTCGCCTCCTCGGCCTCGGGATCGCCCGCATCTACGGCAATCCGATGGCGGCGATCGGTCCCGGCATCGCGCTCGTCGTGTGCGGCGTCATCTTCACGCAGCTCGGCGAGCTCTGGAACGAGTCGTCGAAGCGGCTCCTCGGCCTGCCCGCGCCCGCGCGTCGTCGCACCGCGGCTCCCGCGACCGCCTCGGCTGCGGCTGCGACGCCCGCCGACCAGGAGCCCGTCGTGCAGGTGCGCGATCTCCGCGTCGCCTTCCCGGACCGCGACGGCCGTCTCGTCGAGCGCGTCCACGGCATCAGCCTCACGATCATGCCCGGCGAGGTCGTCGGTGTCGTCGGCGAGTCCGGATCGGGCAAGTCGGTGAGCGCGATGGCGATCGCCGCCCTCCTCGGGCCGGACTCCTCGGTGCAGGCCTCGGAGCTGAGCTTCCGCGGGATCGACATGACCGCACCGCTGACGAAGGCCGAGCGCAGCCGCCTCGGCCTCGAGCTCGCGATGGTCTTCCAGGACCCGCTCACCTCGCTCAACCCCTCGCTCACGATCGGCAAGCAGCTCCGCGAGACCGTCGAGGTCCACGAGGGGCTGTCGGCGGCAGAGTCGACGAAACGCGCCGAGGCCGCGCTCGAGTCGGTGCGGATCCCGCTCCCGGTGAAGCGCCTGAAGCAGTTCCCACACGAGCTGTCCGGCGGCATGCGGCAACGGGCCATGATCGGTATGGGGCTCATGGGCCGCCCGAAGCTGCTCATCGCCGACGAGCCCACGACGGCGCTCGACGTGACGGTGCAGCGTCAGGTCCTCCGGGTCCTCCACGAGGCGCAGGAGCAGACGGGTGCTGCGATCCTGCTCATCTCGCACGACATCGCCCTCGTCAGCGGGTTCTGCGACCGCATCCTCGTCATGAAGGACGGCCGCATCGTCGAATCGCTCGACGCCGACCGCCTCCACGAGGCGCGGCACCCGTACACGCGTGGGCTCATCGCCTGCGTGCCCGACATGACCTCCGACCGCACCATGCCGCTCCCGGTCATCGGTGCGATCGACGAGGAAGACCTCCCGGTCCCTGAGCTTGTCGAAGGGCCCATCACCACCGAAGGACAGCGCGCATGACCGGTCTCGAGTTCTCCGGCCTCACGGTCCGTTACGGCCACGGCGCGTCCGCGCACACCGCGGTCGACGGCTTCGACCTCACGGTCCGCCCGGGCACGTCCCACGGGCTCGTGGGGGAGTCCGGCTCAGGCAAGTCGACGGTCGCCGCGGCCGCCGTCGGTCTCGTCATCCCGAGCGCCGGCGGCATCCGACTGAACGGCGCCGACATCGTCGGGCGCTCGTCCGCCGCCCGTCGTGCGCGTCGACGCGTGCAACTCGTCTTCCAGGACCCGTACTCCGCGCTCGACCCGCGCATGCCGATCGGGCTGTCGATCGCCGAGGGGTCCCGGGCGACCGGGCGCTCCTGGAGTCGCTCGGAGCAGCGGTCCCGGGTGGGCGAGCTGCTCGAGCGCGTGCACATCGACCCGGACCGGGCGGGCGACCTGCCGTCGGCGTTCTCGGGTGGTCAGCGGCAGCGCATCACGATCGCGCGGGCGCTCGCGGCCGAACCGGAGGTCCTGATCGCCGACGAGATCACCTCGGCGCTCGACGTGTCGGTGCAGGGCGTCGTCCTCAACCTGCTGCGCGAGCTGCAGCGTGAGCTCGAACTCACGGTGCTGTTCATCTCCCACAACCTCGCCGTCGTGAACTACATGTGCGACACGGTGAGCGTCATGCAGGCCGGCCGGGTCGTCGAGGCGGGCCCCACGGCCACCGTCCTGGCCGCTCCCGAGGACGCCTACACCCGTGAGCTCCTGGCCTCCGTGCCCGTGATGGGCCGTCGCATGACCTGGGACGAGGAGTAAGCGGCCCAGGCTGCTCGGCCGGGCCGCGCCCGGTCGCTGAGCTCACCGCCGCCGGTCACTGAGCTCACCTCCGCCGGGCGCTGAGCTTGTCGAAGTGCACACGGGTGACGTCACCCTTCGACAGGCTCAGGGACCGGGTCCTGCCGGGTAGGCCTTTTCCGGGCGCTGAGCTCACTTTTTCCGGTCGCTGACCTCACCCTTTCCGGTCACTGAGCTTGTCGAAGTGCCCACGGGTGACGTCGCCCTTCGACACGCGGATCCTGAGCCTGTCGAAGGGCAGGGACCGGGATCACCGGGTTGGCCTTCTTCCGGTCACTGAGCTTGTCGAAGTGCCCACGGGCTGTCGTCGCCCTTCGACAGGCTCAGGGACCGGGAGGGGAGGTCAGCCGCGCTGCTTGCGCGGCAGGGTCTCCGGGAGGAACGCGATTCCGACGACGCCGATCGCGCTGAGCACCAGCAGGTACGCCGCCACCAACCATGGTGCGCCACCGCTCGCGGCGACGAGCGCGGTCGCGACGAGCGGGACCGTCCCGCCGACGAGGGCGGCCGGGATCTCACGCGAGAGCGCGATGCCGCTCCAGCGCATCGAGGTCGGGAAGATCTCGGCGAGCAGTGCTCCCGAGGTGCCGATCGTGGCGCCCTGGATGACGGCGAGGCCCAGGATGAGGCCCAGGGCGACGAGGGCCGACTGCTCCGTGTCGTAGAGCAGGAACATCGGGAACGCGTAGACCACGCCGAAGATCGCGGCGCCCATGAGGACGGGCTTCCGACCGATGCGGTCGGCGAGGCGACCGAACAGCAGCGCCGTCGGGATGGTCAGGACCTCGGCGACGATGAGGCCGATGAGCGCCTCCGTCGGGTTCACGCTCAGCGTGCCCGTCACGTACGACAGCGAGAACACCTGCACGACGTAGACCCACGGCAGTGCGAACGCGAAGAGCCCCATGCCGCAGAGGATCACCCGCCAGTGCGAGCGGATGGCGCCGACCAGCGGTGCCGAGGTGACCGCGCCGCGCTCCTCTGCGCTCTCGAACGCCTTCGTCTCCTTGACCCGCAGCCGGAAGTACAGCGCGAACGCGACGATGACGACGCTCGCGAGGAACGGGATCCGCCAACCCCAGCTCTGGAACTGCTCGATCGGCAGGGTGCTCACCACGGCGAAGACGGTGGTCGCGAGCGCCATGCCCACGTACACGGAGGCGCCGGGGAACGACGCGGCGAACGCACGGTGCTTCACGTCGGCGGACTCGCTCGCCATCGTGATCGCGCCGGCGAATTCGGCACCCGAGCCCATGCCCTGGAAGATCCGCAGCACGATGAGCAGGATCGGAGCCCAGATCCCGATGGTCTCGGCGGTGGGGAGGAGACCGATGAACGTGGTCGCGACGCCCATGAAGAGGAGCGTGATGAGCAACGTCGGTTTGCGCCCGAGCTTGTCGCCGTAATGGGCGAAGATCAGGCCGCCGATCGGGCGGGCACCGAAGCCGACCGCGAAGCCGGCGAACGCGCCGAGCAGGCCGGCGAGGTCACCGGCGCCAGGGAAGAACAGCGGTGCGAACACGAGCGCGGAGGCCAGCCCGTAGAGGGTGAAGTCGTACCACTCGATGACGGTGCCGACCGAGCTGGCGAGGATGGCGCGGCGGCGCTGCACCCGGGAGTCGAGGCCGTCGCGATCGATGTCGCTCTGGCCGACGGCGGTGGTGTCGGATCCGCGTGGGTCGCTCTCGCGCGCGCTCTGGATGGCCATGGCACTCCTTCGTGTTGGGCGCACCCGGACGGCCGGGACGCCTGACGAGGCTACCGGCCGTCTGGAGGCTCAGCCCATGTGCGGTCGGCACACTCCGAAGCCGATCCGGTGCGTCGGGAGCACACGGGGTGGGGTGCGCATGAGCGGCGCGCCCCACCCCACCCGACCCCGTCTCGCTACAGCGCCTTCGACTCGCGGAGGATCCCGGCGAGCGTCTCCATCTGCTTCGCCTGCGACGTGTAGTCGAGGGCGGCGGTGTTCCAGGAGTGGATCTGACCGGCGACGAGTGCCGGGTGCGAGGCGAAGGTCGCCTGAGCCTCGAGGTCGCTCTGCTGGAAGCCCTCGACGTTCACGAGCAGGACGTCACCGGTCATCGCCTGGCCAGCGTTCTCCCAGCTGTAGATGTCCCAGTAGTAGTAGCCGTCCGGGTTCGCGTTCGTGTACTTCACGCCGAGTTCGCTGTACAGCTCGGTCTCCGGCTCGTCCTGCGGCTTGACGACGTAGACCCCGCTCGCGTCCGCGTACATCTGCGTGACCTCGAGGTCGGTCTCCTTCGCTGCGGCGGTCAGGTCTGCCGCTGCGGCGTCGTACTTCTCCTTCGCGGCGGCGATGGTGTCGTCGTCGGCTCCGAGCGCCTTGGACAGCTTGTTGAGCGAGGCGATGACGTCGGCACCCTTGCCGCCGACCTTGATGGCGACGACCGGAGCGATCTTCTCCAGCTGCTCCTGCTGCTCGACGTCGGCGACGCCGTAGTAGGGACCCTTGAGGTCGAGCGTGCCGTCGCGGTCGGTCGGGTAGATCCCGGTCACGATGAGGTCGGGTGCCGCCTCGGCGAGTGCCTCGAGGTCGATCTCGCCGTAGCTGTTGCCGACGATGGCCGTGTCGCCGAGGTCGTAGTCCGCGAAGCGCTTGTCGGTGGCGACGTCGACGCGACCGAAGACCGCGACGGGGTCGATGCCGTTGCCGTGCAGGCCGAGCGCGTAGTCGGCGAAGCTCGCGACGCGCTTCGGCTGCTGGTCGAGCTTGACCGTGGTGCCGGTGTCGTCGGTGTAGCTCCAGGCGCCGCTGCTGTCGGCGTCGGATGCGGCGGTGGGGGAGCAGCCGGCGAGGCCGACCAGGGCGAGCGCCGGCACGAGAACGAGTGCGGCGCGGCGGAGGCGTGAAGAGATCGTCATGGTACTTAGGGTAGCCGAACCTAAGTCACGAAACGATATCGGAATGCCCGATCGCCCGGATCACTCCGCGTCGAGGGCGATCGCGTCGTCGGGGTCGACGGGCACGATGAGCGGCGAGCCGCTGCTCGGGTCGGGGATGACGATGGCGTCGAGGTCGAACGCCTCCCGGAGCACGGCCGGGGTGAGGACCTCCCAGGGTGTCCCGTCGGCGATGACCCGGCCGCCGCCCACGACGACGAGCCGGTCGGAGTATCGGCCGGCGAGGGTGAGGTCGTGCAGGACCATGACGACTGTCGCTCCGCGCTCGCGGTTGATCGACCGCACGAGTCGGAGGACGTCGAGCTGGTGGCTGAGGTCGAGGAAGGTCGTCGGCTCGTCGAGCAGGATCGTGGGGGCACGCTGCGCGAGCACCAGGGCGATCCAAGCGCGCTGCAGCTGCCCGCCCGACAGGGAGGCCGTGTCGCGGTCGGCGAGCGTCTCGAGACCGGTGGCGGCGAGGGCCTCGTCGACGGCGATCGTGTCGGCGGGCGTCCACGGCTTGAGGAGGCTCTGGTGCGGGTGCCGTCCCCGCGAGACGAGGTCGCGGACGGTCGTCGCCGACGGCGTCAGTGGCTTCTGCGGCAGGATAGCCAGGCGGCGCGCGACCTCGCGGGTCGGGATCGAGCGCACACCGCGACCGTCGAGTTCGACCGTGCCGGCGGTCGGGGTGAGCAGGCGGCCGAACGCCTTCAGCAGGGTCGACTTGCCGCAGCCGTTGGCGCCGATGAGCGTCGTGACCTCGCCCGTCTCGATGCGGAGGTCCAGTCCCTCGAAGACCATTGTCTGGTCGTAGGCCAGGGAGACGCCCCGCGCCTCGAGGGCGGGCGTCGGGCGTTCCTTCACGAGCGAGGGGGTCGTGGCGGGGTCGGTCATGCGGAGGTCTCCCGTTCCTTGCGGCGCGTCAGCAACCAGATGAGATAGGGCGCGCCGACGATCGCGGTGATGATGCCCACCGGGATCTCGCCCGGCAGGACGCCACGGACGAGTGCGTCGCCGCCCGTCACGATGACGGCGCCGAGCAGCGCGGAGGCGAGCAGCGGCGGGCGACCGGTGCGGGCGAGGCGGCGGGCGATCTGCGGTGCGACGAAGGCGACGAACTCGATCGGCCCCGCGGCGGACACGGCTGCGGCGACGAGCAGGACCGCGCACGCGATGACGACGATCCGATGCCGCTGGACGGCGACGCCGAGGCCGGCCGACAACTCGTCACCGAGCTGGCTGATGTCGAGGCTGCTCGTCTGCAGGACCGCGATCGGCGTCAGGATCACCAGCGCGACGAGCACCGGCCACACGCTCGACCAGGAGATGCCCGAGAGGCTGCCGACGAGCCACTGCGCAGCCGCTGCCGCCTCGGTGATCTGCGCCCGGGCGATGAGGTAGCTCGTGATGCCGCCGAGGGTCGCGGTGGCACCGATGCCGATGAGGATGAGTCGGAAGCTGTCGACCCCGCCGCGCCAGGACAACGCGTAGACGGCGGCCGAGGTGACGAGCGCGCCGATCGCCGCCATGGCGGGCAGGCCGAGACTGAGCGCGCCGGCACCGACCGAGTAGCTGCCGCCGACGAGCACGATCGCGGCCACGGCCCCGAGCGCGGCACCCGAGGTGACGCCGAGGATGTCCGGGGTGGCGAGCGGGTTGCGGGCGAAGGTCTGGGTGAGGGCCCCGGCGAGTCCGAGGGACGCACCGACGAGGAGACCGCCGACGACCCGGGGGAGGCGGAGCTCGAACACGATGAGTTCCTGACCGCCGGTCCCGCCGCCGAGCAGGGTGGTGATGACGTCGGGGATCGTCAGGGATGACGAGCCGGCGACGATCCCGAGCAGGGCGAACGCCAGGGCAACGACGAGGCAGGCGATCGTGACGCCGACGACCCGACCTCGCCACAGACGGCCGAAGAAGCGGCTGCCCTCCCGCACGGCGCTCACAGCTCCGCCATCCGTCCGCGGCGCACGATCGCGATGAAGGCGACCCCACCCACGACGGTGAGGACGACACCCACGGGCACCTCGGCGGTGCCACCGATGAGGCGACCGATCACGTCGCACGCGAGCAGCACGCTCCCGCCGACGAGTCCCGAGGCGGGGAGCAGCCAGCCGTGATGCCCGCCCACGAGCGTGCGGGCGATGTGCGGCGCGGTGAGTCCGACGAAGGCGATCGGGCCGGTCAAGGCGACGGCGGCGGCCGTGAGCAGGGTGATCGCGGCGAGCCCCACGAGTCGCGCGCGGATGAGGTTCTCGCCGAGCCCGTTCGCCAGCTCGGTCCCGAGCGCCAGGGCGTTCAACGAGCGGATGTTGGCCACCGCGAACACGAGGCCGAGCCCGGCGAAGACGAGCGCCGCGTCGACGCCCGTGAGCGATCGGCCGGACAGTGAACCGACCACCCAGATGCGATAGGCGGCGAGGGTCGTCTCGTCGGACAGCACGAGGTACGAGGTCAGGGCGACGAGGAGGGCCGAGACGGCGGTGCCGGCGATCGCGAGCGGGACGGGACTCGAGAGTCCGCGGCCGAGTGCGGCGACGGAGAACACGATGACGCTGGCGACGGTGGCGCCGAGCAGAGCGAGCCAGAGCGTCGTGACCACCGAGCTCGTGCCGAGCACGTAGACCCCGACGACGACCGCGAGACTCGCGCCGGCGGAGACGCCGAACAGGCCGGGGTCGGCGAGCGGGTTGCGGGTCTGCCCCTGCATGACGGCACCGGCGATCCCGAGGCAGACGCCGACGAGGACGCCGAGCACCGTGCGCGGCACCCGCGACCCCCACACGACGGCGCCGGTGTCCTGGGTGGGGTCGAACAGTGCGGTGAGGACGGCCACGGGGCTGATGAGGTTGCTGCCGAGCATCAGACTCGCGAGGGCGACGACGAGGAGCGCGGCGGCCAGTGTGCCGACGGCGAGCGCGCGTCTCGATCGGAGGAGGGTCGCGCTGCGCATGGAGTTAGCCTAGCCTCACCTATCCCGGTCGCGATGCACACCCGACGTCGTCGGTGACGGACGGGCGGTCCATGGATCGGCGCGGGAGGTGTGGGGTTCACCCATGGATGGAGCCTCCATCGCCCGATACCGTTGACCGGTACGGAGTACAGCGATCAGGAGGACACGCATGGCCGAGCAGCCGTCGACCGGAGCCGACACCGAAGCGGTCCTCGCCGCCACGGAACGACTCGCCGTCCCGCCGGGCTCGCTCGAGGGCGTGGTGGTCCTCGACCTCTCCCGCGTCCTCGCCGGCCCCTACGCGGCGTCGATGCTCGCCGACCTCGGCGCGACCGTCATCAAGATCGAGAACCCGAACGACCCCGACGTCTCCCGGGGCTTCCCGCCCTACCTGCGTGACGGCGACGAGGAGTTCAGCGGCTACTACGGCCAGTACAACCGCGGCAAGTTCGGTCTGGCGCTCGACCTTGCGAGCGACGCCGGCAAGGAGGTGCTGCGCGACCTCGTCGCGAGCGCCGACATCCTCGTCGAGAACTTCCGACCAGGGACGATGGCGAAGCTCGGCCTGCCGTACGAGGCGCTCGCCGCCATCAACCCGAAGCTCGTGTACACCGCGATCTCCGGCTACGGGCAGACGGGTTCCCGGAGCCGCCGTCCGGCGTTCGACAACACGGCCCAGGCCGCCGGCGGGCTCTGGTCCATGAACGGCTACGCGGACCAGCCGCCCGTGCGCGTCGGCGTCACGATCGGGGACCTCTCCGCCACGATGTTCGGCGTCATCGGCACCCTCGCCGCGCTCCGGCACGCCGAGCGCACCGGCGTCGGGCAGCTCGTCGACGTCGCCCAGGTCGACAGCATCATCGCGATGACCGAGACCGCCGTCGTCGACTACACCGTCGACGGGACGGTCGCCTCGCCGTCCGGCAATGAACACGCCTGGGTCCGGCCCTACGAGCTGTTCCCCTGTGCCGACGGACAGGTGTTCTTCGGCGCGTACACCGACAAGCTCTGGAAGGCGAGCTGCGAGCTGTTCGGCACGCCCGAGGCGATCGCCGACCCCGAGATCGACACCATGCGCAAGCGCTTCGACGAGGAGGTCTACGCCCGACGCGTCAAGCCGCTCGTCATCTCCTGGTTCGCAGACCGCACCCGCGCCGAGCTCGAGGAACTGGCCGGCGACGTCGTCCCGCTCACCGCCGTCAAGACGATCGGCGAGGTCGTCGAGGACCCCGGGACGGCAGAACGCGACATGGTCGTCGAGACCGACTACGGTTCCTTCGGCACCCTCCGCTCCTTCGGCCAACCGATCAAACTGAGCGCGACCCCCGCGACCACCGACCGCCCCGCGAACCACATGGGCGAACACGCGGACGACGTGCTCACGGCGCTCGCCGGGTACGACGCCGACCGCATTGCGGCGTTGCGTTCCGGCGGGGTGATCTGAGTGGGAGCCGTGGACCGGACAGAGCAGCCTGCCGACCGCATTGCGGCGTTGCGTTCCGACGGGGTGATCTGAGTGGGAGCCGTGGAGCGGACGGAGCAGCCTGCCGAGCGCTTCGCCGCGTTGCGTTCCGAGTGGGTGATCTGAGTGGGAGCCGTGGACCGGACAGAGCAGCTCGATCTCCGTCCCGCATCCTGGTACCGCAGCACGTTCGCGACCACGGCACCGGAGCCGGTCCTCGGCGAGGAGCTCCCCGCTGGCTGGGAGGGTGTCCACTTCCCGTTCGAGACGCCGTTCGCGCAGCTCCGCGAGGACGGCTCACCCGCGGAGGACGGCGTGCTGCCCGTCATCGACCTCCCGCGCCGCATGTACGCGGGGGAGGACACCGCGTTCCTGTCGCCCCTCCGCTACGGCGACGTGGTGACGCAGCGCACGAGCCTCGGTTCGCTCGTCGAGAAGCAGGGGCGGGCCGGACGGCTCGTCTTCGCCGACCTCGTGCGGGAGTACCTCGTCGACGGCGAGGTCGCCGTCCGCAGCAACTGGCACGACGTGTTCCTCGAGGCGCAGCCCGCGGTGCCCTCCCCGCGGACGGCGGCGCCCGAGGTGGCCGCCGAGGACGCGGTCGATCCCGACGCCGGAGCCGACTGGACCGTGACCCGGTCACTCGACTCCCGCCAGTTATTCCGCTTCTCGGCCGTGACGGGCAACACGCACCGCATCCACTACGACCGGCAGTGGGCGCATGAGGTCGAGGGGCTCGACGACCTCCTCGTGCACGGTCCGCTCACCCGCATCCTGGTGCTCGACGCCCTCACCGCGAACGCCGGTGGTCGTCGACTCGCGTCGGTCCGTTTCCGCGCGAAGGCGCCCGTGCTCGTCGACACTTCGTTCGGCATCGCGGGAACGGACGGCCCGGAGGGCACCTCGGCCGTCGTGCGCGCCACCGACGGCACGGTCCTGGCCTCCGCCGACGCCACCTGGCGCCCCTGACTATCGCGGTGCCTTCCTCCGGTCACTGAGCCCTCTTCCATCGGTCACTGAGCTTGTCGAAGTGCTCACGGGGTGCACTGCCCTTCGACAGGCTCAGGGACCGGGATGGGGTGCTCAGGGACCGGGATGGGGTGCCCCGGGGCCAGGGTGGGGGCGCTCAGGGGCCGGGGGTGCGCCGCGCCGCCTAGGCGTCGATCACGAGCGTCGACGTCAGCGACCGCGACACGCACGGGTACATGATCATCGACGCGTCGTCGGTCGTCAGGGAGTCGCGATGCTCCGGCGTCCCGTCCACCACCTGCACCGCACAGGAGCCGCAGACGCCGCGCATGCACGACCCGGCGACACCGACCCGCGCGGCCTGCATCGCCTGCAGCATCGTCTGCCCGGCGGGAACCTCGACGGTCCGCTCCGACCTCGCGCACTCGACGGTGAACGCCGTGTTCGGCAGGTAGGAGCGGGGCTTGGGCTCGAACCGCTCGAGGTGCAACCGGCAGTCCTCGGGCAGTGTCTCGGCCAGGTTCGTGAGGGTGTCGGTGAACCCGCGCGGCCCGCAGGCCGACACGTCGGTGCCCGGCTCGAGTCCCGCGAGGAGGCCGGCCAGGTCGAGTCGGCCGCTCTCCGCGCTGACGTGGATCCGCACGTGGTCGCCCAGGGCTTCGAGCTCCGGCGCGAACGCGATGTCCTCCCGCGTGCGCACCGCGTAGACGAGGGTCCAGTCGGCGTCGCCCGCGGCCAACCGCCGCGCCATCGAGAGCAGCGGCGTGATCCCGATGCCTGCAGCGAGGAGCAGGTGCCGCTTGGCGTCCGAGAGCGGGAACAGGTTCCGTGGTGGCCGGATGAACACCTTCCGACCGACCTTGAGGAAGTTGTGGATGTAGTGCGACGCACCCCGCGAGTGCTGCTCCCGCAGAACGGCGATCCGGTACCGGAACTCGTCCGCCGGATCACCGCAGAGCGAGTACTGCCGTTCGTGGCGGGTGATGAGCTGCAGGTCGATGTGCGCTCCGGGGTCCCACGGCGGGAGCCGGCGACCCTCCGGATCGGCGAGCACGACGCTGACGATCGTCGGCGTCTCGCGCACGATCTCCTGGACGATGAGCGGGGTCATGCCCGCGCGGTTGCGCATCAGGAATCCCTCATATCGATAGCATCGCCGATCTGGAGATCAGGACCGGTCATGCCCGCGCGGTTGCGCATCAGGAATCCCTCGTGCTTCCAGTCATCAGTACAGGCTCGTTGCTTCCAGCCATCAGTACAGGCTCTGGTTCCCGACGGCGACCGCCTCGTCGATGGCGTCGCCGACCTCGGTGCTGAGGCCCGACATGCTCGCCCAGATCCGACCCGCGCTCGGCACCTCGGCCGCGAGCTCCTGCATCTCGGCGTCCCACAGCCCGCCGCGGAGGAGTGCCCGCCCGCAGTGCAGGTAGACCTCCTCGGTGCGTATGACGATCGCGAGCTGCGGGGTCACGTGGTCCTGCTCGAGCATCGCCATCAGCGCCGGGTCGTCGGTGACGGTGGCCGTGCCGTTGATCCGGAGGGTCTCGCTCATGCCGGGGACGAAGCACAGCATGCCGATGTGGCCGTTCTGGACGATGTTCTGCAGGGAGTCGGCCAGGCGGTTGCCGAGGCGCTCCGGGATCACGAGTGTGCGGGTGTCGAGCGCCCGGACGAACCCCGGGTAGTCCCCGCGCGGGGAGCTGTCGCACCGGCCGTCGGCGTCGGACGTCGCGATGGTGCAGAACGGTGAGTGGGCGAGGAAGGCGAGGCAGTTCTCGTCGAGCTCGTCCATGATCTTGGCCGTCGCGGCGGGATCCGGTTCGCCGAGCGACCGACGGATGGTGTAGACGTCGATCGACGCGAACGCGCTGGCCTGCATGGCGGACCCCTTCTCTGTCCCTCCGACCCTACGGTCGTCCCACGCGCGCCTCAATGGGCTGTCGGCACACGGTTCGCCCGCGTCCTGTGCCACCGACCCAGCCGCGGCGATCGTCCCGCCCCGGTTCATCGGCCGAACGAGCGTCGGAACATCGCCTTCGCGCGCGCCGCGGTGTCGGCTCGATGGGAATCGGGGATGCGGGTGAGGGTCGCTCCCACCATCGAGATCGCCATGAGGATGTCGTCGGGCTCGACGTGGTCGGCGATGCGATGCGCAGCCAGTTCCTTGGCATGCAGGGCGTGGGCGAGGCGGTCGAGGCGGGTGCCGAGTGCGATCACACGGGGGTCGTCGCCCTCGCCGAGGATCGCCTCGACGAAGGGCGAGGTGACGAGTGCCTGGTCGATCACGACGTCGAGCAGGGTGTCGAGGGTCGCATCGGGTCGCCCGGTGTGCTCCTCCAGCTCGCCGACGTTCTCGTCGAGCACTGCGAGCGCGAGGGAGAGTCGGTCGGGGAAGTGCCGGTACAGGCTTCCTTGTCCGACGCCCGCCCGCTTCGCGACCGCGCTGAGGGGAGCACTGAAGCCGTCCGCGGCGAAGACCTGACGCGCTGCGGCGATGAGCGCACGGCGGTTCTCGGGTCCCGCGCTCGGGCCTCGGTTCGGCTTCGGGGGCGTGGACGACATCCCGGTAGCGTAACGCCGCGCGACCGGTCCGGTGGACCCGGCTGGGAGCCGACCGTGAGGGCTGGCGGCCGCGCCATGGACGGCGTAACGTGTACCGGACAATGATGTCCGGTATGGATCGAAGCCCATACGATCCGCCGCTCATCGTCCTCCCGAGACCGAAGGAACCCCATGAGCGCCCTCACCGCCAACACCCCGATCGCCGCGTGGCTCGCCGACCCCACCGGTGGACCGCTCATCCGCGGTCTCCTCACCCAGCTGGGCACCGAGGAGTCGCAGCTCGCCCCGATCTCGGGCCTCCCGCTCCAGCAGCTCGTCGCCCTGAGCCAGGGCAAGCTGCCCCAGTCGCTCATCGACGAGCTCGTCCTCGCCGCGAACGACGGTGTCGCACCCGTCGACGACGCGCCTCAGGGGTGGCAGGAGCGCATCACCGTCGGTCGGTTCGCCGGCAAGACCGTGATCGTCACCGGCGCCGCATCCGGTATCGGCCGTGCCACGGCGTCGCGCGTCGCCCGCGAAGGGGGTCGGGTCATCGCCGTCGACCTGTTCGAGGACAAGCTCGCCGACCTCGCCTCGAGCCTCCCGGACGCCGACCTCGTCACGGTCGCGGGCGACATCACGAAGCAGGAGGACATCGACGCGATCGTCGCAGCGGCGGGGGAGCGGATCGACGCGCTCGCCAACGTCGCCGGCATCAACGACGACTTCTCCCCGCTTCACGAGACCTCCGACGCGACCTGGGAGCGGGTGATGGGCGTGAACGTCACCGGCGCCTTCAAGCTGACCCGCGCGGTCCTGCCGTCGATGGTCGCGGCCGGATCCGGTTCGGTCGTCAACATCGCGTCCGAGGCAGGGCTTCGCGGCAACGCCTCGGGGAACGCCTACACGACCTCGAAGCACGCGGTCGTCGGCATGACCAAGAGCGCCGCCTTCATGTACGGACCGCACGGTGTCCGGGTCAACGCCGTCGCTCCTGGCGGCGTCGCCACGGGGATCCCCTTCCCGCCGAACGTCTCCGAGGCGGGTTCGGCGCGGCTCGGGCCGTTCCAGGCGGCGATCCCGACGATCGCGACCGCGGAGCAGCTCGCGGCGTCCATCACTTTCCTGCTGAGCGACGACGGCGTGAACGTCAACGGCGTCGTCCTGCCGTCCGACGGCGGATGGTCGGTGCAGTAGCCGCCGACGTGCAGAACTTCAGCAATCGGTAAGAACGGCGTTTTTTAACGACTATTCGGTGCCGGATGAACGCGTTTCTGCTGCGAATCTTGAAGCACACGGGCCGCTCTGCGTCGCCCGTCCCCTGCGAACGGTCTGAACGAGTACGGCCGGAACGATCGTTCGCACTGCGGTGACACCGCTCACAGGGCCCCACCGATCTTGGCGGAAGGTGGGGCCCTGCGCCGTGTCCGGGCCGCCCTGCGCCGGGTGTGGTCTCAGCGCGGGATAGCGGCGGCGAAGCGCCACGGCTGGGAGCGGATCGTCGCGACGGCCCGGGTGATCGCACCGAGGGCGACGACGTCCGCGCCGAGTCGCGAGGCCCGCACGATCGGCGTCGGGGCGTAGGTCCCCTCGTCGAGCCAGGTCTGAGCAGCGACGATGACGGGGGAGGCGACGCGGGCCACGCCTCCGGCGACGACGACCTCGTCCACGTCGAGCAGGCTGCCGAGCAGGACGCACACCCGCCCGAGGCGCTCCCCGAGACGTTCGACGAGTCTGCCGGCGTAGGCGTCGCCCGAGGCTGCGGCGTCGATGATGCGGCCGACGTCGAGGGTACCGATCGGCATCCGGGCGAGCGGGGAGGCTGCCGGCACCGCACCGGATCGCTGATCCTCCTCCAGCCACGACCGTGCCGCACCGTCGAGGCCCTCAGGCGAACCGACGCCCTCGACCATGCCGAGCACGCGGAGTTCGCCTGCGCCGCCGGCCCCGCCGTGCAGCAGCACGCCGTCGACGATGAGTCCCGCGCCGAAGCTCGCCTCGGCCAGGAGGACGGCGATGGACTCGCGTGCCACCTCCCCGAGGGCGCGCTCGGCCGTGGCTGCGAGGTTGGCATCGTTCTCGAGCACGACGTCGCCCCAGGGGCCGAGGCGGCTCGCGAAGTCGGGGTTCATCCGGGCCCAGTAGTCGTGATCGCCGCGCGGGGAGCGGCCGTGCGCGTCCACCGGTGCCGGGACGCCGACAGCGGTCACGAGCACCTGTCCCGGGGTCGCGCCGGCCTGCGCGGTCGCCTCCTCGACGACGGTCCGTGCGGTCGCGAGGCGGAGGTCTGGGTCTTCGTCGCCGCCCACGATGGGGCGTTCGGCCCGGCCGACGACCTCACCACGGAGCGTCGCGACGAGCGCTGCGACCCGATGCTGGCCCACGTCGAGTCCGACCACGAACGCGGTGTCCGCGGCGAGTTCGTAGCGCCTGGCGGGTCGTCCCCGCCGGTAGTCACCGGCGGCCCGGGCGTCGTCGAGCTCACGGATCCAGCCGCGGTCGGCGAGTGCATCGCAGGCGTTCAGCACGGTGGCACGGGTCAAACCGGTCCCGTCCATGACGTCACTCGCCGTGAATGCACCATGGTCGAAGGCGTAGCCGGCGACGAGTTCGACACTCGCCCTGCCCGTCTCGATCCCCGGTTCCGCCATGGGGCGACTGTAGCAGGGTTGCATTACTAGATATGGCCGCTATATTTAGTGGCGAAGGTCGACCACCGCCGGTCACGACAGTGCTCGGCTCCGCACCCCGAAAGGAACCGTCCGAGCATGAGCACCAGTACCGCCCCGACATCATCAGACGCTCCGGACCTCCGGGTCGGCGTCATCGGCCTCGGCTTCGCCGGGACCACGCACCTGGACGCCTTCACCGCGCTCCCCGGTGCCACCGTCGTCGCCCTGTCCGGCCAGGAACCGGCGCGCCTCGCCGAGCTGGCCGAGAGCCGTGGGGTCCCCGAGACCTACGCCGACTGGGAGGACCTCGTCGCCCGCGACGACCTCGACATCGTCTCGATCGGCGTGCCGAACGCCCTGCACCACCCGATCGCCGTGGCCGCGCTCCGCAGCGGCAAGCACGTCTTCTGCGAGAAGCCGCTCGCCACGACCGCCGACCTCGCCGCCGAGATGGTCGAGGCCGCGACCGCCGCCGACCGCGTCCTCGAGGTCGCGTACAACCACCGCCGTCGTGCTGACGTCGCCTACCTCGCGCGCTACCTCGCCGAGGAGCCGATCGGTCGCGTCTACCACTCGCGTGCCTCCTGGCTCCGTCGACAGGGCGTGCCCGGCATCGACTCCTGGTTCACGAACAAGGCTGCTGCCGGTGGCGGGCCGCTCATCGACCTCGGCTCCCACGTGCTCGACATCGCGCTGTCGCTCCTCGGCGAGCCGCGCGTGACGCACGTCTCGGCCGTCGCGTACAACGAGCTCGGCCGCGTCGGTCGCGGTGGCTCCTCCGGCGGTGGTCCGGTCTCGAGCCGGTCCACGCACGCCTTCGACGTCGAGGACTTCGCGTCCGCCCTCCTGCGTTTCGAGGACGGCGGCAGCCTGCACCTCGAGGCGTCCTGGGCGTCCTACTCGAAGGCCCACGAGGACATCTCGGTCGAGCTCCTCGGCTCGGAGGGCGGCGTCCGCCTCCACGTCGACAACTACAACACCGAGGGGACCGTCACGATCTACCGCGACGTCGCCGGTGCGCCGACGATCGAACGACCCGCAGTCCAGGTCCCGGCCGGCCACCACCAGTCGGTCATCGCGGAGTTCCTCGACACCATCCGCGCGGGCGAGACCGCCGGCGGTGAGCTCCGGTTCGCCGGTCACCACGGCGAGTACGCCCTGCACCGCAGCCGCGTCATCGACGCCGCCTACGCCTCGGCCGCCGCCGGGCACGAACTGGAGGTCCCCGCATGAGCACCACGACACCGATCCGCATCCGCGTCTGGAACGAGTTCGTCCACGAGTCCCGCGGTGACGCCGTGGTGCTCGGCCACTACCCCGACGGCATCCACGCCGTGATCGCGGCGGGCCTCGAGGAGTCGCTCGGCGACGCCGTGTCCGTCTCGACCGCGACCCTCCAGGATCCCGAGCACGGTCTCACCGAGGAGGTCCTCGCGAACACCGACGTCCTCTTCTGGTGGGGGCACATCGCCCACGACCAGGTCTCCGACGAGGTCGTCGAGCGGGTCGTGCGCCACGTCCACGCCGGTATGGGCATCGTCGTGCTGCACTCCGGGCACTACTCGCGGGTCTTCCAGCGGCTGATGGGCACGAGCTGCGCCCTCAAGTGGCGGAACGACGGCGAGCGAGAGCTCGTCTGGACGGTGCTCCCGGACCATCCCATCGCGCAGGGTGTGCCGCACCCGATCGTCATCGACCGCCAGGAGATGTACGGCGAGCAGTTCGACATCCCGCGTCCCGACGAGGAGGTGTTCCTCTCCACCTTCGCCGGCGGCGAGGTGTTCCGGTCAGGTGTCGCCTACCACCGCGGTCGCGGGCGCGTGTTCTACTTCTCGCCGGGCGACCAGGAGTACCCGGTCTACCACCACCCCGACATCCGTCGAGTGCTGGCGAACGCGGCCGAGTGGGCGCGCCCGACGATCGAGCGCACACCGCCGACCGCGGACCAGCACCCGAGGGACTGGTTCCTGGCCTGACGCCTCCAGCCTGACGCCGCAATCGAGAGCGGCGACCCAGAGCGACGACCAGCGCGCTCAGTACTCCTGGAACGCAGGGGCCTGAGCGCGCTGGGTCGCCGTGGCCTGCCCGTTCAGTCCTGAACACCAGCTCGGGTACACCCGGAACCCGCGTTTGCCCGCGCGTCGTCCTGACGTGATGCCGAGCGCGGCGAGGTGGGCTGCGGGGAAGCGGAACACGCCTCGCCGGCCGGATTGCTCCACGAACACCAGCAGCCCTGCGGCGGGGTCGTCCTCGGTGAACGGAGCCGTTTCACCGGTCGTCGTGCGTCGCCAGAATGCGACGAACGCACCCGGTTTGGTCGGGGTGTTCCGTGCCGTCCGGAGGTGCCAGGCTTCATCGCCGATCTGCGCGATCCCGGACTCGTAGTCGCTGCCCTGCGTCGCCGGGGTCACCGAGACAGTCAGGCGGCACTCGGCCGCATAGTCCCTGAACGCCGCGAACTCCACCCCGCCACGCTAGCCGACCGGCACCGACGCTAGCGCGTCGCCGGGGAATCCACCAGCCCGTGCGCGAGAACGTCGGCGGCGGGACAGTGGAACGAGGTCGGCGACCGCCGACCGGATCGACCACCGAGGGAGGACCGATGCCCGAGCGGCAGAACCCAGCGATCAAGGACCCTGAACTCTACGAGAAGCTCCGCGATGACGGAGCGTCGAAGGGCAAGGCCGCCCGGATCTCGAACGCCGCCGCGAAGCAGGGGCGCTCGAAGATCGGGGAGAAGGGCGGTGAGTCCGGCTCCTACGACGACTGGACCGTCGCCGAATTGCGCGGCCGGGCGAAGGAGATCGGGCTGAGCGGCTACTCCGACAAGCGGAAGAGCGAACTCATCTCGATGCTTCGGAACAGCTGACGCAGCGACTCCGGTGCGGGACCGGCGGGCGCCTCAGTCTGCGGACGGGGTGTCGTCGCCCTTCGACGTGTGCACGACGATCTCGCCGGTGTTGGCCTCGTGCATCAGCTCCTCGAGCAGCGCGCGATCCACCTCGCCGACCTGATCGGAGTCGAAGGAGAACTGCAGGGCGATGGAAGGGTGCAACCAGAACGTGGTGCGCCCCTCGGAGTCGTTGTCGCGTCGCACGGTGAGCGCGAAGGACTCGTTGCGCCGCAGCTTCATGAGCGCGATCGTCTTGACGTGCGCGAGGGTCCGATCGTCGAGTCGCACCCGTGCGCCGCCCATGCCGTACACCAGTTGTCCCATGCGAGCCCTCGACCTCCAGACCCCGACAGGTTCGCCGACACGCTCAACCGGTGGCGGTGCGCATTCCGACGGGGTCCAGGTCGGAGAGGCGCACGTCCAGGATACGAAACCTGCGCGACGGCCGCAGGGTTATCCACAAAACGAGAAGACGACACACGTCCACCGTGCATTGTCCGCTGCCGAGGCCCCGGGCGCAATGGCCCTCCGGACTCAGCCGGGCGGACTAGCGTGGCTGACCTGAGGAAGGAGCTGACCATGGGATTTCTTCGCCTCGGTGCGCTCCGATCGCAGGTCGACGATCAGACGCTGGCGCAATTGGAGCACGTGATCCTCCACCGGATGCTCGACGAGCGGTCCTTCCGCCTCCAGCTCCACCGTGGACGATTCCAGTCCTCGGAAGCGGTGACCGTCACACCCGAGCAGCCGATCGTCTTCGCCTTCGATGCCGAGTTCGAGCCACCGATCGACGAGCGGATGGCCGCCGAGATGCTCGAGGAGATCGAGATCACCGGCGGGCTCCACGTCGTCGTCGCCTGACGGCCGGGATCACACCGACACCACCATGACCACCACCACGACAGGAAGCAGGAGCGACATGAGTGACTTCACCGGAGCAGACGCATGGGGAACCGACCCCGACATGGTGGTCGGTACCCCGCCCACCGAGATCCCGGACGAGCCGGCCGGTGAGGACACGGAGGACGAGCCGGACGTGCTCGAGCAGCCGGACACGGCGCCGACGGGTGATCCCGAAGCGAGCTGACCGCGGTCCGGACGCCGGACAGCACGACGCGCCGCAGACCCTCCGGTCTGCGGCGCGTCCGTGTCTGCGGTCGGGACAGTCTGCTTCCGGGTCAGGCCTCGTCCGTGTCCTCCGGGTCCGCGCCCGGACGCACGGCTGCGTCGTCGCGGATGTCGATCCGGGTGACGCCGTCGCCCTGATCGGTGACGTCGATCCGGGGAGCCGCGTCGGCCTCGGTCGCGTGCGGCGCCGTGGTCAGCTGGTCGTGGCGGTTCTCGTCGTGCGTGTGCTGCGTGTCGTCGCTGTCGGTCATGCCCAGACGATAGCGCACGGAACACCGACACCTCCCGGTATACCTTTCCGGCCCGCGATTCAACCTCTGCCGCCCGGTCCGTCCCGTTTTCGACAATGGAGGCATGAGAAAGCTGTACTACGCGAGCGGCCATCTCCTGATGGCCGACCAGACCTGCAAAGCGCTCCTCCGGTACGCACGCGCGCTCGCCCAGACAGGCGAGTCCGACATCGTGACCGTGCCGACGATCAACGAAGGCGGGAGTATCGGCCTCGCGCACCTCCTCATCGGACCGGCGAGCCAGTTGTTCTCCACGCCGGTGGAGAACGCCTCCGACGAACCGTTCGACGAGGCGACCATCGTCGAACTGGAGCAGCGGACCGCCGAGCTCCAACCGGCACGCCCGGAGTGGGCGACCGAGCTCACCGACATCGACGACCTGGAGTTCGACGAACGCTCGATGTGACATCCGGACAGACAGCGAGTCCGGAGAGACAGTGAGAGGGCCGACGGTGATCCGTCGGCCCTCTCTCCGTGTCAGCGATTCAGACGCGGGGCCCGGGCTCCGGGACGAGCACGAGTCCGTGCGTCGAGTCCGCACTCACCGCGAGGGCTTCGAGCCAGGAGCGGTTCAGATCGACCGGGACGCTCCCGGCGTACTTGAAGCGCAGCGACATCGCCGGGTGCAGCCAGATCGTGGTCCGGCCGTCGCCCGCGCGCGGGTCGTCCTTCCAGCCGAAGTAGAAGCCTTCGCCCCGGCGGAGCTTCGAACCGATCACGTGCTGCAGATGCGCGAGCACCCGGTCGTCGAACGTCACCGTCACGTCTGCGTCGTAGATCATCTTGCCCATGGGTCCTCCTGTCCGCTCTGCGTCCGGACATGATCGTCCTGCTCCTTCCAACGGTAGGCGCGTGTCGGGCGGAGCGCCACGATGACCCTGGGGGTTGCGATTCCGTCGTCGAGCAGGACGGCTTCCGCGCTCGGCGGGAGACCGCGAAGTGCCTGGGCACCTTCCGAGAAGCGCTTCTCCACCTTCCGCGGGCGCTTCTCCACCCGGGGCGGGAGTCCGAGAAGCGCTTACACCTTCCGCGGGCGCATCTCCACCCGGGGCGGGAGTCCGAGAAGCGTCCTAACGTGTTCGGCAGCACATTCGCAGAAAGGACTGGGAGATGGTCGTCACGGATCCCGCTTCGATCACGGGGGCGGCGGACAGCGGCCCCTCCGCCCCGGGCACGGCCCACGAGAAGACGCCTCGTCCACCGGTGAAGCGCCGCCGCTCGTCGGCCGCCCGCCGCGAAGCGATCACGGGGTACCTCTTCATAGCCCCATGGATCATCGGCTTCCTCGTCTTCACCGCCGGCGCCATGATCTTCAGCCTGGTGATCTCGTTCAGCGACTACAACGTGGCGACGAACGCCTCGCGTCCCGCCGGGGTCGAGAACTACGCCAGGCTCTTCGACGATCCGAAGGTCGCCGTGTCCCTCGGCAACACCCTCTTCTACGCGGTGATGGCGGTGCCGCTCGAGATCGTCTTCGCGCTCCTCCTCGCGGTGCTGCTCGCCCGCCTGGGGCGCGGTGCCGGCTTCTTCCGGACGCTGTACTACCTGCCGAAGATGACCCCGGCCGTCGCCACGGCGTCCGTGTTCCTCCTCCTGCTCAACGGCAACACCGGCGCGATCAACCGCGGCCTCGCCGCGATCGGGATCGAGGGGCCGCAGTGGCTCATCGACCCGGCCTGGGTCAAGCCGTCCATCGTGCTCATGACCCTGTGGGGCGTGAGCGGCACGATGGTGATCTTCCTCGCCGCGCTCAAGAACGTGCCCGTGGAGCTGTACGAGGTCGCCGCCCTCGACGGCGCCGGCCCGATCCGGCGGTTCTTCGCCATCACCGTGCCGATGATCTCCGGAGCCATCTTCTTCAACGTCATCGTGTTGACCATCGCGGCGCTCCAGGTGTTCGACCAGGCGTACCTCTTGTTCTGGCGAGATCAGACGAACGCGTCGCCGGAGTCCTCGCTCTTCTACGGCGTCTACCTCTTCCAGCAGGCGTTCCGCCAGTTCGACTTCGGGTTCGCCTCCGCCATGGCGTGGCTGCTCTTCGTCATCATCATGCTGATCACGCTCGTGCAGGTGCGCTTCAGCAGACGGTTCGTGTTCTACGGAGGGGAGCGCTGATGGGCGTCGGAGTCAGCGGGAAGAGCGTGGGGGCCAGGGTCGGTCGCGGCACGCTGTGGGTGGTGCTCATCGGGTTCGGGCTGCTGTTCCTCTACCCGTTCGTCTGGTTGCTCTCGGCCAGCCTGAAACCGCGTGAGCAGGTGTTCGACAACCTGCTCATCCCGCGGACGATCCGGTGGGAGAACTACGCCGAGGTCTGGGAACAGCTGCCGTTGCTGTCGTGGATGGTCAACAGCGTCCTCATCGCGATCCTCGCGGCCGGACTCGTCGCCGTCTCCAGTTCGCTCGTCGCGTTCGGGTTCGCGCAGTTCCGGTTCCCGGGCCGGGGGCTGCTGTTCGGCATCGTCCTCGCGACGATGATGCTCCCGGGAGCCGTGACGATGGTTCCCCAGTACCTCATCTGGAAGAACCTCGGCGTGCTCGGCACCTGGATCCCGTTGTTCGGCGCGAACCTCTTCGGCTCCGCGTTCTACATCTTCTTACAGCGGCAGTTCTTCCTGAGCCTCCCGCGCGACCTGTTCGAGGCGGCACGGCTCGACGGCGCGAGCGCCTGGGGTCTGTTCTGGCGGATCGCGATGCCGCTGTCGATCCCGTCGTTCGTCATCGTGTTCCTGTTCGAGTTCCAGGCGAGTTGGAACAACCTCCAGCAGGGACTCATCTACTTGAACGCCGGCAGCGTCGAAGGGTTCACCGTGCCGCTCGGGATCTCCTACGCGATGAGCACCTTCAGCCCGACGGGCGGGGGTCACGGCGACTACCAGTTCGTCATGGTGGCCGCCCTCATCGTGACCCTGCCGATGCTCCTGCTGTTCTCCATCGGTCAGCGGTCCTTCATCGACGGCGTCGCCACCCAGGGCTTGAAGGGCTGAGCCCCAGCCCCGGGTGGCGGGCCGCCGACCGGAGCGGTCTCAGTCCTTCGCCGCCTCGTAGGCGCGCATCGCCGCCGCCTGTGCGTCCGCGAGCGCCTGTTCGGTCGTCTTGTCGCCGAGGAAGACGGACGCCAGGGCGTTCTGCAGTTCCGTCTGGATCTGCTGACCGGCGGGGGAGGCGCCGAGCGAGGTGCCGTTCGGGACGACGTCGTAGAACGTCGCGATGGCCTCGTCGAACCCCGTGTTCCCGCTGGGCACCACGTGGGCGTCGCGGATGGCCTGGTCGGCCTCGGGCGACCCGGTGAAGAGGCCCGTGTTGATCGCTCCCGGCGTCTCGTCGATGGTCGCAGCGCGCGCGTCGCCGGCGGCGAGCCACGCGTCCTGCGAGGTCAGCGCGAGCGCCCAGGCGCAGGCCGCGTCACGGTTCTTCGCGGCGCTCGGGATGACGAAGGAGGTGCCGCTCGCCACGGTGAACGGCTGCCCGTCCGGTCCTCGGAACGGGACCGCGGAGATCTGCACCTGGTCGACGTACGGGGTGAGGACGTTCACGTACCACTGGGCGTCGACCTGCGCCGCGACCTGGTCGGTGACGAACTGGTTGCCGTCGCCGAAGGTGTCAAAGGAGTCGGTGAAGCTCTTCACCTTCGCGTACCCGCCCTGGGCGTCGAGGAGCTGCTTGAGGAAGTCGACCGCCACGCGGTTGGACTCGTCGTCGAGCGTCGGCTCGCCGTCGTCGCCGATGACCTGTCCACCCATGCCGAGCAACCAGAGCCCCGCCTGGCTCGGAGCCACGGGGTCGAGCCCGAGGAGGGCCGGGGTGTTGCCGTTCGCCTGGTACAGCTTCGTGACGGCGGCGAGCAGGGCGTCGGGCTTGGAGGTGTCGATCTGGTCGGCGGTCACGCCGGCTGCGGCCATGACCCGGGTGTTCAGCATGATCGCCGGCGGCTGGTAGAACTGCGGCACCGCCCACACGTGGTCGTCGTAGGTGATGTCGTCGACCACCGACGGGTAGTAGCGCTCAGCGGGATCGACGTCGTGGACGGCGAAGCACTGGTCGAGCGGGGTGATGAGTCCTTGGGCGGCGTAGGTCGCGACGAAGTTGCGGTCCATCTGGACGACGTCGGGGATGACGCCGCTGGCCGCGCGCGTGGTGAACTTCTGCGCGTCGAACGCGGTCTGGTCGATCGTGATCTCCACGTCGGAGAGCTGGCCCTCGGCGTAGTCGAGGCGGGAGGTGCCCACCTCGTCGGCGTTGTCGAAGCCCCAGGCCTTGAGCTCACCGGTCGCGTCGTCGGTGAACGCGCCGTCGGCGTCGGCATCGGGGCCGGACGTGCATCCGCTCAGCAGTAGGAGGGCGGCGGTGCCCAGGGCCGGCAGCAACAGTCGTCGCATCATGTTCCTTTCTCCCCACCGGGTACCGTCCCGGCAGTGCTCGTGAGCGTAATGCGACCGGCGAACCGACTCAGAGCTCTTGACTTGCGCGCGAATGGTGCAACACCGGGAGCCGGATCGCAAGCCTTCCACGCGGGGACGCGTGCCGATCTACCGTGTCGGCATGACTGACACTCCGACCCCGCCCAACCGGCTCGACACTGTTTTCTCGCCCAGCCGGGCCATCGTCACCGCCTCCGATTCCGGCATCGGCAGGGCCACCGCCGTCGCGCTCGCCGAAGCGGGGATGGACGTCGGCATCACCTGGCACACCGACGAGGCCGGCGCCCAGGCCACGGCCGAGGAGGTGCGGGCCCTCGGGCGTCGCGCCGCCGTCGCGCAGCTCGACACCACCGACCTCGTCGCGTGCGGCGGTGTCGTCGACCGGCTGTGCGAGGAGCTCGGAGGCCTCGACGTCTTCGTGAACAACGCCGGGACTGGTGCCTCCACGCCATTCCTCGAGATCGGACTCGAGGAATGGCGACAGGTGGTCGCCGCCGACCTCGACGGCGCGTTCGTCTGCATCCAGCGTGCGGCCCGTCATCTCGCCCAGGGCGGTGCCGGCGGGCGGATCATCGCGGTCACGAGCGTGCACGAGCACCAGCCGCGGGTCGGGTCCACGGCCTACGACGCCGCGAAGCACGGGCTCGGCGGACTGGTGAAGACCGCTGCGATCGAACTCGCCCCCTTCGGCATCACGGTCAACTCCGTGGCACCGGGCGAGATCGCGACCCCGATGACGGGGCAGACCGACGAGGACCCGCACGAGACGGAGCGCCCCGGGATCCCCGTCGGCCGACCGGGCGACGCGCGGGAGATCGCGTCCGTCATCGCGTTCCTCGCCTCCCCGGGTGCGAGCTACCTGACGGGCGCGTCCATCCCCGTCGACGGCGGCATGCTGCTCATGGGTCCGCAGGCGGGTTCGCACATCACCGCCCAGGACTGGCGGTCGGCCGACAGCCAGTAGCGGCGGCGAGCTGGACCCGCGCGCAGCAGAGCGGCACCGGAGGATGTCCGGTGCCGCTCTGCTGCGTGGTCGGGGTGCGTTCGCCGATCAGGCGCTGATCGGCAGCACCTCGGTGATCGAGGTGCGGTGCAGGACGTCCCACCGGCTCGTGTAGCTGCGCTCGGGGAGCGAGCCCAGCGCCTCCACGAGGTTTGTCGGCAGCAGGTCGCGGCGGGCCTCGCGCACGAGGTCGCCCGGACGGCACGGGTATTCCATGCTGCGCAGGAAGTGATCGAGCTCAGTGAACATCGTTGCTCCTCTCTCTGGACGCGGCGAAGCGCCCCCAATGTCGTGCGGGTCGGATCGGTCGACAGTTCGTCCGGTCGTGCCGTTCCCCCTCTTCGAGTGTCGTACGTCCACGCTGAGGTCGCCGTTCTCTTGCGGATCTGCGATCGACGTGTTACGCACGGAGACCGGGCGCCTCTAGCACGTCGGCGGCCCGCGCGCGAAGCCCTGGGGAAGGTCCGTGGGGCTTGCCAGCATGGAGGCATGTCCAAGCTCGGTGCACTCCTGAAAGACGAATCCCTGACCCTCCTCACCCGTGGCTACGGGTTCGGCGCCCATCTCTGGCGGCGCCGGCCGGGCGGGGCGAGGGCGGTCCCGTTGCGGCTCCTCGGCGACGAGGCGCTGCTCGTCCGCGGGGAGGACGCCGTGTCCCTCTTCTACGACGAGGAACGCATCGCGAGGCACGGGGCGATGCCGGCCATCGTGCAGGAGACACTCTTCGGGCACGGCTCGGTGCACAGCCTCGACGGCGACGAGCACCGGCACCGCAAGGCGACCTTCGTGGACGTCGCCTACGAGGACCAGCAGGTCGAGCGGCTGCGCCCGTACCTGGAGGAGGAGTGGGGCCGCGAGCTCGACGCCTGGATCGCCGGGGGCGACCGCTCGGCGTACGACGCGGCCGTCGGCGCCCTCGGCCGCGCGGTGATGGGCTGGGCCGGACTCCCCGGGACGGCAGTCGCGAAGACGCGGTGGGCGTCCCGTCTCGCGCAGATCGTGGACGGCTTCGGCGCGCCCTACTCGCCGGCCTACCTCCTGGCGGTCGGCAACCGCGTCTGGTCGGACCGGCACGCGCAGCGCCTCATCTCGGCGGTGCGCGACGGCTCGCTGCGACCCGCAGCGGGGACGGCGCTGCATGAATGGGCGTGGCACCGCGATCCTGCGGGACGGCTGCTCGAACCGCGGCTCGCCGGTGTCGAACTGCAGAACGTCCTGCGACCGATGATCGCGGTCGCACGCTTCGTCGCCTTCGCGGCGAAGGCGCTCCATGAGCACCCGGATTCCCGGGAGCGGATCGCGGCCGAGACCGCCGATCGTGGCGCCCTCGTCGGCGGGATGTTCGCCACGGCGTTCGCCCAGGAGATCCGGCGGACGTCGCCCTTCGTCCCGATGCTCCCCGGCTGGGCGCGTGCCGACATCGAGTTCGACGGCGAACGGGTGCAGGCGGGCGGTCGGGTGCTGCTCGACATCCTCGGCACCGACACCGACACGCGCTCGTGGGGCCCCGGAGCGGGTGTCTTCGCCCCCGGCCGGTTCGTGGGAATCGAGGACTACGAAGCCGTCACGACGTTCATCCCGCACGGTGGCGCGCAGGTGGCCACCGGTCACCGGTGCCCGGGGGAGAAGCTCGCGATCGCCGGGCTGAGCGCCGCGGTCGCGGTGCTGAGCGACCCGAGGGTCACGATCCTCGGCGAGGGCCTCGAGGTGAACCGGCGCCGGCTGCCGACCATGCCGTCGTCCGGCGGGCGCGTGCGGAAGAGCGGTGGCGCCTCGCGCTGTCCGTTCCACTGAGCCGTCTCCTCACTTCGGGAGGCCCTCCGGCCGCGAGCCCTTCGAGGTGCCCGCATCGGGTGCGTCGATCCCCGGACCACGGCCCTCGGGCGGCGGTGCCTCCGGGTGGTGCAGATCCCAGGCCGGCGCCTCGGAACGGATGCGCGGGATCGACGTGAAGTTGTGGCGCGGCGGCGGACAGGACGTCGCCCACTCCAGGGACCTGGCGGTACCCCAGGGGTCGTCCTCGGTGACCACCGCGCCGTGCCGGGCCGTCTTCACGACGTTCCAGAAGAACGGCAGCATCGAGAGCGCCAGCAGCGCCGAGCCGACGGTCGACAGCTGGTGCATCCACGTGAACCCGTCCTGCGGACTGTAGGTCGCGTACCGGCGGGGCATCCCGACGACGCCCAGCCAGTGGTGGATGAGGAACGTCGTGTGGAAACCGATGAAGAGCAACCAGAAGTGCCAGTACCCGAGTCGTTCGTCGAGCATCCGACCCGTCCACTTCGGCCACCAGAAGTAAAAACCGGCGAACATCGCGAACACGACCGTGCCGAACACCACGTAATGGAAGTGCGCGACGACGAAGTACGTGTCGTGGGTGTGGAAGTCGAGTGGTGGTGACGCCAGGATGACGCCGGTGAGTCCACCGAACACGAAGGTGACGAGGAACCCGATCGCCCACAGCATGGGCGTCTCGAAGGTGACCGATCCGCGCCACATCGTGCCCACCCAGTTGAAGATCTTCACCCCGGTCGGCACCGCGATGAGCATCGTCATGAGGGCGAAGAACGGGAGCAGGACGGACCCGGTCGCGTACATGTGGTGCGCCCAGACGGTCACGGAGAGCGCGGCGATGGCGATGGTCGCGTAGATGATCGTCTTGTACCCGAACAGCGGCTTCCGGCTGAACGCCGGGAAGACCTCGCTCACGATGCCGAAGAACGGCAGGGCGATGACGTACACCTCCGGGTGTCCGAAGAACCAGAACAGGTGCTGCCAGAGGATGGCGCCGCCGAACCCCGCGTCGAAGATGTGGCTGCCGAAGATGCGGTCGGCGGCGAGACCCGCGAGCGCCGCGGCCAGCACGGGGAACGCCATGAGTACGAGGATGGACGTGACGAGCGTGTTCCAGGTGAAGATCGGCATGCGGAACATGGTCATCCCCGGTGCGCGCATGGTGATGATCGTGGTGATGAAGTTGACGGCACCGAGGATCGTCGAGAACCCCGTGAGGAACAGGCCCATCGTCCACAGGGTGCCGCCGATCTCCGGGCTGAACGTCTCCGTGGACAGCGGGGTGTAGGCGGTCCAGCCGAACGCCGCCGCGCCGCCCGGTGTCAGGTACCCGCTGACCGCGATCGCCGATCCGACGAAGAAGAGCCAGAACGAGAACGCGTTGAGGCGTGGGAAGGCGACGTCCGGTGCGCCGATCTGCAGGGGCATCAGTGCGTTCGCGAAGCCGGCGAACAGCGGCGTCGCGAACATCAGCATCATGATCGTGCCGTGCATCGTGAAGAGCTGGTTGTACTGCTCCTTCGTCTGGATGACCTGCATCCCTGGCGCGAAGAGTTCCGCCCGGATGAGGAGTGCGAGGACGCCACCGAAGCAGAAGTAGAGGAACGCGGTGGCGATGTAGAGGTAGCCGATGGTCTTGTGGTCGGTGGAGGTCACCGCCTCGAGCAGTCGGCTGCGTCGCATCGCGGCACGCGGGCTCCCCTCGGTGGGCACTCCGACCGGTGTCCTCTTCTCCGTGACGCTCATGCCGTCCCCTCAGCCCCTCGTCCGTGCGTGCAGTCCGGCGAGCAGCGCCTGAGCGGTCGCCTCCCAGTCGTGCGAGCGACCTGGGAGGATCACGCGCCGGTCGTCCTCGATGGTGTAGCTCCAGCCCCAGCCGATCGGTGTCAGTCGGCGGAAGCTCAGCATGCCGACGGCCGCGCCGACATGGACGATCCACTCCGTGTGCGGAGGGACGTCGGTGAAGAAGTGGGCGGTGCCGTCGGGGAGCCGATAGCAGAACCACTCACCTCGGCACGGCGGCTTCGCGGACTGTTCTGGTTGCACACCGGCACGCTATGTCGGCGGTTTTCAGCACGCGCGGCGCTTGCGATCCATGACGTCACCTGGTAAAAACCGGGCGCTGTTCCGGGGCCCGTGACGCGCGTTCTAACCCGCGCTCCACGGGGAAGTCAAGTGATCCGAGCGACCGACGGCGCCGACCTAGCGTGGATGCCGAGCCGATCGGCTCCCATGTCAACGAGGAGGATCCATGCTTCGGAACATCGCCCGCATACTCGGGATCATCGTCGCCGTCCTGGCCGTCGCCGGCTTCTTCGTCGAGGGGGAACACCTCTTCGGCCTCATGAACGTCGACCTGACGCTCGACATCGTCCGCGTCGTGCTCGCCGTCGCCCTGTTGGTCGTCGGGTTCGGTCGCGTGCCGCTCAGCGCCGTGCGCGCGGTGGTCGCCGTCGGCGGTGCCCTGTACGTCGTGATGGGCCTGCTCGCCTTCGCCGACCCGACCATGTTCGGTCTGCTGCCCACCGGTTTCACCGGCTTCGACATCGGGTTCCACCTCGTCGTCGGCCTCGGCTCGCTCATCGTCGCGTTCGTCCCGGCCAAGCGGGAGCAGCCGGCGACCACGGCCCGCCGATGAGCACCGGCCCCGGTCCGAACGGCAGGGACGACCTCGTCCGGTCGAAGCACCCGGCCACCGTCCTCGCGGGGCCCTACGGACATCCGTTCCACGCCACCGTGGTGATGATCCCGATCGGTGCGTGGACGGCGAGCGTCATCTTCGACATCGCGTCACTGTTCACCGACGACCGCGAGCTGTTCGTCGTCGGCGCCCAGTGGCTCATCGCCATCGGCGTCGTCGGCGCGGTCGTGGCCGCCGTCCTCGGCCTGCTCGACCTCCGGGTCATCGCCCCGGCGACGAAGGCCCGACGGACCGCGCTCACCCACCTGGGGTTCAACCTCGCGGCCGTCGTCCTCTTCGCCCTGAGTTGGATCGTCCGGGTCGCCGGGCCGGAGGGCGACCTGAGCGTCCTCGGCATCATCCTCGCCTGGGTCGCGTTCCTGCTCGTCGGGGTGTCCGGCTTCCTCGGAGGAGAGCTGGCCTACCGGTACGGCGTGCGCGTGGCCGAGGAACAGACGCAGCGCAACGGATTCCTGGCGCCTGCCGATCGCCGATAGCGAGGTGGACCAGGAGCGAGTGAGGGAGGACTCGACCATGACCGAGCGTCATCCGGTGGCCGAGCAGGTCATCGTCATCACCGGCGCGTCGAGCGGCATCGGCCGGGGCACCGCGCTCCGGCTGGCCGAGCTCGGCGCGCGGGTCGTCGTCGCCGCCAGACGCGGCGAGGTGCTCGACGGGCTCGTCGGCGAGATCGCCGCGGCCGGGGGAACGGCGCTCGCCGTCCCGATGGACGTGAGCAGACCCGACGACGTCCTCCTGCTCCGCGATGCCGCACTCGACCGCTTCGAGCGGATCGACGTGTGGATCAACAACGTGGGGATCGGAGCCCTCGGGTACTTCTGGGACATCCCCGTGGAGGACCACCTCCGCACCGTCGACGTGAACCTCTCGGGTCTCATCCTCGGTGCGCACGCGGCGCTCCGGGTGTTCCGCGAGCAGGGACACGGCACCCTCGTGAACGTCGGATCGGTCGACAGCGAGGTCCCGTTGGCCTACCAGGCCGTGTACGCGGCGACGAAGGCGGCCGTCCTCAGCCTCTCGCGGTCCCTCAACGAGGAGTTGCGGCTGGCCGGTGAGGCGGAGCGCATCAGGGTCGGTACGGTCCTGCCCTGGGCGGTCGACACACCCTGGTGGACGCACGCCGCCAACTACACGGGGAAGGCCCCGCGGATGGCGGCGCTCGACGACCCGTCCGTCGTGGTCGACGCGCTCGTGGCCGCCTGCACGCATCCGAAGGAGCAGCAGGCCGCGGGGATGAAGGCGCGTGCCGCGACGATCTCGCACCAGCTCATGCCGGATGTGACGGAACGCGTGTCGGCGAAGATCATCGACGGCGAGCTCTCCCGGGCCTCCGCGTCCCGGCCGACCGCCGGCACCATCCACGCCCCGGGGCCCGCCGGCATCACCGTCGACGGCGGGGTGCGGGAACGCATGCGGTCCGAGGAGCCGGCGGACCCGGATCCGCGGTCGCCGGCGGCGTGATCGCGACCGTTGCCGATGGACGTGCCCGTCACTAGCGTGAGGGCATGACGCAGCTCAGGGTCCACAATCTCGCCGTCTCACTCGACGGCTTCGCGACGGGCGAGGGGCAGTCCTTCGAGACGCCGTTCGGTCACGCGCAGCACCGACTCATGCAGTGGTTCTTCCCGACCCGCACCTTCGTCGCGATGAGCGGTCACGAGGACGAAGCGGTCGGCGCGGGGACGCGAGGCGTGGACGACGCGTTTGCCGCGGCGACGGGCGACGGCATCGGCGTCGAGATCATGGGACGTCGTAAGTTCGGGCCGCAACTCGGACCATGGGAGGACGAGACGTGGCGCGGCTGGTGGGGCGAGGAACCGCCCTTCCACAGCCCGGTCGTGGTCCTGACGCACCACGAGCGGCCTGACCTCGTCGTCGGGGAGACGACCTTCCTCTTCCGGGAGCTGTCGCCGGTGGACGCGCTGGCACTCGCCACCTCACTGGCGGGCGGGCTGGACGTCCGGCTCGGCGGTGGTGCGACGACCGTCCGCGAGTTCCTCGAAGCCGACCTCGTCGACCACCTCCACGTGGTCGTCGTCCCGATCCTGCTGGGCCGGGGCGTGCGCCTGTGGGACGGGCTCGAGGGCCTGGAGGACCGCTTCACGGTGGAGACGACGGCCTCGCCGAGCGGCGTGGTCCACCACGTCTTCAGGAGGAAGGCACGCTGAAGCGCCGGCCTCGGTGAGGCCGGCGCTCAGGCCACGGTTCAGTGGCGCAGCATCCGGAGGACGCGGCGCCCGCCGAGGAACCCGACGACGAGCGCGACCAGCCACGGGCCGCCGACGATGATCGGGTCGAGCCACTGGTGCTTCACGTCGACGCGACGACGCCGGAACCGTGAACTCCAGCCGGAGTACATCGTCTCGGCGAGGATCCCGGTCTCGGTGATCGGGTTGTCGGGCCGGGTCGTCAGGAACGACCGCGCATGGCTCCCGACGGCGTCCACACGGTCGCCGAGCAGCAGGAGCAGCCAGTGGGCCGCGCGACCCTCGCTGTAGCGACGGTAGGCGAGCCGCTTGATCGCTCCTGACACCCCGCGGAGCGGCACACTGGTGCCGAAGACCGGTGGGAGCTCGAGATGCTCGATCGAGCGCTCGCGCGACCCGTGCTGTTCCTGTCGCTCGGGCTTCACCCAGTGCGATCCGGGTGCCGGTGTCGGCGGCCATTCGCGGGGGACGGACGGGCGGTCGGCCGGGTCGAGGTCCGCGCCCCAGCCCGGGATCCTCGCGCGGAGTTCCTCGCTGCTCGGCGTCGGTCGTCCTCCGTCGGCGGTGTACGGCATGTGGGTTCCTTCCGTCCGCGTCAGGCCGCGCTCGGCACGATGACGGGCTTGATGCAGTCGTCGAGCTTCGCGGAGAACAGGTGGTACCCCTCCGCGATGTGCTCGAGCGGGATGCGATGGGTGATGATGTCGCTCGGCTTCAGGTGCCCGGCCCGGATGTGTTTGAACAGCCGGGGCCACTGCCGTTTGGCCGGACACTGGTTCATGCGGAGGGTGAGGCCCTTGTTCATCGCGTCACCGAACTTCACGGCGCTGAACATCGGCCCGTAGGCGCCCATGACCGAGACGACCCCGCCCTTGCGGACGGCGTCGATCGCCCAGTTGAGCGCGACGGGTGAGCCGCCCTGGAGCTTGAGCTTCGCCGAGGTGATGTGCTGCAGCAGGTTGCCGTCCGCCTCCGCGCCGACCGCGTCGATCACCGTGTCGGCACCGAGTCCGTCGGTCTCGAGTTTGAGTCGGAGGACGATGTCGTCCACCTCACCGAAGTTGATCGTCTCGGCGTAGGCGAACTCGCGGGCCTTCGCGAGCCGGTACTCGAGGTGGTCGACGACGATGACGCGACCGGCGCCCATGAGCCAGGCGGACCGCGCGGCGAACAAGCCGACCGGTCCCGCACCGAACACGACCACGGTCTGCCCCTCGGTGATGTCCGCGAGCTGCGCTCCGAAGTACCCGGTCGCGAGGGCGTCGGTCATGAGCAGCGCGTCGTCCTCGTCGATGTCGTCGGGGATGCGCTGCGGGCCGACGTCCGCGAACGGGACGCGGACGAGCTCGGCCTGGCCACCGTCGAAACCGCCGCACGTGTGCGAGTAGCCGAATATCCCGCCGACGGCCGTCGCGTTCGGGTTGACGTTGTGGCAGTTGGAGAACAGGCCGCGGGCGCAGAAGTAGCAGGTGCCGCACGAGATGTGGAACGGCACCATCACCCGGTCGCCCACGGCGAGGTGCTCGACGCTGGAACCGACGGACTCGACCACCCCGACGAACTCGTGGCCGAAGGTGGAGCCGACGCGGGTGTCCGGCATCATGCCGTGGTACAGGTGCAGATCGGACCCGCAGATGGCTGCCCTGGTCACTCGGATGATCGCGTCGTTCGGGTGCTCCAGCCGCGGGTCGGCCTTCTCCTCGGCGCGGACCTTGTACGGCCCGCGGTAGCTCATCGCTCGCATGCGGCGCCCGTCACTCCGAGATCCCGGCGACGGTCTCGCCGGTCTCCGTGGCGCTCAGGCTGCGGGCGACGTCGGCCTGGCTGAGCATGCCGACGCACTCGGCGCCGGGCGTCATGATGTCTCGTGCGGTCGTCATGGTCGTGCTCCGTCCTGATCGGCCACCCCCGACGGGCGGCAGGTGATCCGAGGCTAGACAGCCCCACGGGATGCGGATCGGGCATTGCGATTCCGCGGCGGGTGGCGCACACTTCGCGCCCGCGGACGACGACCGCGGTGCTGACCGGCCCGGCGACGCGCGCGCGTATTGTCCACACGCCGGACCAGGAAGTCCAGTGCCGCAGACGGGTCGCGCAGGAAGCGTTGACTGGCCGTTCCGCCGAGCCGAGTCGACGAGGGACGCCGGCCCGAATCCGCACGGCGGTGCAGGAGGTGAACGATGTTCTTCCATCGACAGGAACTACAGCACACGGCCACACCCGACAAGCCCGACGCCGTCTACGCGAGGAAGCTGCAGGAGGTGCTCGGCGGCCAGTACGGCGAGATCACCGTGGCGTTGCAGTACCAGTTCCAGGGGTGGAACATGCACCTCCCCGGCAAATACCGCGACCTCGTGTTCGGGATCGGCGCGGAGGAGATGGGGCACGTCGAGATGCTGGCGGTCATGATCGCCCAACTCCTCGAGAAGTCGCCCCTCGGCATCACCGAGGACGCCATCCAGGACGACCCGACGGTCGCCGCGATCATCGGCGGGACCGACGTCCAGCACGCGATCGTCGCCGGCGCCGGAGCGCGACCGGTCGACAGCAACGGCAACCCGTGGCAGGGGAGTTTCATCACCGGCAGCGGCAACCTGCTCGCCGACTTCACGGCGAACGCCAACGCCGAGATGCAGGGCCGGGTGCAGGTCGCACGGCTCTACCACATGACCGACGACTCGGGCGTGCGCGATCTGCTCTCGTTCCTGCTCGCCCGCGACACCATGCACCAGAACCAGTGGATGGCCGCCGCGGCCGAACTGCGCGAGGAGGGACTCGAGGACCTGCCGGTGCCGAGCAACTTCCCGATCGAGAAGGAGGAACGCGAGGTGTCGTACCAGTACATCAACTTCTCGGACGGACAGGCGGCCGCGGACGGTAGCTGGGCGAGCGGGCCGACACCGGACGGCAAGGGCGAGTTCAGCTACGTGCCGGAACCGCCGGCGGGCGTCCCGATGCCGCCGCCGACGCACCCGGACTCGCGGCTGTACGGCACCACGGAGCTGCCGAACCCCGTGGAGAAGCTCGCAGGACGAGTGCAGGACAAGCTCCACAAGGAGTGAGCCTCCGTGCGACGGCGGTCGGTTCGAGCGCCCGGATCGACCGCTGCCGCACCACCTCCGCACCGCCCAGCCGACCGGAAGGACCACCATGCCCCGAGTCCGCAGACCCCGTGCGACCCTCCATCGCTCGGTCGCGCCCGGTATCCACCGACTCGAGCACGCGTACACGAACAGCTACCTCGTGGAGGACGGGACCGGCCTCACCCTCGTGGACGCCGGGCTGCCCGCGACCCACGGGTACCTGCTCCAGGCGATCGCAGCGATCGGGCGGGAACCCGAGGACCTCGTCGCCCTCGTGATCACCCACGCGCACTTCGACCACCTCGGGGTCGCCGCGCGCCTCCGCGCGGCGACCGGCTGCCAGGTGCTCGTCCACGACGAGGACGCGGAGCTCGCCGAGCACCCCTACCGGTACCTCCACGAGCGACCTCGGACGAGCTACCCGTTGCGCTACCCGGCGGCACTCCCGGCGCTCGCGTCGATGACCGCGGCCGGGGCGTTGTGGGTGCGTGGGACGTCGAGGACCGAGCCGTTGCCGGGTTCGGGGACCGTCGACGTGCCGGGCTCGCCCACGGTCGTCTTCACGCCGGGTCACACCTTCGGCCACTGCTCCCTCGACTTCCCCGATCGCGGTGCCGTCATCGGCGGCGACGCCCTCGTGAACCTCGACCCGTACACCGGCGAGACCGGCCCACGCGTCGTCGCGGGGGCGGCCACCGCCAACGCGCGGCTCGCCCTCGAATCGCTCGACGCACTCGCCGCCCTCGGCACGAGGACCCTTCTGCCCGGACACGGCCGGCCCTGGCGCGGCGACCTCCGCGAGGCCGTCCAGGCGGCCCACCGGGCCGGTGTCGCCTGAGGGCCTCCACGTTTCAGACCACCCATCACCCTGGTCGGCGACCGTCGCCGACCGACACCGGAAAGGAGCGGACCATGACGACCACCGGACCGCAGGACAACCCGCAGAACCACGACCTGATCGACGACGACGCCGGCGTCGACAAGCCCTCGCAGGCGGAGGGTTCCGAGGACCAGGTGCCCGACGCCGCCGAACCCGATGGGGACGACGCCGTCGGCTGACCGCGGCAGGAACCACCGACCACCCACGTGGACTCCACCCACGTGGACACCGCATCGACACCGAAGAGGAGACACCATGGCTGAGAACCCCACCCCCATCGAACTGCAGAAGTACCTGTCGGGGGTCGACTACCCCGCGAGCCGCGACGAGCTCGTCCGCACCGCCCATGATCAGGGCGCGCCGGACGACGTGATCGAGGCGCTCGAACAGGCCGACCAGGACGAGTTCGACGGCCCCACCGCCGTGTCGAGCGCCGTCTCGGGAGACTGAATGACGAGCCGGCGACCATCCGAGCGGTGGGCGGCCGGCGAGGTCGACGACGAGGTCGCGATCGACGTCCTCGTGCCGACGGCCGGGCGTGGTGGCGAGCTGGCGGTGACGCTGGCGGGACTCGCCGCTCAGGACGATCCGACGTTCCGGGTGATCGTGAGCGATCAGTCCGACGACGGCTCGGGGGTGCTCCAACCGAGCACGCAGGCCATGGTGCGGGTGCTCCGCGCGCAGGGGCGGGAGGTCCGGCTGGTCCGGCACCTCCCGCGCCGCGGGCTCGCGGAGCACCGCCAGTCGCTGCTCGACCGGGCCACGGCCCCCGCGGTCCTGTTCCTCGACGACGACGTCTGGCTCGAGCCGGGCCAGCTGCAGCGCCTGCACGACGCCCTGAGCACCCTCGGCTGCGGCTTCGTCGGCGCGGCGGTGCAGGGGCTGTCCTACCTGCCCGACGAACGGCCCGAGCAGCAGCGGACGTTCGAACCCTGGACCGGCGAGGTCGTCCCGGAGCTGATCCGGCGGGGCACGCCTGCGTTCGACCGGTGGCCGCTCCACAACGCCGCGAACCTCGCGCACCTCGCGAGGGACGTGCCGATCCCGGAGCGGGGTTGGCTGGCCTACAAGGTCGCCTGGGTGGGCGGCTGCGTGCTGTACCGGCGCGACGCGCTCCTGGCGGCCGGCGGTTTCACGTTCTGGGACGAGCTGCCGCCGCTGCATTCGGGGGAGGATGTGCTCGCGCAGTGGCGCGTGATGGAGCGGTTCGGCGGAGCGGGCGTCCTGCCGAGCGGGGCCGTGCACCTGGAGGCCCCGACGACGATCCCCGAGCGCCCGGTGGACGCGTTCGACGTCGTGCGCGCGTGACTCGGGCGCCCACGCGGACGGGTGCGCGATTGTGCCCGAGCCGCCGGCAGAACGCAAGCGATGATCGTGCCCTCCTCGCTTCTCGGAACCTGGAGCACATGACGACGGATCGAACGGACACACGGCTCCCGGGGGAGCTGCTCGGACGCCAGGAGGCCGAAGCCCTCGTGCTCGAGCACCTGCCGCTCGCCGAGGCGATCGCGCGCCGGTACTTCCGGCGGGACCCCGCCCGCGACGAGGACCTCGTGCAGGTCGCCTACATCGGGCTGGTGAAGGCGGCACGCCGGTTCGACGCCGATCGTGGCGGCCCGTTCGCGGCGTTCGCCTCACCGACCATCTCCGGGGAGATCAAGCGCCACCTCCGCGACCACGGGTGGTTCGTCCGGCCACCGAGGCCCGTCCAGGAGCTCCGTGCACGGGTCGCCGAGGCGGTGCCGCGGCTCGCCCAGGAGCTGGGCCACGGCCCCTCGGTACCCGAGCTGACCGCGGACCTCGGCGAGAGCGACGAGCTCGTGCGGGAGGCCATCGCCTGTCAGAACCACCTGCGTCCGGCGTCGCTCGACGCCCTCGTCGGCGGCGACCACGAGACGTGCCTCGGGGACCTCATCCCCGCCGAGGACGGGTCGTTGGAGCGCGCCGAGTCGGCCGCGATCCTGTCGACGGCGCTGCGGGTCCTGACGCCGCGCGACCGCCGGGTGCTGCAGTTGCGCTTCGGGGAGGACCTCACCCAGCAGGAGATCGCCGAGGAGGTCGGCGTCACCCAGATGCAGGTGTCACGCATCCTCAAGCGCTCGCTGGAGCTCCTGCGGGACCGCATCGTCCACGGCGAGCCGGCGCCGGAGCGCGCCGGGCGGCGGATCGCTTGACGGACTGAGCGGGTCGAGCGGGTCGAGCGCCCGAGGGGTCAGGTGACCGGGGTGTCCCCGGCAGCGGCTCGTTCGGCGCGGACCACCGCGTCGAGCACGTCGTCGACGCCGACCGCGAGGATGGCCGGGTCCGGGGTGTCGGCGAAGGCGTCGCCCCGACGGACGCTCGCGTCGGTGAGCACGACGTGCGGGCCGGGTGGCGGACCCCAGTGCTCGGGTGCCGCCGGACCGAACAGGACCACCGAGGGCCGACGGTAGGCCGACGCCAGATGCGCCGCGCCGGTGTCCGCCGACACCACCACCGACGCGTCCTCGACCACGCCGGCGAACTCGGCCAGGTCGATCCGCCCCGCCAGGACCTCGGACTCGTCGAGCCGTGCGAGGTGCGCCACCCGCAGTGCGCGATCGCGTTCGCCGGCGCTGCCGGTGAACACCACCCGGCGCCCCTCGTCCGCCAAGGACCTCGCGACGGCGGCGAACCGCTCCACCGGCCAGCGCCGTGACTCGTAGAACGCGCCGACGTGGACGACCGCCGCGCCGACGACGTCCACGCGCCGTGTCGAGGACCGCAGCCCGACGTCGTCCGGGTCGGCGTCCACACCGTAGGCCGCGAGGAGCCGCACCCAGCGTGCGCGCTCGCCGAGATGCGGTGACCACGCGGGCGGGGTCGGTCCGTCCGTCCGGGCACCGTCACTTCGGGCGGGGTCACTCCGGGCACCGCCGCTCCGGGCACCGTCGCTCCGGGCACCGTCGATCTCCGGCACGTGGTGGACCATGGCGACCCTCGCCTCCAACGCGTCGATGAGCCGTCGGCTCTCCGGACCGCTCCCGTGGAGGTTCACGGCCACGTCGATCCGGCCGGGGGCGAGGGGCAGGAGGTGGTCCAGTCCGGGCGTCGGCAGGACGGCGTCCACGCCGTCGATGAGCTCGACGACGGGTTCGAGCCACCCGGGTGTCGCCAGCACGATGCGGTGCTCGGGGAACGCCCGTCGCAGGCCGTGGAGCGCCGGGACCGCGACGAGCAGGTCGCCGAGTTTCAGAGTGCGGAGGGCGAGCAGCTCCGGTCGGTCGTCGGTGGTGTCGGAGGGGACGTCGTCGGGGTCGAGGTGCAGCATGCGCCTCACCATCGCACGAGGAGCGGCCCGGGGTCGAGCCCGCCGAGAGGACGTTTACACCTCAGGAGAAGTGGGGAAGAGCAGAAGCATGACCGATCTGCCCGCTCCGATCGACGCGGTCCTCTTCGACCGCGACGGCACCCTCGTCGTCGACGAGCCCTACAACGGCGACCCGACGCTCGTGGTGCCCATGCCGACCGCGCTCGCCGCCGTGGAAGTGCTCCGTCGCAGCGGGCTGCCGCTCGGAGTCGTGTCGAACCAGTCCGGGATCGGGCGGGGCATCGTCACCCGCGAGCAGGTCGACGCCGTGAACGCTCGGCTCGACGAGTTGCTCGGCCCGTTCGACGTCTGGTGCGTCTGCCCGCACGCCCCTGCCGACCGCTGCGACTGCCGGAAGCCGGCACCCGGGCTCATCCTGGAGGCCGCGGAGCGACTCGGCGTGGAGCCCGGCCACTGCGTCGTCATCGGCGACATCGGTGCCGACGTCGGCGCAGCCCGGGCGGCCGGGGCGATGTCGATCCTCGTGCCGACCGCCGTGACCCTCCCCGAGGAGGTCGACGCCGCGCCCCGCCGAGCCCTGGACCTCCTCGCCGCCGCCGAGCTCGTGCTCACCGCGGTGGTGGCCGGTCGCGATGCGGCGTATGACGACGCCCGAGGCGACCGATGACCCGGCGCGCGCTCGTCGCGCGGCTCGACAGTGTGGGCGACGTCCTGCTCAGCGGACCCGCGGTCCGTGCGGTCGCGGCGTCACCCGACGTCGACGAGGTGTGGTTCCTGTGCAGTTCCATCGGCGCCTCCGCGGCCCGGCTCCTCCCGGGTGTCGACCGCGTCGTGGTGTGGGACTGCCCCTGGATCACCCGGCTCGCCCCGCCCGCGACGCCCGAGCACCTCGCCGTCCTCGCCGCGATCATCGACGACTGCAGCCCGGAGACCGCGGTGATCCTCACGTCCTTCCATCAGTCCCCGCTCCCGCTCGCGCTCCTGCTCCGCGCCCGGGCGGTCCGACGCATCGTCGGTGCCTCCGTCGACTTCGCCGGCTCGCTCCTCGACGTCCGGCTGCGGCCGGGGGAAGACCTCGAGGAGGACCAGCCGGAGGCCGAGCGCGCCCTCGCGATCGCCGCCGCCGGCGGGTTCACGCTCCCGAGCGAAGACGACGGCCGGCTGCGCATCGACGAGGCTCGGTTCGCGGAGACCGTCCCGGACACGCTCCCCGAACGCTTCGTCGTGGTGCATCCGGGGGCCTCGGTCGCCTCGAGGCGCTGGCCGGAGGAGCTCCATGCCGAGACCGTCCGCCTGCTGCAGGGCGAGGGTGTCGAGGTCGTCGTCACCGGTGGCCCCGACGAGACCTCGCTGACCGGCCGGGTCGCCGGTACGGCGGGTCGCGACCTCGGCGGTGGCACCGGTCTCGGGTCGCTCGCCGCCATCCTCGCCCGTGCCGACGTCGTGATCACCGGCAACACCGGTCCGGCCCACCTCGCGGCTGCGGTCGGGACCCCGGTCGTCAGCCTGTTCTCGCCGGTGGTGCCCGCCGTGCGCTGGGCGCCCTACGGCGTGCCGACCGTGCTGCTGGGCGACCAGCGGGCCGCGTGCGCGGACTCCAGGGCGACCGACTGTCCCGTCCCCGGGCACCCGTGTCTGACGGGCGTCCGGCCGGACGAGGTCGTCGACGCCTGCCGACGACTCGCACCCGCGCTGTTCGCCGATGGGCCGAAGGTGACGCTGCAGGAGGTGCTCCGATGAGGATCCTCCTCTGGCACGTGCACGGTGGTTGGACGGACGCCTTCGTCCGCGGTCAGCACGAGTACCTCCTCCCCGTGAACGACGCCCGCGACGGCTGGGGCCTCGGCCGTGCGGGTCGCGACTGGCCCGCCTCGGTCGTCGAGATCCCCGTCGGAGCGCTCCGCGAGACGGACGTCGACGTGGTCGTCCTCCAACGCCCGGCCGAGATCGAAGCGGTCGAGCGTCTCACCGGGCGCCGGCCCGGGCGCGATCTGCCCGCGGTGTTCGTCGAGCACAACACGCCGAAGACCTCGATCACCGACGCGGTGCACCCCCTGGCCCACCGCGGCGACGTCCCGATCGTGCACGTCACCCACTTCAACCGGATGTTCTGGGACACCGGACGCGCGCCGACGACGGTCGTCGAACACGGTGTCGTCGATCCCGGTCACCGCTACTCCGGCACCCTCGAACGGCTCGGGGTCGTCATCAACGAACCCGTCCGCCGCTGGCGGGTAACCGGGACCGACCTCCTGCCGGCGTTCGCCGAGGTGGCACCGATCGACGTCTTCGGGATGGGTGGTGGGGACCTCCCCGCCGCACTCGGGGTCGGCCGGGACCGCGTCGAACCGGCCGGTGACCTGCAGACCGCGGAGCTGCACCGGGAACTGGCGCGTCGACGCGTGTACCTGCACCCCTTGCGATGGACCTCGCTCGGGCTCGCGCTCCTCGAGGCCATGCACCTCGGGATGCCCGTCCTGGCGCTCGCGACGACCGAGGCCCACCGGGCCGTCCCGCCCGAAGCGGGCCTCGTCTCCAACGACCTCGACGCCCTGCGTGAGGCCGCCCGGCGGTACCTCGACGACCCCGACCTCGCTCGGGCGACCGGTGACGCCGCCCGCGCCCACGTGCTCACCCACTACGGGTTGCCCGCCTTCCTGCGCACCTGGGACCTGGTCCTCGCCGAGGTGCGGGCGACCGGGACCGTCCGACCGACCCCGCTGTCGGCTCTCGAAAGGAGACTGTGATGAAGATCTCGATGGTGTCGGAGCACGCCAGTCCACTCGCCGTGCTCGGCGGTGTCGACGCCGGCGGCCAGAACGTGCACGTCGCCGAGTTGTCGTCGGCGCTCGCCGCCCGCGGCCACGAGGTGACCGTGTACACCCGACGGGAGGACCGTGTCGCCGACGAGCGCGTGCGGCTCTGCGACGGCATCGAGGTCGTGCACGTCGACGCCGGCCTGCCGGAGCGTCTGCCGAAGGACGAGCTCCTCCCGTATATGGACGCGTTCGGCGACCGCCTGGCCCGCGAGTGGAGCCGGGAGACACCCGACGTCGTGCACAGCCACTTCTGGATGTCGGGACTCGCCGCCCTGCGGGGTGCGGAGCGGACCACGGGCGGGAGGCCGCCCGTCGTCCACACCTTCCATGCGCTCGGGACGGTCAAGCGCCGGCACCAGGGCGCCGAGGACACGAGTCCGGCCGAACGGGTCGACCTCGAACCGATGGTCGGCCGGTCGGTCGACCAGGTCATCGCGACGTGCTCGGATGAGGCGTTCGAGTTGAAGGCACTCGGGGTCCCCGGCTCACGCATCACCGTGGTCCCATGCGGCGTGGACACGGGACTGTTCACCCCGAACGGCCCCTCGGAGTCGTCCGACCGACCCTTCCGCATCATGACGGTGGGTCGGTTGGTACCGCGCAAGGGCGTCGGCCTCACGATCTCCGCGCTGGCGTCGCTCGTCGCCGCCGGCCGGGACGACATCGAACTCGTCGTCCTCGGTGGCTCGACCGGGCCCGATCGCGTCCAGGAGGACCCGGACGTCCGGCGACTCCTGGCCCACGCCCGATCGCTCGGTGTCGAGGACCGCGTGGTGTTCCGAGGACAGGTCAAGCAGGAGGAGCTGCCCGCCGCCCTGCGCTCGGCCCACCTCGTCGTGTGCGCGCCATGGTACGAGCCGTTCGGCATCGTCCCGCTCGAAGCGATGGCGACCGGCACACCGGTGGTCGCCGCCGCCGTGGGAGGGCTCATCGACAGCGTCGTGCACGGCCGGACCGGCCTGCACGTGCCGCCGCGCGACGCCGGAGCCATCGCGGACGCCGTCACCGCACTCCTCGACGACCCGCCGTTGCTCGCCTCCTACGGTGCGGCCGGCATCGAGCGCACCAGGTCGCGCTACACCTGGGCACGGGTCGCCGCAGACACCGAACGCGGCTATCAGCGGGTGCTCGGTCGCGCGAGACGGTCCGCCAGCGCGAGTGCGGCGGCGGTGACCCGATGAGCGGCATGACGACCGCCGCGGCGCCGACCCCGGCGACCACGCCGCGGACCGTGGACGCCACCGCGCCGTCCATCGACCGCATCCTGCACGGACACCTCGACGACCACCTCGGCGCGATCGAGGCGTTGCGCGATCAGCTGCCGCGGATCACCGCCTGGGGCGATGAACTCGCTGACCGGCTCATGCACGGCCAACGGCTCCTGGCCGCGGGCAACGGCGGATCGGCGGCCGAGGCGCAGCACCTGACCGCGGAGCTCGTCGGGCGCTTCGACGGGGAGCGGCGTCCGTTCTCCGCGGTGTCGCTCCACGCGGAGACCTCGAGTGTCACCGCCATCGCCAACGACTACGGCTACGACGAGGTGTTCGCACGGCAGGTGCTCGCACACGCGCGGGCCGGGGACATCGTCATGCTCTTCTCCACGAGCGGACGGAGCCGCAACCTCCTCCGCGCCGCCGAGGCCGCGCTGCGGGTGGGTGCGAGGAGCTGGGCCGTGACCGGAGCGGGACCGAACCCGCTGTGCGACGCGTGCGACGAACACCTCGCGTTGCCGGGACCGTCGGCCGGCGCCCAGGAGGCGCACCTCGTGGCCCTGCACCTGCTGTGCCGGGTCTTCGACGACCGCATCGCGCAGCGCGAAGCCGCTGGGAACGGGAGGACCCCATGATGGACGGGATGCGCCCGACGGGCGATCGCCGACACGGGCGGCGGATCGCCGTCGTCGGGGACGTCCTCCTCGACGTCGACCTGCTCGGCCGGGCCGACCGGCTGAGTCCCGACGCCCCGGTGCCGGTCGTGTCGGTCGAACGGTCGGTCGGCCGTGCCGGTGGCGCCGGGCTCGTCGCCACCCTCCTCGCGCGGGACGGCGTCGACGTCGTCCTCGTGACCGCACTCGGCGACGACGATCGGGTGGGTGAGCTGCGCGCCGCGCTCGACGCCGTCGCGGCACTGCCGGGTGCCGGGTCCATCAGCGTCGTCGCCGGGCCTGCAGGGGCACCCACTCCGGTGAAGACGCGGGTCCGCGGTGACGGTCACGCGATCGTGCGGATCGACGAAGGCTGCGAACCCCCCGGTGCACCGACGATCACGGCGGACATGCTCGACGCACTCGACGAGGTGGACGCCGTCGTCGTCGCCGACTACGGGCGCGGCGTCGCAGCCGACCCCCGGCTCCGGGACGCGCTCGACCGTGTCGGCGGGAGGATCCCCGTCGTCTGGGATCCCCACAGGAACGGTTCACCGCCGGTGCGCGCGGCTGCGGTCGTCACCCCGAACCGAAGCGAGGCGTTCGCGCTCGCCGACGGTCTCGTCGACGACGGGGCCTCCGTCTTTGACGACCTCGCCGGTGTCGACACCGTCGCGGCCGCACTCCTCGAATCGTGGGGGTGCGAGGCCGTCCTGGTGACCCTCGGCGCGAAGGGGGCGCTCCTGCGCAGCCGGGACCGTGTCGCAGCCCAGGTCCCGCACCTCGTGTCGGCCACGCCGTCGGACGGCACCGACCCCTGTGGAGCCGGCGACCGTCTGGCCGCGACCGTCGCGTCGGAGCTCGCCGCCGGTGAACCCCTCGGTGACGCTGTCGCCGCCGGGGTCGCCGCCGCGGCGCGGTTCGTCGCGAGCGGTGGTGTCGCCTCGCTCGACCGACCCGCGAACACGAGTCCGCTGCGCGGGGACTCCGCGGACGCGCTCGCCGTCGCCCACGCCACCCGGGAACGCGGTGGTGTCGTCGTCGCGACCGGTGGCTGCTTCGACCTCCTCCACGCCGGACACGCGCGGACGCTCGCCGCTGCCCGGGCCCTCGGCGACTGCCTCATCGTGTGCGTCAACAGTGACGACTCGGTGCGGCGGCTCAAGGGGCCGGAGCGACCGATCATGGCCGAGGACGACCGCTCCGACCTCCTTCAGGCGCTCGAGTGCGTCGACGCCGTCGTCGTGTTCGAGGAGGACACCCCGGAGGCGGTCCTCCGGAGGATCCGGCCGGACGTGTGGGTCAAGGGCGGCGACTACGTCGCAGCGGACCTGCCCGAGACCGGCGTCATCGCGGCGTGGGGTGGCCGGACCGTGACCGTCCCGTACCACCCCGGCCGTTCCAGCACCCGCCTCGCAGGTGCTCTCGCGCGCGTCGGCTGACCGTCCGGTCACCGACCATCCCTGCACCGACCACCCCCAGCATCCCGAACCCGAAAGGACCCCATGACCTCCTCCCGCCCCCTCGGCAACGTCCTCATCAGCGGTGGCTCCGCCGGCCTCGGTGCCGCGGTCGCCGCCGCCGTCCGCGAGCACGGTGGCCGACCGATCGTGCTCGACCTCCAGGTCGCCCCGGACGCGGAGGACGCGTACGCCGTCGACGTCTCCGACACCAGGGCGACGGAGGACCTGGTCGGCCGCATCGCCGCGGAGGTCGGTAGCCTCGACTCGGTGGTGACCGCCGCGGGCATCGACCGTCCGGCGCCCTTCGGCGCGCTGCCCGGCGTCGACTGGGAACGCATCGTCGCCGTGAACCTCCTCGGCACCGCGGCCGTCGTCCGCGGTGCGCTCCCCGCGCTCGAGGCGGCGCACGGCCGGGTGGTCACCATCGCCTCATCGCTCGCGCTCCGTGCGCTCGGCGACGCCACCGCCTACTGTGCGTCGAAGTTCGCCGTCCTCGGGTTCTCGCGGTCCCTCGCGGCGGAGTCGAAGGGCCGGCTCGGGGTCACGACCGTGATCCCGGCGGGCATGGACACGCGCTTCTTCGAGGGTCGCGACGAGCAGTACAAGCCGGAACCCGACGCGAAGCTCATCGACCCGGCCGAGGTCGCTGCAGCCATCGTCTTCGCGCTCCAGCGCCCGCGCGGTGTCGAACTGCGCGAACTCGTCGTCTGCCCCGAGGAGGAGCCGTCCTGGCCGTGAGGGTGGAGCGGCTCACGCCACGCTGCGGAGGCTCCGGGCGTTGAGGAGGGACTCGACGTCGGCGTCCACGTCGTCGACGCCGACCTCGGCGACGAAGGAGTCGTCGTGCTCGCAGCGCTCGGCGGTCCACCCGACCTGGGTGACGTCGCGGTCGCACACCGGGCACCTGGTGGTCCACGACAGGTGCACCCGCTGGGTGGCGCGACTGAGCGGGCCGCCGTTGATGAGGTTCCCCACCCAGTAGATGCCGACGGTCGAGGTGCCGACCGCCTGCGCGAGGTGGCGGGGTCCGCTGTCGTTCCCGACGAACACGTCGGCGCGGGCGAGCACGCCGACAAGGTCGGACAGGGAGAGTCTGCCCGCGAGCGACACGACCTCGGTCCGGCCGTCGGAGGCCGCCTGCCGCACGATGCGGTCCGCGAGTTCCGCGTCGCCGGCGTCACCGACGCACACCACGGTGTTGCCCCGGGTGGCGGCGCGTCGGGCGAGTTCCGCGAACCGTTCCGTCGGCCAGCGTCGCCGCGGATCGGTCGCGCCCGGGTGGATGACGACGACGCCTGAGCCGCGTCGCCCGAGCAGCGACCGACCACGCGCACGTTCGGCCCGACTCGCCACCACGCGCGGTTCGCCCGTCACCGGGAGCGCGCCGGCGAGCGCCACGGTCTCCAGCCAGCGGACGACCTCGTGCTGGTAGTAGACGTAGGGCAGCATGCGGTCGAGCGCTGCGGCGTCGGGGGTCGCGGTGCCGACGGTGTGCCTGGCGCCGAGGCCGAGGAGGAAGGGATTGGAGTTGCGGCCGCCGCCGTGCAGCTGGCAGGCGAGGTCGAAGCCCTCCGCCCGCATGCGCTCGAGGAACCGTCGCGTGCCGTCCTCGTCGGTCGACCCGTCCGCGCTGGAGACGCCGGCGGTCGTCGGCAGCACCTCGACGCGCGACACCGGACCGGGCCGCTGATCGAGCAACTGCTGGTGCAGCGGTGTGCCGAGCAGCACGATCTCGGCCTCGGGATACGCCTCGGCCAGCGCGTCGAGCGCCGGCATCGCGAACAGCAGGTCGCCGAGGCCGCCGCCACGCAGGACGGCGATCTTCAGCACCCCCCTGAACCGAGCATCCTCCTGCAGCCCTGTCCGTCGCACCTGCTCACATCCTCTCCGTCGTGGTGTCGTCTGCGGCCATGCCGACCGTCGGCTTCACCGTTCCCCGCATCGCGCCGTCCGAAACCCATTGCAGGCTTCCGATCCGGCAGGTGTAAACGGTCGCCCTGCTGGGTACGAGGCCTCTATGTCCGCTCATCTGCTGGCCGCCGCCGAGTCCGATCGGTTCGAGCAGCCCGACCTCCTCCCCATCACCGACCCGCGCACGGGCGAATCCGTCGGATCGGTCCGCATCGCGACCGCGCACGAGGTCGCCGACGCCGTCGTGGTGGCCGCAGCCTCCTTCGGCGAGTGGGCCGCGCGGACACCGGCCGAACGTGGTGCGGCGCTCCACGCGGTCGCCGATGCCCTCGCCGCCCGCGAGGAGGAGCTGGCCGATCTCAACCACCGGGAGACGGGGAAGTCGATCGCTGACGCCCTCGGCGGTGTCCGAGCCGCGATCGGGACCGCACGGCAGTACGCCGAACTCGGGCCGCTGCACGCCGGGCGGGCGCTGCGGGGTGCGGCGACAGCCGTGGACTTCACGGTCGCAGAGCCGCGCGGCGTCGTCGCCGTGATCACCCCCTGGAACGACCCGGTCGCGGTCGCCGTCGGCCTCATCGCCGCCGCTGTGGTGACGGGCAACACGGTCGTGCACAAACCGAGTGAGCGCTGCCCGCACGTCGGGGAGATGCTCGGAGCGGTGTTCGCGGACGTCCTGCCGCCGGGCGTGGTCGTGACGATCTCGGGAGACGGACGCACCGGGGCCGCCCTCACCTCCACGGTCGGCGTCGCGATGGTCGCGCACGTCGGGTCGTCGGCGACCGGAGCGCGGATCGCCCGTGCCGCCGTGCTGACGGGGGCCCACGTCATCCGCGAGAACGGCGGGAACGACGCCATCCTCGTCGATGCCGACGTCGATCCGTCCTGGGCGGCGGCCCAGACGGCGCTCGGCGCCTTCGCGAACGCCGGCCAGATCTGCACCTCTGTCGAGCGGGTCCTGGTGCACTCCGACATCGCCGGACCGTTCCTCGACGCCCTCGTCGCGGAGGCGGTGCGGTGGACCGCCGACGCGGAGTCCGGCCCGCTCGTGGACGGGGAGTTGCGGAGGATCGTGCACGAGCACGTCGTCGACGCGGTCGAGGACGGCGCCAGGCTCCTCACGGGCGGCACCGTCCCCGAAGGGCCCGGCTCGTTCTACCCGGCGACGGTCCTCGCCGACTGCCGACCCGGCATGCGGGTGATGCGGGAGGAGACCTTCGGGCCCGTCGCGCCAGTGATGGTGGTCGCGGACTTCGACGAGGCCGTCCGCCTCGCGGCCGCAGACCCGCACGGGCTCGCCGCGACGGTGCTCACCGGGTCGATGGCGAACGCGCACCGGGCGATCGCCGCGCTCCCCGTCGGGACCGTCAAGGTCAACGCCGTGTTCGGTGGTGCGCCGGGAGGCTCCGCGGAACCCCGGGGCGAGAGCGGTTCCGGTTTCGGGTACGGACCCGGCCTGTTGGACGAGATGACCCTGACGAAGGTCGTCCACCTCGAGGCGGCGCCGTGAGTGACGTCGGGCTGCGGGCGGAGCGTGATGCGATGCACGACGCGCTCCGGGACATCGCAGCGCGGATCCGGTCCGCAGCACCCCGGGTCGTGGTCGCCGGCGACGCGATCCTCGATCGCTGGTTGCGGGGCGACGTCACCCGGGTCAGTCGGGAGGCGCCGGTGCCGGTCGTCGAGGTCGACGAGCCGGAGCTGTGCGCCGGCGGGGCCGCGAACACGGCGGTGAACCTCGCGGCGCTCGGCGCCTCCGTCTCGCTCATCGCCACCGTCGGCGACGACGAGGACGGTCGTGCGCTCGACGCCCTGCTGCGGCGGGCCGGCGTCGACACCGCCCGGGTCGTGGTCCGGGACGGTGCGTGCACCGCGTCCAAGACCCGCGTGGTCGGTGCCGATCAGATCGTGGTCCGGGTCGACCACCTGCCGAAGGGCGAGCCGTCCGACGTGGATCGCGCGGCGCTGCGGCGGGCGCTCTCCACCGTGACCCCGGACGACGTCCTCGTCCTCTGCGACTACGGCACCGGTTGCTTCGACGACGACACCGTCGCCTGGCTCGCCACCGAGCGGCCGGTCGCCCGCACGATCGTCGTGGACGCGCACGACGGGCGCCGGTGGGCGCCGATGCGGCCGGACCTCGTGACACCGAACGCCCTGGAGGCCGGCCTGCTCCTCGGGCGTCCGCTCGGCCACGGCATCGATCGCGCCGTCGCCGTCGAAGCTGCCCGGGACGAGCTCCTGGCGGCGTCCGGTTCCTCGGCCGTCGTCGTCACCCTCGACCGCGACGGCACCGTCGCCCTCGACCCGGGACGTGCGCCGTCGCGGACCCGCGCGAGGAGCGCGCCCGAGCACCAGGCCTCCGGAGCGGGGGACACCTTCGTCGCGGCGCTCGCGACCGCGGTCGCCGTCGGGGCACCCCTCGGCGTCGGGGCGGGCTTCGCCCAGGCCGCAGCTGACGTCGTCACCGCGCGACCGGGCACCGCGGTGGCGCGACTCGCCGACGTCGAACGGGAACTCCGAGGCTCGGACGGTGATCCGGTCGGCACGCGGTTCCTCGCGGCATCGGAGCTCGTCGATGCACTCGCCGCCCGCCGGGTCGCTGGAGCGCGCGTCGTCTTCACGAACGGGTGCTTCGACGTCATCCATCGTGGCCACACGACGCACCTCCGGCAGGCGAAAGCGCTCGGAGACGTGCTCGTCGTCGCGCTCAACGACGACGCGTCCGTCCGGCGTCTGAAGGGCCCGGAGCGACCGGTGAACCCGCTCGGGGACCGCATCGCGGTGCTCGAGGCGCTCGACTGCATCGACTACCTGACGGCCTTCGACGAGGACACCCCCATCGCCCTGCTGGAGGCTCTCCGGCCGGACGTCTACGCGAAGGGTGGCGACTACACCCCCGAGATGCTCGCCGAGACACCGGTCGTGCGAGCGGCCGGGGGCGAGGTGCGCATCCTCGACTACCTGCCCGACCACTCCACCACCCGGGTCGTGGACCGCATCCGGTCCGTGACGGCGACCCCTGAGACATCCACCATGCGCCACCCGTGAGTGTCAAGGTCGGATCGCCCACGACCTCCTACGCCTAGCGTCGGGGTGATGGACGACTCGAATCGGATGCGGGACCAGCCGGCGCTCACGACCACACGAGGGGACTCGTGGATCGTCATCGGAGGGATCACCGCCGCGCTCCTCGTGGGGATGTTCGCGCTGCTCGGCACCGTGCAACCGGTGATCGCGTGGGGGAGCGCGGCGGCCGTACTGCTCGTGTACGCGGCGATGGTGGTCGTGCGGACGCGAGGCACCTCCGGTCGTCGTCGCCTGCGCACGCTCGCGGCGCTCTACGGAGCGATGGTCGCCCTGAGCCTCATCGCCGTGCTCGTGCTCGTCGGCACCGCGTGGACGGACGTCGGCGCATGACCCCGAGGACACGTCAGAGGCGTGGTGAGGCCGGCAGCGTGGTGAGACCGGCGGCTTGGTGAGGCCGGCGCGCTGAAGCCGCCGTCGGGGTGGACGCTACAGCTCCAGGCGGCGCTCCACGACGTCCCTGGCCACGTCCGCGAGCGACCGGCGCGAGCTGCGGGCGTGTGTGCGGAGCCGCTCGAAGGCGTCCTCCACTGAGATCGAGGCGGTGAAGGCGACGACGCCCTTCGCCTGCTCGATGGTGACGCGCGACTGGAGCGCGCGCTCCAGCTGCTCGCGTGCGGCATCGCTCGCGCGCAGGGTGCGTTCGTGCAGGATGCCGATGGTCGCGACGTCGGCCATCGCCTGTGCGGCTCGGGTCTCGAGCTCGTCGAGGTCCTCGGACGCCGTCCGGAACAGGTTGAGCGTGCCGATGGTGGTCCGTCGGAGCCGGAGCGGCACCGCGTACACCGAGGCGAACCCCGCGTCGGCCGCCGCCTGGGCAAACCTCGGCCATTCGCCGGCGACCGCGCTGATCTCGGGCACGGCCACGGCCATCCCGCCGCGGAAGCTCTCGATGCAGGGACCCTCGTCGGCGCTCAACTGGATCAGCTCGACGAGCCGACTCGACTCGCTCGTCGACGCGATGAGGTCGAGGTCGCCGTGCTGGTCGGCGAGCAGGATCCCGGACGCGTCGACGTCGAGGAGGTCGACGCTGGCGTCGACGAGCGTCTGGAGGAGGTCGACGACGTCGTAGTCGTCGATGAGGGTGTCCGCCAGGGTGGCGAAGACCTCGAGGAGTTCGGCACCGTGTCCGAGTCCCGTGCCGTGCCCGAGTCCCGCGCCGTGATCGAGTCCCTGTCCGGCGTCTCTGCCGCTGCCGTCCCCGCTCATCGGTCGTCTTCGATCGAATCGTCCCGGAGCACGTAGCCGGTGCGCCGCTCGAGGATGTCCTCGGCGACCTCGGCCATGGAGCGGTTCTGCGCGAAGGCCTGGGCCTGGATGAACAGGTGGGCGTCGTCGGGGGTGAGTCCGAGCTGGGCGATCACGAACCCCGTCGCCTGGTGGATCCGGCGTCGCGCGTGCGGCTTCAGTTGCTCGGTGTCCGGCAGGCTCGCGAGTTCCAGGGTCCGGCGGAGCACATAGCGGCTGAGCGGGCGCGTGAGTGACATCATCTCCTCGACCGCCTGCTCGCCGAGGGTGCGTTCCTCGGTGTCGTAGAGCTCGACGGCACCCACCTGTAGAGGACCGACCCGCAGCGGGAAGGCGAAGACCGAGCCGACCTCGTGCCCGCGGATCGCCTCCGTGAACGAGGGCCAGAAGGCGTACCCGTTGCGCTGGATGGCGGCCTCGAGCACGGGGTGCCCGCTGCCGACCGCATCCCAGCAGGGTCCCTCGGTCAGGTCGAACTGGATCTCGTCGAGCAGGGCGACCTGGGAGTCGCTCGCCGCGATCGTCTCCGCGCTGAGGGCGTCGCCGAGGGTGGCGATGGAGACGCCCGAGAGCGGCAGCAGGTGCAGGATCGGCTCGACGAGTTGGTCGTCATCGTCGACCCGTTCGAGCGCGCTGTACACGACGGCGAAGGTGTCGCTCATGACGCCGCTCCTTCCACGATCGACGGGTGTCCTGTCCAACATCGTAAAGGCATCATCCAGCAGACGGTGGGAACGGTGCGGGTCGCTGGACACGTCGGGGCCGAAGGTGGGAGCATACGCCCCTCCGGCGTCTGAGACCAGGTTCGAACGTGCTTTTCGACGATTCTGCACGCTGGGATGCAACGCCGCAGACGCATTCGGACGCAGCGGCTTCGATGAAGAAAGGGCTCACCCATGACTGATATCGATTCGCCCTCAACAGGGCACGGCGGAGCCGTCGACACGGCCAGGGAACAGGCGGGTGACCTCGCCGCCAGCGCCAAGGCATCCGCCGGGGACGTCGCCGCGACGGCGAAGGACGCCGCGACCCAGGTCGCCGGCGAAGCGCGCCGTCAGGCGAAGGACCTGCTGCACGAATCGCGCAGCGAACTCGTCGAGCAGGCAGGGCTGCAGCAGCAGCGGGTCGCCGCCGGGCTGCGGTCGCTCGGAGAGGAGCTCGGCGGCATGGCCCGCTCGAGCGAGCAGCCGGGGATCGCCGCCGACCTCGTGTCGCAGGCGGCCGGGCGAGCCGACGCCGTTGCCTCCTGGCTCGACGCCCGTGACCCCGGGTCGCTCCTCAGCGAGGTCAAGGACTTCGCTCGGCGGAGCCCGGGCACGTTCATCGGACTCGCGGCGCTCGCGGGGGTCGTGGCCGGTCGACTGACGAAGAACCTCGCGGCCGCGGCGAAGGAGACCGGGCCCTCCGACTCCGCCACGCGACCCTCGACCCCGTCGGCGGACGCGCCCTCGGCTGCAGCCGCCGGTCCTGCCGACGACGCCGACGTCGAACTCGCGCCAGCGGGCGTGCCGCTCGTGCCCTCGCCCTCGGCCGGACCGGACGGCGGCGACCCGCTCGGGGACGCCGCGTTCGACACCACGAGTCCGGTCGGCGACCCCACCGGGCGCGTGGGTGACACCACCAACCAGTTCGGCTCCGACGACCTCGCTGTCGGCGGAGCGGGGACGGGCGACGCCGGCCTGGGTGACATGGGCGCAGGTGACACGGAGGGGACCAGACCATGACGGACCATCCGACGCCGTCGGAGCAGCAGGCGGCGAACACCTCGCTCGGTGATCTGCTCGGCGAGGTCTCGCGGGACATCTCGACGCTCATGCGTCAGGAGGTCGAGCTCGCGAAGGCCGAGGTCCGGCAGTCCGCGAAACGCGCGGGGACCGGAGCCGGCCTCATGGGAGGTGCGGGATACGCCGCCCTGATGACGGTGTTCTTCCTCTCCATCGCCCTGTGGTGGGCGCTCGGCACGCTGGTCGGCAACGGCTGGTCGGCGCTGATCGTCGCCGGGGTCTGGGCGATCATCGCGACGATCCTGTTCGTGGTCGGCAGGTCGGCGATGCAGCAGGTGAAGGGCATGCCGCAGACCATCGACACCGTGAAGCACATTCCAGACACGCTCAAGAAGAACGAGGAGAACCGATGAGCGACATCAGCAACACCACGGGTCCCACGGGTGACGCAGGGACGACCGACAGCAGCGACCCGGACCGGATCCGGGCCGACATCGAGCGCACCAGGGCCGAACTCGGCAGCGACGTCGACGCCCTGGCCGACAAGGTCACCCCCTCGAAGATCGTCGAGCGGGAGAAGGCGAAGGCGAAGAACGCGCTCGGATCCGTCAAGGACCGCGTGTTCGGCGTCGCCTCCGATCTGACCGACACCGCCACCGGAGCCGTCGGCTCGGCCGGCGACTCGATCACCGCGGCTCCGAAGCGCGCCGTCGAGAAGTTGGAGGGCGCTCCCATCGCCGTCGGGCTCATGGCGTTCGGCGCCGGACTCCTCGTCTCGGCACTCCTGCCGTCGAGCACGAGGGAGCGACAGCTCGCATCGAGCGTCAAGGACGCGGCGCAACCGATCGTCGACGACGTGACGGACGCCGCGAAGGAGGCCGCCGAGCACCTGCGTGAACCGGCGATGGACGCGGTCGACGCGGTGAGATCCGAGGCCACGGACGCCGCCGAGCAGGTGCGTACCGAGGCGACCGGCGCCGTCCAGGACGTGAAGGAGGACGCCGGCCAGGCGAAGCACGCCGTGCAGCAGTCGAACCAGTAGCAGCGAACGCCGCAGGCGACACCCCGGCCGGGCCACGACGAGTGGCCCGGCCGTGGTGTTCTCCGGCACCAGCACCAGCACCGGCACCAGCACCCGTCCACCCCGTACCGGCTCGAAGGAGTCATCACCCGGGCGAGCGACAAGGCCGAGCGCACCGAGGCGCGTGACGAGGCGGAGGGGCGCCGCATCCGGCAGCGTGCGGCGCGAGACGTGGACTGACCTTGGTCCCCGAGCCTGTCGACGGGCTACTCCGCCTCGGTGCTCGTCTCGTCGTGCGGCGTCCCGACGGGCTTCGACTCCGAGGACCCGCGCTGTCGGAGGAAGATCGAGAACGCGACCATGCACCCGACGGCGAGGAACTCCGACTGCCAGTTCTGGAGCGTGCGGTTCCAGAAGTCCGCGGAGGTCACATACCCCAGCAGGTCGACGGGTGCCTGGCCGTGCTCGAGCTGTTCCGCGTTGTAGGTGACCCGCCCCGCGACCGCCTGCGCCGCCCAGGAGGCGAGGAACACCGCACCCATCACGAGCAGCAGCGAGTTCGAGTACAGCGTCCGCCGCCATCCGACCACGCGAGCCCACTTCGGCGCGTCGGCCGGCGCGTGCTCACCCAGGAGCTGTTCCTCGTCGTCACCGAGTCCCTCGTCGCCGGGCTTCTTCGACTCCGGCGAACCCCGCTGCACGAGCCACACGGTCGCGAGGATGAAGAGGAAGAACTGGAGGAACTCGGACTGCCAGTTCTCGGCGACGTCGACGACGAACTCCGAGGAGGTGACGAAGTCGAGGAAGCCGACCGGTGGCAGGCTGTGCGACCGCTGCTCGTCGTTGTACGCGGCGAGTCCGGCGAAGGACTGCCCGAGCAGCGCGAGCGCGAAGATGACGCCGAAGAAGACACTGAGGCCGTGGTTCCGGAGTGCGCGTCTCATGGTCACCGTCCCGACAACACGACGGCGAACATGGCGACGAGTCCGATGACGATCACGAGTGACCACGCGGTGAAGACGACTTTCATGACCCAGACGCTACGCCGATCCCGAGGTCGCCCGCCCCGCTTGCGGTTGCCCGGCGAACCGTGTGTTATTCGCCCTCGCCGGAAATGCAAGGGGAGGGTCGGAACCCGCCGACTCGCCTAACGTGGCCGTCATGCCCCAGACTCCCGAAGCGTCCGACCGCCTGGCCTCGCAGCTGCCCACCACCGTCCGATCGGCCGCCCGATGAGCCGCGGGGTCGCCGTCGTCACGGGTGGCACGGCAGGACTCGGCCGGGCGACGGTCCGTGAACTCGCAGCACGCGGCTGGGACGTCGCCGTCCTGGCCCGCGGCGAGGACGGGCTCGCTGCGACCGTCGCCGAGGTCGAGCAGGCCGGTCGTCGAGCCCTCGGGATCCCCACCGACGTCGCCGACCGCGAGGCCGTCGAGCAGGCGGCGGACCGCGTCGAGGCGGAGCTCGGTCCGATCGAGCTGTGGGTGAACGGGGCGATGGTCGGCGTGTTCGGCGACTTCCTCACCACCGAGCCGCAGGACTTCGAGCGCGCGGTCGCGGTCAACTTCTTCGGCTTCGTCAACGGCACCCGCGCCGCCCTCTCGCGAATGACGCCGCGCGACCGCGGGCACGTGATCCAGGTCGGTTCCGCCCTCGCCCACCGCGGCATCCCGTTGCAGGCGGCGTACTGCGGCTCCAAGTTCGGAGCCCGTGGGCTCACCGAGTCGGTGACGGCCGAACTGCTCCACGCGGGCAGCGCCGTGAAGCTCTCGACGGTCGACATGCCCGCCCTCAACACGATCCAGTTCAGCTGGGTGAAATCGCAGCTGCCCGACCACCCGCAGCCGGTGCCGCCCATCTACCAGCCTGAGGTCGGTGCCACCGCGATCGCCGACGTCGCCGACCGCCCACGTCGACGCACCTGGGTGGGGGAGTCGACCGTCGGCACGATCCTCGGTGACCGCTTCGCCGGGTCGTTCCTCGACTGGTTCCTCGCCCGGACGGGTTACTCCGGTCAGCTCGCGCCGGACAAGCACGACCCGCGGATGCCCGACAACGTGTACGAGCCGGCCCCCGGCGACCACGGTGCTCGCGGCGTCTTCAGCGACAAGGCGCACTCGTGGAGCCCGCAGACCTGGGCGATCCGCCACCGGCGGGCCGTGTACGCGACCGCCGCCGGCACCCTCGCAGCGGGTGTCGCCCTCGTGGCCGGCGCGGCGAAGCGGCGCTGAGCGCGATGGCGCGGCGCGAGCAGTTCGACGCAGTGGTCGTCGGCGCGGGCCCCAACGGGCTCGCAGCCGCGGTGACCCTCGCCCGGGCCGGCCTGCACGTGCAGGTGGTCGAGCGCGGTGACACGATCGGTGGTGGTGCCAGGACCGCCGAGCTGACGCTCCCCGGCTTCCATCACGACATCTGCTCCGCCGTGCACCCGATGGCGCTCGCCTCCGGGTTCTTCCGTTCCTTCCAGCTCGAACGCCGCATCGAGCTCGTCGTCCCGGAGATCTCCTACGCCCACCCGCTCGACGGCGGCCGTGCCGGCATCGCCTACCGCGACCTCGCCCGCACCGCGGACGCCCTCGGTCGCGACGGTGCAGCCTGGCGCTCGCTCATGGGTCCGCTCGCAGCCGACGCCGACCGCGTCTCCCAGTTCACGGGCGGCAAGCTGCTGCAGGTGCCACGTCACCCGGTCACCGTCGCCCGCTTCGGCCTCCGCGCGCTCGAGCAGGGTAGCCCCGCGTGGAACCTCCGGTTCCGTGAGGAGACCGCTCCGGCGATGCTCAGCGGTGTCGCCGCCCACTCCATCCGCCCGATGCCGAGCCTCGCGACTTCGGCCGCCGCCCTGTCGCTCGGCGCGTATGCGCACGCCCGCGGTTGGCCCATCCCCGTCGGTGGCAGCCAGGCGATCGTCGACGCGCTCGCCGCCGACCTCCTGGCCCACGGCGGTGAGATCGTGACGGGCACCGAGGTGCGGTCGATCGACGAGCTCCCGTCGGCACGAGCCGTCCTGTTCGACACGACACCGAAGGCGCTCGCCGAGATCGCCGGGAGTCGGCTTCCGGACGCGTACCTGCGTCGGCTCTCCCACTTCCGCTACGGGGACGGCGTCGCCAAGGTCGACTTCGCCCTGTCGGGCCCGGTGCCGTGGACGAACCCGGAGTTGGCGAAGGCGGGCACCCTGCACCTCGGTGGCACCCGTCCGGAGATCGCCGCTGCCGAGCGCGACGTCGCCCGCGGCCGCCACAGCGAATCGCCCTACGTCCTCGTCTCCCAGCCGGACGTCGGCGACCCGGGGCGCGCTCCGGGCGACGCCCAGGTCCTCTGGGCCTACACCCATGTGCCGAGCGGATCGGGCCTCGACCAGACCGAGGCGATCACCCGGCAGATCGAGCGGTTCGCGCCCGGGTTCCGGGACGTGGTGCTCACCTCCTCGTCGATGACCGCCCGCGACATGGCCCGGTACAACCCCAACTACGTGCTCGGGGACATCGCCGCCGGTGCCGCGAGCTTCGCGCAGCTCGTGGCGCGGCCCGTCCTCGCGAACGACCCGTGGCGGACGCCGACCCCCGGCATCTTCCTCTGCTCCTCCTCCACGCCGCCCGGGCCCGGTGTCCACGGCCTCGCTGGGTGGCATGCCGCACGCAGCGCGCTCCGCTCCGTCTTCGGCCGGACGCGTATGCCGTCGCTCGCCCCGGAGTGAGCCCGGAGCCTGTGCTCATGCATCGCTGACCATCCCCTCCAACCACCGCCCAGCGAAAGGACGACCACCGTGTCCCACACCTCCCGGATCCTCGACTGCCCGCCCGACCGCGTCTTCGCGGTCTTCGCCGACGGCTGGCTCTTCCCCGGCTGGGTGGTCGGCGCCTCCCGCATGCGCGAGGTGGGCGACCGCTGGCCGCACGTCGGCGGCAAGCTGCACCACTCCTTCGGGATCTGGCCGATGGTGCTCGACGACGAGACGACCGTGTTGCAGTGGGACCCGCCGCACCGGTTCGTGATCCAGCCGAAGGGCTGGCCGATCGGTGAGGCGCGCGTCGCCGTCGAGGTCGAACCGCACGAGCGTGGTTGCGTCGTCCACCTGCACGAGCAGGCCGTCACCGGTCCGGGCGCGCTGATCCCGGTCTGGCTCCTCGACATCGGTCTGCACATCCGCAACGTCGAGACGCTCCGCCGACTGGCCCACCTCGCGGAGGGTGGCGCGGGCGGGATCCACCTGGTCGAGGCGGCCGAACCGACGCCGGACGACCGCACGCCGGCGGAGTTCCCGAAGCGTTCCGTCTTCGCGAAGGCGGTCTCGGTGCTCGTCGTCGCCGCCCCACTGGTGCTGCTCGCGCGGGTGTTCCGCGGCCGGTAGCGCATCCGGCGCCTCGGAATCAAGGGTCGGAGGCCCTCCTCGCGTCCTCGCCTAGCGTGTCAGGATGAGCACCTCTGAGCATGCGACCAAGGAATCCCCGACCGGACTGAAGCGGGACATCTCCGGCAAGATGCTCTACCTCTTCATCCTCGGCGACGTGCTGGGGGCCGGCATCTACGCGCTCATCGGCCAGATCGCCGGGGAGGTCGGTGGCGTCACCTGGGTGCCGATGATCGTGGCGCTGCTCCTCGCCCTCCTCACCGCGGCGTCGTACGCCGAGCTCGTCACGAAGTACCCCAAGGCCGGCGGTTCGGCCGTCTTCGCGGAGCGCGCCTACCGCAAGCCGGTGATCTCCTTCCTGGTCGGCTACTGCATGCTCGCGGCGGGTGTCGTCAGCGCCTCCGGGCTCGCGCTCGCCTTCGCCGGCGATTACCTGGGCACCTTCATCGACGTGCCCCCGGTGCTCGGTGCCGTCGTCTTCCTCCTCGTCATCGCGCTGATCAACGCGCGCGGCATCAAGGAGTCGGTGCGGACGAACCTCGTCATGACGATGATCGAGACCACCGGCCTCGTGCTCGTCGTGGTGGCCGTCGGGATCATGCTGGGCGGCGGCAACGGCGACCTCGGGCGGGCGACGCAGTTCGTGGAGGGTGGCAGCCCCGTCATCGCCGTGTTCGGTGCCGCGCTCCTCGCCTACTACTCCTTCGTCGGTTTCGAGACGAGCGCGAACGTCATCGAGGAGGTTCGCGAGCCCTCCCGCGTGTACCCGAAGGCGCTCTTCGGCGCCCTCGCCACCGCCGGGGTCCTCTACGTGCTCGTCGGGACCGCGGCGTCGGTCGCCGTGCCCGCCGACGAGCTGGGGGAGTCGACCGGTCCGTTGCTGACCGTCATCCAGGCGACCGGCGTCCCGATCCCCGCATGGCTCTTCAGCGCGATCGCGCTCATCGCCGTCGCGAACGGTGCCCTGCTCACCATGATCATGTCGAGTCGCCTCGCCTACGGCATGGGCTCGCAGGGGCTCCTGCCGAGTGCGTTCACGAAGGTGCTGCCCAAGCGGGGCACGCCGTGGGTCGCGATCGTCGTCACCACCGGTGTCGCCATGGTCCTCACCGCGACCGGGAGCATCGCGACGCTCGCCGAGACCGTCGTGCTGCTCCTCCTCATCGTCTTCCTCAGCACGAACATCGCCGTGCTCGTCCTCCGTCGTGAGCGTGTCGAGCACACGCACTTCCGAGCGTGGACCGTGCTCCCCGTCCTCGCGGTGCTGTCGTGCCTCGTCCTCCTCACCCAGCAGAGCGGTGAGGTGTGGCTGCGTGGCGGGATCATCGTCGCCGTCGGTGTGGTCCTCTACATCCTCACCCGGGTCGTGCGCGGTCGGAAGGCGTCGGACGCCACCCGATGAGCGCCGGGGCTTGGGCGGCTCGGGAGGACGGCGGTACCATCCCTCCATGCAGCGATTGGGACGGGGCGTGTCGGTGACGGGGTGGGCGCATGGCCGCCGTGCGTGACACAGCCGATTCGCTGCCCGGGGACGGGCGAGACGAGACGCTGAACGAGCGTTCCGACCGCAACTGGTCGGAGCTGCTGCAGGAGTTCCGCGTGTTGCAGACGGGCACGCAGATCCTCGCGGGCTTCCTGCTGACGCTGCCGTTCCAGCCGCGGTTCACCGAGCTCAGTGGATTCGACCATGTGCTGTACCTCGTCCTCGTGGTCCTGGCCGTGACGGTCACGCTCCTCGCGCTCGCCCCGGTGATCATGCACCGGTTGGTGTTCCGGCAGCTGGCGAAGCCACAGCTGGTGCGGCTGTCCAGCAGCATCCTCATGGTGTGTCTCGGGGCGGCGTCGCTGCTGTTCGCGGGGATCGTCCTGTTCGTCTTCGACTTCGTCGTGTCGCCTGCGGTCGGCTTGTGGGCGGGTGGGGTCGTGGTCGTCGTCATCGGGCTGGTGTGGATCGTCGGCCCGCGCCTGATCCGGGGTGCGCGCGACCGCGTGTCCTGAGGTGATCGACGCGCCCGCGGTGAGCCCCGAGAATGGGACGATGCCCGAAACCTGCACCTTCTGCCGCATCCTGCGTGACGAGCCCGACGACGTCACCTGGGTGGAACGCGAGGACGAAGCGGTCGCCTTCCGGCCGTTGCCCGAGTCGGAGCTCGCGCCCGGCCACACCCTGGTGGTGCCGCGGGCGCACAGCGTCGGCCCGCTCGACGCCGATCCGCGAGCCCTGCAGGCGACGACCGCCCTCGCTCAGCGGGTGGGACGCGCGATGCAGGCGGCGCTCGGCGCGACCGGCGTCGTCGTGCTGAGTGCGTCCGGTGCCGATGCAGGGCAGAGCGTCCCCCACCTGCATCTCCACGTCGTGCCGTGCTGGGACGATGACGGGGTCACGTTCTGGCCCGAGGGTCGCTCGAAGCACCGGGTCGACGGCGACCCGCACGAGCTCCTCGCGGAGATGTTCGAGTAGCCGGAGATCGCTGCTCCTTGAGTTGACCTCAAGACCGATTGAGGTTCTACGGTTGAAGCATGACCATTCCCACCACGCCGTCCGCTGATCCCGATGCCCTCGCCCGCGCCGCGACCGTCGACGGGTTCAAGACGGCGTTCCGTGACCACCCGGCGGGCGTCGCGCTGATCAGTGCCTCGACCGATCGGGGAGACGTCGGGCTGACGGCGTCATCGGTCGCGTCGGTGGCCGTCGACCCGCCGATGCTGTCCTTCTCGGTCACGCGGGCCACGGGGTCCGCGGGCGGACTGCTCAGCGCGGGAACGGTCGTCGTCCATCTCCTGGCCGACCACCACCTGGAGGTCGCCAAGGCGTTCGCGAAGACGGGGGAGCCGCGCTTCACCCCGGAACAGCACTGGGAGCGACTCGCGACCGGCGAGCCCTATCTGCCGAGTGCCCGCGCGGCGCTGCGCTGCCGGATCGTGCAGACGGTCCCGGCCGGCAGCTCGATGCTCGTCATCGCCGAGGTTCTGGAGGTCATCCCGCCCGGCACGGACGCGCCGGCGCTCGTCTACCAGAACCGCAACTTCCACCGCCTGGAGTCCGACCCGCTCGGCTGATCAGGCGAGGAGCGCGATCGGGCCGATGTCGGCGATCGCCTCGATGACCCGCTCGGGGTGCTCGGCGATCCGGTTGAGGACGTAGAGCCACCACTCGGGTCCGTAGACGAGGTACTCGCGCGTCGCGAACCCGCGGCGGCGGAGGTCGTCGAGCAGCTCGGTGCCGAGTCCCTGGAGCATCTCGAACTCCACGTGCGGCTGACGGAGGTCGTCGCCGAGCGCGCCCTCGAGAGCGGCGACGAGGTTCGCGTCGTGGGTGGCGACGTTGACCCGGTGGCCCGACCCGACGAGTCGCGTGACCATGCTGATGTAGGCCGCGGTCATCGGTGCGGAGTCGCGGGGGTAGGCGACCTCGGTCGATTCGAGGAACGCTCCCTTCACGACGCGGATCGGCCCGGGCCGATCCAGCACGCGGTCGAGGTCCGCGGTGGTGCGGTGCAGTCTCGCCTGCAGGGTGATGCCGGTCTCCGGGAAGGCGTCGGCGATCTGCTCGAAGATCGAAAGCACCAGGTCCGTGCGGTCGGAACCCTCGGCGGAGATCATGAGCGAGGTGCCGGCGTCCCGTGCCGCCTGTGCGAGCGCCAGGCCGTTGCGCAGGCCGAGCTCGGGCGAGACGACGGAACCGATGTGGGAGAGGTCGAGCGAGATGGTCGCGGTCTGGTCGGATTCTCTGATCCGGCGGGCGAGGTCGATGAACTCCGCGGTCTGCTCGTCGGCGACACGTGCGTCGCGGACGGACTCGCCGACGAGCTCGATGCTCCAGCGGTGCCCACGACCGGCGTTCGCTTCGAGCAGTCGCAAGGCTGACGCCGCGTCCTCGCCGGCGATGTATCGCAGGGCGGCCCGCTTGGCGACGGCGGCGGCTTCAGGGTGAGCGAGGACTCGCGCTTTGAGGTCCTCGTCGAGGGCCCAGGCTCGCAGGGTGTCGGCGGCGCGCGACAGCGTCTCGTCGTTCATCAGCATGCTTCGACCCTATCCAGTCGTGGGTGGCGGTCCGGTCGGCACCGGGGTCTGGGCTGCACCGGGGTCTGGGCTGCACCGAGGTCTGGGCTGCACCGAGGTCTGGGCTGCGTCGCCCGTGCGCGCTACGCTCGCTCACGTGGCGAGCTTCGAGGAGAAACCGATCCTGGACCTCACGCTCGATGAGTGGGAGGCCTACCTCGCTGGCGCGCCGAGCGACGCGGGCGTGCGGTTGAAGCTGCGGAAGAAGACCTCGAAGGCGTCGGGGATCACCTGGTCGGAGGCACTGGACGTCGCCCTCTGCTACGGATGGATCGACGGACAGAGCAAACGGTTCGACGACGACTACACGCTGCAGGCGTTCACCCCGCGGCGGAAGAGCAGCCCGTGGTCGCAGATCAACCGGGAGCACGTCGCCCGCCTCATCGAGGAGGGGCGGATGCGTCCCGGTGGGCTCGCGGAGATCGAACGCGCCAAGGCCGACGGGCGGTGGGACGTGGCGTACCGGCAGAAGGACGCCGTCGCACCGGATGATCTGCAGGCGGCGCTCGAAGCGAACCCCGAGGCGGCGGCCTACTTCGCGACCCTCGGTCGCACCGACCGTTTCCGCGTCTTCTTCCGCCTGAGCAACATCAAGACGCCCGCGATCAGAGCAGCGCGCATCGCGGACGTGGTCGAGAAGGCCGCTCGGGGCGAGCAGCACTACCGCTGATGATGGGGGACCGGCGCGGATGAGGGTGTCACCGGAGACCGTGTGGCCGGTCGTCCACGAGGAGCGTCGGCGGCTCGTCGCGGACCTGTCGGTGCTGAGCGACGATCAGTGGGGGAGGCCGTCGCTCTGCACCGGATGGGATGTGCATGACGTCGTCGCCCATCTCGTCGATTCGGCGAAGACGACGCGGGTGGGATTCGCCCGACGACTCATCGCCGCGCGGTTCGATTTCGACCTCGACAACGCACGCGGGGTCGAGCGGGAGCGGAGGAACGATCCGCAGGAGACGCTCCGCGCCCTGGCGGACGCCACCGAGCTGACGCGCACCCCGCCGGCGAACCTCGCGACCAGGCTCGTCGAGGCCATCGTGCACGGTGAGGACGTCCGTCGGCCGCTCGGCATCCGCGCGGACTACCCGACAGCGGCGGTCCTGGAGGCGTTGGAGTACCAGCTCCGGACCGGCGTCTCGATGGGCGGCGGCAAGGAACGTGCCCAGGGGGTTTGGCTCGTCGCCGAGGACGCCGGGACGAGCTGGGGCGAAGGCGACGAGGTCCGGGGATCGGCGCTCGACCTCTTGCTCGCGGTGTCAGGGCGACCGACCGGGCTGGCGTTGCCCGGTAGGTGAGGATGAAGCTGGAAGTCTCCCGCGTGCACCTTCCCCGTTGACCGACGTGCCTGGGCTCGGCTGCCCTTCGACAGGCTCAGGGACCGGGTTCATCCGGGTGAACCTCTTCCGTTGACCGAGGTTGCGCGGCTCGGCTGCCCTTCGACAGGCTCAGGGACGGAAATGGTTCAGGCGCACCTCTCCCGCTCACTGAGCTTGTCGGAGTGCCCACGAGGACGGCTCATCGTTCCGGGCACACCTCTTCCGGTCACTGAGCCTGTCGAAGTGCCCACGAGGATGCCTCATCGTTCCGGGCACACCTCTCCCGCTCACTGAGCCTGTCGAAGTGCCCACGAGGAACCCTCCGACACCTCGACAGGCTCAGAACGGTGCAGGATCGGGTTCGGTGCGGTGGTGTTTGCCGTCGGGTGTCGTCCAGTCGAGGACCCCGCCGGGTCCGTGGTCGAGGTTCCATCCGGGGAGATGCTTCATCCGGTGATGATGTCGACAGAGACACGCGAGGTTACCGACATCCGTCGTCCCGCCGTCCTCCCACGCGACCGAATGATCGAGGTCGCAGGCCCTGGCGCGCCTGCCGCAGCCCGGTGCGCGACAGGTGCCGTCTCGGAGGCGCACCGCGCGCTGGAGGTCAGCCGGAACCCGGTACTGATTGCGGCCGACGGACAGGACCGTACCCGTTTCCGGTTGGACGAGGATCCGGGTGAAGCTGGGGGCGTTCACCGCGATGCGAGCCGCGGTCTCCGGGTCGATCGGACCGTAGCCGTCGAGCATGCCGGGTGCGTCGGAGACGCCGGCCACGGTGAGCGCGGGGACGGTGATCTGGACGGTTGGCTTGATGTGCTCCTGCACCTCGATCGGGTGCGGGAGCACCGGGCTCGTCATCACGTCGTCCGGGGTAACGCCGGTGAGCGCGAGGGCTGCCAGGGCGTCGGCCTGCAGTTGGGCGCACGTGCGCGTGTCGCCCGCAGCGCGCGACTCGGCCGCGGCGGCTTCGACCCGCTCGGCGATGCCCTGCGCGATCGGTGCCGTGGTGAACAGGTGCACCCACGCCATGCCGTCCGCTGCCGGTTCGAACTCGACCCGACGGTCCGCTTCGGAGCGGACCGCTCGGGCGGTGATCGACTCGGGGTGGAGACGCTCCCGCAGCACGCGGGCGCTCGTGCGGAGCCCAGCGGCCGTGGTGCGCTCGGCGACGACGAGGACCTTGTCGAGGAACGCCGCCCGCCCGGCAGCCGGGACGTCGCAGAGCTGGTCGGTGATCACCTGCGCATGCCGCGCCGAGATCCGGCCGGCCTCCAGCGACGCCAGCACAGCCGGTGCGTCATTCACCAGACGTTCGGCGTCGTTCGTCGCAAGCTGGACCGTCCGCTCCGGCATCCGGGTCGCCATCGCGAGGGCCGCACACGTTGACCGACGGGACAACTCCCGACGCTCAGCCGGCGGAAAGATCGCCGGGACCGTGGCGTCCGCGAAGGCGTCGGCATAGGCGGCAGAGCGGGCCAGGAGGCGCGCCTTCCGTGCGTCCAGGACGGCCTGTTGCCGGTGGAGCTCGGCCCACTGGTCCGAGAACTCCTCGAGCCGCGCGGCGTACTCGTCGCCGACGCGGGTCGCGGTGCGGGTGGTCTCGGTCATGGAACCAGTCCACCATGGGCCACTGACATTCCAGATGCCGAGTCGAGTTGGTTGTGGAACATCCTCGTGTGCCCTTCGACAAGCTCAGGGACCGTGAGAAGATCACCGGAGCAGGAGGCCCCCTCGTGTGCCCTTCGATAGGCTCAGGGACCGGAAGGGGTCCGCCGGATTGGCGAGGTTTCCTCGTGGGCCCTTCGACAGGCTCAGGGACCGGGAGAAGATCACCGGAGCAGGAGGTCCCTCGTGGGCCCTTGGACAGACTCAGGGGCCGGAAGGGGGCCGCCGGATTAGCGAGGTTTCCTCGTGTGCCCTTCGACAGGGTCAGGGACCGGGGGAAGGGCGCCGGACTCGTGGGGTTCCCCGTGTGCCCCTCGGCAGGCTCAGGGACCGGGAGAAGATCAGCGGAGCAGGAGGTCCCTCGTGGGCCCTTCGACAGGCTCAGGGACCGGGAGAAGATCACCGGAGCAGAAGGTCCATCGTGCTCCCTTCGACAGGCTCAGGGACCGGAAGGGGGCCGCCGGATTGGCGAGGTTTCCTCGTGGGCCCTTCGACAGGCTCAGGGGCCGGAGGAGGCGCGCCGGATTCGTGAGGGTGTCCGTGAGCCCTTCGACGGGCTCCGGGACCGGGGGAAGGGTGCCCGATTGGCGGGTCCGTGTGCCCTTCTGCAGGCTCAGCGACCGGACGAGGGCACTCGACAAGCGACCGAGCGGGGTCAGACGGCCCGGGCGAGCAGGTCCGCGATGCGCTTCGCGACGGCGTCGTTCCACGCGGTGACACCGAACGCGGTCGGCCACAGGTCACCGTCGTCGAGCTTCGCGGAGTCGTTGAACCCGATGGTCGCGTAGCGTGCCTTGAACTTCGCCGCCGCTTGGAAGAACACGACCGCCTTGCCGTCGGCACCGACGTAGGCGGGCATGCCGTACCAGGTCTTGGCCGCGAGGCCGGAGTCGCCGCCCATGATCAGCTCATGCAGCGGCTCGGCGATCGCGCGGTCGGCGTCCTCCATGTCGGCGATCGCGTCGACGACGGCCTGCAGGGCCTCCTCGCGACTCGCTGCCGCCTTCAGCTCCTTGGCGCGCTCCTTCATCGCCGCGCGTTCCTCGGCGCTGAATCCGCTCTTCGTGCTCGACTGCTTCTCGGCCATGTCGGCGTCCTTCCGTTCGGGGCAGTGCTCCGCCTCTCACGGTAGCCCTCAGCGCAGTGAGTCGCCCAAAAGCGCTCGAAATCAGCCCGAAAACCGACCGATTCGGGCGACTCAGCCGTCCAGCGCGCCCGGCCCGAGCACCGACTCGACGATGACCCGGATCGCGTACTCGCTCGTCTCGGCGAGGTCGACGTCCGCAGGGTCGATGAGCCACTGCACCTGCAGGCCGTCCATGACCGCCAGGATGGACGCCGCCGCACGGTGGATCGTCTCGGGCGCATCCACGCCCCGCTCGGCGCACACCACCTCGAACGCCTCCGCGATCTCGCGTCGGAGGGTCCGGTAGCGGTCGTCGAAGTAGTGCCTGGCCGGGTGGTCCTCGGTCACCGACTCCGCCGACAGGACGACGAACGCCTGCACGATCCCGGCGCGCTGCGCGTTCGCGGCTGCGGTGCGGATCAGGTGCTTGAACAGGTCGATACCGCCGGGGATGTGCTGGTCGTCGAGGTCCTGGACGTCCGTCGCGTCGCGGTAGCTGAGCACCTCGAGGAGGAGCTGGTCCTTCGATCCGAAGTGGTGCAGGATGCCCGCCGGCGTCATGTCGACGAGCTCGGCGATGTCGATGAGGGTGCCGTTCGCGTACCCCTTGGCGCCGAAGACGTCGAGCGCGGAGCGGACGACCTCGGCTCGTCTCGCCACAGTCGCCGGGCGTGGCTGGGCTGGTCGTTTCGCCGTGTTCTGTCGTTTCACCGTGCTCATGGTGTCCGTTCCGCGGGGGCCTCGATGCGCCCGACACTACCGCGCTTGCCAACTTACTGAATGGTCAGTAAGTTATCACCGAATCCCGACTTGCGCCGCACTGCCGCAGCGCACACCCAAGAGGAGAAAGCGATGAAGCTGAGAACCCCACTGCTGGCCGCGTTCGCGGCCACAGCCCTGCTGCTCACCGGATGCACCGGTGGCGGCGGGTCGAGCGACGGCCCGGAGAGCGGTGCCGCGCTGACGATCGCGAAGCCCGACGGCTCGATCGCCACCGAGTCCAACAACCCCTACGTCGGCGACTCGTCCGCCATGAAGCTCGGCTACATCAACGCGATCCTGGAGCCGCTCGCGATCGTCAACCTCGTCGACCCGAGCGCGGAGGTGAAGCCCTGGCTCGCGTCCGAGATCGCCTGGTCCGACGACTACACCTCCGTCGCCCTGACCGCCCGCGACGGTGTCACCTGGAACGACGGGGAGGCGTTCAGCGCCGACGACATCGCGTTCACCTTCCAGCAGTTCATCGACCACCCCGAACTCGACAACTCGGCCCTCGGCCTCACCACGGTGGCGACCGAAGGCGACACCGTCACCCTGTCGTTCACGAACCCGATGTTCGTGAAGCAGGACAAAGTGCTCCTCAAGCAGATCGTCCCGAAGCACGTGTGGGAGTCCGTCGACGACCCCGCCACCTTCGAGAACCCGGAGCCCGTCGGCACCGGTCCGTACACGCTGACGAGCTTCAGTACCGAGAGCGTCGAGCTCTCCGCCCGCGACGACTACTGGGGTGAGCAGCCTGCCGTGCCGACGCTCTACTACGTGTCGTACAACGACAACACGGCCCTCACCACCGCCCTCGCCAACGGCGACGCCGACTGGGCGCAGGCCTTCATCCCGAACGTGCAGTCCGCGTACCTCGACAAGGACAAGGAGCACAACGTCTACTGGGCGGCCGCCGGTCTCGCCGTCGACGCGATGTTCGTGAACACGCAGACGAAGCCGTTCAACGACCCCGCGTTCCGCCAGGCGGTGAACCTCGTCATCGACCGCGAGCAGCACCAGCAGATCGCCCGTGAGGGCGGCGTCCCCGAGCTCAGCTCGGTGACCGGCCTCCCGACCCCGGCGGGCGACGCGTTCATCGCCTCCGAGTTCGAGGGCGAGGACTACACCGTCGACGCGAAGGCCGCGAAGCAGGTCCTGACCGACGCCGGCTACACCTGGGAGGACGACGTCCTCACCGACCCGTCCGGCGAGGCCGTGACCTTCACGCTGTCGGTGCCGCAGGGCTGGAACGACTACGTGACCGGCATCAGCCTCATCGCCGACTCGGTCAAGACGCTGGGCGTCACCGCCACGGTCGACACCCCCGACCAGGACACCTGGTGGGCGGCGAAGTCGGACGGCGACTTCCAGGCCATCCTGCACTGGACGGACACCGGCGCGACGCCGTACGACCTGTACTCCGACATCATGGACGGCCGCTGGCTCGTCGCCGAGGGTGAGGCGGCCGACTTCAACTTCGGGCGGTACGACAGCCCGGAGGCCACCGCGGCGCTCGCCGCCTACGCCAACGCGACCGACGACGCGACGCGCGCAGCCGCCCTCGAGACGGTGCAGAAGCTGTTCGTCTCCGACGTCCCGGCCATGCCGATCGGCACGCGCCCGTTCATCGGTTCGTACAACACGCGGAACTACACCGGATGGCCGAGCGAGGACGACCCCTACGCGCCCGCCGACCCGACGCAGCCGACCGCGGTCTACATCCTCACTCAGCTCAAGGCCGCGAAGTAGGCACGGGCTCCACGCCGACGGGCGGGGCGCTCATCCGCCCCGCCCGTCACCTCCCGCATGCGCAACGGCATGCACCGCGATCAGCACAGAACGGACTCATGCAGTGACCAACGACGACCTGCTGACGGTCCGGCGCCGCTCTTCATCAGCACAGAACGGACTCATGCAGTGACCAACGACGACCTGCTGACGGTGTCCTCCTTCAGCGTCACCTACGACGTGGAACCACCCGTCGAAGCCGTGCGCGACGTCTCGCTCACCCTCCGCCGCGGCGAGATCCTCGGCCTGGCCGGCGAGTCCGGCTGTGGGAAGACCACCCTCGCCTACGGCCTGCAACGGCTCCTCAAACCACCGGCGGTCATCACGGGCGGGACCGCCGTCTTCCACGACGAGTCCGGCGAGGACATCGACCTCGGCCGGCTCGGCGAGGAGGAGATGCGCGCGTTCCGCTGGGACAAGGCCTCCATGGTGTTCCAGGGAGCGATGAACGCCCTCAACCCGGTCACCTCGATCGGGCGGCAGCTCGACGACGTCTTCACCACGCACCGCCGAGGCCTGTCACGCGCCGAACGCCGTGAGGAGGCGGGCAAGCTGCTCGACATCGTCGGGGTCGGCCGCGACCGCCTGAAGTCCTACCCCCACGAGCTCTCCGGCGGCATGCGTCAGCGGGTCATGATCGCGATGGCGCTCGCCCTGAAGCCGCAGTTGATGATCATGGACGAGCCGACCACCGCGCTCGACGTGCTCGTGCAGCGCGAGATCCTCCAACAGATCTCCGAGCTCCGCACCGAGTTCGGCTTCTCGGTCATCTTCATCACCCACGACCTCCCGCTGCTCCTCGAGATCTCCGACCGCATCGCCGTCATGCGTGCCGGCCGGCTCGTCGAGATCGACACGGCGGAACGCATCTACCGACAGGCGAAGGACCCGTACACGCGGAAGCTGCTCGCGTCCTTCCCGAGCCTCACCGGCGAGCGCGGCGACTTCGTCCGTGGGACCGGTGGCGCCACGTCGGCCACCCAGGCAGGAGTGACCGCATGACCACCCTCGAGTTCTCGCACGTCTCGAAGCGCTACCGGGTCCGTGGCTCCGGTCACATGCTCGCGCTCGACGACGTCAGTTTCACCCTGCGGTCCGGCCAGACGCTCGCCCTCGTCGGTCAGTCCGGCAGTGGCAAGTCGACCATCGCGAAGATCCTCACCCAGTTGGAACGGGCGACGAGCGGCGACATCCTGCTCGACGGCAAGGCGATCCCGCGTCGTGGTCGTGCACTCCGCCGCTACCGCCAGCAGGTCCGGATGGTCTTCCAGGACCCGTTCGCCTCGCTGAACCCGTCGCACACGATCCGCCACCACCTGGAGCGACCGCTGCGCCTCGACCACGTCGTCCCCGAGGCCGAGGTCGAGGACGAGGTGCACCGCCTCCTCGAGCGCGTGCAGCTCGACCCGGCCGGCACGATCGACCGCCGGCCCCACGAACTGTCCGGCGGTCAGCGCCAGCGGGTCGCCATCGCCCGCGCACTCGCGTCGCGTCCGTCCCTCCTCATCGCCGACGAGCCGGTCTCAATGCTCGACGTCTCCATCCGGCTGGGCGTCCTCAACCTCCTGGCCGAGCTGCAGCGCGAGTCGCAACTCGGCGTGCTCTACATCACGCACGACCTCGCGACCGCGCGGCACTTCAGCGACGAGATCATGGTCCTGCACCACGGCGAGGTGGTCGAGCGAGGCCCGGCCGACGACGTGATCCTCCGCCCGCAGCACCCCTACACGCTCGCCCTCCGCAACGCGTCGCCCGACCCCGACCGCCACTTCGCGGGAACGGAGACCATCGCATGACCTTCTTCCTCCGTCGCGCCGCCTTCTACGCGTTCACCGCGTGGGCCGCGATCACGATCAACTTCTTCCTGCCACGGATGCTCAAGGGCGACCCCGTCTCGGCGTACATCGCCAAGAACCAGGGCCGCATCAGCCCGGAGGCAGCGGACTCACTGCGCACCCTGTTCGGACTCGATGCCGACAAGTCGATGCTCGAGCAGTACCTCGACTACTGGCGGCTCCTCTTCTCGGGCGACCTCGGACGGTCCTTCTCGAAGGGCCTCGCGCCCGTCACCGACGTGATCGCCGCCGCCCTCCCGTGGACCGTTGGTCTCGTCGGGATCGCGACGATCCTGTCGTTCGTCCTCGGGACGTCCATCGGCGCCCTCATCGGATGGCGACGCGGCAGCAAGGCGGACTTCATCGTCCCGCTGTCCACCTTCTTCTCGACGGTGCCGTACTTCTGGATGGGCCTCATCGCGATCGCGGTGTTCTCCACCCTGCTCGGCTGGTTCCCCGCCTCCCACGCCTACGGCAAGGGGTCGAGGCCCGAGTTCTCGCTCGACTTCTTCGGGCAGGTGATCGCGCACGGCTTCCTCCCGGCGGCGACGATCGTGCTCGCCTCGCTCGGCGGCTGGATCCTCGGCATGCGCAACATGATGGTCACCGTCCTCGACGAGGACTACGTGACCGTCGCCCAGGCGAAGGGGCTGCCGACCCGGCGGGTGCTCGTGGACTACGCCGCACGCAACGCGATGCTGCCGCAGCTGTCGAGCTTCGCCCTGTCGCTCGGCTTCATCGTCGGCGGCACGATCGTCATGGAGATGGTCTTCTCCTACCCGGGCGTCGGCAAGCTGCTGCTCGACGCCACGACGGCGAAGGACTACCCGCTCATGCAGGGACTCTTCCTCGTCATCACGCTCACCGTCCTCGTCGCGAACATCCTGGCCGACGTCGCCTACGCGGTGCTCGACCCCCGCACCCGCCAGATGGAGTCCTGACATGACCATCCCCACCACCGAGGCCCTCGCCACCGCCGAGGCGCCCAAGCCGACGCCGACGGGCCGCTCGGTCGCCGCCCGCTTCGCGTCGTCGTTCGCGATGTTCCGGAACGGCAAGTCGATCGCGGGGCTCTGCATCCTCGGGTTCTTCGTCCTCGTCGCGGTCTTCGGCGACCTCATCGCGCCCTACGGCCCGCTCGAGAAGGACTTCACCGCGCTGCGCCAGGCTCCGTCGGCCGCGCACCTGCTCGGCACGACGCACATGGGTGAGGACGTCCTGAGCCAGCTGATCTACGGCACCAGGGGCGTGCTCCTCGTCGGCTTCCTGGCCGGCATCTTCGCGACGATCATCGCCGTCGCCATCGGGGTCACCGCCGGGTACGTCTCGGGGTTCACGAGCGAGTCGCTGTCCGCGCTGACGAACGTTTTCCTCGTCATCCCGGGGCTCCCGCTCATGATCATCGTGGCGTCCCAGTACGACAACCCGAGCCTGTTCCTCATCGCCGGTGTCCTGGCGCTCACCGGGTGGGCGTGGGGCGGCCGGGTGCTCCGCGCGCAGACGATGTCGCTGCGGAACCGCGACTTCATCCAGGCGGCGAAGGCGAACGGGGAATCCCTCTTCCGGATCATCACCGTCGAGATGCTGCCGAACCTCACCGCCATCATCGCCTCGAGCTTCGTCGGCACGGTCACCGCTGCGGTGCTCGGGCTCACCACGCTCGCGTTCATCGGCGTCATCCCCATCACGAACCTCAACTGGGGCACCATCCTGTTCTGGGCGCAGCAGAACGGCGCGTTCCCCGACTTCTGGTGGTGGTATGTGCCGGCCGGTGTCTGCATCGCCCTGCTCGGCGTCGCGCTGTCGCTCATCAACTTCGGGATCGACGAGTACGTGAACCCGAGACTCCGCTCGGCGGGTGAACGCGCCAGGGCCCTCCGCAAGCGCGGCATCAAGCCCGGGGCGAGCGTCACCGCCGTCCGCGCCGAGACGACCGGCCCGTCCACGATCACCGACACGACCCACACCGAACGCGCTGGAGCCACCGAACGATGAAGACCGACACCGCCCGCCACCTCGAGGACGCCCGCTACCTCGACCCCGCGCTGCCGATCGCGGCCCGCGTCGACGACCTCGTCGAGCGGATGACCGTCCGCGAGAAGGTCGGGCAGATGATGCAGCTGGACGCCCGCGACGACATCGAGGCGCACGTGCTCGAGACCCACGTCGGCTCGATCCTGCACGCGTCACCGGAGCGCCTCGCGGTCGCCCATGAACTCGTCGGGCGGACGCGACTGCGGATCCCGCTGATCGTGGGGGAGGACTGCATCCACGGTCACTCCTTCCACCTCGGCGCGACGATCTTCCCCACGCAACTGGCCATGGCCGCGAGCTGGGACGCGGGGCTGCTCGAACGGGTCGCCAGGGCCACGGCCGTCGAAGTCGCTGCGACGGGTGTCCACTGGACGTTCTCGCCGGTGCTCTGCATCGCGCGCGACCTCCGCTGGGGACGTGTCGGCGAGACCTTCGGTGAGGACCCGTTCCTCATCGGTGAGCTGGCCTCCGCGATGGTGCGCGGCTACCAGGGCGACGGCCTGTCCGACCCGACCGCCATCCTCGCGACGGCCAAGCACTTCGCCGGCTACTCCGAGACGCAGGGCGGGCGCGACGCGAGCGAGGCCGACATCTCCCCGCGCAAGCTGCGGTCATGGTTCCTCCCGCCGTTCGAGCGGGTCGCCCGCGAGGGCTGCGCCAGCTTCATGCTCGGCTACCAGTCGATCGACGGGGTGCCGATCACGGTCAACGAGTGGCTGCTCAACGACGTCCTGCGCGGTGAGTGGGGGTACGAGGGAACGCTCATCACCGACTGGGACAACGTGGGCCGCATGGTGTGGGAGCAGCACGTCAGCCCGGACTACGTGCACGCCTCGGCTGCCGCGATCCGCGCCGGCAACGACATGGTGATGACCACGCCCGGCTTCTTCGAAGGTGCCCTGGAGGCGCTCGAGCGCGGGCTGCTCGAGGAGGCCGACCTCGACCGGGCGGTCCGTCGCATCCTCACCCTGAAGTTCGCGCTCGGCCTGTTCGAGCGCCCGCGGCACCCGGACGCCGCGGAGCAGCTCGCGGTGATCGGCTCGCCGGAGCACACCGAACTCAACCTCGAGACCGCGCGTCGCTCGCTCGTCCTGCTGCGCAACGAGGGCGTGCTGCCGCTCGCCGGCGGATACCGGGCGGACGAGGCAGGCAGGGCGATCGTGACGCCGGAGGCCGGGCCGCAGCGCATCGCCGTCGTGGGTCCGCTCGCGGACGACGCGCAGATGCAGCTCGGCGACTGGGCGGGCAACTCCGGCCAGGCCGGTTGGCTGCCCGACGGCCAGCCGCGCGAGATGATCACCACCGTGGTCGACGGCCTGCGTGCGGTCGCACCCGCCGGGAGCATGGTCACGACCGCGTTCGGAGCCGACATCCTCACGCTCTCGCCCGATCCCGCGGGGGCGACCTTCCCCGACGGTCAGCCGCGTCCGCCGGTCGTCACGCCCGCGCGACCCGACGAGGCGCTCATCGCGGAAGCCGTCGCGCTGGCCGAGGACGCCGACGTGGTCGTCGCCGTCGTGGGCGACCGGATCGAGCTCGTGGGGGAGGGCCGCTCCACCGCGACGCTCGAGCTCATCGGCGGACAGGTGGCACTGCTCGACGCCCTGGTGGCCATCGGCAAGCCGCTCGTCGTGGTCCTGCTCGCTTCGAAGCCGCTCGTGCTGCCGCCGTCCGCGCTGCACGCCGACGCGATCGTGTGGGCGGCGAGCCCCGGCATGCAGGGTGGCCGCGCGATCGCGGAACTCCTGCTCGGTCTCATCGAGCCGACCGGTCGCCTGCCCATCTCCTTCGCGCGGCACGCCGGCCAGCAGCCGACCTACTACAACCAGATCCGCGGCCAGCACGGTGACCGCTACGCCGACCTCACCCAGGAGCCCGCGTTCGCGTTCGGCGACGGGCTGTCCTACTCGGGCGTCGAGTACGGTGCCGTCACCCTCGACCAGGACCGGTACGACGTCGGCGACACCGTGCGCGCCGTCGTCGAGGTCCGCAACACGGGGAACCGTCCGGTCCTCGAGACCGTCCAGGTCTACGTGAGCGACCTCGTCACCTCGGTCAGCTGGGCGGACCAGGAACTGAAGACGTTCCGTCAGGTCGCCGTCGAGCCGGGGGAGACGGCGCGGGTCGAGATCTCCCTGCCCGTCGCCGACTGCACGATCGTCGATGCTCGCGGGCGACGGGTGGTCGAGGAGGGCGAGTTCGAACTGCGCGTCGGCGGCTCATCGCGGGCCTCCGCGCTCCGAGCGGTCCGGTTCACCGTCGGCGCCTGAGGCGTCCGGGCCCTTCCGCTCGCGGAGAGTCGTCGCGGGAGCCGCACGAGTCCCATCCAGTCTCGTACAGCTCCCGCGGGCAGCGGGTCACGATGGCTCGTTCGACGGTGAACGATCCGAGACCCGCCCGGGCGGCGGGTCAGGCCAGTTCGCTCGCCTCTGGGCGAACCGTGACCTCGCCGCCGTTCGCACCGTGCATGAGGTCTTCAAGCAGGGGACGGTCCATCTCGAACGTCTCGTCCGAGTCGAAGCTGAACTGCAGTGGGATCGAGGGGTGGAGCCACAGGGTGACGCGTCCACGCTCGGTCGAGGTGTCGCGCAACGTCACCGAGAACGACTCGTTGCGGCGGAGCTTCATGAGGGTGATGGTCTTGACGTGAGCCAACATCCGGTCCTCGAGGTGGAATCGGTTCTCGCCCGTTCCGTAGACGATCGCGCCCATGTGTCTGCCCTTCTCCGGACCCCCGGGGATCGACACGGCGAGATGCGCCGGTGTCGAGCGGCCAGCCTGGAGGCCCACTTCAACGTCCGCCGGACAAGTCTAGAAAATCTGAAAACGTCGCTCGAAACTGTTGCCTTCAGTACCCCGACTGCGCTATGCATCGGGTTCGACGATGACGAGTGCGACGCCGTCCGACTCGCCGAGTCAGGAGAGTGGACTGGTGTCGAGCCCCTCCATGAGCGGGGTCGACGGGGTGTCCTGGGACTCGCCGTCGGGTGTGCCCATGGCGATCCCGATGCCGGGGCCGATGAGCAGGTTGATCGGCTCCAGCTGGCCCTCGCCGCGGTCCACCTGCAGCCAACGGAACGTACCCGAGGAGATGCTGTCGAGGACCTCCGACCGGAACCCCTCCGGGTCGGAGACCGCGATCGAGTACGGCAGTCCCTGGTAGACGATCTCCATGCGGGTCATGCGACTTGTCCTGTTCGGGTCGGTGCCGGTTCCGCGATGACCGAGAGGCCGTGCGCGGAGTTCGCGGTGACATTGAGTGCGTCGATCCACGCCCGGTTGAGGTCGATGGGGATGCTGCCGGAGTACTTGAAGCGGAGCGGGACCGAGGGGTGGATCCAGATGACGCTGCGGCCGTCGCCGGCTCGGGGGTCGTCTTTCCACCCGAAGTAGAAGGCTTCGTTGCGGCGGAGTTTCGCACCGATCACGAACTGCAGGTGTGCCAGCAGTCGATCCTCGAAGGTGATCGAAACCTCAGAACCGTAGATCAGTTTTCCCATGTCGGGCCGTGCTCTCCTCGTCGTGCTTCACGCTGTGTCGCTTCACCATAGGACGCTCGGCCGGGAAAACACAGTCAGCTCGCATTCCGTGGGCGCGCGTGCGATCATCCGGCGACGATGTCAAGGGCACCCCTTCCGTCGGCCGAGGTGCGTAACCTGCGGGCAGGAGGTGCCACCAATGGCTACAGCAGAGAAGACCAGCAAGACCGCGAGCTCGACCCGATCGGCTCCCGGAGGGACCGGGCCGAAGCCGACCCGTCGTCAGAACGCCGAGAAGGGCTTCGTCGCGTCGAAGGAACTCGACGCGAACATGCAGGCCGTCCTCGTCGATCTCATCGAGCTGTCGATCCAGGGCAAGCAGGCGCACTGGAACGTCGTCGGACGCAACTTCCGCGACACGCACCTGCAGCTCGACGAGATCATCGACGCCGCGCGCGAATTCAGCGACACGGTCGCCGAGCGGATGCGCGCCCTGCACGCCGTGCCGGACGGACGCAGCGACGTCGTCGCCGAGACCACGACCCTGCCGGAGTACCCGCAGGGCGAGATCGACACCTCGGAGACGATCGACCTCATCACCGTCCGACTGGAGGCGACCGTCGGGACGATGCGTCGCGTCCACGACGAGGTCGACGAGGAGGACCCGACGAGCGCGGACATCCTCCACGCGATCATCCAGCAGCTGGAACAGTTCGCCTGGATGATCAGCGCGGAGAACCGGACGGCGACGCGCAGTCGCTGACCTGCAGTCGGTGACCCTGGGCGGCGCCCGACGACCACGCGTCGTCGGCAGCGCCGCCCGGTCGTTCGTCGACGACCAAGGGCCGGCGACGACTACTCGTCGTCGGCGCCGCCACCCGACGCCGTGTCCTCGCCGTCGTTCGGCTCGGAACCGTCGGAGCCCGAACCGTCGGGGATCTCCTCCGCGTCGGGACGTGAGGATGATGCAGATGCGTTCGTCATGTTCGCTTCCTTCCTGGTTGTCGCCATCGGAGATGACGTCACCAACGGTAGGCCGCGCAGCTGACCACCGGGTGGGGGTTGACGCCCCCGGTGGGCGAGACCAGCATGGCGGCTGTGATGAGCACTGACCCGCCGACCGCGGCACGCCCTGGAGCGGCGCAGACCCCCACCGGGAGTATCCGGACCCCACGGCAACGACTCGGATCCTGGGTCATGCCGGCGCTCCGCCCGTGGCGACTCATGCTCGCCCTCAAGGTGGCGATCGCCGCGACCGCCGCCTGGTTCCTCGGCAGCCTGCTCCCCGGTGAGCTCGGAGAGTTCTCGTACTACGCGCCACTGGGCGCGCTCGTCAGCCTCACCCCGACGCTCATGGACTCCGTCCGCTCCAGCATCCAGACCCTCGTCGGGCTGGGGCTCGGCATCGGCCTGGCCTGGGCGCTCATCGTCTCGCCCGCTCCCGGCTGGGTGTCCGTCGCGTTGTCGGTGGGCCTCGGGACGCTGCTCGCCGGGCTGCCCGGCCTCGGACAGGGGCGCGACTACGTGCCGATCGCCGCGCTCTTCGTGATCATCATCGGCGGTGCCAACGCGAACGACTTCTCGGCGGGCTATCTGGTGCAGATGGCGCTCGGCGTGCTCGTCGGACTGCTCGTGAACCTGCTCATCATGCCGCCCCTGTTCGTGCGTGAGTCCGCCGCCGGCATCGCTGCGGCCCGGGCGCGGATGGTCGACGCGCTCCGCAGCATGGCGAACACGATGCGGGCCGAGGAGACACCGTCGCCCGACGACCCGCCCGCGTGGGACGCCGCGCTGAGCACCATCCGGCACGACATCGACGCTGCCCGACGACTCGTCCGGGACGCGGCCGAGAGCCGACGGGCGAACCCGCGGACGCGATGGAACAAGCACGACTTCCGGGGCGACGAGGGGGCGCTCGCTGCGCTCGAACGCATCGCCCCGGCCGTCGTCGACATCGGGGACGCCCTCCGAGCCGCGCTCTGGGGGATCCCGGTGCCGGTCCGCCTCGGGCCGGAGGTGCGGTCGACGCTGGCCGAGGCGCTGGACGCCGCAGCGGACCTCGTCGACGCGGCGATCGACGACGAACGGCTTCCCGAGGCGCTCCGGACCGCGGACCAGGCGCTCGTCGCCTTGCGGAGCGCGGTCAGGTCCGCACACGTCGATGCGGTGAACCGGGCGGCAGCCCAGACGGATTCCGATGAGGAACCACCGGCCGATCCCGCCGACGACCCCGGAGGGGAGAACCTGCTCTTCTCCCTCCGGCGCATCTACGCGGAGGTCGAGAGTTCGAAGCGGACCGACCGCTCGGAGTGAGTGACGCGCACGGGACCACGAGCGACGGGACGCCCCGCGCAAGGCAGGACGTCCCGTCGTCGGTCGGTGTCGGCGTCAGAGGATCGGCTTGCCGCCCGTCACGGCGATGACCGCGCCGGACATGTAGCTTCCCTCATCGGAGGCCAGCAGCACGTATGGCGGCGCGACCTCGGCCGGCTGACCCGGGCGGCCGAGCGGGGTGTCCGTCCCGAACGACTCGACCTTCTCCGGCGGCATCGTCGACGGGATGAGCGGCGTCCAGATCGGGCCCGGTGCGACGGCGTTCACGCGGATGCCCTTGCCGCCGAGCATCTGCGCGAGCGAGGCCGTCATGCTCGCGAGACCCGCCTTGGTCATCGCGTAGGGCATGAGCTGCGGCGACGGCGAGTCCGCCTGCACCGAGCTGGACGTGATGATCGAGGAGCCGGGGGCCATGTGTGGGACGGCCGCCTTGCTCAGGTGGAAGAACGCGCTCAGGTTGGTGGCGAGCGTGTGGTCCCACTCCTCGTCGGGGATCTCGTCGAGGCTGTCGCGCGTCATCTGGTAGGCGGCGTTGCTCACGAGGATGTCGACCTTGCCGAACCGTTCGACCGTCGCGCGCACGATCTCGCGACAGTGCTCCGGGCTCGTCAGATCGCCGCCGATGCTGAGGGCGGTGCGGCCGGCCTCCTCGACCCACCGCACGGTGTCGGCGGCGTCCTCGTCCTCGTCGAGGTAGCTGACAACGACGTCGGCACCCTCACGGGCGTAGGCGATCGCGACGGCCTTGCCGATGCCGCTGTCGCCGCCGGTGATGATCGCGACCTTGCCCTCGAGCTTGCCCGAGCCCCGGTAGCTCGTCTCGCCGTGGTCGGCCTGCGGGGTGAGTTCGCCTTCGGTCCCGGGCGGCTGCTGCTGCTGAGCTGGCTGGTTCATGGTGTTCCTCTCCTGTGCTGCTTCGGAAGTCGGCATGCTGTGGATGCGGTCCCTCCAGCCAAGCCGACCGGGAAGATCCGCCTCCAGGGGTTGACGTCCGGCCCGGGCGAGGCGACGCTGCGCTAGCAGTCGGGTGCGGCGCCCGCCAGCCTCGGGAATTCCCTGGTGTGCCTCGTAGGGTGAGGCGCATGACCGCACCCGGCGAGGAACTCCGCTCCTATGCACCGATCGGTGACGGTCGCACCGTCGCCCTCATCGGATTGCGTGGCCAGGTCGACTGGCTGCCGATCCCCGATCTCGGCTCGATGCCCGTGTTCGCGCGACTCCTCGACGACGACACCGGCGGTTGCATCGAGCTCGAACCACAGGGGGAGTACACGGTCACCCGTCGGTACGTCGCCGACACCAACGTGTTGAAGACGACGTTCACGACCGAGCACGGCCGCGCCACCATCACCGATGCACTCGTCACCGGGATCGCCGGCAGGCTGCCGTGGGCGGAGCTGGCCCGTCGCATCGACGGCGTGTCCGGCACGGTCGAGTTCGCATGGCGCGTCCGCCCGGGGACGGCGCTCGGCACGGCGTCGCCGTGGATCCAGGACAGCACCGGTGGCCCGATCATCCGCTCCGGCGCCACCACCATCGCTGTGGTCGGCGACGAGCATGGGCCGGAGCAGGTGGCGGTCGACGGCTCGATGCCCTCGGAGCTGTCCGGCCGCTTCACGACCAGCGAGGGCTCCAGGCACCTGCTCATCGTCGTCGCGACCCACGGCGAACCGATCCACCTGCCGGTGCCCGCCAACGTGGACGTCGGCATCGACCGGACCATCAAGAACTGGCGGGACTGGTCCCGGGCGTTCTCCTACGACGGTCCATGGGGCGACCAGGTGCAGCGCAGCGCACTCGCCCTGAAGCTCCTCATCTTCAGCCCGACGGGAGCGATCGCGGCGGCTGCGACGACGTCGCTCCCCGAGAACCCGCGTGGCGCCAAGAACTGGGACTACCGCTTCGCCTGGGTGCGCGACCTCGCCTACACGGCACATGCGCTCGTGCGCTTCGGACTCCGCGAGGAGACCCACGCCGCGGTGTCGTGGCTGCTGCGCACCATCCGCGAGAACGGGCCGGAACTGCACATCTTCTACGGACTCGAGGGCGGTGTCCCCGAGGGGGTCGTCGAACGCGACGTCGCCGGCTGGCGCGGGATCGGACCGGTGGTCACGGGCAACCCTGCGCAGGGGCAGTTGCAGCTCGGCGTGTACGGCGACCTGTTCGCGATCTGCCGAACCTACGTGGACGCCGGCAACGTGCTCGACGTCGAGACCGGTCGGCTCCTGGCCGAGGTCGCCGACCGCACCTGCGACCTGTGGCGCAACCGCGACGCCGGCATGTGGGAGCTGCCCCAGGAGGAGCACTACGTGTCGTCGAAGATGGGTTGCTGGCAGGCGCTCGGCGACGCCGTGCACCTCGCCGAGCTCGGCCAGGTGTCGGGCAGTGCCGATCGGTGGCGTGCCGAGCAGACGCGCATCCGCGAGTGGATCGAGGAGCACGGCTGGAACGAGGAGCGCGGGGCGTACGTGATGCACCCCGGCAGCGACGACCTCGACGCCTCGGTACTGCTGCACGCGATGAGTGGGTTCGACCAGGGCGAGCGGATGTCATCGACGATCGACGCCCTGACCGCGGAACTCGGCGAGGGTGCGCTCCTGTACCGCTACTCGGGAGTGCAGCAGGAGGAGCACACCTTCGTGGCGTGCGCGTTCTGGCGGGCCTCCGCGCTCGCGTGCGTCGGACGCCACGACGAGGCGATCGCGGCGATGGAGGAACTCGTCGGCATGACGAACGACGTGGGGATCCTCGCCGAGATGATCGACGCGGCCACGGGGGAGCACTGGGGCAACCTGCCGCAGGCGCTCAGCCACCTGGCGCTGATCAACGCGGCCCTGACGATCGCGGAGCTCACGGACAAGGGCTGACCCCGGTCCCTGAAGCCGCATCCCCCGGTCCCTGAAGCCGCATCCCCCGGTCCCTGAGCTTGCCGAAGGGCACCCTCCCGGTCCCTGAAACCGCATCCCCCGGTCCCTGAGCCTGTCGAAGGGCATCCCCCGGTCCCTGAAGCCGCATCCCCCGGTCCCTGAGCTTGTCGAAGGGCACGGAGTAACCTCTCGGCCCCGGGAATGCAAGCCCCGGGGGTCCACCTCCTGCGGTCCGTAGCGTTGCAGCGATGGATGTACAGCCACAGGTCTTCCGAGACACCCCCGCGATCCTCGTCGAGAGCATCTGGTGGGACGCGCGCACCGACGAGGTCGTGTGGGTCGACATCACCGCGGGCACCCTCCATCGTGGTCGCCTCGACGGCGCCGTCGACGGCAGTGACGACCGCGTCACCGAACTCCCGCCGCCCGTGAGTGCCGTCCAACCCCGCGCGGCCGGCGGCTACATCGCAGCGCTCGGCGATCGCATCGTCACGCTCGACGACGACGGCCTCATCGCCGAGACCCTCGCGCGGCTCGACCACGCCCACCCCGGCATGCGGAGCAACGAGGCGAAGGTCGACCCGTTCGGACGGTTCCTCGTCGGCTCGATGGAGGAGACCGGCGACACGTCCGATGCCGCGCTGTACCTCCTCGACGACACCGGCCTGCGGACGCTGCTCGGCGGCTTCGGTGTCACCAACGGCTTCGAGTGGTCGGACGACGGCCGCACCGTCTACGTGACCGACACCGCGGTGAAGACCGTCTACCGGGCCTCCTACGGCGAGGACGGCCGTCTCGGCCCGCTCGAGCCGTTCCTCGTGGACTACGACTCGGACGGCCTCGCCCTCGACACCGACGGCCGGTTCTGGAACGGCGTCTCCGGGTCCGGCACCGTCCTCTGCTGGAGCCCCGAGGGCGCGGTCGAGGACCACCTCGCGGTCCCGGTGCCCAACGTCACGTCCGTCGCGTTCGGCGGCCCGGACCTCTCGACGCTCTTCGTCGGTACCGCCCGGGAGGGCCTCGACGAGGACCAGCTGGAGCGCGCCCCCCTGAGCGGCGCGATCTTCCGCTTCGACGGCCTCGCCACCGGACGACCGGTCGGCGTGTACGGAGCGCGTGCCGCGGCGCCGCGCCCCACCTCGGGCACCACCGGACAGGAGGACTGACATGGACCTCGGCATCACCGACCGCACCGCCCTGATCACCGGAGCCGACTCCGGCATCGGGTGGGCGACGGCCCGCCTGCTCCTCGCGGAGGGCGTCACCGTCGTCATCACCGACCGCGACCAGGACGAACTCGACACGGCCGCGGCGAAACTCGACGCCCCTGCCGGCAGGCTCCACGCCTTCGCCGCCGACATCACGAGCGTCGACGAGCTCGCCACGCTCCATGACCGGGTGCAGGAGGCGGTCGGCGACATCGACATCCTCGTGCAGTCCGCCGGCGTCACCGGGGCGCAGGGCCTGTTCCACGAGATCGACGACGAGGGCTGGACGCAGACGATCGAGACGGACCTCCTCGGGCCCACCCGGCTCGTCCGCCAGTTCCTGCCGTCGCTGCGGACGGGCGGTTGGGGTCGGCTCGTGTTCGTCGCCTCCGAGGACGCCGTCCAGCCCTATGACGACGAACTGCCCTACTGCGCGGCGAAGGCCGGCATCCTGGCACTCGCCAAGGGACTGTCCCGCTCCTACGCCACCGAGGGTCTGCTCGTGAACGCCGTCTCGCCGGCCTTCATCCACACGCCGATGACCGACGCGATGATGGCGAAACGCGCCGAGCAGCGGGGGACGGACACGGCGGAGGCCATCGAGTCCTTCCTCGCGGACGAGCGCCCCTACCTGGAGCTCCAGCGACGCGGCGAACCGGAGGAGGTCGCGGCCGTCATCGCCTTCCTCTGCTCCGACCGCGCCTCGTTCGTCAACGGTTCGAACTACCGCGTCGACGCGGGCTCCGTCGCCACCATCTGACCGACCCGTGGCCGGTCCACCCGGACCGCTCACTCCAGACCACCGCACGAAAGGAACGCATCATGGCAGACGACCAGTACACCTTCACCGATCCGTCCAAGCTCTACGCCGACATCACGGCGGAGCAGCAGCACCAGCCCGAGCCCGGGCTGGACGCCGAGCTCGACCCGAAGGCCGACCTCGGCGAGAAGAGCTACCGCGGCTCCGGCAGGCTCACCGGCCGCAAGGCGCTCATCACGGGTGGCGACTCCGGCATCGGCGCGGCGACCGCGATCGCCTTCGCCCGCGAGGGCGCTTCCGTCGCGCTGTCCTACCTTCCCGAGGAGGAGGAGGACGCGCAGCGCATCGCCGGCATCCTGCAGGACGCCGGTGCGACCGTGCTCACCCTGCCCGGCGACCTCCGCGACCCGGCCTACTGCCGCGACCTCGTGGAGCGCGCGGTCGAGGGCCTCGGCGGCCTCGACATCCTGGTGAACAACGGCGGCAAGCAGAAGTTCAACGAGGACCTCACCACCCTGACGGACGAGCAGTTCGACGACACCTTCAAGACCAACGTCTACGCGATGTTCTGGATCACGAAGGCCGCCCTGCCGCACCTCCCGGCCGGTTCGTCCATCATCAACACGACGTCGATCCAGGCGTACTCGCCGTCGGACATCCTCGTCGACTACGCGTCCACGAAGGCGACCATCAACGCCTTCACGAAGGCGCTGGCGCAGCAGCTCGCGCCCAAGGGCATCCGCGTCAACGCGGTCGCTCCCGGCCCGATCTGGACGCCGCTCCAGGTCTCCGACGGACAGCCGCAGGAGAAGATCGCCGAGTTCGGCGAGGACACCCCGCTCGGCCGCATGGGCCAGCCGGCGGAGCTCGCTCCCGCCTACGTGTTCCTGGCCTCAGCCGAGTCGAGCTACGTGCTCGGCGAGACCCTGAACGTCAACGGCGGTATGCCCACGCCGTAACCCCGTCCCACCCCACAGCAGCCCGCGAACTGTCAGTTCCGGCTAGTCAGACGCCGTCCGACTAGCTTCTTCTGACAGTTCGCGGGCTGTTTGGGTCAGTCCGTGCGGTCCGCTGCACGTCGGACGCGACGGCCCTCGAGGGCGTCCTTCGCGTCGCGGTCGGCGAGCGCCTTGATCGCGGCGTCCGACCGCAGGGGCAACTGCAGCTCCTGCTCCGCGGCGACACCCGAGGCGAGCTGGCGGCCACGCTGGATCTCGATGTCGAGCTGGGCACCGAACAGCAGTGCGAGGTTCGCGATCCAGATCCACAGCAGGAAGATGATGATGCCGGCGAGCGAGCCGTAGGTGGCGTCGTAGTTGCTGAAGTTGGCGATGTAGAAGCCGAACCCGACCGAGGCGATGAGCAGGATCAGCAGTGCGGTGAGCGCACCGATGCTGATCCAACGGAACTTCTCCGGCTTGATGTTCGGCGTCGCTGAATACAGCACGGCGATGACGAAGACGAGCGCGGCGGCCATGACCGGCCACTTCGCGATCGACCAGACCGTGAGGCCCGTCTCACCGAGACCGACCGCCTGTCCGATGGCCTGCGCGACCGGGCCGGACACGATGAGTGCGAGGGCGATCACCGAGATGACGAGCAGGACGACGAGGGTCACGCCGAGCTGCGTCGGACGCAGCGACCAGATCTTGCGACCCTCCTCGACCCCGTACATACGGTTGAGCGCGCGACCGAAGCCGCCCACGTAGCCGGATGCCGACCACACGGCACCGGCGATACCGGCGATGAGGGCGAAGCCGATCGCCGGTGACTCGACGAACTGGTTCACCGCGTCGGTCAGGAAGCCGAGGCTGTCGCCCGGGGCGAGGTTGCCGACGATCTCGAGGAGGGCGTCGGTGCCGCTGCGGCTCTGTCCGAAGAGGCCGAGGATCGAGACGAGCGCCAGGACCGCCGGGAAGAGCGACAGGATCGCGAAGTAGGTGAGCCCCGCGGCGAGGTCGGTGCACTGGTTCGAGGTGAAGGAGTGCAGCGTCCGCTTCAGGACGTAGCCCCAGGGGAGGGGGACGCGCTGGGGGTTCATCGTCTCTTCCGCGTGGTCCGCATCGCGGTTCCGCGGATCGTCCGGCGTGCTGCGCTCGAGACGGTCCTCCTTGGTTGGTTCAGACACGGTGCCCTCGGTTCGCACGCCACAGCAGGACACCGGCACCGACGACCGCGACCGAGGCGACGACGATGGCGGTGGTGCGCAGGTGGTACGCCACGGCGGTGCGGACGTCGAACTTCTGGAAGAGGAGGTCGAGCGTCTGCGCGAGGTGCTCACGCGTCTGCTCGACGTCGAGCTGCAGGGTGTTCAGACCGGCGCCCTCGGGGGGAGTGGGGCGGGCGAGATCCTGGTCGCTCATGCTGCGGCCTCCTTGGTGTCGTGCTTCGAGTCGTGCTGCTGGTGCTCCGCGAGGTGGTCGCCGGTGAGGGCTTCGACACTGCGCTCGGGGACAGGCTTCGCGCCGGCCTTGAGCTTCTTGACGCCGACGAGCGCCAGGATCCCGGCGACGAGGATGAGGACGACGCCGACGATGAGGGCGGCGAGCCAGGCGGGGAGCACGGTGGCGAGTCCGAGGACGGCTGCCGCGATGAGCGTCCCGAAGCCGAAGAGCACGAGCACCAGGGCGACGACGAGCATTCCCGCGCCGATCCCGAGGTCCTTGGCCTTCTTCGTCATCTCTGCCTTGAACAGGGCGATCTCGCCCGTGACGAGGCGGACGACGTCCTCGCGGAGGTCGGTGAGGAGGGTCTTCATGGGAGGAAGTCCGCGGCGACTCCGTCTGCGGTCGGCCGCGCTGCTGGCATCGGTCATGTGAGCACTCTTCTCGTTGTGGTCCTCCAGCCCACACCCCTCTCGCGCGCGAGACAAGGGCTTGACAGGCGTGTCGGCCGATCGCGGAATACGGCGACACTCAATTGGTTACATCTACAAGTAAACGGGGTAGCCTGTACCGACCCCATCACCCGATCGGAGACCGAATGTCCGCTGTGCTCGACGAGCGTCTGCTCGCCCCGGAGACGTCGATGGGCGCGGTCACGCTCCGCGTCGGCGACCTCGACCTCATGTCCGGTTACTACGCCAACGCCTTCGCGATGGAGCCGCTCGAGGAGCGCAGCCGCGACCGCGAGGTGCACCGGGTGCTCGGTCGTGGCGACACCCCGCTCGTGCGGCTCGTGCACACGCCAGACCTGCCGGCCGTCGACCGGCGGCAGGCCGGCCTGTTCCACACGGCGTTCCTGTTCGAGGACGAGTCGAGCCTCTCGGCGACGGTCTATCGGGCCGCGCAGGACCCCCGCGGACAGTTCGTCGGGTCGAGCGACCACTTCGTGAGCGAGGCGTTCTACTTCACCGACCCGGAGGGGAACGGCGTCGAGCTGTACACGGACCGCCCGCGCAGCAGCTGGGTGCGCTCGGGCGACCAGATCGCCATGACCACCACCTACCTCGACCCGAACGCCTACCTGCAGCGGCACCTCACGGAGGACGCCCTCGGCGCCGGGCCCTCGTTGGCCGGTGCCGTCGGGCACGTGCACCTGCAGGTCGGAGACCTCCAGACCGCCCGAGCCTTCTACGTCGACGCCCTCGGATTCGAGACGACGCAGACCGAGTACCCCGGCGCGATCTTCGCCTCCGCCGGCGGGTACCACCACCACATCGCGATGAACGTCTGGAACAGCCAGGGCGCCGGTCCTCGCGCGGCCGCCCTCGGCCTCGGCGACGTGTCGATCACCGTCCCCGACCTCGCGAACCTCGATACGCTGGCCGCGAGGCTGCGCGCCCGCGCGATCCCCTTCGACGCGGACGGTCGTTCCGTGACCGTCTCCGACCCGTGGGGGACCCGCGTGACCGTGGCCCTGCCCGACCTGTCGACCGAGGAGCTGCTGTCCCGATGACCACCGCACTGCGCGACGTCCGTTCCGCCGACTGGGCCGACGCCGCGTCGTCCGCTCCCGTCGTCGCGGTGCTCCTCCACGGCTACGGCTCCAACGAGCACGACCTCACCGGTCTCGTCGGGCCGCTCGCGCTCGGCATGCCCTGGGTGTCGCTGCGCGCGCCGCTCGAGATGGGCCACGGTGGCGCGGCCTGGTTCGAGATCACGACGCCGGGCAACCCGGACCCGGAGCCGATCGCCCGCGCCACGGACGCCGTCTGGGGCTGGATCGACGAGCACGTGTCGGCCGAGGCGCGCGTCGTGCCCATCGGCTTCTCGCAGGGCGGCTTCATGGCCTCGCAGCTGCTGCGCACGCGACCCGAGCGGGTCGTGGCGCCGGTCATCCTCGCCGGGTTCGTGCTGAGTGCGCCGCAGCCCGGCGACGAGATGCTGGCAGCGACGAAACCCGCGGTGTTCTGGGGACGGGGTCTCGAGGACCGCGTCATCGCCGCGCCGGCCGTCGCGCGCGCCGCAGCGTGGTTGCCGCTGCACACGACCCTCACCGAGCGCACCTACCCGGGCCTCGCCCACGGGATCGACCAGGCCGAGATCGACGACGTCCGTGGGTTCCTCGGCGAGCACGTCGGCTGATCTGTCGCCACAGTCGCTCAGGTCGTCGCCTCCGCGGGCATCACCACCTGCGGTCGCACATGCTCGTAGACGACGCTCGTCCGGACGTCCGCGACCTCCTCGCGCTCGGTGAGCTTGTCGATGACGAAGGCGTAGAGCGCGTCGTTGTCGGTGACGGCGACCTGGAGCAGGAAGTCCTCGTTCCCGGAGACGACGAAGACGCCGATGGTCTCGGGGAGGGTGATCGCCCAGCTGCGGAACGCGTCGATGTTGACGCGCGACGGCGGTCGGATCCGGATCGCGATGAGCGCCTGGACCGAGCGACCGAGCGACGGCAGATCGACGTCGAGTCGCGCGCCGCGGATGACGCCGCGGCGGTACAGGCCGCGGGTCCGGTCGAGCGCGGTGGTGGGCGAGACGCCGACCGCGGCAGCGATGTCCCGGTTGGTGCGCCGTGCGTCGCGCTGCAGTTCGCGCAGGATCGCCGCATCAAGTTCGTCCATGCGGTCGATTGTGCCAGTTCGTCCGGACGATGTACGGGGTTGAATTTGTTGTGGTGCCGCTCGACATAGCCTGATGGTCGATTCACGTACGACATCAGGGAGAGAGATGACGGAACAACAGCTCGTCGGCTTCGCGCCGGAGGAGATCGACACGGCGGCGCCCACGCGGTCCGCCCGGCTGAAATGGGTCGTCGTCGTGCAGCAGGACCTCCCGGCCGGTCGAGCCGCGAATGCGGCGGCCTGCGTCGCTGCGGCGATCGGAGCCCGCGTGCAGGGACTCCTCGGGCCGGACGCCCTCGATGCCGACGGCTCGGCTCATCCCGGACTGCCGTGGGCCGGGTGCAGCGTGTTGTCCGCTCCGGCTGAGCAACTGGCGGCGATCCGGGCCAAGGCGGCGGGCTCGGACGGCGTGCTCGTCGTCGACATGCCGGAAGCAGCCCAGCTCACCCGGGTCTACGACGAGTATCTCGAAGTAGTGGCGGCGACCGCGCCGGACGCACTCGCCCCGCTGGCCGTCGCGCTGGTCGGGCCGCGCAACCGGGTGGACCGGATCGTCGGGCGACTGCCGCTGCTGGCCTGAAAGCGCACGCGTCAGGGCTTGAGGGAGGTGGGGTGCGGCGGGCTGGCTAGGGTTGGCGGGTGAGCACCACCGTCCATCCCCCGCAGGTCGCGCCGTCCGCAGCCGTCGTCACCGCCAGCCGCGTGATGTACCTCCTGATCGCCGTGATCATCGCGATCTCGCTCGTCATCCAGATCGTCCTCGTCATCACCGGCGGCGCCGACGCCCGCTCGGGCGGCGTGGACATGTCCGTCGGACTGGCGACCCGCTTCGCTCGCATCTTCAGTGCGTTCACGATCCTCAGCAACCTCATCGTGCTCGCGGTGTCCGTCCTACTGGCGATCGACCCCCTGCGTGACGGTCGGCTCTGGCGGGTCGCGCGGCTCGACGCCCTGCTCAGCATCGTCATCACCGGCATCGTGTACGCGGTGGTGCTGGCGCCGCAGGTGAACCTCACGGGGTGGGCGCTCGTCATCACGATCGGGTTCCACTACCTGTCCCCGTGGCTCACGCTCGGCGCCTGGCTCGTGTTCGGTCCGCGTCCGCGCTTCACCTGGAGCACCGTCGCCTGGGCGTTCCTCTGGCCGCTCGCCTGGGTGGTCTTCACCTTCATCCGTGGCGGTATCACCGGCTGGTACCCCTACCCCTTCCTCGATGCGACGCAGCTCGGCTTCGACGGTGCCGTCCGGAACGCGCTCATGGTGCTCGTGGTCGCGATCGTCTTCGCCGTGCTGCTCAAGCTCGTCGACCGGGTGCTGCCGGCCGCGCTCCGCCGCTGAGGTGAGGCACCTGGTCGCCCGGCGGTGTTCCGGGCGACCATCTGCCTCACCTCGGCCTGCGGCCCGGCTCACGGGTGCAGAACCACCTTCCCGTTGAGCGTCCGCGACTCGGCGAGTTCCATGGCGGCGACGATCTCGGTGAGGGGGAACCGGGCGGCGATGTTGGCGGTGATGTCGCCGTGCTCGAGGAGCCGGAAGACCTCACCGAGGTCGGCCTCCAGGTGGCGGCGGAAGCGCGCCGGGCGGAACCGGTGCCCGGCCCACAGGTCGTAGAAGGTCGCGCTCCGGCCGTTCGGGAGGGCGCTCCACACGAGAGCCTGCCCGATGGCGGTGACGAAGGGGGCGATCAGGCTGCCGGAGCCGCCCATCGTGGTGATGATCGAGTAGGTCACGAGCGTGCCGCCGCGGGCGAGGAGCCCGAAGGCCGTGCGGGTCGTCTCGCCGCCGACGTTGTCGAAGACGGCGTCGACCCCGTTCGGCGCCAGCTCGCGAACCCGTGCCCCGAGCTCGGGGTCCGCGTAGTCGACGGGGATGACGCCCGCCGCGCGGAGTGCCTCGTGATGCCGGGGCGACGCCGCACCGATGACCCGGACGCCGTGGAGTCGCGCCAGCTGGATGAGGATTCCGCCGACGCCCCCGTTCGCACCGAACAACAGGATGGTCTCGCCCGGCTGGACCCGCGCAGCGCGATGCAGCATCTGCCACGCGGTGACGCCGTTCACGACGACCGTCTCGGCGTCCTCTGAGCTCACCCCGTCCGGCACGAGGATGCTGTCGCGCGCGGGCACGACGGCGTGGGTCGCCCAGGCACCCGTCTTGGTCAGGGTCGCGACCCGTTTGCCGATGAGGGTCGGGTCACCTCCGGTGCCGACCTCGAGCACCCGTCCGACGAGGTCGTATCCCGGGACGAACGGGAACGCCGGTTGGCCGAAGTACCGGCCCTTGCGCATCGACTGCTCGGCGAAGGAGACCCCGGTGGCCTCCATCTCGACCAGAAGCTGGCCGGCGTCGGGAGTCGGCGTCGGCACGGTGGCCAGTTCGAGGCCGGCCGGCTCGACGAGACCCGGCAGGACGACCTGGGTGGTGGTCGCGGATGGTGTGGTGTGCATGATGTGTTCCGATCTCGTGATGGTTGTGTGTGACTGAACAGTCACAACTGTGGGTACGAAAAACAGCAGGTGCGGTCGGTGGCTCTGAGTCGATCAGTCGTGCCGGATGCCGTGGTCGACGACGCGCGCCCAGTCGGCGTCGACGTCGCCGAGACCCGCCTGCACGACGAGGTGACAGAGCTGCCCGTAGGCGAGACTGCGTTGGACGGCGCCGGCGTCCGCCCCGGAGTCGCGGGACATGACGCGCACCACGAGTGCGAGCCCGGAGCGGACCGCCTCCTGGATCTCGGGGACGTCGCAGGCGCTCTGTGCGTGCACCTGGAGGGCGATGAGACTGCGGTCGCGGATGAGCTCGATGTACGCCTGGGTCATCGCGTCGAGCTTGTCGTCCGGGCTCCACTCCGGGTGGTCCTCGACGGCTGCGGACATCGCGTTCGCGACCTGCTCGTAGCAGTGCTCGACCGCGGCGACGAAGAGGCCGAGTTTGCCGTCGAACAGGCGGAAGACGTAGGCGGGGGAGATCTTGGCCGCCGCAGCGACGTCCGCGACGGGGGTGGCGCGGTAACCGGCGATCGAGAAGACATCCACCGCACTCGCGATGGTGCGGACGCGTTGGTCCTCGGCGGTCGATCGGCTCATGTGACTGATTGAACACGAACAAGCGATACCCGTCAAGCACCCGTGTCAGGATGGGGCATGCCCGTCGTCGAATCCCGCTGCACCGTGCCCGTCCCGCCCGACGTCGCGTTCGCGATCTCCCAGACCACCGGCGAGACCCGGATGCGCTGGGATCCGTTCATCCGGAGGCAGTACTTCCTCGACGGCGCGAAGGAGGCCGCCAAGGGCGTCCGCACCTTCACCGTCCAGCGGTTCGGGTTCCGGATGGTCAGCGAGTACGTGTCGTACCACCCGCCGACCAACGTCGGTATGAAGATGACGAAGGGCTCATGGTTCTTCGAGCGGCTCGCCGGCGGCTGGCGCTTCAGCCCGGTGGAGGGCGACGACCAGCGCACCCTCGCCGTCTGGCGCTACAACTTCACGTGCAAGCCGCGGTGGCTGGCGCCGATCGCCGAGCGCATCGGTGCGATCGTCCTGCAGCGCGACATCGACCGCCGCATCCGAGGCTTCGCGCGCGGCTGTGAGGATCCCGCCGTGCTCTCCGCGGTCGCTGCAGCGGACTGATCCGCCACTCAGCGGGCGAGGAACGAGCCGATGCCGAATCGGGCGGTCACGCCGGGGCTGAAGAGCACCGAGTCGGGCTCGTGCTCGACGACACCCGGGAGGCCCGCCGCCGCGCAGAGCTGGTCGCGCAACGAGGTGACGTGCGCCGGGTGGAGCACCCAGGGTTCGTGCTCGTTCGGCAACCACTGCGTCCGACCGAAGCGGCTCTGGAAGAGCCCCCACCGCGCCGTCAGGAACTGCGACAGCTCGTCGTCGACGGTCGTCGCGCGGTCGACATCGACGCCGAGCTGGAAGCCCGGACCTCGTGTCGTCGGCGACGTCGTGATCCGCCGCGACGCGTACTCCCAGCCGTCGTCCGTCGGTCGCTGCGCGGTCCGCGCCCACTGGTAGGGCAGGCCGAACATCGCGCGAGCCGCGAGGACCGCCGGCAGGCTCGACGCCTCCAGCGACCGGAACACGACGCCGCGACGCCCCTCGCTGTCGACCCCGTACAACCGGACGTTCACCTCGGTGAAGGAGCCGCCGATGGGCGACGGCGGCAGCGGACCGATGCGGGCGTCGCCCAACTGGAAGGCGATCAGCCCGACCCAGGTGGAACCGTCGAAGACGTCGGGGACCACCCCGGGCGGGAGCAGTGGCGCGACGGCGCTCGCCGGGACGCGCCAGTGGACGAACGCCAGGTCCCGCCATTCCTGCGCGGCGACCACCGGGCCGGACAGTGCCGGTGCGGTCACGGAGATCGCAGCGGGCTTGCCGGTGGAGGTCGTCATGCCAGGTGCTCGTACTCGGGCAGGTCGATCTTGTCGGCCGGCGGGGAGAACAACTGCGCACCGACGAGCTTCGCCGGCTTCGAGCCGGCCACGCGGAGTGCGGTGCGGAACGCCGCGACGCCGGCTTTCGAGGTCGGGTTGGCGAGCTGCGGTGTACCCGGCGGCAGCGACTGGGCCTGCTCCGCGTACGGGCGCATGATGCGTTCGTACCCGCGGAAGGCGTCCCGGTGGTGCACGTGCGCAGCCAGCTCACCGGCCAGCACGTAGGCGCCGACGATCGACAGGCTCGTCCCCATGCCGCTGACGGGCGACGCGCACCAGGCCGCGTCACCGAGCAGTGCGACCCGTCCGGATGCCCAGCGGGGCGTCCGGACCTGGCCGATGGACTCGTAGTAGACGTCGTCGCTGTCGTCGAGGTGCTCGAGGATCCGGTTCGCCTGCCAGGGGAGTCCGACGAACCGGTTCCTGAGATGCCGTCGCTGCGCGTCGAGGTCGCGGCGCGCGGGGACGACGCCGTCGCCGCGGTCGGACGTGACCTCCGTGAGGACGGCCCGGGTGGTGCCGTGCCGGTCGGGTCGGAGCGTGACGCTGCGGCCGCCGACGCCCGAGTACCACTGCCACCACGGCACGTCGGCGTCGTCGCGCGGAATGGTGAGGTACGTCATCTCGAGCCCGAGGGACCGGGTCACCGCCTCGCCGGGGAAGGCCAGCTCACGCGTCGACGATCGGATGCCGTCCGCCGCGATCACGAGGTCGAACGCCTCGTCAGCTCCATGCGCGAATGACACGAGGACCCGTTCGCCGTCGTTGTCGAGCCCGGTGATGTGGTCGCCGTACCGATAGCTGGTGGTGCCGTCCGTCGCGTCGATGAAGATGCGGGCCAGGTCGCCACGGAGGATCTCGACCTCGGCGGTCGCGCCGTCGGTCTCGGAGTCCGACACCGGGAACTCGGCGATCGTCTCACCGGCGTCACCGACGAACCGGGTGCCGCGCTCGCCGGTGGTCGCCTCGCGTGCCGCTTCCTCGAGGCCAGCGCGTCGCAGGACCTCGCGAGCAGCGCCCCGCACGTCGATGTTCTGGCCGCCGTCGCGGAACGCCGGCGCGCGCTCGACGACCGTCGTCTCCCAGCCGTAGCGGTTCAGCCAGAACGCCAGGCCGGGGCCGGCGATGCTGGCTCCGGAGATCAGGACGCGGGGAACGGTCATCGTGGTGCCACCTCTCGGGGAGCGTCGGAATGCCGCTCCGGTCGCCTCCATCATCGCGCTCGCCGATCCGAATCCCGCATGGTTGACAGCTCCGGCGGTGCAGGCGTCGCCCGCTTGTACGCTGGGGGCATGTCGAGGATCGAACGCAAGCGTCGCAAGCGGAGTGTGCGGGTCGATCGCGTCTACGACGGCGACGTGTACGTCCGGGTCAACTCCGTGGGATCCAGCGGCGATCGCTCCTTCATCCTCATCCCCGGCATCGGTGTCTCGTCCACGTACTTCGAGCGCCTCGCGCCGCACCTCAACGAGTTCGGGCCGGTGCACGCACTCGACCTCCCCGGCTTCGGCGGGGTGCCGCACCCCTCGTCGACGCTCACGATCCGCGAGTATGCGGACCTCGTCGGTCGGGTCATCGACGAACTCGATCTCAAGGACCCGATCATCGTCGGCCACTCGATGGGCAGTCAGGTGGTCAGCGACCTCGTCTCCCGTCGCCCCGAGTTGTCGACCCTCATCCTCATCGGGCCAGTCGTCGTGCCCGGTCAGCGGCGGGTGCTCACCCAGGCGGTCCGGTTCCTGCAGTCGAGTTGGCACGAACCGCTCACGGTGAAGGTGCTCGCCGTCAGCGCCTACGTCTTCTGCGGGTTCAAATGGTTCTCGCGGGTCCTGCCGGAGATGCTGACCTACCCGATCGAGGAGGCCCTGCCGAAGGTGCAGGCGCACACGCTCGTCATCCGTGGCGAGTACGACGCCGTCGCACCGCGCGAGTGGGTGGAGCGGGTCGGAGAACTCCTGCCCTCCTCACGCCTCTGGGAGATCCCCGGCGCAGCGCACTCCGTCATGTACGCGCACGCCGAGGAGGTCGCGAAGCTCTGCGTCGACCACGCCAGGCGCACGGTGGCGGACGGCGACGACGACCGACTCCAGGTCTACCCCGAGGACTCGGACGGGAGCGACGACAAGGAACCGGAGGCACCGCAGCCCGCGGCCATCATCCAGGCCGTCGGAGGTCGGATCGAGGAGACGATCGGGATCGTCACCGACGACGACGACCGCGTGGCCGAGGGGAAGTCGCAGGTGGCCGACGCGGTCGCCTCCATCGACCACGACTGAGCGCTCGCTGAGATGCGGCGGATCGTCGCTGAGCCTCGGGCCGGGCGACGAACCGCCTCACCTCACCGTGTCGGCTCGCCGAACCAGCGCCGGAGGGCCGGCTTGAGCGGCTCCCGCCCGTCGGCCAGCCAGACCACGTGACCATCCGGGCGCAGGAGGGCCGCCGTGGCCGCGAGCTCCGGGGTCGTGGTGGCGACCCGGTCGACGCGGTCCGCCCAGCCGGTGACGGTGTGCTCACCGGTCGGGTCGAGCAGGAGTCCGCGACCCTCGTGGAGGAGGGTGAACAAGCGCCCGCCGTCGGCCAGGGGGAGGTCGTGGAGCCGTCGACCGAGCAGCGACCCGTCGTCAGAGCCGTCGTCCACCGCTGCGCCGGGACCTCCGACGTCGTATCGGATGCCGGTGGACGCGATCCGCTCGCCCAGGAAACGGGCCACGTCGTCGAACCGCATCAGGTCCGAGAACAGCCGACGCACCGCCTGCGGGCCGGGGTCGGGGGACAGGAGGACGCTCTGTGCTCGGGTGAGCGTGAGGACGTCGTCGGCGACCGGGCGGCGCTCGGTCGCGTAGGTGTCGAGGAGGTCGGCCGGTGCCCACCCGGCGAGCTCGGCGGCCAGCTTCCATCCGAGGTTGAACGCGTCCTGGACCCCGAGGTTGAGGCCCTGCCCGCCGAGGGGCGGGTGCACGTGGGCGGCGTCGCCAGCGATCAGCACGCGGCCGACCCGGTAGCGCTCGGCGAGTCTCGTCGCATCGGTGAAGCGCGACAGCCAGCGCGGGGAATGTGCGCCGAAGTCGGTCGCGGCGAAGCGCTCGAGCCGGGCCCGGAACTCCTGGATCGTCGGAGTCGCCAGGCGTTCGTCGGCGGGGGCGTCGGCGGGCGCCACCGCGCGGAAGAACCCGTCGGACACCGGTCCGATCCCGAAGCCACGGTGCGTCTTCCGGACCTCGTCGGCGATGGCGGCGACCTCGTCGGCCGGGAGGGTGACCTGGATCTCCCCGAGGATCCACTCGGTCTGCGCGGGCTCGCCTGGGAAGCCGATGCCGAGGATCTTCCGGACGGTGCTCCGCCCGCCGTCGCATCCGACGAGCCACCGTGCCCGCAGGCGCTCACCGTCGTCCAGCTCGACGGGGACGCCGTCATCGTCCTGTTCGAGGCCGACGAGTCCGTTCCCGCGACGCAACTCGGCACCGAGCTCGAGCGCGCGTTCGGTCAACAGCCGATCGGTGACCGGCTGCGGGAGACCGAGGATGTAGTCGTGCGCGGTGTCGAGCGGTACGGGTCGCGGCGGGACGATCCCGGCGAAGTGACCGGCGGCGCCCGGGTACCGCGTGCCCTCGGCGAGGAACCGGTCGAGGATGCCGCGCTGGTCGAGGATCTCGATGCTCCGCGGGTGGAGGCCCAACGACCGCACGGCAGGGTTCGGCTCGGCGTCCCGCTCGAGGACGAGGACGTCGACGCCGTGGAGCCGGAGTTCGGCTGCCAGCATCATGCCGGTCGGGCCGCCACCGCTGATGATGACGTCATGCATGAGGACCCCGTTCTCGCGGTCGGAGGCGACCGCGGCCACCCATTCTGGAGGCCGGAGGGGGTCTTGCGGCAAGCCCCGGTGCCCGGCATACTCTGGAAATGCAGCGGCAGTGAGATGCGGCGGATCGTCGCTCCGCCTCGGGCCGGGCGACGAACCACCTCACCTCACCGCGTCGGCTCGCCGGGCCAGGACCGCGCCGTGGGGCCGCTGGTCGAGGCTCGTCCTGGTGTGCGTCTCGACGACCTCGAAGCCCGCCCGACGCACCCGCTCGGCCAGCTCCATGACCGGCCAACGATAGGCCGTCACCACGGCGTGGTCGAACGCCTCGACCGCCGGACCCTCGAAGCAGCCGACCAGCAGTTCGCCGCCCGGTCGGAGCACGCGTCCGAACTCCGCGAGCGGTGTCTCGATCGTGTCGGGACGGTGGTGGATCAGCGAGTACCAGGCGAGGACGCCGCCCACCGATCCGGTCTCGGCGTCGAGGGCGTCGAGGCTGCCGAGGTCGAACCGGGTCTCCGGGTGCCCGGCGCGGGCATGCGCGATGAACTCGGGGACCAGATCGATGCCACGGATGTCGAGCCCGCGCGAGGCGAGGTACGCCGTCCAATGGCCCGGGCCGCAGCCGGCGTCCAGCGCGGGACCGGCGATCCGGTCGGCCCAGGAGGTCACGAGCTGCCGGTCCGACGGGTGCACTGACGCCATCGTGCCCAGCAGCGTCGCGTACTCGGCGGACCGACGGGCATAGGCGTCTCGGACGGTGCGCATGCTCTCACCGTATCGATAGGCCCGATCACGTTCGCGGTGAGTCGTCCCCGGTGGACGACTCACCCGGCGTGAGCCTGGCGAGCGTCGCCGCGACGAGGACGACGACGGCTGCCGCCGCACAGATGCCGACGACCGCGGTGGGTGCACCGGCCGCCTCGATGAGGACGCCGGCGATCGCACTGCCCGCTGCCGCACCGATGTTGTGTCCCGTGTTCACCCAGGTCGTCGCGGCGTTCTGCTGGTAGCGCCCACCGGCTGTGTGCGCGGCGACGTAGGAGACGATCATGATCGGCGAGAAGAACAGCCCGGCGACCGCGAGGACGACGCTGACGGCGAGGAAGCCGGACACCGCGGCGATGAGCGAGGCCGAGACGAGGAGCGCCCCCGCGAGTGCGACCAACTGGCGGACGGCCGACCCCGGGACCGAGAGCGCCCCGTACAGCAGCCCGCCGAGGGCGCTCCCGCCGGCGAAGAGTCCGAGGGCGATGCCCGCGGCGGCCGCACCACCGTATTCCGCGAGCACGACCGGTACGGCGACACTGATCGTGCCCGAGACCGCCCCGGCGACCAGCACCGGCAGGAGTATGGCGACGAAGCGGGCGTCGAGTAGGAGTGACCGCCCACGGTCCTGCCGGGGGACGCTGCGATCCTGCGGGGCCATGCTGCCGACGGTCGAGGTGCTCACGAAGAGGAGTCCGCCGATGAGGACGAACCCGGCGGGCACGAGGAGCGCCGTCCCCGGGGCGATGACGGCGAGGGCCAACCCGGCCGCCGCGGGTCCCGCGAGGTAGAGGAGTTCCTCGATGACCGCATCCAGGCTGAGTGCCTTGCGCAGGAGTTCGCCGTCTGGCGTGAGTCGACCCCAGGCGACTCGCATCGTCGGCCCGAGTGGGGGAGCGAACGCGCCCGCCAGTCCCGCGAGCGTGATCAACAGCGCCCCGGGAGCGGCGGTGAGCGACGCGACGGCCAGGCCCGCGATGGCGCCACCGAAGACGAGGACCAGGATGGCCAGGACGCGACGCGCGCCGTGGCGGTCGATGAACCAGGCTCGAAGCGGTGCGAGGAGGCTCGCCGTGGCGCCGTAGACGGCCACCGCGACACCGGCGAGGGCGATCGAACCCGTCGCCTCGGAGACCGCGTAGAGCAGGGGAAGCAGCACCAGCGCGTAGGCGGATCTGCCGACGAGAGCGGACCCGAAGGTCAGCGGGACATGGGGAAGTGCGAGCACGTCGAGATAACGCGCTGTCCGGATGGACGACATGGGAATAACTCCAGTGAAACGGGCGCGCTCGACGGCGCGCGGGGTGATCAGGATCGGGACGATGAGCGTCGGGGACGACGCACGGGCCGATCAATCACGAACTGGAGACATGAGGGGCAGCCTATCGGCAACGACGAGCGCCGTGCTGTCGTCCGCTACAGCGTCGTCAGGAACGCCCGGATGTCGTCCGCGAGGAGCTCGGGCTCCTCGTGCGGGGCGAAGTGGCCGCCTCGGGGCATGGTCGTGAACCGTCGCACGTCGTAGCTCCGCTCGGCCCAGCTGCGCGGCGGGCTCGCCAGGTCGTGCGGGAAGAGCGCGACCGCGGTCGGCACCTCGACCCGGTCGACGCGCGTCGTGATCCCGGTCGCGGACTCGTAGTACGGGCGGAGCGAGGTGCCGATCGCGTTCGTGAACCAGTAGACGGAGGCGAGTGTCGCGAGGTAGTCGTCGCTGAACCGGGACGAGACGTCGCCGCCGCAATCGCTCCAGGCCCGATGCTTCTCGAGGATCCACGAGAGCAGGCCGACAGGGGAGTCGGACAGCGCGGGAGCGAGCGTGAGTGGACGCGTGTGGTGCTGATGCTCATACGCGCCCTCCTCGGCGTCCCAGGCCTCGACCCGGGCGAGATGCGCCTGCTCCTCCTCGGTGAGCGTCTCGGCGTCGACCTCGAGCGGCGCGGCGACCGCGAGGAGGTGGATGCCGGCGACCGCCTCGGGATGCGCCTGCGCGAGCCGAGAGGTGATCCCGGCCCCGAGGTCGCCTCCATGGGCGGCGTACCGGGCGAAGCCGAGGTGATCGTGCATCAGCGTGTGCCACAGCTTGTGCGTCTGGTCGTCGAAGGTCGGCCGTTGCGGCGAGAACGGCAGTCCGGGCAGCGCGGGCACGATGACGGTGACGGCGCTCGCCGGGTCTCCGCCGAAGTGGGACGGCGTCGCGAGGCGCCTGGCGAGTCCGACCAGTTCGAGGGCGGTGCTCGGCCAGCCGTTCGTGAGGACGATCGGGATCCCGCCTGGAGCCTCGGCGTCGAACCGGAGGTAGGCGATGGTGGCTCCATCGATCTCCGCCCGGTGCCACGGCAGGGCGTTGATGTCCCGCTGCTGTGCCGCCCAGTCGAAGTCGTCCGCCCAGTACGTGACGAGCCGCCGTAGCTCGTCCTGGTCGGTGCCGGCTTCCCAACCGGCGGTCGGCCACCGGTCAGGCCAGCGGGTGTCGTGGAGTCTGCGGCGGAGGTCGGCGAGGTCGTCGTCGCTGACGTCCATGACGGTCCGGCCCGCTGGCGACCGGGTCACCTGGTAGCGGCGTTCGATGCCCGCGGTCGCGCGGCCCCACTCGCTGGACGCGACGCGGGCCTGGTGTGCCGCGAACGACTCGTCGTCCTCGAAGACCTCGGCGACGTCCCAGACGAGCGGGTCGTCCGTCGGCGTCACCTCGAACGACACGCACCCCGGTTCGGCGCGGGTGAGCGCGACATGCTCCGGCAGATGGGTCTCCACGGTCGCCACGTCGGTCGGTGTCGCGCAGATCAACTGGCCGGTCAGGTGCACGGTGGTCATGGTCTCACCGTAGCGAGGGTCGGCCCTCCGGCTGCTTCGTCCCGAGCTCCGCACCGCGTTTCCAGAGCCATTCGACGGGGCCGAGTGCGAACCGTCGGAGCCAGAGGTGGGCGAAGCCGGTCACGAGCGCGGCGATGACGACGAACGCGGCGACGGTGACCGGGACACGCCAGGGAGCGGTGAGTTCCGCCAGCCCGAAGCCCCAGCCGTAGAAGATCGCGCCACCGAGGAGGTTTTGGAGCAGGTAAGCGCTCAAGGCGACCTTGCCGAGTTCGCGGAGGCGTGAGGCGATCCAGCCGTCGGTGCCGAAGCGACGACAGAGCTCGACGGTGGCGCCGAGGATCCCGAGCGCCACGAGGGGTGCGGCCAGGTAGCGTTCGGCGAGGAGCCCCGCGGTGCCTCCGGCGATGCCCAGCAGCAGGTCGACCGGCAGTGCGCACGCCCCGATGATCATCAGGCGGCGTCGGAGTCGACCACCGGTCTCGCCGAAGACCCCGGCCTGGAAGAGGTGTGCGCCGGCGAGGAACATCGCGAGCGTGAGGAATCCGATCAGCACGGGCTCCGCGCGGAACACCCCCATGTTGTCGAGCCGGAAGACCGCCAGGCCGAGGAACGATTCCGTGGCGTAGGGGCTCGATCCGGCGGGGAGCGGGAGGTCGCCCGATGCCGCCGGCGTCGTGGCGATGAACGCGACGATCGCGCTGATGAGGAGGACGTGCAGCGCGCCGAAGACGGCGATCATGGTGCGCTGGGCGCGGGGCCTGGTGAGCAGGAGCCAGGCGACGATGGCGCCGGTGACCGCATAGCCCATGAGGACGTCGAACTCCGCGATGAGGACGTAGTTCACGGCACCGTCGATGAGGAGCAGGGTGGCGCGCCACAGGTACCGGCCCGGCCAGCGCTGCTCGCGTCGGCGTGCAGTGGCGTGCTGGATCGCGAGTCCCGCGCCGAACATCAGGGTCAGGAGGGCGAGGAACTTACCCTGCGTGAGCGCCATGAGGGTGAGCTGGATCGTGCCCGCGGCGGGGCCGGTCTCCGGCGTCACCGGGGCCGAGAGCATCCCGAGCAGACCCCAGGGGTGCGAGAACACCCAGATGTTCGTGCCGAGCGTGCCGAGGATCGCGAGTCCGCGGACCACGTCGAGTGCGGCGATGCGTCGGGAGGTCGGCGGTGATGGCGGCAATACGCTCGTATTGGTCATGTGAAGACCGTACCCTGTCGAGTGGGCGATGGCGAAAGCGGAGGCGATGACCGAGCAGGACACGAACAGGGATCGGATCCTCGATGCACTGCTGCGGATCATGGCGTCGCGCGGTGCCGATGCGCTGACCATCCGCACGGTCGCGAGCGAGGCCGGTGTCTCCATCGGCGCGGTCCAGCATCACTTCCCGACGAAGGATCGACTGGTCGTCGCGGCCATGACCGAGGTCAACGAGCGGTTCCGTCGGCGCGTGGCAGCGCGGCTCGAGGCGGTGAACTCCGAGGAGGAGCGACTTCGGATCTTCTGTCGTGAGATCGCCTGCATCGAGGGTGATGACCTGACCGACGGGATCGTCTGGGTCGCCTTCGCCGCTCGGGCGAGCACCGAGACCGAGGTGCGCGCGATCCACGCCGCTGACTGGGCCCGCACCGAGGAGGTCCTCCTGCGGCTGCTCGTCGCCGCGTTCCCGGAAGACGGCCTGGCCGCGGACGATGCGGCGCTCCTGCTCGCGGTGCTCGACGGCATCGCGGTCGCGCGAGCGGCGGAGCAGTCGTACCGGATGACGCCGGAGCGCGCCGAACGGCTGATCGACGCGACGCTGCGGGGCTTGGGGCGAGCGGACTGAGCCACGCCGGTCCGGCTCAGTCGACGTCCAGTTCGAGCTCGACGAGATAGCCGACCAGCCGGGGCTCGACCTCGCCCGGTGGCGGCGGGTCCGTCGTCTGCGCCGCTCGAGCGGCAGCCTCCGCCGCCCGCGCCGCTGCGCGTGCCGCGGCCGCCGCTGCCTCTGCCCCTGCTTGGGCGTCGGGGTGATCGATGCCGCGCGTGAGTGGGATCCGCAGTGTCGCCTCGACGACGGGCGGTCCGGGGACGGTCTCGTGGTGGGTGACGTACGCGGAGGGTCGCATCTCCGCGAACCACAGGCTGTCCGGCGGGCCGAAGAAGCGAGCCGGGGCGGAAGAGACTCCGGGCGGGAGCGGTGGTCGCTTGGTGTGGATGCGGCGCGAGGGTATCGACACCCTCGACAGCTTCGCCAGTCTGCCCGTCAGCCGCTCCGGTGCGGGGTCCTCCTCGTGGTGCATCTCGACACCGTCGATCCGCGCCGTCAGATCCGCCCCGATCGCCTCGGTCAGCCAGGTCCGCTGTCCATCGTCGACGGGCCAGACGGAGAAGGTCGCCCGTTGGCCGGTTTCCAACGGCCCGCCGCAACAATCCCACTCCCAGGGGCTGAGCCAGAGCGTCCGCCGGATCATCCGTGCCGACTCGGGGTTGGTGGGTCGCAGGCGCGAAACCAGCTCGGTCGTGGGCGCGGTCAGGACGCGGAGGGCGATCGCGTCGCCGGGCATCGGTACCCGGCCGAGCTCACTGAGTCCCCAGCTGCGGTACATCGCTGCAGCCTCGGTCGCGCGCTCGTAGACGCCGATGAAGGTCTGTGTCTCCGTCCGGTCCTGCAGGACAGCGGCCAGGCAGCCGCGGGCGATCCCACGTCCGCGCTGATCCTCAGCGACGGCGAGTTCGTGGACGACGACGGCGTCCGCCGGACGCGCGAGGGCAGCCGACGCGGTGCTGCTGGAGTCGGCCAGCTGCGCCAGGATGCCGAGCCAGGCCGGGTCGGCGTCGAGGCCGTGGGCGAGCGCGAAGCCCACGACCCGGCCGTCGACCGTGGCGATGACGAGGCGTCCGCCGCGGTGGCCGAGATGCTCCGGGCCCCACTGCCGGATGGTCGAGAGGTCGATCGCGTCCTCGTTGTAGGGCTCGGCGGTGAACGCCGCGACGAACAGCTGCGTCACCTCACCCCACACCTCGTCGGGTGCGGATCCGGTGAACGAGGTGTAGCCGACCGGGCTCATCATCCAGCCAGCATAGGGAAGTGCGCGCGGCATCGAGCCCGCGAAGTGAGGCAGATCGTCGCATGAGCGGCGAGCGTGCGACCGTTCGACTCAACTCAGTGCGTCAGCCCGGCGAGTCGAGTTCCGTGCTCAGGGCGGCGCGTTCAGCTGCGTCCAGCGGGACGAGTGGATAACGGCTCGCGTCCTCACGGAATTCATAGCCGTCGCCGGTGGCACGCGGGATGACGTGGAGATGGGCATGGAGCACGCCCTGGTCTGCGGCCGCGCCGTTCGACATCAACAGATTCGTCCCTTCGACGGCGTCTCCGAAGACGTTTCGGATCGCTCGGTCCGCGCGCTGGGCGACGACAGCCATCTCGGTAATCTCCTCCTGATGCAGCGCCGCGAGATCCGCTGCGTGGCGTGTCGGCAGGACGAGCACATGGCCACGATTGATCGGGTGCCGGTCGAGGACAGCGATGACACCGGTTGCCCGAGCGACCACGTCGAACGTGCCCTCAGCGATGTTCGTGCAGAAGTCACAAGCGTCGTCCGCGTTCATGGAGCTGACCCTAACCGACCGTGCCTTCTCACGGACGTGTGTCCCCGGAGAGGGTTCGTTCGCCCATGTTTGGGCGAGCGAACACTGCGTCGCCCAAAGATGGGCGATCGAACCGAGGCCTAGAGCGTGTTGCCGAGCTTGAAGCCCTGCGCTTCGTCGCCCTTGCGGGTGTAGGAGAAGCCGTCGGCACCGATGGTGACCTCGAGTTCGGAATCGTCGGTTCGAGAGACGACCGGCTTCGGCTCGCCGTCGAGGTCGAGCACGAGCGACGCGTCCGTGTACCAACTCGGCACGACGGCGTTGCCCCACCAGTCGCGCCGCTGGTTGTCGTGCACGTCCCACGTGACCACCGGGTTGTCGGGGTCGCCGGTGTAGTAGTCCTGGGTGTAGATCTCGATCCGGTGGCCGTCGGGGTCGCGGATGTACAGGTAGAACGCGTTCGAGACGCCGTGCCGGCCAGGGCCGCGCTCGATGACGTCCGACATCCGCAGTGCGCCGAGCTTGTCGCAGATCGCGATGATGTTGTGCTTCTCGTGCGTCGCGAACGCCACGTGGTGCATGCGCGGTCCGTCGCCACCCGTCATCGCGGTGTCGTGCACCGTCGGCTTCCGGCGCATCCAGGCCGCGTACGTCGTCCCGGCCTCGTCCTGGATGTCCTCGGTGACCCGGAACCCGAGGTCTTCCATGTACGCGACCGCGCGCGGCACGTCGGGCGTCACCTGGTTGAAGTGGTCGAGCCGCACGAGCGCGCCCGGCGTGTACAGGTCGTAGCGCCACGCCAACCGCTCGACGTGCTCCACGTCGTAGAAGAACTCGTAGGGGAACCCGAGCGGATCCTCGACGCGCACCGAGTCGCCGATGCCCTTCACATACCCCTCGGCACGACGCTCCACCCGGCACCCGAGCTCCGTGTAGAAGGCGACCGCGCGGTCGAGGTCCTCGGGGCTCCGCACCCGGTAGCTGAACGCCGCGACCGCCGCCACCGGACCCTGCCGCAGCACGAGGTTGTGGTGGATGAACTCCTCGAAGCTCCGCAGGTAGACGGTGTGCTCGTCCTCCTCCGTGACCACGAGGTCGAGGACGTCGACGTAGAACTTCCGGCTCGCGGCGAGATCCGTGACGACGATCTCCATGTAGGCGCAGCGGAGGATGTCGGGCGGGGTGGCGGCGGGCGTCGGGATGCGGTTCACCGGCGTCGGGATCGGGTCGGCGGCGGTCACGACGGGCTCGGCCGATGACGGGGTGATGGGGTTCGACATGATCTGCGTCCTTGCTGATCTCGGTTGCTGGGTGGAAGTCGACCGGGAGCGGTCAGTGCGCGGCCTGCAGCGGCCCGCCGGTCCCGAAGTGTGGGGAGTGCGCCTGGTTCAGCGTGATGTGCACCGCCTGCTGGTCGGTGTAGAAGTCGATCGAGCGGTAGCCGCCCTCGTGCCCGAGCCCCGAGGCCTTCACACCGCCGAACGGCGTGCGGAGGTCGCGCACGTTGTTCGAGTTCAGCCACACCATCCCGGCCTGCACGTTCTGCGAGAAGGTGTGGGCCCGCTTGAGGTCGTTCGTCCAGATGTAGGCGGCGAGCCCGTACTTCGTGTCGTTCGCGAGCGCGAGTGCCTCCTCATCGGAGTCGAAGGGGGTGATTGCGACGACCGGACCGAAGATCTCCTCCTGGAAGATCCGTGCGGTGGGTGGGACGTCCGCGAACACCGTCGGCGCGACGTAGTTGCCGGTCGGGAACCCCTCGGGGCGACCGCCGCCGGCGACGAGGCGGCCCTCGGTCTTGCCGATCTCGACGTAGCCCATGACCTTCTCGTAGTGCTCCGGGTGCACGAGCGCGCCGACCTCGGTGGCCGGGTCGTTCGGGTGCCCGACGACGATGTTGCGGGCACGCTCGGCGTAACGCTCGACGAAGTCGTCGTAGACACTCCGCTCGACGAGGATGCGGCTGCCGGCGGTGCAGCGCTCACCGTTCAGGGAGAACACCCCGAACACCGTCGCGTCGAGGGCGTCGTCGAGGTCGGCGTCGGCGAACACGACGGCCGGTGACTTGCCGCCGAGCTCCATCGAGAGCCCCTTCAGGAACGGCGCGGCGTTCGCGAAGATGAGCTGACCGGTGCTGCTCTCGCCGGTGAACGAGATGAGCGGCACGTCCGGGTGCTTCACGAGGGCGTCGCCGGCGTCCTCGCCGAGCCCGTTCACGAGGTTGAACACGCCGTCGGGCACGCCGGCGTCGCGGAAGATGTCCGCCCACAGGCTTGCCGAGAGCGGGGTGAACTCCGCCGGCTTGAGGACGACCGTGTTGCCGGTCGCGAGGGCCGGAGCGAGCTTCCAGCTCTCGAGCATGAACGGCGTGTTCCACGGCGTGATGAGCCCCGCGACGCCGATGGGCTTGCGGTTGACGTAGTTCACCTGCCGCCCGGGCACCTTGTAGGTGTCGTCGTGCTGGGCGACGATCAGGTCGGCGAAGAACCGGAAGTTCTCGGCGGCGCGCTTCGCCTGCCCGAGTGCCTGCGTGATCGGCAGCCCGGTGTCGAAGCTCTCCAGCTCCGCGAGGCGGGCGTCCTGCGCTTCGACGGCGTCGGCGACCCGGTGCAGGATCCGGCTGCGCTCGCGGGGGAGGAGCCGCGGCCACGGACCCTCGTCGAAAGCGCGCTTGGCGGCGGCGACGGCGAGGTCGACGTCCGCCTGCTTGCCGGCGGCGGCCTGGACGTAGGTCTCGTTCGACACGGGGTCGAGGACGTCGAAGGTGTCGCCGTCGACCGAGTCGACGAACGCGCCGTCGATGAAGTGCCGGATACGGTCGGGCAACGCTGCCGGAACGTGCTGGGTCATGGGTGGTTCCTCCGGTCGGTGGTGGACGGCGGTGACGACGGCGGGCGGGCCGTGGTGGGCGGCTGGTGCTCGGCCTGGTACGCGAGCATGGCGTCGAGTGTCGCGGTGCGGTGGTCGCGGGCGGCGATCTCGATCTCGAGCGGCTGCGCGCCGGCGGCGATGAGTTCGAGGATGCCGTCGTGCTCGGCGACCGACTCCCGCGCGCGGCCCGGCACGAAGCTGAACGTGGAATCGCGGAGCGCGTTCAGCCGCCGCCAGCCGCGGTGGACGAGGTCGAGGACGTGCGGGTTCGGGCACTCCTCGAAGAGGACGGTGTGGAACTCCAGGTTCAGCGCCGTGAACGCGTGCGGGTCGAAGTCGTCGAGCGTGCGGCGCATCCGCTCGTTGATCTCTCGAGCGCGGGCCAGATGGTCGTCGGTGAGGTAAGCGGCACTCATCGAGGTCGCTGCGCCCTCGACGAGGGCGAGCGTCTGCATCGTGAAGAGGTACTCGGTCTCGTGCAGCATCGCGACCTGCGCGCCGACGTTGCGCTCGAACGTCACGAGCCCCTCGGCCTCCAGCCGGCGGATCGCCTCGCGCACCGGGACCACGCTGATGTCGAGCTCACCGGCGATCTGTCCGAGCACCAGCCGGTACCCGGGGACGAAGCGCCCCTCGTCGATGGCCTCGTGGATGAACCGGTAGGCGCGCTCGGACTTGCTGAGCGACGCTTCCTGCCCGGTCGTCGGGTGTGGTCCGCTCATCGTCCCTGCTCGCTCTCGTATCGCGCCCGCCACTCGGCGTTCAGCGGGAAGAGGCCGTCGACGGCGGCACCACCACGGACCTGCTCGGCGATCCAGGCGTCCTCCGCCTCCTGCACGACCGCCTCCGCGGCGACCTCGGCGGCGAGCGCCCGGGGGATCGCGATGACGCCGTCGCCGTCCCCGACGATCACGTCGCCCGGCAGGACGGTCGCCCCGCCGCAGGTGACCGCGACGTCGATCTCCCACGGCACATGGCGGCGCCCGAGGACGGACGGGTGCGGACCCTGCGAGAAGGTCGGCAGGTCGAACGCCGCGACCTGCTCGGCATCGCGGATCCCGCCGTCGGTGACGACCCCGGCCGCTCCCCGCTGCTGTGCCCGAAGTGCGAGGACGTCGCCGACGGTGCCCGTGCCGCGCTCGCCGCGCGCCTCGATCACGATGACCTCCCCGGCTTCGACGGTGTCGAAGATGCGCTTCTGCGCGTTGAAGCCGTTCCCGCGCTCGGCGAAGAGGTCGGGCCGGTAGGCGACGAAGCGCAGGGTGCGGGCCACGCCGACCATGCGCGTGCCCGGTCGCGAGGCGTGCACGCCCTCGATGAAGACCTCGGTGTACCCGCGGGCCCGCAGCTTGGCGCTGAGCGTCGCCGTCGAGACCGAGGCGAGCTGCTCGGCGACCGCGGGGTCGAGCGGTTCGGCGGGCGATGCGGCGGTGGGAGGCTCAGCCGGTGCGGGCAGACCCGCCGCCGCAGCGTCCCCCCAGGCTTCGATCCGCTGATGGTCGTCGGCGGCCGGCTTCGCGCCGAACCCGCCGAAGGGCTCGGTGCCCTCGACGACCGTTGTCACGAGTCGACCGCTCGTCGGGGTGCCGGGTGCGGTCGGTGCGTCGACCTCGACCTCGACGACGTCGCCGGGCACGACGACGGAGGAGCCGGCGGGTGTGCCGGTGAGGATGACGTCGCCGGGCTCGAGCGTCGCGAGCTGCGAGAGGTCGGCGATGAGCTGGGCGAAGGGGAAGAGCAGCGTGTCGCTCGTGTCGTCCTGGACGACGACACCGTTGACCCAGGTGCGCACCCGGAGGGCGGCCGGATCGATCTGCTCGGCGGGGATGACGGACGGGCCGAGCGGCGTGTAGCCGTCGCCGCCCTTCGAGCGCAGGTTCGACCCCTTGTCGGCACTGCGGAGGTCGTAGAGCCCGAAGTCGTTCGCCGCGGTGACGCCCGAGACGTGCTGCCAGGCGTCCTCGACGCGGACGCGGCGGGCCGCGGTACCGATGATGATCGCGATCTCGCCCTCGAAGGCGAGCAGTTCCGCGCCGGCCGGACGCTCGACGGTGCCGCCCGTGCCTGAGACGGAGGACCACGGCTTGAGGAAGTACGAGGGGTGCTCCGGCGTGCGGCCGCGCTGGGCCGCTCGCGACGGGTAGTTGAGGTGGACGGCGATGATCTTGCCGCCCCCGCTGTTCGGGAGGCCTTCGATGCCCTGGTGGCTACTCATCACACGTCCTCGTTGTCGGTATCCAGAATCGTATACGATCCGGACGCGGTCGGAAAGGGTCAGTACCCGTCGCTGCGGATCGCGTCGCTCCGGCCGTCGATGAAGCGCTCCGCCAACTGCTCGGATGCGCGGGCGAGGAGCGACACGTCCGCACCGACGAGGACGAAGGACGCCCCGCGGTCGAGGTAGTGCTCGGCCATGACGGGGTCGAAGGCGTTCACGCCGGCCGGCTTCCCGGCGGCGGCGGCGGCATCGAGCACCCGCTCGACAGCGCTGACCACGGTGGGGTGCCCCTGCTGGCCGAGCAGTCCGAGCGACGCCGAGAGGTCGGCCGGACCGACGAACACCGCGTCCACGCCGTCGACCGCGAGGATCTCGTCCGCCTGCTCCACGGCCTCCGCCGACTCGATCTGCACCGTGAGCGACACCGAATCGTTCGCCTGCGCGAGGTAGTCGTCGATCCGGTTCCAGCGGGAGGACCTCGCGAGCGCGCTGCCGACCCCGCGGACGCCCTGCGGCGGGTACCGCACGGCCTGCACGAGCGCCGCCGCCTGCTCGGCCGACGACACCATGGGCACGATGAGGTTCTGTGCCCCGAGGTCGAGCACCTGCTTGATGACGACTGCGTCGCCGAACGGCACCCGCACCAGCGGACACACCGGGAAGGCGGCCACCACCTGCAGCTGTAGCTGGATGCTCTCCAGGGTGTTCGCCGAGTGTTCGCCGTCGATGAGGAGCAGGTCGAGGCCGCTGCCCGCCGCGATCTCCGCCGCGATCGGGCTGCCAGACACCACCCACATTCCGATGAGGGGGCGATCCGCGGTGCGCAGGCGCTCGCCGAAGGTCGGCGGCAGGGTCATTCGAATCGGCATGTCACGGCTCCCAGTCCCTGGTATTCGGCGTGGACGGTGTCGCCCCGTTCGACCCACATCGGTCTCGTGAACGATCCCGACAGGATGATCTCCCCAGCGGCGAGACTCCCGCCGTGCTGGGCGAGCTTGCCGGCGAGCCACGCGACGCCGAGTGCCGGGTGCCCGAGGACGGCGCCGGCGACGCCCGACTCCTCGATGGTCTGGTTGCGGTAGAGCAGGGCCGAGACCCAGCGCGGGTCGAGCGTGTCGGGGCGGACGGGCGTTCCGCCGAGCACCATGGCACCGAGCGCCGCGTTGTCGGCGATGGTGTCGACGATCGTCCGGCCGCTGAGTTCGATGTGGGAGTTGAGGACCTCGAGCGCCGGCACGATGTGGTCGGTCGCGTCGAGCACCTCGAAGATCGTGCAGTGCGGGCCCTGCAGTGGGCGGCCGATGACGAAGGCCAGCTCGACCTCCACGCGGACGTTGGAGTAGGCGTCGAAGTCGAGCGTCGCGCCCGAGTCGAAGACCTGGTCGTCGAGGATGACGCCGTAGTCGGGTTCGGTGATCCCGGTGGCCTGCTGCATCGCCTTCGAGGTGAGGCCGATCTTGTGGCCGACGACGCGCCGACCGGCGGCGATGCGGCGTTCGGCCCACAGCGCCTGCACGGCGTAGGAGTCCTCGATGGTCATGTCCGGGTGCCGGGCGGTGAGGAGGGGGATGACGCTCCGCTCCTCGTGCGCCGCCGCCAGCTCGTCGGCGATCGCCTGTCGTTCGTGATCCTGCATCGCGTCCCGTCCTCATCTGCGTCGACTGCGGCCTGCGATCACGATACGGTGCGTCGTCATCGACTGCCTCTTGCGCAGTGCCCACGATTGTATACGATGTGGTGTACATTCTGGCGGTCCAATGACGGGCCGCGACGGACAAAGGGGTCTCGAGACAATGACAACCGCATCACTGGCGCGAGCGACGACGCCCGCGGAACTCCGGCGCGTGGCTTTCGCCACCGTCATCGGCACCACGGTCGAGTGGTACGACTTCTTCCTCTATGCGAGCGCCGCCGGTCTCGTCTTCTCTCAGCTCTTCTTCCAGCCGGCAGGGCCGCAGGCCGCGCTGTTGCTGTCGTTCGCGACGGTCGGCGTCAGCTTCCTGTTCCGGCCGCTCGGCGCGTTCGTCGCCGGGCACTTCGGCGACCGCATCGGCCGGAAGAAGATGCTCGTCATCACGCTCTTCCTCATGGGAGCTGCCACGACGCTCATCGGTCTGCTGCCGACGTACGACCAGATCGGGATCATCGCCCCCGCCCTGCTCGTGTTCCTCCGCATCCTGCAGGGGCTGTCGACCGGCGGGGAGTGGGGCGGCGCCGTCCTCATGGCCGTCGAGCACGCCCCCGCCGGCCGCCGCGGCCGGTTCGGTGCGTTCCCGCAGATCGGCGTCCCGATCGGACTGCTCCTCGCCTCCGGCATGCTCGCCCTCATGACGGGCGTGATCTCGCCCGGTGCCGCGTTCCTCGAGTGGGGCTGGCGGATCCCGTTCCTGCTGAGCTTCGTCCTGATCATCGTCGGCTACGTCGTGCGCCGGAAGGTCGACGAGAGCCCCGTCTTCGTCGCGCTCGCCCGCAACAAGGAGCGTCGCCGGGTCCCGATCATCGAGCTCTTCCGTCACCACTGGCTGCTCGTGCTGCTCGCGGCGCTCACCTTCGCCGGCAACAACGCCGCCGGCTACATGACCACGGGCGGCTACATCCAGAACTACGCGACGACGCCGCTCGCCGACGGTGGCCTGGTCGGCATGGAACGGACACCGGTGCTGCTCGCGGTGACCGGGTCGGCCATCGTCTGGCTGATCGTCACGTGGTTCGCGGGTTCGCTCTCCGACCGGATCGGCCGACGCAACACCTACATCATCGGATGGGTCGCGTTCCTGGCCACCGTCTTCGTGCTCTTCCCGCTCGTGAACACCGGCAACCCGTGGTTGTTGTTCCTCGGTCTCGCGCTGTTCACGATCGGCAACGGCTTCACCTACGGGCCGCAGGCGGCGTACTTCGCCGAGCTGTTCCCCGCGTCGATCCGGTACACGGGTGTGTCGGTCACCTATGCGATCGGCGCCATCCTCGGTGGTGCGTTCGCCCCGACGATCGCGACCTGGCTGGTGCAGGTCACGGGGTCGTCGACGAGTGTCGCGTTCTACATCGCCGGCATGATCGTCATCGCCTTCGCGGCGACCCTCCTCCTCCGTGACCGCACGGGTATCCCGCTCGGTGGCGAGGCGGAGGACGAGCAGAGCCGTGGTCAGATCTACGGCGCGCGGAGGTAGCCGCGGTCAGACCGACGACGCGATGGTCGCGGCCCCCTCGATGAGGCGGGCCGCGATCTCGGTTTCGGGGCGGCTGCTGGAGACGTAGACGACCGCGAGGGCGGCTGCCGGCGAGCCGTGCACAGCGAGTGGAACCGCGACGGCGCGGAGACCGGTGATGACCTCGTCGTGGCTCGACGCCCAGCCCTGTTCGCGGACCACGGCCAGCTCGGCGCGGTGGTCGTCGTCGAGGGCGTCCGGCCACTGCGACGCAGGCAGACGGGACGCGATCGCCTTGCCGGGAGCACCGACGCCGACCGGGTGCCGGGTGCCTGGCCGCTGCGCGATCGACCCCATCGTGTGCCGTGGCTCGACGCTGACGAGGGTGACGATCTCGTCGCCGTCCAGCACGGTGAGGAAGCAGGTCATGCCGAGCTCGTTCGCGATCGCCGTCAGCTCGGGCAGGCCGGCGGCCTGCAGGTCGTGGGAGATGCCGGCGGCGAGGGCTGCCAGGCGCGATCCGAGCGCGATCCGTCCGGCACCGTCGCGGACGACCAGGCGGTGGTCTTCGAGCGTGCGCAGCAGGCGGTAGGTGACGCTGCGGTGCAGACCGAGCATCGCGCTCAGGGCGTCGATCGTGAGCGGGGTGCGCGCGTCGGCCAGGACCTCGAGGATCCGGATGCCGCGCGAGAGCGTTTGGGAGTGGGCGCTGCTGGCATCGGTCACGCTCCGACCCTATCGACGAGCCCCCTGAGTTGCCCGGATCGGTGCGATTCTTCGCCGAAACCGCGCAGAATCGGGCGATTCAGCTCGTGATCGGGTAGGCGACGAAGGCGAACCGTGAGCTGTCGGGTGCCCAGCTGTTCACGTTGAGCGTGCCCTGGCCGCCGAACAACGGGTAGCGGCGGAGCGGGGTCGCCCAGTCGTCGGTCGAGACGAGCCGGACCTCGACGTCGAGGTCGGCCGGGTGTCCGATCGTGCCGGCGGGGAAGGCGATGTACGAGGCCAGTCGAGCATCGGGGGAGAGGTGCGGGAACCAGTCGACGGTGTCGCTCACGACGAGCTGCTCGAGCTCGCCGCCGCCGTCCGGGATCCGCGCGAGCTGGGCATGGCCCGGGGCCGTGCCGAAGTGTTCCGTGTTGCAGAGCAGCCACCGGCCGTCGGGCGACCACTCCGGGCCGTCGAGGTGGCCGTCGCCCGTGTCGAGGACGGTGACGGGACCGCCGCCTTCGACCGCCGGAGCGATCGCGAGCCGACCGGGGTGCTCGAAGCCTTCGAGTTCGACGTACGCGATCCGCGTGCCGTCGGGTGAGACGCCGTGGAGGAAGTGCCACCGGTCGTCGTCGGCGGTGAGCTTCGTGACCGGTCCGCCGGTGAGGGCACCGCGGTAGATGTGACCGTCCATCGCCGAGAGGAGGATGTGTTCGCCGTCGGGGTCGAGGACGTGGTCGTTGTTGAGCTCGGGGAGGCCGTGGAAGTCGATCGGCGTGAGCCCCGCGGTCGGGTCGTCGATCGTGAGCGCCCAGAGTCGCCCGTTGCCGTTGAGGTACAGCGTCCGGCCGTCGAGGGACCAGTTCGGCGCTTCGATGAGGAGCTCGTCGGTCTCGAAGAGGAGGACGGGCGCGTCATCGTGCGGACCGCCGAGCAGGACGCTGGAACGCTGGCCGGGGACGAGGGCGCGGAAGGTCATGCGCCCATCGTCCTCCAGTCCGTCGTGATCCGGGAGGATCGTTCCTCCCGGATCACGATCCGACGACTACTTGACGAGCGCGAACCCCGCGGTCCAGGAGATCTTCTCCGACGCCGCCAGCGTGAGCTGCAGGAAGCCGATCGCCTCGAGTTCGTGGGCGCGCTTCAGGGACCCGGCGTCGACGGCCTCGAGGCCACCGGCGGTCACGAGCTGCTGGAGTGTGGCCTTGGCGTCGGCGTCGTCCCCGGCGATGAGGACCGTGGTGGCCACGTCGCCGACCTGCTTCGCGGCGAGGGTAGCGGCGAAGTTCGTGTTGAAGGCCTTGAGGACGTGGGAGCTCGGGAGCTTCGCCTGCAGTTCCGCTGCAGCCGAGCTGCCGGCGGGGACGGTGAGGGCGTCGAAGGTCGAGAAGTCGAGTGGGTTGGTGATGTCGACGACGACCTTGCCCGCGAGCTGGTCGGCGTACTGCTCGACGATCGTCGCGAGGGCGGGGTAGGGGACCGCGAGGACGACGACGTCGCCGGTGATCGTGCCGGCCTCGGCCGATCCGAGGTGGTCGACGGAGGCGCCGCCTGCTGCGAGGACACCGGCGATGGCGCTGCCCATGTTGCCGGTTCCGAAGATGGTGACGTTCGTCATGACGATGCTCCTTCTCGTGGCCGCCTGGTCACGGGTCAATTAGTTGTTGGTACAACTAATGTAACACCGGTTAGTTGTAGGCGCAACTATTGCTACGCTGGAGACATGACCGAGACGCGATGGCTGAGCGACGACGAGCAACGTTCCTGGGTGCGCTTCGCCGCCGTGCTCGAACTCCTGCCGGCCGCTCTCGACCTCCAGCTCACGCGGGACGAGCACCTGACGCACTTCGACTACTTCACACTCGCGATGCTGTCCGAGACCCCGGGCCGTACGCTGCGCACCTCGGCGCTCGCAGCCCGGACGAACGCGACGCTGCCCCGCTTGTCCCGGGTGCTGACGCGCTTGGAGGAGGCCGGCTTCGTGGCGCGGACACCGTGCCCGGAGGATCGACGGGCGACGAACGTGACGCTCACCGACGCGGGCTGGGACAAGGTCGTCCAGGCTGCGCCGGGCCACGTCGAGCACGTGCGGTCCCTGGTCCTCGACGCCCTGACGCCGGCGCAGATCGAGCAGCTCGGCGAGATCTCTGCAGCCCTCCTGACGAAGCTCGACCCCGACGGCCGGATGTTCGCCAGCGAGGCCTGATCTCCGTCACCTGGGGGATTCGCCGGGCTCGAGGGCTGCGTATCGTGGGGCTCGACGTCGTGGACACCACCGAGCGCGACGCGGATCGGAGCGAATGATGACCGGATCGACGCAGCCCGAGCCTGCACCACACGGGGACGAGGTGCCCCAGGACGGTCCCGCCTCGGCGGAGCCCGAATCGACGCCACCACCCACCTCGCTCAACGGCGGGACGAGCTCCGTCTGGTACTTCGTCGGCGCCACGTTCCTCTTCGCCGGACCCCTGATCTTCGGTGTCGACGACTTCGGATTCTTCCGGATCATCACCCTCGTCCTCGGTGCGGTCGTCATGGTCGCCGGGTTCGTCGTGCTGCGACGTGAGAGCGGCAAGCGATCCTGAGGGCGCTGACGCCGGGCCGGCTCGCCAACCGTCCAACCGGCGAGCCGGTCAGTCCGCGAGGAAGGCTCTGATGCCATCGAGCAGGCGGTCGACGTCCTCGTCCGAGGTGTACGGGGCGACGCCGACGCGGAGGCCGCCGACGTCGTCGAGGCCCAGTGCCGCGAACGGCTCGACCGCGTAGAACGAGCCAGCCGGTGCGAGGACGTCGCGAGCGGCGAGGAACGCGGCCGCGTCGGCTGCACGCCTGCCCGGGAACGTCATGAACAGCGTCGCCGTGCGCTCGGCGGCTCGCGAGTGCAGCTCGACGAGCGGGCCGAGGTCAGCGAGCTCGTCCTCGATACGGGTGCGCAGCGCGAGTTCCCGCTGGTGGACGGCAGCGGCGGAGGCCACGAGACGGTCTCGTCTCGTCGTGGCGTCACCGGGGTCGATCGACGCGAGCACGCCGATGGCCGCCGTCACGCCTGCCATGAGCTCGTAGGGCAGCGTGCCGAACTCGAAGCGCTCGGGCACCACGTTCGTCGACGGCAGCAGCTTGTCGGGGTGGATCGACTCGAGCAGCGCCGGCGACGCGGCGAGGACACCGCAGTGCGGCCCGAAGAACTTGTACGGCGAGCAGACGAAGAAGTCGGCACCGAGGGCCTCGACGTCCACGACGTGGTGCGCCGTGTAGTGGACGCCGTCGACCCAGACGAGCGCGCCGACCGCGTGCGCCCGGTCGGCGATCGTCCGCACCGGCGGGATGGTGCCGAGGAGGTTCGACGCTGCGGTCACGGCGACGAGCCGGGTGCGCTCGCCGAGTGCCGCGTCGAGCGACTCGAGGTCGAGCTCGCCGGTCGCGGCATCGAGCTCGATCCAGCGCACCGTCGCGCCGGCGCGTTCCGCGGCCTGGACCCATGGGCGGACGTTCGCGTCGTGGTCCAGCCGGGACACCACCACCTCGTCGCCCGCCGTCCAGCCGTGGGACAGGTGCTTCGCGAAGTCGTAGGTGAGCTGGGTCGCACTGCGACCGTAGACGATGCCGCTCGGGTCGGCGGCGAGGAGGTCCGCCATCGCAGCGCGGAAGGCGACGACCGCGTCGTCAGCCCGTCGTTCGGAGGCGACCGAGGTCCCTCGGTTCGAGAGCGGCCCGGTGAGGGTGTCGAGGATGGCCTGGCCGACGGCGAGTGGCGTCTGGGTGCCGCCGGGGCCGTCGAAGTGGGCGATGCCCGAGGCGAGGGAGGGGAACGCGGTGCGGAGGAGCGCGACGTCGAGGGTCATGCGTCCATCCTGCCGCGCCGGGAGCCTGAACGTGCGGACCAGGGGAGCGAGCGCGCCATCGCTTGATACAGTGCCTGTGTGTCCATGCTCATCGCTCCGCCCCGTGTCGGGCGTCTGGAGGTCGTCGGCGTCCGCAACGCCGGCCCGAGAGAGCAGCGCACCCGGTCGACCACCTCACCCACCCGGTGAGGACGTCGGCCTCGTCCATCGCGCTCGTCCGAGCGACGACGACGGGGCCGCGCACCCTGACGCACCCACCGCAGCGCACCGACGCGCGGAGGGTCTCTCCGCCGTCTCCACGACGGCCCAGCCGAAACCGGTGAACCCATGATCCCCCTGAACGAATCCCAGATCCGAGCCTCCTTCGTCAACGCATCTCGCAAGGAGGTCAGCGACGTGAGCCTGCCCGTCGACTTCGACACGCTCGACTTCGAGGTGCGTGACTTCCTCGGTTGGCGCGACAAGAAGCTGCCGCGACGCGCTTATGTCATCACGATCGTCGACGGCGAACCCGTCGGCATCCTGCTCCGGCAGGCCGACGCGATGCCCCGCACCCGGCCGCAGTGCGCGTGGTGCCAGGACATCACGCTCAGCAACGACGTCGTGTTCTACAGCGCGAAGCGGGCCGGACAGGCCGGCAAGAACGGCGACACGGTCGGCACGCTCGTCTGCGCCGACTTCCAGTGCTCGGCCAACGTGCGGAAGCTGCCGCCGCTCGCCTACGTCGGTTTCGATGCGGAGGCGGCCCGCCAGGAGCGCATCGCGACCCTCAGCGTCCGCGCCGCGTCCTTCGCCTCCTCGGTCTTGCACGGCGTCGGCTGACCCGCTGAGTTGCCCGGATCTGCACGAACTCCGCCCGTTTTCGCGCAGATTCGGGCGACTCAAGCCTCGGGAGTGAGGCCCCGCCAGAAGAGGTCGACGGCGCTCGTCACGAGGTCGTCGGCCGGGACGCCGTCGAGCAGGCTGCCAGAGGCGAGTGCGGCGATGCCGTGGAAGGTCGCGAACGCTACGAGCGCGATGTGGTGCGGATCGCCGGCGGTGATCGCACGGATCTCCTGCCCGGTGGTGACGACCCGGACGACGATCTCCATCGAGGCGTGACCGGCGGCGAGCAGCTCCTCCCGGGCATCGGGCGCGTGCTTGAGGCCGAACATGAGCGAGAGGAGCGTCGGCTGAGCGAGCGCGAAGCCGACATACGCTCGGGCCAGTGCGTCGACCTGTCCGCGGGCCCCTGCCGACGAGGTGACCTCGGCTCCGGTCGCCCGCTCGAGCGCCGCGGAGAGACGACGGAAACCGTCTTCGGCGAGCGCGTCGAGGAGGGCCTGCTTGTCGCGGAAGTGTCGGCTCGGCGCCGCGTGGCTGACGCCGGCGTCACGGGCGAGGCGGCGCAGCGACAGCTCGTCGACGCCGTCCGTCTCGAGGCTGGCTGCGGCGGCCTCGAGGAGCGTCCGGCGGAGGTCTCCGTGGTGGTAGGGCTGAGCTGGCACGAGACGAGCCTACCGCCATGTTGACATTGACAACACGAGCGAACGCGGCAATGATGTCACTGACAACATTCGTGCACCGTCAGCTGAAGGATTCCCCCATGACACTCGATCTCCGCGGTGGCACCGCACTCATCACGGGCGCGAGCTCCGGACTCGGCGTCGAGTTCGCCAGACGGTTCGCGAACCGCGGGTCGAACCTGGTGCTCGTCGCAAGGCGCGCGGATCGCCTCGAGGCGCTGGCGGCCGAACTCCGGTCCGCCTCGGGTGTCGAGGTCGCGGTCGTGCCGGCCGACCTCGGCGTCGCGGGTGCCGCCGAGTCACTCCACGAGGAGCTGGATCGCCGCGGCATCCGGATCACCTCGCTCGTCAACAACGCCGGGTTCGGCAGCCACGGTGCCTTCGACCAGGCGGACCCGGAGCGCATGACGGGAGAGATCCAACTCAACGTCGGGACGCTCGTCGGGCTCACGCGTGCATTCATGCCGCAGCTGCTCGAGGGCTCCGGCGCCCTGGTGACGGTCGCGAGCACCGCTGCCTACCAGCCGACGCCGGGCATGGCTGTGTACGGCGCGACGAAGGCGTTCGTGCTGAGCTTCACCGAGGCGCTCTGGGCAGAGGCCCGTGGCACCGGGCTGCGGGTGCTCGCCGTGAGCCCCGGGCCGACCAAGACCGAGTTCTTCGACGTCGTCGGGAGCGAAGACGCTGCCGTCGGCCGCAAGCAGACGAGCGCGCAGGTCATCGACACCGCGTTCCGCGCGCTCGACCGGGCTGACGGTGGCCCCAGTGTCGTGTCCGGCCGCAGCAACCACCTCACCGCGCTCGCGACCCGGCTGCTGTCGCGTCGCACGCTCGCCCGCACGAGCGCCCGGGTCCTCGGCGGGGTGCGGATGTCCCGCTGACTCGCCCGGATCTGCACGAAATTCGCCCGCTTTCGCGCAGATTCGGGCGACTCAGCGGCCGGCGAGGGCGGCGCGCACCGAGGCGACGACGGCGCGGAGGTCGCGGAGATCGTCGGCCGTCAGCTCGATGACCGTCCAACCCGCGGCCCGCAGGCGGTTGGAGCGAGCGCGGTCCTTGCGCCACCGGTCGACCTCGACCCGGTGGTAGTCGCCCTGGTACTCGATGACGATCCGCGCTGCACGGTGACAGAGGTCGGCGCGTGCGAGGAACGAGCCGTTCGCCGCCCGGATCTCCTGGTTCGGTTCGAAGCCGGTGACGCCGCCGCGCACCAGCGCGACGCGGACGATGGACTCGGGCGGTGATTCCGCGCGGTGATCGAGCAGCGGGAGTGCGGCGGCGATGGCTCCACGGCCGCGCCGGCTCGGATAGCGGGCTGCAGCCTCCTCCAACTCGGCCAAGCCTGCGGTACTCGTCCGAAGCAGATGGTCGCCTGTTGCGACGAGATCGGCGAGCGGGAGCGTCGCGGCAAGGTCCAGCCACGTTCGAACCGGACTCGTCAGCCGGATGCCGCCCTGGACGATCACGTCGTCCTCGTCATCGATCGTGACCGACCGGCCGGCGATCCCGGCGGCGTGTGGAGCGCGGGCCGGCGCGGCCACGGCGAGGTCGAGGCGTTCGGGGGTGGAGAGCCGGTACGGGAGCGGCAGGCCGAGGATGAGCGCAGCGGTCGGACCGCAGACGAAGACCTGGTCGGACAGGCGGTGGAGGAACGCACGACAGCGATCCTCGACCGTCTCCACCGGGCGGGTGGACCGGATGCCGTGACCCGGCTTCTCGAGCCGACGACTGCGGAGTTCGCCGGGTGTCATCCCGCTGCGGAGCGCGTCGCCGACGAGGAACGGTCCGTCCGGAGGCTCAGCTGGCATCCCTTCACTGTGCCTGCACGGAGTGGTTCCCCGTCCACGTTCTCCACAGGTCCGCTGAGTCGCCCGGATCTGCGCGAAATCCCGCCGATTTCGTGCAGATCCGGGCGACTCAGGCGGGCGGGGTGGTCAGGGAGGAGGCGCGGACCTGCAGCTCGGGGAGGACCTGGGTGCGCTGCGTCGGGCGTCGGCGGCCCTCGGACAGGCGGGCGACCATCGTCTCGACGGCCATCCGGCCGATGTGCTGCTTCGGTGGGCGCAGCGCGGTGATGGGCGGCTCGCCGTTCTCCGCGACCTCGTCGTCGTAGGCGACGATCGCGAGGTCCTCGGGGATCCGCACGCCGCGGTCGAGGCAGTGGTGCTCGAGCAGGATCGCCTGCGGATCGGCGTGCACGAACAGCGCGGTGGTCCCCGTGGCGAGGCATTCGTCGACGAGCGCACCCAGCCGGGCGTCCCTGGCGCCGTTCTCGACGTCGTCGATCTCGGCGTTCACCGTCAGTCCCGTGTCCAGCCCGAGGTCCGCGGACGCCCTGGCCCAGCCGCGCCGCAGGTGGTCGGAGGTGGGGGAGTGCCGTGCCGCGGCGATGCCGATGCGGCGGTGCCCCTGCTCGTACAGGTGGCGGACGGCGAGCACCGCGCCGAACTCGTGGTCCGTCGTGACCCACTCGAGCGACCGCAGCGCGAGCGAGGACGGCGCGCGACGCTCGGCCAGCACGACCGGGATCGGCAGCGCATCGAGCCAGGCGAGGAGGGCGTACCCGTCCTGGCCCGCGGTGTCGGGTGCGGCGATGAGCCCGTGGATCCCACCCGTCTCCACGAGCGCGGCCATCTGCCGGCGCTGGTCGGCCGGGTCGTAGGACGAGCCGCGGAGCACGAGCTGCGAGCGGCTGAGGGCGGCCGTGGCGCGGGCACCGTTGACGATCTGTGGCCAGTAGTAGCTGAGCGACGGCACGACCATGCCGATGCGGTACCTGGCGGGGCCGGCGGCGTCGGCCGATCGCGCGACCGTCTGGTCGAGGGAGCTCCGGGCGGTCGCGCCACCGTGGACCCGCGTGACGAGCCCGAGGTCGGCGAGCGCGGTGATGTCGCGTCGGATCGTCAGCTCCGTGACGCCGAGGATGACGGCGAGTTCGCGGACGACGACGGAACCGTTGCGTCGGACCTCGTCCATGATCCGTTCGCGGCGCTCGATGCCGAAGACCTGTGAGGGTCCCGTGCCGCCCGTCGGTCCCCGGTCGCCGGAGACGTCGTCGTCGCTCATCGTGCGGCCTCCACGGTGACGAGCAGACGATCCGCATCGGGACGTGGCAGCAGCCGCACGCGGGTGATCGTCTCGCCCCAGGACGACCGCATCATCGCGTCGTCGAGTCGGACGACCTCCATCGTGACCTCATCCGCGTCGTGCTGGAGCATCACGTCCCGGACGCCGGCGACCGGCCGGTGGAGGCGGAGGGTCGCCTGATCGACCTCGGTCACGTCGCCCCACAGCATGAGGGTGATGGCCGTGCCCGCCGGGTCGTCGAGCGTCCAGACGTCCTCGATCACGACCCGTGACGCCGTGCGGTCGAGCGTCGCGGTCCGGCGCCAGTGTTCGTGCTCCGCCAGTCCGTAGGCCGCGGCGAGGTCCATCGACCAGCTCGCCTGTGCGCCATGGTCTCCGCCCCGGCGATCGCGCGCCGCGAACTCCGGTCCATGCTGCTGCAACAGACCGCGCGGTGCCGGGACGCTGTGCCAGTCGCTGCGCATACACCAGATGTCGTAGCGGTGCGGGCCGAAGGTCCGCGCGTCGTAGGTGGGCCGCCCGGGATCGATGACCGCGGGGACGCCGTCGAGTGCGACGATCACGCTCCCCAGGTCGTTGTGGTTGTGGTTCTCGTCGTTGTGGCCGCCCTTGAGGCTGACCGCGAGTCCGTCGGATCGCCCGTCGTGCTCACGGGCGAGACTCATGCCGATCGACGGCAGGTCGACCGAAGCCGGCAGCGGCAGCGTCGCGCTCCGGGCGTCCGCGACCGCCCACTCACGATCGAGGCAGACGCGGACGAGACGTCCGAGTCCGGCCCGGTCCGTGGCGACGGGTGCGTCGGGATCGCGATGCGCCGTGGCGTACGCGACGACGTCCGGCAGCTCGAGTCGCCGTCCCCAGCGATGCAGGAGATCGAACGGGAGCGTGCGGTCACCGCGTGCTCGGGCATCCGCGACGTTCACGTACCAGTCGGCGGACAGCTGCATCCGCAGTGGGAAGCGGAGTGACTCGGGCAGCAGGTCGAGGCCGTCGAGCGCGAGGCGACCTCCGGCGAGACGATCGAGGGTCTCGACCGCCTCGAGGGCGCGAGCCGCTCCGTTCCACCAGTACTCCCAGCCCTCGTCGATCGCGCCGTCCTGGGGGAGGCCCGCCAGGTAGCGGTCGATGCCGTCGACGGCTCGGTCGATGACGAGCTCGGCGCGGTCGGGGCTGCAGAGCACCGCTGCCGCGGCGATCGTGTTGCCGAGGATCCAGGGGCTCCAGTTGTGGAGGAGGACCGGCTCGCCGTCAGGGTCGACGTCGAGGCCGAGCCAGTGCCAGTCGTCGCGGTCCAGGAACGGCCGGAACACCCGGTGCTCGGCCTCGGCTTGCAGCCGATCGGTCAGCCCCGGGTAGCGCTCGTCGAGTTCGTCGCCGAGGACGGCGATCGCCCAGGCGACGGCCGCGACCGCCTCACCGGCACCGAGGTCGAGGAACGGTTCGTCGAGCGACGGCGTCACCGTCCCGAACCGACGGAACGCGTCGTCGTGGGCCGCCCAGCACCAGGTCGTCTGCTCCGCGAGGAGCCACAGGCCGTCGGCGACCTCGGCGAGCGGGTCGAGCGGTGCGGCCACCTCGACACCGGCTGCAGACGCGGCGGCGAGGACCACGGCGCGGGAGAGGCGTGCGAGTCGGTCACCGACCGCCGTCTCGTAGGAGAGGCGCTCCCCGATCAGCGGATAGGCGCTGTACTGCGAGAAGAGCGGCTGGGGCCAGGGCGTCGCCGCGCGGTCGGTGGCCGCGGACTCGCGCGTCGCCTGGGCGATGAAGGAGTCGAGCAGCCGCCGGTCGATCGAGCTCCAGTCGCCGTCAGGCACGATGGACCGGAGTGCGGTCGCCGGGCGCTGTGACCACGCCGTCACCAACGGGCGATGCGACCGACGCCGCTCATCGATGGCCGGTGTGGCGGGTGCGGTCTGCGAGGGTGGATGCACGACGTCTCCATGATCATCTTCGATCGAGCTTGTTCGATTGTGATCGACTGTTTTGACTCCGATCGGATTGGAGTATTCACTACCTGACAACCGCATGCAACCGCGGCCCACTCGAAGGAGAGCACCAGATGTCGAACGCCGCGCGCCCCGCAGCCCTGGTCGCCATGTGGCCCGACGTGTTCTCGACCCTCTTCGACGACGCCCGCCTGGCCCGGCTCCACGCACTGTGCGAGGTCCGCGACGACGAGACCACCGGCGACCTCGACGACCCGGCGCTCGCTGCACGGCTCACGGAGGTCGAGGTGCTCATCACCTCGTGGGGCACCCCGCCGCTCACGGCGGAGCGACTCGACCGCATGCCCCGGCTGCGCGCGGTCTTCCACTGCGCCGGCACGGTCCGCTCGCTCGTGACCGACGCGGTCTGGGAGCGCGGCATCGTCGTCACCACGGCCGCCGAGGCGAACGCCATCCCGGTGGCCGAGTTCACCTTCGCCTCGATCGTGCTCGCCGGCAAGCGGGCACAGGTCTTCGCCCGCGACCCGCGGGCGCACCGTCGCGAGTGGCGCACCCTGCTCGAGACCACGAACCTGTCCAACCTCGGACGCCGCGTGGGCGTCGTCGGCTTCTCGCGCATCGGCCGTCGCGTCGTCGCCCTGCTCCAGCAGCTCGACGCGGTCGAGGTGCTCGTCGCCGACCCCTACGCCGACGCCACGGCCGTCACCGCGGCCGGAGCCCGCCTCGTCCCGCTCGACGAGCTCCTGCCGAACATCGACGTGCTCTCGCTGCACGCCCCGGAGCTCCCGGAGACGAAGCGCATGATCGGGGCTGCCCAGCTCGCGGCGCTCCCGGACGGCGCCACGGTGATCAACACGGCCCGCGGGAGCCTGCTCGACACCGACGCCCTCGCGGCGGAGTGCGCGAGCGGACGTCTGGACGCGATCCTCGACGTCACCGACCCGGAACCGCTGCCCGTGCACTCGCCGCTGCTCGACCTCCCGAACGTCTCGATCACCCCGCACATCGCGGGCTCCCTCGGCCGGGAGACGCTGCGCATGACGGACGCGGCGCTTGACGACCTCGAGCGGTTCCTCAACGGCGAGCACCCGCGCGAAGCCGTCCGGGTCGCCGACCTGGGGGTGAGCGCCTGATGGTCGCGCTCCTGACCGCCCCGGCGTCGGAGACACTCGCCCTGGACCGCACCCTCTCACCGTCGACCGGCTGGACGCGCAGGCACTGGGAGGACCTCGCGGACCGGCTGCTCGGCGGTGCCGAACCCTTCACCTCGCCCGGTCGTGCCCGCATCCTGTTCCCGGGTGCGCCAGGCGGCTACGGCTCCGACATCGACGGCCTGGAGGGGTTCGCGCGGACGTTCATGCTCGCCGCCTTCCGCATCGCCGGTGATCCCGCACGGACGGGCGACCTCGTCGAGCGCTACGCCGCCGGCCTCGCGACGGGCACCGACCCGGACTCCCCGGAGCGGTGGCCGCGGCCGGACGAGGTCGACCAGGCCAAGGTCGAGGCCGCAGCCATCGCGATCGGACTCCACCTCACCCGTGCCGAACTCTGGGACCGTCTCGACGACCGGACCAAGCGCACGACGATCGACTGGCTCGCATCCGTCATCGGCCAGCCGTACCCGCCCATCAACTGGGTGTGGTTCCGTATCGTCGTCGAGGAGTTCCTGCGCACGGTCGGTGGCCCGTTCTCGGAAGCGGACCTCGAGGAGGACCTCGCGATCGCGGACGGTTTCTTCCGCGAGGACGGTTGGTTCGCCGACGGCGGCACGCGCGCCTACGACCACTACACCGGGTGGGCGCTCCACCTCTATCCGGTGCTGTGGCGCACGATGCTCGCGCCGGGCCACCCGCATCAGGCACGCCTCGACCGCTACGACGCCCACCTCGACCGCTACCTGGAGGACGCCGTCGCACTCGTCGGCGCGAACGGTTCGCCGCTCGTCCAGGGGCGGAGTCTCATCTACCGCTTCGCCGCCGCCGCACCGTTCTGGGCCGGTGCCATGGCCGGGTCCACCGCGCTCTCGCCGGGACTCATCCGTCGAGCGGCCAGTGGTGTCGTGTCGCACTTCGACGCCGCTGGCGCCCCCGACGACCGCGGGATCCTGACGCTCGGCTGGCACCACGAGTGGCGGCAGCTCGCACAGTCCTACTCCGGCCCCGGTTCGCCCTACTGGGCATCGAAGGGCATGCTCGGGCTCGCGCTCCCGGCCGACCACCCGGTGTGGACGGCCACCGAGGAACCATTGCCGATCGAGCGGGGCGACGTCCTCCGCACCATCGTCGCCCCGGGCTGGATCGTCAGCGGGACGACCGCCGACGGCATCGTCCGTGTCGTCAACCACGGGACGGACCACGCGAACGACGGCGTCGCCCAACGCGACGCCCCGCTGTACGCACGCCTCGGGTATTCGACGGCGACCGCGCCGGTGCTCTCCGCCGATGCCCGCGATCCGTTCGACGGATCGGTCGTGCTCCTGGACGCCGAGGGTGTCCCGAGTCACCGTTCCGGGTTCACCAGAGGTGCCCTGACGCCGCTGCCGACCTCCGACGGATCGTCCACCGGTTGGTCGACGTCCTCCGGTCTCGCCCGCTGGATCGACGCCGATGCCGACGGCCCGGACCATGGCCACGGCCACGCCGCGGACCGGACCCGGACCGGCGCGCGGATCGACCTCTGCTCAGCCGTCCGCGGGCCCTGGGAGGTGCGGTTTGTCCGCGTCGTCCCGGGCACCGGCGACGAGGTCCCGCTCGGCGCGCTCCGTGTCGGCGGGTGGACCGTCAGTGGTCGTGACCTGACCGTCGCCACCGACCAGACCTCGGCGGTCGCCGTCGCCGACCGCGTGCGTTCGGTCGTCGTCGCGCTCCCGAGCGAGCACGACCCGCTTCCGACCGACGCGCTGCGCTCGGGCGTTCGGGACCTCGACGACGCCACCCCGCTCGGACCCCGTTCGGGCACGCCGTGGTGCGAGACCGATGGTCCCGTCCGCCCGGACCACTGGCACGCGTTCGCGCTCCTCCTGGACGGCGCCACGCAGCCGGGCGTCGTCGCCCCGGCGATGGCGGGCGTCGCCAGGTCCACCGCCCGCACCATCACCTGGCCGGACGGCGCGACGACGTCGCTCGACCTGCCCGCGTCGCACTGACGCGCACCGACCGCTCCACCCCGCAGCATCCCCGTCCCACCAGCACCGCCACCAGCACCGCCATCACCACCGACAGCACCACTACTCACCGAGGAGCATCCGCAATGAAGCGACCCATCCTGACCATCTCCGCGATCGCCGCAGCAGCCGGCCTCGCCCTCACCGGCTGCTCAGGTGCCGGCTCCGCCCAGCAGGACGAGGACGGCCCCGTCACGCTCAGCGTCTCGGTCTGGAACTACGACCAGACGCCCGAGTTCAAGGCGCTCTTCGACGCCTTCGAGGCCGAGCACCCCGACATCACGATCGAGCCCGTCGACATCCTCGCCGACGACTACTCCGACAAGGTCACGACGATGCTCGCGGGCGGCGACAGGACCGACGTCCTCACCATGAAGAACGTGACCGATTACGCGCGCTACGCGAACCGCGGCCAGCTCGTGGACGTGGGCGACGTCGTCGACGACATCGGCGCGGACAAGCTCGCCGGGATCGAGCCGTTCGCCCTCGACGACACCTACTACGCGGCGCCGTACCGCCAGGACTTCTGGCTGCTGTACTACAACAAGGCCATCTTCGATGCAGCAGGCATCGAGCACCCCGACAACCTCACCTGGGACGAGTACGCGGACATCGCGGCGAAGCTCACCTCGGGCGACGGGGACTCCAAGGTCTACGGCACGTACAACCACTACTGGCGCTCAGTCGTCCAGTCGATCGCCGCAGCCCAGACCGGTGGCGACCTGATCAGCGGCGACTACGGCTTCATGCAGGACCAGTACGACCTCACCCTCGACCTGCAGGAGAAGGGCTACGCGCTCGATTACGGCACGGCGAAGACCCAGCAGATCAGCTACCGCACGATGTTCGAGACCGGCAAGGCCGCGATGATGCCGATGGGCACCTGGTACATCGCGGGCATCGCGCAGTCGATCGAGACGGGCGCGACCGACGTCGACTGGGGTGTCGCGCAGATGCCGCAGCTCGAGTCCGGTGAGGAGACGGTGACGTTCGGCTCGCCGACCGCGTTCGCCGTCAACAAGAACTCCACGCATCAGGCCGCCGCGAAGACGTTCCTCGAGTTCGCCGCGAGTGAGGCAGGCGCGAAGGCCATCGCCGCGATCGGTGTCGTCCCCGCGTACCAGTCCGACGACGTCACCGCGGCGTTCACGGCCCTCCCGACCGACGACCTCTCGGTCAAGGCGTTCCAGGAGCCGAAGGACGTCGTCCTCGAGATGCCCGTGAGCGAGTACTCCTCCGACGTCAGCTCGATCCTCGACGAGGAGCACGACCTCATCATGGTCGGCGAGTCGGACGTCGACGACGCCATCACGAAGATGCAGGACCGCGTCAAGAACGACGTCCTCGTCGACTAGTCGCGATCGCGGGGCCGGCACGCTCGGCCCCGCGATCCCCGCGTCCGCCCGGCGCGTCCCCACCGACCCCGCACCACCGTCCTCGAAAGGCTCGTCATGGCGATCGCAGCCCCACCGCAACGCACCCGCTCCAGCAGCCGCGTCCGCAGGAATGCGCTCGTCGGCTGGAGCTTCATCCTGCCGAACTTCATCGGCTTCGCGCTCCTGACCCTCATCCCGATGTGCGCGGCGTTCGTCATCGCGTTCATGAAGTGGGACTCGTACTCACCGCCCGAGTGGGTCGGGTTCGCGAACTTCGCCCGCATGATGCGTGACGAGTCCTTCTGGATCGCGCTCGGCAACACCGCCTACTACGCGGCCGGGCACATCCCGCTCACGATCCTCGCGTCGCTCGGCCTGGCACTGCTCCTCAACCGCAAGCTGCGCGGCCTCGGCTTCTTCCGCACCGCGATGTTCTTCCCGTACATCACCTCGCTCGTCGCCGTAGCCGTCGTGTGGAACATGCTCTTCAACCCCACCGCCGGCCCGATCAACCAGTTCCTCGAGCTCATCGGTGTCGCCGACCCGCCCGGCTGGACGACGAGCTCCGCGTGGGCGATGCCGGCCGTGATCATCACGAGCGTGTGGCGCGACATGGGCTACTACATGGTGCTCTACCTCGCTGGGCTCCAAGCGATCCCGCAGGAGTACTACGAGGCCGCCGAGGTCGACGGTGCGAACGCCTGGCAGCGGTTCTGGAACATCACGATCCCGTCGCTCCGTCCGACGACGTTCTTCGTCCTCATCATGGTGACGATCGCGAGTTTCAAGGTGTTCGACCTCATCGTCGTCATGACGGGAGGCGGCCCAGGCCGGTCCACGCTCGTCCTCTCGCAGCTCATCTACCGCGAGGGCATCACCGAGAACCGCTTCGGATACTCCTCGGCGATCTCGCTCGTGCTGTTCGTCATCGTGCTCGTCTTCACCGTCGTCCAGTTCAAGCTGCAGCAGAGGAAGGAACGCTGATGTCGACCAGTGCCACCACGCGTGCCTCGTCCACGGTCCCGTCGCAGGCTGAGGTCGCGATCGCCGAGGTCACCGACGCCATCACCTCGCCCGTGCTGCCCGGTGCTGGAGGCAAGCGCACCCGGGTGCGCCGCCACGGTCCGATCTCGCCGCTGCGCCGCGTGCTCATCTACGTGATGCTCACCGTGCTGACCGCGATCATCTTCGTCCCGTTCTTCTGGATGGTCTCGTCGTCGCTCAAGCAGAACAACGAGGTGTTCTCGATCCCCGTCCAGTGGATCCCCACGGAGTTCGTCTGGCAGAACTACGTCGACATCTGGACCCGCATCCCGATGCTGACCTACCTCAAGAACTCGCTGTTCCTGTCGGTCACCATCACGATCCTGCAGGTGCTCACCGGGAGCTTCGCCGCCTACGGCTTCTCGAAGATGCACTTCAAGGGACGTGACGTGCTCTTCGTCGCCTACATCGCGACGATCGCGGTGCCGTGGCAGGCCTACATGATCCCGCAGTACATCATGATGCAGAACGCCGGCCTCGTGAACACGCACCTCTCGATCATCCTGCTGCAGGCGTTCGGCGCCTTCGGGGTGTTCCTCATGCGGCAGTACTACCTGACCATCCCCGACGAACTGAGCGAGGCCGCCCGCATCGACGGCCTCAACGAGTACGCGATCTGGTGGCGGATCATCCTGCCGCTGACGAAGCCGGCGCTCGCGAGCCTCGCGCTGCTGACCTTCGTCTCCACCTGGAACGACTACATGGGTCCGTTCATCTACCTGACGAGCAACGACCTCTGGACGGTGCAGCTCGGTCTGCGCTCCTTCGTCGGGCAGTACGACGCCGAGTACGCGCTCATCATGGCCGGGTCCGTCGTCTCCGTCATCCCGATCGTGCTGATCTTCCTCCTCGGCCAGCGCTACTTCATCCAGGGCATCGCGACGAGCGGGATGAAGGGATGAGCGCGGTGACCGATCGGCGTGCGGACAACCGTGCCGGCGGCGTGCGCGGACTGCTGCAGCCGCGCCGGGAGACCTTCGAGTCGGTGTTCGGCGTCGTGTACCGATCCCTCATGGTCGGCGTCGGCGTCGGGATCGCCGCGCTCCCGCTGGCGGCCGCGATCGTCCTCGTCGCCGAGCCGCTCACGAGCTGGCCGTTCCTGCTGCTGTGCTCGCTCCCGCTCGGCCCCGCCTTCGCCGCCGGCTGCTGGTCGTTCCAGCGGTCGCGCGACGCCGCCGATGCCGGGCCGCTGCGGGAGGTCGGGATCGGCCTCCTGCGGACGTGGCGACCGGCGCTCGCCGTGTGGTCGCTCGTGTGTGCGCTCACGTTCGTCGTCGTGATCGACATCGTCGCCGTGTGGGGGACGCCGTTCGCGATGCTGCTCGGGCCGTTGCTCGTCGTCGTGCTGCTGCTCGCGATCGTCGCAGCCTTCGGCGTGTTCGCCGGGCTGGCGGCCGCTCCGGGCCTGCGGTTCCGGGCCCAGCTGCTCGGAGGGCTCGTCCGGACCGTCCGTCGGCCGGGCACCTCGCTGCTCTCGCTTGTCCTCCTGGCCGCCTGGGTGGTCATCGTCCTCGCGCAACCGGTGCTCGGGCTCCTCGCCCTCGGCGGCTTCGTCCTCTACGCGGTCTGGAGCAACGCCGCGGCGGCGCTCGCCGACTGACGACGCGGATTGTCCGACGCTCGGCTCGGTTGAGTGGTTGGATCGACGCATGGGCGAGCACAGAGGTCACGGGCACAGCGGTCAGCGGACACTCACCACCAGCGGATGGCACGACTTCTGGGCGAAGGGCGGTGTCGGGCGGGCGTTCCTGCTGGCGATCGTCTACCTCGCCCTGTACCTCGGTGCCGGATGGGTCGTCGGGCAGCTCTTCGGCTCGCAGATCGGCGAGGACGTCTTCGCGACCCCGCAGAGCGTGTTCTTCGGGCTCATGCTGCCGCTCGTCGTCGGCTCCCTCCTCCTGGCCGGCTTCGTCCTCTCGGTCGGATGGTTCCGGGAGCTGTTCGGAAGGCAGCCCATCCGCGGCCGGTGGTGGATGTGGGTCGCACCGATCGTAATCCTCGCCGCGGTCGTCCTGCGCCTGCTCGGCATCGACTACGGGAGCTACGAGGGTTCCGTGGTCGCTGTCGCGATGCTGTCCGGGGTGTTCATCGGGTTCGCCGAGGAGATCCTGACCCGCGGCCTGGTCGTGAAGATGCTGCGTGACGCCGGCAGCTCGGAGTGGATCGTCATGGTGGTCTCCTCGCTGGTCTTCGCCCTGCTGCACGCCTCCAACCTCCTGTCGGGCCAACCGGTCACGACCGTGCTCGTGACCGTCGTCTACACCTTCGGATTCGGCGTGTGCATGTACCTGACGCTCCGGGTGACCGGCAACCTCATCTGGCCGATCCTGATCCACGGACTCTACGACCCGACGCTCTTCCTCTCGACCGGTGGGATCGACCACGCGGGAGCCGCCGCAGGTCAGAGCGTGTTCCTGGCGATCGCCGGTCCGGCCAACCTGCTCATCATGCTCGTGGCCGTGATCGGCTTGATCTTCGTCCGTGGGCACGTGCAGGCCCACCCGGCCGACGACGTGCTGCGGCCGTAGGCCGAACGGGCCTCATCGACCGGCCGAGTACGCTCGGACGGATGACCACCGCGCGGCAGTACCCGGCGACGATCGCCGCGCCGGTCGAGCACGAACTCGTGATCAAGAAGTCGCGCTTCCTCGGCCTCGCTCACCCGGTCGCGTCGCCGGAGGACGCCGAAGCGGTCATCGCGCGGGTGAAGAAGCAGGCGTGGGACGCACGACACCACTGCGTCGCGATGGTCACCGGGCTGCTCGGCGACCAGGCCCGCTCGTCCGACGACGGTGAACCGTCCGGCACGGCGGGGATGCCGATCCTCGAGGTCATCCGGCGGCGGGAACTGACCGACGTGGTCGTCGTCGTCACGCGGTACTTCGGCGGCGTCAAGCTCGGGGCGGGCGGGCTCGTCCGTGCCTACTCCTCGGCGGCCTCCGAGACCCTCGACCTCGCCTCGCTCGTGCGCCGTGAGACGCTGACCCGCGCGACCCTCGTCGTCCCGCACGCCGAGGCCGGGCGGTACGACAACCTGCTGCGCGATTGGGCCGGTAGCCACGGCGCGACGCTCGGCGATCAGACCTACGGGGCGCAGGCGGAGCTGGAACTGTGGGTGCCGCCGGCGGAGCTGGAGCGGCTCCAGGCGGACGTCGCGTCGGCCTCCAACGGTTCGCTCGCCGTGGCCGTCGGGGAGGAACGCGTCGTCGACGTCCCGGCGCCTCGCTGAGCTGCCCGGATCTGCGCGGAATCGGCCGGATCCCGAGCGGATCCGGGCGACTCACGGGAAGACGCGGTCCCGATAGGGTCGGACCATGCACACCGACGTGACCCGCATCGACGGGCTTCCCGACCTCGCCTGGACCTCGACCCCCGGAATCGCATCGTTCGACGCCGATGCCGGAGCGCTCACCCTCACCTCCGCCGCCGGCGTCGACTGGAGCAACAGCTCGCTCGGTGGGCCGCGTGAGTTGCGTGCCACGGCGCTCGCCTTCGACGCACCCGACCACTTCACGCTCTCGGCACGGGTCGCGGTCGTGGGCGAGCGCAGTACTTTCGACGCCGGTGCGCTCGCACTCTGGATCGACGACGAGCACTGGGCCAAGCTCTGCTTCGAGCAGTCGCCGCAGGGGCAGGCGATGGTGGTGAGCGTCGTGACGAACACCTGGTCGGACGACGTGAACTCGACGCACGTCACGGCCGACCACGTGTGGATGCGCGTCAGTCGTCTCGGTGACGCGTGGGCGTTCCACAGCTCGAACGACGGTGTCACGTGGGACTTCGTCCGGGTCTTCCGTCTGCACAGCGACGCCCCGGCGCGCGTCGGGTTCCTCTCGCAGGCGCCGCTCGGTCCGCCCTGCGAGGCGCGGTTCGACGAGATCGCCTTCGGTGCAGCGCCCCCGACGGACCTCCGCGACGGGAGCTAGTCGTCCTCGACCGATGCGTCCGCGGATCCGGAGTTGACGTATCGGAACCTATCTTCCTATAGTGGCTCCATGGCACGCAGACGACCCGGCACGCTCTTCCCGCTCGAGCTCGACATCCTCGACGTCGGCACCGTGTTGCAGTCGACCGAGGGGAGCTTCTACGGGTTCGCCCTCGCGAAGCAGCTCGCCGAAGCCGGGGACGCCGCCCTCACCGCCCACGGCACGCTCTACAAGGCCCTGTCGCGGATGGCGGACGCCGGCCTGATCGAGGCGACCTGGGAGGACCCGGAGGTCGCGGAGGCGGAGGGTCGTCCTCGTCGTCGGCTGTACCGGATCACGGGTGAAGGCGCGACGGCCCGGGATCGGGAGCACGCGAGGATCGCCGGTGAGCAGGCCGCCGCGGCGAGGCCGGCGGGTGCGGCGTGGACGCAGGGGGCGATCGCATGACCGCCATCCGGACGCCGGAGTATCGCGCGGCCGCCCACCGGGTCCTGAACTGGTGCGGGTGGTACACGCGCGACCTCTCGCCCGACGTCGCCGGGGAGCGCCGCGACGAGATCGCGTCCGACCTGCACGAGCACGCCGTCTGGGCCGAGGAAGCGGGCGTCACGCCGCAGCGGCTGCGGCGCGACATCACGCTGCGGGCCATCCGCGGGATCCCGCACGACCTCTCGTGGCGCTCCGGGCAGTTGCGCGCGGGCCACGGCGTCGATCCGATGCCGCTCGGCATGCGGCGGGCCGGCGACGTCCTCGCAGCCCTCGTGGTGACGGGCGGCGTCCTGGTCACCGGAGCGGCACTCTTCCTCCTCGTCCGCATCCTCCGTGCGCTCGTCATCGGCGACGTCGTCGAGGTGCCGGCGGGCGCGCTCGGTGTGGCGATCGCCGCGGTCCTGGGCATGGTCGGGCTCGTGCTGTCGTTGCGGCGACGCAGTCGATGGCTCGGCGCGGGGCTCCTGGCGCCCGCAGCGGTCCTCATCGGCGTGCTCGCGGGCGACATCATGTACCGCGTCAGCGCGACCGGCGTGCTCATCGTGTCCCGCCTGAGCTCGCACGGGGCCGGGCTCGAACCGTGGTGGGTGATGAGCGTGGCGATCGGCGTGGGTGCTGCGCTCGGGTTCATCGGAGCCGCGGTGTGGTGGTGGCCGGGGGGTCGCCGAACGGCGGAACGGGACGCAGCGGCGTCGATGCAGGGGGAGACGGTATGAGCGGGAACGAGATCCACGACGGGCCAGAGGCGGCGCAGGAGGTGGCACCCGTCCGCCGGAGTCCCGGAGTGCTCCGTCGACGGATCGGGCTCGGCATCGCGATGAGCGGGGTGCTCGCGGTGGCGGCTGGCGGGGTGTTCATCGGGGTGTCGAACGCCCAGGCGGCCGCTGACGACGCGCGGTCCCTCGAAGCGGTCGCCGAGGCCGCAGCGTCGCTCGACGAACTCCCGCCCGTCGAACCCGTGGTGCCCGCGGATCCCACTGCCACGCCGGACGCTGGCGAACCCGTCTCGCCGGCGTCCGGCGTCGACTACTCGCAGACGCCGGAGGGCTGGTACGACGCGACCACCGACCCGGCGTCCATCGTGATCCCGCCGACCAACGAGTGGGGCGAGGCGAACAATGGGATCTGGGAGGCACAGCAGCAGATCATCGCGAAGTGCATGGCTGATCAGGGGTTCTGGTATGCGTGGACGAACAATCGTGCGCTGCTCGACTCCGAACGGCCAACGATGATCCTCTCGGAGGACAGCCCGGCGGCCGAGTTGGCGGAGTACGGCGACACCCCGCTCGGCGACGCCTACGACTGGACTCGCGCAGGGTGCCACGGCTACGCCGTCCACGTCACCGGGATGGACGACGCCAACTGACGGTGCCGTCGTCGGGCGCCGGTGCTAGCGTCGCCCGCATGAGAATCCTGTTGATCGGTGCGAGTGGACATGTCGGACGAGCGGCGCAGGACGCCCTCGCGGAACGTCACGAGGTGGTCGCGGTGTCGCGCTCGACGGCGCCTGCCGTCGACACCACCGATGAGGCGTCGATCGAGGCGCTGTTCGCCGAGGTGGGCGAGGTCGACGCGGTCATCGTCGCCGTCGGATCGGTCCCGTTCAAGCCCGTCGAGGAGTTGACGCGCGACGACTACCGTGCGGCCTTCCTCGGCAAGGTGCTCAGCCAGCTCGACGTCGTGCGCATCGGGACCCCGTTCGTCCGCGACGGCGGCTCCTTCACGCTCACGACGGGCATCCTCGCCCGCGAGCCGATCGCGACGGGTGCTGCGGCCTCGATGGCCAACGGGGCGGTCGAGTCCTTCGTGATCGGTGCCGCCCCGGAACTCCCGCGCGGCATCCGCATCAACGCCGTCAGCCCCACGGTGCTGGCCGAGGCCACCGGCTACCACGACGCGTTCCCGGGCTTCCCTCCGGTCGCGTCCGACGTGGTCGGCCTGGCGTTCGTCCGTGCCGTCGAGGGGGTCGGCACCGGGCGGGTGCTTGCCCTCGACTGAGCCGTCCCGGCACTCCTGAGGGGAGGCATGTCGTCGTCCGGCCGTTCGCCAAGCGACGATCCGCCTCCGCTCAGTCGCGCTCTCGACGCGGCCGACACCCGGCGCTAGGGTCGGCACATGACCCGCTTCCTGCTCAGCATCGCCGTGAGTCTGCTGTCCTCGGCGATCGGGCTGCTCGTCGCCGACTGGGTCGTGCCCGGCGTCCGTCTGTCGCTCGGTGGCTTCATCATCGCCGTCGTCGTCTTCACGATCGCGCAGGGCGTCCTCGGGCCCTTCATCCTCCGCCTCGCGCGGCGCTACGCCTCGGCGATCCTCGGCGGCATCGGACTCGTGACGACGCTCGTGTCGCTCTTCGTCGCGTCGATCCTCCCCGGCGGCCTCCACATCCGCGGTGTCCTGGCCTGGGCGCTCGCACCGCTGGTGGTGTGGCTGGTCACGGCGTTGGGGAGCTGGATCCTCGGCTGGGCGCTCATCACACGACGGTTCGGCGACCGGGACCGTGACCGGGGCCGCACGAGCTCGAAGCGGTAAGCGGCGAGGGAGCTTGCACGGGCTCAGCGGCTGGCGGCCAACGCGGCTGCCAGCTCGACGCGGCTGGCGACGCCGAGCTTCCGCAGGACGTTCGCGATGTGGAACTTGACGGTGTTCTCGCTGATGGTGAGTGTCTCGGCGATCGCCCGGTTCCGTGCTCCACCGGCGGCCAGCTCGGCGACGCTCCACTCGCGCTCCGTCAGCGCGGCGGCCGAGTCTGCGCGGGTCTGCGTCGCGGGCGGCGGGTCGAGCGGCAGTGTCACGTGCAGCTCCGAGCCCCACCCGGGCGTCGCCTGGACATCGAGACTGCCGCGGAGTGCCGCGACGCGAGCGCCGAGCTGCTGCACGCTCGGGGTGTCGACGGTCAACTCGCCGGGGCCGTCGTCGCGGATGCCGATGAGCAGGTTGCTGCCGTCGCAGTCCCACTGCACCCGGACCCGCCCGACCGAGGACTGCTCGACGAGCGCGAGGACCGTGCCGCGGACGATCGCCCGTCCGGCGTGCGCCACCTCACCGGGGAGGGCCCGACCGTCGACGGGCGGCTCGATGAACTGGACCTCGGGGCCGCCGAAGCGGGCCAGTGGGCGGAGATCCTCGCGGAGTCTGGCGAAGGCGCGCGCGACCGGTTCCTCGGCCAGCTGGCGGTCGCGGTCGGACACCGCCCGCAGCTCGACCATCGCGGCCGAGGCGATCTCGGTCACCGCCGCTCGGGCGTCCTCGGGCGATGTCTGACGCGACCGGGTGACCGCGAGGATCGACTCCAACGTCGTCGCATGGGCGTCGGTGAGCTCCGCGATCGCGCCGGCCCGCTCGCTCGACGCGGCCCGCGAGTCGCGGAGGTAGTCGGGGGCCGCCGTCGCGACCTGCTGTCGGATACCGGCAGCGACGACCTCCCAGAGGGCGCCGACGAGCCGGTCGTCGATCGGTCCCTGCGGGTCGGTCAGGACGAGGAGGGCGCCGGTCTCGGCCAGCCAGGCCGCGATCGGACGCTCCGCGCCTGCGATCACCGCCGACGTCGGCCGGTCGGCGTGTGGTCCGGCATCAGCGAGTGCCGTCGTGACCGGGCCGCGCGGGGTGCGCTGTCGGACCGCGTCGAGCTCGGCGATCGTGACGCCCTCGACGATCGCGGGGTCGCCGGCCTTCTTCCGGGGGCGGCCGGTGCAGTCCTCGGTGAAGATCACGAGCGCGGAGTGGGCGACGACCGGCTCGAGGACCTCTCGGAACGCACCGGCGATGCGCAACAGCGAGCTCGACGCGACGGAGGCCAGGCCGTCGAGCAGCTCGACCGGGTAGGTGACAGCGCGTTCGATCATGTCCGCACCCTATCCCATCGGTCCACACCCACCCGTTCGGGTAGGTGGAACCGTTCGGGTGAGCGGCGGCATACCTACCCGATCACGCCCAGGATGGAGGGATGTCGAACCCCACGGCCTCCGTCCCTCCATCCACGTCGACGACGCCTGCGACCGCGACGGTCCAGGGAGCGCTCACCGCGATCGACGCTGAGCTGCATCGCACCGTGTCGAGCCTGCTGGAGGCCGATCCGGCTCCCTTCGCCGGCGCACTCGATCGCCTGCGAACGGCGGACCGCGTGTTCGTGTCCGGTGCCGGTCGTTCCGGTCTCGCGCTCCGCATGACCGCCATGCGACTCATGCACCGCGGACTCACCGTGCACGTCGTCGGCGAGACGACGACGCCCGCCATCACCTCGGGTGACGTCCTGCTCGTCGCCAGCGGCTCCGGTACGACGACGGGTGTGGTCCGCGCTGCGGACACGGCCGTCTCCGTCGGAGCACAGGTGATCGCCATCACGACCGACTCCGCATCCCCGCTCGCCGAGTTGGCCGCCGAGACGATCGTCGTCCCCGCCGCGCAGAAGACCGACCACGGCGGCACGCGTTCCGTGCAGTACTCGGGGAGCCTCTTCGAGCAGGCGGTCATGCTGCTCGGCGACGCGTTCTTCCATGCGCTCTGGCAGTCCGACGGCGTCAGCGCCGAGGAGCTGTGGCCGCGCCACGCGAACCTCGAGTAGTCACCCGATCCCTTCCCACGCGCCCGGCGGACGTCGGACGCATCCCATCACGACAGAAAGCAGCACCACATGAAGCTCCAGGTAGCCATGGACGTCCTCACCACCGAGGCAGCCCTCGAACTCGCCGGGAAGGTCGCGCCCTACGTCGACATTCTCGAGCTCGGCACGCCCCTCATCAAGAGCGAGGGCCTGCGTGCCGTCACCGCGGTCAAGGACGCCCACCCCGACAAGATCGTGTTCGCCGACCTCAAGACCATGGACGCCGGTGAGCTCGAAGCCGACATCGCCTTCTCCGCCGGTGCGGACATCGTCACCGTCCTCGGGACGGCCGGTGACAGCACGATCGTCGGCGCTGTGAAGGCCGCGAAGGCGCACGGCAAGTCCGTCGTCGTCGACCTCATCGGGGTCGCCGACAAGGTGCAGCGCGCGAAGGAGGTCACCGCTCTCGGTGCCGCGTTCGTCGAGATGCACGCCGGTCTCGACGAGCAGGCGGAGGAGGGCTTCACCTTCCAGACGCTCCTGTCCGACGGTGAAGCGGCCGCCGTGCCGTTCTCGGTCGCCGGTGGCGTGAACGTGTCGACGATCGCGTCGGTGCAGCAGGCGGGCGCGCAGGTCGCCGTCGCCGGTGGTGCGATCTACTCGGCCGACGACCCGGCGGCCTCCGCAGCAGCCCTTCGCGCGGCAATCGTCGCCTAACCCCCTCCGCCAACCCCGCACCTGTCGGGTTGGCCAGCGCGGTGCGCTGACGTGAGCGCGGTGCATCGGACGTGAGCGCGGGTCTCCAGAGACCCGCGCTCACGGCTCCGGGGCGCGCTCGGGTCAGCGCACCGCGCTGGCGCATCGGGTGGGTCGGCTGGGTGAAGTCCGAACATCGGACGGGATTCGCGCGTGACGCGGCATACTGGGCGGATCACCACGCGACGCTCGTCGGATGAGCGCGCGGCCGAGTACCCGGAGGATCCGCCGATGACGACCGATTCCAGTCCAGAGCAGCCCATCGCACAGACGACCTCGGGAGCGGTCCGCGGGACGCACCGCGCCGACGGATCGGTCGCCTTCCTCGGAATCCCGTTCGCAGAGCCGCCGACCGGAGCGAGACGGTTCCAGGCCCCCGAGCCCAAAGCGCCCTGGGACGGCGTCCTCGACGCGACCGCCTACGGCGCGACACCGCAGCGGAAGGCCCTGGCCGAGATCACGACCATCCCGGAACCGTCGATCCCCGGCGACTCGACGCTCAACGTCAACGTCTTCACGCCCGACCCGACACCCGCCGCAGACCGTGCCGGTCTACCCGTCCTCGTGTGGATCCACGGCGGCGGCTTCATCGCCGGGTCGCCCGCGAGCCCCTGGTACGACGGTCGGGCCTTCAACCGCGACGGCGTCGTCACGGTCTCGGTGTCCTACCGCCTCGGCTTCGACGGCTTCGGCTGGCTGCCCGACGCCCCGGCCAACCGCGGGGTCCTCGACTGGATCCTCGCGCTCGAGTGGGTGCGTGACAACATCGCGGCGTTCGGCGGCGACCCGCGGTGGGTCACGATCGCGGGCCAGTCCGCCGGCGGCGGGTCCGTCATGACCCTGCTCACGGTGCCGTCCGCGCAACCGCTGTTCCAGCGGGCGATCTCCGTGTCCGGAGTCCCCGGCGACGTCCCGCTCCACGAGGCGCAGGCCCTGACCGGGCGACTCGCCGAGCACCTCGGCGTGCCCGCGACCCTGGCCGGCTTCGCAAGCGTCCCGGAGGACACGCTGATCGAGGCCCAAGGCTTCGAGGTCGTCTCCGGCGGTGCGACCGACCCGGAGTCCGTACTCCGCGGGATGACGACGATGAACGGCCGCCTCGGTCTCGGCCCGGTCGTCGACGGCGAGCTGGTCGTCGACACCGTCGAAGCCGGCATGATCGCGGGACGAGGCGCGGACAAGCCGTTGCTCGTCAGCGCGACCCGAGAGGAGTTCGCCGGGTTCTTCACCGGTCGGCTCGACCAGTTCGACGCCGTGGCGCCGACGCGTGCCCTGGAACTCATGGGCGTGCCGGAACCGCTCGCCGAGGCGTACGTCGCGACCCAGCCCGGCGAACGCACGGGACTCGTCGCGGGGCGCTTCGTGAGCGACGTCATGTTCCGTGAGCGCGTCATCCGCTGGCTGGCGCTGCGGGACGACGCCGAGACGTGGGTCTCCGACTTCGTGTGGCGCTCGGCGGTGAGCGGGATCGCGGAGCACTGCCTCGACGTCCCGTTCATCTTCGACGTGCTCGACGACCCGGACGTCACCCGGGTGGCGGGCCCGCACGCGCCGCAGGAGCTCGCTGACCGGATCCACGGCGCGGTCGTGGCGTTCGTCCGAGACGGGTCGCCGGGCTGGTCGCGGTCCGACCGCGATGCCTCCGGGATCGAGGTGTTCGACGCGGCCGGGGCGCCGACGGTCGAGCCGTTCGCGAGTGCGCGCGTGCTCGCAGCGGCGAAGCGACTCGCGGAAGCGGCGTCGACGACGGCATCGACACCGGTCTGACGGGCCCGGGCACTCGGCTCCTAGGATGAACCGGGCCGTTCTGCCAGGGGGTGTGGCTGTGAGGCGTCCCGCGTTACCGTCGGGACACGAGGAAAGGAATCAGCATGAGCGACCCACGAGACGAGATGGACGACCCGATCGGCGACGCACAGGAGGTGATCTCCCGAGCGCTGCCCGACAACGCTCCCGAGAGCGATGATCCGATGGCGGCGCCGACGGTGGACGACCCGGGCTCCGAGCCCGGCGACGGCGACCCCGCCGACCAGCCGGGGCTCCTCTAGCGGAGCTCGCCGGGGCGACCCGCAGCTCGGGAATCCCTGGTCAGCGCGGTGCTGCCGACCGAGGTGTGCTGAACCGGCGCCAGCGCGGTGCGCTGGTCCGAACCCCCGGGATCAGGCTTCAGCGCGGCCCGTGCGCGTGGGCGCGACCCTCCAGAGACCCGCGCTCACGCGTGCGGCCCGCGCTCGCGTCAGCGCACCGCGCTGGCGCAAACCGGAACGCAGGAGGGTGGAGGTGTGCAACGCAGGGGCGCTCCGCGCGCGTAGCGGAACGACTTCGGACGATGTCAACCCCCGGGACGGAATGGTCAGGCCCCCATACGGTGGACGGAGTTCTGCGAAAGGAGCTTCATCATGAACATCCTGCTCATCATCGTCATCGTCGTTGCCATCGTTCTCGCCATCACCGGTGGGTTCGTCCAGTCCCTCAACTTCCTGCTGTGGGTCGGCCTCGTGCTGCTCGCGATCGCGATCATCGCGTTCCTGATCAGGACGATCACGGGTCGGAAGGCCCTCTGACTCGAATCCGAGTTCACGAAGCGGTCGGTCCTTCCGGGGGCCGGCCGCTTCGCTGTGTCCGGGGTGCTGTGTCCGGGCGCTGTCCGAGTCCTACCGCAGTGACGGGTCCACGCTCGTCCGACGGAGCACCGCGTCGGCGAAGGCCCCGAACAACCGCTCGCCGGCCTCCCGCATCGGACCCGCCACCGCAGCGACCTCGGACCGCAGGCGGTCGGCCGCCTCCTCCGCGGTCCCGGCGATGAACGGCAGGTCGCGGAGCATGAGCGGTTCCGCGAGCCACCGGTCGAGCATCGGCGGGTCGACCTCGAGGTGGAACTGCGTCGCGAAGACCCGGTCCTCGATCCGGAACGCCTGGTTCGGCGTCGACGGCGACGACGCGAGGACCGTCGCTCCATACGGAGCCTCGACGACATCGCCATGCCAGTGCAGCACCGGCAGCCGCTCGCCCCGCATGCCGAGTTCGCTCTCGGCCAGGAGCTCGACGTCGCCGACACCCACCTCATGCGCGGCCGCCGAGTGGAGGGTGGCTCCGAGGGCCGTCGCGATGAGCTGATGCCCGAGACAGACCCCGAACACCGGGATGCCGAGCACGGCCGCATCGCGCACAAGCTGTGCTTCGAGCCCGAGACCCGGGTGCTCCTCCACGTCGAGCGCGCCCATCGGGCCGCCGAGGAGGACGAGCCCGTCGAACCCGGTGATCTCGCGCGCCGGCGGCAGCTCACGACGCTCGACGATCGTGTCGAGCGTCCAGTCGATCCCCGAGGCCGTCAGCACCTCGCCGAGCACCGCCGGTCGTTCCCAGGGGACGTGCTGCAGGACGAGGACGTGCGGTCTGGTCATCGGAGGCCTCCAGGTCGCTGGGGCGGCACGACCGGTCTCCGCCGGGTCGCGGAGGTCGTCGCCGTGCGAGCATCGTAGCGAATCCGGGCGTCGTCACCGGCCCGAGGCATCGGGCTCCCGGCCGATACACTGTCACCGTGCTGCTCTCGGACCGTGACATCAAAGCCGAACTCGACGCCTCCCGCATCGCGCTCGACCCCTACTCGCCGGAGATGATCCAGCCGTCGTCCATCGACGTCCGCCTCGATCGTTTCTTCCGCCTCTTCGACAACCACAAGTACCCCTTCATCGATCCCGCGGAGGATCAGCCGGAGCTGACGCGCCTCATCGAGACGCTGCCGAACGAGCCGTTCATCCTGCACCCCGGCGAGTTCGTCCTCGGGTCCACGTACGAGCGGGTCTCCCTCCCGGACGACGTCGCCGCACGCCTCGAGGGCAAGAGCTCGCTCGGTCGTCTCGGGCTCCTCACGCACTCCACCGCCGGCTTCATCGACCCCGGCTTCACGGGCCACGTCACCCTCGAGCTCAGCAACGTCGCCACGCTGCCGATCAAGCTCTGGCCGGGGATGAAGATCGGTCAGATGTGCTTCTTCCGGCTCACGTCACCGGCCGAGCGCCCGTACGGTTCGAGCGAGTACAGTTCCAGGTATCAGGGACAGCGTGGACCCACCGCCTCCCGTTCCTTCCAGAACTTCCACCGGACCGACGTCGGCGAGACGCAGCGCTGACGCAGGACTGAGGCGGGCGTCCCGACGACGGGCGGGCAGGTGGACCAGCAGAAAGGCCCCGCCATGAGCACGTCAGAGCGACCCGACTTCGCCCGCGCGATCACCGCCGACGGGCCGACGCCGCTCTACCCGCGTCGCATGGTCCGGTTCGGGCAGTTCGTCGGATCATGGGATGTCCACTCGAAGCGCCTCGACGACGAGAGTGGCGAGTGGGTCGAGTCCGACTTCCGTTGGATCGTGTCGTACATCCTCGAGGGGCGGGCCGTGCAGGACGTCCAGCTCGTTGCGAACGACGCGGAACCGTCGGGCTGGGAGACGGTCAGTACGGCTCTCCGCGTCTACGACCGGTTGATGGGCGCCTGGCGGGTGAACTACGTCGAACCACGGCGCGGCGAGTTCTGCCAGCTCGTCGCGACGCCGCACCGCTCCGACGGCATCCGTCAGGACGGCACACGGAACGACGACAAGCTCATCCGGTGGAACTTCAGCGGCATCACCGAGGACTCGTACACCTGGGAGAGCTGGGTGTCCGACGACGAGGGCGTGACCTGGTGGCTGCAGGAGCACAACGAGGGTCGCCGCATCACCTGAGCGGATCCGTCTCCACCCTCCACCGCGAGACTCAGGGGTCGGTGCGCGCCAGGCGCTCCAGGAACGACGCCAGCTGCTCGCGCTCGGCCGTGGAGAAGCCGTCGAGGACACGCTGCTCGGCGGCGAGGTGATCGGGCAGGGCCGCTTCGACGAGGCGCTTGCCGGCAGGGGTGAGGGCGACGACCGTGCCGCGCCCGTCCTGCTCGCTCGGACGGCGCGTCACGAGACCGCGCTCGACGAGCTTGTTCACGCGCTGGGCGATCGCGCTCGACGTCACCATCGACCAGTGGGCGAGGTCCTTCGGGGCGAGCTCGTGGGGTGAGCCGGCGCGGAGCAGGGTGGCGAGCACATCGAATGAGGCGCTGTCGAGGCCGTGCTCGGCAAAGGTCGTGGAGAGGCGTGCGTCGACCGCCGTCGCCGCTCGCGACAGTCGTCCGATGACGGCCATGGGCGAGACGTCGAGGTCGGGTCGCTCGGTCCGCCACTGGCTCAGGATGTCGTCGACGCGCGTGCTCATGCAGCCAGCGTAGCAATTCGCTTAGCACTGAGCTATTCTTGCTCAGTGCTTAGCAATCAATTCCGCATCGCCGCCCTCACCGCCATCGCCCCGATCAGCTGGGGGACCACCTACCTCGTCACGAGCGAACTGCTCCCGCCGGGACGACCGCTGCTGGCAGCCGTGCTCCGGGCGCTGCCCGCGGGCCTCCTGCTCCTCGCGATCACGCGAACCCTGCCGGTCGGTGGCTGGTGGTGGCGGTCGCTCGTGCTCGGCACGCTCAACATCGGCGCCTTCTTCGCGTTCCTCTTCCTCGCCGCCTACCGACTGCCCGGCGGGGTCGCCGCGACCACGGGGGCGATCGGGCCCGTGCTCGTCGCCGTGCTCGCGAGCCTGCTGGTGGGGGAGGCGTTGACCGTGCGTCGCGTCGTCGCCGGGTTCGCCGGAGTGGCTGGCGTCGCCCTCATCGTGCTGCAGGCCGACGCGCGTCTCGATGTGATCGGCATCGTCGCCGCACTCGCCGGTGCGGTCTCGATGTCGCTCGGATCGGTGCTGAGCAAGCGGTGGGGGAGGCCGGAGGTCGGCCGCCGGATCGGCGCGCGCCGGCGCGCGAGCTCGGACCCGGGCCCGACCGCGGCCAGCGGCGCACCGGTCTCCGGCCTCGCGCTGACCGCCTGGCAGCTCGTCGCCGGCGGTCTCGTTCTCGTGCCGGTGCTGCTCCTCGTCGAGGGCCTTCCGTCGGCCGCCCCGGACGCAGCGGCGATCGGTGGGTACGCCTACCTCTCCCTCGTCGGCACGGCCCTCGCGTACGCCCTATGGTTCCGTGGCATCGCCGCGCTGCCCGTCGGGTCAGTGTCCTTCCTCGGCCTGCTCAGTCCCGTCGTCGCCGTACTGGCAGGCCTCGTGGTCCTCGGCGAAGCGCTGAGCCTCGGACAAGTGCTCGGGATCGCGGTCGTCGCCGGCTCCCTCGTCCTGGTCTTCACCGCGAGGCGGCCCCGGGCCATACTGAGCGCATGAGATTCCGCACCGTCATCGAACTCCAGGGCAACAACACCGGCATCCTCATCCCCGACGCCGTCGTCGAGGGCCTGGATCGTGGCAAGCGCGTGCCCGTCGTCGTCACCGTCGGTGCGACCACCTACCGCAGCACCATCACGCCGATGGGCGGCCGGTACCTGATCGCATTGAGCGCCGCCAACCGCGCCGCCGCCGGGGTCGCAGGAGGCGACGAGGTCGACGTGGACCTCGAGGTCGACGACGCACCGCGCGTGTTCCCGTTACCGCCCGAGCTCGAGACGGCGCTCACGGGAGACGAGCAGGCGCTCGCCGCCTACGGAGCCCTGTCGTTCAGCCGACAGCGAGCGCTGGCCGAGCCGGTCGCACTGGCGAAGACGGACGCGACGCGCGACAAGCGGATCGCCGCGGCCGTCGAAGCGCTCCGCGGCGCCTGACCTCGCTCAGTCGCCTGAATCTGTTCGGAAACCGGCTCGATCCGTGCAGATCCGGGCGCCTCAGCGGGCCGCGGACTCCGCGAGCAGCGGCACGACGAGCGGCAGCTGGAGCGTCAGCCAGGGGCTGAACGCGAAGGGCGCCTGCTCGACGGACGCCAGGAGCGATTCGGGCTCGGCCCAGGCCCACTCCATGACCTCGTCGGGGTTCGGCTCGGGCGTCGCGTCCGTGTAGGCGACGTAGACCGGGCAGATCTCGTACTCGACCACGCCCGAGGCGTCGACGGCGCGATACCGGAAGTCGGGCAGTACCAGTTCCGGCGCGGAGATCGGCAGGCCCAGCTCGGCACTCGCCCGACGCAGCACGGCGTCCACGCTGTCCTCGTCCGGGCCGGGGTGTCCGCAGAACGAGTTCGTCCAGACGCCCGGCCACGTGAGCTTCGAGAGCGCACGCCGGGTCACGAGGATGCGTCCGTCGGGCCCGATGACGTGGCAGGAGAACGCGAGGTGGAGTGGCGTCTCCAGCGTGTGGACGGTCGCCTTCGGCGTGGTGCCGATGCGGGTGCCGTCCTCGGCGAGCAGGACGACGAGTTCTTCGGGTACCGACATACGTCCATTCTCCCCGACGATCGGGGCGAACGCGAATGGACAGCTAGCGTACTAATCTCACCGCTCCGTGAAGTAGCCTCGTGATATGGAGACCCACCACGTCGTCGACGTGCCCTATCGACAACAGCATCAGGTCGAGGATGCCCTCGAGCGGTTCCTCGAACTGGCGAAGACGCAGGCGGTGTCGTTCGGCGGCGCCGGCTACCTGCGGCTCTGGGAGACCATCGAGCGCAGCATGGCCGGCGGCAAGCGGTTCCGTCCCCGGATGGTCATGACGGCGTACGAGGCGCTGGGTGGCGAGGACATCGTCGCGGCCGCCCACGTCGCCGCCGCCTATGAACTCCTGCACACCGCGTTGATCGTCCACGACGACGTGATCGACCGCGACTTCGTCCGGCGCGGCAGCCCCAACGTCTCCGGCAGCTACCGCGACATCGCGCAGACCGCGGGTATCCCGCTGCCGCTCGCCGAGCACCGCGGCATGTCCGTCGCCGTCATCGCGGGCGACCTCGCCCTGTCCGCGTCCTACCGTCTGATCGACCGCGCCGGGAGCGCCGACTCGGTCCGCACCCGCCTGCGCGAGATCCTCGACGACGCCATCTCCGCTTCGGCAGCCGGTGAGCTCGCCGACGTCGACTTCACGGTCGGCGGCGTCGTCCCGACGGTCGACGACATCATCCGCATGGAGCGCCTGAAGACCGCCTACTACTCGTTCGAGGCGCCACTGCAGTCGGGCGGCGTCCTGGCCGGTGCTCCGGAGGCGACGATCGACGCGCTCGGGGCCTTTGGACAGCAGATCGGCATCGCCTACCAGATCATCGACGACGTCCTCGGCGTCTTCGGCGATTCGAAGACGACCGGCAAGACGACGATCGGCGACCTCCGCGAGGGCAAGCTGACGGTCATGGTGGCGTTCGCGGCGGAGCAGCCCGAGTGGCACGCCGTCGAGCACCTCTTCGGCGACCCGGACCTCGACGAGGAGGGTGCCGCCGTCCTGCGCGACGTCCTCACGACGACGGGCGCCCGCCAGCACGCGACCCTGCTCGCCGGTGACTACGCCAACCGCGCCTGGGAGCAGCTGGCTTCGCCGAGCATCCCGGCGCAGCTCCGCGACGAGCTCCGCCCCATCGTCGCCACCGTGCTCGAGCGGTCGCGATGACCGCAGCAGGGGACGGGACCGGGCGACTGGCCGACGACGCCTCGGCGGTCGGCGACGCACGACAGCTGTACGACCGGGTCGCGCAGGAGACCGCCAGCATCGTCATCCGTCGGTACTCCACGTCCTTCGGACTGGCGGCCAGACTGCTGGGTGGCGACATCCGCCAGGACGTCGAGAACGTGTATGCGCTTGTCCGCATCGCCGACGAGATCGTCGACGGCGTGGCCGCGGCGGCCGGGCTCGACCCCGAGCGGGTCCTCCGCATGCTCGACGCGCTTGAACAGGACACCGAGGACGCGATGGAGACGGGGTACAGCAGCAACCTCGTCGTCCACGCCTTCGCCATCTCGGCGCGGTCGGCGGGGATCGAGGCCGACCTCACCCGTCCGTTCTTCGCGTCCATGCGCGCGGACCTCTCGCGCACCGTCCACACGCCGGAGACGTTCCGCGATTACGTGTACGGCTCCGCCGAGGTCGTCGGGCTCATGTGCCTGCGGATCTTCCTGCGCGGCCACGACGTCGACGACGCCCAGCGCGCCGCGTTCGTCGTCGGCGCCAGGAGTCTCGGTGCCGCCTTCCAGAAGGTGAACTTCCTCCGCGACCTCTCGGCCGACCACGACGAGCTCGGCCGCAGCTACTTCCCGGGTGTCGCCGTCGACGAGCTCACCGAGGCGCAGAAGCACAGCCTGCTCGACGACATCGAAGCCGATCTCGACCGCTCGGCAGCGGTCCTCGGGCGGCTGCCGAAGTCGAGCCGTCGCGCGGTCGCCCTCGCCCAGGAGCTCTTCTCGGAACTCGCCCGACGCATCCGGACGACGCCGGCCTCGGCGCTCGTCCGCACGCGTGTCCGGGTGCCCGACCCGGTCAAGCTCCGCATCGCCGCCGGCGCGCTCGCCGGTCGCACACCGGCCACGACCGGCACCACCGCCTCCATCCCGACGATCGACGAGAGTTCGCAGTCATGACCACCTCCCACAACCGGACCGTCGTCATCGGCGGCGGCATCAGCGGTCTCGCCACCGCAGCCCTCCTCGCCCGCGACGGCCAGCGGGTCACGCTGCTCGAACGACGCGAGGTGCTCGGCGGCCGCGCCGGCACCTGGGAGCAGGACGGCTTCACCTTCGACACCGGCCCGAGCTGGTACCTCATGCCGGAGGTCTTCGACCACTTCTACCGCCTCCTCGGCACCTCTGCCGCCGAGCAGCTCGACCTCGGGCGACTCGACCCGGCGTACCGCGTCTACTCGGAGGGCCGCGACGGGCACCTCGACCTCGCCGCCGACCGGGCCGGCAACCTCGCCCTGTTCGAGTCGGTGGAGCCCGGTGCCGGCGCGAAGATGGACGAGTACCTCCGCAGCGCGAAGGAGACGTACGAGATCGCCATCCGCAGCTTCCTGTACACGACGTTCGAGTCGTACCGGACGCTCGCGAGCCGTGAGGTGCTCGCCCGGATGCCGAAGCTCGCGAAGCTCCTCACGGAGGACCTCGACACCCTGGCCGCGCGCACCGTTTCCGACGTCCGGTTGCAGCAGATCCTCGGCTACCCGGCCGTGTTCCTCGGCTCCTCGCCCTTCGAAGCGCCGAGCATGTACCACCTCATGAGCTACCTCGACCTCGAGGACGGCGTGCTCTACCCGCAGGGCGGCTTCTCGCGGATCATCGAGACGATCGCCGAGCTGGCCCGCGCCGAGGGTGTGGAGATCATCACGGGCGCCGAGGTCACCGGCATCACCACGATGCCCGCCGGCCGCCGCGCCAGGGTCGACGGCGTCAACTACCTCGACGCCGACGGTCGTCGGCAGCTGCTCCGCGCCGACCGCGTCGTGTCAGCCGCCGACCTGCACCACACCGAGACGACGCTGCTTCCCCGCGAACTCCAGACCTACCCGGCCGAGTACTGGGAGAAGCGCACCGCCGGCCCCGGAGCCGTGCTCGTCATGCTCGGCGTCCGCGGTGAGCTGCCGGAACTGCTGCACCACAGCCTGTTCTTCACGGCCGACTGGCGCGACAACTTCGGCCGCATCTTCGGCGAGGAGACGAGCGTGCCCGACCCCGCGTCGCTGTACGTCTGCCGCCCGAGCGCGACCGATGCGGGCGTCGCACCCGACGGCCACGAGAACCTGTTCATCCTGGTCCCGGTCCCGGCCGATCCGTCCATCGGTGGCGGTGGAGACGCCCGGGTCGCGGAGATCGGCGACGCCGCCATCGCGCAGATCGCCGAGTGGGCCGGCGTCCCCGACCTCGCCGAGCGTATCGTGGTGCGTCGCGACGTCGGCCCGGCCGACTTCGCGACCGACCTCAACGTCTGGAAGGGCACCGCCCTCGGGCCGGCGCACATCCTCTCGCAGAGCGCGATGTTCCGGAGCGGCAACGTCAGCAAGAAGGTCGACGGCCTGTTCTACACCGGTGGCTCCACCATCCCGGGCATCGGTCTGCCGATGTGCCTCATCAGCGCGGAGCTCGTCGTGAAGCGCATGCGCGGCGACATCACCACCGGCCCGATGGCGGAGCCGTTGCGCGCGCGCGCCGAGGCGACCGGCTGATGGGTCTGCTGTACCTGCTGGCGCTGCTCGTCTCGATCACCGGGATGGTCATGCTCGACCGGCGGTTCCGGCTGTTCTTCTGGGCCGACCGACGGCGGGCCGCGATCATCCTGCCGATCGGCGTCGTGTTCTTCCTCGTGTGGGACCTGCTCGGTATCGGCACCGGCATCTTCTTCCGCGGTGAGACCTCGTTCATGACCGGGCTGCAGGTCGCGCCCGAGCTGCCGATCGAGGAGGTCTTCTTCCTGACGCTGCTCTGCTACCTCACGATGAACCTGTTCGGTGCGGCGCGACACACGCTCGGCCGGGTGTCCCGCCGGGCGACCGGTACCGCCGAGGTGAGCGGACGATGACCTACTGGGCCCTCAACACATGGTTCCTCGCCGTCGTGGCGGTCGCCGCCCTGCTCGCGGTCGTGCGGCTCGATCGCCGTCGTGCAAGCGGACCGCGATCCACCGGTCTGACGGCGGGCACCTGGCTGCTCGCGGTGGGCGGTGGGCTCGTCGTCCTCCTGCTCATGACCGCGCTGTTCGACAACATCATGATCGGCATCGGGCTCGTCGGCTACGACCCGGCACTCATCTCCGGTGCCTTCATCGGCATCGCGCCGCTCGAGGACTTCGCCTACGCCATCGCCGCGGCCGTCCTGCTCCCGTCGCTCTGGGTGCTCCTCGAGCGCCGAACCCCTGCTCCCGTCTCCCCATCCCCGTCCCAGGAGGACCCGGCATGAACCGACTCGGCCAGCTCGTGCTGTCCTCCCGACCGCTGTCGTGGATCAACACCGCGTACCCGTTCGCAGCGGCGTACCTGCTGACCACGCGTGAACTCGACCTCACGTTCTGGCTCGGGACGCTGTACTTCCTCATCCCGTACAACCTCGCGATGTACGGCATCAACGACGTCTTCGATTACGAGTCCGACCTGCGGAACCCGCGCAAGGGCGGCGTCGAGGGCGCGGTCCTGGACCGCCGGATGCACCGGTTGACGATCTTCGCGGCGATCGTGACGAACGTCCCGTTCCTCGTCTACCTCGTCGTCATCGGGTCGCCGCTGTCGTGGCTCGTCCTCGCGATCAGCGTGTTCGCGCTCATCGCGTACAGCGCACCCGGCCTGCGGTTCAAGGAGCGGCCGTTCATCGACTCGCTCACCTCGAGCACGCACTTCGTGAGCCCGGCGGTCTACGGCCTCGTCCTCGCCGGTGCGGTCTTCACGCCCGCGCTCTGGGCGCTGCTCGTCGGCTACTTCCTCTGGGGGATCGCCAGCCACGCCTTCGGTGCGGTGCAGGACATCATCGCCGACCGGGAGGGCGGGATCGGCTCGATCGCGACGGTGATCGGTGCGGCGGCGACCGTCCGGTTCGCCTTCGTCGCCTACCTGGCCGGTGGAGCGCTCATGCTCGTGACCCCGTGGCCCATCCCGCTGGCCGGCCTGCTCGCGCTGCCCTACGCCGCGAGTGTGCTGCCGTTCTGGAACCTCCGCGAGGAGGACGCCGAGCGGGCCAACGCGGGGTGGAAGCGGTTCCTCCGCCTCAACTTCCTGACGGGCTTCCTCATCACGATGCTCATCATCTGGTACTGGTTCCTGACGTCCTGACGTCCTGACGTCCTGACGTCCTGACCGGAACCCGTGACCCTGTCTCAGGAGTCCCCGGGCGCGCCGCCGAGGTCACTTGGCGCCACGCCCGGATCCTCCTGAGAACGGGTCGTCAGTCGAGGCTCAGAGCTCGAAGGAGAAGCCGAGGTCCTCGGGGTACTCGCCGAGCTCGGTGAGGCCGGTCGCCGCACGCTGGAGGGCGGCGAGGGTCAGGCCGAGCGTGCCGGGGCCGAAGCTGACGCGTGAGACGCCGAGTTCAGCGAGGCGCTTGAGGGGGACCGCGCCGGGGTAGCCGATGACGGAGATGCGTCCGTGCACCTGCTCGATCGCCTTGGCGACGAGCTCCTCCGTGCCGAGTCCGAGGAAGAAGACGACGTCCGCACCGGCCTCGAGGTAGGCGTTGGCGCGGGCGACGGCCTCGTCCCACGCCTCGGGGTCGCCGGCGAGCGTGTCGACCCGGGCGTTGATGACGAGCGGGATGCCCGCGTCCTCGGCTCCGGCGCGAGCGGCGGCGACGCGGGCCGCGGCCTCCTCGATCGGGAACTGCGGGGCCTTCGCGGCACCGACGGAGTCCTCGAGGTTGATGCCGACGGCACCCGACTCGACGACGAGGCGGCGGACGTTCTCGCGAACGCCGGCGGCGTCGGACGCATACCCCTTCTCGAAATCGATCGTCACCGGCAGGTCGACGGCGCCCACGATGATCTTCGCGGCGGCGATCGCCTCGTCGACGTCGAGGCCACCGCCGTCTTCGAGCCCGCGGACGTTCGACACCGAGTGGCTCGCCGAGGCGAGGGCGACGACGCCGGGGGCCTCGGAGACGACCTTCGCGGTGATGGCGTCCCAAACGTTGGTGACGATGAGCGGGGAACCCGGCTCGTGGAGGGAGTTGAGGAGGACGGCTTTGGCATGCTGATCGGTCATCTCCGCAGTCTGCCAGCGGACGTCGGCCGCCCAGCCGACAAGCGTCGAGAATTCAGGGAACGTTCGGGTTGGCTGCGGTTCCCGGCTCGTCGGGGCCGCTCCCGTGACGCAAGACGAGGGCGCTCCGCGCGCCATCCCACGCCGCCGGTGGACCGGGCGGGCAGGATGCCGTGCGTATCATTGGTGGCCGAAGGAAGGCGTTCCCATGACGAAACCGCCGACGGTCTACGACGTCGCGCACCACGCCGGCGTCTCCATCGCGACGGTCTCGCGGGTGCTCAGTCGCCCCGACGACGTGAAACCGGCCACGCGAGACCGCGTGCTCGCCTCGGTCGGTGAACTCGGGTACGTCCCGAGTGGGGCCGCACGAGGACTCGCCGCGCGCCGCACCGGCGTCATCGGTCTGTTCTTCCAGGGACTCGACGCGATGGACGACCTCGGGGACATCGCCCTCGAGGGTGACGAGGCGGCGGCCGGGGGAGCGCGCATCGTCCGCGACATCCCGGAGCGGACCGATACGCGGACGCTCAACCTCTACTTCGACGAGGTGCTGCGCGGCTGCGAGCTGGAGTCCTGGCGGAGCGGGTTCGCGCTGCTCGTCGGCGTCGGACGCGGATCCACGGCGACGCAGACCGTGCGCGACATGGCGGGTCGGGTGGACGGCCTCATGGTGCTGGCCGGGAGCGCGAGCGAGGAGGAGCTCGCGCGCTTGTCGCGGCACGTCCCGATCGTCGTGATGGCGGGGCCCCGGCGCGGCGACGACCTCGATCACGTCTCGGTGAGCAACGCCGAGGGGATGCGCACGCTCACGGCGCACCTCATCGACGACCTCGGTGCCCGAGAGCTCGAGTACGTGGCGGGAAGCCTCGGCTCGCCCGATGACGCGGAGCGCTGGAGCGGGTTCCGCGCGGCTCTCGCCGACCGGTCGCTCGACGCCCCGGAGGAGCCGACCCTCCGCGGCGACTTCACTCGCGAGGGCGGGCGGCGGGTCGGTCGGGAGCTGTTCCGACGCGACGGGCTGCCGCGGGCCGTCGTGTGCGCCAACGACCAGATGGCGCTCGGCGTGATCGACGCCGCCAGGATCGCGGGGGTCGCGGTCCCGGACGAGCTCATCGTCACCGGATTCGACGGCATCGACGCCGGCCGCCTGTCCGCTCCCCGGCTCACGACGGTCCGGCAGCCGATGGAGACGCTCGGCCGGGTCTCCGTGCAGGCACTCGCCCGTCGCCTCGCCGAGCCGAAGCTGCCCGCGATGTCCGTCCGACTCCCCGTCGAGGTCGTCCTCCGCGAGAGCTCCGAGTCGATCACGTCCTGATCATCGCCTCCCCTCGCGTTCACCATTCAGGAAGCCCGCGGCGTGCCGCGACGCGTCCGTCCGCCGCGAGGCCGCCGCGCCGAGGCTCTCCTGAATTGCGAACAGGATCGGATGTCCGACACGGGTTGCGCCGGACAATGTATGCGCTTACACTCAACCGGTACAGACTTCAGCAAGGACGGTGGCGATGACGCACACGACGCACGAGCGGACCAAGGTCCGCAGGCGCAGACGACTCGGAGCAGCGGCGATGATCGCCGCGGCGGCCTTGCTCGTCTCCGGCTGCAGCATCCAGATCAAGAGCGAGCCGGATCCCTCGATCCCCGCCGACACGATGCTGCTGGCCTCCGACAAGGGCACCCCGATGCTCGAGCGGAACTTCAACCCCTACCTCGTGAACAAGCGCTCGGCCTCGAGCTACATCTACGAGCCGCTCGTGATCATCAACGTGCTCGACGGCAAGGAGACGCCGTGGCTCGCCGAGAAGGTCGACCTCCCGGACGCCCGCACGATCGACTACACGATCCGCGACGGCGCCACTTGGTCCGACGGCGAGGCCTTCACCCCTGAGGACGTGAAGTTCACCTTCGACCTCATCAAGCAGTACCCGACGCTCGACCAGAAGGGCGCCTGGCAGCACATCGACACGATCGAGGTGAAGGGCCAGCACGTCATCATGCACCTGCTCGACGACGACGCCCCCGCGGCCGACATCGTCTCGCAGACGCTCATCGTCCCGGAGCACATCTGGAAGGACGTCAAGAGCCCCGACACCTGGCGGAACCCGAACCCGGTCGGCACCGGCCCGTACGTTCTCGGTAACTACACCTCGCAGCAGTACACGATGGACAAAAACGAGACGTACTGGCAGGCCGACAAGATCGAGGTCAACCACCTCGTGATCCCCGCGGCCACCGGCGAACTCGACATCGTGACCAAGGGCTTCGACTGGGCGTACTCGTTCCTGTCGAACGTCGAAGGCACCTGGGGTGCGGCCAACGACCACAACAAGTTCTGGTTCCCGCCGGGAGGCGTGATCGGGCTCGTGCCCAACATGGACGTCGCCCCGTTCGACAACGTCGACGTCCGCCGCGGCATCGCCCTGGCGCTCGACCGCGACAAGATCGCCGACGCTGCGACCGAGGGCTACCTCGGTGCCGCCGGCCAGTCGAGCCTCATGCTCCCCAACCAGGAGGACGAGCTCGACCCGAGCCTGCCGAACCAAGGCATGATCACGCAGGACACCGCCGGCGCCCTCGAGGCCTTCGCGGCCGCCGGGTACACCCAGCAGGGCGGCAAGCTCGTCGATGCGTCGGGCAAGCAGTTCAGCTTCTCGATCACGACCGCCAACGGCTACGCGGACTGGCTCCGCGCGGTCCAGGAGGTCCGCAAGGAGCTCGGCGCCCTCGGCATCGACGTGCAGATCAAGCAGCCGCAGCCGCCGGGATACCAGCAGGCCATCCAGAGCGGTGCCTTCGAGGTCGCCATGGGTGGCATGGGCAACGGCATCATGTTCCAGGGCTTCAACAACAGCTTCAACAGCGAGTTCGCGAAGCCGATCGGCGAGACGACGTCCAGCAACTTCGGTCGCTACCGCAACCCGCAGATGGACCAGCTGCTCGCGCAGTACAAGGAGACGACCGACGAGGCCACTCGCCTGGGGCTGAGCCACCAGATGCAGCAGATCGTCTACAGCGACTTCCCGGTCATCGGGATGTACTACGGCGGACTCTGGGGCCTCTACAACGACAAGAAGTTCACCGGCTGGCCCGATGCGGACAACCCGTACGCGCCGCTGCAGACCTACGACCAGACCCCGCTCCTCGTGTTCACGCACCTCAAGCTCCGGAAGGACGGTGAGTGACCGTGTACATGGTGCGCAAACTCGGCCTCTTCGTCCTCACCCTGTGGGCGGCGGTCACGCTGAACTTCCTCCTGCCGCGGCTCATGCCCGGCTCCCCGACCGACGCCGCGATCGCGAAGCTCGCGCAGAACGGCCCGGTCTCCGCGGCCACGCGTGCGGCGATCGAGGCCCAACTCGGTGTCCCCGGCGGCAACCTCTGGGAGCAGTACGTCACGTACCTCCACCAGGTCGTCACGCTCGACTTCGGGGTCTCGTACACCTTCTTCCCGCAGTCGGTCGGTGAGCTCATCTGGCAGGCGTTCCCGTACACGATCATCCTGCTCGGGATCGTCACCATCGTCGCCTTCATCCTCGGCACGCTCATCGGGGTGCTCGCGGCCTGGCGGCGGAACACCTGGCTCGACGCCCTGCCGACGCTGAGCGGCACGTTCGCCAGCACGTTCCCGTACTTCTGGACGGCACTGCTCCTGCTGTTCTTCGCCGGCTACGTCCTCCACTGGTTCCCGACCTCGGGTGCCTTCGGCCCGACGGCTTCGCCTGCCTTCACCTGGGACTTCATCGTCGACGTCGCGTACCACGCGGTGCTGCCGGCGCTGACGATCCTCGTGACGAGCCTCGGCGGCTGGATCATCGGCATGCGCAACGCGATGATCAACACCCTCGGTGACGACTACGTGACCTTCGCCGAGGCGAACGGTCTCCGTGGTCGCACGGTCGCCATCAAGTACGCGGCCCGCAACGCGATCCTCCCGAACCTCACCGGCTTCGGGCTCGCGCTCGGCGGTGTGGTCGGCGGCTCGATCCTCGTGGAGCAGGTCTTCGGATACCCGGGCATCGGGTTCCTCCTGTTCAACGCGGTGATCGGACAGGACTACCCGCTCATGCAGGCGCTCTTCCTGCTCATCACCGTGAGCGTGCTCATCGCCAACTTCCTCGTCGACATCCTGTACGGCGTACTCGACCCAAGGACCCGCCGATGACCACCACACAGCACGTCAAGACACTGCAGTCCGACCAGGCCGTGCGTCCGCCGAGGAGGTTCGCCTTCATCGGTCGATCGGCGGCGACGCTCTGGGCCAACTGGAAGTCCCGCCTCGGGCTCATCATCCTCGCGTTCTTCATCCTCGTCGCGATCTTCGCCCCGGTGCTCGCACCGTACGGCGCGAGCCAGGACGGGTTCCCCCGGAACGCCGACTCGAGCCCCGAGCACTGGTTCGGGACGACGGCGGCGGGCGAGGACGTCCTCAGCCAGCTCATCTACGGCTCGCAGATCAGCGTCACGGTCGGTTTCATCGCCGGCATCCTGTCGACGATCGTCGCCGTGCTGATCGGTCTCAGCTGGGGCTACATCAAGGGCTTCGGCGCCGAGGTCGTGAACTTCATCGTCAACCTGTTCCTCGTGGTGCCCGGCCTGCCGCTCATGATCGTCATCGCCGCGTACCTCCAGAACGGTGGGCTCGTGATGATCGTCGCGGTCATCGTGATCACCGGGTGGGCGTGGGGTGCCCGCGTGCTCCGCAGCCAGACGCAGTCGCTGCGTTCGCGTGACTTCGTGACCGCGGCCCGCTTCTCCGGCGACCGACCGTTCCGCATCGTGTTCAACGAGATCCTGCCGAACATGACGTCCCTCATCGCCGGTGGCTTCTTCGGTGCCGCGACGAGTGCGATCCTCGCGGAGGCCGGCCTCGAGTTCCTCGGCCTCGGCGACTCGTCGATCGTCAGCTGGGGCACCATCCTCTACTGGGCGCAGAACTCCAACGCCCTGCTCACCGGTCAGTGGATCCTCCTCTTCGCCCCCGGTCTCTGCATCGCGCTCCTCGCGATGAGCCTCACCCTCATCAACTTCGGTGTCGACGCGATCAGCAACCCGCGCCTCCGTGAAGGGAAGTCACGATGAACGCCGTCAACCTCCAGGCCGAGAGCGCATCCGCGCCGGCAGCCGGGACCGGAGCGCTCCTCGAGGTCCGCGACCTGTCCGTCGTCTACGAGTCCGTCGGTGCCGCGCCGGTCCAGGCGGTCGACCACGTGTCGTTCTCCGTCGGTGCCGGTGAGTTCATCGGGCTCGTCGGCGAGTCCGGCTCCGGGAAGTCGACGCTCGGCTTCGCGGCCACCCGCTTGCAGAAGCCGCCGGCCCGCATCAACGGCGGGCAGATCCTCTTCGGCGGCAAGGACATCCGCGAGCTCGGCGACGAGGCGCTCCGTGAGCAGCGTCAGGGCGGGTTCGCCATGGTGCTGCAGTCGGGCATGAACGCGCTCAACCCGGTCCGCACGATCCGCAACCACTTCGTCGACATCTTCAAGGCGCACGGGCACGTCTCCCGCGACCGCTGGGACGCGCGGATGGACGAGCTGGTCGGCAAGGTCGGGCTGACGCCGCAGGTGCTCGCGCGCTTCCCCGGCGAGCTCTCCGGTGGCATGCGCCAGCGCGTGTCCATCGCACTGGCCCTGTCGCTCGAGCCTCGCCTCATGGTGTTCGACGAGCCGACCACCGCGCTCGACGTCCTCGTGCAGCACGCGATCATGGACACGATCACCGAGCTGCAGCAGGCCGAGGGGTTCACCGCCATCCTCATCAGCCACGACCTCGGCGTCGTGCTCGAGGCGACGCAGCGTGTGCTCGTCATGCACGAGGGCCGCATCGTCGAGGACGCCCCGAGCCGCGACATCCTCGAGCGTCCGCAGGACCCCTACACGCGGATGCTGCTCAGTCACTACGCCGACCCGCGCGCCGCGGTCGTCGAGCTGCCCGGCTTCCCCTCACGGGCGAACCGGGGCACTGCTCCGGTGTCCGGCACGACGACGAGCGTCCCGACCGCGACGAGCGCGAGCTCCGAGTCGGGCCCTTCGACAGGCTCAGGGACCGTTGCCGCCAGGGCCGGTCGTTCGGCCGAGTCGGCGGTCATCGTCGACGCCGTCTCGAAGGTCTACCCGCCGCCGCGTCGCGGTGAGTCCGCGGTCACGGCCGTCGACGACGTGTCGTTCACGCTCGAACCCGGCCAGTCACTCGCGCTCGTGGGGGCCTCGGGCTCCGGCAAGTCGACCATCGCGAAGCTCATCACGGGCATCGAGAAGCCGACCTCCGGCGCGGTCCGCTTCGGTGACCTCGACGTCGCCCAGCTGAACCGCAAGGGCATCCGGAACCTGCACAAGAACGTGCAGATGATCTTCCAGGACCCGTACGCGGCGCTCAACCCGCTGCACACGGTCGAGTACACGCTCACCCGGCCGGTGGTGAACTTCACCGGGCTGAAGGGCGACGCGGTGCGCAAGCGCGTGCTCGAACTCCTCGAGACGGTGGGCCTCTCGCCCGTCGAGCAGTTCGCGGCGAAGCTGCCCCACCAGCTCTCCGGTGGACAGCGGCAGCGAGTCGTGATCGCCCGGGCGCTCGCGAGCGACCCGCAGGTGCTCATCGCCGACGAGCCCGTCTCGATGCTCGACGTGTCGCTGCGTGCCGGTGTGCTCGCACTGCTCGAGGACCTGCGGGAGCAGTGGGGCGTCTCGATGCTCTACATCACGCACGACCTGCTGTCGGCGCGACTCGTGACCGACAACATCATGGTCCTCAATCAGGGTCGCGTCGTCGAACGAGGCGAGACCGCGCACGTCCTGCAGCACCCGCAGGATCCGTACACGATCCAGCTGCTCGACGCCGTCCCCAACCCGGCCCGCGCCAAGCGCTGACGCCCGTCCGGTCCCTGCGCTTCCCCCCGGTCCCTGAGCCTTCCCCTCCCCGGTCCCTGAGCTTGTCGAAGGGCCACACCTCTACATGAAACAGGAGCAACACCCGTGCTGACCTTCCCCGACGGCTTCCTCTGGGGCGCCGCCACCGCTGCCCACCAGATCGAGGGCAACAACATCAACAGCAACTGGTGGGTGCACGAGCACGAAGCCGGGACGAACATCGTCGAGCCCTCGGGCGACGCGATGGACAGCTACCACCGCTACCGCGAGGACATGCAGCTGCTCGCCGACGCCGGGCTGAACACCTACCGGTTCAGCATCGAGTGGGCGCGGATCGAGCCCGAGCGCGGCATCGTCTCGCGTGCCGAGGTCGACCACTACCGTCGCATGGTCGACACCGCGCACGAGCTGGGACTCAACCCCGTCGTCACGCTCATGCACTTCACGGTGCCGCGCTGGTTCGAGCGCGACGGGTTCTGGCGGGCGAAGGACGCCGCCGACCTCTTCGCGCGGTACACCGAGCTGACCCTGCCGATCGTCGGCGAGGGCGTCGAACACGTCTGCACCATCAACGAGCCGAACATCGCCGCGATGCTCGCCGGTGGTGAGGACGCGGCCAACCTCGTCGCGTACGGCCTACCGAACCCGGACCTTTTCGTGGCGGACGCGCTCCTCGAGTCGCACAAGCGTTCGCGCGAGGTGCTGTCGCAGGTGTCCGGCCTGAAGTCCGGCTGGACCATCGCGACGCAGGCGTTCCGGTCGAACGGTGAGCCGGGCTCCGACGAGATGCTGCGCGAGTACGGCTACCCGCGTGACGACTGGTACCTCGAGCAGTCCGCCGGCGACGACTTCCTCGGCGTCCAGGCGTACACGCGCACGTTCATCGGGCCGAAGGGGCCGCTGCCCGTCGAGGACGGCGTCGAGACGACGCTCACCGGTTGGGAGTTCTACCCGCCGGCCGCCGCCGAAGGTGTGCGGAGCGCCTGGGAGCTGTCGGGTGGGGTGCCGATCATGATCACCGAGAACGGCATCGCGACCTCAGACGACACCCGTCGGATCGACTACACGGACGGCGCCCTGCGCGAGCTCCACGCCTGCATCCAGGACGGGATCCAGCTCGAGGGGTACCTCCACTGGAGCGCGCTCGACAACTACGAGTGGGCGAGCGGCTTCCGGCCGACCTTCGGCCTCATCGCCGTCGATCGCGAGACCTTCGTGCGCACGCCGAAGCCGAGCCTCGCGTGGCTCGGGAACGTCGCGAAGGCGAACGGCCTCACGGAGTAACTGAAGCCCCCGGTGTCGTCCCCAACTCAGGAGATGTCCGGTGTGGCGGGCTCGTGTGGGTGGTGACACGCGTCGGAGTCCTGAGATAGGGGTGCCGGGGTCGGGTGTGGTCCGTTCGTCCCCAACTCAGGAGATATCCGGTGTGTCGGGCTCGCGTGGGTGGCGACACGCGACGGAGTCCTGAGAACGGGACGGTGGGTCGAACGGAGAGAGCCCCGGGCAGCGGTTGCTGCCCGGGGCTCTGTGCATGGTGTTCGGCTGGGGTCCGCATGGGCGGAAGACGCCGGCGGCCGGTCAGCGCTCGCTGCGAGGGCCGCGACCGAAGCGACCACGCGGGCCGTGTTCGTGCGCCGTGTGCTCGTCCCGGCCGAAGGCTCGGGCGATGCTCTCGAGGCTGGCGAGCGTCGTCGCGAGGTCCTCGGGTGAGACGGCGTCGGCGACGGTCTGGCGGACCGCGTCGACCTTGGTGCGGAGCGCGTCGTGCGCCTCGCGACCGGTGTCCGTCAGGGTGATGCCGTCGGCGTCGACGATGACCCAGCCGCGTGCGGCGAAGTCCATGACGATGTCCGCGGTCGAGCGACGAGGACCGCGGTGGTGGCCGTGGCCAGGACCGAACGGTGCGCCGCCGGGTCGGTGATCACGACCGAAGCCGCGACCGGACTCGCGCCCGCGCCCGAAGGCCCGATCGTGAGCGGGGTGGCCGTGCTCGTGGTCGCCCGGACGCTCGGCGGATGCGGTGTCCGCCGCCGTCTCGGCGGTGCGCTCGGGGCGACCGAAGCCGCGACCGTGGCCGAACCCGCCGCGGCGGCCGAACCGCTCGGGGCCGCGCGGTCCGCGGCGGTGTGGCGGGAGCGCGGCGTCGATTTCCTCGACGCTCGAGGCGCCGGAGGCGATGAGCTCGAGCGTGCGCCAGCTGCGGCGGCCGAGGCCGTCCTCGGCGAGCACCTCGTGCATCGAGTGCTTGAGCGCGTGATCGACGGTGCGGAGCCAGAAGCCGAGCGGGCGCTCGGCGGACTGGGTGGTGGACTGCTCTGGGTGAGTCGTTGGGGTGTTCATGGGTGGTCTCCTTATTTGCATGCTCTGTTACATGTAAATGTATAATGACATGTATGTCCGATGATCGTCAAGCGCAGCCCAGCGAACCCACAGCAACCGACCCGGTGGAAATGATCGAGCGGGCCCTCGTCCAGATCCGACGGGACCAGTCAGGTCGTCGCTTCGGCGGACGCGGTGGGCGCGGTGGGCCCGGTCATCACCACCACGATGAGCACGGGGGCGGTCATCGGCACGACGCCGACGGCGGCGCTGAGGACGAACGCGGGCGTGGGCGCGGTCCGGGCTTCGGACCCGGCTTCGGTGGGCCTTGGGGTCCTGGCGGTGGCGCCCGTCACCCGCGCGAGCAGGCGATCGCCCAGGCGGCTCGATTCCGGATGCTGGACGCGCTCGCTCGTGACGAGGCGGCCGGTGGCATGGGGATCAGTGCGCTCGCGGAGTTGATCGGCGTCGACCAGCCCCGCGCGAGCCGGCTCGTGGCCGAAGCGACGAAACGCGGCGAGGTCGCTCGCGCGGTCGACCCGAACGACGGTCGACGCAGCGTGGTGCAGCTGAGCGCCGCCGGCCGCGCGGTCCTGCAGGAGGCGCACCGGGGTCGACGCGACGCGGTCACGACCGCGCTCTCGGGGTTCACGCCCGAGGAGGCGGCGCAGTTCGCCGCGTACCTCGAGCGCTTCGTCGCCGCGTGGCCGCGCCCCGACACCGACCGGTAGGTCGCCCGCCTGATCCTCGGCCCCGGGTTCGCAATTCAGGAGCGTCCCGGTGAGTCGAGCCGGATCATCCCCTCGGTGGCGGGACGCGCCGGCGTGCGCCTGAGTTCTGCACAGTCGGACCCGTCCGGTCCATGCCGTTCGCAATTCAGGAGGAGTCAGGCGTGTCGGCCTGGGGATGGCCGTCTGGCGGGAGAACCGCCGGGGCGCTCCTGCGTTGTGAACGGTGAGGCGGCATCGGGACTCGGCCCTCGCTACTCGGGGCGGAGGCGGAGCTCCTGCATCCCGCCGTCGACGGCGATCGAGGTGCCGGTCGTCGAGCCTGATCTCGGGCTCGCCAGGTAGGCGACGGCACCGGCGACCTCGGTCGCGGCGACGAGTCGGCCATGCGGCTGGCGTGCCTCGAGTGCGGCGCGTTCTGCGGCCGGGTCGGCGGCGCTGTCGAGCAGCCGGCCAACCCAGGGGGTGTCGGCCGTGCCCGGGTTGACGCAGTTCACCCGGATGCCCTCGCGCAGGTGGTCGGCGGCCATCGCTCGCGTCAAGGACAGCACGGCTCCCTTCGTCGCCGTGTAGAGCGCGCGCTGGGGGAGTCCCGCCGTCGCGGCGATCGACGCGGTGTTCACGATCGCGGCCGACGGCGACTCGCGCAGGTGTGGGAGGGCCGCGCGCGTCACGCGAGCCATGCCGACCACGTTGATGTCGAAGACGCGGTGCCACTCGTCGTCGTCGTTGGACTCGATGGTGCCCTGCGCGCCGATACCGGCGTTGTTCACGATGATGTCGAGGCGGCCGAACCGTGCGACGACGGCGTCGATCGCCGCGCGGACCGACGCGTCGTCGGCGACGTTCGCCCGCACCGACAGGCGGGTGGCGGAGTCCTCGTCGGGCCACGGGTTCAGGTCGAGGATCGCGACGCTCGCACCATCGGCGGCGAGACGTTCGACGATCGCGGCACCGATCCCCGAAGCGCCGCCGGTGACGATCGCGACGAGTCCGTCGAACTCGCCGGTGTCTTCGGTGCTCATGCGCGGGCTCCGAGTGCCTCGGCTGGCTTCGCCGCCGGCGCGATTCCGGGGACCGGGTCGACGAACCGCTGTCGCTGGCGACCGAGGCCCTCGATCTCGACCTCGCAGACGTCGCCCGGTGCGAGGTAGGGGAAGCGGCCGGAGAGCGCGACGCCCTCGGGTGTGCCGGTCAGGACGAGGTCGCCGGGTTCGAGCTGCAGGTACTGGCTCAGGTGCCAGATGACCGTGGCGACGTCGAAGATGAGGTCGGCCGTGCTCGAGTCCTGACGCGGTTCGCCGTTGACCCAGCTGCGGAGTCGCAGGGCGCCGGCGTCGACCTCGTCCGGCGTCACGAGCCAGGGGCCGGTCGGGTTGAAGCCCGGCGCGCACTTGCCCTTCGACCACTGCCCGCCACTCGCCGCCATCTGGAAGTCGCGCTCCGACACGTCGTTCGCGGTGACGAATCCGGCGATGCGGCCGAGGGCGTCCTCAGGGCTGTCGAGGTAGGAGGTGCGCTCGCCGATGACGACGCCCAGCTCGACCTCCCAGTCGGTCTTCGTGCTGCCGCGCGGGATGCGGACGTCGTCGTTCGGGCCGACGACCGTGTTCGGCGTCTTCAGGAACATGATCGGGATCTCGGGCGGAGCGGATCCGGACTCCGCCGCGTGCGCCGCGTAGTTCATCCCGATGCAGACGACCGCACTCGGCCGGGCGATCGGAGCGCCGATCCGGAGCTCGTCGGCGCCGTCGAGGACGGGGAGCGCACCCGACTCGAGGGCGGCGCGAACCTGATCGACGCCGCCGCCGGCGAGGAACGCTCCGTCGATGTCGGGGGTGATCGATCGGAGGTCGTACGCGGTGTCGCCCGCGAACATGACGGGGGTCTCCCCGTCCGCGGGGCCGAGTCTGGCGAAGCGCATGCTGGTCCTTCCGGTTCCGCCGGTGCCCGCGTGCGGACCCGGCTCCGTAGCCGATAACGTCTGAACTCTACCGCCCGACCCGGCCGTTGCAACAGATGATTTCGTCCAAGCTGGGCGCATTGACAGCCCAGACGTCGGATGTCTAAGCTCGGTGGCATCAGCCCGAAGGAGCATGCCGACGTGAGTACCATCATCGGATTCGAGACGCACGACGTCCGGTTCCCGACCTCGACCACCCTCGACGGCTCGGACGCCATGAACCCCGACCCCGATTACTCGGCCGCCTACCTGCGGCTCGTGACGGACGCGGACGACGGCCACGAGGGCCACGGCTTCGTCTTCACCATCGGACGCGGCAACGACGTCGAGGTCGCAGCCATCCACGCCCTCCGGGAGCACCTCCTCGGTCGCGAGGTCGAGCCCGTGCTCGACGCCCTCGGAGCCTTCTGGCGCGAACTCGTCTACGACTCCCAGCTCCGGTGGCTCGGGCCCGAGAAGGGCGTCATGCACATGGCGATCGGCGCCGTCGTCAACGCCCTCTGGGACCTCAAGGCCAAACGCGCCGGCCTGCCGCTCTGGCGGCTGCTCGCCACGATGACGCCGGAGGAGCTCGTCGAGCTCGTCGACTTCCGCTACCTGAGCGACGTCCTCACCACGGACGACGCCCTCACGATCCTCCGACGCGCCGAACCGGGACGGGAGGCCAGGACCGAGGCCCTCCTCGCAGCCGGGTACCCCGCCTACACGACGACGCCCGGGTGGCTCGGCTACTCCGACGAGAAGCTCGACCGCCTGTGTCGCGAAGCGGTCGCGGACGGATTCGCGCAGGTCAAACTCAAGGTCGGCGGGAATGTGGAGGACGACGTCCGTCGCCTCGCCATCGCCCGGAACGCCGTGGGACCCGACATCCGGATCGCCGTCGACGCCAATCAGCGGTGGGACGTCGCGGAGGCGATCGACTGGATGTCCCGACTCGCCCCCTACGACATCGCCTGGATCGAGGAGCCGACGAGCCCCGACGACATCCTCGGCCACGCGGCGATCGCGCGCGGCGTCGCCCCGATCCCGGTCGCGACCGGTGAGCACATGGCCAACCGCATCATGTTCAAGCAGTTCCTGCAGGCCGACGCCCTCCAGGTGCTCCAGATCGACTCCACGCGGGTCGCCGGCGTGAACGAGAACATCACGATCCTCCTCCTGGCCGCGAAGTTCGGTGTCCCGGTCTGCCCGCACGCCGGTGGCGTCGGGCTGTGCGAAGCGGTGCAGCACCTCTCGATGTTCGACTTCATCGCCGTGTCCGGGAGCGAGGATGGACGCATGATCGAATTCGTCGACCACCTGCACGAGCACTTCGTCGAGCCCGTCGAGATCGTCGCCGGCCGGTACCGCGCGCCGGTCGCCCCCGGCGGCGGTTCGGAGATGCTCGCGACGTCGATCGCCGAGTTCACCTTCCGGGGTGCCGGTGCCTGAGCTGCTCGTCCCGCGGCTCGCGTACGGCGCCGCCAACCTCGGCAACCTCTACCGCGAGCTCGGCGATGAGGAGGCCTGGGCGATCCTCGATGCGGCCTGGGAACACGGCGTCCGCTTCTATGACACGGCTCCGCACTACGGCCTCGGTCTCTCCGAGCGTCGGCTCGGCGCCTTCCTGCGGACGAAGCCCCGCGACGAGTACGTCCTGTCCACCAAGGTCGGCCGCCTCCTCGTGCCGAACCCCGCGGGGGAAGGTGCGCTCGACACGGACAACGACTTCGTCGTCCCGGCGACCGTGCGACGCGAGTGGGACGCGAGCGAGGCCGGCGTGCGTCGCTCGCTCGACGAGTCCCTCGAACGACTCGGACTCGACCACGTCGACGTGCTCTACCTCCACGACCCGGAACGCAACGATCCGGAATCCGGGATATCCGAGGGGATACCGGCGCTCGCCGCCCTCCGCGACGAAGGACTCGTCGGGGCGGTCGGGATCGGGTCGATGGACGTCGCCGCACTCCTCGCCGCGGTGCGCACGGGCCTGACCGATCTCATCATGATCGCCGGTCGGTACACGCTCGCCGAGCAGCCAGCGGGCGAGGAGGTGCTGCCCGCCTGTCTGGAACACGGCGTCGGCGTGGTCGCCGCCTCGGTGTTCAACTCCGGTCTGCTGGCTCGCGCCGTCCCCGACCGTGACGGACGATACGAGTACGGTGCCGTCCCACCTGAGGTCTTCGACCGCGCCGTCGACATCGCCGAGATCTGCCGTCGGTTCGAGGTCGAACTGCCCGCGGCCGCCCTCCAGTTCCCGCTCCGCCACCCCGCCGTGCGGACGGTCGCTGTCGGCGCCTCGCGGCCGGAGCAGATGATCCAGAACGTGGAGCGCTTCGAGGCGCCGATCCCCGAGACCTTCTGGACGGAGCTGCGCACCAGAGGGCTGCTCGGCTGATGCGGACGATCGACGCGCACCTCCATCTGTGGAATCGCGCCGACGGGTACCACTGGCTCGCTTCGGCCGACGAGGCACTTCGCGAGGACTTCACGCCGGAGCGTGCAGCCGCGGAACTGCAGGCTGCCGGCGTCGAAGCGGCGATCCTCGTCCAGGCCGACGACACGGAGCTCGACACGATCTCCATGCTCCACGCATCGGACACCTGCAGCTGGGTGGTCGGCGTCGTCGGCTGGGTACCGATCGACGATGCGAAGCGGGCCGAGGAACTGCTCGACCGTTGGGGAGTGCATCCACGATTCCGCGGCGTTCGTCAGCTGTTGCACGACGATCCCCGGGACGGCCTGCTCCTGGCAGCACCCGCGCGCCGGTTGGCGGCGGTCCTCGCGGACCGGGGGCTTCCGCTCGACCTCCCGAACGCCTTCCCTCGGCTGCTCCGTGACGCCACCGGACTCGCACGGCTGGAGGAGGGGCTGACGATCGTCGTCGACCACCTCGCGAAGCCGCCGCGCGACGATGAGGCCTTCGAACGATGGGCGACCGAGCTGGCCGCGGCGGCGGCGTCACCGAACGTGGTCGCCAAGGTGTCGGGCCTCAATCGAGCCGGTCGGCCGTTCGTGGCGGCCGACGTGCGTCGGGCCTGGGACACCGCACTCGCCTGCTTCGGGCCCGAGCGGTTGATGCTCGGCGGCGACTGGCCGATGACCGTCACGAGCGGCGGGTACGGTGCGGTCTGGCACGAGCTGTCCGGTCTCGTCGACGAGTTGTCGCCGGCGGAACGCGATGCACTGCGTGGCGGGACGGCGACGCGCGTCTACCGGCTCGACCCCCGCGGGCCGGTCGGCGTCGACGGACTGACATGATCGGGCAGACGGATGGACACGGAACCATGACGAGGAGGTCACCATGCTGACAGGGATCGACCCGGTGCTGAGCGGCGAACTGCTGCTGCACCTGGACGCGATGGGACATTCGGACGCGGTGGTGATCGCCGACGCGCACTTCCCGGCCACCCGGCTCGGCGAACGCGTCGTCGTGCTGCCGACGCTGTCGACGCCGGAGGTCCTCCGAGCGGTGCGCACGGTGATCCCGCTCGACGACGAGCCCGTGCTCGACCTCATGACGAGTGCCGACGGTACGGTGCTCGACGTCCAGCGGGAACTCATCGCCGCCGCCGGCACGACCGAGGACGCCGTGCGCTTCGTCGACCGGTTCGCCTACTACGACGAGGCCGCCACGGCGTTCCTCATCATCCGCACGGGCGAGACCAGGAAGTACGGGAACGTCACCCTGCGGAAGGGGCTCGTGCTCCCGGGCGCCTGACTCGACCGCGGGCTGCGGTCGCTCACCAGCAGAGCGCGACGATCGCGGCACCGACGACGGCGTAGATCCCCGACAGGACCTGCCGACCGCGGGTGCGGGGTTCGACGGCTGTCTCGACCGTCGCCCCGTGCTCGTCGACGGTCCGCTTCGGCCTGGGTGCGTGCCAGGGGAGTGTGTTCCAGCGGAGTCCTGCGCCCGCGAGTCCGAAGCCGACGATCGCGACGGCGAGGACCCACGCCCAGGACCAGACGCCGACCGGCGCGGCGAGGGCGCGGACGAGGGCGAGGATCACGATGCTGTCCACCGCGTCGACGACCAGTCGGTAGCGCTCGGTCGCCGCCCAGCGTCCCGTACTCCACGCGTGGACGACCTGGAGGGCGAGCACCCACGCGACGACGAGGGCGACGACGGCGGGGATCAGGATCTCGATCATCGTGCTGCTCCGATCTGCTCGAGGAGGGCGACGCCGGCCGCATCGACCGACTCCTGGGTCGCTGAGACGAGGACCACCGTGGTGCCGGTCGCCGGAACGACGCCGACGAAGGACGCGAAGCCGCCCGTGGCGCCGTTGTGCCACACGAGGTCCTCACCGTCGATCGCCTTCCGGTCGGTGATCCAGGCCCAGCCGATCTCGCGATCGCCGAACGCCGCTTGTGGGTCGAGCGCCTCGATGCCCGGCGCGCTGCCGTCGGCCAGTCGCTCCGCGAAGCGCGCGAGATCCTCCGTGTCCGAGCGGATGCCACCGGCGGGCCCGATCGCCGTGCCGGTCCATGCGGCGGCCGTGCGTCCGCCGGCGGTCTCACCGAGGAGGTCGCGGTCGCCGAGCTCGGCCGCATCGCTCACGGGGCTGGTCGAGTCGAGCCCCATCGGACCGGTGATCCGTTCCTCGAGGAGGTCGGCGTAGCTGGTGCCGGCGGCCGAGCCGAGGGCTGCACCGAGCAGTTCGAAACCGAGGTTGGAGTAGGTGCCCTTCGGGGTGTCGAGGGACGCGGACCGCGCCTGCTCGAGCAGCTGGTCGAGGTCCTCGCCGTAGGGGTTCGCCGTCGTGAGCGCGAACCACGTCGAGGAGAGGATCGTCGAGAGGTCGATCGGCAGCCGGGGCAGGCCGGAGGTGTGGGTGGCGAGCTGCTCGAGGGTGACGTCCGCCGCGGGCGCGTCGCCCAGCTCGAGGAGCTCACCGAGCCTGGTGTCCGGGGTGACCTCGCCGCGCTCGATCGCGTCGGCGAGCAACAGTCCGGTGAAGGCCTTGCTCACCGATCCGATCTCGAACCGGGTGTCCGGCTGGGCGCCGATCGTCGCGGTGCGGGTGCCGTCCGGGGTGACGACGACGGCCAGCAGGGCCTTGCGGTCGGGGCCGACGAGCTCGCGGACGGTGGCCGCGAGTTCGGCGTCGCCGGTGGCCTCGGGGGGAAGCGTCGAGGGCCCTGGCCGGAAGGCGAGTCCGATCGCGAGGGCGACAGCGGTGCTGACGGCGGCGATGACCCAGACCCGTCTGGGTCGGGACGTGCTGCGTGGTGTGGTGGTCATGCGGGGTCCTTCCTGGGGTCGGTGGTCATTCCATGGCGGCGACGGCGACGAGCAGCGGGACGAGTCGCCTGGGTGGGACCGCGACCCGTCCGCGGCCGGCGGGTTGCAGCCAGCCGGCGGCAGTCAGGACGCGGACGTGGTGGTAGACCTGGCCGGTCGTCCCGATGCCGTCGAGTTCACCGAGTTCTGCGAGTGCGGAGGTGCCGTTGGCGACGGCCAGGAGCAGCTGCAGCCGGACGGGGGACCCGATGGCCGCGAGCCGCGACGCCGCCGTCGCGAGTGGACCGGAGGCTGCTGACTCCACGGCGTCGGGGTCGTCGCCGAGCGCGAGGAGGTCGTCGGTCGCCCTGGCGTACTGCCACTGCACGGGTCCGCCGCCGGTGACGACCGATCCGGTGAAGAGGACCGCCCCGTGCTCGAGCGCCGCCGTGCGCTGTTCGAGCCCGCGGAGCGCCCAGAAGGTGTCGTCGGCATCGCCCGTCGCGGCTGCGGACGCGACGTCGTCCGGTCGCTCGGTGGTCGTGTCGTCGTCGGCCGGTCGGGCGAACACGGCGGCTTCGAGACGCGCGAGACGTGTCTCGAGATCGCCGGGATCGATGGTCGTCATGACCCAAGTGTATAAATATCGTAATTACGAAATCAAGCTAGAAGGTCCTCTGACCCGAGCGGTGGCGGCGCGTGTCACACCCGCGAGCTGAGCCGCCCCTGCTTCGCGTGCACCGGGATCAGCAGTCCGAGGCCGATGAGCAGCACGAGCACGATCCCGAGAATCCCCCAGAACTGCGCCCCACCGAGCGTGACGAACAGAGCGAAGGCGGTCGGCGCGAGGAAGGACACGGCGCGGCCGGTCGTGGCGTAGAGGCCGAAGACCTCACCCTCGCGGCCCTCGGGGATGATGCGCGCCAGGAACGAGCGGCTCGCCGACTGGGCAGGGCCGACGAACAGGCACAGCATGAGGCCGAAGATCCAGAAGATCGTCGCGCCGCCCTCGTGGAGGAAGAACACGGCGCTCCCGGCGATGACGAGGCCGATGAGCGACGCGACGATGACGGGTTTCGGGCCCACTTTGTCGTCGAGCAGGCCGATCGTGATCGTCGCGATCCCGGCGACGACGTTGGCGGCGATCGCGAAGATGATCACCTCGCCGGGTGAGAAGCCGAAGGTCCCCGCGGCCAGGACGCCACCGAAGGTGAAGACACCGGCGAGCCCGTCGCGGAACACGGCGCTCGCGAGCAGGAAGTAGAGCGTCTGTCGGCTGTCGCGCCAGAGTTCCGCGATGCTCTTGGCGAGGACGCCGTAGGAGGCGAAGAACCCGACGTGCGGCCGGGCGACGGCCTGTGGCGCGTGGTACTCGGGCACCGCGAACAGCACGGGCAGGGCGAAGATCCCGAACCACGCCGCGGAGACGAGCATCGCGACGCGGACGTCCATGCCGTCGTCGCCGGTGACGCCGAAGAGTCCGACCTCGGGGGAGATGAAGCCGAAGTACACGATGAGCAGCAGCACGATGCCGCCGATGTACCCCATACCCCAGCCGAGACCGGAGACCTTGCCGATGGAGGTGGGCGTCGACACCTGGGCGAGCATCGCGTTGTAGTTGACGCCGGCGAACTCGAACACGATGTTGCCGACCGCGAGGAGGACGAGGCCCAGCCAGAGGAAGTTCGGATCGGGGGCGACGAAGAAGAGGAGCGCGGTGATCGCGACGACGACGTAGGTGTTGAAGCCGAGCCAGAACTTCCGTCGACCGGCGGAGTCCGACCGCTGGCCGACGACCGGCGCGAGGATCGCGATCAGCAGCCCGGCGGCGGCGAGCGCCCACCCGAGCGACGCCGACACCGCGGCCTCCTCGCCGAAGGAGTCGCTCGTCAGATAGACGGTGAACACGAAGGTGGTGACGACGGCGTTGAACGACGCCGAGCCCCAGTCCCACAGGCTCCACGCGAAGATGCGACCCTTACGACCCGCCTGCGCTTTCACAGCGGCGACCTGCGAGGTGTCGAGGTCGACGGTGGCTGCTGCGGCGTCGGGGGTGACGAGCGGTGGTGGCGGGAAGTTGCGGGGCCGGGATCCGAGACGCGGGGCCTCGTCGCCGGGCCCACCTGTCCGGCCGGTGTCGTCGGTGCCACCTGGGGGAGTCGTGCTCATGCACTGAGGCTAGTGCCGCGTGGTGAACGGGCGGTAGCGCGGAGGCCCGGCGTTGCAGTCGACGACACCGAACTCTACATTTGATATTTCAAGGACATCGAGCGCAGCAGCCCCGATGCTCACGACCGACCTGAGGTGGCGGAGACACCGTGCCTGAACGACGAAAGACACTGCAACGATGAGCCTGGAAGCACGCGATCTCTCCTTCGGCTATTCACTGCATCGCCGCGACCCGGTCCACGTGTTGCGGGGGGTGAGTCTTTCTGTAGCCGCCGGTGAGTCGTTGGCGGTCGTCGGGCCCTCGGGATCCGGGAAGTCGACACTCTTGCACTGCCTATCTGGTCTCCGAGCGCCGACACGTGGAAGCGTCGTAGCGTTGGGGACGGAGCTGTCATCCCTGACCGAGTGGGGTCGTTCCCGATTCCGGCGGCGGTCCGTCGGCTTCGTGTTCCAGGACTACAACCTGATCCCCTCCATTAACGTGCGGGACAATCTCGCGTTGCCAGCGCTCTTCGCCGGTCGCGCAGCCGGGCGTCAGGCGGTCGCAGATATCGCCGCAGACATCGGACTGTCGTCGCGCCTCCGTCATCGCCCGGACGAGCTGTCAGGCGGTGAACGGCAGCGCGTCGCGATCGGCCGGGTGTTGCTGTCGCAGGCTGAATTGGTCTTCGCCGACGAACCCACCGGTGCACTTGACACGTCGTCAGGACGGGTCGTGCTCGACCTCCTGTTCGGATCGCTCGGTCCCGAACGCACGATGGTGATGGTTACCCATGACCTCGATGCTGCTGCGCGGGCGGATCGTGTGCTGGTCCTCTGTGACGGTTCTGTCCACGCCGAGCTGACGTCCGCCACCCCGGCAGCGCTCTGGTCCGCCATCGAAACGGCCCGCGCGGACAGTGTCCATACGTCCGTGGGAGCATGACGATGGCCGGTCTCGTTCTCCGCACACTCCTGCAGCAGTGGCGGGTGTGGATCTCCCTGCTCCTGTTCCTGGCACTCGCGAACGCGCTCCTTGTCAGCGTGGGCGCGCTCGTGGAGGTCGCCGATCGGCTGCCCGTCCGGGAACAGCGCATCGTCCGGAATCTGAGCACGCCGATGTCCGGGATGGCCTCGGTCGCCGTCTTCGTCATCACCTCGAGCGCGGTCTCCTTGGCGGTGCAACTCCAGCGTCGACCGTTCGCGACCTGGAAGCTCGCGGGGATGTCGTCAGTGCGGATCGCCGGCGTCCTGGTATCGCAGCTGATCGTGCTCGGGGCCGTGGGTGGAGCGCTCGGGCTGCCGCTGGCCCTATTGGTCGCACCGCGGTTCACCAGCTGGGTCCTGCAGGCCAACGCGGTCACCGCGATCGTCGATGCCCCGGCGAGCACGCTGGTGCTCCTGTCGACCTGGGCGCTGCTCATCGGCATCCTGTTGCTCGCCGGTCTGCAAGGTGTCGGCTCGATCCTCCGGGTACCGGCGGTCGACGCGGTCCTGAGCGCGGAAGTCGTCCGCCGTCGCCCGACCGCGTTCAGGCTCACGCTCAGCCTGGTCATGTCGGCGGCGGTCCTCGCAGTGGCGGCCGGAATGATCGGTTCGGCTAGCGGCGACGTGTCCAGTCGGCTCGGTCTCCTAGTAGGCCTCGCGATGCTCCTGTCGTTGCTCATCATCCCGCTGATCGCGCTGCACGTCTCGCGGATCGCTGCACTGTTCCTCGCGGCGTGGACATGGATCGTCCCACGTCGGTGGTCGACGGCTTGGTACCTCGCGCGTCGTGGCTGCGCCTTCCGCTTGGATCGTGTAGGCGTCTCCCTCGTTCCGCTCTACGTCGCGGTCGCCCTCGCGAATTCGATCTACACCGTGTTCGAGACCGCCGATTCCGCCAGGAGGGCGGCCGGGCTTGTGCCCGCCGGCGAGCACGGCATCAACCACTCCGGCGTCTGGACCATTCTCGGTCCGACGGTTGTCCTGGCGATCGCCGGCACCGCGACGGTCGTGGTGATGGCTGCTCGTGAGCGGGCGCGCGAGCGCGCGCTGCTGGCTGTGGGCGGCGTCAGTCACCGCTCGATCGTCGGAGCCGTCGTCGTCGAAGCCTTCATGTATGCCGTGACCGCGACGTTCCTCGGGCTCCTGACGGCAGCGGCTGTCTCAGCGGTGGAGGCTGAGGCGTTCGGTCGCCTCGAAGCGGGGGCGCGCCCGGTGCTCGCCGTCGCGCCAGGCCTCGCGGTCGGCGCTGGAGGCTTCTGTGTGCTGGCTGCCGCCCTCGCTTTGCCCGCGGCGCTGGAGCATGGTCGGGCGGCGGTGGACAGGCTCGCTCGCTGAAGGTTGGCTGGGACGCGGATCGTTGCCGGGAATAGCTTCGGGCACCCCGCGTTGGACTTGAGCGTAAGACACTCAAGTTTGAATCCAGGAGGTTCACGTGCCCGAAGACTTCACCCAGGGCGGCGCAGCAGCAGACGGCGGATCGTCGTCGTTCGACGACTTCCTCGCCCGATACCTCGAGGGCGAGCGGGCGCGTTCGGCGCGGACCATCGACCTCAGCCGCTTCCTCACCGCACGGACGCAGGAGATCCTGCAGCGCGCCGGCCGGTTCGCGCTCGAGCGCGGCCAGAACGAGCTCGACGCGCTGCACATCCTGCGCGTCATCGTGAGCGAGGAGCCCGCGAAGGACGCCGTCGCGCGCCTCGGCGTCGACCCGAAGGCCATCGCCAAGGCCGCCGAGCAGCGCCTGCCGCAGGCGTCCTCGCCGAGCGTCAAGGACCCGGCCATCACACCGTCGGCCCAGCGCGCGCTGTTCCACGCCTACCAGGTGGCCCGCGCCGCCGGATCGACGTACGTCGACCCCGAGCACCTCTTCTTCGCGCTCGTCATCAACCAGGACTCGCCTGCCGGTGAGGTCCTCGCCCGCGCCGGCGTCACGGCGGAGGCGCTGACCCAGGGCATGCGCCAGACCGTCGGCGACCCCGGTGTCGCCACCGACGACCAGGACGACCGCGATGCAGACGACCTCGACTCGGACACCCCGATGCTCGACCGCTTCGGCACCGACCTCACGGCGCTCGCCGCAGGTGGGTCCCTCGACCCCGTCATCGGACGTTCCGAGGAGATCGAGCAGGCCATCGAGATCCTCTCCCGCCGCACGAAGAACAACCCCGTGCTCGTCGGCGAGGCCGGCGTCGGCAAGACCGCGGTCGTCGAGGGGCTCGCCCAGGCGATCGTCGACGGCGGCGTCCCGGAGCAGCTGCGCGGGAAGCGCGTCATCTCGCTCGACCTGCCGGCCATGGTCGCCGGAACCCGGTACCGCGGTGACTTCGAGGAGCGCCTCACCGGCCTGCTCGACGAGATCGCAGCCAACCGCTCCGAGCTGATCGTCTTCATCGACGAGGTCCACACCGTCGTCGGCGCCGGAGGTTCCGGCGAGGGCGGCATGGACGCCGGCAACATGCTCAAGCCGCGTCTCGCGCGCGGTGAGCTGCACCTCATCGGTGCGACCACGCTCCGTGAGTACCGCGGGATCGAGAAGGACCCGGCACTCGAACGCCGCTTCCAGCCCGTGCGCGTCGGCGAGCCGTCGATCGAGGACGCCGTCCTCATCCTCGACGGTCTCCGTCCGGCGTATGAGGAGCACCACGACGTCCGCTTCACCGACGACGCCCTCCGCGCCGCCGTCGAGTTGTCGGCGCGGTACCTGCCCGACCGTGTCCTGCCCGACAAGGCCATCGACCTCGTCGACCAGGCCGGAGCCCGGCTGCGGTTGCGGCTCGGGAAGGCGGTCGACGTGAGCGCCCTCGTCGAGGAGCTCGCGACACTCGAGGCGTCGAAGAACGCGGCCGTGTCGGCCGAGCACTACGAGGAGGCCTCGCGCATCCGCGATGAGATCACCGCCGTGCAGGCGAAGCTCGACGCGGCCTCCAACGGACCCGGTGCCCGCACCGACCGTGACGCGGTCGTCGACGAGGCCCAGATCGCCGGCGTCGTGTCCCGTGCGACCGGGATCCCGGTCAGCCGGCTCACGGAGGGCGAGCGGGAACGTCTCGCCGGCCTCGAGGACGAGCTGCACGCTCGCGTCGTCGGCCAGCACGACGCCGTGACCGCGGTGTCGAAGGCCGTCCGTCGCAACCGCACGGGCATGGGGGACGCGAACCGACCCGTCGGCAGCTTCCTGTTCCTCGGCCCCACCGGCGTCGGCAAGACGGAGCTCGCGAAGGCGCTCGCCGGATCCCTCTTCGCGGACGAGCACTCGGTGATCCGCTTCGACATGAGCGAGTTCGGCGAACGCCACACGGTGTCGCGACTCGTCGGTGCCCCTCCCGGGTACGTCGGGTTCGACGAGGCGGGCCAGCTCACCGAGCGCGTGCGGCGCAACCCGTACTCGATCGTGCTGTTCGACGAGATCGAGAAGGCGCACCCCGACGTCTTCAACCTGCTCCTGCAGGTGCTCGACGACGGTCGCCTGACCGACGGTCAGGGGCGGACGATCGACTTCCGCAACACGGTCGTCGTCATGACCTCGAACCTCGGTTCCGAGTTCCTCGCATCCCGTTCCGGTGCGATGGGCTTCGTCGCCGGCGGCGCGGACGACCCGACGGGCTTCGGTTCCGAGGAGGCGCTGCGGGCCCGGGTCATGGGCAAGCTGCGCGAGGCGATGCGTCCGGAGTTCCTCAACCGCATCGATGAGATCGTCCTCTTCCGCAAGCTCGACCAGCAGCAGCTGCAGGAGATCGTCGGACTGATGCTCGGCCGCACGACCGAACGGTTGGCCGCGCGCGGTGCATCACTCGAGACGACGCCTGAGGCGCTCGCGCTCCTCGCGGAGCTCGGCTACGAGCCGGAGTACGGCGCGCGCCCCCTGCGTCGCCTGATCCAGCGTGAGGTCGACGACCGCATCGCCGAGCTCGTCGTGGGCGGCGGGGTCGGCGACGGCTCGACCGTGCACGTCGACGCGGTCGGCGGGAAGATCGTCGTCACCGAGCATGCTGCAGTGCTGGTGGACGCCGCGTAGGCATTACCCCTTCGACAGGCTCAGGGACCGGGATTCGTTCCGGACTCTGGGCCTGTCGTCACTCGCGGACCGTTCCCCGTCCTGGTCCCCGAGCTTGTCGAAGGGCACCTGGGTCGCGGTCACCCTGGCCATCCGCTGGGAGTTGAGCCAGGCGGACTCAACTTTCTTGACGTCGAAACCGGGCCTCGGTAGCATTGAGTCATCGGGGCTCAAGTCTCGACGTCACACCAGCATCACCCCATCAACCAGCTCGGTGCCGAGCTCGTCGAGTCGGCCGGACGCCATCCGCATGCCGCCCGAGTCGACGAGTTCCGAACCGGCAGTCAACACAAGGAGAACCAACACATGGCACGTGCAGTAGGCATCGACCTCGGTACCACCAACTCGGTGGTCGCCGTCCTCGAAGGTGGAGAACCCACCGTCATCGCCAACGCCGAGGGCTTCCGCACCACCCCCTCCGTCGTCGCATTCACCAAGGACGGCGAGGTGCTCGTCGGCGAGACCGCGAAGCGCCAGGCCGTCACCAACGTCGACCGCACCATCGCGAGCGTCAAGCGCCACATGGGCACCGACTGGAAGTTCGACGTCGACGGCAAGAAGTACACGCCGCAGGAGCTGTCCGCCCGCATCCTCGCAAAGCTGAAGCGCGACGCCGAGCAGTACCTGGGCGACACCGTGACCGACGCGGTCATCACCGTCCCCGCCTACTTCAACGACGCCGAGCGTCAGGCCACGAAGGAGGCCGGTGAGGTCGCGGGCCTCAACGTGCTCCGCATCATCAACGAGCCGACCGCCGCAGCCCTCGCCTACGGTCTCGACCGCGGCAAGGAGGACGAGCTCATCCTCGTCTTCGACCTCGGTGGCGGTACCTTCGACGTCTCGCTGCTCGAGGTGGGCAAGGACGACGACTTCTCCACCATCCAGGTCCGCTCCACCTCCGGCGACAACCGCCTCGGTGGAGACGACTGGGACCAGCGCGTCGTCGACTACCTGATCAAGCGCTTCAAGGACTCGACCGGTGTCGACGTCTCGGGCGACAAGATCGCGAAGCAGCGCCTCAAGGAAGCCGCCGAGCAGGCGAAGAAGGAGCTCAGCTCCTCAATGTCGACCTCGATCCAGCTCCCGTACCTCTCCCTCACGGAGAACGGCCCGGCCAACCTCGACGAGACGCTCTCCCGCGCCAAGTTCGAGGAGCTCACGCAGGACCTGCTCGAGCGCACCCGCAAGCCGTTCAACGACGTCATCGCCGAGGCCGGCGTGAAGGTCTCCGACATCGCGCACGTCGTGCTCGTCGGTGGATCGACCCGTATGCCCGCCGTCGCCGAGCTCGTCAAGAAGCTCACCGGTGGTCAGGAGCCCAACAAGGGCGTCAACCCTGACGAGGTCGTCGCCGTCGGCGCCGCCCTCCAGGCCGGCGTGCTGAAGGGTGAGCGCAAGGACGTGCTGCTCATCGACGTCACCCCCCTGTCGCTCGGTATCGAGACCAAGGGTGGCATCATGACGAAGCTCATCGAGCGCAACACCGCGATCCCCACGAAGCGGAGCGAGACCTTCACCACGGCCGACGACAACCAGCCGTCCGTCGCGATCCAGGTCTTCCAGGGCGAGCGCGAGTTCACCCGCGACAACAAGAACCTCGGCACCTTCGAGCTGACCGGCATCGCGCCGGCTCCGCGCGGTGTGCCGCAGGTCGAGGTCACCTTCGACATCGACGCCAACGGCATCGTGCACGTGTCCGCCAAGGACAAGGGCACCGGCAAGGAGCAGTCGATGACCATCACCGGTGGCTCGTCCCTCGGCAAGGAGGACATCGAGCGCATGGTCCGCGAGGCCGAGGAGCACGCCGCGGACGACAAGGCCCGCCGCGAGCAGGCCGAGGTCCGCAACAGCGCCGAGCAGCTCGCCTACTCGATCGACAAGCTCATCAAGGAGAACGACGACAAGCTGCCCGAGGACGTCAAGACCGACGTCCAGGCCGATGTCGACGCCCTGAAGAGCGCGCTCGCCGGTGAGGACGAGGACGCGGTGAAGACCGCGTTCGACAAGCTCAACGAGAGCCAGGTCAAGCTCGGCGAGGCGATCTACGCCCAGGCGCAGGCCTCCGAGTCCACCGCAGGAACCGAGGCCCCGGCTGAGGAGACGACCTCTGATGAGGACGTCGTCGACGCCGAGGTCGTCGAGGACGAAGACGACAAGGACAAGAAGTAACCATGACTGACGAGAACCAGAACCAGAACCAGGACGATCCCATCATCCGCGACAAGCGGCGGATCGACCCGGAGACCGGCGAGGTTCGTCAGCCTGGCACCGAGGGGGCTGACGCCGACGCGTCGGCCCCCTCGGGCGCACCTGCCGAATCCGCCGACGCCGACGCACCGGCCGCCGACGACGAGCTGACCGTCGAGGACATCCTCAACGCGGCTCCCGAGGAGCCCGTGCAGGGCGGCGACCTCTCCCCGGCCGAGCAGCTCGCTGCAGAACGCCTCGGCGACCTGCAGCGCGTCACGGCCGAGTACGCGAACTACCGGAAGCGCACCGAAGCCGGCCGCGAGGTGGAGCGCGAGCGCACCACCGGCGAGGTCGCCAAGGTCCTGCTGCCGGTGCTCGACGACCTCGACCGCGCTGACAAGCACGGCGACCTCGAGGGCGACGCCCCCTTCACGCAGATCGCGGCCAAGCTCCGCGGCGCTGCCGAGAAGCTCGGGCTGAAGCCGTTCGGAGCGGTCGGCGAGACCTTCGACCCCAACGTGCACGAGGCCATCTTCCAGCAGCCCACGCCGGGCGCCGAGGGCGAGACCGTCCTCGACGTCGTGGAGACCGGGTACCACCTGGGCTCCACCCTGCTGCGCGCCGCGAAGGTGGTCGTCGCGGTCCCGGCGAGCTAGCCATGGCGAGTCAGGACTGGTTCGACAAGGACTTCTACAAGGTCCTCGGCGTCAAGAAGGACGTGACGCCGGCGGAACTGAAGAAGGTCTACCGGAAGCTCGCCCGGCAGTACCACCCGGACTCCAACCCGGGTGATGCGAAGGCCGAGGCGAAGTTCAAGGAGATCAGCGAGGCCCACTCGGTCCTCGGCGACCCCGAGCAGCGCAAGGAGTACGACGCCGTTCGTGCCATGGGCGGTGGAGCACGCTTCACCGCCCCGGGTGCCGGCGGCGGCCAGGGCGGCTTCGAGGACGTCTTCGGGACGATGTTCGGTGGGGGCGGTGGTGGTGGCGGTCGCCAGAGCTACAGCTACCAGCAGGCGCCTCCCGGGTACGAGGACATCCTCGGCGGCATGTTCGGCCAGGGTGGCTTCGGCCAGACCTCCGGTGGTTTCCGCGGCTACGGCGGACCCACGCCGGGCCGCGACATCACCGCGCACACGACGATCGACTTCATCACGGCCACGCAGGGAGACACCATCTCCCTGCAGACCTCCGAGGGACGCACCATCAAGGTGAAGATCCCGGCGGGTGTGTCGGATGGACAGAAGATCCGCCTGCGCGGCAAGGGGCAGCCGAGTCCGGACGGCGGCGAACCCGGCGATATCGTGGTCACCGTGAGTGTCCGCAAGCATCCCGTGTTCGAACGCGACGGCCTGAACCTCCGCGTCACCGTGCCGGTCACCTTCGTGGAGGCCGCGCTCGGCGCCACGATCGAGGTTCCGACGCTCGGCGGCGACCCCGTCAAGCTGCGCGTCGCCCCCGGCACGCCGAGCGGCCGCGTCCTGCGCGTCAAGGGCCGTGGTGTCGCGACGACGAAGGGCACCGGCGACCTCCTGGCCGTCGTGCAGATCGTCGTCCCGGCCCATCTCGGCGGCGAGGCCAAGGAAGCACTCGAACGGTTCCACGAGCTGGAGCCGAAGGACAACCCCCGCGACGAGCTCATCGCCAGGGCTCGGGGCTAGTAGCCAGCAGCACACGGAAGGGCAGGGAGCATGGACGAGCATTCGCCGGTCTTCGCGATCGCGATGGCTGCCGAGCTCGCCGGCATGCACCCGCAGACCCTTCGGCAGTACGACCGGCTCGGGCTCGTGTCGCCGACGCGGACCGCAGGGAAGTCGCGCAGGTACTCGATGCGCGACATCGCCCAGCTCCGCGAGGTGTCCAGGCTCAGTGCCGAAGGCGTCAGCCTCGAGGGCATCTCCCGCATCCTGACCCTGGAGAACGAGGTCAGCTCGCTCCAGGGTCGGGTGCGGGAGCTCGAGCACGCGCTCGCCAACGCCCTGCTGCGAACCCCGGGCAACCGGGTGTTCGCCGCCGGCATGGAGGGGAGCGTCGTCCCGATGCGGAGCGGTACCCGCACCCGTCGCCGGACCGAGGTCGTCGTCTGGCGGCCGTCGCTCTCCGAGTAGCCGACCACAGCGCACTCGTGGCCGTCATCCCCCGTGGATGACGACCACGGGTGCGCTGTCGTATGTCTGCGCGCCGCGTAGGGTTGGGGCATGAGCGCGCAGCCCGTGGTGACGAAGCCGGACCCGGCGCAGACCGCACCCGCGACGGCCCGGAGGCGGCGCGGCGCCCGGCTGACCGGATTGACCGCCTACCCGCTCATGTACTTCGGCGTCATCGCGGGCGTCCTTCCGCTGCTGACGCTCGTCGTGATCGGCGCCCCGATCCTCGTCGGCGTCCTGCTCGGTGCGGGCGAGGCCGAATGGGTCGACGGCTTCTCGCGCGTGTTCGGCTTCATCCTGCTCTTCCTGACACCTCCGTTCGGCGCCTGGGTATGGGGGTACGTCGCGCTCGGGGTCGTCGCCTTCCTCGGCGGCATCGCCCTCAGCCTGCGGATCCTGCGGCGTCACGGCGTGCGTCGCGCAGGAGCCGTCACGCACTGGGGCATGTGGGCCACCGTCCCGCTGCAGCTCATCTTCGCGGTCATCAGCCTCGTGATCGTGTTCGGTGCGATCGCGTCCGTCCGAGCCGAAGACGCCAGCGGCCTCGAGACCGTCCGCGCCTTCGGCCAGGGCGTCGCCATCGCCACGGTCGTCAACCTCCTCGTCTCCGCCGGGCTCGGCGTCCTCGTCTTCCCGGCAGTCCTCCGAGCAGTGAAGGCGGAGAAGCCGGCTCGGCGCGCGCGCCGTCGGTGACGCCGTTCCTCGTATCGCGTGGCCGGTTACGCTGAGGGGATGCCCGAGTTCTCCTTCGACGCGCTGCGCCGGTTCCCCGATCACGAGGCACCCAACCTCTTCGCCGTCGACGCGACCGACCGGCTCCTGCTCGACGAAGCGGCCGCTGCCCTCGCCGGGCGGGTGCCGACGCCCGGCGAGATCGTCGTGGTCGGCGACGCCTACGGGGCGCTGACCCTCGGCGCCATCGCGCTCCGGGGGGCGACCGACGTCCGGGTCCACCAGGACGCCGCCGTCGCTGAACGCGCCCTCGCGGCCAACGCCGAACGGCTCGGCGTCGACGGCGGCTTCCGCAACCTGCCGCTCGGCGAGGAGCTGTTCACGGGCGCATCACTTGTCCTCCTCCAACTCCCGAAGCACCTCGAAGCCCTGCATGAGATCGCCGCCGCCGTGGCCCGCTGGGGCGCCGTCGACGTCCGTCTCCTGGCCGGTGGCCGGGTGAAGCACCTCACGCCCGCGATGAACGAGGTCCTCGGTCGGAGCTTTGCGACCGTCACCGCGAGCCTCGCCCGGCAGAAGTCCCGAGTGCTCCGTGCGAGCGATCCGGTGACCGCCGCCGTCGAGGGAGCGCGTGACGAGGCCGACACCACGGCCTCGACCGCGCTGCGCACCGAGCACCATGCCGACATCGGCCTGACCATCGCCGCCGCCGGCGCAGCGTTCGCCGGCACGAAGCTCGACATCGGCACCCGCTTCCTGCTGGAGGCGCTGCCGGAGATCGCGCCCGACGCCCGGACGGCCATCGACCTCGGCTGCGGCACCGGCGTCCTCGCGGTGTCGCTCGCCATCGCCCGGCCCGAGCTCGCGGTCATCGCGACCGATCAGTCCGCTGCAGCCGTCGCCTCGACCACCGCGACCATCGCCGCCAACGACGACGCCGACCGCCGGCTGGCCGAGCGCATCACGGTGCTCCGCGACGACGGCCTGTCGATGCAGCCGGACGCGTCAGCCGACCTCATCGTCCTGAACCCGCCCTTCCACAGCGGGACCACCGTCCACACGGGCGTCGCCCACGACCTGTTCGCCGAGGCCGCGCGCGTCCTGCAGCCGGGCGGCACCCTCGCCGTCGTGTGGAACTCGCACCTCGGCTATCGGGCTGCCCTCGAGCGGTTCGTCGGTCCGACGACGCAGTTCGCGCGCAACCAGAAGTTCACGGTGACGGTCTCGCGCCCCCGGGCCGTCGGCGAACCGCGTCCGTAAGTCCTGCTGCTTGGACTGCTCGGCGAGCAGCGGCCGCTCGAGCACCGGCATCGCCGACGGTCCGGGCGGGCGTTGCAGGAGTCGTGACCGTCAGGCGGCGTTCCAGAGGCGCTCGATGCGCTCGCGGAGCGCGGTCTCCTCCGGGGACTCGTCGGCGTACTCGGAAGCGTCGATGGTGATGGTGTCCGCGGCGTCGAACCACCAGGTCCCCCGCTCACCCTCGACCTCGATGCTGGTCCACGTTCCCGGAGCGACGCTCGCCTTGACCAGGCCGATCGCCGCCCCGAGCGTCGTGTCGTCGCCCGCGTGGAATTCGACGTGCAGGCGACCGACACTGCTCTCGACGGACGCCAGCGAGCCCATGGCGGTCAACCGCTCGACCAGGCCGAACAGCGCGGTCGCGTCCCCGCGAGCGCCACGCACGGAGAACGTTCCAGGGGAACCGCTCACGACGGGGCCGTCGATGCCGAGCGACTCGACGACCGACGCCTCGGGCAGGGCGTCGAGGACGTCGAGGGCGGTGCGCCCGGCGCCCGGGCCTGCGACGGTGAGCCTGACGCTGTCACTCGACGCCGCGATCGCGGTCACGCCGGGCACCGCGCCGAGCGCCTGGACGACCGGCAGCATGTCCGCCGACTGGGCACCGTCATCCCAGGTGACGATGCCGCCCTGGACCTCCACTGCGACGTCCGCCGGTACCGCACCCGTCGCCACCGCGGTCGCGGCGGCCACGTCGTCGACGCTCGCGATGCGGAGGTCGATCGTGGCCGGGGTCAGCGTGGCGCCGATGACCTCGAACTGTCCGGCGACGGCCAGGTAGGCGGCACGGGTCGTACCGGGGTCGCCGCTGACCGTCGCGTCGTCGTCGACGCCTGAGGAGATGGAGAACCGCGCGTCCCCGTCCCAGTTGGGGAAGCCGGGGGCCGCATCGTCGGCGTCGTCCTCGTCGGGTCCGGCCGGGTCGACACCGTCGTCGCTGCGGCCGCTGACGACCGCGGCGGCGTAGGCAGGCGTCGCGTCGGCGGTCGCCCTGGCCAGGTCGTAGGCGTCGAGGAAGTCCTCTCCGGGACGCGCCACGAGGGAGAGCGAGGACGCACGCGCACCGTCGGTTCCAGCGGAGGCGAGCTGCAGCTCACCGCCCGGCACGCCCTCGTCCTCGAGTGACGCGAGCAGCTCCAGCTGGGTCGCGTTGTCGGCTCGTCGGTCGAGGACGGACAGGGTGAACCCACGGACGGTGAGGTCGACTCCCTCCCACGTCGCTCCGCCGCTCCGTTTCGCCTGCTCGTTCAGGAACCCGCCGATGCGGTCCACGATCGCGCTCAGCCGATCGTCGGTGACGTCGTCGTCCATGAGCACCGACGCCGATGCCGTGCCGCTCCACGGCAGGGTGTTGCTCCCGTTCGTGTCGACATCGGCCACCTCCGGGACGCCGTCCAGGAGGTGCTCGAAGTCCCGCCCGGCGGCGGAAGCCGCGTTCACGTCGCCACAGCCCGAGAGGCCGAGGACGGCTGCCATGGCGAGCAACGCCGTGGCGGCGGTCCGGAGCGTGCGGTTCTGCGGCATGGATCCACCCTAGGAGCTGCCCGTCGCAGCCCGCGTCGGGGCGGTCCCGACGTCTCAGGTCCGCCGCGGCGTGTGCCCGTATGCTGGCCCGATGTCCGAGCCGCCCACCCCCGCAGACGGAGCGGGTCGCGACGCACGTCGGGTGGACCAGCACGAACTGACCGTGGTCGAGCGCTGGATCGACGACCGGGCCAACCGGCTCTTGCGCGACGCCTCCGACGGCGGCGCACGGGCGAAGGCCGTCGAGTTCCTCGTCTTCGGGGCGAAACAGGCATGGGCGTGCATCTTCGGCGCAGCGATGCTCGCGGTCATCGTCGCCACCCGCCTCTGGTACCCGGACGACGTCTGGCTCGCCCGGAACGATGCGCTCGTCATCGCTGCGATCGTCATCCAGGTGGTCATGATCGTCACCAGGCTCGAGACGGGCCGCGAGCTCTGGGTGATCGTCCTGTTCCACGTCGTCGGGACGGGCATGGAGCTGTTCAAGACCGGGGTGGGGTCGTGGGAGTACGACGGCGGCGGGGTCCTGCACCTCGGCTCCGTGCCCTTGTACACCGGCTTCATGTACGCGGCCGTCGGGTCGTACATGGTCCGCGTGTACCGGCTCTTCGACCTCCGGTTCGACCGCTATCCACGGGTGTGGCTCACGACGATCATCGCGGCCGGCATCTACGTGAACTTCTTCAGCCAGCACTTCATCGTGGATCTGCGATGGGTGCTGCTCGCAGCCGTCCTCGTCGTGTTCGCCCGGACGATGATGCACTTCCGCGTGTTCCGTCGGACGCACCGCATGCCCGTGCTGGTGGCGTTCCTGCTCGTGGCCTGCTTCATCTGGATCGCCGAGAACATCGGGACGATCACGGGCGCCTGGCTGTACCCGAACCAGGAGGACGGCTGGCAACTCGTCCCGCTCACCAAGCTGGTGTCATGGTTCCTCCTCATGATGATCTCGGTGGTGATGGTCACCTGGGTGTACCCGCCCAAGCGGCCCGATCGACTCCCGACCTGAGCCGCCTACTGTCAACAGTTGCTGAAGGCGGTGCGCTCACCGGGTAGGGTTCGGGAGTGAGCGACCCGATCCCGGTGATCGCTCGTCCCCTTCCGGAGAGCAGCCATGGCCCAGCGTCAGCCCCAGGACCCACGCTTCCGTGATCGTGGCGGCGCTCGGCCAGCCTCCACGCAGCCGGGCCAGGCTCGGCCCGCCCCGGCTCGACCTGCCGCCGCTCCACGGCCCGCACCACCGACCGTCGGCATCGCAGTCCCGGCCGCGGCAGCCGCACCGCTGCCGCGGACCAACCACCTCTTCGCAGGTGCGCAGTTCGCGTTCATCGCCTCGATCCTGATGCTCGGGCTGTACATCGGCCTGACCTCGACGTGGACCCTGCTGGAGCCCGACTTCCTCATCGGGCTGTCCCTGACCGCTGCGGCCACGTCCCTGCTCTTCGCCGTGCCGCCGTCAGGCAAGCTCCGTGGCCTGCTCGTGCTCGTTCCGACCATCGACATCCTCGCCGTCGGGTTCTTCCGCGACACCCTGCCGAACCTGCCGACGTCGGGTCTCCTCATCGTGATCCCGGTGCTCTGGCTCGCGGGTGGGTTCGGGGTCTCGGCACTGCCCGTGCCGGTGTTCGGAGCGATCTTCGTCTCCCTGGTGCCGGTCGCGCGCGCCGGAGCGTGGCCGACGACGCCTGGCGGGTGGGGTGCGATCTGCATCCTGCCGGCCCTGGTCCTCATCATGACCGTCACCGTGCACCTGGCCGCGCGCCAGCTCCGCGCCCACGAGGGACGCGCGCGCATCGCGCTCGCCGCGGCGACGGAAGCGGCGGCCGTCGCGACGACGGTCTCGGAATCCGTCGACGCCGCCGTCGCCTTCTTCCGGCCCGACGGCACGGTGGCGCTCCGGAATGAGGCCACGTACGAGCAGGCCCGACTGGCGGGGTTCGACCCCAAGACCCGCGCCGGCGTCCACGTCTACGGACCGGACCGGAAGACCCGGCTGCGGCCCGACGAGCAGGTCATCAACCGGGCGCTGCGCGGAGAGAGCTTCCGCGGCGATCTGTACTGGGTGGGGGAGCCGGGCGACCAGCGCGCCATCATCGGGAACGCGCGACAGGTGCACACCGACGACGGCACGTTCGTCGGCACCATCACCGTCGGTCACGACGTGACCGACCTCGCGAACGCGGTGGCGCTGCGGGAAGCGTTCCTCATCGACGTGTCCCACGAACTCCGCACCCCGTTGACGTCGATCATCGGCTACCTCGACCTCCTCACCGAGGGACATGACCTGCGGCAGCTCGGGCTCGAGCGCGAGGTCTCGACGATCCAGCGCAACGCGGAGCAGTTGTACGCGATCATCGGCGACCTGCTCGCGGCGGGCGACGCCGAGATGCGGGTGCGGATCGCCCTCACCGACGTCGCCGACATCGCCCGGCAGAGCGTGGGAGCGATCCTGCCGCAGGCGTCGGAGGCCGGTGTCGTCGTCCGAGCCGAGGTCCCGCCGCACGTTGAACTGGAGGGCGACGGTGGCCGGCTCCGCCAGGTCCTCGACAACCTGCTGTCGAACGCGGTGAAGTACACCCCGCGAGGTGGGCGGGTCGTCGTGACCGTCGCAGTGGACGGTGAGACCTGCACCGTGAACGTCGCGGACACCGGCATCGGCATCTCACCGGACGACCAGCGGCAGCTCTTCGACCGCTTCTTCCGGGCCAGGGAGGTCCGCGACGACGCGCGGCCCGGCGTCGGCCTCGGGCTGTCGATCGTGAAGTCCATCACCGAGGCGCATCATGGCTGGATCACCGTGTCCAGCCGCCCGGGCCGCGGCTCCACCTTCACCGTGACCCTGCCGCTCCGCCAGCCGCGCGCCGGCGCACCGTCCGCTTCCTGAGTCGGACCCCGGCAGGGAGGCGCTGCGGCACGCATCGTGGGAGGCTTGGAGGATGGCGCAGATCCTCGACCAGCCGATCGTCGACGAGGCGACCCTCACCATGCAGCCGTGGGTCACCATCGTGTGGAACGACCCGGTGAACCTCATGTCCTACGTCTCGCTCGTGTTCCGCAGCTACTTCGGCTACACCCACGAGGAGGCGGAGCGACTCATGCTCGCCGTGCACCACGAGGGCCGTGCGGTCGTCGCGACCGGCAACCGCGAGAAGATGGAGCGCCACGTCGAGGCCATGCACGGGTACGGGCTCTGGGCCTCGCTCGCGAAGGCCGACGCATGAGCGCCTTCGTCCGTCCGCCCGTCGGACCCGTCGTGCTCCGTCTCGACGAGCAGGAGACCTCGATCCTCGAACAGTTGGCGAGCCAGCTCGTCGACATGCTCGAGGACGCGACGCGCGCCGGGCTGGCGACCGCCGTGGAGCTCGACCCCGCCATGGCGCGACTGGTGCCGGAGGGGTACCGCGACGACCCCGAGGCCGCCGCGGAGTTCCGACGCTTCACCGCCGACGACCTCGTCGGCGGCAAGGTGACCGCGGCGCGGACCGTCCTGGCGGCGCTCACCGCCGACGCGTCCGACGCGGCTCAGCCGACGGACGTCCCGGTCGGGCACGAGGACGGTGCAGCCGTGACCCTCGAGGGCGAGACAGCCTGGACCTGGCTGCGGTTCCTCAACGACACCCGGCTCACCATCGCGGCTCGACTCGGCATCGAGGAGGACGACGCGGAGCCGTTCGACCCGTCTCCGACGAGCTCGGACGACGAGCAGGATCCGCAGCTCATGATGGCGATCTACGCCTGGCTCGGGTACCTGCAGGAGTCGATCGTCGCCGTCCTCGACGAAGCCTGAGTCGCGGCGCCGAACACCTGCGACCCGGGTGCCACGGGTAGCCTTGGTGACCATGCACATCCTCGTCTTCAGCGACCAGCACCCCGAGTCGTCCGGCGGGGCCCAGGTCTCGATCCGGCTGCAGCGGCGCTTCCTGGAGGCCGCGGGGCACACCGTCACGGTGTGCTCGCCGCGGATGCACCAGGAGCACGACGACGACCCGCACTATCTCGACACTCCCTCGATCCCCATCACGCTCGACCGCGAGTACTCGATGACCGTGCCAGGCCGGCTCACCGACCGCTGGCTCGACGCACGCCTGGCCGAGCTACCCCCGGTCGACGTCGTCCACGTGCAGGCCGACTTCTGGCAGGCGCTCACGGCCTACCGCTACGCCGAACGGCACGGGATCCCGGCCCTCCACACCATGCACAACCGCATGGACGTCGGCATCGAGCAGACCATGCCGGCGCCGGGCCTCGTCGTCGGAGCCCTGTCGTGGTGGCAGCGCCGGGTCCTCCGGCCGCGGCTCTCGACCCTGCCGACCGGCGTCTGGTCCTACCTGCAGGAGTTCGCCAAGCGTGCGGCCGTCGTCATCGCGCCGTCGCACCACTTCGCGCGCGTGCTCCGCGAGCAGGGGGTGACCGCCCACGCCGAGGTCCTGTCGACGGGCGTCGACGACGCGGTGCTCGACGAGATCCTCGACGAACGCGCGACCACGCTCCACGTGCCGCACCGACTTCCGTCGTTCGTGTGGATCGGCCGCTTCAGCCAGGAGAAGCGGCTCATGGAGTTCCTCGAGGCGGTCCGGCTCGCGGACGTCGACGCGGTGTTCCGCCTGTACGGGGCCGGACTCCTGCTCGCGAAGGCCCAGGCGTTCGTCGCACAACACGACCTCGCCGACCACGTCGTCTTCGCCGGTCGTGTCTCGTACCCCGACTCGCTGCGCGCCATCGCCGACGCCGACGCCCTCGTGCAGACGTCGATCGGGTTCGAGACGCAGGGCATGACCGTGTTCGAGGCGGCCGCACTCGGCACGCCGTCGATCATCAGCGACCCGAACATCGCGGCGGAGCTCCCGGCCGACTCGATGTGGCAGCCGACGGACGGTGGGGTCGAGGCGCTCGCCGAAGCGATCCGCCGCGCCGTCGCCGACATCGAGGCGGGTACCGCACCGGTCGTCGCACCGGGCCTCGCCCGCACCCTGCGCCAGTCGACGCAGACCACCCGCCTCATCAGCCTGTACGAGGCAGCCCTGGCGCCGGAGGCCGCGCGCTAGCATCGGCTCATGCGCAGGACATCGAAGCAGCACCCCGGACCGGATGGCGGCGAACGCGTCCTGATCCTGTCGGCCGGGGTCGGGTCCGGACACAACAGCGCCGCCGCCGCCGTGGAACAGGCGTGTGCCGGGCGTCCCGACGTCACCGAGGTCGAGGTGCTGGACGTCCTGCAGGCGAGCACCTCCCTGTACCGCGACGTCCTCGGCAAGGGGTACTTCGTGCTCGTCGAGGAGACGCCCTGGCTCGTGGAGTGGGGCTACGACCTCAGCGACGCACCGTTTCGTCGTCGCGGCCCGCTCGACCCCTGGACGCGGGCGAACGCGATGCCGGTGGTCAGCGCGATCAAACGCTTCAGACCCACGGCGATCATCTGCACCCACTTCCTCCCGGCCCAGTTGCTGGCCTCCCTCATCCTCCGCGGCGCCGTCGACGCCAGGACCGCGATCGTCACCACGGACTACGACTTCCAGGGGCTGTGGTTGACGAGCGCCTTCCACGCGCTCTTCCTCGCCCGGGAGGAGGGGCGGGTCCAGCTGACGGCCCTCGGTCTCCCGCCCGACCGCGTCGTGGCTTCGGGGATCCCCATCGCCGCCCAGCCGAGCACCCCGGCCGAGCGCGACCCGGCAGCACCGCCCATGTTGCTCATCTCGGCCGGTGCGTCCGGCGGTGACTACGCGCTCGCGGTCGTCCGACAGACGCTGCACCTGCGGTCGCCGTTCACCGCGACGATCGTGTGCGGGCGGAACGAGGCACTGCGGCGGAGCGTCGAGGACCTCATCGCGCCCGGCGACGACCGCTACACCGTGCTCGGCTTCACCGACGAGATGCCGCGGCTCCTGCGCCGAGCCGACCTGTTCATCGGCAAGCCCGGAGGACTGTCGGCGTCGGAGTGCATGGCCGCCGGTCTGCCGATGGTCCTCGTGAACCCCATCCCCGGGCAGGAGGTCCGCAACGGCGACTACCTCATGGAGCAGGGTGCCGCCGTCCGGTGCAACACCGCGACGACGATCGGGTGGAAGATCGACGGGATCCTCGGCGAGCCGGGTCGTCTGGCGCGGATGCAGGCCGCGGCCCGACGGGTCGGTCGCCCCGACGCGGCCCGCGACGTCGTCGACCGGCTGCTCGACGGTCCGGCACGACCGTTCGTCGTGACCCGGGCGGCGCAGAAGACGATCTTCGACGCGAGCGCCCGGCGGGTGGTCGCGAGCGAGCTCGAGGGCGAGTCGGCCCTCGTGCGTCTCGTCGACCCGGCGGCGTCCAGCACGGTCGCGCTGCTCCGGGCCGGTGAGCTGGACGACCTGCAGCAGCGCTACACCGGGCCGGACGGCACCCTCGTGCTGCGACGCGACGACGCGGTGCTCTCCGTCCGGCGTGACTCGCAGCGCCTGCTCCGCGCCGTCCTCGGACGGGATGAGGAGCTCGCCGTGCGGGTCGAGGGTCTCGCCGACCTCGAGTCGGCCGGCCCGAGCTGATCGGGTCGGGTCAGCCGGCTGTGCCCGGCAGTCGGGCGGGGTCGTCGTCGAGGTCGCTGTCACCGTTCCGCAGCGGGGTCGCGTCCGCCCAGGTCGACGGGCTGTGCTGGGCGGCCTGCAGTGCCCAGTCGCCGGTGCGGGGTGACCAGCGGCGGGTGACCGGGTCGCGTTCGAGCGTCGGTGTCGGATCGAGGACGACCCGGACGACGCGTTCCTCGCCCGCCTGCAGGGTCACCTTCCGGAACCCGAGGAGCTGGGCGACCGGTCGCTCGAGTGCGGTGTCGGCGGCGTAGAGCTGGACGACGGTCGACCCCTCGCGGTGACCGGTGTTCGTCACAAAGACCTCGGCGGTCCCACCGGTGTCGTCGAACCGGTGCCCGAGCAGGCGGTGGTCGATCGTCGTGTACCCGAGGCCGAAGCCGAACGGGAAAGCCGGCGTGTGACCCTCCTCGTCCAACCGCCGCTGTCCCCAGCGGTCGTCGTACACGACGGCCTTCGCCTCGCGGTCGAAGGGCGGCAGGTGTGCGGGATCGGTCGGGATCACGAACGGCAGTCGCCCGCCGGGCTCGACCACACCGGTCAGGACGTCGGCGAGCGCTCGACCACCCTCCATCCCGCCGTACCAGGCGAGGACGAGCGCCGGGACCCGGTCGCGCCAGGCCTCGGTCAGGATCGCGCTCCCGCCGATGAGCACGACGACCGTTCGCGGGTTGGCTGCGGCGACGGCCAGGATGAGGCGTTCGTCCGACGGCCGGAGCCGGAGCGAAGTGCGATCGCCGCCGCGCACGAACCGCGACGCGAGGTGCGCGACGCCCGTGATGGCGCTACGGAGTCGACCCGAGTCCAGGGCCGCCCCGAGGACGCCGACGTCGACGCCGCCGGTGACGACCGACTCGCCCTCGTCGTGCTGATCGAAGCCGACGACGACGATGGCCGTGTCGGCTGCCACCGCCGCAGCGACCGCGGCCCGCACGTTCCCGGCCGGGGTGGTCGTGATCTGCGTGTCGGGGAGTGCCTCACGGAGCCCTTGCAGCGGCGAGACGGTGGTCGGCGGACGGACGCGCGACGAGCCGTGGTCGCCGAGGTTCGCCCGGTCCGCGAGACGGCCGACCACCGCGATCCGACGGGTCGTCGCCGACAGGGGGAGGAGCGGTACGCCGTCGTCGACCGGGCGGTTGGCGAGGAGCACGATCGACTCCTCGGCGACGTGTCGGGCGAGCGCGCGGTGGGCCGAGCCGGCGACGACGTCCGCCGAGGGTTGCGGTTCGGTGCGGGTCGCGGCGTGCAGGAGGGTCGTCCGCAGGATGCGCCGGGCCGAGCGCAGGACGGTGGCGTGGTGGAGGGTGCCGGCCCGCAGGGCGGCGGGCAACTCGTGTGCCCGTCGCAGGCGGAGCGGCATCTCCACGTCCATCCCGGCTTCCAGGCTGCCGACCGCGTCATGGGTCCCGAAGACCCAGTCGCTCGTCACGAAGCCCGTGAAGCCCCACTCCTCCCGCAGCACCTCGGTGAGCAGCGGACGGTTGACGTCCATGTACTCGCCCCGCACCCGGTTGTACGCGCTCATGACCGAGTCCGCGCCGGCGTCGATCACGGCCTTGAAGTGCGGCAGGTAGACCTCGTGCAGTGCGTGGTCGTCCACCGAGACGTCGACCTCGAACCGCTCGTCTTCCATGGAGTTGAGCGCGAAATGTTTCACGCACGCCATCGTGTGGACGCGGACGCCGCGGGTCATGGCCGACCCCATCCGGCCCGTCAGCACCGGATCCTCGCCGTAGCACTCCTGTGCGCGCCCCCACGCGGGATGGCGGAGCAGGTTGACGCAGACGGACGCCGAGTAGTTCGCCCCGCGGATCCGCGTCTCCGCACCGATCGCCTCACCCACCTGCTCCTCGAGCACCGGGTCCCAGGTGGCCGCCCGCGCCATCGTCACGGGGAATGCGGTGGACTCGCCGATGACGACACCGCGGGCGCCGTCACTGAACCGGACCCCCGGGATCCCGAGCCGGGGGACGGCTCCGGCCACGAACGGACGCCGGTGGAGCAGCACGGGGATCAGCGGGAGGAGTCGGCGCGGGGAGTCGCCGTCGAGCAGACCGAGGAGCTCCGCGTCGGTCAGCCGCTCGATCAGTCGTTCGGCGCCTGCGTCGGCGTCGAGACGTCCGGCTCGGATCTCCCGCACGACCTCGTCGTAGGCGTCGCCCTCGGGTGGTCCGCCAGCGCGGCGCTGCTTCGGCGGACGCGCGTTCCGGCGCCCGGTGACGATTCCCATGCTCTGCATTCTGCACCCTCGACCGACGTGCTGAGCCCCGACGCCCGACCGCGCGATCCGCCGTGCGGTGGAGGACACCTCGGCGGACGCCTGCGAGGATGGGACGATGTCGGGACACGAGGGGGAGTCGGTTGCCGCGATGCAGCCGCTGATCGAGGCGGACGGCGTCGGCGCGGTGATCGACGGGGAGACCCTGCTGGCGCCCACGGACATCCGGGTCGAGCGGGGGATGGCGCTCGCCGTCCGGGGGCGGAACGGATCGGGCAAGACGACCCTGCTGCGGATCCTCAGCGGACGGCTGCGTCCGTCGAGCGGGACGGCGAAGATCGGCGGCCGGACCATCGACGACCGCGACCGCACGGTGCGTCGCTCCGTCTCCGCCCTCATCGGCACCCCGGCCTACGCGCCGGACCTGACGCTGCGCGAACACCTGCGCTACATCTCGACGACCTGGGGTGTGACCGGCCAGGCGGCGGACGACGCCGCCGACGAGCTGCTCGCGGCCCTGCGCATCGACACGCTCGCGCGCCGCTTCGCCACCGAGCTGTCCTCGGGTCAGTCGCAGTTGTTCGCCCTGGCGACGGCGCTCGTCCGGCCCTTCGACGTCCTCGTGCTCGACGAACCGGAGCAGCGCCTCGACGCCGAGCGGCGTGGCCTCGTCGCCGACCGCATCCTGCTCGCGAAGGAGCGAGGGGCGGCGATCGTCTTCGCGAGCCACGACGCAGGGCTCGTCGAACGGGTCGCCGACGAGGCGATCACGGTCGAAGCCCCGTGAGCACCGGCTCCGGGCGCATCACGCGCGACGACCGTCGTATCCTCCGCGCCGGCCGGGCGGTGCTCGCCGCGCGCGACGGGCGTCCGCGGGTCGCCGACGTCGCGTTCGTCGTCTACGCCGCGCTGCTCGTCGCACTCATCGTGGGCGCTCCGCTCGTGCGGTTCGCGGTCCTCGGACTGATCGAGCCGGATGCCGCGGGCGTCGTGGCGGCCGTCCGGCCCGGGGCGATCGCGCTGCTCTCGGCGATCGCGACCATCGTCGTCGTGCTCGGCGGTCGGACCAGAGGGCCGGTCGTGCCGAGGCCTGCGGCGGTGCAGTTCCTTGCCGATTCGCCACTGCCGCGTCGGCTCACGCTGCGTCGTCCCTTCGTCGCTTCCACGCTCGCACTCGCGGGACTCTCGGTCGTCGTGGCCGGGGTGGTCGGCTTGTCGCGACTCCTGGTGCCGGGGGAGCGAGCCGCCGTCTCGATCGGCGTGCCCGCCGACACGGCCTCGGTGATCGGCATGACCGGACCGACCGTGCCCGCCGCCGTGGTGGCCTTCGTGATCGGTGCCGTGGGCTTCTCCCTGCTCCTCGCGGTGGCGTGGCTGCTCGGTCAGCACGGTTCGCGACGGACGGTCGCCGCTGTCGTCATCGTCGCCGGTGCAGGCGGGGTGCTGGGTCTCCTCGTCCCGGGCATGCTGCTCCTTTCGCCGTGGGGATGGCTGGGGCTCCTCTGGTCGCCGGTGGCCGGTGGCATCGAGGCCATGGTGCTCGGCGGTGCACTCGCGACGGGGGACTGGGCGCGGCTCTTCACCTGGGGTGGTGGAGGTGGCTGGTTCGCGTCGGTGGGGGTGCCGGTGTCGTGGTGGCCGGCTGTCGCGCTCGTCGTGCTCGGTGCTGTCTCCCTCCTGCTCGTCCCGAGGGCGCTGGACGGACTGCGGAGCGGACCCCTCCTCGACCAGGCGCTGCGCTGGCAGCGGGTCGGGATGATGCTGCAGAGCGGTGACGCCTCGGGTGCCGTCGGCGGGCTGCGAGCCTCCCCGACGAGCGGTCGCCGTGTCCCGCTGCGGATGACCGGGCCGTTCTGGCTCGTCGTCCTCCGGCGGTCGATCGTGGGAGCTCGGCGGACACCCGGGCGCGTCGCCATCGGTTCCCTCGTCCTGGCGGCGTCCGGTGCTGCGGTCGGTCTCTCCTTCGGGCTCCCGGACGGTGTGCGGTGGATGCTCGCCGTCCCCGCGGCGTTCCTCGCCTACCTCGCGGTGGGTGTCTGGTGCGACGCGGTGCGACACGGGGTCGAGAGCGCGGGGACGCCCACGCTCTACGGTCGGAGCCCCCGCTCGCTCGTGCTCGCCGGAGCCGTCGCCCCGCTGCTGGCCGCGGTCGTGATCGGAGGGATCGGTGCCCTGCTCGGGGTGCTCGCCTCCGCGGCACCGGGCGGGATGACCCTCCTCCAGCCGCTCGGGTGGTGGCTGCTGCTCGCGGTGTGGATCGTCGTGCTCCGGACGTTCGACGCCGCGAAGGGACCACTGCCGATCCTGCTGCTCATGCCCGTCCCGACACCGTTCGGCGACGCATCCTCGCTGAACGTCCTGCTCTGGCAGTCGGACGCCATCCTGCTGGCGCTCCTCGTCGGTGGTGGGTTGACCGCGCTGGCGCCGGTGGCGCCGGGTGCGGCCGTCGTCCTGCTCGTCGGGGTGCTCGTGATCGTCGCGGCGTTGGGGTTCGCGCGGTTGCGGAAGCTGTCCCGGCCGGCCTGAGCGTCGGGGCGCTCAGCGTGAGAGCCGGAGAACAGCGCGAGAGCCGGACGGAAGACGCGATTCCGTCCGGCTCTCGCGCGGATCTCCTGCTGTGGTGCTGGTGGGCTGGACCCTACTTCGCGACCTTGGCGGCGGCCTCGGCGAGCTTCGGGACGAGCTGCTCGAGGACGACGGGGATGCTCAGCACGGACGCCGCGCTGTAGGCCTGCGTGAGCTCGTCGGCGGGGTCGAGGACGATCGCGCGACCGTCCTGCACCACGCGGAGGCTCGCGAGCAGCGGGTCGGCGGTGGTGTCCGCTGCGCTGAACCCGATCGGGAGGAGGACGGCGACGTCGGCGTCGAACGCGGACACCTGCTCAGCGGAGACCGCCGCGTAGAAACCGGAGGCCTCGAGGTCGAGGACGGCCGGGTTCTGCTGGAAGCCGAGGTCGGCGAGGATGTCGAAGCGACCGTCGCCCTCGAGGTAAGCGCCGTAGGCGTCGCCGAACTTCGTCGCGGCGACGGTGGTGAGCCCGGCGAACTCCTGGTGGAGGTCGGCGGCCTCGTTGATCGACTGCTTCGTGGCGGAGACGAGTGCGTCGCCCTCCTGGGTCTTGCCGAGCGCGGCGGCGACCTGCTCGAGCTGGACGTCCCACGGGGTCGCGAACGCGGCGGTCCCCTTGGGTGCGAAGACGGTCGGGGCGATCTCCGAGAGCCGCTCGTACTGCTTCTCGTCGCCGGCGGACCGGGTGTTGAGGATGAGGTCGGGTTCGAGCGCCTGGATCTGCTCGTAGTTGACCGTGTCGCCGCTGTCCTCGATGATCTCGGGGGTGACATCGCCGAACAGGTCGGTGGCCCATGGGCCGACGGCCTTGTTGTCGGCGCCGAAGGACTGCCAGTCGTAGACACCGACGGGCACGACGCCGAGGGAGAGCGCCATCTCCGCGTCGGACCAGCCGAGGGCGACGACGGTGAGGTCGCCGGCGGGCTCCGGGACGGTCACCTCGCCGAACATCGTGTCGACGGTGCCGAGCGTGCCGGTGGAGGCGTCGTCGGTGGAGGACCCGGCGGTGCAGCCGGCGAGGGCGAGGCCTGCGACCGCGAGGGCGGCGACGGCGGTGAGGGTGCGGGTCATGCGGCGCATGTTCTGCTTTCCGTTGAAGACGTGGGGTATGAGGTAAGCCTAAGCTTCCCAAGTCACGTCCCGGTAACGCTTGTGCTTCGGCCAGCGCGGTGCGCTGACGTGAGCGCGGGTCTCTGACGTGAGCGCACCCCTCCGGAGGCCCGCGCTCACGTCCCCTGAGGTGCGCTCGCTTCAGCGCATCGCGCTGGCACACGGACCACTTGCGCGGCATATGTCGGTGTAGGCATATCTGCTCTGTGGATAACCCCGGGCGGGAGTCTGGGCGCGCTTAGCGTCGAGGGATGCCACGGACCTCGCGCTTTCGCTCTGTCTCTACGATCGTCTTCACGGCGGGACTGCTCGCCCTCACCGCGTGCACGGGACCTGAACCCGCGCCGCCTCCGAAGCGCTCGCCGCCGGTCTTCGAGAACGAGGAACAGGCGCTGGCGGCCGTGACCGATACGTATCAGCGTTTCCAGGAGCTCTCGTTCCAGATCCTTGCCGAAGGCGGAGCGAACCCGGAACGGATCTCGACGCTGGCATCAGACGACGTCGCTCAGGTGGAGATCGACGGGTATCGCCGATCGGCAGAGCTGGGGTACGCCGTCACCGGTACGCCGTCGATCCAATCGGTCGTCCTCGACCTCTGGCTGCCCCACCCGGACTCCCTCCAGATCGTCGCTCGTGCAGACGTCTGTGTCGATATCTCGAGTGTCCAGGTACTCGATAGCGCCGGGGCGTCTGTTGTTTCAGCCGATCGTGCGACCCAGTCGCTCTGGTCAGTCGACATCGCGTACCGAGAAGCAGATCGATCGCTCTTCGTGAATTCCAAGGAGAAGGAGAAGGACCAATGCGACTGAACGAATCTCACCGTCCGACGGTGCCTACCGCCTGGGCGCTGGTCCTTGGTCTCATCCTCGCACTCGGCCCTGGGACTGCGGCGGTAGCTGCGCAGTGCTCGGACTTGGATCACTCCATCGGCGCTTGCATCGGTAACGGTTCGGTCGACATCGGTGGCAGCGTCGAACGCCCGGGCACTGGCGGTGGTTCCGGCGGCGGAACGGGCGGAGGCGACGACGAAGGAGGCGGCTCAGCCGAGCTGCCACCCGGCGTGACCGACGGGCCCAACGGAGAGCGGACGGTCTGCAGCCTCATGCGGCCAGACGAGTGTTACACCTTCACCCCCGGCGACCTCGGCACCGACCTCGAAGCAGCACCGGCGGCCCCCGTCACGATCCGCGACGTCGCCAGCTTCGCCCCCGCCGCACCCACCGTCACCACCGAACCCGCCGCCTGGGGTGTCCGCGGGCTCCACACCAACGTCATCGCCGGCGCCTCCGGCCACACCCGCACCGGCACGCTCCTCGGCCAGGTCGCAGAGGTGAACTTCATCCCCGTCGGATTCACCTTCGACTACGGCGACGGCGAGAGTGCGACCGTCCGGACCGGTGGATCCAGCTGGGCCGCCCTCGGACTGGCCGAGTTCTCCAAGACCCCGACCAGCCACCGCTACACGACGGTCGGGACGAAGACCATCACCGTCGAGGTCGAGTACGCCGCCGAGTACCGCATCGGCGACAGCGGGTGGCTTCCCGTCGTCGGAACCCTGTCGATCCCGACCGAAGAACCCCACACGGTCCAGATCGTGCGGAACTCGACCGTCGGCGTCGACAAACCCTGCCGCCCCGGCAAACCAGCCATCGGCTGCTGACATCGCGACGCATCCACCTCGTGAGCGCGCCCCACCGGCGTGAGCGCACCCCTCCGTAGGCCCGCGCTCACGTCAGCGGGGCGCGCCCACGCCTGCAAACCCGTGCTCACGCCAGCGCACCGCGCTGACGCCGGCCAGAAACACGGGTCAGTGCGCGCCCATCAGCGGGATGACGAGCGGCGTGTGCGACTCGGGGTCGTCGATGATCCGGCAGCGGAGCCCGAAGACCTCCTCGACGAGCTCGGCCGTCACGATGTCCGCCGGCGCACCCTGCGCGACCACGTGACCGTCGCGCATCGCGATCAGGTGCGTCGCGTACCGCGCCGCCTGGTTGAGGTCGTGCAGGACCGCGACGAGGGTGCGGCCACCCTCCTGGTTGAGCCGGGTGAAGAGGTCGAGCAGCTCCACCTGATGCGTGATGTCGAGGAAGGTCGTCGGCTCGTCGAGCAGCAGCAACGGCGTCTCCTGAGCGAGGGCCATCGCCACCCACACCCGTTGGCGCTGGCCGCCGGACAGTTCGTCGACGAGGCGACCGGACAGCTCCGTGACGTTCGTCGCCTCCATCGCCGCGAGCACCGCCGCCTCATCGGCCGCCGACCAGCGTCGGAGGATCGACTGGTGCGGGTATCGGCCACGCGACACGAGGTCGATCACCGAGATGCCGTCGGGCGCGATCGACGTCTGCGGCAGCAGCCCGATGCGCTTCGCGACCTCCTTCGACGGGTAGCGCGTGATCTCCTGACCGTCGAGCACGACCTGTCCCTGCGTCGGCTTCAGCAGCCGGGCGAGGGCACGCAGGAGCGTCGACTTGCCGCAGGCGTTCGGGCCGACGATGACCGTGAACGAGTCGTCGGGGATCGCGATGTCCAGCTCGTGGATGATCGTCCGCTGGTCGTAGCCGACGCGGAGGCCGGTTCCGGCGAGTCTCGTGGTGGGGGTGTCGGTCTTCATGTCAGCGCTTTCCCGCCTGCGTGATGAGCAGGGCGATGAGGTAGATGCCGCCGAGGGTCACGGTCACCGCACCGACCGGCAGGGCGGCCGGGGCGATGATCCGCTGGGCCACGACGTCGCTCACGAGGAGCAACGCCGCACCCATGGCGGCCGAGGGGACGAGGGTGATGCCGGCGGACCTCGTCAGCCGCCGGGCGAGTTGGGGTGCGGCGAGGGCGACGAAGACGATCGGGCCGGCGACCGCGGTGACGGTCGCGGTGAGGGCGACGCCGATCACGAGCAGCAGCAGCCGCGTGCGTTCGACCGGGATGCCGAGGGCGCTCGCGATGTCGTCGCCGAACTCCAGCATGCCGAGTCGGCGGGACATGAGCGCGAGGAGGGGGACGAGGACCGCGACCGCGATCGTCACGGGCACGACGTCCTGCCACCCGAGGTCGGCGAGCGAACCCATGCCCCAGCTGGCAGCGGCTATGGCGGCATTGAGGTCCGCCCGCAGCTGCAGGTAGTCGTTGAACGCGTTGAGGACGGCGCTGACCGCGATGCCGATCACGATGAGCCGGAACCCCTGGACGCCCCGGGACCACGCGAGGAGGTAGACGACGAGGGCCGTCGCGAGCCCGCCGATCAACGCCCCGGAGACCATCGCCGCATAGTTCCCGCCGACGACGAGGGTGACGATGAGCGCGCCGGTGAACGCGCCGGAGTTGAACCCGATGATGTCGGGGCTGCCGAGTGGGTTCCGGGTGATCGATTGGAAGATCGCGCCGGAGAGCCCGAGAGCGATCCCGCCGACGACGGCGATCACGACCCGCGGCAGGCGCCACTCCAACACGATGCGGACGACGCTCTCCGAACCCGTGCCGGTGAACGCGGCGAGCAGTTTGTCGAGCGGGATGCGGTACTCGCCCTGGGTGAGCGCGAAGGCGCCGACCCCCACGACGACGGCGACGAGGGCGCCGACGACGATCAGCTCACGCCGGTGGACCACCCAGCTGACCCGACCGATCCGCACGGTGCGCCGGCCCGGCTCGGCGACCGCGGTCACAGCCCCTGCGCCTTCGAACGGCGGATGAGCACGATGAGGAGCGGGGCACCCACGAACGCCGTGACGATCCCGACCGGCATCTCGCCGGGGACGGCGACCCGCCCGACGAGGTCGGACAGCAGGAAGATGATCGGCGCGAACACCATCGTGAACGGCAGTACCCAGCGCTGGTCCGGTCCGACGACGGCCCGGGCGAGGTAGGGCGACATGAGTCCGAGGAAGGCGATCGGTCCGGCCGCCGCGGTGGCCGAGCCGCACAACAGGGTGATCGCGACGACCGAGAGCACCCGCGTCCGGAGCACCTTCGTGCCGAGTGAGGTCGCGAGGTCGTCTCCGAGGGCGACGGCGTTGAGTGACCGGGAGACGACGAGGGCGAGGACGACCCCGACGATGAGGAACGGCAGCACCCCGAGGAACACGTCCATCTGGCGGTTCTGCAGCGAGCCGGCCTGCCAGAAGCGGATCTTGTCGAAGATGTCGGGGTTGCGGATCGTGATGGCGAAGGTCACCCCCTGGAGCGCTGCGGAGAGCGCGACACCGGCGAGGACGAGACGCACCGGGGTCGCCCCGGCGCGGCCCCGGGAGCCGATCACGTACACGATGACGGAGGCCAGGCCCGCGCCGGCGAAGGACCACCACACGTAGGAGCTCAGGTCGGCGGTGCCGGCGATGGCGACGGCGAGCACGACCGCGATGTACGCCCCGGCGTTGACGCCGAGGATGCCGGGGTCGGCGAGCGGGTTCCGCGTGACGGCCTGCATCATCGCTCCGGCGAGGCCGAGCGCCGCACCGACGCCGATGGCCAGGAGCATGCGCGGCACCCGGAACCCGGTGACGAGGATCGCGTTGGTGTCGTCGCCGCCCTGTGACAGTGCCCGCCAGACCTCGGCGGCACTGATCGTCCCCGAGCCGATGAAGAGGCTGCCCGCGGCGATGGCGGCGAGCACGACGAGCGCGGCGACGAGCAGGAGCCAGCGCGACGCGGTCGATCGGGCGATACCGGTCGACGCCTCTCGTGCGCGGGCGGCCGCGGTCGGGAGCCGCAGGCTGTCGAGGTCGGCGCTCACCGGCTCATCGGTTGTCTTCGGCCTTGCCGTGTCGCCAGTAGCCCATGAACGCGACCGACTTGCGGTCGACGCCGCACCCGGAGACGAGGTGTCGGCGGAGCGTCTTGATGGCCGACGCCTCTCCGGCGAGCCACGCGTAGAGCGGTGCGCTCTCGAGGACGGGGCCTCCGGTCGCGTTGACCGGCGCTTCCCAGAGCAGCTCGGTGTCGACGTCGACGTCCTCGAGTGCCGGCTGCGTGGCGATCGTGGCGGTGTCGACGCTCGGCGCGAGGCGGCTCGCGATGCGCTCGACCTCGGGGATGAGCAGGGTGCCCACGGGCTGGTCGCCGCGGGGGAGGACGACGACCTCGACCCCGTCGGGCTTCGTGGACAGCGCGGCGATGTCGTCCTCGTGCGGCAGCTCGACGACCGCGATCCCGCGCGCGGTGCTCGGCAGGCGCTCGAGGATCCCGGCGATCCCGGGCAGGGCCGTCTCGTCGCCGGCGAGGAGCACCTGGTCGACGGTGGCCGGCGCGTGCCAGTCGATGCCGCCGGCCGGGACGGCCGACCGGGCGTTCGGGACGTTGACGACGAGCTCGTCGCCGACCTTCGCGTCCATCGCCCAGGTGGACGCGGGGCCGACGCGGCCGTGCAGCGCGATGTCGACGTCGAACTCGGCGAGCTCGGGCCGGACCTCGCGGATCGTGTACGTGCGCATCGGGTGGCGTTTGTCGTTGGGCAGCAGTCGCCAGGCCTGGTACCAGTCGTCGTGCATCGGCAGCTCGTCGAAACCGGTCTCGGGCAGCGGGAAGAGCAGCTTGATGCGCTGGTCGTGACGGTTGTCCGCGATGTGCTGGACCTCGGGGCCCGTGAACGTGAACCGCCGATAGCTCGGGCTCACCTGCTCGATGCGCCGGACGACGGCTGCGAGGAGGATGAAGATCGAGTCGGGGGTCTGTTCACTGAGGCGAGGCATCGATAGGTAAGCCTACCCTTCGATGTGCTGGAGATCACCTGCCGATCGCATCTTGTCGGCAGAGAGTGGCGGTGGTAAACTTGAGTCACATCAACTCAAGTTTTGAACAGGAGACCGTACCCATGCCAGCAGGCCAGACGCCTCAGCAAGAGGATCAGCGCAGCGCGCTCGAGCAGTACGGCGTCAACCTGACCGAGATCGCCGCCTCCGGCAAGCTCGATCCGGTCATCGGCCGCGACGCCGAGATCCGCCGCGTGAGCCAGGTGCTCACGCGGCGCACCAAGAACAACCCCGTCCTCATCGGCGAGCCCGGCGTCGGCAAGACCGCCGTCGTCGAAGGCCTCGCCCAGCGCATCGTCGCGGGCGACGTCGCCGAGAGCCTCAAGGGCAAGCAGCTCATCTCCCTCGACCTCTCCGCGCTCGTGGCGGGTGCCATGTACCGCGGGCAGTTCGAGGAGCGCCTCAAGGCGGTGCTCAAGGAGATCGACGAGTCCGACGGACAGATCATCACCTTCATCGACGAGCTCCACGTCCTCATGGGCGCCGGTGGCGGCGAGGGGTCCGTCGCCGCGGCCAACATGCTGAAGCCCATGCTCGCCCGCGGTGAGCTCCGGCTCATCGGCGCGACCACGCTCGACGAGTACCGCGAGTTCATCGAGAAGGACGCCGCCATGGAGCGTCGCTTCCAGCAGGTGTTCGTGGGTGAGCCGAGCGTCGAGGACACGGTCGCCATCCTCCGTGGCCTCAAGGAGCGGTACGAGGCGCACCACAAGGTGGCCATCGCCGACAACGCGCTCGTCGCCGCAGCAGCCCTGTCCAACCGCTACATCACGTCGCGGCAGCTGCCCGACAAGGCGATCGACCTCATCGACGAGGCTGCCAGCCGACTGCGCATGGAGATCGACTCGGCACCCGTCGAGATCGACGAACTGCGACGCAGCGTCGACCGCCTGAAGCTCGAGGAGCTCGCCCTGAAGAAGGAGAAGGACGACGCCTCCAAGGAGCGCCTCGCCCGCCTCCGGGAGGACCTCGCGACCCGCCAGGCCGCGCTCGGCGAGCTGCAGGCGCGCTGGGAGCGCGAGCGTGCGAGCCTCAACCGGGTCGGCGACCTCAAGAAGCAGCTCGACGCCGCCCGGAGCAAGGCCGAACGCGCCCAGCGCGAGGGCAAGCTCGAACAGGCGTCCAAGCTCCTCTACGCCGACATCCCGCAGCTCGAACGCGAACTCGCGCTCGCGGAGTCGGCCGAGCAGGACACCGACGGCGAGCCCCGGATGGTCAACGACCAGGTGACCGCCGAGGACATCGCCGCTGTCATCGCCGCGTGGACCGGCATCCCCGTCGGTCGCCTGTTGCAGGGCGAGACGGAGAAACTGCTGCACCTCGAGCAGGAGCTGTCCCGCCGACTCATCGGGCAGCACCGTGCGGTCGCCGCCGTGTCCGACGCCGTCCGGCGCACCCGGGCCGGCATCTCCGACCCCGACCGCCCGACCGGTTCGTTCATGTTCCTCGGCCCCACCGGCGTCGGCAAGACCGAGCTGGCGAAGGCGCTCGCCGAGTTCCTCTTCGACGATGAGAAGGCCATGGTCCGCATCGACATGTCCGAGTACGGCGAGAAGCACTCGGTCTCCCGGCTCGTCGGTGCACCTCCGGGGTACGTCGGCTACGAGCAGGGCGGGCAGCTCACCGAGGCCGTTCGTCGACGCCCGTACTCCGTCGTACTGCTCGACGAGGTCGAGAAGGCGCACCCCGAGGTGTTCGACATCCTCCTGCAGGTGCTCGACGACGGTCGGCTGACCGACGGCCAGGGGCGCACCGTCGACTTCCGGAACGTCATCCTCGTGCTGACCTCCAACCTCGGCTCGCAGTACCTGATGGATGCCTCGCTCTCCCTCGAGCAGAAGGAGGAGGCGGTGCAGCAGCTCGTGCGCCAGGCGTTCAAGCCGGAGTTCATCAACCGTCTCGACGACATCGTCGTGTTCCAGCCGCTCAGCGAGGCGGAGCTCGGCCAGATCGTCGAGCTGTACATCGACCGTCTGCAGCGTCGACTGGGTGAGCGTCGGCTCCACCTCGCCGTCACGCCCGACGCCCGCGCGTGGCTCGCGGAGCGCGGATACGACCCCATGTACGGCGCGCGTCCGCTGCGTCGACTCATGCAGCGGGAGATCGACGACCGCCTCGCGCGGGCGATCCTCGACGGGTCGATCCGCGACGGCGACACCGTCCACGTCGGGCTCGCGAGCGACGGCGACGGCCTCACGGTCGAGCGCGCGGTGGTTCCGGCCTAGCCGGCTGCGTGCGGCCAGCGCGGTGCGCTGACCCGAGCGCGACCCACCGATGTGAGCGCGCCCCTCCGGAGGGGCGCGCTCACGCGTATGCCCCGCGCTCGCGCGACAGCACCGCGCTGACAGTGGCCCCCGAGTGGGGGAGGAAACCCCTGGTGCGCGACGGATGCCGCGCACTAGCGTGATCCTCGCGGTGGGCCCGGTCGGCGCGCCCTGAGAGGACCCGATGTCACACGCAGCCCCGAGCACGACGCCTGAGACCAGCGACGCCACAGTGCCCCTCTGGCGTCACGCACACGCCCCTGCCTGGTTCTTCTTCGGCGGCCTGGCGCTCTGGCTGTTCCTACTACTGGTGCCGCACGTCCTCCTCGGCAACCCGGCGGTGATCCCCGCGTGGATCCTGCTCGGCTCGGGGCTGGCCGCGTCCACCCTGCTGCTCATCATGGCCCGACGTCTCCAGTCGGGCGACGGCGTCACGACGGCGACGCTCCTCTGGGCGGTCCTGGTCGGAGGCTTCATCGCCATCACGCTCGGCAGCACCTTCGACTCCCTCATCGGCGTCGCCGCGACCGATGCCGGTGAGAACCCGCACGACATCGGGCTGTTCTTCGCCGGGGTCGCCGAGGAGCTGGCGAAGATCATCGCCGTCGTGATCGTGGCGTGGCGGCTGCCGGTGAAGACCGCCCGGGGCGGGCTCTTCGTCGGCGGCGCTGTCGGGATCGGCTTCGCCGTCCTCGAGAACCTCTGGTACATCGGGAAAGGGTGGGCGGACGGGGTCGAAGCCTCCCAGAAGCTCACCGCCGGTTCGCCACCACTCGAGACGATCCTCTCGCACCCGGCGTTCCAAGCGGCCGGGGCCGCGTTCGCCCGGACGATCTTCGACCCGGTCGGACACCCGCTGTGGACGGCGCTGTTCGCTGCGGCGCTGTTCGCGGCCACGCGCAACGGCCGGTTCCGGATCACCGTGGGCGTGCTCCTGACCTACCTGCTCGTCGCGGTCATGCACGGCCTCTGGGACGGCAACACCGTGCTCTGGGGTCTGCTGTTCCCGAGCATGCCGGTGCTCAAGGCGCTCGTGGTGCCGGCCATGGTCGTGCTCGTCGTCGCGTTCGCACTCATCTGGCGGGCGCGGGTCCGTCGCATCAACCGCGACGCCTGCGTCGTGTCGCTCCACGTCCCGCGTCGCGAGCGGAAGCAGGCCTGACCAACGGACGCGCGAGGCCTGCTGTGATCCGGGCGTGCCGGGGAGTAGCGTGAAGCGCACCCGATCCGCGACGCCGAGGAGACACCCATGCTGGGACGCAAGACCTTCGAACAGCGAGAGGTCGACCAGGCGAAGACGATGATCGCCGCGCTCGTCGCCGGACGGGAGACGCTGGCCGAGGCCGGAGCGGACCCCGCAGCGCTGGCCGTGGTCGACCCCGAGTTCTTCACCGGCCTCACCCTGGTGCTCGATCGGCCGTTCGTCCACCGGGTGCGCTCGGTGCTCGGGAAGGGTCCCGGGGCGCTCAACGAGCTCGAACTCATCGTCGCGTCGATCCTCGACCACGACCGGGTGTTCACGGTGGGGACCGTGTTGCAGTACGCCGAGGGGACGTCGTTCACCGGCCTCGTCCCGGGCGAGACGATCCGGCTGAGCGCCGAGCAGTTCGAGCGCCTCGCCGTCGGCGTCTTCGCCGAGTTGGAGGAGTTGTTCGTCGAAGCGGTGTGAGGTGCGGCGTCGGCCGCGAGCCTGCGTCATGCGCTCCACGGACGGTGCCACGATCAGCTCGTGAGCTCATCGACGTCCGGAACGATCATGGTGCGGCACGGCGCGAAGCTCCGGTTGACCGTCTCCGCCCTCGTCGGTGTCGCCGTGGGCGTGATCGTCGGCCTGAACTGGTTCTGGGCCGGAGCGATCCTCGCCGGTTGGGGGACCACGTGTGTGGTCTTCGTCGGTTCCCTCTGGATCCGCATCTGGCGGATGGGCCCGGAGCGGACGCGCGAACACGCGACCTCGGAGGAGCCCGGGCGGACGACGAGTGAGGTGCTCATCGTGCTCGCGAGTGTCGGGAGCCTCGTGGCCCTGAGTGTCGTCATCCTGCAGGCGAGGGCGTCCTCCGGGGTCGAGCAGGGCGTGCTCGCCGGGTTCGCGGTCGTGAGCGTGGCGCTCTCCTGGGCGCTCATCCACACGATCTACACCTTGCGGTACGCGCGCATGTACTTCGCGGCGCCGGAGGGCGGTATCGACTTCAACCAGGAGGAGGCGCCGCAGTACAGCGACTTCGCCTACCTCTCGTTCGACCTCGGCATGACCTACCAGGTCTCCGACACGACGCTGCGGTCCAGCGAGCTGCGTCGCACCGTGCTCAAGCACACCCTGCTGTCCTACCTCTTCGGCTCCGTGATCCTCGCGACCGTCATCAACCTCGTCGCGGGGCTGTAGCGGCGCGACGGATACGCCTGTCGACACGCGGTTCCTGAGCCTGTCGAAGGGCAGGGACCGGGGATGGTGCTCAGGGACCGGTTACGACGACAATGAGCCCCGCGAACGACGACTGCGCAGCCCGGCGGACCGGACTGCGCAGCGTGGTGGTGCAGGAACCGAGCGGACTACTCCTGGACGATCACGAGGTCGGCGAGGGGACGACGCTCACGCGGAGCGGTCTCGCGGTCGCGGAGCATGCCCTCGGGCAGGAGCTCGGGTTCGCCGAGCTCGCCGAGCGCGGTGACGGTGAACGGCACGAGGCCGTCCGGCAGCGAGAACGCCTCGCGGATGCCGTCGGCGGAGAAGCCGGCCATCTGGTGCGCGAAGAGACCGTCGCTGTGGGCCTGGATGCTCAGGTGCGCCATCGCCTGGCCGAGGTCGTAGATGGCCCAGGGGCGCTCGTTGCCCTCGTCGTCGAGCGTCTCGGCGACGGCGACGATGAGCGCGCCGGCCTGAGCGGCCCAACCGCGGTTGAAGGCCACCAGCTGCTCAGCGATCGTGTCGAACGTGGCGGTGCCCTTGGTGCCGACGATGAACCGCCAGGGCTGCACGTTGTTGGCGCTCGGCGACCAACGCGCGGCTTCCAGGGCCGAAGCCATCTTCGCTGCGGCGACGGGCTCGCTCACGAAGGCGCGGGGGCTCCAGCGGTCGGCGAGGACGTCGAGGATGGGGGCGTCGGTCTGGGCGGTACGGGTGACGATGGACATGCGGTCTCCAAGCGAAACAAGGGAAGTGGACAGAGGTTGCGTCGCCGTTGACGATGGATGCAACTGCATCGATCGGGGCGCTATTCCCGGGCTTGAAGGGTCCGTGCAGCAGTGACGATCTCGGCGATCCGGTGCGGGGCCGCTTCGTCCTGCAGCGACGTCGTGTCGCCGAGGGGCCGCTGGTCGACGATGTCGCCGAGCAGACGCCGCATGATCTTCCCCGAGCGGGTCTTCGGGAGGTCCGGGACCACGAAGACGTCGCGGGGCTTCGCGATCGGGCCGATCTCGTTCGCCACGTGGGAGCGCAGTGCCTCGCGGAGTGCCGCGGAGCGCTCCAACCAGTACGCCTCGCCGTCGGCCTCCGGACCGTGGGATCGCGAGGACGGGATGACGAACGCGGCGATCGCGCTCCCCGTGATCGGGTCGTGCACGCCGACCACGCCGGCTTCGCCCACGTGGGGATGCGACACGAGGGCCGACTCGATCTCGATGGTCGACAGGCGGTGGCCCGAGACGTTGATGACGTCGTCGACGCGCCCGAGGACCCAGATGTCGCCGTCTTCGTCCCACTTGGCGCCGTCGCCGGAGAAGAAGTAGCCCTGCTTCCAGTACTTCGCCCAGTACGAGTCGCGGTAGCGCTCCGGGTTGCCCCAGACCGTGCGCGCGAGCGACGGCCCGAAGCGGCTGACGACCAGATACCCGCCGGATCCGTACGGCACCGTCTCGCCGTCCTCGTCGACGACCAGCGCCTCCAGGCCGGGGAGTGCGCGACTGCCGGAACCCGGCTTGATCGTGGTCGCACCGGGGAGCGGCGCGATGACGGCCGACCCCGTCTCCGACTGCCACCAGGTGTCGACGACCGGGGTCTCGCCGCGCCCGATGCGCTCGCGGAACCACATCCAGGCCTCGGGGTTGATCGCCTCGCCGACGGTACCGAGGAGCCGGAGGGTCGAGAGGTCGTACTCGGCGGGCGGCCCCTCGGGGAACCACGTCATGAGGGTCCGGATGAGCGTGGGCGCCGTGTAGTACGTCGTCACGCCGTAACGCTCGATGATCTCGAAGTGCCGTGCCTGGTGCGGGGTGTTCGGCGTGCCCTCATAGATCACCTGGGTGAGCCCGTTCGAGAGCGGACCGTAGATCTCATAGGTGTGCGCGGTGACCCAGGCGAGGTCGGCGGTGCACCAGTGGACGTCGTCGTCCTTGGCGTCGAAGATCGCCCAGTGGGTCCAGGACGCCTGCGTGAGGTATCCACCTGACGTGTGGACGAGTCCCTTGGGCTTCCCGGTGGTGCCGCTCGTGTAGATGATGAAGAGCGGGTTCTCCGCGTCGAACGCCTCGGCCTCGTGGGTGTCGGCGGCGACACCCATGGTGTCGTGCCACCAGACGTCGCGACCGGGGGTCCACGGCACGTTCGGCGTCTCGTCGCCCGTGCGTGCGACGACGAGCACGTGCTCGACGGACGGCACGCCGTCGACCGCGGCGTCGGCGTTCTGCTTGACCGGCACGGCCGTACCCCGGCGGTACTGGCCGTCGGTGGTGATGAGCAGCTTGGCCTCGGTGTCCTCCACGCGGAAGCGCAGCGCCTCAGCCGAGAACCCACCGAACACGAGGGAGTGGATGGCGCCGATGCGGGCGACGGCGAGGGTGGCGATGACCGTCTCGGGGATGACCGGCAGGTAGATGACGACGCGGTCTCCCTGGCCGATGCCGAGTGCTGTCAGCGCGTTGGCCGCCTTCGCGACCTCGCGCTGCAACTCGGCGTAGGTGATGGAGCGGCGGTCGCCCGGCTCTCCCTCGAAGTGGAGGGCCACTTTGTCGCCTCGTCCGGCGTCGACGTGCCGGTCGACGCAGTTGACCGCCACGTTGAGCGTTCCCCCGGCGAACCAGGTGGCGGCGGGGACGGTGAGTTCGGGCTCGGGGTCCGACGGGTCGGACCCCTCGACCGGCCGGGCCGGGTCCCAGGTGTGAGCCGTCTCCCACGGGGTGACCCAGTCGAGGCGTCGGGCCTGCTCCTCCCAGAACGCCACGGGGTCGGCGGCCGCGCGAGCCCATTCCTCCGGGCCGACGTTCGCCGTCTGGGCGAGGTCGGCCGGTGGGGCGTAGCTGCGGGTCTCGGCGAGGAGGTTCGCGATGGTGGCGGCGGGCGCTGCGGACGTCGATCCATCAGTGGGAGGCATGCTGCAACGCTACGCGGGAGGCCGGGGCCGGTGCCATCCGCGGGTCATGCGGCGTCATGGTCCGGAGGTTCCGAGGGGCTGTGGAGGAGCGTCGGGAGTAGCCTCGAAGGGCCGTCGCGATGCGCGGCGGACGTCGATCAGGAGCGCGCACGGCGCGTCTCGAGAAGGGAACGACATGGCGACCGTCATCCAGTACCAGGAGCTCGGCCCGGCCGACGTCCTCGAGCTCGTCGAGGTGCCGACGCCTCAGGCGGGCCACGGCGAACTCGTCGTCGAGGTGCGCGCCGCGGGCGTGAACCCGATCGACTGGAAGCTCCGCAGCGGTGTCCGCGGCGGCGAGCTGCACGGCACCCGACGCGTCGGGAGCGACGGCGCCGGCGTCGTCGTCGAGGTCGGCGACGGGGTCGAGGGCTGGTCGATCGGCGACGAGGTCGTCGTCGTCAACGCCTCCGGGACGTACGCGACCCATGTCGTCGTCACGCCCGACCAGATCATCCGCAAACCGGCGGCCATCTCCTTCGAGGAGGCGGCGGCGATCGGCATCCCCGTGAGCACGGCCTACCAGGCGCTCCGGTCGCTCGGCGTGACCGAGGGGACGACCCTCCTGATCCACGGCGGATCGGGCTCGGTGGGGCACGCGGCAGTGCAGTTCGCCGTGGCGTGGGGAGCGACCGTCGTCGCCACCGCGAGCGAGGGGAACCATGCGCGCCTGCGGGAGCTCGGGGCGATCCCCGTCACCTACGGTCCCGGGCTCGTCGAGCGCGTCCGCGAGGCCGCCCCGCAGGGCGTCGACCGGGTGCTTGACGCCGTCGGCACCGACGAGGCGCTCCAGGCCTCGTTCGAGCTGGTCGAGGACCGGCAGCACATCGGCACGATCGTCGTCGGTGCGAAGGCGGCCGACCTCGGGATCCAGGCGTGGTCCGGCGGCAACCCGCTCCCGCTCACGGCGCAGGAGCAGGCCTGGCGGGCGGAGGCGATCCCGGCGGTCGCGTCCCTCGTCGAGCAGGGTCGCTTCAGCTTCGAGCTCGGCACCGTCCGGCCTCTCGCCGAGGCCGCCGATGCGCACCGCGAGAGCGAGTCGGGTCACCCGAGCGGGAAGCTCATCCTCGTCCCCTGAGCGCCCTTCGACAGGCTCGGGGACCGGAGCGGCGCGCGCCCGGGTGTGATTCCTCGCTGCTCAGGGACCGGAGCGGCGTCCGCCCTGGCGCGACTCCGTTCTACTCCGGGCCTTCGCCGAAGCTGTCGCCGACCGGGGCGCGGTCCGCGAGGTCGTCGGCGTCGTCCAGGTCCTCGACGGAGTCCTCGGTGTCGTCGGCTCCGTCGAGGCCGGCGTCGCCGACCACGTCGTCGCCACCGACGCCGTCACCGGCGTTGCTCAGGCCGCCGTCGCCGGGGGCCGCGTCGTCTCCCGAACGGTCGAACGCGTCGCCGTCAGGGACGACCCCGCCGACGGAGCTGTCGGTCGAGTCCTCGCCGGGCACGTGCGCCTGGGCGCCGGGTCCACCGTGCGCGAGGGCGTCGCGCTGGGCATCTGCTGCTGCTGCATCCATGGGATCGGTCATGCAGGCAGCGTAGGCCGGTGCGCGCGCCGCCCGCGGGGGCTTGGCCACCGCCCGTCCGAGGCCTATCCTCTGCGCTGTTCGCCCAGCTCCGGCGCCGTGCCGTCGTCCTGCAGCTCGGAGCCGTCGTCGGCGTCGTCGATGTCGTCCGTCAGTTCCTCGTCGCCCGGGCCGACCCGCGTGTCGTCGAACGGATCGAACGCGTGATCGTCCGTCGGCCGGTCGATGGGGACCTCGTCGCCCGTGTCGTCGAGGTCCGATCCGTCGTGGCCGTCCGGTCGGGCGTCCTGGGCGTCGGTGACGAGCGGTCCGTCGGTGCCATCCGGGACGGTGGCGCCGCCGTCGTCGATCGGCTCACCGAGCAGTGGAGCGCCCGCACCCTGGCTGATCGGCTCCTGCCGGGCGGTGGTCTGGTCGTCTGGTCCTGAAGTGGTGTCGGTCATGCCCGTCAGCGTAGGTCGGCGTATGAGCCGGTGCTCAGGGCTGGTGTCGCCTGCGCGACGGATCTATCCTGTCGGCGCGGGAGCCTCGGGCCCTCCCGCCGGAGCCGAGCGGTGAGGGGGACGCGCATGACCTGGACCTGGTTCGACGCCACCGACGCCCTGCTCGCCCGGGAGGTTCTGCAACGCGGTGTCGCAGCCGTCTTCCTCGTCGCGTTCGTGTCGACGGTGAACCAGTTCCCGGCGCTGCTCGGTGAACGCGGGCTGCTCCCCGTCCCGGCGTTCCTCCGTCGAGTCCGTTTCCGGCAGTCGCCGAGCCTCTTCCACTGGCGCTACTCCGATCGGCTGCTGCTGATCGTCGCCTGGGGAGGCACCCTGGTCGCAGCCACCCTCGTCGTCGGCCTGCCGCAGCTCGGGCCGCCCTGGGTGCCGATGGTCGCCTTCCTCCTGCTGTGGGCGGGGTACCTCTCGATCGTCAACGTCGGCCAGACGTTCACCGCCTTCGGCTGGGAGACGCTGCTGCTGGAGGCGGGGTTCATCGTCGCCTTCCTCGGGTCCCGCGAGGTGCCGCCGCCCGTCCCGGTGCTGCTGTTCCTCTGCTGGCTCGTCTTCCGTCTCGAGTTCGGTGCCGGGATGATCAAGATCCGCGGCGGGCGCGAGTGGCGCGACCTGACCGCGATGGAGTTCCACCACGAGACGCAGCCCATGCCCGGCCCGTTCAGCTGGCATGCGCACCGGCTGCCCCGGTGGGCGCACCGCGTGGAGGTCGTCGGCAACCACGTGGTGCAGCTCGGGGTGCCGTGGTTCCTGTTCGCGCCACAACCGGTCGCCTCGATCGCTGCCGGTCTCATCATCCTGAGTCAGCTCTGGCTCATCGTGACGGGCAACTTCGCGTGGCTCAACTGGATCACGGTGGTCCTCGCATTCGCCGCGGTCTCCGACACCAGCCTCCGAGCCGCGCTGCCGTGGCTGCCGTCGTCGGGCGGTGCTGCGACGGACGGCTCAGGCTCGTCGCCGCTCTGGTGGACGCTGCTCGTCCTCGCCGTGACCGCGGGCCTCGTCCTCCTGAGCATCCGCCCGCTGGCCAACCTGTTCTCCCGTCGCCAGCTGATGAACGCCAGCTTCAACCGCTATCACCTGGTCAACGCCTACGGCGCGTTCGGCACGGTGACGAAGGTGCGCCGCGAGCTGATCGTCGAGGGGACCGACGCCGCCGACCCGGGCGACCAGACCGGCTGGCGCGAGTACGGGTTCCGTGGGAAACCCGGTGACCCGTTGCGTCGGCCGCCGCAGTTCGCGCCGTACCATCTGCGACTCGACTGGCTGCTCTGGTTCCTGGCCCTCGGTGTCCGCGACACGGCGTGGTTCGAGCGGTACCTCGAACGACTCCTGCAGGGTGACCGGGCGGCCCTCGCGCTGCTGCGCGAGAACCCGTTCCCCGACGGCCCACCGCGGTGGATCCGCGTGACCGTCTGGCGCTACCGGTTCACAACGGGCCGCGAACGCCGCGAGACGGGCGCGTGGTGGGTGCGGACGCGACTCGGCGTGCTGGTCGAACCGATGAGCCTCGGGGAGTGACGGCGCCCCTCGACAGGCTCGGGGAACGGAGTGGCTCGGGAGACGGGCGGCTCGAGCAGGCGGGCCTCTTAGCGGCCGGTGTGCTCCACGATGATCGCCTTGATGCGGTCGACGTCGGCCGGCACGATCTCGAAGCGCTGTTCGAGCCCCTCGATGCCCTCGAACGCCTCCGGTCGCTCCGGTTCCTCGCCGAGCGCCTCGCGGACGATCTCGGCGAACTTCGCCGGCAGCGCGGTCTCGAGGACGAGCATCGGGACGCCCTCGCGCAGGTGGCGGCGGGCGACCGTGACGCCGTCGGCGGTGTGCGGGTCGATCGTGACGCCGTAGCGCTCGTGCACGTCGCGGATGGTGGCGACGCGGTCGGCGTGCGTGCTGCGACCGGAGACGAAGCCGAACTCGCTGATCCGCTCGAACTCGGGCGTCCCGGAGAGGTCGAACCCGCCCTCCTCGTCGAGGGACCGGAACAGCTCACCGAGGCGGGTCGCGTCCTGACCGACGAGGTCGTAGAGGAAGCGCTCGAAGTTCGACGCCTTCGAGATGTCCATGCTCGGGCTGGAGGTGTGGTGCGTCTCGGCCGCCGAGCGCGGGCGGTACACGCCCGTGCGGAAGAACTCGTCGAGGACGTCGTTCTCGTTCGTCGCGACGACGAGCTGGTCGATCGGGAGCCCCATGGAGCGGGCGATGTGCCCGGCGCAGACGTTGCCGAAGTTGCCGGACGGCACCGAGAACGACACCTTCTGGCCCGGACCGTCGGTCGCGAGCAGCCAGCCGTGCACGTAGTACACGACCTGCGCGACGACGCGGGCCCAGTTGATCGAGTTGACCGTACCGACGGCGTGGAGTGCCTTGAACGGAGCGTCCTTCGAGACGGCCTTCACGATGTCCTGGCAGTCGTCGAAGTTCCCCTCGACGGCGAGGTTCACGATGTTGTCGTCCTGGAGGCTGAACATCTGCGCGCGCTGGAAGCTACTCATGCGGCCGTGCGGGCTCAGCATGATGACCCGGATGCCGGTCTTGCCGCGCATGGCGTGCTCGGCCGCGCTCCCGGTGTCGCCGGACGTCGCGCCGAGGATGTTGAGCTCGTCGCCACTCTTCGCGAGCGTGTACTCGAAGAGGTTGCCGAGCAACTGCATCGCCATGTCCTTGAAGGCGAGCGTCGGGCCGTTCGAGAGGCCGAGGAGCTGCAGCTCCGTGTCGCCCTCGTGACCCAGGGTGCGGAGTGGGGTGATGAGGGACGCGTCGTCGCCTGCGCGGCCGTTCGAGTAGACCTCGGCGGTGTAGGTGCGACGGGTGATGTCCTGGAGGTCGGCTGCGGGGATGTCGTCGGCGAACTTCGACAGCACGGCGAACGCGAGGTCGGCATAGGACAGCTCGCGCCACGACTCGAGCTCCTCAGCGGTCAGCTGCGGGTACTCCGCCGGGAGGTACAGGCCGCCGTCCGGGGCGAGCCCGCCGAGGAGGATGTCCGAGAAGTGCTGGGGCAGATCGTGGCCCCGCGTCGACTGATAGTGCATGACCGTCTCTCTCATCCGGTTGGAAGCCCGATCTCCAACCTTGCCATATCGGGGGTCGACGCGCAGAGGCCTGCCGTCATCGTGACCGGCCGCTACGCGCGGGCGAGTTCCTCGCGGATCGCGGCGACGAACGCGTCGATGTCGTCCTCCGTGGTGTCGAACGAGCACATCCAGCGGACCTCGCCCTTCGCGGCGTCCCAGTCGTAGAAGCGGAAGCGTTCGCGCAAGCGGTCGGGGACGCCCGCTGGCAGGGTCGCGAACACCGCGTTGGCCTGGGTCGGCTGGCTGAAGCCGAGTCCCGGTGCCTCGCCGGCGGCGATGAGGGCCTCGAGGGAGGTGCGGAGGCGCGCGGCCATCGCATTGGCGTGGGTCGCGGAGCGGAGCCAGAGCCCGTCGCCACCGTCGGCCGCCGGCTCGAGCAGGGCGATGAGCTGCGCCGCACCGAAGCGCATCTTCGACGCCAGCTGCATGTTGAGCTTCCGCAGGTAGACGAGGCCCTCCGACGCCGACGGTTCGAGCACGACGATGGCCTCGCCGAACATGAGTCCGTTCTTCGTCCCACCGAAGGACAGCACGTCGACGCCGGCATCGGCGGTGAACGCGCGCAGTGGGACGCCGAGGGCTGCTGCGGCGTTGGCGATGCGGGCGCCGTCGAGGTGCAGCTTCATGCCGTGACCGTGCGCGTGGTCGGCGATCGCGCGGATCTCCTCGGGCGTGTACAGGGTGCCGAGCTCGGTGGTCTGCGTGATCGAGACGACGAGCGGCTGTGCACGGTGCTCGTCGCCCCAGCCCCACGCTTCGCGGTCGATGAGGTCGGGCGTGAGCTTGCCGTCGGGGGCGTCGACCGTCAGGAGCTTGATGCCGCCGACCCGCTCCGGCGCGCCGCCCTCGTCGGAGTTGATGTGCGCGGTCGACGCCGAGATGACGGCACCCCAGCGCGGGAGCATGGACTGCAGACCGACGACGTTCGCGCCGGTGCCGTTGAAGACGGGGAACACGGCGACGTCGCGGCCGAAGTGATCGGCGAAGACCTCGTGCAGCCGACGGGTGTAGTCGTCCTCGCCGTAGGCGATCTGGTGGCCGCCGTTGGCCGCCGCGAGGGCGTCGAGGATCTCGGGGTGGACGCCGGAGTAGTTGTCGGAGGCGAAGCCACGGATGCTGGTGTCATGCAGAGAGTCGGTCACTGATCCATCCTCGCGCATGCCACACGCAGCTTCCGTGCATCGCGGGCCGACTTCCTGCGTGCTCGGGTCGCCGTCGGGCATGTTCACAATTCAGGAGCGCCCGGGCGTGGCGCCCCCGCACCGTGCATGTCGGCGGGGACGCGCCGAGGCGCTCCTGAATTGTGAACCGGGAAACGGGGTCAGTCGGCGGCGTGACGGGGGCCGTCGGAGGAGGTGACGACCTCCTCGGGCACGGCGTCGATCGCGGCGTCGACGTCGGCGTGCGCACCGGGCTCCGGTTCCGCGTCCGGGGTCTCCTGCGCGAGCGCGTGCTCGTAGGCGAGCGCGTGCACGGCGATCGAGGAGGCGACTGCGGCCTGCTGCTCGTCCTCGGCGGAGGGCTGAGCCGGTTGTTCGGCCGCCAGCGCGGCGGCCTGCTCGGGCGTCAGCCGGGCGTCCTGGTCCTCTTCGTCCTCGTCCACGAGGTCGAGCACGATGGGCTCGTCGCCGTAGATGTCGCCCGCCGGATCGCCCGCGAGCGGGGCCGGCGCGGGGAGGCGCTGCTCGGCGTCGAGGAACTGTTTGGCCTCGAAGGCACCCGGGTTGAAGACCTCGTCGATCCCGCCGAGCCCGCTCATGCCTTGAGCGCTTCCGAGAGTTTGACCCGGCCACCCATTTTCAGCAGCGAGTTCTCGTAGATCCGCGAGCCGACGAGGATGACGAGTGCCGCGGTGATCGCGAGGATCAGCAGGGACAGGATCGGCTCCCACCACTGCGCCGAGCCGACGAAGAGACGGACGGGCATGCCCACGGCTGCCGAGAACGGCACGTAGGACATGATCGTCATCACCAACGGGTTGTCGTTGAAGAAGATGACGGCGAAGTACGGGATCATGATCAGCATCGTAATCGGGGTCGTCGTCGAACCGATGTCCTCTTGACGCGAGACCAGCGATCCGGCAGCGGCGAACAGCGCGGCCAGCAGGATGAAGCCGAGCACGAAGAACACCACGAACCAGACGACCGGGGTCCCGAGTCCGGCGAGCAGCTCCGTCTGGCCCGTCACCGTCAGCCCGATCACCGACAGCGCCGCGATCGCCAGGATCTGCCCGAACGCCAGGATGCTGTTGCCGAGCACCTTGCCCGCGAGGAGCGCCTTCACGGGGATGGCGGACATGAGGATCTCGACGACGCGGGTCTGCTTCTCCTCGACGACGCTCTGCGCGATCGACGCCCCGAAGGTGGTGGCGGAGACGAAGAACACGAGACCGAACCCGAGCGACACGATGTAGAGCAGGAAGCCCGCGGAGGCGTCGGCGTCGGGATCGAGGATGGTGACCTGCGGCTGCGCGCTCAGTTGCATGATGAGCGTGTTGGAGGCCTCGGAGTCGAAGATGACCTGGACGCCGGTGGGGTTGTCGTCGGTGGCCGGTGCGATCGCCGCTTCGACGTCACCCGACTTCACCAGGGCTTCAGCGGCGGCGACGTCGGCCGCCTCGGTCACGTCGAAGGTCTTGCCGTCGACGAGTCCCGCACCCGCGTTCCCGACGACCGCGACCTTCGTGGTCTCCGAGGCGGTGTTCTTCGCGAGGAACCCACCGACGACGATGCCGGCGAGGATCACGAGGAGCAGGATGCCCGTCGAGATGAGGAACGTCTTGCTCCGCAGACGCATCTTGACTTCGCGCTCGGCGACGAGACCGATGCTCTGCACGAGGCTTGGGGAGGCCGGGCCGGAGCGACGACGACCGGCGGGCTGGATCGGGGACTCGGTTGCCGTGGTCACTGGATGACCTCCTTGAAGATCTGGGCGAGGGTGGGGCGGAGGGGGGCGAAGCTCGTGACGTCACCGTGGGTCAGTGCCTCACGGAGCACGGCCTGCGCCGCCTGGGCGTCGTCGGCGTCGAAGAGGGCGTAGCCACCGTCGAAGTCGACGACGGAGATCCCCGCACGCTCGCGCAGCCAGCCGGTGTCGGCCGCGGTGAGCAGCTCGTAGCGGTTGCCGGCGTGGGCTTCGCGGAGGGAATCGCGCGAGCCGGAGGCGCGGATCCTGCCACCGGCGATGATCACGAGGTCGTCGCAGAGGCGTTCCACGATGTCGAGCTGGTGACTGGAGAACAGGACGGGCGAGCCGCCTGCGGCGAACTCGCTGAGCACGCCGACGACCACGTCGACGGCCATGGGGTCGAGGCCCGAGAACGGCTCGTCGAGGACGAGGACGTCGGGGTCGTGCACGAGCGCCGCGGCGATCTGCGCCCGCTGCTGGTTGCCGAGCGACAGGCTCTCGAGGGCGTCGTTCCGGCGCTCGCCGAGGCCGAGACGCTCGAGCAGTTCGCCGGCGTTGCGCTTGGCGGCGTGGGTCGTGAACCCGTGGAGGCGGGCCAGGTAGACGAGCTGTTCCTCGACCCGCATCTTCGGGTAGAGGCCGCGCTCCTCCGGCATGTAGCCGAACCGGCGGCGGTCCTCCGGGGTGAGCGGGGTGCCGTCGAGGGTGACGGTTCCGGCGTTCGCGGCGAGGACACCGAGCAGGATGCGCATCGTCGTCGTCTTGCCGGCACCGTTCCCGCCGACGAACCCCGTCATGCGACCGGGGGCGACCTGGAAGCTGACGTCGTCGAGCACCTTCCGCTCGCCGTACGACTTGTCGATGTGGCTGAGTTCGAGCATCGGCCGCCTCCTGTGATCTGCGTGCTGGACCGAGTGTCCTGCGTCGGGTTCTCCCGGTATGGCGATCACGCTACGCGGCGCGGTGTGCCACCGGCATCCGCCGTAGGACGGGTTGACGCGACGACGCCCGGTCTCCTTCTCCGTCGAGTGGGGGATACCGGGCGTCGTGGACCAGCCGAGCGCTGGATCAGGCGGGGCGGGACTCCGGGGAGACCGTCTTCGAGGGGTCGGTCTCGGCGACGGAGCCGATGGCCTCGTCGATGCGGGCGATGACCGCGTCGTCGAGCTTCACACCGGCCGCGGCGGCGTTCGCGGTGACCTGCTCAGGACGCGAGGCGCCGACGATCGCACCGGCGATGTTGTCGTTGTGCAGCACCCAGGCGAGCGCCAGCTGCGCCATGGTGAGGTCGAGCTCGTCGGCGATGGGCTTCAGCTTCTGGACGGCCGTCAGCACCTCGTCGTCGAGGAAGCGCTTGATGGTGTCGGCGCCGCCCTTCTCGTCGGTGGCCCGGCTGCCCTGCGGGAGCTCTGCGCCCGGCAGGTACTTGCCGCTGAGGACGCCCTGCGCCACCGGCGACCAGACGATCTGTGAGATGCCGAGTTCGCGCGAGGTCGGGACGACCTCCTCTTCGATGACCCGCCACAGCATCGAATACTGCGGCTGGTTCGAGATGAGCTGGAAGCCCAGCTCCTTGGACAGGGCGTGGCCGGCGCGCAGCTGCTCGGCGTTCCACTCGCTCACGCCGATGTAGAGCGCCTTGCCCGCCCGGACGACGTCGGCGAAGGCCTGCATCGTCTCCTCGAGGGGCGTCTCGCTGTCGTAGCGGTGGGCCTGGTACAGGTCGACGTAGTCGGTGCCGAGACGCGTGAGTGAACCGTCGATCGACTCCATGATGTGCTTGCGCGACAGCCCGACGTCGTTGTGCCCCTTCGGGCCGGTGGGCCAGTAGACCTTCGTGAAGATCTCCAGGCTCGCGCGTCGTTCGTCCTTGAGGGCGTCGCCGAGCACCTGCTCAGCCGCCGTGTTCGCGTAGGCGTCGGCCGTGTCGAAGGTGGTGATGCCGGCGTCGAGGGCGGCGCGAACGCTCGCCGTGGCGACGTCGTTCTCCACCTGCGAGGCGTGGGTCAGCCAGTTGCCGAAGATGATCTCTGAGATCTTGAGTCCGCTGTTGCCGAGGTATCGAAATTCCATGGTCGTCACGCTACTCCTCGCATCCGACCGACCGACGGGGTTGCGCGGAGACGGAGCGAACCCTCAGCTGCGCGGCGACGCCAGCCCGTGCTCGTAGGTGTAGATGACCGCCTGGATGCGATCACGGAGGGCGAGCTTCTGCAGCACCTTCGAGACGTGCGACTTCACGGTCGCCTCGCCGACGAAGAGCGTGGTCGCGATCTCCTGGTTGGACAGGCCCTGGGCGACCAGCTGCAGGACCTCGCGCTCGCGCTCCGTCAGCTGCTCATAGTCGGCGCCGGTCGCCGGCCCGGCCGGGACGGCGGGGTCCTGCGCGGCGTCCTCGACGACGGGGCTCTGACGGGTGAACCCCTCGATGACCCGGCGCGTGACCGCCGGGGAGAGGAGCGCCTCCCCGCCCGCGATCACCGAGACCGCCGCGACGAGTTCCTCCGGCGAGGAGTTCTTCAGGAGGAACCCGCTCGCGCCGGCACGGAGCGCCTCGGCCAGGTAGTCGTCGCGGTCGAAGGTGGTGAGGATGAGGACGGCGGCGTTGGTGTCCGGATCCGCGACGATCCGACGGGTGGCCTCGAGGCCGTCCATGCCCGGCATCTGGACGTCCATGCAGATCACGTCCGGCGCGAGCGTCGTCGCGAGCGCGACGGCCTCGGCACCGTCCGACGCCTCACCGACGATCTCGATCCCGGGCTGTGAGCCCAGGATGATGCGGAAGCCCGCACGCAGCAGCTCCTGGTCGTCGACGAGGAGGATGCGGGTGGGGTGCTCGGTCATGCCTGGTCCTTCGTGGTGGTGGTCTGGGGTCGTCCTGCGGCGGCGGAGGCGAGGCGGGCGTCGGCGATGGACGCGGCGACGGGCTCCATCGCCTGGTCGCCCGGCCGGCCGAGCGGGATGGCGGCCCGCACGAGGAAGCCGCCGCGGGCGCGTGCCCCGACCTCGAGGACGCCACCGGACGACGCCACGCGCTCCCGCATCCCGATGAGCCCGAGCCCGCCGCGTCGGGCCACCGTCGGGACGGTCCCCGTGTTCGTGACCTCGAGTTCGACCGCGTCGTCCAGATAGCGGAGCCTGAGTTCGGCCGTCGCCGTGGTACCGCCGTACTTGCGGGCGTTCGTGAGCGCCTCCTGCGCGATCCGGTACAGGTTGAACGAGACGACGGCCGGGATCGCGACCGGTGTCCCCACGAGTTCGAACCTCGTCGGCAGCCCGTTCGCCGTCGACTCGTCGGCGAGCCGACCCAGCTGGCCGACGCCGACGGTCGACGGGCTGCTCTCCTCGTCGGTCGGTTCGCCGTGCGCGCGGAGGGTGCCGAGCATCTTGCGCAGCTCGTCGATCGCGCTCCGAGCGCCGAGCTCGACGTTCGTGAGTGCATCCCGCGCGGCGGCCGGGTCCGCATCGAGCACGGTGCGCGCGGCGCCGGCCTGGACCCCCATGACCGAGACGTGGTGGGCGACGACGTCGTGCAGCTCGCGCGCGATCCTCACCCGCTCGAGGGCGACCGCCTGCCGGGCGGACCGGGCGCGCTCCGCCTCGAGCTCGGCCGTGCGCTGCTCGAGCGCCGCCCGCTCACGGGAGGACTGGTACACGCGCTCGCCGAAGAAGTACGCGGCTCCGAAGTAGAGGATGTTCGTCAGGATCTGGATGAGGAGGAACGCGACGAGGGGCGAGAACACCCCCACCCGGGAGAGGCTGGGCAAGGCGTCGGGGTCGGTCGCCTGGATGAACATGGAGACGAGCAGCCAGACGAACATCGCGACGATGATGAGCACGCGGACGAGCGCAGCTCGGCGTCGGTTCGGGACCCACGCCCCGACCGTGTAGATCGCGAGGAACAGGGCGATGTTCGTGAAGAGGACCTCGGGTACGAGCACCGTGCCGCCCACGATGAACATGACGGCGACGATGACGGACACCGAGCACGGGAAGCGGCGACGGAACGCGAGCGGCGCGGTGATGCCGATCGCCCAGAGGACGGACGCCCACATCGGTGCGGGCTCGGGGTAGAACCCGGCGATCGTGTACAGCGTCAGGCTGAGGAGGGTGCCGACGCCGAGCGCGATGGCGAGGATGATGTCGGATCGCTGTTCCGACGGCGTCGCGGCCGGACGCCGCCACTCGGCGTCGTAGGGGTCGACCGGGCGGTCCTCCTGCTGGTCGACGGCGGGCTCGCTCATGCCGTCCACGCTAGCGCGACGCCCCGCCGGGGACATCCGTCGAGCGACGGAGCGCGGCGGTCCGGCACTCGGACAAGAGCCCGGAGCGGCACTCAGGAGCGTGCTGCTCCGGGCTCCTCCGCGGCACGGTCGGGTCAGGCCGCGGATCGCCCCGTGATCCCTGCGGTCGACGTGATGACGTCCGCCATCTTCTTGCCCAGCGCCTCGTAGAACATCGACAGGGGGAACTCGTCGTCGAGGACCGCGTCGGTGAGTCCGCGCGGCGGTCCGCTCAGGATCTCGTCGGACAGCCCACGCGCCCACTGCGACGCGGGGTGCGGCGTCAGCGTCGTCCGGACGAGCTCGTACGCGGCGAGCCAGTGCGCGGTCTTCGGACGGTCGATCGATCGCCAGTACAACTCGTCGATGCTCTCGCCGAGCCGCACGACCACGTCGGGGACCTCGTCCCAGTCGATCGTGAGCCTGGTGTCGGTCCAGTGCAGCACGCCGTGCTGGTGCATCCACGCGAACAGCAGCTGGCCGCCGACGCCGTCGTAGTTCCGGACGCGCGAGCCGGTGATGGCGAACCGGAAGATGCGGTCGAAGATGATCGCGTACTGGACGAGCTTCGCGTGCTCGAGGATCGCCCCGTCCGCTGCGTCGAGCGTCTCGGACTCCGCGCGGGTCGTCAGCGTGCGCTCCAGCCTGACCGACTCGCGGAACGCCGTGAGGTCGCAGCGCAGCTCCTCGAGGGAGTACAGGAAGAACGGCATCCGCTGCTTGATCATGAACGGGTCGAACGGGAGGTCACCGCGCATGTGCGTGCGGTCGTGGATGAGGTCCCACATCACGAAGGTCTCCTCGGCCAGCTGCTGGTCGTCCAGGAGGGACGCGGCGTCGGCCGGGAGCTCGAGCTTGGTGATCTCGGCAGCGGCTCGGACGACCCGACGGTACCGGGCAGCCTCGCGGTCCTGGAAGATCGCGCCCCAGGTGAACGCCGGGATCGCGCGCATCGCGACCGTCTCGGGGAAGAGGACCGCTGAGTTCGTGTCGTACCCCGGCGTGAAGTCGAGGAAACGGATCGGCACGAAGAGCGCGTTCGTGTAGTCGCCGGCCTCGAGCGCGGCGATGAACTCGGGCCAGATGACCTCGACGAGCACGGCCTCGATGTGGCGGTCGGTCGAACCGTTCTGCGTGACCATCGGGAACACGACGAGGTGTCCCAGGCCGTCCACGCGATGCCGCTCGGGGTGGAAGGCGACGAGCGAGTCGAGGAAGTCCGGGACGCCGAAGCCGTCGCGCTCCCAGCGGTCGAAGTCGGCGACGAGCGCGTCGAGGTACTCGGCGTCGTGCGGGAAGTTCGGAGCGAGGGTGCGGACGCTCGCGACGATCGTGGCGACGTGCCCTGCCGCCGACTCGTGGTCGTTTGACTCGGGGATCGAGCCGTCCTTCACCTGGACGGCCTGCAGCGCGGTCGCGGCGGCCTTGAGGTCCGTCCAGGCCGGGTGCCCGACGAGTGCGGCGGCGTCTTCGACGACCTCCGGCTCTCCGACGATGCTCTTCGTGTGGGTGGTGGCGACGTTCGACATGGTGAACCTCCTTCCGCGTGCGCAGGCGTCACCCGGGGTGGTTGACGATTCCTTCGAGCGTAGGGGCGGAGGGTGTGCGGATTTCTTGCGTCAGGAGCGACTTCGCTGCAACATTCGGCCGTTCGCGCTGGGGAACTGCACGGCCGGCGGCGGCAGGCCCCTACCCCCAGCGGCGCTTGATCCAGCGGTCGAGGACACCGACGAGCGCATCGGTGATCGCGCCGAGCAGGGCGAGCACGATGATGACGAAGAAGATGCGGTCGACCCGGCCGTTGTTCTGCGAGTCCACCAGGCGGAATCCGAGTCCCATGGACGAGGCGATGAGCTCCGCCGCCACGAGGAACAGCCACGACTGCGCCAGCGCGAGCCGGAGGCCGGAGACGACCGAGGGCGTCACGGCGGGCAGCTGCACCGTCCGGAACAACGCGACACCGTTCAGCCCGAACGCGCGGCCGGCCTCGACCAGGTGCTTGTCCACGTGGCGGAGCGCGGCTGAGACCGTCGTGTACACCGGGAAGAACGCGCCGATCGCGATGAGCGTGATCTTCGACTCCTCACCGATCTTCAGCCAGAGGATGAGCAGCGGGACCCACGCGAGCGACGGGACGGCACGGATCGCCGCGAAGGTCGTCGACAGCAGGATGTCGCCGAGGCGCGAGAGCCCCACGACCGCGCCGAGGACGAGGCCGAGGACAGCGCCGATGAGGAAGCCGATGAGGACCCGCTGCACCGAGATGGCGACGTCCTGCTGCAGCCAGCCGCGCTGCGCGAGATCCACGCCGGCCGCCCAGACCTCGGCGGGTGCCGGGAGTTGCGAGGCCGGCACGAGGCCGAACGCGGTGACGAGCTGCCAGGCCCCGAGGATGACGACGGGGACGAGGAAGCCGCCGAGGACCACGACGATCCTGCGGGACCCGAGAACGGCGCGCGCGTCGCGGCCGGACTGGGTCGCCTGGGCACCCGCGGCTGCGGTGGTGCCGAGACCGGCGAACTCGGTCATGGGTTCCTCTCGGGACGGTTCAGGGGCGGACTACTTCGCGCCGATGACGGACGGGTCCGCGTCGTCCACGAAGCTCGGGTTGAAGAGGTCGGCCAGGGCGTCGTCGACCTTGTCCTGCGACGACACGTCGCCGGACTCCACGAAGATCGGGCCGATGATCGACAGGACCTGCTCCTGCGCCTTGCCCGGGGCCGGGTCGACGTCGAGGTTCGAGCGCTCCGTGATCACCTTCGTCGCCACGGCGAGGTCGAGGCCCGCGGCGTCCGCGAGGATCTGCGCCGTCTCGTCGGGGTTCGACGCAGCCCATTCACGAGCGTGCTCATAGGCGTTCACGACGGTCTGCGCGACGTCCGGACGCTCGTCGATGAAGGACTCGGTCGCGGCCAGGATGCCGTAGCTGTTGAAGTCGACGTTGCGGTAGATGAGCTTCGCGCCCGCCTCCTCGGCGCCGGCCATGATCGGGTCGAGACCGGCCCACGCGTCGACGGAACCGTTCTGCAGGGCAGCCCAGCCGTCGGCGTGCTGGAGGTTCTCGATCGTGACGTCCGAGGCGGACAGGCCGGCCTCCTCCAGTGCCTGCAGGAGGAAGAAGTAGGGGTCGGTGCCCTTCGTCGCGGCGACCTTCTTGCCCTTGAGCTCGGCGACGTCCGTGATCGTCGAGCCCTGGCCGACGACGATCGCCGACCACTCGGGCTGCGAGAAGACGTCGATCGCCTGGATGGCCGATCCGTTCGCCCGGTTCAGGAGTGCGGCGGATCCGGCGGTGGACCCGACGTCGATCGCGTCGGCCCGCAGTGCCTCGTTCGCCTTGTTGGAGCCGGCCGACTGGACCCAGTTGACGGTGATGTCCTGGTCGTCGAGTGCGTCCTCGAGCCAGCCCTGGTCCTTGATGATGAGCGAGAGCGGGTTGTAGGTCGCGAAGTCGATGTCGAGCGTGCCGCCCTCGGTGGTGCCGGCGGTGCTGTCACCGCCGGCCGCAGGAGCGTTCTCGCCCGCGACGCAGCCGCTGAGGAGGAGCGCTGCGGCGGCGGTCGCGGCGACGATGGCCGCGCGCCCGGCGCGGGAGGTGGTGAAGCGGCGTCGTGAGGTCATGCGTTGGTCCTTGCTGTGGATCGGTGCGGGATGACGGCGGAGGTGGTGGGTGGCTCAGTACGGGAAGTGCGGGATGGACGGCAGTCGTTGGTCGCCGCGGGCGAGACCGTGGCGGTCGATGCCGAGTCCGTCGAGGAGGCGGCCGCGCAGCTCGGCGAGCTCTGCCGACCCGCGGTCGCGCGGGCGGTTGCCGGGGACGGTCACGGTCTGGGCGATGGTCGAACCGGGGTGTCCGTCCTCACGACCCAGGAGGATGACCCGGTCGGCGAGCTGGAGGGCCTCGTCGACGTCGTGCGTCACGAGCAGGATCGTGGTGGGCGCGGCGAGGTGGATGGCGAGCAGCAGATCCTGCATCTTCAGCCGGGTGAGGGCGTCGAGGGCACCGAACGGTTCGTCGAGGAGCAGGACGCCCGGCCGGCGGGCGAGGGCCCTGGCGAGCGAGGCGCGTTGCGCCATGCCGCCGGAGACCTCCCGTGGGCGGTGCTCGGCGAAGTCCGCGAGCCCGACGAGTTCGAGCAGCTCGGCGACGCGGGCACGTCCTTCGGTTGCGGGTGTCCGTTTGGGCAGACCGAGTGCGACGTTCGCCGCGATGGTGCGCCAGGGGAGGAGTCGAGGCTCCTGGAAGCCGAAGGCCGTGCGCGGGTCGATGCCGGCGACGGGTGTGCCGTCGATGAGCACGGAGCCAGCAGTCGGGTGGTCGAGACCGGCCGCGATGCGCAGCAGGGTGGACTTGCCGCAGCCGCTCGTGCCGAGGATCGCCACGACCTCGCCGGCCTCGGCGGTGATCGTGACGTCGCGCAGCACGGGCCGCGGGGCGTCGGCGCGTTTGCCGGCACCGCTCGCGAAGGTGCGGCCGACCCCGGTGAACGCGACCGTGGAGGCACGATCCGCCGAACCGACGGGAACGGCGTCGCGGGTGACCGGCGAGCTCGCGGCGAGCGGGCTTGGGGCAGCGTTCGTCATGGGTCTCGGGCTCCAGGGGTGGGGTGCCCGCCATGCTACGCGAGGGCGACGGACCCCTCTCGGTCGCCGAAACAGAGCGTCACATTGGCGTCCGCCGGTGACATCCGGAGGGTTCCGGTGTTATGCGTCCGCTACCAGCTGCCGACCTGCGCGACGGCGACGTCGAGGATGGCGACGGCCTCCTCCCGGTTGACCCGGGCGAGCAGTAGCGCGCTGACCGACAACGACGTGAGCTGCCGAGCGGCCGCGGCGAGTTCGTCCGCGTCCGCCTCGGGACGGGCGAGGGCGAGGGCGTCCGAGACCGCGGTGGTGAGCTCGGCCCGGTAGCCGTCGACGACCTCGCGCAGTGCATCGTCGTGGGCCGCGAGGCCGGCCGCGCTGTTGAGGAGGAGGCAACCGCGGCGGGGCGAGTCGTCGGGCAGGGTCGCGATGACCGTCTGCACGCCGGAGAAGTAGGTGGTGAGCCCGGCTCTGCCGTCCGTCGCCAGCGCGAGGACCGCGAGGCGCGGTCGGATGACGGTGTCGAGGTAGTCCTGCACGGCGGCGTCGAACAGCCCGCGCTTGCTGTCGAAGGCGTGGTAGAGGCTCGACCGCCGCAGGCCGGTGGCCGCTTCGAGGTCGGCGAGCGAGGTCGCCTCGTACCCGCGGTCCCAGAAGACGTCGCGCGCCGCCTGGACGACGGCGACGGTGTCGAACTCCTGCGTGCGTCCCATGGGCGCCTCCTCCTCGCTCGGCATCCGTGACGGGGTTGTGGACCGAGCGTTCTACTATTATAGTAGACCCATCGGTACAGAATGTCGCTCCGTCCGGACGACTCGACGCCGATCTCCCGGAAGGCCCGTCCCATGCTCGTCGTCAGTCTCGTCCTCGTCGGCATCGCCGCCCTCCTGCACGTCTACATCTTCGTGCTCGAGTCGCTGCGCTGGACCGAGCCGGCCACCCGCAAGACCTTCGGCACCTCCGAGCTCGAGGCCGAGACCACCCGCGGGATGGCGTACAACCAGGGGTTCTACAACCTGTTCCTCGCGATCGGCACGATCGTCGGCATCGTCTTCCTCATCACCGGCTCGACCGGTATCGGCGCGGCCCTCGTCTTCGCCTCGGCCGGCTCCATGCTCCTCGCCTCGCTCGTCCTCATCACCTCGGACCGCACGAAGGCCCGCGCCGCGATCGTCCAGGGGACCACCCCGTTGCTCGGACTCATCGCGCTCGTCATCGCACTGGCCGTCTGACACCTCCGCGACGCCCCAGGCGTCACCCCGTCCGCAACCCGACGACGCGCTGCGCCCGCCCACCGAATCATCGCACCAAGGAAAGGCACCACATGAACACCCCCGCGCTCAGCACCCAGATCCAGCTCGTCTCGCGACCGGTGGGCTGGCCGACCGAGTCCGACTTCCGGACCGTCTCCGTCGAACTCCCGGAGCTCGCGCCCGGCCAGCTCCGGGTCCAGAACCTCTTCCTCTCCGTCGACCCCTACATGCGCGGTCGCATGAACGACGCCCGCTCCTATGTCGCGCCGTACCAGCTCGGTGAGACGATGACCGGCGGCGCCATCGGCCGGGTCGTCGAGTCGGCCGCCGAGGGCTTCTCCGTCGGCGACGTCGTCCTGCACCAGTTCGGCTGGCGCGACCTCGTCCAGGAGGACGCCAGCGGGTTCCGCGTCGTGCCTGAGCTCCCCGGCGTCCCGCTGTCCGCCTACCTCGGCGTCCTCGGCATGACGGCCCTCACCGCGTACGTCGGTCTGCTCGAGGTCGCCAAGTTCCGGGAGGGCGACACGGTGTTCGTCTCCGGTGCTGCAGGTGCCGTCGGCACGATGGTCGGCCAGATCGCCCGTCTCAAGGGCGCGAAGCGCGTCATCGGTTCGGCCGGATCGGCTGAGAAGGTCGCCCTGCTGACGGAGAAGTACGGCTACGACGCCGCGTTCAACTACAAGGACGGCCCCGTCACCGAGCAGCTCGCGGCCGCGGCACCCGACGGCATCGACGTGTACTTCGACAACGTCGGCGGCGAGCACCTCGAAGCGGCGATCGACGCCTTCAACGACGGCGGACGCGCAGCGCTCTGCGGCGTCATCTCGCAGATCAACGACACCGAGCGTGCCGAGGGCCCGCGCAACCTGTCGAACATCGTGACCCGCGGGCTGACCCTCACGGGCTTCACCGTCGGCAACTACACGCAGCACTTCCCGGCGTTCTCCGGTGAGATGGGCGCCTGGTTGCAGAACGGCGACGTCGTCTTCGACGAGACCGTCTACGAGGGCCTCGACCACACGCTCGACGCGTTCCTCGCGCTCATGCGCGGCGCCAACACCGGGAAGATGGTCGTCAAGCTCTGACGCGATCCCTCGACCTCGCCTGACACCGGCGATCGACGGCCCGTCCACCCGCTCCGGGTGGACGGGCCGTTCGTCGTCGTCAGACCGCTGCGAGGACCCCGCCGGCCGCATCGATGCGGGCCATCGCGAGGCGTTCGGCGGCGACGAGCGTCGTGACGCCCTCCGCTGCGGCGTCCCGGTAGATCGACTGCACGGTCCGCCCGATCGCCGACACCCGCTGCTCGATGGCAGCGGCATCGGCGCCCGGTTCGGACGCCATGGCGAGGTAGATCACGCCGCCCGCGTTCGCGACGAAGTCCGGCGCCCACAGGATGCCGCGCTCCTCGAGGGCCACCGCGTCGGCGCGGGAGGCGAGCTGGTTGTTCGCCGCCCCGACCACGGCGCGACACCGCAGCTGCCCGATCACCCGGGCGTTCAGGGCGCCGCCGACGCCGCACGGCACGAAGAGGTCCGTCTCGACGAGGTGCTCGTCGCCCGGTTCGATCCAGCTGGCGCCGATCTCCTCGGCGAGGGCGCGCTTCCGTGGGTCGACGTCGGTGACGATGAGGCGAGCACCCTCGGCCGCGAGCCGTCGGGCCAGACGGCCGCCGACCTGGCCGAGCCCGGAGATCGTCGCCCGGTGGCCCGCGACGAGCGGGGTGCCGAAGACCGTCTCGAGCGTCGCGGTGATGGCCGCGTGCACACCGGCCGCCGTCGCCTCGCTCGGTTCGCCGACGCCACCGCGGTCGGCCGGCAGCCCGCTGACGTGGTCGGTCCGCTCGGCGACGACGGCCATGTCCTCGGCGGTCGTGCCCACGTCCTCCGCGGTGCGATAGGCGCCGCCGAGTGCTTCGACCGCGTCGCCGAGGTCGAGCATCGCGTCGCGGCGCTCCGCGGGGTCGAGGGTCGTGCCGACGGGCAGGTGGATGACGGACTTGCCGCCGCCGTGCGCGAGACCGGCGGCCGCGTTCTTCATCGTCATCCCCGCGGCCAGGCGGAGGGAGTCGTCGACGGCCTCGAGCCAGGACCCGTACCGCCAGAGCCGCGCGCCGCCGAGGGCCGGCCCCATGGCGGTGGAGTGCAGGGCGACGCTGATGGTCAGCCCGGAGCGCGGTCCGCGGCTGATGGAGAGGCGTTCGTGGGGGAGGGTGGTGCTGTGCATCGCGTCGCTGGACGCGACCGGGTCGAATGACGTCATCGTCGGATCTCCTCGTGGGTGATTGGTGCGGGCTCCTGGTGGGAGCGGATCGCAGGGCGATGGTGGTGCCCGGCTCTCCTCCCCAGATTCTCCACGCCGACCGCCCGCTCCACAACCGTCGGCTCGACCGGGCCGCCGGACGGGCTGCACCTAGGCTGGACGGCATGGGCGGAGTGCTGACGGGGTTCGCGATCATCGGCACCGTGATCCTCGTCGGCTACCTCGCCGGGCGTCTCGAGGTCGGGGGCCCGACGACCGGGCACGTGCTCAACCGGGTGGCGTTCTTCGTCACCAACCCGGCGCTGCTGTTCACGGTGCTCGCCACGGCCGACCTGCACGAGGTGTTCAGCAGTTTCATCTGGGTCGCCCTCGCGAGTGCCCTGTCGGCCGCCGCGCTCTTCGTGCTGCTGAACGCCGTGTGGCTCCGCAAGGACCTCTCGGTCGCGACGATCGGCGCGCTCGGCTCGGGCTACGTCAACGCCAACAACATCGGCATCCCGGTGGCGGTCTACGTCCTCGGCGAGGCCGGCTACGTCGCCCCGGTCATCCTGCTGCAGCTCCTCGTCTTCGCCCCGATCGCGCTCACCATCCTCGACGTCAGACAACGCGGCTCCGTCTCCTTCCTCGGCATCGTGACGCAGCCCTTCCGCAACCCGATGATCGTCGCGTCGATCGTCGGCGTCGTACTCAACCTCTTCGGCGTCCGGCTCCCCGAGCCCGCCATGGCCCCGTTCGAGCTCCTCGGCGGCGCGGCCGTACCGCTCATCCTCATGGCGTTCGGTATGTCGCTGCACGGCATGCGGCCGTTGCAGGCCGGCAGCGGACGTCGGGAGATCTTCGTGGCGACGGCGATCAAATCGGTCGTGATGCCCGGATTCGCCTACCTCATCGCGCACTTCGGGTTCGGGCTGAGCGGCACGCCGTTGTTCGCCTCCGTCGTCCTCGCCGCCCTCCCGGCGGCCCAGAACGTCTACAACTTCGCCAGCCGGTACGAGCAGGGCGTCACGCTCGCCCGCGACACGGTCCTGCTGACGACGATCCTCTCCGTGCCGGTCCTCGTCGTCGTCGCCGCCCTGCTCGCCTGACCCCCGGGAACCGGTCCGTCCGAAGCGCCGCTGTCCTCCGAAGCATGGACAGCGATGGCCGGAAATGCCGAACGTTCGCGACTACTCTTGGGCGGGCACGACTGAGATATACCACCGTCCAGTCCGGCGGAGCGCCGTCGGACCCGACCCGATGGGACGACATGACCGAAGGCACGACCCCACGACACGAACGTTCCGGAGACTGGGCCGAATCCCGCGAGACCGTCGGCGACGAGATGCTCGCCGTGCAGGACTTCTCCGGCGAGGAGGAGGGGTACCACAAGACCCTCAAGCCGCGGCAGATCCAGATGATCGCGATCGGCGGTGCGATCGGCACGGGGCTCTTCCTCGGTGCGGGTGGCCGCCTGAACAGCTCCGGCCCGGCGCTCATCCTCGTGTACGCGCTCTGCGGGTTCTTCGCCTTCCTCATCCTGCGCGCCCTCGGTGAACTCGTCCTCCACCGCCCGTCCTCGGGCTCGTTCATCTCCTACGCCCGGGAGTTCTACGGCGAGAAGATGGCGTTCGGCGCGGGGTGGTTGTACTTCCTCAACTGGGCGATGACCTCGATCGTCGACGTCACCGCGGCCGCGCTCTACATCAAGACCTTCGGCAAGCTGTTCGGCTGGAAGGAGCTCGAGGACTTCCCGCAGTGGGTCTTCGCGCTCGCCGCTCTGGTGGTGGTACTGGCGCTCAACCTCGTCTCCGTCAAGCTGTTCGGAGAGATGGAGTTCTGGTTCGCGCTCATCAAGGTGTCGGCGCTGGTGATCTTCCTCATCGTCGGCGTCTGCTTCATCGTCTTCGGCGGACGCACCGACATCGGCGCCGTCGGATTCTCGGTCATCGGCGACAACGGCGGGCTGTTCCCGGTCGGCGCCTTCGCCCCGATGATCGCGATCTCCGGTGTGGTCTTCGCCTACGCGGCCATCGAGCTCGTGGGCACGGCGGCCGGGGAGACCGCCGAGCCGAAGAAGATCATGCCGAAGGCCGTCAACACGGTCATCTTCCGCATCGCGATCTTCTACGTCGGCTCGGTGCTGCTCCTCTCGCTCCTGCTGCCCTACACGGCCTACCAGGCCGGTGAGAGCCCGTTCGTCACCTTCTTCTCGCACATCGGGTCGGAGCAGGCCGGGGCGATCTCGGCGTCCGTCATGAACTTCGTGGTCCTGACCGCGGCGCTGTCGAGCCTCAACGCGGGCCTCTACTCGACCGGTCGCATCCTCCGCTCGATGGCCGTCAACGGTTCGGCCCCCGCGTTCACGGGCAAGATGAGCAAGAACGGCGTCCCGTTCGGCGGGATCCTGCTCACCGCAGCGCTCACCCTGCTCGGCGTCCTGCTGAACGCGCTCTACCCGTCGAAGGCGTTCGAGATCGTGCTCGAGATCTCGGCCATCGGCATCATCGGCGGCTGGGCGACGATCATCCTCTGCCAGATCCAGCTGCAGCGCTGGGCGAAGCAGGGCAAGGTCGAGCGGCCGTCGTTCCGCTTGTTCGGGGCACCGTTCACGTCGTATCTGACCCTCGCGTTCCTCCTGTTCGTCCTCGTGACCATGGGCTTCTCGGAGACCGGGCGCTGGGTCCTCGCCTCCCTCATCGTCCTCATCCCGATGCTCATCGTCGGATGGTTCGCAGCCAAGCCGCGGATCATGGCCGCGGCGGCCGCACGCGAGGGGCACACGGGCACCTGGCCGGTGGTGGCCGAGCGCCCCGCCATCGATGCGAACAAGCGGAAGCGCGGGGGCGCGCCGCGGTCCTAGCGGGAGTGCGGGTACCGGCGGATCGGCGGTTCACGGGGAATCGCTAAGCGATAGTGATCACTTCGGGTCGGTTTCGAGCATTCCCTTGCACCTCGGGAGTCGGTTCAGCAGGATGTGGGCAACCTCTTCCGTGCACCACCGGACCCCGCTGGAGTTCCCGTGAACCGTCGTCTCCGTCTCGTCGCCGTGCTCGCCGCGTGCGGCATCGTCGTTGCCACACCGCTGAGCGCTGCGGCGCAAGCACCCGACCCGACCTCGGCCGACACGGTCGCCTACGAGCCGAGCGACGCGATCATCGCGAATCCCGAGCGCGGCTTCGACCACACGAACAACACGCACTACTACCCCGAGGGGACCGAGGGCGGGCCGGGCTACACGCCGCTCGACGTCGCCACCCTGGCGGCCTACCGCGAGGAGGGCATCACCGAACTCGTCCGCGTCTTCTACCTGGAACGGTTCGTGGCCGAGCCGACCCTCGACCCGGCCTGGCTCGCGCTCGTCCAGGCCGACTTCGACGCGGCTCGCACCGCCGGCATCTCGATCATCCCCCGCTTCGCGTACCTCGCCGGTGGCGACTTCCCGTACACGCCGCCGTACGGCGACGCACCGCTCGACATCGTGCTCACCCACATCGAGCAGCTCGCGCCGATCTTCCAGGACAACGCCGACGTCATCTCCGTCGTCCAGGCCGGCTTCGTCGGCCTCTGGGGTGAGGGCTACTACACGGACCACTTCGCCGCGGACCCGGCGAACCCCGGTGTCCTCACGGACGAGGACTGGGCGAAGCGTCGCGCGGTCGTCGAGGCGCTCCTCGAGGCGGTGCCCGACGACCGCTCCATCCAGGTGCGGACCATGAACATGAAGCAGAACATCCTCGGGGTGCCGTCCGGGACCGCTGGGGCCATCACCGAGGCGCAGGCGTTCGACGGCAGCGCCATCTCGCGCATCGGTCACCACAACGACTGCTTCCTCGCGGCACCCGACGACTGGGGCACGTACCTGTCGGACCCGATCTCGCTCGATCAGGACTACCTCGCGCAGGAGAGCGAGTGGGTGCCGGTCGGTGGTGAGACCTGCAACGTGAACCCGCCGCGGTCGGAGTGGGCCACCGCCTCGGCTGAGATGGAGCGGTACAACTTCAGCTACCTCAACTGGGACTACCTGCAGGACGTCCTGCAGTCCTGGGGCCAGGAGAACCTCGACACCACCGCGAAGCGACTCGGCTACCGCTTCGTGATGACGGAGAGCTCGGTCGCGGACGGCACGCTCTCGCTCACGGTCCGGAACGACGGTTGGGCGGCACCGTACAACAGCCGGCCCGCCTACCTCGTGCTGTCGAACGCCGAGCGCACAGTGCGCGTCCCGTTCGGTTCGGACGCCCGCACCTGGGGTGCGGGGGAGACCGTCACACTCCAGGCGTCACTCGCCGACGTCCCGGCCGGTCGCTACGACACGGCGCTGTCGCTGCCGGCCACGCACGAGTCGGTCGCGGCCAACCCGCTCTACGCCGTCCAGACGGCGAACGTCGGCACCTGGGACGCGGCGACCGGCGTGAACAGCCTGCAGCGTCAGGTGACCGTCGGCGCCGACGGGGTCGTCATGGCCGAACCGGTGGCCGGTGCTGCGGCCAGGCTGCCCGACACTGGGGTCTCCTCGCTCGCTCCCGCGTGGCTGGGTGGCAGCGTGATCGCCCTCGGTGCCCTCGCGCTGGTCCTCTCCCGCCGCCGGGTCTCCTCGCCCGCGTCCTGATCGGGGGATGGGCACAACTCCTGCTTGATTCGGGGCGACTACCGTCTCCGGCCTGGAACAGGGCAGCAGAGGCGTGACCTGCAGGAGTTGTGAACGTGCGGCAGACGGTCGGGTGAGGCGGGGTCGGTGGGCGCCCCGTCCGGTGCCGAGGCTGTCTGCCGTGTTCACAACTCCTGCTGAGTGCTCGTTCTCGGCGCCTGGGACCCCCGTCGAGCGCCGGTGTGCTCTGACAGCAGGAGTTGTGGACAGTGCGGGCGGGTGTCAGCCGAAGATCATGGGGGAGTCGTCCTCTTCTTCCTCGGAGAGGGTGAAGTCGAGGTCGACGACGACGGGAACGTGGTCGCTCGGACTGTCGCCCTTGCGCTCGTTGCGGTGGATCGACGCCTCGACGACGTGGTCCGCGAACGCCTGTGAGCCGTAGATGAAGTCGATCCGGAGGCCCTCGTTGCGGGGGAACCGGAGCTGCTTGTAGTCCCAGAAGGTGTAGCCGTCGGGGACGAACGGTCGGACGGTGTCCTGGAGTCCCGCGTCGACGAAGGCCGCGAGGGCGGCGCGCTCCGGTGCGGAGATGTGGGTCGAGCCCGGGCCGAAGCTCGGGTCGCCGACGTCGGAGTCGAGCGGCGCGACGTTCCAGTCGCCCATGAGTGCGAGCGGCAGCTCGGGGTTCTCGGCGAGCCAGGAGCGGGTGTCGGCTTCGAGTGCGGCGAGCCAGCGGAGCTTGTAGTCGTAGTGCGGGTCGCCGACGGCGCGTCCGTTCGGGACGTACAGGCTCCAGAGGCGGACGCCGTCGACCGTCGCGCCGATGGCTCGCGCTTCGAGCGGCAGGCCGTCGGCGTCGAAGCCGGGACCGTCGAGCGCGAGGCTCGCCGGTGGCTTGCCGAAGCCGGGCATGTCGGGGAAGCCGATCTGCACGTCCTCCATCGGGAGGCGGCTGGCGATGCCGACGCCGTTCCACTGGCTGAGCCCGTGGAGCTCCACCTGGTAGCCGGCCTTCGTGAAGGCCTCCATCGGGAACTGCTCGGGCTTGCACTTGAGCTCCTGCATGGCGAGGACGTCGACGTCCTCTCGGACGAGCCAGTCGACCACGCGGCCGACGCGGGTACGGATCGAGTTGACGTTCCAGGTGGCGATGCGCATGCCCCAACGCTATCGGTTTCCTTTCTCAGGAGACCTCCGGCGTGTCGCCCCGGGGGAGGGTCGCCACGCCGGAGAGGTCCTGAGAAAGGACCGGTTCGGTGGAGCCGACGGGTGGGGGATTGAGCGGAGGTTCCCAGGGATGGCGAGCGGGTGTCGCGTAGCGTCGACGGTATGACGACGTCCACCGCCGCCACGTTCAGCCTGTCCGCAGCCTCGACCGGAGGGGACAGTGCCCTCGGAGGGGTCGCCGACTGGGCGGTCGACCTCATGGAGACGTTGGGTGGTCCGGGAGCCGGGCTCGCCATCGCCCTCGAGAACCTCTTCCCGCCGTTGCCGAGCGAGATCATCCTGCCGCTCGCCGGATTCGCCGCCAGTCAGGGCAAGCTCGGTCTCGTCGAGGTCCTCATCTGGACGACGGCCGGTTCCGTGATCGGCGCGCTGGCCCTCTACGCGATCGGCGCCGTCCTCGGACGTGACCGCATGCGCCGCCTCGCTGAGCGGGTCCCGCTCGTCCACGTCGAGGACGTCGACCGCGTCGAGGCCTGGTTCCAGAAGCACGGCACGAAGGCGGTGTTCTTCGGGCGGATGCTCCCGATCTTCCGGAGCCTCATCTCGGTCCCCGCCGGCGTCGAACGCATGCCGGTCCTGCGGTTCACCCTGCTCACCTTCGCGGGCAGCGCCATCTGGAACACCATCTTCGTGCTCGCCGGGTTCTTCCTGGGTGAGCAGTGGCACATCGTCGAGGAGTACGCGGGCATCCTGCAGAAGGTGGTCATCGCAGGTGTCGTGATCGCCGTCGGCGTCGCGGTCTGGCGCGGCGTGCAGCGGTACCGCCGGGAGCGCAGCGGCGCCGGTCGGGCCGAGGGCTGACCGTCCCCGCGGGACCGTTCTCAGGACTCTTGCGGTGTGTCCGTCGTCGCCGCCTCCGGCGCACCGACGGACTCCTGAGAACGGTCCCGCTCACACCCAGCGGGGCGTGGTGAGTTCCTCGGGCTCCGGCGCGGTGTGCGAAGCGGCGACCGACTGCGCCTCCACGCGGATCGCGTCGAGGACGGTCCGCACCGCCAGCCGTTCGGCGCGGTCGGGACGCGACAGCGCGACGATCCGACGCGTCGCGTCGAGCCCCGCGAGCGGACGGAGGACGATGCCGCGCTCCGGACCGCTGGCCGTGTAGCGCGGGAGGAGGCCGATACCGAGGCCCGCCGCGACCATCGCCTCGGCGATGCGGTTGTCGCTCACCCGCTGCACCACTCGGAGCTCGCCGCCCGATTCGGCCTCGATGCTGCGGAGCAGGCGGTCGAGCGGATAGCCCACCGGCACGCCGATCCAGGACTCGTCCGCGAGGTCCGCCGGGGTCAGGACGGTCTGGCCACTGAGGCGATGCCCGACCGGCAGCACGACGTCGAGCGGCTCGGAGAGCAGCTGCGTGATGCGGAGACCGCGACGGACCCAGTTGCGCTCGCCGCTGATCGCCTGCGCGATGACGATGTCGAAGTCGGCCGCCAGGTCGGGGAAGTCCTCGAGGTCGGGGTCTCGGTCGCTCACGACGACCCGCAGGCCGGGTACCGCTTCGAGCGTGCGGAGCACGGCGGGTACGACCATCTGCCCGAAGGTGGGGAAGGTCGCGACCGTGACGGTGCCGATCGGACGGTTGCGGTACTCGTCCCACACGCTCGTCGCCCGCTCGATCGCGACGGCGACGTCCGTGGCGCTGGCCGCGAGTGCCCGGCCGGCGTCGGTGAGGACGAGGCCGCGACCACGTCGTTCGGTGAGCGGCAGGCCGGCCTCGCGCTCGAGGACCTTGAGCTGCTGGGAGACCGCGGACGGGGTGCGATGCGTGGCTTCGGCGACGGCGTGCACCGTGCCGCGCTCGGCGAGTTCGCGAAGCAGGTCGAGTCGGCGCACATCCATGTAGCGATGCTACCGAGTAGCCTCAGTATTGTTCGCTTGTCCTTCACGGCTGACAGGCGTCTCATAGAACCATGACCATCTATCTCGGCATCATCGCCCTCCTCGCTGCGAGTGCAGCCGTTGGATCGGTCGTCGTCGTCAAGCGCGACGGCTACCGCGCCATCCCGGCCCGCACCTACCCGAAGTCCTTCTAGGACCTCGCACCCGCCGGCCCGGCCGGCGCATCCGACCTCCTCGCGACTCGTCGCCGGGAGGTCGTTCCATGTCCGCGCCGCGACAGGCGCTCAGGCGAGGAAGCCGCGGAGGAGCGCCTCGGAGCCGGCGACGTGCTCGGCCATCGCCTGCGCCGCCTCCTCGGGGTGACCGCGCAGGATCGCCTTGACGATGCGCTCGTGCTGCTCGTCGGAGTGCGCGATGTTCACGGCCAGCAGCGGGATGCCGTTGAGGAGTTCGTTGACCCGCATGCGTGACTCGGCGACGAGTGGCAGGAGGCTGGGGGCGCCCACGAGCTCCGCGATGAGCAGGTGGAGGCGGGAGTCGTGGCGGCGGTAGTCGGCGGGCGCCGCGTCCCGGCAGTCTCCGAGCGCCTGCCACAGGCGTTCACGGTCTGCTCCGGAGAGCTTGCACTGCGCCGCCTCGCGGGCTGCACCGACCTCGAGGATGCTGCGGAGCGTGAGCGTGTCCTCGATCTCCGCCGCCGAGATCGTGACCCGGCCGACCTCGGGGGAGTCGGCCGCGTTGATCGCCTCGTCGTCGGGCAGCTCGTCCATGACGAACGTCCCGCCGTAGCGCCCGCGCCGCGAGGTCAGGTAACCGGCCTCGGTGAGTGCGGCGATCGCATCCCGCACGGTGTCTCGGCTGACCCCTTGCATCGTCGCGAGTTCCCGCTCGGCAGGTAGACGGCCGCCCGGCTCGATGAGCCCGAGGCGGATGGACTGCAGGAGCCGCTGGACGGTCTCCTCGAAGGCGTTCCCGGCGCGGCCCGGACGCAGGAGGAGCTCGGCGCTGAGCACCTCGGTCGCCTCGTCGCCCTTCCGCGTCTCGCTCATCGGATCAGTCTATTTCCCCGGGGTCGCGTCCCCCGTCCGGGCATGTCGTCAGCTCATTCCGGGGTCACGTAGGCGGAGGAGATGCCACCGTCGACGAGGAACGTCGACCCGGTGATGAAGGAGGAGTCGTCGCTCGCGAGGAAGGCGACGGAGGCGGCCAACTCCTCGGGCTCCGCGAACCGACCGAGGGGGATGTGCACGAGTCGCCGTTGCGCGCGCACCGGATCCTTCGCGAAGAGCTCCTGCAGCAGCGCGGTGTTGACGGGACCTGGGCAGAGGGCGTTGACGCGGATGCCCTGCCGCGCGAACTGCACGCCGAGCTCGCGGCTCATCGCGAGCACTCCGCCCTTGGACGCCGTGTACGAGATCTGCGAGGTGGCCGAACCGAGGACGGCGACGAACGACGCCGTGTTGATGATCGAGCCCTTCCCCTGCCGCACCATGTGGCGGATGGCGGCGCGCGAGCACAGGTAGACCGACTTGAGGTTCACGTCCTGCACCCGCTCCCAGGCGGGGAGCTCGGTCGTCTCGATCGAGTCGTCGTCGGGTGGGGAGATGCCGGCGTTGTTGAAGGCGATGTCGAGCGAGCCGTAGGTCTCGGCCGCGGTGTCGAACAGGTGGTCGACCTGCGCCTGGTCGGTCACGTCGACCTGGACGAAGAGCCCACCGACGAGCTCGGCCGCCGCCTGGCCGGTCGTCGGGTCGAGATCGCCGATGACGACGGTCGCGCCCTCAGCAGCGAAGCGCTTCGCGGTGGCGAGGCCGATGCCGCTCGCGCCGCCGGTGATCACGGCGACCTTCCCGGCGAGCCGCTGGGTGAGGTCGATGGGGGTGATGGTCATGTGGTGCTCTTTCTCTCTGCCCCGCCCTTCGACAAGCTCAGGGACCGGGGTGGTGCGGGTCGTTCAGTCGACGGCGAGGAAGACGTTCTTCGTCTCGGTGAAGGCGAGCGGGGCGTCGGGACCGAGCTCACGCCCGAGACCCGACTGCTTGAACCCGCCGAAGGGGGTGGAGTAGCGGACGGAGGAGTGGGAGTTGACCGACAGGTTGCCCGACTCCACCGCTCGAGCTGCCCGCATCGCGCGGCCGATGTCGCGGGTCCAGATCGAGCCGGAGAGGCCGTACTCCGTGTCGTTCGCGAGCGTCAGGGCGTCGGCCTCGTCCTCGAAGGGCAGGACGGCGACGACGGGACCGAAGATCTCCTCCCGGACGGTGCGGTCGTCGCGGCCGGGCGTCAGCACGGTCGGCGCGAACCAGTACCCCGGGCCGTCCGGGGCGCTCCCGGTGAAGGCGACCGGCGCGCCCTCGGGCACGTACGAGCGCACGGCGGCCAGGTGCGGAGCGGAGACGAGCGGCCCCATCTCGGTGGCCTCGTCGTTCGGATCGCCGACGATCACACCCTGCACGGCCGGCTCCAGCAGCTCCATGAACCGCTCGTAGACGCTCCGTTGGACGAGGATCCGGCTCCGGGCGCAGCAGTCCTGGCCCGCGTTCTCGAAGACGCCGTAGGGGGCGGCGGCGGCCGCGCGTTCGAGGTCGGCGTCCGCGAACACGATGTTGGCGCTCTTGCCGCCGAGTTCGAGGGTGACCCGCTTCACCTGCTCGGCCGCGCCGGCCATGATGCGCTTGCCGACGGCGGTCGACCCGGTGAAGACGACCTTCCGGACGGTCTCGTTCGTGACGAAGCGCTCGCCGACGACCGACCCGCGGCCCGGCAACACCTGGAACAGGCCCTCGGGCAGGCCGGACTCGAGGGCGAGTTCCCCGAGGCGGATGCTCGTCAGCGGCGTCCACTCCGCGGGCTTCAGGACCACGGCGTTCCCCGCCGCGAGCGCCGGCGCGAACCCCCAGGCGGCGATCGTCATCGGGAAGTTCCACGGGGTGATGATGCCGACGACGCCGAGCGGTTCGTGGAAGGTGAGGTCGATGCCCCCGGCGACGGGGATCTGCTGACCGAAGAGCCGTTCGGGTGACGCCGAGTAGTACTCGAGCACGTCGCGGACGTGACCGGCCTCCCACCGCGCCTGGGTGATGGGGTGGCCCGAATTGACGACCTCGAGGCTCGCGAGGTGCTCGCGGTCGGCGTCGACCGATGCGGCGAAACGGCGGAGCGCCTGGGCGCGGTCGGCGGGGCTGACGGCTGCCCAGGATCGCTGGGCGACGGCGGCGCGGGCGATGGCGGCGTCCGTCTCGGCGAGGTCGAGGTGCTCGACGGTCGTGACGACGTGTTCGTTCGCCGGATTGAGGATCGTGTAGCTCACGGTGCGGTGCTCCTGCTCTCGGTGCCGGGTGTGGTGCTGGTGCTGGTGCTGAGTCCTGCGGTGGTCCCGGCGTCGCGGTGTCGACGCGCGGCGTCCACGAGCCCGGCGAAGAGACGCCGGTCGGCCGTCTCCTCCTCGGGGTGCCACTGCACGGCGAGACCGAAGGGGACCGTCGGAAGCTCGACCGCCTCGATGACGCCCTCCTCGGTGCGAGCGGTGACGACGAGCCCGTCGGCGACGCGGTCGATCGACTGGTGGTGGTAGACGTGCACGTCGAGCTCGTCGTCGTCCTGCCGGAGCAGCGCGGCCAGTCGCGAGTCGGCGTCGATCGCCACGGTCTTCGGCCCGAAGACGCCCTCGCCGGGCTGGAAGGAGTCGTCGCCGACGAGGTCGGGGAGGTGCTGGACCAGCGTCCCGCCGAGCGCGACGTTCAGCAGTTGCGCGCCACGACAGATGCCGAGGAACGGCAGCTCGGCGTCGATCGCCGCCGTGAGCAGCGCCTCCTCCCAGGCGTCCCGGTCGGTCCGTGGCCGACCCGTGCGCGGGTGGGCGACCTGCCCGTACAGGCCGGGGTCGACGTCGGCGCCACCCGAGACGATGAGGCCGTCGAGCCGCGCCAGCACGGATGCGGCCACGGCACGGGTGACCGGCTGGGGTGGGAGGAGGACCGCGATCCCGCCCGCATCCGTCACGGCGTCGAGGTACACCTTCGGGAGGAAGGACGCCGGGACGTCCCACACCCCGGTCTGGGCCTGTTCGAGGTAGGTCGTGATGCCGATGAGCGGGGCGCTCGAGACGGGCGGGTCGGTCGCTGGGACGTTCGGGTCAGAGGCGTTCAAAGCCGCGCACCCGCTCCCAGTCCGTCACCGCGGCGTCGAAGGCGGCGAGTTCCACCTTCGCGAAGTTCAGGTAGTGGTCGACTACCTCGTCGCCGAACGCCTCGCGGGCGATCGTCGACTGCGAGAAGAGCTCGGCCGCCTCCCGGAGCGACGTCGGGACGCGGGGCGCACCGCCCGTGTAGGCGTTGCCGCTGGTCGGATCCTCGAGCTCCAGTTCGTTCTCGATGCCGTGCAGTCCGGCTGCGATGAGCGCGGCGACGGCGAGGTACTGGTTGACGTCGCCGCCCGGCACCCGGTTCTCGACGCGCATGCCGAGCCCCCGGCCGACGACCCGGAGTGAACAGGTGCGGTTGTCGTGCCCCCAGGCGACGGCCGTCGGGGCGAAGCTGCCGTCGACGTAGCGCTTGTAGGAGTTGATGTTCGGGGCGAAGAACATCGTCAGCTCGCGCATCGCGGCGAGCTGCCCGGCCAGGAAGTGCCGGAAGAGCTTCGACATGCCGTCGGGCGCGTCGGGGTCCGCGAACACGGCCGAACCGTCCTCGCCGCGGAGGCTGATGTGGATGTGGCAGCTGTTGCCCTCGCGTTCGTCGAACTTCGCCATGAACGTGAGGCTCTTGCCGTGGGCGTCGGCGATCTCCTTCGCCCCGTTCTTGTAGATCGAGTGGTTGTCGCAGGTGACGAGGGCGTGGTCGTAGCGGAACGCGATCTCCTGCTGCCCGAGGTTGCACTCGCCCTTGACGCCCTCGCAGTACATGCCGGCGCCGTCCATGGCGTTGCGGATGTCGCGCAGCAACGGCTCCATGCGGGTCGAGGCGAGGATCGCATAGTCGATGTTGTAGTCGGTGGCGGGGGTCAGCTTCGTGTAGTCCTTCGCCCAGGCCTCCCGGAAGGTGTCGTCGAAGACGAGGAACTCGAGCTCCGTGCCGACGAACGGGACGAGGCCGCGTTCGGCGAGCCGCTCGAGCTGGGCGATGAGGATCTGGCGGGGCGAAGCGACCACCGGGGCGTCGTCGAGCCACTGGAGGTCGGCGGTGACGAGGGCCGTGCCCGGCAGCCAGGGCACGCGGCGGAGGGTCGAGAAGTCGGGGATCATCGCCATGTCGCCGTAGCCGCGCTCCCAACTCGACATCGCGTAGCCGTCGACGGTGTTCATCTCGACGTCGACCGCGAGCAGGTAGTTGCAGCACTCCGCTCCGTGCTCGGCGACGTCCTCGACGAAGAGGCGGGCCGAGACGCGCTTGCCGACGAGTCGGCCCTGCATGTCGGTGAACGCGAGGATCACGGTGTCGATCTCGCGCGCGGCGACGGCCGTCGTGAGCTCCTCGAGCGTCAGGTTTCCTGAGCGTGGGTGCATGGCAGCTCCTCGTTGATCCGGGGGACCCGTCGTCGGCGTTCTGCCTCGATGGAGAACTGAAAGGTCGCGAACTCGACCATTACATCACAGCACCTCCACCGGATCGAAGCAATTGTGAGACGGGTTTCCTCACAAAGGTATGTACACGCGACCATTGCAGGTCCTAGAGTCGGGCCAACCGAATCTGAGGACGTTGTGCGAGCCCGACGAGCGCGCAACCCGAGCGACAGGACGCATCGATGGCTGACGACACGCGCAAGATCTCCGGGGTGACCTACACCGCGGCCGGCGAGGGGTACTTCGAGAAACGCAGCTTGAAGCGGTCCGCCGGGGTGTGGGGCCTCTGGGGCCTCGCCGTCGCGGCGGTCATCTCCGGCGACTTCTCCGGCTGGAACTTCGGCATCGACTTCGCCGGGTTCGGCGGCATGCTCATCGCCTTCGTCATCCTCGTCGCGATGTACTACGGCATGATCTTCTCGATCGGGGAGATGGCCGCGGCGATGCCGCACACCGGTGGGGCCTACTCCTTCGCGAGAGCGGCGATGGGACCGCTCGGCGGGTTCGTGACCGGCCTCGCGGAGACCATCGAGTACGTCGCGACCACGGCCGTGATCGTGTACTTCTCGGCCTCCTACGCCGACGCCATCACGAGCGAGCTGCTCGGGTTCTCCATGCCGTCGCCCGTGTGGTGGGCGATCCTGTACGTCGCGTTCATCGCGCTCAACTCCGCCGGCGCCAGCATCTCCTTCCGCTTCGCCATCGTCGTCTCGATCATCTCCATCGGCATCCTGCTCGTCTTCTCCGCGATGGCGATCTTCTCCGGCCAGTTCGCCTGGGCCAACCTGTTCGACATCGCCCCCGACGCGGGCCAGACGGAGTTCCTGCCGCACGGTGTCCTCCCGATCCTGTTCGCCCTGCCCTTCGCGATGTGGTTCTTCCTCGGCATCGAGGAGCTGCCCCTCGCGGCGGAGGAGTCCCACAACCCGGTGCGCGACATCCCGAAGGCCGGGTTCTGGGCTCGTGGCACGCTCATCGTGACCGGCCTCCTCGTCCTGTTCCTCAACACCGGTGTGATCGGCGCCGAGGCGACGGGGACAGCGGGCGAGCCCCTGCTCGACGGCTTCCGGGCCATCGTCGGTGACGGTGCGGCGGCGGTCCTCGCCCTCTTCGCCCTCATCGGGCTCCTCGCCTCGCTGCAAGGCATCATGTTCGCCTACGGTCGCAACATGTACTCGCTGTCCCGAGCCGGGTACTACCCGCGGTTCCTGTCGCTCACCGGCAAGCGGCAAACGCCGTGGGTGGCGCTCGTGGCCGGGGCGATCATCGGGTTCATCGCGTTGCTCATCGTCGACGCGGCCGGCGGATCGGGCGGCGTCGCCGGGGCGATCGTGCTGAACATCGCGGTCTGGGGTGCGGTGCTCGCGTACCTCATGCAGATGATCGCGTTCCTGTTGCTGCGGAAGAAGTTCCCGAACGCCAAGCGGCCCTACCGCAGCCCCTGGGGTGTGCCGGGGGCGGTCATCGCGGCCGTCATCGCCGCGCTCATCTTCGTCGGCTTCCTGCTCAACCCGACGTTCTTGCCGGCGATCATCGCGATCGTCGTCGTGTACGTCGTCATGCTGGTCGCCTTCGCCGTCTGGGGTCGCCACCGGCTCGTCATGTCGCCGGAGGAGGAGTACGCGGTCTCGGGCGGCCTGCACGGCGACCCGGAGACGGACGGCTACGGCGGCGCGACCGAGGCGGAGCTGCTCGCAGCCGATCGTCCCGAGGATCCGGGCTCCGGCACCGCGCGTTGACCCCCGGACGCAGCCGCCCCGATGCAGGACGTGGCGGTGTGGCGTCCCCGAGCCCCGGCGAGTCGTGCCCGACACGCCGGGGCTCTCCTGCGTCGGGGATGCGGAACGCCCCCATCCGGGCGACTGCGGCGAGGGGGGTCACAGCTTGTAGACTCGTCGACGTGACGGACGCACGAGCTCAGCTCATTGACCACATCTCGGCGGAAGCCGTGTTCCACGGTGACTTCACCCTGACGAGCGGCAAGAAAGCCACGTACTACGTCGACCTCCGCAAGGTGAGCCTCGACCACCGCGTCGCGCCCCTCATCGGGCAGGTCATGATCGACCTCATCGCCGAGGTCCCCGACGTCTTCGCGGTCGGTGGCCTCACCATGGGTGCCGACCCGGTGGCCGCCGCGATCCTGCACCAGGGTGCCGCGCGCGGACTCACCTACGACGCGTTCGTCGTCCGCAAGGAGCCGAAGGACCACGGCCGCGGCAAGCAGGTCGAGGGCCCCGACCTCCAGGGCAAGCGCGTGATCGTGCTGGAGGACACCTCGACCACCGGTGGGTCACCGCTCAAGGCGGCCGAAGCGCTCGAGAAGGTCGGAGCCGAGGTGGTCGCCGTCGCCGTCGTCGTCGACCGCGCGACCGGCGCCCGCGAGATCATCGAGGCCGCGGGCTACCAGTACCTGGCCGCGATCGGCCTGGAAGACCTGGGACTCGTCTGATGTCCGGCGACGGAACCGGACGCGGCGGGGCCGGGCTGCCGGACGAACCCGCGGACGGAACCGACTGGCTGCTCTCGCAGCTCGACTCCGACGACACGGAGGCGATCGAGACGCAGCCCGACACCGACGCGGTCGACGAGCAGCCGTCGGCAGCCGTCGCTCCGGTGCCCGTCGGCGACGACGACCGGACGCGTGTCCTCCCGGTCGTCGGCGACGCCGCTGCCCAGCCCGCTGCTTCGCCGGTGACCGCGCCGGTCCCGGCCGAGCCCCAGTGGTCCGCGCCCTCCGCGCCCTCCGCGCCGGATGCGCCCGCGACCCCGACGGCCGCTGAGCCGACGCCGGCTCCGGTCGAGCCGCTGCCCGCTCCCGTCGAGCAGACGCCTGTTGCCGCCGAGCAGACGCCCGTTGCCGCCGAGCAGGCCCCCGCCGCCCCGGCCGCCGCTCCCGGTGAGTTCGCGAGCGAGGCCGAACTCCTCGCCTGGTGGCAGAGCCAGGTACCGAACCCGGCCGACGACCCGACACCGGTCCCCGCACCGCAGACGCCGGATGCACCCAGCGCGGAGCCCGCCGCAACCGCCACGCCTGCAGCCCCGGCCGACCCGCTGCCCGAGGAAGCTCCTGCCCGGTCGGAGGGTCTGCGGCACCCGAACGCCCTCGAGCTCCCGGTCGTTCCACCGACCCCCGCCCCGGCATCGCCGGTGCCGCCCGCCCGCAACGAGCTGACGGTCGACACCGACTCCGTCCTCCAGCACGCGCCCGCCGGTACCTTCCGGCCCGCGCCAACGAACCCGGTCGTCCTGCCACCGGTCGACGACGAACCCTGGAGCCTCGGCGGCAGTGACGACGCCGAGGATGACGCCGCGCCAGCAGCCCCGGAAGACGTCTCGACGGCCGTCCTGCCCACGGCCCGAGCACTCGCAGCCGACGACCCGGCAGCCTGGGCCGCGGTCGAAGCGGAAGAGACCGCCGCGACGACCGCCGGCGGCACGCCCGCCACACCGCTGCCGCCCACCGCCCCGCCGGTGACGCCGACGCCGCCCGCCGCGGACCACGATGTGCCGTCAGGCTCCGCGACGACGCCCGACACCGAGCTGGACGACGACGATCTCCCGGAGGGCTCTTGGAGTCTCTCCGAGACGTTCGGCGACGACGTCCTCGGTGGCGAGACCGTCGAGGTCCGTGACACGACGATCGATGCTTCGGCGCCCGCCGACTCAGGACTCGACGAAGCCCCGGACGACGAAGCAGCTACCGGCGACGTCTGGACCGCCGAGCCGGCGACCGCCGAGGCCTCCGCGCCGCGCACGGATCCGCTGGCCTGGTTGACGGAACCGTTCGGTGCGACGTTCGGCGCCGCGCCGGCGGCACCGGAGGAGCAGCCGTCCGAGGAACCGCACGCTGAGCCGGTCGACGAGGCGCCCCAGCAGCTCGACACCGCGGACGAGTCCCTCGCCGTCGCCGCCACCGATGAGGCGACGTCCCCGTCCGCGAGCGAGCCGGTCGAGCCGACCACCGAGTCGGAACCCGAGCCCGCATCCGACGGCATCGTCGCCTCCGAACCGATCACTCCCGCGGCACCGTTCCGCTGGGACACGGTCGCAGCGGCGTCGCCCGCGAGCGCAGCGGAGCCGACCTCACCAGCCGACGTCCCGTGGCCCGAGACGGTCCCCGACGTCGATGCCGAGCCGCTCGATGAGACGCGGCCGTTCGACAGCCTCGGCGGTCCGGGCTTCTCGGCCCTGGCGGGTGCCGCAGCCGCAGCAGCAGCGGTTCCTCCGGCGCCGACACCCGACGCCGACACGGACGCCGAGCCCGGCCGTGACGATGCGTCGGTCGACGACGACGCGACGGACACCGCCGACGTCCCCCAGGCCTTCGGCCCGCCGACCCCGAAGGCCGAGCGTTCCATCACGGAGCTCATCTCCCTCGACGGCGTGCAACCCGAGCCCACGGTCAGCCCCTTCGGCACCGCGCCATTCGTGTGGGACCTCGCGCCGAACGACGCCCTCGACCCGCTCGTACACGCGGCTCCCACGACCCAGCCCATCCCGGTCCCGCCGGTGGAGTGGGAGGGCGCCGAGTCGTCAGCCGTGAGTGCGGAGTCCCCCTCGGAGCTCGCGCTCGAGGGCGAGGTGCCCGATGCCGCGTTCATCGCCGGCGACGTCCAGCCCTTCGCTCCGGGCCTCGCCGCCGTCACGCTCGGTCGCCCGCTCGTCGACGGACCCGGTGACGAGTTCGCCAGCTGGACCGACGACGCGACCGAGACCGACAGCTCCGCGCCGGACGCCGCACCGATCGTCCCCGCCGCGAACGACACGGTCGACCTCTTCCCGACGCTGTCGCTCGGCGGGTTCGACGCAGCCGTCGCGGCCGGTGGCCTCGCCGCCGCAGGGGCCGCAACCGCTGCGGGCGCCGCTTCCGGGCTCGGCTCGGGCGACGACACCGACGACACGGAGACCTCGGCCGACCTCGACGCCGACTCCGCTCCCGAGACGGCACCGACCCCCGTCACCGATACTCCTGCTCCAGAGACCCCGGTGTTCGCCGTCGACCCGGAAGAGCTCGACGACGAGTTCGACGAGGAGATCGTCGAGTTCGACGCCGTCCCACTCGCTGCAGCGGGCGTCACACCGCTTCCGTCGTTCGTGCCGGACGGCGCAGTCGCCGACAGTGCGACCGATCCCACCACGGATGCCGCCGCATCGGATGCCCCACTCGCCGACGAGGGCTCGATCGGCCCTGAGCCGGTCGGCGAGCCCGAGCCGGTCAGCGAGGAGCTGCGGCTCGAGTCGCTGTTCGACCTCGGACCCGACACGGATGCGGTCCAGATCGCCTCGGCCGACGGCGCCGCGACTGACGGCGGGCCGGCTGCCATACCGCCCGCCGACACCGAGCAGGTCGACGACACTGCCTCGGTCGCCCCGTCTGAGCCGTCCGATCAGCCGGACGCCACCGCCACGGCCGAGGCGACCTCGGCACGGTCGCTTGCCGACGCCTTCGCCGCCGAGGGTGGGTGGTCGCTCCAGGCCGACGCGATCGCCGACCCTGATCTCCCGCTCGCCCCCATCCCGGGCCTCGTCGCCGCCGACGGTACCGATGTCGACGGCACGGACGCCGACGACGACACCGGCGGGTCACGACGAACCGGGGCCCACGCTGCCGGAGACGACGACGACGCTGCGGACACCTCCCCGGTGGCCGAGCCCGATGTCGCCTCGAACACCGCGCCCACACCCGTGATCCCCGCCTCGGTCTCCGTCTTCGGCGCACACGCCGCAGCCGTCCCCTCGCAGGGGCCGGTCGCGAACGTGCCGCAGACGGCCCCGGCCGCGCTCCCCGGCGAGACGGTCGCGTTCCCGGAACTCGACGGCGCGAGCGCGCTCACGACCCCGGCCGCGGCTGCGGGTATCGTCGGCGCCACCTTGCCGCCTCAGGCCACGCAGTCCGCTCCCGACCGCGATCTCCCCGAATACCGCGGAGAGCACGCGGATCAGGGCATCCCGAAGGCGCTGCTCTGGGCGGTCGTCGGCCTGGGTGCAGCGGTCCTGCTCCTGCTCGCGTTCTACTTCGGAACGCTCGTCGGTGCCGCGAACGCGGCCGGTGCGGCTGCAGACGCCACGATGCCGAGCGTGTCCGCAGCAGTGTCGACGGCCGGAGCCCCGGACGCCGTCTGACGACGGACCTGACGACGTCGCGGGTCAGACGACGTCGCGGGTCAGGCGACGTCGCGGGTCAGGCGACGTCGATGACGGTCACGCCCGTCGAGCGGTCGCCGGACGCCAGGGCGGCGAGTGCTGCCGGTGCCTCGTCGAGGCCGATGCGGTGTTCGATGAGGTCCTGCGGGCGCAGCGCGCCGCTCACGACGAGGTCGAGCAGCTCCGAGTAGTCGGACGCCGGCATGCCGTGGCTGCCGTGGAGCGACAGCTCCTGCGAGATGATGCGCGGCAGTGGGAGGGTCGGTTCGCTCGAGAACAGCCCGATCTGCACCTGACGGCCCATCGGTGCCAGCGCGAGGAGGCTGAGGCGCATCGTGGACTCGCGCCCGAGGGCTTCGACCGACACCTGCACGCCCGCCGGCGCGGCTTCGGCGATGCGAGCGAGGACGGCGGCCTCGTCGAGCCCGCTCGAGTCGATCGTGTGCGTGACGCCGATCGACGCCGCACGCGCAAGGGCAGAGGCGTCGATGTCGACGGCGATGACCTCGGCACCGAGCGCGACGCCGATCATGGCCGCGCTCAGCCCCACGCCGCCGCAGCCGACGACGAGCAGGCGCTCCCCGCTGCGGAGCTCGGCGCGATGGACGAGCCCGCGGAAGGCCGTCGCGAAGCGGCACCCGAGGAGGGCGGCGGCGCCGGCGTCGAGGGACTCGGGCACCGGGATGAGGTTCACGTCGGCGTCGTGCAGGGCGACGAGCTCCGCGTAGGACCCCCAGTGGGTGAAGCCCGGCTGGGTCTGGTTCGGGCAGACCTGCCCGTTCCCGGCGAGGCACTGGGCGCAGCGTCCGCACGCGCACACGAAGGGCACCGTGACGCGGTCGCCCACGCGGAACCGCTCGACGGCGGGGCCGACGGCGTGGATGCGCCCGACGAGTTCGTGGCCGGGCACGTGGGGGAGGGCGATGCCGTCGTCGTGCCCGAGCCAGCCGTGCGCATCACTCCGGCAGAGCCCCGTGGTCTCCACCCGCACCACGACGCCGGCGTCGGACGGCACCGGATCCGGGACGTCGCGGACCTCGGGCTCGGCGGTGAACTGGTCGTAGACGACGGCGCGCATGGGAGTCCTCGGTGCGTGGCGGGGCGGAGTGGATCGGTGGGGCTGGTGGTGGCGGGAGGGCCTAGATCTCGACCTCGACGGGCTCCGTCTTCACGAGGTCGATGACGCCGCTCAGGATCTCGTTCGGACGGAACGGGTAGCGGTTGATCTCGGCCTCGTCGCTGATGCCCGTGAGCACGAGGATCGTGTGGAGACCGGCCTCGATGCCCGCGACGATGTCGGTGTCCATGCGGTCGCCGATCATGCCGGTGTTCTCCGAGTGGGCGCCGATCTTGTTGAGCGCCGATCGGAACATCATCGGGTTCGGCTTGCCGACGACGTACGGCTCCATGCCGGTGGCCTTCGTGATGAGGGCCGCGATGGCGCCGGTCGCCGGAAGCGGGCCGTCCTTGCTCGGTCCGGTCGCGTCCGGGTTCGTGACGATGAAGCGCGCGCCGCCGGCGATCAGGCGGATCGCCTTGGTGATGGCCTCGAACGAGTAGTTGCGGGTCTCGCCGACGACCACGTAGTCGGGGTTCGTCTCCGTCATGGTGAAGCCGGCCTCGTGGATGGCCGTGGTGATCCCGGCCTCCCCGATGACGAACGCCGAACCGCCCGGCTCCTGCTCGGCCAGGAAGGCGGCCGTCGCCAGCGCGGAGGTCCAGATGAACTCCTCGGGCACGTCGAGCCCGGAGGCGCGCAGTCGGGCGCTCAGGTCGCGGGGGGTGAAGATCGAGTTGTTGGTGAGCACCAGGAAGGGCGTCCGCTGATCCTGCCACTGCTGCAGGAGCGCTGCGGCACCAGGGAGGGCGTGGTTCTCATGGACGAGCACGCCGTCCATGTCGGTGAGCCAGCATTCGACCTCGTCGCGTCGTGACATGCGTTCCTCCAGGTGCTCCGTGCGGGCTGCGCGAGCGCTGCGCCGCGGGGGTGGCGCGGCGTCGGGCCCGGACCTCCAGTGTGGCACGGCGCGGGTAGGGTTGGCTGGTGCCAGAGACCCCGCTCCACCCGGTCGACCCGGTCGTCGGCCCTGATCAGGCCGAGAGCCCGATGGCCGGCGTCGGTCCATGGCAGGGGGAGTGGCCGGAGGACCCCTGGTACGACCCCGAGCTGCTCCGCGACGGCGACACCCGGAACGTCGTCGACCGCTACCGGTACTGGTCGATGGAGGCCATCGTCGCGGACATCGACGACCACCGCCACCCGTTCCACGTCGCCATCGAGAACTGGCAGCACGACATGAACATCGGGTCGATCGTGCGCACCGCCAACGCGTTCGCCGCCGACACCGTCCACATCGTCGGACGCCGTCGCTGGAACAAACGCGGAGCCATGGTGACCGACCGCTACCAGCACGTCGAGCACCACGTCGACGTCGCGGCGCTCGTCGCCTGGGCGTCGGCGGCCGAGCTGCCGGTCATCGCGATCGACAACGTGCCGGGATCGGTCCCGATCGAGACGTTCAGGCTTCCCGAGCGGTGCCTCCTCCTCTTCGGACAGGAGGGGCCGGGGCTCTCGCCGGAGGCGCTCGCCGCGGCCGATGCGGTGCTCGAGATCACCCAGTTCGGGTCGACGAGATCGATCAACGCGTCCGCAGCAGCGGCCGTCGCGATGCACGCCTGGGTCATGCAGCACGTCTCCTTCGACGCATCCTGATCGGGTTGGCCCCCGTCCGCGGGTGGTTTCCAACGGCAGCGCTGCGCCTACCTCAGGAACACCTCAAGATTCCCTCAATTGGCACCCTGGTCCCCCAAAGTGCCGACACCGCCCGGCATACTGTCTAGCGGAGCAACACTCCACCGCTGAACCCGAATCCCTCCGGCACCCGAAGCCACCGAGGGCCACCGCACGGACCCGAATCCGTGCGGTGCGAATCGGCGGTCACCCGAAGGATGAATCGAAGATGACGCACCGTTCTGCCCTGGGAGCCTCGCCCGAACGAGGAACCCGCCCGTCCAAGGTCCGTGGCATCGCCGCGCTCGCCGTCCCCGCAGCCCTCGCGGTCGCCCTCATCGTCGGCGTCGCCGCGCCGGCTCAGGCCGACGCCCGGGTCGACGAGGCGTCGAGCTCGATCAGTGCGACACAGACCGGCTCGGGCGAGCTCATCGCTCCGGCCGGTGCGTTGTTCGCGTCGCTCCTCATCTGGGGAGCCGGAGCCGCGTTCGCGACTCGTCGTCGGATGCTCGCCGAACAGCGCGAGGAGGCGTCGCTGCTCTCCAGCTGATCAGCGCGCTGCACCCGCAGCTGGTCGCCGTGGCCCGAACCACGACGCTCAGCCGCTCCAGACGGAACACGTCCGTTCCGTCGCACCGGTGGCCGCCGGGAGTCCCCCCACTCCCGGCGGCCTCCGGTGTTTCCGGGGTACGACGGCAGGGTCTCCGCCACGGACGACGGCCGGTCCGTCCGGTGGCTCGACGACGTTCCAGAGAATCTGCCGCGTTCCGCGTCATGAACGAGCGTTCGCGCGATCACTCAAGGGAGTGCAACGCTGTCGGGCGGACCCGAACCCGGATCGACGCGGCGCTCAGACGCCGACGTCGAACGATGCCCGACCCGAATGGGCGTCGCACGCAGCAGGCGTACCGCACGCGCCGGAGCGTCGTCCCACCCGAGGACGACGCTCCTGCGCGGGCGCCTGCGCGCTCGACCGGTGCCTAGCCGATGAGGCTCGGCCGGAGGTCGCGGAGCGTCCTGGCGTGCGTCATCCGCGTCACGCCGATCGCCGAGAGGCTCAGCGCGATCGCCAGCCAGGCGAGCAGGACCCCGGCGTCCTGCAGGGCGGCGTCCATCCGTCCGCCGTACATCAACTGGCGCATGCCGTCGACCGCGTAGGACATCGGGAGCACATGATGCAGGGCTGCGAGCGGCGCCGGGAGTGTCTGCCAGGGGAACGTCCCGCCGGCGGTGACGAGCTGGGCGACCATGAGCACGAGGCCGAGGAACTGCCCGACACTGCCGAACCACACGTTGAGCGTCAGGATGATCGCCGCGAAGGTGAGGGACGCCAGCGCCATCATCCCGTAGGTCGCGAGCGGGTTGTGGACCTCGAAGTGCAGGGCGCCGGCGAGGATGCCGAACAGCGCGACCATCTGGATCGTCCCGAGGAGGCCCGGCGTGAGCCAACCGGCGACGGTCACCTTGATGGGGCTGTGGAGCGCCGTGATCGCGCGCCGAGACACCGGCTTGACGATGAGGAAGAGCGCGTAGATGCCGATCCAGGCGGCGAGGCTGACGAAGAACGGCGCGAGTCCGGCTCCGTAGGTGCCCGCGCTCGTCACGGAGGAGTTGGTCAGCTTGACCGGATCGGCGATCGTCTTGGCCTGGAGTTCGCGGGAGTCCGCCGTGGTCGCGGGGATGGCGTCCGCGCCCGACTGCAGACCGTCGCGGAGGGTGACGATGCCGTCACGGAGGGTGCCGAGCCCCGTCTGCAGGCTCGTGAGGCCGGTCTGCAGCGATGCGGCACCATCGGCGGCCTGCTGTGTCCCCGAGGCGAGCGCGGGCATCGCGTCACTCAGCTTCCGGGCACCTCCCGCGACCTGCTGGGCGCCGCTGTTCAACTGGTCGACCTGCGACACGACGGTCTGGACGCGCTCGTTCGCCGTCGTGGCGTCAGCGGCCACCGGGTCGAGCAGTGCCAGCACCTGGGCGATCTGCTCGGGGGTGAAGCCGTTCTCCGCGAGGGTCTGCGAGATCTGCGCGCGGGCCGTGGGGATCGAGTCGACGAGCCGCTGGGCGGCTGCTCCGACCTCGTCGCCCTTGCCGGCGAGGGTCGAGGTCCCGGACGCCACCTGCTCGGCACCCGAGGCCAGCTGGTCGGTCTGGGCGGGCAGGCTGGCCGTCCCCGAGGCGATCTGCGCGGTGCCGGACGCGAGGGTCGCCGCGCCGGCCTGGGCCGTCCCGGCACCGTCGAAGGCCTGCTGGGCGCCGTCGGCCAACTGCGTCGCGCCCGAGGTGGCGTCGACGAGCTTCGTCTTGATCGTGTCGAGCGCGATGAGGAACCGGCCCGCGGCCTGGCGGTTCACCGTCTGCACGATGGTCGCCTTGATCTGCTTGACGGCCTGCTCGCCGATCGTCGTCGCGAGGTAGCTGTTGGCGTCGTTGGTCGTGAGCTGGACCGTCGCCTGCTGCGGGGCGTCGCCCGATGCGGAGGTGAGTGAGGTCGAGAAGTCGGCGGGGATCGTGACGCTGAAGTCGAAGGTCCCGTCGTTCACGCCCCGGGCGGCGTCGGCCGCGCTGACCTCGTGCCAGGCGAACGATCCGTCCTCGATGAGCTGGTCGGCGATGTCGTCGCCGTAGTTCTCCGTCTCGCCGGTCGCGTCGCCGGTGGTGTCGTCCGTCGCCGGCGCACCGGTGTCCTCGACGACGAGCGCCACGGGCACCTGGTCGAGCTTGGCGTACGGGTCCTGGTTCGCCCAGAGGTACAGGCCGCCGTAGAGCAACGGGACGCACATGAGGGCGACGAGGGCGAGCCGCGACATGGGCGTGGCCCACAGGCGGGACAGTTCAGCGCGGATCATCGCGAAGATCTTCACAGGAGGTCCTTCTGGGGACGGGTGGTGCGGGATGAGGGGAGGGCTGGACGGTCGTGGTGCACGGTGTGCGTCACGACCAGTCCTGCTGGAAGAGGGGGACGAGTTCGTCCGTGGCGTTCTCGGACACCGGGGCGTCGGCGGTGGCGTTGATGGCCGTCGCCGAGGCGTCACCGGCGATCACGAGGACGCCGTACCCGCGGGCGGCGAGTTTGCGGGCGAGGTTCCACCACTCGAGCGGGTCGCCGCCGTGGCGGTCGGGGGAGACGAGGATGAGCGCGGTGACGTCCTCCCGGAGGACGGCGAGCTCGGTGAGGAGCCGCACGCGGTCGGTCGGCGCGACGGTCGAGATCGGCTGCTTCGCGAGGTGCGCGAGGTCGAGCGACTCGAGGAACCGCGCGACGGCGAAGGGGTGGCTCGCCCGGCCGGCGAACATGAGCTCCTCGGCGACGACGCCGGAGACCGCGACGCCGCTGGCCGGTTCGGAGACGTCGGGGGCGTCGATGAGCGCGATCACGCGTCGCATCGTCTTGCGGTCGGTCGCTCCGTCGACGAGGACGGTCCCGGTGTCGGGCTTCATGCGGCCGGAGGCGATGAGGCCGAGGACGGTCGGCCGTTGCTCGGTCTCGGCGCGGGCGAAGGTCGCCTCGCCCGTCCGGAAGGAGAGGGAGGTCGGCTCGAGGACGATGCCGCCCTTGCCCTTGGAGACGCCGTCGAGTTCAACGCGCATGGGAGGACTCCTCGTTCGTACCGGTGCCGGTGGTGTGGCGGTGGGTGTCTGCGTGTCCGGTGTCGGCGCGGTCGGCGACCGCCGTGGCGTCCTGCCACGACAGACCGACCGCCCCGAGGGTGGCGAGCATGACGAGGCGGCGGCCGGCGCTCGTCGAGAGGCCGGACCGGGTCGCCTCTTCGAGCACCCCGACGGCCGTGCTCTCGACGAGTCGGGCGAGCACGCCGGCGTCGATGTCGGGGCGGATGGAACCGTCCGCGACACCGGCCTCGACGGTGCGGAGGAGGAGGGTCCGAACGGGTTCGAGGGCGGCCGCCGTGACGGCGCGGAGCGGCCCGCGGACGGCGAGCGGCGCCATGATGCGGACGTGGTCCACCTGGGCCCAGAGGACGTCGCCGATGAGCGCGATGGTGGTGAGCGGGTCGTCACCCTGGACGGCCGTGATCGACGAGGCGACGCGCTCGGCCCCCGCCACGACGACGGCGTTCACGAGCTCGTCACGCGTGGCGAAGTGTCCGTACACCGAACGGCGGGTGAGGCCGGCGGCCGCCGCGATGGTCTCGAGGCTGGCGTCGGGGTCGCTGCGGAGCGCCAGGCGGGCGGCTTCGAGCAGCGCGACGCGGTTCTCGGCGGCGTCGCGACGAGGGGCTCGCGATCCGCTCGCAGGCGCTTGGGTGGTGGTCATGACAGCGATCGTACTATCTTGCACAGCGGTGTGCAATATCGATGTCGGCGGATGCGGCGAGCTCTCAGCGAGAGCTGCCAGCTTCCTCCCACGCCAGGGCATGGGAACGGAGCTATGGTTGAACGATGACCGGTGAGAATCTGATGGCAACCCCTCCGACACTGCTGCCGGACGACAGCGCCACCGATGCCGAGTTCCATGCGGCCGTCGGTTCGATCGAGGCGCTGGCGGACCTCCTCGCGGCCCACCCCCGCTCCTCGCTCGGCTGGGCACTCCTCGCCGACGCGGTCCACGACCCCCAGTCGCCGATCCCCGGCTACGCGGCCGCTCGGGTCGGGTACCACCGCGGCCTGGACTCGCTCCGTGCCGCCGGCTGGCGCGGTCAGGGCCCGATCCCGTGGTCGCACGCGCCGAACCGCGGGGTGCTGCGCTCGCTCTACGCGCTCCGCCGCTCCGCGAAGGCGATCGGCGAGACCGAAGAGGTCGAGCGTCTCGACACCTTCCTGCGTGAGGCCGACCCCACCGCGTCCGAGGAGATCGAGTACCTCGTCGCGGCGGCGGCCCCGCCGACCTCCGCGATCGTCATCCTCGGTTCCGACTAGCCCTTCCCCGGCTCCTGAGCCTGTCGAAGGACAGGCCGCGTCCCCGGTCCCTGAGCTCCATCCCCGGTCCCTGAGCCCATCCCCGGTCCCTGAGCCTGTCGAAGGGTCGGACCGACGCCCTACAGGCCGAGCGACTCCAGGTAGGCCGCGGTGTCCTGCCAGCCGTGCACGGCCACCGACGGCACCCCGAGCGCGAGGACCGGGTAGTCGTTGCCGCCCTCGTCGAGACGGTCGCCGACGAAGACCATCTCCTCCAGGGGGATGCCGGTGTGCTCGGCGAGCCGTGTCATGCCGAACGCCTTGTCGACGCCCGCCATGGTGATGTCGACGGAGGTCGAGCCGCCGGAGCGGACCTCGAGGTCGGGAAGCAGCGCCTGCACGGCGGCGCGCAGCGACTCCTTCTTCGCGCCGTCGGGGTCCCAGGCGGTCTTCTCGGCGACCGGCGCGGCCTGCCCGAGGGCGGAGAAGGTGATCTGCGAGCCGCGGTCCTCGAGGATCGGGCCCCAGGTCTCGTCGGCCCAGAGACCGAGTCGCTTGGCCTCGGTCTCGAGCGCGCCCATGGCGCGGGCCTTCTGATCGTCGGTGAGGTCGTGCTTGTAGACGGTGACCCACGCGGTGCCGTCGAAGCGGTCGTACCGGGTGCCGCAGGTGGGCATGAGGTGCAGTCGGCCGAGGGCCTCGGGCGACGCCGCTCCGAGCCGGTCGAGCACCTGGTTCTGGAACTGCACGATCTGGCCGCCCGAGATGATGCACACCGAGGTGCGTTCGAGGAGCGCGACGAACAGTTCGGCCATGCGAGGGTCGAGCGCGGACTTCGACGGGGCGAGGGTGTCGTCGAGGTCGAAGGCGACGAGGCGCGGCAGGGAGGTCATGGGTTCCGTTCGGTCGGTCGAGAGGACGGTCGTCGAGGGCGATCGGCAGGCAGGACGGCCGCCCGAGGCCTGAACATCCCCTCATGGTATCGAGCGCAGCCTGGGACTCGGTGCCCGTGACCCTCCTCCGGTACGATGGAGGGGTGCGTGCACGAGACGCCCGCCCGCAGAGGGTGGGCGTCCGGCCTGTCAGGGCGAGGTTCCCCAGCGGATCCGCCGGGCACACGAGAATCCGGAAGGGGCGGCATCCAGATGCCAGCAATCGTGATCGTCGGCGCCCAGTGGGGCGACGAAGGCAAGGGGAAGGCCACCGACCTGCTCGGTGACCGCATCGACTACGTCGTGAAGTTCAACGGCGGCAACAACGCGGGGCACACGGTCGTCATCGGTGACGAGAAGTACGCGCTCCACCTCTTGCCGTCCGGCATCCTGACGAGCGGCGTCGTCCCCGTCATCTCCAACGGTGTCGTCATCGACATCGAGGTGCTGTTCCACGAGCTCGAGGCACTTCAGGCCCGCGGCATCGACGTCTCGCGCCTCCTCGTGAGCGCCAACGCGCACGTCATCACCCAGTACCACCGCACCATCGACAAGGTGACGGAGCGCTTCCTCGGCAAGCGCCAGATCGGCACCACCGGCCGTGGCATCGGCCCGGCCTACGCCGACAAGATCAACCGCGTCGGTATCCGCATCCAGGACCTCTTCGACGAGAACATCCTGCGCCAGAAGGTCGAGGGCGCCCTCGACCAGAAGAACCACCTGCTGGTCAAGGTCTTCAACCGCCGCGCCATCACGGTCGACGAGATCGTGGCCGACCTCCTCGCCTACGCCGAGCGACTCCGCCCGATGGTGGCCGACACCGCGCTCGTGCTGAACGAGGCGCTCGACGATGGCAAGATCGTCCTCTTCGAGGGTGGCCAGGCCACGATGCTCGACGTCGACCACGGCACCTACCCCTTCGTCACCTCCTCCAACGCGACCTCGGGTGGTGCGGCCACCGGCTCCGGTGTCGCCCCGAACCGTCTCGACCGCGTCATCGGCATCGTCAAGGCCTACACGACCCGCGTCGGCGCCGGCCCGTTCCCGACCGAGCTGTTCGACGAGTCCGGCGACTACCTCCGCTCGAAGGGCTTCGAGTTCGGCACGACGACCGGCCGCCCGCGTCGCGTCGGCTGGTACGACGCCCCGATCGCCCGGTACGCGGCGCGCATCAACGGTGTCACCGACTTCGTCCTGACGAAGCTCGACATCCTCGACGACCTCGCCACCATCCCGGTGTGCGTCGCCTACGAGGTCGACGGCGTCCGGGTCGACGAGGTGCCGGTCTCGCAGACCGACTTCCACCACGCCGTCCCGATCTACGAAGAGTTCCCCGGCTGGCAGGAGGACATCACCGGTGTCCGCCGCTTCGAGGACCTGCCGAAGAACGCTCAGGACTACGTGCTGGCGCTCGAGGCGATGAGCGGTTCGCGCATCTCCGCGATCGGCGTGGGTCCCGGCCGCGACGCGATCGTCGTGCGTCACGACCTCGTCGACTGACCCGAGCAGCGAACGACGAGGGTCGAACGCGCCATGGTGGACGAATCCAGTCAGCCGTCCCTGCCCGGGCTGCCACCGGTCGAGGAGCTCACGAGCGGTGAGGTCAGGCCTCGCCCGGCGGTGCGTGCCCAGCGCGACGCCGGGGCGCTCGACCCACGGGTCCGGCGCGCTCTGGCGACCCTCGACGACGATCCCGACCTCTCGTTGGTCACCCTCGCGAACGCGCTCGGCATCACCCGCGCGACGCTCATCCGGATCGTGCGTGAGGCGATCGGCATGACCCCGAAGGAGTACGCGGCCGGCGTCCGCGCCCGCCGCATCTCCTGAGCGGGCGCCGGTGCGAGACGGCGCAGGTGGGAGACTGTGGGGGTGAGCGACGACAACCCCTACCTCCTGCTCGGTTCCTACACCTCGGAGGCCGACGGCACCGGTGCCGGCATCAGCCTGCTGCGCCAGGACGAGGCGGGCACCCTCCGCCTCGTGCAGTCGTCGGAGGCGCAGTCGCCGTCCTTCCTCACCCTGCACCCGACGCTGCCGATCGTCTACGCGGCGAGCGAGTCGACCGGGGCCGTCGAAGCGTTCAAACGCTCGGGTGAGTTCGGGCTCGCGCCGTTCGGCAAGCCCATCGAAGCCGGCGACTCGGTGTGCCACGTCGCGACGGTCCCCGGTGCCGACGTCCTCATCGCGAGTTGCTACGGCGATGGTCGGGTCGTCACGGTGCCGCTCGCGGAGAACGCGGCGTTCGCAGGCGACCCGCGTCTCGGCGAGGCGTCGGTCGACCCGTGGGCGTCGCCCACCGCGCTCGCTGCGGAGTCCGCGGACGCCGGCGAGGACGCGCTCACGCTCCTCGCGCTGGAGGCCGCTGTCGGCGAGGCGCTGCCGTCCCGACCGTCGCGCGCGCACGCCTCGGCGCTCCTCCCGGACGGCCGCATCGCGACCACCGACCTCGGCCACGACACGGTCCGCATCTGGCAGCTCCGTGGGTCGCGGTTGGTGCTCGACCACACCGTCGTGTTCCCGCGCGGCACGGGTCCGCGACACCTCGTCGTCCACCCGAGCGGCCACCTCCACGTCATCACCGAGTACTCGGTCGAGGTCTTCACGCTCGGTGTCGACGGCACCGACGGGCACTGGCACATCCTCGCGGCGACCGTCGCCACCTCGGAGGGCGTGTCCGAGGGGGACACGGGTGCTGAGATCAGTCTCGCCGCCTCGCGCGAGCAGCTGCACGTCGGCGTCCGCGGGAGCGACCGCATCGCCACGTTGCGGGTCACCGGCGACGGTTCGCGGGTCGAGGCCGTGGCCGACGTCGAGTGTGGCGGGACGATGCCGCGCCACCACCGGGAGTCGGGTCGCTTCCTGCACGTCGCGAACCAGCTGTCGAACTCCATCGCGAGCTTCCGGCTCGACGAGCGCACGGGGGTCCCGACGACGCTCCTCGGGACGCTCGACGCCGGTTCGCCCACCTGCCTCATCCTCGCCTGACCAAGAGACCGGTCCTCGCGCGACGCCCGTCACCGGATACGGTGGAACGGTGACCGCACGACGCCCTGAGCCCCGCCCCATCGACGGCCGGACCATCCGCCTCGAACCGCTGGACCGCGCGCACTATCCGGAGCTGTTCACGGCGATCGCGCACCCGGAGGTCTTCGCCGGCGGCTACGGCGGCGGGCCGGCGGGATTGCCGACGACGCAGGCCGAATTCGACGCCTTCGCCGACGGCTACTTCACGACCGGCGTGCGCAACACCTACGTCATCCGGCTCGTCGGCGGTGAGCACGACGGACTCCTCGTTGGCACGTCCACGCTCGGTGACTTCGACGAGCCGGGGGAGGCCGCCCACCTCGGCTGGACGGCGTACGACCCGCGCGTCTGGGGCACCGCCGTCAACGCCGAGACGAAGCTGCTGCTCCTCGGGCTCGCCTTCGACGCGGGCTTCGGCCGGGTGAAGATCCAGGCCGACGAGCGCAATGAACGCTCACGGACCGCGATCCTGCGCCTCGGGGCCACGTTCGAGGGGCTCATCCGCCGCGACAAGCAGCGGGCCGACGGCACGTGGCGGACCACCGCGCTGTTCTCCGTACTCGCCGAGGAGTGGCCGGAGGTCCGGTCCGGTCTCGAGGAGCGCCTCGCCAGGAGCCCCGGCCCCGTCGCCCTCCGCGGCTGACGCGGCGCCGGAGCCCCCCGCCCGGTCCCTCAGCCCCCCCCGCCCGGTCCCTGAGCCCCGCGCCCGGTGCCTGAGCTTGTCGAAGGGCGGTCCGCCCGGCGTTACCCCTGCCCCTCGACAAGCTCGGAGACCGGCGACGGCCACTGTTCACCTGCGCGACACCGGCAGGCCCCGATCGCGCTACGTCGCGACCCTAGCTTGTCCTCCAGACGACGGACGCGGTATCCGACGGCCCGACAGCACGGGCGGCCGCCGACGTCACTGGAGGAACCGTGAACACCAGGCGTATGACCGCCCTCGCCATCGTCGCACTCGCAGCGACCGCGCTCACCGCATGCTCCGCCGGAGCGGACACCGGAGCCGGCTCCGACGTCGACGCCAAGCAGGCGACCTCCGCCGAGGACTTCGGCGGGATGGACGCACTCGTCGAGGCCGCGAAGGCCGAGGGCCAGCTGAACGTCATCGCCCTCCCCGACACCTGGGCGAACTACGGGAAGATCATCTCCGCGTTCGAGGACAAGTACGACATCACCGTCAACTCGGCCGACCCCGACGTCTCGAGCGCCGAGGAGATCACGGCAGCGAAGAACCAGCAGGGTCAGGACACCGCTCCCGACGTCTTCGACCTCGGCTCCGCCGTCGCCCTCGACAACCTCGACCAGTTCGCGCCGTACCAGGTCGCCAACTGGGACGACATCCCGGAGGGCTCGAAGGAGAAGACCGGCCTGTGGGTCTACGACTACACCGGCCTCGTCTCCATCGGCTACGACGCGGACGCCGTCCCGGCGCCGAAGTCGCTCGACGACCTCCTCGGCTCCGAGTTCGCGGGCAAGGTCGCGCTGAACGGCGACCCGACCCAGGCCGGCGCAGCCGCAGCCGGCGTCTACCTCGCCGCGCTGCAGTCCGGTGGTTCGGCCGACGACATCCAGCCCGGCGTCGACTTCTTCCAGAAGCTCAACCAGGCGGGCAACTTCCTGCCCCTCGACCCGACCCCCGCGACCATCGCCTCGGGTGAGACCCCCGTCGTGATCGACTGGAGCTACAACAACCTCGCCGCGGCGACCGAGAACGAGGGCCAGCGCAACTGGAAGACCACCGTCCTCCCGGGTTCGGCCGTCGGCAGCTACTACAACCAGGCCATCAACGTGGACGCCCCGCACCCCGCGGCCGCGCGACTCTGGCAGGAGTTCATCTTCAGCCCCGAGGCGCAGAACCTGTACCTCGCCGCCGGCGCGTACCCGTCGACCCTCGCCGCGATGGTCGAGGCCGACACCGTCGACCAGAAGGCCCTCGACGCCGTGGGCGAGATGCCCGCCGACCTCGTGCAGTTCACCCCCGAGCAGACCGAGCAGGCCACCTCGCTGCTCGCCGAGAAGTGGGCGGCAGCGATCTCCTGATGAGTGCCTCCGCCACCCGGCGGAGTGAGGCGGGGTCGGCACACGCCGGCCCCGCCGTCTCGCTCCCGCCGACCGACGCATCGGACGCCTCGGCCGCCCCCGCCGAGGCGCGCCCCCGCCGCCGTCCGCGCTGGGCGCTCCTCGGCCTGACGCCGTTCGCCCTGTACACCCTGCTCTTCCTCGCGGTCCCGACGTTCCTCGCCCTCGCCACCGGCTTCTTCGACGGCGACGGCGCGTTCACGCTCGACAACCTCACGGCGCTCGCCGAGCCGGCGGTCCTCGGGGCGTTCGCCAGCTCCTTCTGGGTCTCCGCCGTCACCGCGGTCGCCGGAGCCGTTATCGGAGCCCTCGTCTGCTACGCGCTCCTCGCGGTCCGACCCGACGGGCTCATCCGCACCTTCGTCGATGCGGCCTCGAGTGTCCTCGCCCAGTTCGGCGGCGTCATGCTCGCCTTCGCCTTCATCGCGACCATCGGCATCCAGGGGCTCGTGACCGTGTTCCTCAAGGACCGCCTCGGGGTCGACCTCTTCGCCGACGGCGTCTGGCTCTACCAGGTCCCGGGCCTCCTCCTGCCGTACCTGTACTTCCAGGTGCCGCTCATGGTCATCACCTTCATGCCCGCGATGGAGGGCTTGAAGCGCACCTGGTCCGAGGCGAACGCGACCCTCGGCGGCACGCGCTTCACCTATTGGACCCGCATCGCGATGCCGATCCTCGCCCCCTCCTTCCTCGGGTCGCTCCTGCTGCTGTTCGCGAACGCGTTCTCGAGCTATGCGACCGCCGCCGCGCTCATCAGCCAGGGGGCGCAGATCGTGCCCCTCCAGATCCGCGGTGCGCTCATCAGCGAGACCGTCCTCGGCCGCGAGAACCTCGCCGGTTCGCTCGCGATCGGCATGATCGTCGTGATGGTCGTCATGATGACGGCCTACTCCGCCCTGCAGGCGCGGACGGAACGGTGGCAGCGATGAGCGCCGTCCGCGACTCGGCCACGCCGTCGAAGCTCACGAGCCGGATCATCCTCGTCGTCGTCGCGGTGGTGTTCGCCGTCCCGATCCTGTCGATGGTCGAGTTCACCCTGCGCGCCGGGATCGACGGCGGCCACGACCTCGGGCACTGGGCCGCGATCCTCGACCCGGAGAACTCACGGAAGTACCGGGTGCTCTTCCAGGGCATCGGCAACTCCGTCGTGCTCGCCGCGGTGACGGTCCTGATCGTCGTGGTGCTCCTGCTGCCGACGATGATCCTCGTCAAGCTCCGCTTCCCGAAGCTGCAGCGCGTCCTCGAGTTCGTCTGCATCATCCCGATCACCGTCCCGGCCATCGTGCTCGTCGTCGGACTCGCACCGGTCTACTCCGTCGTGGCCAGGCTCCTCGGCAGTGCGCCGTGGACGCTCGCGTTCGCCTACGGGATCACGGTGCTGCCGTACGCCTACCGGGCGATCGCCGCGAACCTGCAGTCGGTCGACGTCGGCACCCTCGCCGAGGCCGCGCGCACGCTCGGCGCCGGCTGGGGGACCGTCCTCGTCCGCGTCCTGCTGCCCAACCTGCGTCGTGGCGTGCTGACGGCGTCGGTCATCTCGGTCGCCGTCGTCCTCGGTGAGTACACGATCGCCTCGCTCCTCGGACGCAACACGCTGCAGACCTCGCTCGTGCAGGTGTCGAAGAGCGACCCCTTCGTCGCGGTGGCCTTCGCTCTGCTGGCGCTCGCCTTCGCATTCGTCCTGCTGTTCATCATCGGCCGCGTCGGATCGATCCGACGCATCAGGGAGACACCATGACCACCATCGACCAGTCGGCACCCGCAGCGACGCCCGGAGACGGACGCCCGGCCGGCGCAGCGGTGCGGTTCGATCGCGTCGTGAAGGACTACGGCTCGGGTGCCCGCGCCCTCGACGGCGTGAGCCTCGACCTCGCGCCCGGCGAGTTCGTCGCGCTGCTGGGGCCGTCGGGGTGCGGGAAGACGACCGCGCTCCGCAGCCTGGCGGGACTCGAGGACATCACCTCGGGAAGCGTGCTCATCGACGGCGTCGACGTCGTGTCCGTGCCCACCAACCGGCGCGACCTCGGCATGGTGTTCCAGTCGTACTCGCTCTTCCCACACCTCACGGTGCTCGAGAACGTCGAGTTCGGCCTGCGCATGCGGAAGGTGCCCGCGGCCGAGCGACGGACGCGTGCCGCCGAGAGCCTCGACCTCGTCGGCCTCGGCCACCTCGCCGCCCGCTACGCCCACCAGCTCTCGGGCGGGCAGCAGCAGCGCGTCGCCCTCGCCCGGGCGTTGGTCACGCGGCCTCGGGTCCTCCTCCTCGACGAGCCGCTCAGCGCCCTCGACGCCAAGGTGCGCGTCCAGCTGCGCGACGAGATCCGTCGGATCCAGTCGGAGCTGCAGATCACGACCCTCTTCGTCACGCACGACCAGGAGGAGGCGCTCGCCGTCGCCGACCGGGTCGCCGTCATGCGCGCCGGTGTCATCGAGCAGATCGGGACGCCGGAGGAGCTCTACTTGCGGCCGTCGTCGCCGTTCGTCGCGGAGTTCATCGGCCTGAGCAACCGGATCGCTGGTGTGCTCGTGCCCGGTGGCGTCGAGGTGCTCGGGCAGGTGCTGCCGGTGATCGGCGAGCAGCGGGGGGACGGGGCCGTCGTCGCGCTCGTCCGGCCTGAGGACGTCGTGTTCACCGACGCGACGGCGCCCGCGGTCGGGTCCGCTGCGGTCGTGCTCACGTCCAGCTTCCTCGGCCCGGTGCGTCGCACGACCGTCGAGCTGCCGGACGGCACGCTGGTCGCGGTGCAGCACGGTGCGACGGAACGACTGGAGGCAGGGGAGTCCGTCCGCATCCGCTTCGCCGGTCGTCCCGTCCCGGTGCAGGCGGCCTGAGCACCGGTTCCCGAGGCCACCACCGGTCCCCTGAGCCCACCACCGCTCCCTGAGCCCACCACCGGTCCCTGAGCCCACCACCGGTCCCTGAGCCCACCACCGGTCCCTGAGCTTGTCGAAGGGCTACGCCTTCGCGTTCTGCCGCGGCACGACGACCTGCTTGATGATCAGCAGGATCGACGCCGTCACCGGGATGGAGACGAGGGCGCCGAGCAGCCCGATGAGCGAACCGCCGACCATCGCGCCGATGACGACGAGGGCGCCGGGTACCGCGACCGCCTTGTTCATGACCCGCGGGGTCAGCACGTACGACTCGATCTGCATGTAGACCAGGTAGTAGACGATGACGATGAGTGCCGTCGTCGGTGAGTCGAACAGCCCGACGGTCGCGACGACGACGGTCGCGATGATCGAGCCGACGAGCGGGATGAGCGTCACGAAGAAGATGACGACGGCGAGGATCCCGGCGTACGGCACCCCGACGATGAGCATCATGATGAGCCCGAGGACGGCGTTGATCCCGGCCAGCACCACCATGCCGCTCACGTATCCGCCGATCGAGGCGGTGATCTGGTCGGTGATCGACACGACGCGCGGCCGGGAGCGACGGGGCACCAATGAGTAGAAGGCGTTCTTCATCGCCTGCATGGACGCGAGGAAGTAGAGCGCGAGGACGAGGGCGATGAAGCCGCCGAAGAAGCCGTTCGCGATGCCGACGCCGAGGTTGAGGGCGCCGCCGGCCAGGACGACCCACGTCTTCGGGTCGGCGGCCACCCCGTAGAGCCAGTCGAGCGCGCCCTGGAGGTCGACGCCCGGACCGAGGTAGTCGCTCAGGGACCGGAACCACTCCTGGTCCTGGATGCCGGTCAGGAAGGTCGGGGCGTTGCTCACGAGCTCGACGGCCTGCCGGGTGACGACGGGGATGACGAGGGCCAGGAGGAGCGCGAGCAGGACGGCGAAGACGGCGAAGACGATCGCGATCGCGAACGGGCGCTTGATGCCGCGTGCCTCGAGCCGCACGACGACCGGGTCGAGGCCGAGCGCGATGAAGAGGCCGACCGCGATGGAGACGAGGATGGTCGACAGCGAGCCGAGGGTGAGGACGAGCAGGATGGCCGCGAGGGCACCGAGCGCTCCGACGAAGCCGATCGCGAAGGGGCGCTGGAGGGTCGTCCTGACGGTGGTCGTCACCTCGGCCGGGCGATGGGCGCGGAACCGGACCCGCTGCTGACGTGCCGCCGGGCGCAGCGGCTGGTGGCGATGGGGTGCACTCGTCATGCCGCAAGCGTATTGCCCACCGCCCGTTTGCCCGACAGCTGTCGTGGTACCGGAGGATGAGACCGGGCCCCGGAGGATCACCCGGCTGCGGGATGTGCCGGGTGCTCGGGTTCAGGACGATGGGAACATGTCATCGATCACCCGCTCGCACGCCGTCCACACCCGGGTCACCGCACCGCTGCGGGTGGTCCCACTGACGGAGCCGATGCCGAGTCGGCGCGACGAGGCCGCGGAGCAGGGAGTGGTCGCCGAGCGCGTCAGTGCTACGGCGCACGTCGCCGCGGGCGCTGCCGGGGTCGACCTCACCGCCTCGGTCGAGCCGGCGCAGGCGCCCGCGGCCCCAGCCGACGGGACCGACGCCGGAACAGGCCTCCGGTTCCTCGGCGCGGGCTGGGCAGCCGACGCGGCGGTCTTCGCCCAGTACCGCCGCCGCGGCAACTGACCGCGAGGTCCACGCCGGGTCCACCTCGCGGATGACCCGCATGGCTGAGCTTGCATCGCCCGGCCGACGCGAAGGGCGACACCCGCCGCCGACGATGGGAGCATGAACACTTCGATCCTCTCCGCTCGCGGACTCACGAAACAGTACGGGCCGACCGTCGCCCTCGCCGGCGTCGACCTCGACATCCTCCCCGGTGAGTCGGTCGCCATCATGGGTGCCTCCGGCTCCGGCAAGACCACGCTCATGCATGCGCTCGCCGGGATCGTCACCCCCGACACCGGCTCGATCGCCTTCAACACTCCGACGGGCGTCGTCCGCGTCGATCAGCTCGACGAACGGCACCGCTCGCAGCTGCGGCGCGAGTCCTTCGGCTTCGTCTTCCAGCAGGGCCTGCTCATCCCCGAGCTGACCGCCGTCGAGAACGTCGCCATCGCGCTGATGCTCGGCGGGACACCGCGCATCGCCGCTGAGACGAGCGCGGCGGCGTGGCTCGCCGCCCTCGGACTGGCCGGCATGGAGACCCGTCGGATCGGCGAACTGAGCGGTGGTCAGGCGCAGCGCGTCGCGATCGCCCGCGCCCAGGTGACCGGTGCCCCGATCGTCTTCGCCGACGAGCCGACCGGCGCGCTCGACTCCCTGACCTCGGCCGACGTCATGGGAGCCCTGCTCCACGCGACGACCGGGCAGGGACGCACGCTCGTCCTCGTGACGCACGACGAGACGGTCGCCGCGCGGTGCTCGCGGACCATCCGCCTGGCCGACGGTCGGATCGTCGGGCAGCCGGGCGGGGTCGGCGCGCCGACCCCGCCGCAGCAGTTCGCGACCGGGCAGGCACCCGTGCCGCCGCAGGTGCAGCAGCCGACCCCGCCGCAGCAGTTCGCGACCGGGCAGGCACCCGTGCCGCCGCAGGTGCAGCAGCCGTACCCGCCGCAGCAGCTCCAGTACCAGCAGCAGCCCGCCGGGCAGCCGTTCCCGCAGCAGCCGTACCCCCAGCCCGCCGCGCAGCCGCACCCGCCGCAGGCCTACCCGGGTCAGGCGACCGGCGTCGTCCCGAACGGAGCCCGACCGTGACCGCCGCAGTCGGGGTCGCACCGACCCGGATCCCGGTCCCCGCAGGCAGCGGTCGCAGTCCCGTCGTCCGTCTCACCTGGATGCTCGCCCGCCCGGGCGCGCAGAGCCCTGCGACGATCGTGCTCCCGGCGGTCGCGTTCGCCGTGACCACGGCACTCGTGCTCACCGTGCTCGGTGGCGCGATGATGTTCTGGCGGTGGACCGGTGAGACGGCCTTCATCTACCAGGTGCTCAGCGTGCTGGCGCTGGCCCTGCTGCTCGTCCCGCTCGGCTCGCTCGGTGGGGCGGCCGCGCGGCTCTCCGCCCGGCGCCGCGACGACCGACTCGCCACCCTCCGACTCCTCGGCGCGACACCCGGCACGGTCACGGCGATGACCGTCCTCGAGTCGGCCGGGGTCGCCCTCCTCGGTGCGTTCGCCGGGATCCTGCTGTACCTCGGCATGCTGCCGCTCGTCGGGCTCATCCCGTTCGGCGGTTCCCCGATCGGGGTCGAGGGCGTCTGGGTCGGTGTCCCGATCATCGCCGCGGTGGTCCTCGGTGTCGTGCTGCTCGCAGCAGCGAGTGCCGCCATCGGTCTCCGCGCGGTGAACGTGAGCCCGCTCGGCGTCCGCACGAAGCAGCAGGCGCCGACCGTGCACTGGCTGCGCATCGTCGTCGGGGTCGTCGTCGTGATCGTCGCCTACGGCATGCTCTCCGTCGTGACGGGGTTGCAGGAGGTCGCCGTCATGATCGCCGTCCTGGGGGTGGGGTTCGCCGCCGGCGTCGGGGTGCTCGGGTTGATCGGCCCCTGGGTCGTCGGGGTGATCGGCCGTGGGTCGGCCAAGCGTGCCAAGACACCGGAGCGGCTCCTCGCTGCCCGCACGATCCTGGAGTCGCCGAAGGCGGCGTGGCGTCAGGTCAGTGGCGTCGCGATGACGAGCTTCGTCGCCGTCGTCGCCGGGACCGGGGTGGCGCTCATGGACGCCGCCGGCGGTTCCGACCTCGACCGCGAGAGCGCCATCCTCATCGACGACATCCGCACCGGCGTGATCATCACGCTCGTCGCGTCGTTCCTCATGGTCGCGTGCTCCGTCGGGGTGAACCAGGCGTCGGCGGTCCTCGACCGGCGAGACCTGTACGTCAGCCTCGACCGCCTGGGGGTGCCGCGGGACGTCATGGAACGGGCTCGTGGTCGCGCGGTCATGCTGCCCCTGCGGGTGGTCGCGCTGGGCTCGGCCGGACTGGGCGTCCTGCTCGTCCTGCCGATGGCCGGCATCAGCGTCATCCTCGCCCCGCTGTCGGTCCTCGTCATCGTCGGGTGCTTCGCCGGTGGCATCGGGCTCGTGTGGGCGGCCCTTCGCGCGACCCGTCCAGTCGTCTCCGGGGTGCTCCGAGCGCCCGAGCGCGTCTGACCGCCCGGCCCGCACGACGAGAGCGCCCGTTCCGTCCCCTGCATGACGCGGGGAGGACGGAACGGGCGCTCTCGGGGAGGTCGGGTCAGCCCGTGACGACCGCGATCTCGTTCGGGACGCCGGGCAGTTCACCCGTCGTGATGTCGCCCGACGCGAGATCCACAGCGTGGATCGACTTCGTCGCCGGGTCGGTCACGTAGGCGACACCGTCCTGGACGACGAGCGCCGGGTGGGCGTCCTGCCACTCGGCCGGCGGCTCCCAGGCGTCGATGACCTCGATGGTGTCGGTGACGGCACCCGTCTGCTCGTCGAGGATGTGCAGCGAACCGTCGTTGCCGAGCACGATGACCTCGTCGCTCGGCCCTCGGGCGACGTCGCGCCAGGTGTAGCCGACGCCCTCCGGCAGGTCGACGATCTTCGTCGTCTTCGCGACCGTGTCGGTGAACGCGAGCTGGCGGAGGTCGTAGCCCTCGGCGTCGGGGTCGCTGTTGTAGTCACCGACCGCGATGGAGGACGTCTCGCTGACGTACTGGTTGCCCGTGCGCCCGTAGGCGTCCGGCGCCTGGATCTTCGTGAAGACGCCACTGTCGTAGACGAGCACGCCGTCGCTGCAGCCGAACACGACGACCTCGTCCTTGACGGTGCCTTCACCGTGCACCGACGGGCACTGCTCGTTGCGGGCGATCTCGGTGCGCGAGTCGTCGAGCACCCGGACACCGGTCCGGGCGTCCGGGGTGCCGATCGTGGACAGCACGGTGCCGTCCTCGAGCTCGATGGCGACACCGTGGTGCGCGGCCTCCGACGGGATGGTCTCGGTCTCGGGCAGCTCGTCGGTGGCTTCGAGGAGGTCAGCGCTGTCGAAGATCGTCGTGTCGCCGGAGCCGTCGGCGAACAGGATGGTCTTGTCGGCGTGACGGACGACGTGGCCTGCGGTGTCGGCGGGGAAGACGAGGTCGGTCAGGACCGGGTCGGCCTGCTTCGAGGTGCCGTCCTCGTCCGTCCACGTCCCGGTGTCGAGGACCTGGAAGCCCTTCGTCGTGGTGACGAGCACGTGCCGCCCGTCGCCGGCGGCGTTCACCCGGTTGAACCCGTCGAGGGGGAGGTCGCCGACCACCTCGAGGGATGCGGCGTCGAGGACGAGGAGGCCGCCGTCGTAGGTCAGGGTGATCCGACTCCGCGGGTCGGCGGAGGTCGACGCACTCGGGTCGGGCGCGGAGCCGCTCGCGGTCGAGCATCCGGTGAGGAGGAGGGCCGCGGCGGTGCCGACGGCGAGGAACGGGACCCGGCCGCGCTTCAGGCGCGATGCCAGGGGACTGCGGTGGTGCTGCTGCATGGTTTCCTATCGGTTCGTGGACGCCCGCTCAGGGCGAGAGTCCGGTGGCGATGCGCTCGGTGTTCGCGCGCATCATGGTGAGGTAAGTGGGAGCGTCGCCCGACTCGCCGGTCAACGACTCGGTGAACAACGGGACGACGGCGACGTCGACGTCCGCCTCGTCGGCGAGCACCTGCACGAGCCGGTCCGGTTGCGAGGAGTCGGCGAAGATCGTCCGGACGCCGGCCTCCGCGATCGCGGTCGACAGTTCGTCGAGGTCCGAGGCGCTGGGGGCCGCGAGCGTGGTGCCGCTCGGGATCACGGCGCCGATGACCTGGAAGTCGTAGCGGGCGGCGAGATACCCGAACACGTGATGGTTGGTGACGAGCTTCCGCTGCTCAGCCGGGATGGCGGCGAACGCCTCGGCCATCTCGGCGTCGAGCGCCTCGAGCTCGGCCGTGTACGTGGCGGCGTTCGCCTGCAGCTCGGCCGCGTCGAGCGCGGGTATCTCCTCGAGCAACGCCTCGGTGACCCCGTCCACGACCGACGTCATCTGCGTCGGGTCGGTCCAGAAGTGCGGATCGGTCGCGCCGGACGCGGTCTCGAGGACGTCGACGAGCGAGCCGGCCTCGACGATCGGCACCCCCTCGTCGGCCGCGGTCTCCAGGTGCTGGGTGAGTCCCTCCTCGAGTCCCAGGCCGTTCGACACGAGCAGCTGCGCACCGGTGATGCGCGCCGCCTGCCGCGCGGAGATCTCGAAGGAGTGCGGATCGGCGTCGGGCGGCATGAGGGTCATGACCTCTGCTTGGTCACCGACGAGTTCACCGACGACGTCGCCGAGGATGTTCGTGGTCACGACGACGAGTGGGCGGTCGTCGGCGCTCGCCGCACAGCTCGTCAGGCCGGTGCCCAGCACGAGGCCGGCCGTGAGGACGGCGGTCGTGCGCAGGAGGACGGTCGTCCGGGGGATGGTCGCTCGCATGGTCAGCGTCCCGTCTCGGCGAGGAACGCCGGTGCCGTGTCGAAGGTGAAGGTGCGGGCGATCCGCGCGGCGTCGCCGTAGTCGATCTCGGAGACGGTGCGCGTGCCCGGGGTGTTCAGGTAGGCGCGGTTCTGGTCGACCTCCAGCTGGACGCCCGTGGCGAGGTCGGCTGCACCGACGAGTGCGGCCGCGGTCCCCGTCACGGCGCCGGTGGCACCGTCGATGACGAGGAGGTCGCCGGTCGTCGTGAGGCCGACGACGTGCTGGTCGCGGTCGTCGACGGCGGTGACCAGCTGCAGGGGTGCGGGGGTCGGCAGCAGCGCCCAGCTGCGCTCGCGGGTGTCGAGCAGCCAGGCGCCGGAGGTGCCGGCGACGGCGGCGACCGTCGGACGGCCGGGACGCGCGTGGAAGGACGTCGCGCGGTCGGCGGCGGCGACAGCCTGCGGATAGGGGATCGCCTCGAACGTGGGGACCGGGTCGGCCCCGCTCGAGCTGCGGTCGACGACGGCGAGGAGCGCGCCCTCCGCGCAGCCGATGACGACGCCGACGTTGGTCGTGATGCTGCCGGCCGGATCGGTGCACCCGGCGAGCACAGTGTCGGCAGCGGTCACGGACGCCGACGAGGGGTCGAGGAGGTCGCCGTCGATGCCATGGAGATGCAGCTTGCCGGTCCCGTCGGTCGCGACGACCGTCTCGCCGATCGGCACGGTGATTCCGGGAGCACCGGGCGTGGTCCGGATCCGACCGGACTGCGTGATGTCGCCTGTGCCGAGTGCGGCGGAGTCGAGGAGGAGTGTCTCGCCCGAATCGGCGAACCGCACGGCGGTGGTCGTCGAACCGGCGGTGATCGTCGCAGGTCCGTCGCCCTCGATCTCGCCGACGACCCGCGCCTCGGCGCGGTAGTAGTGCTGGTGGTCCTCGTGGTCGACCGTCCACACACCGGTGTCGATGATCGTCACGGTGCCGGCGGGCTCGGACTGCGCGGCGACGAACCGGCCGTCGCCCGTGAGCGCCGAGATCGGGCCGAGCTCGGCGAGCGTCGTGCGCTCCTCGCTGAGCAGGTCGGTCAGCTCGACGGTGCCGTCGACGTCGGCGGTCGCGAGGTGCAGTTGCGGCTCGGGGAGCTCGCTCGCGCCCTCGACGTAGCCGTGTCCGCGAGGTTCGTCCGAGGCCGTCGCGGTGGGTGAGGCCGACCCCTGCGGCGCGCAGGCGCTGAGCGTCAGTGCGAGGGCGCCGAGAGCGAGCGCGGTGCGTGTGGCGCGGGGGAGCCGGTCGTCGGTCGGGCGGAGGCCGCCTGGTCGGATGGTCGGTCGGAGGAGTCGGTGCACGGTGCGCTTTCCAGGTGGGTCGGTTCGGTGAGGTGGTCGTCGGGGTGGTCGAGGTGTCGGTCGATGGGCCGCCGGAGCCGTCCGACGAGCGCCCGCGCGCCCCACGACACCGTGGCGAGCAGGATCGAGCAGGCGGCGATGGACGCTCCGGCCGCGGTGTCGCCGTACCAGGAGAGGAGCAGGCCGAGCAGCACGGCGAGGCCGCCGAAGCCCGCGGCGAGCAGCATGATGAGCGGGATGCGGCGTGCCCAGTGGGCCGCGGCGACGGCCGGCCCGAGGAGGAGCGCCACGACGAGCAGGGTGCCGACGGCGCTGTACGAGGCGACGACTGCGAGCGTCACGAGGCCGACGAGCATCGCGTGGGCGAGTCGCGGCCGGAGGCCCATGGTCTGAGCGACCCGGCGATCGAAGGCGAGGGCGACGAACGGGCGGTGGAATGCGACCGCGACGCCCACGGTGACGAGGAGTGCGATGGCGAGGCCCACCAGGTCCGCTGGCCGGATGGCGAGGATGTCGCCGAAGAGGATCGCCGTGAGGTCGGTGGCGAACGATCTGCTCGACGACACGATGATGACCCCGAGGGCCAGCATGCCGACGAAGAGGAGACCGATCGAGGTGTCGTGGGACAGCCTGCCGCGCCGCGAGACGAGACTGACGCCGGCGGTCATGACGACCGCGCTGACGGCCGCGCCGGCGACCGGCGGCAGGCCGAGGAGTGCCGCGGTGGCGACGCCGGGCAGCATGCCGTGGGCCATCGCCTCCCCGAGGAACGCGAGGCCGCGGAGGACGACCCAGGTGCCGACGACACCGCAGACGGCCGCCACCAGCAGACCGCCGATGAGGGCGCGCAGGAGGAAGGCCGCGGTGAACGGCTCGGTGATCCAGGTCATGGTCGAGCACTCTACATGAAAATGATTCTCAGTATTGATAGGGTGATGACATGCGATCCGCGACGAGCACCCCTCGCCCTCCGATGGCGGGACGGCCCGTCGTGTCCGGCATCCGACTCCACGACGTGTCGGCCGAGTACGACGGCGCGCGCGTCCTGCACGGGATCTCAGCCGAGGTCGGGGCGGCGGCCATCACCGTCGTCACCGGGGCGAACGGAGCGGGGAAGTCGACGCTGCTCGCGGTGATCGCGGGCCTCCACCGACCGACCTCGGGCGGCGTCGACGGCCTCGACGGTCGGTCCGCCGCCTACGTCCCGCAACGCAGTGCCGTGCCTGAGCGCTTCCCGGTCACGGTGCGCGACGTCGCGTCGATGGGACGCTGGCCGACGCTGCGTCGCTGGTGGGGTCGACTCGGGGCTCGGGACCGACGCATCGTCGACGAGAGCCTCGCCCGCCTCGACGTCCTGCACCTCGCCGGGCGCACCTTCGGTGAGCTGTCGGGCGGGCAGCGCCAGCGGGTCCTCGTCGCGCAGGCGCTCGCGCGTGAGGCCGACCTGCTGCTGCTCGACGAGCCGACCGTCGGCCTCGACCGTGTTGCCGGGCTGGCGATCCGCGAGGTGCTCCGGGCGGAGGCCGACCGTGGCGCGACGGTGGTGGAGGTGACGCATGATCCGGTCGCGGTCGCGGAGGCCGACGCGCGGGTGCACCTCGAGGCGGGATGTCTCGTCGAGGATCCGCGGTGAACCGGCTGGGGGATCGCCCGGTGACCCGGCTCCGGCCCCCGGCGCGTTGCTAGAGTTTTCGCATGAGCCAGGCCGAGCAGCAACCCGAACCCACGACCGGCGCCGCTGCGGCGGACGCCCAGGCGGCCACCGAGCGATTGGGCCGCCTGCGGAGCAGCATCGACAACATCGATGCGGCACTCGTCCACCTGCTGGCCGAGCGGTTCAAGTGCACGCAGGAGGTCGGTCGCCTGAAGGCCGAGCACGACATGCCTGCGAGCGACCCGGCGCGCGAACAGCGGCAGATCACCCGTCTCCGGGCGCTCGCCGAGGAGTCGCACCTCGATCCGGCCTTCGCCGAGAAGTGGTTCAACTTCGTCGTCGCCGAGGTCATCCACCACCACGAGCGTCTCGCCAACCAGCACTGATCCCGCGTGTTCCGTTCCGCCAGCGCGGTGCGCTGACGCGAGCGCGGGTCTGTGGCGTGAGCGCGGGTCTCCGGAGGGTCGCGCCCACGCGTGTGGCCCGCGGTCACGCCCGTTCGTGTGCGGTCAGGCCCGTTCGTCCACGGTCGGCCCGATTCGCGCGCGGTCACGTCGGCGCACCGCGCTGGCATCTCGGGTGAGCCAGGGCAAGGGGTGGTGCTTCTTCGGGAGGTGTCCAGCGTCCTGCGCCATCATGAGACCATGACCTGGAACGCCGACTCCCTGCCCGATCAGACCGGACGCGTCGTCCTCGTCACCGGAGCGAACGCCGGCCTCGGTTTCTGGACGAGCCTCGGGCTCGCGCGAGCGGGCGCGGAGGTCGTTCTCGCGTCGCGGAGTGCGACCAAGACGCAGGCGGCGATGCGGGCGATCCGGGTGAAGGTGCCCGATGCCCGACTCAGTCACCTCCCCTTCGACACCTCCTCCCTCGATTCGGTTCGAGCGGCGGGTGAGCGGATCGCGGACCTCGACCGACTCGACGCGCTCGTCGCGAACGCCGGCATGGTGCACATGCCGAAGGAACGCCAGGAGACCGCCGATGGCATCGAGTTGGTCTTCGCGACGAACGTCGTCGGTCACGCCGCGCTGCTCGCCGAGGCGCTCCCGATCCTGCAGCGCACGGCGGACGAGCACGACGTCGCGCCGCGGGTCGTCCTCCTCGGCAGCCTCTCCACCCTGCTCGTCCGGTTCCACGGTGACGACCTGCAGCTCCGCGACGGGTACAGCGGCTGGCAGGCGTACGCCCAGTCGAAGATCGCCCTCTCATCGCTCGGCTTCGAGCTCGACCGTCGGCTCGCGGCGTCGCACAGCACCGTCCGGGCACTCGTCGCGCACCCCGGCTACTCGGTCAACGGACTCGACCGTCGCGTCCCCGGCGTCAACGAGCCGACCCGCGGGCGCCGCTTCTCCGACGCCCTGCAGTCCGTCTACGCGCAGAGCAAGCAGCGTGGTGCCGAGCCGACGCTCCGAGCGGTCACCGACGAGTCGGCCGACGGTGGTTGGTTCTACGGTCCCCGGTGGCTCACGAAGGGCGACGCCGTGCGGCAGACCCCTGCTGCGATCACGACCGATCAGGACGTCGCGGCGGCGCTGTGGACCGACCTCGAGCGGCTCATCGGCACGCCCATCCTTCCGACCTCCTGACCACAGTCGTCAGCGCACCGCGCTGGCGCAACCAGACCTCAGTCGGCGGGGGTCGCCGGCGGCTGCAGGACCCGCAACCACTCCTCGGTCTGCGCGACGTGGGCTGACGCCGCCCCGGCCGCCCCGACGGGGTCGCGCGAGATGATCGCCTCGGTCATCGCCCGGTGGCCGCGGTTGCTGACCCGACGCAGCTCGTCGCCGGCGGGGAGGCTGAAGACGTCGTAGGCTCGCGAGCGCGACCGGAAGACCTGCAGCAGGGCCGTCAGCGTGGCGTTCCCGGCCGTCCGCGCGATGAGCTCGTGGAACCGGTGGTCCAGCTCGCTCGACTCGGCGGGGTCGGTCGTCCGTTCCATCGCCTCCACGAGTTCGGCGAGTTCGGCGCGCACCTCGTCGCTGGCGCGAGCAGCCGCCTGCGAGGTGGCATGGGTCTCGAGCACCCGCCGCAGCTCGTACATCTGCAGGAGACCGTCGAGGGGGAGGAGGTCGACCGTGAGCGACAGGCTGCCGATGATCTCCTCGGGCCGGAGCATCGACACGTAGGTGCCCGAGCCGTGCCGCGACTCGATGATCCCGAGGGCGGCCAGCATGCGGACGGCCTCACGCAGGGACCCGCGGGACACGCCGAGTTCGTCGCAGAGCTCGTTCTCGGCCGGGAACCGCTGCCCCGCCACGAGCCGTCCCGACGCGATCATGTGTCGCAGGCCGTGGAACGCGGTGTCGACTGCGGACATGCGGCTCCTCCTCAGGGGTCGTCCCGCCATCGTAGCGGGCCCTCACCGGTGATCCGCGAGCCGCCCTGGGCTGCGAGACGTCCGATGAATCCATGCTCGAACGTCAAGTCATCCGATGAATTGATCCCGAAACGACCTGAGTGATCACTTGTAACACGACAGAAACCCAAGTCATCAAACGTTGCCCCTATGGTTATCGGACAATCCACTGCATAATCGACTCGGAGGAACGTCACTGTGGACACTCGCACCATCGCACGGCCAGCGCCGCTCACGCTCGGCGACGGCCGACCGGCAACGGCCGGGTGGACGCTGGATCCGACCAAGCGTCACATCAACCACGGATCCTTCGGGGCGGTCCCGATCGTCGCGCAGGAGCACCAGCAGGCCCTCCGCCGCGAGATGGAGGCGGCACCCCTCACCTGGTTCCCGGCCCTCCCGGCCAAGGTCGGCGCGGCCCGTGTCGGGATCGCCGACTTCCTCGGGGCCTCGGTCGACCAGCTCGCCATGGTTCCGAACGCGAGCGCCGGGGCGAGCGTCGTCTTCTCCAGCCTCCCCGTGCAGCGCGGCCTCGAGATCATCGTCACCGACCACGGCTACGGCGCCGTCACGATGGGTGCCGAGCGACTCGCGCGTCGCTGGGGCGGCACCGTCCGGACCGCCCGCATCCCGCTCGACGCCGATGCACAGACCGCCCACGACGCCGTCGTCGCCGAGTTCAGCGACCGCACGGCGCTCGTCGTGATGGACCAGATCACCTCGCCGACCGCGAGACTCCTGCCGGTCCAGCAGATCGCCGCCACCGCGCGCGCCGCCGGCATCCCCACGCTCGTCGACGCCGCGCACGTCCCCGGCCTGTACGCCGATCCCATGCGCGACCTCGACTGCGACTTCTGGGTCGGCAACCTGCACAAGTTCGGGTGCGCCCCGCGCGGTGCCGCCGTCCTCGTCGCCCGCAGCCCGCTCGCGCAGGAGCTCTACCCGCTCATCGACTCCTGGGGTTCGCCGTACCCGTTCCCGCAGCGCTTCGACACCCAGGGCACGGTCGACGTCACGAGCTACCTCGCCGCGGCGACCTCGCTCGGGTTCATCGAGGACATGTGGGGCTGGTCGGCCGCAAGGGACTACATGACCGAGCTCGCCGACTACGCCGTCGAGGTGGTCGCCGACGCCGTGACCGCCATCACCGGCGAGGACAGCCACGTCGACGTGGGCATGCCCGTCAACGCCCTCCGGCTCGTCAAGCTCCCGACCGGCCTCGCGACGACCCACGCGACCGCCGACGGCCTCCGCGACCGCGTCTCCGCCGAGCTCGGGGTCGAGGGCGCGTTCACGAGCCTCGACGGGATCGGCTACGTCCGACTCTCCACCCACGTCTACAACACCCCCGAGGACTTCGAACACTTCGCCGAGCACGCCGTCCCGGTGCTCGCGCGATGGGCCGACGAGGAGCGCGCGGCCACGAGCTGAGCGCGGAACCGCCCGACCCGACACCACCACACCAGCACCACCGCACCGCACCGGCACCACAGCACCCACCCCCGCAGCACCCCCATCAGCACCACTCAAAGGAGAAGCGAGCATGAGGAAGTCACGCGCAACGGCAGCCATCGGCCTGTCCGTCGTCACCGGCCTCGCCCTGTCGGCCTGTGCCGGCGGCGCGAGCGACGGCACCGTCACCCTGCAGATGGTCGAGAGCCTGACCAACCCCGCCCGGACCGAGGTCCTGAAGTCGCTCATCGCGGACTTCGAGGCAGACAACCCCAAGATCAAGGTCGAGCTCATCTCGCCGCCGACCGACCAGGCCGACCAGAAGATCACCCAGATGCTGCAGTCCGGCTCGGGCGTCGACGTGCTCGAGGTCCGCGACATCACCGTCGGCCCCTTCTCCACCAACGGCTGGCTCGACGACATGAGCGGCGAGCTCGAGGACTGGAAGGGCTGGGACGACCTCACCGACAACGCGACGAAGTACGCGAAGGGCGAGGACGGCAAGGTCTACTACGTGCCCTACGGCTTCTACGGGCTGAGCCTGTTCTACCGCACCGACCTCATCAAGGAAGCCGGTTTCGACGGGCCCCCGACGAGCTGGGACGACCTCCTCGAGCAGGCCTCGGCGATCCAGGACCCCTCGAAGAACCAGTTCGGCTACGCCTTCCGGGGCGGCACCAACGCGAACAGCAACGTCGTCGCGGCCATCGAGGCCTACGTCGCCGACGACCTCGACACCGAGAACGCGTTCAAGCTGACGAACGGCGACACGATCTTCTCCGCACCGGAGGCGCTCGACGCCGTCAACACCTACTTCGACCTCTTCAAGGAGGCTTCGCCGCCGTCGTCCGTCGCGTGGGGCTACCCCGAGATGGTCGAAGGCTTCTCGAACGGTTCGACCGCGTTCCTCCTGCAGGACCCGGAGGTCATCGCGACCGTCGAGCAGTCCGAGGCGATCACAGCCGAGCAGTGGAGCACCGCTCCGCTGTTGACCGGTCCGACCGGCAAGGCTGCGCAGCCCATGGCGACCGCGGGCTGGGGCACGGCGGCGTCGAGCGAGCACAAAGCCGAGGCCGCGAAGCTCATCGAGTTCCTCTCCGAGGACAAGCAGGCCACCACCTTCGCCCAGGAGAACAGCCTCGTCCCGATCGTCAAGAGCGCGGCGGACAGCGACTTCTACAAGACCGGCCCGTGGGCCAGCTACGTCACCATGAACGAGAACCCGGACACCTACCTGAGCGTCACGCAGCCGCGCGGCTCCTCCTGGTGGACCGAGTGGATCCAGAAGTCCGACTCGGAGATCCAGCAGGTCCTCATCGGCCAGCTGACGCCGGAGAAGCTCCTTGCGGGCTGGGACGAGTACTGGACCGAGAAGTGGAAGAGCGAGTAACCGTCCATGACGACCACCACTGACGAAGCGGGTCGCACGCAGCAGCGTGCGACCCCGACACCCCCGGCCGGTCCCTCGCGGACCGCCGGTGGGCGTCGGCGGCGCACCTTCACGGTGCGCCGCGGCTTCGGCCTCCTCGCCTTCCTCGCGCCCGCGTTCATCTTCGTGGCGATCTTCATCTACTACCCGATGATCGCCGGCTCCCAGATGGCGTTCCGCAACTGGAACCTCGCCAACCTCACCGACACCTCCTGGGTGGGATTCGCCAACTTCCTGGCCGTCTTCGCCGACCCGGCCTTCGGCAAGGTCGTCGCGAACACCGTGCTCTGGGTGGTGGCCTCGATCGTCCCGCAGTTCGTCATCGGCTTCGGCATCGCCCTGTGGCTGCGCCGGAAGTTCCGTTTCCGCGGTCTCTACCAGGCGATGATCTTCTTCCCGTGGGCCATCTCGGGCTTCCTCATCGGCATCCTGTTCCGCTGGATGTTCAACAGCGAGTTCGGCGTGATCAACGACCTGCTCCAGAAGGTCGGGCTGATCGACACCCCGATCCCGTGGCTGGCCGACCCGAACACCGCGATGTTCGCCGTCATCGTCGCGAACGTCTGGTACGGCGTCACCTTCTTCGCGATCATGATCCTCGCCGCCCTGCAGTCGGTGCCGGAGGACCTCTTCGAGGCCGCGGCGCTCGACGGCGCGGGCAAGGCGCGCATGCTCTTCCAGATCACGATCCCGTACATCCGCACGACGCTCGCCCTCACGGTGCTGCTCCGCGTCATCTGGATCTTCAACTTCCCCGACATCATCTACGGCATGACGGGCGGCGGTCCGGCGAACCAGACCCACATCCTGACGACCTGGATGATCGCGACCACCCAGCGCGGCGACTACGGCCGGGCCTCCGCGATCGGCCTCATCGTCGTCGCGATCCTGCTGGTGTTCACCGCGTTCTACCTGCTGTCCATGCGTGAGAAGAAGGTGAAGGCATGATCGACCAGGAGACACGGACCGCGAAGGTCGTCAAGTTCCTCTTCCTCGGGCTGTGGCTCGTCATCACGGTGTTCCCGCTGTACTGGATCGTCGTCACCTCGTTCAAGAAGCCGGGCGCGATCTTCTCCTACCCGCTGACGTACTGGCCGGAGGTGTTCTCGATCGAGAACTACCTCGGCCTGTTCAGCAAGGCGCAGTTCGGCACCTACGTCGTCAACAGCCTCATCGTGGCGACGATCGCAGCCGTCGTGGCGACCTTCATCTCGATGCTGTCGGCATACGTGTTGGCGCGGTTCGAGTTCCGGAGCAAGGGGGCGATCCTGCTGGCGTTCCTCGCCACGCAGATGATCCCGTCGTTCATCGCGCTCGGCCCGCTGTACCTGCTGATGACGCAGCTCAAGCTCGTCGACAACCGGTTCGGGCTCATTCTCATCTACATCGCGGTGTGCATCCCGTTCTGCACCGTCATGCTCCGAGGGTTCTTCGAGAACATCCCCGACGCCCTCGAGGAGGCGGCCATGATCGACGGCTGCTCGCGGTTCGGCGCGCTCTTCCGGGTGCTCGTCCCGGTGCTGAAGCCCGGGATCGTGGCGGCGTTCATCTTCAACTTCGTGAACTGTTGGAACGAGCTGTTCCTCTCGGTGACGCTCATCAACAGCGACGCGAACAAGACGATCCCGACGGCGCTCAACGGCTTCATCACGAGCTACAACATCGACTGGGGCTCCATGTCGGCGGCCGCCGTGCTGACGATCATCCCGACGATGGTGCTGTTCGCGTTCGCGAGCCGGTACATCGTGCAGGGCCTGACCGCTGGAGCGGTGAAGGGCTGACCCGTCTCAGTCGCCCAAAAATGGGCCAGCCGACGCCCGTTCGCCCATTCCTGGGCGAGCGGGCGTCGTCATGCGAGGCCGTCCGGTGAACCTGTAAGCCAGCTGATAGTTCGATCGGCTAGCGACCGGCAGGTGGAAGATGAACCATGTTCGGTTCGAAGCAGACGACGAGGTCACTCCGCTATGCCCGCTACGGCGGGCCCGACGTACTCGAGTTCATCGAGTCCGAGATGCCGCATCCCAGATGGGGCGAGGTCGTGGTCGACGTCCTCGCGAGCGGCATCAACCACATCGAGGCGTTCGTCCGCGAGGGGCACCTCGCCGAGACGGTGCCGATCGAGCTGCCGACGGGGCAGGGGAGCGACTTCGCCGGACTGATCCGCGAGGTCGGGACCGGCGTCGAAGGCTGGAAGCGGGGCGACGAGGTGATCGGTCACGCCGTCCGCGGCGCCCACGCCACGCAGGTCGTCGTCCCGGCGTCGTCCCTCGTCCGCAAGCCGAAACGGGTGAGTTGGGAGGAGGCCGGCGGGCTCTACCTCGCTGGGCTGACGGCGCTCGACACGCTCGACGGGCTGCACCTCAAGCAGGGTGACACCCTCGTCATCTCGGCGGCGGCCGGTGGGGTCGGGAACATCGAGGCGCAGCTGGCGAAGTTCGCGGGCGTGCGGGTCATCGGCACGTGCGGTGAGCGCAATCACGACTTCCTGCGGGAGCAGGGCGTCAAGCCGGTCGTCTATGGCGAGGGCATGGCGGATCGGATCCGCAAGCTCGCGCCCGAAGGTGTGACGGCGTTCATCGACAACTTCGGTCAGGACGGCCAGGAGCTCGCGTTCGAGCTCGGTGTTCCACCGGAGAAGTACCGGTCGAGCGAGGATCGGAAGGCCATCGAGCTCGCCGCACTCGAGCCGGACGAGGAGTTCGCCGCGCACGCCACGAAGCAGCTGCAACGTCTCGCGGAGTATGCCGCCGACCACGCGTTGAAGGTCGTCGTCTCGGCGTTCTACCCGTTCGACCTGATCATCGACGCGTTCGAGGATCTCGAGCGGCTGCACGCGCGGGGCAAGATCATCGTCGGTATGCGCCCTGCGAACCCGGAGCGCATCGTCAAGCAGCGAGACCTGCACGACGCCCGACCCTGACGACGGTCAGCGCGGTGCGCTGACCCGAGACGTCGGGTTCCGGCGCCAGTGCGGTGCGCTGAACCGAGATGCTCGGTTCCGGCGCGGGCGCGGGTCCAGGGCGTGAGCGCGACCCTCCGGAGACCCGCGCTCGCGCGTGTGGGGCGCGCTCGCGTCAGCGCACCGCGCTGGCGACCGGGCAGGGAGGGCGGGGCTAGTTGAAGATGAAGCCGAGGACGGTCGCGCCGCCTCCACCGAGGACGAGCGCGACGACGAGGACCCAGGCGATGAGCCGCTGACGACGCTTGCGCTGCTCGCCCCATTCGGCCAGTTCCCGGTCTTCGCTGCTGCTCATCACCCCAGCCTACCGGCGGGGTTCTCGCCGGGCATCAGGCGGCGGCCGGGACGAGCGCCTTCACCGACGTGGTCCTCGCCCGGGCGATCGCGAACGTCGTCGCGGCTAGCGATCCGAGGAGCCAGAGGACGAGACCGACGACGCCGGCCGCTGCTCCCGTGTCGCCGATCGCGATCGCCTGCAGACCACCGAGCGCGGGTGCGATCGGCAGGAACCCGAGCACCTGGTCGAGCACCTGGGGAACCGTCGCGATGATCCCGGTCGCCAGGCCGATGATGGCGACGATCATCGAGATGAACCGTCCCGCACCGCCGAAGAGGGCGTTGAGGGCTTGGTTCGCCGCGGCGAACACGAGGCCCGCGAGCACGGCGATCCCGGCGAAGGCGGTCCACCCGGAGGGGTCCAGGTCGAGCAGCGGTGCGGTGATCACGGCGACGAGCAGGCCCTGCAGCATCCCGATCGCCCCCGCCGGCACGAAGGCACCGAGTGCGAGCCGCAACGAGGACCGCGTGGACCCGAACGCCCGCGAGGGGACCGGCCGCAGCACGAGGAAGCTCGCGAGCGCACCCAGCCAGAGGGCGAGGACGGCGTAGAAGGGAGCGCTGTTCGTGCCGAAGGACACCGTCGCCGAATCGCCGGCCGAGACCGGGTCGGCGACGACGTCCGCGAGCGTCTGCCGGTCGGAGCTCGTGTAGGTCGGCAGGCTGTCGACCGCGCTCTGCAGACCGGACGCGAGCGAGGTGATCCCGCCGGACAACGTTCCGGCGCCCGAAGCAAGCTGGTTCGACGCGTCGGCGAGCTGGGTCGTGCCGGTCGCCGACTGCGCGGCGCCGTCGGCGAGGGCGGATGCACCCGTCTGCAACTGCGCCGTCCCGGAGGCGGCCTTGGAGGCGCCGTCGGCAAGGCCTGCTGCGCCCGCCGCGATCTGTGCCGCCGCGGTGTTGATCTGCGCGATGCCGTCGACGAGTGCGGGCATCTGGCCGGAGAACTGCTTGGTCTTCGTCGCCAGGGAGGTGGTGCCGGGGTATCCGGTCGAGATGTCGCCGTCGGTGAGGGCGGTGGCGGTGCCGAAGGTCGTGAGGATGTCCTTGCACAGCGTCGGGTCGATCGCCGTCAACGCTGCCGCTTTCACCGGGTCCAGGCAGCGAGCCGCCACGGACGTCGCTGCAGCCTTCGTCGCGTCGGCGACGCGGGAGGTTCCGATCGCCGCCTCGGCGAGCCCATTGGCTCCGCCGACCAGCCCCGGGTTCTCCGCGCTCCCGTCACCCTGCGTCCCGGCGTACAACGTCGCGGCTCCGCTCGCGAGCGGGGCCGCCCCGTCGCTCAGCTGCGTCGCACCGGCGGACAGCTGCTTGGCGCCGTCGGCCAGCGCATCCACGCCGTCACTCAGCTGCGTCGCACCCGACGACAACTGCGTCGCGCCCGTGGCGAGCTGTGTGGTGCCGTTCGCGAGTTGCTGCGCACCCTGCGCGAGCGAGAGTCCGCCCGTCGAGAGCTGCTTCGCGCCGTCGGCGGCCTCGCCGAGCTGGTCGTGGAGGGTGTTGAACCCGACGTAGACGTTCTCGAGGTAGGTGGTGGTGAGCTGCCGACCGAGGAGCGAGGCCGCGGTCTGCGTGATCGTCTGGGAGATGGCGTCGTCGACGAGCTTGCTGCGGTCGCTCGTCGTCACGTCGAGGCGGGCGCGCTCGGCGTCGGCGGCGTCGCCGGAGAACGAGGTCGCCGCCTTCGAGAAGTTCTCCGGGATCGTCACGACGGCCGTGTACGAACCGTCGGCGAGGCCCGCCTTCGCGTCGGACGCGTCGGTGATGACCCAGGTGTAGTTGGTCTTCTGGTCGCCGTCGACGAGGCCCGCGGAGAGCTGGCGTCCGAGCGGCACGGTCTGGCCGTTGACGGTCACCGGCTTGTCGTCGTTCACGATGGCGGCGGTCACCTGACCGAGTCGTTCCGCCGGGTTCCACAGCGCCCAGACGAGTCCGCCGGCGATGACGAGCGGCACGAGGATGAGGCCGATGATCGAGACGACCGTGATGCCCTTGCCGGAGCGGGCCCGTTCGAGGCGGTTCAGGATGGTGCTCATGCGTCGACCTTCGATTCAGCGATGGCGGTGGGAGTTGAGGAGGTGGCGGCGCGGTCGAGGTCGAGTACCTCCGGCGCCGTGGTCGGCAGGACGTCGGCGAGCGAGGACGCGTCCGCGGTGCCGACGACGATCGTGAGCGGCCGACGCGAGCGTTCCGCGGCTCTGGTCGCCGTCAGGAGGTGCTCGTACAGTCCGCGTCTCGTGTCGTCGTCCGGCACGGTGTCGACCCCGTCGAGGACGATGACGGCCGGGCGTTCGGCCAGCGCCGAGGCGAGCGTCCCGACGGCGTCGCCGTGGTCGAGACGGACGTACGCGACGCGGGACCGGACGGCCCCGGCGCGGACCGGGAGGACCAGACCGGCGACCTTGAGTCGGCCGTGGTCGGCTTCGAGGCGGCCGGCCAGCGTCAGCAGGAGGGCGGTGACCGCAACCGGGCGCGCGCCCTGCACCGCGAGCACGCCACCGACGGCGACCGTCGTGTCGACGTCCTCGTACAGCGGGCCGTCCGCGCCGGCCAGGGTGACCCCGGCGGCGGCGATGGCGACCTCGTCACCGTTGCGCCACTCGCGCAGCTCGAGTTCGCGCTGCAGGCCCTCGCCCTCGACGTCGAACGACGGCAGGATGCGGTCGAGCCACTTCGGCAGGTACCAGGCGTGGTCGCCGAGGAGCGCGAGCACCGCCGGCACGAGGGTCATGCGCACGATGAACGCGTCGACGAAGACGCCGACCGCGAGGCCGAGGGCGATCGGCTTGATGTTCGTGTCGCCCTCCGGCACGAAGGCGGCGAAGACCGCGAACATGATGACGGCGGCGGCGGTGACGACCTTCGCCGAGCCGAGGAAGCCGGTCTCGACGGACCGCCTCGCGAGTCCCGAATGGACGAAGTCCTCGCGCATCCGGGAGACGAGGAAGACCTCGTAGTCCATCGCGAGTCCGAACAGGACACCCATGAGGATGATCGGCATGAAGCTGATCACCGGACCGGTCCTCGCGACGTGGAGGGCCTCGGCGAACACGCCGTGCTCGAAGACGAGGGCCACGACGCCGAACGAAGCGGCTACCGACAGCAGGTAGCCGAGGGTCGCCTTGATCGGCACCCAGATGGAGCGGAAGACCATCGTCAGGAGCACGAGCGACAGGCCGACGACGATCAGGCCGAAGGGGAGGAGGGCGCCGCCGAGGCGGTCGGAGATGTCGATGCCGATGGCCGTGAACCCGGTGACCTGCAGGTCGACGTCGTACTCGTCCTGGAAGTACTGGTGCAGTCCCCGGATCTCGGCGACGAGGTCCTTCGTCGCCTGGGAGTCGGGACTGCCGCTCGGGATGACCTGGATGATCCCGGTGTCGGCCGTCGCGTTGGGGGTGGCGAGCGGGACGGCGGCGACGCCGTCGAGTCCCTCGATCTCCTGCTTGAGGTCGGCCATGAGTCCGAGCGGGTCGGTACTGCCGACGATGCCGCCGGTGACGATGAGCGGCCCGTTGAAGCCCTCACCGAAGTGCTCGGAGACGAGGTCGTACGTCGTGCGGGCTCCGTCGCCCTCCGGCAGGGAACCGGCGTCGGGGAGCGCGAGTCGGAGTGACAGGGCGGGGATGGCGAGGGCGCCCAGGACGGCGACGACGGCGACGATCGTGACGATGGGGAGTCGCGTGACGCCGCGCACCCAGCCGAGGAAGAAGCGGTTGGGGTGCCCTTCGACAGGCTCAGGGACCGCGTTGGGGTGCTCAGGGACCGCGGTGTTGTGCTCAGGGGCAGCGGTGCGGTGCTCAGGGACCGCGTGGTGGTGCTCAGGGACCGCGTTGTGGGGCTCAGGGACCGAGTCCTGTGGGCCGTCGACCGGCTCGGCAGCGCCCCGGGCCGCCGCGCGCTTCCTGGCCCGCTTCGCCTTGGGCCGGAGGCGTTCGCCGGCGAAGCCGAGCATGGCCGGGATGAGGGTGAGCGAGATGACGACCGCGATCGCGACACCGACAGCCGCGGCGACACCCATCGTCGTGAGGAACGGGATGTTCGCGACCGCGAGCCCGAGGAGGGCGATGATGACCGTGAGGCCCGCGAAGATGACGGCGGAACCGGCCGTCGCGGTCGCACGGGCGGCTGATTCGGCCGGGTCGAGCCCGCTGCGCAGGCCGTCCTGGTGTCTCGAGATGATGAACAGCGCGTAGTCGATGCCGACGGCCAGGCCGAGCATGAGCGCGAGCATCGGCGTTGTGGAGGAGATCGGCCCGAAGACCGTCGCCACGAAGATGAGCGCCATCGAGATGCCGACCCCGAGCAGTGCGGTGACGAGCGGCATGCCCGCGGCGAGGAAGGAGCCGAATGTGAGGATGAGGACGACGAGCGCGACGACCACGCCGACGAGCTCGATGATGCTCAGCGTCGGCAGGCTGTTGCTGAAGAGCTGCCCGCCGAGGGACGACTCGGCTCCGGCCGGGAGGGCATTCGCGAGGCTCGCCTCCGCGTCCTCGACGTCGCTGATCGTGGCGGCGGTGATGTCGGTCTGCGCGCCGTCGAACTGGATCGAGATGAGCGCCGCCCGCTGATCCTCCGAGACCGCCCCCGTCACGTTCTCGTCGAAGGGGGAGACCGCCTGCTCGACCTGCCCGATGTCGCCCAGGGCGGTGACGGCGTCGTCGATCGCCGACCGGACCCCGGCGTCCTCGACGGTGTCGCCCTTCGGTGCGACGACGATGATCTGTGCCGAGGCACCGGCCACCTGCGGGAAGGTGTGGTCGAGCGAGTCGAGCGCCTCCTGCGACTCCGTGCCGGGGATGGAGAAGGCGTTGTCGGTTCCCTGGTTGAAGAGCAGCGCGCCGCCACCCGCGAGGGCGAGCACGGCGATCCAGAGGATCAGCACGAGCTTGCGGGCGCCGAACGCCCAGCGGCCGAGGGTGTAGAGCAGTGAGGACACGCGTCGCTCCTAGGGAGGTCGGCGCTGCTTGCAGGCGAGCCGACGGAGAAATTCGAACAGGATCGATACAGCGGTGTATCCGATACACGACTGTATTGGATACAGTGGTGTATCGGCAAGAAGTCGGTCGAGCTGTCAGTAAGGTGTCAGGATGCGCGTGCACGAAGCGGTCGAGTCCCCGAGCGACGAGGCTCCGGTCGAGTCCGCGCGTCGGCAGCGGACACGCGAGCGGCTCGTCGACGCCGCCTACGAGGTCTTCGCCGAGTTCGGCGTCCACGCGGCGTCCGTCGAGCAGATCAGTGAGCGCGCGGGCTTCACCCGTGGCGCCTTCTACTCCAACTTCGACTCGAAGGAGGAGCTGTTCTTCTCCCTCGAGTCGCGTGAGAACCAGCTCCGACTCGATCGCCTGGAGGCCGGACTGCAGGCGGTCAGCCCGTCGCTCCTCGACGCAGCGGGCCGCTACACCGAGGGTTCGCTCGAGGCCCTGATCCGTGCCTTCCTCGAACTCCAGCCGGACGACCGCCGCTGGTGCCTCGTGCAGTCGGAGTTCCGGATGCTGGCGATGCGCGACGCCGACGTCGCAGCCCGCTACCTGCAGCACCAGGAGAGCGCTGGCCGACAGCTCGCCGCGTGGCTCGACCAGGCTGCCGGACTCGCACACGTCCGGTTCACGATCCCGACGCCCGACATCGCGAACATCGTCGTCGCCCTCTACGAGTCGGCCATCCAGACGGCCGTGCTCATGGACCCGGACGGCGATGAGGGCTCACCGCGCGAGCTCGCGATGCGCACGCTCCCGGCCATCGTCCGCGCCCTCACCGAGTCGATCGCCGACTGACCTCAGGCCGACTCGCCGGCTCGATCCGGCTGCAGCGCCTGGGCCAGCATGACGATGATGCCGCTCGGCCCGCGCACATAGCTGAGCTTGTAGACGCCCTGATAGTCCGCCACGCCGCGGAGTGGGAAGCAGCCGTGTCTGGCGGTGATCGCCAGCGCCTCGTCGATGTCGTCGACGGCGAATGCGACGCGGTGCATGCCGATCTCGTTCGGCAGTGTCGGCTCGGTCTCGATCGCGTCCGGGTGGAGGTACTCGAAGAGTTCGAGGCGTCCGTGACCGTCCGGCGTCTGCAACATCGCGATCCTGGCGTGATTGCCGTCGAGGCCGACGGCCGTGTCGGCCCACTCGCCGCTCACCGTGTCGCGGCCGAGTACGGTGAGGCCGAGGTCGGTGAAGAAGGCGATCGTCGCCTCGAGGTCGCGGACCGCGATCCCGACGTTCTCGAGTCTGATGTCCATGGGCTGCACGCTACCCGGCCGCGCGGGCCCGATCCAGGGTCTCCTGGAGCGGGCCCGCGTCGGAGCAGTCAGGCGGCGGCCCCGACTCAGCCGCTGAGGGCCGAGGTCGGTGGCGTCCTGGCTGCTCGGATCGCCGGGTAGAGGCCGGCGATCGCCCCGATCACCAGGGTCGCGCCGACGCCCGCGAGCAGCACCTCCGGGGGTACCGCCGTCGGCCAGTCGTTCACCGCGGCGACGACGCTCGTGACGCCGGTACCGATCGCGGCGCCCGCGACCCCGCCGAGCGCGGAGAGGAGGAGTGCCTCGGTGAGGAACTGGGACCGGATGTGGCCCCGCGTGGCCCCGAGGGCGCGACGGAGGCCGATCTCGCGTCGGCGTTCCAGGACCGAGATGACCATCGTGTTCGCCACCCCGATGCCGCCGACGAGTAGCGCGACCGAGCCGAGGCCGAGGAGGAGACCGGTGAAGGCTTGATCGGCAGCCTGCTTCGCGGCGAGGGCGTCGGAGGGGCGGGACACCTCGACTTCTTCGGGCGCCGCCGGGTTGACGGTGCGTGGGAGGAGCGCTCGTACGTCGCCGACGCGCTCGTCCGTCGACCGTTCGTACACCATCGTGGGTTTGCCGTCGTAGCCGAAGCGTTCGGCGGCGACGGCCTCGCCGATCATCGCGCTCGTGTCGAGCTCGGGCGCGAGGTCGATCGGGTCCAGGATGCCGACGACGGTGAACGGCTGCTCGCCCACCTGGATGACCGAGCCGACGGTGGCGACGCCGAGTCGTTCGGCGGCCTTCGACCCCAGCACGACGGTGGGATAGCCGCTCGTCGCCCGGTTCAGCCAGTCGCCGGCCGCCAGGGTGCCGCCGACGACGTCGAGCAGTCCCTCCGTCACGGCCGTCACGGCGAGACCGCCGCTCTGGGCCCGGTCGATGAAGCTGCTCCGGTACACGAAGGCGCCGTCGATGGTCGCAGCGCCGCCGACCTGTTCCACACCGTCGATGAGCCCGACCTTGCCGACGGTGCTCTCCGGGAGGGCTGCGTCCTGGCCGAAGAGGCTCTTGCCCGCCTGCACGGTCAGGAGGTTCGTCCCGAGCTCCGAGAGCTGCGCCTGCAGTTTCGCCTGGCTGGAGGAGGAGATGCCGACGACGGCGATCATCGCGGCGATCCCGATCGCGATCCCCAGGGCCGACAGTACCGCGCGTGTCGGGCGGGCGCGGAGCCCGGTGGTCCCGAGCCGGAGGATGTCGCGACCGAGCAGGCGTGATCGACGGTCGTCCTCGGTGCCGCCGTTGCGGTCGGTCATGCCGCCCTCCCTGAATCGTCGACGATGCGGCCGTCGCGGATCGCCACCTGACGGGGCAGTCGGGCTGCGAGTTCGGCGTCGTGGGTGATCACGACGATGGTCGTCCCACCGCGGTGGAGCTCGTGCAGCAACTCCACGATGCTCGCGCCCGAGACGGAATCGAGGTTGCCCGTCGGCTCGTCGGCGAGCAGCAGGGGTGGGTCTCCGACGACCGCGCGCGCGATGGCGACGCGCTGCCGCTCACCGCCCGAGAGCTGCGAGGGCCGATGGTCGAGCCGGTGGCCGAGTCCGACGCGTTCGAGCGCGAGGTGCGCCCGTCGTCGGCGCTCGGCCCGAGGTACTCCGGCGTAGATGAGGCCGTCGGCGACGTTGTCCACCGTGGTGACGCCGTCGGCGAGGTGGAACTGCTGGAAGACGAAGCCGATGCGGTAGGCGCGCAGGGCCGACAGCTTCGCGTCCGAGAGGCGTCCGACGTCCGAGCCCGCGATGCGGGCGGTCCCACTGGTGGGTCGGTCGAGGGTCCCGATGAGGTTGAGCATCGTGGACTTCCCCGATCCGCTGGGCCCCACGATGGCGACGAACTCGCCCTCCTCGACCGTGAGGTCGACACCCGCGAGCGCGAGCGTGGGCGGCTCACCGTACTCGCGGGTGACGCCCTCGAGGTGGATGATCGGTGGGCAGGCCGGCCGATCGGCTGCGGCGGACGATGCCGTCATGGTCTTGGTCATGACACCGGCACCACGACGTCGAGACCTTCGCGGATGCCGTCACCTGAGACCTCGACCCGACCATCGGCGAACAGACCGGTCGTGACCGGGACCTGACGGCGCTTCCCGTTCCCCTCGACGACCTCGACGCCGAACGTCGTGTCATCGATCGCGATGAGCGCTTCCACCGGGACGGAGAGGACGTTCTCACGTCGTTCCGTCGGGAAGCCGACCGTCACGGTCGCGCGCTGCAGATCGGCTGCGGCCGCCGGATCGTCGAGCGTGATGCCGACCGGGATCGTGACCTTCTTCTGTCCGTCCGCATCCGACTCGGTGGGGACGCCGACATCGGTGACCGTGCCGGTCGTCCGCTGTCCGCCGGGGAGGTTGACGTCGACCTTCGTCCCGACGACGCCGAGCCGCTGATCGGCGAGCTTCAGCGGGACGTCGATGCGCTTCACGAGGGACGAGACGGTGACGATCTTGTCCGAGGCGGTGGTGCCGACCGCGGCGTCGACCGATGCGATCCGCACGTCGCCCGTCATGAAGACGACCGATCCGAGCTCCAGGCGTCCGGTCTCCTCGACGCCGAGGGCTTTCTGCCACCGCTCGATTGCACGCACGGTCGACGCGGCGAACTCGTCGTCCGGTTCACGGTCGAAGTAGCCGAGGGCCGCGAGGCTCATCTCGAGTTGACGGACGTCCGGTCCGTCGGTCATACCGGACTCGAACGCCCGCCAGGTCGGGAGCGGTCCGTGGAGGAGCATGACCGGGACGTTGTCGAGGGCGTAGAGGGTGCCGCCGAGCGAGACCGTGCTGCCGGGAGCGGGCACCGCCGTGACGATCCCGGCTCCACCACCGATGGTGCGCTGGTCCGCGTAGTCGAGGGTGCCGCTCGCCTGCGTCGTGCCGGCCAGGTCGCCGCCGGTGATCGGAGCGGTGCCGGTGCGGATGCTGCTGACCGGCTCCTCCTGGTTCGTCCCCTGCGTCGGTACCAGCGTGACCGCCGCGACGGCGCCGCCTGCAAGCAGGACGGCGCCGACGCAGACGGCCACGACGACCCCTCGTCGTCGGTTGCTCATCGGTCGGTGGAGCCGAGCGGCGCGCTCGAGTCGGACGAGAGACCGCAGGCCTCCATCACCTCTTCCGTGACGTCGGAGGGGATCTGCATGGCCTGCCCTTCCACCGGGTCGGCCATCTCGTATCCCTGTTCGCGGAAGCACTCGGCCATCTCGAGCTGCTGCTCGAAGGCGTCGGCGACCGCGGGGTTTCCTCCGGCGGGTACCGGAGGCGTCCCGAGACGATCGATGCAGGTCGCGGAGGCGTCCTGGAAGGCATCCTGGTCTCCGTCGCCGAGGGTCACGGACGCACCGCCAGAGCCGTTCTGCTCGGGGTCGGGCATGTCGACCCCCTCATCGCGCATGCAGGAGGCGAAGGCGACCTGCCAGTCGTCGAACGATTGCACCGCCTTCGGGGTCTGGCTGCTCGAGTCGGGCGAGCCCGAGCTGCAGGCCGCCAACGATCCGATGAGGAACGGGATCGCGATGAATGCGGCGAGTCTGCCGGCCGGACGGCGGACGGAACGGGTGATGGTGATGTCGGACATCTGCACTCCTCAGTGGGTGGGGCTGACTGGTGACGACCAGTCCACTCGGCGGCGCGTTGTCCGGGCGTCAAGGAAAACGTTGACGTTCTCTGAACGTCCCGAACGGCACGATAGATAACCGACACTCGGGGGTTGCTCGATCGGCGTCCGTACGATCCGGGTGTCATCACACCCCATCGAGAGGAACATCATGCGCGTCCTGGTTGCCGAGGACGAGGTCTATCTGGCCGAGGCGATCCGAGCCGGTCTCCGACAGGAGGCCGTCGCCGCGGATCTCGTCCACGATGGCGACGCAGCCCTCGAGGCGCTCACGATCAACGACTACGACGTCCTGCTGCTCGACCGCGACCTGCCGGGCACCCACGGCGACGAGGTGTGCCGAACGGTGGTCGCCGAGCATCCCGGTGTCCGCGTCATGATGCTGACGGCGGCACGCCGACTCGACGACACCGTGTCCGGCCTCGGCCTCGGCGCCGACGACTACCTGGTGAAGCCGTTCGAATTCCCGGAGCTCGTGGCCAGGCTCCGCGCGCTCGCCCGGCGCACGGCGGAGTCGCGCCCTCCGATCCTCGAGCGTGCCGGAGTGCGAGTCGACCCGTTCCGGCGGGAGGTCTTCCGCGACGGCGTGTACGTGAAGCTGTCACGGAAGGAGTTCGCGGTCCTCGAGCAGCTGATGCTCGCCGACGGCGGGGTCGTGAGCGCCGAGACCCTCCTCGAGAAGGCCTGGGACGAGAACGTCGACCCGTTCACGAACACCATCCGCGTGACCATCTCGAACCTCCGCCGACGCCTCGGCTCGCCGTGGGTGATCACGACCGTACCTGGGGCGGGCTACCGGATCGAGGGCGACTGATGCCCCGTTCCGACGCCGCAGGGTTGCTCAGCCGCCCGAACCGCTTGACGGTGCGTCTGCGCTTGACGCTGACGTACGCGCTGCTGTTCACCGTCGCCGGCTCGATCATGCTCGCGCTCATCTACGCCTTCATGCGGTACGTCCCGACGTACGCGATCACCGCGGTGCGGACCGACGAGGCCATCGACGGCGCGACCCGTTGGCGGGCGACCGCGCCGACCGAGGTCGCCGGGGCGGCCACCTATCAGCCGGCCGAGGGGCTGACCTCGGCGAACGGTACTGCGGCCCTCGTCGTCTCGGACCAGAGCGACATCCTGAACACGCTCCTCGTCTGGTCGCTCATCGTGCTCGTCGTCCTCGCGGCGGCGAGCGCGTGGGGTGGCTGGATCCTGTCGGGCCGGCTGCTGCGCCCGCTGCACGCGATCAACGTGGCCGCGCAGCGGGCGGCGACGGGATCCTTCGACCATCGGGTCGCCCTCGCCGGCCCGCGGGACGAGATCACCGACCTCTCCGACACCTTCGACCACATGCTCGAGCGGCTCGACCGGTCGTTCCGCGCCCACCAACGGTTCGCGGCGAACGCCTCGCACGAGCTGCGGACCCCGCTCGCGACGACCCAGGCGATGCTCGACGTCGCCGCGACCAGCGACGACCTCGACGACGACACCGTCAGGGGACTCATCGCCCGGCTCCGTGAGACGAACACGCGCAGCATCCAGACCGTCGAGGCCGTGCTCGACCTCGCCGACCTCGAGCACTCGGAGCTGCGGGGTGAGAACGTGGCACTCGGAGAGGTGGCTTCCGAGGCCTGCGTCGCCGCAGCCTCCGCGGCTCGAGCGCGCGGGATCGACTGCACGGCCGAGGTGCAGGACCTCGCGGTCTGGGGCGACGAGGCCATGCTGCACCAGCTGTGCGGGAACCTCCTGCAGAACGCCGTCCGGCACAACGTCGACGGTGGTTTCGTGCGGGTCTCGGTGCGCCGGTCGGGCGGTCCGTCGGGCGGCGCGGTGGTCCTCCGGGTCGAGAACTCCGGGGAGTCGATCCCGGTGGACGTGGTCGCGAGGCTCACCGAACCGTTCTACCGCGCCGGCGGCCGGGTCGCGCGGGGTCCGGAGCGGTCACGCGGGCTCGGACTCGCCATCGTGGAGAGCATCGCCGAGGTGCACGGGGCTGCGCTCAAGCTCGCCGCGCGGTCGGAGGGTGGGCTGGTGGTGACCGTCACGTTCCCGCCGAGCGGCCCGGACGCCGGCACCGAGGCGTCAGCTCAGCGCGACGTGGCGACGCGCTCGCCGCGGGCCCACACGAAGAAACCGGCGAGGGTGAACGCCCCGTAGAACAGGTACATCGACGCCGAGACCCAGTACCCGGCGCCGAACAGGAGCGGTACGCCGACGAGGTCGACCGCGACCCAGATGAGCCAGAACTCCACCCAGCGTTTCGCCATCCCCCAGGTCGCGAGCAGGGAGCCCATGAAGATCCACGCGTCGGCCCAGACCGGCTCGTAGGAACCGAGTGCCCGGAACACGGGGATCAGGAGCAGCGTGCCGCCGAGCAGGAGGCCGACGAGGACGAGCCGCACACGCCAGCCGGCCCAGCGGGGCCGGATCACGGCGACCGGACCGGTCGTCGCCTCGACCCGCTCGACCCGTCGCCACTGCACCCAGCCGTAGATCGACACGACGATGAACATGAGCTGGCGGCCCGCCTGCCCCAGCAGGTTGGTCGGGTTCGGCGTGTGGAAGACCGCGCCGAGGAAGACGGTCAGGAGGAGTGCGTTGCCGATGATGCCGACGGGCCAGGCCCAGGCACGGCGACGCATGCCGCCGAGGGCGCTCGCCAGGCCGAACAGGTTGCCGACGACCTCCCGCCAGAGGACCACCTGGTCGCCGACCCTGAACGTCGCGTCGAAGAGCCAGAGGAGGATCCCCACTGCAGTGCTCCGATCGGGTCCGTTGCCAGATGATGCGCGGTCACGCGACCGACGGTCCACCGTACAACGTGCAGAGCCGCCTCCCGATCGGGAGGCGGCTCTGTGACGCTCTGCGGCTCGATGGCCCTGTTCGCCGGCTAGCTCGCGGCGGGCAGTCCTCCACCGGCGGCGATGACCTGCTCGAGGAAGGCGTCGGTGGCCTCGGCCTGCTTGCGCATGACGCGCTCGGCGTCCTCGGCGCTACGTGCCTCGGCGGCCGCGACCAGCCCGGTGACGTACGCGGCGAAGATGTCCCACTGGAAGAAGTCGATCGTCGGCAGCGAGGTGTAGGTCACCCGGGTGTTCATCTGACGGGCGACCTGCTGCAGCAGCGAGTTGCCCGAACGCTCGACCATGAAGTCGGCGAAGGCGGAGGACGACCGGAGGACGTGCTTGTCACGCGCTTCGATGTCCGCGAGCACGGCGTCGCCGAGTTCGCGGAACGCCGCGACGTCCTCGTCGGTGAACTGCGGGATGCTCCACCGCGCGCTGAGCTCGTGGAAGCCGTTCAGGAGGCGCAGTGCTTCGGCGTACTGCTCGGCGGTGGGCTTCGCGACGCGGGTGTACCGCTGCGGTGCGGTCTCGACCAGTCCGATGTCGGCGAGCTTGCTGATCGCTTCGCGGATCGGGGTCCTCGAGACGCCGAGCCACTTCTCGAGCTCTTCGTCGTTGAGGCGCTCGCCGGGCTCGAGGGTGCCGTCTTCGATCGCCGTCAGGAGCTGCTCGAAGACGATGTCGCGCAGGAGCTTCCGAGGGCTCGTCTCGACGGTTTTGGGAACAGGCATGGGACTCCGATCGTCGAGCTGGGATATGACCAGTTCAGAATACCGATATCCAAGGTGTGTTGGATAGTTTTGTGCCTCATGTGTTGGTGAACATGCCGGATGCACAGGTGCAGCCGGGTGCGCCGAGCCTTGATATCCTGGCGCGCACGGCGTACCTCGGAGCGGCAGGAAGGTGGGACGCATGTCGGCAGATTCGACGGCCAGCAGGCCCCGCCATCGGCGGATCCATCTCTTCCAGACGCTCGGGGCGCTGCTGGGTGGCGTGACGCGGGTGACCGTGCCCGTCCTCGAGGACGCCGACCGAGCGGCGCTCGTCGCCGAGCTGGACGAGGTGTCGCGAGTGATCGGCTTGCAGGACCCGGTCGCCTACGCCGAGCTCTCGTGGCCGCTCATGGACCATCTCGTCGCCCTCTGCCCGAATCGCATCCTGGTCACGACCGCTCGCGACGCACTCGCGCTGCTGTCGCCGCAACTCGAGGTCACCGCCGACACCGACTGGCTCGATTGGCCGTCACTCGCGGTGGACTTCCCGATCCTCCGGGATGCGGTCGCGGAGGGGGACGCGATCGCTGCGGAACTGGCCGTGGAACGACTGTGGGGGATGGCCGCGACGCTTCAGTGAAGCATTCCAAATGCTGATATGCTGAAGTCGTCGCTTGCGACACCACTGCCGGAGACGCCGGTCAGGACATTCGGGTTCCTGGCTTGAGCGCCCGGTGGTGAGTCGGGTGGGTGGGTTTCGGGTATCCGCCCACCCGGCGATCTGATCCTCTGGCGACGGAGCGGCCACCTCGATGCAGCTCACGCGTCGGCCCCGCGCTGGCCTCTCCTGACACAGCACAGCCCCCACACCGTCGGGCGCAGGGGCTGTGTGCAGGCGGGGCGCTCAGCCGATGACGGGACCGAACCGCTCCGGGAGGACGCTTTTGGAGACGCGGCGCAGTTCGGAGACCGGGATGGTCAGGACGTCCTGGATCTCGAGGGCGGGCTCCGTCGCGTCGCCCACGGCGGAGGCGTCGGTCACGCCGATGCGCAGCACCGGGTAGCCGCGACCCGCGCACAGGCCCTGGAACTTGACGTCGTCCTCGCGCGGCACGGACACGATGACGCGACCGGTCGACTCGGAGAAGAGCGCGGTCGTGAGGTCGACACCGTCGCGGCTGAGCAGCTCACCGAGGAAGACCCGGGCACCGACACCGAAGCGCATGACGCTCTCCGCGAGCGCCTGAGCGAGACCACCGTCGGAGAGGTCGTGGGCGGAGGACACGAGGCCCTCCTTGGCAGCGGCGTGCAGCAGCTCGGCCAGCGTCTTCTCGCCGGCGAGGTCGACCTTCGGCGGCAGGCCACCGAGGTGGTCGTGGATCGTCCCGGCCCAGGCGGAGCCGTCGAGCTCGAGTGACGTGGTGCCGAGGAGGTAGAGGTTGTCGCCCTCGTCCTGCCATCCGCTCGGGATGCGGCGCGCGACGTCGTCGATCACGCCGAGGACGCCGACGACGGGCGTCGGGAAGATCGGGACGTCGCCCGTCTGGTTGTAGAACGACACGTTGCCGCCGGTGACCGGCACGCCGAGCTCGAGGCAGGCGTCCGACAGGCCGGCGACGGCCTCCGAGAACTGCCACATGACCTCGGGGTTCTCCGGCGAGCCGAAGTTCAGGCAGTCGGTGACGGCGGCCGGGACGGCACCGGTGACGGCGACGTTGCGGTAGGCCTCCGCGAGCGCGAGCTGCGCGCCCTGGCGCGGGTCGAGCTGGCAGTAGCGGCCGTTCGCGTCGGTCGCGATGGCGAAGCCGAGGCCGGACTCCTCGTCGACGCGGATCATGCCGCCGTCGTCAGGGAAGGACAGCGCCGTGTTGCCCATGACGTAGTAGTCGTACTGGTTGGTGATCCAGCTCTTGTCGGCGAGGTTCGCCGAGCCGAGGAGTGAGCGGAACTGCTGCTCCAGCTCGGCAGGGGCGTCCGTGCGGGGGAGGGCCGACGCGGAGTCGGCCTGCAGGGCGTCGATCCAGGTGGGGTAGGCGACCGGGCGCTCGTAGACCGGGCCGTCGACCGCGACGGTCGAGGGGTCGACGTTGACGATCTCCTCGCCGTGCCAGTTGATGACGAGGCGACCGGTGTCGGTGACCTCGCCGAGCACGGAGGTCTCGACGTCCCACTTGTCGGTGACCGCGAGGAAGGCGTCGAGCTTGCCCGGCTCGACGACGGCCATCATGCGCTCCTGCGATTCCGACATGAGGATCTCCTCGGGCGTGAGCGAGGGATCGCGCAGCAGCACGTGCGAGAGCTCGACGAACATGCCGCCGTCGCCGTTCGCTGCGAGCTCGCTCGTGGCGCAGGAGATGCCGGCGGCACCGAGGTCCTGGATGCCCTCGACGAGACTGTCGCGGTAGAGCTCGAGGCAGCACTCGATGAGCACCTTCTCGGCGAACGGGTCGCCGACCTGGACGGCCGGACGCTTCGTCGGGCCGTTCGCGTCGAAGGAGTCGGACGCGAGGATGGAGGCGCCGCCGATGCCGTCGCCACCGGTGCGGGCACCGAAGAGGACGATCTTGTTGCCGACACCCGAGGCGTTGGCGAGGCGGAGGTCCTCGTGACGCAGGACACCGACCGACAGGGCGTTGACGAGCGGGTTGCCCTGGTACACCTTGTCGAAGTAGGTCTCGCCGCCGATGTTCGGCAGGCCCAGGCAGTTGCCGTAGGAGGAGATGCCGGCGGTGACACCGTGCACGACGCGCGCGGTGTCGGGGTGGTCGATGTCGCCGAAGCGGAGCTGGTCCATGATGGCGACCGGTCGGGCACCCATCGAGATGATGTCGCGGACGATGCCGCCGACGCCCGTGGCCGCACCCTGGAAGGGCTCGATGTAGGAGGGGTGGTTGTGGCTCTCGACCTTGAAGGTCACGGCCCAGCCCTCGCCGACGTCGATGACGCCGGCGTTCTCGCCCATGCCGACCATGAGGTTCTTCTTCATGTCGTCGGTGACCTTCTGGCCGAACTGGCGCAGGTAGATCTTGCTGGACTTGTAGGAGCAGTGCTCGCTCCACATGACCGAGTACATGGCGAGCTCGCCGCTCGTGGGACGACGGCCGAGGATCTCGCGGATCTTCGCGTACTCGTCGGCCTTCAGGCCGAGGGCGCCGTAGGGCTGCTCTCGGTCCGGTGTCGCGACGGCGTTCTCGACGGTGTCGGCGACGGCGGAGCTGGTGGGGGTGGTGGTCGTCACGAGGGCAGGACTCCAAAGGAAGTGGTGGGATGCCGGACCCACCAATCTTAGCGGCGCGCGGCGACGAACAGATCCTCGGGTGGGCGTCGGAGGTCGACGCCGATTCGTCACGGTGCGGTGCCTGATTCGCGGTCTCTTCACGAGCTTCGAGATCGACCGTGACGATCGGTGCGATGGTTGCGTCCTATCACCAACGAAGCGATCAACCGCTCGCTCGAGACGAACCAGGAAGGGCAACACCATGTCGAACACCACCAACTCCCCGAAGCCCACCGTCACGAAGGGTGTCGTCGGCGAGAACAACGCCGCCACGCAGACGAACACCCACGGCAAGACGGTCATCGACAACGGCGTGGTCGCGAAGATCGCCGGCATCGCAGCCCGCGAGGTCCGCGGCGTGCACGCCCTCGGTGGTGGCGCAGCCCGTGCCTTCGGTGCCATCCGCGACGCCATCGGCTCCTCCGACCTGTCGCAGGGCATCCGCGTCGAGGTCGGCAAGACCCAGGTCGCCGTCGACGTCGTGATCGTCGCCGACTACCCGGTCGACCTGCAGGCCGTCGCGAGCGAGGTCCGCGCCTCCATCATCCGCGCGATCGAGCAGTTCGTCGGCATGGAGGTCACCGAGGTCAACGTGACCGTCAGCGACGTCTTCATCCCGTCCGACGACGAGGACCAGAACGCCGAGGCGCGAGTCCAGTGACCGCCACCAACACCGGCATCCTGATCGGTGCCGTCCTCGCACTCAGCTGGGTGGCCTTCGGGTTCTGGGCGTTCGTGTTCGTCGCGGTCGCGATGGGGATCGGCGCCCTCGTGGCCCGCATCGTCACCGGCCAGACCGACCTGAACGCGATCGTCGACGCCGTCCGCGGGAAGCGCGTCTCGTCATGACCACCGCCGTCCTCGACCGGGGTGTCCCCTCGGTCGCCGAAGCTCCCGGCGTGCACCCGCACGGCGGGCCGGGCCGGACGCGGATCACCGCGAAGGCCCTCGAGCACGTCGCCGTGAACATCGCGGCCGAATCGCTCGGGGTCCCGGCGGGACGCGTGAAGGTCGAGCTGGCCGACGACCGGGGCGCACTCGCGCTCATCGTCACCTCGCCGATGCGTGCGATCCCGCTGGCGCGCGTCTCGGCCACCCCCGACGCGCTCCAGCGCTCCGGGGGCTCCATCGTCGAGCGCGTCTCGGCCGCCACCGGTGCCATCGCCGCTCGCGTCGAGCAGTTGTCCGGTTCGAGCGTCTCGCGCGTCTCCATCCGCGTGAGCGGACTCGAGATCGACCAGGAAGGACGCGTGTCATGACCCCCACAGCCACGACCCCGGTCACCGGCCCGACGCGGGTGCTCCGGCGCCTGGCTCGCCGCGAACTGCACTCGCCGCGCTCGACCGCCGCGATCCTCCTCGCGGTCCTGCTCGTGCTCGTCGCGCTCTGGATCGCCGTGGAGACGGTGCTCGCCCTCATCGGCGTCCGCCCGCTCCTCGTCGCCCCGGGTGAGATCCCGGGAGCCGCGGCCAGCCTGCCGACGACGCAGCCCGTCATCCTCGCCGTCGCAGGCGCACTCGTGCTCCTGCTCGGGGTGGTCCTCATCGGGATCGCGCTCGGACCGGGGCGTCGTCACCGCCATCTGTTGTCGACCGGGCGCGTACTCGCGGTCGTCGATGACGAGGTCATCGCGTCGGCCCTCGCACAGCGCGCTTCGACGACGGCTGCCACGCATCCTGACGGCACCTCCGTGGCCGTCGGCCGGCGGAGCGCCGCGATCCGGATCACCCCCGCCAGCGGCATGCCCGTCGACCGGTCCGAGGTCGACCGCGCCGTCGCCGCCGACCTCGACGCGTTCGGCCTGCAGCCGTCGCTCCGGGCGACCACCTCCATCTCGTCGAACGGGAAGGTCGGACAGTGAACTCCACCAACCGCGGACTGAACCGTCTGCTCATCCTCCTCATCGGACTCGTGTTCGTCGTGATCGGGGCGGCGGCGCTCGCCGTCGTCACCGTGCCCGTCGTCGCCGACTGGTGGCGCGACAACCGTGACGCGGTGCTCGACACGATCGACGGCTGGTTCGCCTGGAACCCGTTCGCCGCTGCGCCCGGCGCGGACGCCGGACAGACGGCCCCGGTCCTCGTCCCGATCGTCGGGATCGTGCTGCTCGTGATCGTCGCCGCCCTGCTCATCTCGTTCGTCCTGCGTCAGGGTCGTGGCCGTTCCGGCGTCGTGCATCGCGCGACCGTCGAGCACGGCGACATCGTGCTCGAGACGGACGTCGCGGCCAACGCGCTCGGCGATGCGCTCGACGACACCGAAGCGTTCTCATCCGTCCGCGTCTCCGCCTGGGACGTGAACCGGGCGCAGGCGCTCAAGGTCGCCGTCACCTGCCGGCGCGGCGTCTCGCCCCGCACGGCGGTGGAGACCGTCAGCACGGCGGTGGAGTCGCTCGATCGCCTGCTCGGCGTCGAGCTCCCCGTCCTCGTCGAGGTCGGTGGCGGCTTCCGCGCCGCCAAGCCGAAGCGCGTCCTCCAGTGACCGTCTCTGATCCGGACGTGCCGGCGCAATTGCAAGCCCCCGTCCGAATCGGCTGATCCGCAGCCGCGCGTCGCAGAATGCCAGTGTCGCGGGAAGAACCATCGGGACACATCAACGCCCCACGGCGATCCGTGGGAGAGGGAGCAACACCATGGGTAAGAAGATCCTCCTCATCATCGTCGGCCTCATCGCCTTCGGTGCCTACACGCTCGGCGCGAAGGCCGGACGCACCCGGTACCGCGAGATCAAGCACGCCGCAGAAGAGTTCTGGAACGACCCTCGCGTCGAGAAGGCGCGCAAGAAGGCCGTGAAGAACGCGAAGAAGGCCACGGCGAAGGCCCAGAAGGAAGTCCAGAAGAAGCTCCACTGAGCCCCTTCGCCCGCCCGTCCTCGGGTGGAACGCCGCCCGCTCGCCCAGGTCTGGGAGAGCGGGCGGCGTTCGTGCTCACAACACCTTCGACAGGAACGCGCGCGTCCTGGCGTGCTGCGGATTGGCGAGTACCTCGCGGGGCGCTCCCGTCTCCACGACGACGCCGCCGTCCATGAACACGAGCGAGTCGGCCACCTCTCGGGCGAACCCCATCTCGTGCGTGACGACGATCATCGTCATGCCGTCCTTCGCGAGTCCCTTCATGACGTCGAGGACCTCGCCGACCAGCTCCGGGTCGAGTGCCGAGGTCGGCTCGTCGAACAGCATGAGCTTCGGGTCCATCGCGAGGGCCCGCGCGATCGCGACCCGCTGCTGCTGACCGCCTGACAGGTGGCCGGGGTACGCCGCCGCCTTGTCGCTCAGACCGACCCGGTCCAGAAGTTCCCGGCCGCGCTGCTCGGCGACCGCTCGCCGTTGGCCTTTCACCTGCATGGGTGCCTCGATGATGTTCTCGAGCGCCGTCATGTGGGGGAACAGGTTGAACCGCTGGAACACCATGCCGATGTCGCGCCGCTGCTTCGCCGCCTCCTTGGGCTTCAACTCGTAGAGCTTGTCACCCCGCTCGCGGTATCCGATGAGGTCACCCTCGACGAGCAACCGTCCGCCGTCGACCCGCTCCAGGTGGTTGATGCAGCGCAGGAAGGTCGACTTGCCGGAGCCCGACGGCCCGACCAGGCACATCACCTCGCCGCGTCGTACCGTGAGCGAGATGTCCTTGAGAACCGTGTTCGAGCCGAAGGACTTCACCACGCCCTCCGCGCGGACCATGTCGGTCGTGTCCGTGATCGTCATCGTCGTTCTCCGCTCTCGCCGTCGGCAGGACTCTGCTTGGCGCGCGCCTCGGCCTCCTGGACCTGGATGGCCTCGGTCGTGACCGGTGCCCCCGCGTCGATCCTGGTGAGCCCGCGCGCGAACCGCTTCTCCAGGAAGTACTGACCCACCATCAGGATCGAGGTGAACAGCAGGTACCAGAGCGACGCGACGATGAGCAGCGGGATCGGGTTGAACGTCTCGGACGAGATGTCCCGCGACCTCGTGTAGAGCTCCTGCGTGAACGGGACGGCCGTCACGAGCGAGGTGGTCTTGAGCATCGAGATCACCTCGTTGCCCGTCGGCGGGATGATGATCCGCATCGACTGCGGCAGGATGACCCGCCGCATCGTCTGCGCCCAACTCATCCCGAGCGCCGTCGACGCCTCCTCCTGTCCGCGGTCCACCGACAGCAGACCGGCGCGCACGATCTCCGACATGTAGGCGGCCTCGTTGAGCGCCAGCCCGATGACGGCGATCCAGAACGTGTTCAGCGCGGCGTCCGTCGGCAGCTGCGCGATCGGCGGGAGGAACGGCAGTCCGATGTTGAGCGTCGGGTAGATCGTCGCGAGCAGGCCCCAGAAGACCAGCTGCACGTAGACCGGCGTCCCGCGGAACAGCCAGACGAAGCCCCATGCGATGGCTTTGAGCACCGGGTTCGGCGACAGTCTCATGATCGCGAGCACGACGCCGAGGACGATGGCGCCGATCATCGAGTACACCGTCAGCTGCAGCGTGATGAGCGCTGCCATGGTGATCCGCCGGTCGAAGACGTACTTGCCGACGGCCGGCCAGTCGTACGCCGGTCGCGTCGCCGCGTCGACCACGAAGGCGACGAGCAACAGCACGATGATGACGGCGAACACGTTCCGCCACGGATGGCGGAGCTTGACGACCTTCAACGGCACCGGGGGCGCGGACGCCGTTCCGGTGGTTCTGGAGTCGCTCACGGTCAGCTCGTCGCGCCGTTGATGTCGATCTTGTCGATGGCGCCGGACTCGACGCCCCACTTGCTCAGGATCGAGCCGTAGGTGCCGTCCTCCATGAGGGACTGCAGGGCGGCCTGGAGGGCCTTGCCGAGGTCGCCACGATCCTTGGCGATCGGCATGCCGTAGAGGAACGTGGAGTACACGTCGCCGGACAGTTCGAGCTTGCCGTCGCTCTGCTGCACGGCGTACTGCACGACCGGGGAGTCGGCGGTCATCGCGTCGGCGCGGCCGAGCGTGACCGCTGCCGTCGCCTCGTCCTGCGTGTCGTAGCCGAGGGCCTCGATCGCGGGCTTGCCGGCGTCGGTGCAGGCCTGCGACTTGGCGGGGACGTCGTCGAGGGCCTCCGTCGTGCCGTTCTGGACGGCGACCTTCAGCCCACAGGCGTTGTCGGGGTCGACGGACTTGCCCGCGAGGGTCGCCCACTGGATCCCGGCCGTGAAGTAGTCGACCATGTCGACCTGCTGCTGACGTTCCTTGGTGTCGAAGAAGGACGACAGCCCGACGTCGTACTTGCCACCGGTGATGCTCGGGATGATGTTGTCGAACTTGGCCACCTGGTAGTCGGTGGTGAGGCCGAGCTTGCCGGCCATCGCGTCGGCGAGCTCGATCTCCCACCCGATCGGGTCGCCGTTCGCGTCCTTGAACTCGTTGGGCGCGTAGGTCGCGTCGGTGCCGAGGATGAGCTTGCCGGCCTGACGGATGTCGTCGGGGAGCAGTGCCTCGGCGGCCTTGTCGATGGTCACCGCGGCAGCTGAGCCGGTGGCGTCGGGTGTGGCGACCTCGTTGTTGACGCAGCCGGTGAGCAGCAGCGCGGCGGCGGCCGTGAGTGCGGCCGGGAGCAGGTATCGGTTCTTCATGTCAGGTTCCTTGCTCGGTTGATGTGGTGGTGGAGGTGAAGACGCGGCGTCCGGCGATCCAGGTCCCGACGGTCCTGGTGTGCGCGATCTGGGTGGTGGGGCCGGCGAACGGGTCGCGATCGACGAGGACGAGGTCTGCGACGGCGCCGACCTCGATCACTCCGGTGTCGTCGCGGTGGTCGATCCGGTTGGACCCGTGCGTGTACGCGGCGATCGCCGCCCCGAGCGTCAGCGACTGTCCCGGGTTGAGCGGTTCGGGGTGGTGGTCGGGATCGTCGGCCGGGAGCGTCCGGTTGACCGCCACATGCAGGGCCTGCCACGGGTCGGGGGTCGTGACGGGCCAGTCCGATCCGGCGCAGAGCAGGGTGCCGAGTCGTGCCGCATCGCCGAACGGATACTGCCAGGAGGCGCGATCCTCGCCGAGCAGGGGCAGGTTCAGCTCGACCATCTGGGGCTCCCACGTGGCCCAGAGCGCCTGCATGTTCATCGTGACGCCGAGTCGGGCGAACCGTGGCAGGTCGTCGGGGTGGACGATCTGCACGTGCGCGATGTGGTGCCGGTTGTCGCTCTCGCCGTTGCGCTCCCGCGCGGCCTCGAGGGCGTCGAGGCACTCGCGGACCGCCCGGTCGCCGATCGCGTGGAAGTGGACCTGGAATCCGGCGGCGTCGAGCCTCGTGACCGCCTCGACGAGGGTCGCGGGCTCCAGGAAGGAGATGCCGCGCTCGGGCGCGGTCTCTCCGCAGTGGCAGGTGCGGAGGTAGGGGTCGATCATCGCGGCGGTCCGGTTCTCGGGGATGCCGTCCTGCATGATCTTGACGGTGCCCGCCGTGAAGCGCCCGGTCGTCGTCCCGAGGGCTGCGGCGCGGCGTGCGATCGCGTCGCGGCGTGCGATGAGTTCGTCGATCTGCTCGAGTCCACGATCCCGGTCCCACCAGAGCGCCCCCACGACGTCGCTGGTGAGTGACCCGTCCGCCATCGCCTGCAGGTAGGCGTCGCTCGTGTCGGTGTGACTGCCGTAGTCGCCGACGATCGCATCCTGCCAGCCGGTGACGCCGAAGCCGTGGAGGGTCTGCTGGGCTGCGACGAGGGCTGCCGCGACGTCCTCGTCGGTGTCGACGGGGACGAACCGGGACACGAGCGAGCGGGCACCCTCGTGGAGCATGCCGTTCGGGGTGCCGTCCGCGTCCCGCTCGATCCGGCCGTCGGCGGGGTCCGGTGTGGTGTCGTCGATGCCGGCGAGGCGGAGTGCCGCGGTGTTCACCCAGGCACCGTGGTGGTCGCGGTTCTGGAGGAAGACGGGGCGGTCCGGCACCACCCGGTCGAGGTCAGCGGCGAGCGGGGTGCCGCCGGGGAAGGCGGCTTGTTGCCAGCCGCCGCCGACGATCCACGGGCGCTCGGGGTGGGCCTCGGCGTAGGCGGCGATCGTGGCGAGGTACCCCTCGGGGGTGCGCTCGGCCGACAGGTCGCACGCGAGCTGTTCGAGTCCGGCCTCAATCGGATGGACGTGCGCGTCGACGAAGCCGGGGAGCAGCAGACCGCCTCGGAGGTCCACGATCTCGGTGTCGGGACCGATCGCCGCGTGTGCGTCGGCGTCGAGAGCGACGATCCGGCCGTCGGAGACGGCGACGGCACCGGTCTGCGGCGTGAGCAGGGCGTTCCGGAAGACGGTGCCTCCGGTGAAGACCGTGTCCGCGTTGCTCGTCATATCACCTGCTCGAAGCGTCGGTGGTGCCGTCTGGCCGGCGCGTCATCCTCGGCGCGCTAGCGGTATCGAGAGCATAACCCGGATCGAGGTGACGGATTCGTGCGTCGGATCGCGTTTCTGCAACGGATTCCTCCAGCCGTGGCGTCAGCGCACGCGAACGGGCCCGGAGCATGTGCTCCGGGCCCGGCTGATTGCAGGAGGTGTGGACGCGGCTCAGGCGACGAGCGTGCGCAGTCCTTCGATCAGGGGCGTGGTCGGACGCCCGATCAGCCGACCGAGGTCGCCGCTCGTGTCGGCGAGGAGCCCGTCACGGGTGTTACCGTCGAGGGCGACGACGAATCCCGCGGTGCCCTCGTCGAGACCGGCGGCCAGCAGGGCCGTCAGGTGGTCCTCGGGGGAGAGGTCCTGGTACACGACCTCGCGGCCGACGACCTCGCCGATCGCCTGCGCCAGCTCGTTGTGCGACCACGCGACGTCGCCGGCGAGCTCGTAGGCCTTGCCCTCGTGTCCGTCGGTGGTGAGGACGACGGCGGCCGCCTCCGCGTAGTCGGTACGCGACGCGCTCGACACGAGACCGTCGCCGACGCTCCCGACGAACGATCCGGTCGCCTTGGCCTGGTCGACGGACTGGCCGTAGTTCTCGGTGTACCAGCCGTTGCGGAGGATGGTGAAGGGGAGGCCGGACGCGTGGATGAGCTCCTCGGTCGCCTTGTGCTCGGGGGCGAGGATCAGTGGGGAGGTGTCGGCCCGGAGCGCGCTCGTGTAGACGAGGCGGGCGACGCCGGCGCGCTTGGCGGCGTCGATGACCGCGGCGTGCTGGGCGACGCGCTGGCCGACCTCGCTGCTGGAGACGAGCAGGACCGTGTCGCCGGCCTCGAGGGCGGCGTCGAGAGTGGCCGGGTCGGCGAAGTCGACCTTGGCGGTGCGGACGCCCTGCGCGGCGAGATCGGCGAGCGCCTCGGTCCGGCGGCCGGTGGCGACGATGGTGGCGGGGTCGGTGCCGCGGGCGAGCAGGTGCTCGACGACGAGGTGGCCGAGCTGGCCGGTGGCTCCGGTGACGACGAGAGACATGTGAGGGTCCTTTCGATGGGGTTCGCTGAGGAGGAACCCGCTTCCGATCACATTACTTCCCGATCTGCAGTACCCACTTTGAGGTAAGCTACTGTCCGATAAGTAAGGAATGAGCCATGACAAGCGTAGACACGCGGCTGGGAAGACGCCCCGGATTCACCGACGGCATCCTGCCTGCCGCCTGCCCCTCGCGCACGGTGCTCGACCACGTGACCAGCAAGTGGGGCGTCCTCGTCCTCCTGGCGCTGTCCGACGGCACCCATCGCTGGGGTGAGCTGCGACGGGTGGTCCAGGGGATCAGCGAGAAGATGCTGGCCCAGACGCTCCGCACGCTCGAGGAGGACGGCCTCGTCGTCCGCGTCGCGCACCCCGAGATCCCGCCCCGTGTCGAGTACAGCCTGAGCGACCGGGGTCGCGACCTCAACGAGCACCTGATGCCCTTGATGGCGTGGATCGACCACAACGCGTCGGAGATCCTCGGACGCTAGGCGGTCCGGCCGAGCGCTGCGAGGACGTCGACGAGCGTCGCCGGGTCGCCGACGTTGCCCGGGACGACCACGTAGAGCTTCTCCTCGTCCTCGGGTGTCACCACGCTCCACACCGAGACCCCGGGCAGCACCTGTCCGAGGACGCGCGCGCGTCTGGCGCCGAGTCCGACCCGGGCGACCTCGGCGGAGGTGATGCCGCCCTTCGACACGACGACCTCCACCGATCGTCGGAGCGCGGCGGTCGCCGACGTCAGCGCGATCATCACCCGCTCGCCGTGGTCGAGCGTGTTGTGCGAGGCGTCCCGTTCCCGCTCGGACGAGATCGCGGCGAACCCCGTCGCGGTGAGTCGCGCTCGAGCGGCGTCCGCCACGGCCCGTCCGGTGGCGACGGCATCCTGGAGGGCGTCGCTCGTGGGGACGATCTCGGCGGGGCCGAACGCCGCCTCGACGGGCGCGAGCTGTCGAGTCGCACCGATGGTGTGGGAGCCGCAGACGAGGAGCGCGGCGACCGGCTTCGCGACGAGCGGCGAGGGGAGGAGGCCGTCGCTCTCGACGCCCGCGATGGCCGCAGCGAGGGGTGACGCTGACCGGACGACCACGTCGGCTCCGTCGGCCCAGGCCGCCGTGATGGCCTGCGCGATGATCCGGACGTCGTCTCCCGTCTCCGCGTCCGGAAGGAGCACCGTTCCGGGAACGGCTTCGCGGAGAGCTGCGCGGAACTCGGCGGCGCCGTCGCGGAGACCCGCCAGACCGAAGTGGGTGGCCTCCCGCCCGGACTGTTCGCGCACGTAGTCCGGCAGGTGTCCCGAGCGGAACGGGAAGACGGGGTCCTGGGCGTACTCCGTCTCGTGGGCCGGCAGTGTCTCGTCACCGATCCGGACGTAGTGGGTGCCGTCGATCGTCGTGCGCCCGCCCTCCGGGAAGGCCGGGACGAACACGATGACGCTGCGGTCCCCGGTGAAGACGGCGGTCTCGGCGAACACGTGCCCGCGCAGGGTCGAGTCACCTCGGAGGACGATGTGGATGCGTTCTCCGAGACGACGGCCGGCCTCCGCCGCCTGCTCGCGGGTGCGTTCCAGGAGCGCGACGGCCTCGTCCTCCGGGACGGCGCGGGTGTTGGTGAGCAGGTAGACCGCGTCGGCTCCGCCGAGGGCCTGCTCGATGAGGTCGGCGTCCCACTCCAGCAGGACGTCGACGCCGGAGGCCGACTGCGTGCCGGTGGGGTCGTCGTCGAGGATGAGGGTCTTCATGCGTGGGGATCCTGGTAGGTCTCGATCACGCGGGAGTCGTCGCGTGCGCCGAGGCCGGACGCCGCAGCGGCGAGGAAGCGTTCGCGCGCCGCGTCGAGGACGGGGGTCGCGGCTCCGGCGGCGCTCGCCGCATCGGCGACGAGGCCGGTGTCCTTGACGAAGATGTCGACGCGGCTCATCACCGGGGCATCGGTGTCCTGCAGCATGCGGGGTCCGCGGTCCGACAGCATCCAGGACGCGGCTGCACCGGACTCGACGAGGGGGAGGACGGCCGCCGGGTCGAGTCCGAGCGAGGACGCGAGGGCGAGGGCTTCGGCGGCAGCGGCGATGTGCACCGCGCAGAGGTGCTGGTTGACGACCTTGATCGCCTGGCCGTCGCCGATGGCTTCGCCGACGAGCCTGGCTGTGCCGAGGGCGGCGAGCGGCTCCGCTGCGGCCGCGGTGGCGGCGGGGGATCCGGATACGAACATGGTGAGCTCGCCGGTGCTGGCGCGTGCCACGCCGCCGGTGACCGGTGCGTCGACGACCGCTGCGCCCGCGGCTTCGAGACGGGCGGCCTGCTCGACGACGGAGGCGGGGCCGACGGTGCTCATGATGATCCAGGTCTGGCCGGCGGGATCGGTGTCGGCGAGGGCGAGGGTGACGAGTTCGGCGAGCTGGTCGGGCGTCGCGACCATGACCACGACGGTGTCGGCTTGCGGTGCCTCGGTGATGGATCCGACCGCGCTGATCCCGGCGCCGGCCGCGCGTTCCCGTGCGGCGGGGAAGGGGTCGACGCCCGTGACCCGGTGGCCGGCCGCGGCGAGCTGGGTGGCCATCGGCAGGCCGATCGCGCCGATACCGACGAAGGTGATGGTGCGTGCGGGCAGTGGCGTCGATGCCATGGCGTCCTCCGGGCGATTGGTTGGACCAATCGTAGCTGCCGGTGTCGACACGGGCAAGCGCCCGGTGGTGGGCGCCCGGCTGCCCGTCGACACGGGGGACGCGGCTCCTTCCGGCCATTGAGCTTGTCGAAATGCCCCCGAGGACCCGTCGACAGGCGCACTGCGGCGCAGCTCAGCGATCGAGGGTGATTCGGGGAACCCTAGCCCGATGGCCGAGGTGGCGCGGCTCGGCTGCCCTTCGACGGGCTCAGGGACCGGGCCATCCGGGTGAACCTTTCCCGCTCATCGAGGCGGCGCGACCCGAGTGCCCTTCGACAGGCTCAGGGACCGAAAGCGTGCGAGCACAGGCCAGCCCGGTCACTGAGCTTGTCGAAGTGCCCACGAGGAACCCTTCGACTGGCTCGTGTACCGAAGCGTTCCGGGTTCACCTCTGCCGGTCACTGAGCTTGTCGAAGTGCCCACGAGGACTCCTCGTCGTTCCGGGTACACCTCTTCCGGTCACTGAGCTTGTCGAAGTGCCCACGAGGAACCCTTCGACGGGCTCAGGGACCGGCGGGGGTCAGAACGGTGCGGGGTCCGGTTCCGTTCGATGGTGTTTCCCGTCGGGTGTCGTCCAGTCGAGGACGCCGCCGGGTCCGTGGTCGAGGTTCCATCCGGGCAGATGCTTCATCCGGTGATGATGTCGACACAGGCAGGCGAGATTGCCGACATCCGTTGCCCCGCCGTCCTCCCAGGCAACCGAGTGGTCGAGGTCGCAGGCCCGGGCGCGTCTGCCGCAGCCTGGTGCGCGACAGGTGCCGTCCCGGAGGCGCACTGCGCGCTGCAGGTCGGCGGGAACGCGGTACTGGTTGCGTCCGACGGAGAGGATCGCGCCGGTTTCGGGTTGGACGAGGATCCGGGTGAAGCTTGGCGCGTTCACCGCGATGCGGGCGGCGGTCTCGGGGTCGATCGGACCGTAGCCGTCGAGCATGCCGGGTGCGTCGGAGACGCCGGCCACGGTGAGCGCGGGGACGGTGATCTGCACGGTGGGCTTGATGTGCTCCTGGACCTCGATCGGATGCGGAAGCACCCGGCTCGACATCACGTCTTCCGGGGTCACACCGGTGAGCGCGAGCGCCGCGAGGGCATCCGCCTGCAGCTGAGCGCAGGTGCGAGTGTCGCCCGCCTTGCGTGACTCCGCCGCGGCCGCTTCGACGCGCTCGACGATGCCCTGCGCGATGGGCGCCGTGGTGAACAAGTGCACCCACGCCATGCCGTCGGCTTCGGGTTCGAACTCGACCCGGCGGTCGGCTTCGGAGCGGACCGCTCGGGCGGTGATCGATTCGGGGTGGAGGCGCTCCCGCAGGACACGAGCGCGCCTGCGAAGGTTCGCGTTGGTCGTCTCCTCCGCGACCTGTAGTACCTCAGCGAGGAACGCCGCCCGTCCTGCGGTCGGCACGTCACTGAGTTGGTCGATGATCGTCTGCGCGTGCCGGGCCGAGATGCGACCGGCCTCGAGCGAGGCGAGCACGGCGGGTGCGTCATTGACGAGCCGTTCCGCGTCGTTCGTCGCCCGCTGGACCGTCCGCTCGGGAGTGCGCGTCGCCATCGCGAGGGCCGCGCAGGTCGAGCGGCGCGAGAGCGCCTGCCGTTCGGCCGGCGGGAACACGGCCGGAACGACCGAGTCCGCGAGCGCGTCGGCGTAGGCCGCGGAACGGGCCAGCAACCGAGCCTCCTCGGCGTCCAGACCAGCACGCCGACGCTGGATGTGCGCGTAGTGATCCGAGAACTCCGCAAGCTGCGCGGCGTGCTCGTCGCTCGCGCGGATCGCTGCGGAAGTGGTCTCGGTCATGACTTCAGTCCATCATGGACCACTGACATTCCAGATGCTGAGTCGGCCCGGTTGTGGAAGTTGCTCGTGGGCCCTTCGACAAGCTCAGGGACCGGGAGAAGATCACTGGAGCACAGGAGCTCCCTCGTGGGCCCTTCGACAGGCTCAGGGAGCGGAGGAGGCGTACCGGATTCGCAAGGTTCTCCGCGTGCCCTTCGACAAGCTCAGGGAGCCGGAGGGGGTGCTTCTGGGACCGGAGGGGGTGCTCTGGGGCCGGAGGGGGTGCTCTGGGGCCGGAGGGGGTGCTCTGGGGCCGGAGGGGGTTGCTCAGGGGCCGGGGGGGTTGCTCTGGGACCGGAGGGTTTTCGCATGCACCTCTTCCGGTCACTGAGCTTGTCGAAGTGCTGACGTGGGCACTTCGACAGACTCGGAGGCCGGAGGGGTGTGGCCGGACTCGCGGGGTTCCATCGTTGGCCCTTCGACAAGCTCAGGGAGCGGGGAAGGGTTGCTCGTCGACGGGGTTGGTGAGTGGGAGGGTGCGCCGGTTTGGATGTGTTCCGCGGGCCCTTCGACAGGCTCAGGGATCGGCTGAGGTTGCCGGACGGCGTCGGGGTCGCGACGCGTCAGCTCGCGCCGTCGTCGGTTTCGAGCTGCAACCAGTCCTCGAAGTGCCGGCGCATCGCGCGTCGGGAGGCCTCGGCGTCTCGAGCGGCCAGGGCGTCGACGACGGCGTAGTGCACGCTGTCGGTCCGCCGGACGCCACGCTCGTCCGGCTGCTCCACCTCGATCGCGCGGAGTCGACGCTGCCGGATCGTCTCGCGCAGCACGTGACTGAAGCCCTCGTGCATGAGTCGGAAGATCGGGTCGTCGACGATGGCGTTCAGTCGGCTGTGGAAGTCGACGTCGGCCTCGAGCGCCGCATCGTGATCCCCGGCGAGCGTCGCGGCGATCATGCGGTCGACGTCGTCGCGCAGCACCGCGACCGCTTCGTCGGTGACGAGCCCGGCCGCCGCCTCGGCGACGGTCTCCTCCAGCATCATGCGCGAGCGGGCGAACTGATCGTCGGACAGGTAGCCCAGCTGACGGGAGATGGTGAACCAACTGCGGACGAAGTCGTCGCCCGGAGCGTCGATGGAGGTGCCCCGACCCTGGGTGCGGTGGAGGAAGCCGAGCCGTTCGAGGACCGCGAGCTGTTCGCGAAGGGCGCCGCGGCTCATCTGCAGTGCCTCGCCGAGCTCGCGTTCCGGAGGCAGGCGCCGCGCGGTGGTGCCGGGCTCCGGCGTGGCCAGCTCAACGAGCCTCGCCACGAGCGCTTCGAGCGGCTCCGCCATGCTGCCCCCTCGATTGGTCCGACCAGTGTCGATGGTAGCCGGTGGTGCGGGCCGCCCTTCGACAAGCTCAGGGACCGGATTGGGGCTTAGGGACCTGATTGGGGCTTAGGGACCGGATTGGGGCTCGGGGACCGGATTGGCGCTCTGGGACCGGGTTGAGGCTCAGAGACCGGATTGGGGCTCAGTGACCGGATTGGGGCTCAGTGACCGGATTGGGGCTCAGTGACCGGGGTGGGGCTCAGGGATCGGATTGAGGCTCAGGGACCGGGCGGCGCTCAGGGACCTGGGCGGCGCTGCGGGATCCCTCCACCGACGCAACACGCCCGCCCCGACGGATCGGGACGGGCGTGGAGACGACGTGTGTTGGCTAGACCGCCTGGAGGGCCTGCACAGCGCTCGTGAAGAAGGCGAGACCGTCGACACCGGAGCGCATGGCGAGCGGGGTGTCGGGACCGAAGCCCGGCTCGATCGCGTGCTCGGGGTGCGGCATGAGCCCGACGACGTTGCCGGCCGGGTTCGTGAGGCCGGCGATGTCGTCGAGCGAACCGTTCGGGTTCACGCCCGCGTAGCGGAAGGCGACCAGGCCCTCGCCCTCGACGCGTGCCAGGGTCTCGGCGTCGGCGATATAGCCGCCGTCGGCGTTCTTGAGCGGGATGGTGATCTCCTGCCCCTTCGAGAACTGGTGGGTCCAGGCGGTGTCGGCGTTCTCGACCGTGAGTAGCTGGTCGCGACGGATGAACTGCTGGTGGGCGTTCCGGATGAGGCCACCGGGCAGCAGGTGCGCTTCGACGAGCATCTGGAAGCCATTGCAGATCCCGAGGATCGGCATGCCCTTGCCAGCGGCGTCCTTCAGCTCGGTCATGATCGGCGAGACTGCGGCGATCGCGCCGGCGCGGAGGTAGTCGCCGTAGCTGAAGCCACCCGGCAGGATGACGGCGTCGACACCCTGGAGGTCGTGGTCGCCGTGCCAGAGCGCGACGGGCTCGGCACCCGCCATGCGGACCGCGCGCTGGGCGTCGCGGTCGTCGAGCGAACCGGGGAAGGTGATGACACCGATACGGGTCGTCATGCCTCGGAGCCCTCGGGGTAGTGGATGGCCACGACGTCCTCGATCACGGCGTTCGAGAGGATGTCGTCGGCGATCTGCTGCACCGTGGCGCGCGTGGCGTCGGTGATGGGGCCGTCGACCGTGAGCTCGAAGCGCTTGCCGATGCGGACATCGGTGAACTCGCTCTTGCCGAGACGCGCGAGGGCGCCGGCGACGGCCTTGCCCTGGGGGTCCAGCAGTTCGGCTTTCGGCATGACTTCTACGACGATGGTCGGCACGGAGGTCTCTTTCGTTGCGACGCGGCGGGGATGCGAACAGTCTAGCGCCGAGCGCACGACGCCCGTCCGACGAGGCGCGTCGGACGGGCGTCGTGGTCATCGGGTCATTCCGGGAGGGCGGCGTCCGCTTCGTTCGCGTCGCCGGCGATGCCGCGGGCGAGCGTCTTGTTGCGGAAGAAGTCCGGTCGGAGCTTCGCCTGGATGAGCATGATGACGATGCCCGCCACGATGATGATCATGCCGAGGATGAACACGAGTCCGACACCGCCGATGTTCGACCCGCTGCCGTAGTCGGGGTCGGCGCTCTCGATGATCGTGGTGAAGAAGAGCACGCCCAGGATGAGACCGCCGACGAGCGGGGAGAAGAACTGGAAGAAGAAGTTCCGTGCGCTCGAGAACCACTGCTTCCGGAAGTACCAGACGCACGCGAACGCCGTCAGGCCGTAGTAGAAGCAGATCATCATGCCGAGGGTCGTGATCGTGTCCCAGAGCACGTCCTCGGAGATGAAGCGCATGACCGCGTAGAACACCGACGCGACGACACTCGAGACGATCGTCGCGTAGCCGGGCGTGAAGAACTTCGGGTGCACCTTCGAGAACTTCGGCGACAGCGCGCCGTAGTGCCCCATCGCGAGCAGGGTCCGCGCGGGGGAGACGAACGTCGACTGCAGCGAGGCGGCCGAGGACGACAGCACCGCGATCGACACGAGGATCGCGAGCGGACCGAGGATTGGCCCCGCGAGCGAGAAGAACACGTTGCCCTGGATGTCCTCGTTGCCGAGCCCGAACTCGCCGTCGCCGACGCCCGCGTAGTTGATGAGCGCGACCGACAGGAACAGGTAGAGGACGACGATGATGACGACCGTGGCCGTGGCGGCCTTGCCTGGCGTCGAGCTCGACCCCTTCGTCTCCTCGCTCATCGTCAGCGTGACGTCCCAACCCCAGAAGATGAAGATGGAGAGCGAGAGGCCGGCGGCGAATGCGCTGAACGACCCGACGGCGAACGGGTTGAACCAGTCGAGCGAGATCGGGAGGGCGTCGAACGCGTCCCCGCCCGCGACGTGCGCGAAGGCGACGATGCCGAACAGCACCATCACGAGCAACTGGAAGCCCACGAGCACGTACTGCAGCTTCTGCGTCGTCTGCATGTCGCGATAGGAGATGAGCGTCGCCCCGAGCATGAACGCCAGACAGGTGATGACGTTGATGAACGGGTTCGACGTGAGACCGGCGATGTCGGGGTTCTGGAAGATCTGCGACAGCATCAGGTAGAAGAAGTCGACCGCGATGCCCGCGAGGTTCGAGAGCACGACGATGGTCGCGGCGATGAGGCCCCAACCGGCCATCCAACCGACCCACGGGCCGAACGCGCGCGTCGCCCAGGTGAACGAGGTGCCGGAGTCCGGCATGCGGCTGTTGAGCTCCCGGTAGCCGAAGGCGACGAGCAGCATCGGGATGAAGCCGACGAGGAAGATGGCCGGCACGTGGGTGCCGACCTCCGCGACGGTCGGACCGAGGGCACCGGTCAGCGTGTACGCCGGGGCGATGCACGAGATGCCGATGACGATCGCGCCGACGAGGCCGACGGTGCCGGCGCCGAGGCCCTTCTTGGAGAGGGCGCCCGTCGCGGTCGTCTCGGGGTGGGCGACGTCGCGCGGCGGGGTGGTTTCGGGAGGAGTCATGTCGGGTCTCCGAGGGTCAGCACGGAGTCGCGGGGCACGACCACCATGGGCACGGGGAGCTCACGCAGCATCTTCGCTGCCGTGGAGCCGAGGAAGAGGTGCTTGGGGGTGGCGAGTCGGCTGGAACCGACGAGCACGATCTCCGCGGGCTTCCACTCGAGGTGCGAGACGGCGTCCTCGATGCGGGTGCCCGAGGCGATCTCGGTGGTCACGTCGATGTCCTTCGGCAGGTGCTCGGTCGCGTAGGCGAGGACTTCCGCCGCGTGAGACTCGGCCCGGGCGGTCGCCTCGGGGTGCTCGGCGCCCTCCGGCTGGTCGAGTGCGACGAGCGAGACCAGGCGGAGCGGGATGACCGCGTTCTTGGCGACGACGATGGCCGCGTCGAGCAGCTGGTGCGCGCCGGCCCGGGTGCCGATCGCGCAGGTGATCCGGCTGACCGTGCCGCCGGTGGGCTGCGCGTCGAGGAGGTCGCGGCTGCCGACCGGAGCGAGGGCGACCGGGACGACCGCCGAGTGCAGGAGCGTGTTCGCGACGCTGCCGAGCGTGAACCGGCCGAGGAGTCCGCCGCGCGCCGCACCGATGATGATGAGCCCGCCCTCGAGGATGCGGGAGGCCTCCAGGAGGCCCTCCGCGAACGACTCGTCGTACACGAGGTGCGTCTTGGCCGTGATGTCGGCTGGGACCGCGTCGAGCGCCTCGGCGAGCCAGCGTTCGGCCGTCTCACGGAGGAACCGTTCGTAGCCGGGATCGGCCGGGGTGATCGTCGGGCGTTCCTCGTTCGCGAGCACGAGGACGATGTCGAGCCGGGCGCCGGTGGTCCGAGCGATCCGGATGCCGAGCGCGAGCGCGTCGCGTCCCGCCGGCGTATCGGTGTAGCCAACGATGTATCTCATCTGGTGTTCGCTTTCGATCGGGTGCGAGCGTGTGATGGCGGTTCCTGCCCTTCGACAAGCTCAGGAACCGCCGGTTAAGGAACCGGGACCAGGATGCACGGCGGTGTGCGGGTGTTTCGTTGGTGCAGGGTATCGACGGGGGTGGCCCTTCGACAAGCTCAGGGACCGGAAGTGGTGCTCAGGGACCGGAAGTGGTGCTCAGGGACCGGAGGCGGTGGGCGGGGAGCGGAGCGCCCTTCGACACGCGGTTCCTGAGCTTGTCGAAGGGCAGGGACCGAGGCCCTTCGACAGGCTCAGGAACCGGGAGACGCTTACGCCTGGTGGCGGGCGATGATCGCCTCCGCGGTGTCGGCGCCCTTGCGGATCGCGCCGTCGACGTGCTGGTAGCCCTCGGCGGCGAGGTCGCTCGTCGACCAGAAGATCGGACCGACCGGCGTCGACTGCATGGCGCCGTAGCGCGAGAGTCCACCGAGGTCGAAGCTCGCCGCGTACGCGCCGCGCGTCCACTCTTCGCTGCCCCAGTCGCTCTCGTAGTAGACGACCGGCGAGAGGGCCTGCTCGCCGTAGTAGTGGGACAGCGAGGTGAGGATCCGCTCGCGGCGCTCCTCGGCGCTCAGCTTGAAGACCTCGTCGGCGCGCTCGTCCGAGACGAACCCGACGAGCGTGCCGCGCGGGTCCTCGTGGTTCGTGTTGTCGTAGGCCTCGTGGACGAGCTCGTACGGGCTGAACGCGGTCGCCGACAGGCCGTCCTCGCGCCAGAACGGCGTCTCGTACACGGCGTGGACCTTGATGACGAGCCCGAGCGACATGTGCTGGTGCATCTGGTGGCTGAGGCGCGGCAGCGGCGGCTGGAAGTCGATGCGGGAGTAGAGGTTCGGCGGGACGGCGACGATCGCGTACCGCGCGTTGACCGTCACGCTGTCCGCCTCGGCCGAGACGCCGGCGTCGGACCACTCGAGGCGACGCACGGGCGAGGACAGGTGGACGTCGTCGCCGAGGGCCTCGGCGAGCTTGATCGGAACCTGCTGCAGGCCGCCGACGACGCGCTTGTCGAGGATGAAGTCGGCCTCGACGAGGTGGGTGAAGCTGCCGGCGGACGCCGCCATGAGCAGCGCCTGCAGGAGCGAGAAGGAGTGGGAGGGCTTCGTGAGCATCGCGGCGGCGATGAAGAGGGCGATGTTGTCGCGTGCCTCGACGTCGTCCGTCTGCTCGGCGAGCCAGGCGCTCCACGAGATGCGGTCGTACTCCTTCGCCCGGGCGTGCGCCCACGGCTCGGTGACGCCGACCTCCTCCACGAGCTCGTCGAGGAGGGTGATGAGTCGCTCCATCTCGGCCGCGGTCGACTCGGCGACGGGGAAGATGTCGCCCGTGAAGCGGGTGCGCACGCCCTCGGCATCGACGTAGACGCTGTCGCCCTCGCGGTAGCGGGAGTAGGTGTCGAGTCCGAGCTCCTCGAGCGTGGCGAGCAGCGCGGTCTGGTCGGGGGAGACCCACTGGCCGCCCAGCTCGAGCATGGCTCCGTCGATGTGGTTCGTCCAGAGGCGACCACCGACGCGGTCGCGCGCCTCGAGGACGGCGACGGACAGGCCCGCCGCGCGGAGCTTGGTGGCGGCCGTGAGCCCGGAGGCCCCGGCGCCGATGATGACGACGTCGCGTTCGATAGCGCTCATGAGGTGTCTTCCTGTTCGTGGCCCTTCGACAAGCTCAGGGACCGGGGTGGTGCTCGGGGGACCGGGGTGGTGCTCGGGGGACCGGGGTGCTGCTCGGGTGGCCGGGTGGTGCTCAGGGCCGGGTGGTGCTGGTGTCGGCTGGTGCTCGGGACCGGCGCCGATAGTCGAGTATGGCGGATCCGGCGGTCGGATGGAACCGAGGATGGCGAGGTCGCCGGTCGGATCGGCGATCGGCGACGGTTTCCGTTGTGCCGACCGAGGCGGGTCAGCCGATGGGCGTCATGGTGTACTTCGTGTACAGGTACTCGTGGATGCCCTCGAGCCCGCCTTCGCGTCCGATACCCGACTGCTTGATGCCACCGAACGGTGCTGCGGCGTTCGAGATGACGCCGACGTTGAGGCCCATCATGCCGGTCTGCAGGCGGCCGATCATGCGCTGTCCGCGGGCGAGGTCGGTGGTGAACACGTAGGAGACGAGCCCGTACTCGGTGTCGTTCGCGAGCCGCACGGCCTCGTCCTCGTCGTCGAACGGCACGATCGCGAGGACCGGGCCGAAGATCTCCTCGCGAAGGATGTCGGACCCCGGCACGACGCCGGTGACGACCGTCGGCTGGAAGAAGGTGCCGGGGCCCTCGACGGCCTCGCCGCCGGTGAGGACCTCGGCGCCGCGCTCGACGGCGTCGCCCACGAGGGTCTTCGCCTTCGTGACCGCGCGGTCGTCGATGAGCGGGCCGATCGTCACGCCGTCCTCGGTGCCACGACCGATGCGGAACGCGTTGACCTTGTCCGTGACGCGCTTCGCGAACTCGTCCGCGACGTCGCGGTGGACGATGAAGCGGTTCGCTGCGGTGCACGCCTGTCCGATGTTGCGGAACTTGGCGGCCATCGCGCCCTCCACGGCCTTGTCGAGGTCGGCGTCCTCGAACACGACGAACGGGGCGTTGCCGCCGAGCTCCATCGAGGTGCGGAGGACGTTCTTCGCGGACTGCTCGATGAGCTTCTGACCGACGGCCGTCGAGCCCGTGAAGCTCAGCTTGCGGAGCCGCGGGTCGGCGATGATCGGGCCGGAGACCGCGGAGGAGCTGGAGGTGGTGATGACGTTCACGACGCCGGCGGGGAGCCCGGCGTCCTCGAGCAGCTTCACGAAGTACAGGGTCGTGAGCGGCGTGAGCTCGGCGGGCTTGACGACGACCGTGCAGCCGGCGGCGAGCGCCGGGGCGATCTTGCGGGTCGCCATCGCGAGTGGGAAGTTCCACGGCGTGATGAGGAAGCACGGACCGACGGGGTGCTGTGAGACGGTCATCATGCCGGTGCCCTCGGGGTTCGACCCGTAGCGTCCGGAGATGCGGACAGCCTCCTCGGAGAACCAGCGGAGGAACTCGCCACCGTAGGTGACCTCGCCGTTCGCCTCGGCGAGCGGCTTGCCCATCTCGAGCGTCATGAGGAGGGCGAACTCCTCGCGGCGCTCCTGGAGGAGGTCGAAGGCCTTCCGGAGGATGTTCGAGCGGGTGCGGGGAGCGGTCGCCGCCCACTCGTCCTGAGCGGCGACGGCTGCGTCGAGGGCCGCGGTGCCGTCGGCGACCGAGGCGTCCGCGATCGTCTTGATGACGTCGCCGGTGGACGGGTCGCTCACGTCGAGCGTCGCGCCCTCCGTCGCGTCGCGCCAGACGCCTCCGATGAACAGGCCGTTCGGGACCTTGGCGAGCAGATCGGTTTCACGTGCGTCGGTCATGGGTGGAGCTCCTTGGTGGTGTCGGTGCCGTCGGTCACAGTGTTTCAGCGTGCATGCCCCTCGACAAGCTCGGGGACGACCACATCGGTCCCTGAGCTTGTCGAAGGGCGGGGCCGCCTCGGTCCCTGAGCCTGTCGAAGGGCGGCCCTTCGACAGGCTCAGGGACCGGCGGGCGTGGCGTCAGTTCGCGGCGAGCGCCTCGAGGACGACGTCGAGTCCTTCGTCGAGCAGCTCGAGGGGGATGGTCAGCGGCGGGAGGAAGCGGACCACGTTGCCGTAGGTGCCGCAGGTGAGGACGATGACCCCGGCCTGGTGGGCAGCCTTCGCGACGCGTGCTGTGAGGGCGGCGTCGGGCTCGCCGGTGGCCGGGTCGACGAACTCGACCGCCATCATGGCGCCGCGCCCGCGGATGTCGCCGATGCGGGGGTCGGAGGCCTGTGCCGCGGTGAAGCGGTCGACGATACGGGTTTCGATCGCCCGGGCCGAGGCTGCGAGGTCCTCCTCCTCGTACGCTTCGATCGCCGCAAGGGCAGCGACACAGGCGAGTGGGTTGCCGCCGTAGGTGCCGCCGAGGCCGCCGGCGTGCGGGGCGTCCATGATCTCCGCGCGTCCGGTGACGGCGGAGAGTGGCAGGCCGCCCGCGATGCCCTTGGCGGTGATGATGAGGTCGGGCACGATGTCGAAGTGCTCGGACGCGAACATCGCACCTGTGCGGGCGAAGCCGGTCTGGACCTCGTCGGCGATGAAGACGACGTCGTTCGCGCGGGCCCAGTCGAGCAGGGCCGGCAGGAAGCCGTCCGCCGGGACGATGAAGCCGCCCTCGCCCTGGATGGGTTCGATGATGATCGCCGCGAGGTTGTCGGCGCCGATCTGCTTCTCGATCTGGGTGATCGCGCGCTGCGCCGCTTCGGGGCCGGTCAGTCCGCCGTCGCGGAAGGGGTAGGACAGCGGTGCACGGTACACCTCGGAGGCGAAGGGGCCGAAGCCGCTCTTGTAGGGCATGGACTTCGCGGTGAGGGCCATCGTCAGGTTCGTGCGGCCGTGGTACGCGTGGTCGAAGGCGACGACCGCCTGCTTCTTCGTGTGGCTGCGGGCGATCTTCACCGCGTTCTCGACCGCTTCGGCGCCCGAGTTGAACAGTGCCGTCCGCTTGGCGTGGTCGCCGGGGGTGAGGCGGTTGAGCGCCTCGGCGACCTCGACGTAGGAGTCGTAGGGGGTGATGGTGAAGCAGGTGTGGGTGAACTCCTGCAGCTGTCGGGTGACGGCCTCGACGACGCGCGGGTTGCTGTTGCCCACACCGGTCACGGCGATGCCGGACCCGAGGTCGATCAGGGAGTTGCCGTCGACGTCGACGAGGACGCCACCGCCCGCGCCGGCCGCGAACACCGGCATCGTGGTGCCGACGCCGGACGCGACCGCGGCGTGCTTCCGCGCCATGAGTTCCTCAGAGATCGGTCCGGGGATGGCGGTGACGAGGCGACGTTCCTGGGGGAGCGAGGGTCCGCCGAGGATGGAGGGCGCGGGGGCTGCGGTGCTGCTCGTCATCGGTTCTCCTTCGGCTGCCGCGTCCGGCGGGGGCGCCGAGGTCGTCCGCGAGCAGTGCCACCAGGCTAGGCAGCGGTCCGCCTCGGGGCAGTCGACAGTCTGTCCATGCCAGCGGCATCGGTTGGACGATTCGGCATCCATGCGTAGACTCACGCCATGGCGCCGACGCTGCAGAACCTCCTCGACCACCGCGCGCTCGGCCTCAAGCTCGTGGTGGCCGGGACCGAGGGTGCGCTCGACCGGCAGGTCGCCTGGGTGTCCGGGTCCGACCTGCCGGACCCCACGCCGTTCCTCCTCGCCGACCAGGTGCTGCTCACGACGGGCACGCAGTTCGGGACCGCGGTGTCGACGACGCAGGTCGAGGCGTACGTCGCCCGCCTCGCCGACGCCGGTGTCGCCGGACTGGGGTTCGGCACTGAGGTGATCACGGCCGGGACACCGCCGGAACTCGCCGAGGCCTGCGCGGCGCACGGGATGCCGCTCATCGAGGTTCCGTACCGCACGCCGTTCATCGCCGTCATCCGGTACGCGTCCGACCTCCTCACCGAGGCGGCGCGGGCGAGGGACGCCTGGGCACTGGGCGCCCAGCGCGCCATCGCGTTCGCCGCGCTCCGCCCCGACGCGACGGCCGCCGTCGTCACCGAACTCGCGCGGTCGCTCGGTGCCTGGGTCGTGCTCTTCGACGCGCATGCGACGCCGGTGGCGATCGCGGGCGACGGGCCCTCCGCCGGTCCCGAGACCGAGCGCCTCCTGGAGCGGGTGGCCGGCGAGGCCACCATGCTCCTCAGCCGCGGACAGCGGTCGGGTGCGACGCTCGCGAGCCGCACCCGCACGGTCTCGCTCCAGACCCTCGGTCGGCGTGGGGACCTCCGGGGTGTCCTCGCCATCGCCGGGACCGACGGCCCCCTGGACGCCGCAGCCCAGAGCGTCGTCACCTCCGTCGTCGCCATCGCCGGGCTCACCCTCGAGCAGGGCGGCGCGCTCGGACGGGCTGGGCGCTCGCTGCGCACCGGCGTCTGGCAGCTGCTCCGCGCCGGACAGACCACCGCGGCGCGTGAGGTCGCCGAACAGCTCGGTACGCCGTTGCCGACCGGAGCGGTTCGCGTCGGCGTCTGCTCCGGGCCGACTGAGGCACGCGAGGCACTCCTCACCGAGCTGGAACGGGCCGAGACGCTCAGTCCAGGTTCGCTCTTCGTCGCCGAGCAGGACGGACGGCCCGTCCTCCTCCTCGCAGCGGCCGAAGGGGACAGCGGGACGGACGTCGATCGGGCGATCGAAGCGGTGATCGCGGCGGCACCCGCTCGGCGGCTCGGCCTCTCCCGAGCCGTCGCGCTCGCCGAACTGACGACGGGGATCGAGCAGGCGGTCTCCGCACACGAGCACGCCGTCTCCGCCGGCGAGGCCGTCGTGCGGTTCGGTGCGCTCGCCGCAGCGGGGATGGCAGGGTTGCTCGACCCCGTCCGCGCCGCCGCCGTGGCCGAGGAGCTGCTCGAGCCCGTGCTCCGCGTCGACCGCGAGGAGGGCTCCGACCTCGTGCCGAGCCTCCGCGGCTGGCTCGAGGCGAACGGTCAGTGGGAGCCCGCCGCGCGGCGACTCGGGATCCATCGACACACGCTCCGCAACCGCATCACCCGGGTGGAGCAGGTGCTCGGGCGGCCGCTCGACACCTTCGCCGCTCGGGCCGAACTCTGGCTCGCACTGGTCAGCCTGCCGGACGGCGACGCGTTGCGGTCCCACGCGGCCGTTCTGTAGCCTCGACCGCACGGCGCGCGTGTGCTCCGTGGAACCACGAAGGGGGCAGCGCGCATGAGGATACGAACGGTGGTCGGCCGGGTGCCGGTCACGATCGCCCTGGTGCTGGTCGTCCTCGTCGTGGGCGTCGTCGGGCGTGGCCTCTGGGAGTCGACGACGGCGCAACCGTGGTGGGACGCGGTCGCCTACGGCTTGCCCGCCTTCGAGGCCGGGCGCTGGTGGACCCCCGTCACCGGGACGTTCCTCGTCGTGGAGCCCTGGGCCTACGTGTTCGCGGTGATCGGGTTCGCCTGGGTCGGCCTGCTGGAGTGGTGGCGGGGACCGAAGGTGGCGCTCATCACCTTCGCCGCCGGTCAGCTCGTCGCCGTCCTCGCCACCGCCGGGTTCCTCTGGGCCGCGAGTCAGCTGCCCTGGCCGTGGGCAACGAGCCTCGCCGGGATGCTCGACGTCGGTCCGTCCGGCGGGACGATGGCCTGTTTCGCCGCCTGTGTGTCGCTCTTCGCCTCGCCCTGGCGGCAGCGGGGCTGGATCATCGTCGCGTCCTACGCCGCGATCGGGGTCCTCTTCATCGGCTCGCTCGCGGACCTCGAGCACGCCTTCGCGGTGCTCTTCGTCCTCGCGGTGAACCGCTCCTTCCGCATCCAGCGGGCCAGCGTCCGCGAGCGCCGACTGCTCGCGTTCACGACGAGCGTGGCCCTCGGCGTCGTCCAGATCGTCGCCCTGCTCGTGCCGACCAACGGCCCGTTCGGTCCGACCGCTCCGGCGGAGGGCCCGTGGCTCGACGTCGCGATCGACACGGTCGTGATCATCCTGGTCGCCAACGGTTTGCGGCTCGGTCGCCGTTGGGCATGGGTGCTGAGTGTCGTCTGGGCGATCCTCAACGTCCTGGTCGCGGTCCTGTACCTGGCGCTGTCGCCGCTGGACCCCGCCGAGCTCCCGATCGACTGGGGCGACACCGACGTGTTCCTGGCGACGTCGATGCTCTGGCTCGCCTTCCTCGTCTACCTCCTCGCGACCCGCAGCGCGTTCTCGTCCCACCGACGCCGGCAGCTCGGCGTCGGGCGCAAGCAGCAGCAGGACCTGCCGTCGGCGGACGACGCCCGCGCGCTCATCCGGACCGACGGCGGCGGCTCGCTCTCCTGGATGGCCACGTGGGACGGCATGGAGTACTTCCGCACCTCGGTGGGCCTCGTGCCCTACCAGAAGCACGCCGGTGTCGCGATCGTGCTCGCCGACCCGCTCGGCCCGCCGGAGCACCTCCAGGCCAGCGTCGAGGAGTTCGTCCAGGCGGCCGAGCGTGACTCCCTCATCCCGTGCTTCTTCAGTTCCAGCCAGGCGACGAAGGACGCGATGCCCGAGGGATGGCGCGACCTCATCATCGCCGACGACACGATCGTCGACCTCCCGGGTCTCGCGTTCACCGGCAAGGCCTGGTCGAACATCCGCACGGCGCTCAACAAGGCGGAGCGCGAGGGGATGGTCTTCCGGATGAGCACCTACGCCGCCGAGACCTGGGGCGTCCGACAGCAGATCCGCGCCATCTCCGAGGGCTGGGTCGGCGACAAGGGTCTGCCGGAGATGCGGTTCACCCTCGGGACCCTGCAGGAGGCCGACGACCCGGAGGTCCGTCTGGCACTCGCGATCTCACCGGACGGCGACGTCGACGGCTTCCTCAGCTGGCTCCCGGTCTTCGGCCCCGACGGCGAGCACCGCGGGTGGACGCTCGACCTCATGCGGCGACGCGAAGAGGGCTTCGGTTCGGTCATGGAGTTCCTCATCGCCTCCTCGGCCAAGGTCTTCGCCGAGGAGGGCGCGCAGATCCTCTCGCTCTCGGGCGCGCCGCTCGCGCACCGGGTGGAGGACGACGAGGGGCGCATCGCGCACCTGCTGGGTCAGCTCAGCGGCATCCTGGAGCCGGTGTACGGCTTCTCGTCCCTCCACCGGTTCAAGCAGAAGTTCAACCCCCGATCGGAGCCGATCTACCTCCTGTACCGCGACGAGGGCGACCTCACGCGGATCGCCGCGGCGCTCACCCGCGCGTTCCTGCCGGACGCGACGCTCCGCCAGTTCGCCGGCGCCGGCATCGACATGCTCAAGCGCGACTGAGCGGAGGCCGACCCTCAGGCGGTGTCGCCGCCCGGGAGGCCGGCGGCGCCGAGGTGCGTCGCCCCGCGGGACCGCGCACGCTGCTCCGCGAGCGCGGCGGCGAACTCCGCCTCCCAGTCGGGAGCGACCTCGATGCCGAGGCGCCCGGCCTCCTCGATGGTCAGCTCCTTCGGGAAGCCGTTCGTATCCGACAGTCGGAACACGTCGTGTCCCGTCATGACCCGCCCGGCGTACCCCTGGACCATCTGGAGGCCTGCGCCCAGCGTGCGTCGGAACGACTGCTCCTCCTTGACGAGGACGGCCACGACCTCGTCGCGGGCGGCGGCCACCTCCGGGTAGTCGTCGGCGTACAAGCCGGCGATGACGGGCACGATCTCGCCGAAGAAGTTCTCGTGGAGGTCGAGCGAGAGCGCCAGCCGGATCGCCCGTCGGAGCAGCCGCCGCATGACGTAGCCCTGCTCCTTGTTCGACGGACGCACACCGTCCACCGCCAGGAAGGTCGCACCCCGCAGGTGGTCGGCGATGATGCGCATCGCGGCGGTCTCGTCCTCGTAGCGTTTCCCGGTGAGCTCCTGGAGTCGCTCGACGATGGGCCACAGGAGCGAGATGCGGAAGACGTCGTCGGAGTCGATCGACGCGGCGGCGATGCGTTCGAGGCCGCCGCCGAAGTCCACGTTGCGCCGGGCGAGTTCCTCGAACGAGCCGTCCTCGCGTCGGCGGTACTGCATGAACACCTGGTTGCCGATCTCCATGAACCGTCCGCCGTCGCTCGCGGGATGCGCGAGGCCGTAGGACGGATCCTGGAACTCGGGGCCGAAGTCGTAGAACACCTCGCTGTCGGGGCCGCACGGGTCGCCGATCGGGGTGCCCTCGAGTGACCCGCCGCGGGACCACCAGTTCTCGCCGCCGTCGTAGAAGAAGATCCGCTCTCCGGGCCGCACCCCGCGGGCGTCGCCGTCGGCCTGGGAGCCGATCTCCGCGATCCCGTTGGAGACCCCGCGCTCGGCGAACACGGACGCCCAGATCGACGCGGCCTCGTCGTCGCGTGGGATGCCGTTCGCGGGATCGCCGATGAAGCAGGTGACGGAGATCCGCTCCGGATCCAGCCCGACGATGTCGACCAGGAAGGTGAAGAACTGCCGGATCTGCGTCTCCTTGAAGTAGTCGCCGAGCGACCAGTTGCCGAGCATCTCGAAGAAGGTGGTGTGCCGGTTGTCGCCGACGTCCTCGATGTCCTGGGCCCGGACGCACGGCTGGCTGTCGGTCAGCCGCCGCCCGTCGGGGTGCTCCTCACCGAGGAGGTACGGCAGGAGCGCCTGCATGCCGCTGCCGTTGAACAGGGTGCTCGTGTCGCCGCGCGGGACGAGCGGTGCCCGCGTGATCAGCGCGTGGCCGTTCCGTTCGAGGAAGTCGAGGTAGGCGTTGCGGATCTCGTGGGCGTCCATGCCGACACGATTCCAGCTTTCGGGCCCGAGGGGAAGCCGGTCGGCGCGGCGACCTGGGCCACTGCGGTCGCGGGTCACCGGCCGTCACGCCGCGAGGGGGTCTCGACGCCCCGATCGTCCTGGAATGCGGCCCCCGGCGAGCCGCTCGGACCATCGAGCCGCTCGGACCATACTGTACGAAATGCGGCCCCTCCAAGCGGCCCGCGGGCCGACACGGAGCCCGGAGACGACGAAGGATGTTTGGTGAGGCGATGACGAAATTCTGGCGGTCCCGATCGGCTGGCGTGCTCTCGGTGGTGGTGATGGCGCTGCTCGCCACATCGGTCGGCATCGCGCCCGCGGCGTCAGCCGACAGCGACACCCCGTCGGGCGAACCGGTCGCCGTCGAGGACGGCATGGGAGCCGAGCTTCGAGCGGAGGAACAGCAGCGCAGAGTGGCGCCCGCGCCCCTCGGTGAGGCGAGCGTCCCGGCCCGCGCCGACGGCCAGCTCTTCGGTATCGACATCGCCACGTCGCAGACCAACATCGACCTCCAGGCGTTCAAGGCGGCGGGTGGGCAGTTCACGATCATCAAGATGGGCGGCGGGAACGCCTCGGACAGCCCCTACGTCGCGCCCGCCTACCGTGCGCAACTCGCCCGTGCCCGAGCCGCAGGTCTCCTCGTGGGTCACTATTGGATGAACGGCGACAAGAACGGTCTCACGCCGACAGCCGCGGCGGACTACTTCGTCGCACAGAGCGACATCCGCATCGGCGAGGTCGTCGCGCTCGACATCGAGGCCATCGACGGCGTCGCGGCGTACACGCCCGCGCAGGCCATGGAGTGGATCCAGCGTGTGCAGCAGAGCTACCCCGGCCTCAAGGTGCTCATCTACCTCAACCAGAACGCGGTCAACAACGGCGATTGGAGTGCGGTCGCGAACGCCGGCCACCCGTTGTGGGTTGCGGTGTGGGGCTCGAACAACGGGGCGCCGAACGGTTCGCCGCAGCTGACCCGGAACTGGTCCGACTGGTCGATGTGGCAGTACTCGAGCCGCGGCGTGGTGGCCGGGTTCTCCGGTGCCGTGGACGTGAACCTCGCGAAGGCCGACACGTTCACCCGGAACGGATGGGCCCCGGTCGACCGGCTGGCCGGCTCCGATCGCTTCGGCACCGCCGTCGCCGTGTCGCAACGAGCGTTCCCCAGCGGGAACGCCGGCGTCGCCTACGTGGCCAACGCGCTCTCCGCGCCGGACGCCCTGTCGGCAGCGCCTGCAGCGGCCAAGGAGAACGGCCCGGTGCTGCTCACCCTCGCCGACGCCGTACCCGAGGCGGTGATGACCGAGCTGCGTCGTCTCAAGCCGAAGACCATCAAGGTCGTCGGCGGTGAACAAGCCGTCTCGGCAGCGGCGCTCGCGCAGCTCAGTACCGTCGCACCCGTCGTGCGGTACGCGGGCGACGACCGCTTCGCGACCTCGTTGGCGGTCGCGAGCGAGGTCTTCCCGGCAGCCGACAAGGCGTTCATCGCCACCGGACTCAGCTTCGCCGATGCGCTCACCGGGGCGGCGGCGATCTCCGACGCAGGACCCATGCTGCTCGTCGACGGCACCGCACCGACCGCCGACGCCGCCACGCTCGGTCGTCTGGCCGCCATGGACGTGAAGAGCGTCTACATCGCGGGAGGCACGGTGTCGGTGTCGCAGGGCATCGCGGACGGCATCGGGAGCCAGGAGGGAGCCGGGAACGTCATCCGACTGGCGGGGTCCGACCGGTTCGAGACCGCGGTGGTCATCAACTCGGAGTTCTTCAAGGACTCCTCGCCCGCGACGTTCTACCTGGCCACCGGGAGCGACTTCGCCGATGCACTGACGGGTGGCGCCCTCGCCGCCCTGAAACACGCGCCGCTCTACCTTTCCAGGCAGTACTGCATCCCTCCGACGACGAACGCGGTCCTCCGGGCCAACGCGTCGAACGTCACGTTGCTCGGCGGAGTGAGCGTCCTCAACGAGAACGTCGGTCGTCTGCTCTCCTGCTGACGCAGCGCGGGGTGCCGCCCGGTGCAGCGGCAGCGGCAGCGGTCACGCGGGCCGCTGCCGGCATGTCGCGTCGATTCAGTCGTGGAGCGAGCGCAGGGCGGTCACGACGTCGTCGTGCCAGCGGCGGGCCGCAGGGAGCACGCCGCCGAAGATGGGGGTGTCGTGCGTCGCGCCCAGGTACATCGTCCCGCTCGCGTCGACGCCGTCGGCCCGGAGCGCGGCGAGGTAGGCCGCGCCGTCGCCGCGGAGCGGGTCGTACTCGGCCGTGAGGATCACGGCGCGGGGGAGGTCCGCGTGCGACCGCGCGAGGAGGGGCGACGCGTGCGGCTCCTTCGCCTGACGTCGATCCAGGAGGTAGGTCTTCGCGACGGAACGGAGCTCCTTGATCGCGAAGATCCTCGGGATGCCCATCTCCCGCACGGGGCGGAGGTCGATGTGGCCGCCGGTCAGGTCCGTGACCGGCACCTCGAGCAGCTGGAGTCGGATGGGCAGCCGGCCGCGTTCACGATTCACGAGCGTGAGCGCCGCCGCGATGCTGCCGCCGGCGGACACCCCGGCGACGGCGATCCGCCCCGAGTCGATCCCGAGCGTCGCGGCCTCGGCGAACAGCCACTCGAGCGCCGCGTGGGCCTGCTCCAGCTGGGTCGGGTACCGGTGCTCGGGAGCGAGCGCGTAATCGACGGCGGCGATGACCACGCCGGCGTCGGCCGCCCGACGACGGAACCCCGCGTCGGTCGTCGGGTAGTCGATCCCGCCGATGCGGAACGCCCCACCGAAGAACGACAGGACCGCGGGCACCGCCTGGTCGCCGTCGGCCGTCGGCGGGTGGTAGAGCCGGATCCGGACGTCGGGGAAGCCGGCGACCGGGATCGTGTGCTCCTCGATGCGCAGCTCCGGGCCCGGGACGCCGACGGTCGCGAGCTCCTTCTTGTCCCAGTTCCGCGCGGCCTTGCGGTGCTGTGCGCGCGTCTTCTTGCGGCGGGGTGCGGCGGTGGTGGCCTTCGCCGTCGGGCTCGAGGGCTTCGCCTTCGGCCCGGCGGCCTTCGGGGAGGTCGCCGTCGGGTCCGCCGCGGGAGCGGGCTTCGGGCGCGCGACGGTGGTCGTCTTCGGTCGCAGGAAGAAGGCCTTCGCCTGCTCGAGTGCGGTCGAGATGAGGTAGGCGCGGTGCGTCCGCGCTCGTTCGACGAAGATCGGGTCGAGGGGCAAACGACTCACCTGCTCTGCTGCTCGGATGGGCGGATTCCAGCAGTCTAGGCGGCTCGGCGGACGACGGCCGTGGCTTGCCTGATCGATCCTTCCGCGGGGCTTCACCTCCTGTTCACCGGGAAGCCCGGCCCTGTTCGGGCGCCGCTCGTAGCGTGATCACACGTACGGCACACAGCAGTGCCCGCGTCGGTCACTCGCGGTTCCGATCCACCGGAGCCACGCGCGGAGCGGGCGGGTGCATCGGTCCTTCTGAAAGGTACGTCCCAGCACATGAAGCTCTCCCTCACCCGCGTCGCTGCGCTCGGCGCCGCCGCCCTCCTCTCGATCGGCCTGGCCGCCTGCTCGAGCGCCACCGCCAGCGACACCGGTTCCGCCGCGGCCGGGACCTTCGCGGTCGACGACCAGACCCTCGTCTTCGGCGTCGTCCCCGACTCGGTCGACACGCAGACCAACTACCAGCCGCTCATGGACTACATCGCCAAGGAGACCGGCAAGAAGGTCGAGTACCACGAGTCGACCGACTACGCGGCCCTCATCGAGGCGGCCGTGGCCGGGAAGATCGACGTCGCCTCCTTCTCCGGCTTCACCTACGTGACCGCGCTCAACAACGGGGCCAAGATCACGCCGATCTCGTCGATCATCACCGTCAAGGGGCAGGAGCCGGGGTACTACTCCGAGGCGATCGTCCCGAAGGACTCGTCGATCACGAAGATCGAGGAGTTCAAGGGCAAGAAGGTCTGCTTCGTCGACCCGTCCTCGACGTCCGGGTACCTCTTCCCGAGCTACAACCTGCTCGAGGCCGGCATCGACCCCGAGAAGGACATCACCCCGGTCTTCGCCGGCAAGCACGACGTCTCGGTGACGAAGACCGCCGAGGGCGTCGAGTGCGAGGCGGGCTTCGCCGAGGACTCCGAGGTCGAGAAGAACGACGGCGTGAAGGTCATCGACCGCACGATGGTCCCCGGTGCGCCGATCGTCGAGTCCGACTCGCTGCCCGCCGACGTGAAGGAGAAGCTCGAGAAGGCCCTGTCCGAGGTCACGATCGACCAGATCATCGACTCCGGCGTGAAGAGCGCCGACAGCGACGCCTTCCGCGCGACCTTCTACGGCACCTCGCCGGTCGACGACGCGTACTACGACACCATCCGTGACATCTGCAAGAAGACCAACGCCAAGCAGTGCCAGGCCTGACCTGAGCGCCGGTCCCGCCCTTCGACAAGCGGTTCCTGAGCTTGTCGAAGGGCGGGAACGGCCGTCGATGATCCGCAATCCACGAGAGGCAGCAGCCATGAGCGTCACCGAGCAGCAGGCGCGTCGCACCGCACCCGACGGAGCGGAACCGCTCGTGCGTCTCCGCGGGGTCACGAAGCGCTTCGACCGGACGGTCGCCCTGCAGCGCGTCGACCTCGACATCCGTCGCGGCGAGATCGTCGTCCTGCTCGGTCTGTCGGGCTCCGGCAAGTCGACGCTCCTCCGTCACCTGGACGGCCTCGAGCGGCCCACCGCCGGGTCCGTCTCGGTCCTCGGCGACGAGGTACCGGCCCTCGGGCAGCGTGCCCTGCGCCGGCTCCGCGCCCGCGTCGGGTTCGTCTTCCAGCAGTTCGAGCTGGTCCCGTCGCTCACCGTCCTCGAGAACGTCCTGACCGGTTCGCTGGCGGGCGTCCGCGGACCGCGTCTCGGCATCCTCGGCTACGGCCGCACCCTGAAGTTGAAGGCGCTCGGCCACCTCGACCGCGTCGGGCTCCTCGAGCGCGCCTACCAGCGCGCCGACACCCTCTCCGGCGGTCAGCAGCAGCGCGTCGCCATCGCCAGAGCGCTCATGCAGGACCCCGAGATCCTCCTCGCCGACGAGCCCGTCGCCTCCCTCGACCCGGAATCGAGCGAGCAGGTGATGGCCCTCATCCGCGAGATCGCGATCGACCGCGGACTCACCGTCGTGTGCAGCCTGCACCAGGTCGACCTCGCGCTCTCCTGGGGCGACCGCATCGTCGGTCTCCGCCACGGCGAGGTGGTCCTCGACACCACGACCGACGGCCTGTCGAAGACCGAGGTGATGGAGATCTATGGCCGGGTCGCGACGAGCACCCGTGAGCTGCAGGCGATCGCTGTGGAGTTGGAGACCGACGAGCTGCTCGGCGACCCCGACGACGACCTCCGCGGCCTGCTCGGTGTCGAGGAGCGCGTGGGCGAGGACGAACTGCCCGACGACCCGGAGTGGGAGTTCGACGCCGATGTCGACGGCCGCGAGCCCGACGAGCTCCGTCGACCGGGCAGGACCCGCTGATGGTCGTCACCGCACCCGCGAAGACGGCACCGCCCGTCGGCCGCCCGTCGGGACTCTCCGGACCCGTTCCCGTCGGTCGGCTCCGACCGCAGACGATCGCCGCCGTGCTCACGCTGATCGCGCTGCTCGCGTTCTCGGTCTACTCGCTCCTCGAGGTCGGGATCTCGATCCCGAACATGGTGGCGAGCTGGGGCAACGCGGTCAACTTCTTCAACCGGGTGGGCACGATCACGTTCCCGCCGCCCGGGGAACTGCTGTCGCTCACCGCCCTGACCCTGGGGATCGTCATCTCAGGCACCGTCCTCGCTGCGGTGCTCTCGATCCCGGTCGCGTACCTCGCGGCCGCCAACACGACCCCGGGACCGGCCTGGCGCGCGGTCGGTCGGTTCGTCGGCGTGCTCAGCCGTGCCGTGCCCGATGTCGTCATCGCGATGATCCTCGTGCTCATGTTCTCGCTCGGCTCGCTGCCCGGCATCATCGCGATCGGGCTGCACTCCGTCGGCATGATCTCGAAGCTCTTCGCGGACGCGATCGAGCAGGTCGACGAGGGGCCACGGCTCGCGATCCGGGCGGCCGGCGGCTCGAAGTTGCAGGAGTTCACCTCGGGTGTCCTGCCGCAGGTCCTCCCGTCCTGGGTGGCCACGGTCCTCCACCGGGGCGACATCAACCTGCGTGGTTCGGTCCTCCTCGGCTACGTCGGCGTCCTCGGCCTCGGCCGTGAACTGTCGCTCGCGTTCAAATCCCTCGACTACTCGCTCGGCATCGGACTCGCGATCGTCATCTTCGCGCTGTGCGTCGTCATGGAGATCGTGTCGAGCACCGTGCGGACCGTGATGCTCGGGGTGCAGCCGACCGGACGTGGACTCGGTGACCGCGTCGTGCGTCGGGTGGCCGCGGGCCGGGAGGCACGTCGTGCGGCGGGTGGGAGCAGCCGCACGGTCGCCTCTCCGAGCGCCGAGTCCCGGATCGCCGCTGCAGCGAAGCGTCCGTGGACGCCGGCCCGCGTCCGCGACACCGTCGGTGCCTGGCTCGCCGTGGCGGTCGTGGTCTGGGGCGTCGTCGTGTCCGACATCCAGTGGGGCGACCTCGTGACGTTCTGGGCCAAGGCCCCCGACGTCCTCGTCCGACTCTGGCCTCCGTCGTTCGGCATGCGCACGACGGAGCAGATGGTCGAGGCGATGTTCGAGACCGTCGCGATCGCCTTCGCGGCGACCCTCATCGCCCTCGTCTGCTCGATCGTCATCGGGTCCCTCGCCGCACGGAACGTCGCCCCGAACCGCGGTGTCCGCACCGGCGCCCGGTTCGCGCTCGTCGGCATCCGCGGTATCCCGGAGCTCATCCTCGCGATCCTCCTCATCGTGGTCACCGGGCTCGGGGCCCAGGCGGGGACGCTCGCGCTCGGCATCTGCGGGATCGGCCTCCTCGGCAAGCTCATCGCGGACTCCTTCGAGGAGGTCGCGCCCGGACCGGAACGCGCGCTGACCGCCGTCGGCGCGACGCGCCCACAGGTCTACGCCGCCGCGACGCTCCCGCAGGGCGCCCGTGCACTGGTCGGGCACACCTTCTACACGCTCGACACGAACATCCGCGCCGCGACCATGCTCGGCATCGTCGGCGGAGGCGGCATCGGCTACTACCTGATCCAGGCGGACCAGGGTGGGAACTACGACCAGGTCACGGCCATCGTGCTGATGATCCTCGCGGTGGTCCTCGTCGTCGAGGGCATCGCCATGTGGATGCGGAGGGTGTTCTCGTGAACGGACGACGGATGAGCGGCGGGGTGTCGGCGCCGCGGGTCGGCCTCGGCGTCGGCTCGCTCGGTGCCTCGGCCGATCGCGCGGACGTCGTGATCGTCGGAGCCGGCATCGTCGGGCTGTCCGCGGCGCTCGCCGCTGTGGACGCCGGTGCCGAGGTCGTGGTCGTCGAACGTTCGGCCGAAGCCCAGGGTGCGTCGGTCCGCAACTTCGGTCATCTGGCCGCGACGCCGCAGGCCGGGCTCGCCGCCCGCCTCGCCGCGCGTTCGGCGGAGATCTGGCAGCGACTCGAGCAGGACGCTGGGCTGTGGGTCCGGCGCTCGGGCACGCACGTGGTCGCCCGGCACCTCGACGAGCTGCGCGTCCTCGAGGACTTCGCTGCGTCCCGTGCCCAGGCGGGAGCTGCGGCCGACGTCCGCCTGTACGACGCGGCCGAGTTCCTGCAGGAGGTGCCGATCAGTGCCGACGACGTGGTGGGCGGCGCCTGGCTGCCACGCGACCTCCAGGTGAACCCGCGTCAGGCGCTGGGCGCCGTCACGGCGTACCTGGAACGCCGCGGTGTCGAGTTCCGACGCCGGACGACCGTGACGGGGCTGCGCTCCGGCTTCGTCGACACCAGCCGCGGCGTCATCGCCGCAGGCCTCACCGTAGTCGCGGTGAACCACGACATCGACACGCTCCTCCCCGAGCTGGCCGAGCGGGCGGTCGTCCGTCGATGCGCGCTCGACATGGTGCGGGTGCGCGCCGAACTCCCGATGCCGATGCCGGCGCCGCTCCTGACCGGGTGGTCACTCCTGCGCTACGCGGGATTCGCCGACTCGCCCGCCATCCCGGCACTCCGGGAGCGGTTGCAGCAGGACCACCCCGGGCTCGCCTCGCTCGACGTCAACCTCATGGCGACCCAGTTGCCGGACGGCTCGATCATCCTCGGCGACACCCACAGTCGCGGCGAAGCGGTCTCCCCGTTCCAGTCCGAGCACGCCTTCGACGAACTCCTGCAGGCTGGAAGCACGCTGTTCGGGATCAGGCTCGACGTCCTCGAACGCTGGCAGGGCGTCTACGCCACCGCTCCGGAGGAGTTGCTCATCGACGAACCGACCCCGGGCGTCCGCGTGGTCGCCGCGACCACGGGCATCGGGATGACCACCGGACCCGCGCTCGGCGAGCTGGCCGTCGCCGAGCACCTCGGCCCGACCTTCTCGCCGGCGCAGCCGACCAGCATCCGTGCCGCATCAGCCCACCTTCAGAAAGGCCTCTCGTGACCAGCATCGATCGACCCCAGCAGGACAGCACCGCGGCACCCGACCTCGATGACGACGTGGAGACCGACCTCGCCGACCTCGACGAGCTGGAGGGCGGGTTCGACGACGCGCACGAGGACGACCTCCTGCTCGAACTGGTGGTCCTCGACCTCGCCGGGACGACGGTCTCGGACGACGGCGTCGTCGAGGACGCCTTCCGCGTCGCCGCCGAGACGATCGGCATCGACACCGAGGACGCGCTCGACGCGGCCATCGAGCTCGTCCGCGACACGATGGGCCAGTCGAAGCTCGACGTGTTCCTCATGCTGACCGACGGCGACGAGGCTCGAGCCGCTTCCGGCAACGCCGCCTTCGAAGAGGCCTACGAGCGACTCGTCGGCGAGGGGCGCGTCGAGGCGATCGCCGGAGCCGAGGACACGGTGCGGCGGCTCCGCGAGCTCGGCGTGGGCGTCGTGTTCACCACCGGGTTCGCCCCCGCCACGCGCGACGCGCTCCTCGCGAGCCTCGGGTGGTCCGAACTCGCCGACGACGCCCTGTCGCCCGCCGACGCCGGTCGAGGGCGTCCAGCGCCGGACCTGCCGCTGACGGCGCTCCTCCGGTTCGGTGCGAGCGCCGTCGACACCATGGTCGTCGTCGGCGACACGGCCAGCGACATGCTGTCCGGGGTGAACGCCGGCGCCGGGCTCGTCGTCGGGGTGCTCACCGGAGCACACGACGAGGAGACGCTGCTCGAGGCGGGCGCCGACGAGATCATCACGAGCATCGCCGAGTTGCCCGCGCTGCTCGGTCTCGACTGAACGACCGACCGGGGGAACCATGCACACGACGCTCACCGCGCACGAGGGCAACGACGTCTTCATCAGACCGTCGCCGATCGCGATGGTCTGGCAGGGGCCGGGGCACCCGCACCAGGCGATGGCGGTGCCCGGGGTGACGCTCGGGCCGGGCGACGTCCTCGTCGAGGTGGAACTGGCGACCGTGTGCGGCTCCGACGTGCACACCGTCCTCGGGCACCGTGACGCCGCCACGCCGCTCGTCCTCGGGCACGAACAGGTGGGACGCGTCGTGGCGGTCGGGGGACCCGTCACCGCCGTGGACGGCACGGTCCTCGTCGCGGGGATGCGGGTCGTGTGGTCGGTCGTCGTGAGCTGCGGCGTCTGCGACCGCTGCTCCGCCGGCCTGGAGCAGAAGTGCCGCCGGCTCGCGAAGTACGGGCACGACCGGGTCCACCGCGGCTGGGAGCTGAGCGGCGGATTCGCCACCCACGTCGAACTCCTCGAGGGCACCGCCATCGTGATCGTGGGGGAGACGCCGCCCGCCGCCGTCTTCGCGCCGGCGTCCTGCGCGACGGCCACCGCGATCGCCGCACTGGATGCGGCCGGGCACGATCTGCCCGGCACGGCGGTCCTCGTGACCGGCGCCGGGATGCTCGGGCTGACGGTCGCGGCCATCGCGACCGATGCCGGGGCGCGCGTCGTCGTGAGCGATCCGGACCCCGCCCGCCGGCTGCTCGCCGGTCGCTTCGGCGCCATCGCGACCGTCGACCCCACGATCGGCGCCGCCGAGCACCTCGACGCCGCGCACCTGGCGGCGGGCGTTGAGGGCTTCCCGGTGGCCATCGAGATGTCCGGCGACGCCCGTGCCGTCGACGCCGCCATCGCGTCGCTGTCGATCGGCGGGACGGCGGTCCTCGTCGGCAGCGTGTCGCCCGGTGCGCCGCTCGGCATCGACGCCGAACGGATCGTCCGACGCCTCCTCACGGTGCGCGGCGCACACAACTACCGACCGCGGGATCTGGCACGCGCGGTCGACTTCCTGACCGGTGCGTGGCGTCGGTATCCGTTCGCCGAACTCGTCGGCCCGGAGTTCCCCTTGCAGGACGTCGACGAGGCGCTCGTCGCAGCTGCATCGGGCGCCTTCCCGCGCGTCGGTGTCCGACCCTGAACGACCCGCGGGAGGTCTCGCGAGCCGGCTCGAACCCTCCGGCGAGCCTCGCGGGATCCGGTCGAGGTCTCGGCGACGGCGTCCGAGGGCGACGTGACCTCTTCGAGCGCCCCCATTCCGGGGGTCACGACGGCCGATCCACCGCGGATTTCCGCCGATCTCGGCTCGTGAATCCTGCCGCATGACCCACCTTGTGGGGTATCCTCGGGCCATGACGGTCACGACTCGCCACCCTGGTGTGGTCCGTGTCGGTGGTCGCCTCATGGTCGTGGATCCGTTCGCGGAACGAGGTGAGCTCACCGAGGATCAGCAGCGCGGTCACCAGCTGCGGCGGAGGATCACGCTCCTGCTCGGTGCATTCCTCCTGCTCAGCGGCTTCGTCATCGGCGCGACGGTGGGCGTGCTCGTCGAGTGGTCGCTCGTCCACGACGAACGCTCGTCAGTGTCGCTCCCCGGCTTCGACCCGGAATGGGTGCCCGGACTCGACGTCGTCGGTGCCTTGCTCGGTGCCATCCTCGTCGCCGTCTTCCTGCTCGTGTCGGCCGAACGACGCAACCGTCGTCGTCGCCTGGACGGCGGGCACCAGCCGTCGCGGTGGATCGACCCGCTCAACGATCACCTCATCGGGCTGAGCGACGACCTCCCGTGGACCTCACTCTGGACGCTGACGCGCATGTACGCCACCGCGGAGCGCCTGCAGCGCGAGCTCGTGGAGCGCAGCGGCACCCGCAGCGAGGTGGGCAGTGACGATTCCTGCGATCTCGTCGAGGCGCGGCTCGCGGCCGACGATGCACGCGACGCACTCGAGAAGACGGCCACGCTCATGGGCGTCATCGTGCCGGAGGGGCCGCTGCCCGATGCGCAGGCCATCCTGGCCGACAACGCTCGGCTCCGCGCCCGTCGGAAGACGAGCTGACCGGCACATCCGCGATGCGGATGGTTCCGGTGGTCAGCGCCCGCTGCCGGTGAGGCGCTCCAGGAGTTCGCGGTAGCGGTCGGCCGTCTGCGTGACGATCTCGGCAGGCAGGGTCGGAGGCGTGGGTGTCGACGGGTCGTCCTGGTCCCAGTTGTGGGCCAGCCAGTTGCGGACGATCTGCTTGTCGAAGCTCGCCATCCGTGCGGTGGGGTCGTCGCTCGTCAGGTAGACGTCGCGGTCCCAGTACCGGCTGGAGTCGGAGGTGAGCACTTCGTCGCCGAGCGTGATGACGCCGGTCCCCGGGTTGCGGCCGAACTCGAACTTCGTGTCGGCGAGGATGACGCCGTGGCGCTCCGCCGTGAGTGATGCCGTCTCGTAGATGCCGAGCGACAGGTCCTTCAGCGCGACCGCGTCGTCCTCGCCGATGAGCTCGACCATGCGGGAGAACGAGATGTTCTCGTCGTGCTCGCCGAGCGGCGCCTTGTACGCGGGGGTGAACAACGGCTCGGGCAGGCGATCGCCGTCGCGGAGGCCGTCGGGCAGCGGGATGCCGCAGACGGTGCGGTTCGCGACGTACTCCTTCCAGCCGGAGCCGGTGAGGTAGCCGCGGACGACGCACTCGACGGGGAACATGTCGAGCTTGCGGACGAGCATCGCCCGACCGGCGAACTCCGCCGGGATGCTGGACACCGCGACACCCGCGGCGTCGAGCTCGTGATCGGGGACGAGATGGTTCGGCACCTCGCGGAGCTGGTCGAACCACCAGAGGCTCAGACTGGTGAGCAGATCGCCCTTGCCGGGGATGCCCGGCTCGAGCACGTGGTCGAAGGCGCTGACCCGGTCGCTCGCGACGACGAGCAACAGGTCGTCGGGGCCGGCGGCCGGCTCGTACAGGTCGCGGACCTTGCCCGAGTAGACGTGGTTCCAGGCGTTGGTCTCCGAGGGTGCGCTCACTCGTTCATTATCGTGCATCGGCCGCGGCCGGATCGGTCGCCAGGGCTTGCGACCTCAGGGCGGTACGCGTATATTCCACGTGGAATAGTTCGCGTGGAGTGATTGGAGGGTCATGGGCAAGGTCAAGCCGCTCGGCCTGCTCGCCGTCGCCGCGCTCGGCTACCTCGCCGAGCGCCCCATGCACCCCTACGAGATGTACCAACTCGCGCTCCACCGCCAGGAGGACCGCGTCGTCAAGGTGAGCCCCGGCTCGCTCTACCGCGCCGTCTACGGACTCGAGGCCGACGGCCTCGTGCTCGCCTCCGGGACCGACCGCGAGGGAGCCCGGCCCGAGCGCACCACCTTCGAGATCACCGACCTCGGCCGGCACCTGCTGGGGGAGCGGCTGCGCGAGCTGCTCAGCACCCCCACGAACGAGTACCCGGAGCTCGGGCTCGCGCTGTCCGAGGCGCACGAACTGGGTGCCGAGGAGGTGCGGATGCTGCTCGAGACCCGCATCCTCCGGCAGCAGGCCGAGCTCGCCGACCTCGATCGCCGCATGACGTGGGCGCTCGAGCGCGGGATCCCGCGCGTGTACTGGATCAACGTCCCCTACTCGGCCGCCATGCTGCGCGCCGAGATCGCCCACCTCGAATCGCTCCTCGCCGAGATCGCCGACGGCGCACTCGCCTGGCACGTGCCGGGCACCCGTGCGCCACTCCACGAGCAGGCGGCGACCCCGCCCGTGTCCGCTCAGCCGACACCCTCCACCTGAACCTCCGGGACGACCGACCAGTCCGGCCGGCGGTCCCGCTCATCCTCGCGTCCCGAACGCGAACCCGTCCTCCGTGCAGAAAGGGACATCATGTCCACCACCCCCACCACGCCTCCTCAGGGCGTTCCCGGTCCGACGCCAGGGGCCGTGCGCCCCTGGCCGGCGCTCTGGTCGCTCGTCATCGGCTTCTTCATGATCCTCATCGACACGACCATCGTGTCCGTGGCGAACCCCGCGATCATGCGCGGCCTCGACACCGACATCAACAACGTCATCTGGGTGACGAGCGCCTACCTGCTCGCCTACGCCGTGCCGCTCCTCATCACCGGCCGCCTCGGCGACCGCTTCGGCCCGAAGAACCTCTACCTCGTCGGCCTCGTCGTCTTCACGCTCGCCTCACTGTGGTGCGGCCTGTCGGGCTCGATCGAGATGCTCATCGTCGCCCGCGTCGTGCAGGGTCTCGGTGCGGCGCTCATGACCCCGCAGACGATGGCCGTCATCACCCGCATCTTCCCGCCGGACCGCCGTGGTGCGGCCATGGGCCTCTGGGGAGCGACCGCTGGTGTCGCGACGCTCGTCGGCCCGATCCTGGGCGGCGTGCTCGTCGACGGCTTCGGCTGGGAGTGGATCTTCTTCATCAACGTGCCCGTCGGTGTCATCGGCTTCATCATGGTCTGGCGCAACGTCCCCGCGCTCGCCACGCACCCGCACAAGTTCGACGTGCTCGGGGTCGTCCTGAGCGGGCTCGGGATGTTCCTCCTCGTGTTCGGCATCCAGGAGGGCCAGAGCTACGACTGGGGCACGATCACCGGTCCGATCACCGTGTGGAGCCTCATCATCGCCGGCGTGGTCGTCCTCGGCCTGTTCGTCGTGTGGCAGGCCGTCATGAAGGGCGAGCCGCTGCTCCCGCTGGCGTTGTTCCGCGACCGCAACTTCTCGGTCGGCAACCTCGCGATCTCGACGATCGGGTTCACGATCACGAGCATGTCGCTGCCGCTCGTCTTCTTCTACCAGACCGTCCGCGGCCTGACCCCGACGCAGTCCGCGCTCATGCTCGTCCCGATGGCCGTGCTCTCCGCCGGGCTCGCGCCCGTGGTCGGGCGGGCGATCGACCGGGTGAACCCGAAGTGGTTCGCCCTCGCGGGGCTCCTCCTGCTGGCCCTCGCGCTCGGCTGGTACTCGATCCTCCTCACGCCCGAGCAGCCGATCCTCATGCTGCTCCTCCCGAGTGCCGTCCTCGGCCTCGCCAACGGCTTCATGTGGGGCCCGGTCTCCAACCTCACCACCCGGGGGCTCCCACAGCACCAGGCCGGTGCCGGCTCAGGCGTGTTCAACACGACGCGTCAGATCGGAGCCGTCCTCGGCAGTGCGGCCATCGCCGCGCTCATCCAGGGACGCCTCGCGGCCGAGCTGCCCGCTGCACCCGGTGGGGCGGCCGGTGGGGTGAGCGAGGTGACGGGTGGCGAGCTGCCCGAGTTCCTGCATGCCGGGTTCACCACCGCCATGGCCCAGTCGTTGCTCCTCCCGGCAGGCCTCGCGCTCGTGGGCGCGGTCGTGGTCCTGTTCTTCCAGAAGCCGAAGGCGGCCGCCTGGTCGACCCCGGAGACCCAGCACGGACAGGCCGCTGCTGTCGCCGCGGCTGCCGTGACCGCCCGGTCCGAAGCCGAGTAGCGGCTCCGCAGACACGGCGACATCGGACGGTCACGGGCCGAGGAGGTCCGTGACCGTCCTGGTGTCGCCGTTCCAGAACCGGAGCCCGGTGACGAGCCCGGACGGGAGGTCGCCGAGCGACCGGAGCCCGTCGAGTGCCGCCGCGGTCTGCTCGCCTGCGACGCGTCGGGAGAGCGTGACGTGGGGTGTCCAGTCGCCGGGCCGGGTGTGCTCGAACCCACCGGTGACGTCTCCGGCCACACGTCCGTGCAGCTCCAGCAGCTCGTGCGTGGGGATCACCGTGAGCGCGAGGACGGCGCCCGAGCGACGCGGGAACAGCAGCGGAGCCCCGAGCCGGACGGCGAACGGCGCGAAGGCCGGTCGCCCGGTGAGCTCGAGGTCCTCGCCGGCCGACAGCGTGACGTGCGGACGGTTGCTCGCACCGCGATGCGTGGCGAGACTGCTGATGCCGAGGTCGAGGAGCGCTTGCCAGCGGTCGCGGACGGCGGCCTCGAGGGCCTCGTCGAACGTCAGATCGACGCTGCGCACCGGTCAGCCGATCGGGAAGAAGCCGTGTACGGCGGCGGCGAAGGATCGCGGCTGCTCCACCCAGGGGTAGTGTCCGCACCCGTCGAGCACGATGGCCTGGCCGAGCGGGAACCGCTTCGCGAGGTCGACGACGGGCGCGAGTCCCGTCAGGCCGTCTTCGGAGCCCGCGACCACGAGCACGGGCGCGGTGACGGTGCGGAGGGCGTCGCGGATGTCCTCGACCTCGTCGATCGTGGGGGTGTGCACGAACGCGTCCTGCGCGGCCGGGTGCCAGGCGCCCAGACGCTCGTGTTCGCGGGCGGTGTCGTCCCATTCGCCCCAGGCGATGGGCGCCACCGCCGGGAACAAGCGGTTCCCCGACGCGGAGTCCGGCGCCGCGAGCAGCGCGGGCAGCGCCTCGAGGAAGCCGGGGTACCAGTCCTCCGCCGCGTGCCGCGCGATGATCTCCGCGCTGTCGTCGTCCGTGTCGACGAGCCAGGTGGCGGGCGGCGTGATGAGGCACAGGCGGTCGAGCCGGTGCGGGTAGCGCGCGGCGTAGCTCACGGCGACGCGGGTGCCGGCGGAGTGCCCGAGGAGCTCGAGGCGGTCGACGTTTAGCCAGCGACGCACGGCCTCGACGTCCTCGGCGAGTTCCGGCCAGCTCGCCGCAGCGGTCGACGATCCGCTCTCGGACCGTCCGACCCCGCGCTGGTGCAGCACGATGAGGCGACGCCTGGTGCTCAGGCCGCCGAGATCACCGAGGTAGACCGGGTGGCGCGCCGGACCACCGGCGAGGACGACGAGGGGTGGCAGGGTGTCGTCGCCGATCACGTCCACGTGCAGTCGGGTGCCGTCGTGGCTCTCGACGACGGCCGACGACCCGGTTCCCGCTGCGGCGCTCATCCTGGCCGCGATCAGGAGACGCGTGCGGCGATGTCGGTGCGGTACTGACCGCCCTCGAGTTCGATGCGCGACAGCGCCTCGTACGCACGGCCGCGTGCCTCCGGGAACGTGGATCCGAGGGCCACGACGTTGAGGACGCGGCCGCCGGTGGCGACCAGGCCACCGTCGACGTCGGCCGTGGCCGCGTGGACGAGGTGGACCCCCTCGACGGCGACGGCGGCGTCGAGGCCGGTGATGCTCCGGCCGGTGACGGGCGTCTCGGGGTAGTTCTGGCTCGCGAGCACCACCGTCACCGCGCTCGCCTCAGCGAACGCGGGTCGGGGCTGCTCGCCGAGCGTACCGTTGGCCGAGCCGAGCAGGAGCGTCGACAGCGGCGTGACGAGCCGGGGGAGGACGACCTGCGTCTCCGGGTCGCCGAAGCGCGCGTTGAACTCGATCACCCGGATCCCGCGTTCGGTGAGGATGAGGCCGGCGTAGAGGAGACCCTGGAACGGGTTGCCCTCCGACGCCAGCTGCCGCACGACGGGGACGGCGACGGTCTCGAGGACCTCGTCGACGAAGGCCGTCTCGCTCCCGAAGCGGTTGTCGAGCCAGGGCAACGGGGAGTAGGCGCCCATGCCGCCGGTGTTCGGGCCGGCGTCGCCGTCGAGCAGCCGCTTGTAGTCCTGCGCGGGGGAGAGTGGGAGCACCGTCTCACCGTCGGTGATGAAGAAGAGGGAGACCTCCTGGCCGTCGAGGAACTCCTCGACGAGGACGCCGCCGTAGCCGAGCCAGTTGGTGGCGTGCTGGATGGCCGCGTCGCGGTCGTGGGTGACGAGAACGCCCTTGCCCGCCGCGAGGCCGTCGGCCTTGACGACGTAGGGTGCACCGAAGTCGTCGAGCGCGGCGATCGCTGCGTCGAGGTCCTCGGCGCGGACCGCGCGACCGGTGGGCACCCCGGCTTCGTCCATGATCCGCTTCGCGAAGGACTTCGAGCCCTCGAGTGCGGCCGCCGAGCGGTTGGGGCCGAAGACCGGGATGCCGGCGGCGCGCAGCTTGTCGGCCACGCCGGCGACGAGCGGGGCCTCGGGCCCGATGACGACGAGGTCGATCGCTTCGTCGCGGGCGAAATCGCGCACGATCGAAGGGTTCTCCTGGTCGATGCCGACCACGGTCACATCCCCCGCGATGCCCGCGTTGCCGGGCGCGGCGATGATGTGGTGCCCGGCCTCTTCGGAGAGGAGAGCCTTGATGATGGCGTGCTCGCGAGCACCGGAACCGAGGACGAGGATCTTCACCCGTCTAGCTTAAGGCGCAATGGCCTAGCCTCGAATGCATGGCCAGACCCAGGATCACGGACGCCGTCGGTCGCGCAGCCCTGGAGCAGGCGCTCGGGGACGCACCGGCGTCGCGCACGGACACGGCGACCGCGGTCCGCTACCTGTTGGAGCTCCTCGTCGAGCGGGCGCCCGGCAACACCGTCGAGGTGCGGGTGCCGCCGTTCGGTGCGGTGCAGTGCATCGAGGGCCCCCGCCACACCCGAGGCACGCCGCCGAACGTCATCGAGATGGACGCACCGACCTGGCTCGCGCTCGCCTCCGGCCGCATCGACTGGACCACGGCGATGGCCGGCGGCACGGTGCACGCGTCCGGCCAGCGGGCGGATCTCACTGGCCTCGTGCCACTGCTGCTGCCGCGCTGACGGTCCGGGTACATTGGTGCGGTGACCTCTGACATCGACGCCCCAGCCGAGACGACGCTCGACGCGACGATCGTCATCCCCACGTACAACGGCGAGCGGTATCTCGAGCAGATCCTCTCGGCGATCGAAGGCCAGGACTACGACGGCACCTACGAGACCCTCGTCATCGATTCCGGCTCCACCGACCGCACGCTCGACATCGTCGCCGCCCACCCGGACGTCCGGCTGCACGTCATCCCGAACAGCGAGTTCGGCCACGGCCGGACCCGCCAGCTCGCCGCCCGGCTCGCCCGGGGGAAGTACGTCGCCTACCTCACGCACGATGCGATCCCGGGTGACTCCCGCTGGTTGCACGAGCTGACCACACCCTTGGACCCGGACGGCATGGACGTCGTCGCCGTCATGGGCAAGCAGATCGCACGCCCGAACTGCTTCCCGCTGCTCAAGTACGAGATCCACGACGTCTTCCACAACTTCGGGCCGGACTTCGGCACGACCGTCTTCGCGAACGACGGCTTCGCCGACGGGAACGGCGGACTGCTCGACGCCCTCGCGTTCTACTCCGACGTCAACTCGGCCACGCGCCGCGACCTGCTGCTCGGCGACATCCCGTACCGCGACCTCCCGTACTCCGAGGACATGGCCTTCGGCGCCGACATCATCGCGGCCGGACTGCGGAAGGCCTACGCACCGCGGGGCTGGGTCGTCCACTCCAACGACCTCACCCTCGACGAGTACCGGAAGCGGATCTTCGACGAGACGACGGCGTTGCGTCGGATCGGGAAGCCGATCACGCGGCTGAGTCGGTTCCGGCAGGTGGGGTACACCGTCTTCGGCGCCCTTCGGGACGCGAAGCGGATCGTCCGCGACCCCCAGTACAGCTGGAAGCGACGTGCCTACTGGTTCGTCATGAACCCGGCCTATCACGCGGCGAAGTGGAGCAGCTACTACGTGGCCTCCCGCGTCGACCTGGACGATGAGGCCGCCATGCGCGCCGGCTCGCTGGAGCACAGCCGCAAGTAGTCCGCGGACGGAGCTCCGCTCGCGCGCACTGCTCGCTGCTCCCAGCGAACCGGGGTGGTGCATCACCGCCTCGTGCGCTGTGATGGAGGCATGAGCACGAATCGGCTGTTGGTCCTGGGCGGGACGGAGTTCGTCGGGCGAGCGGTCGTCGACGAGGCCGTCGCCGCCGGCTGGGAGGTCACCGTCTTCCATCGCGGTACGAACCGTTCCTCGCCGTCGGACGCGGTCACCGTGCTGCACGGCGACCGGACGATGCCCGGCGGACTCGACGCGCTCCGGGTCGGGTCGTGGGACCTCGCCGTCGACACCTGGTCTTGGGCTCCGGTCGCCGTCCGCGACGCGGCCGCGCTGCTGGCGGACCGGGTCGGGAGCTACGTCTACGTCTCGAGCCGTTCGGTCTACGCCGACCCGCTGCCCGCCGGCGCCGCCGAGGACGCGCCGGTCGTCGACGGGTCGGCGCACGACGACGGCTTCGCGGACTACGCCCGTGCCAAGCGCGGCGGTGAGCTGGCCGCCGTCCAGGCGTTCGGCGACCGAGCGGTCCTGGCGCGAGCCGGCCTCATCCTCGGCCCGCACGAGAACATCGGACGACTGCCCTGGTGGCTGGCGCGGATCGCCGAGGGCGGTGAGGTGCTCGCCCCTGGTGCCGCTTCCGACCCCATCCAGTACATCGATGCGCGGGATCTCGCGGCCTTCCTCGTCGCCGCCGGTTCGACGGGCGCGAGTGGTGCGTTCAACGTCGTCAGCGAGCCGCGGGCGACGACGTTGGGGGAGCTGCTCGACGCCTGCGTCGCCGCGACCGGGTCGGGTGCGACCCTCCGCTGGGTGGATCAGGAGCGGGTGCTCGCGGCCGGGATCCAGCCCTGGACCCAACTGCCCGTCTGGCTCCCCACCGGACCGGACGCCGACGCGATGCATCACGGTGACGTCTCGCGTGCGGTTGCGGCGGGTCTCCGTCGTCGTCCGGTCACCGAGACCGTCGCCGACACCTGGGTGTGGCTGCAGGCACTCGGCGGCGTGGCGCCGCAGCGCCCGGACCGGCCCGTCGTCGGACTGGACCGTGCCATCGAGCGGGCCGTGCTCGCCGGGAACTGACTGCTGTCAGTGGATCTCGCGGAGGAGGGCGAGCCGACTGCGCGTCCTGACCGCGTCGCGGGCGAACCCCTCCGGTCCGAGGGCGGGATCGGTCATGAAGGTCTCCTGGTCGGTGGCGGCCACGACGTGGAGTTCGACGCCGAGATCGCACAGGGCGTCGACGAGATGGACGAACCGCGCGCGCGCCTCCCGGGTGAGGGCGTGGGACTCGGGCAGGGCGTCGAGGACCCACCGGCCGTCGTCCGCCGCCCAGGCGAGGTAGTCGCCGACCGAGGTCGGACGCTCGATGAGTTCGGCGCTGGCGAACCAGAGGACGCCGTCGCGCGCGGCGGCTGCCTGGAACGTGTGGCCACTGATCGTCAGCGTCGTCGCCTCGCCTGGCCCCGGACGGTGGAGGCCGAGTGCCGCGAGGTGGGCGTCCGCGGACTCGCCGGCGATGGACCAGCTGCCGCGGGCGAAGCCGTCGCCGTGCCTGACCGGGGAGCTGCGACGGTGGTCGGTCGAGCCGGCGAGTTCGAGCACCTGCATGTTCGCTTCGATCAGGGCGATGCCGGGCTCGAAGATGTGGTGGTACCCCGGGTCCGGCAGCAGATCCTGCGGCGCGGAGTTCGAGCTCGTCAACAGGGTCACCTGTCGGGCGAAGAGCGCGTCGAGCAGACGGATCATGAGCGCGCCGTCGCCGGGATCGTGCACCTGGAACTCGTCGAACAGTACGACGTCCACCTCGTCGAGCAGTTCGTCGACGGCTTGCTCGACCGCGTTCGTCACCGCTCCGGCCGCCGCGCGGGACCCGGCGCCCGGCTCGCCCGTCGCCCGGGCGGCGTCGGCGGCCTCCGTGCGGACCCGGTGGATCGCGGCGTGCAGCCCGCGGAAGAAGGAGTGGAAGTGGACGCGACGCCTCCGATGCGTCGGGAGCGCCTCGAAGAACGCGTCGAGAAGCCAGGTCTTGCCCCGCCCGGCCGCACCCCACAGGTACAGGTGCCCGGGTTGGTCCTCGCCGATCCGGAGTGACGCCAGACGCCTCGCCACTTCCAGCTGCTCCGGCTCGAGCGTGAACCCGGCGTCGGCGGCGGCGGACTCGACCGCCGAGAGCAGGGTGTCGTCGGGAGGGACCGGAGCGGGATCGGTCGTCTCGGTCCCCGTCGTGTCCACCGCTCGATCGTACCCGTCGGCATGTCGACCGCGGCCGTTCACCATCGGTTCACGATGCCCAGGATCGTGGGGGAGAATGGAGGCATGACAGACGCCACCGGGCAGCCAGCACCGGAAGCTCAGCACCCATCCGAACCGACCGGTCCGACGCCCTCGACCGAGCCCGACACCGAGGTCGCGACCGTGTACTCCTCCGGTTCGGTCTCGGTGCGCCGGTCGCCGCGCTACTGGCGGTTCCTCGTCATCGGCGTCTTCGTCGGCATCATCGCCGCGCTCATCCTCACCTTCGCGTTCCCGGGGAGCGCCGACTACTCGCTCACCCAGGTGTTCGGCTTCCTCCTGCTCGTGTGCGTCGTCGTCTTCGGTGCGATCGCCCTCGTCGTCGGTCTCCTCATCGACCGTTCCATGGCGCGACGGACGCGGATCGTCGCAGCGGATAGAGTTGACGTGCATCCAGCCGGGACCCCCGCGGCCGACGCGGAACCGAACGGTTCCGTCAGTGCCGAGCCAGGTGAGTCCGGCCCCCCGAATCCACCCATCGCAGAAGGTTCAGGACGGTCATGACCTCATCCACCAGCTACCGGGAGGCCGGTGTCGACACGGCAGCCGGTGACCGCGCCGTCGAGCTCATGAAGGCCGCCGTCGCGAAGACGCACGGTCCGGAGGTCTTCGGCGGCTTCGGCGGGTTCGCCGGCCTGTTCGACGCCTCGGCGCTCACCGCCTTCCGTCGGCCCCTGCTCGCGACGTCGACCGACGGCGTCGGCACGAAGGTCGCGATCGCCCAGGCCATCGACAAGCACGACACCATCGGCCAGGACCTCGTCGGCATGGTCGTCGACGACATCGTCGTGGTCGGGGCGAAGCCGCTCTTCATGACCGACTACATCGCCTGCGGCAAGGTCCACCCGGAGCGCATCGCCTCGATCGTCTCGGGCATCGCCCAGGCCTGCTCCGACACCGGGACGGCGCTCATCGGCGGCGAGACCGCGGAGCACCCCGGACTCCTCGGGGTCGACGACTACGACGTCGCCGGCGCCTGCACCGGTGCGGTCGAGGCGGACGCCATCCTCGGTGAGCACCGCGTCGAGGACGGCGACGTCGTCCTCGCACTCGCGTCCTCGGGCCTGCACTCGAACGGCTTCTCCCTCGTGCGGCACATCCTCGCCCAGGCGGGCGTCGGCTACGCCGACCACAGCGACGACCTCGGCACGACGTTCGGCGAGGCCCTCCTCGAGCCGACGCGGCTCTACACCCTGCCCCTCCTGCGGCTGCTCGACGCCCCGGCCTTCGCGGGTGGCGTCCACTCGCTCAGCCACGTCACCGGAGGCGGGATCGCCGCCAACCTCGCGCGCGTTCTGCCCAAGGGGTCCTGGGCCGAGGTCGACCGCTCCACCTGGAGCCCGTCGCCGGTGTTCCGGACGCTGAGCGAGCTGGCCAGATCCTCGCTCGAGTCGAGCGAGGGCACCTGGAACCTGGGCGTCGGATTCTTCGCCGTCGTCTCGCCGGCGGTCGCCGCCGGTGTCACGGCCGCGCTCGAGGCCGACGGGATCGCGACCTGGCAGGTCGGCACCGTGCACCTCGGCGACGCCGCCGCAGACCTCAGCGCGTTCGAACAGGGTGCCAAGGGGGTCGACGGCGGTGCCGTCCGCCTCGTGGGCGCCTACCGCGACTAGTCGCACCGCTCCGGCACACCTTCTTCCGTTCCGTCACTCGCCCAGCACGAACCCCAAGGAGTCCCCACGCATGTGCGGCATCGTCGGCATCGTCTCAACCGAGCCTGCCAACCAGCAGGTCTACGACAGCCTCCTGCTCCTTCAGCACCGCGGTCAGGACTCCACCGGCATCGCCACCGCCGACGGCAGCACCTTCCACATGGTCAAAGCCAAGGGCCAGGTGCGTGAAGCCTTCCGCACCCGCGACATGCGCTCGCTCCTCGGCAACATGGGCCTCGGCCACGTGCGCTACGCGACGAAGGGCGACGCCGCCAACGAGAGCGAGGCGCAGCCGTTCTACGTGAACGCGCCCTACGGCATCACGCTCATCCACAACGGCAACCTCACGAACACCCGCGAGCTCAGCAAGGACCTGTTCCACGTCGACCGCCGCCACGTGAACTCCACGAGCGACACCGAGCTGCTGCTCAACGTCCTCGCGACGGAGCTGCAGGGGCAGATCAGCGGTCTCGACCTCGATCCCGACCAGGTGTTCAACGCCGTCGAGAACGTGCACGAGCGGGTCGAGGGGTCCTACGCGACGATCGCCCTCATCGCCGGTCACGGCCTGCTCGCCTTCCGCGACCCGTTCGGCATCCGCCCGCTCATCCTCGGCAAGCGCCAGACGGGCCTGGTCGGCAACGACTGGGTGGTCGCCTCGGAGTCGCTCGTCCTCGAAGCCGGCGGCTACGAGATCGTCCGCGAGATCGCCCCGGGCGAGGCCGTCTTCATCACCGCTTCGGGTGAGCTGTACTCGCGGCAGTGCGCGAAGAACCCGCGGCTCGTTCCGTGCTCCTTCGAGTACGTGTACCTCGCTCGCCCCGACTCCGTCATGAACGGCATCTCGGTCTACGAGGCCCGACTGCGTCTCGGCAACCGGCTCGCCGACACCATCGCCGAGTACACGCCGATGGGCGACATCGACGTCGTCATGCCGATCCCGGACTCCTCCCGCCCAGCGGCCATGCAGGTCGCCCAGAAGCTCGGCATCGAGTACCGCGAGGGCTTCTACAAGAACCGGTACGTGGGGCGCACCTTCATCATGCCGGGCCAGGCGCAGCGCAAGAAGAGCGTCCGCCAGAAACTCAACGCGATGGGCTCGGAGTTCAAGGGCAAGAACATCCTCATCGTCGACGACTCGATCGTCCGCGGCACGACGTCGAAGGAGATCGTCGACATGGCGCGTCTCGCCGGAGCGAACAAGGTGACCTTCACCTCCGCCGCACCGCCGGTCCGCTACCCCCACGTGTACGGCATCAACATGCCGTCCCGCCAGGAGCTCGTCGCACACGGCAAGAAGATCCCCGACATCGCCCGCGAGCTGGGCGCTGACAACCTCATCTACCAGGAGGTCGCCGACATGAAGGCCGCCATCCTCGAGGGCTCCGGCATCAGCGACCTCGAGATGAGCTGCTTCACCGGCGAGTACATCACCGGGACCGTCTCCGAGGAGTACCTCGAGTGGGTGGAGCGCTCGCAGCTCTCCTGACCCGCGCCTGAACGACGAAGCGCGCGAGCCCCTCGGGGCTCGCGCGCTTCGTCGTTCAGGAACCGACCGCTACTCCGGCGTACCGGGCTGCTCGAGCGGCGCCGGCGTGGCCGCAGGGGCCGCCTTCGGCTTCGTCGTGCGCGGCTTCGCCGGTGCCTTCGCGGTGGCCGGCTTCGCTGCGGCGCCCGTCGTCTTCGTCGTCGGTGCCTTCGTGGCTGCGGCCTTCGGCGTCGTGGTCTTGGCTGCTGCAGCCTTCGGCGTCGTCGAACCGGTGGTGGCGCGCGTCGAACTCGTCTTGCGGACGGTGCTGCCCGCGGCCGTCGCCGCCGTGGTCGTCTTGGCGGCGGGCTTCCGGGCCGTCGTCGAACGCGTCGTCGTCGACCGGCTGGTCGAGGTGCGGGGCGCGCTCACGGCCGCGGCCGGTGCGGCGGCCGACACGGTCTCGTCGCGTCCGGTCGTGGCGTCGGCTCCGGTCTCGTCGCTCGCGAGGCGCGCTTCGGTCTCGTCTGCGGCGGCTGCGACGGTCTCGGCGTCGCCGGTGGACGTCGACTCGAGGACGATCGACTCGGCCGGTTCGGCGGACGTGTTCGGCGCGGCTGCGGCCTCGGGCGCGCGGTCGGTGCCGGAGAAGACCGCGGCGAACTGCTCGGTCGGGGTGGGCTCGGCGGCGCGCACCCAGTCCGAGGTGGGCTCCGCTGCAGGAGCCTCAGGGTTCGGAGACTCGGTCGACGGTGCCTGGTAGGCGCCGTACTGCTGCGTCGCCTGGGAGCCCTGCTGGGTCTGCTGCGTGCCGTAGCCGCTCGTCTGGCCACCCGCGTACTGCGAGGTGTCGTAGGCGGTCGTCTGTCCGTACTGTGCGGGGTCGTACACCGGCGCCTGGCCGGTCTGGCCCGCCTGGTACGGGTGCTGCTCGTAACCGCTCTGGCCGGCGTACGGTGCCTGCGTGGCGTTCGGCTGCGAGGCGGCCTCACGAGCGGCAGCGCGCTGCTGCTGCTGGTTCACGAGGCGCGCGACCTCGGCGTCGATGGCGTCCTCGGTGATGTGCTTGGACGGACCGTAGGCGTCGAGTCCGACGAAGACCAGGGCGATGCCCATCACGAAGATCGGCCAGATCGGCCAGAAGTATCCCCAGGCGCCGGTGAGGAGCCAGATGACGATCAGGAGGACGGAGACCGCACCCCAGACGGCGAGAAACTGCTTGAAATCGTGCTGCGCCTTCAGGCGCTTCTTGGCGGCAACGCGGAGTTCGTCGGTGTTCATCCGTCCAGGCTAGTCTCCGCCCAGCGAGAACTCCATTTGCCAACAGTCGTCTGAGAGATCACCCAGCCGCGAGGTGCTGGAGCGAGGGCGAACCGCCGATGCGGGGGCGCGCCGGAACGGTGCGAAGGGCGCGCCTACGCGCCCTTCGCCTCACCGTCGGCGTACTTCTCGGCGTATTCAGCCCACTTGGCGATCTCGTCGTCGTAGCTCTCGTCGACGCCCGTGCCCGGGTGGTCGACGGAGTGCCCCGTGAGCTCGCGCTCGAGCGCGTTGTAGTTCACGTCCGGGCTGAACGACTTGAGCTCACGAGCGATCTTCGTGTGCTTTGCCTTTTGACGGCCACGACCCATGCGAGACCCCCTCATGATTTTCTGACCGGCCGCGCTTGCGGGGCGTCCGGGGCTTTCGCCTACCAGGGAACGATAAAGACTAGCGTTGAGCTTACCATGCCGCCCGTGGACGGGGCGCTCGTACGGAGACGGTCTGCCGGGCACCGATGCCGACACCGCGACGGAACGGGGCTGGGCCAGGACGTCGAGTGGTGGGACGATGGACCCATGACCGGAACCCTGCACATCACCGGAGATGCGGACGCCGACCGCCTGTTGTCGACCGACCCGCTCGCCCTGCTCGTCGGCATGCTGCTCGATCAGCAGGTGCCGATGGAGACCGCGTTCGCCGGCCCGCTGAAGATCAGCGACCGACTCGGTTCCTTCGACGCGGCCACCATCGCGCGGGAAGAACCCGAGGCGTTCGCCTCCCTCTTCAAGACGAGTCCCGCCGTGCACCGGTTCCCGGGTTCCATGGCCGGCCGGGTGCAGGGGCTCTGCGCCGCGATCGTCGACGACTGGGACGGCGACGCTGAGGCGATCTGGATGCGCGACGCGCCCGACGGCCCGGAGATCCTGAAGCGCCTGCTCGCCCTCCCGGGGTTCGGTGAGCAGAAGGCGAAGATCTTCCTCGCGCTCCTCGGCAAGCAGTACGGGCTCGACGCGGCCGACTGGCGGGAAGCGTCGGCGCCCTACGGCGAGGACGGCAGCCTCCGGTCCGTCGCCGACATCGTCGACCCGGAGTCGCTCGCGCAGGTGCGGGCGGCGAAGCAGGCGGCCAAGGCCGCCGCGAAGCGTACGAAGGGGGAGTGACGACATGAGCGAAGCGCAGCGGGGTACCGCGATCGTGGTCGGTGTCACGCCGGGGCAGCCCGACACCGTGCTCGTCGAGGCGGCGTCGTTCGCGCAAGCCTTCGCCTGCCGGCTCGTCCTCGCCCACGTCGATGCGAGCCGGTTCGTCGTGGTCGAGAACGTCGACGGCACCGTCACGTCGTTGCCGTTCGACGCCGATCTGCACGACTTCGAACCGGAGCCCGCCGATCCCGGCCTGGAGGCGACGGCGCATCGTCTCCTCGACGACAGCGGCGTCGTGTGGGAGCTGACCCAGCTCGCCGGGGACCCGGCGCGTGCCCTCGGCCGACTCGCCGATTCGGTGTCCGCGCGGGCGATCATCGTCGGGACACGGGAGCGTGGCCTCCGGAAGGGCATCCTCGAGTTCTTCAACGGTTCCGTCGCCGCGACGCTGGCCCACCGGCAGGCGCGTCCGGTGATCGTGGTCCCACTCGCGCCCAGCGCCACCGACGAACCCCTCTGGGACGCCCCCGCCGGCGACCTGCGGTGACGGCCGCTCCGACGGGGACACGGGCTCCGCACCTCCAACCCGCCACGATCGCGATGGTCGGGCTCGGTGGCGCGATCGGGACGGGTGCCCGCGAGGCGATCTCCCTCGCCATCCCGCCCATCGGTGGTGTCCCCGTGGCCATCCTCGGCATCAACGTCGTCGGCGCCTTCCTGCTCGGTCTCCTCCTCGAGTCGCTCCTCCGACGCGGGTCCGACGCCGGCCGTCGACGCGATCTCCGCCTCTTCCTCGGCACCGGCGTCCTCGGCGGCTTCACGACGTACAGTGCGCTCGCGGCCGACAGCAGCGTCCTCCTCATCGAGGGGAGCGCCCTCGTGGGGGTGCTGTACGCGGTGGGGAGCGTCGTGCTGGGCGCCCTGGCGAGCTGGGGCGGCATCGTCCTCGCCCGACGGATCGGCGGTGGCCGCTCGTGACGCCCTGGCTCTTCCTTGCGATCGCGGCGGCCGGCGGTGTGGGCGCCGCGGCCCGCTTCGTCGTCGACGGCATCGTCCGTTCCCGTGTGGGCGGCGCCTACCCGTGGGGCACGACCGTGATCAACGTCAGCGGGTCGCTGCTGCTGGGCTTCGTCACTGCGCTGGCCCTCGGCGGGGTCGTCGACGAGGCGTGGCGGCTCGTCCTCGGAGGCGGGCTGCTCGGTGGGTACACGACGTTCAGCACCGCGAGTGTCGAGACCGTCCGGCTGCTCCACGACGGACGTTCGCGGGCCGGACTGGCGAACGCGTTGGGCATGCTCGTCGCGTCGGTCGTCGCGGCCCTGGTCGGCTACGGGCTCGGTGCGCTCCTCGCCTAGCCGCTCGTTCGCCCGAAGATGGGCGAACGAACGCGGCGGCTATGCCTCGAAGCGGCGGTTGTGCCGGAGGTTCAGCACGATCGGGATCCCGAGGGCGACGATGAGCAGCAGGATGCTCCAGAAGCCGATCTCCGACCACAGCAGGAAGACCCCGAAGACCCCGAGTCCGCCCGACAGGCCGCGCAGGATGATCGTGAACTGCGGGAGTCGCTGCGGGCGGCCCTGCCACATCGGCAGCGGCGAGTCGGGGTTCGCGGCGATGAGGCGGACCATCGACAGCGTCCCGAAGACGGCCGCGAGGAACAGCAGCGAGAGACCCCAGGTGAACATGTCCCCAGTCTGTCAGTCTGCGACACGTCCCTCACGCCGTCGCCGGAGCGCGTGGCCGATCAGGAGCGGGGCTGCCCCGTGTTGCGGTCGATGTGCGGCTTCCGCTCGACCGGCTTCTTGACGCGGACGATCTCGCCACGTCGTTCCTGGCCGGGCAGCGGCCGTGACCGACGTCCGTAGATGAGCTCCGAGGAGTCGAGCAGCCACGGCACGAGGGCGACGGTCACGCCGTGGACGAGCATGATCTGGTTGCGGATCCGCGATGCCCGCCGGTTGTGGAGGAGGCTCTCCCACCAGTGCCCGACGATGTACTGCGGCATGTAGACGGTGACGACCTCGGCGCCGTGCTCAGCACGGTGCGCCTTGATGTACTTTGCGAGCGGCATCGCGAACTCGCGGTACGGCGACTCGAGGATGACGAGCGGCACGTGGATGTTCTGTTCGATCCACTGCTGCTCGAGCAGCTTCGTGGCCTCCGGATCGATCGACATGTGGACCGCTTCGAGGCTGTCGTGCTTGGCGGCGATCGCGTAGTCCAGCGCCTTGAGGATCGGCTTCTGCATCTTGCCGACGAGGACGATCGCGTGGTCGCCGGTCGCGCCGAAGGTCGTGGTCGGGTCGACCTCGACCTCCTTCTCGACGTCGCGGTAGTAGCGGTTCACGCCGAGCATGAGGACGAAGAGGATCGGCATGAGCACGAAGACGAGCCAGGCGCCGTGGGTGAACTTCGTGATCGTCACGACGATGAGGACGCTCGCCGTGAGCAGGGCGCCGAACGCGTTGATCGCGAGGCCCCGATAGACGGAGCCGCGGTTGTCGCAGCCCTCCCGCAGCATCCGCAGCCAGTGCTTCACCATGCCCGTCTGGCCGAGGGTGAACGACACGAACACCCCGATGATGTACAGCTGGATGAGCTGGGTGAGGTTCGCCTGGTAGACGACGAGGATCGCGCACGCGGCCAGACCCAGGATGATCATGCCGTTCGAGAACACGAGGCGGTCGCCACGGGTGTTGAGCGACTTCGGCGCGTAGGAGTCGCGCGCGAGGACGGCGCCGAGCAGCGGGAAGCCGTTGAACGCCGTGTTGGCCGCGAGGAGCAGGACGCACGCGGTCGCCGCCTGGATGAGGAAGAACGGGATGCTGTTCGCACCGAACACCGCGGTCGCGACCTGTGCCATGAGGCTCGGCTGCGGGGTCGTCGCGCAGTCCGCGAACCCTTCCAGGTGACAGGCGTTCTCGGCGTAGTGCACGCGGGAGATGAGGGCGAGCGCGGTGAGGCCGACGAACAGCACGATCGCGGTGCCGCCCATGAGGACCAGCGTCTTCTGAGCGTTCTTGATCTGCGGGCGACGGAACGCCGGGACGCCGTTCGAGACGGCTTCGACACCGGTGAGCGCTGAACAACCGGAGGAGAAGGCGCGCAGGAGGAGCAGGATGAACGCCGCCTGGGTGAGGCTCTCGCCCTGCACGGTGAACGCGGCGCTCGAGGCGACCGGGGCGTCGCCCATGAACGTGCGGGCGAGTCCCGCGACGATCATGACGAGCACGCTCGCGATGAAGAAGTAGGTGGGGATCGCGAAGGCCTTGCTCGACTCCCGGACGCCGCGGAGGTTCACGGCCATGAGGACGAGCACGAACCCGACGGCCAGCTCGACGCGCCAGGGGTTCAGCCCGGGGATCGCGGAGATGATGTTGTCGACGCCCGAGGCCACCGACACGGCGACCGTCAGGACGTAGTCGACGAGCAGCGCGGAGGCGACCACGAGGCCGGCCTTCTCGCCGAGGTTCCGGTGGGCGACCTCGTAGTCGCCACCACCCGACGGGTACGCCTTGATGAGCTGTCGGTAGCTCGCGACGACCACGACGAGCAGGATCACGACGCACGCCGCGACCCACGGCGCGAAGCTCAGGAAGGCGAGCCCGCCGAGCGTCAGGATCATGAGGAGTTCCTGCGGCGCGTACGCCACACTCGACAACGCGTCGCTCGCGAAGATCGGCAGTGCGAGGCGTTTGGGGAGGAGCTGGCCCTCCAGGTTGTCGGTCGGCAGCGGGTCCCCGATCAACCAGCGTTTTGCCGATCGTGGTTCTGTCCCGGGCTCTCGACCCTCAGTTGTCACGAGCGGCGATATTACTCCTTCGGGAACCGGAGTCAAGCGGGGATGAGCTGGATGGACAGGCATCGTCACCCGACCGTGACGCAGTGTTCATCGAGCGGGGGAGTGGCGGACCCGGATGGTCGACCAATATCCTGATCGACGGCTGTTGCCTGGCTGTGAGCCTGAACAGTCGCTCGTGATCGACACCCACCTCAAGGACCCTCATCGTGACCGCTCGCCGTCGTCTCCTCCCGCTCGCCCTCGCCGCTCTCGCTGCGGCCCTGACGCTCTCCGGTTGCAGTGTCGTGGAGGGCATCCTCCCGAAGCCCGCCGAGACCCGGGATGCGCAGTCCGGCGAGATCGTCGGTGGAGGCACCACGGACGTCTTCACCCTCTCGGTCGGCGACTGCCTGAACGACGAGTCGTCGTCCGACGAGGTCACGGAGGTGCCGACCGTGCCCTGTTCCGAGCCGCACCAGTACGAGGTGTACGGCGAGGTCACGCTGACCGGCGACGAGTGGCCCGGCGAGGAGGCCGTCACGCAGCAGGCCGACGACGGTTGCTACGCGCAGTTCCAGGCGTTCGTCGGGATCGTCTACGAGGACTCCAGCCTCGAGTTCAACTACTACACGCCGACCGAGGCCAGCTGGAACGGGGTGGACGACCGGCTCGTCACCTGCGTGATCTACGACTCGGCGGCGACCACGGGCTCGCTGGCCGGCGCCGCACGGTAGGCCGACCGCACGCGCCGTATCGACGGAACCGCCCGACTCCCGTGAGGGGCCGGGCGGTTCCGTGTCTCGGCCTGCGTGTCGGGGTGCTCAGCCCTGGAGGCGCTCCCGCAGGCGGTCGCGGACGGCGACGAGGTCGGCACGCAGGGCCGAGACGGTGTCGTCGTCGAGCACGCCCCCACGGGCGACGTGCTCGCGGAGTTCGGCTCGGACCGCCTGCCGGAACTCGTTGATCGACACGTCGGTCTCGTGGAGCGCCAGGCGACCCTGCACCTTCTGGTCGGCGCTCTCCTCGGCGGTCGACGTCCAGCTCGGACCGGGCTTCGCGGACTGCTTCGCCTCGCGCGCGGCGGAGGCGAGATCGGCCCGGAGGCTCTTCATGGCCGCCGTGACCCCGCTGCGGACCTCGTCGGCGATGCGACGGACGGAATCGGTGAGCTGGTCCTCGATGCCGTCGAGCTCGCCCGCCCGTGCTGCGAGCTCCGCCCGGCCCGCCTCGGTGATCTCGTAGACGGTCTTCCTGCCGTCACTCGTCTTCGTGACGAGTCCCTCCTCCTCGAGCTTCGCGAGGCGCGGGTAGATGGTGCCGGCGCTCGGGCTGTAGGTGCCACCGCTCCGGTCGGTGAGCGCCTGGATGAGTTCGTAGCCGTGCTTCGGCGACTCGTCGAGCAGGCTCAGGAGGTACAGCCGCAGGCTGCCGTGGGCGAAGACGGGGCTCATGCGCCTGCCTCGCTCCCTGCGGTGGTGGCCGCGCCCGCCGGCTCGGCAGCCGGCCGGCGGAGGACGGTCACCGCGCCGCCGACGGTGTTCATGCGCACCTCGGCGAACTGTCCGGACAGGGCACCGGTGTGCGAGTTGTACCCACCACCGCGCAGTCCCTTGAGGACGACGCCGTCGATCGCCAGGCGGCCGCCGACCGAGTTCGCCGTGTAGCGCGCGGCGAGCTCCTCGTCGAGGCGGACCGTGATCGCGCCGCTCACGGTGTTCAGGTCGAGCTGCTCGCACGCACCGTGGATGTCGAGGAGCAGGTCGGAGGAGACGCCGTCGATCGAGGCGCGCGTGATGTCGCCGGAGACGGTGACGTCGCCCGAGACCGTGTGCGCCTGGATGCGACCCGTGTGGTTCTGGACCGTGAGCTCGCCGCTCACGGAGTTGAGGTCGAGTCGCCCGGTCATCCGGTCGGCCACGAGGTCGCCGGACACCGTGTTGAGCTTGGCGTCTGCGGTGAGGCCTGCGACCAGTCCACTGGCGCTGACGACACCGAACGTCAGGGCGATGTCGCGGGGGACGAGGACACTGACCTGGGCCGTGGCGCGATTGGCGCCGAAGTTCGAGAACACTTCGAGGAAGTTGTCCCAGCGCAGCTGCGGGTGGTCGATCTCGGCGACGTCGCCGTCGATGGTGATCTTGAGGTCCTTGCCGGTGACGGCCCCCACCTCGATGCGGGCGCCGGGCTCGTCGTGTCCGATGATGTCGACCTGGCCGCCGATGAGGCCGACCTTGAGTCGTCTCACGAGTTCGAGGTCGATGATGCGGCTCTCGCCGGGAGCGATGATCCACTTCTCCTGTGCCATGGTGCGGTTCCTTCCGAGTGATCGCGATATATCGCGTTGAACTGGAATTCACGATATATCGCGTATCGGTGCATGGCAACCCCGGGAACCTCCGGGATCACCCTGAGTCGACCCTGGGATCGGCGGCCGCTCAGTACCAGGGAGCGATGGCCAGGTCGTCCGGTACGGACCCCTCGTCGCTCGGCGGTCCGTCGCCGTCGAGGCAACTCGACCCGGCCGGGACCTCCGAGCGCGCCGACCACGGGTCGTCGGCCTCCGCATGGAAGGGTACGTACCCGACGAGCTTCGAGGACGGAGGCCTCACCTCGGCCTCGAGCGCAGCGGTGAAGTCGTCGAACTCCTTCGTGGCGTACACCGTCGCGCCCTCCAGCCCGGACGACCGATCCAGCTCGCAGGAGACGGCCACCGGTCGCCAACCTGCCTCGCGCAGCTGGGCCAACATGGCGGTGGCGGCAGGCCAGGCGGGCCCGCTCACTCCTGGTTCCGCGGTGACGTCCGTCGGCCAGAGGTCGTCGACCGTGATCGCCCCGCGTTGCACACTGACGTTGGCCGAGGTGTCCGGAACCCGTGGCCCGGTGACGCTGCCGTCCGCGAAGAGCGGATCATCGGCCAACGCGGTGAGCCGGGCATCGTCGGTCTCGTCCGCCACGACGGGGGTCGACGACAGGCCGCAACCCGTGCAACAGAGCGCCGCGACGAGGATGGTCAACGACACGGTCGCGAGGCGACGATGGATCTGCTGCATGACGGCCCCTTCCGCGGCGCCCGGGTGGACGCGTCACCCTCACCGTAACCGACGCCCCGTCGTGCGCCAGGTCCGACGCCCACCGGGCTATGGGGAGTGCTGCCCATCGTCTTGGGGAGCCGGCTGGGACAGGGTGGAGCCATCGGATCAGGCGCATCACCGGGATCGGCCGGGCAGCGCGAACAGCACCGGAGAGCGGGGAACCATGAGCGGCACGATGCAGGTGGACGATGCGGGCCTGGCGGCGGTCGTCCATGCGGTCGCCGGGGCGGCGTCGAGCGCGACGGGGATCTTCTCCACGTGCCTCGACACGTCGTTCCTCGACGAGCAGGTGGCCACGAGCGCCGCCGCCTTCGAACTGACGTGGCGGACCGAGATGACGGAGGCGGGCAAGACGCTCGACGACTTCGCGCGGTGGATGCAGAACGTCGCGGACACGATGGCCGGTACGGATGCGGCGCTCGCCGAGGACGCCTCATGACCGCGCCGTCGCCGCCAGCCCGGACATGCACGGCTGCTCAGCCCGACCGCCGTGATGCGGCCGAGCGGGCCGAGACCGGCGCGCGGGTCGCGTCGCTGGCCGCGGAACTCCGAGGTGCCGGCGTCCCCGCCGGCGTCACCGAGCAGGTCGCGAGTGTGGTCCGCACGGCCGGTCTCGACGCCGTCATCGGCCTCGGCGCCGGCATGCTGACGGACGAGCAGGCGGGGGCGGTGTTGCTCGACGCCCTCCTCGACGCGCGTCGCCGAGGAGCCGACAGTGCGGAGACGGCGGCCGAACTGCGCGCGGTCGCCAAGCTGCAGACCGTCGTCCTGCGGCTCCTCTCCGGCCTCGCCGCGACCAGGAGCACCACCGGAAACAAGGACCGACCATGAACCTCTCCGAACTCCGCACCAAGAGCTCAGCCGAGATCGACGTGCTCGCCACCTTCATCGGCTCGTTGAGCGGCGACCCGTTGAGCTTCATCACGTCGATCGGTTCGTTCGTCGATCGCGCGGTCGGGCTCATCCCCAGATCCTCCACGTTCGCGGACACCCCGCCGCCGGGTGACCCGGCCACCATCGACGGGCTCGCGGAGCAGTACGAGAACGCGGTGATCGCCGCCGAGGCGATCCAGACCACGCTCTCCACCGTCACCGCGTCGAGCCTGCCCGACGCACTCGTCGGCGTGACCGGTGCGAGCGCGACGCAGGTCCTGGCGTCCGTCGACACCCTCGTCGGTGGCGAGATCGAGGGGCTCCGATCCGGGGCCAGCGGCCTCCGAGACTACGCGGACGCCATCACCTCGGCGCGCACCGCCCACCAGCCGGGTGCCGACAGCATCCGCGACGGCCACCGGACCATCGGGAACATCTCCGTGAACCCGTGGGCGATGATGAACCCGATCACCGGAGCAGGAGAGGTCGCCGGGGTGATCTCGGACCTCATCCGCGGAGCCGGTCAGATCCTCGACGGCGTATCCGTCTGCCACGAAGCCTACGAGGACGCATGGGCGGCCGGTGAGGCGCTGCAGCGGGCCCTGTCGGACTCCGAGGGCTACGCCGTGCTCGCCGGCGTCGAGGTGCCCGTGGGCCAGACGAGGCTGGACGTCCTCGTCTCGCGGACGCAGTTCCCGAACGGCGACCCCGACGGTTCGGTCCTCTCCGAGACGGAGTGGGTCAACTACGTCCAGAACTGGAACGCGATGAGCGAGGACGAACGGGAGCGCATCCTCGCGGCGATGGAGGAGTCCGGCGACCCCGCCGTCAGCGCCCTCCTCATGAGCGCGATAGCCACCGGCGCCGGCAGTTCCTCCGTGCTCGCCCTCGCCGACGCGATCAAGAACGCTCCCCCCGGCGAACGGCAGCGCATGATCGACGAGCTCACGAACCTCGGCGTCGGCGACAACGGGGACGCCACGGTGAACGGCGAGACCTTCGACCAGTACAACAACAAGACCTGCGGGTCGACGACGCTCATCACCCTCGCCGCCCAGTCGGACCCGTTCCTCGCCTACTGGCTGCAGACCGGCGAGTTCCTCGACGGCCATGTGCCCGACTACCTCCGGGGTCTCGACCTCGCCGATGCGGCCGGTCTGGACACGGAGGATCGGATGACGTTCCTGCAGCAGGCCGTCCAGGACCGCGCGAACGACCTGTTCCCCGGCCCGATCGACTACCCGAACGTCGCGGGCACGGCACCCGGCGGCGCGGTCGCCGAATCCGACCGCACCGGTACCGACTATCACATCGACTGGACCAACGCCCTGGGTGGTGACTCGGGCCGAGGGGCGGCACTCACCGAGGCCGCGGCGGCAGCGAACGACGGGACGCCCGTCCCGCTCCTCGTCGGCCCGAGCGACAACACCATCCCGCAGCATTACGTGCTCATCATCGGCTTCCACGACGGCGACTACGAGATCTACGATCCGTCGACCGGCGAGACGAACTCCGTGGACGAGGACATCATGCTGAACGGCTCGGATGAGCCAGTCACCGGCTTCGCGAACTGGAACCAGATCTACGCGGTCGTGAACCCGAGCTGACCCTTCGACAAGCTCGGGGACCGGGCAGCGTGCTCGAGGGCAGCGGAGACCACAGCGGCATCAGCGCCAGTGGTACTCGAGCTGACCCTTCGACGAGCTCAGGGACCGGGCGCGGCCGTCCGCGGCTCAGCCGACCCGCTTGCGTCGTCGGGTGATGAGGATGGCGGCACCGACGGCGAGCAGCATCGAGGACGGCAGGGCGATCGCGAGCGGGAGGCCGAAGGGGACGTCGAGCAGGGCCGCGACGGCGAGGGCGACGGCGAACCCGAGGCCGACTCCGGCGCCGGTCATCGCACTCATGATGACGGGGTCGATCAGCGCGGGGCGGGCGGTGGATGTCGTCGAGGAGGTCATGCTCCGAGCCTAGGAACCACCCGCTCAGCCGACATCCGTCGGCTGACTGATCCGTCATCGAGACGGTCTCCGCCGAGCGGGGGAGGTCGGCGCGGCATCAGCGCCAGCGGTACTCGAGTTCCGGGCGGCCGGGGGAGCCGTACCGGGGCGACCGCTCCACCGCGCCTGTCTCGGCGAGGTACTCGAGGTAACGCCTGGCCGTCACCCGTGACAGGGACCCGGCGGCTGCCGCTTCGCTCGCGGAGAGCGGTCCGGTGGCCTGCCGGAGGAGGTCCGAGACCAGACGCAGGGTGTCCTCCGAGAGTCCCTTCGCCAACTGCGGGCGGGAGGACGGCGCTCGCAGCGTGGCGAGGGTGAGGTCCACCTCGTGTTGGCTCGCGACCGAGCCCTCCGCCGACATCGTGTGCCGGAAGGAGCGATACGCCTCCAGCTTGTCGGCGAACGCGGGGAACGCGAACGGTTTGATGAGGTACTGGACGATGCCCGCCGAGACCGCCGCTCGGACGATCCGGAGATCACGGGCCGCGGTGATGGCGATGACGTCGACGTCGATACCCGCCGTCCGGATGCGTCGGCAGAGCTCGAGACCGTGCGCGTCCGGCAGGTTGAGGTCGAGCAGGACGAGGTCGATCCGGTCGTCGGGGGAGCGGTGGGCCGCAGCTGCCCGCAGCGCCTGCATCGCGGTGGCCGCATCGCCCGCCACGGCGGCGAGTTCGAAGCCCTCGACGCGGCGCAGGTAGGACGCGTGGGCCTGCTGGGTGATCGGTTCGTCCTCGACGACCAGGACCCGGATGCGCTCGCTCATGTGCCTGCCTCGTCCCGGACGCCGACCGCGGCCGGCAGCGTCACGACGAACGCCGAGGAGGGCTCGCGGACGACCTCGACCGTGCCGCCGAGCCGTGTCACCGCCTGCTGGACCAGCGCGAGACCGAACCCCCGGCCGTATCGGCCGGGCTCCTTCGTCGACCAGCCGCGTACGAACGCGAGGTCGAGCGCCTCCGGGGGCAGGCCCGGTCCGCTGTCGGTCACCTGGATCACGAGCTCCGTCGTCTCGGCGTCGCCGGACCGCCCGGCGCCGAGGTCGTCCGGCAGCCCCTGCCCGAGGTAGACCTCCACCCAGGGGCGATCGCCGGACGCCGCGTCGATCGCGTTGTCGATGAGGTTGCCGAGGATGGTGACGATCACGGCCGGGTCGACGCGCACGCGTCCGAGCGCGGGGTCGCTCTCGAGGTGCAGCTCGACCCCCTGCTCGGACGCCTGCGCCGTCTTGCCGAGTAGCAGCGCCGAGATCACCGGCTCCTGTTCCGCCGCGAGCACGCGGTCGGTCAACCGCTGACTCGCTCCGAGTCCCTGCGCCGCGAGGTCGAGCGCCTCCTCCCGCCGGTCGAGCTCGATGAGCGAGACGATCGTGTGCAGCCGGTTCGCGAACTCGTGGGTCTGCGAGCGCAGGGCGTCGCTCATCGTGCGCATCGACGCCAGCTCGCCGCTCAGGTGTTCGATCTCGGTGTGGTCGCGCAGCGTCATCACCCACCCACGCGGGTGCGGGCCTGCCGTCTCGCCCGGACCGACCGCCGACTCCTGGTTCACGACGAGCACGTGGTCGCGTGTGAGGTGGATCTCGTCGACGGCCTGGCGTCCGCTCGCGAGGAGCTCGCGCAGGCCGGCGTCGATCGGCAGCTCGTCGACCGGCGCCGCTCCCGGGGAACACTCGCCGAGGGGCAGCCCGAGCAGTTCGGACGCCTGGTCGTTGACGAGCACGAGACGGCGGTGGCGGTCCACGAGGACGAGCCCCTCCCGCACCGAGTGGAGCACCGACTCGTAGTAGTCGAACATCCTGGCGAGGTCCTCCGGTCCGCGCGACCCGGTGACCCGTGCGAGGTAGCGGCGGAGCGTCCAGGAGCCGATCGCGCCGATGACGAGCACGAGCAGAGTCGTTCCGAGCAACCACGGCACCCGGGTCTCGAAGGTCTCGGACACGTTGCTGACCGTGACGCCTGCGGCGACGAGGGCGACGACCTCGCCGGCGTCGTCACGGATGGGTGCGACGGCGCGGACGGAGGGGCCGAGCGTGCCCGTGTACGTCTCGGTGAAGGTCCGTCCCTCGAGCGCCGGTCCGATCGTGCCGATGAACGGCTTGCCGATCTGGTCGCGCTCGCGGTGCGTGTACCGGGTGCGATCCGGAGCCATGATCGTCACGAAGTCGACACCGGTGTCGCGCATGAGTGCCTCGGCGTAGGGCTGGAGCGCGTCGGACGGGCGATCCGAGCCGAGCTGCGCGACGACGTAGGGGTTGTCCGCGACGCCGTTCGCGACGTCGAGGCACTTCGCGACCGCGCGGTCCTCGGTCTCGGTGCGGGCCTGGAACCACAGCAGGACTCCGGCGACGAGCGTCATCGCGACGACCGCGACGAGCTGCACGAGGAAGAGCCGCGAGGCGATGCTCCTGGACCGACCGGCCATCGCGTCACCTCCGTCTGCTCCGTCGCGTCGACCCCTCAAGTATCGGGGGTGACGCCGGCCCCAGGCGTCGCCGACCGCGACCAGTACGACCACAAGCGGTCACTACGACCACAACCCGGTCGATCCGCCGGTGTGGTCGCAGCATGGGTCGATCGACCACCCGCTGCCGCACTGACGCGGCCGACGAAACGGATCCGGAATGGCAATGACGCTCTCCTCCCTGAAACGGCTGGACAAGACCCACTACCTCTACCTCGCGGTGATCCTCGCAGTGCTCGCCGGCATCGTCGTCGGTCTCGCCGCGCCGGAGTTCGCGAAAGGACTCAAACCCATCGGCGACGCCTTCGTGGCGCTGATCAAGATGATGATCGCCCCGGTCATCTTCTGCACCATCGTGATCGGCGTCGGGTCGATCGCGAAGGCCGCGACCGTCGGCAAGGTCGGCGGGCTCGCGCTGCTGTACTTCATCGCGATGTCGACCTTCGCCCTCGCGATCGGCCTCGTCGTCGGCAACCTCATCCAGCCGGGCGCCGGCTTGAACCTCGCCGAGACGAGCTACCAGGTGGAGGGGGAGGCCAAGAGCACGACCGAGTTCATCCTCGGCATCATCCCCACGACGCTCGTGTCCTCGCTGACCGGCGGCAACATCCTGCAGGTCCTCTTCGTCGCCCTGCTCGTCGGATTCGGCCTGCAGAAGATGGGGACGACGGGAGAACCGATCCTGCGCGGCATCAAGCTCATCCAGGCGCTCGTGTTCCGGGTGCTCGCGATGATCATGTGGATTGCGCCCATCGGTGCCTTCGGTGCGATCGCCGCCGTGACCGGGTCCGCCGGTGCGAGCGCGCTCGTCGGGCTCGCCACGCTCATGATCGCGTTCTACATCACCTGCGCGTTGTTCATCGTCGTCGTGCTCGGCGGGGTCCTGCGCCTCGCCACGGGCTTCAACATCTTCAAGCTCATGAAGTACCTCGGCCGCGAGTACCTCCTCATCGTCGGCACCTCCTCCTCCGAGGCCGCGCTGCCGCGACTCATCGCGAAGATGGAGCACCTCGGTGTCTCCAAGCCGGTCGTCGGCATCACCGTCCCGACGGGCTACTCCTTCAACCTCGACGGCACCGCGATCTACCTCACCATGGCGTCGATCTTCATCGCCGACGTCATGGGCGTCCCGATGAACCTCGGGGAGCAGATCTCGCTCCTCGTGTTCATGATCATCGCGTCGAAGGGCGCCGCGGGCGTCACGGGCGCCGGTCTCGCGACCCTGGCCGGCGGCCTGCAGGCCAACCGACCCGACCTCGTCGACGGGGTCGGCCTCATCGTCGGCATCGACCGCTTCATGTCGGAGGCGCGTGCGCTCACGAACTTCACCGGCAACGCGGTCGCCACGATCATCATCGGCACGTGGGTGAAGGAGGTCGACCGGGTGCAGGTCGGCGAGGTCCTCTCCGGTCGCTCGCGGTTCGACGAGGCGACGATGAGCGTCGACGACCACACGGGCGCGGTGGCGGTGGCGAAGCCCTGACGGATCGGCCCTTCGACAGACTCAGGGACCGGACATCCGGTCCCTGAGTCTGTCCCTCCCGGTCCCTGAGCCTGTCGAAGGGTGGCTTCAGTTGGCCGGGGAGTCGACGATCGGCTTCGAGGGCGGGGTGTCGCCCTCGAGCACAGCCTCGTCCACGGCGGTGGTCGAGTGTTCCGTCCGCGGAGCGATCCGGAACAACGGGATCGTGTAGCCGCAGATCGGGCCGATGAGCACGGCGAAGACCACCGTTCCGATGCCGACGTTCCCGCCGAGCAGCCATCCGATGCCGAGGACCACGAGCTCCACACCCGTGCGCCCGACCCAGATCGGCCACCCAGTGACGCGGTGGATGCCGGTCATGAGGCCGTCTCGCGGGCCGGGGCCGAAGTTGCCGCCGATGTAGAGGCCCGAGGCGACGCCGAGGAGGAGCAGTCCGCCTGCGAACAGCAGGATGCGCGCCCACAGGTCGAGGTCCGCGGGGATGACCGCCAGCCCGATGTCGGCCGAGGGCCCCACGAGGAGGACGTTCAGGACCGTGCCGACACCCGGCCGCTGCTTGAGCGGGATCCAGGCGAGGAGCACGAGCCCGCCGACGATGATCGTGATGAGTCCGAAGCTCAGGCCGGTCCGCAGGTTGAGTCCCTGGGTGAGGACGTCCCATGGGGCGACGCCGACCGCACCGCGCACGATCATCGCGATGGCGATGCCGTACAGGAAGAGGCCGATGAGGAGTTGGAGCACACGACGGGTCATGGTGGACAATCCAATTGCACGATTGGCTTTGGCGCTAGAGGCCAATCTGGGTATCGTGGTTCAATGGCTTCCATCACCCTGAGTGCCCGATCGCTCGCCGCCCTGCTCGGGCAGTGGAAGACCGCTGCGCCCGCATACCGCGGTCTCGCCGACCGCATCCGACTCCTCGTCCTCGACGGACGCATCCCGGTCGGCACCCGTCTGCCGGCCGAGCGGGAACTGGCCGATCGGCTCGCGCTGAGCCGCACCACGGTCACCGCGGCGTACCGCGAACTGCGCGAGGCCGGCTACCTCCGCAGCATCCGCGGTTCGGGCAGCGTCACCCTCCTGCCGTCGGCGCCCACTGCGCTGGCTCCCGTGCCACAGGGCGGGTTCCTCGACTTCAGCAAGGCGGCCGTCCCGCCGTGCCCCGAGATCATCGACGCCGTGGCCACCGCCGCCGCAGAACTGCCGCGGTACATGCACGACTTCGACTACGACCTCGTCGGCATGCCCGAGCTGCGGCAGGCCATCGCCGACCGCTACACCGCGCGCGGGCTGCCCACCGACCCCGACGAGATCATGGTCACCGTGGGGGCCCAACACGCGATCGCCCTCATCGCGCGCACCCTGCTCAGCCGAGGTGACCGCGTCCTCGTCGAGATGCCGAGCTATCCCCACGCCTACGAGGCGCTCCGGGCGGCCGGGGCCAGGCTCGGCGCCGCGACCGTCTCCTCGGAGACCGGCTGGGACGTCCGCGAACTCGAGCAGTGGTTCGAGCGCACGAGCCCCACGATGGCGTACCTCATGCCGGACTTCCACAACCCGACCGGGGCGTCGATGCCGCTCGAGACCCGGCGACGGGTCGCCGCAGCCGCCGAGCGGCACGGGACGGTGCTCGTGATCGACGAGACCACGGCCGAGCTCGACATCGACCGGCCGACGGACCAGGGCCTCGACGGCACCCCGTTCGCCGCACTCCAGGGCGCGCCGGCGTCGATCATCACGATCGGCTCGGTGGGCAAGACGATCTGGGGAGGCCTCCGCATCGGGTGGATCCGGGCCGAGCGCGGCACGATCAGGAAGCTCGTCTCGGCACGCTCGCTGGGCGACCTCGGCACGCCGATCCTCGACCAGCTGACCGTCCAGCAGTTGATGCCGGCGATGGACGGCATCGTCGCCCGGCGCGGTGTCGCGCTCGGCGAGACCCGCGACCGGCTCGTCGACCTCCTGGCCGACCGCCTTCCCGAGTGGACCGTGCCGCGGGTCGACGGTGGGATCGCCACCTGGGTGAACCTCGGCGAGGCCGCGTCATCGCAGCTCTCGCTCGCGGCTCGCAGCCACGGGCTCGTGATCGTCGCCGGGCCACGGTTCGGGATCGACGGGGCGTTCGAGCGCTACCTTCGCATCCCGATCAGCTATCCGTGGGCCCAGACCGAGCAGGCGGTCGAGCTGCTGACGCAGACCTGGCACTCCGCGATGTTCGGGCACGTGCCGGCTCTGGACTACCTCGAAGACGTCGTCTGACCTCGTCGCCGACGAGCGTGACACCGCTCCACACGCAGTGCTTGTGCGTGCCGTGTCCAGCCTCCGCGCGAGACCGCCGTCGGACGGGTGTGCGGTGACATAATTACAGCGTCCGCACCTCTCGCAACAACCGAAAGCGGCTCCGTGCACCTGCTCTCCGTCCTCAGCATGAAGAACCGCGCGTTGATCGCGCTCGTCACCATCGTGGCCGCCGTGTTCGGCGTCCTGGCGGTGGGCGGCCTCAAGCAGGAGCTCATCCCGTCGGTCCAGTTCCCGCAGCTCGCGATCATCACGAGCTACCCGGGTGCGGCACCCGAGGTCGTCAACGACGACGTCTCGACCCCGATCGAGACCGCGATCCAGGGCGTGCCCGGTATCGAGTCCACCTCGGCGACGTCGAGCACGAACTCGAGCCTCATCAGCGCGACCTTCACCTACGGCACGGACCTCGCCACCGCCGAGCAGAAGATCACCCAGGCGATCAACCGCATCAAGTCGACCCTGCCCGACACCGTCGACCCGCAGGTGGTCAGCGGCAGCATCGACGACCTCCCGGTCATCCAGATCGCCGTGTCGGGCGCGGCCGACCAGGACTCCCTGGCCGAGGTGCTCTCGAGCTCCGTGGTCCCCGACATCAAGGACGTCGACGGCGTCCGCGACGCGGCGATCGTCGGCGAGGTGGGCAAGCGGGTCACGATCACCCCCGACGACGCCAAACTGGCCCTCGCGGGGCAGACCAGCCGGGTCATCGGGACGACGCTGCAGCAGAACGGCTCCCTGCAGCCTGCGGGCGACATCACCGAAGGCGACAAGACGTTCTCCGTGCAGACGGGCACGAAGCTCACCTCGGTCGACGACATCGCCGCACTGCCGATCACGGGCGCCCTCGCCGCCGACGGCTCCGTCCTGACCATCGGCGACGTCGCGACGGTCGCCCTGAGCGACGACCCGATCACGTCGATCTCGCGCGTCGACGGCGAGCCGGCGCTCACCATCGCCGTCACGAAGCTGCCCGCGGCGAACACCGTCGAGGTCTCGCAGGGTGTGCGCGACATCCTTCCTGAGCTGGAGCGCACCATCGGGTCCGACGCCAAGCTCACCGTCGTCTTCGATCAGGCGCCCTACATCGAGCAGTCCATCGAGGCCCTGACGACGGAAGGCCTGCTCGGCCTCGTCTTCGCGGTGCTGATCATCCTCGTGTTCCTCCTCGACGTCCGGGCCACGCTGGTGACGGCGATCTCCATCCCGACGTCCGTGCTCATCACCTTCATCGGTCTCCAGGTCGCCGAGTACTCGCTCAACATCCTCACGCTGGGCGCGCTGACGATCGCCATCGGGCGCGTGGTCGACGACTCGATCGTGGTCATCGAGAACATCAAGCGACACCTCTCGTTCGGCGACAACCGCACGGGTGCACAGCGCGCCGGGTCGATCCTGAGCGCCGTCCAGGAGGTCGCGGGCGCGATCACCGCCTCGACCATCACCACGGTGGCCGTGTTCCTGCCCATCGCGTTCGTCGGCGACGTCACCGGAGAACTCTTCCGACCCTTCGCCCTCACCGTCACGATCGCGCTGCTCGCGTCGCTCCTCGTCGCGCTCACCATCGTGCCCGTGCTCGCCTACTGGTTCCTCCGCGCCCCGAAGGCCCAGCGCCTCGCAGCCGCAGCCGCAGCGGAGGAAGCGCCCTCCGACGCGACGAGCGGACCGGTCCGGAGCCGACGCGAGCGCCGGGTCAGCGTGCAGGACGAAGACGACCTCGAGAAGCCGTCACGGCTCCAGAAGGCCTACCTCCCGATCATCCACTGGACCCTCAAGCACTCGGTCACCACCCTGCTGCTCTCGGTGCTCGTGCTCGTCGGCACCTTCGCGCTGACGCCGTTCATGAAGACCAACTTCCTCGGTGACTCCGGCCAGAACACCCTCACGGTCACGCAGACCCTGCCGGTCGGCACGAGCCTCGACGCCCAGGACGCGGCGGCGAAGCAGGTCGAGACAAAGCTGCGCGACATCGACGGCATCGACACCGTCCAGCTCTCGATCGGGTCGAGCGGAAGCTCGTTGCGCGACGCGTTCTCGGGCGGCGGTGGCGGAGCCATCACCTACTCGATCACGACGAGCGAAGACGCCGACCAGACGGCACTCCAGAAGACGGTCCGGAAGGACCTGTCCGGGCTCGACGACGTCGGCGAGATCGAGGTCGCCGCGTCCGCGGGCTTCGGCGGGTCGAGCGACATCGAGATCGACATCACCTCCGCACGGCAGAGCGATCTCGCGGAGGCCGCCGACGCGATCCAGCAGGCCGTCACCGGTCTCGACGGCATCGACCAGGTCACGAGCAACCTCAGCGAATCGCGGCCCTACGTCCAGGTGGCCGTCAACCGCGACGCCGCCGCCGCAGCAGGGTTCAGCGAGGTCGCGCTCGGTGCGTACGTCTCGCAGCTCATGCAGCCGACGACGGTGGGCTCCATCGTCATCGACGACACCACGCTCACCATCTACGTCGACGCCCAGGACCCGCCGACCACCGTCGACGCCCTCGCGGCGACGGAGGTCCCGACGGCCACCGGCCCGAGACGCCTCGACACCCTCGCGACGGTCTCGCAGGTCGACGGACCCGCGACGATCTCGACCGTCAAGGGGCTGCGCTCAGCCACGATCAGCGCGACTCCGGGCAGCGACAACCTCGGTACCGCCAGCGCCGAGGTGCAGACGGCGATCGACGACGTCAAGCTGCCCGCCGGCACCACGGCGACCCTCGGGGGTGTCACGGCATCGCAGAGCGACGCGTTCGGACAGCTGGGTCTCGCGCTCCTCGCCGCGATCCTCATCGTCTACGTCATCATGGTCGCGACCTTCCGTTCGCTGCGGCAGCCGCTCCTGCTGCTGGTGTCGGTACCGTTCGCCGCGACCGGCGCGATCGGGCTCCAGATCATCACCGGCGTGCCGCTCGGCGTACCGTCGCTCATCGGCGTGCTGATGCTCATCGGTATCGTCGTGACGAACGCGATCGTGCTGGTCGACCTCGTGAACCAGTACCGGCGCCGCGGCATGACGGTGATCGAGGCCGTCGAGCACGGTGCCGCACGCCGGCTCCGTCCGATCCTCATGACGGCGCTCGCGACGATCTTCGCCCTCACCCCGATGGCACTCGGCATCACCGGACACGGTGGTTTCATCTCGCAGCCGCTCGCGATCGTCGTCATCGGCGGGCTCGTCTCCTCGACCATCCTGACGCTCGTCGTGCTCCCCACCCTCTACAACCTCGTCGAGGGGTTCCGCGAACGTCGCGAGCAGCGGCGGGCTGCAGCCGAGCCGAAGCCGACGGCGCGCACGGTCGCCGCGATCGAGGGGCCGCGGGCCGCGACTGTCCCCGCGGAGGAGCCGGTCCTCGTCGGCGCCGGTGGCGGAAGCGCTGCAACCGCGCCGAGCGTGCCTAACGCATCCGTTCCGTCGGCCTCGGCGGATGTGGCTCCGGTGGACGCGGCTCCAGATGGCGCCACTCCCGCTGACGCGGAACCGGCGGAGGAGGCCCCGATCGATTCGGTTGCTGCCGACGCCGATCCTGCCGATGCGGCTCCCACGGACTCGGATGCGGCACTCGAGCCGCAGATCGCTGCGCCGAGTGAGCCGGCGGTGGATCGACCGATGACGCGGCCCGCCGCGCACGAGGTGCACGAAGCCCACGAGGTGCACGGGGCGCATGTGGCGACGGGTGACGAGCTGCCGCGCACCGAAGCGATCACCCTTCCCGACGCCGTCTCCGAAGGCCCTGCGGACGAGGTCGCTCATTCCGGCGAGCACGCAGCCCCTGCGGTGCAGCCTGAGCCGGAAGTGACGGCTGAGCCGGTCGCCGAGCCCGAGCCGATCCTGGAGACGGAGCCGGCCGGAGAGGCTGAGGCGGCGGAGAAGTCCGAGCTCCCTGCTGACTCCAGCCCGACGAGCGACACCCAGCCGACGCCTGACGCTGAGCCGAAGCCCGATGCCGACCCGGCACCCGGGACTGAGCCGTCTTCGGGCACCGAACGGCCGAAGCGCCGCCGCGCGCAGTGGCCGTGATCGACCACCTCCCGCTCGGTCGATGAGCTGAGGTTCGAGCCCCTCGACACGAAGCCCTCGGGAACGCCGTCACCGGCGCCCGAGGGCTTCGTCGTGTGACGCCCGACTCAGCGGAGATCGCCGACCGCGCCGGTGACCGCCCGCACGACCTCGCCCGACTGCACCAGCGCGGTGACCGCCTCGATCTCGGGGGAGAGGAACCGGTCGGGTCCGGGACCCGTGACCTGCTCACGCACCCGGCGGAGCACCGCCCCGGTGCCGACGGCCGGCTCGAGCGGGCTGCGCAGGTCGAGGCCACGGGCCGCCGTCATGACCTCGATCGCCAGCACGCGGCCGAGACCGTCGATCGCCCGACGGAGCTTCCGCGCCGCCGCCCAGCCCATCGAGACGTGGTCCTCCTGCATCGCGGAGGACGGGATCGAGTCGACGGACGCCGGGTGCGCCAGCCGTTTCAGTTCACTCACGATGCCGGCCGCCGTGTACTGGGCGATCATGAGGCCCGAGTCGACACCCACCTCGTGCGCGAGGAACGGTGGGAGGCCGTTGCTCCGGCTCCGATCCAGGAAGCGGTCGGTGCGGCGCTCCGACATGGATGCGACATCGGCGACGGCGATCGCGAGGAAGTCGAGCACGTAGGCGACCGGGGCGCCGTGGAAGTTCCCGTTCGACTCGACCCGCCCGTCCGGCGTGAGCACCGGGTTGTCGACGGCACTCGCGAGCTCCCGCTCGGCGACCATCGCGGCGTGGTCGACGGTGTCCCTGGCTGCACCGTGCACCTGCGGGGCGCAGCGCAGTGAGTAGGCGTCCTGCACCCGGGTGCACTCGGGGCCCCGGTGGCTCGCGACGATCGGGGAGCCCTCGAGCAGCAACCGCAGGTTCGCGGCGCTCTCGGCCTGACCCGCCTGCGGGCGCAGGGTCTGCAGGTCTGCGGCGAACACCGCGTCCGTGCCGAGCAGGCCCTCGACGCTCATCGCCGCGGCGACGTCGGCTGTGCGCAAGAGCATCCGCAGGTCGTCCACGGCGAGCGCGAGCATCCCCAGCATGCCGTCGGTGCCGTTGATGAGGGCGAGCCCCTCCTTCTCGGCGAGCTGTACCGGCTTGAGGCCAGCGTCCGCGAGCGCCTCCGCAGCGGAGCGCGTGCGCCCGGACGCATCGGTCACCTCGCCCTCGCCCATCACCGCCAGCGCGCAGTGCGCGAGGGGTGCGAGGTCGCCGGAGCAGCCGAGCGACCCGTACTCGCGCACGACCGGGGTGATGTCGGCGTTCAGCATCGCCGCGTAGGCGCGGACCGTCTCCATCCGCACCCCGGTGCGGCCCGTCATGAGCGTCGAGAGGCGCAGCGTCATGAGAGAACGCACGACCTCCCGCTCGACGACCTCGCCGCTGCCTGCGGCGTGCGAGCGGACGAGGCTCGCCTGCAACTGCGCGCGGCGCGCCGGCTCGATGAACGTGGTCGCGAGCGCACCGAACCCGGTCGAGATCCCGTAGTGGGGCTCGGGGTCGGAGGCGAGCGCCTCGATGATCCGACGGGATGCGGCGACACCGTCGAGGGCCGCGCCATCGAGGTCGATCCGCGCGCCGTGTCGGGCGACGGCGACGACCTCGTCGATCGACAGCGGCCCTGCGCCGAGGGAGACCGAGGTCGGGCCGGCAGGTTGGGGATACGAGCGACCGGAGGTCGTCGGGTCGCTGGTGGTCGGGGTCGCGCCGGGCTGGATGTCCATGTTCCGATGGAACACCCGGACGCCGACCGCGGCGGTGCGCGTAGAGTCGTCCGTGTCTGGGATCACAGACATGGACGACCAGGCGGCCGCGTCCGAGCCGCGGAGACGAGGTCAACGGTGAGTCAGGTCCCGGCAGCCGACGCCACCCTGCGCGTGCTGAGCCATCTCGCCGGTGCCCGCGGCCCGCTTCCGGCCGCGGCCATCGCCTCGGCACTCGACCTGCCGAGATCGACGGTCTACCACCTCCTCAGCGTGCTGCAGGAGCACGGCTTCGTGGTCCACCTGCCCGAAGCCCGTCGCTACGGGCTCGGGGTCGCCGCCTTCGAACTCTCCGGTGGGTACGCGCGCCAGGAGCCGCTCAGCATGCTCGGGCGCCCGTTGCTCGCCGAGCTGGTCGACCGGGTGGGTGAGAGCGCGCATCTCGCCGTGCTGCACGGCCGGGACGTGCTCTACATCGTGGATGAGCGGGCACCGCGTCGGCCGCACCTCGTCACCGACGTCGGTGTGCGCCTCCCGGCTCACCTGACCGCCAGCGGCTGCGCGATCCTCGCCGCGCTCCCGGCCGGCCAGCTGCGCGCCCTGTTCCCCGACCAGGCGGCGTTCGTCGACCGCACCGGCCACGGGCCGAAGCGGTACCGCGAACTCCGCCAGGTCCTCGCCCAGACGACGCAGGACGGGTATGCGCGCGAGGCGGGCGGGGTGACGCTCGGCCTCGCGAGTGTCGGGGTGGTCGTCCGGGACCACACGGGCTGGCCGGCGGCGGCGATCGCGGTCACCTACGACGCCGATGCCGGGCTCGACCCGGCGTGGTTGGCCCGCGAGATCCACCCGGCGGCGGCCGAGCTGTCGCGGCGGATCCGGGGTCGCTGAGCGCTCGGCGGAGCGGGCGGGCGGAGCGTGCGGGCGGCTCCGGAACCGTGGTCAGGCGACCGAGCGCAGGATGAGCTCGAGCAGTGCGGTCGCATACGCGTCGGGCGCCGTCGCGGCGCTGAACCGTCGCAATTCGCCGCCGAGCTCGACCACGACGGTGTACGCCTCGGCGTCGCCGAGCGACAGGAGGACGTCGAGTTCGTCGTCGAGGGTCGGCTCACCGTCGGTCGGTGCAGCGGGGGAGACCGCGCGTTCGAGCGACCGGAACGAGCCGCGCAGCAGAGCGCGCAGCTGGTGCTCCGACGGCAGCCAGAGCGTCTCCTCCTGGTCGACGGAGTCCAACGCCCACTCGGTCGTGCCGTTGAAGCCGAAGCTGCGGCCACCCGGGTGCTCGTGCACCTCGACGGTCATCTCGCTCACCGTGAACACGTCGCCGGCGAGCTCGCCGCCATCGATGGTGAAGCGGTCGCCGGGTTCGGGGGTCCAGCGCAGGCCGGCGGTGCGGAGCGCTCGGGCGAGGTCAGCGGAGATCATCAGTCCAGTATCGCCGACCACCGTGCGATGCGGCTGGCAACCCCTCGATTCGGACGGAACCCTGTGCGAGGGTGGATGAACTCTTCGAAGGGTCCGATGATGCCCGCACCTGATGATGGCCTATCCGGTCGGTTCCCTGCGCGCGGCCGCGTGACCACACGACGGTTCGAGGGTGCGACCGGGATGCAGGAGGCGTCGGGCGCGCTGCGATTCGTGGACGTGGACCCCGACCGGTTCTCGATGACCGTCGACTCGGTCGTGCTCGGCGAGTACGTCCTCCATCGCAACACGGTCGGGCCCGGGACGTTCGACGTCCTCGCCGACGCCTACGGGCTCGACGAGCCGGTCGCGACGATCGTGATGCTCATCGAGGGTGCGGCCAGCCTGGTCCACGGACGACAGCAACTCGACCTGCTCCCCGGGACCGGAACGCTCACGGAGGGCGCCGAGACGTACCGGACGACGATCCAAGACCACGCGACCTATCTGTACGTGTTCGTGCCGATGCGTGCGCTCCGCCGCCTCGGCATCGCCCCGACGAGCGCCCTCGGCCCCTTGGCGCCGTCGCCCCTGTTGCGGGGGAGCGCCGCGTTCCTCGTGGAGGTCATCTCCGCGTTCGAACCGATCGGCGGCGCCGCACAGCTCAGACTCTGCCGCGTGATCGACACGATGCTCGCGACGCTCTACGCGGAGAACGACCTCTTCCGGGCCGAGGGTGAGGCCGGCCGGGTTCCGCTCCGGCTCCGGATCATCGAGCACATCGCCGCGTCCTTCGCCGAGCGGGAGCTGCGACCGGAGACGCTGGCGCGTCGCTTCAACATGTCGACCAGGTCCCTGCAACGGGTGTTCGAAGGCTCGGGCACGAGCGCCGCCGGCGAGATCGCCGAGCGGCGGGTGCAGCTCGCGCTCGCCCTCCTCTCGGACCCCGACCACCGGGGCCTGTCGATCGCCGAGGTCGCGGCCCGCTGCGGCTACCACTCCCAGGCGCACCTCCGTCGAGCGGTCGTCGCGCACACCGGTCTCAGCCCGAGCCAGTTCCGAGAGCAGACCAAGGCGGAGGACGCCTGAGGTCGCAGCGCCGTCCGAGTGCGCCGGATCAGGCTGCGGTGCGCCCGCTTCGTCGCGGAGCCGTCAACCAGGGCCGCAGCAGCCTCGTGACGAGTGGCAGGAGCCAGTAGGTCATGATCGGCGTCAGGATGAGCGTCGAGATGAGCACGTGGAGGAACACGCCGAGCGGTTCCCAACCGGGCACGAGCGCCGTGACGAGGAGGGTGAAGACGAGGTTGAGCGGGAAGAAGCCCGACCAGATGCTCACCGCCTGCTTCCAGCGCGGCGGTGCCGGCGGGATCGGGTCCGGGTCGCCGGAGAGCTCGGCCTCCTCGACGCGGAGGATCCCGTCGGGCGCGTCGAACCACCCCTCGATCCCGCTGCGCCGCTCGACGCGGGACTGCTCCATGAACTCGCGGCCGCTCGAGAGCCACCAGGCGCGTTCCTTCGACTCCTCCCAGTCGGTGAGCGTCTGTTCGTCCGCGAAGCGGTAGAGCATGTACCAGACGTCGCTCTCGGCGCCGGCGCGCACCCAGCCGGAGCCGAGGAAGCCGGGGTATCGGTTCGCCAGGTTGATGCCCGCCTGGACCCAGATGGTGGCCTCGGAGATCGACGCCGGGTTGACGCGTCGCTCGATCGAGACGGTGATGGGATCGTGTTCCATGCGCCCAGTAGACCGCACTCGTGTTTCGATCTCGTGTCCCGCTGTGGCCCCCGTAGAGTCGAGGCATGGCGACTCCTGACTTCGTACTGGCCCTCCGCGAGCGGATCGGGCACGCGCCCCTCTGGTTGACGGGGGTGACCGCCGTCGTCCTGCGCGGTCTCGGGACGCCCGAGGCGGAGGTCCTGCTCGTCCGGCGACAGGACAACGGGGCGTGGACGCCGGTCACCGGCATCATCGACCCGGGCGAGGAGCCCGCGGTCGCGGCGGAGCGCGAGGTCCTCGAGGAGGCGGCCGTGGTCGCCGTCGCCGAGCGTCTCGCCCAGGTGCAGGTGCTCCCGCAGAACGTCTACGACAACGGCGACGTCACGCAGTACATCGACCTCGTGTTCCGATGCCGCTACGAGTCGGGCGAGCCGTATCCGGCGGACGGCGAGAACTCCGAGGCGCGGTGGTTCCCGCTCGATGCCCTGCCGGAGCAGGTCTCGCAGAACTTCCGCACCCGGATAGCGCTCGCCGCCTCCGACACCCCTGAGGCCCACTTCACCCGCTGACGTCCCTCCACCTGCCCGCGAACTGTCACTTGAGGCTAGTTCCGGGGCCCGTGACTAGCGTTTGGTGACAGTTCGCGGGCAGGTGGAGGGGGTGGCGGTGGCTGCGGCGATGGCGTCGGCGGCTCGGACGAGGGTGAGGTGCGAGAGCGCCTGCGGGGTGTTGCCGACCTGCCGCGCCTGCTGCACGTCGTACTCCTCGGACAGCAGGCCCAGGTCGTTGCGGAAGGACAGCAGCCGGTCCATCAGCTCGCGGGCGTCGTCGAGTCGGCCCGAGGCCGCGTACTGCTGCACGAGCCAGAACGAGCACGCGAGGAACGGGTGCTCGTCGCCCGGCAGACCGTCGACCCCGCTCGTCGTGCGGTAGCGCAGGAGCAGACCGTCCTGGAGGAGGTCCTCCTCGATCGCGGCCACCGTCGCGAGCATGCGCGGGTCGTCGGGTGCCACGTAGCCGATCTGCGCGAGGACGAGCAGCGACGCGTCGACCTCGGTCGTCCCGGCATGCTGGACGTAGCACCCGCGTGCATGGTCGACGTTCTCGCGCTCGATCGTCTCGCGGAGGGTCTCGCGCAGGGCCTCCCAACGTTCGACGGGCCCGTCCATGCCGTGCTCGCGAACCGCTCGGACGCCGCGGTCGAGCGCCGCCCAGATCATGGCGCGCGAGTGGGTGAAGTGCTGCTCGTCGCCCCGCACCTCCCAGATGCCGCGGTCGGGGCGGTTCCAGTGCTCCTCGAGGACGCCGAGCAGCGCGCGCTGGAGGCTCCACGAGAAGTCGTCGTCCGCGAGACCGACCGAGCGCGCCTCGTCGAGGGCGATCATCACAGACCCGAAGACGTCGCCCTGGTACTGCGTGTAGGCGCCGTTGCCGACGCGCACGGGGGCGGCACCGAGGTAGCCGGGGAGGCTGTCGAGCTCCTCCTCCACGAGGTGGCGTTCGCCGGCGAGGCCGTACATGATCTGCAGGTCGTTCGGGTCACCGGCTATCGCCCGGAGGAGCCACCTGCGCCAGTCGTGCGCCTCCTCGGTGAAGCCGTGCTGCATGAGGGCTTCGAGGGTCAGCGAGGCGTCGCGCAACCAGACGTAGCGGTAGTCCCAGTTCCGGACGCCCCCGAACGACTCCGGCAGGCTCGTGGTCGCGGCGGCGACGATGCCCCCGGTGTCCTCGTGCGTGAGGGCGCGGAGGACGAGTAGCGACCGCACGACCGCCTCCTCGTACTCGTCGGCGGGATCGCAGCGGGACGCCCAGTCGCGCCACCAGGCGATCGTGTGGTCGATGCGCGGGCCGACGTCGACCGGGTCCGGCACCTCGCGGTGCGAGGGGTACCAGGTGAGGGTGAGGTCGACGGTGTCGCCCGCGGAGACCTCGACGGTCGCCGAGTGGGCGTGATCGGACGCCGTCAAGTGCACGCCCCGGACCACGACGGCGTCGGGGCCGGCGACGGCGACGATCCCGGATCCGTCCGGGAGCTGCCGCACCCACGGGATCGCGTCGGCGTACCCGAAGCGGAGGCGAACCTCGACGTCGACCGCGACGGTGCCGCTGAGCCCCTCGATCCGGCGGACCACATCCGCCCGGCGGTCGCCGTGGGGCATGAGGTCGGTCACACGCACCTGGCCGTCGGGGGTCGTCCAGACGGTCTCGAGGACGAAGGTGTCGTCGAGGTAGGCGCGGCTCGCCGTCGCCCGAGCATCGGCAGGCCGGACCGTCCAGCATCCGTGGTCCTCGGTGCCGAGCAGCGCACCGAACATCGACGGCGAGTCGAACCGGGGGAGGCACAGCCAGTCGATGCTGCCCTCCGACGAGACGAGCGCGGCGGTGTGGCAATCACCGATGAGGGCGTAATCCTCGATGGGGCTGGGCATGCACCCATGCTGCCACGCCGCCGCGCGCCTGCCTGGGAGTGATGCTCCGTGACTTCTCAGGGTGGATCGGGTAACGTAGGTGAGTCGGCTCTAGACACCGCGTTTGTACCGCGGAGGGTTATGTCAGTCTGGTGGGCCGGTTTCGTCGGAGAGAACTCCGCGAACACACACATGATGTGGACGGCCCCGGCCAGTGATCGCCCGGGTATGAGCATGCCGCAGCGCAGCCGAGGTTTCGGATGGCGCTGTGTGAGTCATGCAGGTTGTTCATGCGAACGAGTTATAACCCGGAAAGCATTTCTCCATGCCCAAGAACAACACCCCCGCCGGCAAACGCCCGGCCAAGAACTTCGACCCCAAGTCCAAGTACGGCGAGAACAAGCGGCCCTTCGGTTCGCGTCCCGGCGCGAAGTCCGGCAGCAAGAGCGAAGGCCACCGCGGCTACCGTCCCGACGCCGGTGGAGCGCCGCAGAAGTCTCGCTGGAACGCAGACGAGCGTGCCGAGCGCGCCGCCCGCTTCGAGTCGGAGGAGCGCGGCGACCGCGCACCCCGCGGCGACCGCAACGAGCGTCCTGCCTACAACCGTGGTGGCGACCGCAATGAGCGTCCTGCGTACAACCGTGGTGGCGACCGCAATGAGCGTCCTGCGTACAACCGTGGTGGCGACCGCAATGAGCGTCCCGCGTACAACCGTGGTGGCGACCGCAACGAGCGTCCCGCGTACAACCGTGGTGAGCGGACTGAGCGTCCTTCGTACGGCGACCGCAATGAGCGTCCTGCGTACAACCGCGGTGAGCGGTCCGAGCGTCCGTCGTACGGTGACCGCAATGAGCGCCCGTCGTACAACCGCGGTGGCGACCGGAACGAGCGTCCTGCGTACAACCGTGCTGAGCGGTCCGAGCGTCCGTCGTACGGTGACCGCAATGAGCGCCCGTCGTACAACCGCGGAGAGCGGACCGAGCGTCCCTCCTACGGTGACCGGAACGAGCGTCCTGCCTACAACCGTGGTGAGCGGTCCGAGCGTCCCTCGTACGGTGACCGGAACGACCGTCCCGCGTACAACCGTGGTGGCGACCGCAACGAGCGTCCGGCCTACAACCGGGGTGAGCGAACGGAGCGTCCCTCGTACGGTGACCGCACCGAGCGTCCCGCGTACAACCGTGGCGAGCGGACCGAGCGTCCGTCCTACGGTGACCGCCCGGCCCGTCAGGGTGACCCGCGTCAGGCGAACCGCACCGACCGCCCCGCGCGTTCCTACGACGACCGTCCGAAGCGTTCCTTCGAGGAGCGTCCGGCGCGTTCGTACGACGACCGCCCCAAGCGGTCCTTCGACGACCGCCCCAAGCGGTCCTTCGACGACCGCCCGAAGCGCTCGTTCGACGACGGCGGCGCGTCCGACGCCGGCCGTGGCAGCGACTACTACCCGAAGCGCGACGCCGGCTCCTACACGCCCCAGGACGACGTGGTGCTCGAGCGCCTCGAGGCCGACGCGATCCAGGCCGGCGACGTCGAGGGTGTGACCTTCGAGAGCCTCGGCCTCGGCGGCAACATCGTCCGTGCGCTCGCCGAGCTCGGCGCCGACAGCCCGTTCCCGATCCAGGCGGCGACCATCCCGGACGTCATCGCGGGCCGCGACGTACTCGGCCGTGGCCGCACCGGCTCCGGGAAGACCATCGCCTTCGGTGCCCCGCTCGTCGAGAAGCTCATGGAGAACGGTGGCGGCAAGAACCGCAAGCCGGGTCGCAAGCCCCGCGCCCTCATCCTCGCCCCGACGCGTGAGCTCGCCCTGCAGATCGACCGCACCGTGCAGCCCATCGCGCGCGCCGTCGGCCTCTTCACCACGCAGATCTACGGCGGTGTCCCGCAGGGTCGCCAGGTCGGCGCTCTGCAGCGCGGCGTCGACATCATCGTCGGTACGCCCGGTCGCATCGAGGACCTCATCGAGCAGGGTCGCCTCGACCTCTCGCAGGTCACGGTGACCGTCCTCGACGAGGCCGACCACATGTGCGACCTCGGCTTCCTCGAGCCCGTGCAGCGCATCCTGCGTCGCACCGCGCCCGACGGCCAGAAGCTCCTCTTCTCCGCCACCCTGGACAAGGGTGTCGCAGCCCTCGTCAACGAGTTCCTCCCGAACCCGTCGGTGCACGAGGTCGCCGGTGAGGACCAGGCGTCCTCCACGATCGACCACCGCGTGCTGGTGGTGGAGCACAAGGGCAAGGACCGCCTCATCGAGGAGCTCGTCAACCGCACCGAGAAGACCCTCGTGTTCGCCCGCACACGGGCGTACGCCGAGCGTCTCGCGGAGCAGCTCGGCATGGCGGGTATCCCCGCCGTCTCGCTCCACGGCGACCTCAACCAGGCGCGCCGCACGCGCAACCTGGAGAAGCTCACCTCGGGTCGGGTCAACGTGCTCGTCGCCACCGACGTCGCCGCCCGCGGCATCCACGTCGACGACATCACGCTCGTCGTGCAGGCCGACGCCCCGGACGAGTACAAGACGTACCTGCACCGTGCCGGCCGCACCGGCCGTGCCGGCAAGATCGGTCGCGTCGTCACGATCATCCCCAAGGCCCGTCGCCGCCGGATGACCGAACTGCTCGACCGCGCTGAGATCGAGGCCGCGTTCGACGACGCCGCCCCCGGCGACCAGCTCGTCGAGGACATCGCCACCGCGTAGTCCTCACCGCATCAGGAACGCCCGCCGAGCTCACGCTCGGCGGGCGTTCTCGCGTGTCAGGCGGTGAGGGCCGCCCGTTCGTCGTCGCGCGGCGCGAGGACGACGGCGTCGTCGACCCCGTCGAAGGTCCGGACCGGACGGGTGGCGTCCCAACGCTGCCAGCCCGGGTCGCCCGCCTTCGCGAACGCGACCCAGGCGTCGTGCATCGCGGTCGCGAGCGACTGCGGGGCCGAGGGGCCGGCCATCCGGACGGCCTCCGGCGAGTCGAGGCGGTCGAACACGAAGCCGATCTCCATCGCATGGGCGGCTCCGAGGGCACCGTGCCCGTCCTCGCCGACGGGGCTCCGCCAAGCGAACTCGTACACCCACGTGTCCGCACCCGCGGCTGCACGCGCGTCGGCGACCCGGTTGAGTGGCACGCGCAACAGGACGTCCGTCGCCATCGCACCGAGGATCTCCCCGGTCGAGGCCTTCGGACGGTTCCGTCGGAAGGTGCGGACCGTCGCCGCGGGGATCCCGAGCTTGAGGCGTGCCGCGAGCAGATGGACGCGTTTGATCGTCGGGAGGAGTCCCGTCGGGACGAACCACAGTCGGTACTCCTCGGTCGTGCTGCCGATGAGGACGGGGATGCCGGCCGCCCGTCCGGCGAGCAACGCGTCGAACGGACTGTCCGGTACGAGTGGTGCGGCCGTCGCGACCGCGAAGCCGGCGCCGCCGTTCAGCGGGTTGCCGCCCGCCATGGCCCGCTCCTGCGCGGCCACGAGCCCCTCCGGTGGAACACGTCGGAAGCCTGCTCGGGTGGTGGGGACCCCCAGATCCTTCGCCATGAGCTTCGATATGCGGCCCGCCCGCTCGCGCGTCTGCGCCTCCAGCGGCCCGCTCTGGATGATCGCCCGGCGCATCACGGCTGGAGCGTCCGGGTGGGTGAGGAGCGTCGCCACCGAGGCGCCGCCCGCGGACTCGCCGAACACGGTGACGTTGTCGGGGTCGCCGCCGAACCGGGCGATCTCGTCCTGGACCCAGGTCAGGGCCGCCAGTTGGTCGGCGATGCCGAGGTTCAGCGGGACGTCGTCGAGCACCGAGAACCCCTCGGACCCGAGACGGTAGTTGACGGAGACGAGGACGACGCCGTCGCGAGCGAATGCGGTGCCGTCGTAGGCGTCGAGCGCGTTGGAGCCGTGGACGAACGAACCTCCGTGGATCCAGACCATCACCGGGCGCAGGGCGGTCGACGGCTCGGTCGGTGTCCACACGTTGACGTTGAGGATCTCGTTCCCCGGCACGGTCACCGTGGAGAGGAGGTCGCCGACCGCGCCGGCATACGGGGCCTGCGGGGCGGTGGCGCCGGGCCGGGTCGCGTCCCGCGGCTCGTCCCAGGGCTCGACCGGCTGGGGGAGGCGGAACCGGTCGTCGCCGAACGGCGCCGCGGCATACGGGATGCCGAGGAAACTTGAGACACCGTCTGCGCTGCGTCCGGTGACCGGGCCGCTGCCGGTGTCGACGGTGATCGGCACGGGGCCGTCGCTCGACTGGGTCTCGTCGTCGGCCGGTTCCAGCCCAGGGTCGATGCTCATTCGGGTCCGTTCGTCGATGCTCGGGTGACCAACTGTATCGACGGCGGTCGTACGCGTGCCTGTGCATCGGACGGGAGACGGGTGCGGAAGACTGGAACGATGCAGATCCGTCCGTTCACCCCAGCCGACACCGACGCCGTCATCGCCCTGTGGAGCATCGTCGGTCTCACTCGACCATGGAACGATCCGGCGAAGGACATCGAGCGCAAGTCGACGACGCAGCCCGAGCTGTTCCTCGTCGGGGCGGATGCCGACGGTGCCGTCGTCGGCACCGCGATGGTGGGGTACGACGGCCACCGCGGATGGGTGCACTACCTGGCCGTGTCACCGGCGCAGCAGGGTGGTGGACTCGGTCGGGAGCTCATGGCCGAGGCCGAGCGCCTGCTCATCGGACTCGGGTGTCCGAAGATCAACCTCATGGTCCGGACGGGCAACGACCGCGTGATCGGGTTCTACGAGGCGCTCGGGTACGGCACCGACGAGGTCGCGCTGCTCAGCAAGCGGCTCATCCCCGACGCCTGAGGCTCCGGGTCAGAAGAGGGTCGGCTGGACCTGCAGGCCGGTAGTGACGAACTCCGGGGCGCGCTTCCGCAGCTCGGCCCGCTCGCCGTACCCGTCGCGCAACATGCCGAGCGCCGACGAGCGGACACCCCCGGTGGCCGGGTCCTCGGTGCCGCGCTCGAGCCCGTGGTCGCGGATCATCGGGCGGATGCGCGCGGCCAGCCACTTCCGGTACTCCTTCGGGGCGTAGGCGCCGTCGGCGTACATCGAGGTATACCGCTCGACGAGCTCGGGGTGCTCCCGCGACAGCCACTGCATGAACCAGGGTTTGACGCCGGCCTTCAGGTACAGGGTCGAGAAGAGGACGGTGCTCGCGCCGGCCTCGCGGATGCGCGACAGGGCGAGGTCGAGGTGGTCGACGGTGTCGGTCAGGTAGGGGAGGATCGGCATCATGAAGACCCCGACGTCGAAGCCGAGGTCGGCAGCCGCGCGGACGGTCGCGAGTCTGGCCGCCGCCGTCGGGGTGCCGGGTTCGATCGACTGCTGGAGCTCGTCGTCGTAGATGGCGATCGACATCGCGAGGTCGACCGGTAGGCGCTGAGCGACCTCGGCCAGGAGGGGCAGGTCGCGCCGAAGCAGCGTGCCCTTCGTCAGGATCGAGAACGGTGTTCCCGAGTCGGCGAGGGCCTTGATGATCCCCGGCATGAGCCGGTACTTGCCCTCGGCGCGCTGATACGGGTCGGTGTTCGTGCCGAGTGCCACCGGGTGCCTGCCCCAGCTCGCCTTCGCGAGCTCCTTCTCGAGGACCTCGGCGACGTTCACCTTGACGATGAGCTGCGAGTCGAAGTCCTTCCCGGCATCGAGGTCCAGGTACGAATGCGTCGGTCGGGCGAAGCAGTACACGCAGGCATGGGAGCAGCCCCGATAGGGGTTGATGGTCCACCCGAACGGCATCACGGACTGGCCGGGCACGCGGTTGAGTGCGGACTTCGCGAGCACCTCGTGGAAGGTGATCCCGGCGAACTCGGGCGTCTGGACGCTGCGCACGAGGTTGTTCAGCTTCGCGAGGCCCGGCAGCGCCGACGTCGTCTCAACCCCGAGTTCCTGTCCGCTCCACCGCATGCCTCCATTAGAACATACGTTCGAGTGCTGCGGGTGACTCCGGACGATCAGTTCCGGATGACGGGACCCGGACCGGCGGTGAGGCTCCACCACAGGAGAGCGGCGCTCACGAGCCAGAAGGCGACCATGAAGCACCAGTCGCGGGTGCGGAACGGGATGCGGGTCCGCTCCGTCCGCTGCGGATGGGCGCCGAACGCGCGGGAGTCCATGGCGAGCGCGACCCGCTCCGCGTGGCGGATGGCGCCGGCCAGCAGCGGCACGACGGTGCCGGCGGCGCGGCGCACGGCGGCGATCGGTCCGCGACCCTCGGCCATGCCGCGGACGCGGTGGGCGGAACGGATCACCTCCAGCTCGTGCCCGAACCGCGGCACGAACCGGTAGGCGGCGAGCGCCGTGTACCCGATCCGGTAGGGCACGTGCAGCTGCTGGATCATCGAGCGGACGAACTCCGGACCGGTCGAGGTGAGGCCGCCGATGCAGGCGAGGACGAGCAGGGCCGCGAGCCGCAATGCCGTCGCGAGGCCGACGAGCAGCGCCCCGAGGAAGAACCGGTAGTCGCCGACCTGGAACAGCAGGACGGACTGGTCGACGCGGTTCGGGTCTGTCCACAGGCCGAAGCTGAAGGACATGATCGCGACGATGAGCGGCAGTGCCACGAAGAGCAGGAGGGCGACCGTCCGCGTGAGTCTGGCCCCGACGAGGATGATCACGATCGCGAGGGCGATGAACAGCGCCGGCGTGACCGGGTCCCTCGTGAACGCGAGCAGGATCATCACCGGGAGCGGAGCGCCGAGCTTCGCGAGCGGGTTCAACCGGTACAGGAATCGACCGGCCGGTGCCGTGCTCGAGGCGTACGGGTCGATCGTCGTGGCGCTCATCGGGCGGCCGCCCCGGGCAGGTCGTCGAGTCTCGACAGGTGCCGCCAGTCGGGGTGGTTCACCAGCGAGCGCATCGACTGGGCGAGCGGTGGTGGGCGGAGCCCCGCGCGGCGCAGGAGCTCGTCGTCGCCGAGGACCGCGGCGGTCGTGTCGTGGGCGAGCAGGCGACCGCCGGCCATCACCGCGACGTGACTCGCGTGATCGGCGACGAGCTGGAGGTCGTGGGTCACGACGAGGACCGTGGTGCCCTGCGCGTTGAGTCCGGCGAGGAGGTCCAGGAGCTCGTTCGCCCGCGCCCGGTCCTGGCCGAAGGTCGGTTCGTCGAGCGCGAGCACCGGAGCTCCGGCGATGAGGGCGCTCCCGACGGACAGCCGGCGCTTCTGGCCGCCGGACAGCAGGAACGGGTGCACGTCGCGTGCGGATTCCAGGCCGAACCGCCGCAGCAGGTCGTCGACGCGCCGCTCGATCTCGGCGTCGTCGACGCCCCGGATCCGCAGGCCGTGCGCGAGTTCGTCGTGGACGGTGTGGGCGATGAACTGGTGCTCGGGGTTCTGGAAGACGAAGCCGATGTGCGCCGCGATCGTCCGGACGTCGCTGCGCCCCGGGTCGATCCCGCCGACGTCGATGCGCCCGCGGGGAGGCCGGACCACCCCTGCGATCGCCTGGAGCAGGGTCGTCTTGCCGGCACCGTTCGTCCCGATCACCGCGAGGAAGTCGCCCGTCCCGACCTCGAGGCTCACCTCGCGGAGGATCGGGGTGCGCCGGCGGCCGCGACCGCGTTCGACACTGAGCCGGTCGACGCGGACCGCGACCGACCGCCCGGTGATGGCCGGGGCGATGGCTACCGGCGGCGGCGCCGGCAGTGCGGTCGCGTCGAGTGCGGCGGTCAGGTCGGCGGGTGTCAGGGGGAGGTCCGGCAGCAGGACACCGCCCTCCCGCAGTCGCAGGGCCGCGAGCGTCGCGACCGGGAGCCAGACACCCATCGCGAGCAGTTCGTCGAGGTGGCCGAGCAGGACGTCGCGGGTCGGGCCGTCGAAGGCGAGCCGCCCGTCACGATCGAGGACGACGACCCGGTCGACGAGGTCGATGGCGGCGTCGAGGTTGTGCTCGACGAGCAGGATCGCATGCCGCTTCCCGTCGCCGTCGGGTCCGGAGACGAGTGAGCGGAGGGCGGCGTAGACCTCCTCGATCCCGGCCGGATCGAGGTTCGCCGTCGGCTCGTCGAGGACGAGGAGGTCGCTCCCCATGGCCAGGGCGCAGGCGATCGCGAGTCGCTGTCGGCCTCCGCCTGAGAGTCGGTCGGGTTCTCGGCCCGGCGCTCCCAGAGCCCGACCTGCCGGAGCGCCCGTTCGGCGCGGGACAGCACCTCCTCGACGGGGAGCAGGAGGTTCTCCGGGCCGAAGCACACCTCGTCGAGGACCGTTCCGGTGACGATCTGGGCATCGGGGTCCTGGAACACCATCGCCACGTGCTCGCTCAACTGCGCGACCGTCGAGGTGGCCGTGTCGAGCCCGCCGGTGACCACAGCACCCTCGAACTCGGCCGGGACGGCGTGGGGGACGAGGCCGTTGAGTGCCAGCGCGAGCGTCGACTTCCCCGAGCCGCTCGGCCCGAGCAGGAGGACCACTTCACCGGGTGCGACCTGGAACGACACGTCGTCCGGGGTCCACTCCTCACGCTCGTCGTGACGGATGCGCACCCGCCGGACGACGGTGGCGGGGTGCGTCGGCGGTACGGGGTCCACTCAGGCCCGCGTGCCGGCCGAGCCGCGGTCGCGCTGCAGGGGTTTCGCGATGGACCGCCCCACACCGGCTCTCGCGAGGGCCGCTGCGACCGCCCGCCCGAGCGCGGTGAAGGCGATCGGGCTGAGGACGAAGAGCGCGATGTAGACCGTCTGGGCGAGGGGTGCGAAATGCTCGATCCCGAGGACGACGAGCACGGAGCCGCCGAAGACGAGTCCGGCGATGCCCGCTGCCAGGTAGAAGACCCAGGCCCTCCAGACGCGGTAACGCGACACGGCGAAGGGGATCTCCTGCAGGAGCCCGATCGCGAGGCCGGTGCCGAAGTACCGGAAGAACCACTGCGGGCTGAACGCCGCTGAGACGAGGCCGGCGGTGAGCCCGGTCATGAGGGCCACGCCACCACGTCGGAGGAGCGCCTGCGAGACGACGCCCGGCAGGAAGTACACGCCGATGATGAGGCCGTAGAGCACCGGCGCGGTCGCGGAGATCGTGCCGCCGACGTACCCGGAGACGACGAAGACGAGGCCGCCACCGACGCCGATGGCGGCGCAGGTCAGCAGCAGTCGCGTACTCAGACGTTGCATGAGCCCACCTTCACGAGCAGCCGATCTCCTGAGGACAGCCTATCCTTTATCAGCCCGTCGAGACGCCGACCGACACCGCTCGGAACGGGGTCCCGAGCGCCCCGTCCGGGCGATCAGATCGAGCGTCGGCGCGGGGTCAGACGGACGTTCGGCAAGGGCGGCGCAGGGATGCGGTCCGTGCCGTGGCCGGCGACCGACCCGAAGCGCGGCGACCCCGCCTCCCAGTCCTCCCGGGCGGACGCGATGTCCTCGTGGCTGCGACCGACGAAGTTCCACCACATGACCAGCTCCTCCGGGAACGGCGTCCCTCCGAGGAGCACGAAGCGGGCACCGGTCGCGCTCCGGAGCTCGAGGCGATCGCACCCGGGCGCCAGGTAGAGCAACGGGCCGGAGCCGAGTTCGACGCCGCCGACCTCGAGCGCCCCGTCGATCACCAGGACGCCGTGCTCGAAGGCCGGATCCACCGGCACCTCGACGACGGTGTCGGCCTCGATCGTCACGTCGGCACCGATCAGGGGCGAGTGGACGGTCGCGGTCGACGTCACGCCGCCCAGCGTGCCGACGAGGACGGTCGCCTCCAAGCCTGGAGCGCGGTGGACGGGCAGGTCCGTGTGCTGCTCGAACGCAGCCGGCACCTGGGCGGCGGCCTCCGGGAGCGCCACCCACAGCTGGAGGCCGTGCATGGCGGCCGCCTCCTCGCCCACCGAGAACTCGGAGTGCGACACGCCTCGACCGCTCGTCATGAGGTTGAGCTCGCCCGGGCGGACGACCACGTCGCTGCCCACGCTGTCGCGGTGGCGGATGTCGCCGACGAGCGGCCACGTCACGGTCTGCAGGCCGGTGTGCGGATGCGGCAGCACACGCATCAGCGAGCGGTCCTCGTCGAAGCGGTCGAGGAAGCACCAGGCGCCGATCATCGGCAGCTCGCGCTGCGGGAGGGTGCGATGGACGCTCAGGCCGCGGACGCCGCCGAGGGGGACCTCGCGGGCCTCGAGGAGTCTCGTCCCGGATCCGTCGGGTGCATGGCAGACGCTGGGCACCGGGTCGGCGTCGAGTCTCGTCATGAGCGCCTCCTTATCACGGACAACGCTACTCCCGCTCGGCCTGACCTCGGCCCGCACCGACGTGGTTGACTGGGCGCGGGGCCCGTCCGGCTCCGCCGCTGCCGAGATTGGGGATCCCATGGGCCTGTTCGACAAGCATGAGGACGCACCGGAACCGCTCGCCCGCGGCCTCTGGCACGACCGCATCGGCACGTTCGCGACCCGGAGCATCCAGACGCTCGCCATCGTCGCGGTCGCCGCACTGATCGTCTTCGCGCTGACCCAGCTCTCCCTCGTGATGATCCCCGTCGTCATCGCACTCATCCTCGCCTCGGCGATCTACCCGCTCATGCGGTGGATGCGGTCGAAGGGGCTCCCGTCGATCCTCGCCACCTGGATCGCCCTCGTCTCGATCCTCGTCGTCCTCGGCGGCATCGGATGGCTCATCGTCTGGGCCGTTCGCAGCCAGTGGGACGACCTCGTCGACTCCGCCTCGAAGGGCTTCGGGCAGCTGCAGGACTGGCTCGGCACCCTGCCGTTCGACATCGACGAGAAGCAGATCGAGGACGCCAAGCAGACCGCGGTCGACTTCCTCACCTCGAGCCAGTTCGGCAGCGGGGCGCTCGCCGGCGTCTCCGCGACGGCGAGCTTCCTCACCGGCCTGGTGCTCATGGTCGTCGTCCTGTTCTTCTTCCTCAAGGACGGACCGCGGCTCTGGGAGTTCCTGCTCCGTCCCTTCACCGGAACCGCGTACGACCGCGCCAAGCGCATCGGCGGCAAGACGGTGGACACCCTCGGCGGGTACGTGCGCGGCACCGCCACGATCGCGGCCGTCGACGCGATCGGCATCGGCATCGGCCTCGCGATCATCGGGGTCCCGCTCGCGCTGCCGCTCAGCGTCATCGTGTTCCTGACCGCCTTCATCCCGATCGTCGGTGCGACCGCCGCCGGCATCCTCGCGGCCCTCGTCGCGCTCGTCGCCAACGGTCCGGTCGCCGCCCTCATCGTCGTCGGCATCGTCGTGCTCGTGAACCAGCTCGAGGGCAACTTCCTCCAGCCCGTCGTCATGGCACGCTCGCTCAAGCTGCACGCCCTCGTCGTCCTCCTCGCCCTGACCGCCGGCACCATCCTCGGCGGCATCGTCGGCGCGGTCCTCGCCGTCCCGATCGCCGCGGTCGCGTGGGGCATCATCGGCGTCTGGAACGGTCCGGACCAGCCGGCCGAGCCCATGCGGCAGAAGCGACCCGAGTCCGTCTGAGGGAGGCCGTCCGGGTCCTGGGTCCGCCCGCCGGATAGCATGTGATCGTGGACCCCCACGATCTCCTCGGCCTCGTCTTCGAGGTCTTCACCTGGATCGGCTTCGGCAGCGCCGTCGTCGTGCTGCTCGTCATGCTCATCGCGCGGGCCGCGGACGGCAGCTGGGTGGAGACGCACGGGGTCATCGTGGACGTGCCGGAGGACGCGGGCGGCGGGGACGTCGATCGAGGTCCGGGGCGCGAGGTCCGCTGGATGACCGAGGCGGCCGAGCTGTACTCACGACCCGTCACGGATGCGGAGTTCGACGCCCTGCGCGACCCCGAGGAGCCGAACGTCTTCTACGCCCGCCGGGAACCGTCGCGCGCCCGCTTCCGCCGGACGGCCGATCACACGAGGGCGCTCCGGCTGCTCTTCGGCGTGACGTTCGGCATCGGCGTCGTCTGCTCCATCGCCTCGATCGTGCTGCTGTTCGTCGCCGACACCGGGGCCTGAGCGCCCGCTCCCTGGTGCCTGACCACCCCCTCCCCGGTCCCTGAGCACCCCTCCCCGGTCCCTGAGCCTGTCGAAGGGCGACGCTCGGGTAGGCTGTGTGCACGAGCGTCGACACCTGGTCCGCTCGCTCTCCCGGAGGCATCGCATGACGGAACGGTGGGCCCGTGTCGCCCGCGGCACCGCCGCAGCCGCGTTCGCCACCTTCGCCGCAGCCCTCTCGCACACGATCGGCGGGGCCGCCGCACCGTCTGCGTTCGTCCTCCTGGTCGGCGGCACCTTCGCCGTCCTGGTCTGCGTCCTCCTCGCCGGCCGCCGCATCACCGCACTCGGGGTCGTCGCCTCCGTGCTCGTGAGCCAGCTCGGCTACCACGCGCTCTTCACCCTCGTCCCGAGCACCGTCAGTGCCACGGTCGCATCCGGCGGTGCGACGGGCCCCGCGAACTGGCACCGGCACGGGGTCGTCGAACTCGCAACCGGCGGCGTCACCGCGGCGCACACCCACGGCGACACCACGATGTGGGCGGCGCACCTCGTCGCGGCCGTCGCGACCATCGCAGCCATCCTGTTCGCCGAACGCGCGACGCTCGCCGCGCTCGCCGCCCTGACCGTCCGGATCCTCGCCCGCCGTGCCGCACCGACGCACCTCGTCCCCGCGCCCCGTCGGGTGCGCTGGGTCCGCGTCAACCGTCGTCCCCGCAACCTCGGGGTGGTCCTGCTCCACCTGCGACACCGCGGTCCGCCGGCGCTCGCCGCCGCCTGACCGACGCACCACCCTCCGACCGGGACGGGTGCCGTGCGTGGCCGGTCGGCGCCGACGCAGCAGCACCCTTCGGCGCGCCATCCGGCGTGACCATCCCCTTTCCGCACGCTCGACGCCGTGCGGAGCAGTCGACAGGACGATCATGAACGCAACCACCCCCCGCCCCACCTTCCGCAAGCCCGCCGTGCTCGGTGCCATCGCCATCGGCGCCGGAGCGCTCCTCGCGGTCGGCGCACCGCTCGCCGCCAGCGCCCACGTCAGCGTCACGCCGACCTCCACCGCCGCCGGCTCCTACACGGTGCTGAGCTTCGCCGTCGGTCACGGCTGCGACGGCTCGCCCACGACGAGCCTCTCCTTCGAGATCCCCGAGGAGATCAACGCCGTGACGCCGACGGTCAACCCGAACTGGACCATCGACAAGCAGATGGCCCCGCTCGCGAAGCCCATCACCGACAGTCACGGTGAGCAGCTCGCCGAGCGCGTCGGCACGGTCGTCTACACGGCCAAGACGCCGCTCGCCGACGGCTACCGCGACACCGTCTCCTTCCAGGTCCAGCTGCCGGCCGACGCCGAGGGCAAGACGCTCGTCTTCCCCGTGACGCAGACGTGCGAGGTCGGCCAGACCGACTGGACCGACGTCGCGAAGGACGGTCAGACCGAGGACGACCTCGAGTCACCGGCGCCGGTCGTGGTCGTGACCGCTGCCGAGGCCGGCGACCACCACGGTGGTGCCGCCATGGACGACGACGGTGACGGCGACCACACCGAGGCCGCTGCCTCGACCGACGCCGGCACCACCGACGTGCTGGGCCGCGTGCTCGGCATCGCCGGTCTCGTCGTCGGTGCCGCCGGCATCGTCATCGCTGCCTCCGCACGCCGCGCAGCGTCCGACGCGAAGCGCCAGGCCTGATGACGGTCTCCCGTCGTCGCCGTCTCGTCGGCACCGCTGCGACCGCGTTCCTCGCGGTCGCGGCGGTGCTCGCCGTGGCCCAGCCGGCCTCAGCGCACAACAGCATCATCTCGACGACGCCGGCCGAGGGCTCGACGATCACCGAACAGCCGGAGCAACTCGTCATCACGACGAACGACAACCTGCTCGACCTCGGGGAAGCCGGCCAGTCCAACCAGATCCAGGTGACCGGTCCCGGCGACGAGCGGCTCTACTACGGCACCGCGTGCGCAGCCGTGAACGGTCCTGCGCTCGTCATGCCGCTGCAGCTCGGTGAAGCGGGTGAGTACACCGTCGTCTGGCAGCTCGTCTCGACCGACGGCCACCCGCTGTCGGGCAGGTACACCTTCGAGTGGGCGCCGGCCGAGGGCCAGGAACTCGCCGCGGGGAGTGCGAAGCCCGCGTGCGCGACGAGCGGTGCCTCCACGGTCGAGCCCTCGTCGGAGGCGGGTGGCGTCGAGCCGGAGTCGTCCGCTGGCGGGCTCAGTGGCGATGTGTGGTGGATCGTCGGCGCGATCGGCGTCGTCCTGATCGCCGGCATCGGCGTGCTGCTCGTGACCCGGCGAAAGCCGGAGCCGACCTCGGACGACCAGGGCACGGACACCTCCGCGCCCTGAGCCGCACCCCGTCCGGTCCCTGAACCGCTCCCGTTCCGGTCCCTGAGTCGCACCCCGCCCGGTCCCTGAGCTTGTCGAAGGGTCCCGACACAACGGAACAGCCCCGCCATCCTGGAGAGGATGACGGGGCTGTTCTGTTGTTACCGGTGTAGCGTGCGGGTGAACCCGCGGTCGGCTACTTTGCCGGCGGCATCAGCACCGAGTCGATGAGGTACACGGTCGCGTTGGCGGTCTTGACGCCACCGCAGATGACCTTGGCACCGTTGACGGTGATGTTGTCACCCGAGCCCTCGACCTTGACGGTTCCACCCTCGACGGTGGTCTGCTCACCGTCGATGTCGGACGGAGCGATCTGGCCGGGGATCACGTGGTACGTGAGGATCGAGGTCAGCGTCGCAGCGCCCTCAGGCGTCTTGAGGCTGTCGATCGTCGCGGCGTCGATCTTCTTGAACGCGTCGTCGACCGGGGCGAAGACGGTGAACTCGGAGCCGTTCAGCGTGTCGACGAGGTTGACGTCGGGGTTCAGCTGGCCGGAGACCGCAGCGGTGAGCGTGGTCAGCAGCGGGTTGTTGGACGCGGCGACGGCGACCGGGTCGGCCGACATGCCGGCGACGGAGCCAGCACCGTCCGGGACGGCGTCAGCGTAGGCGGCGCAGCCCGAGCCGACGAGGTCCGCTGCGGGGTCTGCAGCCATCGACTCGGTGGGAGCGGAGCTCGGCTCCATCGAGGAACCGCTGTCGGAGCTGGAGCCGCTGGAACAGGCTGCGAGGCCGAAGGTCGCGACGGCGGCGAGTGCGAGCACTGCCATGTGGTTTCGCTTGATGGTACGCATGTGATTCTCCTTTGATGAGGTTTGGACCGGTTGTCGAGTGCCTCTCAGAACCGGCCCTCGATGACACTTCGGAGCCCCCACGGGGGTGGTTTGGAAAAAGATCCGATCGCGTGTCGGACGGGGTCGCGCATTAAGAGGAGCGAAATTCTTCGGATCCGTTCCTGTGGAGGGGCACCGGGGTGTCAGCTGCTGCGGCTACGATCGACGGATGAGCTGGAGCACCGAACCCGACTGGATCCCGGACGACGCGGACGCTCCCGACGACTTCGACGCCCCACCGCCCGACGACGCGTACCTCGGCGGTGGTGTCGCGTGGGGGAGTGGAGCGGTCGCGTCCGCTCCAGCCGCTCCGCCCGCAGCGGCTCCGGTGGCTGCCCGTGCGGCCGGCCAGAAGTTCGCCACGGCGCAGGAGGCACTCCACACCGTCTTCGGGTACGACGCGTTCCGCGGCGAGCAGCAGCAGATCATCGAGCAGGTCGCCGGTGGCGGCGACGCGGTCGTCCTCATGCCGACGGGTGGGGGCAAGAGCCTCTGCTACCAGATCCCCGCCCTGCTCCGACCGGGCACCGGCATCGTCGTCTCCCCGCTCATCGCGCTCATGCAGGACCAGGTCGACGCACTCCTCGCCGTCGGCGTCCGTGCCGCGTTCCTCAACTCGACGCAGGATCCCGCTGAGCGTTCGCGGGTCGAACAGGCCTACCTCGCCGGCGAGCTCGACCTCCTCTACGTCGCGCCCGAGCGCCTGAGCTCCGAGGCGACCCGGCGGTTCCTCGGCCAGGGCACCATCGCCCTGCTCGCGATCGACGAGGCACACTGTGTGTCGCAGTGGGGGCACGACTTCCGCCCCGACTACCTCATGCTCGGCGAGCTCGCCGAACGCTGGCCCGACGTCCCGCGCATCGCGCTCACCGCGACCGCCACCGACGCGACGCACCAGGAGATCACGCAGCGGCTCCATCTCGGCGAGGCGAAGCACTTCGTCTCGAGCTTCGACCGCCCGAACATCCAGTACCGGATCGTCGGCAAGAACGAGGTCCGCAAGCAGCTCGTCGCGTTCGTGAAGGAACAGCCGGCCGGCACCGCCGGGATCGTCTACTGCCTCAGCCGCAAGACGGTGGAGCAGACGGCGCAGCTCCTGCGCGACAACGGGGTGGACGCCGTGGCGTACCACGCCGGACTCGACGCCTCCGTGCGAGCGGCTGCGCAGTCCCGCTTCCTCCGCGAGGACGGTGTCGTGGTCGTCGCGACCATCGCCTTCGGGATGGGCATCGACAAGCCCGACGTCCGGTTCGTCGCCCACGTCGACCTCCCGAAGAGCGTCGAGGGCTACTACCAGGAGACCGGCCGGGCGGGGCGCGACGGCGAGCCGTCCATCGCCTGGCTCGCCTACGGACTCCAGGACGTCGTCCAGCAGCGGCGCATGATCGCCGAGTCGCCGGGCGACCTCGCGCACCAGCGCAACCTCAGCGCCCACCTCGACGCGATGCTGGCCCTCTGCGAGACCGTCGACTGCCGCCGGGTCAACCTGCTGCGCTACTTCGGTCAGCCCTCCACGCCGTGCGGCAACTGCGACACCTGCCTCGAACCACCGGTCACCTGGGACGGCACCGTGCCGGCGCAGAAACTCCTCTCGACGATCGTGCGCCTGAAGCGCGAGCGCAACCAGTCCTTCGGCGCGGGGCAGATCATCGACATCCTCCGCGGCAAGCGGACCGACCGCGTCGCCCAGCAGCGACACGACGAACTCGCGACCTTCGGCATCGGCGAGGACCTCAGCGACCAGGAGTGGCGCGGCGTGGTCCGTCAGTTGCTCGCACGCGACCTCCTGGCCACCGTCGGCGAGTACGGCACGCTCGGCCTCACCGACGGGAGCGCCGAGGTGCTCGCAGGGAACCGACCGGTGGCCATGCGTCGCGAGCCGGAACGTGCCGCCCGCTCCTCGTCGAGGTCGTCCTCGCGCTCGTCGAGCGCGAACGCCGAGCTCGAGCCGGCCGCGGCCGAGTTGTTCCAGGCCCTGCGTGCCTGGCGCGCCGGGGTGGCGAAGGAGCAGGGCGTCCCCGCCTACATCGTCTTCGGCGACGCGACGCTGCGCGAGGTCGCGACGGCGAAGCCCGACTCGCTCGGTGCGCTCGACGGCATCAGCGGCATCGGTGCGAAGAAGCTCGACGCCTACGGGCAGGCGCTCATCGAGGTCGTCGCCGCCAACGCCTGACGCCGCTCCTGGGAGCGAGCTGCGACAGCTGTGGGGGAGGACCAAGTCGATCGACGACGATGGGGCGGGCCCTTGTCCACATCCCACAGGCGCTTTCACCCATCGTTATGACAGTCCTACCATTGTGGGAGGTTTTCATGGGTGAAAGGCAGGACACAGCGATGGTCGACACAGCGATCCGGACGAGCGTCAGCGGTACCACGGCAGCGACGGTCGAGGTGGCGCCGTCCGACGCGCGGATCGACGTCCCGGCGCTCGCGCACCAGCTGCTCGGCACCTGGCCGGAGGCCCGTCTCGCGTCGCGTGCGCTCGCCGCCAAGCCGGAGATGCAGCGGATCGAGGGCCAGTCGATGGACGACCACCGCGACCGCGTCTTCCACCAGCTGAAGCTCCTCGTCGAGAACGGTCAGGTGCTCAAGGCCTTCCCGAAGCGCCTCGGCGGCGCCGACGACCACGGCGGCAACATCGCCGGGTTCGAGGAGCTCGTCCTCGCCGACCCGTCCCTCCAGATCAAGTCCGGTGTCCAGTGGGGCCTCTTCGGTGCGGCGATCCTGCACCTCGGCACCGAGCCGCACCACGACGCGTTCCTGCCCGGGGCGATGAACCTCGACGTCCCCGGCGCATTCGCGATGACGGAGTCCGGTCACGGCTCCGACGTCGCCTCGATCGCGACGACCGCGACGTACGACCCGGAGACCCAGGAGTTCGTCATCGACACCCCGTTCCGCGCGGCGTGGAAGGACTACCTCGGCAACGCGGCCGTGCACGGCAAGGCGGCGACCCTGTTCGCGCAGCTCATCACGAACGGCGTGAACCACGGCGTGCACTGCTTCTACGTGCCCATCCGCGACGACGAGGGCGCATTCCTGCCCGGGATCGGCGGCGAGGACGACGGCCTGAAGGGCGGGCTCAACGGCATCGACAACGGCCGGCTGCACTTCACCGGCGTCCGCGTGCCGCGCACCAACCTCCTCAACCGCTACGGCGACGTCGCCGAGGACGGTACCTACTCCTCGCCCATCAAGAGCCCCGGGCGTCGCTTCTTCACCATGCTCGGCACGCTCGTCCAGGGCCGGGTGTCCCTCGACGGAGCCGCGACGTCGGCCTCCGCCCTCGCCCTGCAGATCGCGATCACCTACGGCAGTGAGCGTCGGCAGTTCAACGCGGGCAGCGACACCCAGGAGGAGGTCATCCTCGACTACCAGCGCCACCAGCGCCGGCTCCTGCCGCGCCTCGCGACGACCTACGCGCAGATCTTCGCCCACGACCGGCTGCTCGTGAAGTTCGACGAGGTCTTCAGCGGCAAGGCCGACTCGGACGACGACCGTCAGGACCTCGAGACCCTCGCGGCGGCCCTCAAGCCGCTGTCGACCTGGCACGCGCTCGACACGCTCCAGGAGGCGCGCGAGGCGTGCGGTGGCAACGGCTTCCTCGCGGAGAACCGCCTCACCGGCCTGCGCGCAGACCTCGACGTCTATGCGACGTTCGAGGGCGACAACAACGTGCTGCTGCAGCTCGTCGCCAAGCGCCTCCTCACCGACTACAGCCGGAAGTTCGCGAAGGTCGACGCCGGTGCGCTCGCCCGCTACGTCGTCGAGCAGGCGACCGACCGCGCCGTGCACAGCAGCGGACTCCGGAGTCTCGCGCAGACCGTGAAGGACTTCGGGTCGACCGCGCGCTCGGTGAGCCAGCTGCGCGACACGAACGTCCAGCGCGAGCTGCTGACCGAGCGCGTCGAGTCGATGATCGCCGAGGTCGCGACGAAGCTGCGCGGCGCCAACAAGCTCTCCAAGCAGGCCGCGTCCGACCTGTTCAACGCGCACCAGAACGAGCTCATCGAGGCGGCGCGCGCTCATGGCGAGCTCCTCCAGTGGGAGGCGTTCACCGAGGGTGTCGAGCAGATTCAGGACCCCGGCACCAAGCAGGTGCTGACCTGGGTGCACGACCTCTTCGGGCTCTCGCTCATCGAGAAGCACCTCGCCTGGTACCTCATCCACGGGCGCCTCTCCCCGCAGCGCGGCCAGGCCGTCAGCGCGTACGTCGACCGCCTCATCGCCCGGTTGCGTCCGCACGCCCTCGACCTCGTCGAAGCGTTCGGCTTCGCCCCCGAGCACGTGCGCGCACCCATCGCGACCGGCCAGGAGGCGCAGCGCCAGCAGGAGGCCGCCGACTACTTCGCCGAGCTCCGTGCCTCGGGCGACGCCCCCGTCGACGAGAAGACGCTGTCCAAGAAGTCCCGCTGATCACAGCCGGTTGAGGTGAGGCACATCGTCGTCCGCGCAAGGGTCCGGCGACGATATGCCTCACCTCGCGCCGCGCGATAGGGTGCCGACATGACGTTCAACGACAACGCCGACATCAGCGGGAACAAGGTCAAGCGACGGGGCCGCACGACCGGCATCGCCGTCGGTGGCGGCGCGGTCGGCGTCATCGTGATCGCCCTCATCTCGCAGTTCCTCGGGGTCGACGTCTCGGGCATCCTCGGTGGTGCCGGCGTCGGCGGGGGCCAGCAGGAGGAGAGCCAGCTCTCCGACGAATGCCAGACCGGTGCCGACGCGAACGCGAACGTCGACTGCCGCATGGGCGGTGCCTACTCGTCGCTCGACGCCTACTGGGCCGAGGAGCTGCCCGCGCTCGGCGCCGACTACACCTCGCCGGCGGACTTCATCATCTTCGACCAGCAGACGAACACGGGTTGCGGTGCCGCCACGAGCGCCACGGGCCCGTTCTACTGCCCGCCGGACCAGACCATCTACATCGACACCAGCTTCTACGCCGAACTGCGCGACCGCTTCGGAGCCTCGGGCGGACCGCTCGCCGAGATGTACGTCGTCGCCCACGAGTGGGGGCACCACATCCAGGCGCTCACCGGCATCATGGACCGCGCCGACCGCAGCGGTACGGGTCCGGCCTCCGACTCCGTCCGCATCGAGGTCCAGGCCGACTGCTTCGCCGGCGCGTGGGTCGCCGCGGCGTCCGACACCGAGGACGCGAAGGGGGTCGCCTTCCTGAAGCCCGTTACCCAGCAGGAGATCGACGACGCGCTGAGCGCTGCGGCCGCCGTCGGTGACGACCGTATCCAGGAGGCGGCGACCGGCCAGGTGAACCCCGAGGCCTGGACCCACGGCTCCGCCGAGCAGCGGCAGCGCTGGTTCATGACCGGCTACCAGTCCGGTCCGTCCGCGTGCGACACCTTCTCGGTGTCGGCCGACCAGCTCTGACCGGCGTGCCGGGTGCGGCATGCTAGATGAGACACGTGTCGTGAACACAGGAGGAAGTGGACCGTATGGGTGAGCCGTATCCCGAGATCGAGCCGTACGAGACCGGCATGCTCGACGTCGGCGACGGGCAGTCGCTGTACTGGGAGACCTCCGGCAACCCCGACGGCAAGCCCGTCGTGTTCCTCCACGGTGGCCCGGGCGGCGCGACGAGCCCCATCCACCGTCGGCTCTTCGACCCGAAGCGCTACCGCATCGTCCTCGTCGACCAGCGCGGCTGCGGCAAGAGCACCCCGCATGCGAGCGATCCGGCGGCCGACCTGTCGACGAACACCACCTGGCACCTCGTCGCCGACCTCGAGGTCCTCCGGAAGGCGCTGAAGATCAAGCGCTGGATGGTGTTCGGCGGGTCCTGGGGCTCGACGCTCGCGCTCGCGTATGCGCAGAAACACACGAAGCGTGTCACCGAGCTCGTGCTCCGAGGCATCTTCACGCTGCGCGACGCCGAGCTCGACTGGTTCTACGAGGGTGGTGCCTCCGCGGTATTCCCCGACCTGTGGGAGGGCTACCTCGAGCCGATCCCGGTCGGTGAGCGCCGTCACCTCATCGAGGCCTACCACCGGCGTCTGTTCGACGAGGACCCGGCCGTCCACGGGCCGGCGGCGGTCGCCTGGTCGCGGTGGGAGTCCTCGACGATCACCCTGCTCCCGCAGGAGGAGACCGTCGCCCGGTTCACCGACCCGCACTTCGCGGTGGCGTTCGCGCGCATCGAGAACCACTTCTTCACGAACAAGGGCTGGTTCGAACCCGAGCAGCTCATCCGCGATGCCGGCAAACTCGCCGGAGTCCCCGGCGTGATCGTCCAGGGCCGCTACGACATGTGCACCCCGGTCTTCACCGCGTGGGACCTGCATCGGGCCTGGCCGGAAGCGGACTTCACGATCGTCCCCGACGCGGGCCACGCCTTCGACGAGCCGGGCATCCTGTCGGCGCTCATCGACGCGACGGACCGCTTCGCGAAGGACTGAGGCGGGGCTGAGCCACGGGCTGCGGCACCGCCCGAGGCTCAGGAGACGACGATGAGCGGGTTGACCTTCGCGCCTGTCAGCTCCATCGTGTTGCCGCTCTGGGTGAGGCTCACCGCAGGGTAGGACGTGAACGCGCAGGACGACACGGCACGGTTCGGGCCGAACTTGTTGTTCGTGACCTTCGCCGTCTGCGCCCACGACTGCTTCACCTGCAGTTTGAGCGAGCAGTGGCCGCCGTCGATCCAGTTGCCGTCGACCGTCAGGTTGACGTTGTTCTGCTCGGCGCCGCCGAGGATCGCGAAGTTGGACGCTCCGCGGATCGTGTTGCCCACGACCCGGAGGTTCTGCCCCTGCAGGATCTGGATGTTGTCGTTGTGGGTGGCCCGCCCGCCTTGCGCCGGGTCGTTCGCATAGTCCACGGTGTTCTCCAGCAGGGACTTCTCGATCAGCACGTTGTCGCCGTGGATCTTGACCGAGTCGACGTTCCCGACGACGTGGACGTTGCGCGCCGTGAAGTCCCACCCCTTGATGCCGTCGAAGTAGACGGACGGGAACTCGGCCGTGACGTCCACGTGGTCGATGACGAGGTTGTCGTATCCGTAGTTCGTGATGAGGCCGACCGCGAAGCCTTTCGCCTTGCCGCCGCGGACGATCGAGTTCTTGATGGTCACGTTCGCCGCTCGCACGGTCACGAACCCGTGGATGTCCAGCCCGTCGATGACGGTCCCGGCCTCGGTGATCGTGAGGTCGCCGTCGTGTCTGGTGAGCGAGGTCCCCGACGGCACGCCGGTGGTGGATGCCGACGGCTTTGACGTCGACCCGGCCGGAGCCGCCGCCGGGGTGGAGGCTGCGGCCTTGCCGAAGCCGATCGTCGCGGCCGAGCCTGCGGAGCCCGAGAGGTAGCTCCAGACGCGGACTGGGCCGGCAGCGCTGACGCGGGTGGCGGAGCTGTCGGAGGCGCTCTGCTGCCACGAGGGCTTGGTGGTGCCCTCCACCCACGCGCGGACGGAGAGCTTCACCGGATTCGATCCGGACACCGTCCCCTCCAGGTTCAGCTGTTGTCCGGTGGCGACCGTGATCCCGGTGGCGCCGCTGACGAGTGAGGTTTCAGCTCCAGCGACGACACGGGAGATGCTGACGGTGACCTCGCCGTTCGCCAGGATGCGCGCCTTGGCGCGATATCCCGCGGCGTTCGACGGGGCTCGGAGCTGGACGGCGACGTACGCGGTCCGCTGTGCCGGTACGGTGAACTGCGCCGACGCCGTGGTGTCGGCGAGATTCGACGCGGTCACGACCGCGGCAGCCGAGGCGCCCGGTGCGACACTCAAGGACCCCGAGGTCGCGGCGTTCGCAGCGGTCGGGACGGCGAGCATCGTCGCGAGGGTGACGACGATCGCCATGATCGCGGCGCCGAGAGGTGTGCGGACGCCGGTCGGAGCCGATGCGATCGAGGAGTGTCTGCGGCGGTTCGGTCGTGCTGATCGTGTATACCCGTTCATGGGTGGAGTCCTCCGTCGGACGTCGTGTTACGGTTCGGCGGATCCCGGCCCCCGGTCGGTCCCTGTTCGTGATCCGTTAACCTTGCAGTACGGCCCAAGGGAGCGCAAGTTGCCGCTGACCAGGATATTCATGATGCCCCCCGCACGAGGATGTGAGGTAGTCGACAGGCTTCCCACGTTCATGGACGGTCGTCCTCGACCGCGCTGAGCGAGCGACCGGCGGGGGAGGCGAGGTGGCTTGGACACGACCGTCCGTGCGGCGACCGATGTGGGTCGTGGAGTGACCGCAGGGCGCATCGTGATGACCCCCGCGCAAACTGGGGATGCGCTGAACGTGGGCCGTGCGCGGGTCGTGGACTACTCGGAGAACCGTGCGCGGCGGACGGCCTTCCCGGCGACGAGAGCGTCGCGCAGCGACCGACCGATGAGGCCCTCGCGGGCAAAGCCGCTCAGCAGCTCGGCAGCGAGCGCGCCGCGGTCGACCTCGGGCTCCGGGCCGTCGTCGACGCCGTCGGCCGGGCCGGCGAAGCCGTCGTGGGCGAGCAGGATCGAGCCCTGGTGGCAGTGCCGGACGGCGTGGGCGACGCGCTCGTGCTCGCCGACGTCCTTGACGTCCCAGGCGGTCGCCGTCCAGAGCACCGTCTGCAGACCGGCTCGTTTGACGGCCTGCCACGTCTCGATGCTCTGCGCGCCGTAGGGCGGCCGGAACCACTCGATCGACTGGCCGCTCAACTGCTCCAGCTCCTGTTTCGCCGCGAGGGTGCGCCGGTAGGCGACCTCCTCGGAGAAGTCGGTGAGGCGTACGTGGTCGTCGCCGTGCAGGGCAAGCTCATGCCCACCGGCGACGATGCGTTCGAGGAGCTCCGGGTACTTCCGCGCGCGGCCGACGAGGACGAAGAACGTCGCGGTCGCGCCGGCCTCGGCGAGGGCGTCGAGGACACCCGGCGTGCCGTCGGGGCTCGGACCGTCGCCGTAGGTCATGACGACCGTGCGCTCCTCGGTCGCGACACCGACGATCGAACCGTGGACGGGCAGCGAACCGGTGAGGCGTGCGAGCAGCGCCTGCCGAGCCTTCGTCATGTGTCCACCGCCCTGTGAGTCGATCCGTCCAACAGTACCTCGCTGTCGTGGCGAACGGGAGCGCGGCCGCGGCGGCGGAACGGGCGCAGGGGTGCGGCGGGTGTCAGGCCTGGACGAGCGTGGTGTCGAGCTCGCGCTGCTCCTCGAGCTGGGCGAGTGCACGGCGGAGTGCGGTGCTCGAGGTGCTCATCGTGTACGGGAAGTAGACGACCTCGACGCCGACCTTGGCGAACTCCGCTTCGAGCCGGAGGCCCTCTGCGGTCCCGCGCCAATCGTCGCCCTTGAAGAAGATGTCGAACCGGAGCGCATCCCAGGCCTGGAGCTTGTCGTCCCAGGTCTCCTCGACGGCCTCGTCGACGAAGCCGATGTGGCGGACGATCTCGAGACGCTCCGTCAGTGGGACGATGGGTTCGATGCGCTTGCGGGTGCGGAGCAGCTCGTCCGAGACGACCCCCGCGATGAGGTAGTCGCACGCGCTCTTGGCATGACGGAGGATGTTCAGGTGCCCGACGTGGAAGAGGTCGAAGGCGCCTGCCGCGTAGCCGACGCGTCCCGGTCGTGCTGCTGCGTGCTGATCGCTCATCCGAACGCTCCCCGTGTGTGTGTTTCCCTGACGTCTCCGGCGCGTTCATTGAGCCTGGTCCGAGCGTATGAGGGTCATCACCGCTTGCCGAGTCCACTTTCAGGTGCCACCCGAGGAGGGGGCGATGCCTGGCAGCGTCAGGCCGGGCCCAATAAGCTGCCTCCCGAGAGGGCTCCTTCCGGAGGCCTCCGCAGCGGACACGGGCGGATCGCTCGGAACGGGGTACCACGGTGACCGAGCTCGAGGGTGAACAGACGGCAGACACGAACGTGCCGAAGACCCGTCGTCGGACCACGCTGATCGTCGTATCGGCGGTCGTGGTCGTCGCGCTGCTCGTCGTGGCGTTCCTCCTCTTCCGTCCGGCGACGACGACCGATGCGGGCCGCGCGACCGGGACGGCGGTCCCCACCTCGTCCACCAGCGCCGGAGCCACGACGCCTGGAGCGACCGGCTCGTCGACCGGCGCACCGGTGGAACCGGGTGGACGGCCCACGCAGACGCCGATCGCCTTCGACGACGACGCCGAGCCGCTCCCCGGTGTCACGGTCGCGATCACCGGGCTCGAGGCCGTCGACGGCGAGGCGACCGGCGTGGGGGAGATATCCGGGCCCGCCGTGCGGGTGTCGGTCGAGTTCGTGAACGGCTCCGACGCCGAGGTCGACCTTCGCACCGTGCAGGTCACGGCCGACTCCGGCCCGGACCGGACCGCGAGTTCCGAGCTGAGCGGTCCCGGCGTCGTGGCCTTCCCGGCCCGGCTCGCTGCTGGGGACCGTGCGACAGCGGTCTACGTGTTCGCCGTGCCGGCCGACCAGCGCGAGTCGTTCCGGGTGTTCGTCGACTCGGTCGTGACCGCACCGGTGGTGCTGTTCGAAGGCGCAGCGCCGTCCGCCTGATCATCTCGAGCGAGTCGAGGTCGGCGACGGTGGCCGATGGCGACCTGAGGGGGTGATCCGCGGGGCAACAGCGGGGGGCAAAATCACCCATGTTCGAGGGATACTGGCGCGTCAGCGGCGCTGATAGCATCCGATCGCGCCACTGCACCCGAAGCCGTGTCGTGCATCTCTCTCACCGTTACCGGTCGCCTGCTCGGCGACTGATGGGGGCACCCGATCATGACCCGTTCTCTCTTCTCGAAGGCTGCCGTCGCGGCCGTGGCGCTCGCCGCGGTCCTGACGGGCGCGCTCGTCGCCACGCCTGCGTACGCCGACACCGCGCCGGTCGATCCGACCAGTCCGGCCTCGCCGACCACGGTCAGCGCCGACGCGCTCCCGACCGTCCAGGTGGACGGTGTGGTCTGGCAGCAGATCGTCGTCGGCGACACCGTCTACGCGGTGGGAGACTTCTCCACGGCCCGTCCGGCGGGTGCCGCCCCCGGCACGAACACGGTGACGCGGAACAACATCCTCGCGTACAAGCTCTCGACCGGCGAGCTCATCCAGGGCTTCGCTCCGAGCCTCACCGGCGGCGAGGCGGTCAGCGTCGCGGCATCCCCCGACGGCTCGCGGATCTACGTCGGCGGTTCGTTCACCGCGGTGAACGGCGCGACGGTGTGGCGGATCGCCGCGCTCAACCCGACCACCGGCGCGCTCATCACCTCCTTCCTCCCGAAGCCGGCCTCGACGGTGCGCGCGATCGCCGCGACGAACAGCACCGTCTACTTCGGCGGACTCTTCACCTCGGTCGGGACCGACCAGCGCCTCCGCCTCGCGGCGGCCAGCGCTTCCAACGGCGCGGTCCTCCCATGGGCACCGGCGGCGGACGGCGGGCGGGTGAACGCGATCGTCCTGTCGCCCGACGGCTCGAAGGCGGTCGTCGGCGGCCAGTTCACGTCGGTCAACGGTTCGACCAACCCGGGGTACGGTGTCGCGGCCGTGAACCTCACCGACGGTGCGCTGCTGCCGTTCGGTGCGAACGACAAGGTGCGCAACGGCGGCACCCAGGCCGGGATCACGAGCCTCACCTCCGACGGCGACAGCGTCTACGGCACCGGCTACGTCTTCGGTTCCGGTGGCAACCTCGAGAACAGCTTCCGCGCTTCATGGGACGGCGGGGCGCTCCAGTGGGTCGCAGACTGCCACGGTGACACGTACAGTGCCGCGGTCGTCGGAGACGTCGTGTACACCGCGGGCCACGCACACTACTGCGGCAACATCGGTGGGTTCCCGCAGACCGACCCCTGGTCGTTCTACCGCGGGATCGCCTTCAGCAAGGCGGCCACCGGGACGGCGACCCCCGACATCTACGGCTACCCGAGCTGGGGCGGTCAGGCTTCGCCGACGCTCCTCAACTGGTTCCCGAACCTCGACACCGGCACCAAGACCGGTCAGAACCAGGGCCCATGGTCCGTCGCGGGTAACACGCAGTACGTCGTGATGGGCGGCGAGTTCAAGAACGTGAACGGATCCGGTCAGCAGGGTCTCGTCCGGTTCGCGGTGTCGTCGAAGGCGCCGAACGCGCAGGGTCCCGTCGTGACGGGTTCGCGCTTCAACCCGACGGTCACCTCGTCGGTCAACGGCCAGGCACGCATCCGTTGGACGGCGAACTGGGACCGCGACAACACGAACCTCACCTACCAGGTGATCCGCGACGGCAACACGGCCAAGCCGATCTACACGACGACCAAGGAGTCGACCTTCTGGCAACGTGGCTCGATGGGCTACGTCGACACGGGTCTGACCCCCGGTCAGACCTACCGCTACCGGGTGTTCGCCACCGACCCCTTCGGGAACATCGCTCGCTCCGACACCGTGACCGTGACGATCGCGTCCGGTGGTCAGAGCTCGAGCGCGTACTCGTCGTCCGTGTTGGCCGACAGCCCGAAGACCTACTACCGGTTCGGTGAATCGGGCGGCACCACCGCCGAAGACTGGGCGGGCTTCGCCGACGGCAACATCACCGGTGACGTCTCGCTCAACCAGGACGGCTCGGGGATCGGCGACACGAACGCCTCGTACGGGTTCTCCGGGACCAACGGGAACGTGACGACGCCGGACGTACAGCTGTCCCCGGACACGTTCACCGTCGAGAGCTGGATCAAGACGACCTCCACGAGCGGTGGCAAGATCATCGGCTTCGGCGGCTCTGCGACCGGCAACTCGAACAACTACGACCGCCAGGTGTACCTGGACAACGACGGCCGGATCTTCTTCGGGGTCTACCCGGGCCAGGTCAGGACCGTGAACTCGTCGAAGAGCTACAACGACGGACAGTGGCACCACGTCGCAGCGTCGATGAGCAGCGCCGGGATGAAGCTGTACGTCGACGGCCGCCTCGTGGCGAGCCGTGCCGACACGACCACCGGTCAGCCCTTCAACGGCTACTGGCGGATCGGCGGTGACAACCTGGGCGGTTGGCCCAACCAGCCGTCATCGTCCTACCTGGCCGGCAACATCGACGAGGTCGCCATCTACGACGCCGCGCTCAGCCAGGACTCGATCATCAACCACTTCGTCGCTTCCGGACGGACCTCGCCGATCCCGGCGGCGCCCGCAGACAGCTACGGCGCCTCGGTCTACAACCTGGACCCGACGCTGTACTGGCGACTCGGCGAGACGGCGGGCGCTGCGGCGCTCGACTCCTCGAAGAGCGATCACGCCGGAACGTACACCGGCCGGGTGAACCAGGGCGTCGACGGTGCGATCACCGGGACGGCCAACAAGGCCGCCGCGTTCGACCCCATCAACCAGGGCGGCTGGCAGCAGGCCGGCGTCGCGAGCAACGACCAGTTCTCCAGCCCGAACTCGTACGCCCTCGAACTGTGGTTCAAGACCACGACGACGCGTGGAGGCAAGCTCATCGGCTTCGGGAGCAGTCAGACCGGTACGTCCGGCAGCTACGACCGCCACGTCTACATGGAGCCGAACGGTGCGTTGACCTTCGGGACCTGGACGGGCCAGACGAACACGATCACCTCGGTCGCCGGCCTCAACAACGGTGCCTGGCACCACCTCGTGGCCGAGCAGTCGAGCGACGGGATGAAGCTCTACGTGGACGGGGCGCTGCAGGGCACCAACCCGCAGACGGGTGCGCAGGACTACGCGGGCTACTGGCGGATCGCCGGTGACAACGTGTGGAACGGCACCGACCCGTTCTTCTCCGGGACGCTCGACGAGGTCGCCGTCTACCCGACGCCGCTCACGAACGCCCAGGTCCAGAACCACTGGGAACTCGGGACGGGCGTGGTGCCGAACGTCGCTCCGACCGCATCGTTCACCGGTTCCGCCGTCGACCTGCACGCGGAGTTCGACGCCTCCGCCTCGGCGGACCAGGACGGCACCATCGCGTCCTACGCCTGGGACTTCGGCGACGGGACGACGGGGACCGGCGTGACGCCGAGCCACGACTACACGACGGCCGGTGCGCACACCGTGACCCTCACCGTCACCGACAACCGGGGCGCGACGGCGACCACGACCGGCTCCGTCACGACGAAGCTCCCGAACGTCGCTCCGACCGCCGCCTACAGTCCGTCCGCGCAGAACCTGACGGTCGCCTTCGACGCTTCGGCGTCGACGGATCCTGACGGCTCGATCGCGTCCTTCGCCTGGAACTTCGGTGACGGCACGACCGGCACGGGCGCCACCACGTCGCACACCTACACGGCCGCGGGCAGCTACCAGGCCAAGCTCACGGTGACGGACGACCAGGGCGCGATCGGCGAGGTCACTCAGACCATCGTCGTCAGCGCGCCGGTCCTCGTCGCGCCGACGTCGCACTTCACGCAGTCGGCCGCCGGTCTCGCGGTGAGCCTCGACGGTTCGACCTCGACCGACGGCGACGGCACGATCGTGTCGCACGCCTGGAACTTCGGCGACGGTCAGACCGGCACCGGAGCCACGGTCTCGCACACCTACGCCGCCGCCGGAAGCTTCACAGTCACGCACACGGTGACGGACAACGACGGCCTGACGGGCAGCAGCACCTCCGTCGTGACCGTCGCGGCTCCCGCCAACGTCGCTCCGACGGCCGCCTTCACGGCGACGCCGAGCGGCCTCGTCGTCGCGGTCGACGGCTCCACCTCGACCGACAGCGACGGCACCATCGCGTCCTACTCCTGGAACTTCGGCGACAGCGGGACGGCGACCGGAGCCACGGCCTCGCACAGCTACGCCGCCGCCGGGACCTACACGATCACGCTGACGGTGACCGACAACGGCGGTGCGACGAACTCGACCACGCGCAGCGTGACCGTCACCGCACCGGTCACCCCGACCTCGCTCGCGAACGACTCGTTCACGCGCTCGGTGACGGGTGGCTTCGGCACGGCGGACAGCGGCGGCACCTGGTCGATCACCGGAGGTGCGGCGAACGCCACCGTCACCGGCGGCAAGGGTGTGCTGAAGCTCACCAAGGGCGGGGCAGGCGTGAACGGGTCGCTCTCGGGCGTCTCGTCGACCTCGACCGACGCCAGCGTCGTCTTCCGCCTGGACAAGGTGGCTGACGGCGGCGGGGCATTCGTCTCGCTCGCCGGACGCCAGGTGTCCGCAGGCAACGACTACCGGGCGAAGGTGAAGGTGGCGTCGAACGGCGCGATGACCCTCTACATCACCCGAACGGTGGGCGGCGCGGAGACCACGCTGAAGACCGTCGCCCTTGCAGGCACCTACACGGTCGGCACGGAGTACACCATCCGTGTCCAGGTCGACGGCGCCAACGCGACCACGGTCAACGCGAAGGCGTGGCGCACCGCCACTGCCGAGCCGACGAGCTGGCAGACGACGACGACCGACAGCACGGCCGTCCTCCAGACAGCGGGAACCGTCGGGGTCATGACCTACCTGAGCGCCAGCTCGACCAACTTCCCGGTCTCCGTGGCGTTCGACAGTCTGACGGTGGTGCCCGTCGGTGCCCCGACGACCCCACCTGTCGCGAACGTCGCCCCGGTGGCCGCGTTCACCCAGTCGGCTGCGGACCTCGTGCTGAGTGTCGACGGCTCCACGTCGAGCGACAGTGACGGGACGCTGGCCTCCTACGCCTGGGACTTCGGAGACGGCGGGACCGCGACCGGTGCCACCGCGACGCACACCTATGCCGCGGCAGGTTCCTACACGGTGCGGCTCACGGTGACGGACAACGTCGGTGCCACAGGCACCGTCACGAGTGTCGCGACCGTGACCGCCCCGGTGACCCCGCCGGTCGACCCGCCGGTGGACCCGGCAGCCAAGTTCGCTGCCGACACGTTCGAGCGGACCCAGGCCGGCGGCTTCGGCAACGCCGACACGGGTGGTGCCTGGACGGTCACCGGGGGAGCGGCCAACGCGTCCGTGGCGGCCGGCAAGGGCGTGCTCAAGCTCACGAAGGCCGGCGCCGGAGTGAGCGCGTACCTGGCCGGTGTCTCGGCGCAGAGCACGGACGCCACCGTCAACTTCTCCCTGGACAAGCTGCCCGACGGTGGAGGCGCCTTCGTCTCCCTCGCGGGCCGCCAGGTGTCCCCGGGGAACGACTACCGGGCGAAGGTCAAGGTCGCTTCCAACGGCGCGATGACCCTCTACGTCACGAAGACGGTCGCGGGTGTGGAGACCACCCTCAAGACGGTCGCCGTGGCCGGGGTGTTCGCTCCTGCGACGGAGTACACCGTGCGCGTGCAGGTGACGGGGAGCGGGACGTCGACCATCAGCGCCAAGGTCTGGGCTGCGGCCTCCACCGAGCCGGCCGCCTGGCAGACGACCGCGACCGACGCATCGGCCGAGTTGCAGGGCGCCGGGACCGTCGCGCTCGTCGCGTACCTGAGTGGCAGCTCGACCAACTTCCCGGTGTCCGTGTCGTTCGACAGCCTCGTCGCTCGGCCCGTCCAGTGAGCGCGGCCCGATGAGCGCCGTCTCCACCGGCCACGCGTCGTCACCGAAGGGTGGCGGCGCGCTGCGCCGCGCTCGCAAGCGTCTCAAGCACCTCGTCGCGCGCCTCGACACGATCACCCTCGGCGCGCTCGAAGCCACGCGTCGGTCCTCGCTGCTCGGAGACGGCGATGCCGTCGTCTCGCTGACGAGCTACGGCGTGCGGATCGACGCTGTTCACACCACCATCGAGTCGATCGGACGCGGCGTGGTCCGCCCTCGCCGGATCATCCTCTGGCTCGATGACGCTGACGCTCTGGAACGGTCCACGCCGCAGCTTCGACGTCTGCAGCGGCGTGGGCTCGAGGTGCGTCTCGCCGACAACCTCGGCCCCCACACGAAATACTGGCCGTACGTCGAATCGACGCCGGATCGGTCGGTACCGCTCGTGACGGCCGACGACGACATCATCTACCCCCGTCGATGGCTCGCAGACCTGCTCGAGGCGGGTCGAACGCGCCCCGACACGATCCACTGCTACTGGGCACGGGTGGTGCGACTGGACGACGACGGACGCTTCGCGCCCTACGGCTCGTGGCCGTCGGCATCCGACACCGCACCGTCCCCGGCGAACTTCGCCCTCGGCGTCTCGGGTGTCCTGTACCCGCCACGTATGCTCGACGCGCTCCACGGAGCCGGGCGTGCCTTCGAGACCGTGACCCCCAAGGCCGACGACATCTGGCTGCACGCGATCGCCCTGCGTGCCGGCGTGCCGGTCGCCCAGGTCCGCGACAAGGCCGTGCACTTCCTCACCGTCCCAGGAACCCAGGTGATCAGCCTGCGTGCGGACAATGTGGCGGGAACCGGGAACGACGACGCCATCGACCGGGTCTACGGACCGGAGGACCGAGCCGTCCTCACCGGCATCGATCGCGGAGCGAGGCGGACCGGCACCTGAGCGGACCGCCGGGAGGCGTGTCGGGCGACGACGACCCTGGGTGGCCTGAGCGCGAGAGCCGTCCGGCGGCCGATCGTCGCATCCGCGACGGCGATGCCGATCACCGCCCAGAGCACGATGCCGGCGACGGAGCGGGTGGCGAGTGAGCTGTACGTCTGGGGGATGATGACCGCGATCGCACCGGCCAGCATGACCCCGGGCATCGAGACCCATCGTCGAGCGGTCACGAGCAGTGCGACCATCGTCCCGAAGTACAGCAGCGCGAACACGATCCCGATGTCGATCGAGTACATGAGCACGGCACTCTCGAGGCTGGTGCCGAGGCCGGCCGCCGACCCGATCCGGTAGCTGGAGGAGATCCCCTGCCCCGTCAGCAGGAAGTCCGGCCATTCCCGGGCGAAGAAGTCGAGGGCGAGGAGCCGGGCGCGGGTGGACCCCGTGTCGTCCTGGACACGATCGAGGACGCCGGCCGCGAGGGGTGAGAGGGCGGTCGCGACGATCGCGACGGAGGCGAGCACCATGCCGACGAGTCGTGCGGCGGCACTCTTCGTCGACATCCCGACCACGTACAGGGCGCCGACGATCATGACGATGAGCCCGAGGCGCGACTGCGACACGAGGACGCCGACGAACATCACGGCCAGCAGCGGCAGCCGGAGCCACCAGTGGCGCACACCGGCGAGGAGCGGGGTCACGACGCAGACGGCGAGGGACAGCGCGAGCGGTTGGTCCAGCGTGCCCATCCACCGGTCGTGGACGGGGTTGAACCAGTACTGGGATTCGAAGCCTGCCGCGTAGACGATCGGCTCCTTCACGATCCACTGCGCGATCGCGACGGCGACGGCGACGGTGGTGAGGAGGATGATCAGATCGCGGAGGCGCAACAGCCACCGGCGGTCGGCACCCTCGAGGATGAGGAGCAGAAGCAATACGGGCACGAGGATCTGGTCGACCAGCAGATTCATGCCGCCGCCGTAGCTGCTGAACCGGGTCGTGACGAACGCGACCGACACGACGAGCCCGAGCGCGAGGAACACCACGACGTGCTCGGCGACCACCTCGGCGAGCCGCGGTCCGTTGTGGATCACCTGCATCGCGACGGTGGCGATGACCAGCCAGGTGGCCGGATGGAACGCCAGCCCTCCGCTCGCCTGGCCGGTCAGCACGTATCCGCCGACGGTCGGGACGAGGAACCAGAGTGAGACCGCCATGGCGACGCTCGCCATCGGGCGGTCGCGCAGGACGAGCGCCACCGCCAGGCAGACCAGGATCCAGAGGATGAGTTGGGTCATGGGCGGAGCGCGGCTTACGGTTCGGCGCGAGCGGTCCGGGCCGTCGTCTTCGGTCGCTCGTCTCCGCCGCGCTGACCGATGAGGGAACGCAGCTGCTCGTCCATCCGACGCGCATGGGCGCCCCCGTGGCGCCTGGACGGACGTGGAGACGAGTTGAGCACGGAACCGAGGACCAGGGTGCCGGCCGGCGCGAGCGCCTCCATGCCGCTCAGGAGCTGCGGCTTGGTCGCCCGGTCGCGACCGACCACGAGGACCGCGCCGTCCGAGAGCCGACCGATGAGCGAGGCGTCGATGCGGGGCAACAGGGGAGCGGTGTCGATGACGGCCAGGTCGCAGTTCGCCCTGATGTGCTCGACCAGCTGCGCGAACCGGGTCGAGGCGAACCCCTGCGCGGCGTCGAGGTGCGCACGGCCCGCCGGGATGACGAGCAGGCCCGGGGTGGAGGTCTCAGCGATGATGTCGGACACCTCCGCCTCTCCGGCGAGGTACTCGCCGAGGCCCGGTGACTCGGTGAGGCCGAAGGCCGCGCTTAGCGCCGGATGGGCGAGATCGGCGTCGACGATCACCACGGTCGAGTGGAACCGGGTCAGGGACAGCCCGAGGGAGCCTGCGACGAGCGACCGCCCGTCGCCCGCATGGGCGCTGGAGACTTGGATCACCTGCTGCCGTGGCTTCGCCACGTCCAGGCCGAGACCCGCGACGAGACGCTCGACCGGCCGGTCGAGCTGGCCGGCGGGATCATGGCCGCCCGCCGCCCGCCGGGCGAGGAGTCCGCGGGTGCGGACCCGCGGGATGCTCGCGAGCACGGGCAGTTCGAGGGCGTCCTCGAGCTCGGTGGCGGTCCCGATCGCCCGGCGGCTCGTCTTGCGGACGATGGCGATCGTGGCTCCGAGAGCGAGTCCGACGATGGCACCGAGCGCGAGGTTCAGGGGCTTCTTCGGTGAGATCGCGTCCTCGTTGAGCGTCGGACCGGAGACCACGTTCAACTTGACGTTCGCAAGCTCGGCATCACCGCGGTTGTCGAGCGTGGAGACGAGTTGACCGAACTGGTCGGCGACGGCGCGCGCGAGCGCGAAGGACCGGTCCTTGTCGGTGTCCTGCACCTCCACGCCCAGCAGGACGGTCTCCGGGTCGGAGTAGGCGTTGATCCGTGAGGAGACCTCGGCGACCGTGAGGTCGACCCCGCTCGACTCGATGATCTGACGAGCCATCGACTCGCTCGTGAGCAGCTGTACGTAGGAGTTGATGCGACGCTGCGCGAACTCGTCCGCGGCAAGCGCCGAACCGCCCACGTCGGTCTGGGTGGACACGAAGAACTTGACGCTGCTCGCGTAGACCGGGGTGCTGATCGAGTTGTAGACCATTGCGAGGCCGAGGCCCGCGATGAGCGCGATGGCGACGATCCACCACCCGGTCACGATGGCGCGTACGTATCCGAGCAAAGTCACGGGTGGTCTCCTGGGTGGTCGGGCCTGCATCGCATCTTACGGCGTTCTCCGAGGACCGAACGCCGTGAGCGGTGCGGGACGTCCGCAGTCCGGTACGCTGATTCCAGCGTGTACCCGTTTGTCTCCGCCGCCCCGTTCGCACCCGAAGCGTGACCTGGGCCTGGGTGCCCGCTCGCAACACGCTGCGACGAGATGGGGTCGGCTCGATGAGAGTCATGGTCATGCACCCGAGCGCGGAGCTCTACGGCTCCGACCGGGTGCTGCTCGAGAGCGTCGCCGCCTATACGGAGCGGGACGTGCCGGTCACGGTCGTCCTCGCGTCCGACGGCCCACTGGTGGACGAACTGCGTCGGATCGGTGCGGAGGTCGAGGTCACGGACCTCCCCGTGCTCCGCAAGTCGATGCTGTCACCGGTCGGGCTCGTCCGACTCGCCGGCCGCTCGATCGTGTGGGTGTTCCGCGGACGGCGCCTCGTCCGTCGGGTGCGACCGTCCGTCGTCTATGTGAGCACCGTCACCATCCCCATCGCCAACGTGATCGCGAGGCTCTCCCGCATCCCGCTCGTGGTGCACGTGCACGAGGCGGAGGACAGCGCGGGACGTCTGGCGCGGTTCGCATTGTCCGCCCCCCTCCATCTCGCCCACCGCATCGTCTACAACAGTGGCTTCTCGCAGCGGACCGTGGAGCGGATGTTCCCAGCACTGGCCGCACGATCCGAGATCGTGTTGAACGGGGTCACCGCTCCCAGGACCGTCCACGCCCCCCGTCCCACCCTCGAGGGTGGCATCCGCGTCGTGTACGTGGGCCGCCTGTCGGCGCGCAAAGGGCCTGACGTGGTCGTCGAGGCCATCGCACAGCTCCCGGAGACCCTGCCGGCGTCGCTCAGCCTCGTCGGCGCGGTCTACCCCGGGTACGAGTGGTTCGAGGAGGCGCTCCGCGAGCGGGTCGGTGCACTCGGGCTCGAGGAGCGTGTCGCCTTCGAGGGGTTCGTCGACGACGCCTACCCGATGATCAGTGCCGCCGACGTCATGGTCGTCTCCTCTCGCGTCGACGAGCCCTTCGGCAACACCGCAGTCGAAGCGATGCTCGCGGCGCGCCCGGTCGTCGTCAGCGACACCTCCGGTCTGCGGGAGGCAGCCGCCGGCTACGAATCCGCGCGTTTCGTCGCCCCCGGTGACGCGTCCGCCATCGCGAGCGCCATCGAGTCCATCGCGACGGGTTGGTCGGACGTGCGGGAGGCCGCAGAACGTGACGCCCTGGTCGCCACCGAGCGTCACAGCACCGCCTCCTACCGCGAACACCTGCGCACCGCCGTGTCCCGGGCGCTCCAGGGGCGTCGGAGCCGTGGGGTCGAGGCTGCGTCGTGACGGCGACCGACCCGGCTGACGACGGGCTCAGGAAACCGCCCCAGACGACGGCGCAGGGCGTGAAGTGGTCGGGCACCGCCGTCATCCTGCGGCAGCTCGCGCAGGTCGCCAGCGCACTGGTGATCGCACGCATCCTCGGCCCGTCGAGCTACGGGGTCGTGAGCGCCGCGACGATCTACGTCACCCTGACCACGTTGATGCTCGACCAGGGCCTCTCCTCGGCGCTCATCCAGCGGCCCTCCCTGGAACGACGAGCACCCGGTGCGGTCGCCACCCTCAACATCCTCCTCGCCGTCCTCCTCGCCGTCCTCACGTGGTTCCTCGCCCCCGTCATCGCGGACTTCTTCCGCGTCGACGCGCTGGCGGAGGTGCTGCGGATCCTGGGCGTCCTCCTGCCGCTCAAGGCGCTCGCCGTCGTGCCTCGTGCGATGCTGTCCCGCACGCTGCAGTTCAAGCACATCGCCGTCGCCGACGTCGTCGGCGCGGTCATCGGCGCGATCGCCGGTATCGCATCGGCACTGCTCGGCGCCGACTTCTTCGCCACCGTCTACCAGACCCTCGTGACCGATGCGCTCGTCGCGGTCGTGCTCCTGATCGCCTTCCGCGGGCCGGTTCCGAACCTCGCGTTCCGCAGCATGGGCATGCTGTTGAGTTACAGCATCAAGGTGTTCGCGACGAACTGCATCGCGTACTTCTCGCGGAACATCGACAACATCCTGGTGGGACGCTTCCTCGGCGTCACCTCACTCGCGTTCTACGGGATGGCCTACCGCGTCCTGTCCATCCCGGTGCAGCTCATCGGGCAGACGGTCAACCGGGTGCTCTTCCCCGTGTTCTCCAGGAACGCCGGCGACCGGGTCCGGATCGCCAGGCAGCTCACCGACGCGACGGAGATGCTGGCGACCACCGTCATCCCGATCATGGTGCTCATCTCCGCGGCGGCTCCCCAACTCGTGATGGCCGTCCTCGGCCCTGAATGGGCCGCCGCCGCGGTGCTCATCTCGATCCTGGCGCTGGGCGGCGCCCGCGAAACGGTGTTCTACATCACCCCGTCACTCATGAAGGCCCTCGGGTTCGCCTCGTTGAACCTCAGATACGAGCTGTTCGCCACGGCGCTCCAGGTCGGCGGGATCGTCATCGGTCTGCAGTTCGGCGTCGTCGGCGTCGCAGCCGGGTACACGATCGCCGGATTCGTCCTCGCGCCCGTGCTCCTCGCGATCCAGCGCCGGCTGACGGGTGTCCGCATCCGCGCCCAGCTCGGCGTCATGCTGCCGGCCGTCCACGCGAGCATCTGGGGCGCGGCGGTCTACCTCGGCATCGGGTTGCTCGGGCTCCCCGACCTGCTCCACCTCGTCGTCGGCGGTCTCGCCTTCGTCCTCAGCTGCGTCGGGGTCTTCCTGCTCTTCCACCGCCGCACCGCGCGACGGTTCGTCCAGCGAGCCCGAGAGACCATCGGGTCCCGTCGCGCGCCCAAGCCGACCACTCCAGGAGAGGATGCCGTATGAGCACCCCACCATTCACCACCCTGACGATCGCGGTGCTCACCTACAAGCGTGTCTCCCAGATCGTCGACCTGATCCCCAAGCTCGTCGAGCAGGGCCGCATGGTCGATGCGAGCGTGCGGATCCTCGTCGTCGACAACGACCCGGAGGCCGGCGCGCGTGAAGCGGTCGTCGCGGCACTCGGCGATGAGGGCGTCTACGTGCACGAGGCGGTCCCGGGGATCGTCGCAGGACGCAACCGTGCCCTCGCCGCGTCGGGCGACCAAGACCTGCTCGTGTTCATCGACGACGACGAGGTGCCGTCGGCACGGTGGCTGGCGCAGCTCGTCGAGGTCTACCGTCAGGCCGATCCGTCCGTCGTGGCCGTGGTGGGGTCGGTCGTGTCCGTCTTCGAGCGTGAGCCGGAGCCGTGGGTCGAGGCCGGTCGGTTCTTCGACCGGCGGCGCCTCGCCACCGGGACCGAGATCACGGTGGCTGCGACGAACAACCTCCTCCTGGACCTCCGATGGCTCCGTGGGCACGGGATCGTGTTCGACCACCGCTTCGGTCTGTCGGGTGGCTCGGACACGCTCTTCTCCCGGGCGATCGTGGCGCAGGGAGGACGGATGCTCTGGTGCGACGAGGCCGAGGTGACCGACGAGGTGCCGGTGAGCCGGATCACGAGGGCATGGGTCCTGCAGCGCGCCTACCGGAGCGGCAACTCCTGGAGCAGGACGTCCCTGGCGCTCGAACCGTCTCGCCTCGGCCGCCTGCGGATCCGCGCAGGGCTCCTGTCCAAGGGTGCGGTGCGGCTGGTGGGCGGTTCCGCGCAGAGTCTGCTCGGACGGGTGCGCGGTTCGATGCGGCACGATGCGCGAGGACGCCGCACCGCCCGACGCGGAGCGGGGATGATCGCAGGCGCGTTCGGCGGTGTGTACAGCGAGTACGCGCGGGCGTCCCACTGACCCGGACCGGTCGCCGACCCGGATGTCTCCCGGTCAGGACACCAGCAGCAGTGCGCTGACGACCGTCCCCGTGAGCTCCATCACATTGCCGCTCTGCGTCAGGCTGACCGCCGGGTACGCGGTGAAGGGGCACGAGGAGACCACCCGGTTGGGTCCGAACTTGTTGTTCGTGACCGTGGCCGTCTGGCTCCACCCTTTGCGGGTCTGGAGCTTCACGGAGCAATGGCCTCCGTCGATCCAGTTCCCGTCGACGGTGAGCGTCACATCGTCCTGCTCCGCACCGCCGAGGATGGCGAAGTTCGTCGCGCCGCGGATGGTGTTCCCGATGATCCGGAGGTTCTTGCCGCGCAGGATCTGGATGTTGTCGTTGTGGGTCGCCCCGCCGCCCTGCGCGGGGTCGTTCGCGTAGAACACGGTGTCCTCGAGGAGGGACTTCTCGACCAGGACGTTGTCACCGTGGATCTTGATCGAGTCGACGTTGCCGACGACGTGCACGCCGCGGGCGGTGAAGTCCCAGCCCTTGATGCCGTCGAAGTAGACCGACGGGAATTCGGCGATCACGTCGACCTGTTCGATGAGGAGGTTGTCGTACCCGTAGTTCGTGATGAGTCCGAGGGCGTACCCCCGTGCCTTGCCGCCGCGGACGATCGAGTTCTTGATCGTGACGTCCGGTGCCTTCACCGTGACGAAGCCGTGGATGTCGAGGCCCGAGATGACGGTGCCCGGTGTCGTGATCGTGAGGTCGCCGTCGTATCGGGTGAGCTTCGTCCCGGCCGGGACACCCGTCGTGCTCGCCGAGGGCTTCACCGGGGCTTTCGGCGGGGAACTCGGCTGACCTCCGGTCGGCGGAGCGGGTGACGGGGACGGATCCGGGGAGGGGACGGCCGACGGAGCGGGAGAGGGTGACGCGGATGGGGCTGGACTGGGCGATGCGCTCGGAGCCGGTGACGGCTGGCCGGGCGCGGGGTCGTCGTCCGGCGGGGTCGTGAGGGTCGGGGCGGGCGGCCGCACGACCGTCGAGGTCGAGGCGTTCGAGAACGGGACGGTCGCGCTGAGCGCCGCCGACGCGGACAGGTATCCCCAGAGGCGGACGACGCCGGGGGTCGAGATCCGTCGGGAGCTCGCATCGGCGATCGACTGCTGCCACCCGGGCTTCGCGGCACCGTCGGCCCACGCTCGAACGGCGATCCGCACCGGGTTGGTGCCGGCGACGACGCCCTCGATCCGGAGCTGCTGACCGGTCGACACCGCGAGGCTCGTCGAACCACTCGCCAGCGTGGTCTCGACGCCGCCGACGACGCGGACGATACCGACCGAGACCTCTCCGGCATCCTGGATGCGGACCTTGGCTCGATATCCCGATCCCGGATCGGTCGAACGCATCTGCACCGCGAGGTAGGTGGAGCGCTGCTCCGGCACGGTGAAGGACGCGGACGCCGTCACATTGCCGAGCACAGCCTCCGACACGGTGACCGCGGTCGAGTAGCCGGTCCGCAGGGCGAGTGACCCGTTCGTCGCGGCGTCGGCCGGCCCGGCCACGATCGTCGTCCCGACGAGGGCCAGGAGCCCTCCGGTCAGGACAGCCGCCCTGATCCGTGAGGATGACGGTGTCGCGAGCGACGCCCCGGTTCCGCCGTCAGCACCGGTGCGCCTGGCACCACTCCATCCACCCATGTGAATCCTCCGTCGGACAGCTGCTTCGGTTCGGCGGGATCCTCCCCCGATCGGGGGGTCCGTGCATCGCGAGTGTGCAATACCTTGCCCGAACCGAAACCCGCTTCGCAAGCCGGATCTGGTGGAGTCGGAGCTGATGACCCCCGAACCGTGGATGGCAGTTGCAGGGCGCCCGTCCGCTCGCGCTCGGCTGCAGGAGGGTGGCCTATAAGAGAGGAACGCCGACGACGATTCCACGCACGCAGGGCGGAGCTGTGCGCCCGTCATCGGCGTCGGAGAACCGGCGTGGAGAACGTCGGTGATGCCCCCCTCGGAACCGGCCGTGAACGAGCCCACGAATACGACGTCGGTCGTCGCCCGGAGGCGACGACCGACGTCGAGGGGGAGGGAGCGCCGCTACTCGGCGGACACCG